>NZ_PVBS01000002.1 GCF_002980575.1 Sphingobacterium gobiense
TTATCTTACAACTTTCCCCCATCAAGGGTACTCGCTGCGCTACATGATCATCTATCTTAAAGAACTTCTGCACCTCCGCTTCGCGCTTCGGCTATCGTAGACCGTACTTCAATAAAGCACGGAATCTCTATCTTGTTTTTTTCCTCCGTTTCCGAAGGGACTGCAAAGGTAGGAAAGTTTTTCAGAAAAGAAAAAAAATATTTTTTTTATTCCCGTCCCCGTCCTGCTCCCGGGTCCCTAAGGACCGCATCCCTCCCTCGCGGAGTGGGGCAAAGGTAGGGATTCTGACCCTATCCCGCAAGGACGGAAAGCCCTTTTTCGTCGGAAACATCCCAAAACACTGGAAATCTGGAGTATAGTTTTTGAAAACTCCCGCCCCGGGACCCGACGGGGACAGAACCAAGGCAGCCAGCCACACATCAGCTATGTTTAACATTCGGTAATTTGTTAAAAATGTTTTTTTTATTTGGAATCTACGAATTGTTTCGTACGTTTGTCTACGAAACAATTCGTAGACAAAATGAAGCCAACAGATAGTGAAATGGAGATATTGCAAATCCTCTGGGAAAAAGGGGAGAGTAGCGTGCGGAGCGTTCATGAAGAGTTAAACAAAAAAGATGCGGGATATACCACCACGTTAAAGCTGATGCAAATTATGCTCGACAAAGGTATGGTTTCGCGGGATACCTCCGCAAAGATTCATTTGTATAAAGCACTATTAAGTAAAGAGCAAACACAGCATAAATTCCTAGAAAAGATAATCAATACAGTATATAATGGCTCTACAACTCGCTTAGTTATGCAGGCGTTGGGCAACAAACGGGCAAGCAAGGAAGAAATAGAATTAATCAAAGAATATCTGAACAATCTTTAAAATCCATAAAGTATGAACAGCCTACTTCAAAACATTACACAGGCGCTAGGGTTGAGCATGGCACATTCTCTTTGGCAGGGGGCATTAATATACGGAGCATTGTGCTTTGTCTACTTCTTGCTTCCAAAACTTACTTCTAAAAACAAATATGTTTTCGCTTTATCTGGCCAATTTATCCTTCTTATCTCATTTGCTATTACTTTTACCCTCTACATGGATGTCTCTCCTACATCAGCGAAAACATTTATGAAGAATGGAGACTTATCATTAACCTTTTCTCAAGACTCCTACTCCCAGCTTCTAAAAACACTGGAACCGTTATTGCCTTGGATGAGTTCCCTATATGTGTTAGGGCTTTTTATTCAACTGATCATTTTTAGTAACAGTTTCGCTAAGCTACATTATCTCAAAACACAAGGAATATCAAGTGCTCCAGTAGGGTGGACGCAATCCTTTCAACAGATTTGTGATAACATACAAATTAAAAAACATATACAATTCTATCTATCGGATAAAGTGTCCACGCCATTAACCATAGGACACTTGAAACCAATTGTGCTATTTCCTATAGCATTTGTCAACCATCTTAAGCCGGAACAGGTCGAGTCTATATTAATACATGAATTAGCACACATTAAACGCCATGACTATTTATTCAACCTGTTTAAGGTCGCGATAGAAACTATACTTTTTTTCAACCCTTTTGTTTGGTTACTTTCACAGCACGTAGAAACCGAACGGGAACATGCCTGTGACGATATGGCAATGGCGTGGATCCCTTCTTCTATTGCTTACGCCCAAGCACTTATGTCTGTAGAAGTTCTAAAAAACACATCAGCTCCCGCCCATGCTATGGCCGCGATCGGAAAAAAACATCATTTATTACACCGTATACAAAGAATTACCAATATGGAAAAAGATCATATAAATACTCGACGACATCTTGTACCTGTTGTCCTTTGCTCCCTAGCGTTAATCACCACCGCCTGGATCGGGCCAAAAGAAAAAACAACTATTAATACAGAAAACGAACGCACACCCGTAGCCATAACTACCTCTGAAACACCTTATCAAATACCCACACCAGCAACTGCGCCAAGCTATACTCTATCTTCTCCCGACACCATAAAACCTCCTTTGGAACCCGAAGATATACTAACGGATCGAACACATATTAAAAATGTCGAGACAAAAGTAAAAAAGATTGAAGCGCACCACAACTCGCATGAGTGGAAAAACAAGGTTGCTGATATAGAGGCGCAAACGAAAAAAACAGAAGAATATTTTAATTCAACGGAATGGAAGGCCAAGCTAGCCGAGATAGAAACAAATGCCAGCAAGATCGAGGAATATTTCAATTCTCCCGAATGGAAAAACAAAGTTGCTGACATCGAGACGCGAGCCAGAAAAAAAACAGAAGAATATTTTAACTCTCCCGAATGGAAAGCGAAAATTGCCGATATCGAAGCAAACGCCAACAAAATAGAAGCGTACTACAACTCGCCTGAATGGAAAAATAAGGTTGCAGACATAGAAGCACATGCCAGAAAAGCCGAGGAATATTTCAATTCTCCCGAATGGAAAGCGAAAATTGCCGATATCGAAGCGAATGCTAAAAAGATGGTAGAATTCTACAACTCTCCTGAATAACGCTATCATCGTCCACTATAATGCACTATCTTTGTGCATTATTAACGTTATTGAGGGATGAACATAATTTATTACATCGATCTCTTAGGCACGATGGTCTTTGCCATATCGGGCGCTATGGCTGCCAACCGCTCTGGCATCGATATTTTTGGAGCCACATTTACGGGGTTTGTGACGGCAATCGGAGGGGGGTCATTACGTGATGTATTTTTAAATTTACGTCCGATATGGGTCGGTGACAGCAATTATCTAGTTGCCATTTTAATAGGCGTCATCATTTCTGTTGTTGCGAACAAACAGTTGTATCGATTGGCGAGAACGCTAACTTTCTTTGATGCCTTGGGGATCGGTTTTTTCTGTGTCGTTGGCGTACAAAAATCGCTTACATACGAAAGCTCACAAACTGCTGCGGTTATTTTAGGCGTATTCTCAGCGGTTATGGGAGGCGTAATACGCGATACATTAATGAATGAAACACCATTAATTTTTCGAAAAGAAATATACGCCACAGCTTGTCTCTCAGGCGCAATTATGTATGTAGTTTTAGGAACTTGGGGGGTTGATACAGCGACGAATGCTTTTATATCTACACTGACGGTTTCTGCCATCAGGCTCGTCGCTGTCAAATACGAATTATCCTTGCCGGGAATAGGCGGCTAGGAAGAAAGGACAACCAGAAAGTTACCTTTTCTTTTTCGGATTGGGAAATTTCATCTTGTACCCCACCTGTACCATACCTTTAGATATCGCCTCTAGCTTTCCCTTTAGCATTGCTTTCTTCAATGGACTCAGTTTGTCGACAAAAAGTTTACCTTCAATATGATCGTATTCATGCTGAACAACACGGGCTGCGAGTCCAGAAAGCTCGACTTCATGTTCTTCAAAATCTTCATCCAAATAATTAATAACCACCTGGGAAGGGCGTATAACATCCTCGTTGATATCTGGTATACTTAGACAGCCCTCGTTAAAGCCCCATTTTTCTCCTTTTTCTTCTATGATAATTGGATTGATTAGTACTTTTTTAAAGTCTTTGAGTGCGGGGTCACCCTCACCGTCCTCGTCATCTTCCGCAAATGGAGAGGCATCAATCACAAATAAACGAATAGGCAATCCAACCTGTGGTGCAGCGAGACCGACTCCGCGAGCCGCATACATCGTTTCAAACATGTCGCTGATCAATTCCTTCAAATTGGGATAATCTTCGTCAATCTCCTCTGCTTTTTTTCTTAATATAGGGTCACCGTATGCAACAATGGGTAATTTCATTTAATCATTTACATTATGCTGATGAGGCACCCGGTAAAAGGATTGGCTTCATCTAATTTACAATTTTTATGCAAAGGTATTAATAAAAATTTATACACATTCAGATTGTATTAACTTTGTGTGGTATGGGCTTACCTTTGGCGATAGCGGATTTTATTCTTGAATTAGAGAAGGGACTGGATACTTCCTTTTCCAACCGATATTTAAACGGCGTAGTCATTCTCTATGCCAAAATGCCCTGTTTTGCGTTGGCTATCTATTTCGGCGGAGGTACGGAACGCGTAGACGCAGGCGACATCCGCACATTCCATGTCGACTATGATCAAATATTGAAAGATTCGCACAAGATACTTAACCGGTTGTGCTCTCTTTTGGGGAAAGGGCAGGTGATTTATGGTCGTCAAACGGTCGTTGCTCGTATAGATAAACACATGGCCCTGGCATTTTTAAAAGAGAACCATCTCCAAATTGCCATCCCCGGTAAATATCGTTATGGGTTATTCCATAACGGCGAACTCGTATCAGTTGCTATTTTTAGTGGGGGCAGAAGAATGCGGAAACAGGATTTAAATAGTTACCGTTCCTTCGAGCTCTTGCGCTTTTGTCATAAGGCGGGATACCGCGTCGTAGGTGGGCTGTCAAAACTCCTAAAAGCATTCGTTCAGGATTTTCATCCAAATGATATTATGACCTATGTAGACAGGGATTGGGCAGCGGTTTCAAATCTCCGTACTTTGGGCTTTCATGAGGAGGGACATACACCTCCCCAGGCGTTTTGGATTGTAGGCGAGGAACGTTATTATATAAAGGATCCGGAGCGACTCTCTGAACTCAAACAAACATATCCGATGGGATATTTTTCACAGAACAACGGGAGTACAAAATTGGTGCTCCAGCTATGAAACCGAGATATAAATAATCATTGATGCACAGGAAAATGATTATTTATTCGAGTTCTCATCAGCCATTAAAAAGAAAATAAACACATGAAAACTGGTTTCGGTTGTGTATATTTAGCCTATTAAACATTAATAATAAACAAATTATTTGCACATGAAACGTAAACTACGTATGGGCATGGTTGGCGGTGGCAAAGACGCCTTTATCGGCGCAGTTCATCGGATCGCCGCCTTTATGGATGGAAAAATAGAACTTGTTTGTGGCGCGTTCAGTATTGACCCCGAAGTTTCTCGCCAATCTGCTGAAGAGCTGTTTGTGGCACCGAACCGGGTATATGCGAACTACGAAGAGATGATAGCGAAAGAATCGCAACTGCCTGAGGGTGATCGCATGGACTTCCTAACAATCGTCACACCTAATTTCCTACATTTTGGGCCGGCAAAGATGGCCTTGGAAAACGGTTTTGATGTAGTCGTAGAAAAACCGATGACAGTCACATTGGACGAAGCTAAAGAACTTAAAGCTACTGTAGAAAAGACAGGAAGAACGCTTTGTTTGACGCATACTTATTCAGGCTATCCCATGGTGAAACAAGCAAAAGCTATGGTGAAAGACGGCCATTTTGGCAAAATCAGGAAAATTGTCGTCGAATATCCACAAGGCTGGCTAAGTCGTTTATCCGAACGCGAGGGAAATGCGGGCGCTGCATGGCGAGCTGACCCAAAAAAATCGGGTTTATCGCTCGTTATGGGCGATATTGGAACCCATGTTGCTCATTTAGCAGAATATGTTTCGGGTTTAAAAATTACAGAACTGTGTGCTGACCTAAGCACATTGGTAGAAGGGCGTGTACTCGATGATGATGGCTCCGTACTATTACGTTTCGACAATGGCGCCAAAGGGGTTTTAATGGCATCTCAAATCTCCGCCGGAGAAGAAAATGCCGTACGGATCCGTATTTACGGTGAAAAGGGTGGATTAGAGTGGGCAAACGAAGATCCAAATAACCTCATTATTAAAATGCTGGATCAGCCTCGACAACTCTACCGCACGGGGAATGCCTATACGACACCGTATGCGTTAAGTTCATTTGCGACACACAATACGCGTATACCTGCGGGGCATCCCGAAGGGTTACTAGAAGCTTTTGCTAACATCTATCGTAACTTTGCGGCGACGACAAGCGCAAAACGCGAAGGCAGAACCCCAACTCCAGAAGAACTAGATTTTCCAACAGTAGATGATGGCGTACGGGGTATGGCTTTTGTTCAAAATGTCGTTACCAGCAACGCTAGTAACGAAAAATGGATTAAATTTGAAGAGTGAATATTACCACTAGAATAGACACAATAATAAATCAGGCGAAAGAAAAACTTTCGCCTGATTTATTACTTATCATACTCGGACCTACTGCTTCTGGCAAGACCAAACTTGCTGTAGAATTAGCCAGACAAACAGACGGTGAAATTATATCGGCGGATTCTCGTCAGGTATATAGAAATATGGATATCGGAACAGGCAAAGATCTGGAAGAATATCGAGGAATACCTCACCATCTTATCAATATCAAAAACCCGGGAGAAAAATATAACGTCGATTGCTTTCGCACTGACTTCTTCCAAGCTTACGACTTTATCATAGGTCAACAGAAACGTCCTATACTTTGTGGAGGCTCGGGGTCTTATATACAAACCGTTTTACAGGAAAGGCCTTACACACAAATTCCAAAAAACAACGACTTGCAGCGAGAATTAACCAGTTTAAGCAAAGCGGAACTCATTACGCAGATACAGCATATAGGCATTCCGAAAGATTTTAAAGTCGACTTTGATAATCATAAACGTTTAGTCCGCGCGCTGGAAATCCTGCTATATCTACAACATCATCCAGAAATATCACACGCCCAGCGTGTGATTGATAATTATCTTGTTTTCGGCATCAAGTCTCATCTAGAACAACAGCGGGCCTCTATTACGAATAGACTCCGTGAGCGCTTGCAACAGGGACTCATTGAAGAAGTTGAGAATTTGATGAAAATGGGAGTAAGTCAAACCGATTTAATTTATTATGGTTTGGAATACAAATACGCGACGTTATACTTACAAGGTTCGCTGACTTATCCCGAATTTTTCAGCAAGCTAAACACGGAAATACATCGATATGCTAAACGGCAGATGACCTATTTCCGCAAAATGGAAAAGGATGGGATCCAGATAAATTGGCTCTGACAGTTGTCCTCAACGACAGTTTCCTATATAACAAAGGCTGCCCATTTTGGCAGCCTTTACTTTAATGTTTTCTAAACTTACAACTTAATTTCTTCTTCCTTAGAATTGAAGAATCTAAACTGTGTCAAATAATACGATGAAATATTTTTTATTTTTATCCATTTACCGTATTTAAAAAACCATTTGAGCCTTGTAGAGAACAAACCAGACGTGATGTAGGCGCCTATATACGGGTGCACACACAATGTGATTCCCTTTTCGTTTTGCTCTTGTAAAATATAACTCAAATTGCTTTCAATATCGTCCAACAATACGATGCTCGAACGAATTTCGCCAGTTCCTCCGCATGCCGGACATTTCTCGTTTGTCACGACACTCATTTCGGGTCTGACGCGCTGTCGGGTTATTTGTACCAACCCAAATTTACTTGGGGGAAGAATGGTATGCTTGGCGCGATCGTTTGCCATGCATTCTTTCAAAAACCCGTACAACTCTTTGCGATTGGCTGGTTTGTGCATATCGATAAAATCGATAACCACGATACCACCCATATCACGTAATCGCAATTGTCTAGCGATTTCCTTTGCTGCTTCTTTATTTACTAGCAGCGCATTTTCTTCCTGATTTTCTTTACTAGCAATTCGGTTACCGCTATTGACGTCCACTACGTGGAGGGCTTCGGTGTGCTCGATTACGAGGTAAGCACCACCTTGCAAGTTTACCGTTTTGCCGAAAGACGCCTTAATCTGTCTTTCGATGCCGAAGTGGTCAAAAATAGGTTCTTTATGTTTATAAAGCTTTACTATTTTTTCGAGGTCGGGCGAAATTTCCTGCACATACGATTTTACTTCTTCATATAGTGCATAATCGTTGACATGGATATGTGTGAATTCGTCCGTTAATATATCACGCAAAATGGTAGAAGCTCTATCCATTTCACCCAATACCTTCTGGGCGGGCTCAACACTTTTAAGGCGTTTGGTAAAAAGCTCCCATTTTGAGATTAAATCTAAAAGGTCTTTCTGTAATTCATCTACACCTTTTCCTTCCGAAACTGTCCGTATGATAACGCCGAAGTTTGGTGGTTTAATACTTTCCACTATCTTCTTCAACCTATTTCGTTCAGCACTTCCTTTAATTCTCTTGGATATGGAAACTGTGCTCGAAAACGGGACCAACACAACAAATCTACCTGCGATGGATAGGTCCGAACTTAATCGGGGGCCTTTAGTCGAGATAGGCTCTTTCGCAATTTGTACTGGTAAAAGCAAATTTCGGCTTAATATATCCGAAATCTTTCCTGCTTTATCAATGTCCTTTTCGAGCTTCAAACTATTGAGCAGCTTCTCTTGATAGCTGCCGTTCTTTACTATCCGTGTTAGCTTGAGCAAAGACTGAACCTGAGGTCCTAAATCTAAATAATGTAAGAACGCATCTTTTTCGTAGCCTACATCTACGAAAGCGGCATTGAGGCCAGGCATAATCTTTTTGATTCGCCCTAGATAAATATCGCCAACGGCGAAATTATTATCTGCCTGTTCCTTGTTCAGCTCAACAAGCTGTTTGTCCTGTAGTAAAGCAATAGTCACTCCCTTGTCGGGAGTCGAATCGATAATTAATTCCTTTACCAACAGCTACTCATTTACGGCTTTATACAATTTGTATGTAGCCTGATGAAACATAAAAACTCGTTAATGAAAAAAATACAATCTATTGTCTTCCATTTGAAAAACTATAGATTGTATGACATCTTACAGGTATTAACCTAAAGACCAACAAGCTTATTTTTTCTTGTGTCTATTTTTTCTTAAACGTTTCTTACGCTTGTGCGTAGCCATTTTGTGTCTTTTTCTTTTTTTTCCGCTTGGCATAGCTTTAATGTTTTTAATGATTAAATTAATATGTTAATTACTTGCTGAGTTCCTCGACACGTCTGTCGATGAACTGAGATAAGGTTGGATCCGAAGCAAGCTCTTTACTTTTTTGAAAAGCTGCAATGGCTTCGTTTTTCAATCCAATATTTTCGTAGCCCGTCGCTAGGTAAAAGTACGATTCTGCATCGGGGCTTAATTCGACAACTGTTTTGAATCGCTCAATAGCTTTGTCGAATTGACGAGACTGCAAAGAGAACAGTCCCAATGTTTTGTTTGCATGAATATTTTTTGGATCTTTTGCAACAACTTCCTGTAACAAGGCGATTCCTGCCATTGGGTTACCACTGCCTGTAACCATAGCTGCGCCCAAACCTGTTTTTGCGTCCAAATTGTTTTCGTCCAGTTCTGTTGCTTTTTCATACGACCGAATGGCCAGCCTATTGAGTTCTGCCGACATCGCAGTATCCTGCAAATTCGTATACGCCGTACGATAGGCATCACCAGCTTTCAACCAATACTCAAATTTAGGTGATGTTTTAGCCATTTCCTCATAAATAAATCCCTGAGGAGCAAATTTGGCAACATCATCCCATTTTTGGGCTAATTGTTCCAACAAAGCGAGTTTTTCGTCGCCATTGGCTTGTTTGGCTTTTTCCTCTAAAGTCGTAATTTCCTGTGCTATACTGGTGTTTATAGACTGTTTGGTAATTTCAGATACACTTTGAAGAGTAAAAGCTGACGAAGCTGCTTCACCCGCCGGATCATTAGCTCCTTTGTTTTCGTCTACCAAACCCTTAATAGGCCGCGCAAGAAGTCCCCCCATTAAGGCAACTACAACAACAACCACGATTATTTGTTTGGTATTCATCTCGACCTAGTTTTACTTGTTTCCTTGTTTAACTTTTTCCACAAAAACTTTTGCCGGCTTAAAACTGGGCACGTAGTGCGCCGGAATAATAATAGCTGTGTTCTTCGAAATATTACGAGCCGTTTTTTCTGCTCTTTTCTTCACAACAAAACTTCCGAAACCTCTAACGTACACATTCTCTCCGCTAATCATAGCATTTTTCACCACCTTAAAAAACGCTTCTACTGTTTCTTGAACATCTACTTTCTCTAAGCCTGTTTTATTAGAGATCTCCGCAATAATTTCTGCTTTAGTCATATCTGTTTTTACTGTAATTATTTATTTTTCAACCCTTAACGCAACAGCAGTTTGGGGATGCAAAAGTATCTTTTTTTTATGATGTTTAAAAATTTATTTTATTTTTTTACCAAACTCCGTCTACTCAAAAACTTTTCTGTATCAACTATTTATATCTTTTAGAAAAAGAAAACCGGACAGAAATAATTTTTAAAAACAAAACACAGCGTTAATTTTCATCAGAATAAATTGTTTTTAATGGCAATAAAGGTCGCATAAACTATTTATATTCTTTTGATTAAGGAGATTTACGCAGGTTTCAGCTTTTTAGTAGAAATTCAGCGGAATGTTTAACGTTACCGATCCTGTTAGTCCCTTTAACGGTTTAAAATCTTCCTTGGTTTTCATATCGAACCCATAGCCTATACCTAAGTCTACAATGGAAAGCATACTTATTCCAACTTTAGGTGTTAATGTATATGGTGTTACCTCTGCTTGAACAAATGGAAAGACTAACCTATTGCTTAGATAATAGGTAAAACCTAATTCTGGGACAACGGTGGTCTTGCTCTTCATCCACGTAAAGTTTGCCCCGGCATTAATCTTTATATATTGATGCTCGTTGGGCGCAAATAGCCCCCAGCCGGATGCTTTCAGAAAATTTCCGCTTTGATACTGCCATCCGACAGACGGTCCCCATATCCAACCTAATTTTTGCACCTTTTGCGCTTTTAAGCCCCCCGTCGAACAACAACAAATAATCAACAAAATTCCTAATTTCTTCATATCGACTTTCTTCGGGTAAATTTAACCTAAATTTCGATATTTCCGGAATCGGAATGTAATCTTGATGTATTATTGCTCCGTATTCCTATTGGTTTTATCTTTCGTTTGGTTTTCTATCGTTCGAAACGTCAGGTTCACCCTGGGGGTCGTAACCCTTTTGCTTGGCGGTAATCGGTGTAACCAGTGGGTTTGTGTGGTGTCTTTCATGACCAAAAGGCTTCCATGTGCCAAAAAAAGCACTATTTTTTCTTTGGTCTGCTTGTGCTTGAATGCAAATTTCCGTTCTGCCCCAAAGCTCATGGATCCGATTGCTCCGTCTCGTTTTAAATCACGTTCTCCATCGCTATGCCATGCCATTCCTTCATCTCCATTGTGATACAGATTGAGCAGACAGGAATTAAACGTTTCACCTGTTTCTTTCTCTATTAAAGTTTTTAACTCCAACAACTCTTTTGTCCAGGGTAAAGCATATTTCGTTGTGTTCGAATACGAGTATTCGTAACGCTTATCGCCATACCAGGCTACTTTTCTTTTGGTAATTATTCTTTTCCCGAAAAGAATCGCTTCGTCATTTTTCCATTCTATAGTCTCTAATAAACGGTTTAGATAAAAATCAGCTTGCTCCTTGGACATCAATTTTCCGTAGTAGTTTACTACCCCGTCATAAGGAAGCCAATTTTGATCGTTATCGGAGGATTGGTTAAATAAGTCCATGCCCTGTGTTTTCTGTGCATACTTTCGCTCTTTCCCAGCCAATAATGGCCGTTTTTCTCGTCGGTCCCCACATATATCCGCCGAATATTCCAGATGACTGGATGACACGATGACAAGGAATCAAGAACGCAACAGGATTACTTCCAATAGCCGTTCCCACGGCACGCGAAGCTTTAGGACAGCCTATTTGTTCGGCGATATAACCATAGGTAGACAATTTACCCATGGGAATTTTTAATAGGCTTTCCCATACTTTCAGTTGAAAATCGGTACCCCTTAGATGTAATTTAATCTCATTTAGCTTGCTCCAATCATTTTGAAAAATAAACAATGCATTTTGCTGCAATAAATCTAACTTTCTTTGGAATGTAGCATTCGGAAATTTTGCTCTTAAATTAGAGAAAGCTTTTCCCTCATCGTCTTCAAAGGCCATATAACAGACACCTTTCACAGTGGCAGCAGTAATCAATGCTCCAAAAGGGCTTTCGGCAAAGCTGTAATTGATATCTAGGTCTTTACCTCCATTTTTATATTCTGCCGGTGTCATTCCTTCGATGTTTACAAACAGATCATGGAGACGGCTTGTACTGGAAAGCCCTGTTTCAAAAGTAGTTTCAAACAATGTCGCCTGTTCCTCTTTTAGCATCTTCTTCGCATGTTCTAGAGAGATGTACTGCAAAAATCTTTTCGGACTTGTTCCTGCCCATTCAGTAAACATCCGTTGAAAGTGCGCCGGACTTAAATTTATCTTTTCCGCTACATCATCCAGATTAGGCTGTTCCTTAAAATGCCCCTTAATATAATCAATGGCTTTTGCTATCCGATTATAATTCATAGTTGCCTGTGTTTCCATCTTTTTCTGATCGCTTATTCTACAAATTTCTATAATATTTCGCAAGGGTAAAATCCGAAATATGCGATATACTTCCAACAAAGATAACCGTCCTTGTAAGTAAAAAACAATACTGCCATTAGCTGGTCTTTTTATAGTTATAAATCGCCCATCCGTTAAGGGATACTGCAAAACCTACCATGATTAAAAAATGGCTTTTTATATCGGAAAATGCACTTCCTTTCAACACAATCATCCGCATGACCTCTATAAAATAGGTTATAGGGCTGAATTTCGTCATTATATAAGCCCATTCGGGCATGCCATCAATAGATGTAAACAATCCACTCATCAATATAAAAATCATCATAAAGAAAAAAGCGATCGACATGGCCTGTTGTTGGGTCTCCGCATACGTGGAAATCAACAGTCCTAAACCTAATACGGCAATCAAATATACCGAAAGATAGGCATATAGCAGGAGCAGGCTCCCAATCGGCGCAATGCCATAAACGAGCCATCCAATCCCAAACAGTCCCATAGTGAATACCACGATGCCGATAACCCAGAAAGGTATAAGTTTTCCCAAAATAAACTGATACTTTTTGATTGGTGTCACATTTATTTGTTCAATTGTTCCCTTTTCTTTTTCTTTAACAATATTAAGCGCGCACATGTATGCTCCGATCATAGTGACCAACAAAGCGAGAATACCCGGAACCATATAAAACCGATAGTTCATCGTAGGATTAAACCAATTGGACGAAACGATTTCGATAGTCGGAAGGCGGTTGAATTTCGACATCTGTACCCACTCTAACCGAACGTCTGCGTTATAATCGGCAATTATGCGATTTAAATATGTGCCCCCAAGATTGGCTTTTACACCGTTAATAGCATTAACGGCCATATATAGCTGTTGTTCATTTTCCCGGATAAGGTTACGTTCAAAACCTTGTGGTATTTCTAATATTAAGTCGGATCGGTCATTTTCAACATCATCAAATGCATCATTAAACCCCGTTGCATAACTTGCCAGCCTGAAATATCCGGATGCCATTATTTTTGAAATCAACTTTTGCGAATAGGCCGAATGGTCTTGGTCAACAATCGTAATGTTAATATTCTTTACTTCATAATCTGCAGCCAAAGGAAGAATAAGCAATTGCATGATAGGAACGACAAACAGCATAGGTAATAAAGCCTTATTGCGGAATATCTGCTTAAATTCTTTACGCAACAAAAATTTCAGCGTTCTCATGTCAAACGGATTTTAAATTTTTTGATATTAACGACCAGTAACAGGAGCGTCATCCCGAATAAAACAAGTGTTTCTTTCCATATTGCCGAGAAACCTAATCCTTTCACCATAATAGATTTAACGATAATATAATACCATTTGGCAGGAATGATATGGGATACAAGCTGTAGGGGATACGGCATATTTTCCAATGGAAACATAAAACCTGTAAATAGAATGGACGGGACCAACATACCCATTAGCGAAATCAACATGGCTGCCTGCTGCGAAGCCGTGCTATTCGAAATCAGCAGTCCTAGAGAAAGTGCTGTCATGATAAATAACGTACTCACCGCGTATAGTAATAAAACACTACCATTAATCGGCATTCCCAACACAAAAACACTCAGCAACAAAATGATCGTTAAGTTAATCAGGGATAAGGCAAGATAGGGTACTGCTTTAGACACAATAACCAAAAAAGGATTAAACGGTGAGACCAACAGTATCTCCATTGTTCCCATTTCCTTTTCTTTTACGATAGCAACGGAAGTCATCAATACACAGACGAGTAATAAAATCAACGACATCACTCCCGGAACAAAATTTACCGCGGCCTTCAGTTCTGGGTTATAAATCATCCTCATCTCCGTATCGATCTGGTAGGGTAGATCCTGCAATTGCATCAGTTCGTTCCGATAATCCATGATGATTTGACTAGCGTATCCACTGATTGTCGTTGCTGTGTTAGGATCGGATGCATCTGTGATTAACTGCACCTGCGTCTTATTCTGATGCAATAAGTCGTTGTTGAAATTAGCAGGAAAAACAACCGCCATTTTTATTTTCCCTTCTTTAAAGGTTGCTTCTATTTGCTTATGGTTTAATAGTATATTTTGAATTTCAAATTGTTGGCTTGCCTTTAGCTTTTCTATAATCTGCTGTGAAGCAGCATCTTTCGCATAATCGCAGACAACAATTTTTGCATTTTTAATTTCATTAGTCAATGCAAAACCAAATAAAATAATCTGCACTATGGGTAGACCAAACAGCATCAATAGGGTTTTCCGGTCGCGAAAAACATGCAGAAACTCCTTTTGTATAAAAATGGAAATGTTATTCATTATTCGCTCCTTTTTGCTCCTCTAGCTAATTCATAAAAAACCTCGTCCATCGATGTGACGGAATACTGTTGTTTCAATTTTGCAGGTGTATCGAGTGCTTTTATTTCACCGTCCACCATCATCGAGATACGATTACAATATTCAGCTTCGTCCATATAATGCGTGGTCACGAAAACAGTGATCCCACTGTCAACCGCTTCATATATCAAGTCCCAAAACTGACGTCTGGTTACCGGATCAACACCTCCCGTGGGTTCATCGAGAAAAACGATTTTGGGTTCGTGAAGAATCGCTACCGAGAAGGATAGCTTTTGCTTCCAACCCAGCGGCAACGAACCTACCATCTTCTTGACTTCGCTTTTCATACCTAGTGTTTCTATAAGCTGCTCACTCTTTTCTTTTAATTGTCTATCCGATAAGCCATAGATACCACCAAAAAAACGGATATTTTCTAGCACGGTTAAGTCTTCATACAGCGAGAATTTCTGACTCATATAGCCAATGTTCTTTTTGATTTCCTCAGCCTGTTTGTAAATATCGAATCCGGCAATGGTAGCCGTTCCCGATGAAGGTGTGGATAAGCCGCATAACATGCGCATAGCCGTTGTTTTTCCGGCACCGTTAGCGCCAAGAAAACCGAATATTTCACCCCGGTACACATCAAAGGTGATCTCATTGGCGGCAATAAAATCGCCAAATCGCTTCGTGAGTTTATTGGTATGTATTACAGTATCCATTCCTATTTCTCCATCAAATAAATAAAGCAATCTTCAATGGTTGGCGTGACCGGTTTTAATTCTATATTCGTATGTTTTTTTTCTTCCAAAACACGAATAAGCTTTTCTTTAACTTCCGGACTGACGTCTCGGAATGTCACATGGTGGTATGCGCCAAACGCGTTACAGCTTTTTATTATTTTGGCCTTTTTTAAATCATGCAACAGGTTTCCCATATTATCACTCCTCACAGCAAAAAGATTTTCCGGAAATTGCGTTATGATATTTTCAGGTGTATCAATTGACATGATGCTACCAGTCTGTATTAAAGCTATCCGTTCGCAAAGCGTGGCTTCATCCATATAAGGGGTAGAAACAAGTATGGTAATCCCTTGCTGTTTCAGACGTTTCAGCATATCCCAGAATTCTTTTCTGGAGACAACATCCACACCTGTGGTCGGCTCATCGAGAAAGAGTACCGTCGGGCGATGTATTAGAGCACAGCATAAAGCTAATTTCTGTTTCATACCACCAGAAAGCTTTCCTGCTCTCCGGTCCTTAAAAGGCTCTAACTGTACATATATATCCTTGATAAGATCATAATTTTCTTTTACGCTGGTATTGAATATCGTTGCAAAAAAGTTCAAGTTCTCCTGTACTGTTAAATCTTGATACAAAGAGAATTTGCCGGGCATGTAGCCTACGTTTTTACGAATAGTCTTATAATTTTCTACCACATCCAAACCATTTACTGAAGCTGAGCCTCCATCCGGTAAAAGTAAGGTCGTGAGGATACGGAAAATGCTTGTCTTACCTGCGCCATCAGGCCCAATCAACCCGAACAGTTCGCCTTGGTTTACGTGAAATGATACGTCACTTACCGCCTGCACCATTCCATTGTCGTAAGTCTTGGAAATATTATTTAAAACAACGTTTTTCATTATACTTAATCATCATTTCCTCTTTCTTTTTCCTCTTCTCCATTGAACAAAATTTCACCGTACATGCCTATTTTATACTTCCCATCATTCTTAACCTTCACTTTTATCGCGTATACCATGTTTGCCCTTTCGTCTTTCGTTTGGATAGTTTTTGGCGTAAACTCTGCTTTGTCACTTATCCAAGTTATTATTCCCGCTGTTTCCTTATATCCTCCGTTGCCGTCATCGGTGTTTACGCTTACCTTTTGGTTGAGCTTGATTTGGGATAACTGATTCCCTGTAATATAAGCGCGCAAGGTGATATTGGATAGATCCGCAATTTTGTATAACGGTTTCCCCACAGTAGCCATCTCATTGGCTTCAGCATATTTGGTTAATACTGTTCCCGCTATAGGATTTACAATATGGCATTTGCTTAGTTGATCTTCTAATTGTTCAATCTGTATCTGCAACGGAATAGCGTCTTTGCTGATACCTTCGCTAGAGATGCTTAATGATGATTTCTGTGCTTCAATTTGCTTTTTCAGCACTGCGATCTGCGCGTTCATATCGTCTAACTGCTTGGGTGTTGCTGCATCACCTTTTACTAGATTAATTATTCGGGCCTTCTCTTTTTCGGCAGTTCGTAATTGCTCCCCCAGGGCAGATAACTGAACTGGGATGTTCGGTTTTTTTCCGGTTAATGCGCGTACCTGCGCCTCCAATTGTCTTTTCTTTAAATGCAACTGCACACTGTCAACATAACCAATTTGTTCCCCGGCCTGTAGGGTTTGTCCTTCCGCTATATCAAAAGCTTTTATCATGCCTTGGGTCTCGGCTGATATAATCGTTTCTTCGGCTTCAAACGAACCCGATGCATCAAAAGAATGTCGATTGGTGTTACACGCCGATAAAATAACTATTATCATTATTTTAGATAAAAAAAAGCGATTTTCTGGTGCTGTATTCATTGTTGTCTATTTTAATTCCCTGAAGTTGTTTTAAAACTATACTGTGCCATCAAAAGCTGTATCTCGTGGATAATCATATTTTGTTTTGCCTGGTCTTCTGCGTTGATATATATGAGATAATCGTTTGTAGTCGTTGCGCCGTACGCCAACTGGTTTTGTGCAGATAGCTTTACATTCTCCCTTAATTGAACAATATCCCGATCTGTTTGTATCAGTTCTTCCAGTTTTGCTATTTCACTATCCTGTTGTTTTAATGTAAGGTTCGTATTGAATAAAAACGTTTCTTTTTGCACTTGCAACGCGTTTTGACTTAGATTCAGCAACTGCTTTTCTTGTTTCCGTGTATAGAAACTAGCGATGTTCCACGTAAGGCGGACACCTCCGATATAATACAAATCAAAATTATTGTTCAACATATTTAGCCCAGGCCTGCCATACCCTCCTTGAAAGAAAAGACTAAAGTGCGGCAAAGCCTTGGTATCTATCAGTTTGTTGTGCACGTCAAAAGTTTTCTTTTGTGTTTCAAATAATTTTAATTCCGGACGGTTGATTTCTGTCATTAGAGAAGTTGCTGTAAATGGTTTTTCCAATATGGTGTGTTCATCAATGGTCCGATTGATGAATAGGGAAAGCATATCGACATAACCTTTCCGCGTGGCTTTCAACTCAATGGTACGCTGATCTGCTTTCAATAACTCCGCTCCCAATACATCGCTACTACTTTTTAAAGCAATTCCATTAGCAATGGCGACGTCGTTTCTGTTCATCCCGGAACGGATGTCCTTTTTTAAGACTTCAGCCTGGGCTATCTGAGCATCAATCAATAGGATTCCAAAATAGAATTGGTTGATACGTTCTTTCAATTTGTACAATTCCACTTCTACTTTTTGTTTCTCGACAGCTGCATTAGCGTATACAAGTTCCTTTTGGTGTTTTACCATAAACAAATCCGTAAGCGGTTGCGATACTTCTCCATATAATTTGTACTGATCTTTGTTCATAGAAGGAATATCGATGTGAGGAATAGATATAGGTATTTGTGTTACGTCCGATTGGTAACTCGCTTGTCCTCCTACATTTATCTGCGGTAGATAGCCTTTTGAAGCGTTGGTCAAAGAATATTCTTTTGTTTTCTCTAACAGCGCATATTGTTTTACCAAAGGATAGTTGTTTTCTGCAAGTCGATAGCAAACGTCAAGGTTTAATGATCGGGATGACTGCGCATAGATGTAGTTATTTGTTATTAACCAGCAGCCAATAATAGTTAATACCCGTCTAAATACTATTCTAATCATGATCTTAATTATTTTGTTTTAATCATTTGATTAATGATGACGTAAAAAAAACACTTTATGTTTCCAGCATCATTTTTGCCCATTTAGCTATTAAAATTTTTCTTTCTTCCATCTGTTTTTTAAAAATTTTATCATCTGCAAATAGAATTTGTTTTGCTATGAAAGGGAAAATTGTCATTCCAAGCAACGACACAATAAACTGTACAGGTTCTAGGTCTGGTCTTCTCTCTCGCAATTGGCGGATAAAAGAAGAATGTTGCAGTAGTTTCCTAACCTGCAATCTGTCTTTAAAGCCTTCCGGATTTGCCTTTATCTCTCCTAAAACAAATAGAGGCAAATCGGGGTTATCAACTAGCAAAACGATATAGTTTTCGACAAGGGCCTCCATCTTTTCTTCCAATGTTAGATCATCGTTGTTGACTATGGGTAAGATCACGCTAAATAACAACTGCAGCTTCTCCGCCATAATCAACTGGAACAATTTTTCTTTACTGCGGAAATAATAGTTGAGCAAAGCCAGATTAATGCCTGCTTCTTCAGCAATATCACGTGTACGCGTCCCTACATAGCCTTTTTGTGTAAACACTTTACTCGCTGCTTGTATAATTTTCTCCTCTGTAGACGTATCTAAACGCTTTGCTTCTTTGCTTTTTGTCATGTAACCAATATCCTTTAACGCAACAAATATAAAAACTAATTTGTTAATTAACCAAATATTTTAATCAAATGATTAAAAACAATCATGCTACGCTGATCATATCAAGACCGTTAAGAGAACAAGCGCATGGCAGAAATATTATAAAAAGCTTCCCGAGATAACAACAATTTTAGCTATCGCAGATAATCGCACATTACAACGCAAAAAAATGGGACAAGTCTTTCCTTTTAGACTTGCCCCAAGAAGTGACCCCGGAGAGGCTCGAACTCTCGACCCACTGATTAAGAGTCAGTTGCTCTACCAACTGAGCTACGGAGTCTGTTAATACAAATGTAAGCGCTCTTCTGTAAAATACCAATAATTTTTGGTTTTTAACGGGTTCCTCTAACATTTGATCTCTTCCAACCAACGTATAAGCGAATTATTTAATGCGTGAAATTTAGTGTACTTTTGCCTCAAAATCAGGATGTAGCCATGGACTCGTCAACAAACACGCAAAGCACGGCAATGTATGGAAGCAAACAACGGATACGTTTAGCCGTTTCGCTATTCTATTTCGGACAAGGATTGGCCTTCGCTAGCTGGGCAAGTCGTATTCCTGTGATAAAGTCACAATTACAACTTACGGAAGCAGAGTTAGGCACGGTTTTGCTCGCGTTGCCTATCGGTCAGTTGTTGACAATGCCCATTTCGGGAAGATTGGTTAGCAAATACGGAAGCCATCACATTATGCCCATCGCCGCAGTTTTCTATTTAATGGTGTTATGCAGTATTCCTTATTCAACAAACGCCTGGCAATTAGGAGGCACGCTCCTGCTTTTCGGTGTCGTTGGAAATATATGTAACATCTCCGTCAACACACAAGGAGTATTAGCTGAACGCCTTTACAAGAAATCAATCATGTCATCCTTTCATGGCTCCTGGAGTATCGCCGGTTTTACAGGTGCTATAATTGGTCTGATTTCTTTTAATATAGATTTATCTACCCAAACGCACTTCTATATTGTTATGGGTTTGATGCTCATTAATATTTTTCTAAACAGGGCTTATCTTGTACAGGACATTACCAATTCATCTGAAAAAAAATCCTTCTCATTTAAACCGGACCGCCTTTTAATATCCTTAGGCGTCATTGGTTTTTGCAGTATGGCAACTGAAGGCGCAATGTTTGATTGGAGTGGCGTTTATTTTCATGATATTGTGTTAGCGCCAGAAAAATGGACCACCCTAGGGTATGCCTCTTTCATGGTCATGATGGCGTTGGGACGATTTGTCGGTGACGCGGTCATTAGCCGAATTGGCCGTAAACGAACATTACAGATTAGCGGAATCCTCATGTTTGTGGGCATGATGAGCGCCGTGATTTTCCCAGAACTTATTCTATGTACACTGGCTTTTATGCTCGTCGGATTAGGCGTTGCTTGTAACATACCATCTGTATACTCCGTTGCAGGAACACACAAAACCATCTCCTCCGGAGTGGCCTTAGCAATGGTCTCTAGCGTGAGCTATTTAGGCTTCCTAATGGGCCCACCACTTATTGGTTATATAGCAGAGGTATTTAGTTTACGATATTCTTTCGGGGTATTCGCTTGTTTTGGCTTGCTGATGTTTGCGTTGACCAGCCGGCTTACTGTATTTAATAAAAATTAACGCTATAAGCCTTGCTCTATCAAGGTCGTCGGAAACACAATTGTTTCAAACTCCTCGATAAGATGTTTAGACTCAATTTGCTGAATCAATAGTTCTGCGGCTTTCTCGCCCATCTCAAACGCCGGTTGCCGTACTGCTGTAATAGGAGGCGAGAAAAGATTTACAACTTTAGAATTTGTAAAGCCCGTAACCTCAATTTTCGTCAAGTCTGCCCCTGGCCGTGCTTTCATCGCCTCCAGATATCCCATGCTCAATTTATCTCCTGAGATAAAAATAGCATCATATTCCTCTTGTAAAAGTTCTGTCACGGCCTGTTCAATTTCGTCCTGGTGAAGTCCTCCATATTCACAATGCTTAACAAGCTCGGGAAGATATGGAAGTCCATTCGCTTCTAATCCCATCTTATAGCCTTCAAGCCGTTCCCGCGTAATAGAAAGTTTTCTTGTTCCGGTAAGGTGGGCAATCTTTCGTTTTCCTTTTCTGACAAGATATTGAATGGCATCGAATCCTCCCTGACGATTATCTGCAATTACCTTATGACATCTTAAATCGTTGGGTACCCGATCAAAGAAAACAATGGGAAAACCTTTATTCATAAGTTGTTCCAGATAAGAAAAATCAGTTGTTTCGGAAGATAATGCGATGAGAAGACCGTCCGTTGAACGAGAATAAAGATATTCTACGTTCGACCGTTCTCGAACAGAGGACTCACGCATTTGAGAAATAACAACTTGATAGTTCTTGCTATAAGCGACTGACTCTATTCCATCAATAACCTGCGAGAAAAAATTATTGGCAATCTCCGTCACGATTACCCCGATACTATAACTTTTCTTCTCCTTTAAGCTTCTCGCAATAGGATTTGCGCGATAGTTTATTTTTTCCGCATACTCCAACACCATTCTTTTCGTGTCTGTACTGATTTCATAGCTATCTCGTAAAGCTCTGGAAACGGTAGAAGTGGAAAGGTTTAAGGCCTTTGCAATATCTTTTATCGTATAGTTCTCAAACGCCATAATAGGTAATTATGTTGTAATATTACCTAAAATAGCTGAGATATTGAAATAGGCAGGATATTTAACCCGCCCATTCCGCTATTAGAAAATATATTTCGTACTTAGGAAATTAGAGCTGTGATCACGCACTATTTCGTTCAACACCTTTTTATTTTTATCTGTATCTTTCGTCGCCACAAGTGATCGGATGGAGAACGACCGTAGGGCATCTACTACCGACAATGTTCCCTCGGCACTGTCTTTTCTTCCCGTGAAGGGAAATGTATCCGGACCCCGTTGGCACTGACAATTGATATTAACCCGGCTTACTTGATTGACTAACGGATCTATTAAAGACGAAATAACAGCATGGTTGTTACTAAATATACTAACTTGCTGTCCATGAGAAGATTCAATTAAATATTCGATAGGTTCTTCCAAGTCATCAAATGGAATGACGGGGATTACGGGACCAAATTGTTCTTCTCTGTAAAGTTTCATCTGCGAATTTACTGGATAAACGATAGCAGGATAAAAAAATGATTCGAGAACCTCCCCGCCATGTTCGTTAACCACTTTAGCACCGTTGGCTTTCGCATCTTCCAAGCACGCTGTCAAATAAGCTGGTTTATTGACTTCTGGTAGTGGCGTCAACGCCACACCTTTTTCCCAAGGCATTCCGTATTTCAATTTCCCGACTTCAGCACTTAACTTCTTCAAGAATTCGGGCGCTATACTACGATGTACATAGACGATCTTTAAGGCCGTGCATCGCTGTCCATTAAACGATAGCGAACCTAATACGGTTTCAGAGACAGCCAAATCAAGATCTGCATCTTTCGTAACGATTGCTGCATTTTTAGCATCTAGCCCTAAAATAGCGCGTAACCTATTTACACGGGGATGCAGCTTCTTCAATTCATCCGCTACACGACTGGAACCGATAAGCGTTAATACATTAATTTTTCCCGATTGCATCAATTGGGGTACAATTTTATTCCCTCGACCGTAGATGGTATTTACTACTCCCTTCGGAAAACTGGTTCGAAACGCCTCCAATAACGGATAGTGCAATAATGTCCCATGTTTCGGTGGTTTAAACAACAGGGTATTACCCATAATCAACGCAGGGATGAGGGTCGTGAACGTTTCGTTCAATGGATAGTTAAACGGCCCCATACAAAGCACGACACCTAACGGCGAACGACGAATCTGCGCTATGATCCCTTGTTCTATCTGGAAGCGCGACGAGTCTCTATCCAAGTCCTTCAAGGCGTCAATTGTCGCATAAACATATTCTACTGTTCGGTCAAACTCTTTAACGGAGTCGGCGTAAGATTTTCCGATTTCCCACATGATGAGCTTCACTACGATGTCTTTCTTCTCTAGCATCTTTTCCGTGAATCGCTCAACACATGTAATGCGGTCGGCCACACTCATCGTGGGCCACTCGCCCCGACCGTTGTCGTAGGCCTTCACAGCAGCTTCTAACGCGACCATCGATTCTTTTTCGGTACATACCGGATAGCTTCCTATCCGTTTTCGTACCAACCCCGCTTTTGTCTTTACACAAATGGGTGAAAATACCTCACTAGTCTCTCCTGTCCAGGTAAGCATTTCTCCGTTCGAGAGGAACGATCGCTGATCGATCTGCTCCGCTAAAGAAAATTCCACCGGAATGTCCTCTTCTTTATAGAAAATGTGCGCTAAGTCTAAATCCATTTTACGATTATCCTTTAATTATTTCCATTTTTGGCACCAAGGTCTTCATTACTGCCCAGGCGATTAGATAGGCCACCGCACAGAAAGAAAAAACAATAAAATAACCTGCTTCTTCACCCTGAAAGCCCATAAAAATCATCTGCGTTTCCGCGGTATAGTCAAACAGTTTTCCCGAACCGAAGTTGATGAAGGTCGAGCCTACTCCGCCTGCAAGACCGCCAATACCGGTAACGGTTGCGATCGCACTTCTTGGAAACATATCTCCTACAGTAGAAAATATATTCGCTGACCAAGCCTGATGTGCCGCACCAGCAAAGCCGATGAATATAACGGGCACCCAGTAGGAAATATGCCCCAATGGCTGTGCGAATAATACCACCAGCGGCACGAAAGCAAACAGCAACATGGCTTTCATACGTCCGTCATAAGGGTTTAATCCTTTTTTGTCAACAAAGTATGTGGGTAACCAACCTCCAATAATAGATAATAAAGTTATCAAGTATAATACGAACAGCGCCAATTGTCCCTCTGTATCCGATGATTTGATATCATAAACTGAAGAAAGGTACGCAGGCATCCAGAACAAAAAGAACCACCATACCCCATCTGTCATGAACTTACCGAATGCAAAAGCCCATGTTTGTTTGTGTTTGAAGCAGCTAGCGAAAGACATTTTTTTCTTTCCTGTAGGCGGGGCTACTCCTACGACATCCTCTGGTTCGATTTCGTCGCCATCGCCATCCTGCATAATATAGGCTAACTCCGCCTTGTTAATCTTAGGGTGTTTATGGGGCTTCTTATACATAAAGATCCAGAAACCCATCCATATAAAACCGAGCGCACCGATAATGATAAATGACATCTCCCATCCCCAGTGAGCGGCGATTACGGGAATTGTAAGTGGGGCAGCCAATGCACCAATAGTTGCCCCTGCATTGAAGATACTCGTCGAAAGCGCTCTATCCTTTTTAGGAAAAAATTCGGCGGTAGCTTTAATAGCTGCTGGAAAGTTTCCCGCTTCACCTACCGCTAGGACAAAACGTGCAAAAATAAACAGGGTAACACTCACATTGACAACAAGCGCGACATCATTCACACGCCCAATTGCTTCTTTCGCTCCTTCGAATCCAACAAGCCATTCTCCGGCAACAATCCCTGAAGTGGCGATGCCACAAAAAGCATGTAATATTGCTCCGACGGACCAGATCCCTATAGCCCACAAAAAGCCTTTCTTCGTGTCAAGCCAGTCTACAAACCGGCCAGCGAACAACATACTTACAGCGTAAAATATAGAGAACAATGCCGTGATCAATCCATAGTCACTATTTGTCCAATGGAACTCCGGAGCGATAAAATCTTTCCACGTGAGCGATAGCACCTGTCTATCCAAATAGTTAATCGTTGTTGCAAAAAATAGTAGCGAACATATCGTCCATCTATAATTGCTTTTCTTTTCTATGTTCATTGGTATAGCGTTTTTGTTTATATTTTTTTGTAATTCGTTGTTCGTAATCGTAAAATGAATTGTTGTTTATTTCTCATTTGTCAATCGATGCCTTTGCTTGTTCCACAAGCTGTAAAGCCTGTTGTGTTTTTTCGGCAAGTCCCTCTGTATTATTCGGGTTGATTAGCTTGCTGCCCATTCCAACTGCACAAACGCCAGCATTAAACCAAGATTTTAGGTTTTCTATTTCCAAATCCACGCCTCCAGTAGGGATAAATAGCTGACCTTTGAACAGCTCTTTAATCGCAGACACGAATCCCGGTCCCAATACGTTCGCCGGAAAAAGCTTGATCAAAGACGCTTTATTCTGTTGCGCAAAAGCTATTTCTGTGGGTGTCATACAGCCCGGAATCCATAATAAATCGTGACTATGCGTTAAATCCCCTACTTCAGGGGTGACTATTGGTGCAACGATAAAGTCCGCGCCCAAACTAATAAATTTTTCCGCTTCGGTATTGGTCTTAATTGTGCCGATACCTAACTGAAGATCAGGCATTTCTTCGTTTCGAGCATCTATTAATGCTTTAAAAACGCGCTTTGCCTCGTCTCCACGATTTGTAAACTCAAAGACACGAATCCCCGATGCATATAACGTCTTTACAATAGCTATGCTTTCTTGTACGTCCGTGTGAAAAAACAACGGCAACATTCCCTGTTTTAAAATCGCATCTAAAACTTCTTTTCTTTTACCCATTTTATTCGTTTTGTTCTGTGTTAATTCTTCCCGCTGACCGGTTTAGGTGTCATTAGAATATTTCGGAAAGATAGTCATTTGAACGCAGAAATCTAAAAGTTGAAGTATTCTTTCGCGTTATGATAACTAATATCACTTACCATTTCTCCAATCCATTCGATATCATTTGGCAGTTCTCCTTTTTCTACATCTTCTCCGAAAATATCACACACTAATCGTCTGAAATACTCATGTCTTGGAAACGACAAGAAGCTTCTAGAATCGGTCAACATCCCGACCAAACGGCTCAACAGCCCCATATTCGACAAGGCGTTTAGCTGCTTAGTCATGCCGTCTTTTTGATCCAGGAACCACCAAGCCGATCCAAACTGAATTTTTCCTTTGATTGATCCATCATTAAAATTTCCGATCATGGTGGCGATTAACTCATTGTCAGCCGGGTTCAGATTGTATAAAATCGTTTTTGTCAGCTTATCCTGGTTATCCAACCTGTTCAGGAATTTAGAAAGTGCTCTCGCTTGGCTAAAGTCACCGATGGAATCCCAGCCGGTATCTGGTCCATTTAAACGCAACATACGCGCGTTGTTATTCCGTAGCGCCCCTAGATGATACTGTTGAACCCAACCTTTTTCGTGATCCCATTCCGCAAACTGCACCAACATAGCCGATTTGAACTTCAAATTTTCGCTAAGGGTTAAGACTTGTTTTGCTCTTATTTTTTCGAAGATAAGAGCAATCTCCTGATCAGTATAATCTTCGGCGTAAATCTGCTCTAGCCCGTGATCAGAAACAGAACAACCGTTTTCCGCAAAGAAGTCGTGTCTTGTCTTCAGTGCGTCTAAGTAAGCCGCATAACTTCCAATAGATGTATTTGTCACTGCTTCCACTTGATCGATATAAGTGTTCAGCGCTTCAACATCGTCTGCGTTCATGGCTTTATCTGGACGAAAAGCCGGAAGCATCTTGAAGCTTTCGTTCTCCTGCGCAAACTGCTGATGAAAATTCAAGGAATCTATCGGATCGTCTGTCGTACATACGACCTCAACATTCATCATTTTCAATAATCCCCGAACGGAATAACCCGGTTCCGCCAACTTAGCCGCCGTCTCTTCATAAATCTTTTCTGCTGTTTTAGGAGAAAGTAAATCCTTGATGCCAAAGTAGCGCTGAAGCTCTAAGTGTGTCCAATGGTACAAAGGATTACGCAGCGTATATGGAACAGTTTCCGCCCATTTTAAAAATTTCTCTTTGTCAGAAGCATCTCCTGTAATATATTTCTCGTTCACTCCATTGGCACGCATAGCGCGCCATTTATAATGGTCACCATTCAGCCATACCTGGCTTATGTTCTCAAATTGCGTGTCGTTTACAATTTGTTCTGGGATCAGGTGATTATGGTAGTCAATAATAGGCAAACTCTTTGAAAACTGATGATATAACGTTTCTGCCGTTTTGCTATTTAATAAAAAGTTGTCGTCTAAAAATGCTTTCATGATTATAATAGTTTTATAAACTTACTCCTCTTTTCCAAGGAATGAAGTCGTCTTGATTTAACTGTACTGCTTTTGGTATTACTTCTCCACTGGCGGCTTTAATGCAATATTCTAAGATATCTTCCCCCATTTGCTCGATGGTTTTATCCCCGTCAATTATAGCCCCCGTATTGATATCAATAATATCGCCCATGCGTTGTGCCAACGCGTTATTGGTGGCTACCTTTATAACCGGGCAAATGGGGTTTCCCGTAGGTGTGCCAAGCCCAGTGGTAAACAAAATTAGGGTGGCACCCGAAGCGGCCTTTCCGGTTGTTGCTTCTACATCATTGCCTGGTGTACACACTAGATTTAACCCGGGTTTAGTTGCTTCTTCGGTATAATCTAATACGTCTACTACAGGCGACGTTCCGCCTTTTTTAGCCGCTCCTGTACTCTTTATAGCGTCGGTAATCAGACCATCCCGAATATTTCCTGGAGACGGATTCATGTGAAACCCAGAACCTACATTTTCTGCTGCCTGGCTGTAAGCCCCCATTAATCGAATGAATTTATGGGCCGCTTCCGGCTCTATCGTTCGATCGATTAGGTTTTGTTCAGCGCCACACAATTCGGGAAACTCGGCCAACAGCACTTTGCCTCCTAGAGCGACCAGTAAATCAGAAGTATATCCTACAGCCGGGTTTGCCGATATTCCGCTGAAACCGTCGCTACCACCGCATTTCACCCCCAAGGTTAATTTACTCAACGGAGCAGGTTGCCGTTCCAATTTATTAATTTCTATCAGTCCGACAAAGGTCTTTTGTATAGCTTCTTTAATAAGCTGTTCTTCGCTTTTCGACTGCTGTTGCTCAAAAACGTGAATCGGCTTTTTAAAATTCGGATTTCGCTCTTTTATATCCGCCAATAAATCGTTCAGTTGCAGATTCTGACAACCGAGACTTAATACCGTGACACCTGCTACATTAGGGTGGTCAGCATAAGCGGCCAATAGTTTCCCTAAAACGGCCGCATCCTGCCGGATACCGCCACACCCCCCCTGATGATTTAAGAATTTAATACCATCTACGTTTTTAAATACACGATTCTTCGCATGAGAGACAACGCTTAGCTGTTCAGGTGACAACGTATTTATGTCCTGTCCGGCTTCATACGCGGCCAACAGTTCATGGGTAAAAGCACGATATTTTCCGGTCACCGAATACCCTAGTTCGTTGTGGAGTGCTTCCTTAATAACATCCAGGTTTCTGTTTTCACAAAATACGGTAGGGATAAAAAGCCAATAATTGGCCGTACCCACTTTGCCATCAGAGCGAACATACCCGTTAAAGGTTCTGCCTTCGAAGCGCGAAACATCGGGCATTTCCCATGTGTATTCATAAGGGCGAAATCTATAGGGATCTGCGGCATGTTTGGTATTGTCCGTATTCATAATCCCCCCTTGCTGCACGGTATATTGTGTTTTTCCCACAAGTACGCCATACATATATATTTCATCTCCTTGATGCATGTCCCGCATAAAAAACTTATGTTTTGCGGGCACATCGTCCTGTAAGGTATAAACTGCACCATCAAACGCTATTTGCTCACCTTTCGACAGGTCCTGCAATGCTACCAATACATTATCCTTCGGATGGATCCTTAATATTCTATTTGCCATGTTGCATTTAACTTTTCAATTGTTTTTAATACGCCATCCGCGTCTATTTCGTCCATATAATGCCCGACAGCCGACTCGAACTCGGGATACGTTGTCAAATCCTTTCCCCATAGACTATCATCACGGAGCACATTGTGTATTACTGTCTGCCTATTCGTCCAATGGTTTAACAATGCCGGTGCAAACTCGTCTTGAAGGACAATTTTCTGTCCGTTGATCTCCTGTACATATTGACCATCTTGCTCTGTAGTATCCATAAACTTGATATAGGCGGCGAAACCTAATGCGATATGCTGTGGGGGAACGAGATTCTTCGTATACCATTTTTCTAACAATGCGATATTGCGCATATTCATCTTCGAGGTATAATTTAACGCAATGTTTTCCCATCGATGCTCAAGAAAAGGATTACTAAACCTGTCGATTACACGATTAGCAAAATCCTCCACATCCTGTGTTTTAATATGTTGATCGACTATCGATTTACCTATTTCATTTTTCATCAGACCGCGGACGAAAGCATTAAACGCATCATTTTGCATCGCTTCTTTCACGGTTATAAAGCCACTCCACAACGCAGCTGCACAACTTAGCGTATGTGTTCCGTTCAACAGCCGCAACTTAATCTCCTTGAATTTATCGATAGATGGAACAAGTACTACACCGTCGTCTACTTCTGCGAAAGAAAGGACATTCTTCACGCGTTGCGAATCGGTTTCGATGGCCCATAAACGGAATGGTTCGGCCATAATCATGAGTTTATCCTGGTACCCCAATTCCTGTTCCGTTTGTTGCTGCTCCTCTTTCGGCAAACGACCCGGCACAATGCGATCTACCAAGGTATTACAGAAGTCGTTGGCTTCGTCTAACCATGTTAAAAAACCTTTTTCCAGGTTATTCTGAGCAGCCAAACTGTGTAAAATTTTCTTCAGTTTCGTTGCATTGTCGGAAATCAATTCTGTAGGGAGCACCACGAGCCCTTTTGTTGTGTCGCCATCAAAGTGTCGGTAACGTTCGTACAGGAAGGACAACAATTTTCCGGGAAATGAAGCAGGAGGGCCGTCTGTTATCTTATCGTTACTCAATACGATCCCTACTTCCGTTGTATTGGAAAATACAACTTGCATATCGGGGTTCCGCGCCGCTTCAAGGATAGCTTGCCAATCTCTCGAGGCTGACAATACCCGCGAAATCGCATTATTGACACTGTATCGAACGACTTCCCGCCCATCCTCTATTCCTTTGATAGATAAGGTGTATAAGCCTTCTTGCTCTGCAAATTCATCCGTACCCGATGATGCTGTTGACTTAACCACCAAAATACGCCCGTTAAACAAACCTTCTTTATTTGCCTTATCAACAAAATAATCAGGCAAGCCCCTCAACAGCACTCCAGTTCCAAATTGCAACACGCGTTCCGGCAATTCAAAGGAATTGCCTTCAGGCAACTCCACCTTGCTTGCATCTATTTTTCCTATATTCTCTCTTGAAAGTAACATATTTCTACTTTTTTATTTCCTTATTTTTCTTCCACTTGGGGTAGTCTTTTTCCAACAGCTTGGCGGGCCAATTCCCAAACCACGCATACCCATTCTTTCGTTCAGCTGATATTTGCGAAAAATCGTAAGTCACGCTATTGTCCCGATCGCCGAATAGCGGTTTATTATTCTTGATATCGTAGAATCTCGACCATATCACAGAAGTACTATCAGGCACCAAATCACGAACTGTATTTCCTGTTTTTGGGTCCTTTTTTCTATCAAATCGATACCCTTCTAAGTCATGTACCGCAAACCAACGAATAGCAGATTCTATTGCTTTTTCTATCGCTGGCGTAACGGGCTGTTTCATCAAAAAACGAACAATATTGACCGATTCCGATGTACTTAGCGAAACTGGCTCAAAAACTCTCGCCTGTTCTGGCTGTAACGTTTTTTCATCATATTGCGCGGCCCAAATGGTTAAAGAGTCGTCTTGAACCACCTGTGTTTTTAATATACAATCTATGCCTCTTGCCAATGCATCTGCCGCACGTCTTTTTAACTTGTCCTCACCTAATGCATCAAAACCCGCTTTTTCTTTTACTAAGTTGTCCAACACGGTTAACGCATTAATCATCGCGTTGTCATTATAGGTAATCTGCGCTCGATATAAGGATTTGTTAGGATAGTATTGTGGAAAGCCACCGTTTTCATATTGCGCTTCTAACAAATATGCTACCCCTTGACGAGCTGCGTTTAAATAATCGGCGTTCTGTGTTTTGGCGTAGGCCTCCACTAATATGTTAATTTCTCGCGTTGTCGCTCCGTTGTCAATCGTGGCGTGTTCTTCACCCGTGGCTTTGATTTTCTGAATCAATTCATTTGTCAATGGTAAAGCATAGTTGACCGCCTTCTTATCAACTTGTTTTCCCCATGCTCCATTGGGAAGCTGGTATGCCAGCACCTTCTCTGCTAAACTATCTTTTAGCTTTTCCTGCGCTAAAACCGAATGAGATAGCGAGAGCAAACAATAAAACAATATGGAAAATCTAATATGCATCGTCTATCTATTTATTTTGCTTTTTTCACTAACCACTGTACCAGTTCATGCGCTGCGTCAAAGTTCTGATATTCAGCAGGAAGTTTACGCCCATCTACATATTCATTGTACAACCACGGATCGCCAATCGCGAAAACAGTTCCCTTACCAAATTTTGCTGTTGCGATGATGATATCATCGTTATCCTCCACGAGTGCTTTTGCCGGCTTTGTAACGTTGATGGTCGAAATTTCTTTTATATAAATCTTCTTTGTCTCTTTGAAAATTTCCGTTTTCGGCGACATGATAATAGCACCCTGCGCATAATTATTTCCTTTCACCATATTCCGGTTGTCTTCATTAAACGTGATTCCGAATTTTTGAGGAAGTGTGTTGAACTTCGTTATCTCACAATTGCCTGCATCATTGAGCAATAACACCAATACACCTCCTGCCCGAACCCAACTTGCAATCTCATCCGCATCTGCTTCGTTCATGTAATTCGGACGCGTTGTCTCTTTCTCTGTATCAGGATCAACAATAATATAAATATCGCTATCCGCTAACTTTTGCCGAGTTGGCGCTTCACGCAATGTATTCAATTTACCCCCATATTGTTCAAATATGCGTCCTAACAAATAGAAACCGTTGTTATCCTGACCGTCCCAAAGGTAATGATAAGGCTTCAATTGACCGTCCGGTGCTTTCTTGTATTCATTGTTATAATGATTATCCAACGTCACATTTACTTTTCTACCTTTTGCTGTTTTTGCAAATTCCATTTCGGATGCGGCTAAGATAAAAGGTCCAACACCTTTAGGGTCATTCGGTTTCACGGGTTCGCTCATATAATATGCAAAGCTGCCATCACGATAATTTTTTGACCCTCCCAATCCAGAAACAGTTACGACATGATTGATATTCACGCGGTCAGAACCACCCGAGGTGACGAACTGCTTTACCAAACCAGTATACCCCTTATCAACAGCTTTTTGAAAGTCCTTTTTTTCAACATATCCTTTTCTAACGGCTTTCGCCATCGCATATACAAACATACTCGATGCCGATGCCTCTACATAATTTCCTTCACGCGAGCCTAAATCAACAATATCATACCATACACCTGTCTTATGATCTTGGTATCGCGCTACAGCTGTTAATGTTCGGTTCAAGATTTGTAAAAGCTTTTCTCTGCCGGGATGTTCCTGCGGGAAATAATCTAACACGTCCACCAAAGCCATCGCATACCAGCCAATTCCTCTTCCCCAAAAATGCTTGGAAAGCCCCGTTTCCGGATTTGCCCACTTTTCTTTTCTAGACTCATCCCAACCGTGGTAAAGTAATCCCGTTTTGTCATCGCGCGCATGATTTTCCATATACGTAAACTGGTTTACGATATCATCAAATGCACTATCGATACCCATCAAAGCAGCGTACTCGGTATAAAAGGGTTGTGCCATATAGAGTCCATCCAGCCACATTTGATACGGATAGATTTTCTTATGCCAAAATCCGCCCTCATTGGTGCGGGGGTGTGTCAGGATCTGATTATATATCTTTTCACTCGCTTTTAAATATTTCTGCTTCCCCGTGACCTTGTACAGGAACAATAATGAGCGGCCATTTTTAATATGGTCGATATTATACTCTTCTGGTCGATAGTTTCTGATATCGCCATCTTCTGTTACAAACTGATCCATCCAGCCCTGTATATAGTCGTAATACGTTTTATCACCTGTATTTCGCCATACTTCCACCATACCTTCCAATACAACGCCCATGTCGTAGGTCCATTGGGGTCCTTTCTCTTTATTGGTAAACCGAGCATCTTTATACAACGAATCCATCGCCGTAATTGCCATTTTCTCGGATAGTCTCTGTTGCCCCACACCGAGCTGTGTTAACAACAGTAAACAGACTACAAAACTTATATTCTTCTTCATTTTTTTTCCTACTTTATAATCAACGCTTTTTCTGATGCACCGTTGGAAAACACGCTTGTTTTCTTTACGCTTTCCGCCTTCGTTCCCGTAAGTACCACTTTTTCGGTTTTCGCGCCGGACACCTGGATAAGTAAATCTATGTTGTCTATCGGTTTCAACGCTGTAAACACAATATTCTTGCTGTTATCTATATGAATAAGTGGATTCGTATTGGCTGTTTTGAGTGTTAAATCTTTCACAACGATATTCGACGCCTCGATAAGTTCGACGCCTTTTTTTGCCACAATATGCGCATGCTCGATCAGAATGTTTTTTATAGACATCTCCGGTAGACCACGGAAAAAAATTCCCTTTTCCGCACCATTCACCTTAATATTCCGAATAACAAAATTTTGGAATCGAGGCGTTTCCGCTGTCACCGGCGGGATCTCCGCTAATGCAGCACCTCCCTCGCCTGCCTTCGGAAGCTGCCCTTTCAAACCATAGTACATATCGAATAATATCGCTTCTCCTGGAATACCAACCATGTTAATGTTATTGATGAATATATTTTCTACCACACCTCCACGGCCGCGTGTGGTCTTAAAGCGTAAACCAATATCTGTACCCACTAACGAACAATCTTCCACCCAAATATTTCTGGCACCACCACTCATCTCACTTCCGATCACGAAGCCTCCATGCCCGTGGTATACGATATTGTTGCGAATAATTACATTCTCTGTTGGCATTCCTCTATCGCGACCCGCTTTATCACGTCCGGATTTAATACATATGGCATCGTCACCCACATCAAACGTGCTGTTTTCGACTAGCACATTTTTACAGGATTCAATATCCAGACCATCTCCGTTTTGGCCATACCAGGGATTTCGTACGTTTAGGTTTCTTACCGTTAAATCTTCGCACATTAACGGATGAATATTCCAAGCCGGTGAATTTTGGATCGTTACACCTTCTAGCAGGATACGTTTACAAGACGTAAAAACCAATAGATTCGGACGCAAAAAATCTTTCACATCCCTAAAATCAGCCGCCGTTTGTCCGGCATGACCTTTACCTGCGTTCTGCGTTGTTGCACCGCGAAGTGCACTTTCGGAGGGGTACCAAATCCTGCCGGCCTCGTCCACGACACCGCCAGAAGCAACGAGCTTTTTCCACTGCGCGTCTGTCATCTTATCTCGTTTCACCATTCGCCAAGCCCCGCCATTCCCGTCAATAACACCCGTTCCTGTAATCGCTATATTTTCTAAGTTCTTTCCCGAAATCGGATTTTGGTTTCGCCATGCAGGTTCTCCTTCCCAGTTGGATTCTACGAGTTCATATGCATCAAAGTTATCTGTAAACAAGATTACTGCATCCCGCTGAATATGCAAGTTTACATTGCTCTTCATTTCGATAGGTCCGGTCAGCCACAAGCCTCCCGGTACCAATACTACACCGCCGCCCTTTTCATTAACGGTTGTAATCGCGTTATTAATCGCTTCGGTGTTTATATACTGGCCGTCACCTTTTGCTCCAAATTCGGTAATACGTAACGTGTCGTTTGGAAAGCTCACTTGTTGGACGATCGGACGTACAGGTTCCTGTGCCTTCAACGCGCACACACTTATACCCGCCAAAACCATGAGCATAGTGATATATATTGTCTTAATATCTTGTTTTCTTCGTATCATTTCCCCTTTATTTGTTTAATTTTTGGCTATTTCGTTTAGACAAGTCTACATCGTTTGTCTAGAAAAAGAAAGAAAAAACTATGCAATCGTTACCGGAGAACCGAATGTTTATTTAGTATTGATTTGACGTCCCAATCACCGAAAACAGTTGATAATGTTAGTTCTCCTGCCTCTTCGTCCGTTAGCTGTTGTGACCATTTGACACGACTTTGTGACAAAGCGCCTTCTCCCGTATTTTCATATTCTGCATAAAAAGCGGTTTGTTCGTTGCTCTCCTTTCCCCAGTTGTGCCATCCTTCCGAAACGATAAAATCCGGCAAGATGCAATGCATAAACACGACTTTCGCATAAGGCCTCCACGGACGGCCTAAATAAAAACGTTGTACATCCTCCGCTCCCGTAATGATACAATTATTGAATATATAGCCGTATTCAGTTGTTTCTGGAGTTGAAGCGGCAGTAATGTAGCCGGATTTCTTACAATGTAGCTCGCAGGCTTCAAACCAAGCCGTAGATGATCCAAAAATGTAATCGACTGTTCCTTCGATATAACAGTTGACATATAGCTGCCTAGCACCTTTACCGTATGTATACAGCGTATCTTGGTAGCCTAAGAAACGACAGTTGATAAACGTTGCCTTATCTGCACCTACCCATATCGCGACTGCCTGACCTACCGGACCAGCACTATTTTCAAACGTGATATTTTCAGCAATAAAGCCCTCTCCAAGGCAATAGAAACTAGATGAGCCCGATGTTCCGATTTCTTCACCAAATGCATTTTTTTTCTGAGCAAAATCGTCAAACGTCAAAATCGTATTGAATTTGTCTTCTCCTATGAGTTTTATATGCTGCTTCGGAAAAGCTAAGATGATTTTTTCTTTATACACCCCTTTTTTCACAAAAATGGTAGTTCCTTCTTTCCGAAAAGAAGGAACGGCATCAATGGCTTCCTGCACCGTTTCAAAATCACCACTCCCGTCTTTCGAAACGACGAAGTCATAGGACGCTCCCCACGCAGCTTCCATCCAGAAAAAAACCAAAATGATGAATAGGTTTGCCTTCATTAAATGTATTTTATTACTCCCTCTCTATTGGTCGAAGATAAATTTATACATTAATATTCAGTTTAACAGCGGGTTAGCTTAGAATTAAAAACGCAAACGTTATCGGTAACGTTTGCGCTCTAATTTTTTCTGTAATTTCGGTTAACTAAACTCGATCACGGTCTTGATTCCGGAAAGTAAAGGTTTATTACCATCGGTGAACAGTTCCGCTACATCCTCGAACTTGACGCGTCGTGTAATAAACTGTTGCGCATCTAACGATTTGTCTTGTAAGCGCTCCATGACATATTCAAAATCACGCGCAACAGCATTCCGGCTACTCATCAGTGTACCCTCTCGTTTGTGAAATTCCGGATGGCTAAAGTGTATCTCTTCTTTTTGCAAACCTACCAGAACATAGCGTGCACCATGCGCCATATATTGAAAAGCGTTATTGATAGCAGCTGTATTCCCCGTTGCATCAAACAAAAGCGTAGGCATATCACCAGACGTAATAGTTGCTAGTTGCTCCTGCACGTCTGCATCTCGTGCCGAAACGGTGTAAGATGCCCCCAACGCCTTCGCATAAGCCAAGCGACTGTCGTCAACATCCAGCGCGATAACCTTTCCTCCCGCAATATTTGCCAAAGCGATAATCCCTAAACCTATTGGGCCTGCTCCCATCACCAGGACAAACTCTCCCGGAATAATACCTCCCCGCTGTATACCGTGGGCACCAATGGACAACGGCTCGACAAGTACGAGATCGTCATAATCCAAATCGGTGGCTTTACGTAAGGCATGCGAAGGAACAACTACATATTCGGCCATAGCGCCATCGATATGGACACCCAAAACACGCATATCATTGGTACAATTCGGTTTTCCCATCTGGGATGCGATGTCTTTGCCCGCTGTGAAATACGGAATCACTGTGACCTTGTCGCCCGCTGTAAATCCTGCTGCATCTCCTTCCACGTAATCGGCAGCAACTTCATGCCCCAACACACGTGGGTAAGTAAAAAAAGGCTGCCTACCTGCAAAAGCATGGATATCCGTCCCGCAAATCCCGATTTTGCGAATACGCAATAGGGATTCTCCTGTTCCCGGCTTTGGGATATCTGCCTCTTCATACACAAATCGGCCCGGCTCGGCACAAATTAATTTCCTCATTTTATTATTTTTTCTTTTTTAAATCTTTTGCTAACGGCATACGCTGCCGTTCCAACTCTCGGGCGACAAGCGTAGCAATAGTCTCCGCCCCCCGTTCATTCAAATGTGTATTATCGATTACCCCCTTTGGATAATTGATATGTCCCTCCGGCAGATGTAAGAACAAACGGGCAGATTTCTCCTCGCCCAGCTCGGTTAATAATTCCGATGTTTGTTGTGTCATGTCGATAAGCGGCACATGTAAGCTATCCGCTACTGTTCTTACCGCATCGGGATACGCACCGTGCGTATCGACGAGCTTGCCGTCCTCGAATGCACGGCGGGCGATGGGTGTCAACAAGATGGGCTCGGCTCCTTTCGACCGAGCTTCCGTGACGAATAAAGAAAGGTTTGCTTTATATTCGTCAATTATTGTCCCTGTATTCGGCTTATGGACTTTCTCATCATTGTGCCCAAATTGAATAAAAACATAATCTCCTTGTTTCAACCCATCGCTTACTTCTTTCCAGATCCCTTCTCGAATACAAGACTTCGTGCTTCTCCCGTTCTTTGCCTTATTTAACACATCCACATCGGACCCGAACATCTCCGCAAAAGCCACCCCCCAACCCGTTTCCGGAAATTTGTCGGGCGCTTTTATAGCCATCGTGGAATCGCCGATCATCCATATGTTCTTTTTCCTAGGCTGTATGATAAAGCTGCACAGCACCCCCAACACAAGTATCCCATTTAATGACCATAAAATATTCTTTTTACACATATTTATTTGGTTTGTTCTGTAATATCCCTTTTCTTTTGGCATGTCAATTTCCACATTTTTTTAGAATTAACCATAAAATTAAACGCAATCGTTACCGGCAACGATTGCATATTTACTTGTTGTAATCTTTCCGGGAAATGCGTATTCTTGTGATTACCAATACGTAAATCAAACACACAACAATGAATAAATTTTCTATACTTTCACTTGCTTTTGTGCTATCATCCGGCTCTGCAATTTTCGCACAGACACCTTATGTTTCATCCGTATGGGTTGCTGATCTGGGTAACGGACAGTACCAAAATCCCATTTTACATGCCGATTATTCCGACCCCGATGTCGTACGTGCCGGAGACGACTATTATATGACTGCATCCAGTTTTAATCATGCGCCTGGTCTTCCTATACTACATTCTAAAGACTTGGTGAATTGGAAAATTGTCTCGCATGCTTTACCTCGTCAGACACCGGAGGATGTATTTCGATCCGTTCAACATGGTAATGGCGTTTGGGCACCTGCTATCCGTTACCACGAAGGAGAATTCTACATCTATTGGGGAGATCCCGATTTCGGCATCTATATGATCAAAACGAAGGACCCTGCCGGAGACTGGTCAGCGCCCGTTTTGGTATTTGAGGGCAAAGGATTAATCGACCCCTGTCCGTTTTGGGACGAGGACGGCAATAACTACTTGTCTTTTGCCTATGCAGGGAGTCGCGCCGGACTAAAAAGTGTCGTGGCTATTGCGAAACTCAATGCAACCGGTAGCAAAGTGTTGGATCGCGGTGTGATTGTTTATGACGGACATGAAGACGACCCCACTATTGAGGGTACCAAGATGCATAAACGCAATGGCTACTACTATTTGTTTGCGCCTGCGGGCGGTGTTTCTACCGGATGGCAGCTGGTATTACGTTCTAAAAATGTATATGGTCCCTATGAACGGCACGTCGCCATGCATCAAGGAAGCACATCTATTAATGGTCCTCATCAAGGTGCTTGGATAGATACGCAAACCGGGGAGGACTGGTTTGTACACTTTCAAGATAAAGATGCATATGGGCGTATCGTTCACTTACAGCCTATGAAGTGGCTTGATGATTGGCCTATCATCGGTATAGAAAACGATGTCAAGGGAACTGGGGAACCGGTATCGACATATAAAAAACCGAACGTTGGGAAAACTTATCCGATGGAGACTCCTGTCGAGTCGGATGAATTCGAAACACCATTACTTGGTAAGCAATGGCAATGGCAAGCCAACCCGGATGGCACCTGGCTTATGCCGAGCAAGCATGGGCACTTAACATTATACACACAACAAGTCCCAGAAAATCACAAAAATCTGTTAGATATTCCCCATGTGCTCACGCAAAAATTCCCTGCTGAGGAGTTTATGGCAACGACCAAGATGCGGCTTATAGCAAACGAGAAAATCGAGCATGAGCGTGCTGGATTTGCTGCGGTAGGAGAGGATTACAGCCAGCTATACATCAAGCAAGACAAGGGCAAGCAAACACTCCATTATGCCAGCTGCAAGAACGGATTAACTTCGGGCGAAGAGTCGGTTTCAACCATCACCGATTTGCAAGAAGGGGAGTACATATACCTCCGCGTAAAAGTAAACAAGGGAGCAGTCTGCCAATGGTCTTATAGTCTGGACGGCAAAAAGTATACAGCAGTAGGAGAAGCATTTACAGCAAAGCCGGGCAAATGGATCGGTGCGACGTTAGGGCTATACGCCTTACGTGACACGAAAATCAATGATAGCGGTTACGCAGAGTTTGATTGGTTTAGAGTAGAGTCTATTAAAGAATAAGTTATGTGGTTACACAAGATATTACTCGTTTTATTTATCTCCTTTGTCGCGACGGGGGGGAGAGCCCAGACGACAGACAACCGATTTGAGTTAGTTGTTTCTCAGGATGGATCAGGTGATTTTACGACGATACAGGAAGCAATCAACCAGGTGAGAGACCATGCGGAAAAACGTGTGACTATTCATATCAAAGCAGGTATTTATAGGGAAAAGGTTGTGATCCCAGCTTTTAAAAGAAACATCACGTTAAAGGGAGAAGGCGCGGAAAAGACAATCATTGAATATGACGATTATTCGGGCAAACCTTTTCGGGGAGTCGATGTGACGGGAAATCCGAAGTTTAGCACGTACACATCGTATACGGTATTCGTTGCTGCGAACGATTGTTCACTAGAAGATTTAACGATCGCCAATACTGCAGGACGGGTGGGGCAAGCAGTGGCTTTGCATACGGAGGGGGACCGCATCACCGTACGCAATTGCCATATTTTGGGTAACCAGGATACGCTCTACCTCGCAAAGGCGGGTACACGTATCTTTTTGGAGAATTGTTTTATTAATGGCACTACAGATTTTATTTTCGGTGCGGCGACAGCTTATTTTTCAAGGTGTAATATTGAAAGCCTTCGTGACTCGTATGTCACTGCGGCATCCACGACAGCTGAAGATCTCCATGGATTTGTATTCGAATCCTGCAGACTGACCGCCAAGGACGAACAAGTAAATAAGGTTTATCTCGGCAGGCCTTGGCGCCCGTATGCCAAAACGGTTTTCATCAATACGGAAATAGGGGCACACATTACGCCGGAAGGTTGGCATCCATGGCCGGGCGATAAGAATTTTCCCAATAAGGAGAAAACCACTTTTTACGCAGAATACGGTAGCTATGGGCCTGGAGCAAAAGACTTATCGAAAAGAGTCGAATGGTCGCATCAATTGAAGAAATCCGATCTAAAAAAATACAGCCGCGAACAGGTACTAAACGGATGGAATCCGTTATAAACAGTAAACTTATGAAGAAATATAACCTAATAGTAATCATCTTCGCAGTAAGTGCCATACTTACCTCTTTCTCTAATCAAAAAGTAACCACCATCTACCTGATTGGCGATTCCACAGTCGCTGACTATTCGTTGGAAAACGATTATGATACAAAACGATATCCATTGGTGGGTTGGGGACAGATGTTCCAACCCTTCTTCGTTGCAGATAGTTTAAAGCACGTGGAACATCTCCTTGGCAAAGTAGACCAAGTGAAAGTTGACGATCGCGCTAAAGGGGGGCGTAGCACCCGTACATTTTTTCAGGAGGGTCGATGGTCGGCTATCTATAACGCGCTTCAAAAGGGAGACGTTGTCATGATACAATTTGGACACAATGATGCTGCGGAAAACAAGCCGGAGCGCTATGTAGATATTCAAGGCTATAAAGAGTTTCTGCGTCTGTTCATTAACCAAACACGCCAAAAAGGTGCCTTGCCTATTTTACTTACGCCGGTGGCACGCAACTATCCGTGGAAGGATGGCAAACTCCACAATGTACATGGGGAATATCCACAAGCCGTAAAAGAGGTGGCTGCCGAAATGGACGTCAAGCTAATTGATCTAAACGAACTGTCGATGGCTCATTTCTCAGAAAAAGGACAAGATTATGTTACAAAAAATTACTTTATGAATTTTTCCGCGGGACAGTTTCAAGCTTATCCTGATGGACAAAAAGATAATACGCATTTCCAGACAGCGGGAGGTGAAGCTGTTGCTCAACTGGTTTTTGACGCGATGAAAGGGTTGTGAATCATACACCAACCCATTGGCTTAAATTTAGTCAGTTCTTATCGGCCTGGCCAAAACTGCTTCGCTTCTTAATCGCGCTCTATTTTTTACCTGGGCTTTCTGTAAAGGCGCAGACCAATTGCAATATGGTGCATTACTCCGGAGAGGACGGCATTTCACACGGGACTATCACCAGTATTCTAAAAGATTGTGACGGCTTCCTCTGGCTCGGCACCTGGAACGGCCTAAACCGGTTTGATGGAAAACATTTCAAAACTTATAAATCTTCGCTGAAAAACAAACCATATTTAGAAAGTGAACGGATCGTACAGCTCGAAGAAACTGCAGGACAACTGATTTGGATCCGGACTTACGATGCACAGGTATATTTCTTCGATAAAAAAAGCGAACAGTTTACATCTATATCTGCTGCGTTGACCAAAAAGTTTAATCGCAAGGTACCGATTAGCAAGATTTTCAATATTAATGAGGAACAGATATTTCTTGCATCTCCCAATGATGGATTGTATAAGTGCATTAATTTAGGTAACAAATCACTTGACTTTTTACGCATTGATTCCACACAGCAGTCTCCCATAAAATTGAATTCCAACCGGGTCAATTTTATGTACCTGGATAGCGTCAAAAATATCTGGGTCGGTACAGAGGCGGGCTTATCTTCATTTTCTTCCGTCAAGCGGGACGTCCTACACCTTAACGAGGATATCCAAAGAGAGACGTTGGGATTGAACATCGTTGAAGCGGAGGAAGACAACAACCAGATTTATTTCTCCACCGTCAATGGCATCCTATTAATTTATAATAAGCAGACCCGTAAACTGAAGAAAGTAAAGGTTTCAGAATATGGAATCAATCACCTTTTACTTTCTAAGGATCAAAAGAAACTTTTTATATCAAGTCCTGGGGGAAAACTGTTTTTTTACGATATCTATGGTAACCAACTCGTCTTCTTAAAGCAATTTGACGAAGAGGTCAAAAAGATGTATGAAGATAAAAAAGGAAATATGTGGTTAGAACCCGGCCGTTCTGGGGCGATCTTGTGGGATAAAAAGAGTGGTCTTATAAAACGCTTTCAATCTGGTTTCGGTCGGTATGAAACCAATGTATTGTTTCAATGTTTCGAGGATGAACAGGGCCTGTTGTGGCTAACATTAAAAGGAGGAGGTTTTGGTTATTATGACACCAATAAAGGACAGCTGATTACCAAAAACGAGGATAACTTCGGAAACTATACATCCTTCCCCCAGCAAGTTTATTCGTCTTTTTACGACGATGGTATTATATGGCTATGCTCCGAAGAGAAGGGGCTAATAAAGTTGCATATACGCGAATCAGCCCTGAATAAAGGGAACCTGGCCAAGATGCTGAACATTGGGGGGGACCCCGAAGTACGTAGCTTACTATATGATAGTAAAGGTCGACTCTGGATCGGCACAAAAGGAGGTAAACTGGTGGTGAAAGAGGGTGGAGTCTATAAAGACGCTCCGATAGTCAATCTGCCACCCAATGGCTTTAGCGGTATTTATTCTTTGTTAGAAGGCCACGACGGCGATATCTGGATGGCAACAAAGAGCCATGGGGTCTATGTCGCATCGCTTGAAGATAACGATAGGAGTACATATCGAATACAAAACTACCAGCGGGATAACAGTAAGCTAACAAGCAATCAAGTTTATTCCATTTTATTGGACGGAGAGGGAGAGATTTGGTTAGGCACATTTGGTGCGGGCTTGGTCAAGGTTATCCGGAAGTCAGATAAAATTGATTTTCAATCCATTCCATTTTTTAGTAAAGAACATCCCGCGGGGAGTTTTGATAAAATAAGAAATCTAAGCACAGACGCAAAAGGAAACATTTGGCTCGCCACCACTTATGGCTTGTTGGTATACGACAGGAAAGGCAAGTTCAAGACGTTTAAAGATAATTATTCACAAAACACGAGCATTGGGACTAATGATCTTCAGTATATATTCCGAAAATCGAACGGAGAGATGTGGATCTGTTCGTCGGGAGGAGGAGTGTCCAAAGCGGTAGGAGACCCCTTTGATCAGCTTCATTTTGAGAATTTTACGATAGATAAGGGTCTTAGTAACGATTATGTACTCAGCGGTATTGAAGATGCCGACGGTAACCTGTGGTTCGCTACCGAAGGCGGTATCTCAAAATATGATACCAAGACAGGCTATTTTTTCGCTTTTGATTCATTCTATGATCGGACTGGATTTTCTTTTGCTGAGAAAACGGTGGTGAAGACCGCTTTCGGAGAGATTGTCTGGGGTACGAGCAAAGGAACTATAGAGATTTCGTCAACCGCTTTTTCCGCGAGTAAAAAAAACGCCAATCTAGTATTTAGCAACTTGTGGGTCAACAATAAAGAGATGGTGCCAAACGTAACAGTGAAAGGGCAGGAATATCATGTACAATATGCCGATCAACTGACCCTGAGCCATGAAGAAAACAACATTAGCATAGATTTTACGATTATCGATTACAAGCACAATCAGCATACCTATTTATATCGGCTCGTGGGTTTGGATACGATTTGGCATAGCAATCAACATCACAATAGGATAACCTTTACCAATTTAAAACCTGGAAAGTACCTGTTAGAAGTGAGAGGACATAGCGACTTATATGAAACCCCTCCTTATAAGAGCTTGCCTATTATCATTTCTCCTCCTTGGTGGAAATCACGGTGGGCATATACCCTATACACCATTCTCGTAATGTTGGCGTTAATTTTTGCTTGGCGCGTCTTGTCTACCATGCTCACACTCAAAAACCGCATCGAAATAGAAAAACGGGTTGCTACGTTAAAAATGGCGTTTTTTACGAATGTATCGCACGAACTTAGAACGCCATTAACCCTTATTTTAAGTCCGGTAAAGCAACTATTGAACGACAAAAACCTTTCCAGGGAAAGCCAGCAGTATGCCAACATGATTCAGCGGAATGCCGTTCGTATGGAGTCTTTTGTCGATCAGTTACTCGACCTAAGGAAAGTACAGGAAAATAAATTTACGCTGTCCTTCCAGTCTTTAGACCTCATAATGCTAATGCAGGAAGTCACGAACAGCTTTCAACCATTAGCGAATGAGCGCACTATGCTTTTGACGAGTAGTTTCCCTGCCGACACGTTATTTATCCAAGCAGACAGCGATCAGATAGAGACTATTTTCTTCAATATTCTATCAAATGCGTTTAAGTATTCACCAAATGGCACGACGGTCAGGGTCACTGTGGAAGAGGTGTTGAAACAAGATAAAGTTGTCATTTGTATCAGCGATCAAGGCAGGGGCATTCGTGAGGAAAACTTAAAACATATTTTTGAGCTATTCTATATTGATTCTCCGACAGGAGCATCGCAGGAGAAGGGCAGTGGTATTGGACTCGCTTTGACCAAAGAGTTGGTCGAATTACACCACGGACACATCGAGGCTTTTAATAATGTGGATTGCGGTCTTACGGTCAAAGTAACGTTGCCCAAATACCAAACCGGGGATTCGAAAAATGTGCAGGCCCAACCTCCAGCAGCCATCCCAGAGATACAGACACCGATCGAAATACTGCCGAAGAACGAAAAAACGTCGGAAAAGCCTTTAGTTTTGATTGTAGAAGACAATGAAGACTTGGTGCGGTTTTTAAAATTACAATTACAAAATCACTACGATATCCTGTCCGCAGAAGATGGCTGGATTGGACTAAAACTGACAAAAGAGCATATACCCGATTTAATTATCAGCGACATTATGATGCCGAATATGGATGGAATCGTCATGCTGGACAAAATTCGTGAACATCAATCAACCAGTCATATCCCTGTTGTCTTACTTTCTGCGAAGCATGCTATTGAACACCAAATAGAGGGAATTAAATATGGCGCAGATTATTACATTACCAAGCCTTTTAATATCGAGTTCTTGTTGAGTTCGATAGATAACTTATTGAAAAGAAGAACGCAGTTTTTTCAAGCGTTGGTCAAAAAAAGAGAAGTGGTTTTAAAACCATCGGATTTGGTCATCACCGATATGGACGAACAATTTTTGCAAAATGTAGTTAAGGTAGTGGAAAAAAAGATGTCTGATCCTGAATTTAATATCGATATGGTTGCAGATCAGCTCAACCTGGGACGAAGTACATTCTATAAGAAATTCAAAAGCCTTACCAAGCTCACTCCAGTAGAATTTGTCCGAGATATGCGGTTGCAACGAGCTCATCAATTGTTAAATGATAATCTAGAAAATATTTCACAGATTGCCTATATCGTCGGATTCAATAATCCGAAATATTTCAGTACCTGTTTTAGAGAAAAATACGGCATTTCTCCCAAAGAATTTTCCAAAAGCCGGCAGGAACGCTGATAGCTGGGCTCATATTAATTTTTGAACCAATTTTACTAATTTTTGAACCTTTCCCCGGAGTGTTTCTAATACATTTGACTCAGTCATTTCGATAGAACTGGCAATAATCAATCGTAAACGCGAACACTTTTATAAACCACATTTATATGAAGAAAATTAAACCAACCTCATGTAAATCTACCGTTACAGTTTTTTTGCTTGCTATAACATCTCAAGTCGCTTTCGGCATAGAAACGAGCGTGTTGTATCCTGCAAAGGAAAAGCTGATGAACAACCATTATATGTCTTTGCAACTTGCTCCGCAGGAAATCGTTGACATAACAGGGACGGTAAGAGATGAACAGGGAGCTGCTATCGCTGGAGTCAGAGTCAGCGTAAAAGGGCTGCCTAAAGACGTTGCGACAAATCCAGACGGCTCTTACGCCATTAAGGGCGTACCAAACAATGCGACTTTGGTTTTCACCTTTGTAGGTAAAGAACCACAGGAAATCCCTGTAAGCAAGCGCACCAAAATTGACGTGGTACTATACGATAGTTCCACAAGCATAGAAGAGGTCGTGGCTATAGGATATGGAACAGCCCGACGCAAAGACCTAACGGGATCAGTCGCCTCTATAAATTCAGAACAACTGAAGGATTTACCCACGGTATCGGTATTGCAGGCTATCGCCGGCAGAATGCCAGGGGTTCACGTCACCGTCACCGAAGGATCTCCGGATGCAGACATCAAGGTACGTGTTCGTGGAGGGAATTCTATTACACAAGATAACTCGCCCTTATATATCGTAGACGGCTTCCGAGTAGCCAATATCAACGATATACCCATGACGGATATCGAAAACATCGATGTATTAAAGGACGCAGCTTCCACGGCTATTTATGGATCGGAAGGAGCCAACGGGGTGGTATTAATTACCACCAAATCAGGAAGGGGAGGCAGCCCTCAGGTTACCTTCAATTCATATGTAGCGGCTAGCAATGTCTATAATCTAACCGAAGTATTATCCCCCTATGAATATGTGTACTGGCAGCGCGAACTCGACCCCTCAGCCTCGGCGAACAACAGCTTCAACGCGATGTACGGCATGTGGGACGATCTGGACATCTATAAGTCTAAAGAAGGGATCAATTGGCAGGATAGACTCTATGGAAATACCGGCATACAGCAAAACTATAACTTGGGTATGAATGGCGGCGATCAGGACGGGAGCCTTACCTACAATCTCAACTATACGCGAGACGAAGAAGATTATATTATGCTAAATTCCGGCTATCAGCGCGATTATGTAAGTGCTAAGCTGAATAAGAAAATTAGTCCTAAATTAACCTTTGAGTTCAATTCCCGTATGTCGAACACGACAATCACTGGCCCCAGCATATCAAACGGCCGAAAACTCCGGGAAGCCGTTAAATATGCACCGGTGCGTAGTTTGGCTTCGCTGACCGAAGATGCTCTTGGAGGTGCAGAAGACATCACTTCGCCAGAGGCATTGAGCTCCTTGCGGGACCCAATCGTGAATGTAGAGAACGAGTACAAAGATCAAAACCGCTTTAACTTGACCTTCAATGCCGGCCTTAACTGGCGGATTATAGAGGGGTTGAGCTTTAGCACCAAAGGCTCATATGGGTATGTTAAAGATTATACGGACAATATCTGGGTTCGCGGCACGGGGCAATCCAGTTCCAACGGTGGGCAGCCGGTGGCGCGCCGGGAAGATCAAAAGGGTACATTGTGGAACATCCAGAACGTGTTAACGTACGACTTTAAATTACAAGAGGACAAACATCGGTTTACAATTGTCGGCGGGCAGGAAATAACGAATAATCAGCGTAACAAAACGTTGATAGAATCCAAATTCTATCCCGAGGACTTTACGCCTGATGACGTGCTGGCCATGTGGAACTACGGAACACCACAACCTACCTACACGACTATTGGAGAGCCATCGCGAACCACCTCTTTCTTTTCTCGGATCAACTATACCTTCAGCGATCGCTATATTCTTACCTTAACAGGAAGAGCTGACGGGAAGAATGTGTTTGCGCCGGGCAATCGATGGGGCTTTTTTCCTGGAGCGGCGTTCGCTTGGCGGTTATCTGATGAAGCTTTTATGGAGAATACGCGTTCTTGGCTTTCTGATGCAAAATTACGCTTGAGCCGTGGTGCTGTCGGAAACGCCAGAGTCAATTCTTATTGGAGGCAGGAGTATGGTTTTGTTACGGCTGGAAACCAACTATATTACATCAATGAAACACCACAAAGTGCGCTTCGAACGCAAAGCACGCTTAGGAATGAGAACTTAACTTGGGAAAGCACCGTCTCTACCAACATAGGTTTAGACTTAAGCTTCTTGAATAGCCGGTTTAACGTAACCATAGACGCTTATAATAACATCACGAACAATCTTATCCTGCAAGTTCCTCTTCCTTCCAGTGCAGGTTACGCGAACCAATATCAGAATATCGGCAGTACTTCCAATAAAGGGTTAGAATTCGCTGCTGCGGCTGTTATTATGGAAAACAAAGATTTCCGATTGTCGGCCGATTTCAATATCTCATTTAATCGAAATAAAATCAGGGCTCTTCTCGATGGATTGAACGAGATGAATACACCCGCCTCCCCCTGGTTGGATTTCGGACGGGATGATTTTCGCGCAATCGTAGGGCAACCAGTGGGACTCATGTACGGTTTCCTTTCGGACGGATACTATACCTTCGATGACTTTACCTTTGACGACACCCAAAACAAGTGGATTTTGAACGACGGTGTCGTCGACGCATCCCATGTCATGTCCCGTTCAGGCAATAATTTTGGACCGGGACATATCAAGCTGAAGAAAATTGGAGGAGAAGAAGGAGAAACGGTTGTCAATCTGGACGATGACCGTGTCGTAATCGGTAGGGCACAACCCAAACATACAGGTGGATTTATGCTAAATAGTCGATACAAGGATTTTGATTTAGCGGCGATGTTCAACTGGTCTTACGGTAACAACATCTATAATGCAGACAAGATTGATTTCACAGCCTATGAGGGCTCAAAGCGCTATCAAAACCTCAGCGCGGACATGCGTTTATCGGAACGTTTTACCACGATAGATCCTGCTACAGGATACAACATCATGCACGGCAACAATGCCAACCCGGAACTGTTTCAAGCCTTGAACGAAGGAAAATCCATGTGGAATCCATTAGCGGCGAACGGCCGTATATTGACAGACTGGGCTATTGAAGACGGTTCTTTTTTAAGACTAAGCAATTTGACACTGGGATATACCCTGCCTACACATATCGCCAACCGTTTGCTCATGCAAAATTTACGTGTATACGTGGCAGGCTATAATTTACACGTGTGGACAAACTATACCGGACAAGATCCGGAGGTGGATACGCAAAACAATGCATTGACGCCTGGCGTGGGATATTCCGCTTATCCAAAATCTAAAAAAGTATTGTTTGGATTAAATGTTACATTTTAAAGAGATGACGAAAATGAAAAAGATATTATTGATAACTTCCATTGTGTTCGCCACACTTTTCGCAGGTTGTGAAAAGTACTTAGAGACAGAATCACCGTCATCGTTGAGCCCAGAAACGGTATTCAACACCAGTTCAATGGCTAAAGCAGCTGTTATGGGGCTTTACGGACGAATGACAGATGCCTACATATACGGCCAAAAGCTTGCGGTCAACTGGCAAGGGGTGTCCGATACGGAGTCTAACGGCACCTTTAGCGAGACTGACTATATACAACCAACCAGCGATTATGGCGCAGGAAATTTCTTTGGCGACCCAAATAATCAAACTACACGTTGGCAACGTTTATATGAATTCGCAGAGATGTCCACGGCGGTAGTGGACGGAATCCGTAATTCGCCCATTTTGGAAAGCGATGCTTCTGTCATGAAACCCTTATTGGGAGAAGCACTAACGCTCAAATCGTTAGCATTCTTTGAGATCGCACGTTATTGGGGCGATGCACCTTATAAAAAAGAAGCTTCAAAATCCGACCTTTCTAACGTGTATGCCGGAAAATCAGATAAAGATTCCATCTACCATTATGTTGTAAAAGACCTGGAAGAAGCACAATCTTATTTGCCTTATAAGGGTGCTACAGGAGAGTATGGTACTGTAGAACGGATTACCAAAGGATTCACAAAAGGTTTGCTGGCACGAGTTGCCTTATTCGCCGGAGGCTGGTCCCTACGAGATGCGAATCTATTCCCCAATTCCACAGCCGAAAAGCATCCTTCTATACCGGAAACAAATGGGTATTACGTGGGGCGTCCACAAAATTGGCGCGACTATTATCAAATTGCCGCCCAGCACACTGCCGAACTTATCGGCTCGTCCGACAACCCACACGCATTAGACCCAAACTTTCAACATATATGGGAAACCGTATGCCGCGGACAGTTAAACAGCTTTAACGAAAATCTTTTTGAAGTCGCATTCGGTATGGGGCAAAACGGCGATATCGGATCGCTTATGGGCTATGGCGTCGCCGGCGGATCGAAATACGGATCAAGAGGTTTTGGCGGTAGCTACGTAACCTCTACCGCCTTCTATTTTTATTCATTCGATCGCGAGGATCAACGTCGCGATGTAACGTTGACCTGGATCGGATACGGTGCAGACAACAAAGAAAACATCAATACCAACCCCCACGATGTCAAGTTTGGCAAGTGGCGGATTTATTGGATGTCCGATGCGTATTTAGCCATGCACAAGACAGCTAGCGGAAGGATCGCCACCGGGGTGAACTGGATTTTGATGCGTTATTCGGACGTGTATCTAATGTATGCCGAGGCCTTGAGCCAACTCGAGAATCCAGATGCTATACACGAAGCTGCAGGTATATCCGCACGCCAAGCATTAGAAAAAGTTCGAGAAAGAGCTTTCGGTGCCGGGTCGCCCAAGATACATGCGTACGATTCCAATTTCTTGGATGCAGTTATCCATGAGCGGGCATGGGAGTTTGGAGGGGAGTCCATCCGCAAACAAGATTTAATCCGTTGGGGATTGTTATATGAAAAGATTGAAGATATGAAGAAAGCGCTTTGCTTAATGTATGACCATACACGGCCCGTTACCATATTCGACAAAACGTACCAACCCTCCGATTTTCCAAAAACCGTTTATTACCGCTTTCGGAATGCAGAATACATAGACCAAAACTCATTAAACTATTATGGCGATCTTCCCGCGAATCCGGGTGGGGATTATTTATCCGTCTCTTGGTTCACGACGGCCATGGAAAAACCGGAAGTTATAGAGCCTGGAAGAGTCTATAATTATACCATGTATCCGGTAAGAGCGTTGTTAGCGGGAACGGGCTTAATGGCGTCTTATGATTATTCCGGTTTTTTATCTACACTGACCCATGGAGGCGATATCCAAACTTTACTGAACCAATATAGAATGGGGAATGGTGTGTGTAATTATCGCTACCCGTACGCTATCTACGTGGATGATATTCGCGAGTCGAGAGGTTATTTAGAAAATTCATATGGTTATTAACAGTTGTAAACAGTAAACTATGAACAAGATATGCTTTAATATGATCATACTCATCGTTACCGGTATCCTTTTTTCAGGTTGCCAAAAAGATGTGAATGATTGGGATGTCGATCCATCCCATGCAAGACTCTTTCGATCCCTGAACTTCGAAACTACCCGCATCGGAGCCACCGATGTAGAAATCGGATATACACAAACCGTATCGGCCGACAAATATATTTTCGAGTTCAGTAAAGATAGCTTGGAATTCAACGAGATCGTGCGAACGGTGGAAATTCTAGCGGATACTTTGACGCCTTTTGCGCCGTCAACAATTCCGGCTCGGGTGGCTTACCGCACGATATTCGAAGGATTGGACGGGACGTCTCCTTACTCCGTTCGGATGAAGGGTGTCGATACGGAAACCGGACACGAATCCGAATATGTTGAACTGTTCTTTTATACTGCGGCAGAGCAATTGTTCTCTTCGGTAGATATAGCCGTAAACAGCTTAACCATGTACTGGCCGGCAGATGAAGAAGTAACCCGCCTTGTAGTGATTGATACGCTCAGTAACGAACCGGGAAAATCAATAACCCTGACGGAGTCACATAAATCTAACGGCTCGATCAAGGTAAGTGGCCTCAAGCCTGGTACGCTGTACCTCGTTGCGATTTTTAAAGAAGATGTGCAGCGAGGGCTGATGTTTATCCGGACATCAGGCTTGGAAGGGGGCGAAATCATACCGGTATCTCCGGGCGATAATATACCCGGACTAGTCGAAACAGCCGTATCGGCAGGAAAGACGGATATTATTTTAATGTTCGCTGGCGGACAAACTTACAACCTCGGAGGTATATCCTTACCTGCTGGCGTGATGAACGTTAGCGTGACAGGTGAACTCGATAGTAATGGAGAGAAGCCACAGCTAGATATTAGTTCGTTCAAACTTGGGGATCCAACCTTTGGACGTGTTATTTTTGAAAATGTTGATTTAAAAGCAATAAGTGGTGCCTCTTTCTTGATTACGCAAGATGCCAACGATAGCGAGACGGAAAGCTACTCTTTTATCAATTGCAAAGTCGAGGGATTTGGAAACGGCGTCGTTCGGGTGAACAATAAAGCTACCGTAGGAAAAATCGACTTCAATAATTGTTTTGTACATAAAAATGGTGGCTGGGGCGTTGTAAATGTGGGCGGCAGTACGGCTGTGGTTGATTCTATCTCATTTAGAAACAGCACCTTGACCGATCTTGCGACCCAGCTGATGGACGTCCGCGTAGCAGTGGGAAAGATTATCGTGCAAAACTGTACATTTTATAACCAGAACGCCGCTATGACTCAGTTGCTACGTTTTGATACGAATAGGTTACCGCTAGAGCTGGTGGCAGCCAACAACATTATTGCTGGCACAAACAGCGGGGCGAAGCTGAATGCAACCAGCTATAACCATGGAGATTTTGCCCTCCCAGTATCCTTCGCTGGTAGTTACCGGACGAATGAGTTTGAAATAGAGAGGGATTCTCGTGGATTTGCGGATATTACGCTCTTCAATGGTAGCGCTGCCGATCTTTTTGTGGATCCGGATGCCGGCGATTTTAGGATTAAACCTGGAAATGGTTTTGGCGGTCGTGGAACAGCTGGCGATCCACGTTGGTTTGAGTAAAAGTAACGACATACGCCCTCGGCCTTTTATATAAAGACCGAGGGCTTATATAAAACAACAATCATCATGAACAAAACAAGGAGTATAGATGGATGCGTATCATTCTACAGTACTGAGAACCTATTAGCGCATCACAACAGCGGTAATCCACGATTTGGAGCGTGCTGGAATTTGCTGGTGCTAGTTTGAAAAGGGAGGCATCGTTACATGTTAAAAACCAAACGCTATATACGTAAAATACATGTCACAACCTCGGTCTTCGCACTGATTGTCGGCTTAATATTCATTTCCTGTTTGTCAGACGCAGGGATAACAGGTGACTCCTCCGGAGGCGACGAGGGTAACGTGATCAAGACAGATGTAGTTGTAGCAGCAGACGGTACCGGCGATTATAAAACCGTTCAGGAAGCGATTGATGCTGCGCCCGACAATGCACAGGAACCCTATTACATCTACGTCAAAAGTGGCATCTATAAAGAAGTCATTACCGTACCCCGGAACAAAAATCATATCTATTTGGTAGGCGAGGAGGCGACAACAACGGTTTTGACCTACGACAACTACGCAAGCCGTATTAAACCAGATGGTTCCGAATACGGAACAAGTGGTTCCGCATCGTTCTTTGTACAGGGAAACAACTTCGTCGCCGAGAACATAACGTTCGAAAACAATGCAGGCATAAAGGCCGGACAGGCATTAGCGATCAATATCAGTGGTGCTTACTCATCTTTTCGCAACTGCCGGTTTTTAGGGCATCAAGATACATGGTATGCCGGCAATGGAACCTATCAATATCTCAAAGATTGCTATATTGAAGGATCGGTGGATTTCATTTTTGGTGGATCTACCGCATATTTCGATAATTGCCAGTTGGAAAGTACTCGGGACGGGTACATCACAGCGGCATCTACCCCCGAAGATCAAGCCTATGGATACGTATTCCATCAATGTACCCTCACAGCTCGCTCTGAGATAGCCAAAAGTTCGGTTTATCTCGGCAGACCCTGGCGTCCGAACGCTCAGGTGGTATTCATCGACTGCACAATGGATAAGCACATCCAGCAACCGGGCTGGCATAACTGGGGAAAGCCCGATAATGAAAAAACAGCATACTATGCTGAATTCAATTCTAGGGGAGAAGGCGCTAGTCCAGAAACGCGTGTTTCGTGGTCCAGGCAATTACCAGCTGAAGAAGCTGTTAAATTCCGTTACGATAAAGTGATCGGAGGCAAACACCCCGCCCTTATCGCTGAAGGATATAAACTTGGGTATTGAACTGTAATTTTTAAAGATAAAATATGATTTTTAACCGCACAACGAAGATTTTGCTCAGAGCCACCGTTTTATGTATGTTAAGCAATATCGATTACGCGCAGGCACAGGCCTCCACAAGCCCCTATCATTGGGATAATCTGCCGCAAGTCAAACAACCGGAATTTCAGAAAGACACCATCGACATACAGCAATTTGGAGCTAAGGGTGATGGTCATACGCTCAATACCCAAAGTATTCAGGAAGCCCTTATCACCTGTAGTGAAAAAGGCGGTGGTGTGGTGCTAATTCCCGCTGGATACTGGCTTTCAGGACCACTGGAATTACAAAGCAATGTGAATTTGCATTTAGACGATAACGCTTTCCTACAGTTCACGACAGACTTCGATCAGTATCAGATTGTAGAAGGGAACTATGAAGGCAAACCATCTGCCCGAAACCAGTCTCCCATCAGCGGAAGGAACCTAAAAAATATCGCTATTACAGGAAAAGGTACTATAGACGGCAACGGCGATGCCTGGCGTATGGTCGGAAAGAATGCGCTAACGGAAAGAGAATGGCGTGATAAGGTTGCCTCAGGTGGACTGGTCAGCGAGGACGGCAAAACTTGGTTCCCTTCCGAAAGAACGAAGTTGGCGCACGAAGAAAAACGTTCTGTTTTGCTGACCGATGGCAAAACATTAGCGGATTTTGAAGATATTAAAGATTATTTACGCCCCAACTTACTCGTTTTAACGAATTGCGAAAAGGTATTGTTGGAGGGTGTTACCTTCCAAAACTCCCCCGCCTGGAACCTGCATCCGCTCATGAGCCAGCATATTACGGTTAGGAGCGTCAAGATCAAAAATCCCGATTACGCCCAAAATGGAGACGGCATTGATATTGAATCTTGTTCTTATGTACTCGTTGAAGATTGTATTTTAGACGTCGGTGATGATGCTATTTGCATTAAGTCCGGTAAGGACGAGGAAGGACGAAAAAGAGGAATCGCCACAGAGAAAGTAATCATTCGCCGTAATAAAGTATATTTAGGCCATGGTGGGTTTGTCGTCGGTAGCGAAATGTCGGGGGGAGCACGAGATATTTTTGTCGAAGACTGTACCTTTATGGGAACCGATAAAGGAATACGTTTTAAAACAACACGTGGACGCGGAGGAATAGTAGAAAACATTCATATTCGTAATATAAACATGTCTAACATTGTTGACGAAGCCATCTTCTTTGATATGTATTACTGGACTAAACCGCCACAGGCAAACGAAGTACAAGAAATTCCGCCCGTAACAGTGGAGACCCCGCAAATCAGAAATATATTTATTGAAAATGTTAGCTGTAATGGCGGAAAGGTAGGTGTTTTCGTACGTGGGCTGCCAGAAATGCCTGTACAGCATATCCATATGAAGAATTTAAACCTAACAGTGAATAAAGGGGTGGAAATTAAAGATGCAAGGCATATATCAATCGAAAACGCTCGACTACATACTGCCAGTGAAGGTCCTATCGTTTACATAGAAAGCGCAAAAGACATAGCGCTTAACAAGTTGGATGTCGACAAGAAACAGCCTCAACATGTAGAGGTACACGGCGCCAATTCCTCAAATATTGCCTTTGAAAATTCAACTATTGACAAAAATAAAGTAACTTTCGATTACGGCGCACATGCTGATGCTGTAAAAGTAAATTAAGAAATTCCTGTATTACTATGAGAAAATTAATGCTAAAAACTGTCCTTATTATTACTGTGGCTTTTATTGTCGTACCCTATAATGGACTACTGGCAAACCAGCCTTTAAAACTGAAATATGATAAACCTGCTACGGAATGGAATGAAGCTTTACCCATCGGCAATGGTCGTCTAGGCGCTATGATTTTCGGTGGCCCAGACAAAGAGCAAATACAGCTGAACGAAGAAACGATATGGGCAGGAGAACCGGGTAATAACGTCCCCAAAAACACCCATGACAATATTTTAGCGATACGAAAACTACTAGCAGAGGGAAAACCTAGGGAAGCGCAAGATCTGTCGAACGCCACCTTTCCTAGACAAGCGCCGGAAGGTTTAGACTACGGTATGCCTTACCAGACATTCGGCAGCCTTTGGCTGGATTTTAAAGGACACGATACGTATAGTGACTTTCACCGGGAACTGGATATTCAGGATGCGGTAGCACGTACATCATACCGAGTTGATGGCATTCAATATCAGCGGGAAGTGTTTGCGTCTTTTACAGACGATGTGGTCATCATCCGTTTGACGTCCTCCCAAAAAAATGCCTTATCATTTTCTGTTGGTCTTAGCACACCACATAAGGTGCATGCCTTAAACTTAACGAAAAACCAAATGCACCTCTCCGGCACGAGCAGTTCAGTTGACAGCAAAACGGGGAAAGTGAACTTTGAGGGCATCGTACACCCTATACTTAAAGGAGGACAGCTGACTTCGGATAATGATAAATTCGAAATCAAAAATGCGGACGAAGTGATCTTATATGTCTCTATCGGTACGAACTTTAATAAGTACAACGATTTAACCGGTCAGCCCGCTCTACGTGCACAGACAACGTTGAACAATGCATTAAAAGTAAAATATAATAAGGCCTTAGCGAAACACAGCAAAAGATACCAAACCTTTTTTAATCGGGTTAAATTAGATTTAGGCACTTCGGCACAAGCCGATAAGACAACCGATGTTCGTGTGCGGGAATTTGCCACAACGCACGATCCGGAATTGGTGTCCCTTTATTTCCAATTTGGCCGATACCTACTCATAAGCTCATCACAACCCGGTGGACAACCAGCCAACCTCCAAGGAATCTGGAACGAAAAGCTATCCCCGCCATGGGATAGTAAGTACACCGTCAACATTAACACCGAAATGAATTACTGGCCCGCCGAAGTGACAAACCTCTCCGAAATGCACGAGCCACTATTTTCTATGCTGGAAGATCTGTCGGTAACCGGACGGGAAAGCGCACGGGAAATGTATCGTGCCCGTGGATGGAATATGCATCATAATACGGATCTGTGGCGTATTACAGGCATTGTGGATGGTGGTTATTACGGTATATGGCCAATGGGAGGTGCTTGGTTAAGCCAACATATATGGCAACATTACCTCTACAATGGACAAACATCCTTTTTACAGAAATATTATGATATACTAAAAGGCAAAGCACTGTTTTATCTGGATATCCTGCACGAAGACCGTTCGGGGAGATGGTTGGTCGTCAGCCCTTCCATATCGCCCGAAAATTCCTATCTGCCAGGCAGTATCGGTGTTTCCGCAGGAACAACGATGGATAATCAATTGATTTTTGATGTATTTCATAATTTCATCCAAGCATCTAAAATTTTAAATCAAGATGTATCATTAGCCGACTCTGTTAAAACGGCTTTAGATCGCTTACCTCCTATGCAGATCGGACAGCACACGCAATTGCAAGAGTGGTTGGAAGATCTAGATAAAACAACGGATAAACATCGCCACATTTCGCATTTATATGGCCTTTATCCTGCAGGACAGATTTCCCCGTTCCGTCACCCAGACCTGACCGAAGCTGCAGTAAACTCGTTAACTTACCGGGGCGATAAGTCGACTGGATGGTCTATGGGCTGGAAAGTGAACTGGTGGGCAAGACTTCTAGATGGTAACAAAGCCTATAAACTTATCCAGGAACAACTAAGTCCTCCTCTTGGAGAGAACGGGCAAGGTGGGGGTACTTATCCGAATTTATTAGATGCACACCCCCCTTTCCAAATTGACGGGAATTTCGGCTGTACGTCTGGTATTGCAGAAATGTTGGTACAGTCTTATGACGGGAATATTTTCATTCTACCGGCCTTACCTGATGCTTTGCCTAAGGGTAGTGTGAGTGGACTGAAAACCCGCGGAGGATTTGAGATCGATATGGCATGGGATAACGGAATACTAACAAGCTTATCGGTTCACTCCAAATCAGGTGGAAACTGCCGTCTTCGTTTGGCAGAAGCAACAAATTTGAAAGGAAATGTGGAACTCCCTACTGCTCAAGGAGAGAATGCTAATCCATTTTTTCAGGTGCGCGAAATTAAAGCTCCACTAAAATCAGAAAAAGCAAGCTTAAAAGGTTTTACGGTACCAAAGACAAAACTGGTAGAGTTTGATACGAAGGCAGGTGAGCGTTATGCATTTGTGATTCAACGTTAATCGAAATCAATACGGGAAAAGGAAAAAGCACTTCTTTGCTGTACCTATGTACATGTACATGTGAATGCCTGCACGTGACATATCTGTTTTGTACCAGAACAAAGCCGATATGTCACGTGCGCTGTTGATTATGTTCCGTGACTTCACCGTTAAATACACGAATATCGTCGTTCACACACGTGACATGTTTGATAAGTACCGTACAGTCATCGATCATCAAAGGGACATTGTCGTTATGTCAGGCAACAAATAGGTTATGTAACCGTACAAAGCCGACAACTACAGTGACTTAATGATTAAGTCACTGTACATAGCCACTAAGTACATGCGCAACGGGTCAATGTACATGTACAAAATGGGGACCTTGCCTTTTTTAGAGATTTTCCCTGTTTTGTTTCTGTGTAATCTCTGCTACCAAACCATTCAGATACACCTCAAGATTGGTGTATCCCGTTTTGCACAATGTAACGGCTCTTCCGTCGGAGGCATGATTGGGATCCAATCCTTTCTCTCTTTCCCACCAATCTGGCATCCCATCGCCGTCAGTATCTTTCACAAATTTGGGGTTAACCCCACTATCGCTCAGATCGGGCCATGCACTCGCTGCGCCTATAGACTTTACATCATCGGGAACGTCTATAAGTCCGGGATAATTTTTAGCATCTGAAGAAATGCTACCGAAATATGTCGCTGTTCCGTTTTTCGTTTCCTCAACAATTCGTAGATCAATAATATCGCGTTGCTTTGAACAGCCCGCATGTTGCAAAACCAAATGATACGCTTCTTGAGCGGTATGGGTGGTAACAATCCCCGTCTCCAACGGTGTGGAGAGGCATATATCTTTTTTCACCTGTTCCGTAAACGTGTTATCACTTCTATTGTCAATTTGCTCGTAGATTCCTTTTGGCCAGTTATTTTTCGTTGTTTTCTTATCTCCTTCCACCACATTTCCGTCTACATAATAGCGTCCCCAAATATGTTCCATCGGTTTCCATGCGTTGGGTTGACCGTTCTTTCCGGTCACATATTCGGAAGTACGCACCCCGATAGCGGCAATACGGTAACGGACACGGCTGTTCTTCGGTGTTGCAGGGCCAGGCTTGTAATAATTGTTTACAATGTTCACCTGCATTCCCTCGCCACCGTAACATCCGGCTCCCGCCCAGTTATAAAACACATTGTTTCGCATATCCACATATTCGCGTTCCTGTGTCGAAACATGAGGCCCCAAACGCGGCATGCGGCTTTCGTGATGAGCCATCAGATTATGATGAAATGAAGACCGGTGTCCGCCGACAATGGCTCCATAACCATGTTTTCCCTTAGCGTGTCCGGCTGTACGAAGGCTCTCTGAAATCAGGCACCATTGTACCGTTACCTTTTCGCCACCATAGAATGTACAAGTTTCATCAACCGACCAGCTGATGGAACAATGGTCGATGATGATATTCCGGTTTTTTGAACCTCCTAATCCGTCCGGCTCTCCACCTCCTTCATTACCTACGCGAAAACGCATGTAACGAATAATTACGTTATCTGCGCTAACGGATACCGGGTGACGTGCAATACAAACCCCTTGTCCGGGCGCGGTTTGTCCGGCAATAGTCAAATTGCCGTTGACGATATTCAGGCGGCTGTTCAGAAAAATAGTTCCTGCCACATCAAATACCACTGTGCGCGCACCCTTCTGAGAGACAGCATGGCGGAATGTACCCGGTTCGTCACCGTCTTCCAGCGTGGTTACGTGATACACTGATCCTCCCCGTCCACCGGTAGCATAGCGTCCAAAACCTTCGGCTCCCGGAAAAGCTGGAATGTGATGCTGTGCAAGTCCTGATACAACAGAAAAAACAGATAGCAGGAAAATAAAAAGACTTTTCATATGTTTATAATTTTTAGCATTCCTCGACTAAGACATTTTTATCATACATAGATTATTTAACAAAAATAGGATCGCAAAGAAAAGGCAAGTACCAAAAATTGATAAAAGAATACTAAAAATTGATAAAAGTAGGATTGCTTTTCAAACGGTATCTCGGAATCGGAGCTTGTGCATATGTGACAAACACGATGTGGAAAATACAAAAAGATGATTAACTTCATAATTATTTGGGCCCCTATCTCTTTATACAATTATTTTTTCTATTTTTAATGAAAAACCAGCATACATAGATTACACGATATGAAGCTTCTGAAAACCGATTCTTATAAATTTGCATTGTTATTATTGTACCTCTTTTCAGCCCCCCTTTCCAGAGCGCAGGAAACGATTGTATCCTATGTAACCAAAAACGGCGGTCGTACCGTACACAAGGACTCAGCAGAATATACCAGCATACTACGCATCAAACCAAACGAGCAGGGACTATATGAACTTAATGACTATTATCAAAACGGCAACTTGAAGCGCCATGGTTGGGTAAAGACACTTGACCCTATGCGACTGCGCCTGGAAGGCTTGGTTGAGACCTATTATGATAGCGGATCGCTGGAGGCGACCACCTATTATTCCGACAATAAGCGGATTGATACGGCCCATCGCTACTACGAAAGCGGCACTTTAAAAGAAATAAAGGTCTATTTAAAACCACAAGAAGGACAGAAGCGACCAGCATGGGATGGGACAAATAAGCACTTGCTCTACTACGCGGACTCCACAGGTAGCATACAAGTGCAGGATGGCAATGGCAACATCGTGCTTCCCCACGACAACGGCATCGATTTTGAACAAGGAATGTACAGAGAAGGCCTACGGGAAGGTCGCTGGGAGGGGTCGTTTCGAAAAGGGAAATACCGCTTTGAGGAATGGTACGAGAAAGGAATCGTTACCCGAGGCGTTAGCACCGATAGCATCGGAACAACGCTTCCTTACAAGGAAAGAGATGTCCAGCCAGAGTACCCAGGCGGTGTAGAAAATCTTAGGCGATTTGCGGCGCAGCATTATCGTTATCCAAAAGAAGCTGTTCGGGCCCGTGTAAAAGGGCAAGTCATCCTTCGTTTTGTGGTTGATACAGCGGGTAATCCAACAGATTTTGAAATCGTAAATGATCTGGGATACGGCACCGCAGACGCGGGTATTGAAATGCTCAAAAAGTCAGCAAAATGGTCGCCGGGCTATCAACGGGGCGTTCCGGTCCGTGTGGCCTACACACTACCGATTACATTAAATAGCGGTCCGCGTCCCCCACAGTAAAAGTATAAATTTAGATTCCGTCCCACGAGCGGTTCACCATCTGTTTCCATACATCTTGCATCCGCTTGTAGTAATGTCGCTGCGGTTTATACAGCTCAACTGCACGCCGCTGCGCAGCCTCTGCTTCTGCGTAAAAACCGACTTGATATAGCAATTTTGCGAGGATGTAGTGCGATTGTCCGCGATCTGGGAGCAACGCAATGGATTTACGCATCCAACGGATGCCGTCGAATAATGTCTCCGGATCATCTTTCCCATAGCTCAGTAGTTGATTCGCCCCATAATTTAAACGATCCACCTGGACTTTTACGTACCGTGGTCGCTGCTTATCCAACCAGTTCTGGAAACGTAGATTTTCGAGGCTGTCCAAAACGAATCCTCTTCTCGCAATAGGCACATTTTTGTTGTTGGCGTAGTCCAATTTCGCTAAGGAATCCTGGTCTAGGCGATAGAAATAAGTGTTGTAATAATTCCGTGCGTAGGAGCAGTACAGCACGGTATCCCGAGAAAACTGCAAATACTTCATCGGATAATAGCTTCGAGCCATATTACCCCGTAGATGATGTGACTGCCAAGTATTCGCAACGCGGTTTCCTAAGTTTTGGGCCAAAGCAAAGTTCTTTTTATCCAATGCCTCCCGAAAGGTTTGACGCTGTATGCGTCCGTTTATCTCTTTGCGCGTGGGGAGGGGCAAGGTCGCGTACAGACTATCCACCATCTTGCGGTTGGTATAAGCTAATTGATAAGTCGGGCTATCATATGACGGTCCGCAACGCAACAGAAATACCACCGTTTCAAAATTATTCAATTCCTGCACCGTAAGCCCGGAGAGATAATCATTCAATACCTGCTGATTGGTATACTGATCAAAAATATAGTATTGTTTCAGTAACTTCCGTAACAACGATTGGTTGCGGAAGCCTTTTTTATATTGCTGTATTAGCTTTCCCATCGTCTCACCTGCCGCAATGGTTTTTGCAGAGTCAATCAGTTTCAGCAAGGTATCTTCCTGTTTGATTTGCTTGTTATAGCGCAATAGCGGATAGCCATCTTTATCGGTAAAGAGATATATAGGCGTGGGGAGATGATACGTCTTCGATAGGGGATGGTTGAAATCATCTTGTGCAACCCGTACTATGCCCGAAACGAAAGCCTCCCGGAGGAAATCTTTCGTTTTCTTTGATACCGTTAAACGATCATAGGGAGAAAACTGCGCGCTACGCTGATGCACCACAAAGAACATAAGCTTATCTTGTTCCTTCGCTTTCGCCAATAAGCTTTCATAGCTGATATGCGTTGAAAAATCGGATTGCGCTATTGCTGGGAAGACAGCAAACTGAATTAGAAAGAATACGATAAAGACTCTACAATCAACCATATATTAATAAGCTTAGTTATACTTATAAAGATAACTAATCCTACCGATCCAGCAGTACACTCGTCATAATAAAAGGTCCAATGGCTTTAGGGTCATTATCGCGGATCGGCTCGGAAATATAGTACGCAAAGCTTCCATCCCGATAGTTCTTTTCACCGCCCAATCCGGCCACCGAACAACAATCGGTGATCGATAAAGAGCCGTCTGCTTCTGTCTTGACGAACCGTTTTAAATACTGATCATATGCCTGTTCTCCTTTTTTTAAATACCCCTCATCCAAATAGCCTTTTTGCGCGCCTTTGATCCACGTATAAATAAACATAATGGAGCCCGTTGATTCCAGATAATTTCCTTCTCGCCCTCCTAAATCGGTGACTTGATACCACATTCCCGTTTCCGGATCTCTGAAATTATCGATCGAGGCGGATAATTCCTGTAGGATGTTAATAATGGCTGGCCGATCTTTATGATCTTCTGGTAAAAAATCCAAAACGTCCACAATAGCCATCATATACCAGCCTATACTACGCGACCAAAAATGAGGGGATAAACCCGTTTCCGGATCTGCCCAACGCTGTTGCTTGCTTTCGTCCCAACCATGAAAATACAGGCCTGTTTTAGAGTCATACAAATATTTCCGAACGTCCACAATCTGTAGAGCGACATCATCAAATAACGCTTCTTCGTTATTTTCTTTTGCATATTGCGCCAAAAAAGGTCCGGCCATATATAACCCATCCAGCCATACTTGATGCGGATAGACTTTTTTATGCCAAAAGCTTCCATCCTCTGTACGAGGATGCGTGCGCATCTGTTCTCGTTGAAGGTCCAAGGCGATTTTAAACCTTTTCTCTTTCGTCCTTGCTAAGATAGGGAAGAGAATTTTGCCGGTATTAACGCGGTCTATGTTATATTCCAGCGGTCTGTAGGTCTTAATCGTTCCATCGGTATTCACCATCGTATCGGCATAATCATACACATATTCGTAATATTTAGGATTATCCGTCTTATCATAAACTTGTAATATAGACTGCATCACCAAACCATGGCAATAGTTCCATTTCAACGTTTTTGAAAAATCAAGCATCCACGCTTCAGGATTACGCTTCATCTCCGAGTCTGCCATCTGAACATAGGTTTTTTGACCAAAAGTTTGTAGCGCTAAAAAAATAGAAAATATCGTTGTGATTAACTTCTTCATCTGAACAAGGTTTATATCTTTATTCGGTTTAATTAATATGCTTTTACAAAATAAGTATTTGATAAGTAAACACATAAGAAATAATATAAAAAAACAGTGCAAACGTTATCGGCAACGTTTGCACTGTCCATACGCTATAGCGCGTGATTATTATTTTTCTTTATAAAAACTATTCGGCGCTGTCGCGTAGCGCTTTAATTCTGTCGTGGGAGACTCTGATCTGCGCAGCCTGGTCCAGTACTGTTTCCAATGTCTGCCCACTCAAATCACCACTGTCCATCACCTTTTTATAAGCGGCCTTGATAGCGTCTTCACCACGTTCTGCTTCTTCTAAAATGCTTTTCCGATCTTTCCCTCCAAATAGTGCTTTTACATCTATCCAAGCGCGATGTAGCGCTCCCGCCACGCTCTCATCATCTTCATCCACGTCGGTACCATGTTGGTCGGCTAAAACAGTAAGTTCTTGCGCAAAACGTTCGCTTTGTGCTGCCGACTCTGTGAAGATGTGATTAAGGTCCGCATTTACAGGCTCTAAATCTTCCAATGCTTTTCTAAACCCTAGTGTACGATCATTGTTGATCTCTATTAAATCCTTTAAGTGTCTTATCGCTTTCATAACATTCTTCTTTTTTGATTATATGGTATGAACGGATTAAAGGGGAAATAGTTTCGGAATTGGATTTTAATATAACCCGTTCACCAAGCTATTGAAATACACCTCGATATTATCATACACCTCACTTAAATCTCTTCCATTAGCATCCGGTACATTGGGATTGAGATTATTCGCAATTTCCCACGCATCAGGCATGCCGTCTCCGTCGGTATCTGTTGGGGGTGTAGCCTGTTCCAGCATGGGCCAGCCACCCACATCCGTCTGTGAGTCGATGATGCCCGCATAGCCCGTTTTCGAGCCGCTGTAGGTTGCTGTGCCATCACGCACCTCTTGCACCACACGCGCGTCTACGGCATCACGTTTATAGGAAGCCCCTGCCTTCTCCAACACAACATCGAAAGCTTGTTCGGCAGTATGTTCTACTGATAACGCTAGGTGTGGAAAGGGCTGTTCAGCCTGCACAGCTGCTTGCGCAACACCTCCACTTAAGTCTACCCCAGCCCAATTGTTTTGGGTGACGCCGTCATGATTCCACATATAATTTCCTTCAATAAAAAACACACCATGCCCAGGCGCGTATTCAGCAGAACTCTCATTAGAAACCTGCATAATCCGACGTGGATTATTACGTGTGCCCGGTCCCGGCTTATAATAATTGTTTACCATATTGTACGCCCCGTTTTCTCCTCCATAAGCGGAGTTGGCGCCCCAGTTATAAATAACATTATTGCGATAGTCTACTTGATCTTTGCCAACAGGGCTCATGCCACCGGTGCCCGGACGGTTACCGCCATCGAAGCGTGGATTCCGACTGTTATGGTGCGCAATCAAATTATGGTGAAACGTGGCTCTATTGCCGCCCCAGATAGCGCCGTAACCGTGATCGTTTTTATTGTGAAAAGATTGATTCAGGCTTTCCGATAGAATGCACCACTGCATAGTAAAATCCTGATTCGCATAAAATGAAGAACACTCATCGATAGACCAGCTCATGGAGCAGTGATCAATAATAACATTCTGCTGATAGCGTCCCCACAAAGCATCCTGTTCATTTTGAGTCAAGTCGCCCATTCGGAAGCGCATGAATCGCACAATCACATTGTCAGCAGCGACCGTCATTTCATAGTCCTGAATACAGATGCCATCGCCGGGCGCTGTCTGACCGGCAATGGTAAGGTCGCCATTATTGATATTCAGCCGCCGCGTCAATTTAATATTTCCGGACACCTCGAAGACCACAATACGCGGTCCAGAGGCTTCGACCGCTGCCCGTAAGCTTCCCGTTCCGGCATCGTTTAGATTGGTCACCTTAATAACCCTACCTCCACGACCACCTGTCGTCATTTTGCCATAACCCTCGGCCCCCGGAAATGCAAGAGCAGGTTCGGGCTGTTCCTCTTCTGTCGTGGTAAAAGTTTCCACGAGTCTGTTGGAGGTAAAAGACGGATTGATCTTATGGATGGCGCGCAAGCGGGCATAGTAAACCGTCGCCGGCGCTAATCCACTAAATTGCACCTTAGTCTGCTGTGTTGTATCGGTTTTAGCCACAACCTCTGAAAAGGAGCTGTTCGTACCGATTTCCAGAAAATAACCATCCGCTTTATCGACAGCGTCCCATTCAAATATAGCCGATCGCGCATCCGCTTGGACAACAAAATTGCTAGGCGGAAGAAGTACTTCGCCAACCTCGTCTTTGATATCTTTGCCACACCCCGTTAAAACCCATAACGAGTAGAAGCATACTAAGGTAAGAGCTATACTCTTCACCCGGACGTTGATTTTAATTATCATAATAAGAACTAAGAGAGAGCCGTGTCGAAAACCGCGACACGGGACTCTGTACAAAAAGTGTCGTTTATCTCCAACGCGCGGCACCAACGCCATTTAATTTCAAATCCAAGTTATTCACCGTGAAGTCTCCTTCTTCTGGATTCGTGAATTCAGGGTTTAAGGATGTATAATTCCCGGTGTCATTTTGCGCGTTCGATACTGAACTTGCTGTGAAATTTGGTGCGTTATGATAATTATTTCCCGACAGCGCGGTGATAGTAGTCGCTCCTTGATTCGTATAATAACCTTCGCTTCCAACAATTAGGTTCTTTGTGAACGATATGCTATGGTTTGCATGGCGAATATATAGATACCGCCTTGAGTTGTTGCTAACGACATTATAGAACGTGTTTTGGCTAATAGTAACCTGACTAGACACGCCGGGGAAATTTGTAGACCCATCACTATCCATACGGAATAGATCTCGGGCAGCAGCACTATTATAGACGGTGTTATTTACAAAATCAAGTTTATCGGCCATGCCGTGTCTGAAGTCAATAAAATCGCCACCGTCGCATTCAATATTATGGATGACGTTATTTCTAAAGGTTACCGATAATACCCTTGCCTTCTTACTTGCGTAGAATATGCCTTTTACATAATTTTTCACTTCACAATCTTGCATCACAAAATCGCCATATGGGCTTTGTAGGTCGTCATCATTGTATATGACCGTCTGATCTGACGCACCGCCCGTCGCGTCAAGAACCAAATCTTTCAGTGTCAATCCCGCATTATTGGAAATCCGCAAAATAGCTCCTTGTATAACGGGTTTATCGTTAGGTTTATACCCCTGCAGTGTAATTGTTTTTTTGATTGTCAAGTCATCGTTTACAATATATGCTCCAGGCTCTAAGGCTAATATAGCACCTTCCTCCGCTGCTGCAACAACCGCAGCTAAATCCTCTTCTGGTGAAATTTTGATCACTCCTTCGCCCAGTAAGGTGGTAAAGGAAATAGTGCCACGTGTCTTCTCGCCATTTTTAAGTGTCGCCGTGTAGGTTTCATCGCTAAATAGGCCTGTAATCGTGACAGAACCGGCGTCCACTTCTGCTGGTGTCACCGTATGGCGGATGTCTCCCGGTGTTAAGATAATTTCTGTTGCCATTTCTCCCGATGGCCAACTAAGGGTAACGGATTCTGCTGTAAGTGTCTCGGCGTCAATTTCATTAAAAATCTGTTCGGTATCTGTCGTAAAGGTCGCACTGATCCACTTAGATTCGTTTATGGCTTCGCCAATAGCCTGTACACGAACATAATAAATTGTCTCCCCTTCCAGCCCGGAAATGGTATACGGAAGCTGGTCCATCGTAACACCGTCAGCTGTTGCAGCTGCCGTTCCCGAAAATTGTGCATTATCGAAAATTTCTATGTTATAGGATTCCGCATTGCTTACACGCCTCCAATTCAACCGGACATTTGTGCGGTCCACTATCTGGGCGGTTAATTCCGTCGGCGACAGCGCTCGATCGAGATTCAGTTCTGTAATTTCTTGCAAGAGGTTTTCTTTACAGGAGGATAAACCTAATCCTACTATCATTGCGGAAAACCATATGATATATTTACATTTCATGATTTCAACGTCTTAAAAGGTTAATTTAAATGATCGTTATTCAATAAACCGTTGGAGTTTTCGATAAAAAACTGCCATATAGGCCAATACTGCTGTTTATTCGGATCTTTACCTAGGTAAACCAATGCATCCCATAATGTATTGGCGTCACTGCTACCGACCATTGTCCAAGTTTTGCTCTCTCCGTAATTCAATGCCACACCTTCGGCATCGGTGTCTCCAAAGTTTAAACCGTAAATGGTAATCGTTTCGTCATCCTCATTGGTTTGGTAATAAATCTTTTCAGGAAGGTTCGCATATTTTCCTGTCCGATTTTCCAATTGCTCCAGCTTTTCTTTAGCCTCAGCAAGTTTGGTGCCGAGCAAGTTCCAACGGATGAGATCCCCTTTACGCAACATCTCTCCTGTAAACTCTAACGCGCGCTGATCAACAATAGCATTAAAGAATGCTGTTTTCGACACCGTTGCTTCGGCAAGAAGATTCTCCGCTTTTGTAGCATTTGTTGGGAAAGCCCGATCCAATATCATTTTCAAATAAGGTGCGGCCGCTTGTGGACCATCCAGCTCGTTAACAGCTTCGGCAGCCATCAACACCACGTCGGCATAACGCATATACATCCAGTTTAAACCGTCGTCATTTGTCGAGGTAACACGTCGTCCCATCCATTCGTACCGATATTTACCGAAATATAAGCGCCCCAGTGAAGAAGGTACTTGGAATGCGCCAGCATCGGCCATATCCCCCGCGCGATCCCACTCATAGGGAACGACAGATACAAAACGTCGTGCATCGTCTTTGTCAAATTCGTACAGCATAATTGGATTTGGTCCTACGGTACCTCCACGGTTTTGGCCCGTATATTGACTCGTCTTTAAATGTCTGACACCTAAATCAAAAATGACCCGACCCCGTCCTTCACTAAAAGGAATCTCCCACATGGACTCACCACCTGCTGCTAGATTTTCTTGATTAAAACGACGGAAAACTTCTTCAAACCCTAATAGTTGCTGTGTATTACTGTTGATGATGTCCAAACATTCTTGTTTAACCAACGCATACATTTTTTCGTTGGAGAGATCCGGATCTAGACTTAACCGCACCGTTCCGTCTAACCGTTGTGCATATCCTCCTGCAGCTAATGCTAAACGAGCACGAAGGCCTTTGGCAAATGCTTTGCTCGCACGCTCTACAGAAGAGGTTTTAGACGATTCATTCGGCCAAGGTAATAAACTCGCCGCTTCGTCTAAATCCGCCAATAATTGTTTATAGATCGTATCCCGGTCTGCCCGCGGCAGATACGTCGTTTCCGAGTTTATAGGCTCAAATCGTGCTGGGACATCGCCCCATCCTTTAATTAAATCGTTATACAATACTGCCCGAAGAACGAGCACTTCACCCAAAATCTGCGCCATCTGTGCATTCGTCTCGACTTCGCCATAGGTACGTAAACCCCGTATCGCCATATTCGCCCGTTCAATTCCTTCATAGAATTTTGCATAGGCGTTATTGTCCGTATTCATTTGTCCGTTATCAAAATTGGTATTATAATTCCCCAATCTCGATTTATCGTCATCTATTGCCTTGAGAGAGTTGTGGACCTCCACGTCGGTGTTGGTACCGTAATAGACGAGATATCGCCCACGATAGGAATTCGTCTCCCCAAACGACTGGATAATTCCCGGAATAATTCCTTCTGCCAAGCTTGGCGAAGAAAAAATAACCGATTCGTCCAAGGAAGACTTTGTCGGTGCTTCCAATATATCTTTACATCCTGTCACCGATATAACCGCCGCTGCCAGCACTGCTATGTTTATAATTCGCTTCATTGTTTTCAAATTAAAAATTCACATTCAAACCAAATACAAAGGATCTGCTTTTCGGATAAGCCGAGTAGTCTACACCCGGTGTTAGCGATGTTCTCCGTCGTGTGGAGACTTCGGGATCAAAGCCACTATAATTGGTAAACAACAAGAGGTTGTAACCAGATGCATATATCCTCAGATTCTGTATTTTCAGTTTCGAAGAAATAGCCTGTGGTAACGTGTATCCAATAGTTGCGGTCGAGAGACGTAAGAAAGAACCATCTTCCACGGCCCAGTCCGTAAAGGTGAATGAGCGCGTGTACGGCGACCACATGGTGGTATTTGCATTCATGGCTTCCAATTCCGCCGGATCGTTACTGATCGTTCCGTCGGGACGGAGGTTTGTCCAACGAGATCCACTGGCTACTTCACCGATCATGTTGCGCGAATTATACTGGCTGGTCGATGTATATTCAATTTTATTGGCGTTGTAGATATCATTTCCATAACTCCAGGTAAAATAGGTCGCTAGATCAAAATTGTAAATCCGAGATGTGATCGAAAAACCGCCAGTATGCAATGCATTTGCATTTCCGATGATGGTTCGGTCCGCAACGCTAACTTTGCCATCGCCGTCTAGATCGTTTATTTTCATCGAACCGGGACGAATTAAGCCAACAAGTTCTCTTCCATCCACTACACCGTCCTTCAGAATCCATTGGTTGGACGCAGCGTCATACCTATCGAAATCGGCGACTTCATATCGGCCCGCACTTTGATACCCGTACATCTGCCCAATAGGCGCACCTACTTCTACCATATAATCTGTTCCGATAGCCGTGGATGCCCAACCCGCGGTTCCTGGAATGTTGTCAATCGCACCCAAACTCAACACCTTGTTTCGGTTAAAAGCTATATTCGCATTGACAGAAAGATCGAAATTTGTTTTCTGTACGAGCCTTCCATTCAGAGTAAATTCTAACCCTTTATTTTGCGTATTACCCAAATTACGGTATTGCACGTCGTAGCCCGTTCCGGCAACGGGAAAGGCAATAAGCAGGTCTTTCGTTTTATTGTGATACGCATCTATTGTCCCACTCAAGCGGCCACTCCACAACGTAAAGTCCAAACCTATATTACGGGTAACCGTTGTTTCCCATTTCAGATCTGGATTCGCCATCGTCTTGGAGGCCGCCCAATAGTTATCATAACCATTCACCCAGTTCGTTGTCGAGTTATTAAAGGTCTGTACAAGCAAGCCGGGAGGAATACGGTCATTTCCCGCCGATCCGTAACTCGCCCGAAGTTTCATGTCGGTTAGCCAGCTTTTCGCATCTGACAGGAATTCCTCGTCAGACAGACGCCAAGCACCCGATATAGAGGGAAAATAACCCCACCAGTTGTCCTGGGAGAATTTTGATGAGCCATCTGCCCGGAAGGTAGCGCTCAACAAGTATTTCCCTCGGAAATCGTAATTAGCACGTCCGAAGAAAGACAAAAGCTTTACATCCGGAGAGAAATTATTATCCACGGAATTGGGAACGCCTTGTGTTGTCAATTTCCGCGCATCTTCAAAAGAGAAAGATTCGGGAAAATTGTGAATAGCATTAGTCAACACCTGATTCTCGGTAAATATATATTCTTGGCCAACCATCATATTCAACTTATGGTCATCGCCGATCATATCATCCAGGGTGTAGGTAGCCGTATTCGTATTTCGCCAACTATTGCGGTTCGTATTGGTTAAGATGAGTGCTGGCTTATCCTGATAGTCTGCTGCAGGAACATTACGCACATAATAGGTCGTGCCGCCGTAAAACCGATCCTGATCGTTCCGGTAATTGTCGTAGCCAAATTCGGAACGCAAACGCAGGTTCGATAGCACCTGATAGGAGAGAGCTGCATTTAAGTTTATCGTTTTCCGTCTGTAATACTGATCGTTATCGGAAATAGCCACAATTGGACTGTAAAGATTAAAATCGTCATCTGTTTCTGTTGTCGTCGTTAGGCCCGCTACTGGAAAAGGCGGATATAACATGGAGTACTTCAATCGAGAATCGGCCGAAGAGACCTCATTTTGCTCATTCATACCTCCTCCATTAACCTGTGTGTCCGAATAGCGTGCGCCGATATCCAATGTTAAGCCATCGTATAACTTATGGTTCAACTTAAAATTCGCATTGTGCCGTTGGAAATCAGACATCTGCATAATCGCGCGGTCCTTTACAAAGCTATGGCTTACACTAAACCGAGTTTTCTCTCCACCTCCACTGAGGTTCAGGTTTTGATTATAGGTTGTTCCTGTTCTTCCAAATATAATCTCTTGCCAATCATTCGGCTCGACGTTAGCGTAAAGGTCAATATCCTGATAATTTCCAAAATATTTGGTGTAATTTTCAGGTTTGTTTGCTAAAAGCGAATGTTCGTATTGCCAAGTAACATAATCTAACGGGGATAACACTTCAAGTTTGTTAGCCAGATTCCGAGAACCGGTAAACGCGTTGAAGCTAATTGCGGTTTTCCCCGAGGTGCCACCTTTGGTGGTGACAAGGATTACGCCATTTGCACCGCGGGCACCATATATCGCCGTGGATGATGCATCTTTTAAAATGTCGATAGACTCAATGTCCTGTGGTGCAATGTCCGCAATCGAGCTAACTGGAAAACCATCGACAATATACAAGGGTGAGTTGTCTTGCGTGATAGAGCCCCCACCACGCACCCGGACGGTCAGCTCTGCATCTGGCGAGCCTTCGGTCGTATTTATATTCAAACCAGCCACACGACCCTGTATAGCTTCCAAAGCCGAGGAAACTGGCGCGGCAGTAATGGTTTTTGCATCCACGGATGCAACTGCCCCCGTGAGGTCCTTTCTTCTCACCGTTCCATAGCCGATAACAACAACTTCCTCTAGTCCCGAGGCGTCTGCTTCTAAAGTGACAGAAACCCTATCGCCTGACGAAACTATGCGCTCTTGTTCAGTATAGCCGATCGACGTAAATACCAAAGCTTGGTTATTTGACGAAACAGAGATGGAAAAATTTCCGTTATCGTCGGTACTGGTTTCTTGGTTTGTTCCTCTCACCTTTACCGTCACCCCAGGCAACGGCCTTTGGTCCTGATCAGAAACCGTACCCGTAATAGTTCGCTCCTGTGCAAAAACCCCTTGAGCGAAGAAGAACATCAGCATTAAAGCTTTTAATATCCTCATAATAATTTGAATAAATGATTTAAACTGGTTGCATAATAATAAGAACGATAATCTCTTTTTGATTATGATACTTGTATTTCTTTTTTGGATTTTAAACAGATTCAATTGGTCTAAACATCAAGTTCTCCTATTTGAAAACGTATGCTTATATCTTGTTAGCGTTAATATCCTATTGCAATTATAAGGTAATGCAGGTAGTAAAACAGAATAAATAGAAATAAAAAATCACGCAAACGTTGCCGGCAACGTTTGCAGGACAGTACAGGACAGCTGTTCGTAACGATTTGAACCAAACGACAGCATATAAAATATTCGATAAGGTTAATTTAGCGGCTTAAATAACTTCTTAAAACATATTGGAGAATGCCGCCATGCTTAAAGTATGCTACATCGATCGCCGAGTCCAGTCTTGCCCTGGCATCAAACTCAATCACTTCTCCGGATGCTTTAGTTGCGCGTACTTTTATCATCTTAAACGGCTTCAAATCGCTCGCAAGACCGGTTATGCTGATCTCTTCCTCTCCGGTCAATCCCAATGACTCGGCGCTTTCTCCGCGAGGAAACTCTATGGGAAGTATGCCCATTCCTACCAGATTGCTTCTATGGATTCTTTCAAAGCTTTCCGCGATTACAGCGCGAACCCCCAATAAACTTGAGCCTTTTGCCGCCCAGTCCCTTGAGGAACCGCTTCCGTAGTCCTTACCGGCCAGAACAACCAATGGCGTACCATCTACTTTATATTTCATCGCCGTATCATAGACGGTCAGGGTTTCGTTCGTTGGAAAATATACCGAATAGCCGCCTTCCCGATCTGTAATCTTGTTTCGGATGCGTACGTTAGCAAACGTTCCTCGCATCATGACCTCGTGATTCCCTCGTCGAGAGCCGTATGAATTAAAGTCTTTCTTTTCGATCCCTTTGCTCAAAAGATATTTTCCTGCCGCACTCTCCTCATTGAAAGAGCCCGCCGGTGAAATGTGATCGGTTGTCACAGAATCGCCTAGATACAGCAGAACGCGCGCGCGTTCGATTTCGGTAGGGGGTAACGGCTCGGTCGATAGGTCATTAAAGAAGGGAACTTCCCGGATATACGTAGAATCGTTGTCCCAAATAAATTCCTCACCTTCGGGCGCTTCGAGTTTTTTCCACTCTTCGTCGCCGTCAAAGATGACATCATACACCTCTTTAAAATCCTCTTTCCGCATCGCTTCTTTGATCGTACGGTTGATTTCGTCCGGCGTCGGCCAGATATCCTTTAAATAAACCGCGTTCCCATTCGGGTCGTAGGATAGCGGATCTTCCATAAGATTTACATCAACGCGGCCGATAAGGGCATAAGCGACAACCAACATAGGAGACATTAAAAAATTCATTTTCACCTGCGGGTGCACACGCGCTTCAAAATTTCTGTTTCCAGAAAGTACAGACGCCACGACCATTTCACTCTTATCGATCGCTTCGGCAATATGTGTAGGCAATGGCCCACTATTGCCGATACACGACGTGCATCCGTAACCCACCGTATGGAACCGCAACGCTTCCAAATCGGTGGCTAAGCCAGAACGTTCCAAATATTTTGTGACAACCTTAGAGCCAGGTGCCAAACTTGTTTTCACCCACGACCTTGTGCGAAGCCCTTTTTCCACTGCCTTCTTCGCTACCAGACCTGCGCCTATCATGACACTGGGGTTGGATGTATTGGTGCAGCTGGTAATTGCCGCAATGACAATGCTACCATCGCTTAAACGGTATTCGCCATTTTTTAACTTGATTTTCACGCTACGGAGATCGTCGGTTTCTATTGCTAGGGTTTCTCTATGCTCATCCGTCGCCTTCTGAACATATTGGGTCCCCGATCCACCTTCATTTAGCCAAGCATGCTCCCTGCGGTCGTCAAACGCTACGTAGTTTCGTTGGAAATCCTTGTCGAGAATTGTTTTGAACGACGCATGGAGCTCGTTTACTAAAATTTTATCCTGCGGTCTTTTTGGCCCGGCAACAGTTGGTTCTAGGGTACTGAGATCCAACTCCACGATTCTGGAATATTCAATATCTTCGCTTCCTGTCCGCCAAAGCATATTTTCCTGACAGTACTCCCTTACTAAGTTAATTTGTTCGGACGATCGATTGGTACGCTCCATGTAGTCCAGCGTTTGATCATCTATAGGAAAATAGGTTACGGTACACCCAAATTCCGGAGACATGTTGGATATGGTTGCGCGATCGGTAACCGTCAATTTATCTAAACCATCACCAAATACCTCCACGAATTTACCGACCACGCCGGTATCCCTTAATATTTTGGTTATTGACAGCACCATGTCGGTAGCGGTACACCCTGCAGGAATCTCTCCAGTAAGTTTAAGCCCAATAACCTGCGGACACGTAAAATATATGGGTTGGCCCAACATCGCGGCTTCGGCTTCGATACCGCCGACACCCCAACCAAGAACGCCAATACCATTAATCATAGGTGTATGCGAGTCCGTTCCAACCAACGTGTCAGGGAAAGCCCAGCCGTCGCGTTTTACCACACCTTTTGCCAAATATTCCAAGTTGACCTGATGACAGATACCCATTCCGGGCGGCACGACGGTTAAATTCGCCAAGCCTTGTTGGGCCCATTTCAATAACTGATATCGTTCCGCGTTGCGCTCGTATTCTAATTTCACATTTTCCTGATAGGAATAATCTGTTCCAAAATAATCTACCTGTACAGAATGATCGATGACAAGATCAACTGGAATAGCCGGATTGATCTTAGTACCATCTCCGCCTTTTCGGACAAACTCTGCCCTGATAGAGGTAATGTCAACGACAGCTGGTACACCCGTAAAGTCTTGCATCAATACCCGCGCCGGCTTGAAAGGGATATCTTTGTCCGTACCGGCGGCATCCCAGTTAACCAGGGTGTCAAGGTGATCGTCCGTTATAGCGAAGCCATCATGGTTCCGTAAAACGTTTTCTAATAAGATCCGAATAGAGAAGGGGAGTCTATGGATATTCTTACCGCTTTCTTGAAGTTCTTTAAGAGAGGCTATTTTGTGTGTCATGATTTACGCTTTGCTCCTATAGATTTAACCCAAAAACAAGAGATTTGTTTAGAAAACGGAGATTATGAGTAAATAAAAAGGCCAACTAATAAAGTTAGCCATTCAGTAGCCCCGAGCAGAATCGAACTGCTATCAAATGTTTAGGAAACATCTATTCTATCCGTTGAACTACGGGGCCCGTTAATACCTACAAAATTAACTTTTTTTCTTTATTAATTTTATAATCATTAACTATATAATGTCGGATAATATTATAGATTTTAGCAATAAGTCATAAAGATTTTTGATGTTTTATTGACAATAAAAAGCCTACTTTTGCAGTACAAAAAGAAAGAAATATATATTATGAGTTTTACAGGTAAAAATTTTCCAAGCATTTCAGTTGACGCGATTGATTATTTAGGAGACAACTTCACGATCAACGTATTCGAAAAAGCAAAAGCAGAAAACAAAAAAGTATTGTTATTCTGGTATCCAAAAGATTTTACTTTTGTGTGTCCAACAGAATTGCATGCTTTCCAAGAGCTTTCGGAAGAATTTGCTAAAAGAAATACCATTGTCGTCGGTGCTTCCTGCGACTCTGCTGAGGTTCACTTTGCTTGGCTAAACACAGCAAAAGACAACGGTGGTATTGAAGGTGTGGAATACCCGCTTATTGCAGACACCAATCGTAACTTATCAAGCGTATTGGGTATCTTAGAAATGAAAGAAGTAGAGCATCCTGAATACGGTACTTTGGTGGAAGGTTCCGCTGTTTCTTACCGTGCGACTTATCTTGTCGATGAGACAGGTAAAGTATTCCACGAATCTGTCAACGATATGCCGCTAGGACGTAATGTAAAAGAATATCTTCGTTTAATCGATGCCTATACACACGTTCAGAAGCACGGAGAAGTTTGTCCGGCAAACTGGGAAGAAGGTAAAGACGCCATGAACGCCACACGAGAAGGCGTTGCGACCTACCTTTCTGCAAACTAGTTAAAATAAACAAATCTCGAAAGGAGAGGTTCTCTCTCCTTTCTTAAATAAAATTATCATGTTACAAGAATTAGACAAAGACGCTCTACAGGAAATTGTAGAGAATAACGACACCGTCATGGTACAGTTTTCAGCATCTTGGTGCGGGAACTGCCGTATCATGAAACCGAAATTCAAAAAATTAGCGTCGGAAAACGACAACGTTTCATTCGTCATCGTTGATGCGGAGAAGTTTCCTGAATCCCGAAAACTTGCAAATGTAAATAACTTGCCGACTTTTGCGGCATTTAAAAATGGTAAGTTAGTCAACCAAGTACAAACAAATAAAATTGACGGATTAATCGATTTATTAAATGAAGTTACCAGTAATTAAGCATCTTATCGAGTTTATAGAGCAGAACGATGCAGATTTCGTATTAGAAACCATCGAAACATTGGAGGCGCTTACAGAAGTTCCCTCTCTCAAGGATGAAGAACTTGATGTGATAGGCGAATTGATCTCCAATATGTATGGCGCAGTGGAGGTAGATAAACTGATTAAAAATGGTACTCCTAAAAAAGAAGCATTAAACGGATTTATGCAGCGAGTGCTCGGTTCCATCGATAAATAGGGATACGCGGCCTGTTTATAACTTCTTCTATGTGGAAAAGTTTTTTATCGAGAAGAGAACGATTCCTATTATTTAATCCTAATTTTACTAGCACTATAAGGTTACTACTTTAAAACTATCGACTGTTCCCGTTTGTTTTCAAATTTGTTGGGTTGATTTGGGAGTTTTAGACAAAAGGATTTTTAATTGTTGGTAAAAGGAATCAGCTGTGTTCTGATTCCTTTTATTTTTTCCGCTGCTCCCTTGCTTCACGGCTTTTTTATCGCAGAAATATTGCCTATTTTTAGGCACTATGAGACGATATATTATCTGCATTTTCCTTGCATCTTTTTTTGCTTTTCATTTTTCTCTAGCTCAATCTACATTTACGGGTAGCTCGGCAGACATTCAGCTGCAGATGGAACGATTGAATGTTCTTGGCTCTGCTTTATATTTTGCCGCGCATCCTGACGACGAGAATACGAAACTCATATCCTATCTCGCTTCTGAACGTAAAGTCCGCACAGCTTATCTTTCATTGACACGTGGTGACGGCGGCCAAAACTTAATCGGTACTGAGCAGGGCATCGAGCTAGGGTTAATACGCACGCAGGAACTGCTACAAGCCCGAAAAGTGGATGGGGGAGAACAGTACTTTTCTTCTGCATTTGACTTTGGCTTCTCCAAAACATACGACGAGACTTTTAGGTTCTGGCAAAAACAAGCGGTGCTACGGGAAGCTGTATGGCTTATCCGAAAATTGCAACCCGACGTCATTATTACACGCTTTCCACCCGATGAACGTGGCGGACATGGCCATCATCAAGCTTCCGCCATACTCGCGCATGAAGCTTTTATAGCCGCAGCTGACCCTAAAATGTTTCCAGAACAGCTCGTTGAGGTAAAACCCTGGCAGGCTAAACGTTTACTCTGGAATACAGCTAGTTTTATGCGTCTTCAAGGAGATGATTCCAATCGACTTCGCATCGACATTGGTCAATATAACCCCTTACTCGGCAAATCCTATGGGGAACTGTCCGCCGCCAGCCGTTCACAACACAAAAGCCAAGGCTTTGGCTCGGCAAGTACCAATGGCGTCTCGCTCGAAACGTTCGAAAACGTCGACGGTTCGATAGCAACTGAAGATCTGTTCGACGGTATTGATCTGACGTGGAACCGCGTTCCTCATAGCGAATCCATCCAACTAGCGGTCCAAAAGCTATTGTCGTCTTTCAACGCGAACAAACCGCAGCTTGCTATTACGCAACTCGCCAAAATATGGCATGAAATACAAAAATTAGAAGACACCTATTGGAAAGAAAGAAAGAGCAAAGAGGTAGAAAACATTATGCTCGCCTGCGCAGGAATAAAAATTGAAAGCCTTTCCCCAAGATTACGCGTAGTCGACGGACAACCGATCGCCTTTCAAACGGAAGTCGTCGTACGGAATCCCGAGGTCCACGTGGAACTTTTACGCATCAACGATACTAAAATCGAACAAACGCTTCCTATAAACGAAGTGACGACCTTTGAACAGGTTCTTCCTCCAACAGCAATCACTCAACCGTATTGGTTGCGCAAACCCCACACACTTGGCAAGTTTGACGTTGATCCGGAAAACTTCGGTTATCCCATGAATCCCGATTTACCTGCAGCCCACATCCATCTCAAAATTGCCGACGTCCCCTTTGTTATACAAACCCCAATACAATACCGCTATGTCGACCCCGTGAGGGGAGAGTTGTACGAATATGTGGAAGTCGCACCGACGATTACGGCTGCTATCGACGTCAATAATCTGCTTATTCAACAAAATGAGAGGAAAACGCTACATGTGACATTCCAGAAGCGGGGTAACACGGAAAAAGAAACACAAGTCGATATACATCTTTCTTCTAAGGGATGGAAAATATCACCCGAAAGATTGACTTTGTCTTTCGCTGACGGACAAAACATCCTTTCCAAAACATTGGAGATAACTAACGCCAATGCTGGACAAAAAGAAGCGATATTAAGCTTCGTGGTCGACGGGAAAAAATTGAAGGAGATCCGCGAAATTACACACGACCACATTCCTCGGCAAACATGGTTTCCCGACACCGAAGTAAAACTGAACCCTATTACGATGGTTAATCCTGTTAAAAGGGTAGGCTACATCATGGGCGCGGGAGATCTCGTTCCGGAAGCTTTACGAAATATCGGTACCGCGGTCGATATACTCGATATCACCAAAATCAGTTCGAGCGTACTACAACAATACGACGCAATTGTATTTGGTGTGCGCGCCTTAAATATGAATACACGGATTACGCAGAAACTGCCTTTGATTTATGACTACATCCGGGAAGGCGGCGTAGTTTTAATGCAATACAATGTAAATTCCAGATTGCAAGAAGAACACTTTTCACCTAAACCGGCGCCGTTCACCATCACCCGCACCAGAGTAACAGAAGAGGACGCGAAAGTCACTTTCACCGACCCCCATGATCCTGCGCTAAATTACCCGAATAAAATTACATCCAAAGACTTCGATGGTTGGGTGCAAGAACGAGGACTTTATTTTGCAGAAAACATTGATCCGCTTTACCAAACGCCACTCGCGATGAGCGATAAGAACGAGCCCCCACACACTGGATCTTTACTCATATATCGAATGGGAAAAGGGAAATTCGTGTATACTTCCCTATCTTTTTTCAGACAATTACCCGCCGGAATTCCCGGGGCTAATAGATTATTTGTAAATTTGTTAGCAAAAGAAATATAGATATAACTTACTAAAATGGAAAATCAAGTAGAAAAGAACGCGAATGTTAATCCGACCGCCATTATTTTATTGTTAGGAACGATATTCTTCGCCTTGATGGCTGTTATTGCCAGTGGAACAATATTAGGTGTTATCACGGGTGCTATTGTGGGGTTAGTTATTGCTATCATTTTTGTCAATTTCATCCTCCCCCATAAACCACATGACAGATAAGGGTCTTCCACCTTTTGTAAAAAGCTGGCGGCAATTCTATATACTCGTTTGTATATGGCTTGTCGCGTGCATTTTCCTCATGTATTGGTTTACTAAAAATTATTCATGAGTACTATTGATTGGATAGTACTCTTTTTAACGCTCCTGCTCATTGTCGTCTACGGAATCTACAAGAGCAGGGGAATCAAAAACATCGATGGTTATATCGTTGGCGACCGTGAGTTGCCCTGGTACAACGTAGGGCTTTCGGTGATGGCGACACAGGCCAGTGCCATCACATTTTTATCAGCACCGGGCCTCGCTTATTCCTCTGGAATGAGTTTCGTTCAGTTTTATTTCGGCCTGCCGCTGGCCATGATTGTCCTCTGCATTACCTTTGTGCCCATCTTTCATCGACTAAGGGTCTATACGGCATATGAGTTTCTGGAAAAAAGATTCGATGTGAATACACGGGTGCTCACGGCGTTGCTTTTTCTAATCCAAAGGGGAGTATCCACTGGAATTACCATCTTCGCACCGTCCATTATCCTTTCGAGCATCCTGCATCTCGATGTGACATACACGACGCTTATTATCGGAACGATGGTTATCTTCTACACCGTTTGGGGTGGAACAAAAGCGGTTTCATATTCCCAATTGTTACAAATGGGCATCATCTTCACGGCTTTGTTAGCTGCCGGTGTCATGGTCGTACACTACCTCCCAACGGATATCGGTTTTAAGGAAGCCTTACATATCGCAGGGAAATCAGGCAAGACCAACGCCATAGATTGGAGTTTCGATCTCAATAATCAGTACACGGTATGGACCGGACTTATCGGCGGGTTCTTTCTCCAACTTTCTTACTTTGGTACAGACCAAAGCCAAGTAGGACGATATTTAACGGGATCGTCTATACGGGATTCGAGGCTGGGTCTGCTTATGAACGGTTTGCTAAAAGTGCCGATGCAGTTTTGTATTTTATTGATTGGTATTTTGGTATTTGCTTACTATCAGTTTCATACGCCCCCTTTATTTTTTAACAATGTAGAGGTGGCTAAAATTGAAAATAGCATTTATAGTGATGAATACGAGGAAATAATCGTGCGTCATGAAGCCATTGGCGAAGAGAAAAAAGCGTGGGTGGAAAAATTAGTCGCAGCCATTAAAGCCGACGATTCCAAGACGGTTAACGCTGCCCGTCAAGCTTTACAGGAAAAAAACGAACAAAATCAGGTATTACGGAAAGAGGTGGAGGCACTGTTGCAAAAAAATAATGTCGATGCAGAACTCAATGATAACAACTATATTTTCCTTTCTTTTGTTACCAGTACATTTCCAAAAGGGCTTATCGGATTATTGATCGCTATCATTTTCCTGGCCTCTATGGGCGCAACTGCCAGCGCTATAAATTCGTTGTCTTCAACGACCGTTGTGGATATTTATAAACGATTTATCAACAAAAAGGGATCCGACGGGGGATATCTTCGAGCATCAAGGCTATTTACGCTTGTTTGGGGTATCCTCGCTCTTGCTGTAGCGCTTTACGCCAATCAGCTCGGAAACCTCCTCGAGGCGGTCAATATCTTGGGTTCACTTTTCTACGGCACTATTTTAGGAATTTTCCTTGTTGCGTTTTATGTAAAACGCATCGGTGGCAAGGCTGTATTTTGGGCTGCGGTACTCTCTGAAGTCGTTGTTTTTGGTATCTGGAAAGCGGATATCATGGCTTATCTCTGGCTCAACTTAATCGGCTGTGTGTGTGTAATCCTCTTCGGATTGATCTTACAAACGATGTTCAAATTAAAAGTACCGTCGGTATAAATTGTATAAAACACGCCTATCATAATCGGTCAATTCTTTACTGACATCGGTAATAATAAATTTCCGCTTAAAAGCGACAATTGCTGCGTTCAGATTGCTAACGTCGTAACCAATAATACGGAGTGCATCTACATAGTTAAAATTGGTAGGAGGGGACATGAGGTTGCTATCATCGTACCATACTCCAAAGCCTTGCTCGGCTAAACGTTTCCAAGGGAAAAATACACTTGGATCATTTTTACGAGCCGGCGCCACATCGGCGTGTCCTAGAAAATTGGTGAATGGTATCTGGTACTTGGTTTTTAGCGTATCCAATAAAACTAGTAGGGCATTTATCTGAACATCCGGAAAGGGTTCTTTTCCGTTATTATCCAACTCGATCCCTAGAGACACGGAGTTCAGGTCTGTAACATTTCCCCATTTCGATCGCCCCGCATGCCAGGAGCGAAGATAGTCATTCAACATCTGCACGACGCGGCCGTCTTTACCGATGACATAATGGGCAGAAACTTTGGTATGATCCAGCTGAAATGTACGTATGGTTTGTTGTATACTATTTTGTGCCGTATGGTGGATAATGACAAAATTCGGTTTTCTAATGTCGTAATGAGCTGCTTCCGACCAATCGGCGTTCTTATTGATGCCTTCTCGCATCAACATGTTGATTTTATCCTCGGTCGTAATGGCTACCGGTAAAGCCATAACCTGTTTTTCAACTAACGAATCAGCTATCGAAGCCGGTCTTATGGAGTCTGGATCGATTTTGATGGTATCTGCGCGGAGTACGGGTGCGCTTGCATTATGCAATATGCGCTGCTTTGGTGTACCGCAAGACGTCAACAGCCAAAAAACGATAAGGAAATAACAAAAACTTTTCAAACGTTACAATACTTTCTCACACAACTGGGCATACTATCTCGGTAAAGCATAAGTCAAACCTAAAGCCAGTGCTTGGCTATATTGTACTTTATCAGCCTCCGCGGAATTGTAAACCATAATGCCGGTCAAAGACACATTCACCAAATTGGTAACTTTAGCGGTTAGTATGACATCCAAACGATGGTCTGGGTCACTTAACTCTTTATAGTCTGCAAATAAGTTGTACCTGGACTTGATATTGAGATTTTTTGATAGGTTTCTATCGAGGTTGGCCGTTATCTGAAAAGCGAGGTCATTTCTAAACCGCGCGCCTTGCTCAACACCAAACCGGTCTTTTTCATTTTCCTTTTGTGAAATACGATCGTCCAGCACAAGCGTTTGCCGAGCTGTACCTGTACCTAGGCGCAACGAAAACGTGTTGTCCGGTTTGTATTCCAAACCGAAAGATTCCGTAAAATAGCCCGGAGCCATAAATCTAGACATCGTGTCGGTAATAATCTCATCATTCGTTTCGCTATCTCTTCCATATTTATAACCGGCATCAAATTGCGATTCAAAGGTTACGGCGAAGTAAAGTGCCCAACTTTTAGAGAGTTTATGCGCTATTTTATGATCCCAAAAAATCCGGTCATTGTTTTTCTTTGCCAACTGCTCTTTATTCCGGATCTTTCCGTACCTCAAATCCAGCTCCGTTACATACTGAAAGTTATTCTTATTATACTCCGATTTATGCCAGCCGAGTAGACCCACTGCAATGGAATTGACCCCCCCCGCGCTCCAGTTTTCACTGAAGGAGGCTTGATTCATATTTATTCCGAATTTAGTCCAATGCTTCCAATAATTAATCTCCAGGTCCAGCTTTGGAATGGGTACCGAAACTTCCTGCAAATTAGCCACAGGCGCCTGTGCCTTCTTCACAATATTGGTATCAGGTTTTTCCCTTAATCCTTTAAGGTCAACCTGCGCAACACTTATCTGACCCATAATGAGCAAATAAACAACAAACAGAACGTTTATTTTTTTAAGCATGACGTTTTAATTATTTACTTCCAAATCAATTTCCGGCAATTTCGGTAAAAAGCGCAAGTTAGGATTTAATTTAAATATTTCATACTTGCTTTTGATATAAGTTGTCAACTCGTAGGGTGAGGCCACCGAAACGAAATAGTAGGAGGGTCGATAGTTACTCATAAAAACACCCAGCTGATTTCCGGTTAGGCCGGTAACATTGCTAACAAGATCACGTGTAAATCTGGAATCAATCACATCTTCCTCATATTCGCGCTGAACAAACCGTGTAAAGCGCTTTGCATTCTTCCGCTCTTTACTAAACAGTCCGTAAAGCATATCGATACTGACGCCCGCACTTGTTGCCCCCTGACTAAAAATATCCCTTGGAGCAGCCAGTTTAAAGGCTTTGTTGTATTCCTCCTGTCGGCGACGAAAAACCTCCTCGGGCGACTGCCGAGCCACGACCCTTACTTCGGGTATATAAATAGAGGTACGGTCCAAATATACCATAAGTACCTGTTGTCCGGTATACTTGATGGTATCAGCCACGTACTCCTCTTTGGATGTTATTATCAAATCTCCTAAGGAAACCCCAATCTCAAATTCGCCGCGGGCATTGTTGAACGTATTTTCTTTGGTATCATCGTTCTTGATAAAAGCCTTACCCACGCGCTGATTTGTACCTTTGTCCAATACGATGCCCTGCACGGTTTTAGTCTGTGCTACGGTCACAAAGGGAACATACAGAAACAAAAAAAATAAGACGATATATTTTAGGGTTTCCACTTTATAAAACTAAGGGAAAAGAAACGTATAACACGAAATTTTAACATTTTTTAGGCCATAACGGAGATCGTCACTTATTATTTAGGTCATTTCGAAATAACCAATAATTGACCCACTGAAAGGTCGTCGGACGACATGCCATTTAGCTGCCTGATTTGATCCATGGTCACGCCATGTCGTTGGCTAATATTGTACAGCGTGTCGGTTGCTTTTACTTCGTAAATAATCATGGCTACCGCACTTTTCAGCTCATCAACGTTCGTTTTAATCGCTGGCTCTACAACTTCTTTCTCCTGAATAATTTTCTCTACCTTTTCTTCCCGCTTCTCCTTGCTAGCATAAGATTCCGATCGATCGTATTGATAAAGCTGGTACCGTTCAATGAGATTGATAAGCAGTTCGGGATATCGTGGGTTCGTAGCATATCCGGCTTCTTTTAAACCTTTTGCCCAGCCCCTATAATCGTTCTTGTCTAATGTAAACAGTTTTTCATAGCGTTTTCTCAATAAAAACTGGCTATGGTCCCTGAACGAGTGCCCGGGGTCGGTGTACACGCGGAAGCAATCCCGCACGTGGTCATCTGGACGTGTAATGGATTTTCCTTGCCACACACCCCCACATTTTATCCCGAAATGATTATTGGCTTCACGCGCGAGATAGCTATTGCCATTCCCCGACTCTAACAGCGCTTGGGCTAACTTAATACTCGCAGGAATACCATATTGGTTCATCTCGGCAATGGCAATATCTTTATATTGATCGATGTACGCTAAGCCAGATATAGAGGTTGCTCCCGAAGCACGACCTTGATCAGTTTTCTTATGTCCGCTATTCGGCTGTTGCAGTATTGTTCTACGTGAAGCGCAAGATCCGAATACCAGCAGCACCGTGGCGAGTAGTAGTAATACACCTAAACCCTTGTTTCTCATTTTAGCTGTAGGCTATAAACTAACTTATCGACTTTAATTTTATCAATTATATAATTACAACAACAAACGTTGCCCCATCGATAGTTTCGATGATTGCAGATTGTTCCGTCGTTTTAACGCTTCTACTGACGTATCGTAGCGTGTCGCTAAATCCGAAAGTGTCTCTCCCTTTGTCACGACATGGGTTACTCCCGGTGTAAAATCTACAGACATGTCATTGGCTTCCATGGAACGTAACAGTATATCCTGTTGAATTTTTGTTGCTCCGCTCTTTGCTAACATTCCTTTTTCAACGGGCCGCTGTATTTGATCATATTTATCTAAATTATAGCGTCTAATAGTCGCTAGGACTTTGGGTGTCCAGCTACTTAAACTCGTATAGCCAGCTTTAAAAATACCTCTGACCCAACCCTCATAGTCATCTGCATCATATTTATCAAAGAGTACCCTGTTTGCTTTTCGTCGTTGCATCAAGCCAACAAAATCACGATAGGATTCTTCCGCCGACCCGTATCCTTTATACGCCGACCGAATGGCTTTACTCTTATTTTTTCCTTTGATTCCGAAATGATTATTAAGGTGTTTTGCTACGCGGCTATTGCCATAGGCACTCTCGTGAAAAGCTACCGCTAAAATAACAGAAGCTGGCACTCCTGTTTCGTTCATTAATTGTTGAGCTAGGTCTTTGTGCTCCGCAATATAACTACTTGGTGAAAATTTTTGTGCAATGGTCGTGGTGACCGTAAACACAAACATTAGTAGTATCATGACATACTTACCAATACTTGTTTTTTGCATATTATTTATTTTAGTTAAACCATTACTTTTTGCGCAATACAAAAAGTCCATCTCTAATGGGCAAAATCAGCTTTTCTACACGGCTGTCCTTTGCCACGGTTTCATTTAATTCGATTACTTTTTTTGTTTGGCTATCTGGATAGTCCGTCAAAACCCTCCCTTTCCAAAGTACATTATCTATTAATAGTAGTCCCCCACTGACAACCCGATCGATGAGCGTTTCGAAATAATAGAGGTTTCTTTTTTTATCAGCGTCAATAAACACCAAATCAAAGTCACCTTTAATTTTCGGGATGATTTCAGCAGCATCCCCAATATGATACTTTATTTGATCTCCAAAAGGAGAGCTATCAAAATAACTTTGTACCCGTTCCTCCAGTTCTTCGTTGATATCGATGGTGTGTAGCACACCTTCTTTATCAAGACCTTCCGCCAAACACAGTGTAGCGTAGCCGGTAAATGTGCCTATTTCTAATATCCTTTTGGGCTTTACTAGTTTTGCTAACATAGCAAGCACCCTTCCTTGGAAATGACCAGACAACATATGAGGCATCGTCTCCCGTAAATAGGTCTCCCTCGCTATACGCTTCAGAAGCTCGCTTTCAGCATCACAAGCCTTCTCTAAATACGTATTTAATACGTCTTCATTTTCAAGCATAGTCGCAAAACTACTAAGTAGCATCTTAATACAAAAAACTTTAACATAAATTAAAGCTCGCGTTCATATAGTTCCCATAAATAAAAAAGGCCTTTTTCGCTATCAAAAAAGGCCTTTTTTACATGATTTTCTATTAATCCAACGATGCCATAATCAATCTTAAAAATTCTGATCGTGTAACATCGTTCTGAAATGCTCCGGTAAACGCAGAAGTGGTTGTAACAGAATTTTGCTTTTGTACACCACGCATCGCCATGCACATGTGTTTACATTCTATCACCACTGCGACACCCGCAGGCTTAAGCGTTTCCTGTATACAATCCCGTATTTCATTGGTTAATCGCTCTTGCACCTGTAGTCGTCTGGCAAATGCGTCTACAACGCGCGGAATCTTACTTAAACCTACGATATGTCCATTAGGAATATAGGCAATATGCGCTTTTCCGAAAAACGGAAGCATGTGGTGTTCGCATAAAGAGTAGACCTCGATATCTTTTACTACCACCATCTGGCTATATTCTTCTTCAAACATAGCACTACGCAATACCTCCGCGGCATCAACGTCATTGCCATGGGTTAGAAACTGTAGCGCTTTAGCAACGCGCTCGGGTGTCTTGACCAATCCTTCCCTTTCTGGATTTTCACCGATAGCGCGCAAAATAGCAGGGTAGTAAGAAGCAATTTCTTCTACTTGTTTTTGATTATATTGATCGATTTTGATATAACCATCTTGTTCTTCGCTTTCGAAGGCTGTTAGATTACTCATTTGTTTAAATTAAAAATGGCTTTTACTTATTCACCAAAGTATTCGACAAAATTATTCTCTGTTTCGTACAATTTGACAGCATGCAGCTCTACATTTTCTTGATCAAAAAAGGGCTTTAGTACTTGAAATATCGCTACGGCGATAACTTCTGTAGAGGCTTTCTTGCCTTTCATAAAATCAACATCAAGGTTCACGTTTTTGTGATCTAACTTACGAATAACGTGCTGCAAAATGATGCTTTTCATCTTTTTTAGGTCAATTAGAAAACCTGTTTCAGGATTTATCTCGCCTTTTACGGTCACAAAAAGCTCATAATTGTGGCCGTGCCAGTTGGGATTAGAGCAATTGCCGAATACGGCCTCGTTTTGCTCCAGAGACCAATCCTCTCGATATAGCTTATGTGCGGCGCTGAATCGTTCGCGCCTCGTGATATAAATCATAAAGACAAAGATAGTGGATAAAAACTAGATTCTTAGTATCTTCACCGCTTAAAGCGATTCGTTCCACATGAGCATTTTAGTTGTAGCCGCCACCATCGAAGAAATAAAGCCTTCTCTTTCTTTTTTGAAGGAAAAACAGATACCCTATCTCATTACAGGAGTAGGCATGGTTGCCACGACCTACGCGTTAGCAACGCATTTGCAACGGCATAAGGTCGATTTACTACTCCATGTAGGAATTGGAGGGGCGTTGGACTCCTCAACACCTTTGGGAGAAGTATATCAAATATATATCGACGAAATATTTGGATTGGGTGCCGAAGATAATGGTGCATTTTTATCGATCGAAGAACTTGGTTTCGGTAAACGGATGTATACCGAGAAACTTCCTATTAATATCCAGCTTCCGGACATTAAGAAAGCGCAGGGCATTACGGTCAATAGTGTACACGGAACAAAGGCCAGCATTCTTCAGCTACATCAACAATATCAAAAACCTTTGATTGAATCTATGGAAGGAGCGGCAACCTTCTTCGTTGCGGAGCAGGAAAATATCTGCTGCTTGCAATTCCGGTCCATCTCAAATTATATTGAGCCCAGAAATCGAAACGCTTGGGAAATTGAACTCGCAATCAAAAATTTGAATGACTTTTTACGCGACCTTTTAAGGTTTATAAATTAAGCGGTATAAACCTATTTCTTCATGTCAAAACAATTCTATTTTTACGTTATTCCGATGCTTTTTTACGTATAATCCATTACGAAATATCAATTAATTATAGTAGTTTTGCCATATTCAAAAAAGACACAATTTTACAACTGATGAGAGAAATACAATTCAGAGAAGCGCTTCGTGAGGCATTGAACGAAGAAATGCGTAAAGATGATAAGATATTCTTGATGGGCGAGGAAGTCGCTGATTACAACGGGGCTTACAAAGTGAGCCAAGGGATGCTAGATGAATTTGGGCCGAAACGTGTTATCGATACACCGATAGCAGAGCTTGGTTTTGCTGGTATCGGCGTTGGTGCAGCGATGAATGGTCTTAGACCTATTATCGAATTTATGACCTTCAACTTCTCGTTGGTCGCTATCGATCAGGTCATCAATTCAGCAGCAAAATTGCACCAAATGAGTGGCGGGCAATTCTCTTGTCCGATTGTTTTCCGCGGACCAACAGGTAACGCAGGGCAGCTGGGTGCACAACACTCTCAAAACTTTGAGAATTGGTACGCAAACACACCTGGTTTGAAAGTTGTTATTCCATCCAATCCTCATGACGCGAAGGGTTTGTTAAAAACGGCAATCCTTGACCCAGATCCTGTTATTTTTATGGAATCAGAAGTCATGTATGGAGATAAAGGACAGGTTCCGGAAGAAGAATACTACTTGCCTATCGGTAAGGCACATACTGTACAAGAAGGTACGGACGTAACCGTGGTATCTTTTGGTAAAATGGTTCCGCGCGTAGTCATACCTGCTGTAGAAGAGCTAACAAAAGAAGGTGTTAGTGTAGAGTTGATCGATTTGCGTTCCGTTCGTCCTATTGACTACACGGCTATTATCGAGTCTGTGAAAAAAACCAACCGTTTAGTAGTAGTAGAAGAGGCTTGGCCATTAGCATCTATTTCTGGTGAAATCGCTTTTAAGGTTCAGAAAGATGCTTTCGACTATCTTGATGCACCCGTTATTCGTGTAACGTCTGCGGATGTTCCTCTTGGTTATGCCCCCACATTGGTAGAAGCAAGTTTGCCAAGCATTGCTAAAGTTGTAAAAGCGGTAAAAGAAGTGTCTTATATTACCAAATAGATTCATCCCTCTTGCTGAGGAATAATATAATTGGAAAAGAGTCTTCTATGTATATGGAAGACTCTTTCTTTTTTTAATTTTTCTTATATTCACGCTATAACATACTTACTATATGAAAAGATTATTTATTACCTGTTTTGCTTTATGTATTGGTCTCCTCTCATCTGCCCAAAAGACGGTAGATTTTAGACTCAATCCGGAAGTCGGAAAACCTCTTAAGCTCAACATGCTCATGAAGACTGATGTAGATGGTCCTCAAAGCGTAATCATGGATATGAACATGAAAATGGAGCTGCTTCCGGCAAAAAAAGAAAACGAAAATTTCACGCTTGAAAATGTTATCAAAGCGATTAAGGCGGATATAGATGCCGGTATGATGACGCTTTCTTATAACTCAGAAGAAGAAGCGACAAGTGAGCCCGCCAAAATGTTAGGTGAACAATTCGCCAAAATCATCGATCAAAAAATTTCATCTGTTGTTACCGAAAAAGGGAAAACAATCGATATCGACTTACCAGCTAGTTTCGCCGCACAGGGATTCGACGCAAGTTCATTCTCCAATATGTCGCCTTCTTTTCCGGAAAAGGCTGTGGCGGTAGGAGAATCTTGGGAAGGCACCACTGAAGTACCGGAAAACCCTTTGTTCTCAAAAATAGAAATGACTTCAACTTTTCGCGAGGAAAATGCGGACGGATACATTATTGATATCAAAGGGACGATGTTACAGGCGTCTGGGGAAGAAATAGGGACAATGTCCGGCAGCTATACCCTAGACAAACAAACTCACTTCACAAAAAGCAGTTCTATAAAAACAACGATTGCAGCACAAGGAGCTAAAATAATCAGTGACGTGGAGATGACGGTGGAATAACAAATTAAAAGCCTCGATAAAGAGGCTTTTAATTTGTTACTTAAGCATTTATTTCTTCTTTATACCCATCTGCAGATAATAATGCATCCACGTCAGCGGGGTTGCTCAATTTTATACGGATAATCCAACCTTCCCCATAGGGATCTGTGTTGACCAATTCCGGCGACGCATCAATTGCCTCATTCACTTCCAAAACCGTCGCATTCACAGGCATAAACAAATCAGAAACCGTTTTAACAGCCTCAACTGTACCGAATATTTCATTTGCAGCTACTTCTTCGCCGACCGTGTTGATATCAACAAAAACAATGTCGCCTAATTCGCGTTGTGCAAAATCTGTAATTCCAATAACGGCTTCGTCACCTTCGACACGAATCCATTCGTGATCTTTCGTGTATTTTAATTCTGCTGGAAAATTCATATCTATATTATTTGCCCAAAAATATAATTATCCTATGAGATAACCAAAAATTCATTCGCTCTTGCTTATATTCGTTCAATGAACCAGCAAGTCGAAAAACTATACCGCATCGCGCAACAAAAAGAGCGTCGTATCATCGGACTGATGTCCGGAACATCATTAGATGGTTTGGATATTGCACTGTGCCGTATAGGCAATAGTGGCGAAGAGACCACATTATTTCTCGACAATTTTACCACTATTCCCTATGATACAACTTTCCGTCAACACATTCGGGAGATATTCGCCAAACGCCATATAGACCAACAATTGCTGTGCGGGCTACACGCCTATATCGGAAAAACACATGGCGAACTCATTAATCAAGCATTGGAACAATGGAATATTTCCTCATCGGATGTGGATTTAATCGCCAGTCACGGGCAGACCGTGTATCACGCTCCCCAGCGCTTGACCGGAGAAACAATCTTGCCGAATAGCACCTTACAAATCGGAGATGGCGACCATATCGCCCACATAACAGGTATCATCACACTGTCAGATTTTCGACAAAAGCATGTAGCGGCTGGAGGAGAGGGCGCGCCATTAGCTGCCTATGGCGATTTTCTTCTCTTTTCCTCAGAGACAGAAAACAGGTTTCTGCTCAATATAGGCGGGATCTCCAATTTCACATTCCTTCCCAAAAAGGAAAGTGAACTAAAAGCTTATGCTACTGATCTAGGGCCTGGAAATACAATGATGAATCAATTCTCTTTTGAACAATTCGGGTTAGAAATGGATGAGAACGCCCAAATAGCCGAAAAGGGAACTGTACATATCGCGCTGCTGGAGGCATTGTTGACAGCACCTTTTTTACATGCGGACTTTCCGAAGACGACCGGGCCCGAGCTGTTTAATTTAGCTTATTTAAGGAAAGCTCAATCTGTTTCGAATACTTCATCAATTGCACCAGAGAACGTCTTAGCTACCCTAAATAAATTTGCTGCGCAAGCTATAGTAGATGGCATCATCCGGGCGTCGAAAGACCTAGAAGACGTACATATATATGTGAGCGGGGGAGGCGTCTACAATCCTTTATTAATGAAAAACATCCGTGATGCCTTTCCCTCCATATCTGTCTCCTCATTTAGCTCGTTGGGATTAAATCCCGATGCTAAAGAAGCCTGTCTTTTTGCGCTCCTGGCCAACGAGACCGTTGCAGGTTCGCCTCAGCATGTCCAACAAATTAAAGATTCTCCGGGGGTATGCATGGGTAAAATTAGCCTGCCTTATTGATCTAAAGCGTGGTGGATAAAGCGCTTAAACGGTAAAATGCGTTTGGCAGTATCGACAACCTGCTGTAACGATTTAATACCCGTTATTTCTGCGTCGGTAAAGGGCTTGTATAAGATATAACTTTTTAGTTTCATTACTTCGATATGGGGGTCTTCTTCGCTATAGCCCGCGGGAGCTCTTTTCAATTTATCTTCGGTAGATAAATCTTCAACTGTCCAGCCTCCTTGAGCAAGCGCATCAACCAGCTCCTCAAAATTGTAATCTATTTCCTGTCGAATAGCATTCAAATGATGCTTTTCCGGACGCCAATATCCTGCTGCCAAAAAATGTTTTCCAGGCTCAATATGCAAATAGTACTCAGGGCCGTCCAGTTTCCGGCCGTCTAATGAAATTCCAGCGGCAAACCATGTCTTGTAGGGCGTTTTGTCTTTTGAAAATCGGGTATCACGATATATCCGGAATAGACATCGCGAAGCTTGTATATCGGTATTGATGTGCGGATCAAATTCCGATAGCTCAGCAATAAATTGTGTAATATAATCTTTTATATTCGCCAATGCCGTTTCATAAATCGCCTTGTTTTCCTGAAACCATTCCCGATTATTGTTTTTTTGAAGCTGGTTCAAAAAGTCCAATGTTTGCTTTTCTACTTTCATATCAGAGTATACTTTTTAGAAACAAATAAACCAAAGGCGCGGCAACCAATAAACCGTCAAACCGGTCGAGCAACCCGCCATGTCCCGGTAATAGATTTCCAGCGTCCTTAACACCAACATTACGTTTTAGCATGGATTCTACCAAATCGCCAAGCGTTCCGAATATCGCAATAATCAAACCCATGCATACCCAGCACCACAGCGGAAGGATCCCAAAATAATACGAAAGGATGAATCCTGCAAGGGCAGCAAACACGGCACCTCCAAAAAACCCTTCCCATGTTTTATTAGGGGAAATGCGTTCAAATAATTTCCGTCGTCCAATACTCCTCCCAGCAAGGTAGGCACCTGTATCATTGGTCCATAGAAGGATCAAAAAGCCTAGCGGAATATATGCGTTATATATACCATTCACAAACCCCAGACTCATAAAAAACCCGAAGGGTATAGCGGCGTATATTAACCCGAAAAGCGAATACGCTACGTCTTGAATAGGATGCACCGTTTTACGGAAAAGTGCTGCGATATAAAGTAATAAAACGGCTGTCACGCCAAGCGGAAGAACAGCATAGGAGAGTAGGCCCAAAAGTACCATATCCACTAATATCAATCCCAAAGCGGCAACCCCAACACCTAGAAAAACCAAAGGTTGCGTATTCTCAGTGTGCACCATGCGATAAAATTCATATACACAATAAGCGGCTATCAACGAAAAAAGAGACACAAAAACATAAGGCCCAAGCAAGACAGCTCCTATTAAAACCGCAATAAAAAAGAAACCTGTTATCGCCCTAGTTTTCATTCGTTTCTGAATCGTTTTCTACTATCAATTCTTGGGCATGGTTGAAATCGCGTTCATTAACGAAAAGATCTATCTTTCCAAACATGAAGGATGAATCCTGCTTATTTAGCAAAACAGCGGGAATTCCATTTTCCGCTAACACCTGTTTATCTATTTCTCCCCGAATGGCATCGGTGTATGTCTGTAGTTTAATCCAACCTTTTTCCATATAACCTTAGTCTTGTTATGTACTGATAAAATATAAAAGCAATGATGATACTGAAAACGAAGCTACCAAGATACACAATTATCGGATAAGAATCACTTTCCATGAGTTCCGCATAGCTTTTGCCTTGTGTAGCATAGTAAAAAGCCAGTATAACCACCATACTATTATTAACAAAATGAGCAATAATAGCTGTCCAGATATTCCTTGTCCAGACGACGAGGTAACCAAAAAACACGCCGAGGATTAAGCGAGGGAAAAAGCCGTAAAACTGTATATGTATCGCGCTGAAAACAAGTGCAACTACCCAAACAGCAACATATTCATTTTTAAAAATCCGTGTCCCTATTTGTTGCAACGCACCCCTAAAGAATAGCTCTTCGCCTATTCCCGGCAAAATCGCCATGACGACAATGTTTAACAGCAATCTGTCCCAAGCGGTCGTCATAACAATGCTCTCGGTTAACAAAGCCATCTGGTCCTCTTTTATGCGCATCCACTCTTCTATATTACGCCAGGATTCCGGCAAACGCATATTGGCATTCCACTCCGAAATCAACGACATACAAGGTGAAAAAGCAAAAAGAAATAGTATGCTCAAAACATACGTTTTCCAATCGTTAAGATTTTGACTAGGGAATAGCTCTTCCTCTTTTTTTCTACGCTGAAAAATATACGCTGGTAAAATAAAGGTAGCAGCAGAGCTAATGCCCAGTACCAGATAGGCATAATACAGCTGCGCTGGATTCGCTCCTGATACCTCTGAAAAAAAGTCGATATTCCCAAAGAGAATATACCCCAATCCACCGAAAATTAGTGAAACAGCGAAAACACAGATAAACAGGACCATGATTAAAAAAAGCAGGTCTCCCCATGGGCTCCTTTCTTGCACCTCGGATGTATTCATAGATTAAAAATAGGTATTTCATTGGTTTTAAAATATAAAAAGGAGTGAAATTCACTCCTTTTTATATTTTGTTACTTTACCCGCACAGGATCTTTGGGGTCTTTTAATTCCTGGTAGGGATAGGTTTTCATCTCTTCCAATAAAATAGCAATGGTTTTCTCCAATTGCGGATCCCTTCCTTCGAGCAAATCTTTTGGCATCTGTTCTACAAAAATATCGGGCGCAACGCCTTTATTTTCGATAATGTAGTTGCTGTCTAGGTCGAATATTCCAAAGTTTGGCGAGGTTATACGACCGCCATCCAACAACGGCGGATATCCAGAAATGCCCACTAGTATTCCCATTGTCGTACGCCCTACGAGCTTTCCAAGGCCTTTGAAACGAAACATATAGGGCATCATATCCCCTCCGGATCCGGCATTCTCGTTGATAATCATCGCCTTCGGACCATATATACCATTTCCCGGTGTAGTAAAGCTTCTTCCGTCCCGGATCCGCCAACCGGATATAAGTTCTCTAGACAATAAATCGATGACGTAATCCGCGACCCAACCACCACCATTGTTTCGTTCATCCAATAAAAGTGCTTTCTTGTCCATCTGGGAGAAATAATAGCGGTTAAAATAGGTATATCCCTCCGGTCCCGTATTTGGCATGTACACATACGCGATTTGCCCTTTGCTAAGCTCGTCTACTTTCTTACGGTTAGATTCTACCCAATCCATCCTGCGCAAACTGGTTTCCTGTCCAAAAGATATAGGTTTTACAACAATTTCCCGCGCTCCACTCCATGATGGCGTATCATTGATTTTCAAAGTCACCTGTTTATCGACCGTATTTTCCAACAACTGGAAAATATTAATTGATTGATTCAAGGCAATACCATTCACGGCAACAATATACTCCCCTTCTTTGACTTTTAAGCCGGGTTCAGCCAATGGCGCTCTGAGTGATGGATTCCAATCTAAAGTAGTATATATCTTATTGATCTTGTATCCTTCTTCTACTACGTCGAAATCAGCTCCTAATGTACCCGTATGGACAGCGGGCGTTGCTGGTTCGTCACCAGGATATATATAATTATGTCCTACGACCATTTCACCCATCATCTCGTTCAATAGATAGCCTAAATCTGATCGATGTCCTACGTATGGTAAGAATTTCTCATATTTTGTCCTCATTGCATTCCAATCGACACCATGCATATTCTCTACATAAAAAAATTCTTTCTGCATCGCCCATACTTCATGAAAAATCTGTTTCCATTCCGCCACCGGGTCTACTAATTGTTTGACATTTTTAATTTCTATTTTTCCCTTTCCTGGGGCGGGTTTTTGTCCGGCATTCACAATGAAAAAGTCGCGATTGCTGCGATAAAGCATTTTCTTTCCATCTGCGCTGATAGCAAACCCTGAAGCATTTTCGACTAACTTGTTATCTTCCAATTTCTTTAAGTCGTAGGCACCAATCGTATTGCCACGCATATAAATCAACATATTTTCCGTCGTCCCATTCAACGAATAGCGACCAGGAGAGAGGGGTAGCGCAACAATACGGCGGCTTATATCTTCCAAATCAACTTTTGTCGCTGACTTCTTTGATTTATCTTCCTTAGGCTTTTCTTCAGATTTATCTTCCTTTTCTTTATTCTCCTCTTTTTTATTCTTCGTTTTGTCGTCCGTTATTTCTTCTTCGTCGCTTTCATTTTTAAACAGAGACGGTGTTTCCTTTGAAAGAATAAAAGCGTAAACATTATAATTTACATTTCTTTCATAAGCCGTCATGTGTAGTCCTGAATTCGTCAAACCGGTATTCGTACTTGCAGAGAAAAAAAGGTACTTTCCATCCCGACTAAAAGTTGGTTGGTTGACCGCACTCATGCCATCTGTAATCTGCGTGGATTGTCTTGTTTGCAGGTTGTACATAAATAGCGTACGAATACCATTTCTTAGACTTTTGACATAAGCTATCCAGTCAGAATCAAAGGACCACGAGGGCTGAAAATGATTGGAAACTCTACCTGTCGTTGAACTAAGTCGGTCATCGTCTACCAGCGTTATTTTCTTGGTTTCTATATCCACATAGTAAAGATTGAGATGGGCATCATTATAGAAAAGCTTTTTACTGTCAGGCGACCAGCTCGGTTGGTAATAAAAAGCAGTTTCTCCCAAGGGGATATAAATCGGTTCGTTTTTAGCCATTTGATCGCGTAGTACCAATTCGTATTTTCCATTTTTATCGGAAATAAACGAAATCCATTTTCCATTGGGCGACCAAGCTGGGAAGCGTTCATGTGAAGCAGGTGCTTTAGAAATATTTCGTGCATCACCTTTTTCCTTCGGTATAGTGAAGATTTCCCCCCGATTTTCGAACAATACTCTTTGACCTGTTGGAGAAATGGTGTACGAACGAATATCTTTTCCAACATCTATATAATGCTGCCGCTTGTACATGGCGTCGGCATTCACATTGATAACTAGTCTTTCCACATTTTTCGTCGCGGTATGAAGGATATGCAGGCGGCCGGCGTATTCAAATGTCAGTTCGTCTCCTTTTCCACTCAGCGTACGCACATCGTAGTCTTTGTAATTTGTTAGCTTCTCAACACTTTTCGTTTTCGTATCATAGCTGAAAATATTTACTATTTTGTCTCGATCTGAAAGAAAATAGACCTTGTTTCCTAACCAGATGGGCTTCACATCGTTACTGTTTTCTCCCGGGATGATTTCTACTTCTTTTGTTTGCGTATCAAAGATCCAAATAGAAGGCATGCCGCCTCCACGATAGCGCTTGAACGCTACGCGATCCCTTTCCGTTGGATCCGTATTTTTAATATATGCCCAATAACGACCGTCGGGAGAGGGGCTTCCTTGATAGGCTTCCGGCATTAACAGGGGAGAAGCTAGTTCCCCGTTCACCGATGTTTTATATAACCTGGGACCTAAAGAGTAGGTGAATTCTCGTGTACTTGTGAAATAAACTTCGTTATTATTTAGCCAGCCGCGAAGTATATCTGAGGTGGGGTGAAAGGTAACCCGTTGTGGCGCGCCCCCTTGTATAGAAACGACATAGACATCGGTGTTTCCATCGTAATTGCCTGTGAAAGCAATCTGCTGGCCATCGGGCGAGAATATAGGATTCTGCTCTACGCCAGGATTTACTGTTAAGCGACGCGCGTTTTCACCATTTTTATTCGCTATCCATACGTCTCCAGCATAAACAAAAGTAATATGTTTATCGCTTATATCTGGGTTTCTCAAAAGTAGGGTTTCTTGTTGCGCTTTTGCCCCTAAAAACAAAAAGCCAGAAAGAAAAAGTGCGTGTAAGGCCTTCGAAAATTTATTTTTCATACAGATTATTGATGATTGTTGCCAAAAATAGTAGAATTTATCCTATAAGCTGGATTCATATCAGAGATGTTGCAAACTTATTGTGTTCTTTTTTCTCTCAAAAAAGAAGCAAAAAAATCGTCGCTGAAAACCTTTGGTGTTAATAAGAGATAGGAGACTTATGGCTAAGCGTTTGTTTTGGTGTCCATGAGCTCACTTTCGTTCGGTTTTGGTTTTTTCTTAAAAAAAAGCCCCGCGAGTAGTCGCGGGGCTTTTATAATCTTCAGCTTACACTAAGCGTGTTCTTCGTCAAAAACGATACCTTCGTCGACGATGATTCTTCCGCAGTGTTCACAAATGATAACTTTCTTCCGCTGGCGGATTTCAGATTGCAATTGTGGTGGAATCTTATTGTAACATCCCGAACAGCTATCACGTTCAATAGAGACAACGGCCAGGCCATTTCGGAATGTCCCACGAAGTTTATTATATACTTTTAATAGACGTTCCTCAATATTTTTTTCTGCCTTATCTGCCTTATCTACTAAGGCATCTTCTTCTTTTTGTGTTTCGCCAGTAATGCTTTCAAGTTCTTGCTTTTTTACATCCAATTCACCTTTACTGTATTCAAGGCTCTTTTGCGTGCTTTCGTAAAGTTCCGTTTTATTTTTTATCTCAAACTCTGCTTCTCGAATGCGCTTTTCACATACTTGAATTTCTAAACCTTGAATTTCAATCTCTTTTGATATAGCATCGTATTCACGATTGTTTTTTACTTCATTGAGTTGACCTTCGTATTTTTTAATCGCAGCTTGTGCATCTTTAATCATATTTCTGCGATTCACGATGGAATCTTCTAGATCATCCAAGTCTGTCCTAATTTTCTCGATTCGGGTATCAAGACCTGCGATCTCATCTTCTAGATCGGCAACCTCAATAGGCAATTCGCCACGCACTTGGCGAATCTTATCTATCTTCGTATGGATGGACTGCAGCGTCCATAATGCTTTTAACTTTTGTTCTACGGATTGTTCCATTATCAAACGTAATATTTAATAGGATTTGTCTCTATTTCTGTCAATAGGACAGCAAAGTTAACAAATTTTTTCTGAATAATTTCCAATAATAATTCCTGCGTAAATTGTTCACTTTCAAAATGTCCTATGTCTGCAATGACAATATCATCCTCTGCATCAAAGAACTCATGGTATTTGTAATCGGCCGAAATGAAGATATCTGCACCTGAACGCTTCGCGTCGTTTAATAGGAATGCACCAGCACCGCCGCAAACAGCAACCCTGGAAATAACCTTATTCAGCAACTTGGTGTGCCGGATAACCTTTACATTCAATTTTTCTTTTACATAACCTAGAAAATCCAATTCGCTCATCGGATGTGGCAGGTTGCCAATAGCACCCGACCCGACCGTTTGCAACGTATTGTTCAAAGGAAATATATCGTGGGCCACTTCTTCATAAGGGTGTGCAGCGTACATCGCGACCAAGATGGAACGTTCTAATCTTTCAGGATAAATAACTTCAATTTTGGTTTCTTCAACACGTTCCTGCTCGTTCACTGTACCGATTGTTGGATTTGCCCCGTCAAGTGGTCGAAATGTGCCGTATCCTGCCGTATTATAGCTACATTCATCATAATCGCCGATAGCGCCGGCGCCTGCGTCGAACAATGCCACCCGAACGGATTCAGCATGCGAACGGGGTACAAAAACGGCTAGTTTCTTAAGCAGGTTTCGTTTAGGTCGTAAAACGGCGTGTGATGCTAATCCCAGCTTCTCGGCAATTTTACTACTCACACCTCCCAAGACATTATCGAGATTCGTGTGAATCGCATAAAGAGCAATGCCATGGCGTATAGCTTTAATAATCACCCGCTCCACATAATTATTACCATTCAATTTTTTCAATCCCGCAAATACTATGGGGTGATGCGCAATAATGATATCGCAACCCTTTTGCATGGCTTCGTCAACGATTTCCTCCGTGCAATCCAAAGCGATCAACGCCTGTCCTATCTCGTCCTCTGGATGGCCAACGATCAATCCTGAATTATCATAAGATTCCTGATAAGCCAGCGGAGCAATCTGCTCTAGATATTGTGTAAGTTCGCTAATTTTCATCGTTATTACATCTCGGTTTCATCCTTATTTTCCGCTACAAAATCTTTTCCGTAATGTTCGACATGCATGCGCAGCAGTGTCTTGTATTCGTGAACTTTGACCCAATAGGTAATAAAATACACTAAATGCAATATGCCGATTATTGTCAATATGAATAAGGGTAGCGGAATATTACTCAATAAAAAAGTCCATGCAAATATAAGTCCCCATTTTTGGGTGGGTCTTTCTTCTACCTCGACTTTTCGGTCATAAAATTCATTGTTTAAAGAATCCGCCAAACGCTTGGCTACTTCAAAATTCCAGTATATGTTGAAAAGAGGCACTGCAACAAACCAGGCTTGACTAGGCAGTATGCATAAGTTTTCTTTTTTCACCAGTTTTAATGTGCGATAAAGAGTCAAGGCGAAAAAAATCCATATTATAATTCGAATTATTCCGCCGATTAGCATGTACAAAGCCATGTCATCGGTTATATTTTGAGGCAAAATATCTAACATGTTATATGAGGAATTTTAATTTTGTACATACATCAAAAATATAGCGGGCTTCTTATGAAGCTCCGGTTTTCGATTCTTCCATTCTGCTATGGATAAAGTCAACACCTGTTCATCAGAAGCCGTTAGGTTACACGCTACACAGAGTCTTGTTTTCTGTTTGCAGTTTTTAAGTAAATCATCAAATAGGGCATTATTACGAAAGGGTGTTTCAATAAACACCTGCGTTTGTTGCTCCCTTTGTGACTGAAATTCCATATCTTTAATCTTTTTTGCCCGTTCCGCTTTATCTATCGGAAGGTAACCATGAAAAGTAAACTTTTGTCCACTAAATCCCGACGCCATCAATGCCAATAAAATCGAACTGGGACCAACTAATGGAACGACTTTTATTCCTCGCTTATGGGCCTCAGCTACCACGTCCGCACCGGGATCGGCTACGCCAGGACAACCCGCTTCCGACATCAACCCCATGTCCTTTCCTTCCGTAAGCGATTTAAACATACGATTATAATCTGTTATTTCGCGGACATGTTTGCCATAATCGTGCATTTTCAGTTCACTTTGTGGTATTTTTAGCCCGGCCTCCTTTAGAAACCGACGAGCAGTTTTTTCGTTTTCAACCACGTATTCATCAATATGATTAATCACTTCCTGAAAGTAAAGCGTGTAAGACTGTTTCTCCGCATTTTCAGCCAACGGTACAGGTATAAGATAAAGTGTTCCTAAAGCCATTATTCAAAATTACTAAATATTTTCGCTATTCGTGACCGGAGGGAACACCTTATCGGTACTAAACAAAAAAAGAGCTATCCGTTAAAGCTCTTTAAAACCGTTGGGAATATTTGCTGATCTTTCTCAAGGGGCAGAAGCCTTCGAAAAAATCATACAAAACAAGTGGATGGAAGTGAGGAAAAAAAATTAAATTTGATGTTTAAAAAGATAATTAATAATTTGCTCACGATTAAGGTGTTCATTATCAATCTTGGGGTATTCGATATGCAGTTAAAAAGAGCTATTAAATAGATGAATACACAAATAACATCCGGCGTAAAGGTATCTGTAGACGTGGTCTACCAACCCGAGTATTCCAATCCGGATAAGATGCATTTTATGTTCTCTTATCAAATCACAATAGAAAATCTAAGTGATATTACCATACAGCTTATTAATAGACATTGGGATATTTTCGATTCTATTGGCGAATTTAAACAAGTAGAAGGAGAAGGAGTGGTAGGAGAGCAACCCATTTTAGTCCCTGGAACCGTCTATCAATATGTCTCAGGATGCAATTTAAAAAGCGAGATAGGATATATGGAGGGCTATTATGAAATGATTAAGGAGGTCGACGGTAGCATATTTCACGTAGAGATTCCCCGATTTAATTTAATTGCTTCATTTAAATTGAACTAACAGCATACCATAATTTCAAAAATCCACCAACGTTCGTCGAATATTGTGCGCCTGAGCTAAATCCGTGTCCAATCCGTGTGAACATTCCAGTTAATAGGGTAGAAGATTACTGCCGTATCGTTATTACCATCTAAAAGCACCAAAGTTATACTCAAGCAAAGTCTATATCAAAAGCTTCTCGAAAATAAAACACATTTACGCTGATATTTACGTATTTTTGTACTTGAAAATTTATCTCCATTCGCGTACGAAAGGAGAACCTTTCTATAATTTATACACGAGCTATAGAATGGATTAAATAAAACACAAGTATTTAATTATCAATATATTATAAAAATTGAGTATTTTAGCAACAGAGCAAGTTAGTCACTCCTTCCATGATAAATGGTTATTCAAACAACTCCATTTTGCTTTGCAAAAAGGAGACCGGGTGGCTTTGGTCGGCATAAACGGAACGGGTAAGTCAACTTTGCTCAAAATTCTTGCTGAACAAGTTATCCCGACAGAAGGCAAAGTCGTCAAAGAACGAGGTATTAAAATAGGTTTTCTATCGCAAGAGCCTAGTTTTAATGGGATGGAAACCATAAACGATTTTATTTATAGCACGGATAACGAACAACAGCAGCTCATAAAGTCTTATGAAAATTTATTAAACAGCGAGGAAATAGATCACCAATTGCTGGCCGAGCTTACAGACAAATTATCCGCGATGGAGGCTTGGGAATACGAGCATAATATTAAGACAATTTTAAATCGATTACAGATTTCAAATTTCAATCAAACAATTGACAGTTTATCAGGAGGACAGAAGAAAAGACTGTCTCTAGCTAAATTACTGATCGACGAACCCGATGTTTACATTCTAGACGAACCGACCAATCATTTGGATATAGAGACTATAGAATGGTTAGAAAAATTATTGACAACAGGAAATAAAACTGTTCTCCTGGTTACACACGATAGGTACTTTTTGGATAACGTTTGTACAGAAATAAGAGAACTAGACAAGGGAAATATATACACTTATAAAGGAAACTATACCTACTTTCTAGAAAAGAAGGCCGAACGAGAAACCATAGATGCTGTCGCAGTAGAAAAAGCGCAGAACTTACTTAGACGTGAGCTGGAATGGATGCGCCGTCAGCCCAAGGCGCGCGGAACAAAATCAAAAGCACGTATTGGCGCTTTTTATGATTTGGAAGAAAAGTCAAAAACTGGACACAAGAAAGAAAATGTACAGCTATCGGTAAAAATGAGCAGACAGGGTTCGAAAATATTAGAATTGGAGGACATGTCGAAATCTTTTGCGGAGAAGAAAATTATAGATCATTTTTCATATACTTTTAAAAAGGGCGATCGCATCGGATTAGCCGGAAAAAACGGAAGCGGAAAATCAACCTTTCTAAATTTGTTAACCGGGGCTACTCCACCAGATTTCGGTAACGTGATTTTAGGAGAGACCACCAAGTTCGGATACTATAAGCAGGAAGGACTTGCATTCATGGATAGCGATCGCGTTTTAGATATAGTCAAAAATGTAGCAGACTATATTGAAATGGCTAATGGCGATATTATTACTGCTTCGCAATTGCTTACATTATTTTTGTTTCCCCCGGAAAAGCAATACAATTTGGTAAGTCGATTAAGTGGTGGAGAAAAAAAGCGCTTACAGTTGATGCGTGTATTGATGTCTAATCCGAATTTCCTGATACTTGATGAGCCGTCTAACGATTTAGATATTGATACATTAAACGTTCTAGAAGAATTTTTGGAAAACTACGCAGGCATCTTGGTATTAGTTTCGCACGACCGTTACCTGATTGACAAGTTAACTGAACAGCTTTTTATATTTGAAAACAACGGAAAACTTAAAATATATAATGGTAATTATGCGGATTACAAATTGGAACAAGATCAGATTAGCCGTGAAGAGAAAGAAAAAATAAAAAAGATCGAAACAGAAAAACCGTTAACAACAGTAAAAACAGAGAAGAAGAAACGCTCCTATAAAGAGCAGCTCGAATATGAAGTTTTGGAAAAAGACATAACGGAAATAGAAAGAACTATCGCACAAAAGACGGAATTGTTAAATATGGTTTCAGACCACGAGGAAATTGCAAAAATTGTTTTGGATATCGAACAACTCCAAAAAGATTTAGATGCTAAGTCCGAACGCTGGTTAAACCTCGCAGAATATATATAGCTTGTTCCACGTGAAACAAATTATTGATAAACTATTCCACGTGAAACATTAGGATAAGAGAAATAAAAAATGTTTAATAAATATAATGTAATTGTAGTAGGGGCCGGTCATGCGGGATGTGAAGCAGCAGCAGCAGCAGGTAATTTAGGATCATCAGTTTTATTGATTACTATGAACATGGGAGTCATTGCACAGATGAGTTGCAACCCAGCAATAGGTGGTGTAGCGAAAGGGCAAATCGTCAGAGAAATTGATGCAATGGGTGGATATACCGGTATCATCGCAGATAAATCAACACTCCAGTTTCGGATGCTCAATCGTTCAAAAGGTCCCGCAATGTGGAGTCCCCGGTCCCAAAATGATCGAATGCGTTTCGCTGAAGAATGGAGGCTCACCCTAGAGTCACTCCCCAATGTAGATATGTGGCAGGATACCGTCAAAGAAATCATCGTCGAAAATGGACAAGCAAAGGGCGTAGTAACATCACTCGGAATACGCATAGCGGCAGATGCTGTCATTCTAACAAACGGCACGTTCTTGAATGGTATCATCCACATCGGCGAGAAAAAAATAGGAGGGGGACGCACAGGCGAAAAGTCGGCAACGGGACTTACTGAACAACTCGTTAGTTTAGGTTTCGAATCCGGTAGAATGAAAACCGGAACACCGCCCCGTGTTGATGGGCGATCGCTAAATTATACTTTGATGGAAGAACAATGGGGTGATGAGAAAAGAGGAAGATTCTCTTACACTGATGTCGATATACCGGCCAAACAACGTTGTTGTTGGATTACGTATACTAATGATAAAGTACATGAAGTACTGAAAACCGGGTTTGAGAAATCGCCAATGTTTACCGGTCGTATAAAAGGACTAGGTCCGCGATATTGCCCATCTATTGAAGATAAAATAAATCGATTTGCAGAACGAGATAGACATCAAATTTTTGTAGAGCCGGAAGGATTCAACACCGTGGAAATATATGTGAATGGTTTTTCGACATCACTCCCAGAAGACGTACAACTGAAAGCATTGCGTTTAATACCCGGATTTGAAAATGCAAAAATGTATAGACCTGGGTATGCTATCGAATATGATTATTTTCCACCTATGCAATTGGATCTAACGTTAGAAACATTAAAAGTCAAACATTTATTCTTCGCTGGTCAAATTAATGGAACTACAGGTTACGAAGAAGCGGGAGCCCAAGGATTCGTGGCTGGTATCAATGCGCATCAGCGAATCAATGACTTGCAAGAGCTTATATTGAAACGCGCTGAGTCGTATATCGGCGTCCTTATAGATGATTTAGTGACTAAGGGAACAGAAGAACCTTATCGTATGTTCACCTCCAGAGCGGAACACCGCCTTCTCCTCCGGCAAGATAACGCAGACATTCGTCTCACACCCATGGCATACAAATTAGGGCTCGTGAGCGAAGAGCGTCTGTTAAAAGTAAATAAAAAAATAGAAAATTCGGACTCTCTAGTCAACTATATGAAACAAAATAGTGTGTCTGTCGATGATATGAACCCCATTTTAGAAGAAGTAGAATCAAGCCCGTTAAATCAAAAGATGCGAATGTTCAATTTACTGAGTAGACCACAAATAAACATTTATCATATCGCAAAAGCGGATGGAGAATTTGATGAACTGTTAAAACAATATGACGACGAAACTATAGAGCAAGCAGAAATAAAAGTGAAGTATGATAGCTATTTTACTAAAGAAATGGAGATCGTAAATAAAATGAAAAAGATGGAGGACAAAGAAATCAATCCCAACTTTGACTATAATTCCCTCACTTCTCTTTCCATTGAAGCACGTGAAAAATTATTAAAAGTAAAACCTCGGACTTTAGGGCAGGCATCGCGCATTTCTGGAGTCTCTCCCTCTGACATTAGTGTTCTAATGGTACATATGAATTAACTTTCTGATTATCAATACCTTATAACAAAAAAGAAAATATAAAAATAAAGCGATATAAGAGATTATTTTTAAATTTATGAGTTCCAGGTCCAAAAAAGATAAAAACGCGCCAAATGGCTTAAAAACGTTAAAATTGCAAAACCTAGCTATTTTTAGCTTTGCTTTATTAATATTCATTAGCTTTAGCAGATGTGCAAATATGCAACGGCCAACAGGCGGGCCGAAGGACTCTATTCCCCCTAAGCTCTTAGAGGTATCGATTCCGAACTTCAGTACAAACTTTACAGAAAAAAGAATTGTTCTCAGGTTCGACGAATTTATAAAACTGAACAACCAATATAAGGAATTTAGTATCAGCCCGGACGTCGAAGATATCGTTGACTATCGCGTACGAAAAAAAGACTTAGTTATTACCCTACCAGATTCACTGGAAGAAAATACAACCTATACTATCAATTTTGGTAAGGGATTAGTAGATTACAATGAAAGTAATCCATTTATAGATTATAACTATGTATTTGCCACAGGCGCTGAATTGGATTCTCTTTCCATTAGCGGTTCTGTCATCAACGGATTTACAAAAGAGTTTGATCAAAAAAAAGACGAAAACATAAAGGTACTTCTTATCCCCACATCACAAGATTCGATATTTGGGAAAAGAAAAGCAAACATATTTGCGAATGTAGATACATCCGGTAATTTCAAATTCAATAATCTAAGGGAAGATACTTACAGGATCTATGCATTAAAAGAGCAGAATAACGATCGTATCTTTAACGGGAATGACGAATGGATAGGTTTTCTGGAAGATAGTATACATCTGGATAAAGATATAACGGGTATAAAACTCGAAATAACAAAAGCATATCCCAAAGATTTTCGTACACTGGAAAAGAAATTCGAACCGGCTGGTCATATTTTACTGACTTTTACGAAACCACTTGAACAGCCGAAAACTAAAATCTTATTCCCTGCAGAATTAGACGATAATAAGATAGAACGATACAGCGTCAATAACGACTCCGTCAAAATTTACATACCAAAAACTGAACTCGATTCTATTAAAATAGAATTAAGTGAAGAAAATCGACTATTGGATACCATCCTAATCAGAACAAATAAAAACGCAAAATTCGATAGGGAGGTAAAGCCTATATTAAGCATTACGAATAAGGTCGATCGTATTCGACATATCACGTTAACAAGTGAAAGTCCACTAGCCAATGTAGATAAATCAAAAATCCTTATTCATGAAGATTCTATATCGAGAAGAAATTTCCAACTACAACAAGATACACTAAACAGAAATTTATACCATATACGGTACAACTGGCGTCCTAAAAAAGACTACGAACTAGTAATCCAGGAAGGAGCGATGCGAACACCTTTTGATGATGTCAATCTAGAATCCAAAACAAGATTCACCTTAGATGAGTCAGATAACTATGGAAATATAAATTTTGTTGTAAATGGATTAGATTCCACGAAAAATTACATTGTAGAACTTATTGACGAGGCTAAAGAAAAGGTATTTAATAAACGGTCTCTCCATGCTTCTAATCCTATCATAAATTATACGAATTATCCGGGAGGTAAATATTCCCTGCGTATTATTTACGACGAAAACAACAATGGTAGATGGGATCCGGCGGATGTTTATGCAAAAAAACAGGCAGAAAATATATGGTATTTGGGCAAAACGTTTACCATCCGAGCAAACTGGGATCAGAACGAAACCATTAATCTAGACTAGTGCTAATATACGCTAATTTAGATTAATCAAACCATGAACTGTATAACACGTAATTATGCGGCAATTGCTGCAACATATCCATTTGTCCTTCCGTTAGCGGCTTTATTTTCTTGGCAGGAACTCCTGCATATAAATAACCCGATTCACATAGTGTGCCTTCTAAAACAACCGCTCCGGCAGCGATAATTACATTTGATTCAATAATGGCTCTGTCCATTACAATAGCACCCATACCAATAAGTACATAATCGTGTACTACGCAACCATGTACAATAGCATTGTGACCTACATTTACGTAATTCCCGATGTCAGTTCCGTTTCTTTGGTAAGTGCAATGAATGACGACGCCATCCTGAATATTCGTATAATTTCCTATACGAATATAGTTTACGTCCCCTCTAATCACAGCATTAAACCAAATAGAACAATGCGTTCCTATAACGACATCACCAACGATGGTAGCATTGTCGGCAAGGAATACAGACCTGTCTATCTGCGGATATATATCTTTTACTGGCAAAATAGTTGGCATCTCTCTTTCTATAAAACGGTGTCTTTCAATTCCACTGATTTTTTTGGAAAATCTGTGGTATAATGTAACCCCCTACTTTCCCGACGTTGCATAGCAGATTTAACAATCAAATAAGAAACTTGTATGACATTACGTAACTCGCATAACTTAACAGATAACTTGGTATTTTTATAAAACTCCTCCGTCTCTTCATAAAGAAATCCCAACCGTCTGATCGCTCTATCTAAACGGAAATCTGATCGAACTATACCTACATAATCACTCATTAATTTTTGCGTTTCCCGTAAATTATGTGTGACTAAGATCTCTTCATTCATCAATTGCGCCTTAGATTCATCCCAACCCGGAATATCAACTGCGTGATCCAATGTACGCCAAATAGAAGACGCATCTTCAAAAATCCGATGCGCATACACCACCGCTTCCAACAAGGAATTTGATGCTAACCGGTTAGCCCCGTGAAGCCCCGTGGAAGAACATTCTCCACAGGCATACAAATTTTGAATAGAAGTCCTTCCGTTTTCGTCGACCATAATACCACCGCACAAATAGTGTGCTGCAGGCGTTACCGGTATATAATCCTTTGTCATATCCAACCCAACCGAAAGACACTTCTCATAGATATTAGGAAAATGCGAAATGATGTCTGCTTTCTCACGATGCGTAATATCCAAATAAACAAAATCAAGTCCTGATTTCTTCATTTCATTGTCGATCGCTCTGGCCACAATATCGCGAGGAGCTAATGATGCGCGTTCGTCATATTCCTCCATAAATGATTCTCCGGTCACTCTTCTTAAAATCCCACCGAAGCCTCGTACTGCTTCAGAAATAAGAAAAGAGGGTGATTCTTTTGGATTATATAACGACGTGGGGTGAAACTGTATAAATTCCATATTCCGCACTTTACCCTTTGCTCGGTATACCATGGCAATGCCATCGCCGGTCGCTATCGTCGGATTTGTAGTACTTGCATATACATGGCCAGCCCCTCCTGAAGCCATTAATGTCACTTTACTTAAAAAAGTTTCTATGGCATTGTTTCTGGTATTCAACGCATAGATACCAAAGCACTGAATATTCCTCGTGCTTTTGTCCACATGGATACCTTGATGGTGTTGTGTAATGAGGTCGACTGCAAAATAATGCGTTAATATTTCGATATTGGGATGCTGATGCACCTTCTCCAATAATGCTCGCTCTATTTCATACCCCGTTATATCCTTATAGTGTAGAATCCGATGATTGGAATGTCCGCCTTCACGGGCAAGATCATAGTGCTCTCCGTCGACTTTGTCGAAGTTAGTACCGTAATCAATAAGTTCTTTAATTCTCTCAGGAGCTTCCTTAACAACGTTTTCCACAACACTAACATGGCATAAACCATCCCCAGCTATCTGTGTATCAGCTATATGCTTATCAAAGCTATCCGACTTATCCACAACGGCTGCTACTCCTCCCTGCGCATATTTAGTATTCGATTCGTCCTCATTCGATTTTGTAACTATCAATACGCTGCCCAGTTCGGCTGCCTTAAGTGCAAAACTCAAACCGGCAATGCCAGAACCGACTACTAAAAAATCTACTTGTTTATGTACCATAAAGTGTATAAAGCGGAACGCCTTTCATTTAGAGGAACAAATTAACAAAATATGTGGAAAACATGTATAGAAACGGTGAACTAAAAATGAAAACTTTAAAACTTTCCACAGTAGATCGCCGATTCTCACGAAACAGTGGGAAAAGTTAAGCTAAAATCAACCCAATATTAACAAATTGTAAACAGCAAACATTCAACAAAAAAATATGGAAAAAGAAAACGTAAAAAAATCAGTTAATTGAGAATCAAGTGATAATCAAATAATCTTTGTGGAGAACCTGTGGAAAACAATATGAAAAACATTTTACCAAACATAACTCCATACACTTATCCCCATTTTCCACATGCTAATAAACAATAAGATTCTCTCTTTAAAAAAAGATTATTATTTATTGAAAAAAGGGAATGTGGATTTCGTTTGATTTTCTTTCTTTACTTTTGTATCGTTGTTTAGTCAAACTGAGGAAGCTAAATAGGATAAAACTAATGAATACGATTTTTGAAAGGGATTTGGAGGCTAAAGGATACATCGATGAGCCCATCGATCCTACGATAGATATTGTCGCTGAAATTCAGCGACTTAAAAAAGAAAAGAATGCGGTTATTTTGGCACATTATTATCAAGAAGCTGATATTCAAGATATTGCCGATTACATTGGAGATAGTTTGGGATTATCCCAGCAAGCAGCTAAAACGGATGCGGATGTTATCGTTTTTGCCGGTGTACATTTTATGGCGGAAACGGCTAAGATTTTATCTCCTTCAAAGAAAGTATTGTTACCCGATTTAAAAGCGGGATGTTCCTTGTCCGATAGCTGTCCGCCTCATTTGTTCGCCAAATTCAAAGAGCAGTATCCTAATCACGTGGTTATTACCTATGTGAATTGTACCGCAGAGCTGAAAGCCTTATCGGATATCGTCTGTACATCCAGTAATGCAGTACAGATCGTAGAAAGCTTACCGAAAGACCAGAAGATAATCTTCGGTCCTGACCGCAATCTGGGCGAATATGTAAAGAAGAAAACAGGTCGGGATTTGGTGTTATGGAATGGCGCGTGTATGGTGCATGAGATTTTTTCTCAGGACAAGATTGCCGATTTACGAACACAATTTCCTAACGCAAAATTCATCGCGCATCCGGAATGTGAAGATCATATTTTGGCGGAAGCGGATTATATTGGTTCTACCTCCGGTATGCTTAAGTTTACGATTGAAGACAATGCACAACAATATATTGTTGCGACGGAATCCGGTATTTTACATCAAATGCAGAAAGCCAGTCCTACGAAGACGTTTATCCCTGCACCGCCGAATAATATCTGTGCATGCAACGACTGTCCTCATATGAAACTGAATACCCTGGAAAAGTTATATAACTGTCTCTATTATGAACTTCCAGAAGTAGATTTGCCAATGGATGTAGTTGAACGAGCTAGAAAACCCATCGAACGGATGTTGGAAATATCGGAGAGATTGGGTCTGTAGATAGCATTGATAAGAAATAGTATGTTTGATAATAAAGATAAGACAGAAATAAACGAGTTAGGTGAGTTTGGTTTGATAGCGTATCTCACCAAGGCGGTAGAGCTTACGGAACCTTCAACGACTAAGGGGATCGGAGACGATGCGGCTGTATTGGATTTTTCTAACACGAAAACGTTGATTTCCACCGATTTATTACTCGAAGGTATTCATTTTGATCTACGCTATGTACCATTAAAACATTTAGGGTACAAGGCCGTTCAAGTGAACTTAAGCGATATTTATGCGATGAACGGTAAAGCGTCGCAGATTACGTTTTCCATCGGTTTGTCTTCTAAGTTTCCGTTAGAAGCAGTAGAAGAGATATATGAGGGGGTATTAATAGCTTGCAAAAAGTATAATGTGGATCTAATAGGAGGCGATACGTCGGCGTCCGCACAAGGATTGGTTATTTCTGTTACAAGTATCGGCTATGCAGAAGAAGCTAAAATAGCTTATCGTTCAGGTGCAAAGGAAGGCGATTTACTTTGTGTAAGTGGCGATTTGGGTGGTGCATATGTAGGGCTGCAGCTTTTGGAAAGAGAAAAGCAGATTTTTTTAGAGAATCCACAGATTAAGCCAGACTTGGAAGGAAAAGATTATATTGTGGAGCGTCAGTTAAAACCGGAGTCACGTAAGGATATTGTAGAATTATTTGAAACTTACGGTATACAACCTCATGCGATGATTGATGTATCCGATGGGCTAGCATCTGAGATACTCCACATCTGTAATGCATCTAAGGTAGGGTGTAAATTATACGAAGAAAAAATCCCCATTGATCCGATGACATATGATACCGCCCGTGAATTCGGATTGGATCCTACTGTATGTGCATTAAGTGGAGGAGAGGATTATGAACTACTGTTTACTGTTCCGCAAGAGGAGTACGATAAAGTAAAGAACCAGTTGGATATTACGATTATCGGTCACATCACAGAGGAAGCGGCTGGTTGTGAAATGATTTCTAAATCGGGAAATGTGCATCCAATTAAGGCGCAAGGCTGGAACGCATTTAATAAAGAGTAACTTTATTATAATCAAATTATAATAAAGATGCATTAAAGCATTTTTATTATCTTAGGTTGTTAGTCACTTGTAAACGATAAACGCAATGAACCAACCGATATGGACACCGTCTGAACAATATATTAAATCATCTGTTCTTTATGATTTTCAACGTTTTGTGGAGCAGCACTATAATCGGTGTTTTTTGGATTATACGTCTTTTCATCAATGGTCGATTGAACAGCAGGAGAGTTTTTGGGAAGCTATTTTGTTGTATTTTAAAATAGATTTTATCGGAGAATACAAAAAGGTTCTAAAATGGCTGCCCACATATACTGATTTTATTGATGTAAGATGGTTTGAAGGTATTTCTTTGAGCTATGCAGAACATATCTTTCGCGAAAAAAAAGGCACTGATCGAGCTATCAAATATACAGATGAGACTGGAAATTACCGAGATATTACGTGGGATGAGCTGCGTGAAAAAGTATCCTACATACAACAATTTTTGGAAGAAAAAAAAATCCAAAAAGGTGATAGGGTAGTGGGTATATTAAATAATACAATAGAGACGGTCGCTATTTTTCTGGCTGTAAATTCTTTGGGAGCCATTTGGTCTTGCTGCTCACCAGATTTTGGTGACAAAAGCATTGTCGAGCGTTTTGAACAAATAGAACCCAAAGCACTATTTATTGAGCTGGATTATCAATATAATGGCAAAACATTCTCTAAAAGAGAAACGTTGACCTATATAAAAAATAATATTCCATCTATTGAAACAATAATTACGGTTTATAAAGACGATTGGCAAGCTATATTTAGGAATTATCCCTCCCGGGAACTACACTTTGTGAGCGTCCCTTTTTCCCATCCGATATGGATTTTATATTCTTCCGGTACGACAGGTAAGCCAAAAGCTATCACACATAGCACAGGTGGAAATTTATTAGAACATTATAAAGCTCTGGCTATTCATCAAAATGTACGATCCGGAGAGAATTTTCTGTGGTATTCTACCACAGGATGGATGATGTGGAATTATGCTTTGTCTTCCTTGCTTTGTGAAACTACGCTTTGTCTGTTTAATGGAGCTATCCATTATAATGATCACCAGGCTTTTTGGCAATTTGTAAAACAGGCAAACGTGCATCATTTGGGAGGAGGAGCAGCATATTTTTCAGCTATTCATGATCTGAAAATAGAGAATTATGAACCAAAGGTAATAGGTTCGACAGGCTCACCCTTGCCTGTAGCTACTTTTGAAAATCTCCAGAAAAAATTTCCAGATACACATATCATATCATTAAGCGGCGGAACAGATGTATGCAGTGCCTTTTTATCTGGATGTGCATATTTACCTGTGTACGCAGGCGAAATTCAGTGCACGACGTTAGGTTCGGACATCGTAGCGGTGAATGATGAAGGTGCGGAGGTATACAACGAAGTCGGCGAACTGGTTATTAAGAAACCCATGCCCTCTATGCCGCTTTACTTTTGGAATGATAAAAGAAATGAAAGGTATAGGGAAAGCTATTTTTCGGAACGAAAAGGTGTGTGGAGCCACGGTGATTGGATTTCTATTGAGGATAATGGTGGTATCGTGATGTATGGACGTTCGGATGCTACGTTGAATAGAGGTGGTATCCGTATAGGCACGGCTGAAATATATAATGTAGTGAATGAAATAGAGGGTATAAGGGATAGTTTAGTTATTTCGACGGATAACGAGAAGGGACAATCGAAGATGCTATTATTTATCCAATTGCGTCTAGGAAAAGAATCGGAAATTATTGTTCCTCTTATTAAAAGCCAACTTCGTAAGCAATATAGTGCCCGGCATGTGCCGGACTTATTTTATGTTGTCAATGATATTCCTTATACATTGAGTGGCAAAAAGCTGGAAATTCCAATTAAGAAAATTTTTTCGGGTTACCCTATAGAAAAAGCTGTTTCAAAAGATGTGATGCGTAACCCCGAATGTCTGAAAGAATATATGCAGATATACTTGAACACTAACTAGCGTAAAGCATTTATTCTACTACTATTCATATTAACCCTTAGATTATATTTTGCAGGGATATTATAGGGTATTAATAGGGGTTGTACCCCTACTAACCCCCTGTTATCACCCTATAAACCCGCTACTAATACGCTGTTAACGTATAATCAGTATATAGTCCGAGGAAAACAGGAGGCATACGTATCCTAATTATGGAATTAAACTTGTATGACACCGACGTTATACCGATCCATAGCGGGATTTTGATTAGCGGCTTCTATCCCCATTGAAACAATTTTTCGTGTGTCTTTTGGATCAATAACGCCATCCACCCAAAGACGTGCGGCAGCATAGTATGGGCTAAGTTGTTGAGTGTACTGCTGTTCTATTTTGGAAAGTAAATGTTTCTTTTCTTCATCAGATAAAGATACTCCTTTTGTTTTGAGCGCAGCTTCCTGTATCTGCAATAGTGTCTTCCCCGCAGAAGCACCGCTCATAACGGCCATTTGAGCTGTAGGCCAAGCATATATCAAGCGGGGATCATAAGCTTTTCCACACATCGCGTAATTTCCAGCACCATAACTGTTACCCACGATGAAAGTGAATTTTGGAACGACGGAATTTGCCATGGCATTAACCATCTTAGCGCCATCTTTGATGATGCCGCCATGCTCTGAACGGGAGCCGACCATAAAGCCGGTGACATCCTGGAAAAATACCAGCGGGATTTTTTGTTGGTTGCAGTTCATTATAAATCGAGCGGCCTTATCTGCCGAATCCGAATAGATAACACCACCCATTTGCATTTCCGTAGCATTGCCCGGCTTCTTTGCTTTTACCATTTCCCGTTGATTGGCGACAATACCTACAGCCCAACCATCAATGCGCGCCAAAGTGCAAATTAATGTCTTACCGTAGTCTTTTTTATATTCTTCTAATGAATCTTTATCTACAATAGCTTTTAATATTTCCAGCATGTTATAGGGTTTCAGACGATCTTCTGGTAGATTTTTGTAAATATGACCGGCCGGAAATTCTGGTGATTTGCTGGAAATCCGTGAGAATTGATTTTTAGCGTTTTCACCAAATTTATCGACGATGTTCTTAATAGCATCCAGACAACTTTTATCATCGGGATATTTATTGTCCGTTACACCAGATATTTCGCAATGGGTTGTGGCGCCACCTAGTGTTTCATTGTCAATGACTTCGCCAATGGAAGATTTAACTAAATAAGAGCCGGCTAAAAATACAGAACCCGTACCTTCTACAATCAAAGCGTAATCTGACATAATAGGTAAATATGCACCTCCCGCAACACAGGAACCCATAATAGCTGAGATTTGCGGAATACCCATAGCGGATATTTTGGCGTTATTTCTAAAGATGCGGCCAAAGTGTTCTTTATCTGGAAAGATTTCGTCCTGCATAGGCAGATATACACCCGCAGAATCTACTAAGTAAATAACGGGCAGGTAATTTTCCATGGCAATTTCTTGCGCTCTCAGATTCTTTTTTCCGGTAATGGGAAACCAGGCACCTGCTTTTACCGTTGCATCGTTGGAGACTACGATACACAGCCTGTTCTTTATATAGCCCATCACAACAACAACACCGCCGTTCGGACAGCCGCCATGCTCTTCGTACATATCATCTCCTGCAAAAGAACCTATTTCTACATAGGGACGATCGTTATCCAACAGATAAACAACCCGTTCCCATGCCGTCATTTTCCCTTTTTCTTTATGTTTTTCTATCTTATTTAACCCACCTCCAAGAAGAAGTTTTTCATATTTGCTTTTGAGTGCCTTTAGTAGGTTTTCCATACTGCCATTGGTTTATTATTTGAATATGTGTATTCCCTTTCTCAAAGATAATAAAACCTGCATGAATCCAAATTCAGCAAATGCATTATTAAAGTGTGTATAAAATTACTAATACCAATAGCGAACAACATATTTTTAGAACATATGATGCTCTTGTTTAACGTGTAGAATTTAAAACTTTTTAATAGTAGGCTTGTTTTTATAGGTGTAAATTCGATTATTTTAAAATATAGCTTATTTTTTATATATTTAGCAAATATGAATGTAAACCTCTAAAATATGATACTGCAAATACAAGAAAATGAACAATTAGCTTTGGTACGGGATAGCGCTCAGCAATTTGCTAGGGAATTTATTAAACCGTACGTGATGGAATGGGATGAAAAGCAATATTTTCCGGTAGAATTATTTAAAAAAATGGGTGAATATGGTTTTATGGGAGCATTGGTTCCCGAGAAATACAATGGCGCTGGACTAGGGTATCAAGAATATATTACGATCCTTGATGAAATATCAAAAGTTTGTGGTTCCATCGGGTTATCCGTAGCTGCACATAACTCCTTATGTACGAATCATATCTTATCTTTTGCAAACGAGACGCAAAAAGAAAAATATCTTCCAAAACTAGCTACCGCTGAATGGATTGGTGCCTGGGGACTAACAGAAACCGGTTCGGGATCTGATGCAGGAGGATTAGCAACCACCGCGGTGGCTGACGGCGATTATTTTATTATCAATGGTTCTAAAACTTTTATTACCCATGCGATTAGTGGAGATGTGGCCGTGGTAATGGTGAGAACAGGTAAAAAAGGAGAAAAACATGGTGTTACCGCATTTATTATCGAAAAGGATACGCCAGGCTTTACAGCAGGTAAAAAATTAGATAAATTAGGTATGCGTGCTTCGGAGACGGCAAGTCTGTTCTTTGACAATTGTCGGGTACATCAAAGTCAAGTCATTGGCCAGGTAGGAGATGGGTTTGTCCAAGCATTAAAGCTCTTGGATGGTGGACGTATTTCTATTGCTGCGCTTTCATTAGGTATTGCTCGCGGAGCATATGAGTGCGCGCTGCGGTATGCGAATGAGCGAGAGCAATTTCAACAAAAGATTTTTGATTTTCAAGATGTAGGGTTTACGATAGCGGATATGGCCACAAAAATCGACGCCGCTGAATTATTAATTCGAAAAGCAGGTCATTTAAAAGATACAGGTCAAAAAGTTACAAAGGAAAGCGCAATGGCGAAGTATTATGCTTCCGAAATAGCTGTAGAAGTATCCAATCAAAGTGTACAAGTGCATGGTGGTTATGGTTTTACAAAAGATTATCCGGCAGAAAAATACTTTAGGGATGCTAAATTATGTACGATCGGAGAGGGAACAAGCGCTATACAAAAGATGGTTATTGCGAGGGAAATTAAAAAAGATGTCCAATAACGTGATACAATTAATAGAATGTCCTCGAGACGCCATTCAAGGTATTCAAGATTTTATTCCTACAGCTAAAAAAATAACTTATATCAATCAATTGATTGATAGTAATCTATTCTATTGTATTGATTTTGGGAGTTTTGTATCGCCTAAGGCGGTCTCGCAGATGCAGGATACAGCACGGGTTTTAGCGGGGATCGAAAAGAAAAATGAAACTAAATTATTAGCGATTATAGTCAACGAAAGAGGAGCTGAAATAGCTAAACCGATGGATAAAATTGATTTCTTGGGCTATCCATTTTCTATCTCCGAAACGTTTCAGCGCCGTAATGCAAATTCTACTATTGCAGAATCTTTTCGACGGGTTGAACGGATTAAAAACATCATGGCTTCGGGTAAACAAGAAATCGTGATATATATATCCATGGCATTTGGCAATCCTTATGGCGATTCGTGGAATACCGACTTGGTATTGAAATGGATAGAAGAACTTTCCGCCTTGGGCATATCTCGCTTTTCTATAGCCGATACAACGTCAGAAGCATCGCCAGAAAGTATTAAAATGTTGTTTTCACTGATAAAACGCACCTTTCCAGCATTAGCATTTAGTGTTCATTTACACAGTAAGGAAGAAAATGCGCTTTCGAAAATCGAAGCGGCCTACGATGTGGGCTGTCGTGTTTTTGAGGGTGCTATCCTAGGGTATGGCGGCTGTCCATTTGCACAAAATGATTTGGTTGGTAATATTCCCATGGAAATGTTGTTACGGCGTTTCAAAAATGTGGAAAATGAAAGTAAAATACAGGCGCTGTTGGAGGGGTTTCACGAATTGATTCTTTTTAAGAAATAGAGAAAACGATATCTTTGTTATATGCAGGCAGTAACATATCAATACATTAAGGTAAACAAGGTAGATTTCTGTATGGAAGTTATGCTTGCACGGCCGGAGAAACGGAATGCGTTTACGCCGACGATGGTGAATGAAATAGCACATGCTTTTCAAAATGCTAATGAAGATGACACGGTTAAAATTGTTATATTGAAAGCCGAAGGACCCGTGTTTTGTGCCGGAATGGATTTAAATACTTTTGAAAACGAAGAACTTGATATACGTAACCCGCTAATCGAGAATAAAAATATATCTTTAGGCGAAGTGTTTACAGGCTTGCACAAACCATCGGTAGCTATTGTAGAAGGAAATGTTATTGCTGGCGCATTTCTGATGATTGCAGGATGTACGTATGTATTCTGTTCGAAAAATGTGCAGTTCCGATTGCCGGAATTAAACTTGGGCATATTCCCTTTTCAAGTTATGGCGAGTTTGATGCGGATAATGCCTGAAAAGAAAATGCTGCAGCTTTGTTTGTACACCGACTATTTTTCTGCTCAGGAAGCGGTGGAATATGGTTTGGTAGACGGTTTTTTGGAAGAGATAGATATAGCAGCCTTTTTAGTTAGATTTAAAGATATGAGCGCTTCTGCTGTTGTTTCAGGTTTTAAAGCAGCGAGAGAACTTCCGTCGGTGGCTGTTGAAGACAGATATAATTTTTTACTGAAAACCTTGCATGCACTGAAGTCTTCTGCAGATGTGAAGGATAGAATTTTTAGAAAATAACACCCCATGTTACATGTACTTATTGCACCAAATGCTTTCAAACATAGCCTGAACGCGCGCCAAGTTGCAGAAGCTATACACGCTGGTTTTTCACAGAGTCGTTTGAATTGTCGCACAACGCTGTTTCCTATTGGTGATGGGGGCGATGGTACATGCAAGCTACTACATGGAAAATTAGGAGGCAAGCTGGTCACGACGGTTGTTTCGGGACCGCTAGGAAAGCCAATTGAAGCTTCTTACAGTCTGGTGGAAGAAGAAAAAACAGCGATCATTGAAATGGCTGAAGCATCGGGTATACACTTGATAGAAAAAGAAGAGCGAAATCCGCTTCATGCGAGTAGTAAAGGTACGGGGGAACTAATTCTACATGCATTAAATCACGCTAAGGTAGACCAAATCATTCTGGGGATGGGGGGATCCGCCACGGTGGATGGGGGATGTGGTATACTTCATGCGCTTGGCATACGTTTTTTTGACGGAAAAGGAAAGGAGCTTGACCCCATTCCCGAACAATTGCAGAATGTGGCACGTATTGATACAGGTAAATTGAACAAAAGTGTATTAGACTGCGATATCAAGATTCTTTGCGACGTAGATAATCGTCTTCTCGGAGAAGAGGGAGCAGCATATGTTTTTGGACCTCAAAAAGGCGCTTCTCCAACTCAATTGGATGTTTTGGACAAATTTCTATATCAGTTAAATGATATTGTTTTACAAACAACCGGAAAGAATATGGCAGACGTTGTTTCGGGAGGGACAGCCGGAGGAGCTGCTGCTGGGATGTATGCACTAGCAAATGCACAATTAGTAAACGGAATAACCTATTTCCTGCAAAAGACAGACTTTGAAGGAATACTCAAAACTGCGGATTGGCTAATCACGGGAGAGGGTAGTCTAGATGAGCAAACGCTCTCGGGGAAGGCTCCGGCAGGTGTAGCTTTGTTAGCAAAGCAACATGGAATTCCCGTTATTGGTATAGCTGGAAGAGTACCATTAGCACCTTCGTCCCTCCTGTTAAGCCTGTTTGATGTTCTTCTGCCCATTAGTCATGAAGCTATGTCGCTGGAAGAAGCACTTGACAATACAGAAAAGAATCTTTATCGGACAGCTCAAGCCTTAGGAAATCTACTGAGTTTCAGTAATAAAAGTGTTTAAGCTACGTCTTCGGACTTGTAGGAAAGCCCTTCTTTTTTGCCGATTGAAAAATTATTGAACCCTAATCCTATTTCTATTTCCAATAAGCGTTGTTGGAGCATCTCCAGAATAGCCAAAAAATTGAATACAAGCTGTACCTTATCCGCTGAATTTTTGATGATTTGCTGGAAATCCAATTTGTTGTTTATTTCTATCAGTTTGGCAATGGCCGTCTTCTGCTGTTCGATAGTATATGGAAATTTTACGACCGTATGGGTGGCTTCTTGAATACGATGGGTAAAACTGAACATCAATTTTTCATATACCATCAAGAGTTTGTATAGGTCGAAAGAAGATAATTCTTCCTCTGTAGTATCGGTGTAACGCGCAATTTTATTGTCCCGGGCTATATTTTCCCGAGCATGTAGCCGTGTCCGGTTTTCTTCCAATATACGTAACTCCTCACAGACCTCCTTAAACTGCTTGTAAAGAATAAGCTTTTGCGTTAGTTCTTTTTTCAGGTCTATCTCGTTTTCCGCATCATCTAGATCTGGGCGAGGTAAAAGCATCTTGGCCTTGATACGCATCAATGTGGAAGCCACAAATATAAATTCACTAGCGAGCTCTATATTCAGGGACTGCATTTTCTGAATATAGCCCAAAAAATCATCTGTTATTTTAGAGATCGGAATATCGTGAATGTTTAATTCATCCCTTTCAATAAAGAAAAGTAATAGATCGAAGGGACCTTCAAATTGGGCGAGTTTGATTTCGTAACCAGCTGTTTGCATATCCTCTCAAAAATAAAGAATTGTGTGCTAAAGCTATTTTATATTTTATCCACAATTGGGATTCTATTAACAATTATATAACAATTTTTATACACTTACATCATTTCGGCCTTAACTGGAATAAACTTTTATTTGCTTTTATTGTTCTGTAGTTTAGGGAATAAGTTATTAAGTTTGTAACTTATTTTATATAATTAAAGAAATGCAAGTAGAGGCAGGTCCACTATTACAAAAGATAAATTACCCGTCAGATCTTAGGAGGCTGAAAACAAGTGAATTGGAAGAGGTTTGCCGTGAATTGAGGCAATTCATTATCGATATCGTTTCGGTCAACGGCGGACATTTTGCAGCGAGCTTGGGTGTGATAGAATTAACCGTAGCGTTACATTACATATTGGATACACCTTACGATCAAATCATCTTTGATGTAGGGCATCAAGCGTACGGGCACAAGATACTAACAGGAAGAAAAGAAATCTTTCATACGAATCGGATTTTTGGCGGAATATCAGGTTTTCCAAAAAGAAGTGAGAGCGAATATGACGCTTTTGGGGTAGGGCATTCTTCTACTTCTATTTCAGCAGCGCTGGGAATGGCTGTTGCTTCAGAATACAAAGGAGAGAAAGACAGGCAACATGTGGCCGTTATCGGTGACGGTGCGTTAACTGGAGGCATGGCTTTCGAGGCATTAAATCATGCAGGGATTGAAAAATCTAATTTATTGGTTATACTCAATGATAACTGCATGTCTATTGATCCCAATGTGGGAGCAATGAAGGAGTATTTGACCAGTATTACTACATCCAGAAGCTACAACAAGTTTCGAGATGAATTGATTGCCGTATTAGCAAAGATTTCGAAGAATGGACCAGATGCTTATGGATGGGCAAAGAAACTAGAACAAAGTATTAAAGGTACATTGTTGAAGAATGCCAACTTATTTGAATCGCTGAATTTCCGTTATTTTGGTCCGGTGGATGGGCATGATGTGACAAAATTAGCGAAAACGATCGAAGATCTTAAACATATTCCCGGACCGAAGTTACTACATGCAGTAACCGTGAAGGGCAAGGGGTATGCATTAGCAGAGAAGGACCAAACAAAGTGGCATGCTCCCGGTTTATTTGATAAAATAACCGGAGAGATTAAGAAGTTGGTTTTAGATAAACCACAGCCACCTAAATATCAAGATGTGTTTGGGTATACTTTAGTAGAGTTAGCGGAAGCCAACGATAAAATTATGGGCATTACACCAGCAATGCCTTCTGGATCATCGCTAAATGTTATGATGAAAGCCATGCCTAACCGAGCTTTTGATGTCGGTATAGCTGAGCAACACGCAGTAACCTTTAGTGCTGGTTTAGCTACACAGGGATTAATACCGTTCTGTAATATATACTCGTCGTTTATGCAACGGGCGTATGATCAGGTTATTCATGATGTGGCACTGCAAAAACTGAATGTAGTCTTCTGTCTAGACCGCGCAGGAATTGTCGGGGCCGATGGCCCAACACATCATGGGGCATATGATATCGCATATATGCGCTGTGTTCCTAATTTGATTGTTTCCGCTCCAATGAATGAAGAGGAGCTTCGGAATCTCATGTATACGGCGCAATTACCAGATACTGGGCCATTTGTTATTCGTTATCCACGTGGTAGCGGCGTCATGGTAGACTGGAAGCGCGCATTTTCTCAGATAGAAATAGGGAAAGGACGTAAATTACATGATGGCGAAGAAGTTGCTATTCTGACCTTCGGTACTATTGGAAATGAAGCAGTAAAAGCTGTTCAAATATTGAATGAAGAAGGTATTTATCCCGCCCATTATGATTTACGGTTTGTAAAACCACTGGATGAAGTGTTGCTCCATGAAGTCTTTAAAAAATTTAATAAAGTTATCACCGTGGAGGATGGTAGTGTTATGGGGGGAGTCGGTTCTGCTGTTTTAGAATTTATGGCAGACCAGGGTTATAAGGCAACATTAGTTCGTCTAGGAATTCCTGATGAAATCGTTGAACACGGCGAACAAGCAGAACTATGGAAACTATGTGGATATGATGCACCTGCTATCGTGAAACAGGTAAAAAAATTGACTGCGGGAATCAAAACAGATACCATGGTGTCTTAATAGAATTCAATAAAAATTCTTTATATTTATAAGCGAAATAAACCTAATAGTTTTCCACATTAAAGCAGGTCATATATTGTTTTTAGGTGGAAATAGCGGTTTTTAAAAACTTAAATTTAAGATGTTGAAAAAATATTTTTAAGTGGTATTTTAATTCGAAAACAGGTCTTTTTTTTGTTTAAATTACTGATTTATAATTATTTATGTTTTTTTTAACTTTTTAGTTTTTTTGGTCGTTTTTTTTTGTCATCTTCGTCTTAAGTGAAAGTTTTAAACAATTTTTTTGTCAAATATTGGTTTTCAAGTTATTAACAATTTAAGAATGGAAAAAACGTGTACAAGTGTTTGGAATAGCTGTCTTCAGATCATTAAAGACAATATACCTGCGCAAAGTTTTAAGACCTGGTTTGAGCCTGTTAAAGCGGTAGGTTTAAATGGGAACGTTTTGACTATTCAAGTACCTTCGGTGTTTTTTTACGAGTGGTTGGAAGAACATTATGTCGGTATTCTGCGTAAGACAATTAAGAAATTTCTAGGTGAACAGGGGCGTTTGGAGTACAACATTATTGTAGATAAGTCTTCTGCCAATACACCTTACACCACTAATATTCCTTCCAATGGAAACGGTGCTGAGGGTAAAAAACAATCTATCCCTGTTCCTGTAGCACTGAACAAGAATATCAAAAATCCTTTTGTTATTCCTGGTTTAAAAAAGCTACAGGTTGACCCCCAACTAAATACCCATTACACATTTGATAATTTCATTGAAGGGGAATGTAATCGATTGGCTCGTTCTGCAGGTTTCGCTGTAGCAAACAAGCCGGGAGGAACTTCTTTCAACCCCTTGATGCTCTATGGCGACGTAGGCTTAGGAAAAACGCATTTGGCACAAGCCATCGGTAATGAGATCAAAAAGAATTTAGCAGACAAATTGGTCATATATGTTTCTTGTGAAAAATTCTGTCAGCAATTCGTGGACTCGTTGAAAAATAATACCATTAACGATTTTGTGAATTTTTACCAAGCTATGGATGTGATTATCATGGATGATGTGCACAATTTCGCAGGTAAAGAAAAGACGCAAGATATTTTCTTTCATATTTTCAATCATTTGCATCAGTCCGGCAAGCAAATTATCTTAACGTCGGACAAACCACCTAAAGATTTATCCGGTCTAGAAGAACGTTTATTAAGTCGTTTCAAATGGGGATTGTCTGCAGATATTCAAATTCCGGATTTGGAGACCCGAATGGCTATCTTGAAGAAAAAAATGTATTCCGATGGTATCGAGCTACCAGAAAATGTCGTCGAATTTGTTGCTACGCAGATTGATAATAGTGTACGAGAGTTAGAAGGTGCTATGGTATCACTTTTGGCCCAATCTACGTTAAACAAAAAGGAAATAGACATAAATCTGGCCAAATCCATGTTGAAAAACTTTGTGAAAAATACACACAAAGAAATCTCGATGGAATATATTCAAAAACTCGTTTGTGAATATTTTGAGGTACCGGTGGAGATGGTAAAATCAAAAGTTCGAAAGCGCGAGATTGTACAGGCTCGTCAAATCTCCATGTATTTAGCAAAAAATCATACAAAATCTTCGTTAAAAACAATTGGAAATTTCTTTGGAGGACGAGATCATTCTACGGTGATCTATGCTTGCCAAACAGTAGAAGATTTGATTGAAACAGATAAGAAATTTAAGACGTATGTTCAGGATATTCAGAAGAAGCTGAAGTCGTCTTAAAAAAGCAGAAAGGATACGTCACTGTCTATCCTTGATTTTTGAATGTAAAAAAATGCGAAACCAATTCATTCTGGTTTCGCATTTTTCTTGAATCAACCTCTAGTTATGCAGCACTACTCTCCCATTGGCTGTTGTGGCTCCGGTTGTTGTGGTTCCATCGGTTGCTCTGGTTGCTGTGGCTCCATAGGCTCTTGCGGCTGGGTTGGTGGCGTGACAGGAGTAGCTGGCGCGGGTGTTTCTTCTCTAGGGCGCTCAGCGATTATCCTATCGTATAATGTTTTTTGCTCATCAGACAATTGTTCCTTGATTTGAGCATCTGTTGTCTCCTGCAATCTACCTTTCGCCTCAGCTACTGCTTCCGGCGATTGTGACGCGTCTGCTTTTAATGCTTGCTTTGCTTTTGCATGTTCCAAGACGATGTCATAGATAGAAGTTTGTTGTTCATCTGTCAACGTTAGTTTTTCGGTTAACTTTGTTACTTTTTCTTTTGCTTTGTCTTCCGGGTTTGCATCCTGGGCAAATGTTAATGTCAGCGCAAATAATAAGCTGATTCCGGTTAAAAATAATTTTTTCATGACACTATATTTTAATTGTTAAATCACATAATAAATGTGTTATCATAGTATAGAACACATTTTCTACAGGTTTGTTGTATGCAATGTATCAAAAGTGTTACATTTTAACATTTCTTAACGGCATTCCCGTATAAATACAGTTTAATCACGTGCTAACCTCCCTGTTTTGCGTATAACGCATAGCACAGCATTCTGAAGGATTACAAGAAGTGAACATTAGGAATTAACGAAATTACGCTATTCAAAAGAGCATGCACGCATCACGATGTTGTTGAAGGTAGCCGCTTGGTCAAATAAAAAAGCTTGCTCTATAGGAAGAAAATATACGGGATGTTGAGCAATGAACGAGGACGGTAGCCGTTGCATATCTTTTTCTGTCGTAATAATAACTTTTTGAGGAGCGTCGATATGTTGAAGGGTTTGGCTTATTCTATGGAGATCACTTGGCGAGAATTCATGATGATCAGGGAAAGACAAGTGAATGATTTTTTTCAATTGTGGTTCTAGATGAGCTAGCAGCGGTTGCGGTTTTGCGATACCGGTTACGACCACCGCACAGGTATCATGAAGTTGCGCTTCGCATAGCAGTATACCACCTGTTGTTTGTAGTGTTTGGTAGGCTATTTTTGTATAAAATATGGGGACCACCGTATATTTGCGAAGTCGAGACTCTAAAGAAAACCTTATTTGTGCGGAAATTTTTTGTGGACATTTGGTAATTACGATTACATCAGCGCGTTTACACCCCAACAGAGGCTCTCTAAAATTTCCAGTGGGTAGCGGAATAACGGGATGCTGTAAGGATTCGTAGTCAAGTAACAGTATAGAAAAGCTCGGACGTAGCTTCCGATGTTGATAGGCATCGTCCAAGAGCACAGTATCGACTTGATCTTGAATCCGTTGAATGCCATGTACGCGGTCTTCACAGACGGTCACCATCACATCTGGAAATTTCCGTTTTATTTGGAGGGGTTCGTCTCCCACGAGTTTAGCGGAATCCTGTACATCGACATATCGAAATCCTTTGGTTTTTCGCCCATACCCTCGACTGAGAACGGCTACGTTTAGGCGGGCTTTAATCAATCGGAGTACGTATTCCGTCATCGGACTTTTTCCTGTACCACCCACCGACAGGTTTCCGATAACGATTACCGGAAAATGAAAAGAAGTACTATTATAGAGTTGGTTATCGTAAGCCCAGTTTCGAAGCAGTACCGCCGTTGCGTATAAGATACTAAACGGAAAAAGCAACCAACGGATGAACCTAATCATTTCTTTCTAACAATTTTTAAACCAATATCGGTAATATTCGATATCGGATCTTCCTGCATATTTTGCTCTATTTCGAAAGTATAAATGCCTGTATCGGGGAAAATATAGTCTTCCTTCAAAAGCAAGCTGTTTTCATATAGGTTTCCCGCACTTTTTCCTGTCCATCTACCATCGGTGGTCGCTAGCGTAAGCTCGTGCCTGTAGGAGGTATCCGCTAACTGCGGTCCCGTTTCGTGTAATAAAAAAAACATGTTCGCATAATCATATTCGCCACTATGTCTTATATAGGCCCAAATATCGTATTTAGCACCATTTTCGGTTATATGTACTTGAAAAGCTTGTTTCTCATGATGATGCCATTGTCTGTTCGGTACCGTTTTATAAACGTCATAAAAAGGCTGATTGGAACAAGCCAGCATGAGAAATAACAGACTAAACCCGACAACTTTTTTATGTGGCTTCATGCTAGCTTTCGCCTTTATTATTATTTGGTGCTTTATTCCTGTTTTTATTTTTGTTCCGGTTGAACCGTCTTTTCGGTTTATTTCCGTTGGTGTTTTCTTCTTTAGAAGTAACGACTTTTTCTTCTTTTGTCTCTACTTTCTTTAATGCTGCAATTTTGCTTCCAGTTGTGTTCGGCTCTTTTTTGTTTTTCGGTTTCTTTTTTCTTCGTTTCCTATTTTTTTCATCTAAACGGGTTAAAGAGTCTTGTCCCACCACATTTTCATAATCGTAGGAGATAGGTTTTTCTATTTCTTCTATCGGTTCTTGATGGACCTTCAAATCTTGTGACTTTCGGCCCTCTTTGTTCATTTCAGCATATTCACGCACTTTGTCTACGTCTAATGGAATCCAGCTTTCGGCACCAGGGTAGGAATACCACATGATTCTTTTGAAGATATCCGTTTTTTGTAAGAACGCTGTGCCTGCTTCAGTATCCAAACGATCAACATTGTTAGGAATATCCTTTAAAGCATCCATATAGCTATCAAGTTCGTAGTTAAGACAGCATTTTAATTTACCGCATTGCCCGGCTAGCTTAAGGGTATTCAGCGAAAGATTTTGGTATCTCGCTGCTGCGGTAGAAACCGTTTTAAAGTCTGTCAGCCATGTGGAACAGCACAACTCTCGCCCGCAGGAGCCTATACCGCCCAAACGGCTGGCCTCTTGGCGCATCCCGATTTGCCGCATTTCTATACGTATACGGAATGCTTCTGCCATACGCTTGATCAGTTCCCGAAAATCAACTCGCCCTTCTGCTGTATAGTAAAAGGTTGCTTTGGTTTTGTCTCCTTGATAGTCGACATCAGAAATTTTCATAGACAAACCCAGATCTAGCGCAAGCGTTCTCGCCCGGTGCATAGTCTCCCACTCCAGGTCTTTCGCCGCGTTATATTTCTGTACGTCCGCCTCTGTTGGTTTCCGGTATATTTTTTTGGCGACTGTTTCAGCCTTTACGTTATTTTTCTTTAACTGTAAGCGCACCAATTCGCCGGTTAGCGATACATGTCCAATATCATACCCTCCTGTGGAGGGCTCAACGACGACCATTTCACCCATTTCAAGATAAAGGTTGTCCGTGTTGATATAGAAATCCTTGCGCGATCCTTTAAATCGGACTTCTACAATATTGAATGGTTTATAGTTTGCCGGCAAGTCCATGTCGGAAAGCCAGTCGTATACATCTAATTTATTACATCCGCTGGTCATGCAGGAGCCGTTATTTTGGCAGCCTGCAGGTGCTTTTCCGGTAGAACCACTACCGCACCCACCTCCGGATGAGCAATTGCCACATCCCATATTCTTTCCTTTTATATATATTGAGTCCCTTGTGGGAACGTTTGATATTTAAATATTAAAACTAGTTGCAAAGATAAATCTAAAAATAATATTTTAGGATTTGCATTACGCTCTACTTTATAATGTGTTTTTTCAAGTAAATCAATAGCGGCTTCCAACTGTTCACCTATAAAGTTATCACCAAATTTCTGGACAAAATCCAATTCTTTGCCCTGTAAAAGCACTAATTGTGAGAGGCCCGTTTGTGTTAATAGAATTTGACGGAACACGCTAACGGCGTAAAGTAAAAAAATTTTTTGGTTTTCACGTCCCAGCTTGGGAAAATCCTCTTCACATAAACGGATAATATGCAATCCCGAATCGGTTACGACAAATCTTAACCAATTGATAAGTAAATCAAAATAAGGATTAGTATCATCTTTTATGAGCTCTATCGCGGTTTGTACGTTTCCGTCGGCTATGAATGCAATTTCGCTTGCCCGCTCTTCTGCAATTGCTTTTTCTGCTGTCAAGTATTGTTTAACATCACTATGTGAAAATTTCGGAATTTTCACCAGTTGTGTACGCGATATGATGGTGTTCAATATCCTGTCTTGATTTTCCGATATCAGAAGAAACAGTGTTTTCTCTGGCGGTTCTTCAATCAATTTCAATAATGCATTTCCCTGTACATTAAGGTATTCCGGGAGCCACAAGATCAATACTTTGTATTCCGCTTCAAACGCTTTCAAACTGAGTTTTTTGATGATGTCGTGTGCCTCTGCAATGTTAATGTTTGCCTGCTTGTTGCCCGCTTCTAACTGATGGCGCCAATAATCTAGCCCCATATAAGGATTATCCAAAAAAGCAGCGCGCCATTCTTCTAAATAGCTGGTGGCTACGTCTTTTTCCCCACTCGCAAAAAACGGATAGGAAAAATGCAAATCAGGATGAATCAATTTTTGATATTTGCGACAGGAGCTACAGATACCACAGCTATCATTTTCAGCTTTTTGCTCGCAGTTGACGTATTGTGCATAGGCGACCGCCAGTGCCAAGCCTCCTGACCCTTCCGGACCGAGAAATAACTGCGCATGGCTTACCCGATTTTCTTTTACGGTTTGAGCCAGGTGCGTTTTGATTTTGTGATGACCTATAATATCCTTAAACTGCATGTCTTTATAAACAATACAAAGGTACTAATTAATTAATTCGCTATAAGAATTAACACGCGCTCAGTTTATAAAATATAGATTCTTTTGTGTAATATTGCATATAAAAATCTATAAAAATCAGGAAATGAGATTTATTGTATCCACCTCAATTTTATTAAAACAACTACAATCGATTAGCGGTGCTTCGAGTAGTAGCACGGTGCTGCCTATTCTTGAAAACTTTTTGTTTGAAATTAAAGATAATTTGTTGACCATTTCGGCTACGGATTTGCAGACAAGTATGGTTACATCCTTACAGATTGAAGCCAAAGAAGAAGGTCGGGTGGCCATGCCCTCTAAAATATTGATAGAAACATTAAAGACGCTTCCTGATCAGCCCGTAGCATTTTCTGTGGATACCAATACGTTGGCTATTGAAATTAGTGCCGGTGACGGAAAATACAAATTGAGCGGAGAAAATGCAGATGATTTTCCAAAAATTCCGGTAGTGGATAACGTTGCTACGGTGGCATTAAATGCGTCTATTCTTTCAGAAGCCATTAATAAAACGCTTTTTGCCGTGAGTAACGACGAATTACGCCCCGCCATGTCGGGTGTGTTAGTGCAATTGGCAGAACAAAATATTACTTTTGTATCTACTGATGCGCATAAACTCGTTCGCTATCGACGGACGGATGTAAGTTCAGAGAAACCAACGTCTTTCATTTTACCTAAGAAGGCATTGACGCTATTGAAATCTTCGCTCCCATCTGATGAGACGGTCGTTTCTATAGAATACAATAACACGAATGCATTTTTTCAATTCGGGAACATTCATTTGATATGTCGTCTTATTGATGAGCGCTACCCGGATTACGAAGCGGTGATCCCGCAGGTTAACCCAAATAAGTTGACGGTAGACCGTTTGTTATTTTTAAATACCCTTCGTCGTGTGGTTATCTTTGCGAATAAAACCACACACCAAGTGAGATTGAAGATTTCTGGAAGTGAACTACATATCTCGGCAGAAGATTTAGATTTTTCCAACGAAGCGCACGAGCGTTTAAATTGTCAATTTGAAGGCGAGGATATGGAAATAGGATTTAATGCTAAATTCTTGGTGGAAATGTTGAGTAATTTAAATTCCAGCGAAGTCGCCATTGAAATGAGTACACCAAACAGAGCCGGATTATTGATCCCCGCAGTAAAAGAAGACAATGAAGATATTTTGATGTTGGTGATGCCTGTTATGTTGAATAATATCTAAACTTGTCATTTTGGAAGTCGTATATTCTTTAATAGATTTTGTTCTCCATATTGATAAACACCTTGTGGAGATCGTGAACTCTTATCAGACTTGGACATACCTTATCCTGTTCTTGATTATTTTTATAGAAACAGGGGTTGTGATCATGCCTTTCTTACCAGGGGACTCTCTTTTGTTCGCTGCCGGCATGTTGGCCGCACAGCCTAATGAATTGAATGTTTGGATTATGATAGCGTTGCTTTTGATTGCCGCTATCGCCGGAGATTCGATGAATTATGCTATCGGTAGACGTTTTGGTATGGAAATAACCAGATTTAAGTTGTTCGGAAAACGGGTTGTAAAAGACGAGCAGATCGAAAAAACACACGCTTTTTACGAAAAATATGGAAGTAAAACGATTGTGATTGCTCGTTTTGTACCTATTGTGCGGACATTGGCTCCATTTGTAGGTGGAATAGGCAGGATGCATTACGGGACATTCCTGACATATAACGTTGTGGGCGCTGTTTTATGGGTAGTGGGAATCACGTTAGCCGGCTATTTCTTAGGTAATATTCCAATCGTTCGGGATAACTTCTCGAAAGTAGTGTTACTCATTATTTTCCTTTCTGTCCTACCGATTATCTTTGAGGTGGTCAAAGAGAAAATAAGCAGCAAAAAAATAAAAAAGGAAGCGTAATTGCGTATGATAAAATCTATGACAGGGTATGGTATTGGCAGTCATGAAAATGGCCAGGTCAAATATACCGTCGAATTAAAATCCCTGAACTCCAAATTTCTTGAACTTAGCTTGCGTTTACCGAAAGTTGTTTCTGATCGCGAGTTGACGCTTCGCACCGAAGCCAGTAAATTGATTGAACGAGGCAAAGTAAATATCACGATATCCGTTGAATATGTTGACCAAACAGCGAAAGCTTCTACTATTAATGCGGCACTTTTAAAGCAGTACTATAAACAGTTACAAGAAATAGCACAGGAAATAGGAGAAGCGAACACGTCCCTTTTTGAGATGGCGCTAACGATGCCAGAGGTAGTAAATGCTAACGAAGATACGGTAGATGAAGAAGAAGGCAAAGTGTTGATGGAGGCTTTTTATAAGGCAATAATGCACTTTACAAAGTTTCGGCAGGATGAAGGTGAAGTTTTAAAGAAGGACCTGGAAAGCCGCGTACACCTGATTCTTTCCTATTTGTCGCAAGTAGAAGAAGTGGAAGGAAATCGTATCCCGTTAATACGGGAGCGTTTGAGCCATTATTTAGATGAAGCGGTTGGAAAAGAGAATGTGGACATGAACCGTTTCGAACAAGAGATTATCTATTATATAGATAAGTTGGATGTCACGGAAGAAAAAGTTCGTTTGAAAAGTCATTGTAACTACTTTATCCAAGCGTTGAACGCAAATGATTCTAACGGAAAAAAATTGGGCTTTATTTCGCAGGAAATGGGTAGGGAGATCAACACTTTAGGATCTAAAGCAAACGACGCAAATATTCAACAGATTGTTGTCCGGATGAAAGAGGAATTGGAAAAAATAAAAGAACAATTACTTAACGTTTTATAAGAAATGGGAGGAAAACTGCTTATATTTTCGGCTCCTTCCGGTGCGGGGAAAACGACCATTGTCAGACGCCTGTTATCCAATCACGCAGACAAGATTGCATTTTCTATTTCTGCCAGTACAAGGCAGCCCAGAACGGGCGAGATAGACGGTAAAGATTACTATTTCATCTCTAAAGAGGACTTTCTTCATAAGGTAGCAAAACACGAATTCATCGAATTTGAAGAAGTATACGCGGGAACCTTTTATGGTACATTAAGAAAAGAGCTGGAGCGGATTTGGGCGCAGGGAAAATCAGTTATTTTCGATATCGATGTGATAGGCGGTCTCCGTCTTAAATCTAAATATCCGGAAGAGGCTTTGGCCATTTTTGTAAATCCTCCGTCGCTGGAAGTATTAAAAGAGCGTTTGAGAGGCCGAGGAACAGACGCTGAGGAAAAGCTACAAGAGCGTTTTGCCAAAGCGGAACTTGAACTCAGTTATGCCGATAAATTTGATGTGGTGTTAAACAATTTTGATTTGGAAGCAGCCTGTGCCGAAGCCGAGGAACTGGTATTGAAGTTTTTAGAAAAATAGGAAATTAATGCGGGGCAGACCTCTGTGTCTGCCTAATAAGAAGATGGCAAGCAATAAAATCGGATTATTTTTCGGCTCTTTTAACCCGATACATATCGGGCACTTGATTATCGCCAATTATATGGCAAATTATACAGACCTTGATGAGGTTTGGTTTGTCGTTTCTCCACAGAATCCATTCAAGGTGAAAAAGAACTTGGGCAATATGTACGACCGTCTGGAGATGGTCAGCCTTGCTATTGAGGGAGCAGAAAAGCTGCGGGCATCCGATGTCGAGTTTTCTTTACCTCAACCTTCTTATACCATCGATACCTTGATTCATCTGACCGAAAAGTACCCGGCGAAAGCGTTTACCTTAATTATGGGTGAAGATAACCTGACCAGTTTTCATAAATGGAAGAACGCCGATGTTATACTCCGTGATTACCAAATTATTGTTTATCCTAGGCCAGATTATGACGGAGGAGATCTTAAAAAGCATCCTTCTGTTGTTGTAACTGAGACCCCGGTTATGGAGCTGTCGTCTACGTTTGTGCGAAATGCCGTAAAAGCAGGGAAGAGTTTACAGTTTTATGTACCCGATAAGGTTATTGATTTTATAGAAAAAAAAGGGCTTTATCTGCGTTAGCGAAGCTGTTCATTTATCGAGGTCGAACAAAATCTACCCGAAACAATGTACCTTTGCCGAGTTCGCTTTCCACAGCAATGGTTGCATTTAGCCTATTGACAATTCTCTTAACAATAGATAAACCTACCCCGGATCCTTCGTAACCAGTCGAATTTGGCATACGCAGAAAAATCTCAAAAATATCATTATTGTTTTTCAAGTCCATCCCGATGCCATTGTCTTCAATATAATAGGATATGTGAGTATCGTTAATCTCGCTACGTACTTTTACGTAAGGTTGCTGTTCCTTCCCGCTGTATTTTATGGCGTTGCCAATTAAATTTAAAAACAGCTGAAAAAGAAGTGTTCTTTCGGCGAAAACAGGATAAACTTCTCCAAGTTCAAAATGTAGGTTGTGCACGCCATGTTCTTGTTTGGCTGTTTCTACAATGGACTGAATATGTGCTGTCGGGTCGATGAGATAAGGCTTCAGTGCAACCGAACTTTTGGCTGCAAACTCTTCGTGCATCTTCTCCATCATTTCAGACATCAATTGCACAGCATCCAATATATTGGTACTACATCGCTTTAAAAATTCCTCACTTAGATCCGGTTTCATCTGAATCATTTGTGCGGAAAGCCGGATAGCAGATAGCGGATTTTTGAGATCGTGCGTCAATGTATAGCTATATGTATCCAACGTATTGTTTGCGTTCACAAGTTTTTCGTTCAAACGTTGTATCTCGCCAGCCTTTTTAGCTATAGACTGCTGCACTAAAAGGGCAATACGATCTATAAATTTAAGCTCTCTTTGCTCCCACTTACTTGATGCGCCCTCATTAATCCGTTTCCATGCCGCAAAAGAAGTACGCGGCGACGGGTATTTTTCATTTCCCAATAGGCTATTTTGTATTATTTTCTCGGGTTTACCAGCCCATATTTCTTCGACAATATGCTCTTTGCGAAAAAAAAGCAATGTCCATGATGAGTTTGGGATGAGATCGACTTTAATAACTCCAGGAAATAGTGTTTCTTCTTTTTTCGTATCTTTCCAATATATGCATTTATGGGTGGCAAATACATTCTCCTGATGTTGATCCAACAATTGTTTGATTATAGTAATGTGGTGTGCCGAAGGTACGTCGCCAAATGAAAGTTTTTCTTCTTCGTTTCCGATAAACATGCCATCGGCAGCAAGTTTATTCATTAATCGGTGCGCGTACTTATTGAAAGTGGCTAGTAAATCGTTGCTGATCCAAAGCTCCTCTTTCAATTCCCCCTCTAGTTTACTCGTCATCTCGATATAGTACGTTTCTTGCTTTAGACGGGTAGAGAGGTAATAGTTGACGGCATACTGTGTTAAGAATAGACAAGCGTGTCGTTGGGCGAGGTCTACATGCTTAGGTAATAGGTTTTGACACGTTACTAAACCCCAAAGTTCACCATCTACAACAATCGAAAAGCTAGCACTTGCACGAACTTGCGCATTGCGTAAATATTGGAGATGTATGGGGGATAGTGCCCGAACACTACAATGGGTAAGATCTATTTCTTCTTCTGTTGATTGCACCAATGGACTGATAGGGCTTTCCGTATCGGCTGTATGGCGAGCTAGGAATTCTTTATATAATGCCCGCGCCTGTTTTGGAATATCAAATTCCGGATAGCGATACCCCAAAAGTGAATCGAGATTATCGTTTATCGATTCTGCGATAACTTGACCGCTCTTGTCTTCCTTAAAGCGATAAATCATGACACGGTCAAACTGGATAATCTCCTTAATGAGCTGTGTAAGCGATTGCCATACGTCACTGTCCTCGCGCTCGAGGTGTTTAGCGTAATAATGGAGTTTTGTTTGCTTTAGCTCAAATCCATTGCTCTGTTCTATTTCCAGATATAAATTTTCCCCATGTCGATAAATGCTCACATAATAATGACGGTCATCCAACTTTACCTTCTTTACAAAGCGATTGAATGTGGGATCTGCTATTTCATCCCTAAAACGCTGAAAATGCAGACTGTATTCTGGCAAAAGAAAACCCAAAAGTTCGGTTATGCTCTTTCCGATCAGACTAGCTGCGGTACAAAGCCAATGTTGCTCTATATTTTCGCTCGCAGCAATACATTGTTCATGTCTGTCAAATATAAATAAGTAGCCGAAAGGTTGGATCTTTCCGCATACATGGATTCTTTCTTCATGACAGTCGACATGTGGCATACGTTCTCTCCTTTCTAAATAGTAGCCGACAAATCCACGTGCAAATAAGCACGCGTATTAATTATTATTTTGGTCGCAATAAGTTCTATGGAAAAACAAAAACGGATTGAAACGTTTTCAAAATTACGAAATTTTTTTAAGTTTAAACCATATAGCTTGCTACCGTATCACTGTAGTTTGGTGTGGGATCGATGCCGATATAGGAGACACAACAGGCATTTTTAGTTCTTGTACGCCTTTGAGCAAATTCGGCGATAATGGACGTAAATGCCATGGGTGTTTTGGGCCGCTGCACGATTTTGGAATGCCGTGGTCATAATGTAGCAAGAAATGGTGCGAATATGTTTCGTTGTCGCACCATTTCTCCTTTCTGTGATAAAGAACTTACCTTCCCATCCAACCGCCATCGACAGTTAGGATCGTGCCGTGCACATAATCCGAAGCTTTGGAAGCAAGGAATACGGCCGGTCCTTTAAAGTCTTCCGGTTCACCCCAACGTCCGGCGGGGATGCGCCCAAGAATAGAGGCAGAGCGTTCCGGGTCGTCACGTAGTGCCTCCGTATTATCGGTAGCGATATAACCTGGAGCAATAGCATTCACATTCACCCCTTTAGACGCCCATTCGTTCGCAAAAGCCTTTGTCAAGGAGCCGATAGCCCCTTTAGAAGCGGCATAACCCGGCACCGTGATACCACCTTGGAATGTTAATAGCGATGCGGTGAAGACAATTTTTCCCGATCCGCGTGCAATCATATCCCGTCCGATTTCGCGGGTAAGCACAAATTGTGCATTCTGGTTAATCTCGATGATTTGATCCCAGTATTCATCCGGATGCTCCGCAGCGGGTTTACGTAAGATGTTGCCCGCATTATTAAATAAGATATCAATAACCGGATGGTCTTTCTTGACTTGATTGATAAATTGATACAGCGATTCGCGGTTTGCGAAATCACATTGATAGGCGTAGAACTTACGTCCGATGTTTTCTACAGATTGCGCAACCTTTGAGTTTTCTAACTCTAACGACGCGGATACGCCAATAACATCGGCGCCGGCTTCCGCAAGGGCCTCTGCCAGCGCCTTCCCAATTCCACGTTTGCAGCCTGTAACTAATGCTACTTTTCCGGATAAATCAAATGTATTTAAAACAGACATTTTTTTAGTTTTTTAAGTTATTAGAAATCAAGTGTTAGCAGATATATATAATTTACAACGCTTTACTTGAGCTTAACAATCAACGGATTACTTATTTTTTCTACTTGTTCTTCGACAAAAGCTTTCCATTCATCAGCTGATTTTACTTGCCCTGCTTTGTTCCAGACGGCACCATTATAATAAACAAGTGGTTTTTCCTGCTGAATCTCCGTGCTTAGTAAAAACTGTGCGTTGTCAGTGTCGATAAATGTAGCTTTACTTTCAGGTAATATCAATGCTGTTCCAGTTTGACCATGCCCTTGAATATCCGGTTCCCAGTAAGCCAAACTGCGATTTGATTCGTTATAATCGTATTGGGGATCGCGTTCTCCACGTCTTGCTAACCCGACTACAACAGGCGTGCTTTCCAACTGTTGGTTTTTAAGATCGACGATTACTTTATTGAAGTATTGACCTGCGTCAAGGGATATGGTTTTCGTTAAAGAAATTGTCTGACTGTTCAGCTCTTCCGGCTCGAAGCTTAGCTTGAACGTTGTGCGAAGCGGCCCATTATCTAGTATTTGGTATTCTCTATAATGTTTCGTGAAATGTATCTTACCATCAAAATAAGGCATAATATCACCTGCACCCAAAGTCTGCCCTACTGCATAGTAATCTAGTCCCTCACCGTGATCAGTATGATAGTCATTTTCCTTATACCATTTATCAATAACTAACTCTTCGGTGCGCTTCGCCCATACATCCGTTCCCTGTGCATCGTCTGGTCGGCCCTCTAACGCTTTTCCATACATGCGGAAGGCAAGCACATTATTTTCCCATGCGAAATCATCAAAACGCTCTGGCACGAAACGAGCAAAGGTTTGTGCTTTGAACTCCGGTTTGGCATCCCGTTTCGCTACGGTTAGTGTAACCTCTCCTTTCGCATCTACGGGAATCCAAATCAGCACGTTTTCAGGGGTCGCACTTCCTCTTTTTTCCAGCTGATACGGAAGTTCCGTTTTGGAGTCCGTCAGTTTGACCGAAAAAATCGAATCCACGCCGAAATGTTCCGTAAATTCCGCATATGAAATACTGACAAGTTCCTCGCGTGCTATGTCTGTCGGATTACTCACCGTGATACGCTTCTGTTGCTCAACACAGCTTACACTTAACAAAGCACAAGCAAAAACCGGCCAGATCATTTTTTGCATCACCGTTTTATTTTAAATCTGTTATAGCGCATTTATCCATATCGTCGTAGTCCAGGTTCTCACCGGCCATCCCCCAGATAAATGTGTAATTACTCGTTCCTGCGCCTGAATGGATAGACCAAGGCGGAGAGATAATCGCTTGTTCATTTTTCATCCAGATATGACGGGTTTCGTCGATTGGCCCCATAAAATGGGAAACGGCTTGGTCTTCTGGTAAATCGAAGTAGAAGTATACTTCCATACGGCGATCGTGTGTATGCGATGGCATCGTGTTCCAAACCGATCCCGGTTGTAGTTCTGTCATACCCATCTGCAATTGACAGGTATCCAATACCTTGTGCAGTAACATCTGGTTGATAACACGATGGTTCGCCGTTTCCGCTGTACCGAGTTCAATTTTGTTGGCTTCTGCCTTGGTGACACGCTTTGTTGGATAGCTGTGGTGTGCCGGCGTAGAATTCAGATAAAATTTCGCTGGACTGGAACCGTCATTGCTACTGAAAAAGACCTCTTTTGCGCCTTTCCCTACATATAAAGCCTCCTTATGGCCTATTTCATATACGGTACCATCTACTTCTACCTTTCCGTCTCCACCTACGTTGATAACGCCTAGCTCCCGCCGGGACAGAAAAAAGGGCTCCTTTAAAAGATCGTCTATAGTCTCCAGTTGTAAGCGTCCGTCAACAGGCATTGCGCCTCCGGCCATATAACGGTCGTAGTGGGTATATACAAAATGGATTTTATTCGGTGCGAAAACGGTTTCGATCAGAAAATTTTCTCGAAGTCCTTTGGTATCCAATGATTTAGTTTCATTGGGACCAATCGCATATCGACTCTCGAAGACAGTGTGCTTTGCCATAGTATTATAATGATTATAACTAATAAATGGTCTAAGATAAGAGTTAAAGCGCACTTAAAAGCAAGTATTTTCGGAAACGTTTACATAATGGTAGTATCCTTAACCTCCACTTTTGTCCAATATTTACTGTATTTTTCTGCGGCAGCAGTATGGGTGGGATGGGTTTCATACGTGTTGATGTCCTCCATATTTTGGAAGGTAACCAATAGATTGTATTGAAATGAGTTGTCTACTACCGGCCGTGGATTGGTGGATGCTGGTTTTCCATATTGCAATGTTTGCACGCCAGGGACTTTACGTAGCTCTTCAAAAAAATGTAAGAAATCCTGTTCTTCTTCCTGAGAAATGTCTTCTTTTAACCAAAAATATACGCTGTGTAAAATTGTTCCTTTAGCGATTGTGTTAGACGACATAGATCCTTTATCGTCGAGCGGTGTACACGATGCGAGCAGTGTCCCGGTTAAACCCGCGGCAGCAGCTGATTTTAAAAAATTCCTTCTTTCCATATTGATATTTTTTTATGATGAAGATACAAATAAAATTAGAGCATGTTGTTTTCTGTTGAAAGAAATGGTTCGTTTAATTTTTTTTAAATTCGCACTATGGCGAAAAAGAAACCGACGATTTTAGTCGTTAACGATGATGGCATTACAGCTCCCGGCATCAAAGTGCTGTTGGAAGAGATGCAGAAAATAGGCAATGTTGTGGTGGTAGCTCCCGACAGTCCGCAATCGGGTATGGGGCATGCTATAACTATTGGGAAACCCCTTCGTTTAGATAAAATTGATTTGTATGAAGGCGTGGAGATGTACAAATGCTCAGGGACACCGGTGGATTGTGTGAAACTTGCCGTAAATAAAATTTTTAAAGGGAAAAAACCGGATCTATGTGTCTCGGGAATCAATCATGGCTTGAATTATTCCATCAATGTATTGTATTCGGGGACCATGTCTGCTGCTGTTGAGGGAGCCATTGAAGACATTCCTTCTATTGGATTCTCGTTGGATGATTTTTCTCATCATGCCGATTTTTCCCATTGCCGGCCGTATGTGCGTAGTATCGCCCAGCAGGTATTAAATAACGGATTGCAAAAAGCCACCTTATTGAATGTTAATTTCCCGCACATCAGCAAAGAACTAAAAGGGATAAAAATATGTAGACAGGCTACCGCCAAATGGTTTGAAGAATTTGATGAACGTTTAGACCCTTACAACAGGGAATATTTTTGGATGACAGGTAAATTTCAATTGTTAGACAGAGGAGAGGATACCGATGCTCATGCATTGAGCAATGGCTACGTTTCTATTGTGCCGACACAATTTGACATGACGGCTCATCACACCATTACAGAATTAAATTCCTGGAGTTTTGATGTACAGTAGGAGGAGAACGGATGAAAAATAGTTTTGTACTGGGAATGGCATTTGGCGTTGTCTTTCCGCTGTTAGCTTATCTTGCGGCCACCTTTACCGCGATTCAAACCTCGTTATTCATACATAAGCCTATCGCTTTGTATGTAATTGCTGCCACCGCAAACCTGATCGGGGTTCGCTTTCTTTACCGCTATGAGAAAGATGCTACAGCCAACGGTGTGGTGTTGGTTACATTTTTAGCTATGATTGTTTTGATTGTCGTTAAGAGAGAATTGGTGTTTTCCTATGCTTGATTGTTTAGCCCTTTAATCCCTATTTTTGCATTAAAAATAATAGAAATGAAACTTACACTAGGTTTTTCTCCTTGCCCCAACGACACGTTTATTTTTGACGCGTTGATCCATCATAAAATTGACACCGAAGGGCTGGAATTTGAAGTCCAATATCACGATGTGGAAACGTTAAATCAAAAGGCTTTTCAGGGAGAATTGGATATTACCAAGTTGAGTTATCATGCTTTCGCTTATGCGGTAAATGATTATGAACTATTGGATGCTGGTAGTGCATTAGGTTCGGGTGTTGGTCCTTTGCTCATTGCTAAAGACCCAGAACTAGCTGCTCGGTTAAAGCGCGCGTTAGAAGACAAGGAGGAACTAAGTGCTGCGGAAAGCAAATTAAAAATCGGTATTCCGGGAAAATACACCACGGCGAATTTTCTATTGGGTTTGGCATTCCCGACCTTACCGAACAAAGTGGAGTTGGTTTTCTCCGATATCGAGCAATCACTATTGGACGGTGTAATCGATTTGGGATTGATCATTCATGAAAATAGATTTACTTACCGAGCAAAGGGTTTGCACAAAGTGGTTGATCTGGGCGATTTTTGGGAACAAACAACTAGCAGTCCAATCCCTTTAGGTGGAATCGTTGTTAAACGTGGTTTGAACGAAGGACTTAAACTCAAGATCAACCGTTTACTTCGCGAAAGCGTGCAATTTGCCTTTGAAAACCCGAAATCAGGATTGAACTACATCCGTTCACATGCACAGGAAATGGAAGAGACCGTGATGTATCAGCATATTGAACTATACGTCAATAAATATTCAGAACATTTGGGAACCGATGGGCGTCGGGCAATACAACAAATGTTCGACAAAGCGCAGGCATTAAAGCTTGTCCCACCATTGGATAAGCGGCTTTTTTTGACCAAATAAATTCCTTCTTCCATAAAAAATAAAGAGGCTACTTCAGGGGCAAATATAACAACATAGGTTTTACAAAAAAATAAACTGGAATTCTGTTAGTTATCACATGTAATAATTAAATTTGCCCGGTTAGTGTCAAAATGTCTGTAAACATCGTGTTGGAGCCATTATTGCACGGCGATATACGGAGATAAAAATATTATGTTAAAATTTTTAAGTAAATTATTTGGCAGCAAGTCAGAACGAGATATCAAATCCATACAACCCATTGTAGATAAGATCAAAGAGGAGTACGAGAAGCTATCGTCGTTAAGCCATGACGAATTGCGGGCGAAGACAACCGATTTTAAAAACCGAATCAAAGCGTATTTGGCTGATATAGACGAAGAAATGACGTCTTTAAAAGCAGAGGCTGACGAGGAAGGTGTAGAGATGGGTAAAAAAACGGAACTTTATGAGAAGGTAGATAAACTCGCTAAAGATAGGGATAAGAAACTCGAAGAAGTGTTGTTGGAAATCCTACCCGAAGCTTTTGCGGTGGTAAAAGAAACTGCTCGTCGGTTTACAGAAAATAAAGAAATAGAAGTAACAGCAACCGACCTTGATCGCGAATTAGCAACACTCAAGCCGAATGTAATTGTTGAGGATGGTAAAGCAATATGGAAAAACGCCTGGATAGCAGCCGGCACGGAAGTTACCTGGAATATGGTGCATTATGATGTACAGCTTATTGGTGGTGTTGTATTGCATCAAGGTAAGATTGCGGAGATGTCCACCGGTGAGGGTAAAACGCTAGTTGGTACACTGCCGACTTACTTGAATGCATTGTCAGGGCAGGGCGTACATATCGTGACGGTCAACGACTATTTGGCTCGTCGTGACTCGGAATGGAACGGCCCGTTATTCGAATTTCACGGAATGCGTGTCGACTGTATCGACAAACATCAGCCCAACTCACCACAGCGTAGGAAAGCATATTTATCCGATATTGTGTACGGAACAAATAATGAGTTTGGTTTCGACTATCTGCGCGACAATATGACACAAACACCGGATTCTATGGTGCAGCGTAAACTGCATTTTGCGATGATTGATGAGGTTGACTCTGTTTTGATTGACGATGCACGAACGCCATTGATTATCTCCGGCCCAATCCCACGTGGCGATCAGCATGAATTTTATCAACTAAAGCCGCGTATTGAACGATTAGTAAATGCGCAAAAAGCATATATAAATACGGTTTTTAACGAAGCTAAAAAAGCCATTTCCAACGGAGATTCCGACGTAGAAGGAGGCGGGATGGCATTGTTACGTGCTTATCGTGGTTTGCCTAAAAACAAGGCACTGATTAAGTTCCTATCCGAAGGAAACCACAGACAATTGCTGCAGAAGGTGGAAAACTACTATATGGCAGAGCAAAGCCGCAATATGCCTAAGGTGGACGCAGAGCTGTTTTTCGTGATAGATGAGAAAAACAATCAGGTTGAGCTTACTGAAAAAGGTATCGAACTGATTACCGCTTCCGGTGAAGACCCTACTTTTTTTATTATGCCCGACGTGGGATCTGAAATAGCCGATATCGAAAAACTAGAGCTATCACTAGAGGAAAAGGCACAGAAAAAAGAAGAGTTATTGCGGGATTACGCGATTAAATCAGAACGTATCCACTCTATAAATCAATTGCTTAAAGCGTATACCTTATTTGAAATTGATGATCAATATATCGTGGATGAAGGTAAGGTTAAGATTGTTGACGAACAGACGGGCCGTATTATGGAAGGACGCCGTTATTCTGACGGTTTGCACCAAGCAATCGAGGCAAAGGAAAATGTAAAGGTAGAAGACGCAACACAGACGTATGCAACGGTTACCTTGCAAAATTACTTCCGTATGTATCACAAGCTTGCAGGGATGACCGGTACGGCATCGACAGAAGCAGGTGAGCTTTGGCAGATTTATAAATTAGACGTTGTAGAAATTCCGACAAACCGGCCTGCGGCACGCGATGATCGCCAGGATTTAATTTACCGTACGGCGAGAGAGAAATACAATGCGGTGGCACAGGAGATTCAAGCCTTGACAGAGGCAGGAAGACCAGTACTAGTCGGTACAACCTCCGTGGAAATTTCGGAATTGCTTAGCCGGATGCTGAAACTGCGCGGTATCAAACACAATGTGTTAAACGCGAAGCTCCACCAAAAGGAGGCGGATATTGTCGCGGAAGCAGGACGCCCTGGGCAGGTAACGATCGCTACCAACATGGCGGGTCGTGGTACGGATATTAAGTTGACAGAGGATGTTATTAAAGCTGGAGGTTTGGCGATTATTGGTACAGAACGACATGAGTCTCGTCGTGTAGACCGTCAGTTGCGTGGACGTGCCGGTCGTCAAGGAGACCCAGGTTCTTCCCAATTCTTTGTTTCTTTGGAAGATAATCTGATGCGTTTATTCGCTTCCGAACGGATTTCTAACATCATGGTGAAAATGGGTGTGGAAGAAGGCGAAGTGATGCAACACAGCATGTTGACGAAATCGATTGAAAGAGCGCAGCGTAAAGTGGAAGAAAACAACTTTGGTATTCGTAAACGCCTATTGGAATACGATGACGTGATGAACTCCCAACGTACCGTAATCTATACCAAACGTAAGAACGCGCTGTTTGGTGAGCGACTGGACGTTGATTTGAATAACACGATTTACGATGTTGTAGAAGATATTGTTTCCGGAGCGAAAGAGGGAGGAACCTACGAGGAGTTCCAAATCGAGGTTATCCGTTTGTTTGCCGTTAATCCTGAAATTACGGAGGAAGAGTTTACGCAAAGTGGCGTAGCAGCGTTGACCGATCGACTATTCCAACAGATCATCATACATTATCAAAATAGGGCGCAACAAATAGCAGAGCAAACACTTCCTGTATTAACCAATGTGTTAGCTGAACGTGGCGCTATGATAGAAAACGTTGTCATTCCGTTTACCGACGGTATTCGTGGCATACAAGTTGCGACTAATTTGCAGAAGGCAGTAGAATCTCACGGAAAGGAAGTTTTCAGGTCGTTCGAAAAAGGAATCGTTTTAGCATTAATTGATGAGGCATGGAAAGAGCATCTTCGTGAAATGGATGATTTAAAGCAATCCGTACAAAATGCTGTCTACGAGCAAAAGGACCCGATTATTATTTATAAAATGGAGGCCTACAATCTGTTCAAGAGCATGCTAGCTTCGATGAACAAAGAAATTGTAAGTTTCTTATTTAAAGGAGAAATTCCAGGTCAGCAACAGGAGCCACAAAATGTGCGGGAAGCACGGCCGATACAAGCTCAGCCAGCACAGCTTAGGGCGACTAAAGCGGAGTTGGCTTCACCGACGGGGGTCTCCGCGGAAGATAAGGATACACGTGAGCAACAGGTGACACAACCTATACGCAAAACGGAAACCGTGGGTAGAAATGACGAATGTCCTTGTGGCTCGGGAAAAAAATATAAAAACTGTCACGGAAAAAACGGGTAAAAAATTTTACGGAAGATGTTACATAAAGGATTGATAATTGGTTTTGTACTCATTGGATTAACGCAGCTTAGTAAAGCACAATCGGGAATCGTTGAAGTAGAAAAGGATTCTTTGATTAATCTCTTGCAGGAATTCAGAGCAGAAAACGGTATCAATCCTAGTACCTCCCGTATGATTAGCTTGGGATCGAAAGTGGTCGATAAAAAGAGCGGCAAACGGGTAAAAGTACGCGGATTTCGTGTGCAGATATTTTCTGGATCGAGCCGGAGTGATGCCTATGCTGTACAATCTAGATTTCAGACGTCATATAAAGACATAGGAAGCTATGTAAGCTATGATGAACCAAATTATCGAGTCAAGGTCGGCGATTTTAGAAGTCGGTCCGAAGCGACGAGTTTTATGCGAGAGCTACGCTCCCAATATAGCAATGTGTTCGTCTTCACCGAAGACGTTTGGGCGTATGAATAAGGAGAAAAACCATGTCCATGTTGAAAGAAAAGATAAAACAACTTGCCGAAGACTTCTTTGAAAAGACGGTCGGGTTTAGACGCCATTTGCATCAACATCCTGAATTATCGTTTGAAGAATACGAGACATCTGCTTTTGTCAAACAGCAACTGGACAGCTTGGGTATTGCTTATGAGCGTATGGCAAATACAGGTGTTGTGGGGCTGATTCATGGCGAAAAACCGTCGTCTAATGTACTGGCGCTTCGAGCAGATATGGACGCTCTTCCTATACAAGAGGTGGGTGGCCGTCATTATGGGTCACAAAATGTTGGTGTTATGCATGCCTGTGGGCACGACGTGCATACCTCTTCGCTACTCGGCGTTGCATCCATATTGCAAACCTTAAAAAGCGAATTTGGAGGCACCATAAAACTTATATTTCAGCCCGGAGAAGAACGTTTGCCCGGCGGAGCTTCCATTATGATTAAGGAAGGGGTTCTGGAAAATCCCACACCTACAGGTATTATCGGCCAGCACGTTATGCCCTTTATCGAAACAGGCAAAGTCGGTTTCCGTACAGGAAAGTACATGGCGTCCTGTGACGAACTTTTTATGACCGTGAAGGGTAGAGGCGGACACGGAGCACATCCACATCAAAATACAGACCCAATAGCAATTACAGCACAAATTATTACCGCTCTTCAGCAAATAGTTAGCCGAAATGCAGACCCAAGAATACCAACGGTTTTGTCTTGGGGCAAGATAGTGGGAAATGGTGCTACCAACATTATTCCTGACGAAGTATATTTGGAAGGTACATTCCGCACATTTGACGAAAAGTGGCGATCGGAAGCCCATAAGTATATGGTCAAGATGGCAACAGGTATCGCGGAAAGCATGGGCGCAATCTGCGATTTCGAAGTACGAAAAGGATATCCATTCCTCATTAACGAGGAGAAATTGACAACATCGTCCCGCACTTTTGCTGTAGAGTATCTAGGGGAAGAAAATGTTGTTGAACTGGATATATGGCCGGCAGCAGAAGATTTTTCTTATTATTCGCAAGAAACCAATGCCTGTTTTTATCGATTGGGAACCGGAAATAAAGCCGCTGGAATTTCGTCAGCTGTGCACACACCAACCTTTGATATTGATGAAAATGCGTTGAAAGTGAGTATAGGCTTAATGTCGTATATCGCGCTACGACAACTTGGCGAAAAGTAGATAAATGTCTTCACATCATATTATTAGAGAGAATCAGGAACCTGCTTTAATCGTGGCTGCTTATGAAGCGCTCGATGAAGAATATATGGGACAACTTCTAGAGTGGAGCCCGACGATAATAGCCAACGATGATACCATAGATTTCTTTTTAGCTGCAGACATTAAAGTGGACGTGGTATTCAGCAAGCAAGAAATAACGTACCGGCAAGAGCAAATCAAAAAATTTCCAGCAAAAAATGGGATAATACCCGATGCACTGGATTATCTTATTCAACACGACCACAAAGCCGTCAATATCGTGTGTGATGCTCCGGATGACATACTAGCATCCTATTGTGCATTAATCAATATCGTTGTGTTGTCTCATGGGATACGTTACGTATATATTCGTTATCACTACGAAAAATGGAAACAAGCAGGCACGCGTATTTTCGTTCCCGAAAACCGGCTCAAATCACTGGTCGGGCTTAAACATACTAACCCGAATGAGTTTGTCACTGAGCAGGACGGTTTTATCTATCTGGAATTTAACACAGATGAACATGTTTGTATAGGCGAAGAAATTTAAAATGTACACTATTCGAAAAGTAAGCCGGGAAGAAGCTACAGTAATCCATCATCTAGGGACAGAAGTATACTATACGACGTACACGGCTATCTTAAGTCCTGCTCAAATAGATTTCATGTTGCGTAAAAATTATAGCCCCGAAGCCATTCAACAATCTATGTTAAATGGACAAGATTTTTATCTTATCTTCCAACAAGAGATACAGCCCTTGGGTTTTATGGCGCTTCAAAAGAAGAGTGAAGACATTTTACGCATAGAAAAGCTATACCTTTTAAAAAGCAGCCAAGGATTGGGTTTAGGTAAAAAATTAATTGACTTCGCGGTGGAAAAAGCTAGGGAACTTAATTGTTCGGTAGTTGAGCTTAACGTAAATAGAGGAAATAAGGCATATTACTTCTATCTCAAACAGGGATTCCAAGTGATGAAGGAAGTGGATATACCTTATTATGATTACGTCCTCGATGATTACGTAATGCAGCGACTAGTCCGCTAGCTTCTCTACTCGTGATGGTGTTTGTGTTCCCGTGACGATTCCGATGACACCTTTGGCAATGGCCTCGATGCTTGATTTTATATTTCGAATATCTAAAGTAGAAAGCTCATCTTTTACGGTGTGGTAATATTCGTCTTTATCAATCTGCGAAGTGGAGAAAGTATGCGCCGGAACACCCAAAGCGGCTAATACTGCATTATCGCTTCGATAAAAGAGGTTTTGTTTCGAATAAGGGTCGGGATGAAAGGTAAACGTCGTCCCCTTCACGTTTTCCTGCATCAGTTCTGCCAGATTGGAATGATGATATCCTGTTACATACAGGGTATTGGGTCCGAATTTTGAATCTTTGCCGATCATTTCGATATTAATCATGGCCATTACTTTATCTGCGTCAATATGATTGGAGAAATATTTAGAACCAAACATACCGATCTCTTCGGCTGTAAAAGCAACAAAAATTAGCGTACGTTCATTGATATCTTCCTTTTTGAAATGTTTGGCCAACGCTATCATGGCCGTTGTGCCGGAGGCATCGTCATCCGCCCCGTTGGCGATAGAATCCTTTCCTAAGGGGTCGAGGATACCAATATGATCGTAATGGGCGGAGAAAACAACAAATTCGTCTGCTTTAGATTTTCCTGGAATAACAGCCGCAACATTAAATAATGGAAAATCTTCGTGTACGGTGCGAGCTTCTACTTGAAAACTTACGATCTTCTTTTTCTTGATGGCAAACACCTTACTTGGGCTATCGGTTACACTTGCTTGTTTTGGAATGATGTTTTCACGTGAAAGTATTTTTTTGAAACGTGCTAGCATAGGAGCAAAGGACGGATCTACCCAAATGATGTTGTGGTTTGGGTTATTCCGGACGATATCACGGAAACGCGTAGAGAAATCTTCTCCTGCACGGATTTCCATGATTTCGATTTCCGAATCTGTATTCCAAGACAGGTTCGAAGTATTGTTCAATATAATAAATTCATCTATTTTCAATGCTTTTCCATTAATCTCAATAGACTCATTTTCCGTAAAAACTTTCGTGACCTCAAAGGTTTGACGGTAATTGTCTTCGGCATATGGCTGTAGACCCGCTTGGCTGAATTCTTCTGCAATAAAATCTGCTGCGCGGGCAATATCAGGAGTTAATGCTGCTCTTCCTCGCATGTCGTCATCGGCAAGTGTTGCGATAATCCGTTCCACGTCCGTCGTCTCCACTATTTGGGCCGTAGTGAAAGTTGAGCATACCACGAGTTGTATGATGGATGGAAAAGCCCATCGTAGAAGTTTGTGTTTCATAGTACAATAATAGGTATAGTTAGGTGTAAAATCTACATGGTGCACTTGAAAGTATTATATTATGTGCAATTAAATTGCATATAAAAATGAAATTAATTAGGTTTGATAAAAGAAAAGTATAAAACATGAAAGAAGTAACAGTTCAGGAACTCAAAGAAATGATGGACCGCAATGAGGATTTTCAACTTATTGACGTGCGTGAACCTTTTGAATACGAAGTTTCTAATCTAAATGGCTTAAACATTCCGTTAGCAGGGATCGTAATCGAGTCCGACAAGGTTTCGAGAGACAAGCCCGTCATTATACAATGCCGTAGTGGAAAACGCAGTGCCCAGGCGGTTATGTTATTGGAACAGCAGGGGTTTGATAATTTAGCCAATTTGACAGGCGGTATTCTAGCTTGGAAAGAAGAAATTGATCCAGAAATGGATGTTTATTAAAGGTTTCTAGCAACAATTGTAAAAAGGAGAGGATAATCTCCTTTTTTATTTTTTCAAGAAAGTTGCTTCTTTTTAAATAAAATTGCGAGCAGACATTACTGTTTTTATATAAAAAAAAACAAAAAGCAGATTCCAACAAGAAAAACGTAAATATTTACTGCTGTTCGTATTTTGTGCTTAACTCCACCAAAGTTTATTAATTTTAAAGCATAAAGCAATAACCAACATAAATATATAAATAAGCATGTTATGGGTATAACGAATACAGCAAATAACAGTTTCTTTGAAAGCGTTCAACGGAATTTTGACAAGGCCGCTCAGTTCACACGATTTGATCAGGGTATAATAGCCCAGATTAAAGCCTGTAATTCTATTCTTCGAGTAAAATTTCCCGTTAAGATCGGCGACAGTATTGAAGTCATCGAAGCCTATAGGGTGCAGCATTCCCACCATAAGCTTCCTTGTAAAGGAGGAATTCGCTTCAGCATGGAAGTGGATCAAGAAGAAGTAATGGCATTGGCTGCGCTCATGACATACAAATGTGCTATTGTAAACGTTCCTTTTGGTGGAGGAAAAGGTGGGATAAAAATCGATTCGCGTAAATATTCTGCTTTTGAGTTGGAGAAGATAACGCGTCGGTATACATCTGAATTATGCAAGAAAAACTTTATCGGTCCGGGCATAGACGTTCCTGCACCAGATTATGGTACGGGGGCTCGCGAAATGAGCTGGATTGTTGATACCTACTCCTCACTTAACCCCACAGATATAAATGCTCAGGCCTGTGTCACGGGTAAGCCTCTTTCACAAGGAGGTGTACATGGCCGGACGGAAGCAACCGGTTTGGGCGTATTTTTCGGAATACGTGAGGCCTGTTCGTTTCAAGAGGATATGGAAAAACTGGGCCTTGCGACGGGTATCGCGGGCAAGCGGGTCATTGTGCAAGGATTAGGAAATGTGGGTTATCATGCTGCCAAGTATTTTCAGGAAGCAGGAGCAAAATTAGTCGGACTAATAGAATATAACGGCGCCATTTATGACGAAAATGGATTGGATGTTGACCAAGTACAAGCCCATAGAGAGACGACAGGAGGTATTCTTAATTATCCGAATGCAATTAATTTTTCAGATCCTGCAGAAGGATTGGAGCAGGCCTGTGATATTCTTATTCCTGCCGCTTTGGAGAGCGTTATTCATAAGGATAATGCAGAGCGAATCCAAGCTAAAATTATTGGTGAAGCGGCTAACGGTCCCTTGACCTCAGAAGCAGACACAATTTTGAACAGAAAGGGTGTTTTGGTAATTCCGGATATTTATTTGAATGCCGGCGGGGTAACAGTATCCTACTTTGAGTGGTTGAAAAACCTAAGCCATGTTCGTTACGGACGTCTTGAAAAACGTTTTAGTGAGAATATGTATAACGAGCTCATTGATATTATCGAATCTACAACAGGAAAACGGGTGTCTGATCTAGAACGAAAAATGGTTTTGCGGGGACCCAGTGAAATAGATCTTGTTCATTCGGGGTTAGAGGATACCATGGTAGACTCCTATCGCGAAATTCGAGAAATTTATAGAAACCGAGAGGGAGTAGAGGATTTACGGACAGCGGCGTTCATCTGCGCTATCGACAAGATAGGTGTCGCATATGAGCAACTGGGCATTTTCCCTTAATGTATTAGTAGAGACGCAATGCATTGCGTCTCTACTAGATTATGTATTTTTGCGGGATGAAGAATCTCATTCATCAGACCCAGCAAGCATTTTATTTTAGCTTAGGCTTCTACATCCTAGCATTTATATTGTGGATGTTGAACTTTTCCCTAGCTCACATCTTGATAAGCATTGCGTTACTATTATCTTTGCTGTGGACCTTTTTGGTTTTGCGGGAAATTATGCTCTCTGTAAAGTTGACAAACACGGAGCGATTATTGTTAATCATTTTTATCATCTTTGGTAATATTATAGCCGGAGCAGTTTATTTTTTCTTTCTGCGCGAAAAGGTGATAGGGAAGGCTATTAAAAAATAAACATGACAAAGTATTTTATTTTAAATATTGTTTTAAATCTTGCCATTGCATTTTTGGTGTATAGTGGTATCATGTCCTTTCAATCGGGAAACCATCTTTTTTTATTCATATCCATAGCCTTGCTGGTTGTATTGATTTACCTGAAGGTAGTCTTGTTAAAAGTAGTGAAGAAAAGCGTACGGGAGGGGAAACAGCCGCTGAAAAGAAAAAAGTAGAGACGCAGCGTTTGCATCTCTACGGATATTTTATATTCCTATTTCACAAAAGGTGGTTTTCTCACGCGGGCCTTTACCGCTTGGTTTCGGATGGATATATGTATATCCGTTCCTTCTTTAGCAAAGGCTTTGTCCACATAGCCCAAACCAATAGATTTTTTCAGCGTTGGCGATTGTGTGCCAGATGTAACGCGTCCAATCTTATTGCCGTCCGCGTCAACAATTTCGTAATCATGACGAGGGATCCCGCGTTCAAGCATTTCAAAACCCACCAATTTCTGCGCAACACCGTTTTCTTTTTCAGCTTTTAAGTTTGCACTGTTTACGAAATCGCTGGTGAATTTTGTTACCCAACCCAACCCTGCGGCGAGTGGAGATGTGCTTTCATCAATATCGTTGCCGTAAAGGCAAAATCCCATTTCCAAACGTAGCGTGTCTCGGGCTCCTAGACCGATTGGTTTGATGCCGTATGCTGCTCCGGCTTCGAAGATTGCATCCCATACTTTCTTAGCATCCTCATTGGCTACGTATATTTCAAATCCACCGGCGCCGGTATAACCCGTCGCTGATACCAGCACATTAGCTACGCCTGCAAATGTGCCTTTTTTGAAAGTATAATAGGCCATCTCTGCCAATTCAATATCGGTCAGGGATTGTAATGCTTCGGTTGCTTTCGGACCTTGAACGGCAAATAAGGATGTTTTATCCGAAATATCCTTCATTTCTACACCATAGGTGTTATATTTACTAATCCAGTTCCAGTCTTTCTCTATATTGGACGCGTTTACGACTAATAAGTAAGTGTGTTCATCGATACGATAAGTTAGAAAATCGTCTACAATTCCTCCTGTTTCATTCGGTATATACGCGTATTGAATCTTGCCGTCGTATAGCTTAGAAACGTCATTGGAAGATATCTTTTGGATTAAATCTATCGCATTTTCACCTTTTAGGATAAATTCACCCATGTGACTTACATCGAAAACACCCACTGCGGTGCGTACGGTTTCGTGCTCATCGTTTATTCCTGAATATTGAACGGGCATGTTGAACCCGGCAAAAGGCACCATTTTAGCACCAAGCGCTATATGATGCTCGGCTAACGCAACGTTTTTAATCATGATAATCTAAATTTTTCCAAACCTAACGAAATTCATTTTTATATACAATAATCGCATCTGTATATAAACTGATTTAGCTAGCTCTCTTCCACCATTGAAAATATCTTATTAGAGGAAATTTAAACAAAAAAGGACCATTCAACGCCTGGATAGTCGGCCATTTTCAATTCACGCAAACGATTTACGTTACCTCTTTGTATTTATAAATCCAAAATTTGTCGTACACGGATAAATTCCGAGAGTGTAGGCGCTTCAATATTGATTTCTTGCTGAGTCCGCGGATGCCGAAAAGCTAGTTCTTTCGCATGGAGCATCATGGTGTCCATGGAAAACCGCTCTTTCCAAAGCTTGTTTTGTTTATTGCAGCCATGAGGTCTATCACCTAGGATGGGGTGGAAAATATGAGCGAAGTGCTTACGGATCTGGTGCATTCTGCCTGTCTCGGGCCTTACTTCCACTAATGAGTATCTAGAAGTAGGATGTTTTCCAAAAGGGAGATTAATCTCTGCGTGGGATAAGGTTCGGTAATGCGTAACGGCATCTTGTAAAGCACCATTTTCCTTGCAGAGAGGGTAGTCTATCGTCCCTTCGTCATCGGTATAACCTCGCACAATAGCCCAATATATTTTTGTTACATTCTTGTCTGCAAAGAGTTGCTGTGTGCGTGAATCCATTTCTTTATTTCGCGCGAAGAGGAGGATACCACTGGTTTTGCGGTCTAAACGATGGACAGGGTATACGGTTTGTTGTATCTGATCCCGTAGAAGTTGTAATGCGAATTCAGAGGCGTCGGCCGCAATAGACGATCGGTGTACCAATAAACCAGGTGGTTTATTAATGGCCATTAGATCATCATCTTCATATAGAATATCCAGCATTATAACCCCTCTTTTATCATTTTGGCTATTTCTGTAGCTTTTTCATCTATTTTGGGGCTAAGCCAGATCGAGCCGAACGCTCCACCCCCAATTGTATTTTCTTGACGACCAATTTGTATTTTCGTGATGGAAAAAAGATAGTAATTCTCTATTTTCACATGGTTTTGCATGAATTGGTCGATTAACGTATTTCCAAAAAGTTGTATACCAAAATCCACTACTTGTTCGTTTTGTTTGCCTGCCTGTTGTTTAAGAAGCATGATAGCTTTTTCCCGCACTATTTTTTCGTGTTGCTCCTGTTTTGGGTTGCTGAAGAAGGCTATAAGCATGAGTACAATCATGCTGAGGGCGAATATTCTTGTTTTACTCATCATAAAGGACAAAAGTAGCGATTAGTGTGCAATGATTCCGATTATCCATTCACCAAAGAGCCATAAGAGATAAAATAGGAAGATACAGAGCGTAAGTAAGACGATAAAAAGGACTGTCAATATCCCTTTAGCACTGCCTTCATGTTTGCCATCATGATAGTGCTCTTTTAGGATCTTGACATTGCGTTTGTTCGCTTTGAAAAAGAAATCGAAGATATTCCCTAGAACAGGAATTGAACCTATAATGGCGTCAAATATTGTATTTAGCAGCATTTTGACTGCGGCTTTAGAACTCACGCCGTTTCGGAACATAACCAAGACTAACAATACGGATGTCGCAAAGGTGGTGATTGGTCCCAGAATTGGGAAGAAATTAAGTAAAGGGTCGAGTCCGAAGCGGAATCCCCCAACTTTGAACTTACTATCTAATAGGGTGGAGACTTGCTCCACCCATCTTAGTTCTCGTATTCTTTTTTCTTTTTCAAAAGAAAGATTGTTTTTCATACAGCGGTATGGATTCGTCTTTATTGTGATATCCATGAGCTTGCTTCACTCGGTTTTATAAAAGCTCGAAGATACCATCAATGTTACAGGCAAGCTTAATGGGGCGCACATTGATGTCAAGATTCTCTCCAGTACCTGCCGAAGTAGCATCTGCCATTTCCGCTTTTGCCGACATAGCATACATACGCGGAGTTGGTAATATATCGTTCCAGCCAAATGAGCTGTTGTCGTTGATGGCGAGTACCTTTCCGATTTTATCACCGGTCGCAGTAGCAATAATTTCCGCGTTGGTACGGGCATCCTGTACCGCCGCCACTTTCAACTCTTTCTCAATCTGTCGCTTTTGAGAGTGATCGTAGCCATTTATAGAAGTGTTTTGTATGCCTTTGGGATCTACTTGATCTAACATGGTGTTCAACCCGTTGAGATTGGACACTTTGATCCTATACTGTTTCGCTTGCAGTAACTGTTTGTTTTCTTTTTTCTTCGAACTATCATAATTGTAACTATAGATATTTTGAATATTGAAATCCTCTTTTTTAACACCGATAGCCAATGCAGCATCATAAAGTTGCTTTTCCAGTGTTTCGATATCGACTTTATTTTTGGTGTTGCCATCGACAAAGTATTCTCTTAACGAAATGGAAATATAAACAATATCAGGCGTTACCTCTTTTTCAGCATACCCTCTCGTGGAGACTCTTCTACTGGATTCGAAATTATTCGTTTGTGCACTGGACATGGATACCATACAGACAGCTAAGATTAAAACGGTTATTTTTTTCATTTTATTTGTTTTTATTGTTACTAATACAAAATTGTATGCGTATTGTTTGACGGAACAAGCCTCATTTCGTTTAAAATTGAAAATAAATAAAGAGACATTAAAAATAAATTTCTACCTTTAGAAACAATACATAATAATAATACAATAATGCAAGAAGGCGTAGTAAAATTCTTTAATGAAACCAAAGGTTTCGGTTTCATTATTCCTAACTCTGGCGAGAGTGAAATTTTTGTTCACGTGTCAGGATTAGTAGACAAAGTCCGTGAGAACGATCATGTATCTTACGAAGTAGAACAAGGCCGTAAAGGTCTTAATGCGGTAAATGTAAAGCTTATCTAATTTAGATTTCAAATATATTTATTGTAAAGGGCTGTTTTCCGAAGAGGAAAGCAGCTTCTTTTTTATACCCTGATTTAGGTTATAGCAAAAGCCAGACACTATTTTTTATTTCTAGGTCTGGCTTTATATTTATACGTTTATGCGTCAGGGTTGTTTCGAAATGTGCTGTCATCTGGCGTTGGTGGGAAGTTACCAAATGGATTTGGGCCATCCCCACTTTCTTTCGGGTCTGGCCCAAATTCGTTAGGGCCTTTGTCTCCCTCCTTTATCATTAGATAAAGAAAGTATAAGTTGATAAGGGGGATAAAGGCGAAAACAATGTACCATGTGGGACAACCTGTATCGTGAAGACGGCGTACACCTACAGCCAGACTAGGGATGAGCAGTCCAAGCGAAGCAAGACCCATGATGCCATATACCAATCCGCCCAATATAGAGCTGATATAAGCAAGTATACCCCCCACAATACTGATCGCAACATAGATTAGCCAAGTAAATAGAACGAACATCCAGAATTCCTTTCTGCGCGCCCGGCCATCGAAATTAGCATAGTTTTCTTTTAATGTTTTTAGGAACCAGTCCATAATAGTAGATTTAATTAAAGTAAATAATTTTATTGCCATGTTAAAAATAACAATAAAAAAGTTACATCGCACGTTTACGTGAATATTTCTTCCAAAATGTATAGTGAATTTACTTGCCCGAAGTTTTCCGTATGAAGTCTATAGAATATCAGCACTTTTTCTATCAAGTATTTTCTATCATCTTTATTCATTTTAATGCGATGTGATTCTCCGAAATCAGTTTGCAGCAATTGCAGAAAAACGGATGTATGTGGTTCCTGCAGGACGTGGCCATGTGCGGGAAGGTTCTTGTCAAATACACCTTCTAAAAGATTAAAGTAGGGATATTTCAGGCTATGATGGTGCAACGGCAAGAAACCGAGAAATCGACATAACTTAATCAAGAATATTAAGTGAAAATTTGCTAGGCGTTGATCCGTTTCATCCAGCCATATAATCGACTGCTGTAGGAAGTTAAAGAGATAGGCGTCCGGCGACTGGTGATGAAGCACCTTGTATAGTATCTCGTTCAGAAATAGCGCAATGGATGATTTTGTGATATCCATGGGGATTTCTTTCAATACGGGGCGGGGATGTACCTCTTTGATGCGCTGTAAGCCGTTACTTTCCTTATGATAGACAACAAGGTCTAGAAGGTGCAATGGTTGGAAGAGGTTCGCTGGAATCCGCGCTTTAGGTTTTCTCGCACCGTTTATAAGATAGGACTGCATGCCAAACGTCTGCGTGAAGATGTGGGCGACGATACTGTTATCTGCATAGTTGGTCGTCTTGAGAGCAATTCCGTGCGTTTTGTGAAGCATCTTATGTCTAAAAGGACAAATATACAAAAAAGGAAAGGCATCCCTTTACCTTAAAATACATGTGAATTGTGGAAAACTTTAAAAATATTAATTCATTGCTTGCATTTCACAAAAGAAATATGGATATTTGCAAACTCTTTGTGAAAAGAGCGATTGGAGAAACAACATTAAAAATCAAATATCATGTCAAGAATTTGTGATTTAACAGGCAAGGCGGCATTAACAGGAAATAACGTTTCGCACTCAAACGTTAAAACTAAACGTAAGTTTTATCCTAACTTACAAACTAAACGTTTTTATCTTCCAGAGGAAGATCGTTGGGTTACGCTAAAAGTATCTACTTCGGCTATCAAGACGATTAACAAAAAGGGAATTACAGCAGTAATTGATACATTTATCAAAAAAGGATTTATTTAATCGTTACCGCCTGTTATCAAAAATATTCATGAAATCTGATCCCTAGGGATTAAAATAAAGTAAAACAATGGCAAAAAAGGGAAATAGAGTACAAGTAATTTTAGAGTGTACTGAGCACAAAGAAAGTGGCCTTCCGGGAATGTCTCGCTATATCACCACAAAGAACAAAAAAAATACGACAGAGCGATTAGAATTGAAGAAATTCAATCCTGTGCTTAGAAAAGTAACTGTTCACAAAGAAATTAAGTAATTAACGCGTAGAGCATTAGCTCATTTAAAAATATAAGACAATGGCAAAGAAATCGGTTGCATCGTTACAAAAAGGAGGTGGTAAGGAATTTACTAAGGTTGTCGTAACTACTAAGTCTGCCAAAACGGGAGCTTATACCTTTAAAGAAGGTATGGTTCACAATGACAAAGTGAAAGATTTTGTAGCAGAAGCTGCTAAATAAGTTGCGCAACAGCGATTCCTTTTTAAAGTTTTCTTTAAAAAATAAGAGAAGCCGTTTTGGTATTTACCGAAAGGGCTTTTTTCGTATATTTACCTTTTACTTTTTTCTCCATGGGATTATTTGATTTTTTTAAAAAGAAGCAGGAAACAGCAGAAGCACAGGAAGCTTTAGATAAGGGTTTGGAAAAAACAAAGGAAGGTTTTCTTTCAAAGATAACCAAAGCAGTTGTTGGAAAATCCACTATCGACGATGAAGTTTTAGACAATCTCGAAGAGGTGCTTGTGATGTCCGACGTCGGGGTAACGACAACCTTAAAGATTGTTGACCGTATTCAACAACGCGTTGCACGTGATAAATATGTGGGCACAGAGGACTTAAATCACCTACTTAAAGAAGAGATACAAGCACTGTTGGCGGAAAATAATAGTAACGACTTCGAAACTTTTGAGTATGGTGCCCACAAACCCTATGTAATTATGGTCGTAGGCGTAAATGGTGTAGGAAAGACGACCACCATTGGTAAGCTTGCCCATCAATTAAAAGAAGCGGGAAATAAAGTTGTATTAGGCGCAGCAGATACCTTTCGCGCCGCTGCCGTAGATCAAATCAAATTATGGGGAGAACGTGTTGGCGTACGCGTGGTAGCCCAGCCCATGGGATCCGATCCAGCGTCGGTAGCGTATGATACGGTTAAATCAGCTGTCGCGAACGGTGATGATGTAGCCATTATAGATACAGCTGGACGCTTGCATAACAAAGTTGGTTTGATGAACGAGTTGACCAAGATTAAAAACGTGATGCAAAAAGTCGTACCGGGTGCTCCCCATGAAATCTTATTGGTATTGGATGCCTCAACGGGGCAAAATGCCATCGAGCAAGCCACACAATTTACGCAAGCTACCGACGTCAATGCTTTAGCGCTAACGAAATTGGATGGTACAGCAAAAGGGGGCGTAGTCATCGGTATTTCAGACCAATTTAAAATTCCGGTCAAATATATTGGTGTGGGTGAGAAAATTGGCGATTTGCAGTTATTTAATAAAAAGGATTTCGTCGATTCGTTGTTTAAATAATTTCCTTTAATAAAATAGTCCTTGATGGCACATTCCTGTCATCATAATGAACAGAAATGAGAACAAAAAATAGTAAGGGTACTCCTCAAGTGAGTAAACCAAGGGTGAATGTCGTGACGTTGGGATGCTCTAAGAATATCCACGATTCTGAAGTATTAATGGGACAGCTGAAAGGCAACCAAATGGAAGTTGTGCACGAGGCTTCCAATACACAGAAAAGTGATATCGTTGTCATCAATACCTGTGGTTTTATTGACAATGCAAAGCAAGAATCTATTGATACTATTTTGCAATATTCGGCTTTAAAGGAGGAGGGAAAGATAAATAAGGTTATTGTGACTGGTTGCTTATCGGAGCGGTACAAACCAGAACTTCAATCTGAAATTTCGAATGTTGATGCTTATTTCGGAACAAACGATCTACCAGAATTGCTGACGACAATTGGAGCAGATTATCGCCATGAATTGTTAGGAGAGCGTTTATTGTCCACACCTTCTCATTTTTCATATTTTAAAATTGCAGAAGGGTGTAATCGGCCCTGCTCGTTTTGCGCCATCCCCCTTATGCGGGGTAAGCATGTGTCTAAATCTATCGACGATTTAGTGAAAGAGGCCAAATTCTTAGCTTCTAACGGAACGAAAGAATTGATACTCATCGCCCAGGACCTAACCTATTATGGGCTGGATATTTATGGAAAGCGTAATTTGGGAGATCTACTACGGCATTTATCGGATGTCGATGGTATAGAGTGGATTCGCCTGCAATATGCTTATCCATCGGGTTTTCCAATGGATATTTTAGAGGTCATAAAGGAGCGCTCGAATATCTGCAATTACCTTGATATGCCGTTACAGCACATTTCTGATGCCATGCTGAAATCGATGCGTCGAGGAACGACGAAACAAAAGCAAGTCGACCTTGTTAATCAAATTCGTGATAGCGTGCCCGATATTGCCTTACGTACAACTTTAATATGTGGTTATCCGGGAGAAACGGAGCAGGACTTCAATGAAATGTTGGAGTGGGTGGAAGAAACCCGATTTGATCGTTTAGGTTGTTTTACGTATTCACACGAGGAAAAGACACATGCCCATACCTTAGTAGATGATGTATCACAAGAGGAGAAAGAGTCGCGTGTGGAGCAAATCATGGAGGTACAACAAGGCATTTCCTACGAAATTAATCAAGAAAAAATCGGACAGACGTTTAAGGTACTCGTTGACCGTCTGGACGGTGATTACTTCATTGGCCGCACGGAATATGATTCACCGGAGGTGGATAACGAAGTGGTGCTGAATGCGAAGACAAATTATGCTCGGATCGGAGATTTCGTTCAAGTAAAAGTAGATCGAGCAGAGGATTTTGATTTATATGGGGAAGTGGTTAAATAGATCGCTGACCACATTTTGGATCGTAGAATAAGTGCCTTTCGTCAAACGTTTGCTATAATTTCGGTTTCCCCGTGGTAGCTTCGTGCAAAAATATGTAAATTGTCCGCTCAATCCGTAGATACTACGAGACGATACGAACTGCGTTAGATGAAAGCAACATATATTGATTACAGCGATACTGGTAGTTTTTCAGATACATTATTAGCCTACCTCGCAAACGAAGAGCAATTGCGTCCTTTTTACGGGCAAAGACCGACACGGGAAGGGTTTCGACAACAGATTGCCGAGAAGCGAAACTTTCCGAACAGAAGATTATTGACGACAACACTTCGTGAGCAATACGGCCCGCTTTTAGCACAATCGCCGGAAGTGGAAACTAACATCACGTTGCTGGGAGATGAAAAGACTTTTACGGTTACGACAGGACATCAACTCAATATATTTACCGGGCCACTTTATTTTATTTTTAAGATTATTACCGCGGTACGGTTGGCGAAAGATTTAAAAGAAGCGTACCCTGAATATTCTTTCGTACCGGTGTATTGGATGGCGACCGAAGACCACGATTTTGCCGAAATAAATAACACTAAAGTATTCGGTAAGAAGATAATATGGGATACGCCGGCGGTTTCCGCTACGGGTCGGATGTCCACATATGACATTGCCGACACCGTCAAACAATATTGCGGTACCTTCGGCTTATCTATCAATGCGGATAAGCTAAAAAGGATAGTCGAGGATGCCTACCTCCAAAACTGGTCTCTTGCAGCAGCTACACGGTATATGGTAAATGAACTGTTCAAACCATACGGACTGGTGATTATTGACGCGGATAGCAAAGACTTTAAAAAAGTTTTCGCGCCGATTATAGCACAGGATATTTTTGAAGAAAATAGCTTTAAAGCTATTGAAGATACCTCTGGAAATCTAGAGAACTTAGGTTACCATACGCAGGTGCACGCGCGGGAAATCAACTTCTTTTATTTAACGGATGAATTTCGGGAGCGTATCGTGCGCACAGAAGATGGGAGATTCGAAGTCTTGCATCGTGGACTTTATTTTTCGGAAGAGGAAATGCGGACGGAAATAGCGCAATATCCTGAACGGTTTAGTCCGAATGTCGTTATGCGGCCGTTATATCAAGAACTTATCCTACCGAATTTGGCTTATATCGGTGGAGGAGCGGAGATTGTGTATTGGTTGCAATTGAAGGCTAACTTCGATTACTATCAAGTGCCGTTCCCTATTCTTGTCCCACGTAACTCAGCCATGCTCACAGATGACCATGTTGCGGGAAAAATTTTTCGTTTAGACTTGACTTTCAAAAGTATATTTAAGTCAACAGATGTGTTAAAGAACGAGTATGTCCGACGCCATACAAAACATCGGTTGAATCTGCGTGACGAGTGGATGGAGCTCAATGCTATTTTTGGAAAGATTAAACTGCGTGCGCATAAAATCGACCCCAGCTTGGGCCCGAGTACAGAAGCCGTGAAAGCACGCTTAAAAAAAGCGATTAATAATTTAGAGAAGAAGCTGCTGAAAGCCGACAAGCATAACCATGAAGATGCGCTTATACAGATAGAACGTGTGAAAGATAAACTTTTTCCAAACGGCGGCTTACAAGAGCGTACAGAAAACTTTGCGTCTTTATATTTGAAACACGGTGATGGTCTCATTCGGGAATTGGAAAAGCACTTTAACCCGCTCGAGTTTAAATTTACGATTTTATATTAAAGGCTTCTATGGAGTTCAATTGGCGAGAAAGTAATTTTTTTAAATATTATAGCGAGAAAGCTGCGCTTTCCGAAGAGATCTTTGAACAACTAGTGCCGTACTTTTCGTTTAGGGAGATTATCCATAATCAGTACTTGCTCAGCGCAGGAGAGTTGAGTCGTTATGTCTTTTTTGTGGAGTCGGGACTATTGCTTTCGTTTTCGTTAGACGAAAAGGGAGGAGAGCATATTCTGCAATTTGCGCCGGAGAACTGGATTATCTCGGATCGAGCAAGCCAATACTTCAATAAGCCAACCGATTTTTTCATCAAAGCGATCGAACCTTCGGTAATTGTTTTCATTCAACCGGAATTTATGGAAAAGGCGTCCCAGTTAAGTCATGCTTTCGCCTGCTTTATGGAAAGCTCGTTACAGCGAAATATCCACATCCAGCAGCAACGGATAAATTCACTATTGGCCATGAGTGCCAAGGAACGATATCTTTTGTTTATGGATATGTATCCGAGTTTGCTACAACGCGTTCCCCAATGGATGATTGCCTCTTATCTCGGGATCACTCCTGAAAGTCTTAGCCGTGTGCGTCGAGAACTACTACTGGAGCAAGGCGTAAAGAAAAAGGCTCAGTAAAACACTTCGGCCACCATACACCGCGCACTGCCGCCGCCACCTCTTTCAATGGTATCCAGCGGGTTGTGTATAATCTGTCCCCAAGAATAAAGTAAGCCTAGCTGTTCCGCCGTAAAGCTCTGATACGCCTGTGAGCTCATTACAATAAAAGGATCTCCTGTAATAGACTGTACTTCCAGTATATTTCCCGCAAAAGAATTAACCTGATCCTCCGATATATCCACAATCTTCTTTCCGGTTTCATTTAACCGTTTAATCAAATTCATTTTTTCGTGCCTATTGTCAATACTGTCGGTACACACGACGGCAAACTGTGTTCCTAGGGACATCATCACATTGGTATGATAGATGGGCTTACGCAACCCGCCTACCGTTTGGTTGGCTTCAAAAATAAATAATTCATACCCTAAATCAAGACAAAATTGATGCGCAACCCCTGCATCGGCACGGGGAGATAATGAACAGTAAGCAATTCGGTTTATGCGGTCCAAAATTAAACTTCCGGTTCCTTCTAAAAAGCGATTTTCTTTCTCAAAGCTGGTATAATCTATAATATCGTCAAACGTTAAGCCCCATCGTTGCAACGCATTCAGATAATCCAATTTGCGTTCCCGTCGTCTATTTTCAGCAAACATGGGATACAAAACCGCTGTTCGTTTATGGAACGAAATACAGTTATTTGGAAAAATGCTGTCCGGTGTATCATAGTCTCCTTCATCCTGTATGACAAACGTATTTATTTTGTGTGCGTTGAGTGCATTTACAAAATTGTCAAATTCTTCTTGAGCCTGCTGAGCAGGTAGAGGTAACAGTAAATCTTCTTGAAAATAATTGTTTACGGCTGTCTCTTCGTTTTTCCGAAACTGATAAGGCCGAACTAAAAGTAACGTGTCTGTTGTTTGTTTCATAAGTTCTATGTTCTTTTTACCTTGATGAAAAAAGAACCAAAAAAATCAAGACTTGCATGGTTCCGCTACCTTTCCTTGTCTATTCCTAAACAGAATGAACTCGCTGGCGCTCAGACAGCATTCTGTTTTTAACGGAATATCCTGCGTAAAGCTGGCCGCGGAACAATACTAGGTCGATTTAATCCGCATCACTGCTATCAACTATTAATCGCGTTCACTTATGCCGTTGTACAATCCCTCATTAACATAAAAATTAATCCCTATATAAAGGAAGGGTAGAGCACCGCAACAGCCCTTCCTGTTTGCCAATTTCGTGATAGGGAACTTCTTCCACATGAAATCTTTGATTCCTAAGCCAATAGTTAAGTCGATCAAACCGTCGCTCGGTCACCACTACATCTTCTGAGATAGAAAATATATTGCTATACATTTCATACATTTCGTCTGCCGTTATGGTAAAAATATTTTCGTCCCCGAAAAGTTTGCGAAGATAGAGATAGTCCGCTGGATTCTGGAAACCACCAGGATAAATGATGGCCTTATCCCTGCCTACAGGTTGAAAACAACAGTCCAGGTGGAGCGCATTTTCCCGCGGATTAGTCATTGATTTTATAAGATCAAATTCTTTCACAATTTTGTCAGGAAACAAATCTTTCAAAAATTGTACACCTTTCCTATTCGTTCTGGCTGTATTTATAGCCGAGTAATCGTCACCTTTGTATGTGCCCACAAAAAGGTATTCATTCCAAAGGATGACATCTCCACCTTCAATGTGTACTTCCTCCGGTGCTTTAATAAGATCCTCTGGAGCGATTTGTTTGACAATATGCTCGATTGCTCGCCATTCTTCCGCACGGTCGGGGAGGATGTTAGCCTTTATAAAGTAGCGGTCTATGACAAAGCCAATATCGCGCGAGAATATTTGATTTAATTCAGGTATCAGTTCGGGTCGATATACTTTTACTCCATATCGCTCTAACACATCATGAAAAGCAGATATCTCGAAAACCATATCCGACTCTACGGGATAAGTTCCTGCCAATATATGTTCCAGAGACTTCGGGTCGTAAGCCTCTTCTGCTTTCGGAGCCGGGCCATTTTGGTTCGCAATACCTAATACGACAGCCCTTAATCTTCCCGTTTCGTTTGTGATATGAAGTTTTAACATACCGATTTCTATACCTGCTAATGTCTTAAAGATAAGTAATTTGTCTTACAAAGGTTAATTTTTATGTCGAAATACATTATTGATAAGATTCTGGTAGAAAGGTTAATAATAATAGAAAGAAAGCCGATTTTATTTTGATTTTCTCTTAAATATAAGTGTGTGCATAGAAAATACCGCAAACGATTGTTGTGCATATGATACTATATCAGGCTTTCAGGTCCTATTAATTTCGATGATTAAATTGTATCTTTGCGGTCTCAAAAAGTATATGAAAGTATCACCCTAAAAAGGTCTAAATAAGATGGTTTAGGACGATATTACGGAAAAGTAAAGCGCAAAATGAGCAACGTATTTTATCAAGAAAAATTTCAGGACCGTCACAACGGCCCGAGGGTAGAAGAGATACAAGAAATGTTAGGCTACTTGGGGCTACAATCCTTGGATCAGCTTATCGACCAAGCAGTTCCAAGCCAGATTAGGTTGAAAAAGGCGCTCGCCTTGCCAACGGCTTTGAGCGAAAAATCATTTTTAGTTAAAATCCAACAAATTGCAGATAAAAATAAAGTATTCAAATCCTATATTGGACAGGGATATTATGATGTTACTGTACCTGCAGTTATTCAGCGCAACGTATTGGAAAATCCGGGTTGGTATACACAATATACACCTTATCAAGCAGAGATTGCCCAAGGACGTCTGCAAGCTCTGTTGAACTTCCAGACAGCGGTTGCAGATCTGACGGGACTTGAAATTGCGAACGCTTCCCTGCTGGACGAAGCTACGGCTGCTGCTGAAGCGATGTTTATGTTATACAGCGCACGGAAAAATAAAACAGCAAATGTATTCTTAGTAACGCCTAATATTTACCCACAGACATTGGATGTACTGCAAACGAGAGCAGTTCCGTTTGGTGTGGAGATACGGGTCGCTGATCTGGAAGAAGAAAACTTGACCGAAGATATATTTGCGACGCTTATTCAATATCCTGCCGCGGATGGTACGATTAAGGATTACACCGGTTTTACCGCAGCAGCCCACGAAAAAAACGTCACGGTATGTGCTATAGCCGATTTAATGTCGTTGGCATTACTGACTCCTCCGGGAGAATGGGGAGCTGACGTTGTCGTTGGGAACTCACAGCGTTTTGGTGTTCCGATGGGATTCGGAGGACCACATGCCGCTTTTTTTGCAACAAAAGAAGCGTATAAACGAAATATCCCCGGACGTATTATCGGTGTTACTTCCGACGCTAGTGGTAATTATGCATTACGTATGGCATTGCAAACAAGGGAACAGCATATCCGTCGTGACAAGGCCTCTTCCAATATTTGTACAGCACAAGCGCTGTTGGCGATTATGGCATCGTTCTATGCGGTGTACCACGGCCCTCAAGGCATAAAAAATATAGCCAAACGCATTAACGATTTAACTAAGCTATTAGACAAGGCATTGCAAGAGCTTGGTTACGAACAGATCAATGAGGCGTACTTTGATACCCTACGCATCGCAGTTGGCGATCATGTCGGTGCATTAAAATCAGAAGCACTTAACAATGAACTGAATTTCTTTTACCACGAAGGAATGGTTGGTATTTCTCTTGATGAAACCACCACCTTTGAAGACATCGAAACCATTGTCAGGGTTTTCGCCAAAATCAAGGGAAAATCATGGAACGATGTTGATCTACGTGGTTTGACAGAGCAATTGGAATCTTCCATACCCTCGGAAGCCGTGCGTACCTCTCCTTATCTTACCCACCCGATTTTTAACAGTTATCACTCCGAGAGTGAAATGCTTCGGTATATCAAATCATTGGAGGCTAAGGATCTATCTTTATGTCATTCCATGATTCCGTTGGGTTCTTGTACCATGAAACTCAATGCAACGACCGAAATGCTGCCTTTAACATGGGCACGTTTTGGTGATCTGCATCCCTTCGCCCCTGTCGATCAGACATCCGGCTATATGCAACTAATTAACGAGTTGAACGATTGGCTTTCCGAGATCACCGGATTCGCGAAGATGTCGTTTCAGCCAAATTCGGGAGCCCAAGGCGAATACGCGGGATTGATGGTTATACGTGCCTATCATGAAAGCCGTAGCGAGGGGCATCGTAATGTTTGTTTGATTCCTGCCTCAGCACATGGGACAAATCCTGCATCGGCATCTATGGCAGGTTTAAAAGTTGTGGTTGTAAAATGCGATGTGTATGGCAACATCGACGTAGTAGATCTTCGGACGAAAGCAGAAGAACACGCCGCGAACTTAAATTCCTTGATGGTGACCTATCCTTCAACACATGGGGTATTTGAGGAGTCGATTATTGAAATATGTGAAATTATTCACCAAAATGGTGGGCAGGTATATATGGATGGTGCAAATATGAACGCACAGGTGGGGTTGACCAGTCCTGGTTTTATCGGGGCGGATGTATGTCACTTAAACTTACATAAGACCTTCTGTATTCCACATGGTGGTGGTGGCCCTGGTATGGGCCCCATTGGTGTCGCAGCGCATTTGGTGCCGTTCCTACCGAATCATGAAGTGGTAGAGATATCGGGTGAAGAAGGTATTTCGGCCGTTTCCGCCGCTCCCTTTGGATCGGCTTCCATCTTGACGATTTCCTATGCTTATATTGCTATGATGGGAGGAGAGGGGCTGACGGATGCAACTAAAACAGCGATCTTGAATGCAAATTACATTAAAGCACGTTTGGAAAATCATTACCCAGTGTTATACGCGGGAGCGAACGGTCGTTGTGCACACGAGATGATATTGGATTGTCGGGCATTCAAGAGTGTTGGCATTGAAGTGAGTGATATCGCTAAACGTTTAATGGATTACGGCTTCCATGCACCAACGGTATCTTTTCCGGTGGCAGGCACATTGATGGTTGAACCTACCGAATCAGAATCCAAGGCAGAACTAGATCGTTTTTGTGATGCATTGATTGCCATCCGTTCTGAAATTGCAGCGGTAGAAACTGGTGAAATCGATCAGAAGGAGAATGTATTGAAACACGCTCCGCATACAGCAGAAATTGTTTCTGCCGATGAATGGAATAGACCGTATAGCCGCCAAACAGCCGCTTATCCACTTTCTTATTTAAAAGTGAATAAATTCTGGCCCTCGGTAGGTCGAGTAAACGACTCACAAGGGGATAGAACATTGATTTGTTCGTGTCCTTCTATCGAAGAATATATGGAAGCGTAGAAAAGCTATTTATATCCGTTGACGGATCATATGATTTAAAACTCTTGCGATTTTTTAATTGCAGGAGTTTTTTTATTTTAGAGAAAACTTAAACCTTTGATCATGCGTATATCGAAGATACTAGCTTTCGTGGGACTGTTTATTTTATTTTGGGGTTTAACGTCCCAGGCGCAGGAAGCTCTTTTTGAGTTTGGGGAACGAAGGGATTTCAATGCGTTAATAAATGGGGTGCCAGAAGCAAAGACATTAAAATGGATTGATGTTAATACTACCGATACGACTTGGTATCGTGATGGGGATAAACTGGTGTGTAAAGGTTTGCCGATCGGTATCGTGCGTTCGGAAAAGATGTACCAAAACTTCATTATGCATGTGGAATGGCGTCACATGGAGAAAGGAGGAAACTCGGGGATTTTTGTTTGGTGTGATGCGCAACCGGAGGAACACAATAGACTACCTAGTGGGGTAGAAGTACAGATGTTGGAACTGGATTGGGTAAACCAGCATAAGCGAAACGGAGAAACACCACCTATTGCCTATGTGCACGGTGAGCTTTTTGGAGTCGGAAAAGTTTCGACGGTGCCAGATAACCCGAGGGGGGTGCGAAGCAAATCGGTGGAGAATAGGTGTTTGGGTGTAGGTGAGTGGAATAAATATACGGTGATTTGTGTTGACGGAACGATTAAGCTCGCTGTTAACGGAAAGTTTGTCAATGGTATACGGGAATCCTCTAAAAGAAAAGGATATGTATGCCTGGAATCGGAGGGAGCTCAAATAGCGTTTAGGAACTTGCAGATTATCGAATTGGACGAGGGATATATCTTACCGGAACACATCGTGAAGGAGCTTTAGGAATTGGAGCATTTATTGCTTTGTTTAAATTAGGAGCAAAGAGGTAACAAAAAACTTTGAATGAAAAATATCTATATCTTTTTATTTAGCTGCGCCATTCTACTGTCATCCTGTGGTGGTGGAAAATATGCGGCAACGGAAAAAATCTATAAATCGAAGGCGAAGGGATTTGCTGAAATATATAAAGAAACCCCCGTAACGGGCCAATTGGGAAAGATTATTGTTCCACAGAAGGAATGGATAGCTTCCGTTAATTTCGGCGTCCGAAAGCCGAACTATGTTGTTCTTCACCATACGGCGCAAAACTCTACAGAACAAACTGTTCGAACTTTCCATAATCAGAAGGCCGGGGTTAGTTCTCATTATGTGATCGGGCGTGACGGAAAAGTTATACAAATGGTGAACGATTTGTACAGAGGGCATCACGCTGGCGTGAGCAGATGGGGAAATGATACAGATCTTAATTCATCATCCATAGGTATAGAGTTGGATAATAACGGAACAACAGATCCTTGGCCCGATGTTCAGATTGATGCGTTGATTAGCTTATTACACTACCTGAAAGAAACCTACAAAATCCCACAAGCAAATTTTATTGGACATATGGATGTCTCACCAGGAAGGAAGATAGATCCGTCTCGTTTTCCCTGGAAAAAATTGGCAGATGCAGGATTTGGATTCTGGTATGACGAAAATCTGGAAACACCGCCGGAAAATTTCGATCCGCCATTGGCGTTACGTATTATCGGATATAATATAACAAACATCGATGCTGCGATAAAAGCATTTAAGGTTCATTATATTCAGGACGGCTCCACTACAGCTGTTTTAAATGAAAAAGAACTGAAAATACTGTACGCTATTTTTAAGAAATACCTGTAATCTTTTCTCGGCTTATACCGTTTTCACAAATTTTTCGTCGTAGTTCTCTATATCGACAATATATTTATTTTGCACCAAAAAGTCAAATAGCGGTTTTGCTTCATCGGCAACGGGCATATTCTCGGTTGTAATAATCTCGTTTGTTTTCTTATCTAAATAAGGGTAAGCATATAGTTTGACATCTTTACTGAACATGCCCGAGATGTATGAAAGCAACTCGTTGGTATAAACGTCTTTATTGTAGTTTTCGGTATTGAAAATATTCTTCAGATTGGAGGTGTTGGTCGCGATGCCCACATGTTTCGGCTTAAATGTCTGGATAAACTCCGCTAAATGGTTATTACGCTGAAAGTTCGACACCATGATATTGTTACCTGTTGAACAAAGGTATTCAGCACGTTCAGCAAAATACCGGAGATCCTCGTTGGTGATCTTGTTCTCCTCGTCGAGCGCATTTCCCATTAAGACCTCAATTAATACTACCGTGTCATTTTCTGTAGCACCCGTGTTTTTCTTAAACTGCTCTACAGCGAGGTTGAATAGATCGAAATTAGGGTTTGATTTCTGCCGATATTTGGTGCGTAGAATAATGATATTCTTTTTGTAGAGGTAGTCTTTAATCTGCGCCGCATGTGCATCAGGTTTGAATATAGCAGCTTGTGCGAATCCCTTTGCAATGAGGTAAAGATTGAGTAGTCTCTCGTTGGCATGTTCAAAAACCGGACCTGTTACTTTAACTAAATCAATCTCCACTGATCCGATAGAAAGATTGTCTACTAACGACTCAATCATCGTTTGTGGATTATTAGCGTAGTAATATGCGGCAAAAATGAGATTAACGCCTAAGATACCCAGTACTTTTGTCTGTAGACGCGAATCACTATCCAATAGGCGGATGTGGATAACGATATCGTTGACCGGACCGCCTGCCTCATGTTGAAAGCGTATACCGATCCATCCGTGCGGATCATTGGTTTTGGTGAAATTGAGCGTGGTGACGGTATCGGCAAAAGCAAAGAATTTTTTTGATTTGTATTTTTCCCCATGCAGGCGTTCGGTTAATAAATCAAACTCGTGCGTCAGCATCTTATTGACACGCGTGCGGCTCACATAACGGCCGGACTCCTCCGCACCATATATAGCATCACTGAATGCCATATCATAAGCGGACATTGTTTTTGCAATGGTGCCTGAAGCGGCCCCTGCTCCGAAGAAGTTGCGGGCGACTTCCTGTCCTGCGCCGATTTCAGCAAAGGTGCCATAAATATCGGGATTGAGGTTAATTTTTAATGCTTTTCGCTTCGTTTCAAAGATCTCTCTTGCCATGCATGCAAAGGTACAAAATATTGAATATTATTCGGCGCGAAAGCTGTTTTTAAAAATAAAATTAGGCTTACTTAAAGTAAACCTAATTTTCGAAATGCATAAAATAAGGCAGAAGTGTGCAAAGCTTGACCTATCTTATTGTCAAAAAGGAATTGTTTAGCCTTTTCGACGCTCATAATCACAACTTCAATATCCTCCGAACTGTCTAACTGTTGTTCTTGAATTTTCTTGCCTCCTTTTAAGACGTACGTGTACGTTAAATTTCCACTCGTCGCCGGATTGGCATATAATTCGCAGATATATTCGATGTATTCGAAAATATAGCCCGTCTCTTCTAAAAGCTCGCGCCGGGCTGCCTCTTCTGGTCGCTCGCCGTCATCGACCACACCTGCGGGGAGCTCCACCATGATTTTGTTTGCGCCATGTCTATACTGCCGAACAAATAGTATATGATTGTCTTCGGTAAAGGCTACCATATTCACCCAAGTGGGATATTCCAGCACGTAATATTCCTCTTTGATATTCCCGTTTGGAAGCTGTAATTTATCGACACGCAAAGTGGCCCAGGGACGTTGGATAATATACTTTGAATCTAATAAAGTCCATTTCTCCATAATCAATCTTTCACAATGTCCGCCATAATACGTTTTACTTTATCTTCCAGTTTCGCTAGTACGTGCTCGTAAGCGTCTCTGGATCCTAGATCCTCTTTGACGGAGCAGTAAAATTTAATTTTAGGTTCGGTTCCCGATGGTCTGGCAGAGATTACATCGCCGTCAACAGTGATGAATTGGAGTACATCTGATTTTGGCAAATCCATAGTTGTTTTCGTTCCATCTGTCAATATGTGCGCAATAGCGGTGGAATAGTCGCGGATTTCTTTAACGTTTACACCTCCTAGTAATTGTGGAGGAGTAGCACGAAGATTTGCCATCATCTGCTTGATTTCATCGGCACCCGCTTTTCCTTTCTTGGTAAGTGAGATAAGTTTTTCTTGATAAAAGCCGTAGCTTTCGTAAAGCTCCAGCAACACGTCGAATAATGTTTTCCCTTGGGTTTTGAAGTAAGCGGCCATCTCGGCGATAAAGGCACAGGCGTTAACAGCGTCCTTATCCCGAACGAGGTCGCCAACTAGAAAGCCATAGCTTTCTTCTCCACCAACTAGATAGTTTTCTTTTCCCTCTAATTTCGTCATCACTTCACCAATGAATTTAAAGCCAGTCAATGTGTCGTAATGTTTTACGCCGAAACTATGGCCGATGTCAGCCATGAGGTTGGATGTCACGATCGTTTTCACGATAAAATCGTTATCTCGCAGTTCGTGTTTTGCTTTTTTGGACGATAGTACGTAATAGATAAGCAAGCTACCGATCTGATTACCGTTCAATAACTGCATCTCGCCTTTGTGATTCTTTACGGCTAAACCAACCCGATCTGCGTCAGGGTCGGTTGCCATGACGAGGTCTGCGTCTAGCTCCTGTCCCTTTTGTTTCGCCATTGTCATAGCCTCTTCCTCCTCGGGGTTTGGATAGACCACGGTTGGGAAGTTTCCGTCTGGCGTCATTTGTTCTTCCACAACCTGTACATTGGTAAAGCCCCACGCAGAAAGTACCTTGGGCACGATAATGCCGGTTCCATGGATAGGGGAGAAGATAATCTTTAAGTCTTTTTGAGCGGATACAGCTTCGGGGTGTATGCTTAACTTTTTATTCTCCTCGATATAGCGTTTATCAAAATCCTCATCCACGAGGGTTATCTTCGTTTGATCGCGTTCAAACTTAATATCATTTACGGATCGTATGGCATTAACCTCATCGATTACGTTTTTATCGTGTGGTGCGACCAGTTGTCCGCCGTCTTTCCAGTATGCCTTGTACCCGTTGTACTCCTTCGGGTTGTGTGAGGCCGTTAACATTACACCACCTTGACATCCAAAATGCCGGACGGCAAAAGAAAGCATCGGCGTAGGACGGAGCTCCTTAAATAGGTATACGTGAATGCCATTTGCCGAGAAAACGTCTGCTACCAGATGGCCTAATTGTTGCGAATTGTTCCGACAGTCATAACCGACTGCCACTTTGATCTCTTGGGCAGGAAACTGGCTTTTTAGGTAATTTGCCAAGCCCTGTGTTGCTTTGCCGATAGTATATTTATTGATTCGGTTTGATCCGACACCCATAATACCACGTAAACCTCCGGTTCCAAACGCTAACTCCTTGTAAAAAGCATCTATAAGCTCTGTTTCTTCGTTGCTATCTACGAGGTTCTGTACCTTTGCAACGGTATCGCGGTCGTATTCTGCGCCAAGCCATTGTTGAATACGGTCTTTTGTTTCATTATCTATTTTGTTATTCATCTTTGCTAAAATTAACTTAAAAGTGCGTTCATTATATGAAAAAAACAAATTATCTTTCTATTTAAGCATCGCACCAACCGTAAGCGCGATCAAGTACAAATACGTACCAATTGCCTTGATGTTTTTTAACATGGAAAATCAGATTTTCATCTTTTGTTAGCATAACACGGAAAGTATCTTTTTCCAATTGTTTGACTTCTGCAAGATCGGTGTCGTTTATGCCATTAAACTCATAATTAAAGGTGGCGATTTCTGTGAGTTCGTTTGCCTGTACAGTCGTGTCACAGAAAAAACCTAATTTACTCCATTTTTCCGTGCCGCAGTCAAAAGAAGGAAGTTCCTCAAAGTTTAGCGCATAACCGTTCTCGAATGTCGTATAGGGAAAATGTTCAGGCACCGGTTTAGTAAAATCGATACTATCCACGCGCTCATACACGTCTTGCGCACCGGGCCGGTATATGACATACAGACCTAGGTCCGGGTGTACAAGCGCATTGGCTTTTTCATTATCCTGACTAAGGTATGCCCTTGCAAAACGCGTAATGACTTCGCTTATTCCTTGTGTATCATCCGGAAAAGTAGCTGTCGGTATGTCAAGGGAATCCTTTGTTTCTTCACTTTTTTTGTTGGAGGAGGTACATGATGCTAATAAAAAAAAGGTATAGCAGCATATTAAGATAAGAATGCTCTTCATGTTCATATGTCTTTGTTCTTTAATCCGTTCTTATTTAGTGAGGTTGTCAATAATAGTTTTTAATATACGCCTTGTTGATGGTTTCCACCATTGTGTTAACATTTGCTGTACCACTTCTGTTTTATTTTCGTCGATATGTTGCAGTAGATGTTTGCGCATATTCAATTTTGTTGTTCCCCAGGCTTGGCGTTCAAATTGGGTCCATGATTTTGCTTTTCGGGTAGCCGAGGTATGGATGCGGTCTGCCGGAACAACCTCGTCAATAAGACCACTTTGTAGTCCCTCGGCTGGGGAGAAAAGTTTTCCATCTAAAAGGTATCGATAAGCTTGGGCTTGCCCTAGCCATAGGCTGTAGAGATCAAAGATACTTGGCGGTACAATCAAGCCGATCGGAACTTCATTTAATCCGATAATAAATTCGCCGTCTGCCATAATACGGTAATCACAACAAATGGCTAAAACGCATCCTCCAGCGGGCGCATGTCCTGTAACAGAAGCAATTGCTGGTTTAGGAAACGACGCCAAAGTGTATATCAGATCGACAAACGTTTCCCATAAGGTTTTTATCTGTTCTTTATCGTACTGGTATAGTGCGATAAGGTCTAGCCCAGCAGAGAAGAAACCCTCTTTGCCATGAAGAATAATAGCCTCTACTGCGGGGTCTTCTTTCGCGCGTTCCAATTCACTTGTTAGTTCCTGCATCATTTCTAAATGCATGGCGTTGGACTTTCCCCGGTCAAGTCCGATATAAGTAATATGTTCGCTTATCTGTGCTTTGATGAATTCGCCCATAATATTTCTTTTTATGCTATTTTATGGAAAAATACGCAAAAAACCATCAATATTATAAATAACCAAGTCGCACTTCTTAAAAATAATAGATTATGGCAGAATTAACGAACAACCAGAAAGTAGGGGGAAAGAAGAAACGTAGGAGTATTCGAAACACACCCGTGCCTAAAGTAGATTTGACCGCAATGGTTGATTTAGCCTTTCTCCTGATTACCTTTTTTATGCTCACTACTTCGCTGAATACGCCCAATCAGTTGGATATTGCCATGCCGGACAAAGGTCCTATCACGGAGCCAATTTTGCTGAGTGAAGATCGCGTGCTGAACCTTATCTTAGGGGAAAATAATGAACTAACGTACTATCGAGGTACCGCCGACTCACCGAAGACTAGTCCTCAAAAAGTAGCGTATGGAAAGCTGGGTTTAGGAGAACTGCTGGCAAAGACGGCTGTTGACGTGAAACAAGCAACCAATGGGAAGGATATTATCGTGCTGATTAAGCCCAGTGAAGGGTCGATAGCGCGAAATCTTGTGGATGCAGTGGATGCAGTACAACGCGCAGCAATTAGTCGCTATATGATTACGAAAGTTAACGATATAGAAAAAAGAATGATGTAGCACTATTTTTATTTGACGTCAACAGTTAATGTTTTCCTCCCCAATCTTCCGTAAAGATCCAGCCCTTCTATCGTTATAAGGTATTCACCGGCTTCATCGGCAGTATAAAAGTCAAAAGTCGCTTTACCACTGTCATCCGTTATGATATTCGGTTCCCAATGAATGGTGGTCCGTAAATCCTGACGCAGTGTTGTTTCTGAATCAGGTTCATAGACAGGCTTATAGAACGTCTTCTGAATATGGAAGCCTTTTGGTTGCACCGTGGCGATGCCTTTGGGAGTATAGTTGCTTCGCATGGCATCAGCGCCTGTTTTTGAGGTAATGATGATTAGGCCATTTCCGCCGTAAGAACCATAAATGGCCGTATAGTTTACATTTCGCAGTACCTCTACACTTTGCACGTCCATCGGGTTGATCATGGATAACATATCGCTTTCGACGTACATCCCATCCAAGATAACTTGCATTTCACCGCCTCCACGGGTGGTATATGGAATACCGTTTCTAAACATGACCCCCATCAACCGGCCGTTTAGACACATTTCTAATGTAGTACACATTTCCAAATCCTCTGCAGAGATTACTTGATCCGCGTTGCCAGGCCCATTGAGGTTTGCGGAGCGTTCGGAAGCCTTATGCCGTGGACGTTGGGCAGTTACGATTACTTCTTCAATCGCAATGGATTTTTCCATAAGTCCTTGTGCCTCTAGTCCCGAGAAATATTTTTTACTGTAGAGAAGCTCGTCGACAAAGGTCGTATTCACGTTATTCTGTTCGCCGGGAGCATTTTTGTTGGGGTCGATAACAGGCGAAGTTTCTTCAGGAACAATAATGTCGATGTTATTTCGTCCCTTTTCGTCTTTCGCTGTTATGATGAATTTAATGCTGTCGGGGAAAAATAAATTGTCGAACTCGAAATAGCCTTCTTCATTCGCCACCGTATCGATAAATTCCATAAAATTGTGTGTTGGCACTAACACCATGTTGGCTTTTGGAGCAGGTGCTTTTCGGCCGAGTTTCCGGGCCTGACCCTTGATGGATATGCTCTTCTCAGGAGAAAAAGCAGGTTCGCTGATTTCTAAAGGAGCCGTTATATCGATTTTTCGCCAACCTTGTGTTAAAAGTAGATTGTCTATATCGCTGGTTTTTATTTCACCATCAAAATAATAGCCGGGGTTTTCGATGTAGCCTTTAATATCTGCGCTTAATAATAGCGACGAGAGCATGTTAGGCGCTATTTTAGGGTTATCTTTTAATTTAGAGGCGTTGACTACTGAAGCGGATAAAACAGCCGTTCGTATGCTATCCGATGGTACTCCCGTTTCAAGTGACACGGTTATCTTTTTTCTTTTGGTACTTGTTGGTGTGTTCGTATTCGCTATTAATGGCAGTGTTTTCTTTTCACTATAAACAAAAACGGACCTTTCTATCAACGGTTCCAGTATGCTATTTAAAATGCTGATGGTTAATATGCCATTGGGCAAATCAGTTTTAGGCACAGAAAAAACCAGTTCTGGCTTGGAAACAGGCTGTTTTGATGCGTAGTAAACATTTCCCATGTACTGAACTACGAAATAGATCTCACTACCGTCTTGCTTATCGGTGCTTACATTTACCTGTGCAAACAGTTTATCGCTATTTCCATTGTTCATCTGGATATTATAACCAGAAGAAAGGGGTATAGGGAGTTCCGATTTTATAGTCGTTCCATCGTCGAATGTGGTATATGCGACCATAGGTTCTGTATTTTGAATAAATAGTGGAGCCGAACCCATACCCAAAATATTGGTTTCGATGGTTGCCGCGGTGTCGCCCGTCGTTGTTAGTATAACCGTTCGGCTCTCCACGCCGAGACCGTCTGGTTTTAGTGTTTTGACAGCAATTTTATTGATGCGGTTAGCTAACAGACTTCCTCCTTCTGGAAAAAATTGTACGCTATTTTCTAAAGCTGTTGCTTTCGGCAGTTTGAAGATTTTTTCGATTTGTGCTTTTGCGCTATTCGTAAAATTAATAGAAAGCTTGGCTTCTGCATAATCATCTTTAAAAGGAATCTCCAATTGCCCTTGGTCATTAGTTTTAACACGACCTCTTTTTAAGTTTTTGTCTTCTCGGGAGATAATCTCGTATCGTATGGTTTCTTCTGCCAAAGGAACACCTTGTAGATCCTGTAATTGAATCGTGTAGTTGCTATTGTCAAGATAAGAACGAGAAAGGACATTGTCTAATCTGCCGTTACTAACCTGTATATTCTTGTTAAAAAAATAAATAGCGCTATCATTGCGCATCCAGTTGGTGTAGGCCCGGATACGATATGTTCCCTCAACTAGCGTGTCGGTCAATGTAATGTCGCCCATACCGAGGCCTGTCAATATAGGGATCCGGATGCGCGATACAACTTTTTCTTTCGGGCTGATGAGCTCTACATAGGCAATGTTGCTAATATTGGATAAAAGGTTGTCCACGCCTACGGTTGCATAGGCTTTAAACCAAATAGTCTCTCCTGCTGTATAGGTATGTTTATCCATATGGAGGTACAGCTTTTCAATAGGACGGGCGTCGTGGTATGCGTTTATTTTAGCTAGAAGACCTTGTAAATCTTGTGCTTTTATACCAGCCGTAACCAGTGTAAAAAAGCATAACAACAGGAGTCTTTTCGTATTCATAACAGGTGAAATTTGAACTCAAAATACAAAAAAAACAGTATACATTATTATTTTTTAACGATTATTAATCAACATCGGTATCTTTGTTGGTATGAATATCTTAATTATCGGTTCCGGCGGCAGGGAATCTGCCTTTGCGTACAAATTATCGAAAAGTCCAAAATTGAATCAACTTTTTATCGCTCCAGGAAATGCAGGAACGAGCCAGTATGGACAAAATGTAAACTTGAAAGTCACGGATTTTGACGGAATAGCATCTTTTGCCGTTGAAAATGCGGTCGATATGATTCTAGTGGGGCCTGAGGAGCCCTTAGTAAAAGGTATTCACGATTATTTTTTGAACCGAGAAGATGTGAAGCACATACCCGTTATCGGTCCTCAACAAAAAGGCGCGCAACTCGAAGGGTCTAAAGATTTTTCAAAGGAGTTTATGTTGCGCCATGAAATTCCCACGGCTGCTTATAAATCGTTTGACAAGTCTAATCTGGAAGAAGGGCTGGCCTACTTAGAGACCCAAAAATTGCCTATTGTTTTGAAGGCCGATGGCTTAGCTGCTGGAAAGGGAGTTTTGATTTGTGAAACGTTGGAAGACGCTAAGACGGAGCTAAGTGCTATGATCGCGGATGCGAAATTTGGAGACGCTAGTTCCGTAGTGGTTATTGAAGAGTTTTTAAAAGGGATCGAGCTTTCCGTTTTCGTGCTTACGGATGGTGATTCGTATAAAGTATTGCCTTCGGCAAAGGATTATAAGCGTATCGGTGAGAGTGATACCGGATTGAATACGGGAGGAATGGGGTCGATATCTCCCGTTCCATTTGCTGATGAGATCTTTCTTTCTAAAGTAGAGGAACGCATTATTAAGCCAACAATAGAAGGGCTAAAGAAAGACGAAATTCCATATAAGGGTTTTATTTTTATTGGTTTGATGAACGTCGACGGAGAGCCTTATGTTATCGAATATAATGTCCGCATGGGCGATCCGGAAACAGAATCTGTATTGCCAAGGATTGAGTCAGATTTGATTGATCTATTAGACGGTGTGGCGAAAGGCGATTTAGATTCCCGGAGTTACACAGTTAGCCCCAAAACAGCCGTAACAGTAGTGCTGGTTTCAGGAGGTTATCCGGGAGATTATGAATCTGGCAAGGAGATTACGAATATCGAAAATGTGGAAGATTCTATTGTTTTTCATGCAGGAACTAAGGAAATAGATGGAAAGGTTGTTACAGCCGGAGGGCGCGTTATTGCCGTAACGACACTCCAAGACACTTTGTTTGATGCACTTCAACAAGCGACAGCTGATGCCGGAAGAATATTTTTTGAACGTAAATATTTTCGTAAGGATATCGGGTTCGACTTGATATAAGTTCTCACCAAAACGAGATTAAAGGGCGTAAACATCCTAAAGACGCTTTACGCCTTTTAAGACACGCCCTGTTGTAAAAAAATAACTTTTTCAGATTCAATGTATTATAAGATAGCGCGAAAAAAAGTTTTGGCAATATAGATATTGCTCTTATATTTGCATCACCGAAAGCAAATGGCCCGTTCGTCTAGGGGTTAGGACGCAAGATTTTCATTCTTGAAACAGGGGTTCGATTCCCCTACGGGCTACCGAGAGACTCCAAAGAGAGCCGACAAGATTCAAAGCCGCCTTTAATATATTTAGAGGCGGCTTTTCGTTATGTGTTATCAATTTCTCCGTTAATAACTACGTGTATTGACGTACCGCAAAATACTGTGTGCCTGTTTTTTCGCTTTCCCATCTGCTTCCGGATAGGAATAATAGATTTCCAGGTATTGATTATCCTTAAAATAGGTTTTTGCCGTACCGCTCACGTAGCCATTGTTCGACTCTTCTTCGTAGAAAATATCGTCATAACTGTAGCGATAGCTATCCATTTCCTTGTTCGCCTCGTTGAAATCATCTTTGGTCATTTCTGTTTTTTGCAGCAAGGTATAAAGCGAAACGTCGCCATTGTCAGCGCGATAGGCAAAATAATAGTCCCCTTTGCGTGGCTTTTCATCTTGTATAAAGGGGGTATCTTTTATTTTGAGATATACATCATGCGTAAACTTGTTTGGATAAATGCCCAAAAACGGATCTTGCCAAAAGCTCTTCGGTTCGTCGACTTGTTGTAGTTGTTCTACCGTCGCATTTTCCCATTCAGGAACGTTCAGTCCGAGGTTTTTACTAATTTCTTTCATTTTGTTAAGCGTGGCGAGTGTATCGCTTCCCAGCAAAGGTACCACGGCCTCAAAAACCAGTTGTCCCTGCTGGTAAAAGCCTAACAGATAATCACGATAACTTGTCCACACCCGGTAGATACCGGTTTTGTATTTCGGGTGTTTAGCCAAAACTCCGGTTTCATAGAGCGATGCACGATGTATATCGCGAACGGCCTCTACGCCGCCAAAAATAGGACTACCGCTCTCGAGATAGCTGTCGCTCAAAAATACCTCCCGGTCGTCATAAAGTAACATTGCGCCAACAAACAGGTCTCCCCAGACGGAATCCTGAAACAACACTTCTTTTGCACTGAAAATGACGGTATCTGTAGCGGGATCACCGTATTCGCGAAGTTCTTCTATCGCATCATAGTAACGGTTCATAAAAGGGAATACCTGCTTTGCATTAGTAAAGATTAATTTATCCTTTTCGGCTTGTTTCAGCTCGTCTCCAAAAGGTGCTTTCCGAAGCCATGCATTCAGATTTTCCACACCTATCAGTTGCTTGACGTCTTCATCCCACACGAACGGTTTTCGGTTATGAGATCTGTTATCACATGATGTCAGCATAATGAACATAAACAGCGCAGCGAGGATCCATGTTTTCCGTATCATTCCTTTATAAAAATAGTCCATACCATACAAAAGTGCATATTTTGATTCGATTTATAAATCCCTAAAATCCGGTATTTCATCCATTACACCGAATGCTTAACTTCGGTAAGACCTGGTATCCAAAATGAACATACTGTTTTATTTCGCCGGTTCCTGAAATTCAAATGCAGCTATACGCTTGATCGGGTACAGGAAGCTTATACCTACGTAGCAAGCGGACGAAAGATCGGTAATGTTGTACTTATGTTACCCAACGATTAACTATAAAGGCCGCCCATTTAGGGGCGGCCTTTTTGATTTAAAATTTATAGCCTACGGATAAACCTATTATTCGATCGCGACTTTCAAGCTCTTTACTCGTTTTATTGACGGAATGGTTATATCGGAGATCTATAGCAAAACGGCTTATATCAGTGCCTAGATTAACGACCCCGTCGTAGGTAAATCTATTGAAATGATTGTTACTTGTGGCGCGGTTCTCTTTCAAATTATAGTTTACTTGAGGACCTACAGACGCTCTTAAATTCATTTGGTCATTCTCTACTATTTTGTAACCTAATTGAATAGGTACATTCAACTGGTAGAATGTAGGATTATAATTTTGTTGTTGAAAGGTATACTCCGATTTAAAAGTGGAAAATGTTAATTCCCCTTGCAGAAAAAGTCTTTCAGAAGTACGAGCAAAGACGCCCGCCTGTACACCAAATTTCGAATCGGAATTGCTCACGGCATCATGATCATAGCTTGGCATATTGAATAGGATTCCGGCTTTCACACCGTATTCAATATCCTGCGCATTAACGGTTCCTAGTAAACCAAGGCATAAGACGGAAATTATAAATCCGTATCTCGCGTGTTTTTTCATTTTTGATTACGTTTAAGATTAAATGTTATAGTATTCTTTTATGTTTATGACAACTGATTCTAGATATACCCTTTGCCTGAACTGAAAAAAAATTAGCGCATTGGGTATTTTTGTCGGCAGGGGATCGTTTAACCCTGTCGATGAAAAAGAAAAAGTAAGAATTGTATAAGGGTTAAGATCAAATTAATTGTCTACATATATAGTTAGGGCCATTAGAAAAGTGCAGACGAAAAAAAATAAAAGCATCATAAATATGCTATTAGATAAAGAGAAAAAATTTGAAGAAGTCTTTAGGACTTATTTTAAGGAGTTGTACCGGTACGCATTTAAAATATTGGGTGATGCGGATACAGCCGAAGAAACCGTCCAGCAAGTTTTTCTAAAGTTGTGGGAAAAATATGGGCAACAGGATATCCATACGTCTGTTCGATCTTATTTGTATCGGGCAGTATACAACGAAAGTATGAATCTCCTTAAGAGAAATCAACGTAAGGTAAAGTACGAATTGTATCAGCAGTATGCCGGCGCTAGTTCGGCGTATGCCCAACAAAGTGATACCGAATTGCGGAAACAGTTACATGTTGCTCTAGCTCAGTTACCTGAAAAGAGTAGAATCGTATTTGAGATGAGCAGATTTCAGGAATTGAAATATCAGGAAATAGCTGAAGAACTGAGGTTGTCGCTGAAAACAGTGGAAGGACATATGACCAAAGCGTTGAAGCATCTGAGACTTCATCTTGCGGATTATTTAAATGTATTGACTTTAATCATGATGACAGGGTTATGAAGGAATTGATAATAAAATATATTGTTGGAGAAGCCGACAATCAAGAACGTCTTTTAGTGGAGGCATGGCTTGCCGAGCATAGTGACAATAAAAAGGAACTGGAGGAAATGAAAAAAATATGGGATATCGGAGAAAATCTTAAACAGATTCCTGAAATAGATGTAGACAAGGCCTGGTCAGACTTCGTTCGGATGCGTGATGAGCAAAGTAGCAAGGAAAAAAAACTAGATACCACACAAAAACGAATTAGCCTGAAGTGGTTAAGCGTTGCTGCATCGTTAATGCTGTTTGGTACATTAGCTTTTTGGGGACTCCAATCCGCACTCAGCGTAAAAAAGAAATTAAAAACGGATATGCAGGTACAGCATACGGGATTGCCAGACGGGAGCACCGTTCATCTTAATACGCATGCAGAAATGGTTTATCAAAAACAGTGGCTTGGAAAAGATCGAAAGGTCCAACTGTTTAAAGGAGCAGTTTTCTTTGATGTAAAAAAAGACCAGAATCATCCCTTTGTTATTGAAAGTGGTAAAAGTAAAATCACAGTTTTGGGAACCAGTTTTCATGTTCGGCGAGACGGAACCGACACCGAGGTTATTGTAGCGAGTGGCGCAGTAAAAGTTACCTATAGTGGACAGGAACTTATTTTAAAGCCCAATCAGATGATTGTTGTTTCAGATACCTCCAATCAGAAGCTTCGTGTTGACACGATTCCGGATCAACTCTATCGGTATTATGTCCATCAGGAATTTACATTTGAGAACACGCCGTTGCGACGCGTTTTTGAAGTCTTAGGGAAAGCCTATGGAAAAAAGTTTTTAATTGAAGATCCGAAAACAAAAGAGCTAACATATACAGCAACATTCGAACAGCAGAATCTAACAGAAATCGTAGACGTTATTCTGAAAACATTCGACTTAAAAATGAGTAAAAAAGATGACATCTATTATATTAAATAAGCATCCCATGTCTAAATATTACAACTTTATTAAACATTTGAAAATTGTTATATACATTATCCGGAAGTCGAAACTTTTTGCTGTAAGCACGCTGGTTATGTGCTTCAACAGTTTATCCGCGGATGCTCAAAATAAACTTTCAGATAATATACAATTGCCAAAATTCGAAGGAGCGACTATAAGAGAGATTTTTGACGTATTGAAACAAGATCAATCGGTTCTTTTTTCCTACAACAGCCAGTTGCTAAATTTAGATGAAGAAGTTAATGTAGATCGTTATCAAGGCCTGTTAGTCGGTTATTTGGAAAAACTACTCGGAGAAAAATATAGTTTTAAAGAAGCCAATTCGCACATCATTATTACGTATGCCCCGCAACGGATGGATGTAAGCACGGTTGATATGGATACCATCAAAAATAATCGAACGAAGATTTCCGGTTATGTCAAAGACATCCGTACAGATATGCCTGTTAAGTTTGTCACGGTGTATGACGGCACGGCATATCAATTTTCTACATTGACAGACAAAAGCGGATACTTCGAATTAGATGTTAAGAATCCAGCACCTACTTTTACGATAGCGATGAGTAAAGAAAATTATCGAGATACAGCGCTAGTTTTATTGCTCCCGATAGAGGTTTCACGCAAGGGTAAGGAAAGGAAAACAGGATATTATCATGCTTCAGATTCGAGCAAAATGATCTCGAACACCGCTTTTGGGAGGTTTTTTACCAGTTCTAGACAGCGCGTTCAAAATCTTAACTTAGGAGGTTTCTTTGTGTATAGCCCTTTTCAGATTTCGATGACTCCAGGATTGGGCACTCACGGATTTTTCAATTCGCAGATCGTTAATAAGTTCTCTCTAAATATCATAGGGGGGTATACAGCGGGTGTAACGGGAACAGAACTTGCTGGAGCATTTAATGTCAACCAATTTGACATGCAAGGCGTTCAATTCGCCGGTCTATTCAATGTCGTAGGAGGCGATGTTCGAGGCTTTCAGGCTGCAGGAGTTAGTAATGTTGGATTGAATAAATTGTCTGGTGTTCAATTGGCAGGAATATGGAATAGCATAGACACGGTTGCTTCCGGGATACAGTTGACGGGAGGAATCAATCTGGCTAATAATGCTGTGCAGGGCATACAATTTGCCGGTGTGATGAATTTAGCTAAAAGCGAGGTCGGAAGTCAATTCGCAGGAGGTATTAATATCGCTCAGAAAGTACGTGGTGTGCAGCTTGCTGTTATTAATATGGCCGATAGTAGCGACTACCCTATAGGTGTGTTTAACTGGATAAAAAATGGTTCTCGTCAATTGTCATTGGGACTTGATGAGAGCAAGTTCATGGGTTTGAGCTTCAGAAGCGGCGGCCGGGTGATGTACAGCGTCTTGGGAGTAGGTACTTACCTAAACGACGGTCACTTTAAATACGGAATTGAAGCTGGTATCGGTGCACATCTTATACAACGGACAAGCTTTACGCTGTCGACAGAATTGGTTCATCGAACGCATTTTGATGAAGACCTTAAATATAATGATACCAATCGCAGTTCATTGCGGGTCATACCCGCGATGAACTTGAGCCGACAACTTCAAGTATATGCTGCCCCATCGCTGACGTATTCGGAGGCAATACATCCCGGATTGGCGAATAAAGGTGTGATCTGGAAAGCCTGGGGAGCAGACCAGAGACGGAATACCTTTCATGGTGGAGGAACTGTTGGCTTGACCTACCGATTTTAATCGGTATTTCCTTTCCATGGCGCGGTAAACGTGGCGGCAGTGCCACTGTAGTACACATACAAATGCATTATTGTATGTAAGAGGAACTTTATGTAGGTTTGGATAGATAAAACATATTGTGTATTTACGAAATCCTCTTGGGGTGGAGATGATGCAGAAAGAAATTGAAATCAAGGACAAAATGGATGGTCAGCAACTGATCAAAGTTAGGCGATTTGATCAGTCTAAGCATCATACCACGGCTCATAAACATAATGGCTACCTAGAATTGGTGTTCTTGGCAGAAACTTCAGGGAAACATTATATTGATGGTCGAGAAATTGTTGTTAAGGCGCCTTGTGTGCTGGTTATTCAACAAGGAAATGTTCATCATTGGGAATTGGCGCTTCCGGTAGTAGGTTACGTGGTTTTAGTGAAGAAACCATTCGTTGACCGGTCCTTGGATTTTGAAATTAACCGCCTTGTCAAGGAGATAGGGAAGTATAACACGATTTACCTGAAAAACGGTCAGTATCTTCAACGCCTTTTGGAAATGCTTCAGGAAGAAAAGAATATGGTCTGCCAAGAGGGTTTGCTCAAAGTTATTTTGGCAAAAACGTTAGAAGACGTACAACAGATAAAACCGAACAGAACGATGCAAAATAACCTTTTTGTTCGGTTCTGCGCGCTGTTAAGTGAAGATGGAAAAGTGATTAATCACGTGGCCCATTATGCCGAAATCCTACATACAAGTCCACAAAACCTGAATGTGGCCTGCAAGAAAAACACCGATCTAACCGCCTCGGAAGTCATAGGAACCTATATTATCAAAGAAGCGCAACGACTACTCGTTTATACTGGAAAAACCGTTTCGGAAGTAGCTTATGCGTTAGGGTTTTCTGATAAATCCCATTTTTCCAAATATTTTAAGCGGTATGCTGGTACTACACCCAAGAATTTCCGGAATCAGCGAATTTAAAATTCTTTTTCACCAAATTCACTTTTAGGCAACTTGAACACTTCATTCAGACGCTGCAGATTGAGTTTTAAATTAATCAACAGTATATTTTTCTCGTAGACGTAATTCGTTGTGGTATAGAAATCGTGTGCTTGTGTACTGATTCTTTGCTCGTTGACGCCCCATTTGCCCAGTTCTATATTTTGCCATTGGATTTGGGCCGTCATAGCACCCCGCATAAAGGATTTGCTCAGATTAAAATGAGGGGTAACGAATCTAGAATCCACCCCCTGAACGGTAGGTCGTTCCGATAGGTAATTTACCTGCAGTCCCATACTCCAATTATTTGCTAGGTTCGCCTGAATTCCAGTGTTTACGGAATATACCCAATCTTGATTTTCGCGGGTTTCTTGATAGTCTAATACCTGGCCAGCTATCTTGTAATTATAAATATTCAAACCGCCGTTCAGCGATAGCCATCGTGTAAGCTCTCCATTGCCGCCAACTTCCATACCCCAGCGACTCGCATAGTCTGCATTGGTAAAGACCCGATGTAGAATGGTATCAGCGTAGACCGCATTGACGCGCTGTATTGGGTTTTTACTATGTTGATAGTACGCGTTGACGAAAAGGCTTCCTGTGTTGATTTTCTTGACCAATCCTGTTTCGGCATTTGTAACGAACTCCGGCAATAGCTCCGGATCTCCTTGTTCCAACGTTTCGGAGTGCTCTCGTTCAGGAATGGGATTGAGTTCGAAATTGTTATTGCGTTGTACCCTTCTTGCAGCAGCCAACTTCCAAGACCAATCCGAGCCCAAATCGTGCATAAGGTTTAGGGTAGGGTAGAGTTGGTGGATGGCGTAAGGAAATTGTTGCCCCGTGTTTAGTAAAAGCAAGTCCCGTTGGTAGTATTCATAACGCAGCCCTAAGGATAATTGCGTTTTATGAAACGTTTTATCATATTGGCTGTATAGCGCATGAATGATATTGGTAGCATTTAATTTTCCGGTAAATTCAGGATTTAAGACGAGGTTCGTGATGCCTGTATTAGATTCATAATACGCGAAATCCCCCTTTTGGCTATCGTGTCGTAGCTGGTAGCCGGTTACCCATACTGCTTTTCCTATTTTCCATTGATGCTGCAAAGACAACCGCAAACCCTGTAATGGGTTTTTATAGGGATTATATGTCCATTGAACGGTGTCAGCACCATTTTCAATGTTGCCATTCTTTGTCGATCCGTATATATTGGCGTACTCGTAAATACCATTGACCTGTATAGCATGAGTGGGATTTATTTTGTATTGATAAGCTAAGTCAAGCAAATAAAACTCCCCCTGTTTGTTTTGCAGATTCGGGTTGAAATAATTTACAGAAGATATTTGCTGACCGGTTGATGGCTGAATAGTCCGATTAGTATAATGGATGTCGGCTACCCGGTCCTGAAATCGACGGGAAGCTAAAACACCTAAACTGAGCGTTTGCTTTTCGGAAAACGCATACGAGCCGTTTAGGCGTAGACCATAATTGTATTTATCAAAACTCCTCTCACCCGTTGAAGGGAAAAAAGTCTGTCTATCGCCGATGATCGTATATACATCGCCATCCCGTAAGCCGGCATTGTCATTTCTGAGGTAATTTGCGGACCCATTTAATTCCAGCTTGTTTTGCCTATACTGGAAAGCAATATCGCCACCATAACGCTGCTGTCTCTCCTTGTTGTTATAGTCGTCAATACTCGGTAAGCCACCTTGCAGATTAAGCACCCAAGAAAAACCTGTATCTGGTTTTCGGTTGGTTTTAATATTAATCATTCCGCCCTTTCCATCCGGATCAAATTGAGCCGTCGGGCTACTGATGTACTCTACTTCGGACACGTCGTTAGCCGCTATCTGGCTTAAAATAGTCGCTGGATCCAAAAAAGAGGGTTTGCCATTGATCAAAACAAGAATGCCCGCGTTACCACGGATACTGATATTACCCTGAGCATCGAGGGATGCGGCGGGCAGATTTTTTATGATATCCAATGCTGTTCCTCCGACAGCGTTTTTATACTGATCCGATCGATATACCTGGCGATCGGAGCTATGACGTTGGGGAGCAGCTTTACCTGTAACGTTAATCTGTTCTATTTCCGTGGCTGCGGGTGCGAGTAGCAATGTTCCCAAGTTAACATTTTGGTTGCGACTCATTTTAAAATCGATCTTTTTCTGGTTATATCCGATAAACTTGATCAGCAAACGGTATGTCCCGTTCTTTACATCGGAAAACTGGAAGTAGCCTAGAGAATCAGATATAACGCCATCTAACACATTATGGTTGGTATCGACGATGGCGACACTCGCGTACGAAACGGGGGATTGAGAAATAGCATCCTTGACCGTGCCGGATAGTTTGCCGTTTTGTGCTTGAAGAGGTAGGGAAGCACAAAATAAACTGAATAATACAATGTAACGATGCATGTAGCTTTCTTTTCCTCCAAAAATAGAAAAGTTGATTTGGAGTGTGGAGGAATGTTGGAATTATACCATTTTATTTTCGAATAAACTACGTTAATGTATAGTTTGTTATTTCTCCAACGGGTTTAATCAAACAGCTGTCTCTTCTGCATCCACCTGTAACCAAACGCGGATAATTGGATCCTTTTTTTAGGATTGAACTCCTCATAGCTTTCGTTGCTGAAAACCTCAAGATACCCGTTCATATCTTCCATCTCGATTTTGACGTGGACATCGTTACCGCTAAAGTTGTGAAGTATCAGGGCACACCTGTGCGTACTTTCATATCGGATAGCCATAACTTCTTCACTGTTCACCGGAATGATTTCAAATCGTGCATCACCTATTTCGGGCAATTGCTTCCTGATCCTAATGGCTTTTATCAGCCAGTTTAGTAACGAGTTAGGATCCAAGCTTTCCGCTTTTGCATTCACTTTCCTATATCCGTACGGACCTTTGGTAATGATATCTTCTACAAGTTCTTCGGTGGCCGCCTTAGAGAAACCGCCGTTTTTTCCACCGTGCCATTGCATAACCGTACGTACACTATTCCTACCCTCTTTGGAAAGCGCTTCACCCATTCCCAGTTCTTGTCCGTAGCGAAGCACCGGAGTTCCGGGAAGCGTGAGTAGCAGGCTATAAGCTAGCTCTAACTTTTTCCGATCATTCTGCAGCATAGGGGCTAGTCTTCTTCGGATGCCCCTGTCAAATATGCGCATGTCTTCATCTGGAGCAAAAACTTCAAACACTTCCTCGCGCTCTTTGTCGCTTAGCTGCTCTAAATTAAGCTCATCGTGGTTCCGGAGAAAGTTAGCCATTTGTTGTTCATAATGTAGTGTTGGGAGACGATCTAGGGCTGCTAGAAGGGGGGTGGCCTTTCCTCGGGCAAACGCAACGAATATATAATTATTGATATAAAAATTAAAAAGCATGTGCATTTGGTCGCCCTTGCCAAAAAAATCACTATACCGCTTTGGTTTGACATTTACTTCGGCGATTAAGACTGCTTCAGGGTTTCGCTCTTTTACAAACTGTCTGATCTTCCTGAAAATATCGTGACGGTCCCCGTCGAACTTTTGGTCGCCCTTCTGTCTGATAATATGCGGAGCGGCATCAATGCGGAAGCCGGAAATTCCTAACTTTAGCCAAAAGTTGATAATCCGGAATATTTCTTCCTGTACAGCGGGATTTGTCATGTTCAGGTCGGGCTGATCGTTATAAAAGGTGTGGTAGTACCATTGTTTTGTTTTTCGACTATACTCCCAGTTTGAATAGTCTTGATCTGGCCCAAAGATGGCATATTTGCCATCATCATCTGGCTTCTCATCGGCCCAAATGTAAAAGTTGCGGTATTTGGATGCTTTGTCCTTTGCAGCTTCTATAAACCACGGATGCTTAACTGACGTATGATTAATCACGAGGTCTACCAAAACCCGGATACCTGCTTTGGTGGCAGCATCAACAAATTCGGCAAAGTTACCCAAATTTCCCAGCCGCTTATCCACCTCAAAATAGTTGCTCACATCATAGCCATCGTCTTTATTTGGTGAGCCATAAAAAGGAAGTAGCCAGATGCAATCAATGCCTAAAGCGGACAAGTAAGGAATCCGCTCGATTAATCCTTGAAAATCGCCTACACCATCTCCATTCGCATCCATGAAGTCTTCGACATCCAAGGAATAGATGACGGCTTTTTTATACCAGTGTTTATTCATCTATACTATCTTTTTAAATGAGGTAGAACCTGTTCTCCAAAAAAATCAATAAAAAGCTCTTGCTCACTGTTTACGTTGTGTATATATATTTTTTCAAAGCCCATTGCGAAAAATGCATTGATTTTCTGGATGTAAACCATAGGGTCATTTGAAATAATAACATGCTGTTTTAAATCTTCTTTACGCACGACAGCGCCTAAAGCATCAAACTGATCGGGTGTACTGATCTCGGCAAGGAGCTTGCTAGGAAAAATATTATTTTTCCATTGCTCCCAGGCGCCATAAAGCGCCGTTTCTTCGTCGGGAGCGTAGGACACCTGAACTTTTAAAGCCATCGGTTTGGAAACATTTTTTTTCCGAAACGCAGCAGCCATTTTTTCAAGTTGTTCCATTGGTTGCGATACGGTTATCATGCCGTCTGCCCAATCGGCCAACCATTGCGCGGTCCTTTCTGTAAGGGCGGCACCATAAACCATTGGGGTTGCATGTGGCCGTGTAAACAATTTAGCTCGTTCAATCCGAATCAGCCCATTCCGTGTTACATAATCACCTCGCCAAAGCTCCCGCATGATATCTACGGCCTCCTCAAGCCTCGCATTGCGGGTTTCTTTCACGGGCCACTTCGCTCCCGTGATGGCTTCGTTCAAAGCCTGCCCGCTGCCCACGGCGATATAAAACCGCTCTGGAAACAGGTTGTCCAATGTTGCCACGGCTTGTGCAATAATCGCGGGATGATAGCGTTGGCCTGGTGCATTGACAATGGCAAAGGGCAAGTGGGTTGCTTGCATAGCAGCTCCTAGCCAGCTCCACGCAAAGCCGCTCTCTCCTTGGGCATTGCTCCAAGGATGGAAATGATCTGATGAAAGCACGGCATCAAAACCAGCACGCTCTGCCAACTTTACCAGTTCGAGCAAATGTTTGGGCGAAAACTGTTCGTGTGACGCGTGAAAACCTATTTGCATACGCAGTTGTTTTCTATATATACGTCGATCTGCTACCTTTGGTTTTAATAAAAGATGAAATTCCGGTGACCTGGTCTGATCATACTTTTTAAATCAACATAAAGTAAGACTGTACGATTAACAGTAAATAAAAACTTAATATGCTGGTAATCGTTTATTCATATATAATCCCTTAATTTACATAAGGATTAAAACTTAATTGCCATGAAAAGGGTCATTTATTTCTTCCAGAAAGTGTTCACGCGCTTGTTTTTAGCCCAGTTCTCCTCATTCTATTCACCTATGCGGTTTCATAAACTGTGATATATAAAAAGGGAGAGCGTTAGATGTTGTTGAATAAGGATGCCTTTGGAGAAGACTTCATCTGGGGCGTTTCCACTGCTGCTTATCAGATCGAGGGAGCGCATAACCACGATAGTAAAGGGTTATCGATCTGGGATGTCTTTGTAAAAAGAAAGAATAAAATCTTCCAAAATCAACATGGGGATATTGCATGTGATTTTTACAATCGTTACGTAGACGATCTGTATCTGATGCACAGCCTAAACATTCCGAATTACCGATTTTCTATTTCGTGGAGCCGTATACTTCCTAATGGGACAGGCGAGATTAATCAGAAAGGAATCGATTTTTATAATCGGCTTATTGATCTTTCGCTAGAATTGGGTATAACACCTTGGGTAACGCTTTACCATTGGGATCTTCCCCACGCACTGGAATCGAAGGGAGGTTGGGTAAATCGTGATGTCAAAGAGTGGTTTGGCAATTATGTGTCCATGTGCGTCCAGCATTTTGGAGACCGCGTGAAAAATTGGATGGTTTTAAACGAACCAGTTGTGTTTACCGGCGCGGGATATTTCTTTGGTGTGCACGCTCCAGGTAGAAAGGGGTTGGGCAATTTTTTAGCAGCTACGCATCATGCCGCGCTATCACAGGCTTACGGAGCACGGATAATTAAATCTATACAAAGCGACAGTTGTGTTGGTACGACGTTTTCATGCTCACACGTTGAGCCATTCCGCGCAATCGAAAAAGATATGCTTGCTGCAAGAAAGGCAGACGCCTTGCTCAATCGGCTGTTTATCGAGCCGTTACTAGGTATGGGGTACCCTACACAGGATCTGAAGATTCTGAATCGAATAGAAAAATATATACAACAAGACGATGAGAGAGATCTGAAGTTTGATATGGATTTCATCGGCATACAAAATTACACACGAGAAGTAATCCGTTATGCACCTTTTGTCCCGTGGTTACAAGCAAAAATTGTCAGTGCAAAAAAACGTAAGGTAGAGGTAACAGCTATGAATTGGGAAGTTTATCCAGCGTCAATCTATCACGTATTGAAGAAATTCAGTGCTTACGAAAATATGCCTCCGCTGATGATAACTGAAAACGGAGCAGCCTTTCAGGATGAGGTCCGAGACCAACAAGTAAACGATTCGAAAAGAAAAACGTATTTAAAAGACACCATTGCGCAGGTGTTGCGTGCAAAACAAGAAGGGGTAAAAGTAAATGGATATTTCGTATGGACATTCCTCGATAACTTTGAGTGGGCAGAAGGATATCATCCCCGATTCGGACTGGTGTATGTTGATTTTACAACGCAAAAACGTATCGTGAAATCTTCAGGCTACTGGTATGCTGACTTCCTTTCCGTGCGGAGTTCTAAACATATACCGCGTCACCTCGTAGAACAAATAAGCCCCAACGGGGAGGAGGGGCTTAGCTGACTAACTAACTAAACTAAACTTGATGATGTTGCAGAGGAAGGATTCGAACCTTCGGAACGTTACCGGCTAACGCTCTGCGGGTGGCCAATTCTGCTGACCGCTGTAAATATACAGGCTATTTTTAAATCCGTCGAAACAAATAAATCATTTAACGTCCCCGTAACAATTGCTTTATACACGGTCGTTTTTTGAAGCATTTTCGGAATCAGCGTCACTGATAATCAAAAAAGTTTTGTGAGTTTTCGGTTATGCGAGGTTGGGCAAAGAAGAGGGATTGACATAAATTATTGTTTCTTAATATAGAGGTAATATTGGAATTTTAGATTTGCGAAGTGGCTATGTGCGACTTTGTGGTGAATGCGTTTGGTAGTTTCGTCACCTAAAAGACAAACCGAGTGTAACGAGTTTATGGATATCATCGAAGTCAGACACGAAAGGGTAATACCTTGGAGAAAGACACAAATAAATAATTTTTATGCGAATGAAAAAGCGGACCGAATCGTATCTTGATTTGCCAGAGACGGTCTTACTTGAATTAGTAAAGCAAAGCGACCAAAGTGCCTTTCGGGAGTTATATAACCGATACAGTGGTAAGTTGTATGGGAATATAAAACGAATGACCAAATACAGTGAAATAGCTGACGATATATTACAAGTCGTATTCATCAAAATCTGGGAAAATCGGCTCATTATCGACACCGACCGATCTTTCAAATCTTTTATCTTTCAAATAGCCCAAAATGCGGTTTTTGACAACTTCCGAAGAGAAGCAAGACAACACACGTTGAATGCTGTTACCTCACGTCGACGAGAAGAAAGAGAAAAGAGCGAGTCCCCTACCGAAAAATGGCTCAGAGAAAAGGAAGATAAGGCGATCTTGGAGAGCGCTGTGGATCAGCTTCCACCCAGAAGAAGAGAGATTTACCAATTATGCAAACTGGAAGGACTAAGCTATGACCAAGTGAGCGATATGCTAGGCGTTTCCACCTCGACGATCAATGATCATATCGTTAAAGCTACTAAAACCGTAAAGGAGTATCTAGTGGAGACACGCTATTACACACTACTTTTATTCTTTCTTATTTTTTAAGCTTCCCTTACCGCTTAATTTTCTTTTGCTTTCACCCTTATTGAAAAAATAGTCCGAGCGGAGCAGATGTAAATTTCTTTTCATACGTAATAGAGAAAAGAAAATACAAACGATTGGAAAAGCATCCACATACAGTTGCGCATCTGTTTCAGAAATTTCTTCAGCAAGAGTGTACTGCTGAGGAACTGACTCAGCTCTATCGCTATTTCGATATTGATGAAAATACGGAAATGCTGAAAGAACTTATTCTGAAAGCGTTAAATAAGGAAGTCGATACGGTGGAGATCACTGCGCAGCAGCCACACTTGTCTAAGCTTTTTGATAAAATCGAGGAGAAAATCCAAGCGTCTGAAGGAACCCCCTGGTATAGATCTTTACATGCAATACATTGGACAAGGGTCGCAGCGACGGTTATGCTCGTCGCGTCAGCATCCCTATTCGCTTATCGGTATATAAAGCATGCACCTAAGGAGCAGATAACAGCACAGGCAAAGGGCTATCTGCAACCCGGAACCGACAGAGCCGAATTAACCCTATTTAATGGGAAGAAAATAGTATTAAATGAGCTGGAGCAAGATCAGCTGCTCCAAGAGGCGGGTATTACGATCTCCAATACATCGGAAGGACTGGTTATCTATCGGGTCGATGACGATAATATAGACCAGGCCGACCATGCGCTGAATACCATGCGGACGCCGCGAGGTGGTCAGTACCAAATTATTTTGGCCGATGGGACGAAAGTTTGGCTGAATGCATCATCCTCATTAATTTTTCCAAGTCATTTTTCAGGAAACAAGCGCAGCGTGAAGCTGGAAGGCGAGGCCTATTTTGAAGTGGCGCATGATGCCGCCAAACCTTTTTTTGTGCAGACCGCCGAAAGCGAAGTGAAAGTGTTGGGTACCAGCTTCAATGTAATGGCTTATCCGGATGAGCAAAAGAGCCAAATAACTTTGTTAACAGGCTCCGTCCATGTAAAAAGAGGTGAAGAAGCAATGCGCCTGATCCCGGGGCAGCAGGCAGAAATCAAGCGAAAGCAACAAGGAATTCAGATGCGTGTCGTAGACATAGAGCCTATCATCGCTTGGAAAAATGGAATCTTTCTTTTTGACCAATCTGAACTGCCACAGGTGATGCGGCAGATAGGTCGATGGTATGATGCCGAGGTGGTTTATAAAGGGGAAGTGCCTGAGGTGAGCCTAACAGGAATGGTATCCCGCCAAGACTCCTTGGCTACGCTTCTTTCTATTTTGGAGCGTGCTGGAGGGTTACACTTTGATGTTCAGAAAAACAAAATAATGGTCAAACAATTAAAATAAAAATCGATGCATAAAAAAACGCCCTATGAATGAAGAATCCTTCCCGGCGGCAACCGAGAAGGAAAACGTTCGACTAAATTAACTGCTGCCATCAGCTGTCAGCATATCCTTTTATGAATTAATAATCAAACATTTCAAATGTATGAAAGAAGTATTACATTTTAAACTCCGGCGATCTAAAACGATGGTCGTTCATTCAAAAAACAGTAGAAAATCCCCCAGATTTCGACGAACATTTTTAATTATGAAGCTTACCGGCATTCTATTATTTTTTTTCGGCATGCATTTAAGTGCACATACCCTTGCACAGCATGTAACGTTACAGGCCCGAAATAGTAGCCTGAAAAGTGTTTTTAAAGAGCTCAATAAACAAACAGGTTATTATTTCATTTACAATGAGAATCTTGTGAAGCGCACGAAATCAATAGCAATAGATGTAAAAAGCGCTCCCTTGTCCAGCGTTTTGGATGAGATATCCAGCAATTTAGGGTTGACTTATACACTACAAGGAAAAACCATTATCCTAGAAGCGAATGCAGCGAAAGTGGCAACACCAGCTAGCCGTCCACAGCAGGAAACCGTGACAATCAACGGTGTGGTTTACGATACGCAGGAGCCGCCGATGCCACTGGCCGGCGTAAATGTCATGGTGAAGGGTACTGTCGAAAATACAACCACGGATGAATCCGGCTTCTTCTCCGTAAACGCGAAAAAGGGAGATGTGTTAGTGTTTACGATGGTAGGCTTCTACCCTAGAGAACACCGTGTTACGAAAAATGAAAGAAGCTTACCTATTGCCTTAAAAAGCGATGTGGCGGCACTCGATGAAGTTGTCGTAGTAGGGATGAACGAACAACAGAAAAAACACATCGCCAGTTCATTATCGACGTTACCTATAGAGAGCAACATTGCCGGGAAGCCCATTACCAACCTTTCTCAGGCTTTGCAAGGCGGAGTGACCGGTATTCAGGTCAGTCAGGGTTCTGGATTGCCCGGCGGCGATGCAGCGACCGTATATATCCGGGGTATCACGACGTTGAACAGCGCAAACCCCTTGGTGTTGGTAGACGGAATTCCAATGGATATGAACCATATTGACCCCGTAACGGTGGAAAGCGTGACGGTATTGAAGGATGCGGCCGCGGCATCCATCTATGGATCACGTGCCGCAAATGGTGTGATTGTCGTTACAACTAAGAGAGGAACGCCTGGCAAAATGCGGGTGAATTACGATGGCTATTACGGCTACCAGACACCTACAGCATTACCCCAAACAGTGGATGCTGTTCGGTATATGGAGATGGACAACGAGGCGCATCTTGCTGCTGGTCAGGGCGCTCCCCACGCCGATGTTGCCATCGAGGAGACGCGTAGAGGAGCAGACCCGCTTATGTACCCAAATACCAATTGGGTCGACCTGATGCTAGATAAGATGGCGCCGATTTCGAGCCACAGTCTTTCTGTGAGCGGAGGAAATAGTCTAGCACGGTTTGCCGTGACGGGAAACTATATGGATCAAGGAAGTATGCTTCCAAACACGAATGTTAAACGGTTTAATATCCGGGCCAACACCACTGTTACCTTAGCGGATAATTTTCTAGTCAATCTAGATTTTACGGCAATCAAACGGAATCGTGAGCTCGCGAATCGGGCGACGTCAGGCGGCACGTTTCGTTTGTTGGAGGATTTGTATCGCGTAGCGCCAAATGTATTGCCCCGTTTCCCGGATAGGGATGGACGACGATTTTATGGACAATTTGCCGATATCGTTAATCCCTTGGCTTATGCAGAAGTTGGCGGGGTGCGTAAGAACGAATATACCGAATCCTTGATTAATTTCCGGCCAAAATGGACGGTGCTTCCTGGTTTGAATGTAAACGGGCAGTTCAGTTTCCGACTGAATAGTGATGCGCATCATAATGTACGCGAAAATTTTAATCACTTTGACTATTATACCGGTGTGTTGCTTCGGACGTGGGGCTTGCAAAGGGAGGCCAGCCAATCGCGTTCAACCTATTATTTTGTGGGTTTGAATGCAGACTATACGTTTAACCGCGATAAGCATAGCGTGTATAGTATTTTAGGATATTCGCAAGAACAACGAAATCAGGGCGACTGGACGATCTTCGCCTTGCGCTCTGCCTATACTAAACTCAATTATTCGTACGACGACCGTTTCCTCTTGGAAGGAACAGTTCGTATGGATGGCTCATCGCGGTTCGGCCCGGGCAAGAAATATGGTTTCTTCCCCTCCGTTGCGGTGGGTTGGAACCTGCATAACGAATCGTTCTTGAACGAGTCTACTATAGTGAACAATTTGAAGTTAAGAGCATCTTATGGTAGTCTAGGAAACGAGAACATCGACCCTTACCTTTACCAATCGTTGATCAGCCCGACTACCGCTTTGGAAGTGACTCACGGTAACCCGGATATTTCTTGGGAAAAAGTCGATATGCTAAATGTCGGATTCGATCTGGGTTTATTTGCATCCAATAAACTGGAGCTGACGGTAGATTTCTACGATAAGCGGACCAATGGGATGCTTTTGCAACCACAATTGCCGCTGACCGGAGGCTTCCAAGCCAAGGTGCCCGTGAATGCCGGCGAGGTACAGAATAGGGGGTGGGAAGCATCATTAACCTATACGGAAAGGCTGGATAACGGGTTTGGGTTTTCTCTACGACCGGGCATTACTTACAACAAGAATGAGATTTTGAGTCTTGTAGGAGGACCTTACGAAAGTAGCGGGGGAGATGTCCGCAATCAAGTTGGGTCGAGTATCGGCAGTCTTTTTGGGTATCGGACCGATGGTTTATTGCAGGCTGACGACTTCGATGACAACGGAGCGCCTCTGATTCCGGTCAGGAGTGTGGAGTCAGCTCCGGGTGATATTAAATACATTGATCTCAATCAAGATGGACAGATTGATGAAGCGGATAAAACGATTATCGGTGACCCCATGCCTCGTATTAACTTCTTTTCCAACTTTCGGTTTGATTATAAAAACTTCGATTTGGAGTTTTTACTTCAAGGTACCGGCAAGAGTGATGCGATGCTGACGGGTATGTTTGCTCTTCCGCTCGATAGAAGCGCAGATGGTGGGGTGCCTACAACTTATTATGCGGACAACTATTGGGCTCCCAATCGAACCGATGCGCGTTTTCCACGATTAAATGCCAGTCCGGGAGATAACCGTATGGCTTCTGATTTTTGGTTTCAGAATGCTGCCTATGTTCGTGTGAAGTTCATCCAATTGGGCTATACGCTAAATTCGCAGATGGCCAACCGGTTGAAGCTTTCTGGATTACGCGTATTCTTGAATGCACAGAACCCCATGACCTTCACGAGCGTGAAATTGGTGGATCCCGAAAGCCGGGGAGACCAATGGAAACATAGTATTATGGCAACATATTCAGTAGGAGCAAGTATAAGATTTTAAAAAAATGAACAAACGATATATTTATTCAACGTGTTTAGCAGTTGGTTTGTTAACAACAACTGGCTGTGAGAAATTTCTAGTGCAGGATCACCCTACCAGTGTATACGACGAGCTGTGGTGGAATACGGCCGCAGACGCGGAGCTGGGGCTTTACAGGTGCTATGTCGGAATTCCGCATGGCCTTTCGGGACGGCAAATTATATTCTTGGATGCCCTAAGTGACCAGCTCGTGGCACGACAAAGTACACGTGGCGAATACGAAGCCTATGTTAAAGGAATACAAGCGTCGAATTGGGACAAATCCAACCATATTTATATGGACAACTATAAGACCATCCGGCGCGTCAACCGTTTACTCGAAAACATAGGTAAAGTGTATATGGAAGATTGGTTAAAAGACCGCTATATTTTGGAGGCTAGGGCCCTGCGGGCCTATTATCACATGGAGTTACTGCTTTTATTTGGTGGTGTACCTATTGTAACAACGGCGCTCAGCCCTGAAAATAGCTATATGGAAAGGAATACAGAGCAAGAAGTGTACGAATTTGCCCTATCTGAACTGCTGCAATGTGCTGAAGGACTACCTGCAAAATATGATTTTGCGGACCGCACCCGGATTACATCAGGTATTGCATATGCATTAGCTACGCGGCTTGCCCTGTTCTACCACGATTACGAAACGGCAAGACATGCATCCTTAAAAATTATTGAATCAGGAGAGTATGAGTTGTACAGAAGTGCAAATCCGACCAATAGCTATGCCGATCTATTTAGCTATGCTGGCGAAGAGAATAAGGAACGTATTTTCTTTCGGGATGAAGGGAACAGCGGTGCGTTTACCGCGATCGGCATGCCCAGCGAGGGCGGGCAAAGTGTACTATCGCCTACAGCGGCGATTGTCGACACCTATCAGCTCAAGGACGGACGCAACTTGAGTGAACTTTCTGCAGACTCTATTGCGCTATTTCATCGCGACCCTAACCATAAGGATATGCGCGATCCACGTTTGAAAGCGTCTGTTTTGCTTGTCGGCGATACCTTTATGAGCTCGACATTGAACCCATTCGATAATTCTATCGTTAACGCCAACCGCCTAGGAAATCAATTTTCAACCGTTACGGGTTACTGGGTGAAAAAACACCTTGATGAGCGAGACAAAGTCAATACACCCACTACGCGGATCCTTGATTTTATGATCATTCGTTATGCTGAAGTATTATTGAGTTACGCGGAGACCCTCGTCGAACTCGGAGAATGGGATCATCCGGATGTGCTGTATTACGTCAATTTAGTGCGTAATCGAGCCGGTATGCCAAGTGCTACGCTAAAAAAATACGATTCAAAGGAAAAAATGCGTGCGCTTATCCGCCAAGAAAGGTCGGTGGAGCTGGCATTTGAAGGCGTTCACTATTTTGACATCCGACGATGGGGAACTTGGAAAGAGGTGATGAACGGTACGGTATATGGCGCCGTCGATCCCGAAACCGGAAGGAAAATCGAAGTGGAAACCCGTACGACGAATGGCGACCGCTCCTTTTGGTGGCCTATTCCAGAAGTGGAAATGTTGTCGAATCCGAAGATGGAACAAAATCCTGGTTACTAATTGTTGAAAATAATATTTAAAGATACATGTTATGAAAACTTCATTAAGTTTCTTGTTTATATGCCTGATGGTCTTTTCTTCTTGTAGTAAAGCGCCTTGGGAAAGTTATGTCGCACCGGTGGATCCTAATCCGCCGACGCCCGGAGCAACAAATCCAGATGATGATAACGAGGGAGAAGAGAAAGATCCGAACAACATTAAAATTATTTCTATCGGCATAAACAATGCGAACGCCGACTACTCGGCGATCACCCAATTAATAAATAGTGAGCAAGCAGACTTAGTCGTGTTGCGAGAAGTTGATAAAAATAATACGCGTACGGGCATCAATATCAATCAGGCCGAAGTTATCGCAACCGATGTGGGTATGCAGTATGTGTTTGCGCCGCAGCTTGACAATTATAGGGAAGGACAGTTTGGGTTAGCGGTATTGTCAAAATTGCCAATCGAAGAATCCTCGGTTATGAAGATGCCAGTGGATCCCGCTGTAAACGGGGATGAACGTCCGTTGGCATACCTGAAAGTTAATTTCAGCAGAGACATCGATATAGCCTTTATTGGCGTACACTTAGATGATGGAAGCAATGCGAATAGAAGAAATCATAACCGCCCTTTACAGGGAGAAACGATCGTAAATTTCATTAAGGACATGGATATCCCCGTTTTCGTTGCCGGCAATTTCTTTTTTCAGAATGAAGGATCGGATATGCTGCCAACCGTCTTGACAGATGAGCTGTCATCAGTCTGTAGGCCTTGCGAACCAACGGTAACACAGTTTAATCAAGAGTTTACAGCCGATCATATTTTATATAAGAACGTCGGCGCTCAACAATTGGTCGATTTCCGACTGGCTCCTGTTATCAGTAGCCGGCGACCAGCAATAGTAGAATTTAAGATTATTACAGACTAAGTAACAAGTTGTCGTTAAAAATAGTGACTATGCGTAAATATATGTATTGGTTCGTTCTGTTGCTCGGCATAAGTATTTCCTGTCAAAAGAATGAAACGGTCGGTCTAGAGGAAGACAAAGGTTCTCCGAAAGGTGAACCGACGTTTGTTGTTGCCAGTTATAACATTCTGCACGACACAGAAGCTATATCGGAACATTATCAGTGGAGCAAGAGGAAAGAGCTGTTGATCAAACAGGTTATAGAAAATGAGATCGATATATTGTGTCTACAAGAGGATCAGACAAACCAAGTGGCAGATATTCAAAGGGCAACGGGATTGCAGGTTGCTGGTACAGCCAAAAGAATATTGTACGACGGAAAGCGGTTTTCCGTACGTAGCCAAGGACGGTTCTATCTGTCAGAAACACCAGAGAAGAGCTCGCACGGTTGGGACGCAGCAGTAATTAGGTTATGCAACTGGGCACTATTCAATGACCGGAATACAGGGCGTAACTTCTTTGTATTCAACGCACATTTCGATCATATAGGTGTGAAGGCGCGGGAGAAATCTGCACTGCTCATGAAAGAAAGAATCGATTTTATGACCAACGGGCAACCCGTGATTTTGACAGGTGATATGAACGCCTTACCGGGCAGCATGCCGATCCTTACGCTGACGCGTTTTCTTAATGATAGCCGCGCTGTCAGTGAAACCGCACCGGAAGGACCGATCGGTACGTATAACGGTATGAATAACGATCGAGCCTATGAAGGGCGTATTGATTATGTTTTTACAAGCAGTCACTTTCGGGTAAGAGAATACGCGGTACTACAGGATGAAACCGATGGGATTTTTCCTTCAGATCATTTTCCCGTTATCACAAACGTGGAGCTTAAATAAATTAAAATTAATTTTTAAGCGCATCATTTAACGAAAACCCTTGGTCTGTTTGTTCAGACTAAGGGTTTAGAATTTTAGCCCAACAGCTTAATCTACTTCTAACTTATCTAGCTCCATGAGAAAAGTATTTAGGTGTTGCGAGGTAGAGCGAACGACTGCTTGTAATTGATTAATCATCTGCGCTCGGGCATATAAATCATCTGCGCGATATGTTCCTCCTTTCGTGAAGTTGACGGATTTTTCGGCAGCCTCCTTATCTTCTTCAAACTGATACATAATCCAGCGTTCCCTCAAGTTATGAAGCAACGAGGTCTCTCCAGAATTGCTAAAAGCTTCCTCAGTCAACAAGTACCAAAGAAAAGGGGCCATTTCCCCATTATTGGTATTAGACCATACGTTTTCCAATAAATTACGATCATGTTTCAGTTGCGCTTTTTTGCCTTTTGGGTTGAGCATGATGAAACCCAAGGCGGTACCCGCAACGCCCGTTCCAATAGCAACCCCGTTATCCCAACCGCTATCACTTATTACCGCTCCGGCCAAGCCCGATATCGCACCTAATACGATGGAAGCAACGGTTAGACGCGTGTCGTTGTTAGCATTTATTTCGTTGATATAGCCGGCGATTTGTTCTACGCGTTCGCCTTCGCAGTCCAGCTCGGCAGTGGTTGCATCTATTTCCGAGTTGACGAGCAATGTTTTACTGTTAATTTTTTGTTTTAGCGTCGACACTTTAAGTTGTGTTCTTAGCGCCGTATCCATTCTTAATGCCTCGATAGTTCGCACCTCATCATCGAGCCCGAGGGCATCCATAATCAGAATACTGGAAACAGAATACCGGTTGCGCAGATCAGCATTTGTGGCAAGGACAGACTTCGCATCTTTGATTGCTTGTACATTAAAGTGATGAAAATTTCCAGGCGGGTTACAATAACTTTCTTTACTTAGGCTTGCCAATACGGTTCTTTTACTACTCGCGCAAGAAGCAAAGAGTAAAAATGCCCCAAAGATTACAGTAAGCTTCCATAATGTGATTCTGTCCTTCATGGTGGTGTCTTTAATAGCTATCCAAACATAGATAAATATTTTTTTATGGCGTAACCTAAAATGCAAGAACGAAAAGAAAAACGGTCCAGACTTTGTACTTTTGTGTTGATAAAATCCATGCACCACAGAATGTACAGTTTCAAAAATGATTATGCCGAAGGGGCACATCCTAATATTCTGCAAAAATTGCTAGAAACCAATCTTGTACAGCAAGACGGGTATGGCGAAGACAATTATTCCAGAGAAGCCAAGCAACTATTGAAACAAAAAATGGATAATCCTCAAGCGGCTATCTACTTTGTTTCGGGCGGTACGCAGACGAACCTAATTGTTATATCTGCGCTTTTAAGGCCACATGAAGCCGTTATCAGTGCGAAAACCGGACATATCTATGCCAATGAAACGGGAGCCGTTGAAGCGGTGGGACATCGAGTGATTACAGTAGGGGCAGAAAACGGTAAACTAACACCAACGGATATTCAACAGGTTCTACAGGAATATTCGTTAAGACCACACGTTGTAAAGCCCAGAATGGTCTATATATCCAATTCAACGGAAATTGGAACAATCTATAAAAAATCCGAACTCGAACAGCTATCGGCTTATTGTCGATCAAAAGACTTATATCTGTTTATGGACGGCGCTCGGTTAGGACACGCGCTGACCGCCAAGTCCAATGATTTGAGCCTATCCGATATAACCCGTTATACTGACGTCTTTTATATCGGTGGTACGAAGAATGGTGCATTATTAGGCGAGGCCGTAGTTTTCAATAATACACTTTTGGCGACGGATTTTGATTATATGTTGAAACAAAAAGGGGCATTACTAGCAAAAGGACGATTATTGGGTATTCAGTTTTTGACGTTGTTCGAAGGTGACTTGTATTTCGCTTTAGCCAAACATGCTAATGAAATGGCGATAAAAATAGCGGATGCGATGGAAGCACAAGGTTATTCTTTTCTTACAGCACCTACGACTAATCAAATTTTCCCTATTCTTCCTAAGCGTGTTATGGAAAAGCTCGCGCAAAAATATGCCTTCTATATTTGGAAACCCATTGATGAGGACAGGTTTGCCGTGCGATTAATTACGTCTTGGGCCACAGATGAGAATAAAGTAAACGAGTTTATTAACAGCCTGAAGGAATAATAAATGAATCAATAATAATTTAATGTGCGATAACTTTTTCAAAAGCTTTCCTAGATGCCCCTCGAAAAGTTACCTCTCCGCAATAAGTATAGCCCATTTTCTTGAAGATGTTGAGCATCCCGGCGTTGTCAAAATTTGTATCGGCTTTTACGCTGTGGATACGGTGTTGTCTGGCGAAACCTTCAATATACAGTAACATTTTTTGAGCCAAACCCTTGCCTAAATAGGTTTCGGAAATAGCGACCCGATGGTAAACCACAAAATCTCCCTCTGTAAGCCATTTTCCTTTTATATTGGCGTATTCCGGTTCGTCATTGATCAATATGGCACAATAACCCACGATAGTATCGCCGTCCGCCAATACATATCCATTTCCTTTTTCGATATCCGTTCTGATAACAGCAGGGTTTGGATAGCCATCCTGCCATTGATTGCTACCTTCTTCTTTTCGCCGTTGGATACCTTGAGCTAAAATTTCCCAAATTTGAGCAGCATCTTCCAGCTTTGCTTGTCTAAACGAATATTTCATGTGATATCGAGTTACTGATGTTAAAGGTGAGCCGCGACATCTCCTTTATAAGGGTTTGAATTTACAACTTTATTACAAATAAACAACAACGAGCGCTTTAAGATTCGCTAAATTTGATCGATGTGAGCCATTTGTAAGAAGGGACGTAAGATTTTTAGGAATTAGAATAAAGAGCAACATGAACAAAGTCACGATTAAAAACACGGATTTAGAAATAGCACCTATCAACTTTGGGGGCAATGTCTTGGGTTGGACATTAGATGAAAAAGCATCTTTTGAAATATTGGATAAATTTACCGATGCAGGTTTTAACTTCATTGATACGGCAGATACCTACTCTTGGTGGGTAAATGGAACCGGAGGCCAATCCGAAGAAATTATCGGTAAATGGCTTAAAAGTCGCGGCAACAAAAATCATGTCGTTATCGCTACAAAAGTCGGCTCTGAAACGAAGGAACATGGATTTGATATCAGTAAAAAATATATTTTAAAATCTGCCGATGAGTCTTTACAACGGTTGGGCGTAGATTATATCGATTTATATTATACACATTTTGATGATAACGTTACACCGGTAGAGGAAACCTTATCTGCTTATGACGAACTGATTAAGGCAGGCAAAATCCGTTACATCGCGGCTTCTAATCTTTCTCCTGCTCGATTAACGCAAAGTTTCGAAGTGGCCGAGAAAAGCGGTTTACCGAAATATGTAGCGCTGCAGCCACATTATAATCTGGTAGAACGTCATACCTTTGAGACTGATTATGCAGCTTTGGTTGAACAGTATAATTTAAGTGTTTTTCCATATTGGTCGTTGGCAGCGGGATTTTTAACCGGAAAGTACAGGTCAGAAGAGGACTTTGATAAAACCGTCAGAGGCGGTAGCGTTAAGAAATATTTCGATGATAGGGGAAAATCTATCTTGAAATCGTTGGATACCGTTGCCCGGAAACATGATGCAAAGCAGGCCACTGTCGCGTTAGCCTGGTTACTGGCAAATCCGCTGGTTACTGCACCTATCGTAAGTGCCACTAGTGAGAGTCAACTTCAAACCTTATTTGCTGCGCCAAAGCTGAAATTGGATGCCGAAGACCTTGCTATATTGAACGCGGCTAGTAAATAGCGTTAACTTTCTTGTTTGTCGGTGATATATATTTCCGTTAAACCATCATCGGATTTAAAACGTACATTATAGCCTGTCTGCTCCGTGAGCTTCACGGGCGGCAGGCTTTTTGATTCGAAACTTGTGCTGTTCATCTCCTCTTTTGGCCTGTGGGCGCTGTTCATCTCGGTTGATTTCGCGATGTGATAAACATCGCCTTCTACTTTTAGGACTTTAAACCAACCAAAACGACCCTCCATGCCCAGCGGATTTCCTTTCTCTTTATATATTTCATACCGACCAAAGTAGACGTCGCCCATTACAGGGGCCTGCTCCATCGCAACGTGCTTTTCAGATTTAGCCAGAGGCGGCTTTACGGAATCATAAATTAAGTAGCCGAATACACCTATGAAGAGAAGAATAAATAGCCACCCGACAACGGTCATTTTAAACACGAAAGGAGGCTTGGGTGTGTCTAGTGCCTTCTGTTGATAATATTCCTTCATCTCCGGTGTCCAAAACCGTTTTGAAATCCGTTTGTTCTCCACGGAGTCCCAATATTCACCAAAGGTTTTCTTCGTATATATGGTATAGAAAATCGTCCGTGCTTTATTTCGGTAAACACCTAGTACCATCGGGTTTCCTGGGGTTTTAGGGTTTTGTAGGTTGTCCGTATGATGTGTCGATTGTTCTATTTTTTGAATGTGAAAAAACATGGCCTTTAATGTTTGTTTACGTACTACAACGAAGTTCGCCATAAAAATTTGAAGTATAATAATTAAACGTATAACAAAGTATCTATCGGTGTTACGGGTGTATATACAAAGTATCTACAATTTTTTTATTTTGTTGATTTATAGTTTGTAAGAGATTCTGTAATCTTAAAATTATGATGCGCTATTTTATGCTAACATTTTATTTTGGCTATCTTGTTCTTCTGTAAAAACTTTTATGATGTTGACCAAAATACTTTTGTTTATTACTCTTTTCTTGATCTGTTCATTAGGACATGCACAATATATTCTGCCAGCTACGCAGCAAACGCTTAATACATTGGATGAGCTCCAATTGCGCAATAAATCCCCAGAAGCGTTTGACGTTTTAGAAAAAGCGATAAAGAATACAGGCTCTCCCACAGACTTGGCGTATTTGTACGCGCATCAAAGTGGTATGTATATTGCCGCGGATAGCCTGCTGAAAGGGAAAAGATTATTAGATCTTAGCATGGAAAATGCGGGAAAATCGAAGAGTCCACATGCTAAAGCCATTGCCTACCGTGCTAAAGCCTACCTAAGCAATATACTCAATCTTCCGGATGCTGTCGTAGAAGATGCTTTGACGGGGTTGAAATATGTCGAAGAGCGTAATGATGACTTGTTGACAAAATATCACCTTCATTATCTCCTGTACAGCGCTTATAGTAAATGGGATGATGAAGAAAAGATGGAAAAATATATCCGTATTTGCCAACAGTATGCAATATTGGCAAACAATATCAATCTGCAAGCGAACGTAAATAATGGTATGTCCAGTATGTTTCTTGCTCGATATAAAGCATCCGGTCAACAAAATTTATTAGATAGTAGTTATCACTATTTGGATAAGGCGTTAATATTATACCAGCGGTCGCCTGATAGAGTCAGTGGCAATACGTCAGTTATCACCTGCATCAATCTAGCAAACTACTATCTGGAGTTTTCCGGAGAGGATTTGATGACCCGCCGTCAAAAGGCCTTTTTACATCTCGATCTGGCAGAGAAGAAGCTCCGGCATGCGGAAGCAAGTTCAGAAAAATGGATTAATGTATATGGCATTAAAAGTGGTTTTGCGAAAAAGGAGGGAGATTTTATGCTTGCGGAACACTATCTTCTGCAGGGATTGAGTCAGTTGATGAATTCCAGCAAAAATCATTTTAAACTGGAGTATGTGGTCAACAAGGACCTAAAAGAGATCGCATTAAAGAACAATGACGTAAAAAAAGCATTGACGTATCAGCAAAGAGCGGAGGATTTGCTAAAAAAATCTTTTGATGAACAGCAACTCTTCAATGCCCAAAAACTGGAAGTTCAATATGAAACGGAGAAAAAGGATCAGCAATTGAAATTGTTGCGGGAGCGGGAGCTATTCCGTAAAAAACAAAACTACATGTACGGCGGGATTGCGGTAGCGCTGTTATTCGGGTTTGTGTTCATGTTTGTTTCCTATCATTTTAGACTAAAATATGCACTTGAAAGAGAAACGAAGCTGGCCAAGGAAAAAGAAGATGCTGAACATCAAGCAGCACTGGAATTGAAAATTGAGAAAGAGGAGCAAGCTAGATTAAAAGCTGAACAGGAGCTATTAGACTTAAAACGGCAACAGTTGGAAAAAGAAGCACTGGCAAATTCACTAATTATCGACCATAAAAACGATATGTTAAAGCAGATACAAGGCAAAATACGGAACGGTGATACTTCCGATATCCGAAAACTGCTGAAAGAAGAAATGTTGCTCCGTGCGGATTTTAATGATGTTAAGATGCAGATACAGGAGCTCCACCCGACCTTTTTCCAGCAACTGATGGAGAAAGCGGCTCATAAACTTACCCCGCTCGATTTGAAATATTGTGCGTACATCTATCTCCAGATGACGACCAAGCAGATCGCGCAGGCATTACACGTGGAACCACAGAGTGTCCGGATGTTCAAATACAGGCTGAAACAGAAATTTGGCCTCGGTAAGGACGTCGACTTGGAGAAATTCTTGTTATCCCTGTCTTGAAGCTTACTCCCATTCACTGCCACCGCTCGGATCGAATCTTGGCAAGGGGAAGGGTTTTTGAGCGACGTGCCTGTTTTTCAGCAACGTCCCGTTACGGACATGAAAAGTTGCCATGATGTCGGTGGCGTTATAACGGTTGTGTTCGGAAGGACCGTCTTTCGTTGCCTGCGTATTGAATAAATAGTACTGAACCTTGCCTATAACGATAATCAGGCTGTCCGTAAATAAATCCGGTCGCATGGCGGTGGTCAAACTTTTACCTTCTTTAGTGGGATTTTCGAAGACCATCGTCGTATGAGCGGTTGCCCCTTTCTCCTTCGGATCCGTCTGATTGATAACGATGAGGTGAAACGTGATGCCGATTCGGCTTAAGCGCTCGGGGAAGCTTTGCAGCGTCCAGCTTTTGTTTTCGGGGAGTGTGACCTTTATTTCCTGTCGGACCATATCGAACGAAAATTGTGGATGCCATGGAAGTACGGTGGCCCAAGACGCTCGTTTATTTAATGAGAACCCTTCCAAGACATTAATATTCGTAACGCTTTTGGCTTCCTCTTGCGAGAGTGTCTGATCCCCGTTGCGCATTTCCCGGAGCAGTGCGACCAGCTCGTTGAAAGCACTACCGGCTTTTAGTCGTGGACTAATAGCCACTAGATATTGGTATATTTTGGAGGCGATGGTACTCAGCCGTCCGAAATCCTGAGCCGTTACCCTGCTGTTTTCGCTTAATTGATAATCTTGTCCCTTTTTGCGTAGCTTTTTAGAAATAAACCTGTTAATGAGTTCGTCCATGTATAACGCGGTTAGCCTTTTTAGATTCTGTTTTCCACGAAAATAAAAAAAATTATTATGTTTGAAAAGCCAAACAACACGCACCTTCCCCTACATGGCACAGCCCTTTAAATCCTAACAGATAACCCCAGCAAAGTCCACCCAAGTCCATTAAAGTCCGCCTAAGTCCGTATTAACTTCGCCTTAACCTCGCTCCAACCTAACTTTAACTTCGCTTTACATTCGCAATATCTTCGAGATTACTACGGGGAACTATCGGCTATTTATCGATAAAAACCCGAACGATAGCCCTTCGGTAGCTGAATAAGAACCGAACAAGAACCGAAGAAAGTCCGAAGAATGTCTAAAGAGCGTCCGAAGCAGGGGTAAAGCAAGTGCGACGCGCTTCTTTCGTTCCGATAATTTATAAGCCGTCTGTAGCGTGGAATGATAAGATGTTATATATTTTGGAAAAGTTACATCACGAAATCATTGAATTTCTAAACCATCTTTGTAATACGGGACATTAATCGAAGGACAACAATGGATAATAATCAAGCTTATTTAGTATGTAGTGGAGATCTCAGACCTTCCGCAAATATCAAATGCTGGCCGATGCAGCAACAGATGGAGGACAAACTCCAACAGGCATTGCAACATGTTGGCTGGACCATCAAGCGAGCGCATGGGTACGACAAAGAAAAAGGACATGGCTTTATCGACTACCAGCATATTGGGGTTAAAATTTTCAGGGAAATAGATAAAAAAGCACCCCTTATTGTTGCAGAGAGCGTTTGGCAATATAGCCATCACGTGTTAGCAGGGCTAATTTCGCACGAAGGGCCTATCTTGGTCGTGACCAATTGGGATGGAACCTATCCCGGCTTAGTCGGCGCGTTGAACTTGACAGGCTCATTGACCAAAGCCAATGTGAACTATAGTTTTCTCTGGAGCGAAGACTTCACAGACGACTTTTTCAAAAGTAAACTACAGGAATGGTTGAACACAGGAACCCTCACGCATGATTATTCTCATGTACGAGCATTTGCACCGCAGGTCCTTACGAGGGAAGATCGTACATTGGCCGAAGGATTCGCAGCGAAGATGCAAAATGACAAAGTAATCATGGGCGTCTTTGATGAAGGTTGTATGGGTATGTTTAACGCGATTGTGCCGGACGCGTTAATTCATCAGCTGGGTATGTTTAAGGAACGTCTTAGTCAATCCACATTATACGCCAAAATGTTGACCGTTTCTGATGAAGAGGCACATGCTGTATTGGATTGGCTCCAAAAAAAAGGAATGAAATTCGACTGGGGTACGGATCCGGTGAACGAACTAACCAAAGAGCAGACGCTGGAGCAGTGCAAAATGTACGTTGCGGCACTTCATCTGGCGGATGAATTTGGATGTGATACGATTGGTATACAATACCAGCAGGGACTGAAAGACTTGGTGGCCGCGAGCGACCTGGTAGAAGGTCTTTTGAACAATACAGAACGGCCTTCCGTTTATAATGAAAAAGGAGAGGAACTATATCCAGAAGAAGCTTTACCGCATTTTAATGAAGTAGATGAATGTGCTGGGATTGATGGTTACATCACGTATCACCTCTGGAGACAGCTGGGGTTAAACGGTGATAATACGCTACATGACTTACGTTATGGGGAGAACTTTGTAGTAGATGGAAGAGAGGAATTTGTATGGGTGTTCCTGATATCAGGAGCGGTCCCCGCGTCTCATTTTGAAGGTGGATATAGCGGTGCGAGCAGCATGCGCCAGCCGCCGATGTTCTTCAAAAAAGGAGGAGGAACACTTCGTGGGGTAAGTCGCCCAGGAAAAATTGTGTGGAGCAGAATCTATATCGAGCAAGATGAATTGTGCTGTGATATAGGTACAGGACGTGCCGTGGAACTGCCGAAAGAGGAAACAGAAAGACGATGGGCGCTCACCGATCCGCAATGGCCGATTATGCACGGGGTGCTGGATGGCGTAAGTAGAGACCAAATGATGGCCAAGCATAAAGCCAACCACATACAGGTGGCTTATGTCGACGGCGATTTCGATGTGAAGAGAGCGGCAGAAATTAAGGCAGCAACATTTCAGTCGCTGGGAATTAAGGTGAATTTTTGTGGTATTTAAACTAATTGGTATATGATACATGATGAATAATTTACCAATCATAGATCTGGTTGTAATAGCTGTTTATCTGCTGGCGATGGTATTGGTCGGCGTATATTTTTCCAGAAAAAATACGTCCACTGATGCCTATACTAAAGCTGCAGGCAGTATACCCAGTTGGGCGATTGGAATTTCGCTTTATGCGACATTTTTAAGCTCAAATACCTTTCTCGGGGTTCCCGGTAAGGCTTACGGCGCCAACTGGAATGCTTTTGTTTTTAGTCTTTCTATGCCGCTAGCTGCTTTTATTGCAGCGAAGTATTTTGTGCCCTTTTATAGAAACCATAAGACGGTGTCTGCCTATACTAATCTAGAGAACCGATTTGGCGCGTGGGCGAGAAGTTATGCAGTAGTCTGCTTTCTACTGACACAGGTAGCAAGAATGGGCTCTATATTTTTTGGTATTTCACTCACTTTACAGGCCTTAACAGGGTTAGACATGTCCGTGATCATGTTGGTTACGGGCGTATGTATCGTCGTATACACCGTGCTTGGAGGATTGGAAGCTGTCATATGGACGGAGGTGGTGCAAGGACTACTGCTGACAGTAGGTGCGGTGATTGTCATTGGAACGCTGATTTATAATACTCCAGGCGGCACCGATACCATAATTGATATCGGCTTGAGAGATAATAAATTTAGCTTGGGGTCGTTCTCCTTGACGGATTTTTCCTCATCTACGTTTTGGGTTATTTTGTTATATGGCTTCTTTATGAACCTCACAAACTTCGGGATGGACCAAAACTACGTTCAACGTTATCATGCCGCACCAAGTGCTAAGGAAGCTACTAAATCGGTGTGGTTGTGTGTGTGGCTTTATCTGCCTATATCCTTATTGTTTTTCGTTATAGGTGTGTGTTTGTATGCTTATTATGATGTCAATCCGGAATTGTTAGTGACAGTTAAAGAACAAGCGGCTTTGGAACGAATGGGTGCAGGAGGCAACCTTGCGGGGACAATGAATGTCCTAACGCCAGCAGATTACGGCGACAAAGTGTTGCCGCATTATATGGTAAACCACATTCCTGTAGGAATCTTGGGGTTGATCGTTTCTGCTATTTTAGCCGCCGCTATGAGTACGATCAGTTCAGGAATGAATGCTTCTGCCACCGTTTTTACGGAGGACATCTATAAACGCTACATCAATCCCAATATATCCGATAAGGGCAACCTGCGCCTGCTATTAATCTGTACAGGGGTATTTGGTGTGATCGGAATGTCGGCAGGCATTGCAATGATTGGCGTCCAGAGTATATTGGATGTGTGGTGGACCTTGTCCGGAATCTTTGCAGGCGGTATGCTTGGCCTGTTCTTACTTGGAATTACCAATAAAAAGGTAGGCAATAGCGATGCGATGTTAGCTACCGGTGTGGGAATAGCCGTTATCCTCTGGATGACATTCTCCTATCTGCTGCCTGAACATTATGCGTTCCTGAGGAATATGCTTCATGCGAATATGATTATTGTGGTCGGAACGATGGCGATTCTCTTAGTGGGGAATATTAGCCAGCGGTTACGACCTAAAGCGTAATACCCCAATAACTAAAACATATGAATATTTTAACGATGAATAATAGCAAAAAATTTATACCGGTGATGTTGATGCCGTTTAAAGAAGATTTGGAGATTGATTATGACGCATTGGACCGATTGGTTGATTTTTATCTTGAAAGTGGAGCCGGTGGATTGTTTGCCAACTGTCTATCCAGTGAGATGTATCAGTTGTCGGTAGAAGAAATGGTAGATTCCGTAAGCCATATAGTACATCGTGTAAATGGGCGTGTTCCTATCGTAGCGACCGGTTCTTTTGGCGAAACAACAGCGGAACAAGCCGAAAATGTAAAGAAAATATATGAAACGGGCGTTTCAGCGATTATTTTGATATCCAGTCTGTTGGCGAAGGAAGAAGATTCAGAAGACGTGTTCAGAAAAAATGTCTATCAATTGTTGGATCTGACAGGAGATATTCCTGTAGGATTTTACGAATGTCCGATTCCTTACAAACGTGTTATATCTCCTGCGTTGCTAGGCGAACTGGTGGCGACTGGACGTGTAAAATATCATAAAGATACCTGTTTGGATATTGTAAATGTGCGCCAAAAAATAGCAGAGACGGAGGCGGAGCGCACCTTCGGATTGTACGATGCTTATATGGTACATGCTGTAGCGTCTTTAAAAGCCGGATCTGCTGGTCTTTCGTGTATCCAAGGAAACTATTTTCCGGAGCTTGTGGTGTGGCTGTGTGATAATTACGCTAACGTTGAAAAACAGGATAAGATAGCCAAAGTACAGGAGTTTTTCGCAGGCAATATGGCCGTTATGCATGATACTTATCCAGCCAGCGCAAAATATATATTGAAGCAGCGGGGAATGCGTATCGGATTGACTTGTAGAAATGGAAGTGTGCTGCCGAGTACGGAAACGACGAAACAATTGGATTTGTTGTTGCAAGATTTTGAACGTCTATCCGATGAGATAGATTTGATGAGCGTCAAAAAATAGATTCCAATAAAAAGGGGCACTGTAACGGTGCCCCTTTTATATTAAGCTATCGAATAGGTAGCGACAGCCATCTTACACCTATAGTGTCTAATATCCGAAAATCTCCTCTAATGAGATCTTTTTAACTTCTCCAATTTTCTGCAGATCTTCCATATTTAAGCTTTCTTCATCACCGATCACGCAATAACTATAAGCCTTATCCGCGAGTTGCTCGGCGTGGAATGCTTTTAGATCCGTATATTGTAATGAAGGTAAGCGTTCATAAATATTCTTGCGAATATCTGTTGTATTGCCAAGACGTTTCGCGGTCAAATAATTATGGAGTTTGTTTTCGTTCCCTATGCGATCACTGGCGATCGATTTTCGAAGACTTATTCGAGCCGTTTCCAGAGCCATTGGGGATTCAGGTAGCGTGTTTAGCAGGTCATTCATGCCTGCTAAAGCTTCATTAAGTTTGTCAGATTGTGTAGCAATATAAGCACCCACCATGCCGTGATTTTCCTTTTTGCGAGGCTGGCCATAATAAGCATAAGTGGTATAAGCTAGCGCTCTCGCTTCGCGAAGTGTTTGGAAGACAATACTACCCATGCCACCACCAAAATAACTGTTAAATAGCGATATGATTGGCGCTTTTTCTACGTCGTATCTTTCTGTATTACGTAGCCAGAATATTTCGACCTGTTTCATATCATAGTGTGCCAACAAAACTTGGTTCGCTGTTGTTGGTTTTTCAATAAACCGCTTGCCGCGTTTCGGCGTAAGGTAAGCCCCATTATTGTTTTTCAATGACGGCAAGGCAGCTGTTAGTTGTTGCTGCTCCCAAGGGCCGTAATACAAAATTGTGTGTTCCGTTTTAGCCAAATCGTGTAGAATGCTGACCAAGTCCTCCGCATGCAGCTGGTCTAGCTCAGCGTCTGTCAGGGTATAGTTAAAGGGGTTTTTTGTCCCGTATTTGGCATAAGCTTGTAGGCCGGCCAATATATTTTTCTTGTCGTTTTTAGCGTTCAGCCGAGATCGTTTCAAGCGTCCTTTATATGCTTCAAAGGCGTCCTGGTCTGCAACACATTCACGGAGCAGCTGTTGAATTAAACGGACCGTTTCCGTAAAGTTCTCATTCAACCCTGATATCGAAACTGCCGTTTCCTCATCACCCGCGCTAACGCGAAACGAGGAAGCCAATTTGTAAAATTCAGTGCTGAAATATTCGCTGGAATGATTTGCTGTGCCCAGAAATTGAAAATAGCCAAGTGCTAATGGCAACAGCTTATTATCCCATCCTCCCATATCGTATTGATAAGACAGGTTGAACAGCTCATTTTCTTGATTTTGAACAGTTAGTATCTCCTGTCCGTCTAATTTTCCTTTGGAAATATCTTTCTCATAGTTAACCCACTGTGGCGTAATCGACGCCTCTGAGATTTCATTGACCTTTCCCAGAAAATCCGACTGTACATCTCTGTTGATCGTAATCGGCGTGATAGTCGGTTTTTCTACTTTGTCGACCGTGGCATCGGTTCCTTGGCGCTTAAATACTGCCACATAATTTTGCTCGTTTAAGTATTTTTTTGCGAAGGTGACTACGTCGTCTTTGGTGAGTTTTGCTAAGCGGTCCATATAAGCCAGTTCATCTGCCCAGTCTACTTCGGATGTAAATGCATTCATCAGATCTTCTGCTCGGCTCTTATAGCTGGCGGTACGCATAATCTGGCTTTTCCGCTCATTATTGATGATTGAAGTAATCAAGTCATCCGAAAAATTCCCGTCTCTGAGCTTTGCTAATTCTGTCAATAATAGTTCGCGAACTTGATCCAAGGATTGGCCCTGAGAAGGGTTGCCTTGTAATATCAGCATGGAGTAATCTTTGAGGACGTAAGGAAATGCACCGGCACCAAGTAATTTCTGCGATTTTACGAGGTTGAGATCGATGAGCCCTGCCGAACCATTTGTAAGGATACTCGCCATCAGGTTAAGCATCTGCGCCTCTTCTGTGGCCGCGCCCGGGAAACGAAAGCCCATTAACAACAATTCTGGGTTAGGCCCTTTTACTTCACGGACAACCGGCTTGTTAATAGGTTGTTCTGCGTCGAAGCGATAGACGGGAATGGCCTTAGGACGCATGTAAGCAAATGCTTGATCTATCTTACGGATCATCTCTGCCGGCTCGAAATCGCCGGACATAATTATACCCATATTATTTGGTACGTAATAGGTACTGTAATATTCATTGATGGCCTTTAAGGAAGGGTTCCTTAAATGTTCTACCGAGCCCAGTATGGTTTGTTTTCCATAATTGTTGTTCGGAAATAAGGAAGAGAAAATAGCTTCAATGGCTTTTCTATTGTCATTATCTAAGCTCATATTTTTCTCCTCATATACGGTTTCCAGCTCCGTATGGAAGAGGCGGAGGACGGGGTCGCGAAAGCGTTCTGCCTGTACAGTCAGGTATTTGTCGATCACTGTATTAGGTATGTCTTCGATATATACGGTCTGTTCATACGAGGTAAAAGCATTTGTTCCTTCAGCGCCCATATTGCTCATAAGCTTGTCGTACTCATTCGGAATCGCAAACTTAGCCGCCAATCCTGATACACTATCGATTTCGCGGTAAATAGCTTTACGTGCCTGCGCATCTTCTACTTTATTGTACTGTTCGTACAACGCCTCAATCTCATCCAATAACGGTTTTTCTTTTTCCCAGTCTAGCGAACCAAATTTAGAAGTTCCCTTGAAAAGCATATGTTCCAAGTAATGTGCTAAACCAGTGTGATCTTTTGGATCGGTTTTGCCACCAGCTTTAGTCGCGATATATGTCTGTATGCGTGGCTCCTTTTTCGTCGGACTCAGGATGACGGTTAGCCCATTATCCAATTTGTAAAACCGAGCTGCCGTTGGATCGCCCGGGACATACATGTAGCTGTATGCACCGTCTTTACCTTCTTTCCATGTATAGGAGGAGCTTTGAGCGATACCTGCGCTCGCCCATACAAGCAATAAAATGAAGGCAATTGATTTGAAGGTTGTGTTCATCTATTTAATTTTTTCTGTGGTGGAAAATTTTGTCATCTATGCTGCCATCAGCAGAACAAATAACGAATCAGCAAAGTAAGGGACAAGTAATATTATTTTCAACTAGTTTTGATAACTTCCATAATTTTTATGGCATTTAACTGTTTTTAACGTAAATATTTTTGTGTATACCTGGTTATATTTGGGCTGTTAGTTTTCTGTAAAGAAATCTTTCTGTAAATTAGTCGACGCATTATGGACAAGATGGGATTTTATACAGAACAACTATGACAAAATTTTTGGTTTTTTTTATCGCTACGTTTTTTATTGCTGTCCATATTTCTGCGCAGGAGACACGTATTAACATTCGTGCAAAAGCTAAGGATGCCAAGTTTATCGGCTCGTCCTTAGGTGGAGCGCATATTATCGTTCGTAATAAGGTCAATGGCCAGATATTGGCAGAAGGTAAGACTGAAGGTTCTACTGGTGATACAAAGTTGATCATGGATCAGCTTTTGCAACGAGGAGAATCGATTGCTACGCCAGAAACAGCCAAATTTCAGGCGGTATTGGACATTGACGAGCCTACATTCGTCGAGATCGAAGTGCTGTCGCCGATCAACCTTAAAACATCGCAAGTGCGTGCAACCACCGAATTATGGGTTATCCCCGGTAAGCATATCTTAAACGATGGCATTGTGCTTGAAATACCCGGATTGATCATCGATGTGCTGGAGCCCCGGACGCATGCGTATATCTCGTTAAATAGCCTTGCCAGTCAATCATTGCCTATACAGGTCAATGTGGTTATGATGTGTGGCTGTTCCGTCGAATCTGGTGGGCTATGGGATGCCGACAAAATGGAAATTAAAGCGATGGTAAAGCATAATGGTAAACGTATGGACGATGTGACCTTAAAGTTTGCGTCGCGTAATCTCTTCGAAGGCCGGATACCCGTTACTGACACGGGTAATTATGAAGTTATTGTATATGGTTACGAAGAACATACAGGGAACACCGGGCTGGACAAAGTGAATTACGTCATACTTGATTGATGGCGTCGTTCATCTTTTAATGCTGCTACTGTTTCGTTTACAGTCGCGAAATTATCTAAGACATATTGTGCCCAGGCCGAGATGGCAATGCCTCGATTAATTTATCGTTTCAATTTAGACGGCTGATTTTGGCATTATACTTGGATATCTCCTTTTGTAATTTTAAAATGAAGAATGATGAAAGGAATAACATTTAGAACCTGGATGTTCCTGCTTACAGGAACAATTCTGATGGGGCTCTCGTCTTGTAGTAAAGAGACCGTGGATAATATTGGCAGAGACACAGCGTTGAATATTATTCGTTCGAACAAGTGGTTTGATGTGGTGAAAACAACGTCGGTTGCTGATCAGGCCGATGTACGGGTAATGTTGGTGGGAGAAGGTGAAAATATGGAGTTTAAATCCAACGGATACGCTTATGTGTATGGGGCAGAAGGAGGAACAAGCTCCTATTCCTATAGTATGCCAACTAGTAAAAAGATGATTTTTGATGATGTGGAGTATGATATTCAGGAAAATATCGTCCAAACCGTAGCTAAATTTACGTTGGTAAATACAGCGGGCAACATCACTACAAAAATTGAATTTAGACGGAGATAGCCTTCCAAAATGTAAATTGCTTATTTTAGTCCGATGAAAACAACCCTTTTCATCGGACTTGTTTGGCCTGAACCTCAATCATCTGCGGCAGGGACACGTATCCTGCAATTAGTTCGGATGTTCCAAAGCGGGGGATACGAAGTGGTTTTCGCTTCGGCTGCTATCAGATCTCCCTATAGCTACCCGCTTTCTCGAGAGGGTGTTCGGGAAGAAGATATTCAGCTCAATGACAGCAGTTTTGATACCTTTATTACAGCATTAAAACCCGATATTGTTGTTTTTGACCGTTTTGTCAGCGAGGAACAATATGGATGGAGGGTAAGGCAGTATTGTCCATCTGTACTAACTATATTGGATACAGAAGATTTACATTTTCTTCGTCGGGCACGACAGGAAGCCGTAAAACGAAATACAGCGCTGGATTATTATAATGATATTACCACGCGAGAGATAGCCGCTATACTACGCTGCGACCTTTCTTTAATTATTTCGGAGAGCGAAATGAAACTTCTTTTGCAGACATTCCGTTTGCCCGCTGAAATTTTATGCTATCTCCCCTTCTTAGAACCAAAAATAGAAGAATCGGCAACAGATAAATGGCGTCCTTTCGGCCAACGGACGAACTTCGTGTTCATCGGAAACTTCCTACACGAGCCTAATTGGCATACAGTCCGGGTGCTGAAAACAGAAATATGGCCAAAAATAAAGAAACGCTTACCGCAGGCGGAATTGCATATTTACGGTGCTTATGCAAGCGAAAAGGTCTATCAGCTACATCAGCCTAAAGATAATTTTCTGATAAAAGGAAGAGCCCAAGATGCGCGCGAAACCCTCGAAGCCTACCGGGTATTGATTGCCCCGATTCAGTTTGGAGCGGGTGTAAAAGGTAAATTTATCGATGCTATGCAAGCGGGTACTCCTTCCGTTACGACTGCCATAGGTTCGGAATCAATGACAGTCGACGGGCACTGGAATGGATATATTGAAGATGATCCGGACAACTTTGCAGCGAAATCGGCTATTTTATATAGCGACCCGAAGATCTGGTGGGAAGCACAGAGAAAAGGAATAACGTTACTGAATACAACAAGTAGTAAAGCACAGTTTGAAATACCATTTCTTACGTATATAGCTGAATTGAAAGAGCGATTGCATACGCATCGTCGACAAAATTTTATCGGACAAATCTTACAGCGTCAATACCATAATGCCAGTAAATATATGTCGCTTTGGATCGAGGAGAAAAATAAAACGCGCTGAGGGCATTCCTGAGAGGCGATAGACAACTTCGGTAATAAATAGGATAACATTCTTCTCAAATTAGATTTTTTTTTTACTTTGGTGGTGGCTAAACAGTATCAGAGAAGAGAAATTTTTTTACCGCTTTTTACAAATTCATAAAATATGGGCGAATATCAAATAAAAGAAAGTCCGGAGGTTTACGACGCTATTGTGGTTGGGTCGGGAGCTGGAGGAGGTATGGCAGGCTATATTTTGGCCCATGCAGGATTGAAAGTGTTGATGTTGGAGGCAGGACCATTCTATGATCCGGCGAAAGATGCATTGCAATTGCGATGGCCTTGGGAGTCGCCTCGTAGGGGAGCGGGAACAACCCGTCCGTTTGGAGATTTTGATGCCGCCTATGGAGGCTGGCAATTAGAAGGGGAACCTTATAGTACAGTCAGCGGAACGGAATTTGAATGGTTCCGCGCGCGTATGCTCGGAGGTCGGACCAATCATTGGGGTCGAATTTCTTTACGTATGGGGCCGGATGATTTTAAACCGACAGACGGTGTTACCGAAGAATGGCCAATTACCTACGAAGAGGTCAAGCCTTTTTATGATCGCGTAGACCGTATGATTGGTATCTACGGAACGGTTGAAGGTATACGAAATGAGCCGGATGGCATTTTTATGAAGCCACCAAAACCCCGTTTGGGTGAACTTTATATTGCTCGGGGAGCAAAAAAAGCAGGTGTTCCGGTTATTCCGGGACGAGGCGCGGTTTTGACCGAGTCTTCTCCGGAGATCAAAGGACGTGGAACGTGTTTCTATTGTGGACAGTGTGGAAGAGCCTGCAAGGTATATGGTGATTTCTCTTCGTCTTCTTGTTTGGTCATGCCGGCGATGAAGACCGGAAATCTGAAAGTGATAGATAACGCTATGGTGCGCGAAGTACTCACAAACGATGAAGGGTTGGCGACGGGTGTTTCCTATGTGGATACCAAAAGTTTACAAGAGTATGCTGTGAGAGGAAAAACGGTGATTCTTGGCGCGAGTGCTTGTGAAAGTGCGCGTATCATGTTGAATTCCAAATCATCCGCCCACCCAGGTGGACTGGGCAATAGTACTGGTTTAGTAGGAAGGTATCTACACGACTCGACGGGGTCGAGCGCTTGGGGTTTTTTACCCCAGTTATTGGATAGAAAACGTTTTAACGAGGACGGCGTAGGCAGTGTGCATATTTATTCCCCATGGTGGGAAGACAATAAGAAATTGCGTTTCCCCAGAGGCTATCATATCGAATATGGTAGCGGCTTAAATATGCCGGGATATGGATTCTTAAACTGGGTACCCGGTGCTGTGGGTATGGTGGCCGGTAACGGTGGAGAAAAGCGAGATAGTGGAGGATATGGTGCGTTACTGAAGCAAGATTACCGCCGCTTTTACGGTGCATCCATTGGGATGGCTGGACGTGGTACTGCTTTGGCAAGAAAGGATAACTATTGCGAAATAGACCCAACACGAGTGGATAAATATGGTATTCCCGTATTACGTTTTCACTACAAATGGGCCAACGAGGAAGTGGAGCAAGCCAAACATATGCAAGAGACATTCAAGTCGGTCATGCACGAGATGGGGGCTGTTGTTTTGTCGCCCGAGCAGGGACCAGAAACAAAATATGGTTTGGAAGCGCCTGGTGTGATTATCCATGAAGGTGGAACAACGCGTATGGGAAATGATCCCAAGACGTCGGTCTTGAATAAATGGGGACAAGCGCATGAGTGCAAGAACTTGTATGTAGTGGATGCAGGACCTTTTGTGCAGCAAGGGGATAAAAACCTAACTTGGACCATCTTGGCGTTGTCCATGCGTACAGCAGAATATATATTGGAAGAGAAGAAAAAGTTAAACGGCTAATCGAAAAGATATGAATAGACGAGAATCTCTTAAGGCATTAGGTTTACTTGCAGCAGGAGCGGGCGTTTTAGCCACAGCCTGTAACGGCGAAAGTGCGAAGGAAGCAAGAATCGCTAACGAGGCTTCTGATAAGTTGCCCGGAGTTGAAGATTGGGAACACGAGCGAACGCAGAAACTGCTCGAAGAAAAATTTTTTACAGACCATGAAATGGCGACCATTACGGTATTAGCTAATATTATTATACCAAAGGATGATACTTCTGGTAGTGCCTCAGAAGCAGGTGTGCCGGACTTTATCGAATTCATTGTAAAGGATCTTCCCTCCAACAAGATTCCGATGCGTGGCGGGCTGAAATGGATGGACGTACAATGCCAGAAGCGGTACGATAACGCATTTATAAAATGTACTAAAGAACAGCAAATCGAACTCATCGACGAGATTGCTTACCCTGACAAAGCTAAACCGGAAATGCAGCAAGGGGTTGCGTTCTTCTCTTTGATTCGTAACTTAACGGCTTCAGGATTTTACACCACCGAAATGGGCGTTAAAGATATTGGTTACGTAGGGAACAGACCCGGTGTATGGAACGGTGTCCCAGAGGATATATTGAGAGAACATGGGTTTGACCCCGCGCAATTTTTTGGATAATCCAAGGGTTTAATAGAAAAGAATATGTTAGGACTAAAATTATTGACAGATCCTCGTTGGGCAAATATCGCAGCATCCAATTTAGATGAAATTCTCACAGATCACGCTTGGTGTGAACAAAAGGCGGCATCTAATGCGATTACGTTGATTACACAGAATCCAGAACACGAAGATCTCGTTCATGAATTGACCGCTATCGCGATTGAAGAAATGCAGCATTTCCAGATGGTAATCGATATTATCAAAGCCCGTGGCTATGCACTGGGAAGGGAAAGGAAAGATGATTATGTTGGACAACTGATGAGATTTTCGAAGAAAGATGGTTCCCGTAATCAAGCGTTTATTGACCGTTTATTGTTTGCAGCAATGATCGAAGCACGTAGCTGTGAGCGTTTTCGTGTTCTTTCTAAAAATATAGACGATCAAGAGTTAGCAGAATTCTACCACGATTTGATGGTCTCCGAAGCAAACCATTATACTACGTTCCTCCATTTTGCACGTAAATATACGACAGATGTCGACGTAGATAAAAGGTGGCAAGAATGGTTGGATTTTGAGGGAAAGCTCATTCAGAGTTACGGTAAAAAGGAATATATTCATGGTTGATTAGGTACTTTTTTAGAAAAAAGTACAACAAAAAATCGTCGCTTCGAATCTTTGAGAAGAGGGATAGTGCTAGAATGAGTTTCTACATGCCTCAAAAATTCGTATGCGACCTTTAAGGTTAATTTTGATTAGTGCAAATGCGTATTAAAAAGCGAGCAATATTGCTTTGCGATTATGCGGGTTAAATTGACATTGTATTGTTCTGCGTTGATTTTTACGAAGACTATTCCGTTAAAAACAGCATGTTGTCTGAGCGGAGCGAGTTTCATGCTGTTTAGGAATAGAGGAGAAAAAATAGCAGAACTATACAAGTCGTGATCTTTTGTTTCTTTTCCATCTAGGGAAAAGAAAAAAGAAATACTTCTTGATCTACATCAATACCCACCGCGAAAAACATCCCTATCTTTGTTTTAGAAAGGAAAAAAGCTATGATCGAATTAGGAATAGGGATGTTCGGGGATGTCCATATAGATCCCACAACAGGCAAAATGCAATCTGCGGCGCAACGTACACAGGAGATTATCGAAGAAATCAAATTGATGGATGAAGTCGGTGTGGATTTCTTTGGAATGGGGGAACACCATCGTATAGATTATGCCGTTGCTTCTCCGGAAATTATATTGGCGGCAGCTGCTACGGTAACGAATAATATCAAGTTAGGTAGTGCGGTTTCTGTTATCAGCTCGGCAGACCCCGTTAAGTTATTTCAGGATTTTTCAACGGTAGATCTGCTATCGAACGGCCGAGCGGAGATCATGGCCGGTCGGGGATCTTTTATAGAGTCTTTCCCACTATTCGGTTATGACTTGAAGGACTATGCCGAACTTTTTGAGGAAAAGTTAGCGTTGTTGCTGCGATTGAATAAGCAAGAGACTGTTACCTGGTCGGGTAAGTTTCGGAAACCATTGATAGATCAGGAAATCTTTCCTCGCCCCGTTCGTGGTTCTTTACCCATCTGGGTAGCTGTTGGAGGAACAACTTCTTCGGTAATCCGAGCAGGGAAATTGGGACTTCCTGTTATGTTTGCGATTATCGGTGGTGCAATTGATAACTTTAAGCCGCTGTTTGAAGTGTACCGACAAGCGTGGGAAGATAATGGACATGCTATGGATAACTTTCAGGTAGGCGTCCACATGCATGCATTTTTTGGAGAAAATGGTCAGGAAGTAGCAACCCAGTATTATCCGCTTTATGCTGCACAGATGAATAGAATCGGCGCATCGAGAGGTTGGCCACCTTATCAACGCTCACAATACGATTTCGGACGCTCTATCCATGGACATTTGGTGGTAGGGGACGTGAACCAGTCCGTAGAAAAGATATTGCATGTTATAGAAACGTTTGGCCTGACTCGTTTTTCTGCGCATACGGATGTAGGTAGTCCAAATCATAAAGATATGATGAAAGCTATTGAGCTGTATGGTACGCATATTATGCCGAAGGTAAAAAAGGCGTTAAAAAAATAAATATGGAGGCGGTTCTCGTCCGCTAGATCACGAAGGTTTTTTATAAACGGTATCAAGAATAACCGCGATCGCGCCGTCTCCCGTCACATTGCCGGCTGTACCGAAACCGTCCATAGCGATATAGAGCGAAATCATTAAGGCTTGATCTTCAGTGTTAAATCCCAACATCGAAGAAATAAGACCTATGGCTGCCATAATCGCACCGCCCGGTACGCCGGGTGCAGCAACCATCGTAATACCGAGCATACAAATGAATCCTGCCATTTGGAAAAAATCAATCGGTATACCTTGCAATAACATCAGTGCGACAACACAGGAAACGATTTTAAGCGTGCTTCCCGCTAGATGTATAGTCGCACAAAGTGGTATCACAAAGCTGGCAATACTTTCTTGAACACCCGTTTTCTTGGTCTGTCCAAGTGTTACCGGGATGGTAGCTGCCGACGATTGCGTGCCTAATGCAGTAAAGTAGACGGGAAGCATGGTCTTCAATAAGCGGAAGGGATTTCTGCCTGAAATGGCACCAGCGATGATAAACTGCAGCAAAAGCCATACGATGTGCATCAAAAAGATAACGCCTATAACTTTTAAAAACACATGGAAAATGATGGCAATTTTTCCCGAGTAGGTCATGTCCAAAAAAATACCGAATATGAACAATGGTAATAGCGGAATAATGAGCTTCTCGATGAGGAACGATATTACTTTTTCAAAATCTTCGGCGATATTTAACAAGCTGGATTGCCTAAACTGTGTTAAACCTAAGCCAAATAGAAATGCAAATATGAGTGCCGGCATGACGTCGAAAAAAGGAGGAAACTCCATCTGGAAAAATGGAGAAAGCACTACCGCGCTTTCCATCGGTGGTGCTGCTATTTGATCCCCCAACAAACGAGGAAAGATAGTGATACTGGTCAGGTAAGATGAAAAACCCGCTGCTAACGTCGATCCGTATGCGAGTAGTACGGTGTATAAAAGTAACCTTCCTGCCGATTGGCCTAGCTTGGCAATGGCCGGGACAATAAGGCCGACGATAATAAGCGGAATTAAAAATTTTAAAAGTTCATCAAACAAGCCATTGAAAGTAGCGAAGATGCGTCCTATCCATGTTGGTACAACAAGGCCCAATGCCGTACCTAATACGATAGCAACGACAACCCTGAATAGTAAGTTACCGGCGATTTTTTTCATGCGCTAAAATACATTTTATTTTTGCAAAAATTTATTTCCCTATCTTTGCATGGTGGTACAGCAGAGGAAATTAATAGATATCAGAAGTTTAAGCTTGTTGGATTTAAAAGATAAGCTTACGGCAATGGGCGAGCAGGGATTTCGGGCAAAGCAAGTGTATGAATGGCTATGGTCTAAATCATGTACGGATTTCGACCAGATGACGAACCTGAGTAAGGCATTGCGTGAGACGCTTAAGGATAATTTCGAGATACGTGATGTTAAGATCCGAGAATCACAAGTAAGTTCGGACAAGACCATTAAAAGTAGTTTTACCCTGTATGATGGAAATGTGATTGAAGGCGTTCTGATTCCTACGCCGGATCGAATGACAGCTTGTGTAAGTTCGCAGGTAGGATGTAGTTTGACCTGTAAATTTTGTGCAACGGGTTATATGGAACGTAAACGGAACCTACAAGCCGACGAGATATACGATCAAGTGGTATTGATCGCCAAACAGGCTGAGGAAAAGTATAATCAGCCATTAACCAATATCGTCTACATGGGAATGGGCGAGCCTTTGTTAAATTACAGCGGTATGATGAAATCGGTAGAGCGTATTACAGCTCCTGATGGATTGAATATGGCGGCGAAGCGTATCACGGTATCCACAGCGGGTATCGCCAAGATGATTAAGAAATTAGGAGACGATGAAGTGCGTTTTAATCTAGCCCTGTCACTACATGCCGCAAATGATGAAAAGCGGAATCAGATCATGCCGATCAACGAACAGAATTCCTTGCAAGCATTGGCAGACGCATTGAAATACTACTACGCAAAGACCAAGAATCCGGTCACATTCGAATATATTGTGTTCCATCATTTTAATGATGAATTGCAGGATGCAAAGGAGCTTGCCAGATTTTGTAAGCATGTACCTTGCAAAGTGAACATCATTGAATATAACCCTATTGCCTTAGCTGATTTTGTGAATGCCGATGCAGATAAAATCGACCAGTTTGCAGCGTATCTGCGTAGCCAGGATATTGTGACTAACGTCCGTCGGAGCCGGGGGAAAGATATCGATGCTGCTTGTGGCCAGCTTGCTATTAAAGAAACCGTAGTCTAGAGAGTAAAGAACAAGGATAGGAGATGCACTATCCCTTCATTAACACCTAAATGTGGCATCCGGATGTTTTACAACTGTAGAAATTCATCCTTAGCACTATCCAATATGTAAAATATCCGAAGCCACGAGGTTTTTGCTTCTTTTTTACGAAAAAAAAGAAGTAAATTTATATACACCAATTGTAAACAGTATGCAAATAAAGTCGTATTGGGAAAGTTTTGTATCTATCTTATTCCCGCCATTGTGTGTTTCCTGTGAAAATGTATTGTTGTACCAAGAAGAATTTATGTGTACAACCTGCCGATTTCATTTACCTATCAATGATCATTATCTGTTCATGCAGAATGAATTAACGCAGCGTCTTTTGGGCAAAGCTCCTATTAATACCGGTGCAGCTTACCTTTCATTTTCAAAATCTTCGTTAGTACAAGCTATAGTCCATAAGTTGAAATATCGTCAGGATTATCGTATCGGAACGTATTTTGGGAGGTGCTTCGGCATGGATTTGCTTACTTCGCCATTTTATGCTGATATTGATGTGGTTGTCCCACTGCCACTCCATCAGAAGAAAAAGCGAATTCGCGGATATAACCAGAGTGATTATATTGCGCAAGGCGTTGCCGAGGCAATGTCATTGCCTTTAAATCGGTCGGATTTCGTACGCCTTGTAAATACAGAAACACAAACGAAGAAAAGCCGCTTAGAGCGCCACGATAATGTCGAAGATGCTTTTACCTGTGTTAGACCTTCAGCCTTTGACTGTAAGCATATATTATTGGTGGACGATGTTTTCACAACTGGAGCTACTGTTGCTTCTGCTGTGCGAACGCTGACAGACCAGTGTAACTGTAAAGTTTCTGTTGCTGTATTAGCGATCGCATAGATCCATCTGATTGCTCACGGAGATCAATCAAAACGTGGATCTCCGATAGAACAAAATGTAGCTAAAAAGAGCCATTCCTATCCCAACGTAATCAGCAAAAATATCCCACCAGTCTGCTTGGCGTCCTTCGGAAAAGAAATACTGAATAGCTTCTGTGCCGAAAGCGAAGATACTGGCAATAAGAAACGTAATGATGATCGCTTTTGTTTTGGTGGACCTGTGGAGTGATTGTGCTATAGAGCCAAATAACAACAATGCCGTAAAAACGAAAAAGAAGCCACAATGTACCAATTTATCAAACCCTTCAAAAAATCCAACGCTCGGTATATCGTTTGAAGGTAATCCCATGAGGAGGAGCATAATTGACCCCCAAGCGATTGCCCATATATAGTTAAACAACTTTCTCAACATGGGGGGTAAAAGTCGTATTAATTAGGGAACTTTCAAAAAAAATCATATTAAATCGTGGTTAATGCGGAGACTTTATAAAAATACGACATCGCCTTTCTGCTTATATAAAAATTAATTAGCTGGCAGTCAGGTTTTTGTGATTTTATTTTTAATTTTTATAGTACTATGTATTGCATAGTACAGTATAAAACCTATATCTTTGTCATGTTATGATAGCAGAAAATACACAAACCCAGATGCGGAAGGGAATATTGGAATACTGTATCCTTTCGATAATTTCCCGAGGGGAGATTTATGCTTCAGACATTATTGGAGAACTAAAAAAGGCTCAATTGCTGGTCGTGGAGGGCACGTTGTACCCTTTGCTCACACGTTTGAAGAACAATCAATTGCTGAGTTATACCTGGAAAGAGTCTAGTTCCGGTCCTCCTCGTAAATATTATCAGATTACAGCAGAGGGACGAGCGGTGTTGGCTAGGCTAGATGTAACATGGAAAGAACTTATTTTTGCGGTGGAGACATCCTTACAGGGACGAAACGATTAATAATACTCATCTACACATATATTAAACGGGGTTATGAACAAGACAATTATTATAAATATCAACAGTATCGTCTTCCATATCGAGGAAGATGCCTACGACACGCTGCGGTCGTACATGATTGACATAAAAAAACATTTTGGAAATACTGCTGAAAGCAAGGAAATTCTGGAGGACATTGAAAATCGGATTGCCGAAATGTTTAATGAACGTATCCAGACAGGACGTAAAGAGGTGATCAACCTAGGCGATGTCCAGCAAGTCATCGAGCAAATGGGCAGCGTAAGCGATTTTGAAGAAAGCGAAGCCGCACCAGCAGAAGAGGGCTTCCATGATGAACAACAGACGAGACAAGCACCTCATGTAGAATATGTCGGTAAAAAACTGATGCGCGATCCGGACGACAAAATGCTCGGTGGGGTGTGTAGTGGTTTGGCACATTATTTTGGAATAGAACCCGTTTGGATTCGTATTTTATTGGTGCTTTTTGTCCTAATCGGTGGTTCCGGTGTTTTGGCATACATTATCTTATGGATTGTTATGCCCATCGCGGAAACCCGTGCTGATAAAATGGCTATGCGAGGGGAGGAGCCCAATTTACAGAATTTTAAAAAATCGTACGATGAAAAAGCTAAAGGATTTTCAGAGACACTATCTGGAACGGGTGAACGCATTGGCCGCGGTGCCCGTACCGCGGGTAATCTCGTCAGCGGCTGTCTAGGGCTGATCGGGAAGATGATTGCGTGGATTATGCTCATCTTTGCGGGGCTAAACCTACTAGGGTTGTTTATCTTTTACATGTTTAATATGATGAACTTCTTTGGGCTCGAAAATCCGATGTTTTTCCCGCCATTGAAAGGATTGGCGACCAATGACGGCATCATTGCATTGACCTTTGGCTTCTTAGCAATTGCTATCCCTTTTTTCGCCCTGTTTTTCTGGCTTATACGCGTATTGTTTAAAACGGATAAACTAAATAGCTACCTCTCACTGACCATGTTTGCGGTATGGATTGTATCTATCGTTGGGATTGTCTACTATTGTATAGCTGCGTCCCAAGATTTTCGAGAAGAGAGTACAATTAATGTGCAAAAGTACATACAACCACAAGAAATTTATTATTTCACAGAGAAAGATATACGTGTCTTAGATGCTAATGAGCAGGACTCTTTGAAATCGAAATTCAATATCCAACTAGACGGACAAGATTTGCGAAATTACCTGCATCGTGATATCAGTATCTATTTTGAAAGTATCGATTCACTAAGCCAACCCTATATACAATATAGTTATTCCGCGAAAGGAAGAACTTATCAATTGGCTTCGGAGCGGGCAGATAATATTGCTTATGAAGGTATTCAAGAAGACAAGACTATTTTGTTTCCAAGTCACTTTTTGTTAAAGAAAAATGCTTTAGATAGAGATCAGCGGGTAAGAGTGGTTGTATATCTTCCTCAGGGAGCTAAAGTAGTGCTCCAACGAAACATAGAATCCAAAATTCGTGACATTTCTTACTGGGAGTGTCAAAATAACTATCCTAACGGAAGCCAACAGAAATACACAGAGTGGACGATGTCGAGTACCGGACTGCTATGTGCGCAACCGCCGAAGCCCGAAAAAGAAGAGGAGCAGGAGGAAAAGGAAGAAGTAAAATCCCGCAGAGAAGCTTCGCTAGATAATGTGACGATAAAGAAGGATTCAGTCATCCGCATTGACGGCTCTAACGTGACAATTGAAGTAAAAGACAAAAACGTAAAAATAAATACCAAAAAAGAAGAAAGCTAATTTATGCGCGCGATTTTAAATATATGTTTTCTCCTCGTTACTGTATTGACAGCACAGGCACAACAAGGGGAGGTAGGCGGCCGTGTTTTGAATGAACAGCTAGAACCGCTGGCGAACGTGTCCGTTTACTTGCTAACGGCAAAAGTGGGTGCTCTTATCAAAACAGAGATAACCGACGAGCATGGACGATATGTCATAAAAAATGTACCTTCTGGTGAATTTGTGGTGCAGGCTTCATCTGTAGGATACGAAATAGGTAAATCTTCATCATTAAATGTAACAGGGCAATCGGTTATTGTAGACGATATCATATTAAAAGCCAATCAGCAAACAATCGATGCGGTAACGGTGGAAGGACAGGTGCCACTCGTTCAACAACGGGATGGAAAGCTGATCTTGAACGTAGAAAACTCGACGCTCGCGGCAGGCAATAATGCATTAGAAGTGGTGCGACGTGCACCCGGTGTAAGCGTTGACAAGGATGAGAATCTCCAGTTAATGGGACAACAAGGTGTAAATGTAACGATTGATGGCAGGCAAACTTATATGAGTGGCGAGCAGCTGTCGACGTTCCTTAAATCTATGAACGGCGACCAGATTAAAAGCGTGGAAGTTAGTACGATAAGAAGTGCAAAGGAAGATGCGGAAGGAACGGTGGGCTCCATCAACATCGTCTTGAAAAAGAATAGACTTGAAGGTTTCAACGGGTCGTTTCTGGCCAGTGGGGCACATGGTAAGCATGCCCGGGGAAATTCGTCACTGAATCTCAGTTATAAGAAAGACAACACGACTGTTTTTGGAACATATGGTTTCACTCGTAATAAGAGGCAATTTGATTTGGGATTGGAGCGAAAAATTCCTTCTGAAGAGGTCGGTGACCGGGTTTTTGATCAAGACGCTAGCTTGGTGGAAACCAATAAAACCCACAATTACAGAATAGGGATAGAGCAGAAGACATCTGAAAGAAACACCATGCTATTGCAATTTTCTGGCGATAACGATAAGGAAAGCTCTGTTAATGCGAGTTTAACCAATATTGGTCCAGCGTTGGGTCTTGTTGACTCGGTCTTACGTACGGTAACGAATAGTAGAACGCCTTTTAACCGGTACTCCCTGAACTTTAACAATGAACTTCAGCTGGATACCTTAGGCGGAAAATTGATATTTGACTTTGATTGGACAGCATTTCGCAACGATGCCGATATTGATTACGACTATAAAACCTATCTTCCAGACGGGAATCTGTCTTATGCTCCCGAAAAATGGCGGACGGGGATGCCAGTTGATATTGATATTTATGTTGGAAAAATCGATTTTATTAAAAAGTTAGGGAAAGGAAAGCTAGAATCGGGACTAAAATATAGTCGCGTAAAATCAGATAATAATTTAGCTTTTGAAAGATTTGTCGATAATACCTGGGAGGATTTTGAGGGGCGCCAAAATCATTTTATCTACACGGAGGAGATTGCTGCCGGCTATTTGGATTATAACCGCTCTTTCGGAGCGACCGATATCAAGTTAGGTGTCCGGGCAGAGTATACTTTTTCGGATGCCCATTCGGTCACCAACGGCGTAACAAATAAACGCGATTATTTAGACTTTTTTCCTTCAGCGAGTATCTCTCACGCGGTTAACGAGAACAATATTGTTTCATTAAGTTATGCGCGAAAGATCTCGAGACCAAACTATCGGTATCTGAATCCAATGCCCTATTATATAGACAAGTTTACGTTTATGTTAGGAAACCCGTATCTCCGACCGCAGTACACAGATGGATTTACCTTAAATTATACGCTCTACAAAATGTTTAATATAACACTGGGTACGGATATCACAAACGACGCTATGGTTGAAAGCATGGGGCAAGATGATATTAAAGGCGAGTCTTGGGTGACGCGCGAAAACCTTGCCAGAACAGTGACGTCCTACCTCAATGTCAATGCGCCATTTAGAATTGGAAAAATTTGGACGATGAACAATAACCTGACGACAATTTATATGCATTTTAGAGGCCCGATAGCTGGAGAGTATGCTGACCTAGGTTCTGTTTTCTTTCAAGGCCGTAGCACGAACAATTTTAAGCTGACCAAGGCACTTTCTGCGGAGTTGGCTGTTGATTACAATAGCCCATTCCTCTATAATATTTATAAAATTCATGCACGCTGGGGAACGGATATAGGTATTAATTATAATTTCAAAGACGAGCGGAACTCATTGAAATTGGCAGCAACAGATATTTTCCGAACACAACAAAATAACGTATCCACAGATTTTGGCCAATTCAACTCCATGATCCGGCAGTACAACGACAATCAAACTGTTCGATTAACGTATACTTATAAATTCGGTAATCTGAAACAGCAAATGAAAAAAAGGGGTGAGGAATCTGAAGAAGCAAGCCGCGCCCGGTAGGTCGATAAACCAAACTCCTAAAAAATTGTTATCTTGTATGGGTTTAAAATAAAAATTATACAAATGAAACGATTACTTCTTTTTTCTTTAGGAGTGGCATTGTCTACGACGGCATTTGGCCAGCATCAATTAACGGAATTGTGGGAAACGAAAAATCTACCGGTTCCCGAGTCTGTGCTTTATCATGCCGGGAATGATGTTTTATACGTGTCATTGATTGACGGCGAGGGTGCGACAAAAGACGGGCAAGGCGGTGTTGCTGTGTTAAATCTGGATGGCAGCGTGAAGAATCAAAATTGGGTAACTGGGATGAATGCCCCCAAAGGGATGGCTAGTTACAAGGATTTATTATATGTGGCTGATATTACCGCTGTTGCGGTTATCGATATGGTGACGGGTAATGTCGTGAATGAAATTGAATTTCCGGGAGCTGTTTTCCTGAACGATGTGACAGTAGATAATGATGGCGTGGTTTACGTATCAGATACGCGTACCGGGACTATTTACCAGATGCGAAATAACAAGCCAACGGTATTTCTAGAAAATGCATCGAATGTCAACGGGTTGAAATTTATGAAAGGAAATCTGTATGCTTTGGTAGGGCCGGAATTATGGAAAATCGATGCCAACAAGAAAAGCACAATTCTCGCAAAAGGCTTTGAGCTGGGAGGTGATGGGCTGGAGCCAGTCGGTAACAACGGAGATTTTCTTGTTACATGTTGGGGAGGCCTGGTATATTATGTAAAAGCTGATGGCTCTTTTGAGAAACTGATGGATGTGCGAGGGAAAATGAATACAGCAGATTTAGGTATACATCCCGAGACAAATACAATCTACATTCCCACGTTTAATAGCAATAGCGTCAAAGCTTTTAAGTTCGATAAAAAGTAAAAAGGTTGAAAGTCGTAAGTTTGATCATCTTTTTTCACCTCGTCTGCAATCTGTGTGCGCAGGATTTGACGATGTGGTATGATAAACCCGCGGTCCGTTGGGAGGAAACCCTACCGCTGGGTAACGGTCAGATTGGCATGATGCCTGACGGGAAAATTCTGGACGAGTCCATCGTATTAAACGAAATATCCATGTGGTCGGGAAGTCCGGAAGACCCGAATAATGACAATGCATATAAAAGTGTCGATCGTATTCAAAAGCTGTTGATGGCCGGGAAGAACGATGAAGCGGAAATATTGGTCAACAGGAACTTCGTTACGAAAGGGAAGGGCTCAGGGCATGGGAAGGGAGCAGAAATACCCTACGGTTGCTTTCAGAACTTTGGCTACCTCAACTTTTTACATACGATACCAGGCGAGGTTTCGCAGTATAAACGCACGTTGAATCTGGCGAATGCCACAGCAACAACGTCGTTCGAGGCGAATGGTATACGGTACCTGCGCGAATATTTTACCTCGTTTGACGGGAATATCGGCGTTGTCCGCTTATCGGCGAACAAGAAAGGAGCCATTACGTTTGCTACGCATTTTTACAGGGATGAAAATGTGCGTCATATGAACGTGACTGATAACGAAATGACATGGAGTGGCACATTGCCCGACGGAAAAGGAGGGGATGGCTTACGGTTCGCAGGGAAAGTAAAAGTCATTACCAAAGGCGGTAGCCATATGACGCATGACCATCAAGTCATTGTTAAAAATGCGAATGAAGTACTGCTCGTTTTTGCGGCGTCAACGGATTATTATGGGCACCGTCCTGAAGATGCTGTTGAGCATTTGTTGACCAATGCGGCTAAATGGACATATAAAAGTCTGTGGAAAGCACATCGCCAGCAATTCGGAAACGTTTTTGATCGTGTCTCGTTACGTTTGGAAGATAACGGGAAAAATAAAGACATTCCTACCGACCAACGCATCCAGCGATTTTTCGAAAATCCCGCGCAGGATAACGCTATGGCAACTTTGTACTATCAATTTGGCCGATATCTTAGTTTATCCAGTACCGCACCGAAAGCAGAAAAAGCCCTTCCTCCAAATCTGCAGGGTTTGTGGGCACATCAAATTCAAACACCTTGGAACGGAGACTATCATTTGAATGTTAACGCGCAGATGAACCACTGGGGTGTCGAGGTCAATAACCTTTCTGAGTACCATATACCTTTTATTAATTTGGTTAAGCGTATTGCGAAAGAAGGAGAAAAGACAGCCAACGCTTATTACAATGCGCCAGGTTGGGTGGTCTACATGATGACCAACATTTGGGGGTATTCGGCGCCGGGAGAGCAAGCATCGTGGGGTGCAAGTACAGCATCGGGCTGGCTTTGTAACCATTTGTGGGAACATTATCAGTTCACAAAAGACGAAAATTACCTCGCTGAAATATATCCTGTACTAAAAGACGCCGCCGTTTTCTACCATGCGACACTGGTTAAAGAGCCTAAAAACGGTTGGTGGGTAACTGCGCCGTCCGTTTCACCGGAAAACGCTTTCAAGATGCCGAATGGTAAGGTGGCGTCGGTAGCGATGGGACCTACAATAGACAATCAGATCGTACGGGAGCTTTACAAGGCGGTAATCGAAGCAAACGATATACTCCAATTACAGGACCCATTCGTGGTAGATTTGGAACAGCAGCTCCGTGATGTGCCGCCACCGGTGGTTGTCAGTAGCTCAGGGCGTGTGATGGAGTGGTTGGAGGATTACGCAGAAGTTGAGCCTCAACATCGCCATGTGTCACACTTATACGGATTATATCCGGGACATTTCATTTCACCGGTTAGTACACCGGAGTGGGCGGAAGCAGCAAAAAAAACACTGCTTGCCAGAGGCGACGAGGGTACTGGCTGGTCCAGGGCGTGGAAGATTTTGTTCTGGGCTAGACTGCACGATGGCGATCACGCGTTGGAGATTCTTCGGCAATTGCTCAAGCCTGCTTTTAAAAATGAAACAACCTATGAAGGGGTGGGAGCCGGAACATATCCGAATCTTTTCTGTGCACACCCCCCATTTCAGATCGATGGTAACTTTGGCGGTTCCGCGGGAATTGCCGAAATGCTCATACAGTCGCATGACGGTTATATCCACTTGCTTCCCGCGCTACCCAAAGCATGGTACAGTGGTGAAGTGAAAGGATTAAAAGCACGGGGAAATTATATCGTGGACATCCGATGGAAGGATGGTCGCGTAACAAACTTCAAGGTACGCGGCAAAAAGGGTGAAACCGTGGGTATTTTCGTAAACGGGGATAAGATCAAGAAAAAGATATAGTAAGTTTAAGGGGATAAAACTACCTTTGTCTAAAAATAAGCAGCATGACAATCGAGCAGTTATATTCTTTATATAAAGTGCATCAAACGGTATCTACGGACACACGTAATATAACACCCGACAGTATATTTTTTGCCTTAAAAGGAGAACGGTTTAATGCAAATGAATTTGCAGCGCAAGCGTTAGAAAGTGGCGCCAAATGGGCAGTTGTTGATGAAGCAAAATATGCAACGGATGAACGCTATATTCTAGTGGAAGACGTATTGACCACCTTGCAAGACCTAGCTCGATATCACCGTGGCCAGCTAAACATACCATTTATCGGGATCACCGGAACAAACGGAAAAACAACGACCAAAGAGTTGTTATACGCCGTGTTGTCCCAGCGTTTCAAGACCTATGCTACTAAAGGAAACCTGAATAATCATATTGGTGTTCCACTAACGTTGCTTTCCATAGATGACAGCGTGGAGCTAGCGGTTATTGAGATGGGTGCAAACCATCAGCAAGAGATTGCTTTTCTTTGTAATATTGCCGCGCCGACACACGGGCTGATTACTAACGTGGGAAAAGCCCACTTGGAAGGATTTGGTTCGTTTGAGGGGGTGAAGAAGGCGAAAGGAGAACTATATGATTATCTTCATACCCATGATGGTGTGTTGTTCTTGCAAGGAGATAATGAACATCTGCGAGAAATGGAAATGCAGCGGGGTATTTCAAAGGTTGTACGGTATGGTTTCTCGTCAACAAACAATATCGTGGGGCAACTTAAATATGCTAACCCCTTACTTTCCGTTTCTTGGAAAACACGGGAGAGCACTACGGATCATCTTATACAAACGCAATTGACGGGCTCCTATAACACCGAAAATATATTAGCGGCGATTGCGGTAGGGCATTTTTTCGGCATAGATGATCACCATATCAACCAAGGGATTGAGGCGTATGCACCTTCTAATAACCGTTCTCAAATTACCAAGACGATACACAATACTATTATTGCCGATTATTATAACGCAAATGTAAGCAGTATGGAAGCTGCGTTGGCGAATATGGCAGTTATCGAAGCGGATCACAAAGTAATCGTATTAGGTGATATGTTTGAACTGGGCGACGATGCTGCAAAGGAGCACCAATATGTGGTAAACAAAGCACTAGCCATCGATGCCGATAGGACAATATTTGTAGGAGAGGCGTTCTATGCCCACCAGAATGCAAATGCAGAATTTTACGAATCTACTGATAGTGCAAAAGAAGCGCTCAGAGAACGTCCTGTTATTAACAGCACTATCCTACTGAAAGCTTCTCGAGGAATGGCGTTTGAGAAACTGATGGAGGTATTGTAGGAGGCACTACAGGTTACTCTAAGGACAAATGTTTCTCTTTATTAATAAGTTGCGCTACGCTCGTATCGTTGAGGATCTGTAGCATCGCGTTTCGCACCTCAATAAAGGTGTCCCGAATACCGCAAGCATGCTCTTCTACACATTCCTCACAGGAACGATAAAAATTAAGACTCACACAAGGCAATAAGGCAATTGGGCCATCAATTAATCGCATAACTTGGGAAAGGTAGATGTCTTCTGGCGCTTTATTTAAACTGTATCCCCCGCCGGCCCCTTTTTTAGAGTATAATATACCAGCATTACGCATTTCCAAAAGAATCTGTTCCAAGAACTTCTTCGGAATACGTTCCTCTTCCGCAATCTTGACAATTTGCATAGGTTCTTTTCCGTAGTTACGTCCCAACACCATGAGCGCCTTAATGGCGTATTTTGTTTTCTTAGAAAGCATGCGTTCCCTTTTTTGGATCAATCAATAGTAGCTCAAAGATACGGAAAAAATAATTTGCTCTTGACTTATTGGCCTAATACCTCTACGATAGGCTTTCCGATGTTGCCGTTGGGCTCCATAATATGTAATAACGATGCGAGCGTTGGCGCTATATCTACCACATGTACTTCTTTATTGCTTACACCGTGCTTAATGCCCCAACCCATGAATATCAGTGGAATGTGTGAATCATAAGGCGACCAAACACCATGGGTGGTTCCTGGACTGCGTGGTGTGCCGGCATACCATTGTGGGTCGGCGATAATCTGGATGGCGCCGCTGTGTCTACGGTTATAGCCGTTAATAACTTTCTCTCGCAGCGGAGCAGGAATGAACATGTGCTGCGCTCCCTCCATATCGATGGCATACGCAATACCTTCTTCCTTCTTAAGCGTATTGATAATCGTTTTCTTGACCTCTTTAAGGTTTAGCTGAAGGGAGTCTATGAGGTTATCGTTGAGATGTACTTGATAGTTCATCAGGCTTCTCACGATTTTGTCGCTGCCAAATTTTTTCTGAAGTTCGCTGTTCAGATTACGTTGGATTTGGCGCGTAAATAAATAACCCCCATTGCCTTGTTGGTCCGTATAATACATGGGGTTATAGGAAGCCGCGTGATCGGCCGTTAGGAAAAGAGTATAGTTACCTTTACCGATATGTTTATCTAAATATATCAAAAAATCTGCGATATCTCGGTCAAGACGAAGATAGGTGTCCTCCATCTCTATAGCCGATAGTGAGTAACGGTGTCCGATATAATCCGTTGACGATAAGCTCACGCATAAAAAGTCGGTGGTGCCCGCTGAATTGTTCCCCAACTTTTCCTGTTTGATGGCCGTCTTGGCGAAGTCTAAGGTCAGAGTATTTCCCTGTGGTGTTGTTTTAATAAGCTCATAGCCCGCATCCCTCATGAGTTCGGAGGTCTTTCTAGGAAATGTGGGAGTCTCTTCGCCGGGCCACTTGCCTTCGTAAGGTGTGTCGTCCGCAGTACTATGTGTATAGGTGCCAATAGGGTACAGTGTGTTCCAGTCTTGTTTTAAATAGTTGTCCGCTAGTTTTTGTTTGTTAAAGGTTTCCACCCAATTCGGGAGCTTCTCCATATAGAAAGTGCTTGAAATCCAGTTGCCTGATTTTCCCTCAAACCAATACGCTGCATCGGCAAAATGGCCCGCTGGCAAGATTCCACCACGGTCTTTCATCGAGATACCGATTACTTTAGACCGAAAATTGGTGGCCAGTTTCAGTTGATCGGTCACTGTGGATGCCAATAGGTTACGTGGTGATTGTTGGCCTTCCCTTTCCTGTGTACCTACTCCCCGAACGTTATCATCCTGCGTGCAGTACATCGGTTGTCCTGTTGCCTGTATAATCCAATCGTTTCCGGCAATGCCGTGGATGGCAGGAACGGAACCCGTATAAACAGAGGCGTGTCCTATAGCGGTAACCGTTGGGATATAATTAAGAAGGGTGTTTTCGCACGAGAACCCCTCATTCAGAAGGCGCTTGAAGCCATCATCCCCATAACGGTCGGAAAAGCGGTAAAGGTAATCCCATCGCATTTGGTCGATCATTAACCCTACTACCAACTTGGGGCGGGCGGGCTGTGCATATCCTTGAAGAATTGTAGTTATAGCCAGAAGACTCGTCAAGAAAAATTTCCACATAATAGTTTAGTTTACTGAGAAAGAGTCGATAAAGGTAGGTGATTTTTTAGGTACTTCCCAGTATAAGATTCGTTACATGCTATCAAATCCTCCGGTGTGCCTTCAAAAACGACTTCTCCTCCTTTATTTCCACCTTCTGGTCCGATGTCGATAACCCAGTCAGCTGTTTTTATCATCTCCATATTATGCTCAATAACCAAAATACTGTTACCTAGTGCAATCAGCGCGTCGAAGGCCTTAAGTAATTTGTGGATATCGTGGAAATGCAGTCCTGTTGTTGGTTCGTCAAAAATGAAGAGCGTTTTTTTGCTGTTGTTCCCTTTGATTAAAAAAGAAGCAAGTTTAATCCGTTGCGCTTCGCCTCCCGATAGGGTGCTTGAAGGCTGTCCAAGTTTTACATAACCCAAGCCAACATCCTGTAGTGGTTTAATTTTTGCAATAACTTTAGGAACGTCACCGAAAAACTCCATAGCTTCGTCCACGCTGAGATCTAAGACGTCAGCTACTGATTTACCCTGGTATTCCACATCCAACACATGTTGTTTGAACCGTTTACCGCCGCAAGCTTCACAAGGAAGGACAATATCCGCCATAAATTGCATTTCGATTTTTACCTCACCATCTCCCTGACATACATCGCAACGACCTCCTTCCACATTGAACGAGAAGGCAGAAGGCTTCAAGCCGGATGCCTTCGCCGCGGGCAGGTTAGCATAAACTGACCTTACCTCGTCCCAGCCTTTTACATAGGTTACCGGATTGGAACGAGAGGACCTGCCTATCGGATTTTGATCAATCATCTCGATTTGTTCAATGTTTGTCGTATCGCCTTCGAGCGCATCAAATATACCGGTTTGTTCCCCACTATAATTTCCGATGGCTTTTTGTAAAGCGGGATAAAGAATCCTTTTAACAAGCGAAGTTTTGCCGGATCCTGACACACCGGCTACCACGGTAAATACATTTAACGGAAAGGTTACGTTGATTCCCTGTAAGTTGTTTTCCCGAGCTCCTTTGATCGTGATGGAATCCCGCCATTTGCGACGTGCTTTCGGTATGGGAATAGTCAATTGGCCGTTTAAATATTGCCCTGTCAAGCTGTCTTTATCCTGAAGAATTTCTGAATAAGTTCCGGCAAAAACGAGCTGCCCCCCATTGATTCCCGCTTCTGGGCCGATGTCGACCAAGTAATCCGCCGCTTCCATCATTTCCTGCTCATGTTCTACGACAATCACCGTATTACCTATATCACGAAGCGATTTCAGTACGCCGATCAAGCGCTTTGTGTCACGAGGGTGCAAACCGATACTGGGCTCATCCAATACGTAGATGGAGCCCACCAAGGAGCTTCCTAAAGATGTGGCTAAATTGATGCGCTGCGATTCTCCCCCCGAAAGTGTGTTGCTCAAACGGTTTAGGGTGAGGTAGCTCAATCCCACATCACAAAGGAACTGAAGCCTGTTGATGATCTCGGCAAGCAGTCGCTTAGCGATTAACTGTTCGTGTTCCGTTAATTCAAGCTCTTGGAAGAACTGCAATGCTTCCTCCAAAGGCATTAAAACGACGTCTGTAATCGATTTATCGCCGACCTTTACAAAGGAGGCGTCTTTGCGCAGTCGAGAACCTTTACATTCAGGACAATCTGTTTTTCCGCGATACCGGGATAACATCACCCGATACTGGATTTTGTAGGTCTGTTGTTCCAGTTCTTCAAAAAATTGGTTCAATCCGGCAAAATATTTATTGCCCGACCACAACAGTTCCTGCTGGGCTGAGGTAAGGTCGCCATAAGCGCGGTGTATTGGGAAATCAAATTTAAGCGCGTTGCTTACCAAGCGATTTAACCATTCGCCCATTTTTTCTCCCCGCCACGGTGCGATAGCACCGTCATAAACAGAACGACTTTTGTCAGGGATTACTAAATCGGCGTCTATGCCGATGACCTTTCCATACCCTTCGCAGCGTTTGCATGCACCATAGGGGTTGTTGAAGCTAAAGAAATTTGGTGTGGGCTCTTCGAAGAGGATACCGTCGAGCTCGAATTTGTCTGAATAATGCTGTCTGTCACCATTGATATCGATATAACATTCGCCTTTACCCTCAAAAAAAGCGGTCTGTAGTGAGTCTGCGATACGGCTGTTTGTCTCATCCTGTTTATCCAGCCGGATACGGTCTACGACAATTTGTATTTCTCCCGTCTTAAAATCTTTATTATGTATCGTCGTATCTTCGATAATACTTTCTATCTTCTGTATCTTTTCCTCGAAAAGAACACGTACGAATCCTTTTTGAAGCAGTAAAGACAACTCTTCTTTTAGCTTTCGCTTATTAATCGGTATCAGTTCAGCAAAAATTGTAATCGTGGTATCCGCAGGATAGGCCATCAACTCATCGATAATAGAAGATACGGTATCTTTTGTTACCTGCTCGCCCGAAATTGGGGAAAAGGTTCTGCCAATACGTGCATAAAGGAGTTTAAGGTAATCGTATATTTCAGTAGAGGTACCGACCGTAGACCGTGGATTGGAGGTGATTACCTTCTGTTCGATAGCAATTGCCGGAGCGATTCCCTTAATGTAATCCACTTCGGGTTTATTCATCCGTCCCATAAATTGTCTGGCGTAGGAAGACAGGCTCTCAACGTAACGTCGTTGTCCTTCTGCATACAGGGTGTCGAAAGCAAGAGAGGACTTTCCTGAGCCCGACATTCCGGTGATGACGACTAGTTTGTTTTTTGGGATATCGACATTAATGTTTTTCAGGTTGTTGACCCGTGCACCCTTAATTTGGATAAACGATTTAGCGTTTTGTTCCGATTTTTTTGACATAACCCACAAAGTTAAGGATTTTGTCTGACTCTGCCATCTAGAAAAACGAGCGTTTGTATGGGGATATATTAGTTATTATTCTCATATTTAGGTTTTTAAATCTAAATTTTATTAACAGGTAATGAATGAACATCTTATTATAAAAGTTATTAAAGTTTTTTTGCTAATCTGCGTGACCTGTCAGACGTACGGACAAGATGCCGGAAGCAAACTGCAGGTCGTTAATACGCACTGCGACTTGCTCTGGCAATCCGACTATCAATCGCTGCAAGGATATCGAGTGCAGTCCGAATGGACTCCTCAAGCCTTCGAGCAGGGAGAATCGGTTGTCGTTAAGAACAAAATACCTGTATTCGGATGGATAATGAATGCAAGAAATACCTCCACCCGGCAACAATATTATCAATTGTTGTTGGCAGATAATCTCGACGATATAAAGGAAGGCAGGGGCAACTTATGGAATTCGGGGAAAGTACGGTCGCCCGAATCGACAGCAGTAGTTTACGGAGGAAACGACTTAAGTTCGGGAAACCTTTATTATTGGAAAGTAAAAGTCTGGGATGAGCAGGGAAATGAAAGCGAATATAGTCCTCTTTCCTGTTTTTATACGGGCCAATTTGTGGATGGATACGAAACAACCACTTACCCTTTGCAGCGGACGGATCAAGTCCCTAAGAAACTGATAAAAAAGGATCAAGCGTACTTTGTTGATTTTGAAAAAGCTGCTTTCGGCCAGTTGAGGTTAAATCTTAATAGTCCGGTCGCCGATACGGTTTTGGTCCGGTTCGGTGAAAAAATTACACCGGAAGGGCAAATCGACAGGAATCCAGGCGGCACGATACGTTATCAAGAGTATAAGCTTGCTTTATCTCCGGGGACGAGCAGCTATCTGATCAAATTTAGAAAAGATAGAAGGAATACTGGACAAGCAGCTATCTTGATGCCCGATTATATCGGAGAGGTTCTGCCTTTCCGTTACGTGGAAATTGAAGGCTACGACTATCCTTTACACCATGCTGATGTACAGCGGTCTATGGTGCACTATCCTTTCGACGACAAGGCATCTTATTTCCATTCGTCGAATGAAATCCTGAACCAAATCTGGGACTTAAGTAAATACAGTATTAAGGCTACCAGCTTTGCCGGAATATATGTTGACGGCGACCGGGAGCGCATTCCTTACGAGGCGGATGCCCTTATCAATCAATTGTGTCATTACTGTGTAGACAATGAATTTTCGATGGCCCGGGTTTCCCACGAATATCTACTCTACCACGCCACCTGGCCTACTGAATGGATTATGCAGTCCGTGATTATGGCTTGGAACGATTATCTGTATACCGGTGATCTACGATCGGTGGGCGCCCATTACGAAACGTTAAAAGCAAAGACGTTGACGGAGCTAGAAGATAGCAATGGGCTGATCAGCACCAAAACCGGGAAGCAAAGTTCGGACTTGTTAAAATCGATCAAGCTCCGCAGAGATACTTTACGGGATATCGTAGATTGGCCTCATAGCGGTATCCTTGGCCTTGGAAAAAAGGAACAAGGAGAGACGGATGGCTTTGTATTCAGGCCTTATAATGCGGTCGTCAACGCATATTATTATCGCGCATTGCGCTTGATAGCCAGACTAGCCAAAGAAATGGAAAGAAGTGATGATTTTGACTTCTTTAATGCAAAAGCAGATAAATTGTATGAGGCCTACCAAAAATATTTTGTTGATAAGAAGAGAAAAGTTGTCCTCGATGGAATAGGTACGGATCATTCTGCTCTACATAGTAACATGTTCGCATTAGCTTTCGGTTTGGTGCCCGAAGCATCAAAGAAAGAGGTTGTTGATTATATACGTTCGCGGGGAATGGCCTGTAGTGTCTATGGTAGCCAGTTTCTGATGGATGCACTCTACGAGGCTGGAGAGGGTGATTATGCGTTCCAACTGCTAACAGCAGAAACGGAGCGAAGTTGGTATAATATGATACGGGTAGGAAGTACCATTTCCCTAGAAGCCTGGGATGATAAATACAAACCTAACCAAGACTGGAATCATGCCTGGGGAGCCGTTCCAGCAAATATCATCCCCCGAAAATTGATGGGAATTGAGCCGTTGGAGCCTGGGTGGAGTACATTTAAAATACAGCCACAATTGGCCGACCTTGAATACGCTGAGATCCGCTTTCCCACTATTAAAGGTTATATCGATGCAACATATAGACAATCGGCTAATAAATTCGAAGCCCAGTTGTCGATACCAGCGAATACCGTTGCTGAAATTTACCTGCCACGTAAAAATAGAAAGGTTAAGCCGGTTTTGTATGTGAACGGGAAGGTACAAAAATATGAACGCAGTCAATATTGGATAAAATTGCCAGACCTGGGGACTGGCAATAAAGAAATCATGGTCGTATACCATCCGTAGGAGCAGGATAGTACAGGACAGTTGTTGTTGTTCATTTTGATATTTTTGAGTATCCAGTTGTGTTGGGCAATGTATTCATTGTCATCGTACATTTTATAGTATAAGCCTGCAGTATATGACGCAATCTTTTGGTAATGGCCCAAATTGTAAATACGATATCGGACGTTGAATTTGCGGATTTCAAAATAGGAGACCATAAGGCCTTCCGCAAAGTTTTTGATGCTTATCACAAGTCAATCTATAACTATGCTTATAAGTTTAGTAAAAATCATGAGGAAGCGGAAGAACTTGTCCAGGAAGTGTTTGTTTCCGTATTTCTAAACCGTGACAAGATAGAAAATCCCGAGAGTCTTTATCCTTATCTATTTGTCATCACCAAACGGATAACAATTTCCATTTTCAGGAAAAAGGTGGTGAAATCCAAATTTGACGAGCATTTGAAGCATAGTTGGAAAGAAGCATGTAGAAGTACGGAACACACACTCGATACGACCGAATTAACCAACGTATGGACTAATGCCATTGAGCGCCTGCCCGAAAGGCAACGGGAAGTCTATACGTTAAATAAAATCAAAGGATTATCCTATGAGGAGATTGCGGATAAGATTGGCGTATCCAAATACACGGTTAAGAATCAATTGATCACGGCATCCAAAACGGTGAAACTAATCGTGAAAAATATTTATCTTCTACTTTTTTTATTAAAAATTTTATTTTGATCTAGTCCTTTTGTCTTGCTACCTCGTTTATATTATAGGTAACCAGTAATTATAAACGTTGGAAAAAGGACAACTCATTCATCTCATACAGCAGTATATGGACAATTCCATATCTGACGACAATCTTGTTTTGCTTAAAAACGCGTTGGAGCAGAAAACAGATGAAGATCTTCTATGGGTCTGGGATATCCTTATGGAGTCGTCGGCCGAGACAAAAGGACAAGCCCCAGATTCCGAACATTTATTCCAACGGATTATGTTGGATGAGCGGCTTCAGCCGAATTTTTCTAAAGACACCAAAAAGATTAAAACAACTAAACGTTTAGCCACGCTGGTGGCCGCTGCATGTATCCTTGTCTTTTTAAAGTTTGCAATAGATTTTATAAATGGGCCAGATTCGACGGAGGCAAAACACAGCGTTAAGGATACCATTTCGACTATTAAGCCGGGAGGAAATAAAGCCCGGATTGTTTTGGCCGATGGAACGCAATTAGACTTGGAAGAGTTGAAAAGTGATACCATAATCCAACTGGAGGGCTATTCAGTACATAAGACAGCAGATGGATCCATTACGTACGCAATAACTGGTGAACAAAGGGTGAAAGGCGGCCTATCTAATACCATTATTACCCCAAATGGTGGAGAATATAATGTAACACTATCTGATGGGACAAAAGTAGCGATGAACGCCTCATCCACGCTTCGCTATCCGATCAGTTTCCAGGAGGATGTCCGTCGTGTTGAACTGAAGGGGGAGGCATATTTCGACGTCAGCAAACAAGACAGAGATGGGAAACGGATTCCCTTTATCGTGGAGACGGATCAGCAAATGCTAGAAGTATTGGGTACTGCTTTTAACGTCAATAGCTATGGTGAAACGATTCAAACAACTTTGGTAGAAGGGTCGGTAAAGATCTCTTTCGACAATGGACTAAGTCATGTTCTAAAGCCCAACCAGCAAGCTGTTTATACACGCGAATCAAAAAATATAGCCATCACCAATGTGGATCCATTTTATGTCATTGCTTGGAAAAATGGATCGTTTGCATTCGAAGATGCGTCGATCAATGAGGTTATGGAAAGTGTTGCCAGATGGTATGATGTGGATGTCGTGTTTAAAGATGATTTAAAGGATAAGCAGTTTTCCGGTATGATCTCCAGGTTTGAGGATATTGAGAAATTGTTGAAAACGGTCGAGTTAACGGGAGCGGTAAGGTTCAAAATCAATGGAAGGAGGATTTTGGTTATGAAATAAAAATCAGCAGAATTTGAAGAGCATAACAATCAGGAGCGTTGCGACCGCCCCTGATTAGCCAAGTCCTACGGGCTTGTCGATTGATGTCTTAGCATATAATAGTAAACAACCAATCTTAAATACAAATGTATAAAAATTATGATATACTCACGCCGTTTTGCAGGCGTTTGAAACCTAGATTGTTAGTCATGAAACTATCCTTGATCTTAATGCTTGTAAGCACGCTGCAGGTTAGCGCATTTACGTTTGGTCAAAAAGTGACGCTTAGCAGGAAAAATGCGAAACTAACTACTGTTTTGAAGGATATCCAGAAGCAAAGCGGATATAATATTTTTTACGATAAATCTATCGTTCCGGCAAATGCGTTGGTGGACTTACAGGTGAACGACACCCATGTCGAGAAAGTTCTCACCGGACTGCTGGAGCAGTTTCATATCGGATATAAACTGGTGGACAAGAACATCATATTGATGCGAGAGGAAAATTCTGCGTTAGCAGCCAAAGGCGACATGATACGGATTCAGGAAAGAACGGTGAAGGGTAGCGTGGCGAACCGCGCAGGTGAACCGCTCGCGGGAGTTACTGTTTCGGAGAAAGGAAAGGCCAACAGTACCATGACGGATGAAAGGGGCAATTATATCCTCCGTATAGAAGGCGCCGCCGCGATGCTGCAGTTTTCGTTTGTCGGATATGAAGATCAGGAAATAAGTCTTGGAAACAGAACGGTGGTCGATGTGGTATTAATAGATCGAACGGATGAACTTGATGAAGTTGTTGTGGTAGGGTATGGGACAGTACGGAAGGCGGATTTGACCGGAGCCGTAGCGCAGGTAAAGGCTCGAGAGGTAAATGCCTTTCCTAATGCCAGCGCATTGCAGGCCCTCTCGGGCAGAGCTCCCGGGGTACATATACGCCAGAGTTCGGGTGCCCCTGGTCCCGGTATATCTGTTCGTGTTCGCGGAGGAAATTCTATTCAGGGAAGTAATGAACCGCTGTATGTTATTGACGGATTTCCCATAGCCGGTTCTAATCCCTCCATCGTTAATACCGCTGATATAGAAAGTATCGAGATTCTCAAGGATGCATCGGCTACGGCGATATACGGTTCACGTGGTGCCAATGGTGTCGTGATCATTACAACAAAAAAGGGAAAAGAAGGACGTACAGATGTGTCGTTTGAAACCAGTTACAGTTCGCAGCAACTCATCCGTAAGCTCGATCTCATGAATGCGCAGGAGTATGCACGATTCTACAACGAGCAGGCGACGAACGATAATGTGACACCTTATTTTAATGAAGAAGAGATAAGCGGATTTGGGGAAGGTTTTGACTGGCAGGATTTTGTCTTTAGGAAGGCCCCGATGACTACGGCTGCGCTTGGCATAGTTGGCGGAAATGAGAAAACGCGGTTTTCCATCAACGGTAGCTTTTTCGGGCAAGATGGTATCATTCAAGGAAGCAATTACAATCGTTATTCGTTGCAAAGCAGTATTGATCATAAAATCAACGATAAGATTTCCGTAGAATTGAATACAATCCTCTCGCGTCTGACGACCGAAAGACGAGACAGTGGAGGAGGCAATCGAGGCAACTCCATGATTGCTGCTGCCATTTCTGCTCCACCGATTCTGACACCCTATAACGAAGATGGTTCCTATCGGATACTGCATACAGCTTATCCCTTTCTGGCAACAGATCTGCGCAATCCGATTAACTGGATTAATGAAAGTACCGCACAGACCAAAGCAAACGTAGCATTGATCAATACGGCTGTATCCTACCGGATTACCCCCGAACTTATCTTCAAAGTGGCTGGAGGATTGGAGAACCGCGATGACCGTTCGGATAATTATACGACGACCAAATTTTTTGATAGCCCGGGAATCGCTAATGTATCTTCCACGCAGCAGACCAGCCTGTTGAACGAAAACACTTTAAATTATAACAAAACGTTTAGTGACAAGCATAATCTCGCTGCGGTAGCGGGGCTTACCTACCAGAATTTTATGACGACGGCTGTAAATGCCGGAGGGACGGATTTTCTTTCTGATATCTATGAGACTTACAATTTGGGCGCAGCTGGTACGCCAGGCGTTCCCGGGTCAGCGTATACAAAGTCGGCATTAATTTCGCTCTTAGGGCGCGTCAATTATAGCTACGACGACCGTTATCTCGCCACGATAAGTTTTCGTCGTGACGGATCCTCGCGCTACTCGCCGGGAAGTAAATGGGGGAATTTTCCCTCAGCAGCGCTTGCGTGGCGTATTTCAAACGAAAATTTCATGCGTAATGTTTCGGCCTTTTCAGATCTCAAGTTGCGGGCCAGCTGGGGGCTAACCGGTAGCCAGGCCATTGATCCGTATACTACGCTTAATTTATTGGTCCCAGGTAAGACGATATTTGGTAATGAATATTTCAACACGGTCAGTCCGTTAACACGGCTGCCGAACGACTTAACTTGGGAAACTACGGAGCAGTTTGATCTTGGAGTAGATGTTGGCGTCCTGAATAATAGGGTCTTATTAACCGCGGACTATTACCTGAAGAATACGCGTGATTTGCTGAGTGATGTACGGTTGCCGGCCTCCATGGGCTATACGACAACGATTCGAAATGTCGGCAAGGTACAAAATAGAGGCGTTGAGTTAGGTGTTGAAGCAAGACCTTTTGAAGGCAGTTTTACGTGGAATATCAATGCCAATATAGCCTTTAACAAAAACAAAGTAATCAGTCTATACAACGGCGAAGATGTTCTGCGGGATAATATCGGTATGGTCATCGTGAGCGATGCTACCGGCATATTGAGGGAGGGGCGACCTGTCGGACAGTTTTGGGGTTACATAGAGGATGGTTACGACGAGAAGGGAGACATTATTTATCGTGATGTCAATCAGGACGGTAACATCACATCTGCAGACAAAACATATATTGGAGATGCTAACCCTGATTTTACATATGGCTTTAATTCCGTGATGAATTATAAGAATTTCGAATTTTCGTTTTTTCTCCAGGGAACGTATGGAAATGATATTTTCAATGCGAGCTCTATTACGAATACCATGGACTATGGCTTTGGTCTGAATATGCCCAAAACAGTGTATGAGCATCATTGGACAGTCAATAATACCGATGCTGACTACCCGCGGATCAGTAGATCGACGCCCGTAAAGGTATCGGATCGATTTATAGAGGACGGTTCATTTTTACGACTCAAAAACATATCCTTGGCTTACAACCTACCGCTGCAAGCATGGAATGCGAACAAATTACAGCGGCTGCAGGTCTATGTGAGCGCACAAAATCTACTTACGCTCACCAATTATTCCTGGTGGGATCCGGAAGTGAATTTTCGACTCGACCATAATAGTTACCCGTCTGCGAAATCAGTCACCTTTGGTATCCGTGCCGGTTTCTAACTTTTTACAGTTCATAGGATGAAGAAATTGAAATTAAATACGATGAAGAGATTAATATGCATGTGGGGTATAGTTGCACTTTTTGTAGCGTGCGAAAGGGCCCTCGAAGAAACGCCCAAGCAAATTGCGGAGGAGAATTTCTATAATACGGCGGAAGAAGTGGAAGCCGCAGTGAATGCGATTTATAGCCCGTTGCGTAAAGACCTCATGCCGAACTATATTGCTGCGCTGGAGTGTCATTCAGACTGGATGTATGGTCGTGGCAGTTGGACTCCCCTGAGCAACTACCAGGGGCTGGATGACGCGAACATAACGCGCGTCCAAGGTTTTTGGAACGGTTTCTATCTGGCCATTAGGAACGCAAATCTGGTTATCTTGAATGTGGTAGAGGGGGAAGCGTTTGCGGAATACGTTGCCGAAGCAAAGTTTTTGCGTGCTTTTTCCTATTTTCAGTTGGTCAGGAATTGGGCTGGTGTGCCGTTGCGTACCGAAGAAACAATGGACGTAAAGGATCTTCCACGCAGTACAGAAGAAGAAGTCTATCAGTTAATTCTGGATGATTTGGCAGCAGCGACGATATCGCTGCCAGAAACTGCAGCGGTTAGTGGCCGTCCTACTAAATGGGCCGCTAAAACACTACTGGCCGATGTGTACTTGCAATTGGAACGCTATAACGAAGCCGCTGAACTAGCCAACGAAGTTGCCCAATCAGGTTTTAGTTTAGTAAGCGTGAGTAGCCCCGAAGACTACCAATATAAAATTTTTGGGCCGGATATCACCACAAGCACCGAGGAGATTTTTGCGCTGAAGTACGCACGTCTTCCTGCTCAGGGCAATTACATTTTGTGGATATCCAACCATCCAAGTACCAAACTGCTCACAGCAGGTGGGACAGGCGCTTATGCCGTCCATGGCGATGCGACCAACGCGAATTATATCGCGTGGAATAACGATGATATCCGCAAGCAGCTCTGGGACCAGATTAACTTTGGTTTGGGACCAAATACGCTGGTTAGTTCAAAGTATGTGGATCCAGATGCGCTTGATGCGAATACGGCAGGAAATGACCTACCCATCTATCGGTTATCAGATGCTTTGCTGATCTTCGCGGAAGCATCTGCAAAAGCTGAAAATACGGTCAACGCCATGGCAATGGAAGCACTGAACAAGGTGCATCGTAGGGCTTATGGCTATGCGCCGAATACGCCAGCTCCCGTCGATTACGATCCGGCCGATTATGACAGTGACACCTTTGTGGATCTCGTTATACGGGAACGGGGATATGAATTCATATATGAAGGAAAGCGTTGGTTTGAATTGAAGCGAACCGGAAAATTGGATGAACTTATTCAATATGGCAAGGGAAAACCGATCGTTCAAAAACATTTACTTTGGCCGATACCTCTTTCTGAGACAAATTATAACCATGCTATTGACCCGGCGACTGATCAAAATCCCGGATATTGACAACAATCTAGAACCCTTAAAAGGAATGGACAAAATGAAAAGAAGGTCAGCGATAGCCACATTGGGCGCAATCTCTCTAGGATTGACTACACCTCGGTTACTCAAAGGAGAGGTGCTACAAGGACCACGTATAATCAAAAAGGAAATGCTCACTACCGATATCTTGGTGATCGGTGGCGGCACAGCCGGCGTCGTAGCTGCGGTGCAGGCCGGAAGGGCGGGAAAGAAAACTATTTTGGTTGAAAACGGAAGTATGTTAGGCGGTACTACCACGACCGGTGGAGTCGCGTTTCCCGGTATTTTTTTCGCATGGGGCAAGCAGGTTATTGGCGGCATCGGTTGGGAAATGGTGCAGGAAGCCGTTGCATTAAATGACGACAAATTACCTGACTTTTCCGTTCCTCACGGTCGCCAACATTGGCATCATCAAGTGCGTCTAAATGGTCCGCTTTATGCGATGATGATCGAAGATAAATGTGTGGAGGCAGGTGTGAACCTGAGGTTTTACGAAACACCGGTAGAGGTCGTGCAACATAAGGAAGGCTGGAAAGTAACGACGATCGGAAAAGGAACAAAAACGGAGATTTTCTGCAATCAATTAATTGATTGCACTGGAAACGCATTTGCGGTCTCGCTGGCAGGATTTAACTTGCTGCGGGAGAAAGAGACACAGCCGGGAACGTTGATGTTCCGTATTGGTGGATATTCCATAGATCAACTCGATATGAACCGGATTAAGGATGAATTTAACGCTGCGGTAAATCGTGGTGACCTGATTAAAGGCGAGTTTCTAAATGTTGAATCTTTGCTTCGTAACGCCGGTGATAATGTGCAACACATCGCGGGCGCTGATGCCACCACGTCTGTATCGCACACTATTGCAAACATCAGCGGGCGGGCATCGCTGTTTAGAACACTGAAGTTTCTTCGAACGCTGCCAGGTTTAACGGGTTTAAAGGTGTTGGATATGCAGAACGAAACGGCCGTCCGGGAGACTTATCGCATTGATAGTATTTACCAGGTTACCCATGAAGATTACGTTATGGGAAGAATTTTTGAAGATGCAGTTTGCTATTCTTACTATCCAATAGACCTTCACGACGAACAGGGGGTTATTCCCAAGCATCTAGAAGAGGGGCGGGTTGCATCCGTGCCGTTAAGGGCCCTTATACCAAAAGGTAGCCGGAACTTGATCGTTGCGGGTCGTTGTATCGGGAGTGACCGTTTGGCAAATTCAGCTTTACGTGTCCAGGCTTCCTGTATGGGTATGGGGCAAGCGGCTGCTGCTGCCGCCGTATTAGCGCACACGCAAGGTAAAACACCTGCGGAGGTTGCGATGTCGGATCTGAAGAAATTATTGACGGAACACGGCGCTATCGTGCCGGCAGGATAGTTAGAAAGATAAGATTTGCTCATGAGGTTTTTAAAACCCATTTTTATTATGCTCCTTGTTTTCTATGGAGTTACTTCGACTTTTAGCCAGCAGCGTCAGGAAGACACCATTTGTTATTTCACCACACCCACGTTGCCGCAAAATGTTGCTGATGTCAATAGTATACTCATCGATACAGGAGGGGTTTCAGCCCCAAAAGACACCCTTTTTCAATTATTGACTGCAGGGGGCGATCCGATATCGTATTATCGGAAGATAAGCACAGAAGTCTGCTTTGACGGGTCTTGTCGATTGCTTAGGGTAGACCTCTATTGGAACGTGACGGGTCGATACCTTGGATTTGAATTGTCTCCAAAGGAATTTTTAAGCAAAGCGGAGCATGAACCTTTCAATGAACAGGAGTACCAGCAACTGCACGCTATATTGGCCGATAGTCTTTCGCCCATAGGCAATTTCAATTACCAAAATTTAATTCCGCAGAACAGCGCGGCTGAAGGCGTGGATGCTGTAACCCGTCCGACATCCAAAGATGTACTGCCATTTGTCGTAAAAGGAGCGGTCTTTACCACCCACAAGATGTGGAACCTCGTTTATGGGCAGGTGCAGCGGGATGTTGAACACGCAACTGAAGCTGCGCTGAATCCTGGATTTCTACTTGATCTGCTGAATAGCGATGATATCTGGGATAGGTATTGGGCACTGGATCGAATGCATATGTTGTCAGACCACCCACTTCAAGTGAAAGATAAGGTCGTTGGTTTTTTATGCGACAGTTCATACAACCTTGTATTACATGCTCTAACTGTTTTACCAAAGGAGTGGGGTGAAGATTCCTCCTTCCAGCAGAAATTATGGTTAGCATTTGACTGCGTTCCCGCGGCATTGAAACCAAAGGTGATGGAGAATCTTGGCACATACAAAAAACTAGACAGATCAATTATGTTGGACATTACCGACCGCTTGCCAACAATGTATGGTCCCGTATTGACTGCTGCACTGCAGTGTCTACGAAATTATCTCCAGAAAGAGCCGGAAATTCTGCGGCGTGTAATCGCGTTGCAGGATCATAATAATCCATATATAGCTAAGCAAATTAAGAAATTCCTTCAAGAAGTTCCAACGATTGATTAATTTGCGAAGGATCAAAGTGAGGATCCAAAAGCAATTAAAATAGTCCAAAATAAACCTGATAAAGAAAACGTAGTATGAAGACGAGCCGAATGTGGTTATTAGCATTTTTTTCTATTGTCTTATTTTCTAACCAGATTGCGGCCCAACAATGGAAAGGTAAGTGGATTGGATTAGCGTCTCAAGATACCAATTTAACGAACATCTGGGCCGGTTTTCGGAAAGATTTTAACATAGACAGATTGCCCAAACAAGCTATAGCAAAGATTGCGGTGGATAGTAAATATTGGCTTTACGTCAACGATAAACTCGTCGTATTCGAAGGTGGATTAAAAAGAGGGCCTAATCCGAGCGATACCTACTACGACGAAGTGGATATTAGCAAACATCTTAAAAAAGGCAGCAATACCATAGCAATTAAGGTGTGGTACTTTGGAAAACATGGTTTTTCACACCATAGTAGTGGTAAGCTGGGACTTTTGTTTGATCTGCAAAGCGAAAAGTTTGAACTTTACAGTGACAACAGCTGGCTTGTCAAACGGTTGGTGGAATACCAGTCGGCACCAGGAAAGGAACCTAATTTCAGGTTGCCTGAGTCCAATATTCTTTACGATGCCCGCTTGGGGAATCAGGGTTGGTATAGCAGCGAAGGAAAGTTGACTTCTTTCGAACCAGCAATAGAGCACGGTGCTTTCGGATCTGCACCTTGGAATAAACTCGTTAAACGACCGATTCCACTATGGAAGGATTTTGGTCTTAAAGCATTTCGTTCCCAAGACATTGTCCGAAAGGGAGATACGATCATCTGCAAACTGCCATACAATATGCAGTTTACCCCCTATTTTGATATCGAGGCCAATGCAGGAGACTCGATCCACATCGTTACCGACAACTATCTATATTATAACGGTTCAGCCGAAAATTTACGTGCAGCGTATATCGCTAAAAACGGTCGCCAGCAATACGAAAGTCTGGGATGGATCAATGGGCACATGCTGTACGTAATCGTTCCCGAACATGTCAAGATCAATCAGCTCATGTTTCGCGAAACGGGCTACGACACGGAATTCACCGGATTTTTTGAATGCTCCGATCCCTTTTTCAATACGCTTTGGCAAAAGGCGGCCCGTACACTCTACATAACCATGCGTGACACCTATATGGATTGCCCCGACCGTGAACGAGCGCAATGGACGGGAGATGTCGTGCTTGAAGCGCAGGAAGCTTTCTATACGTTGGACCCTTCTTCGCACGCGCTGGCAAGAAAGTGGCTGTACGAGCTGATTGGTTGGCAAAAAGCAGACGGTGTGCTGTTTTCTCCAGTGCCTGCTGGCAACTGGGATAAAGAATTGCCCGATCAGGCACTTGCGAGTATCGGATATTATGGGATTTGGATGTATTATATGCATACAGGCGATAAGCAGGTCCTCCAGGATCTGTATCCAGCTATCCAAAAGTACATTTCGCTCTGGGAGAAGGATAAAGAAGGTTTGGTTCTATTGCGGGAAGGGGGATGGCAATGGGGTGACTGGGGAGAGCATAAAGATATGTTACTGCTTTATAACCTCTGGTATTATTTAGCTTTGAAAGGAAGTTATCTGATGGCTGATGAAATGGGCTATAAAGAGGACATGCACCGGATCGGGGCTGAAATGAAACAATTTAAACAGACCTTCAACCAGCGATTCTGGAATGGGACAGCTTACCGAAACCCCTCCTATAGCGGAAAGACAGATGATAGGGTGCATGCCTTAGCCGTTCTCGCCGATATTGCTGATAAGAACAAATATGATCTTATTCTTGATGTCTTTTCGAAACAGGAGCATGCAAGTCCTTATATGGAGAAATATGTGTTCGAGGCGATGTACAAGATGAGGCAACCTGGTTTGGCTAATGCCCGTCATAAAAAGCGTTTTGCCGAAATGGTCAATAACCCTAATTTTACCACCCTGTTCGAAGGTTGGGGTATCGGTAAGGATGGATACGGAGGGGGTACCATAAACCATGCTTGGAGTGGGGGAGGGCTTACCATTATGTCTAGTGAGGTTTGTGGCATTAAGCCATTAGAGCCGGGATATAAAACGTTCTCGGTGACGCCCCAACTAGGTGATCTGTCGTTTGCCAAAGCCAAGGTTTCTTCTATCAAGGGAGAGATAGAAAGTGCTATCACGCAATCTGCTAATCAAATGACAGTAACGTTCAATGTCCCTAAGGGTACAACGGCGGTTTTTGAGCTTCCTTTGAAGGAGTATACATCTATTCTTATCAACGGAGTTCCTGTCGACGACGCCATACAAAAAGGAAAAATAGCTGTACGAAATTCAGATGGGCAATGGATCCTTCCAGAAGGAAAATGGGAAATTAAAATAAGTATCTAATTCGTAATCCTTATCTTTGCCGAAAAACTAAACAACAACGAATGAATAAATTAAAATTCTTACCATTTTGTATCGTCGTTGCGACAGTAGTCGTGGGTTGCCAAGAGACGGATAATACCCAAAACGAAAACAACCCGTTGCTATCGGCTTATGACACCCAGTTTCAAGTGCCACCGTTCGACAAAATTAGGGACGAGCATTTTCGACCAGCGTTCAAAGCTGCTTTAGAACAGCACAATCAAGAAGTTGATGTTATTGTAGACAATACAGAAGAGCCTACTTTTCAAAACACCATCGTGGCTTTAGAACACGCAGGGAGCTTGTTAGGAGATGTTTCGCGCGTATTTTTTAATCTAAATTCAGCGAATACAAACGATTCTATTCAAGCAATAGCCAAAGATATGGCACCTGTATTGTCGGCACATGGGGATGAGATATCGTTGAACGGGAAGCTATTTGCGCGTGTAAAATCTGTATACGATAACCGTGCTTCTTTAGCGTTGGATGCAGAAGACGCCAAACTATTGGAAGAAACATATAAAGGGTTTGTTCGCGCAGGAGCAAATCTTTCCGAAAGTGATCAAGAGAAACTGAAGAAAATCAATTCCGAATTATCGGTGCTGACGAATGATTTCGGACAAAATCTGTTGGCTGAAACAAATGCCTACGAATTGGTTGTAGATAATGAAGAAGACTTGGCTGGGCTTCCCGCCGCTTTAAAACAGGCGGCTGCCGATGCGGCTAAAGCGAAAGGTAAAGAAGGAAAATGGGTGTTTACCCTTCAGAATCCTTCTGTAATGCCTTTTTTACAGTATGCAGATAACCGGGAATTACGTAAAGAAATTTGGAATGCCTACCAAATGCGGGGCAACAATGACAATGATAACGATAACAAAGAAATCCTGCTTAAAACAGCAAATCTTCGTCTAGAGAAAGCAAAATTATTGGGTTACGATTCACATGCCGCATATGTGTTGGAAGAAGCCATGGCAGAAAATCCAACGAATGTGTATGCGTTATTGAATAAAATATGGACACCGGCGTTAGCTAAAGCAAAAGTGGAGGCGGCTGATATTCAAAAGGAGATCGAGGCCGCCGGCGGAGATTTTCAGGTAGCGCCGTACGACTGGAGATATTACCAAGAAAAAATCCGCAAAGCAAAATACGCTTTGAATGAAGAAGAGATCAAGCCCTATTTTAGTTTAGCAGCAGTACGGCAAGGTGCGTTTGATACTGCTAATAAGTTGTTCGGTTTGCATTTTGTCGCCTTGAGCAATGTGCCGACTTACCATGAAGAGGTCGAAGTATACCAAGTGAAAGACAAAAATGATAAACACTTAGGATTGCTTTACGCCGATTTCTTCCCTAGGGAATCCAAAAGAGGAGGAGCCTGGATGACGTCTTATCGCTCGCAGCATACGAAAGATGGGGAACGTGTCGCTCCTGTCATATCCATTGTGTGTAACTTCACAAAGCCTGTTGGCGATGAGCCCGCGCTATTGACATTTGATGAAGCGACCACTTTATTCCACGAATTTGGACATGCGTTGCATGGTTTGTTGTCGAATGTGAAATACCGTAGTTTAGCCGGTACAGCAGTGTCGCGCGATTTCGTGGAGCTGCCATCGCAGGTGATGGAAAACTGGGCGGCCGATCCACAAGTGTTAAAAACGTATGCTAAGCATTATAAAACGGGAGAAGCTATTCCCGAGGCTTTAATAGAAAAGATGGAACAGGCAGGAACGTTCGACCAAGGGTTTGCAACGGTAGAGTATGTTGCTGCCTCATTGTTGGATTTGGATTATCATGCCACAACGAAACCTATCGAGGGTGATGTGAACGCATTTGAGACGGCCGGGATGCAAAAAATCGGATTAATTGATGCTATTATTCCGCGCTATAGAAGCACTTATTTTCAACATATTTTCTCCGGCGGATATTCTGCAGGTTACTATGCTTATATCTGGGCTGAAGTATTGGATTCCGATGCTTTTGCAGCGTTTAAAGAAAATGGTCTTTTTGATCAAGCTACAGCGACTTCTTTCCGTGAAAATATCTTAGAACGAGGTGGTACCGGCAATCCGGCCGAAATGTACAGGCAGTTTAGAGGTCAAGACCCTGATCCGATTCATCTCATGAAAAAACGAGGACTGGATTAAGAAAAACAGCAACCGTTATTTATATGGTTGCTTTTTCGTTGTAACGTCGCAAGCCTATTTATTGACTATTTCTTTACAATAGTCAATAAATAGGCTTGTCGCCTTTATATATATTTGCATATGCTAAATAGTCTAGCCATCCGGCAAATTTTGCTTATATTATTGTGCTTACTTACAGGAAATAATGTTTTTTCACAAGTCGGATTCGGCGTGAAATTAGGGGGGAATTTATCTGGTGCTGACGCACTTTCTTTTCGTTCATCGAAACGTTTGGGTGTTCAGGCTGGTGTAGTGATGAGCTATCACTTTCTTCCGAATATGGCCATCCAAGTAGAACCGACCTTCAACCTAACCCGTGTACGGGCAAATTCAGAAACCGTTCATGAAACCAATGGTATTGATAAAGGAAACAAAGCCCTTCATTTTTTTGATTTACCCGTGTTGTTTAGGTTAGATGTTACACCCGGATTTGCGCTGTTGGGTGGGGCAGAGTTCAATTCGCTTTTAAATGAAGACAGGTACCGTTTGCAAAACGGCGAGCTGGCTTTTAAGGGGGGAACCCGGCTAGGATACACTGTCGGACTAGAATTGGGAAAGTTCTATTTTCGTTACCGTGGATTTGAACGCTCAACTAACGTGCACCGTAGTTGGACAACAATGATTCAGCAATACCAGGTTGGTGTAAGGTGGCGTATTTTATGATTATATACCTAGTGAATTAAACTGAAGATCGTAAAGCTTTTTGTAATAACCATCTTCGATAGTGAGAAGCTCTCGGTGTGTGCCAATTTCTTTGATTTCTCCTTTATCAAAAACGATGATTTTATCCGCTCGTTGAATAGTAGACAGACGGTGTGCAATAACGATAGCTGTTCTGCCTGCCATCATCTTTTCGATAGCGGTCTGAATGAGTAATTCGGTTTCTGTGTCGATAGATGATGTCGCTTCGTCTAGGATCAATATCGCGGGGTCATGCACCAATGCCCGAATAAAAGAGATTAACTGTGCCTGCCCTGAAGATAGTGTAGCACCTCGTTCCTGTACTTGATAATCGAAACCTCCGGGCAGTCGCATAATAAAGTCGTATGCTCCAACCTTTTTAGCCGCTTCGATAACTTCTTCCTCGGTAATATCCGAATTATAAAGGGTAATGTTATTGAATACGGTGTCGGAAAACAGGAAAACATCTTGTAAAACAGTGGCTATGTGTTGACGGAGAGAATCGAGTTTGTACGCACGTATATCTTTACCGTCTAATAAAATACGACCTTGCTGTATTTCATAAAAGCGACTGAGTATATTAATGGTGGATGATTTCCCGGCGCCTGTGGCCCCAACTAAAGCCAGCGTTTCTCCAGGCTGGACGTGGAAGCTGACATTTTTCAACACCCATTTTTCTTGGGTAGAAACGTCTTTTTCATCGGTAATGGAGCTATCCGCCTCTCGGCGGATGGTTCCTTCGTTATAAGTAAACCAAACATTATCGAACTCGATTTCGCCCGCTATGTTATCTGGCGAAAAGGTTCCGGTGTCCGGCGTAAATTCTTTGGTATCTAATACGTCAAATACCCGCTCTGCGGAAACCATCCCCATTTGTAGGGTGTTAAATTTATCTATTAGTTCTCGAATAGGTCGGAAAATCATGTTGATGTACATTAGGAAAGCAACCACGACTCCCGGCGAAATAGCATTGGCAAGAATCTGTTTCGATCCATACCATACCAAAAGACCGATCGCAATAGCGAGGATAATTTCCAAGACAGGGAAAAAGATAGAGAAATACCAATTCGCGCGGATATGTGCATCTCGATGCTTGCTATTGGCGGTCTTAAACTTTTCCATTTCTTGCTTCTCCCGTGAGAAATACTGAATAATAGCCATACCGCTGATATGTTCCTGTAAGAACGTATTCAGGTTGGATACCCAGGTACGCACGTCCACGAAAGCCGATTTCATCGATTCCTTGAATATATAGGTCGCCCATATCAAGAGTGGCATAGGAATGAGCACGATAAGCGTCAATTGCCAATCCGTATAAAACATGACGCCTGCGATAACGACAAGCTGTAGCAGATCGCCAATAATTTGAATCAGCCCTTGGGAGAAAATATTGGAGATTGTCTCCAGATCGGAGATCGTCCGCGTGATTAATTTGCCGATAGCCGTATTATCAAAGTATTTTAATCGTAAATTAATGATATGATTAAATACCTGTATACGGATATCACGAATAACGTTTTGCCCCAATACGTTTGTCGCCAGCGTATGATAATAGCGGATCACCGTTTGTACGATTAGCAAGGCAATCATGATAATTAGCATCCATGTAAGCCCCGTAGCATCCGCTTTTAGGATATATTTGTCCAAGGTATATTCCACAAGCATGGGCAGCGCAGGTGCTACCGCAGCCAACAGAATGGTTAATATGACGGAAGCCCAAAATATACCTTTGTAGGGACTCATATAGCGAGCCATCCGTTGGAGGAGTTGGGAGTCGTATGTTTTGCCGGTTATTTTTTGTTCGCTCAAAATGTTGTATCAATATAAGGATAAACGATTTTTGTTAAATACAGGCCGTGTGCCGGCACTGAGGTGCCAGCTTTTGATCGGTCTTTGCTACCGATGACGTCCAGTATAAATTCGGGCGTTTTCTTCTTCAGGCCGATATCCAATAAGGTACCCACGATGGCCCGAACCATATTCCGCAGAAATCGGTTAGCGGTAATGTGAAAAACAAGCCCACCATTTGTTTCTTGCCAGTACGCCTGTGTTACGGTACATATATTTGTATATACTTGCGTATGACTCTTCGAAAAACATTCGAAATCCTGGGTGCCCACTAGAAACGCAGCGGCTTGATTCATAAGGGCTACGTCAGGAGCGTCCCGTAATTGCCAGGATTTGTTTAATAAAAAGGGGTTTTTGCAAAAATGGACATGATATTCGTAAGCTCTTTCCGTTGCATCGAACCGGGCATGTGCATCTTGCTCTACGGGAAGGATGCGGTATACTGCGATATCGTGAGGAAGTAGCGCATTTAGCGAATGCAGAAAACGGTCCTCGTTTTTTGTTCTGCCCACTGGTATATCCAGATGGACAAATAGTTGTTTAGCATGCACACCGGTATCTGTCCTACCCGCACCGACGGTTTCTATCGGATACCGCAAAATTTTATGGAGCGCTTCATTTAATCTTTGCTGCACCGAAATAGCGTTCTCCTGCACCTGCCAGCCGTGGTAGGCCGTGCCGTCATACGCAATCTCCAAAAAAAAACGTTGTAATGAGTCTTCCACTTCACAAAGGTAATTATTTTTTTATGCACCTTTTTTAGAAAAAGGTGCGCAAAAATCATCGCTTCGAATATTTGAGAGGAGGGGTATTGCTAAGGATGGGTTTCTACATACCTCAAACATTCGGATGCGACCTATTATGTTAATTAGGGGATAGTACAAATGCGTATATGACAACGGACAATACCGTCTGTGGGTACGCGGGGTTAAATCGGCCTAGCACTGTTCCGCGACCAGCTTACGCAGGATATTCCGTTAAAAACAGAATGATATTTGGCTCGGTTTTAACACGCGTAATCGCAAAGTGATATGGATTATTTTATTCACGCAATGCACTACCCCCCCCCTTGGCACTAAAGGTCACATCCAGAGATTTGACGACTGTAGAAATTTATTTTTAGCACTTTCTAATATGTCAAATATCTGAAGTGACGAGTTTTTTGCTTCTTTTTTACGGGAAAAAAGAAGATAAAACTATCTTTGTTAAACAAGAAGAAAGTTTAGTTATGATTCAACGTATTCAAACATTATGGCTGTTAGCAGCCGCTATTATTTTATTAGGCCTTTTTGTTTTTCCCTTTGTGAGCTATATTGACTTGGTGGGTCTTGGTAAACAAATCTATGTTACGGGAATATATTCTTCAAATAATAATGAATCTGTCCGGGAATCTACATCGATTGCATTGGCAATTTACGCAGGGATTGTGACCATTGTACCATTACTGATTGTCTTCCAATACAAAAACAGAAAGAGACAGGTGCTTTTCATTATGGTAGAAATTGCATTAATTGTGTTGTTGGGAATATGGATGTGGAGTACCGCACATACCACATTGGATGTGATTAACCAAAAGGTGCGAGCAGGAAATATTGGTGTGGGCTTTTTCCTTTTGCCTATTGCTATAATCTTTTTAGGAATGGCTATAGGGGCCATTCGTAAGGATGAAAAATTGATAAAATCAGCCGATCGTTTGCGATGAAAAGTGTAATATATTTTTTGTTTTTATCGTTAGGTTGGCTCTCTCCCTGTACGCTTTTAGCACAAGAACAGGAACCCGTAAAAAATATACAGGACGACATTCAGGTTGACGTAAAATCGGTAAAGACATATGCTGACGGCGATAGCCTTTCGATTGAACTGTTTCTCATTTCTTATCAAATGGATCCGCGAGAATTTAAACTGAATACGTTTGCCACGCAGATTGTAGATAGTGAAGGGGATAGGCACCTATTCTCCACCATGAAGATGGGGCGTGTGCTGGTGCAACTAGCAGACAGGCAAAATTACTTACATTATTTACTGGAAGAAGATGTACCCGTACCTTTACTTATACAGGTTGGGGATTGGAATGGAAAGAAAGTATCTAAAGTAATACTCGTGTTTGAAGATAGCAAAGAGGAAGGAAGATTTATAACACAAGAGGTTGACTTACGCTAGCCAACCTCTCGTGTTATTTTTTATCGGACAACGTTATCTAGAATACCTAAATTGTTGTTTATCCATCAGCCCCATTTGATTCTTCATCATTTTAATCTGATCAGCGAGCAGTTTATTTTTGTCAGCCTTTTTTGCTTCGGCCAAAAGTTTCTCCGCTTCGCGTTTATTACGTTTTGCCATTGCTACACCTGCCAAGCTTAATTTTGCCAAGGCGATATTGTGACTCATATGTAAGCCCAACGACAGCGCCTTCTTAAAATACTTTTCCGATTGTAGAGGCGCGCGTTGCGACTCTAGAATGCCCAATAGCATGTGGTAGTATCCGTGTTGGGCACTGATAAGTTGCTTCTCGTAATTCTTGATATTTCTCAACCATTGTTCCGCTTTCCCCATGTTCTCTTTTCTGAGATACCATTGTGCGATGAGCATGTTTTCATTAAAAAAAACAGTAACCCAAGCTAGAATCGTAATCAAAATTCCTAAAATACCCCATCCCCAATGGCCGAACCAAAATAGCGCTACTGTTCCAATTAAGAGAAAGCTGCTAAGGACAATGCGAATTATATTTGACATATTAATTTACCTAAAATAAAATTATGCACAAATATCCGGTTATTTTGGAGCTTATCCAACTTGTTTACGTGATAAAATTGTAAAATTTATTTAGGTTTGTATTATGGCAGAACGTTACGACCCCAGCTGGGAGCCCATCTTGAAGCCGTTGTTTCGGCTAGACTATATGCGGGCCCTTTCGACTTTTGTACAGCATGAACGGAGGCAAGCCGTAGTCTTTCCGCCTGAACATCTCGTGTTAAATGCTTTTAGCCTAACCCCCTTTAACGAAATTAAGGTTGTCATACTCGGTCAAGATCCTTATCATAATGATGGGCAAGCCCACGGATTATCTTTTTCGGTGCCGGAAGGGATCGCATTACCGCCATCATTAAAAAACATCTATAAAGAACTAACATCCGATATTCCAGGTTTCCGGTATCCGACTTCCGGGGACCTAACAAAATGGGCTAAACAGGGAGTTTTACTGCTGAACGCTACACTTACCGTGCGCGCACATCAAGCAGCCTCCCACCAGGGACGAGGTTGGGAAGAGTTTACCGATCAAATCATTCACTTGATATCTCAAAAGTCGGAAAATGTGGTTTTCATGTTATGGGGGAGCTACGCACAAAAGAAAGCTATGCTGATCGATTCTCAAAAACACTTGATACTGAAAGCTGTTCATCCATCGCCGCTGTCGGCGCACAGAGGTTTTTTTGGCTGCAAGCATTTCTCCTACGCGAATGCCTATTTACAATCCAAAGGCAGAGAGCCTATAGATTGGCAAATTTAAGCGAAACGTTCTTTTAGCAGGCTAAACTGATAGTCCTGATTTGCCAGACGTTGTAAATGGTGGATACGTATCTTTCTTCCATGTTGTTTGATATGCGTAAAGAGAAGATGACTGTCGTAAGTGATTTCAAACGGTTGCGATAAATCGAACGACTCCATTGCTTCACCGAGAATGACATACTCTAGCTCCCCTTTTGTCGTAAACCGCCTAATAATGACTTGATCTTCTGTCGTAGGTTGTATACTGAACCATGCACCATCACCCACACCACCTAGATATTGGGCGTCTTTTGGTACAGCAATAGGTCTGGATGTGAAGTTCATACAGCCGATGATCAAGTCGTTGGGCAAAAGATTTGCTTTCTTTTGTGTCACATTGTCGCCCAGTTTCTTTAGCAAAAAGCCAAAAGATTGCCACCGGTTCATTCTAAAGTGTCTTAGCCCTTGCTCAGGCGAGAATGAATAAATCATGCGATTTGGAACTACATTCACCACATTGCTGATGGGGCTGGCTTTAATCGTCTCCGGGAAGTTAATACTGTGTCGCCAGGTATACTGTTTGGATGAACGAATGAGCATACGGGCAATAAAACGTGAACAATTATTGTTGTTGCGAGCCACAGCGCCGTATGGAAAAGTCCCCTGATGGACGCAGTCATCCCCGTACGCTTTTGCAAGTTCAAAGTTAATATGACGAGCGATAGAAAAATAAAGGACACCGTCTCCGTACATGGCGGGTTTCAATGCTTCGAACTGTTCTACAATTTCTTCGAGGTTGCTAATATTATTTTTTTTAAATTTAGCCTTGAACTTTATCTCCAGACGGGGGTCTGAAAATTTGGAGCGTGCACGGCCATATCCTCGAGGCGTGATATACCGTCCAAAATCATAGAAGAGCATCTCGCCTGTTTCCCGCTTGATTATAACGATCCCCGTATGACCTACTTTGAAATTTAAGTTTTTTACAATGCCGATCTTCCTAAAAAACATCATCCATTTTTCGTCCCCGCGGATGGTGGCATCAGGCCATGTTAGGATAAGGGCTATGTCATTATACGTTATGGTCGGCTGCATAAATTTCCGTTTACATTAGTACTCCAAAGGGATGATGGGTTCTTTTTTGCTGGTCGACATGATCATCATGGTTTGGAAAGTTTTGACGAAGGGGATTTTTGAAATCTTTTCCATAATAACCGCTTCATACGCTTTGATATCTTTTACGTAAACTTTTAACATAAAGTCGCAATTTCCGGTAACATGATGACATTCCGTTACCTCGGGGATGGTTTTAACTGCTTCTACAAACTCCGGGATTGCATTGTGCGTATGAAAATCTAACGATATTTGGATAAATGATTTAATGCCCAACCCTAATTTTTCTTCGTCTACAAACGCATGATAGCTTTTAATAAACCCTGAGTTTTCTAATTTACGCACACGTTCCAATGTAGGAGCGGGCGAAAGGCCGATGTTTGAAGCCAACTGCAGGTTGGTAATTCGTCCATTTTCCTGTAAAAGTTTCAGGATTTTCAAATCTGTTTTATCCGGTTGATATGGCATTTCTACAATCAGCTAACGTGAATATTATATTTTACAGAATGTAAATATACGGAATATTATTTGGCGAACAAAAAACTTCATAATCGCTTGTTTGTTATAGATAAAATTTATTGTACTTTATTTATGTTATTGTTAAATGTTATCTTGAATCATGATAATGTCAAAAAGATAAAGTCGATACGCATTTAAAAGCGCAGAAATGACTTTTGTCATTTTTTTTTCTAAAAAGTACGTTGGAATGGTCGTTAGCTTAGGGTATGTCGTCTATTAATCGTATCTTTGTTGTCCAAATTAAGGTAGGAATCGCCGAATAAAAAAAGGGGTAGAGAAATGAGTACCAAAGACGATGAATTACTAAAGGAGCTAGAGCTCGAGGAATATAAATACGGTTTTACGACGGATATCGAGATGGAGATAGCCGCCAACGGGCTAAGCGAAGATACCGTTCGTTTTATTTCTGCAAAGAAAAACGAACCTGAGTGGTTGCTCGAATGGCGATTAAAAGCTTTGCGTCATTTTTTGACGATGAAGATGCCAGCATGGCAAAACTTTGAGAGTCCGGAGGTGGATTTTCAAGCTATTTCGTATTACGCGGCACCCAAGCCGAAAAAACAACTGGAAAGTCTTGACGAGGTAGATCCAGAGTTGCTTTCAACATTCGAGAAGCTAGGAATCCCATTGGACGAACAAAAGGTTCTGGCTGGCGTGGTGGCTGTTGATGCCGTATTTGATTCTGTTTCCGTGAAGACTACATTTCGGGAGAAGTTAAAAGAGCAAGGTGTTATTTTCTGTTCTTTTGGTGAAGCTGTACAGGAACACCCCGAATTGGTGAAAAAATACTTAGGCTCCGTGGTACCGCAAACGGATAATATATACGCCGCGTTGAATTCCGCGGTCTTTTCAGATGGTTCTTTTGTATACATCCCAAAAGGTGTAAGATGTCCAATGGAGCTTTCTACGTATTTCCGTATAAACGCGCAGAACACCGGGCAGTTTGAACGTACATTGATCGTTGCGGAAGAAGGCTCATACGTATCCTATCTGGAAGGATGTACAGCGCCAATGCGTGATGAAAACCAACTGCATGCTGCGGTGGTTGAGCTGATTGCTGAACGAGACGCGGAAATTAAATATTCGACCGTACAAAACTGGTATCCCGGAGATAAGGATGGCAAGGGCGGTATCTATAATTTTGTGACGAAGCGTGGTATTTGCAAAGGTGACAACGCTAAGATTTCGTGGACACAGGTAGAGACAGGTTCTGCGATCACGTGGAAATATCCTAGTGTCATTTTAAAGGGGGATAATTCTGTAGGGGAGTTTTATTCCGTTGCGATGACGCGCAATAAACAGATTGCCGATACGGGGACGAAAATGGTACACCTCGGAAAAAATACCCGTTCTAAGATTGTGTCTAAAGGTATCTCTGCCGGTCAGAGTCATAATAGTTACAGAGGGTTAGTGAAAATTGGACCCAATGCAGATAAAGCTAGAAACTTTACGCAATGCGACTCCTTATTAATTGGAGACCGCTGTGGAGCACATACATTCCCTTACATAGAAAACAAAAATCGCACAGCGATGTTGGAACACGAAGCAACAACATCGAAGATTGGTGAAGATCAGGTTTTTTATTTAAACCAAAGAGGGATAGATCCGGAGAAAGCTGTTGGTTTGATCGTTAACGGCTATGCCAAAGAAGTGTTAAATCAGCTGCCCATGGAGTTTGCTGTAGAAGCACAAAAATTATTAGCGATTTCTTTGGAAGGATCGGTAGGGTAGTAATTTTCAAATTTCCAAATTCAAAAAGATGTTATCAGTTAAGAACTTACACGCCTCTGTTGAAGGCAAACAAATATTAAAAGGGTTAGACCTAGAGGTCAAAGCAGGAGAAATTCACGCTATTATGGGGCCTAACGGTGCTGGGAAAAGTACTTTAGGAAATGTGCTAGCGGGTCGCGACGCGTATGAGGTTACGGAAGGATCAGCGATATTGGATGGTGTTGATCTGTTGGATCTAGCGCCGGAAGAACGTGCTCGGGAAGGTCTTTTTTTGGCGTTCCAATATCCAGTGGAAATCCCCGGCGTATCCAATATTAATTTCTTGAAAACGGCTGTAAACGATATTCGGGAGTACAAAGGTCTGCCACCGATGGAAGCAAAAGAGTTTTTACAAACGGTGAAAGAAAAGCAGAAACTGGTAGATTTCTCGGCGAGCCTTGCCAATCGTTCTTTGAACGAAGGGTTTTCAGGCGGTGAAAAGAAACGTAACGAAATATTCCAACTAGCGATGTTAAATCCGAAACTGGCTATCCTTGATGAAACGGATTCTGGTCTTGATATCGACGCGTTACGCGTTGTAGCAAATGGTGTAAATCAGTTGCGTTCCGAAAACAACGCGTTTGTGGTCATTACACACTATCAGCGTTTGTTAGATTACATCGTGCCCGATTTTGTCCACGTATTACATAACGGACGCATCGTGAAGACAGGGCCAAAAGAATTGGCGTTAGAGTTGGAGGAAAAGGGTTACGATTGGCTAAAAGAATACGACACGCAAACCGCTTAATAAATTTATCAATGGATAATTTGGACAGCGGATTGATAACAAAGAATATGAGTACAATAGTTGCAGATTCATTATATCAACAGTTGGTTTCGGTATTTCAAGAGTCGGACACGCAAGGACCGTCCTATTTGACTACGTTGCGCCGAGAAGCTTTTGAACGTTTTCAACAGGAAGGTTTTCCGACCGTTAAGAATGAGGAATGGAAATATACCAACATACATTCGTTAATCAATTCAACCTATGCTTTAGATGCACCGGTAGATGTGGATGCGTTGGATACGCGTAAAGCGGATATTCAAGGGTTAGATGCCCATCGGATTGTGTTGGTTAACGGCCAGTATATTTTAGCGTTACCTTCGTTTGAAGATGAAATAGGTCTAGTAATAAAGCCCATTAACGAAGCTTATACAGAAGCTAACTTTGAAAAACACTATGCGCAGCATGCCGATAAATCGGATAATGTAATGGTGCAGTTGAACACCGCGCTAAGTACAACAGGTGTATATTTATCGGTCGCTAAAAACAAAGTGATTTCCAAGCCGATCCATATCGTGCATGTAGCTACGGGAGCGGATGCATTTTTTGCCCAAACACGTAATCTGGTTGTGGTAGAACCCCATGCGGAGGTGGAAATTATAGAGTCTTTTGTCACGATGGATGGCGCTGCAAAAAATGTGCACAATAAAGTGACGGAAATCGTTGTAGAGGAAGGAGCAAAAGTACAGCATTACTACCTGCAGGTGGCTGACAAAGCGAGCCATTACATGATGCATACAGAAGTTTACCAAGCACAAAACAGTCTGTATAATAACTATAATTGTAATTTGCCAGGAGCGTCTTTCGTGCGGAATAACATTCATGTTCGTTTAGATGCAGAACAGGTGGAATCGCATCTGTACGGTATCAATTTGACGGCAGGCCAACAATTTGTAGATAACCATACTGTTGTGGATCATATGAAACCACACTGTGAATCTTACGAATGGTATAAGAATATCCCGCAGGACGAATCCATTGCGGTGTTCAACGGTAAAATTTTTGTTCGCGAAGATGCACAGAAGACAAATGCCTTTCAGCAAAATAATAATATGCTTATCGGTGATAAGTCAACTGTGTATTCAAAACCGCAGCTAGAAATCTTTGCGGATGACGTGAAATGTTCTCATGGTTGTACGATGGGGCAGTTTGACGATGATGCATTGTTTTATTTGCGCGCCCGCGGTATCGGTGAAGAATCGGCCCGTGTGCTATTGGTACATGCCTTTGCATTTGATGTAACGTCACGTTTCTCCAACGAAATTGTTCGTCAATATATAGAGCACTTAATAGAAGAAGGATTGGAAAAAGCGAAGTAGTTTTCCATTCATACTATAGTTTAATAAAGGCGTCAGAATCGAATTCAGACGCCTTTATTTATTTTCCGGAGGTGGTATGTAAACAAAAAAGCCGCTGGAATTTCCAACGGCTTTTGTTTTGAGCGAAAGACGAGATTCGAACTCGCGACCCCAACCTTGGCAAGGTTGTGCTCTACCAACTGAGCTACTTTCGCTGATTGTGGTACAAAGATAGCGATTCGGTATATATCTGTCAATAGCTTTTTGAATTTTAATATCTCAGATAGCATCCACACAATTGATGCCGTCGACGGCTGCTGATACAATTCCACCGGCGTAACCTGCACCCTCCCCGCAGGGGTATAGACCAGAAACTTCCGGATGTTGCAAAGTCTCCTTGTCACGCGGAATCCGAATGGGGGAAGATGTCCGGGATTCAACGCCCACCAAAATAGCTTCATTGGTATAATATCCCTTCATCTTTTTACCAAACAGCGGGAGCGCTCCACGCAATGCTTGATGCACAAAAGACGGTAACACTTCGTTAAGATTAACACTTTTTGTCCCTGGCTTATAGGAGTTCTCAGGGAGTGTTGTGGAGACTTTTTGTTGTACAAAATCGACCATACGTTGTGCCGGAGCAACCAGGTTGCCTCCCCCTATATGAAACGCTCTTTGTTCTATTTCTTGTTGAAATCGCAAGAGCGCGAATGGATCCAATAACGAATTGGGCACATCTTCTAAGTTAATCTGCGTAACGGTACCCGAATTGGCATGCGGATTATTCCGTTTTGACGGAGACCAACCATTTACGACGATTTCCCTATCTTCCGTAGCACAGGGGGCAATAATTCCTCCCGGGCACATACAAAATGAAAACACACCGCGCTTGTTGACCTGTTCTACCAGGCTATAGTAAGCGGGTGGCAGATTTTCCGGACGTATAGTGCAATGGTATTGTGCTTGATCAATGATTTCCTGTGGGTGTTCGATCCGAACGCCTAATGCAAAAGGTTTAGCTTCTATCAACCAACTTTTCCGCTGAAAAAGATGGAAGATATCACGGGCAGAATGTCCCGTAGCCACTATGACGTGATGTGCGTGTATCGTGTCTCCTAACGACGTGCGTACTCCTTTTATCTTTCCGAAATCGACAAGAATATCATCTACCCGACAATTGAATCTTATTTCTCCTCCATGTTCCAAAATGGTATTACGCATATCTTCAATGATATGGGGGAGCTTATTAGTGCCTATATGCGGACGGGCGTCGACCAAAATATCATGTGGAGCACCATGCTGTACAAAAATTTGCAGCACTTTATCAACATCGCCGCGCTTGTTGGAACGTGTATACAACTTGCCATCCGAATACGTGCCTGCCCCACCTTCGCCGAAACAATAATTGGATTCGGGATTTACTACACCCTCCCGATTTATCTTTGCTAAATCTCGTCTTCTGTCCTTTACGGGTTTTCCGCGTTCCAATACAATAGGTTTAAGCCCCCGCTCCAAACATCGGTATGCGGCAAACAGACCCGCCGGCCCAGCTCCAATAATGATGACCGGTGCGGCATCATGTACACGCTTAATAGAGGAAGTGAATACTTCCGGAAAGTGGGGTTCGTCGATATAGAAAACCACCCGAAGACGATATACCACTTTGCGACCCCTAGCATCAATAGAGCGTTTACGGACATGGTGTCCCTTTATACGAGCATGTTCTACATTTAGCTGTTCCGAACCTACCGCGATAAGGTAGTCGGTGTCGTGGATTTGATCCGGAGATACGGTAACTTCAATTTCTTTCTGCATAATGACGATGGTTGGGTTTTTATCCCAAAAACAATACAAAGGTAGTTTCTTTTCTTTTTTCCTTGACGAAAAAAGAAACAAAAAAGTCAAGGCTTGCAAGGTTCCGCTACCTTTACTTGTCTATTCCTAAACAGCATGAAACTCGCTGCGCTCAAACAACATGCTGTTTTTAACGGAATAGTTTGCGTAAAGCCGGCCGCGGAACAATGCTAGGCCGTTACAGCCCGCATCACCGCGAAGTCTTATTGACCGTTTTTATCTACGCATAGCACTATCCCCAATTAACATAAAAGGTCACATCCAAATGTTTTACAACTGTACAAACTTATCTCTGCACTATCCCATATGTAAAACATTTGAAGTGACGAGGTTTTTGCTTCTTTTTCACGGGGAAAAAGAAGAATAATTGTTATTTTTATAAAAATTTGAATAAAACGTTACAGATGAAAAGATTACTTATTGCAATCGTAGGTTTGTTTACAGCGCTGTCGTTCAGCTCTTGTGGGTATAACACCATGGTCTCTAAAGATGAGAATGTAAAAGGAAAGTGGGCGCAGGTAGAAAACGCCTACCAACGCCGTGCGGACTTGATTCCTAATTTAGTAGCAACGGTAAAAGGTGCTGCTGAACACGAAGAGGGGACATTAACGGCTGTTGTGGAAGCACGTGCGAAGGCTACTTCCGTTACAGTTGATCCATCTAATCTAACGGAAGAGTCTATTGCTAACTATCAGCAAACGCAGGATGCATTGTCACAGTCCATAGGCAGATTGTTAGTGAGTGTAGAGGCTTATCCAGATTTGAAAGCAAATTCGAACTTTCAAGAATTGCAGGTGCAGCTAGAGGGAACGGAAAACCGTATTTCCGTAGAACGCCGTTCATACAATGAAGCCGTTCAGGATTATAATACGACGGTGAGGAGCTTCCCAAATAACATTATGGCCGGAATCTTCGGCTTTAAACCGAAAGGGACGTTTAAAGCGGCGGAAGGCTCTGATAAGGCACCGACGGTTGCGTTTTAGTACACATTTTAATAACGGAAAGTTGAGTAGGAGGGTTTGATATGGATATATTTTCAACGGAAGAACAAGATCGTATTGTTCACGCTATCAGTGTAGCAGAGGCAAAAACGTCGGGTGAGATTCGACTCGTAATCGATAAAAAATTAAAGGCATCTTCTGCCATGGAAGCGGCGGTTGCCTATTTCGAAAAATTGGAAATGCATAAAACGGGATTAAACAACGGGGTGCTTATCTATATGGCAATGGATGATCACGAATTTGCTATGATAGGAGACCGTGGTTTAGATACAAAATTAGAAGCCAATTTCTGGGATGAAACCCGGGAATTGATGATTTCTTTCTTCCGCCGTGATGATATCGTCCAAGGACTCATTGAAGGGATACACCACATAGGGGACCAGTTGCAGCGCTATTTTCCTCGTGGTGTTGATGACGTGAACGAACTTCCAAATGATATTTATTTTGGGAACCTGCATGAGCGACCAGTCAAAAAAGGGCATGAATAAAAAAAGCGCATACAAGCTTCATTGCCTTATGAAGACAAGTTGTTTTAATGAAAAAATTAAAAATCCAATGCAGTTATATATAGTGTTTAAGCCGGCCATCAAATGGATTGGGAGTGTGTTTTTTGTGTTATTGGGCTCGATTTTTTCGCTTATTGCACAAAATTTACCCGACGCACCAAACCAGTTGGTTACGGATTATACCGGGACGTTGAGCCGCACTGAAGTACAAGCATTAGAGCGAAAGTTACGCGCATTTGAAGACTCGACATCAACGCAAATTGCCGTCGTATTGCTTAGAACAACAGACGGTTATGACGTGGGAGACTATGCCGTTCGATTAGGACAAAAGTGGGGTGTCGGCGGTAAAAAGTACGATAATGGGGTTATTTTGTTGGCTGCGTTGGAAGATAGAACAGTTACTATCCAAACAGGTTACGGTATGGAAGGCGTCTTGCCGGATATCATCGCGCATCGGATTATTCAGAATGAAATAAGACCCAATTTTAGTCAACAGCAATATTATCAGGGCCTCGATGCAGCAACAAACGCGATAATCGCGTATACAAAAGGTGAATACAAAGCTGACGCTCGGGAACGGCGAGAAGGTGGCGATGGTATACCTGTTATCTTGATCGTCATTATAGCGGTCATCATTATATCCCTATTTTCAAAAGGGGGCGGCGGAGGCGGTGGACGTGTGATGACAGGCAGAGGCGCTTCAAATATCTTTTGGTGGACATTGCTTAGCGGTTTGGGTAGAGGTAGCGGCGGCGGCGGCGGTTTCGGTGGAGGAGGAAGTGGCGGCTTTGGAGGTTTTGGTGGCGGTGGCTTCGGTGGGGGCGGCGCTAGTGGACGTTGGTAATTTGTGAAAACGAGTAGCGAAGTCTCAGGATAGTAGACGACATAGTAACAATAGACAACATAACACATTAAAATGAAAACAGGAATATTAACAACGATAATGGCAGTCCCAGCATTGCTGTTTGCCCAAGAAGACTTTACCATAAATGGGAAGGTAGGAGGCGCACAAGAAGGAGCCAAAGTCTTTTTTCAATATAGGGATAATGGTCAAACCGTTTTGGACTCCACAGCTATAGCGAACGGTGCATTTAAGTATCAGGGAACGGTCGCACACCCTACCAGGGCCATGCTAGTTTTAGCAGCAAATGGGGAGACGATGGATGAATTGCGTGCCAGCGGAGAGCGACCTCCTATAAACTCGGTATATCTCGCCAAAGGAGTTATCAAGTTTGAAGGAGATGATTTTATCAGTGCAAAAGCAACGGGTAATACGATCAATGATGACTTTTCGAAGTATCAGGGTATGTTGAACGAGGTCAATGAGGAGTTTGCGGCCCTAGACGCCGAATATCAAGCGGCTCCAGACGAGCAAAAACAAGACGAAACCTTTATTCAAGGTCTTCAAGCAAAGGCGGAGGTACTCTATGAAAAGCAAGCAGATATCAACACAGCGTTTGTTAAATCTAATCCCAATAGCTATGTTTCATTAACGATCTTAGATGAAGAGGCGTCTCCTGAAAAGCTAACCAGTTTCGTAAAGCCAGCTTATGAAAGCTTATCCAACAGCTTAAAGGCTACAGATTTGGGTAAGCGGTTAGGGGAAAAAATTGCGAATATGGAGAAGCTGGCGATCGGTGCCCTAGCACCAGATTTTGTCTTACCTGACACAGCTGGTAATGAATTAGCACTTTCTTCTTTGCGCGGCAAGTATGTATTAGTAGACTTTTGGGCGAGTTGGTGCGGTCCCTGCCGTCACGAGAATCCAACGGTAGTTGCCGCTTTTGAGAAATTTAAAGACAAAAACTTTACTGTCCTAGGAGTGTCACTGGATCGCCCGGGAAAAAAGGAAGATTGGATAAAAGCGATTCACGATGACAACTTGGAACAATGGCCGCATGTATCCGATTTGCAATTTTGGGACTCACCGGTGGTGAAACTATATTCCATTCGGGGTATTCCGCAGAATTATTTATTAGATCCAGAAGGAAAAATTGTGGCTTCCAACCTAAGGGGGCCAGCACTGGAAGAGAAATTGAATGAGATATTAAACTAACAGTAGGGGCGCACGCATTGCGCCCCTACTTATTTTACCGCCAGGCTTTATACTGGTTGATTAAGCCGTTTGTAGACACGTCGTGTGCATTTACGGGCTCGTCGTTTTCTAATTCAGGGAGAATTTTATTTGCTAATTGTTTGCCTAGCTCTACCCCCCACTGGTCGAAACTGAATATATTCCAGATAACGCCTTGGACAAAAATCTTGTGCTCATAAAGAGCTGTCAAACAGCCGAGTGTATAGGGTGTGATTTTTTTAATAAGGAACGAGTTCGTGGGGCGGTTACCTTCGAATACTTTGAAATTTTTCAGTGCGGTAATTTCCGTTGCTGTTTTACCGGATTTCTGCAGCTCGCCTACCACTTCTTCTTCCGTCTTTCCGTTCATGAGCGCCTCGGTCTGCGCGAAAAAATTGGACAGTAGTAATTGATGATGGTTGCCGATGGGATTATGTGAGATCGCAGGCGCAATAAAATCACACGGAATTAATTTCGTACCTTGATGGATAAGTTGATAAAAAGCGTGCTGTCCGTTGGTGCCGGGCTCTCCCCAAATAATGGGACCTGTTTGATAATCTACCCGGTTGCCGTTCCTGTCAATATACTTTCCGTTGCTTTCCATATCACCCTGTTGGAAATAGGCTGCAAAACGGTGCATATATTGATCATACGGTAAAATAGCATGGCTTTCAGCGTCAAAAAAATTATTATACCAAATGCCCAGCAAAGCAAGTATAACCGGGATATTCTGTTCAAATGATGTTTCTTTAAAGTGTATATCCGCCGCGTGTGCACCTTCCAGAAGCTGTTCAAAGTTATCATAACCAATTCCTAAGGAGATCGACAGTCCGATGGCCGACCATAACGAATATCGACCACCTACCCAATCCCAAAATTCAAACATGTTCTTGGTATCGATGCCGAACGCAGCTACACCTTGTTCATTTGTACTTAACGCTGCAAAATGCTTTGCAACATCGGCCTCTTTAGCGCCTAAGGCTAAGAACCAATCTTTTGCAGATTTGGCGTTAGCCATGGTTTCCTGCGTTGTAAAGGTTTTAGAAGCAATAAGAAACAGCGTTGTTTCCGGATTTAGCCCTTGTAATGTCTCCGCGATATGCGTACCGTCCACGTTGGATACAAAATGCATGTTCAACCGTGTTTTGTATGCTTTTAAGGCTTCTGTTACCATCACGGGGCCTAAATCTGAACCGCCGATACCGATGTTCACCACATCCGTTATCTCTTTACCGGTATAACCTTTCCATTCGCCCGAAAGAATCCTGTTGGTAAAGTCTTTCATTTGTGCCTGCACAGCTCTTATTTTGGGCATCACATCTTCACCCTCGACCCATATAGGACTTGTTGATTGATTGCGTAAAGCGGTATGCAATACATGCCTTCCCTCCGTTTGATTGATTTTTTTTCCGCCGAACATGGCTTCGATAGCCTCTCCTAGTTGACACTCTTTTGCCAGCTGTACCAAAAGTGCTAGCGTTTTGTCGTCTATCCTGTTCTTTGAAAAGTCCACCAGGATATCCTCCAATTGTAGCGAAAACTTCTCGAAACGTTGCGGGTCTTCGGCAAATAACTGTTTTAAGGATTTCTCATTAATGGAAATATAATGGTCTGCTAGGTATTTGTACGCTTGTGTGGTTGTGAAATCTACGTTTGGAAACATATTTGTGCTCGTTTGTTTTGTTGAAATCAAAGATAGCTTTTTTTGACTTTTTTTCTGAATTAGGATTCATGAAGGTTTTATTTTATTTTTGAGCATGACCAAGGAACAAATTCAAGACTTGAGGGATAGAGTAACGTCCCTAAGGAGGCATCTTTGACATTGATGCACGGAAATCAGAGATCGTAGAAAAAACAGAAATTACGTTGCGACCCGATTTTTGGGACGAACCCAAAGCGGCAGAGAAAGTTTTGCATGCGATTAAGGCGTTGAAAGTATGGACAGATCATTTCGACGAAGTGTCTGCGGCGGTGGACGATGTGGGCGTTATGTATGAATTTTTTCAATCGGGTGATGCGAGCGAGCAAGATGTAAATGAACAATATGAATCGACCCTTGCTCAAGTAGCCGAACTGGAATTTAAGAACATGCTGAGCTCCGAAGAGGATCAGCTTGATGCTATTTTACAGATTACAGCAGGAGCGGGCGGTACCGAATCCTGCGATTGGGCTGCCATGTTGATGCGTATGTATATCATGTGGGGCGAAAAACACGGATGCAAGGTAGTGGAGCAGGATTACCAGGAAGGTGATGTGGCGGGAATCAAAACGGTGACGCTACAATTTTCGGGAAACTTTGCGTACGGCTATTTGAAGGGGGAAAACGGCGTACACCGCTTGGTTCGCATTTCACCGTTTGATTCCAACGCGAAACGCCATACGTCATTTGCTTCGGTATATGTTTATCCGTTGGTGGACGATAACATTGAGATCGAAATAAAGGACGCCGAGATCGAGTGGGATACCTTTCGCTCGGGCGGTGCCGGCGGACAAAACGTGAACAAAGTCGAGACTGCCGTCCGTTTACACCACAAGCCAACGGGTATTATCATTAAGAACCAGGAATCGCGCTCGCAGCTTCAGAACAAAGACAATGCGCTGCGCTTATTGAAATCCCAGCTTTATGAGATTGAAATGCGGAAACGTCAGGAAGCGACCGCAGCCATTGAAGGTTCTAAGAAAAAAATAGAATGGGGTTCGCAAATCCGGAACTATGTGCTGCACCCCTATAAATTGATTAAAGACCTGCGTACGAATGTGGAAACATCCAACACGCAAGCCGTGCTGGATGGCGATCTCGATGCGTTTTTGAAAGCATATCTCATGGAATTTTAATAAGGAAGTTGCTTGCAACTTCCTTATTAAAATGCATTTTTCCACATCATGCTCTCGACAGGACGGATGGTTTTGTTATTGTATTTGGCATTTCCTTTCGTGTTGTATAGCGTTTCAATATCGCCCTCAACAACAAAATAAATAAGTTGGCCCACCGGCATGCCTGCATAGACCCGGACGGGTTGCGCTACAGAGATCTCTAGCGTCCAGGTATTGCAAAAGCCGACATCTCCTTTACCAGCCGTTGCATGAATATCGATTCCCAAACGGCCCGTGCTGGATTTTCCTTCTAGAAATGGAACATGCCCGTGTGTCTCCGTGTATTCTAACGTAACGCCTAGATAAAGTTTGCCCGGTTGGAGGATAAATCCTTCTTCCGGTATCTCAAAATGTGTGATTTCGTTGTGCTTTTTTGCATCTAACACATCGTCTTTATAGGTGGCAAGGTACTTCCCCAAGTGAACATCGTAAGAGTTTGTTCCTAGACATTTTCTATTGAATGGCTCGATGACGATGGTGCCATTGTCGATTTCTTCTAAAATTCTTTTATCTGATAATATCATTTTTTTGTTATTACATTTTCAACCCAATCTCACGCAAACGCTCATCCAAATATTGTCCTGCCGTATAATCTTGATATGCCTTAGGGTAATCTTCGGAAATACAAGCATCTAAACAGGCTAGACTCATGGAAGCCTTAGGATGTAAGAAGAACGGCACGGAATAGCGCGATGTCTTCATCAATTCCCGCGGTGGGTTTACCACGCGATGGGTGGTAGACTTGAGTTTATTGTTCGTTAGCCGTTGCAACATATCGCCGACGTTGACAACGATGTCTTCTCCTTTGGCCTTAATCGGGAACCATTTACCGTCTTTGGTCCATACTTCTAGACCATCCGCGCTCGCACCAATAAGGAGGGTGATCAAATTGATGTCTTCGTGGGCTCCAGCACGAACAGCATCCGCTGGGATCGCTGCCGGATTTTCAATAGGGAAATAATGGATGGCTCGTAGGATAGAGTTGCCGTTGACGACAAATTTTTCAAAATAGGCCTCTTCCAGATCTAAATAGGACGCAATGGCTTTCAGGAGTTCGCGCCCGGCATCTTCTAATCTTTTATAAACTTCTTGCGTTACTTCGTTAAACCGAGGCAATTCGTCAACGATAATGTTATCTGGAAAATCTGCTTTAGCATAATCTTCACCTACAATGGTCTGTCCACGCTGCCAGAACTCTTTTAAGTCCGGTGTATTAGCATCTTTGGCTTTCTCTTTTCCTTTAGCGGTATACCCACGTTGTCCGGCTAATTCAGGAAATTCGTACTTCCTTTTAACCGCCTCGGGGAGATCAAAAAATCCTTTCACGATAGCATAAAGTTCGTCGATAAGTTCTTGGCTCAACCCATGGTTTGCGATGGTCACAAACCCCGTTTCGTTAAATGCCCTGCCTAAATCTTGTACAAATTTTTTTCGTTCTTCCGCACGACCTTGCGTATATTGAAGCAAATCTAGTCGCGGGATATTTACTAATGCCATGGTCTTTTTGTGGTAAAAATAAGGAAAATTGTCAGATAAAAATTGACGGAGGTTATTTTTGCTGTATTAGCGGTTTAAACGAAGGTTTATTTTTTGCGACTTTTTTTAGAAAAAAGTCACGCAAAAAGGCGTCGCTTCGGATCTTCGAGGAGAATGGATAGTGCTAGGGATGGAGATCTACATACCTCAAAGATCCGGATGCGACAACAAAAGTTAAGGAAGGGTTCATGCAATTGTATTATCCCATCTTTAACATCAAGGTCGCCTCTTTTTTGTTGAGTATGTAAACATTAAAAAATAAACCCTTCCATTGTTATCGATACCCAACCATATTGCATATGAAAATCAATTACTCAAAATCGCTTTTTTGCCTCACGGATTTCGTGAATTCGAAGCATTTTAGGTAGGTTTGCTTACACAGAAGTACGTATTCGTGCGGTGCTATATGATAAAAAGAAGAGAACAATTTTATGAAGAATCGGGGCTGACAGAATCGGTAACCATTCCGGTGCGCTTTAGTGAGGTGGATTCCTTGGGTATCGTTTGGCACGGTCACTATATATTATATTTCGAGCAGGGCCGGGAAGCATTTGGGAAAACCTACGGTATTGACTACATGACCGTACAAAAAGCAGGATTTACGACCCCTATTGTTAAATCCACCTGTGAACACAAATTACCGTTACGTTATGGGGATACAGCACGTATTGTGACGGCCTACGTCGACACACCCGCCGCAAAGATGATTTTTCGATTTAAAGTGTATAATAGTAAGGATCAACTGGTCTGCCAAGGGGAAACGGTACAGGTGTTTTTGGACAAAGCGCAAAACTTAGTATTGAGCATTCCGGATTTTGTGTTGGATTGGAAAAGAAGGGTAGGCTTGCTGTAATGGCGTTTGATCCAATATATATACACGACATAAATTGTGTCAGTCCGTTGGGCCTTGATTTGGCATCAAATTGGACGCAGTCGTTGGCGGGAAATTGCGCCATTGTTCAGCACGATGTTGGTCGTCTGCAAAATGTCTATACTGCTAAAATAACGAAACAGGTAGCGGATAATTTACGAACCCCTCTGAAGGATAGTGCTTTATTGGAGCGCATGTTGTTTACGGCGGCAAAACCGATTGTGGAAAGACATGTGCCTACCTCACGTACGGCGCTGATCTTATCCACCACCAAGGGCAATATCGCTCTCTTGGAGGGGGGGCGGACGGCAGATGCGCAACTTCCTGTGTTAGCCAAGAAAATGGCAGAGGTGCTAGGATTCCAGACGCAACCTATTGTTGTATCACAGGCTTGCGTATCCGGCTTATTGGCTTTATCGGTTGCCAAACGTCTGATACAGATCGGTCAGTACGACGACGCCGTGGTTTTAGCTGGGGATGTTGTCTCTGAATTTGTGTTATCCGGTTTTCAGGCATTCCAAGCCATGAGCCCATTTCCTTGTAAACCGTTTGACAAAGATCGTGCAGGGGTGTCCTTAGGCGAAGCGGCTGCCTGTATATATGTTTCTAAAGAAAAGGGGGAGTTTAAGATTTTAGGAGAAGCATCCATAAACGATGCAAATCATATTTCGGGGCCATCCCGAACGGGAGAAGGACTTGTACAAAGTGTGCTATGTGCCGAACAAGAGGCGAATATCGATATAAAAGATATCGATTTCATATCGGCGCATGGAACGGCAACGCTGTACAACGATGAGATGGAGGCTATTGCCTTTCATCGATTAGGGCTGCAAGATGTACCCATCCACAGTTTAAAGGGTTATTATGGGCATACGCTGGGGGCGTCGGGTTTGTTGGAGACCGTTATTGCATTGCAATGTATGCGGGCTGGCGTATTTATACGGACGAAGGGATTCGAAACATTAGGCGTGTCACAGCCGCTGAATATTATTCAACGGATATCGTGTGGAAAAATAAACCGTTTACTGAAAACAGCTTCCGGGTTCGGGGGGAGCAATGCGGCGATGATTATCGAGAAGACGTAACCGATTTTTAACGTTAACCTATTTCAAATTGACGTTACTGAACGAAATGCTAACGTATCTATATGTCCTTATAACGTTATTATATTATTAATTTACGTTTATAGAATCTGAATTAACGTATCAATTTAAATTGGTAACGTTATATAGTTATGATCAAACGTCATTGTATATTATAACAACGTATTATTCTAGGGATAAGACGTTAGTATTTTATAAACTAACATTATGACATTGAAGATTAACGTATTTATATCATATATAAGCGTTAATACATAATAAGTAAACGTTGTAGTAAAATATGTTAACGTTATGTTTGCTATTCGACAAACTAAATCCTATATTAGAAGCCTATTAAATGTTTTATTATGAGCTATGTACGTGCGCTTGGTTCATTCGGCAACCATAAAGACAGTAAGATGATGGTGGAAGCGGAGGTGATCCTTACCTCCATGAGCGGAAATCCTAACTTCCCTGACCCCATACCATCGCTAGTAGAAGTAGAAAACGCCTATGATGAATATTTAGCGCACTTAACCCGAGCAGACTGGACACACGGACGTGTCGATAGAGCGCTAAAACGCGAAAGCAAAGTCAAGTTGGCGGGACTGTTGAGCGATTTAGCGGCCTACGTAAACTATGTGGCCAAAGGTGATTTGCCCGTGTTATACACCTCAGGATTTCCCATATTTACCGGAAGAAAGAAGGGAATATCTCCGGCGGTAATTATCGGTTGCCGGCTTTCAGACGGAGCGGTCAGCGGCGAGGTTCGCTTCGACTTCGCTTCTTTAGGCAGAGATATGACCTATGAATATACCTATGCGATATGGACATCCATAGAGGAAGTGCCGCCCGAATCGCCCGAACTTCAATGGGAGAAATCCCTTTTTACTACCCGTTCCCGCAATAACCTAATTAAAGGTTTGCCAACTCGATCTATAGTTTTTGCGAAGGTTCGTGGGATCAACCGTCATGGTGTTGGCGATTGGAGTGATGCGGTGAGTCTGATCGTGCGGTAGTATGCTAAAAAAAACCGCCGTACATAAATCCTGTATTATCGAACAACATCGGATTGTTGTGGATGGTAAGCTGATGTGGGCTAGTGAGCCCCATGTACCGTTTTCAGATTTTGCCAAGGAAGCGTTTCATCATCTGGACATCGACTATCCGAAATTCCATAAGATGGATGCGTTGAGCAAGCTGGCATTTCTGGCTGCGGAATATATACTGCAGGATGAAGATAAGGATGCACTAGCGCTTGTCTTAGCCAACAGATCCGGTAGTCTGGATACCGATGTAAAACACCAGGAAAGTATTCAGGATACGGAAAATTATTACCCTCGGCCCGCTACTTTTGTTTACACGCTAGCCAATATCTGTACCGGCGAGATCGCTATAAGACACGGCTTGCAAACCGAAAATGCTTTTTTTGTCGCGGAGGAGTTTCCCGAAGAAACTATTTTCGCTTATGCCGATTACCTGTTACAATCCAACAAAGCAAAACGGGTTTTATGTGGATGGGTAGAATACTTTCAGGAAGATTATCGCGCACTTTTGTATATTTTTTAGTGAAAACAGCGCATTTTTTTTAGGTTTGTCATTATTTTATACATCATGACAGCATTGAAAGAAGAGTTAAAAAGACAGATTATTGAAGTACTCCATCTGGAAGATATTACGCCGGCTGATATCCAAGATGAAGAAGCTTTGTTTGGCGAGGGGTTGGGTTTGGATTCTATCGATGCATTGGAGCTGATTGTTTTGATGGATAAAACGTATGGGATTAAATTGGCTGATCCGAAAAAAGGAAGAGACATTTTTCAATCTATCGATACGATGGTCGCCTATATTTCGGAGCATAGAACGAAGTAATGACTGACAGGGGAGTTGCGGTTACCGGAATGGGCATTATTTCTGCTATCGGTGAAACCGTAGAAGAAAATCTATGGTCGCTGTTGGCTGGTAAGCACGGCCTCTCCCGGATAGCAAACTTTCCCACGCGTTTGCGGGAACAGATTTGGGTAGGTGAACAAAAAAAAACCAACGATGAACTATCAGCTAGCCTTGGATTATCCGAGCGGAATGCTTTCACGAGAACTGCTCTTTTAGGGGCTTACGCAGCTCGCCAGGCGCTCGAATCGGCAAATATGCAGGGTGCCCACGATCTGCGAACGGGATTTATATCATCGACCAGTGTCGGCGGTATGGACTATACGGAACGATATGGCCCGACCTATCTTACATCACCCGAATGGCATCGTTATATCCCGTCGCATCCAGCTGGCGATTCTTCCCATAAAATAGCGGAATATCTGGGCATAAAGGGCCTCGTGACCACTGTGAGCACCGCATGTTCGTCGGCAGCGAATGCCATCATGATGGGTGCCCGTTTGATTCGTTCGAGGCGTTTGGATCGCGTCATTGTAGGTGGAACAGATGCCTTGAGCAAGTTTACGATCAACGGGTTTCATACCCTAATGATTTTAGCTGATGCGCCCTGTCAACCTTTCGACATGCACCGTAAAGGACTTAATTTAGGAGAGGGTGCGGCATACCTTGTGTTAGAATCTGAAGAAATTGTACAACGGCAAGGAAAAAAGGTATTGGCCTACTTGACAGGTTATGGCAATGCAAACGACGCGTTTCACCAAACGGCATCCTCCGAAAATGGGGAAGGGGCTTTTTTGGCGATGCAAAAGGCATTGGCGGTAGCGCAATTAACGCCGCAAGCCATTGATTACGTGAATGCGCATGGAACGGCAACACCGAACAATGATTTGTCGGAAGGGCGGGCCATGCAACGTATCTTCAAAAGCAATGTTCCACCATTTAGCTCAACGAAACCCTTTACGGGGCATACACTGGCTGCGGCTGGTGCCATCGAAGCCGTGTATAGCATATTGGCTTTGCAGCAGGATATGGTACCACCTAATCTCCATTTCGATACACCGATGGAAGAACTCGATATGATACCAGAAACAGCGGTACGGCACCGGTCGTTATCACACGTGCTTTCTAACTCTTTTGGATTCGGGGGCAATTGTTCATCCCTTATCTTTTCAAAAGCATGAAGAAAAGCGTGTTCATAAATGGTATAGGAGCGGTGACGACACAAGGCATCTGGCGATCGGAATTTTTTTCCGAAGCACGGGTATTGGATCATGCAATCAATGCTGCCGAACAACCTGCATATAAAGGGTTTATTTCACCGGGGGCGATCCGCCGCATGTCGAGAGGAATAAAGATGAGCATGTATGCTGCGCAGCAAGCATTGGGAGAATCGTTCGTTACCATACCTGATGCCATTATTACCGGAACTGGGCTGGGCTGTTCCGAAGACTCTGATAAATTCCTACGTAGTCTGTGGGAAAACGATGAGCAATTTCTCACACCGACTTCTTTTATCCAATCTACGCACAATACGGTTGCTGCGCAGATCGCACTCCAACTGTCCTGCAAAGGATATAACGTAACACACGTAAATGGAGCAAGTTCTTTTGAATCTGCCTTGCTGGATACGCTGATGCTGTTGCAGACCGGAGAAGAAGAACATGTACTTCTTGGAGGTGTGGATGAGATTGCCGAGCAGACCTACTCTTTTTTGCAAGCTGGAGGATATATCAAAACAGGAAGTGTTCGTGAAACGGTGAAAACAAGTGTCTCTCCCGGTGTCAATTACGCGGAAGGCGCCCACTTTTTTTCGATGAGTGCTGGCAGAGTAGCGTCTTCTTATGCTGAAATTATAGATGTTAAGTTGCAAAATGAATTGGAGGGATCTCAAATGCGTTCCTTTTTACAAGATTTCCTGACGACAAAAGATTTACATCCAGAAGATATCGATGCGGTTATACTGGGTTACAATGGTGACGAAAATGATGACTTATTTTACGATGCATTGTGGCAGGAGCTTCCCTTGGCAACACCTTTATATTATAAACATCTGAGTGGCCAGTATGACAGCTGTTCGGCTTTTGGACTCATGGTTGCTGCTTTTGTGTTAAAACAACAGACCGTTCCCTCTATTTTGTACTGGAACGAAAAAATACCACCGAACACCACTTGGAAAAACATCCTGATCTATAATCAATATAAAGGTAAAGACCATTCTCTCGTTGTTGTTCGGGCATGTTAAAACACGCTATACTATACCCCTCGTTTCTTGTGGCAGGATGCATCGCCCTGCTCATCGGCATTTTTGGTGGCTCTTTTGCCTGGTTCTTTGCTATTTTGCTTTTGGCAGCAGGAATGACGGCGTGGGGCGCATTTGATATTCGTTTGGGATATTTTGCGCATGCTTTTTTCCGGAAGAAATATCATGCGGAAGGACGGATTGCCCTAACTTTTGACGATGGACCTTCTCCTCATACGGCGGAAGTTTTACGATTATTGAAAGCTTATCAGTTTAAAGCTACTTTTTTCTGTATCGGAAAACAGGTGTTGGCGCATCCCGATATGGCTAAACAGATTATAGACGAAGGACATGTTATCGGGAATCATACGTACTCGCATCGTCAAAGTTTTGGTTTTTTAAAAGAAAAGGACGTTGTTACGGAGCTGGAACGATGCAATGTGATTATCCAACAATCGGTGGGGAAAAAACCTAAATTCTTTCGCCCTCCTTTTGGCGTGACTAATCCATCGGTAGCCAAAGCAGTCCAACATACGAAACAGCAGATTATCGGGTGGAGCAACCGCTCGCTGGATACGGTAACGTGGGAAGAGGACAAAATATATCAACGGGTATGTAAGAAGCTGAAACCAGGAGATATTATACTTTTCCACGACACCTCACAACGCACCGTAAATGTCCTAAAGCGGTTGTTGCCTTACTTGCAGAAAAACGGATACATATCGGTTTCTGTAGATGATTTGTTAAATTTGCATGCGTATGAACAATAAACTGCTTTATTTTTTGATTTTTTTGTTGCCTTATTGTGCATGGGCACAGACGAGGGAGATGACGGCGAACGAGCGGGCCAGTTTTCAAAAATCCTTGCAGAAACTTGTGGAAATCAAGACGATATCAGCAGATTTTGTACAGTACAAACATCTTAGTTTTATGAAAAAACCGGTGGAATCTTCTGGGAAACTGTATTTAGAACATCCGGATAAACTTAGCTGGGCATATACAGCTCCTTTTCAGTACAAAATGGTGTTTAAAGACAGTAAGATTTTTATCGATGATCAAGGAAAGAAACAGACGATTGATATCGGAAACAACAAGCAATTTGAAAAAATAAGTACGTTGGTTTCGTCTAGTATGCGGGGCGGCCAATACGATGAAAAAGAATTTGCGGTTTCCTATTTAAAGCGTGGTGAAGCCGATATGGTGCGTTTGACACCAAAGTTAGCTGGCGCGAAAAAGTATATTAAGGAGATTGTCCTGTTATTTTCACCGGCGAATAAATACGTAGAAGAGGTAAAACTTGTCGAGCCCTCTAACGACTATACACGTTTTGTTATCAAGAATAGAAAAGTAAATGCAACGATTGATGATTCGATTTTTAATCTGTAGTTTTTTCCTGTTAGTCTTTTTTGTTTCCTGTGGCACATATCAATATCCAAATGCTTCTGGGATACGAGAATCAGCACCAAAGGAATTAAATAATTATTATATCGATACTGCTCAGACTTTCGTGTATCGGGCGAAGTTAGATGCTTTTAAGAAGCATATTAATGGAAGCTTGTTAGTGAAAACTTTAGCGCGTAATGAACATCGTGTTGCATTGATAAGTGACTTCGGGCAAACGTTGTTTGATGTCACGATATCGCCTAGTGAGCATAAATTGCACTATACCATGCATGATTTAAATAAACGAATGGTTGTGAAGGAAATCGTCAACATATTCCGTACGATGACAGAACAACGTCATGCCACATCGGCTGTGATGTTTGCAAATCAACAGCATTATTATCCGGTATATGTAGTTGACAACTGTTATTATGTGGTAAAAGAACGCAGGGTGGAACGCATCCAACAGGTTAAAAGAGCTAAAGAACATTTAACTATTCTGTATGGTGAATGGAGCGAAGAAGATATACCGACAAGGATAGTGGCTGAACATAAAAAGTTTCCTTTAACAATAGATCTTACATTGGATGTAGATCAATCTACCTTTTAAAACGAGTGATATGACCTTGTTGCCAGATTTCTATCACGTAGCGAATATCACGTCTCGATCAAATAATATACATATTGCTGAGGTACATTTGAACCCTGTTCACGCGATCTTTGAGGGCCATTTTCCCGGTAATCCGGTTGCTCCGGGAGTGTGTATGATGCAGATATTGAAAGAGTTGATGGAAGAAATCGAGCAAAAAGAACTGTTTTTAGTATACGCTTCGAATGTAAAGTTCACTGCTTTGATCAATCCCAATGAAAATCCGATTTTGCAGTTTGCGCTTGAAATCTCGTATGATGACCAGGAGCAGGTGAAAGTAAAGAGTACGACGACCTTTGGCGATATAGTAGCGTTGAAACTGTCAGTAGTATATAAGTTGATTTCATGATTTTTTGGCGTTCGAGCCTCAACGATTGCCTTTTTCCCTTAAAAGTTAATGGAGGGTTCATGCAATTGTATTATCCCATTCTTAAAAAATCAGTATTTTTGTAGAGACGGTTTGCGTAAAAAATGGTTGAACACGAGACGATAGCAGGAGAAATAGAACGTTTGGGCATTGTTGTTATTATACCGACGTATAATAATGAAAAAACCTTAAAACGGGTATTGGATGGTGTGCTCCTATACACCGCCGATGTTATTGTGGTCAACGACGGGTCTACTGATACCACGCCAACGATCTTAAAGCAATATCCACAAATAGAAGTTATCACATCAGCGCGCAATCAAGGAAAAGGGATGGCGCTGCGAAGGGGAATAAAGTGGGCGAGAGCTCGACATTTCCAGTATGCGATTACTATTGATTCCGACGGCCAGCACTATCCGTCTGATATTCCAGCGTTTGTGGACGCTATTGCTCAAGCGAGCCATCCGATATTGCTGATTGGAAGCCGTAACATGGATCAGGATGCTGTACCGCGGAAGAGCAGTTTTGGCAACAAATTCTCGAATTTTTGGTATTGGTTTGAAACCGGAATTAAGCTGACTGATACGCAATCGGGATTCCGGGCATACCCCTTACGAGTAATACCCCAAAAATACTATACCCGCAAGTTTGAATTTGAGATTGAAATCATCGTCCGTGCGGCTTGGCGTGGCGTTGACGTTCAGAATATTCCTATTCAAGTATTGTACGATCCGCAGGAACGTGTATCCCATTTTCGTCCATTTAAAGATTTTACACGCATCAGCATTTTAAACACGGTGTTGGTTTTTTTGACGTTTTTCTATATCCTGCCACGTAATTTTTTTTGGAGTTTCAAAAAAAAAAGATGGTCTGACTTCGTGAAGGAAAATATATTGGGAAGTACCGACTCCCCGCTAAAGAAAGCCCTATCTATCGGTTTAGGCGTTTTTATGGGTATTGCGCCTTTTTGGGGATTTCAGACGGCGATTACGATTACGCTAGCGGTTTTCCTGCGCTTGAACAAGGTACTTGCTTTCATTTCTTCCAATATTAGCTTCGCTCCACTCATTCCATTGGTGATATATGCTTCTTTAGTAGTGGGCAGCCTAGCGTATCCGTCTTCAACTACTGTTCAGCTTGATGGCGTTTCATTGGAAACCGTTCAATCACATATTTGGCAATACATTATAGGCAGTTTTATACTTGCTAGTGCAATGGCAGTGTTGATTGGTTCTTTCAGCTACTTTTTTATCAAACTATATCGGCAAAAGCCTGTTTCTGCTCAATAATGGAGAAGATTTTCTATCATATCTATGTTTGGGTACAGCGCAATAAGCCCCTTGCCACTGTCGTGGCATTATTGTTTCTGACAAGCTGTGGGCTGCTAGCTTCCAAGCTGCGTTTTGAAGAAGATATCACCCAAATTATTCCCAAAAACGAGCGGACAGATAAATTTTCAAAAGTACTAAGCCAAATTAATTTCGCCGACAAAATAGCGGTTTTGATCGAAAAGAACGGAGAGACCCAAGCAAGCGCCTTAACGGCAGCTGCGGATGCATTTCTCGATTCTATTAAAACGGATAGCCTATATATTCGTGAAGTTACGGGCAGGATTGAACAGGAAGAGATGGAAGGTGTGTATGATTTTGTCTATCAAAATCTACCACTTTTTTTAGATGCAGGAGATTATCGGACGATAACCGAGCGGTTACAACCGGATTCTATTTCGGAGCGGGTATTGCAAAATTACCGTACGTTAATTTCGCCTACCGGTCTTGTTATGCGAAGCTTTATCCAAAAAGATCCTTTGGGGTTGGCGCTAATAGGTTTGCAGAAGATGCAGCAGCATACGGTGGGTGAAGATTTTATGCTTTACGACGGGTTTATAACGACTACAGATACAAGCCAATTGTTACTTTTTCTGGACCCGACTTTTCAAGGCGCGGATACGGAGCATAATACCTTGCTCGTAGAACACCTTTATCGTTTGCAAGCGCGATTACAGCAACATGCTGAACAGAAAGTCACGATTTCTTATTACGGAGCGGCTTTTATTGCGGTGGCGAATGCCAAACAGATAAAGATAGACATTTTAACAACGGTACTGATTTCGATGTCCGTACTCATGCTGCTACTTATCCTTTTCTATCGCAGGATATACATTCCCCTACTGGTCTTTATACCTACTGTTTTCGCTGCTTTGTTTGGAATGGCCTGCCTTTACCTTTATAAACCCGTTATCTCAGCCATATCGCTTAGTGTCGCAGCGGTTTTAATTGGTATTACCATCGATTACACTTTACATATACTGACCCATTATAAAAAATCAGGAGATGTGCGAGAGCTTTACCGTGAACTGACCCGGCCATTGTTGATGAGCGGCGCGACTACTGCGGTCGTATTTTTGTGCCTATTGTTTGTAAATGCAGAAGCATTAGTGGATTTAGGTATTTTTGCATCGATAAGCATTTTTGTCTCCGCTGTTTTTACGTTACTTATTGTTCCACACCTTTATCGCCCCAAGCGGGAACTTCGACATCATACGGTGCTGGACAAATTGGCCGCATTTCCGTTTGAGCGGAGCAAGATATTGATTACTATTTGTCTCGTGCTTTTGGTTATCAGCTGTTTTACTAGCGAACGAGTAGGCTATAACAATAATCTTGCTGATCTAAATTTTGTACCGACAGCTTTGCGGCAGGTGGAGCATAAATTGGATAAGCTCACGAATGCATCTTCGAAATCAATTTATTTAGTATCTACTGGAAACAGCTTTGAAGACGCAGCACAAAAAAGCGATCGTTTAATGTCGTATCTACATGAGGCGAAAGCCAGAAAAGAAATTGTGGATTACCAGGGGCTACCGATCATTCCCTTATCAACAACTTTACAGCAAGAGAAGATTGGCGCATGGAATACGTTTTGGGAGAATCAACACTCGGATAAGCTGATCTTCCGCCTACAAAAGGAAGGAGAAAAATATGGTTTTGAAGCGGAAACGCACGCCGATTTTTACGCGTTATTAAAGGAAAGACGGGAACCATTAGCATGGCATGATCTCCAATCGCAACGCGCGTTGCGATTATCGGATTTTGTGGCGGAGCGTGATGGCTTCTTTACCGTCTCGATTTTGGTGAAACTGGATGACGCTGGGCGTGAAAATTTCGTCCGGGCTATGGGTGCGAAGCCAGACGTCTTCGTTGTTGACCGGCAACAGCTGAACGAAACCTTTTTAGGGCAGTTGCGCGCTGATTTCAACCGTTTGGTGAGCTATTCGTTTTTTGCGGTACTTTTTATACTGTGGGTGTTTTTCCGTCGCATAGAGTTGGTTTTATTGAGTGCGATCCCGATCGGTCTTACCGGATTGGTCACCGCAGGGCTCATGGGTTTTTTCGGATTAGAGCTTAATATATTTAGTGCCATCGTGTGTACCTTGGTTTTTGGACATGGGGTGGATTTTAGCATATTTATGACAGCCGCCTTGCAAAAACAATATAGCACAGGCAAGGACACCTTGCAAACGTATCGCACATCGATATTGCTGGCTGTATTGACTACGGTGCTGGCCATTGGCGCACTGGTTTTTGCTAAACACCCCGCGTTGTTATCCATTGCAGCCGTTTCGCTGATTGGTGTGTTTGCCGCCGTCATCATTACCTTCGTATTCTATCCGATTTTGTTCTATTTCTTTATTTCAAATCGTGCGAAGCAAGGAAAATCTCCCTTTACAATAACCATCCTTCTATTGTCTTTGTTGTTTTTTGCTTATTATGGCTTGGGGAGTTTATTGGTTTCTTTTTTCGGACGCGTGTTATTGGCTGTTTTCCCGCTACCGAAAGAAAAGAAAGACACACTTTTTAGGAAGACAATGGCTGCATTTATGAAGTCCGTGCTATATCTTCATCCGCAAACAAGACATCAGACGATAAATTTGCATGGCGAAACATTCGATAAACCCGCCATTATTATTGCCAACCATAGTTCTTTTCTCGACACGTTATCGCTCGGTATGCTTGTTCCAAAAGGCATTTTTCTCGTAAACGATTGGGTCTGGAATTCCCCTATTTTCGGACGGGCAGTAAAAGCATTAGGTTTTTATCCCGTTAGTCAAGGGTTGGAAAACGGAATAGCTATACTTCGAGAGAAAGTGGCGCAAGGTTATTCGCTGATTGTGTTTCCGGAAGGCTCCCGTTCCTACGATAACGTTATAAAGCGTTTTCATAAGGGTGCGTTTTATCTTGCGGAACAGTTGCAGCTGGATATCCTACCAATCTATCTTTTGGGGAATGGCGATGTGTTGCCCAAAGGCGATGTGCTTATTTTTGGAGGTGCCATGACACAGGTTATCGGAGAGCGCATTCGTATCGAGGACCCCGCTTTTGGTGAGGGGTATCTGGAGCGTACCAAGCGGGTGATGCGGCACTTTCGAAAAACGTATAGCGGGTATCGGCGACAAGAGGAAGACATGCTGTATTTTCGAGCGAAAATACAGCTTGCCTATTATTATAAAGATGAAGATATCGTGGCGGATGTCAAGAAAAACCTAGCGCAAGGTCTCCGCTATTACCACGAGCTGAATCTATACCTCGGTGAGAAGGTTCACGTCGCACATTTATCGGACACCTACGGCGAATTTGACTATCTTTTGTCCTTACAAAGTGGGAGCCGGAAGATGGTGGGCATCATCAACAATGCCGAGAAGCGTGCGGTAGCGGAAAGTATTTACTGGAGAAAACACCGCCAAGTACGCTTTGCTTCAGAATTGAATGTTTCTTGTCCAATACTGGTTATCCATCCGTCCGTTGAATTCAGTTGCGTACCGAGTTCATTTTTGGAGGGCTTTCAAGAAATCTATATCTTTGAGAGAGCGCAGCCATTACTGACCTTAGGATGGAAGGAAGAGGAGTTGACTGCCACCCTAATTTGCTATACTAAATGACCGAAGGAACACGTAAACAATACGATGTCGTTATCGTGGGTAGCGGACTGGGCGGCTTGGTATCGGCAGTTATACTGGCAAAGGAAGGGCTACGTGTTTGCGTGTTGGAAAAAAACAATCAGTTTGGAGGGAATTTGCAGACGTTTTCCCGCAATAAGAAAGTGTTTGATACGGGGGTGCATTATATTGGAGGTCTGGGGGAAGGGCAGAATTTACACCGTTATTTTTCCTATGTGGGGATTATGCCCCATCTTCGGCTAGAACCTATGCCTGCAGTTTTCGATCAGATTTGTTTTGGTGACGATAAAATCTGTTACCCTATTGCACAGGGCTATGATGCCTTTGTTGATTGTTTGTCTGCGTATTTCCCGGCCGAACGTTCAGCATTGACAACGTATGTGGCTGATCTGCAATATACTTGTAGAGCTTTCCCATTATATTATGCGGAAGATGGAGAGGGGTATGCGTCGGAAGTTATTAGCCTAAGTGTTAAGGATTATTTTACAGGGTTAACGGACAATGAACGTTTGCGTGCGGTATTGATTGGGAATAATTTTTTATACGCTGGCGAAGATGATACGACGCCTTTTTATGTGCATGCACTTGCTGTAAATTCCTATATCCAAAGTGCTTACAAATGTATACTCGGCGGTAGTCAAATCAGTAAACTCCTTATTCGTGAACTGCGTAATTTAGGGGGGGAGGCATACAAACGTGAAGAAGTGGTGAAACTGGAAATCGAGGACGGAAAGGTCTGCAGTGCAACAACAGACAACGACCGCCAGGTGAGGGGCGATCTGTTTATTATGAACGTTGACCCGAAAAGGGCGCTGCAACTGGTCGGAAAAGAACATTTTCGAAAGGCCTTTTATGACCGTATCCAAGCATTACCCGTTACAACATCTTCGTTTAGTTTGCATGGCATTTTGCAACCAGCGAAGGTAAGGTACGAAGGCCACAACATGTACTGGCACCAAAATGCGCATTCCGTTTGGCACGCAACGACATATAAAAAAAGTGACTGGGCAAATATGTTTATGCTGTCTATGACGGAGGATCCGCGACATCCAGGTTATGCGGACACCTTTACCGTGCTAACGTATATGCATTTTGAGGAGGTGGATGCTTGGGAAGGTACGCTGAATACGGCAGTTCATCCGGGAGACAGAGGACCGGCGTATGAAACATTTAAAGCCGCTAAAACGGAGCAATTGTTGGCGAAGGTGAAGCCCTGTTTTCCAGACTTGGTGGACGCCGTCAATCGAACGTATGTATCGACTCCCTTATCGTACCGGGATTATATTGGCACGTATCGGGGTAATCTGTATGGCCATATAAAAGATGCCAGTAAACCCCTGGAGACATTTATTCCACCGAAAACGAAAATAGAAAACTTGTACTTAACAGGACATGGTATATATATGCACGGTATTTTAGGAGTAACGATAGGGGCCATAGCGACCTGTTCCGAAATATTGGGAAAATCGTATTTATTGGAGAAGATTCGTCGAGCGTGATTTTGCATAAGAGCCGTACTTTGTACTAAATACTAAAACATGGAGAAACAATCATCTCAGGAAATTAAGGCTTATCAAGAAGAGCTTTTGCGAAGGCAATTGGTTTATTTGCGCGAACACTCGCCATACTATAAACAATTATTTGAAAAGCAGGGTATCGACATCGATATGATTGAGACTATAGCAGATTTAGTGCATATACCTACCACAAGCAAAGACGACATTCAAGCGCATAATGAGGATTTTTTCTGTGTCGGACGCGAGGAGATTATAGACTACTGTTCTACATCGGGAACGTTAGGCAAGCCGGTAACGTTTGGACTTACGGAAAAAGACTTGGAGCGTTTAGCGTATAATGAGATGCGTTCATTTCAGACAATTGGTGTAAAACCGGGCGATGTGGTCCAATTGATGACCACGATGGACAGGCGGTTTATGGCTGGCCTAGCGTACTTTCTCGGTCTACGGAAGCTTGGAGCAGGGATTTTGCGTGTGGGATCGGGAATTCCACAATTACAATGGGATGTTATTTTACAGCATAAACCTCGATTTCTGATTGCCGTACCGTCTTTTTTATTAAAGCTGATTGAATATGCCGAACAACATGATATCGATTATCGCAACGCGGGTATAGAGGCGGTGTTGTGTATAGGAGAGTCTTTACGGGACGCCTCTCTAAACGATTCCGTACTCACGAGACGTATACGTGAAAAGTGGCCATTGAAACTGTATTCCACGTATGCATCTACAGAAATGGGAGCGGCGTTCACCGAATGTGAAGCTTTTCAAGGGGGACATGTTCACGAGGATCTTGTTATCGCCGAAGTATTGGACGAGGATGAACATCCTGTGCCCGACGGTGAAAGCGGCGAGCTCGTCGTCACGACCTTAGGGGTGCAAGGTGTGCCACTGTTGCGATTTAAAACAGGAGACATTGTCCGAAAACACGTTGCTCCTTGTAGTTGTGGACGTAATACCTACCGTATTGGTCCCGTAGAAGGAAGAAAGCAGCAAATGGTAAAATACAAAGGGACAACGCTGTATCCGCCTGCCCTGCACGACCTACTTGCGGGCTTCCCCGAAATTGAACACCACGTCATTGAAATATCCCATAACGACATAGGAACCGATGAAATTGTCATTTATGTCAGTACAAAAGAGTCGACAGCAGAATTTCTGTTGCAGATTAAAGATCATTTTCGGGCAAAACTACGGGTGACACCCCGTGTGGAAAGACGATCGTCGGAAGAGTTACAGCGTATTATTTTTAATCCGCTGAGCCGTAAACCGATTACTTTTATTGATAAGAGGTAGGTTTGTTCTTTTTTTTAGAAAAAAAGGAACCAAAAAAATCGTCACTTCGGATGTTTGACAGGGAGGGTAAGTGCTAAGGATAGGTTTCTACAATTGTCAAAAATCCGTATGTGACATTCAGCGTTAAGGAAGGGGTAGTGCATTGCGTGAATTCTAACTATTTAGCCGTTAATTTTAGGAAGCTACATGTGTGCGTAAATCGTGCGATCCATGATTAATTGCGATGACGCGGGTTGAGACGACATAGCATTGTTCCGCGGCCAGCTTTACGCAGACTATTCCGTAAAAACAGCATGTTGTTTGATCGGAGGGAGTTTCATGCTGTTTAGGAATAGACAAGTAAAGGTAGCGGAACAATGCAAGTCTTGACTTTTTTTTGCTTCGTTTTTTTGTGTCAAGACAAAAAAATGAAGAAAGCTTACCGTAACAACTCCTGTATATCCTCCGTGGATAACGACTTGATGAAGCTTTCTTCGGTGGTAATGAGTGCAGAGGACAACGCTTTCTTTTGACTTTGAAGTGCTATGATCTTTTCCTCTACGGTATCCTTACTAATGAACTTGTAGATAAATACATTTTTTGTTTGTCCAATACGGTGTGAACGGTCGATAGCTTGTTGTTCTACTGCCGGATTCCACCACGGGTCTAAGATAAAGACGTAATCAGCTTCGGTAAGGTTAAGTCCTACACCCCCGGCTTTAATGGAGATTAAGAAGATTTGTGTGTCTTCCCGTTCTTTAAATAGGTTAACCGCTTCCGATCGTTTTTTTGTATTCCCATCCAAATAGGCATAGGCTATTTTTTCGCGTTCGAATACATCGCGGAACAACTGCAAATGCTTTACAAACTGGGAAAAGATAAGTACTTTGTGATGCTCTGCGATGATGGATTGCAACATTTCCATAACCGTGTCAAATTTACCGGAAGAAAAGACTTCATTTTCTTCCACCATGGTGGGGTGGTTCGCTATCTGCCTAAGCTTTGTGAGGCCTTGTAATAGCATAATTTGGTTGCCCTGTCCGTTTCTTTGTAATTGGTTGTCCAACAAAGCATTCCGATATTCTGATTTAATACGTTCGTATAACTTAGTCTGTTCCTCCGTCATTTCACAATAAATAGTCTGCTCTGTTTTAGGGGGAAGTTCTTTTGCTACCTGATCTTTGGTACGACGGAGAATGAAGGGCTTGATGATCGCCTGTAAACGAGCTGCTTTTTCTTCGTCTTTCTTTTTTTCGATAGGCACCACAAACTCTTTCTGAAAATAGCTGTACGAGCCAAGCAAACCAGGATTCGCGAAATGCATTTGCGACCATATATCCGCCACAGAATTTTCTATCGGGGTACCGCTCAATGCCAATTTATACCGACTTTTTAAGCCTTTAATGGCCTTAAATGATTTGGAAGTGGGGTTTTTGATGTGTTGACTTTCATCTAGGATAATGTAGTTGAAGAAAAACTTGCTTAACAGGTCCGCGTCGCTACGCACAATTCCATAAGTTGTTACGACTAAATCAAAGTGGGAAAAACCAAAAGTATCTTTCAATCGATTGGAACCCGTATGGAGATGAATCCGAAGTCCAGGTGCAAATTTTTCTGCTTCTTTCTGCCAGTTGTATAAGAGTGACGTCGGTAGTATCAGAAGGGATGTTTTTGCATGATCTGTTCCTTTTACATGCTCTTTCTGCTGTTGTAGCAAAGCGAGTGTCTGTACGGTTTTTCCTAATCCCATATCGTCAGCAAGGCACCCGCCAAACTTATATTCTTGAAGAAAGTGAAACCAATTATACCCAGCGCGTTGATAAGGACGAAGATCGCCTAGAAATCCTGTTGGGATAGGTGCCTCATTGATACTGTCGAAGTTTAATAATTGTTCCAGCTTGCGATGAAAGGAACGTTCGGTGTGTTCCGATATTTCGTATAATAAGCCAATATGGGTTTTATTTAGCCTTAAGCTATGCTTGTCTGCGGTAAAAAGGAACAAGTGTTCGTACTGGGAAAACCATTCCTCTGGAATAATCGCGATTTCTCCACTCGGCAATGTAAATTCCTTAATCTTATTTAAAATATGCTCCCGTAATGTTATGAACGGAATTTCATAGGGACCAAAATGAGCTACTGCTTGTATGTCAAACCAATCATTCCCCTCTTCAATGGCCATTTCCAATGAAGTTTTACCGATGAAGATACGACGGTCGCCTTTTGCTTGCGTGATGATAAACCCTTTCTCCAAAAGTGCGGACTGGTTTCTATTTAACCACTCAACAATAGATTCCTGTTCTGCGTCGAGTATATAGTTAGCAAATAACAAATCTCTCTTGCGGAGTCCTAGTTCTTCTAGATAGAGTCCTTGTTTCTTCTCCCAGGATAATGAACGTTTTATTCGATGAAAAATATAATAATCTGTTTCCTGGTCGTAAACTAGCCGTACGGTAACAGGGTGATCTGTACTCCCCGAAAATTCATAAGGACCATAAGCAAAAGATAGCTGTAAAAAGGACTGGCCGTTGGGAACGTAGAATAGCTTAACAATGGGGGCCGCATTTTCCTTATGAGTCCTGATGTCAAAACCCTCTGCATAAACATGGTATTTTTCTATCAGCCCGCTCACAAAAGTTTCAAAGTATCGTTTTTCGGTGTTACGTGCCACGCTGATGTAACGTTTGTTCAGAAACGGACTGAGTTTTTTACCATCTATGTCTTGCTCGAAATAATAAAGTGTATTCTCCAGTAGTAACCAGGCTTCTCTATTTATAATAACTTGTGCGCCCTTATACATAAAATCCAGTCGATGACCCTTGTGTTTTAAAGTAGGGAAATAGCGCGTCTCGGTTTCGTTACGACGAAAGTGAAATAGGATAGATGTCGGCTCCCCGGCAATATGTATCTCCTGATCGGCAGGATAACCGTCCTTGCTCATTAAAAAAAGAGGTTTTCCTCGCAATTGATTTAATGCGGTAAGCATCTTTTGTTCGATCTTGGGACGAATCCTGTCATAAATTTTATCATCGAAAACTTTTCCGAAAAAATCGACAGGACGTATGGCTTTTTTGTTGAATATCTTGATAATGTGTGTTTGCTCGATCTCGTCCAGCAATTTAATAAGCTGATAGTCGATTTCGTCCAATGCAGGAGCAAAATCACCAATGGTATTGCTAAAAATACGTTTATAACTCAACGAATAAGATCCATTAGGGTTCAATTGAACGATGTGGGGTTCTATCAGATAACCTAAATAGGGGTGCTGTCCTAAAGAGTATATTAACTTGAATGGTAATTTGCTATCGACCTGTTGCATTAAAAATTCTGGAGCCTTTTAAAAAAGGCTCTAATATAAGGATTTCTCTCTTCTTTTTTCCGTAAAAAAGAAGCAAAACTGAACGAAGTGAGCTCATGGATACCAAAATAAACATGAATCCATAAACCTCGTCGCTTCGGATATTAGAGATAAGGGATAGTACTAAGGATGAGTTTCTAGATACCTCAAATATCCGGATGCCACATTTATGTGTTAAGTAGGGATACTGCACGACGTAATTAAAAGCGATCAAAGGTTGCTTGCAAAGATACGGGCTGAATCGACATAGTATTGTTCCACGGCCAGCTTTTCGCAGGCTATTTCGTTAAAAACAAAATAATGTTTGAACGAAGTGAGTTTTATTTTGTTTAGAAATAGGCAAGAAAAGGTCGAGGAACTATACAAGTCGTGATTTTTGTCCCCTTTTTATCTAGAAAAAGGGGAAAGAAACGTCCCTTTGAATACAAACTGAGCCGGGCCTTTAAGACGTACCTGCGTAAAATGATGTCCATCTTTATGAAAACTAATATACAATTGACCGCCAAGCACACGGATCGGGATTTCTAATTGCCCATCTAAACCGTCATGAAGGGCAATAGCCATAGCAGCGGCGGTAGCTCCCGTGCCGCAAGCGAGCGTTTCATCTTCTACACCACGTTCAAACGTGCGAACGAAATATCCCGCTTCTTCTCGTTCAACGAAATTTACATTGATGCCTTCTTTTTGATAAGTGTCATTATTACGAATGGAAGATCCGATTTGATATACATCCATGTTATGGAGGTCATTTGCCCAAGCGATGTAATGGGGAGAGCCGGTGTTTAAAACGTAAGCGTCTCCATCTCGTGTCACGGAGGATACGTCGATCATCCCCAAATCCACTTGATTTTCATGAATTAGGGCTTCGTGTTTGCCATCCACTGCCAAAAAGACAGTTTTGTCAGCAATGATACCTAAATCGCGTGCAAATGCAACAATGCATCGTCCCCCATTCCCGCACATGCTAGCTTCTCCGCCATCAGCATTGTAATACACCATTTCAAAATCAAAATTTTTATTATCTTGAAGAAGCATTAAACCGTCTGCGCCAATTCCGAACCTTCTGTCGCATAACGATCGGATTAAGTCATCGTTATTACGGTCCAAAAAACCGGTTCTATTGTCGATAAGAATAAAATCGTTGCCTGCACCCTGATATTTTGAAAACTTTATTTTACTATCCATTGTTGATTATTTGATAAGACCTGTGTAATTGCTATATTCAAGGAAAATTATTGATGCATGTTTCATTTTCCGCTAAAAACAATTTATGCTAATGAAAAATTAATATTCTTGTTACAAAGTTAAACAGCATTGTTAAATCATGTTAAAACTAAATACAAACGTCGTCCATTAACATTTTTTAACTGTCAAAACTTCTCAAGCAATTCCTAATGGTATTACATTTGGACAAGCCATAAAACAAAGTAAAAGTAAATATTTTTAAAGATAATAGATAACCATAGCAATGAAGAAAATAGGAATAAGTTTACTAATAGCCGCTGTTGGAGGCGCAGTCGCTATCGGAGGATACAAGCTCTTCGAAAATAAACAAATGGAGAGCATGACCTTCGAAGAACAACAAAAAGTTTATTTTGCAAATAACCCGGGAAATGAAATCATGTCTTCGACAGGCAATCCGGATTTCACGGAAGCTGCGGCAGCCGTATCGCCCGGTGTCGTACATATTAATGTGACGATGACTGCTCGGGGCTCTAGAGGTGGCGGTGCTTCTCCTTTCGATATGTTTGAAGAATTTTTTGGTATGCCGCAACGGCGTCAAGCGCAGCCTCGCCAAGCTAGAGCATCTGGATCTGGCGTATTGATTTCGCCAGATGGTTATATTGTTACAAATAATCATGTGGTAGAAGATGCCGATAAAATCGAAGTAAAATTAACCGACCAGCGTACATATGAGGCGAAAGTCATCGGTAGAGATGCTGACTTCGACTTAGCATTACTTAAGGTAAATGCATCAAAACTGCCTTTCGTTAAATTTGGCGATTCGGATAATGTACGAATTGGCGAATGGGTATTGGCTGTTGGTTATCCCTTGAGCTTGCAGTCTACTGTGACAGCAGGGATTGTGAGTGCTAAGGGTCGTCAAATTGGTATCTTAGGTGAACAAGGCCAAGGATCGCCCTATGGTTACGGACAGCCGCAAGAACCCATCGTGCGTACAGCTGTCGAATCGTTTATTCAAACGGATGCGGTTATTAACAAGGGGAATAGTGGGGGTGCCTTAGTAAATACACGGGGCGAATTGATCGGTATTAATGCTGCTATAGCTTCACCTACAGGTGTTTATGCTGGTTATGGGTTTGCTATTCCTGTCAACCTCGTGAAGAAGATTGTAGACGACTTTAAAGAGTTTGGTACCGTACAACGCGGATATGTTGGTGTAAACTTCCGTGAAGTGGACGCCGCGATTAGAGAAGAGTATAAAATTGATGATATTCACGGTCTCTATGTGTTTGACGTCGTGAAAGACGGCGCAGCAGCTACAGCTGGTATAAAGAAAGGTGACGTGATCACGAAAGTAGAAGGTCGTACAATTTATTCCTCTTCTGACCTACAAGAAAGAGTAGCACGACTGAATCCGGGTGATAAGCTGAAGCTTACTTACAAACGGGACGGGAAAGAGCGTGATGTAACGGTTACCCTAAAGGCTCAAGATACTAAAAAATCAAGTGGCGATGAAGAAGCTAGTGCAAGTGCTACCGAGATATTTAACAAATTAGGTGCAAGCTTTACGCCTGCTTCCGATGCGCAGAAGAAAAAATTCGGCGTAAACTCGGGTGTTGTCATCACCCAGATACATCGTGGAGGCATGTTTGAGTACTTTGGCGTTGAAAAAGGTTTAATCGTCACACATGTAAACGGTAAACCCGTGAATAATGTAGATGATGTGGAAGCTGCGTTAGGTAGTACTAGACGAAATATTGTTCGTATTACCGGTGTTTCAGAAAGTGGAACGGTAGAATTCAACTTCCCTATCCAATACTAATTGAGATAATGATATAGATATAGACGCGTCATCTACCTTCCGGGTAGATGGCGCTTTTTTTAACAAATAGTTTATGAGATGAAGATTTTGATGGTTTGTTTAGGTAATATCTGTCGATCACCACTAGCGCATGGAATAATGCAGCACCTTGTGGAGCAGGAGGGGTTGGATTGGGAAATAGATTCCGCAGGTACCGGCGATTGGCATGTGGGGCAGCAGCCAGATAGACGTTCTATCGCTGTAGCAACGAAGTATGGAGTTGATATAACAAAGCAACGGGCTCAATGCTTCCAACCGGACTTTTTCGAACGCTACGACTACATTTATGTCATGGATAACAACAACTTTCGAGACGTTATGGCGCTGGCAAGAAGCGAAGAAGATATAGCGAAAGTACGTATGTTTTTGTCCCAAGATATCGTGCCGGATCCCTATCTCGATGAAGGTCAGTTTGAACCGGTGTACCAGATGATCGAAAAGCGCTGTCACGAACTTATTCGTGAACTGCGTAAATAATTCCTTACCTTTGTTAGGGTATGAAAGCATCGGAAATTAACAAAAAATGGGCTGAGTTGCAACGCGTTGTCGCAAGCGACTTCGACATGGAACTTCCTGATATCAAGGTTATGCTTTTTCTGATTGGTGTCCAAGAACTAGGAAAGGGCCCGCAGCAATTTTCCAAACGGCAAAAGGAAGAACTTATGCACATCGCTAATTGTCGTTTGTTCAGCGCTATGGGTTTCTATGAACTGAAGGGACTGGACGAAGAGGGGTGGCCACATTGGGATTTAGTGAAGCCTATTCCTAACTATACACTGTTAGAACAGGAAATGATTCTCAAATCATTAATGATAGACTATTTCCAAGATACCTACACCTTATCGTAGCACATATTTATGAAAACAAATTTGAAGAAAATAGGCCTGCTTATATGCAGCATGCTTTTGGTTACGCTAGCTTGGGCGAAGACACCTAAATATCATTATGTATCGATAAAAACCGATAATGGGGACTGTTTATTAAGGCTTTATAACGAAACGCCCAAACACCGGGACAACTTTGTCAAATTGGTTAAAGAAGGATATTATGAAGGATTGATGTTTCATCGGGTTATTCATAATTTTATGGTGCAGGGAGGTGATCCGAATTCACGTTATGCTGCGCAAAAACAGCCACTTGGCGAAGGTGGACCCGATTATAAGATTCCGGCGGAGATTCAAGAAGGCCTTATCCATAAAAAAGGCACGATCGGTGCGGCGCGGGATGACAACCCAGCGAAGCAGTCTTCGGCTTCTCAGTTTTATCTGGTACAAGGGCGCATATTTACATCAGCGGCGTTAGATTCCTTAGAACAGTTTAGATTGAAAGGGAAGAAACTGACCGCTCAACAAAGAGAGGTATATCAAACCATCGGCGGGGCCCCGCATTTAGACGGAAATTACACCGTGTTTGGAGAGTTACTGAATGGGGTGGAAACGATTGATAAGATAGCTGTAGTGGAAACAGACGAACGGGATCGCCCCTTAGAAGACATACGAATGTCTATGAAATTGTTGACCAGAAGAGAGGCCTTGAATCTCGAGCGGGAAATGGAGGGGCTGCCTCCTAAAACGGGCTTTTTAACCAAGGTTCTAGATATTTTTTATTCCAGGTATTATTAATGAAGATTATCACCTATAACGTAAATGGCATACGAGCTGCACTCAAAAAAGATTGGTTAGGCTGGATGAAGGCGGTGAATGCGGATGTCGTGTGTTTGCAGGAAATTAAAGCTACCCAAGATCAGGTCCCCGAAATTCTCCTACTGGAACAGATGGGATATGAGCATTATTGGTATCCGGCACAAAAGAAGGGGTATAGCGGTACGGCTATTTTTACCAAGATTACGCCAAAACATGTGGAATACGGCTGTGGACATGAAGATTATGATTTTGAGGGACGCACTATCCGTGCCGATTTTAACGACGTCTCTGTTATGAGTGTATACTTTCCTTCGGGAACAACAGGCGACATACGACAAGACTTCAAATATCGTTTTTTGGATGATTTTCAGCTGTACAGTGATAAGCTCCTTCAAGAAAGACCAAATTTGGTGATTTCGGGCGATTATAACATATGTCATCGCGCTATTGATATTCATAATCCGAAATCTAACGCGAATAGCTCCGGCTTTTTGCCAGCAGAACGTGAATGGATGGAGAATTTTATCAATTCTGGATACGTGGACTCTTTCCGTCATCTGAACCCCGAGCCACACCACTACACCTGGTGGAGCTATCGCGCAGGGGCGCGAGCAAGAAATCTCGGTTGGCGGATCGACTATAATATGGTGTCCAAGCCATTGGAGGATAGAATCGTCGCTGCGGAGATTATTCCTTCCGCTGTACATTCCGACCACTGTCCCGTATTGCTGGAGCTTCAATAAATCGTTAGGAACACCGAGAAAATGATTACCCGACAATACAGGCTACCAACTGGTGCTCATCCAGCGGTTTGCTTAAAATACAGTCGAACATATATGCTTGATTTTTCTCTACCTCAAGGTGCATGGTGTCTGCGGTGAACGCAAACACTTTAGTCTCCTGCTTTTCGCTATTATTCCGAATTTCCCGGAGTACGTCCCAACCGTCGATCTCAGGCATAGAGATGTCCGTGATTACGGCATCCACTGGATGTTGTTGTATAAACGCTAAAGCATCCGAAGCCTTCTCAAACGTATGCATGTTTGGGAAATCTTTGAAGTAATGTTTTAAATAAAGAATGTTAATGCGGTTGTCATCGATCAGCACCAATTGTAAATCTTTGGGTAGATCGGCTAATGTATACGTTCTAGGCATGGCGTCTTCAATACGCTTTTGCTTAATGGGGACCGATAGGGTAAAGGTAGAACCTTTTCCGACCGTGCTGTCCACCGTAATATCGCCTTGCAATTGTTCCGATAACAATTTAGAAATGTAAAGTCCAAGACCAAAACCTTTAGTTTTACTCTTGTTGTCAGTCATGTAATATTGACGGAAAATCTGAGATTGGTGTTCGGGAGCAATTCCTAGTCCCGTGTCTTTTACTTCAACAAAAAGTGTATCCTTGCTACCTACTTTTCTTGTATAAGCTTTTATGCTTATCGTCCCTTTAGGCGTATATTTTATAGCATTGCTAATCAAGTTGGAGACGATTTGTCGTATCCGGAAGGAGCTGCTATAAATTTCCAGTTTAGGATCAATATCAATTTGCTTCGTTAAGGATAAACTCTTTTTTTGCGCTTGATAGGTATGAAGGTTGATAATGTCTAACAGTAATCGATGTGGGGAGAGGTATTCGTTTTTCACCTCCAATGCGCCTACTTCTAGTTTGCTAAGATTCAAGATATCGTTTACCGTGCTATTGATGACGGATATTTCATGTGCTGCTGAATCGAGGTATTCCGGCTGGATCATATCCTTGCTGCCGTTCTTCCGCAGGATATCGATAATGCCCATAAGTGAATTTATAGGCGATCGTACTTCATGACTTATGTTGGCTAAAACACTCGTCTTTTCTTCTGCGACTTTTGCCGCATAGTCTTTTTCTTCTTCTAGTCTCTTTTCGTATGTAGTGGCTTTGGATTGATAGTAAAGAATAAACAGAATCATGAACAACATGACAGATAAGGAGACGATAAGCTGATTTCCGAGTCGCTTGGAATTTTCTTTGTAGATAATTAAATCTCTTGCCTCCGCTTCGCGTACAGCCGCTCGTTCAAGTTCTCTAATATTATCAACACCGATTTTTAAATTGTTCAACAGAAAATAATTCGCTTGGATGAGCGCTCTTTCTTTTTGTCTCAATGCGGTGAAATTTCGCCGTAAATTACGCAGGCTTCTATTGTATATCGTCTCATTCTGGACAATGAGGTTCTCGACGTTCCGTTGTAAGACATCAATTTGCTGAACATTGAATTGTTGTGTGGTATTAGCTAATAGCGTATCGTTCTTGGCGTTGAAAATACGATTGAACAGGTTCTGTTTTTTTCGTACTACCGTATCTATTTCGTTAAGCGCTGTGTCATTTAAGATTTTACTAATCGCCGAATCTGCGGATATATAATGTGGCGTAGTTACCCGTTGGGTCTGTGAAGTCAATATCGGAAGAGAATCCTGCGCCATGAATACAAGATCGTCAATTGTCTTTTTAAGTGTTGCAAATTCACCCGCAAGCAGGTCTCTTTTTTGAATGTCCGTGTTGCTCTGTTGTAATAAATTGTTTGCGTTAGGAAGTGTCGATAGCGAATCAATATAATATTTAATAGTGTCGAGCTTAATTCGATATTCCTCGTAGGTGTTTTGGTTGAAATCTACGGTATATTGCCGGAAAAGATTGTCCGCTTCTCCGTAGACGGAGAACAAGCGATAGAATGCAGACGATTGTTGTAAGCCTAAAGCGTATGCGGCGTCTAAACGCTCCTTTACTTTCTGATAGGCTATATACTGATAAATAAAGACAATACTGAGGTATGCGAAAATGGCGATAATTGTACCTATAAGTACTTTTCGCAGTAAAAATGTTTTCTTGCTTTTTGGCACGGCTAGTTGATTTAGTTTGAAATTTAACCGTTAAATTTCTCGGAAACAATTAGTTGATGATGATCAAAGATAATTAAAATGGCAAACACTAAATAATATTTCGTGCTTTATTTATCTATTGTTTGCCATTGAGGGACTTTAAATGCTATTATTCGCTATCTAAAAGAGTCGATTTTTCCTTTGGTGGAAAATACTTATGTTTTCTTTTGCTAATTTTTTCTTCGTTGACTGGCTGTGGTAGCTTCACATAATAACCGGTACCGTCATAAGGCCGTTTACGAGGGTGTTCCATGCAAGTTGTAGAGCAACAGCCGTCCAATTCCCAGCCACACGCATCACATTGTGTGAAATGCTCGTTGCATTCGGGGTTGGCACAGTTAATCATCTTAGGCGTTACTTTCCCGCAATTTCTACAGGTGGAAACGATCTTTGGGTTCACTTTGTTAACATCGACCGTAACCCGGTTGTCAAATACATAACACTGACCTTCGAAATCTTCACCGTTCACTTCTTTGCCGTATTTAATTATACCGCCATGGAGTTGGTAAACATCTTTAAATCCTTCTTTTAGCAATAGTGCAGAAGCTTTTTCACATTTGATTCCACCAGTACAATAAGTCAGTATCTTTTTGTCTTTAAATTGCTCCAGTTCTTTGATCTTTTCCGGAAATTCGCGGAAATTCTCTATATCTAAAGTCACGGCATTTTTGAACCGCCCTACAGCGTGTTCGTAATTGGAACGTACGTCCAAAACCACGACGTCTTCTTGATCCTTCATCTCCATGAAGTCTTTTGGCTCCAAGTGTTTTCCCGTTTCTTTGTTCGGATCTATTACCGTTGGATTTCGTAAGCCGGAATGGACGATTTCAGGTTTGTATCGACAGTGCATCTTGATAAAAGATGGTTCATCGACCTCATCAATCTTAAAATCCGTTTTTTTGAATCGCGCGTCGGCGTGTACAGCTTCCATATAGGCTTGACAAGCCTCCGGTGTTCCGGAAACGGTGCCGTTTAATCCCTCGTCGGCGACGATGATACGCCCTACGAGACCAAGTGACTTACAGAATTCAAGATGTTCCGCAGCAAATTGTGCTGCATTTTCGATTGGACTGTAACAATAGTACAGTAATGTTTGATATTTTGCCATATTCATTGATACCGCTGCAAACGGCGTTTAATGTTTAAAGAATGATTTTCGTGTGCAAATTTACTGAAAATTGTCAGATAAAAATTGACGGAGGTCATTTTTACCTTCTTTTTCCCCGTGAAAAGAAGCAAAACCGAACGAAGTGAGCTCATAGATACCAAGATGAACACGAATCCATAAACCTCTAAAGGTTAAGGAGGGATGGTGCAATAGCGGGATCAAAAACGGTCACTTAGGATAGTGATTAAGCGGAATAAAACGACCTTATATTGTTCTGCGGTCATTTTTATGAAGGCTATTCCGTTAAAATCAGCATACTGTTTGAGCGGTAGCGAGTTGTATGCTGTTTAGGAATAGACGAGTAAAAAAGCAGAACCATATTCGGTCTTGATTTTTTTGCTTCGTTTTTTCATCAAGGAAAAAATGAAGAGTAAAAACTTTCCTATTTCTTAACAAGCGGTTTGAGTAAATACTCCAAACCGTTCAGCTTAATCTCATAAAGCGTTGCCAGTTGCATCCCCAATTTGCCCTTGGGAAAGCCTTTTCGGTGGAACCAGGTCAGGTAAGGTTCAGGCAGATTGCATAATAACCAACCTTGGTATTTGCCAAAGGGCATTTTGGTATTCGCCAACTCGATCAATATTTCGGGGTTAAATAGGTTATTCTCTTGTTTTTCCATGCTTTAATCGGTATAGGATAAGACGAGCGGCCATAACGCCGTGATTGACAATATTGGGGAACGTGCCATAATGCTTTTTGAAAATCGTATACCGCTCATTCAAACTCTGTCTGTGACGTTTTTGAGTCATTCCGCCAACAAGGTATTTAGCTACATGTTGGTTCACATTTTTTATTTTGTTCGCCTTTTTTGCAGCGCGAATTACCCAATCAACATCTGCGCTGAGTTGGTATTGTAGGTCATAAGGTTCAGCAAGACTTCGTTTTACGTAAATTGCTTGATGGCAGATATTCATGCCGTACCGAAATGATTTCCAGTTGAAACGTGGTGGTACGCTATGGCGGCGATTGCCTAGAATGTTGCGCTCTTCGTCTATTAATAGCGTTTCTCCATAATAGATATCGGCATTTTCCGCCGAAGAAAAGACTTTTTCCAGCGTCATATCTTCGTATAGCTCGTCTCCGGAATTGAGAAACAGCACATAGTCACCAGTGGCGGCAGCTAATCCCTTATTCATTGCATCGTAAATGCCGTTATCTTTTTCCGAAATAAGCTTGGAGACCTCTTCTCTGTATTGATTTATTACATCGAGTGTGCCGTCGGTAGAAAGCCCGTCTACAATAATATATTCTAATTCAGCATACGTCTGTTTCATGACCGATCGAATGGTGTATTCAATGCCCTGAACATCGTTGTACACGACTGTTATAACGGAAACTTTGGGTAAAAGCTTGTTCATATTTCGTATTTATTTTCGTCCGAACTTTTTAATTAAGAACCGGATTAAGCGTTCGACGATATTTCCCTTGCGATGTGCGTAAAAATATTTAATAGCTTCATAGGCCTTATCGTTCTCTACGATTTCCTTAGGGAAATATTTTACTTTTTGCGTTGCCAATTCCACGCGATAAACATCGTCGAGATCTGAATGGGTGCCGGAGCCGTCCGTTCCGATATTTTGTATCATGGATTGACGCGGGTATAGTATCAGCCCATCCTGATTGAAGACGGAAAGATACCATCGAATAGCCCAGGAATTGATCTTTCCAGCTTTAAATTCCTTAACTTGCTTCCAGAAATTTTCTGTTCCGTCTATACTAAAACGTCTGATATCTTTCCGCTTGAAATGTGCTGTCAGGGCGTCGATATTTGGGTTGAAGTGGTTCCATGCCCTTTTCCAGGTAGCCCATCCCCAACTATTTGCCACCCGAAAAAAGAACGATTTTGGCAAGCGTTTCGGATGTTCCACCGGATACATATAACCGCTGATTTCCATGACCCGTTTCTCATGCTCATAGCGATGGAGCGCGTCATTAAAATAAGTTAGTGCATAGGGAGAGGTCTCCAAGTCATCTTCCAGTACGATGGCTTTATCGTGTTCATTGATGATTTTGGTGACGCCATCGATCACGTTTTCGGCAAGTCCCCAGTTCCTCTGGCGCTCGATAATCGTAATATGCTTAAAATCCCACGGTTCGCGGATAATGGCGCGTACCTGATTGACATTTTCGACGGCATCTGCGTTTTTTGCGGCATCAGAAATAATGTATAGCAGCGAATCTTTGGCTAATAGGTTCTTCTCCAAAGCCGCGAGCGCCCGTCTGGTGTGCTTAGGGCGATTGTATACGAATAGTATGATAGGAGCCAGTGTTTGCATGCATTACAAAAGAACGAAGAATGATTCAAAAACCGTGCTAATATTTATTTGGCCTCAAATTCCTAAGCAATTCTCTTCTTTATAAAATACCACCGTCTGTTTATCGTGAATGGCTCCGATAGCGATTCCGGAAAAAGGAATATATTTAAAACCTAAGCTTTTCATGAAAGAGAAAGCCTCTTCATATTTAGAGCGCTCGGCATCATCTAAAAGAATAACACCTTGTGGCGTCAAGCGTTGAACAGCATTTTTTAAGCATTTTAAACGCTCTCTTCCGTCAACAAGGACAATATCATAATGCTTCTCTTCTTGTAAAATGACCGTTTCATATTGCTGGTTTTCCAGTGGGACATAGCTGATTTCTGCATTAGATGGAAGTGCTGATTTTATCTTATTGTACCATTTTTCATCGTGTTCAATAGACCGGACAAACTGGATCTGTTTTGCAAAAAACAAGGTGGAATTACCAGAACCATATTCAAATAATGATAACGCTTTGTTCAGCCGTCCATCTAGAAAATCAAGGAAAGAATACGTCAACCAAGGAATAGGTTCTCCGTCAGCAGATATCGCCTGCTTCGTCAAATAAGCGTTTAGCCAACCCTTTTGTACGAAATACCCTTTTACGCTCAATGAAAGTAATCCTCGAAGTATTCTAGGTTTTAAAAGTGTGGAATAGGAACCTTCTTTTTGCATATCTGAGCTTATTTTTTTATTAGCAGGCAGTTGTAACAACGCCTTCAAACCAAACTTAAATAAAATGCTTCGCATTCACGAATTCCTAAAAAAAAATATGATGAGTAATTCTTTTTTATAGGCAATATAATTGTGTTCGCATATAGAAGAATTTCTCCAATTTGTACAGAAATCTTGCTAACTTTGTGACTTCAATGTCTTTGCATGAGCGAAAATATCAAGCAAAATACCCTTAAAGGATTGTTTTGGAATGCTATCGACCGGTTTGGAAACCAATTGGCGATAACATTAGTAGGTATAATCACCGCTCGTGTGCTCCCCGAAGAAGATTTTGGTGTAGTAATGGTTTTGACGATCTTTACAACCATTGCCACATCAATCGTGGATAGCGGCCTGGCGACTTCATTGGTGCGTTCTGTTAAGGTTGATGAAAAAGACTATGCCAGCATGTTTGCTTTTAATCTGCTGGTCAGTATCCTGCTTTATCTCCTTCTTTTCTTTTCAGCGCCGGCGATAGAGCGTTTCTACCATACCGATAATCTCGCCTTATATGCCCGTGTGCTTTTCCTGCAAATATTGACACATTCGCTTGGCCTCGTACAGTATGTGAAGTTGTTGCGGCGTTTCGCATTCAAGGAGACTGCGCGCATCAACGTCTTAGCTATCCTATTTTCGGGTATATTAGTCGTTTCATTAGCACTGTTGGGATTTGGGGTCTGGGCTTTGTTATTCCAGACTCTCCTTTACTCCTGCTTCCGTACCGTTATGTTATGGATATGGGGCGACTGGCAATTGAACTTTTTCTTTTCAGCAAGTATCCTACGCCAACATTTAAAATTCTCCTCTTCCTTTATGTTGGGAAGGATATTGAGCAGATCCTTCTCGGAGGTATATAATTCCGTTATCGGGAAACATTTTCCGTTACAACAGAGGGGATATTATTCGCAGGCAAATAGATGGGGGGGGACGCCTAGTACGCTAATTTCTTCCATTATACAGGGGACGACATTGACGACGTTGACATCGATACAAAACGATTATCCGCGTTTTCTTAACGCCTGTAGAAAATCGATGCAAACATTGGCTTTCGTACTGTTTCCGGCTGTTTTTTGTGCTATTGCTATTGCTGAACCGGCCTTTGTGCTCGTGTTGACCGACAAATGGTTGCCTTCTGTGCCCTATTTCCAACTGTTATGTCTAGCCGGTATATTTTTTTCGCTGATCGATTTAAATACAAACTTCTTAAATGTAAAAGGAAAAGCCGATTATACCCTATGGTTGGAACTAAGTCAGCTAATATTGGCGCTACTGGTTTTATGGCTAACCTATCCGTTTGGTATCTTGAGCATCATCTATGGTCAGATTGGTGTACGATTGGTGTTATATGGCATCAATACGTGGGCCAGTAGTAAGGTATATGGATACGGCTTGTTCAAACAGCTTAGGGATATAGGCCCTTCATTTATGATGAGTCTGGTCGCTTTTGCTGTGGTGTGGACATTGGCCTATTTTATAGGGGATACATCCTATCTGGTCAGGCTGTTGTTACAAAGTGGTATATTTGTAGTGGTCTATCTGCTAGGTAGTCACCTAATCCGCAATGTGGTATGGTTGGAGCTTCTGGAGATAGGGAAGCGTAAATTATCGAAGTGGAAATGATAGAAACAATAAAAGGGAATTGGGTAGGATGCGGAGCGGTATTCTATCATGAAAAAACAGGGGCTGTTGGTCCCTCCATAGAGGATGTTGTTGACTACGCTAATCTGGAAATTGATACGCATGGACTTGCAGCCTATCTAGATTATGGTTATGCTGTATTTGGACGTACACCTGTTAAGCATGTGAAGTTCCTGTTGCCTAATGAGACGTTGCGAGTAGTGGACGGTAAAATTCTGGTGGAGGAGTATGAAGACCGTATCGTGGATAATTTGGGGAAGCAAACCAACGAGGAAGATGTGCTCGACCTGATGGAAGAGCGGGTGAATACCTGGGCATCATCATTTCAAGAAGATATTTTGATTCCGACCAGTGGTGGGTTTGATTCCCGTTTACTAAATGTGTTGTTAAAGGAGCGGAACAGGATTCACGCCTATACCTATGGAACCTCCTACAATCAAGACCTATCCAGAGAGGTTGTCTATGCTAAAGCACTTTCGGAGCGACTGGGTACGCATTGGCGAAGGATAGACCTCGGTAAGTTCAATACCTACATATCCGAATGGTATGCTCTATATGGTGTGTCTATAGCTGCTTCCGGTACGTATCACATGGAATTCTTTGACCAGATCGCCAACATCGAAAATAACACGAAACTACATCTGTTAAGTGGGATTATAGGGGATGCATGGGCTGGTGCTGTTGCTATCCCAGAAATAAACACACTAGAATCATATCGCAAGCTTGGTCATACACATGGCATGAGCGCGGATGCAGCAGCGGCAATGGGTGTAGGATATAAAGAAGCGTTGGTCGCGCCACGCTTCGAAAAACAAAAGGAACTTTTGAAAGTTCCAGAATACCGAATACTGGCCACGATGCGAACGAAGATGATGATGTTGCAATTTTTGATTACATTGCCGAAGCATTATGGTTTCGAAGCATATTCTCCTTTTCTGGACCAGGATATTGCCATAGCGATGTTGAACTTAGCTCCTGAAAGAAGGGCTAACAGACAATGGCAGCGGGATTTCTTCAAGAAACATAATTTGTTGTTCGAAGACGAAAAGCATCAATATACCTATCAAAATTCCCTTAATTATGACGCTCTTCTTAACCACCCGCTGGAGCCGTTGAATGTTTCAGTGCTGCGCGAAGTGATCCGCCCGGCCTACTTAGAATGGATTAATACCACATTGGCGCGTATGAATTGGCGGGAGCGCGTTTTTCAAACCCTCATGCACACACCGAAGGTAAAAGAAGGGCTTAAGTTACTGGGCTTTAAAAATAAGTTATTGCAAGCCTATTTTGCGTATATAACCATCAAGCCAGTCGAAATGCTATTATTAAAACGCAATGCGTCTTAAAAAACATTTACTTTACTTCGATCTGATGAGCAAATTCCGTTAATTTAGGGTGTTTGGGATCAAGGTCCGTAACGAGGTAGGTGACGTCCCGTAACGGAGCAACGCGCATTTTCTGATTAGAGTTCAATTTCTCTGCAATACTGAGGATAGCGAGGTTCTTAGAACATTTGATCATTGCCCGTTTAATCTGGACAACTTCCCAGTCCGAATCTGTGATACCTTCGTCTAGGGACAAACTGTTTGTACCCAACAAACATAGATCTACCCGTAGATCAGAGAGCTCATTGATGACCTGTGCACCAGATACAATATTTGTGTTTCGAGATAATTTCCCTCCAATAAGAATAACATCAATGTTATCTTTCTCCGCTAACTCCAGTGCAACGAGCGGGCTGATGGTAAAGAACGTACACTGCAGATCATTGGGGACTGATCGCGCCAATTCAATCATGGTTGTTCCACCGCCTACCAATACCGTCATTCCGCTCTGTATCAAGCCAATGGCCTTGTGGGCGATTTCTTTTTTTGATTCCTTAGCATACACGTTTCCCTCCTGAAAAGGGAATTGAAAAGATTTGGATAAAGCACCTCCATAAACTTTTAGTACCTGTCCGTTCTCGGCTAGCTCATTCAAATCGCGTCGTATCGTATCTTCAGACACGTTGAGCTGTACACTTAAGTCAGATGATAATACCTTGTTGTGTAGGTTTATCTGATGAATGATATAGGCTTGTCTTTCTTCTTTTAGCATATTCCAAACGGTTTTTCATGTCGCTCAAGCCGCGACTGGCTCATACTTTTTTTTCCGCAAAAAAAGTATGCAAAAAAACTCGCCGCTTAAAAATTTTGATAGGATGGGGTAGTGTCGGAATATTTTTTCTACAGTTATCAAAATTTTGTCATGCGGCATTTAAGTGTTAAGGAAGGGACAATACAATTGCATTGCCCCCTCCTTAACTTTTTCGGTCGCATCCAGATATTTGAGGTATGTAGAAACTCATTCTTCGTACTATCCACTATCTCAAATATCTGAAGCGACGAGGTTTATGGATTCGTGTTTATTTTATTAGTATCCATGAACTCACTTTGTTCGGTTTTGGTTCTTTTTCACGGGGAAAAAGAACATAAAAATTATATTAATCCTTTTTTATGAAGCAATTCCGCGATTTGTACCGCGTTAGTTGCCGCTCCTTTTCTAAGGTTATCTGCCACAACCCAAAGATTTAATGTTTTATCTTGCGACTCATCACGACGGATACGACCTACTAGAACCTCATCTTTACCATGCGCATCTTTTGGCATAGGATATTGGAGATTTGCAGGATCATCGATCACTATGACACCCTCTTGTTCTGCTAGCAATTGACGTACTTCAGCCAAGTCAAAATCATTTTCAAATTCTATGTTCACAGCCTCCGAATGCCCTCCCATAACCGGAATACGGACCGTCGTTGCTGTAACACGGATGGAGTCGTCACCCATGATCTTATTCGTCTCCTTGATCATTTTCATTTCCTCTTTTGTGTACCCATTGTCTTGGAATACATCAATATGAGGGATAACGTTTAAGTCGATTTGATATGGATACGCTTTTTCACCATCTTTTCCTGCTCGTTCATCCATCAATTGATTAACGGCTTTTACACCCGTTCCGGTAACAGACTGATAGGTAGATACGACCACGCGTTTAATTTTATACTTCGCATGTAGCGGTTGAAGCACCACCACCATTTGGATAGTAGAACAATTTGGGTTTGCGATAATTTTATCCGCTGCGGACAATACTTCGCCGTTCACTTCTGGAACAACCAATTTTTTCGTCGGGTCCATACGCCATGCCGACGAGTTGTCAACAACCGTAATACCCGCTTCCGCGAATTGTGGCGCATATGCTGTTGAAGTTTCGCCTCCTGCGGAAAACAGAGCTACATCAGGGTGGAGAGCAATAGCTTCGGCTGGCGTAACGACCTTGTACTTCTTTCCCTTAAACTCGATTTCCTTACCCTTGCTCCGTTCCGATGCTACAGGAATCAACTCTGTTACCGGGAAATTACGTTCCGCTAAAACGGTCAAAATCTCTGACCCTACAAGGCCTGTTGCGCCTACTACTGCAACTTTCATAATTGAATTTGTTTAAAATGTTAAATTTTTTGCGATAAATCTAGCCCATAAAAGTACGAAAATAAAAAGATATTTTGCAATTTATTAAATACCGTGTAATGTTTTCCTCTGAATATTTAAAGATTTGTAATTCTGGTTTTTTCTATAGAAAAAGGACAAACTAAGCAATCGATTGCTGTCCAATTTTGCCTAAAAAATGCGCTAACTTTGTCACAATGAAAGAGCGTATAATAATGATTGGCGCGAATGGTCAAATTGGATCAGAGCTGGCAACAGCGCTTCGCAGTAGATTCGGTGCCGAAAATGTCATCACTTCAGACATTCGGGAACCACATGCATCAAGAGAAGATGAAATTTTTGAGATCATCAACGTATTGGACAAATCTGCATTAAAGAGGTTGTTTGAGAAATATAAACCCACACAGGTTTACCTGCTTGCGGCGATGCTTTCGGCGACTGGTGAGAAATATCCACAAAAAGCTTGGGATCTCAACATAAATGGTCTGTTAAATGTATTAGACCTTGCGTTGGAATTTGATATTAAGAAAATTTTTTGGCCCAGCTCCATCGCCGTTTTTGGACCGCACTCTCCCAAACAAAATACGGATCAATATTGTGTGATGGATCCCGTTAGTATTTATGGCGTCAGTAAACTGGCAGGCGAAAGACTTTGTGAATATTATCATCATAAATATGATCTGGACATTCGGAGTATTCGCTATCCGGGGATAATTTCCTGGAAAACTGCACCGGGAGGTGGGACAACAGATTACGCTATCGATATCTTTATAGAAGCGCTCAAGCATGGTCAATATGCGTGTTTTCTTTCGGCCAACACAGCTTTGCCCATGCTCTATATGGAAGACGCGGTGCGTGGAACTATCGAACTGATGGATGCTCCTAGTGAACAGATCTCCATCCGCTCAAGCTATAATCTCGCGGGATTATCTTTCACTCCTGCGGAGATTGCCGAAGAAATTAAAAAAATTCTTCCTAATTTTGAGATGTCTTATGTTGATTATGACCCCCGTCAAGCGATTGCCGACAGTTGGCCTGCAAGCATCGATGATTCTTATGCGCGTAACGATTGGAGCTGGGAACCAAAGTTTGATTTGGCGTCAATAACAGAAGATATGATTGCGAACCTCAAAACAAACGTATAAAACAATGGGCAGAGCCTTTGAATTTAGGAAAGAAAGAAAATTTAAACGTTGGGCCAAAATGGCCGTGCAGTTTACACGCTTAGGAAAAGAGATAGCCATCGCGGTAAAAGAGGGCGGTCCACATCCGGAAAACAACTCTCGTTTGCGTACGGCTATTCAAAATGCTAAAGCGGTCAATATGCCAAAAGATCGTGTTGAAGCAGCTATTAAAAGGGCTTCTGAAAAGGACGCGAAAGGATATGAAGAATATGTTTATGAAGGATATGGCCCCCATGGTGTACCAGTTTTGATAGAAACGGCAACTGATAATACCAACCGCACGGTGGCCAATATTAGAAGTTATTTTACTAAATCGGGCGGTTCATTGGGCAAGACCGGGTCACTTGACTTTATCTTTCAGCGGAAATCGATTTTCCGATTTGAGGCCGCAGACGACTTCGATGTGGAAGAATTAGAACTGGAGCTGATTGATGGAGGGTTGGAAGAGTTATATGTAGAAGCTGATGAAGAAGGTAATGATATTGTTGTGGTTCAAACTTCATTTGAGGATTTTGGAAATATGCAAAGCCTTTTAGAGGAAAAAGAGATCGAAGTGAAGTCTGCCAAACTAGAGCGTATCGCCTTATCTCATACGGCATTAAATGAAGAACAAGCTGCTGATGTGCTCAAACTGATCGATAAGATTGAAGAGGATGACGATGTACAGGCGGTGTATCATAATATGGAGTAATTATTCGTGATGACATTTGAGGATTTTTTTGCCAAGAAGAAAATAGACTTGTCACAGCTACGGGGCGATAATCGCGTGTTGTATGACGAGTTTAGGCAGCATTATACTCAAATGGGGGAAAAAAGTTTTGACCATACCAAGAAATATTGGTTTAATAAACTAAGAAAGCAGTACGCGTTGATTGAGGAAGAGGAAACTGCTGTCAAAGATCAATCTGTTGCAGTGGAGATATTGGAAGAACTGTCTCCACGCTCAAGAGAAGCCGAGACTCCATCAAGCAAGCCGGCGGGTTTCAAGCCAAGGTTTAAAGCTGGTGCAACAAAAGCGGTCGAGCTGGAAAAACCTAAGGAGGGGGAAGATAAACCAGCGGAGCCGGCAACTCCATCAAGCAAGCCGGCGGGTTTCAAGCCAAGGTTTAAAGCTGGTGCAACAAAAGCGGTCGAGCCGGAAAAACCTAAGGAGGGGGAGGACAAACCAGCAGAGCCGGCAACTCCATCAAGCAAGCCGGCGGGTTTCAAGCCAAGGTTTAAAGCTGGTGCAACAAAAGCGGTCGAGCCGGAAAAACCTAAGGACGAGGAGGACAAACCAGCAGAGCCGGCAACTCCATCAAGCAAGCCAGCGGGTTTCAAGCCAAGATTCAAGGCAGGTATAACCAAAACACCACCACCGAAATCAGAAGATGAATAGTTTCCGCACTTATCACTTCTCACTTATAATTCATCACTTATCACCCCCCAACATATAAGCCAAGGTGCGGATTACCCGATCATGCTTTTTGACAAATGGATTCTCTTTATTCCAGACATAGCCCGCCAGTACCGCACATATCTTACGCTTTACATCCAGGTTTTCGGGACGATGGAAAAAAAGCGTTTGGAGGTTGCCTGTATACCATTCTTTCACATAGGTCGTGAAGACACTGATGCCGTATTCCATATAGTCGGCATATTCCACCTGCCAATCAATTTTCTCCCCTTGCAACTGTCGGTAGGCTAGTTTTGCAGAAAGAATACCCGATTCAGTTGCAAAACATACGCCTGAAGAAAATACGGGATCTAGGAACTCGGCACTATTGCCCGTTAATGCAAATCCATCTCCGAACATTTTAGAGACAGCTGCAGCATAGTTTTTAAGATGAATAGGTTCAAATTCAAAGGCGGCATTTGCAAAACGCTTGACATAGAAATCGGATAGCTTAATCGCTCTTTCTAAGGCTTTCGCGGTACCGTCGTCTCCTTTCAATTGTTCGATAAAATCAGTATGCGCAACAATGCCTAGACTTGTCATTCCATTGGAAAAAGGAATGACCCATAGCCACACTTCTCGATCTAATACGTCAAATGAAATTTGAGTACCTTCTATACCTTCGGGGCGATTTATATCCTTAACATGGGAAAAGATGGCGGAATGCGGATTTAGTGCTGATGGCTTGTCTAAGCGCAATAGACGTGGAAGGACCCGTCCATATCCGCTGGCATCGATAACAAATTTCGCTTTTATTTGTGAGCGGTTTCCTTCCTTATCTTGAACGGTGGTTAAAGAGTTAGTACCCTCAAATTCGATCGCCGAAACGGTTGTCTCAAAAGCAATGTCGACCTGCCTTCGCTGCAGCGCTTGTGTCATGGCGTAATCAAAGTCTGCACGTGGCACTTGCCAGGTCCAATCCCATCCTTCTCCAAATTTATCGCCAAAATCAAAAATACTAACGACTTCGCCTCGAATAAAACGTGCGCCAGGCTTTTTTTGAAAATTTTGCGCTTCTAATGCGGGCAACAGTCCGGCTTCTTTAAAGTGATCCATTACGCGAGGAATGAGACTCTCTCCTACAACCAGACGAGGAAACTTGGATTTCTCGATAACCTTGATGCGAACACCCTGTTGTTCTAGATACCCAGCGGCCACGCAGCCCGATGGACCGGCGCCGATAATTAAAATGTCTACTTCCTCGACATTCATAATTTGATGAATTAAGCGAATAAAATTAAATTATAGTATTTTTGCAATGGTTCAATATGATCCTGCCCCGCAAAAATAACAGTAAAATCTGTGCTTTTCTGTGGGAAACAAAAAATAGCACGAATACAGAAATATAATGATTTCGGTAGATAAAGAATTAACACTGTCTCAATTTTATGCGGTTGTATTTAAGGATGAGCCTCTTGGCGTAGAACAGGAGGTGCTCCGAGCGATCGAAGAAAGTCACACTTTCCTAAAAGAATTTGCCGCCAATAGAGTGATCTATGGCGTGAATACGGGGTTTGGACCTATGGCACAGTACCGTATACAAGATGCGGATACGAATCAGTTACAATACAACTTGATCCGTAGCCATGCTGCCGGTACTGGCGATATCTTGTCCTCTCTCCATGTAAAGGCAACCATGCTGACACGTTTGACAAACCTCTCTAAAGGGAAGTCCGGTATTCATTCGAGTGTTATTGAGCTACTCAAAGAATTGATCAACCGAAATATTACGCCCGTGATCTTTGCTCATGGTGGCGTGGGGGCAAGTGGCGATTTGGTACAACTGGCGCATCTGGCCCTTGTGTTAATCGGAGAAGGGGAGGTTATTTATAAAAATGAACGCAGGTCTACCGCAGCCGTTTTTGAGGAAGAAAAATTAAAGCCCATTGATGTCGTGGTACGTGAAGGGCTGGCATTGATCAATGGCACGTCTGTGATGACAGGCATAGGCATTGTCAATTACTTCTATGCAGCTAAGTTGCTGGACTGGTCGATTTGGCTTTCTTGCGCGATGAATGAAATTGTAAAGGCGCATGACGATCATTATTCGGTAAGTTTGAATACGGTAAAGTTGCATGTTGGACAAAATCAGGTTGCCGCTCGTATGCGGGAACATTTAATAGATAGTGCCCTGATAAAAAAGCGTGAGGAAGATTTGTATTCCGGTAATAATCAAGAAGACATTTTTAAAGATAAGGTGCAGGAATACTATTCCCTGCGCTGTGTTCCACAGATTTTAGGACCGATTTTGGAGACTATTCAGCATACGGGGAAAGTACTCGAAGATGAACTGAACTCAGTTAGTGACAATCCTATTATTTCGGTGGAAGACCAAAACGTTTATCATGGAGGGAACTTTCATGGCGATTATATCTCCTTGGAAATGGATAAATTAAAGTTGGCGATTACACGACTTACTATGTTGTCGGAACGGCAATTAAACTATCTCATGAATGCTAAAATCAATGAGTTGCTGCCCCCGTTTGTAAATATGGGTAAGCTTGGTTTTAATTTTGGGATGCAGGGAGCACAATTTACGGCTACATCCACCACTGCTGAAAATCAAACGCTTTCTGCCTCCATGTATGTACACAGTATTCCAAATAACAACGATAACCAAGATATTGTGAGTATGGGGGCAAATGCTGCGGTAATAGCGAATCGTGTCATCGTCAACGCATTTGAAGTACTGGCGGTACAAATTATAGCTGTGCGACAAGCAATTGATATTTTAAATTATCAAAATTTTGTATCTTCAAAAACAAAAGCGGTGTATGATGAAATTAGTGCAATTATTCCGGCCTTTTCGGACGACAAACCACTTTATCCTGCCATTCAGCAGGTCAAGGAATATTTGATGAAGAAATAGACGTTATTAACGGATTATAGAATATGAAATGTGCTCTAGTAACAGGCGGATCGAGAGGTATAGGGCGGGCAATCTGTAAAAAATTAGCTGGCGAATTGGGATATCATGTGCTGATTAATTATCAAGGAAATGAAGAAGCGGCTAAACAAACGTTGGCCGCGTTACAAGACGAGGGCGCAACTGGCGAAATCATCAAGTTCGACGTTGGAAATGCAACCGAAGTAAAAGAGGTACTAAATATATGGAGTGAGCGTCACCCTGAAGCGATCGTAGAAGTCCTCGTTAATAATGCCGGTATCACGAAGGATAGTCTATTTATGTGGATGCGTCCGGAAGACTGGTCTTCTGTGATGGACGTTTCTTTACAGGGCTTTTATAACGTAACCCACTTTTTCATCCAAAAGCTATTGCGTCAACGGTACGGACGAATCATTAATATCGTTTCAGTTTCGGGTGTCAAAGGAACGGCGGGGCAGGTCAATTACTCGGCGGCAAAGGCTGGTGTTGTGGGGGCTACAAAAGCATTGGCACAAGAAATTGCGAAGAGAAACGTTACGGTTAACGCAGTTGCTCCAGGATTTATACGTTCGGATATGACGGTAGGAATGGACGAAAAGGAATTGAAGACGCTTATTCCGGCAAACCGATTTGGGGAAGTAGAAGAGGTCGCTGATTTAGTCTGTTTTCTTGCATCAAGGAAAGCTGGTTATATCACGGGGGAAGTAATCAATATAAATGGTGGAATTTATACGTAAGATTGTCGGATGAGTAAACGTGTGGTCATTACGGGGATGGGTATCTATTCCTGCATCGGTACAAATTTAGGAGAAGTTAAACAATCACTCTTTGAGGGGAGATCGGGTATTGTGATGGATAAGGAACGGTTAGCTTTTGGGTTTCAATCTCCATTAACAGGCTCTGTACCCGCGCCAGATCTAAAGAAAGCGCTCAATAGACGTCAACGTATAAGTATGGGCGAAGAGTCTGAGTATGCTTATATGGCAACCGTAGAAGCACTCGTGCAAGCCCGATTACTGGCAGATGATCTGAGTAAACGAGAGGTGGGTATTTTGTTCGGCAACGACAGTGTCTCTAAGGCGGTTATTGAAGCAACGGATATTGTACGCGAGAAGAAAGATACCCAGCTTATCGGCTCTGGAGCTATCTTCAAATCCATGAATTCTACCGTAACCATGAATTTGGCTACTATTTTTGGATTATCTGGGATTAACATGACGATTAGTGCTGCTTGTGCTAGCGGCTCGCACGCCATTGGTCTAGGCTACATGTTTATTCAGCAAGGGCTGCAGGATATGATTATCTGTGGTGGTGCGCAGGAAATTAACCCCTATGCCATGGCGAGTTTTGATGGTCTGGGAGTCTTTGCAACGGAAATTGGCCACCCACAACAGGCTTCAAGGCCTTTCGATAAAAGACGTACTGGTTTGGTTCCTAGTGGAGGGGCAGCAACGGTAATACTGGAAAGTTATGAATCAGCCATAAATAGAGGCGCGCCAATCATCGCAGAAATAATAGGCTACGGTTTTTCTTCTAATGGCGGCCATATATCAACCCCTAATATCCAAGGACCGGCAAAAGCCATGCGACGAGCACTTGCGCAGGCCAATATACGAGCAGAGGATATTGCCTATATCAATGCTCATGCGACGTCGACACCGATTGGTGACGCAAATGAAGCTAAAGCAATTTTAGAGGTATTTGGGAATAAACCGTATGTCAGTTCTACAAAATCCATGACGGGACACGAATGTTGGATGGCAGGAGCGTCGGAAATCGTATATTCTACCCTGATGATGCAGCATGGATTTATAGCGCCCAACATTAATTTGGATGAGCCAGATGATGATATCAAGGAATTAAATTTTGTTTCTCATGCCATAAAACAAGAATTTGATATATATTTGTCTAATTCTTTCGGATTTGGTGGGACCAATTCCGCATTGGTGGTCAAGAAATTTAACGATGGATAAAGCGAGTATATATCAAAAGATAAATGAAATCTTGGTGGATGAGTTTGAGGTAGATGAGGAGATTATCAGTCCGGAAGCGTCTTTAAAAGAATCTCTTGACCTAGATAGTTTAGACTATGTGGACTTGGTTGTTATTATCGAATCCAACTTCGGTGTTAAATTAGTGGAAGCAGATTTCGAAAGCGTGGTTACTTTCCAGGATTTCTATAATGTTGTAGAACAAAAAATGGTGGTAAGGAACTAAATAGGGGGGGACATGAGCCAATGGGACGGAAAATCAAAAGGAACAGTCCTTGGCTACAGGATATTTGTCTTTTTAATCAAAAAACTAGGTGTCCGTGCGGCCTATAGTTTACTCGTTTTTGTAGCATTTTACTATTTTCTTTTCTCTCCTATAAGTTTTCGAGCTATTTATTATTACTTGCGTCAACGGCAGGGTTACGGTGCTTGGAAAGCATTTTGGAAAGTTTATCAAACCTATTTTGTATTCGGCCAGACCATCATCGATAAAGTCGCGATTTCTTCCGGCTTGCGGGATCGGTTTACTTATGAATTTGATGGAATAGACATCTTAAAAGAAGTTTTGACGAATAAAAATGGGGGGGTACTTATATCGGCACATGTGGGCAATTTTGAAATTGCGGATAAATTTTTTGCTGATATTGATCTGGACCTTCAGATCAATTTGGTAACGGTTGACCAAGAGCGCACAATTATCAAAGAATATATCGAAAGTATTTCTGAAAAACCCGGTGTTAAATTCATCCATATTCAAGAAGATATGTCCCACGTCTTTGCGATAAACGAAGCCTTGTCGAATAATGAACTTATCTGTTTCACAGGGGATCGGTATTTTGATGGCACTAAGACGCTGACTGCTCCCTTACTTGGTAAAGAAGCGTATTTTCCTGCAGGACCTTTTCGTATCGCTTCGCGCTTAGCTGCTCCCGTTATTTTTGTCTATGTAATGCGCGAGCCCGGACTTCGTTATCATCTTTATGCGCGTAGAGCTTTAGATGTAAAACAGCGCGACCCTCATTCGTTTCTTGCGGCCTATACAAACAGTGTGGAACGTATCTTGCAGAAATATCCACTACAATGGTTTAACTTTTTTGATTTTTGGAAATGATGTCTCTTCCTATTTCAGACGAAGCATTATTAAAACTCATTCCCCAACGAGCACCTATTGTGATGGTTTCGAGTTTAGAAAGTTATTACGATAGCGGATTGGAATCGACGTTTTTTGTAAAAGCAGGCGGCGTGTTCGTCGATGATGAAAAATTAGCCGAAAGCGGTTTGCTTGAGCATATGGCGCAGTCGGTTGCTTTACACACGGGATATAGCCATTTTCTGAAGGGCGAAAACGCACCGATGGGCTATATCGGTTCTATGCAGAATGTAGCGATTCATGGGCTGCCCAAAATAGGAGAAACGGTTTTTTCTACCATAACGATCCTACAAGAATTCATGGGTGTTACGCTGGTAGAAATAGAAACAAAACTTGAAAACAAAGTTATAGCCCGCGCTCGCATGAAAACGGTGCTGGCAAGATAAGTACATATTCTCTTCATGCCAAAATGTGTCGGCTTTTCTGGTCATTTTGACAGGACTGACATTTGTTATATTGGAAAAAATGTGAAAAAAGTTTCGAAGTAGGTTAAGCCCCTACTTAACAGCGCTTTGTACAGTTTATTTTAAAGAATATATCTGCTGATTTTGCATCATCTTAATTTTCAGCACGTTCCTTGTGGGGTTATTAGCGAACTAATGTTATCTATTAAAAAAATAATTAAATGAAGATTCTAGTAATTGGCGCCGGAAACATGGGGCTAACGTATGCTCAAGGGATGGCCCAATCAGACTTATTGAAAGAAAAAGATTTGATGATTTTAGACAATTCGGCAGAAAAAATTGCCGAATTACGGGCGGAAGGCACGTTCGATGTCTACGAGAGACTAGCAGATTGTTTGCCGAAAGCAGACATCGTATTTATTGCTGTGAAACCTTACCACAGTGACGAAGTTTTTGAAGCAATTAAAGAGCACAAAAAACCGGACCAAATTTTCGTGTCTATTATGGCGGGTGTTACGATAAAGACCATGCAGGAAGCTATGGGCATAAAGAAGGTAGTCCGTGCAATGCCTAATCTTGCTGCGCAGGTAGGACATGGATTCACGTCCTTTGTAGGCTCTAAAGAAGTTTCACGATTGGAGTTATTGACCGTGGAAAAGTTGATTGATACCACAGGACGGTCTATTAAGCTTGCCAACGAAATGGAAATTGATAAATCCACAGGGATATCCGGTTCAGGACCGGCTTATGTATTCTATTTTATGGAATCGATGATGGAGGCTGCTGTAAAAATGGGCTTTTGTGAGAAAGATGCACGTTTGATGGTTGCACAGACATTCCAAGGAGCCGTTGAGTTGTTCAACAGTTCAGACATAAATCCTACTGCATGGATGGATAGGGTCGCATCCAAAGGCGGTACAACTCGTGCAGCGCTGGATTCCATGGAAGAAAATAATGTCAAAGAATTAATTAAAGATGCAGCTTATGCCGCGTTCGACCGGGCCGTACAGCTGGGGAAGGAGAATAATAAACAACATGCATAAGTATAAAAAGAGAATTGTCGTTAAGATAGGGACAAGTGTCATGACCAATCGGGACAATCGTATTATGCAACCGGCGCTGAATAAATTGGTTGATCAAGTAGCGGAATTATACGAAGAAGATATTATGACGGTATTGGTCTCATCCGGTTCGGTAAATGCCGGCCGGGAGATTTTAGGCGATAGCGTGATAGAAGATAAATCCCAGCGCAGACAGGTTTATTCGGCTATAGGCCAACCTCGGCTAATGCGACATTACTATACGCTTTTTCAGAATTACGGTATGCGATGTGCGCAGGTATTAGCCACTAAACGCGATTTTAATCCGGGGGAACACCGTACTAATATGATTAATTGCTATGAGGGATTGATGGCAGAAGGCGTTATCCCAATAGCAAACGAGGATGATGCCGTATCCGTATCACATTCTATGTTTTCGGACAATGATGAGCTGGCCAGTCTAATTGCGGAATTAATCCATGCTGATATGCTCATCATATTAACCGATATTGACGGATTTTATACAGGGCATCCGGCAGATGAAGGTTCGGAACTCATCAGCGAAATCAAGGTTGATCAACAAGTAGAGCAATATGTCGCTAAGACAAATAAAGGAGAGACTTCCGGTCGTGGTGGAATGAAATCCAAACTTAAAGTTGCGAAGAATACAGCAGCCAAAGGTATACCAACATATATTGCCAACGGCAAGAAAGATCGCGTTATCTTAGATATCATAGCGGGCAAGCCTGTCGGAACTAAAGTCACGGTATAAATTTATTATCCATTAAACATAGCCCAACACTAGGACACCTCATTGGGCTATGTTTTAATCTGTTTATTCCTCTTCATGACTCCCCGTGACTTCTTGGCCGGTGCTGTCTACTGTGGTTTCTGCCAGTTTCGCCAACAATTTTTCTACTTCCTCTTCAGAGGACGTCAGCTTGGCCTTACAAATGGCTATTAATTGGGATGCTCGACGTATCTTTTCTGTAAGCTCGTCAACATTAGTTTGTCCAGATTCAATTTCCGAGACAATTAATTGAAGCTCTTCGAATGCATCGTTATAGGTGTATGTATTTTCCGTCATATTGCTGGGACATAATTTTATCTCGTTACTTTACTGCGCACTGTTCCTTCGTATAGGGTGGTTTCGATTTCGTCGCCCGCTTTCACAGCAGTATCTTGTGTAATGGCATGACCGTTAATTTTAGTAATACTGAATCCTTTTTTTAACAGTTGCTTTGGATCTGCTAATTGCATTAACCGCTGTATGTTGTTAATGGCTGTCTGCCGGTCTTTCAGCAATTGCATACTAAAAAGTTGTAAATGGTTCATTAATGTCGTCAATTTGTGCTGTTGGGTAGTAAGTACAGTTTTAGCGTTCCAGGATAAGGATTGACTGAATTGCGTTAACAAACGCTCTTCCTGTTCAAATAGCCTTTTCGAAGCTTGTATAATACGGTTTTGCACTTCATCAACCGGAATAGCAAATTGATGAAATTTTTGTATCAAGAAATCGGCTAGTTCACTAGGAGTAATGGCGTTTTGGTGCGCAACCATTTCACTTACTGTCTCATTGGTGGAATGGCCGATACCCGTAATAACTGGAATCGGAAAAATAGCGATAGCCTTGGCCAGTTGATAGTTGTTGTATGAGGAAAGGCCCACGTCTCCTCCGCCACCACGAATAATTGCTACGGTATCAAATTCCTCGGTTTTCTCGGCAATGTTTGCCAATTGTCTAATAATAGATGGAACGGATTTGTCACCCTGCAATAGTGCGGGGAACAATGTGTATTCAAATTTGTACTTCCATGGGTTGCGATCAATGATTTTAAAAAAATCGGACAGCCCTTTGCTTGTTTCCACGGAGATGATGGCAAGACGTTTGGGCAGGCGAGGAAAACGTAAATTTCTATTTGCACTGAATATGCCCTCTGTCTGAAGCTTCCGGATACTTTCTCGTTTCTCCCTTTCCAATTCGCCCAACACAAATGTAGGATCTATGTCTACGATTTTAAGGCTAAATCCATATAATGGGTCGTAAGAAATGGCTGCTTGGAATAAAATGGTGATGCCATCCCGTAATGGTTCATTTAACAGCGAACGAAACTGATCGTTGATACGGTGATAATCAGCTTTCCAAAGTATAGAACGCATTTCTGCTACCACCTTACCCTCTCTTTTCTCGACCAGTTCTGGATAACAGTGGCCCGAATGGCTGTAATGGTTTAACTTGTTCATCTCGGCCTTGATCCAATATAGACTTTTGTATCGTTCCGCGATGGTTTTTTGAATACTACGGGATACCTCCAAAAGAGAAAAAATAGTCTTATTGTCTATTACTTCAGGCATAAATCAAATATAGAATTTTTTGGTTCTTTTTTACCTCAGAAAAGAACCAAAAAATCGTCGCTGCGGATATTTAAAATAAGGGATAGTGCTAAGGAATGTTTCTACATGACTCAAATATCCGGAGGCGACCTTTAATGTAAATGAGGGGAAGGTACAAATCTTGCGTATATTTTTATACATTTATGGTTTAAATCAGTAATGAAATGAAAAGTCTACTAACTTATTTTTGCTTATTACTATTATTATATACGTCGCGTAGTGTCGCTCAATATAAACAGCCCGTTGTTAATAAAGTGACTATGATCCAAAATGCGGGAGGGTTAGTGCCTCTCAAACGTTTGGATAGACATCGTATAGCGGTAGTTACGGCTTTTCCAAATAAATATGCTCACTTTGTGAACATGGTAGAACGTTATGCTGATGTAAAAAGCTTTGATTTTAACCAATATGAAGAGCACACGAAATATCACAATACCATCATTGTAGTCGGTACGCGAGAAGATCTTCGAAACGACTTATTATTGATGGTTCAGCAATCGATGGTGCACAAAAAGCAGATTATTGTCGTGCGGTTTGAAAATAGGAAAACAACTTCCAGCTGGTCGCCTGATCGTTTGCAAGGTAAGTTTTCGGAATTGGTTTACCCCGAATTTAATAAGGAAGCGCAGCAGTATGCCGCAATGTCGATTTTCGGTGGGCTAGCCATTACGCAAGGGCAGAATAAAACCGAACAGACTCGCTTACAGTATGCTACGGAAAGTTCCTGCGGATTGGATCTTGAAAATATGACGAAAAAGATTGACGCCATTGCCACGGAGGCTATTCGGAAGCGTGCGACACCAGGGCTAGTCGTTATGGCGGTGAAAAATGGGCAAGTTATTTTCGATAAAGCGTATGGTACACATACCTATCACGGAAACGTAACGACGAAAACTTCGGATATATTCGATCTCGCGTCCGTCAGTAAAATAGCAGGAACGACTCCGGTGGTGATGCATTTACAGGAGCGGGATATCATTAGTCTAGACAGCACACTGGGGTGCTATCTGGGACAGGCTCAAGAAACCAATAAAAAGAATATTCCACTTCGCAGCGTGCTGTTGCATGAAGCAGGGTTTACGCCTTTTATCCCATTTTATCGAAATCTGAAACCGGGGGATTTAGTTTATGAACCAGATACAGCTCATCAAGTACGTGTGGCGGATAGAGCCTACCTCCGGAACAACTATTACAGAGATGTCATGTGGCCGCAAATGATGGAATCTCCCGTAAAACCTGCTGGTAACTATGTATATAGCGATATCAGTATGTACGTGATGAAAGAAATTGCGGAACGTATGACGTCTAAGCCCATGGAGGACTACGTACAGGAGCTGCTTTATCAGCCTATAGGCATGAAAACCGCAGGCTACAATCCGCGTCAGCGGTTTGCAAAGGGCCGGATCGTACCAACGCAGCACGATACCGTTTTTCGAAAAGAGCTATTGCAAGGATATGTACACGATGAGGGAGCGGCAATGGCCGGTGGTGTGGCTGGGCATGCGGGGCTTTTTGGTACAGCAAATGATCTGGCTATCTACGGTCAATTATTGTTAAATAGAGGTGAATATGGGGGAATTCGGTATTTTAGACCGGAGACGATCGATTTATTCACCTCTAGGCAGTCGTCAAGTAGCAGACGTGGGCTAGGGTTTGATCGTACAGATCCGGATAAGAAAAAAGAATACCCATCCCGGTTGGCAAATGCGTCCGTGTTTGGGCATACCGGTTATACCGGAACCTGTGTCTGGATCGATCCAAAAAATCAGCTGGTATATATTTTCTTGTCCAATAGGGTTCATCCTCAGGTCTCAACAAGACTACTGGATTTAAATATAAGAAGCCGAATACAGGATGTTATTTATGAATTCATAAAAATGTAACATCAGATTAACCATGTGCTACTTGTAAACCGACTAAATTTGTGCACTTTATGGAGCATATCAAGGCAATAAAAAAGGACGATCAACACGCGTTCCAGCATGTTTTTAACCGTTATCATCCGCAGATTTACGGCTTTATATTGCAACGTACGAAGTCGGCATATGTGGCTGAAGAGGTTACCCAGCTCACCTTTATCAAACTGTGGAAGCAACGTGGGATACTCAGCGAGAAGCTGGGTATCGATGTGCAATTGTTTGGTATGGCCCGGCAGGTGATGATTGACGTGCTACGGAAAGAAGCTACCCGCTTTAAATATGAAGGAGAGTCCGCTGAAACACCCCTTACCGACAGTCTGGTCGAAGCGATAGAAAGCAAAGATCTGTTGCAGATTATGGAAAAGGACATTGAGAATATGCCTAAAATGAGACGGCTGGTCTTTGAGTTAAGCCGCAAACAGGGCTTATCCCACAGAGAAATTGCCCATATGTTTTCCATTTCGCCCAAAGCTGTTGAATACCATATCAGTAAAGCCCTTTTGCAGTTAAAACAGCATCTCTACTCGGTGATGTTGTAATTGTGAAAAGTATTTGTCTGTTTATCAAGAAGAATCGCGATTATCTCGCGGGAGCGCTGTCTTCATGGGGCTGCCATGCCTCATTTGATCGAACTAATCCAATAAGAATTACGGTTGCCATTATTAAATAATTATTAAGTCACTAGGGATACCTCTTCGGGCGACGTAATACTAATATGAAGTTCGGAAGAAAACGAGGTGGTAAAGGCCGCATGTCTGAAGCAAAGCAACAGGCACGTAGAAAAATCTGGGAAGATCCTACGATTATCGAAGACATCTTTAAGGATGCCGAATGGCAGCAATATGATGGTACGACACGTGATCATGTGCCGTCTCGAAAAATGGCACAGCACATCGATGAAGAGATATTACGTGAAAATGCAAGAATCCTAAAACGGGAACACCATCTTCGGCGTTCCAATCGAATAGTACAGGTAGGTATCGCGGCGGCTCTACTGCTGTTTATCTCGTTTCATTTCTGGGAAGCATCCCTTCCATCTGACAAATCGGTTTTGGTATTCCGGGATACCACATCACAGCCAGAGTGGGTAGTCATTACTAACGAGTCTATACGCGTGGACACCATTCGGCTACCTGACCGTTCTACCGTACACTTATATGAGAAGAGCAGTATCCGATATTTATCCGATTTTTCGGAAGCGACACGTGAAATACACCTGGATGGCAAAGCTTTTTTTGATGTAGAAAATGATGCAAAAAGGCCGTTTAGCGTATTTGCGGGAGAAACAAAAACTACAGCGCTCGGTACTTCCTTTACTATCGATACGTATGTCGAAAATCGACATACCAGCGTAGCGCTTCATACGGGAAAGGTTCTGGTAGCTTCCACGGCCGGTATACCGGCTTTTGAAAGTGTGTTATTGGATCGTAAAGGTGCTAATCTCTTATTTGACGCCGACATGCGAGTTGTTCAACACCGCAAAGGTGACGCGTCAGAATTTGAAAAATCAACGCAGATTAAAGCGGTGGCAACGAATAAAAACCTGCTGCAATTAGACAACATCCCATTGCAGGATGTGTTTGTGATGTTACAAGAAGTTTATCAAACGACCATACGGATCCGAGATAATAACATCAACGATATCCTTTATACGGGCGTTATTGATCCGCAACGCGAAGCTATCAACGATGTCTTAACCGTCATTTGCCTAATTAACGATCTCCGGTTTGAAGAAAAACCTGATGGTTCTTATAACGTTTACCGGCAGAATCAAGAAAATCATACGCATAAAATTAATCCATAATAAAAAACCATGTTTAACACGTATCAATTGAGAAAAAAAAGCGTGCTTTGCTTTGCGCTGCTCTTGGCTGGTTTAGCTTCGGCACAAGCACAGCAAGAGCAAGTAAAGGGCGCGACCCAGGACCAATCCGGCGAATTTCTTTCTGGAGTAAGTATCAAAGCTGTTCACGGAACATCCGGAAAAAGTTTCACTACCAGCTCCTCTGACAGGGGATTGTTCAGCTTCAACGGTTTGCCCGAAGGCGGCCCCTATCAGTTTATTTTCAGTTATGTCGGCTTCCAGCCCGATACACTTTCTGGCTATAGAATTCAAGCAGGGCAACCACTGGCTTTGAGCGTAAAGCTGCAGCCCATAAGCACCGCATTGGAAGAAGTGGTTATCGGATACGGTCGCGTTTCGAGAAAAGATGTAACCAGTTCCATCACCACGGTGAAGGCAGAAGATATGAATGTGGGCGTGTTTACCTCGCCCGCGCAGATGTTACAAGGGAAAGTTCCAGGTCTGACGATTTCCACGAACAATAGTAATCCGAATGCGGGCCCAGCAGTGAGCTTGCGTGGGGCATCTACTTTGCGCTCCGGTGCAGCGATGGAGCCTTATTATGTCATCGACGGCGTGCCGGGAGCATCGCTCAACTTGATTGCCCCGGATGATATTGAATCGATTGATGTGCTTCGTGACGCTTCAGCAACAGCGATATACGGATCTAAAGCGGCCAACGGGGTGATTATAGTGACCACAAAAAGTGGCCGAACAGGGCAGTCCGATATTTCCTACAACGGCTACGTCGCGATGGATAAGGTGGCTAATCATTATGACATGATGAACGGCGATCAGTACCGTAAATTGATCGCGGATAATGCCGAGTTCTCGATGCAGCCCACGGATGATACCGGTGCAGATACGGATTGGCAGCGGGCAGTAGAACGTACCGGAAATTCAAACAATCATAATATTTCTATTGTAGGTGGAACAGAAAAAACGCAATACCACGCCAGTCTGAACACCATTCAAAATAATGGGGTCATCAAGGGTACCGATATGGGACGTCAGATCGGACGAGGCTTTTTACAGACGAAGGCTTTAGACGACCGTTTGACAGCTTCTTTTAATATCAACGCGAGTATGACCAAACGGAACGATGTATTGGCTTGGGGGGAAGGCTTGAGTGTATATGATGCGATGTATTACTACTTGCCGGTGTCGCCTATACGTAACGCTGATGGGTCGTGGTTTGAAGTTCCAGACCGCTCGCAGTATGCTAACCCCGTTTCCTTGATCGAAGAGGCGCAGAATGTAAGAAAATCAAAGGTCTTGCAAGCGCATGCAAAAGTGGGGTATCAGATTTTACCAAGCTTGACCTACAACATCGATTTGTCACTACAAAATACGCAATACAATAATGCGGAATATTTTTCCAGTTTATCCATGGCGGCTCGTAATCAAAATGGGCGTGCACTGCGCTCTTCCTCAGAGGATGAACGCCGCGTGATGGAGATGAATCTGAGTTATGACAAAACCTTCAACGGTTTGCATAAGTTCTCCGCTTTGGCGGGTTATTCTTGGGAAGAGAATAATAATGGTGATGGTTTTCAGTTGGTTACAAACGATTACTATAACGATGACCTGGGCTACTACAACCCAAGTATGGCGAATGTAATCGATCGTTTGGCGACAGGCGGACATTTTCTGTCTACTTTGCGGATGATTTCCGTATACGGTCGGGTGAACTACGGATACGATAATAAGTATTTGATTCAGGCTACCGTTCGCCGCGATGGTTCCTCCGCTTTCGGAGAAAACCACCGTTGGGCAACGTTCCCGTCAGTATCTGCTGCGTGGCGCCTGTCGGAGGAGAATTTTCTGAGCGGATCAACCGTAGTGAACGATCTGAAACTGCGTGCAGGTTTTGGTGTCAGCGGAAACTCGTTGGGCTTTGATGCGTTCATCGCGCAACCGGTATACGGCACTACTTCTTCATTTTTCGACTATATAACTGCCGATGGTTCTGTACGGGAGTTACGTACCTTGACGGCGCTACGAAACGCCAATCCAGACCTGAAGTGGGAAACAACAGCCATGTTGAACCTCGGTGTAGATTTCGCCCTGCTGAATAGCCGTTTGTCCGGTTCCGTAGAAGTTTATGAAAAGAAAACAACCGATTTGATTTACGACTATGCGGTGAGTACTGCCCGTTATCGTCACGCCATGTTAACCGCTAATGTGGGCGAAATCAAGAATCGGGGTATAGAGTTTACCTTGGATGCCAAGGCGATAGCTCAGCCTGATTTTGGATGGAATACCGGCATTGTTTTATCACATAATAAGAATGAGGTGGTCAGCATCTCCAAGGGAGAATTTACGCGTGATTTTATTGAATTATCGGATCTCGGTGGAGCCGGACAGACGAATATCTTCCAGCAACGCTTGACACCGGGTGCTCCAATCGGGCAGTTCTACACTTGGGAGTGGGCCGGATATAATGACGAAGGCGTCTCCGTGTTCTACGTGCGCGATGCCGAAACCGGTGAACGTACGGGCGAGACAACCGACACGCCGGAACGTAAAGATCAGGCTGTAACCGGAAGTCCGCAACCGAAACTTGTCATGGGCTGGAACAATAGCTTCCGTTATAAGGATTTCTCCTTGAATATGATGTTCCAAGGTGCATTCGGACAAAAAATAATGAACGGTACTCGCGCACGACATTCCAATATCGTGGGCAACGCCGGCGAGAAAAATGTATTAGCAAGCGTGCTCGATACAGAACTGATGACAGACAGAAACGCACATTACTTATCGGATCGTTATTTGGAGAACGGAAGCTTTATGCGCTTGGCCTATATTACTTTGGGCTATAAGGTGCCGGTTCGAAACCTTCCGATCAAAAACCTAAAGGTTTACGCTACCGTGAATAATGCATTTGTGATTACCAACTACTCGGGAAATGACCCGGAAGTAGGTTTAGGTGGGCTGACGCCGGGTATTGATAACCGGCAGACTTACCCACGTACACGAACACTCATGTTTGGACTGAACTTTAATTTGTAATCCGAGAAGGATTTATACTGAATTAGCAAAAAAATAAAGAGATGAACGCAAAAATAGTAAAACGATTTTTTTCGATGTCTGCACTAAGCTTGGCGCTGGTATCGTGCACGGATCTGGATGTAGATATTAAGTCGCAGCTTACGGAATTTCCGGATTCTGAGCGCGCCGCCGAGGCCATTATGGCCGACGTGTATGCCGCGTATCGCGGTGCCTTAGGACGCGATCACTGGATGGCGCAAACACTTTCGGGAGATGAAGCGGTGAGCGTATCTATGGGAACCGACTGGTTTGACGGAGGCCGTTATCGGGAGTTTCATGTGCATAACTGGACAGCCGACAATGGCTTGCTACCCGGCATGTGGAATTCAGCAATCACCGGCATTACGCTGGCAAACAATGCGATTGCTTTGCTGAACGAAACAAACCCGGACTTAACCGCGCCGGCTCGTGCGATCCGCGCTTATTACTACTTTGTCCTAATGGATAATTTTGGTGATGTACCGCTGCTCACGGAGCCGGTAGATGAGGTGCCGCAGCGGACAAACCGAGCTGGAATTGCGGAATTTATTGAACAGGAGCTGTTGGAAGTTAAGGACGAGTTGCCGAACCAAGTGACCCCAGCGACGTATGGAAAGGCTACCAAGTATATGGCAGAGGCTTTACTTGCTAAACTCTACTTGAACTGGGCAGTGTATACATCCGGAGATGTCAGCAGCTATACACCCGCAGCTAGCAATGAGAAACTGGATCAGGTGGTTGCCATGTGCGACGAAATCATTAATTCCGGTCAATTTAATGTGGATAGCCATCGCTTTCTGGAGAAATTTCGTCCCGATAACGGCGCGCATATTCGGGACTTCATTTTTGCGATGCCTTATGATCGCGAACGGCAACACGGGATGACTTACACGCGTTTCTGGATTCACCGTAGTGCTCAGAACCAGTTTGGGCCACTTCCGCAGAGTGTGGGAGGAACGTTTCGCGCACTACCGAGCTACTTGGATAAGTTTAATTTAGAAGGCGATGAGCGCAATGCGTCTTATATTGGTGGCTTGCAGTATTATTGGTCTAACTATACCGAAGATCTCGATCGCCCTTTCTTAATCCGCACATCTAAACGAGGTATTGATCAGGACTATGATGGCCCTGATGCAGACGATCAGTTTGACTGGCAACTAGAAACCGTGCGCGAGATTGAGTTGCGCCCGGGTGGCGAGGCTACTTTGAACGTAGGTAACGATCTTAAAGGGCGCTCCATGGGCTATCGATCGATTAAATTCTACATGGACGTAGCTGTAACGTCGGCGAATGCGCGTAACCAAAGTAATGATGTGCCGATTTTTCGTTATGCTGATGTGCTTTTAATGAAAGCAGAAGCCATCCTTCGTGGAGCAGCAGCAACCAACGGTGATTCTCCGCAATCGCTTATTAACCAAATCCGGACTTATGTTAATGCACCAGAATTGACAACAGCACCTACGTTAAGCGAATTGTTGGATGAGCGTGCCCGTGAGTTTTCTGACGAATCTTGGCGTCGTAACGATCTGATCCGTTTTGGCAAGTTTGAAGATGATTGGGGCTTCAAATCGCTATATCCTGCCGGTTACTCCGAGCGCTTCCGTCGTATATTTCCGGTGCCGACAACCGTTCTTGATGTGAACACACACTGGACACAGAATCCCGGTTATCCGAATTAAGGGATATAGGAAAAGAAGGGATTTTATGAAAAGCACCTTGGGCACAGCCCGAGGTGCTGAACTTTCGACTGTTTCTTTGTGGGTTTAGCACTTAAAAATAACTACGATTTACATTTTATCGTTTCGAGGGGAGATAATTTTAGAAAACCTCCGCCGTCTTTTTTTCGACGCGAATTAACTCTTCATAGTTCTTGTCTAACTTATTGATCAGTCTGCGATACAGAATTTGATAATAAAGTTTCATTAGGTAAAGAACGATAAATATAATCGGGGTAGTGACAATAACGACGATAAAGGTCACCAAGATTCCTTCGCCAATCGACTTATCGACAAAAACTGTGATGATATGTTTTAGCCCCCGTAACGTCATGTAAATCACGAAAGTGTAGATATGGAACTTAATATAATAATCCACATATCGACGTGCCTTTAATATTGTTTTTAGAAGCGTCTTTGTATCAGCAGTGTTTGTTATTTTTCTGTAGTTTCTAAAGAAATTGTAAATAAAGAAAAGAATGATTGCTTTAAAGGCTATGCCAAAAATCAGTTCTAATAAGGACTCGAGGGATGACGTAGGCTCTTGGTCTATAGGCAGGAAAAAGCCCAGTAATACGCCGACGGACAACTCGATAACGCTAATGATAAAAATCCATTTTATTATGGTGGAAGACCGCCGGTATAGCATATGTTTTATTTCGTCTTTGTTTATTTTTAAGAAGTTGCCGTCGTTATTCCAATGTTGTTTCAATAAATCTAATCCGTGCATTATAACCCTCCTTTTTGATTTAAAATATTTTTTAATTTTGCTTTTATACGATTCATTTTTACACGGGCATTTCCTTCGGTAATTCCCAGTGTAATCGCTATCTCCTGATAACCTTTATCTTCTAGATACATATATACGATCGCTTTTTCGATATCATTGAGACGTCTGACAGATATATAGAGATGTTTCAACCGTTCCTCATACTGCGGATCATATTCCTCATAACGTATATAGTGTAAAGAACAGTCCCACTCTACGGTGGATATGGTTTTCTTTCTGTTTCGGTATAAAGAGATTGCCGTGTTTAAGCAAACGCGATAAGCCCATGTCGAAAATTTTGAATCACCTGTGAACTTAGGATAGGATCGCCACAATTGAATCACCATTTCTTGAAATAGGTCTTTGTGTGCTTCCTTGTCATCGGTATAAAGCGAACAGATTTTATGGAGGATATTTTGATTTTCCTCTAGGAGATTGACGAAGCTTGATTCCAAATGTTTGGTCATGATACCCTATATGTCGAAGATAACGAGAAGATGTTACAAAATGGAGAATTTATTTTGGCAAAAGTTTTTTTGTTTTTCTTAATTTCGTTCAATGGCTAAAGCAAAATCAACATATTTCTGTCAGCAGTGTGGATACGAATCAGCCAAGTGGCTAGGGCAGTGCCCATCGTGTAAACAGTGGAATACCTTTGTCGAAGAGGTGGTAGAAAAGGGGAGTTCTAAAGTTCCCGAATGGCGTAGTACGTCCACACCAACCACATCACGACGATCGAATAAAGCCGCGATTATCAACGAAATCGTTTATCAGGACGAACAGCGATTAGCTACTCCCGACACCGAATTTAACCGGGTGCTTGGCGGAGGGATTGTGCCAGGCTCGCTCGTGTTGATCGGTGGCGAACCTGGAATCGGAAAATCGACGCTGATGTTGCAATTAGCGCTGGGTATACCGAAAGTAAAAACGCTTTATATCTCAGGAGAAGAAAGCGAACAACAAATTAAAATGCGTGCGGAAAGGCTGTCACAGAGCTCAAAAGCAAATTGCTACATCTTGACAGAAACTTCTACCCAGCAGATATTTAAGCAAATAGAAACTGTGCAACCTGATATCGTTGTCATTGACTCTATACAGACTTTACATTCGTCACAGATCGAATCGGCTCCAGGCTCGGTTTCCCAGGTACGTGAATGCACGGCGGAACTCCTGCGTTTTGCAAAAGAGACAAGTACACCAGTATTTATCGTAGGCCATATTACCAAAGACGGCTCTATTGCGGGACCCAAAGTATTAGAACATATGGTCGATACGGTGTTGCAGTTTGAAGGTGATCGCAACCATGTGTATCGAATCCTGCGCGCCGTTAAGAATCGTTTTGGTTCGTCGTCCGAGTTAGGGATATATGAGATGCAGGGCTCGGGGCTCCGGGAAGTTTCCAACCCTTCTGAAATCATGATTTCACAGCGAGATGAACCGGTAAGCGGGGTTGCCATCGCTGCTATGTTAGAAGGGGTGCGTCCATTGATGATTGAAGTACAAGCTTTGGTAAGCAATTCGGCCTTTGGAACGCCACAACGAACCTCTACAGGATTCGATACGAAACGTCTAAGTATGCTATTGGCTGTTTTGGAAAAGCGTTTTGGTTTCCGGCTCAGCGCACAGGATGTCTTCTTAAATATTGCTGGCGGATTGCGTGTAGAAGACCCTGCTATCGATTTGGCGGTTATTGCGGCATTAATATCCTCTCAACAGGATATCCCATTGCCGTCGCAGGTTACATTTGCGGGAGAAGTAGGGCTGTCCGGCGAAATTCGAGCTGTAAATCGTATCGAACAACGGATAACAGAGGCTGAAAAGTTGGGATTTGACGGCATTTTTATTTCAAAATATAACACAAAAGGGCTAGATGCTAAGAAGTACGATATTGCTATTCGCCCGTTAGCAACATTAGAGAATTTATTTAGCGCTTTGTTTGGTTAAAAAATGAATAACTGCCATTTACCTTTCATGAAGATAAACGACAGTTATTTTATTGCTTTATCAAAGGAAAAATAGGACTCTCCCGATGGGCCTTATCGATATATTTTCCGAGTTTTTTGGCTATTTTGCCATGCTTGCGGATGATATTATCGCTCTCTGTCGGATCGTCTTTCAAGTTGTATAGTTCTTCGATGATTTGATTGCTATCTTTAACGTTGAGCCTTATCAATTTCCAGTCGCCCGAGCGAACAGCTTGTCTTCCTCCGTCTTCATGGAACTCCCAGTATAAATACCGATGTTTATGTTGTTTTCCTTTCCCAGTGAGAGTCGGTAATATCGAAATCCCGTCTGTGAAATCGGGTATTGAAACGCGAGAGACCTCCGCAAGCGTCGGCAATACATCCCAAAAAGCAGCGAGAAGTGACGTCGTACTTGCAGGGCTTATATTGCCTGGCCAAACCGCTAACATAGGAACTTTAATGCCACCTTCGTAGAGATCGCGTTTGTAGCCTTTTAATCCGATAGAGCTGTTAAAAAATCGAGGATCAGCTCCGCCTTCCCGATGCGCGCCGTTATCACTGGTGAAGATAATCAAGGTGTTCTCGGATAGTCCCAATTGTTCCAGTTTGTCGACGATTTCACCGACGTAGTTGTCTAACCGACTAACCATTGCTGCAAATGTAGCACGAGGTTTCTCGACCGAAGCATAGCCGGGAACCGAGGCATTTGGCCCATAATCATTTCCCTTATGTGCCGTCTCCGGAAAGCTAGCGTTATATTGTTGATAGAATTCATCGTTAGGTCCTGCCAATTCTGCGTGCGGAAGTACAGTAGGCACAAAAAGGAAGAAAGGTTCGTGCTGGTTTTCCTCAATAAAAGCTAGTGTTTTTTGCTGGATGAGCTCAGGTGCATAGTGTATTTTTTGTTGCAAATTATTGCCTTCCAACACGATCTTTTTATTATTATGCCATAAGTGGGTGGGGTAGTAGCGATGGGATTGACGTTGGCAATTGTAGCCGTAAAACTCATCGAACCCTTTTTTTAGTGGATCTCCTGATGTGCCGACCATACCCAATCCCCATTTACCAAATGCACCTGTTGTGTAACCGACTTTTTTCAGCAATGTGGCAACCGTTGTGATACTATCGGCCAGCGGTTCCTGTCCTTCCGGCTGGATTTCTTTGTTTCCGCGAATGTAGGTATGCCCCGTATGTTGTCCCGTCATCAATGCGGAACGAGAAGGTGCACATACGGAGGTGCCCGAGTAGAAATTTTCAAATCGTATACCGCGGCTGGCGAGTTTGTCGAGGTTAGGTGTTTTAATTTTTTCCTGTCCGTAAGAACCGATGTCGCCGATACCCAGATCGTCGGCTAGAATAAAGACGATATTTGGTTTCCGTTGTTGTGCCGTGGAAGATATCATCATACAGCTTAATAATAGAACAATTAACGAAACGGTTTGTAAATTCATATGATCGAAATTATTAAACGCGAAACAAAAAATTGAAAATCTAAAACTACAACTTAAATATAAGATTATTTTCTATTTTTATTCCCTAATTATATAGAACAGAAGAATATGGCATCAGGTATTTTTGCGGTTTTGGATGATATTGCGGCGTTAATGGACGATGTAGCGGTGACGGCGAAGATCGCTACCCGTAAAACCGCAGGTATACTGGGGGACGACTTGGCTGTCAATGCAGAGAAAGCAACAGGCTTCTTGTCCTCTCGGGAACTGCCAGTGCTTTGGGCGATTACAAAGGGCTCGTTTATCAATAAGCTTATTATTGTTCCAATAGCTTTATTGCTGAACGCCTTTTTTCCAATCGCTATAAAGATCGCCTTAATTTTGGGCGGTTTTTATCTTGCTTATGAGGGGGCGGAAAAGATTATCGAATATTTCTTTCACCGGCCAAAAGATACGGGTGCCATCGTGAAAGAAAAAGAGAGAGAAAGTTTGGACGTGGAAAAAGCAAAAATCAGATCAGCGATAACAACCGATTTTATCCTTTCAGTGGAGATTGTTATCATCGCGTTAGGAACAGTTCTCGATAGGACCTTGACCATACAGATTCTGACTGTTTCTGTCGTGGCTCTGTTAGCAACAGTAGGTGTTTATGGTATTGTTGCACTTATTGTTCGTATGGATGATACTGGGTTCCGGTTGATTAAGTATAGTAACGGTAGAGGATTCTTTTTCAACGTCGGAAATTTGTTGGTCAAATCCTTGCCAGTGATTATTAAAACTTTGGCGATTATCGGTACTATCGCACTGATACTGGTTTCAGGTGGTATATTTGTACATAATATTGATTATATCCATCATCTTTTACCAGCGGTTCCCGCTATTATTAAGGAGTTTATGGTGGGGTTGATTGCGGGGGTATTGGTGGTTGCGATTGCAAAGGGGATTAAGGGCATTTTGAAGAAAGAGCGCTAACTGATACGTGTAGTATCGTTTGTGTAACCTTCCCCTGTTCCTTATTTCAATAGCTCCCCTAGTTTTGAGTCCAGTTCTTCTCCATGTAAGTTCCGTGCCACTATAATGCCCTCGGGGTCTACTAGAATATTCTGTGGAATCGCACGCACGCCGTATAACGTTCCTGCTGCATTCTGCCACGATTGTAAATCAGAGATATGTTTCCAGGTTAATTTATCTTTTTCAATAGCAGCGACCCAATCGTCAAGCTTACGGTCAAACGAAACGCCTAGAATTTCAAAATTCTTATCTTTAAATTTGGCATATGTTTTTACTAAATCGGGATTTGCCTTACGGCAATCTGGACACCAAGACGCCCAAAATTCAATGAGCACATATTTGCCTCGGAGATCCGAAAGAGAGAAAGGGTCACCTTCTGGAGTGAGTTGGGTAATAGCAGGTGCTTTTTTCCCCACAGAAGAATTTTCCAGTCGCTTGAGATAATAGCCAAACTGCTTGCCCTGCTTAGATTTTCGCACAGACTTGTCTAGGCCTTTAAATAACGTCTCCAGTTCTTTATAATCGGGATCGTATCCACCTACTCGCTGTATTGTTTTTAATGTTTCAACACTGGAAGGGTTGGCCTTGACTTGTGCGATTAGTTCTTCCTTCGTTTGCGCAAAAAGAAGCGTCGGAATGGCTAAAAGGAAAGTAAATATGTAGTTCTTCATTATTGATATCATTTATCTTATCAAAAGTAAAGAATTTTTATTTTCTACCCATTATCTTAGGTCAAGGCATTGTAAATTGAAGAGATAATTGCAAAACACAAAAATATCGGTATATTTGCTCTGTGTGGAATCAATCTAAATAAAATGGCCGGTAGTTGTGCGTTGATCGACACCCAATACGTTTTTCAATATCAATACATAAAAGGAAATGTGCTGTTTTCTTATCAAACAGAAAGAGCGTGTTATGTCAATGTTCTTTCCCATGATTGTTCGCAAACCGTTCATTACACCTTATCGCGATCACCCTATATATTGCCAGAAGGACACGGGGTTATTCACCATCTTGACGCGGAGGATACTATTGAAATACGAAGCAAAGACGAAAGTAACTATCTTGTCATTGTATTGATTGCTCCGGAAAGTCTTGATTTTTTTCATAATAAATATCAACGGGAATCGGTAAGGTTTGCAAAAGGTTTTGTCACTAGAAGTGATACGCGATTCCGACTTTTATTCGAACAACTTCATTCATTATCAGAGACGGATTTGCTTTACGGAATGCGTACGGAGTTGATTATTTTGGATTTTGTACTGCATCAAATCGAATCACTGGCTGTAGAAAGCGAAAGTACACAGCAGGTGATCATGGTTAAAGATCACTATGCAAAAATTCTACTTGCTAAAGAGATTATTGAAGAGGATTTGTCAAAGAACCGTAATATCCCCGAGCTCGCCAAACAGGTAGGTACTAATGTACAGTATTTAAAGAAATATTTTAAACAATATTTCGGTAAAACGGTCATGAATTACATCACGGAGAAGAAGATGGAATACGCCAAAGAACTTATCCTTACCGGCAACCACCGGATATCAGATGTGGCTCGCATGACAGGCTATAAACATGCTACCCACTTCACTACTGCTTTTAAAAAGTATTTTGGCTTCATTCCAAATTCCTTAAAATATAGTTTCCTGCTCCAACAGGGGACTGAAATTATGGTAGAGCTAGGCTATGTTTGGTAATTTTTATGAAATAATGGTAACAAGCGACGAGTAGATAGATTCCCGTCACTTGTTATTCCGTTATTTATTACTCAAATTTCCATCTCACGAAAGCCTCAATTGCCTCGTAATCTGCCAATCCTAGTTTATGATATAATTCCGCTGTTTCACTTGTTCGATTTTCCGCACGCACCCAAAATTCACGCGGATCGTCCCCTGGAAACACAGGCACATCTTTTTGGGATTGATGCTTGAAGATAGCTAGGCGCTTGCGTTTCACCTCTTGTGGAGAAAGTGGAACCGCCATTTCAATCTCGTGGATTGGATATTCGTGCCAAGCTCCCCGATATAGCCATAACCAGCAATCTTTCGTCCATTCATCTGTTTTTGACAGACGTTGCAAAGCTTCGAACAGTATATCAAAACATACCTTATGCGTCCCATGCGGATCCGCAAAGTCACCAGCAGCAAATACCTGATGCGGTTTTACTTTTCGGAGCAATCCCATCGTTTGCTGGATGTCATCTTCATAAGAAACCTCTTTGGAAAACTTACCGCGATCATAGAAAGGTAAATCTTGAAAATGAATGTTATCGTCTGGAAGCCCTACAAAACGAGCTCCTGCGATAGCCTCTCCTTTGCGTATTAATGCCTTAACTGTACGAATGATTTCCGGATCGACTTGGTTCGGCTGTTTTGTTTTGAAAAACTCTTTGGCTTCGTTATAGATTTTGGCCGTAACACCATTGTCGTCATCAACAGCGACAGCAAAATCTTGGACAAATTCGAGATATCGTAACACATCATCGTCCCAAACCGCCGTATTGCCTGAAGTTTGATAAGCAACATGCACATTATGTCCTTGATCAGCTAATCGGATAAATGTTCCCCCCATAGAAATAACATCGTCATCGGGGTGTGGTGAAAACAGGATAACGTTTTTTCGTCCCGGTTCTGCTCTTTCTGGACGATTGGTATCATCTACTCCTGGTTTTCCTCCCGGCCAGCCGGTAATGGTACGTTGCAATTCATTGAAAATTCTGATATTGATGCTGTACGCAGGCCCTTTTTCCGTTACGAGTTGAGCCATACCATTATTGTTGTAATCGTCATCGGTAAGCTTTAAGATGGCTTTATTCAGTTTCAATGATAGCCATACAACTGCTTTCTTTATCAGTGTGTCGGTCCACGTTACTTCATGTGCTAGCCAAGGTAGATCAAAACGCGTCAAATGTGACGCCGCGTCTCTATCCAGTATAAATTCTACCGAATCGGAAAGTTGGAGGTACGTGGCCGGTATGTCCGATGATATTTCGCCTTCTACGGCTTTTTTTACAATCTCTGCTTTTTTCTCATTCCAAGCCATGAGAACAATCTCTTTCGCTTTGAAGATCGTTCCAACCCCCATCGTCAGCGCTTTGGTGGGTACATTTTCTTTACCTCCAAAATCACGAGAAGCGTCACGACGTGTCAGGTCGTCCAATACGACTAAACGGGTACCTGAATTTGGTGCTGAACCCGGCTCATTAAACCCGATGTGTCCTGTCCGACCGATACCTAAAAGCTGAATATCGATACCTCCTAAATTGGATATTTTCTGTTCGTATGCTTCGCAATAGGCATGAATGGCATCCTCCGGCAGCGTACCATCGGGAATATTGATATGCTCTTGAAGCACATCGATATGGTCAAACAAATGTTTGTTCATAAAAGTCACATAACTTTGGGGAGCATCAGGTTTCATAGGATAATACTCGTCCAGATTGAATGTGACGACATTTTTAAAGCTTAATCCTTCTTCTTTGTGAAGACGAACCAGTTCTTTATAAACTTTAACCGGTGTGGCACCTGTAGCCAGCCCTAATACTGCCGTTTCGCCTTTTGCCTGCTTTTCTTTAATGATGGTAGCTATACGATTAGCAACATCCGCGGAAGCTTCGTCCTGATTAGCGTACACCTTAACCGGTACGCGTTCAAAACGAGTCTCCTCCAATAAGTTTAATCTTGCCATTAGGATAATTATATTGTTTACAACCTGAATAACAAATTTAACAATAAAAACCTTTCCAATCGAAGAAAGAAGCAAAATCATGCAAAAAAAAGCATAAATCAGGGGTGCAATCGGTTGTTTTATATATGCCCATTTTCCGAATCTGAATATTTATTTTCCGATTGCGTTATTTTCTTATTTAGAATAAATCTATATTTGCGCCGTATTACTATTTAGACCAGTTCTAAAATGAAGTTGGAAACATCGATATCATATATTGTAGTTTGTTTATTAACCTTAATGTCAATAACAGTTGTTGGGCAGCAGAGCACAATAACGGGAAAAATTCATCTGGCCTCCGGTGAATCCGTTAGCCATGCTACGGTACGGGTGAAAGGAACGGATATCAGTAGTATGTCCGATAAGAATGGTCAATATGCTTTAAATAATGTCCCTTATGGAAACCGAGAAATTCAAATTACAGCTATCGAGATTGAATCTAAAACAGTCCAGCTAAAAGTACATAAACCAATACACAATTTTTCCATTGCGGTATCGGCAACAGGTGATATTGCGATAGAAGGTGTAGAGGTAAGCCGGATGACGGAGAAAAAAGAGATGGAAACGAGTGGTTTTGCCGTGGCAGTTATTGAAACTAAAGAAGCTTCGCTTCGTAACCTTACAACTAATGAGTTGTTGGATCGCGCGGTGGGGGTAAGGGTGAGGCAAAATGGGGGCGTGGGGTCACAAGTTGAGTATAACTTAAATGGGATGTCGGGGAGTGCTGTTGGGATATTCCTCGATGGTACACCGATAGCAACCTTTGGGTCGTCTTTTAACCTAAATAATATTCCACCCGCGATGATCGAACGCATAGAGATCTACAAAGGTGTATTGCCATCACATTTGACGGGTGACTATGTCGGCGGAGCGATTAACGTGGTCATGAAGAAAGATGCATCCGCTAATAACATTACTGCCGCCGTGTCTTATGGTTCGTTTAATACTTATCAAGCCGACTTGAGTGGTATGTACAGAAACCAAAAATCAGGCTTTACGACAAGGGCATCCGGATTCTATACTTACACCGATAACAATTATGAAATGTGGGGTAAATTTGCGATGATCACTGATGCGGAGCAACGCCTCAAGCGATACCAACGCTTCAAACGATTTAACAATACCTATAAGTCTGTAGGAGGACGCTTTGAGGTTGGATTTACCGATGTGCCCTGGGCAGATCAGTTTTTTGTAGGGTATAATATATCCGATACGTATCGAGATATTCCACATGGTACAACAATGGCGCAGCCATATGTAGGTCGGTTTAATGAATATCAGGCACATGTATTTAGCTTGAATTACAATAAATCTAATTTTTTTATCGATGGTTTGGCACTTAATGTGAATGCCGTATATAGCAAAAGAAATACCTATTTGCAGGATACGGCTAGAACAATGTACAATTGGGATGGAACGCCGATGGTGCGGATACTTAATGGCGAACCTACGCCTTTGGTGAGGCGTCCTGGACAAGGACAACAGGGGGAGGCAGTGATGACCAGTATCGACCGCGATATTGTTAACATGCGGACAAACCTATCCTATACCGTAGCACACGGGCATCGCCTTTCGCTCAACCATAATCTGAATACCTCGCGTCGGGAAGATGAGGATCTATTAAATCCGAACGCGATAGTTACTGGCAATGATCGCCGGACGTCCACCAATATCTTCGGCTTTAATTACGAAGCGACAACATTCGGAGATAAGCTGAGAACGAACTTGTTGGCAAAGTATACGATTAATCAAAATCATTATACAAGTTCCAACGGTGGGATCACCACGTTGACCAACAGAAATCCTGGGTATGGTTTGACGGTTTCCTATAATGTGATTCCCAAACTGTTTCTGATTGCCTCCACGGAGAATACCGTTATTTCGGCAAGAGACGAGCAAATATTTGGAAGTCCGGAGAACAGTATATTAGAAAATCTGGATTTGAAGCCTGAGCGTAATGTCAATTATAATGCGGGTTTCCGATACACGGCATTCGAAGATCAGCGCAACCGACTTTCGCTTTACGCGAGTGCATTCTGGCGGAATGGATATGACAAAATCACGGTGCAGGCTGTTGATTCGGTGATTGTCGGACGTGAGAGCGATGCAAATATCGAAACAACAAGATATATTAATCTTGGAAAAACGCAATCAAGAGGGTTTGAGGCGGAGTTGACATACGTCTATAATAACAGACTTAGTGTACTAGTTAATTTATCGAGATTTAATTCCTTGATGAAGGTAAAATATGACGAAAATGGACGGTTAAACCGGTTATATAATCGGCAGTTGCCGAATGAACCGTATTTTATGGTTAATGCTAGTGCACAATATCGGATCGATAACCTGATCCAGAAACGATCTACGGTGAATTTTTTTTATAACTCGGGCTATGTAGCACCTTTTCAGACGGTCTGGATTGATTCGGACGGCTGGTTTACGACGCCGCGGCAATTCTATCATGATATCGGTGGAAGTTACCGTACACCAAATGGTCGGTTCATCGTCAGCGTAGATGTGAAAAATATCTTGAACGCAGAAGTATATGATAATTTCGGCGTGCAAAAACCCGGACGCGGGGTATACATGAAATTGAATTACATGCTTAATAACTTAACTGGAAAATAGTGATAATATAAAATATCAGTAGACAATGAAAAACAGAACTATAAAATCCCTTTTGTTCGGGTCTGTCCTTGCGCTAGGCGCAATGGTATCTTGTGAAAAAAATAATGGCCCTGATGATGGCTCTGATTCCGGCGCTTCAGGCCCGGATAATCAGCCGCGGCAGTTTATTACCTTAACAGCGGCAATTCCCGGATCTAATGGACGAGCCGGTGATGGCGGAACCTCAGCCTATGCGTTAACACTGGAGGAAGCGACCGATGCTACTAAGGAACTGGATATTTATACGAACGGTTATGGGTTGCGCTCACAAAGAACAGCACGTGTCCAAGGTTCTATCAACGGCAACTTCCTTTATAATATTCAGTACACAGGAACAAACGGCGGTGTGTTTAATAAATATCGTGTAACAGGTGGTGCTGATTTTGAAGACACCAACGAGGAATTAAATGTCGCGAGTATGTTGAGTACCTCGCCACGTTGGGTGAAAGCCGCCGAAGGTATTGGCGTGGGGGTAAAAATTGAAGGGGCGGAAGCGCCAATCGATCCGGCGAAAGCAGAGGTTGGTGAACAGACCTACGAGTACGTTCGCGGATCCGTTGATATTGCAATCATTGATTTAGATGACCCACGTGTGCCTAACTCCACCGAATTCGATTTCCCTTTCACGGATGAGGAAAAAGAGGCAGGTTATGCTGTAGGCCGGATTGATGTTCCTGTCATCAATGGGAATAAAATCTATATCGGCTGTGCACTTTCGAAGGTTGATCCTACAAAGGAGCCGGTTAGTTCCACCGACGATAATACCGGTGAAGTTTCATGGAGCTGGCAGGATGATTCCGAGAATATCCGTGGTACAGTGACCTTAGTAGTGGATTATCCATCATTGGCGAATCCAAAAGTAATCTGGTCCACCCAAAGTAAAGCTTCCAACAACAGCTATCGTACCATGACACAATACGTAGGTACCGATGGCCATGTATACCAGGCGACAGCTACCTCGGGTTCGCAGATCTTGCGTATTAATAGAAATACGGCGGACTACGATAATAGCTATAATTTTGACTTAAAAACAGCGTTAGGTACGCAGAATGATGTGCAGATTAAGGCGTGGAGATATATTGCCGATGGAATCGGTCTGGTGTTGTATACAGAAAGCAATGTCGATGGTGGATACCTGGCGTTGATTGATTTGAATGCCGTGACTGCCCGGAAATTGTCCACAGATAACGAATCGGACACCAATTTTTCGACTACCTTCGGGCAATATCAGAATATTGGGGTAGCAGGCAATTATGCTTATGTGCCGCTGACAGCTAGTGGAAAAGACGGTCATCTATACATTGTCAATTGGCGAACCGGTGATGTCACGAAAGGTATCAAGTTGAAGGGCGAGGTGGGAAGCCACTTCATTGGCGCGTATTAGTCCTCTACAAATCCTTGTCTAAAACATACAAAATCAGGCAAAGCCGTACGCTTTGCCTGATTTTGGCAAAAAAATATATGTATAAATTGCTGCTAACGCAGCGTAAAAAATTACGTCATGAAGAAAATTATTTTATCCGCATTCCTACTCGCGACTTTGGCTGCCACTGCACAGCAGACCGAAACCAATACCTTGATGGATGCTGATTTTTGGAAATCACAACCTACCATAGAACAGGTAAAAGCAGAAATTGCCAAAGGCAACAGTCCCTCGCAACCTAATGCCGCTTCTTGGGACCCAACTGCAAGGGCTATTCTTAATAATGCCCCTTTAGAAACCATAAAATTTATGGTAGAGCAAGAAGGTAATGGCGTAACCAAAAAGACGCACCATAGTGCCTCCTATTTGCACTGGGCAGCAGGGAGAGGAAATGCGGATTTGGTTGCCTACCTCATTGAAAAAGGATCGGATATCCATCTAAAAGATAGTCATGGACGTGCTGTCATCGAGAATGCTGCCGTGAGCGCTACCGATGACTTTTCTGTTTTGGAAGCACTGTTCAAAGCGGGTGTAGATCCGAAGCAGAAATTTGAGGATGGTGCGACATTATTATTATTAGGCGTTTCCACAGACAATAATCTTTTAAAATCAGACTATTTTGTGTCTAAAGGTCTATCCTACGAAGATACAGATGAATATGGAAGCACGGCCGTCGATTATGCAGCAAAATTGGGCAATAAAGCGTTAATCGAAAAATTAATTGCAAAGGGAATCCAGCCAACAAACCGTGCGCTTTTCTTTGCAACACAAGGATCAAGGATGCACCAAAATGGTGTCGATACCTATCAATACCTCGTTGAAGAACTGAAATTAGATCCGAAGGCTATTAATCCGAAAGACGGAGCGACAATCTTACACCCACTAGTGCGTCGCCCCAATAAGGAAGTCATCGATTATTTCTTAACGAAAGACGTAGATGTCAATAAACAAGACCGAGAGGGAAATACGGTACTGATGAATGCCGTAGTTGGTCGGGATGCGGAACTAGTGGCGGCTTTGATTCCTAAAACCAGCGACATCAATGCCGTCGATGTGAAAGGCGAATCTGCCTTGACCAAAGCGATGGCTAACGGCACGGCAGAGGTTGTGGCAATGTTGGTGAAACATGGTGCCGATGTTCAAGTGAAAGATAAAGATGGTTATAACCTGGCTTACTACTGGTTCAATTCCTACAGCGAAGGTCGTTTCGGCGGAGCAATGGGGACAACTTCGGGGCCTTCTCCAGCAGAGGAATTTGCAGCGAAACTCGATGTTTTGAAAAGCAACGGACTGGATGTGGCGGCTCCACAAACAAACGGCAGCTCGCTGTTCCACTTAGCAGTTGCGAACGAAAATGATACCTTAATCAAAAAAGCGGTCGAATTAGGTGCTGATATCAATGCGCAGGATGCGGAAGGTACCACGCCCTTACATAAGGCAGCCTTGATCGCCAAGGACGATAAGATCTTGAAAAACTTGGTGGCACTTGGAGCAAAAAAAGATCTGAAAACAGAGTTTGAAGAGACCGCTTATGAGCTTGCGGAACAAAATGAGTTCTTAAAAAGCAATAACGTCGCTATTGATTTCCTAAAGTAGTATGATGAAAAAAATAATATTAATCGCAGCGCTGTTGATGGGGCTATTTTCGATAGGCTCCTTTGCGCAAACGAGTAAATATAAATGCATGATCCAGATGGTGGGTTATGAAGGCGAGAAGGCTTATGTCATTATCTCACTGATTAATCCTAAAGGTGAGTACGAAAAGACGCTTTCGGTACTTGGACCAGATAAACAATGGTTCAATACCTTGAAAGAATGGTATAGATTTCAATCGAAAACGAAGGAGAATGTAAGCGCCGTAACCGGTGCTTCGGTGGGTGGTGGCGACCGTGCCGTGCGTACCATCGCAATCGATGATGCGAAACTGAATAAGGGCTATAAATTGCGCTTCGAATCGGCAGTGGAGGAGCAGAAATACCACGTCAAAGATGTGGAGCTTGATGTAACACCAGAAGGGCTATTAAAACGCGCTACCGGAACGGGTTATATCCGTTTCGTAAAACTTGTCAAGACACAGTAGAAGGAATATGACGGTATCCATCTGGCGATATGCGCATCTGGCTTTAGCCATTGTTTCTTCCTTGTTTTTGTTGATACTTTCGGTAACGGGCGTTATCTTGGCGATTGGAGCAGTAGAGGAAAAGACACTAGCGTATAAAGCCCATGATTTCGATCAGATAAACCTCGCACAGATGCTTCCGGCATTGTGGGAGGTTTATTCGGAAATCACGGAACTGCGGGTGGATCACAATCAGTTTGTCATCTTGGAAGGCTTCGACGAGGAGGGCAATAGCCTACAGGCGTATATCGATCCGAGAACCGGGGCTGTCTTGGGGGAAGTGAAGCCACAAAGCGATTTCATTCAATGGAATATTGCGTTGCACCGATCCTTGTTTTTAAAAGAAACCGGACGTATTATTGTTGGAATCGTTTCCTTCCTACTTTTTCTGATTACCGTCTCGGGGGGTATATTGATTGCCAAACGTCAACAGGGGCTACGAAATTTTTTCACCAAAATCAATAAAGATTTTTTCTCCCAATACTTTCATGTTGTCAGCGGAAGGATTTTTTTAATTCCGGTGCTGATGCTGGCCTTAACAGGTACGCATCTTTTTATGGTTAGGATTGGTCTGGTTGGTGGCGAAAATCAAACCGTTGACCACCTATTGAACGGAGAAACTCTGGAACAGAAAGATTTGGTCGAATTTCCCATTTTTCAGGAAACACTACTTGCTGATGTAGAGAAAATAGAATTTCCGTTTATCCCCGACGACCCCGACGAACGCTATGTGTTGAAGTTGAAGGATCGCGAATTGTCAATAAATCAGCTTACCGGCGAAATTGTGGAGGAAACCAAATACCCGTATAGCCTAATCTTAGAAAAACTTAGTCTTGATTTGCATACTGGACGAACAAACGCTATTTGGGCAATTATTCTGGGTTTTGCTTCGCTGAATATCCTGTTTTTTATTTATACCGGTTTTGTGATCACGTTTCGTAGAAAAGGGACGAAAGTAAAAAACAAGTTCAATGCATCCAATGCAACCTACGTGATTTTAGTAGGAACAGAAAACGGTAGTACATTATCTTTCGCCAACAAAATTCATCAGCAGTTGCTGGCATTGGGATATAAATCGTTTCTGACCGAAATGAACCGCTTCACACTTTTTCCGAAAGCAAAGCATTTTTTAATTTTCAGTTCTACTTATGGCTTGGGTACAGCGCCCGCAAACGCAACAGAGTTTGATAAGTTAATTACAAAGTTTCCACAACAGCAGCCCGTGCAGTATTCCGTCATTGGATTTGGATCAAAGACCTATCCCGATTTCTGTGGATACGTAAAGCACATTGATGGGCTTTTGGCAAAACAACCCTGGGCGGAACGACAACTTGATCTGTATACGATAAACGACCGTTCCGTAGCGGAATTTATTGCCTGGGTGAAGGCTTGGAACGGAAAAACATCCTGCGGGTTGAGCGTCACGCCTGCACAGTATTCAACCAAGATAACCGGATTGAAGAAGTTCAATGTATTGGAACGGTTGGAAGTGACTAAAGACAACGCCACTTTTAAGATTGTGCTCCAGCCACAAGGTAGACAGTCTTTCCAATCGGGGGATTTGTTAGCGATTTATCCCGCTGGCGATGGCCGGGAACGATTGTATTCTATCGGTAAGAAAGATGGAGATATCCAGCTTATGGTTAAGTTATACCCCAATGGATTGGGTTCTGAGTTTCTGTATAATTTAACCAAAGATCACAGCATATCTGCTCGGATTGTAGTTAACAAAGGTTTCCATTTCCCAAAGAAAGCCCCGGCTGTTGTTATGATTGCGAATGGTACAGGTATTGCGCCTTTTCTCGGCATGATTGAAGAAAATAAAAAGAAGATACCCGTCCGGCTATATGCAGGTTTCCGATATAACAACGCGCTTTCCAAACAGTATCGTCAATTTGCGGATGAGGCCATAACTTCCGGAAAGCTCATCGATTTCCAGATGGCTTTTTCAAGGGAAGAAGAGCGAAAATATGTAATGGATTTAATTAGAGAGGATATTGCTTTCTTTTCTGAATTACTGAAGAATGAAGGCGTCATCATGATTTGTGGGTCACTGGCAATGCAAAAAGATGTAGAGGAAATACTTGCCGACATTTGCATAACCAGAGACTTGGGCAATTATAAAGGACAGATTTTAACGGATTGCTACTGAGGATGAAACCTGTACCAATAGTTTTCTTTTTGCTCATAGTGACTGTGCTGAATGGTTTTTCTCAGCAGATCTTTGAGAAACAAACGACGCAGATGGGATCGGTTTTTGGATTCGTTTTGGTGGAAAATGATTCCGCACAGGTACAACAATATTTTCAGTTAGTGGCCGATGAAATAGAACGTATTGAAAACCTCATTTCCGAGTGGAGGCCACATACCCAGATTTCACAGGTAAACCGAAATGCAGGTATCCGGCCGGTGAAGGTTGACCGTGAAGTTTTTGAGTTGACACAACGCGCTATTGAATATTCCCGTCTTACAGAGGGCGCCTTTGACATCAGTATCGCTGCTTTGGACAAGATCTGGCTTTTTGACGGAAGTATGGAACGATTGCCCTCTGATGATGTAATCCGTAATTCTGTGCGACATGTAGGATACCAGCACGTTATTTTGGATAGTACAAACGTTACTATTTTTCTAGAAAAGAAGGGGATGAAAATTGGTTTTGGTTCGATTGGAAAAGGCTATGCGGCAGACAAAGGCCGGGAATTGTTGCAATCTATGGGGGTTGTAGGTGGGATAGTCAACGCTTCCGGTGATCTTTCGGCTTGGGGTACACAACCCGACAGCCAGCCTTGGAAAATAGGCGTACGTAATCCATTCAAAACCCATGAGATGATCAAGGTCTTGAAACTTCGATTTGGTGCGGCAGCAACATCTGGAAGCTATGAAAAGTTTGCCGAAATAGGCGGTAACCGCTATGCACATATTATAAACCCAAAAACCGGTTGGCCATCGACAGGGTTGACGAGTGTTACCGTTTGGGGAGCATCTGCGGAATTTGCCAATTTTCTAAGCACGTCTATTATGGTTTTAGGCAACAAAAACGGCAAAAAACTTCTTGAAAAATTTCCCGATTATAAAGCAATTATTGTCAAAGATAGATAATAGGGTCGTTAATCTTAGGATAACGTGCTCAGCGTCTTTTATCCCTCCCGATGCTGCCAATAATCATTTCAATGATAGCTACAACAATAGCAAATAACGATGCGGTCCAGAAGCCATTTACGTCAAATTTGCTTCCCATGAGCTTATCGCTTAACAAGACCATTAATACAGTGATAATAAAGGAAACAAGCCCAAACGTCAGCCAGTTTAGGGGAAAAGTGAATAATCTTAAGATACCCCCAACAATGGCATTTACTAATCCAATAACTAAACCTGTTACGATTGCCCACCCAAAGCCGGCTACTTGTGCCCCGGGGACAATATAGGCCGCAATGGCAATCACTAAGCCTGTAATAAATAAATTGATAATAAACCTCATAATAAGTTGTGTGCTAACGTAATTTTATTATTTATAATTACTCAAAAAAAGTGCCAAAGCTTAGAATAACAATGGTTAGGTGTAAGGTGAATTTCTAGTGCGCTTTCAAATGCTGAAGGTAGAAATGGGGAATAATACGATAAAAAGATTATTATTGTAAGCAGAAGAGAACAATCTTAGGATAAGCAGATGAGCAAAAAACTGAAGGTATGTGATCATTCCTGTTTTATGTGTAGGTATGTAGTACCGGACTGGTGGGAGAATATCGATATACGGCGACAAATAATCAAGGTAAAAAAGGGACAACGGTTTATAGATGAAGGGACGGACGCCGAGGGGGTATATTTTGTGCAGGAGGGATTAGTAAAAGTACATAAACGTTGGGGTGATAAAGAGAGCATCGTCCGTTTTGCCAAGAAAGGAGATATTATTGGGCATCGCGGCATGGCTAGGGAAAAATCTATTTTTCCGATATCGGCCACTTGTCTTGAAAATACAATATTATGTTTCATACCGATTGATTTCTTTAAATCGCTGCTGAAAACAAATCCTTCATTGACCTATGAATTGTTGATGTTTTATGCGGATGAGTTGCAGCTCTCCGAGCAAAAAGTAACCAACCAGGCTCATTTGTCTGTAAAAGGCAGGCTCGCATGGAGTTTTCTTCTCTTAGAAGAGAAGATGGGAACTGATGAGAATGGGCGCATCAGGCTGGTGTTATCTAAGACGGATTTGGCAGCTTATGTAGGCTCAACCTATGAAAGTGTGTACCGCATGATTGCTGAGCTGGAGGCGGAAGGAGCTATAGAGGTATTCCATAAACGTATCAAAATAAAAGATAGAGAAATACTGCTTTCTAATAGTGCCTCATTGGAGCCTCAATGAGTTGGTTTTTTGCCATTTACGGATGCTGTCGGGCGTGTTGTAGTTCCGGAAATCTTTTGCGTTCCCAGAAGCAGGGAGTCTGACCGCGCAAAGATTTTTTATAGCACGCTTTACGGAAAAGTTAGTCAGGTACCCATGTTGGTAATCGATGAATAATTTTTGTAGTCCGGAAACGGTATAAATGGCACACAAGGGTTCTATCTGTTCATTTTTTGCATAGAGATATATGTCAGCTCCCACAATCTGTCGACGAATGTCCAACAGTCGCTGTAATAGCGGCGTTTCTATATCAATCATATCACAGGGTAGCACGAAGAGGTCTGCTTCGGGAAACAATTGGTGGGTACTCAACAAACCGGCCAAAGGGCCTTTTACATCGACTTGATCGGTAATCAACGTTTCAGGAGAAAAAATCTGACGATAAGTGCTCTCCTGGAGGGGATTAATAGAAAAATAGATTTTCAGGCCCAGACGTTCTAACCTGTCACTCATATGTCTGGCCCAGGTACAGCCATCCTTCCGTAACTGTCCTTTGTCAGTTCCCATACGACTGCTTTTACCTCCGCATAGCACTAATCCTAGCAAGGTGTGTGTTGTGTTTTCCATTGATAAATAGTATAGATATCCATGTCGTCCGTTTACTTCTGCTGACAGGAGCAATGTCCTCCCCAGGCCCGCTCACCGTCCACGAAATGCTCACATTTCCATAGGGGAACATGATGTTTGATACGGTCAATGATATACTGATTGGCTGCGTAGGCTTCCTCACGATGGGCAGCAGCAGTAATGACCACCACGGCTGTTTCCATGACCGAAACCTTACCTAGCCGATGGACGGCGATAGCAACTTGTAGCCCCCAACGTTGTTTTGCCTCATCCAGTAATGCGGCAATCATCTTGTTGGCCATCTGGTCGGCAGCTTCATAGTAAAGATGCGAGACTTCCTTTCCTTGGTGGTTATTCCGTACTTCACCGCTAAACAGCACAACTCCCCCGGCTTCTGGATGATGCGCCTGCTCCCAAAGTGTCATGACATCAATTTTCTCGGTGCTAAGATGTGTCATCATTAGCCTCCGCTGCTGGGTGGAATGACCAAGACAATGTCGCCGTGATGGGGTCGGTAATCTTCATCGATAAACGTATCATCTACCGCAAACCGGCATTGCTCCAGCAACGCAGATGCTAAGGGTTTCTGACCACGCAGGTATCGGCGTAAACTCCCGATATCGTTGGGAATCTCTTCTAAACTCATGACCGCAGGAAAGTAGTCTTTCAATCCTGCAAAAAATTCCAAAGTAATCATATTTATCCTCCAATTGTTAACATGCTCATTTCGCTTCCGGAAAACTGCATTTGTTTTTGCCCGAGTGCAGCGTATAAACCCGCTTCTAATCCTTTCTGACTGCTGACCTCCCGAAGAGGTATGGGCGTATTACTACTTAAACAGCCATAAATATTTCCTTGAGCATCTAATCGCAGACGATTGCAGTCGGCACAAAAAGGATGGCTGTCATTGGCAATGATTCCGAAGCTATAACCGCAAGCGGTGTTCCAGTACGTTGCGGTGTCTCCGTATTTCTTTGCCTGTTCGTCGATCGTATAGACACTACTTATTCTTTCCAGCAGGGCTTGCCTCGAGAAAAACTTGCTGTCTGTATCACCAAATAGATGACCCATGCCCATCAATTCCAAAAAGCGTATTTTAATGCCATGCCTAAAGGCAAAATCTAGTAAAGGTAGAATCTCCTGATCGTTTTCACCGGCCATAACCACCGTATTAATTTTTACCTCCAATCCCATCTTTTGCGCGGCTATTATTCCTTCGATTACCTGTTTTAGCCCCGCCCGTTTTGTTACCCTATAGAAAGAACTTTCGGATAATGCATCCAGCGAGACATTGACAGACCGAAGACCGGCTTCTTGGAGAGAAGAAACTTTTTTCGCCAGCAAGAAACCGTTTGTCGTCATCTTAATATCATGGATACCCAATTGTCGAATACCCGTTACTAATTTGGGAAGATCGGGGTAGAGAAGTGGCTCACCGCCTGTTAAACGAATCGTCTGTAGATGTAATACATCGTGCAAACGACCTATGAGATCGACGAGCTCATCGCTGGACAACACAACGGGTTTTTGTATGGCTGCGGTGAGTCCATCTTCATATACACAATAGGTGCACGCAAAGTTGCATTTATCAAGCAGGCTCACGCGCAGGACTTTGAATGATCTTCCGATATGGTCTGTCAATTTGCACATTAGATGAAAAATAATAGTTTACAACAAGCGATCAGGAGCACTGCGCTCAGCAACGAGCGTACGGTTGCCATAGGAAAACGTGCACTACCAAAATATGCGCCCGTAAATCCCCCGGCAGCTGCCGCACAAAACCAGATGGCGAAGGATGTATCGATGTATATCGGGGTAGTATTACCTAACAGACCGCTGAAAGAATTTAACGTTATAAAAATGGCGGAGGTAGCGGCAGCCTCCTTGGCATTGGCCCAGCCCAATAAAATAAGCAACGGGCTTAAAAAGATACCGCCACCGATATGGAGCATACCCGATAGGAGGCCGATAATGGCGCCTATGAATAATGCCAGCGTTATATTTACCGTTTTGCGTTCTGGGTGCTCTTTGGGCGTTATGCCCAGCAGCCGGATGATAGGCAATATCAAGGCAAGTCCAAGTAGTATAAAATAGACTTTCCCTTCAAGGGCATATCGGGCACCCAGGAATGCCGTTGGAATAGAGGTGATCAAAAATGGCCAGCAGGTAGACCATCTGAAGTATCCGGCACGCCGAAACTGGATGAATCCTGTGCTGGCAACGAGCATATTGAGCATGAGAATAAGCGGCTTGTATTGCGCTACCGGGATGGAAAAAATAGAAAAGACAGCAATGTAACCGCTGGCACCTCCGTGCCCAACAGAGGCATACAAGAAGCCAACAACAAATAGGACGAATGCGATATAATAGAGTTCCATGTCAGTGCTTTAAAGGTGTGGTGTTGATGTGATCAAATGCTATAAATTCTCTTTTGGGAGAACCGCATAGACCACAGGTATAATCTGCAGGTAGATCGTCGAAGGCGATACCTGGTTCTATTGATGCTAATACATCCCCATAAGCGGGATCATAAATACTGAGGCAATGTGGGCAGCGGAATAAGGATTGCTGCGGGGCACTATGCGAAAACTCCGGTAAATCGGAGGGATGATGTTCAGGTTCCGGATTGCTGTTTTGTAATGTGGCATCATAAAAGCAATCACAAAGTGTTTTTAGCGTCGCGGGTAACGATTTCTCTGTTACGCGTTGTTTAAAGAGAACAAGGTTATAAGAGTTGGCCTTGAAATCTTGCGTGTGGAAAACATCGAAGTAAGGTTCACTGTTGCCATCGTTAATCTGTTTGATGATAATCGAACCCCAGATGCCACTGTTTGATCCAATCTTAATGCCAAAACAAAGTCGGTAAGTTCGAATATTCCAGCGATCAAAATACCTGACGATGGAACGCTTCAACTTTAGTGCTGGTTCGCACCAGTCTTCGATTTGCCAGTTTAGTTCGTTGGAGGCGTGGCGCAAGTTAATACGGTGTTTGTCGAGAATGATATCCCATTCTTTACGATCTTGTTGTCGGATGTCTTTAATAATGAGTGACCGCCAGGGCGTCGTATATATCTGACCTACCCGAGATGTTTGGCAAACGTTGCAAACGTCCAGCAAAAAGGAAACGGTGTAACACTCGTCTGGCCGATAAATGCCTAGCCAATATTTATCGTCATATTGGTTAAAACCTTCATAATAGGGAAGACGGAAATCCGATTCTGTTAACGGTTCTTGGACTTGTTGAAAATGAAATGCACCCGACGCTTTAATTTTTAATTCCAGATCCGCACATACAGGAGTAATGTCGTCTTCTGCTATATCTTTGTTATCCATTATGGCGCTTTCCAGTTCCTTGCTGATGGCGGCAATATCCATGGAATAAATGATTGATGACCAGCTTCTTACTTGATTTGTTTTGGGCCATCGGATATAGACATGCCAATAATTGCCTACTCCGGAGGAAACAAAATTCAAATTACCGGTATAATAAGATACAAACGACTGATTCGCATCTACAATGTTGATCTTTAGTTTGGGCGTATATTCAAAGGACGCTAAAATATCTTTATAAATTCCCTCTCTCAGCCAATGTGGCTGATTGTAAAGACCATCGGCCACATAAGAACTCACGATATTTGGATAGTGATTTTCATTTACTTCATACAGCAGTTCTTGATTAAAGAGCTGATATTCGATATCTTCCATTTGTGTTGGAGTGGCTGAAAAAAGCAGTTGTTGGCGTGTGCCGATCTTCACGGTTTTAACCCCTGTTGCATGAGCTGCTTCCAGTATAGCCTTGAAATCACCCACCGATACATAACCTCCAGGTAGATTGATTTTCACGCGTTTCCATTCCTGTTGTATCTGCTTAGCCATTCGTGACCTCCATTTCTTCTTTTTCTGCTAAAAAATTATCCAAAATTGCCATCACCTGCGGACGACATGAACCGCATCCTGTTCCGGCACCACTGGTTTCGCATAATGTTTTCAGCTCTGTGCATCCGGATTGGATGAGCTTAGACAGATTCCCCTCTCCAATTTGGCTACAGCTGCAAATCAACTTACCGATAACCGGTTCTTTTGCACTGCCGCTGCGTAAAAGCTGCAGACGTTTTTCACTGAGTTCTGTTTTGTTGGTGATCAGGTCTTTGAATTCTAGAAATTCATTCTTATCACCAATAAGTACAGCACCTACTAAGCGATCTTGATGAATAATACATTTTTTATAATAGCGCTTTGCCTTGTCAATAAATACGATCTCTTCATATTCCTCGTTTAGACAGTCGACTACGCCAATACTACAAAGATCGAAGCCCTGTATTTTGATGATGTTCATAAAGACAGAACCTGGATATATACTGCCGATGTCGCCGTTATGATAACGGGCCACCACAGCACTTTGCTGTTCGGCAGCAGCCGAAAAACCGTACAAGATCCCTTCAAATTCGGCAATTTCACCGATAGCGTAGATAGCGGGATCACTGGTTTGTAATCTATTGTTTACCACCACACCACGCTGACAGTGCAATCCGGCGGCTTTTGCGAGCTCAATGTTAGGCGTCGTGCCGATAGCAACGATAACAGCATCGCATTTGATCTGTCGGCCACTCTTCAATTCCACCTTATTGACTTTGTTTCTGCCGTAATAGAGCTGCACCTCATCGTTATAAAAGACATCGCAGCCTTGGTCAATCATCTCTTCATGGAGCAGTTGACTGCCGAGTACATCCAATTGCCGATTCAAAAAGCGCGAAACACGCTGGACAACCGTAACCTGTACGTCCATCTCCCGCAAACTCGCCGCCATCTCCAAGCCCAGCAATCCGCCCCCGATAATGACGACAGAAGCATTCTTGCGGAGGAATTTACGGAGATTATCAGCATCCGACCGATGTCTGATGCTGAATATCCCCGGTAACGATGGAATATCCTTGGGCATGGCCGATCGACTGCCGGTGCCGAGAATCAAGGTGTCATAAGGTGTTTTTATTCCTCTTGAATCTTCAACGTATTTATGCTCGCGATCGATACGGGTCACGGTAACGCCTCTGATATGGTTGATATGGTAGACATTTTTTTCTTCCTCATCCCGCATTTTGACGAGCTCCTCCCATTGTTGGTCGCCGCTTACATAATGTGGTAGCATGACCCGGTTGTAAAAGGGTAGGTTTTCATTGCTGATTACCGTTATCTCGTCGGTGGTGTTGATTTCCCGAAAAGCTTTTACAAAACCGAAAGCCCCGGCCCCGGCACCGACAATAACGATGTGCTCAAAGGGCTTTTCGTAAGGAACGACTTGCACGGCGCAGAATTTGAAATCGGGTTCTTTTGAAATGGGATCGAGCAGCGGGTTGGTGAGGTTATTTGCCCGATGTAAGTCCGTATCACCGAGCTTTCCCCAGTGCATGGGTAAAAAGACACATCCCGGTTTTATGCTGGTGCTGAGGCTGGCCTTGACGCGTACATTACCGCGACGTGAGGTGATTTCGACCAGTTGTCCCTCCGTTACGCCGAGCCGTTCTGCATCCTCGCGATGGATTTCGAGTTGAGATTCGCTGATATGCTGTTTCAGCTTACTGACTTTGCCCGTCTTGGACATGGTATGCCATTGGTCGCGTATGCGTCCGGTGGTCAGAATAAAGGGAAAGGCCGTATCTGGTAACTCGCTATGGAGATCCGTATCCGGACTGTGGATAATGGCTTTCCGGGACGGCGTATAGAAGTCATGGTCGGTAAATAAACGCGTTGTTCCTGTTTTTCGCCGTTTATTATAGGGCCATTGAATGGTTTTATGCTTGTCAATCTTCGTATAATCCAGACCTTCGATATGCAGATTTGTTCTGGCTGTGAGTCGCGTATGTTCTTTGTATATGGCTTCGGTGTTTGGATACTCAAAACCTGCAAATCCCATTTTTTTGGCAAAACGACAGATAATTTCGGCGTCAGGAAGTGCTTCGCCCGGCGGGTCGATGATTTTGTGCAAATGACTGATCCGGCGTTCGGAATTAGTCATCGTTCCTTCTTTTTCTGCCCAAGCAGCTGCGGGCAAAATGACATCGGCATAAGCTAAGGTTTGGGGCTTGTTACTGATCTCCTGCACCACGACAAATTTAGCCTTTTCCAAGGCCTGTTCTACTGTTCGCGTATCGGGTAGGCTTGTCAAGGGATTGGTACATAATATCCAGACGGCTTTCAGCTTGCCGTCGGCCAATGCCTCAAACATTTCGGTAGCTGTAAGCCCCGGTTTGTCGGATAGCGTGGTTCCTCCCCAAAAATCAGCCACTTCCTGCCGGTGCGCCTCGTTTTTTAGATCACGATGTGCGGGCAGCAAATTGGCCAGACCGCCGACCTCCCGGCCTCCCATCGCATTTGGTTGGCCCGTCAACGAGAAAGGCCCTGAGCCTGGTTTGCCGATTTTTCCGGTAATCAAGTTTAGATTAATGAGAGACAGATTTTTATCCACACCTTTCACACTCTGGTTAAGGCCCATTGTCCACATGGTCAATAGTGTTTTCGACTCGCTGATATAGGTTGCGGCTTGACGGATTTCATATTCAGGTATTCGGCAGATATGCGCCGCTTCAGTCACGGTGCGCTCAAATACCCGTGCTTTGTAATCTTCAAACCCCTCTGTATGGTGCGCTATAAAATGGTTGTCAATAGCATCCTGCTCAATTAGCATCCTGCCAATAGCATAATTCAAAACCATATCTGTACCCGGTTGGATCTGTAGGTGTAGATCGGCAATAGCTGCTGAATCCGTTTTTCGGGGATCAACCACAATGATTTTTGTGTCTGGATGATTTGCTTTGTGAGCTTCTACCCGACGCCAGAGAATGGGATGGCACCAAGCGGGGTTGGCTCCTTCCACCAAAAAGCAGTCGGAGAGTTCAATGTCATCGTAGCATATAGGCACAGAGTCCTCCCCAAGCACCATTTTGTAGGCTGCAACGGCACTACTCATGCATAGGCGTGAATTGGTGTCTATGTTGTTGCTGCCTATAAAACCTTTTATCAGTTTGTTGATGACGTAATATTCTTCCGTGAGGCATTGACCGGATGCGTAAAAGGCTACCGCATCCGGACCGTATTTATCTATCATCGTACGGAATACAGCTGCTGTACGGGTGAGTGCATCTTCCCAGCTGACCCGTTGCATCGGCATATTGCGATGATATCGCATTTGTGGATAAAGTAGGCGGTCGGACTTATCGTTGACCGTATACTGCAGATTCATGCCCTTGCTGCATAATTTCCCCCGATTAACTGGATGTTCTTCGTCACCTATTACCGTCACCGTGTTGTGTTTGTCTAGCTGAATTTTCACACCGCATCCGACACCGCAATAACAACAGGTACTTGTTACTTCTGTTTCTTTCATGTCTGACAAAAGGCAAATCAATTCCTATTTTACTGTTGAAAGTCGAGCTTTCCTGTCTCTATACTATTCTTGACTGCTGGCTTTGGCTGGAATTTAGTCAGCGTGACTAATAAACCGATGAACACGACCCCCGCGCCGATATATTGGAAGGCATCGGCATAGGTCAGGTTTTCGGATTTGAACAGAAAGCCAACCAACATGGCGCCAATGTTTCCACCGGCACCTACTATACCGCTGACGACACCAATATTATCTTTGTTGATAAAAGGGACGATACCGTAGGTACAGCCATTGGCCATCTTTAGAAACAAGGCGAAGATCAACATGGAAATAACGGCAAAAACCAACGTACCCGAAGCCGCAAACAACGCGATACCCAAACCTTCCAAAACCAAAAGCAGTCCTAACAATGTCCCTTTTCCTTTTAGCCCGAATCGCTTGCCGACTTTGTCACTTACGATACCTCCCAGTGCACGGGCAAAAATATTCATGCCGCCGAATATACCGGCCATAGCCCCCGCTACAATGATACTCGTGCCAAAACGATCTATAAAAAATATGGCTGCTACATTATCTACGGTAATCTCGATGCCGAAGCAGGCGGCATAAGCGAGTGTCAATACCCATACGCGATAGTCCTGTAATGCTTCTACAAGTGATCCCTTGCTTTTCTTCTGATGGGTAGATGCAGCTGTTTTCTGCAAATCGCTGAAATTGCCGGAAGGCGTATCGGTTGTGTATCGATAGTAAATAAAAGCCATGATGAGCAGGATGACGCCGGGAACAACCATGGCGAGCCTCCAGGAATCTGCTTCGCTAACAAAGCCCATCGCAGCAAAACCCGCAGCAATTAACGGCATAACCAAATTGGTAACGCCACCGCCGAGGTTTCCCCATCCACCGGTTACCGCATTGGCGGTGCCGACAATATTGGGCGCAAACATCATGGATGTATGGAATTGGGTGATGACGAAAGAAGCTCCAACAATTCCTATACAGAATCTAAATAGCAAAAAAGAAGCATAGCTGTTACTGAGGCCGATCAACATAATCGGAATAGCCCCTACAACTAATAAAATGGTATAGGTAAGGCGTGGTCCCAGTGTGTCGCACAACTTCCCGATCAATAAACGGGCAATAATGGTGGCGGAGACGGACGCTATAATGATATTACCGACCTCGCTTTTGGTCAAATTCAGCTGATCGCGGATCATGGGCATCAAAGGCGCGACACCAAACCATCCGAAGAAACAGAAAAAGAACGTTATCCAAGTGATATGGAATGTACGCATTTGAACGCCTTTGAATGAAAAGATGTTGAGCTTTGAAAGGGGAGATTGGTTCTGTTGCATCGTTAGTATGTTTTAAATGAGATAAAAAATAGGATGTAAAGAGAGTACCGGTATGCTGTCGTTTTCTGCAATTACGTGTTTGTTATGGACATGCCAGCCGATACCATCGCATCCGACAGTGGCTGTTATATCTCCGGAGCCATGGTGAGGCTTCCAGGTGTATCCATATTCCCCAGCACGCCGAAAAACAGGAAAAAACTCATCGAGCGAAGATTTCTTAAATCTGGGAATCGTTAATGTCGACGTTTGGAAGCGTTCGTTCGTAAACCCCAGACATCCGTGGAGATACTCCTCTACAAATAGTTTGAAGGTCATGAAACAGGATAAGGGATTTCCGGGTAACGCAAATAGGATCTTGCCCTCTGGTAAGAATCCGACCAAAAGCGGTTTGCCGGGCTTAATGGAGACTTTATGAAATAGTATCTCTACGCCCAGTTCTCGTAAAATCTGGGGCACATGATCGGCATCGCCAGCAGAAACACCGCCGTTAATCAGGATGAGTTGCTGCTCCATGGCTTGTTTCAGGGCCGCTGATAACGCTTTGGGTTCATCAGACACATGCTGACAAGACCGAATGGGCAATTGCCATTGTTCGCAAAGCGCGCGCAATAGATATTGATTACTGTTGCGAATTTGAAAGTGTTCTGGTTGCTGATCAATATCGACCACTTCATTGCCGGTTGTGACAATCCCTACTGTGGGCATGTTATAAACGGGTGCTTGGTGGACGCCCAAAGCGGCTAATGTTCCGATCAGCGAGATATCACAAACCCGGGGCGCGGTAACGGCCAGTTCGTTTTTCTGTAGGTCTTCGCCTCGTTGTGCAAGGTGTTGCCCACGCGAGATAGATTCACAGCGAATAAGAGCCGTACCATTTGGTGTAAAGGTAAGGTCCTCTTTCCTGATAATGGTGTCTGCGGGAACAGGGCAAGCGGCGCCGGTCATGATCTTATAGCATTCGCCGGTTGCAATAGTTATAGGTGTTTCCATACCGGCAAAAATTGTTGTCCGAATACGAAATTCCCGGATGCCGTTATTCCAGTCATCGATGCATATGGCTATTCCATCCATCGCTGCACGATGGAATGGAGGATAATCTCTATCTGCGAAGATGGGATGGGCCAGTATGCGATTTAATGCTTGGGCGAGAGGGATGCTTTCTGTGGGAAGCTGCTCCGCCACGCTTCGAATCTTGTCCCGGGCTTCCAGATAGGTCAGCATATCAATGTCCTCCTCCCATCATCATTTTCCGAGCGTGAAATAAGGCTGGCAAAATAGCCTCTAAACACTCTTTTACACCGTTGGTACTTCCGGGTAACGTGACGACAAGTGAATTGCCGATTGTGCCCACAACAGAACGACTCATCATAGCCAATGGCGTCCGCTGCTGCCCGTGTCCGCGCATAGCTTCGGCAATGCCATCTGCCCTTTTGTCTATTAATTCGGAAACAGCTTCCACGGTTACATCTCGTGGCCCCAATCCGGTTCCACCGGTCGTAAAAATAAACGGTATGTCTCGGTCAACCCAAGTTTTGATTGCTTGTTGGATGAGTAGTTTATCGTCCGCAACTATTTGATAATCCGTTACTTGTGCCCCGGTAGTCAGCAACATTTCTTCGATTTTTCGGCCACTGTTATCCTGTCGCTGTCCGCTGGCGGTAGCATCTGAACAGACCAAAACAGCGCAGCTGGCAAGGGGTGCTAAAAAGCGATTATGATCCGATTTACCACCTGTTTTATTCGCTAAACGGATGTGACCGATTTCCAATTGATCGTCGACAGGTTTCAACATATCATAAAGTTCTAGCGCTGCTATAGATACGGCGGTGAGCGCCTCCATCTCTATGCCGGTACGACCTATCGACTTGGCAGCTACCGTAATCAATATCCCGGCATTCAGCTGCGGTTCGGTAAAAAAATCTGGATGGGAGCTCGGATAGATGTAGTCGAAATCGACCTGCATCGCGTCAATATTGACCGGATGGCAGTGGGGAAGTAACTGCGGGGTGGCCTTTGCCCCTAAGAATGCTGCTGCGCGAGCAACATCAAACAGGTTTCCTTTTGGCAATTGATCGTGTTTAATCTTTATAGCCGTGGATTCCGTGATATATATAACGGCGTTAGCTGATGCGGTGCGTAAGGTGCTAATTTTATGGCTTATATCTCTCATTCTATTATATCTTATATCCCAAACCGGCGCCTAAAGTCCACCTTCCATTGTTGGTATTCGTCTTTGGTGTATAGAATGTCGGGATTTGCAGTGTCAGATGCTTAAAAATGGTTAAGGTAGCGCCAAAGCCTAAAGCAGGAGTAAACATAGCATTCTTTACATCGGAAGTGTCTTCTTTAATTTTGATAGATGGTAATAACCCTAACATGAGATTCCATTTCGGGGCGATATATTTCACGCCAGGTCCGGTACAGTTAATATATGCGCCATTATCCGTATAACCCGCTACGATAATACCGTCAAAAACTCGCGTGCTAATTTTTTTTTGCTGAGCCTGTACGGCTACCGTTGACAATAGGAGCACTATCATGCAAAAAGTGTGGCTTGTCTTCATATGGCAAAGGGTTGACGTTATCCTATATTAGTTTTGTAATGCAATATATACAAATCCGTCTTCCACTTTTACCGGATAGGTCTTGATAGCGCATTCATCCCCAGAGAGACATTCGCCTGTGTCCAGTGCGAATGTTTTCTTATGAAAAGGGCAGGCGATTTTGGGTTTATCTCCTATTGATCCAATCATACCGCGACTAAGGATCATTTGTTTTTTATGGGGGCATTCATTCTGTGTGGCGTACCATTCATTACGGCGCTTGAAATAGAACAGCGCAACCTGCTGATCCTCTAGTTTTAAACAGATGCCTCCATTCTCAATGGTGTCTTCTACGCGACAAGCTAATTTCCATGAAGTGGTTGTTAACATTTCCATAATGATATTGTGTTAAAGTTTCGTATTTGTTTGATTAATATATTATTGGGGCATTCCAGTCGGCCGCTTTCTTTTGTCCGCGCATTTCTTCGAATTTTACCGTTTCATCTTTTTCGGAAGGTGCATTCACAAAATGAACAAAGCGTTTGCGTATATCAGGGTTATTAACCGCAACTTTCCATTCACATTGATAGGCGTCTACTAATGCCTGCATCTCTTTTTCCCAGGTTTCCGCCATTCCAAGACTGTCTTCCACGACAACATTTCGAAGATAATCTACGCCTCCCTCCATTTTATTTAACCAGGTGGCCGTACGTGTCAATGGATCGGCAGTGTGTATATAAAACATGAGGAACCGATCTAGATAGCGTATACAAGTTTCGCTATCGATATCACTCACCAGGAGATGTGCATGTTGCGGTTTGCTGCCACCGTTGCCGCATACATACAAATTCCAGCCTTTTTCCGTCGCTATAATTCCAAAGTCCTTGCTTTGGGCTTCGGCACATTCCCGGATACAACCGCTGACGGCGGATTTCAATTTGTGGGGAGATCGGATCCCACGATATCGTTCTTCGATCTGAATAGCAAAGGATACACTATCGTGAAGACCAAAACGACACCACGTACTTCCTACACAGCTTTTTACCGTGCGTAAAGCTTTTCCGTAGGCATGTCCACTTTCGAAACCAGCGGCAATTAACTCTTCCCATATAAAAGGAAGGTCATTGAGGTGAGCCCCAAACATATCGATGCGTTGTCCGCCGGTTATTTTGGTGTAAAGCCCATATTTCTTAGCAATTTCTCCGATAGTGATCAGTTTTTCTGGCGTGATTTCGCCACCCGGTATGCGGGGTACAACAGAATAGGTTCCTCCCCGTTGTATATTGGCTAAAAAGCGGTCATTGCTGTCTTGAGCCACATCATTTCCCTTTCCTAGTATCATCTCGTTCCAAAGACTTGCCAGCAGAGAAGAGACCAGTGGTTTGCAGACTTCACAACCATGTCCTGTTCCAAGATTGTCCAGCACGCTGTCGTAGGTTCTTAGATCATGAATCTTGATGAGATCAAATAGTTCTTGTCGACTGAAGTTGAAATGTTCACATATAGTGTTGCGGATATATTTGCCCTGTTTCTTCATCGTATATGCTACCAGGTCTTTGATCATAGGGACACAACCACCACAACCAGAACCAGCTTTCGTACATTTCTTGATATCATCGGCATGCTCACACCCTTGCTGCGTAACCGCATCACATATTTGAGCCTTTGTAATGCCTTCGCAGCTACAGATCAGCGCTGTGTCGGGCAAAGTTTCCAGTCCTGTGCCGGCGGGTTTACTTTCACTTTGTTCTCCTAAAAGGAGTGTTTCGGGGTGTTCGGGTAGCGGCATATTGTTATTTACAGTTTGTAATAACATATTGTAACTCGCTGCTTCACCTACCAAAATACCACCTAATAGCCTTTTGCCATCCGGACTGATATTGAGCCGTTTGTAAATACCTTTGTTTTTGTCTTCCAGAAGAATGGTCCGGGCGTGAGGCTCTGTGATAAATGGATCTCCAAAACTAGCCACATCGACACCCATTAATTTTAGCTTTGTGCTCATGTCGAAGCCAGCGAAAAGCTTCTGTTCGCCAGAAATGGTTGTTGCAGCGACCTCCGCCATTTCGTATCCAGGGGCAACCAAGCCATATATCATCTCGTTATAAAGGGCGCATTCACCGATAGCGAAGGTGTGAGGGTCGGACGTACGCATGTTCTCATCGACTACGATTCCTCCGCGAGGTCCAATAGCTAGTCCCGCAGCTTTTGCTAACTCATCACGAGGTTTTATGCCTGCCGATATGATCAAGATATCGCTGTCCAATTGAGAGCCATCAGCGAATGCAAGCCCTGTTATTTTATTTTCACCTAATATTTGGGTTGTGGATTTTTGCAGGAAGCAGGTCAATCCAAGTGCCTGTAACTTGTTTTGTAATATGCTACTGGCCATATCGTCAATTTGTCTGGGCATTAGCCGTGGAGCAAATTCCACGACTGCTGATTCTTTGATGCCAAGATCTACGAGTGCTTTTGCAGCTTCCAAGCCTAATAATCCACCGCCAATGACCGTGCCTTTATTTGCGGTCGAGGCATATGCTTTAATTTGGTCAAGGTCTTCGATCGTGCGATATAAAAATACCCCTTCTTTGTCGACGCCGGGAATTGGGGGGACAAAAGCAGCCGATCCAGTAGCGAGGATGAGGTAATCGTAATCTATCTGGATGTCTTTTTTTGAATGGATACATTTTTTTTCAACATCAATGTGTACAATAGGGTCATTAAGGTATAAATCGATATTATTTTCTTCGTACCACTCATTTTTTGACAAAAATAAATCATCTAATGTCTTATTTCCGAAATAATCAGTGAGATGTACGCGGTCATAAGCCCGAATTGGTTCCTCACCGAATACTATTAACTTAAAATTTCTGCTTTTTGTTGTTAATTTTTCGCAAAACTTATGGCTAACCATTCCATTTCCGATTACTACGACTTTTTTTGTGTTCATTTTTCAGATTTTTATAGATAAAAAATGATTTTTCGTTATTTATTTCGCTAATTTATGTTTTTGATATCAATAAATGAAATATTTTAATGATATATATCATATTATTTTCTATTTTTGATTGATTTGTGGTAAATTTTAATGATTTATATATGATAAATAGGTTAAAATATCTAAAAATAGTTGGTTCTGGTCCGGGTGATCCAGAATTATTGACGATAAAAGCGTATAAAAGCATAAAAAATGCTGAGGTAATACTCTATGATAACCTTATTAATGAAGAAATACTCCATATTGCTTCAGAAAAATGTTTAAAAATATACGTAGGAAAACATCCGTACGGAAAATACATGCCACAGGGCGATATAAATACATTAATCGCTTATTATTGTGAGCGTTTTTCCAGTGTAGTAAGGCTGAAAGGTGGTGATCCCTATGTTTTTGGTAGAGGTTTTGAAGAATGGTTAGTAGCGAAGACGTTGGGAGTAGATGTTGAGTATATTCCAGGAATCAGTAGTATGCAGGGAGCTGGGCTAAACGATATTCCGTTGACTCACCGCGGTATTAGCGAAGGTGTGTGGGCGTTAACTGGAATGAAAACAGATGGTGACATGGCAGCTGATCTTTCACTAGCAGTCCATTGTAATTCTACTGTTGTCATCTATATGGGGATGCGTAAATTAGCCGAAATTGCGCGGATATATCTGATGAATGGTAAAGGAGATAAGCCGGCAGCTATTATACAGCAAGTTTCCAGAGCAGATGAAAAGAAAGTGATATGTAAAGTTAAGGACCTTGTTAAAGTTAGTCAAGCAGCACGAATGTCACATCCAGCAATTATCGTGATAGGAGAAGTTGTCACTTTGCAACACGACCTGTTGTCCTTACTGCAGCCTGAACGAAATATTGTTTAATCCGCTAACCGTTAATATGCTGTAAACACACTGCGTTACGTTTTTTTGCATGGTTTTTGATCGTTTAAGCGTGGTTGATAATTATAAACAAAAAGATATGAGGAAAATATTGTTCATATGGCTTAGCATGTTGATTGGATTTAGTGCTACAGCACAAAATAGCCAAAATATTGTTGGAAAGTGGAAAACCATAGACGATGAAACGGGAGAGGCGAAATCTATTGTGGAAGTTTTCCAAAAGGCAGATGGGAAATATTATGGAAAAATTAGCAAACTTCTCATCAAGCCAGAGAACGACAAATGTGTGCAGTGTAAAGATGATCGTAAAAACCAACCTCTATTAGGACTGGAGATTATTCGGGGAATAACAAAAAAAGGAGATGAATTTTCCGGTGGAACGATCACAGATCCCAAAAATGGTAAAACTTATAAATGTAGCATCACCAGAGAGGGTAATAAGCTTCTAGTGCGTGGTTATGTAGGATTTTCTTTAATTGGTCGAACACAGACCTGGCAACTGACAAACTGATAGCCTTTACGGGTTGAGGAGAGCTGCGCTAATCCGCTTTACATGCGGTGCAAATATATTGCATATAAAAATGGATTTATGTAAGTTTGGACGAAATAACGCGCCATGTCTGTTAATATGTCTTACCGTGAGAATGTTAAACTTGCCTTGCAATCTATTGTAAGTAATAAGTTGCGCACCTTTCTCACGGCGCTTATCATTGCCATAGGTATTATGGCGCTGATCGGTGTATTGACTTCGATAGACGCTATGCAAAGCTCGTTGACCAACTCCTTTTCCTCCATGGGCGCTAATTCCTTTAATATTCGTAATCGCGGGGTGAATGTTCGTATTGGAGATTCCGGAAGCCAAGCAAAAGTTTTTCCATCCATCACGTATCGGGATGCCCTAGCGTTCAAAGAACGCTTCGATTATAAAGCTATTGTTTCGCTCAGCGCAAACGTTACGTGGGGGGCAACTGCTAAGTATATGGCAGAAAAAACCAATCCCAATATCGGGGTGATCGGGGTGGACGACAACTATCTACAGACATCGGGATACAAACTTTCGGACGGTCGTGATTTTACACCGCAGGATGTGGAAAATGCCAATAGTGTTGTAATTATCGGTGAGGAGGTTAAGAGCAAATTATTTAAGAATAAAAAGAGCCCAATAGGAGCATATATCACTATAGGAGGAGAGCGGTTTACCGTGGTGGGCGTACTGGAAAGCAAAGGTTCCAGCGCAGGCTTCGGATCAGATAAAACCTGTTTTATTCCCCTCTCGCGAAGCCGATCGATGATGGCGCAAGGAGATCCTTCTTTCGTCATTACAGTAATGACTACAGATCCATATAAAATGGAGGGAGCAGAAGGGGAAGCCATTGCAACTTTTCGTAAAATCCGAGGATTGACAGCTAAACAAACTAATGACTTTGAAATCGTTAAATCAGATGCCGTCGCACAGATACTGATGCAAAATCTTGCCTACGTGACCTTAGGAGCTGTTGTTATCGCCTTCATTACACTGGTTGGTGCTTCTATTGGCCTGATGAATATTATGCTTGTTTCAGTGACAGAGCGTACACGTGAAATAGGTGTGCGGAAGGCGATAGGAGCGACCCCCACCGTTATTAGAAAACAGTTCTTAATGGAGGCTATCGTTATTTGTGTATTGGGTGGCATTGTAGGTGTCGCAGTTGGTATTGTTATCGGTAACTTATTGGCACTAGCTTTGGGAGCAGATTTTATTATACCTTGGAAATGGATGGCTCTAGGTATGTCTGTTTGCGTTGGCGTAGGTATGTTGTCAGGTTATTATCCGGCGTCAAAGGCTTCCAAATTGGATCCCGTAGAAGCGCTACGTTACGAATAAATTGAGCAAACGATTCCATACTCCGTATTCGGAAATATACCCTTATCTTCGTGAAAGTTAAAGAGAGAATAAAGATGTATAAAACTTTAAAACCGGCATTGGAAAAAGAGCTTGCAGCGATTAAAGAGGCAGGCCTATATAAAGAAGAGCGTATTATAGTGACACCGCAGGGAGCGGATATCGAAGTCAGTACAGGACAGAAAGTCATTAATTTCTGTGCAAACAATTATTTGGGATTGTCTTCCCACCCAAAAGTAATAGAGGCGGCACAGAAAGCGATTGACCAATATGGTTATGGCATGTCATCCGTCCGCTTCATCTGTGGGACGCAAGATGTTCATAAAGAACTGGAACGTAAAATCTCCGAATTTTTGGGTACAGAAGATACCATTCTATATGCAGCGGCTTTCGATGCAAATGGTGGGGTTTTCGAGCCCTTACTTGGTGCTGAAGATGCCATTATATCCGACGAGCTTAACCATGCCTCTATTATAGATGGCGTACGTTTGTGTAAGGCGCAGCGCTTCCGATATAAAAACTGTGACATGGAAGACCTGGAAACCCAACTGAAAGCTGCTTCGGGAGCTCGTCATAAAATTATTGTAACCGATGGGGCTTTCTCCATGGATGGTTCGGTCGCACCATTGGATAAAATCTGTGATCTGGCAGACCAATATGAGGCTTTGGTGATGATTGATGAGTCGCACTGTTCGGGCTTCGTAGGGAAAACCGGCCGAGGAACGCACGAACTCTTCGATGTGATAGATCGTGTAGATATTATCACGGGAACCCTTGGAAAGGCATTGGGTGGTGCTTCGGGAGGGTTCACTTCGGGGCGTAAGGAAATTGTTGATATGTTGCGCCAGCGATCGCGTCCGTATTTGTTTTCGAACACGCTTGCGCCAGCTATTGCAGGAGCTTCTGTTGCGGTTTTAGATATGCTAAGCGAAACAACTGAACTTCGCGACAAACTCGAAAGCAACACGAAATATTTCCGCGAAAAAATGGTGGAAGCAGGTTTCGATATCAAGTCTGGCCTACATCCGATTGTTCCAGTGATGCTATATGACGCTAAGTTGGCACAGGAATTTGCAGCTAAAATGTTAGAGGAAGGCATTTACGTGATTGGTTTTTATTATCCGGTTGTTCCCCAGGGTAAAGCGAGAATCCGTGTGCAACTTTCGGCAGCCCATGATAGAGCGCATCTGGATAAAGCTATTGCTGCTTTTACGAAAGTAGGGAAAGAATTGGGAGTAATCGTGAAAAAATAGACGACTATTAAGGAGTAAAAAAGAGAGGCTAAATAGCTGTTAATAAAATAATAATCTAAAAAATAAAAATTTGAGGTGCAAAATGGTTATCTTTGCACCTCAAATTTTTTATATAATACATTATCGCTCAATGCAAAACATCAGAAATATTGCGATCATCGCGCACGTTGACCACGGCAAAACAACCCTCGTTGATAAAATCCTACATTATACGAATCAATTCAGGGATAACGAAAATATGGGAGAATTGATTTTGGACAACAATGACTTGGAACGTGAGCGGGGTATCACGATTGTGTCCAAAAACGTATCCGTAAAATATAAAGATACCAAAATCAACATCATCGATACGCCAGGTCACGCCGATTTCGGTGGAGAAGTGGAGCGTGTATTAAAAATGGCAGATGGGGTGGTATTGTTGGTGGACGCGTTTGAGGGTCCAATGCCACAAACTCGTTTCGTTACGGGAAAAGCACTGGCCTTAGGAATAAAACCCATCGTAGTGGTGAACAAGGTTGATAAAGAAAATTGTCGTCCGGATGAAGTCTACGAGCAGGTATTCGATTTATTCTTCAATTTAGGTGCGACTGAAGAACAGCTAGATTTCCCGGTATTATATGGTTCTTCTAAGCAAGGTTGGATGTCTACTGACTGGCAACAACCCACAACAGATTTCACAGAATTGCTCGACGCTATCGTTACGCATATACCGGCCCCGAAAGTGTCTGAAGGTACGTTGCAGATGCAGATTACGTCGTTAGACTACTCTACATTTGTTGGGCGTATTGCTATCGGGCGTGTAGCACGTGGTGTCATCAAAGAAAATCAACCCGTTTCCTTAGTGAAACGTGACGGAAAAGTTGTGAAATCCCGCGTAAAAGAATTGCAAATATTTGAAGGTTTAGGACGAGCAAAGGTAGCGGAAGTAAAAGCTGGCGATATCTGTGCAGTAGTAGGTATAGAGGGCTTTGAAATCGGAGATACCATAGCTGATTTTGAAAACCCGGAGCAATTGGAGGTTATTCACATCGACGAGCCAACAATGAACATGTTGTTCACGATCAATAACTCTCCGTTCTTTGGTAAAGAAGGTAAGTTTGTGACTTCTCGTCATATTCACGACCGTTTGCAGAAGGAATTGGAGAAAAACCTCGCGCTGCGTGTAGTTCCTACGGAATCCCCGGATGCTTGGTTAGTTTACGGTCGTGGAATCCTACATTTGTCGGTATTGATCGAAACAATGCGTCGTGAAGGATACGAATTGCAAGTAGGTCAACCGCAAGTAATTGTAAAAGAAATTGACGGGGTGAAATGTGAGCCGATCGAAGAGATGGTTGTTGATGTGCCGGCGGATGTGTCAGGAAAAGTGATCGAGCTGGTTACCCAGCGGAAGGGAGAACTACTCGTAATGGAAACAAAGGGAGAAATGCAGCATTTGGAATTTTCCATTCCATCGAGAGGTATCATCGGACTACGGAATAACGTCCTGACAGCTACAGCTGGTGAAGCGGTAATGGCGCATCGTTTGAAAGGATATGAACCTTGGAAAGGAACTATTCCGGGGCGTTTAGCGGGTGTATTAATTTCTTTGGATACCGGTACAACAACTGCGTATTCTATTGATAAGCTGCAAGACCGTGGACGTTTCTTTGTTGATCCGGGTGCAGATATTTACGAAGGACAGATCTTGGGTGAACATATCCGTGATAATGACTTGACAATCAATGTTACAAAAGGAAAGCAGTTAACTAACATGCGTGCGTCAGGCTCGGATGATAATACACGAATTGCGCCAGCCATCAAGTTTTCGCTAGAAGAATGTATGGAATATATTCAAGCAGATGAGTATATCGAGGTGACACCACAATCCATTCGTTTGCGTAAGATTTACCTTACAGAAAACGAAAGAAAGATAAACGCTAAGAAATTTCAATAGATTTTGATCGAAAGATTTGCTTATATTTTAAGAGACGCCGAGGCGTCTCTTTTTTGTTTTAATGCACGAACGGTTATTGCATTTTGTTATCTTTAGACATGGATAAGGATAATATAGAATGGTTTACGATAAGAAAACCTCGACAAGACGGGAAAATTGAGAAAGCGGAGGTCGGCGGTAAAAAGCTTTGCATCATTTTATTGAACGGAAAGCTTTACGCTACGTCGAGCCGTTGCCCCCATGCAGGAGCCGACCTTAGTCTGGGGTGGTGTGAAGGTGAAAAATTAGTTTGTTCTTATCACCGACATCGATTTGATTTGCAAACCGGAAGGGGTGACGAGGGACAAGGAAATTATATCGACATATTTCCTGTAAAGGAAGAAAATAATCAATGGTACGTGGGTATTAAGAAGTCTTGGTGGAAGAGGTTGTTTTAATTCAAGGTTAAAATTATATATTTTTATGTCGCTCTAGCCGCGACGTGGCTCATACTTTTTTTACCTCAAAAAAAGTATGCAAAAAAAATCGTCGCTTCAAATGTTTTACAATAGGGATAGTGCTAAGGACGAGACTGTGCAGTCGTAAAACATTTGGATGCGACAATTAAAGTTAAGGAGGGATGGTGCAATAGCGGATTAAAAGCGGTCAACCAAGGATAGCCATTAAGTGGAATAAAACGACCTTATATTGTTCTGCGGTCATTTTATGAAGGCTATTCCGTTAAAATAAGCATACTGTTTGAGCGGTAGCGAGTTGTATGCTGTTTAGGAATAGACGAGTAAAAATAGCAGAACAATATTCAGTCTTGACTTTTTGTCCCCTTTTTTGTCAAGAAAAAAGGGGAAGAAAGATGATTAAAGAAAACGTTCCTTTTAACCTATCAGTTTTATACCTTAGGATAGGCTCTCGTTCAAGAAGTAAATTATTTAAAAAAATAATCTGTATTTTTGTAAAGTATGGCTAAAGATCTTCAAGTAACGATTGATAAAGACTCCGGCTTCTGTTTTGGTGTTGTTTATGCCATTGATATGGCGGAGGAAATCCTTGAAGAGGATGGATACTTGTATTGCTTGGGTGATATTGTTCATAACGACGAAGAAGTAGCCCGATTAAAAGCAAAAGGTCTACGTATTATCGGTCACGGAGACTTAGCTAACTTAAAGAATGAAAAAGTCTTGATTCGCGCGCATGGAGAAGCCCCCGAAACATATCGTACAGCGTTAGAAAATAATATTACCCTTATTGATGCCTCCTGTCCGGTGGTTCTCAAACTTCAGAATAGGATCAAGACCTCGCATGACGGTCGAGAAAAAATCTTGATATTTGGCAAACACGGCCATGCAGAAGTGATTGGTCTACAAGGGCAAACAAACAATGAAGCGATAGTTTTTCAAGATTTAGAGGAATTAGATAATGTCGAACTTCCTTCATCCTTTACTTTATATAGCCAGACTACAAAAAGCGTCGACAAGTTTTACGCTATTAAAGCAGAGCTACAAAACCGCGGTTATGAAGTAAAAGCCAATGATACGATATGTCGACAGGTCTCTAACCGTTACGAAGATTTAGGGGGCTTTGCTCGCCAATATGACAAGATTATATTTGTATCCGGAAAGAAATCGTCCAATGGAAAGGTGCTTTACGATGTTTGTAAACAAGCGAACCCTCAGAGTTATTTTATTTCCGATCTCGCAGAATTGGATGAAACCCTTTTTGAACCCAACGATACGGTGGGTATCTGCGGTGCGACATCTACCCCAATGTGGCTTATGAAGGACGTGAAACAAGCACTAGAGCGCCTTTAGCCTAGGTCATGTTATTCTCATATTATCGGTGTTTTCCCCTCTTCCGTGTAATTTATAGCTATTTTTGTGACAAATGAATAAGAGTGCTACAAAAGGAGTTCTTTTGGTGCAATTGGGCACGCCGAACAATCCTACAACAGCTGATGTACGTCGGTATTTGACAGAGTTTTTAATGGACCCTCGAGTAATGGATATTCCCTATCTGGGACGTACACTATTGGTAAAAGGGGCAATCGTTCCTAAGCGTGCATCGTTGTCAGCAGCAACCTATCGTACAATATGGGATGGTGAAACAGGTTCTCCACTGCTATATTATAGCCAGTTACAACGTGATTTGTTACAACAAGAATTGGGAGAGGATTATCATGTGGAGTTAGCTATGCGTTACCAGAACCCATCTATCGCCTCAGCGCTCAAGAATATGGAGGAAATGCAGTTGGAATCCATTCGGGTGATTCCCCTTTTTCCCCAATATGCTTCCGCAACAACGGGTTCGGTTATTGATAAAGTAATGGAAATAATGCGGAGCTGGCAATACTTTCCGCAGGTAACCTTCGTTAGTAACTATTGTGATGATGAGGAAATGTGCGAAACATATGCCGATCATGGACGTCAGTATCCTATTGAGGAGTATGATCATGTATTGTTCAGCTATCATGGATTACCCGTAAGGCAACTGGGCAAGGTTGACCCAACGGGCGAACTAAAATGTCCAGATGTAGGCTGTGAATCCTGTAGAGAGCAGAAAAAAGCGCATTGTTATCTGTCACAGTGCTATGCAACATCACGCGCAATAGCAGCAAAACTGGGGATTTCAAAAGAGCAATACGCTGTTTGTTTCCAGTCAAGGCTAGGAAAGACACCGTGGATTCAACCATATACTTCTGATACACTGCACCAAATGGCAGAACGAGGATTTAAGAAGCTATTGGTATTTAGTCCAGCTTTCGTAGCTGATTGCATAGAAACATTAGATGAGATCCGGGTAGAATATGCAAACGAGTTTAAATCGTTGGGGGGAGAAGAAATTACCATGGTCGAAAGTCTGAATGACGATCCCAAATGGATTAACGTGCTAAAACGACTAGCACAATGACAAAAGAATTGATATGTTAATATTTAACGCAATATTATTACTTGTTTTCGACGTTTACATTTTCTTCGCTTTACGGGCGACGAAAATTAAAGCCGCGAAAACGAAGTGGTTTTCATTTGTATGGTGGGGTTATTCTATTGGCCTTTTATTAGGACTCTATATCTCGGCGCAGTTTAACCTTCCGCTAGCTTATAGGTCGGTTATCTTGGTTGCGTTTTTCATGACGGCGGTCAGTAAGTTTATTTTCATTATCGTTTTGCTTCTGGATGATATTCGTCGAGGAGGGATTTGGATTGCCAAATTCTTTACGCCACGAAAGAGCAAAAATTTAACCGAACATGTAGAGGAACTTTCGGCACCTCTGCCCGAAAAGCCGGTTAATGGTATTTCACGCTCAGAATTTTTAACCAAATCCGGAATACTGGTGGCGTCGTTGCCTATATTCCCTTTGTCGTGGGGAATGATTTCCGGTGGTTATGACTATAAAGTCATCCGGCAGAAACTGTATCTGCCCAATCTTCCGGCTTCCTTCCATGGTATGCGCATCGCTCAGATATCGGATGTACATTCGGGCTCTTTTTATAATAAGAGAGCTGTATTAGGCGGGATAGAGATGCTGATGGGCGAAAGGCCAGATGTCGTATTTTTTACCGGAGATCTAGTTAACAATGTTGCTTCTGAAATGCGGGATTATCAAGATATTTTTACCAAACTAAAAGCAGATTTAGGCGTATATTCGGTATTAGGTAATCACGATTATGGAGATTACTATTTTGGTAGAGAGGATTCTGCGGCAAAGGTTAAAAACTTGAAAGACCTGAAAGAAACACATAAGGTGATGGGTTGGGATTTGTTGTTGGATGAGAATCGCAGTATAGCGGTGAATAATGACAAGATATCGATTATAGGAGTGGAAAACTGGGGTACAGGTCGTTTTCCGAAGAAAGGCGATTTAAAAAAGGCATTGATGGGAACGGAAGAATCTCCCGTGAAACTGCTTCTGTCGCATGATCCTTCGCATTGGAGAGCACAGGTACTAGATACGGATGTCGATGTCATGTTTGCAGGACATACCCACGGCATGCAGTTTGGTGTTCGTGGGGAGCACTTCCAATGGAGTCCTGCTAAATACGTATATAAAGAATGGGCAGGGCTTTATGAGGAGCAACACCAAAAACTCTATGTTAATGTAGGTTATGGCTTTTTAGGTTACCCTGGGCGCGTAGGAATTCTGCCGGAGATTACTGTTTTCGAATTAATAAAAGGAGAAAGACCGATTCTGTCTTAGTAACTGTCTTACGGAAATGCCTCATCGATCTTGATCTTGATAAAACACGCCAGTCTTTATGGCTTCCAGTGTCGGTAAAGTGTATTATGGACACTTTTTATTGTCATCCTGTTTTGTTTTTGCAAAAAAAAGTTGATATTTATAAAAATATAACCTTAAACCATGTTAGATTTTGCAGAACAACCACACAAACGTAAGAATCTGTTAACCGGAGACCATATCCTTGTTTCTCCTCATCGTAGTAAACGCCCTTGGCAAGGACAGGTCGAAGATTTAGCACCCGACAACCGCCCACAGTACGACCCAAAGTGCTATTTGTGCCCAGGTAACGTGCGCGCAGATGGTACGCAAAATCCAGATTATAAAGACAGTTTTGTATTCGTCAATGACTTTTCCGCTTTACTGGAAGAAACATCTGTTGAGCAGTTTAATGAGGAGAACCTACTCATAGCCGAATCCGAGAGAGGAATATGCAAGGTGATTTCCTTCTCACCACGCCATGACCTGACACTTCCTCAAATGGACTTACCAGCGATTAAGGCAGTAGTGGACCTTTGGCAAAAGGAATTTCAAGAACTGGCTGCAAAAGAATGGATAAAATATATTCAGATATTTGAGAATAAGGGCAGCATTATGGGGTGTAGCAATCCGCATCCACATGGTCAGATTTGGGCGGAAAGCTCATTACCTGTGGAGATAGAGAAAGAGACTACGCAACAGAGGGCTTATTTCAAGCAGCACGGGCGGACACTCCTCCAAGATTATGTCGCGATCGAATTAAAAAAAGACGAACGTATCATCATCGATAATGAGCATTTTGTGGCGCTCGTTCCTTTTTGGGCGGCTTGGCCTTACGAAACGATGATTATCAGTAAGCGGCCTGTTCCTTCTGTTTTAGCATTTACCGAAGTGGAGAAAGAAGACTTTGCGCGTACATTACGCGAATTAACCATTCGTTACGATAATATTTTTAAGACTTCATTTCCGTATTCAGCAGGCATGCATCAATCGCCTGTAAATTCTGGAGAACATCCCGAATGGCACTGGCATATGCATTTTTATCCGCCGTTATTGCGTTCGGCAACCGTAAAGAAATTTATGGTGGGCTATGAGATGTTAGCGACACCACAACGTGACATCACCCCAGAACAAGCAGCGAATACCTTAAAACAACAGTCGACGATTCATTACAAAGGATAGAATAAACACATGATTTCGAAACAGCAGATAGAAGAAAGATATACGGCCGTTTTTGGATATGCGCCGACACATGTAGTCCGCTCGCCGGGAAGAATTAATATCATCGGCGAACATACAGATTATAATGAAGGCTTTGTGCTACCCACAGCCATCGATAAGGCCATTTACGTAGGCGTAGGAAAGCGGGATGACGATTTAATCCGTTTATACGCTGAGGACTTTGTCGCCTATTTTGAAATTCCGTTAACTGAAATACAGCCCGTAGAACAAGGTTGGCCAAACTACGTACTCGGCGTAGTGGATCAGCTTCAATTGAGAGGAGCAAACCTGAGTGGTTTCGATATGTACATTGACGGCGACGTGCCTTTAGGAGCAGGTTTATCATCTTCTGCTGCACTGGAATGTGCGGTAGGGTTTGCATTAAACGTACTCTTTGATTTGCAAATAGAGCGTGTGGAGATAGCGAAAATCGGGCAGTTGGCAGAACACACCTACGCCGGCGTGAAATGTGGTATCATGGATCAGTTTGCATCAGTGATGAGCAAGGCCGACCATGTAGTAAAGCTGGATTGTAGGGACCTTTCGTTTTCTTACAAACCATTGGATTTAGGTGATTATGCGATCTTATTGTTGAACACCAATGTAAAACATTCGCTTGCATCGTCTGCTTATAACGAGCGTCGAGCTGCCTGCGAAGAAGGTGTCCGTTTGGTACAGCAACAATTTGGGGAGGTAAACAGCCTACGTGATGTGACCCTGAGTATGTTGGATACCCATGTAAGACCAGTGGATATGGATGTGTATAGAAAATGTCGGTTTGTCGTAGAAGAAAACGAACGATTGAACAGTGCGTGTGAAGCATTGGAACAAGGCGATTTGGAAACGGTAGGACAGCAGATGTTTCGTGCACACGAGGGACTGAGTGACGAATATGAAGTAAGCTGTCCCGAATTAGATTTCTTGGTGGAGTACGTGAGACCTTTTCCCGAAGTGCTAGGTGCCCGTATGATGGGGGGTGGTTTTGGGGGATGTACTATCAATTTAGTAAAGAAATCTTTCCAAGATTTACTTGTTGAACGGTTGTCGCCGGTCTACAAAGATCGATTTGACCTGGAACTAACAGCTATAAAGGTTATTCCTTCTAATGGGACGGAATTACTGTAGATAACATAACAAAAGGCAGTCCACGGATCATCTTTATTCATCGTGAATGATAGCGTAAAATAAAGGTGACCCTTGTCATTGAATTATTCGCCGCCATATATCATCAAACGTATAAGCGTAATCTTCACCCATCAACCGCCGATAGTTCTCCGTAAAACGCTTATAAAAAAGTGCTGCACGGGGTTCAAGTTTTCCTTTATACAACGCGTAAAGACCTTGTTCCAAGGCTAATTCATTGACCGTGTCGATTGTAAGTAAAGCTTCTGCTGCACGAAATAACGAAGACCAGTCTTTATCCTCCCGACTTGTGGCTATACTTTTTTGAAATTTTTCGATCAACATACTTTCGATAGCATACTTGGATTTATCGAAAATGGGGTCATCCATTCCTAAAAGGAACTCGCCACGCCCTAGAATACTTAAAACTTTTGGAGAAAGAACATCGGTTTCTTGCGTAAGAAGTTCCTTTAGATCCCAATAGTCACAATAACAAGATTCGAATACTACGCGATAATGTCCCTCCTCATAGACGATCTCTATACCCTCCAATTCGCTCAATACCTTCCGAAGATTGTTTATCGCTACACCTCTAGAGGTCTTTGCTTTATCTTTCGGTTTGTCCGGCCACAGTAAGTGAGTAAGCAGATTGGAACTGATGCCTGTATTATGGCTGTGGAACAAAATCAAGCAGAAAACCTGTTGCAAGCGTGCGCTGAACAAATGAGAAACATCCATTCCTCGTCTGTCGACGACCGTGAAATCACCAAAAAGATAAATACGATTTGTCTGTGGTTCTTCGGGCAACTTCGGCACGTCAGGCAGTGGCACAACAGGTTCAGCGTGCTTGGAGCGACGATAAATTCTGTATAAGAAGATACCTATGCAAATGATGGTAAGAGCCAAAACATAGAACCCTATATTTTGCTGTTTTTTAGAACCGGGGAAAGCATATAGTTGGGATTCGCTGATAGCCGGGAAGTTCAAGCTATATACGGTAAGCGAGGAACGGATATCATTGTCCGATTCCTGTACGAGCGCGATCAGCTTATTCAGGTGACGATCAAAATACAAGTTCGCATGGGTGCTGATTTTATCGGAATAAATCGGAATGGAGTCTCCTAATTCCTCATATTCGCCATCGTGAATAGCAAACCGACGAAGTTTGATAAACGAGTGTGTTAAATGCTCGGGATATCCGAGCATATAAATCCAATTCGAGTCGGGGATGACCAGACCGCGGGCCGGTACGAATAGGTTTCCTTTCCGGTCTACATCCCATATTTTCGTTGTTTTTCGGGTTGTAGGATCTAATGTATAGAGGTCGTAGAAGTATTTTCGTCCGACTATGTGCTGTCCAGACTCGTTACCCATACCTCCAAAAATATAAATTTTCTGATCCACCTCCGATCTACCTGCAGAGGTAAAGTACCGAGGTAAAATAGAGTCACCGCGCGTGCGCTCTGGTTGAGACCACGTTTTCTGGGTTAAATCATAAAATAGCAAATCGTTACTATAGACCATCTTCCCATATCCACCAAATAACAGTATTTTTCGGCTATCGGGTAGAAAGTATGACGCATGGTGATTTAGCTCGCGCTGTAAGTAGTCACTACTTTCTATTCTCCAGCTAAAATCAGTCAAATCCAAACTGACGACCGTAGGACCGGCGTAGGTTTCCTCATAATAGGTTTCATAGATGTACAGCCTGTTTTCTTCATGATTTATAAAGCTGTTTCCAAGTTTAAGTCTCATGGGGCAGGGAGAGCTAAAACGGAAACTTCTTCTAATGCCTGTCGGTATTTCGTAAATCTGTAATGAATCGCTATTGAAGTAATAGATAGATTTTCTTTTTGGGTCATAGGCTGATCCCGATGGACTTGATGAGCGCATTGCGGTGTGCTTATGCCAATGAAAAGCATCGTTCAACAACCAGGTGCCATTTGTAACGTGCCCCATCACCTCACCTGAAGCATTGTGCAGTTTATTTCCAGCGCTTTCAAGCAGTGGGAAGACAATCTTTTTTTCTTTGTTCCCAATACGGAAATTTCGAAGGGAGAACGAAGGGACGTCAATCATGTAATCGCTACGCCCAAATGTCACGTTGGGGGAATAAGGTGACGCGATGGACACCGTTGCAACCTGTGGTGCCTCATTGGCGATCTGAAGCGTGATTTCTCCCTTCTGCAGATCATAATTCATCCGCACAGGAAACCAATGTCGTTCAACAAGATACTCAAGCGCAATCCGCATCGTGATCAAACTGGCTTTCCCTTCTTCGTTCAGACGAAATACGCCCTGTCCTTCTTCTTCATCATAGTGTAAATTGAAAATTGCTCCCTGATTTTTTTCTTTGACCCGCACGATGTAACCCATAGTACCATTACTTGGTAGCTGAAGATCAAAATCGATGGTAAACCAATGATGAAATGTAGGTTTCGAGTCAGAAAAAAAAGCTGCAGAAGTGCGTTTTTCAATCGGTTGATCGCTTCCGGTAAACTTGATGCCCTGTCCAAAGCCACTGCTTGGAAAAGCGAATGAAATCGTTAAAATGAATAGACAAAGAGAAAAAAATCGTACTCGGTAAATGCACATGTTTTGGTTTATCGTTGTCATAAATGTGATGTACAACTTATAACTTTTGATACAAAGGTAGCTAATATAATACGAAAAAATTAGTGAAGAATAGAAGAAAGAAGGGCCAAAAAAAAGCTTGGAACATCAAAATATGCAAAAAAATGAAAGAGGGTTAATGTTTTTGTTGCCGGTTAAATCTCGTTTTTAACCCTAGTTTTAATCCGTATAATCCTATTTTGTGTATGAAAACGTCGAAAGACCGTTTCACCAATTTTAAATTTTTGTTATAAACTTAATCAATCCCGAAATGAAGCGTTTTATTTTCGCTGTTTATTGTACAATACTATTAAGCTTGGTCTCGACAACTGTCGTTCTATCAGGATGTGCTAGCAGTCCGTCTTCTTCTCCTGTCGAGGAGGGTCTGGCGGAAGACGATCCGAAACTTTTAGCAACCCAAAACGTAGAGCATGCTATGCATCTGATCGATATAACAATAGCGCATTATTTCGAACCGGAAACTTTCGAGATGCACCGCTTTTACAATCCTTTTACGAAGATTAAATCGGACGAACGGGGGTCTGTTTGGATGTATACTGCTGGCATAGAGGCTGTCAATGCCGTTCTCTTCGCGTTGGAAAAAGCCAAGGAAGCCGGAGAAAACAGTCTGTACAGTAACCATTACGAACGTTACGTCCAGCTACTTGACAAGCTTTATGCAAATGCAGATTATTATTTGGGTACTTTTAAACTTGTTTCCTACACCCAGACAAAGGAATGGTCGGTATATGCAGTAAACCGTGCCAATGAAAAAGGTCAGGCCAATGTGACCGGCGTATTAAATGTCTATGACGATCAAATGTGGCTCATACGCGAACTACTGGATTCGTATAAATTGACAGGAAAGACGGACTATCTAGATAAAGCCGAATACCTGACAGCCTATGTGCTTGATGGCTGGGATGTGACGCATGATGAGGCGGGAAAAGAAAACGGCGGCATTCCCTGGGGACCGGGTTACACAACTAAACATGCTTGTAGTAATGGACCCCTGATCAGCCCACTGGTTTGGCTGCATGAGATCTACAAGGATAAGTCTGATAAAGTCGAGCATCGTTATATCGATAAAGACGGCAAAACACGTCGAAGTGAACAACGCGAGAAACGACAATACTATCTTGATTATGCACGATCTATTTATGAATGGCAGAAAAGGAACCTCCTTAATGCAAATGGTGTGTATACCGATATGATGGGCGGTTGCCTGCCAAACTGTGATGTACGTTACGAAGAAGTAGACGGTGTACAATATCGTGCAAACACACCTTTGACGGAAGCTGTAGGAGAGGCTTATACCTACAACAGCGGAACAATGTTGTCCGGCGCAGTGGATCTGTATCGGATTACAAGCGAAGATAAGTATGCAAGGGATGGCCGGGAGCTGGCGAAGAATAGTTTCACGCATTTCTCGTCTCTAGGAAAAGACCTTCCAGCATACTACAGCTTTGAAACGGAAGGATTTCGAAACTGGTTCAATGGTATTCTGCTGCGTAGTTATCACGAGGCGACTGTGCTGGATTCCGATATTGGAGATTATTTGACGGCGTTCCAACGAAATCTGGATTATGGTTTTGAACACTTTAATCAAGATGGTTTTCTTCCGACAAATTTATTGAAAGGCTGGACCGAAGAAAAAGCAGGGCAAGGCGTAGAAGGCATGTTTATGTTTGCTTATGCAGCGCAATACGCCATTTTAGCGAGGCATCAACTAAAGGAGATCTAGAAATTAATTAAGCAATAAACCTATTTAAAATGAATGAAGTATGAAATTTAGAATCCAAACGAAGAACCTAAAAAATGCATTCCATGTGGCATTGGTCACGTTGATGGTCATGTTACATTTCGGTTGTAAAAAGGACCATGATCCTACGGACAATCGTCGTGGGCAGGTTATGGGTACGGTGACAGATGTCGATGGCCAACCGATTTCAGGCGTGAAAGTTACCCTTTCGGGTATCAATGAAGAAGACCAGGTGACGGCCAGCGGGAACGACGGAACGTATTCTTTTGATAATGTGACTTATAAGACACATGCGGTGACCTTTGAGAAAGATGGCTGGATGGCTGTGGGGCTAACAGTAACCGCTGTCGATTTTGAAGCTAGTGGGGCAGCTACCATTAATGTGGATATGATCAGTGCTTCTGCGAGAATCGTAGGAACGGTAACGGATGCACTTCAGGCTGGCGAACCACTTTCAGACGTTACCGTGTCCATTGGCATGGCTGGTGGTACGGTCACGACCGATGCTGACGGAGCTTTTGTCATTCCTAATCTGATCGAAAATAATTATACCGTTACGTTTACGAAAAGCGGATACGTCTCCATCGTGAAGACGGTAGTACCAGCTGATTTTGTGGATGGCGTTGCTACCGTTAATATCCAAATGGGAAGCGAAGAACTGCTCCCAGGATTAACCACTGTTGATTTGCAAAGTGCCGAAAAGTGGTATTATAACGAATACCGCGGCGGGCGGAATGCGGATGCGTATCCGCATTGGGACTGGGCATGTAACTATATGAGTACCTTAGACTTCAGAGGTGCATGGCAAGAACAGAATGAAGGAACGACATTGCAGATTCGAAACAGCGGGGACGATCGGAATAACCCTGCAGATATGGACGTTTTTGATTCGTTTGTGTATGGTAGCAAATTGATTACGGAAGACAACAAAATTCTTTCGCTGAGGGTTCAAACCCACAATGCGGATGCCTCTGCACCGGTTTATTTCGGCGTACAGGTCATTGATTTAAATGCAGCTGAACCGAAAGCGGAGAAAGTAGGTCAAAACCGCACCTATTCGGGAGGTTACGCGGATTTTGATTTTGACCTGAGTGCTTATGTCGATAAGGAAGTAATCATTGCCATAGGAATATATAGGCAAGCGACCGGGGATTATTGGAAGCAACTCGTTTTGCGGGCGATCCGGTTTGCTGACAGAAAAGTCGAGAATTGGGACTGGCTTCCTGGAACCGATGTCATTGACGGATGGAAGCTCTCTCATGAAACCGTTCGGTCTACCATGCCACATACCAAAAAATCGTTTACCGGGATCAGTCCTGTAAGTGGTAACCGTGATAACTATGTGGATGCATATCGTGCCTGGCGGAATGTCGCTCACGTTGCCGCGGAATGGATGTTCATGCCTTTGAAAAAAGACCCAGAAGTATTCCCTTCCGAAGGGTATATCATCAAGACACGAAATACACCGGAAGTAGACACTAAGGTACCCGAAGCGTATATGTATACTAAATTCTCTATCGCTGGCGGAAGTAACCGATTGACGCTCAGTACCCGTACTTTCGGAAGTAACTTTACTTACTTTAAACTGACGGCGATTGAAAACAACGGTACGATAACGCATCTTTCACCCGCCTCCAATACAGCGCAAGAAGCATCGGCTGCAAGTGATGGCTGTTGGAAATTCAAACATGGCGACGGAGGAGCGGGTAATCCGGAAGGATACGCTTTGTTTACCTATGACCTATCGCCATTCAATGGCTCCGATGTCACTTTAGTGCTTGGTGTATATAATGGTGAGGCGAATACCGGAGAGAATAAATTGGTATTGCACAATATTAAAATGGATTAACCAAATAAGTTTAATAAGATGAGACTGAAAAAAAGTATAATTATCGCGGTGGGGAGTCTGCTATGCTTCTTTATCTATGCTTGTGATAAGGCTAATAACGATGATGGGACAACACCGCCGGAGGATACGGATCTTGCCACGAGATCGCTGACCCGCGCTATGGAGATTACAGATAATGCGCTTGAAGCCTATTTTACGGGAAGCGGAATGACGATGGCACGATATTACAATCCGTATACCGATCAACGATCGAATGAAATCGGGAGTATATGGATGTATACGAGTGCTATTGAGGCTGTAACGGCAATTCTTCATGCCCTCGAAGCCGAAAAGGAACAGGGTGATGTTTCACGCTATAATGCTCACTTTAACAAGTACGAACAAGAACTTATGAAACTCTACGATGCGGCTGATTTTTATTTGGGAACATTCGTGCTTACTTCCTATACCGGCACCAACGAATGGACGGTCTATGGCGTAAATCGTGGGAACTCTAAAGGTGGCGCTAGGGTAGAAGGGATTGAAAACGTTTATGACGACCAAATGTGGCTGATTCGGGAATTTCTGGAAGCTTATAAAGCTACCGGAAATGAATCGTTTCTCGAAAAAGCAGAATACCTCACGGAATATGTGCTCGATGGTTGGGACTGCACGTTTGATGCGAACGGCAACGAGGTAGGTGGAATTGCCTGGGGACCTGGCTATGTGACCAAGCATGCTTGTAGCAATGGTCCCATGATAAGCCCGCTGGTTTGGTTGCACGAACTCTATAAGGGAAAAAGCGATGCGATAACACATCGCTATATCGATGCGACAGATCGAAGAACCAGGAAGACGGTTCAAATGAAGAAGAGCGACTATTATCTCCTATTCGCAGAAAAGATCTACGATTGGCAGAAAAGTGCCTTACTTCGCGGTGATGGTGTGTATGATGATATGATGGGAGGCTGCACGCCGGGATCTCCCCAATTAGAGCAAATTGATGGCGTTAATTATCGTCGAGGAGTGACATGCCGTGATAGAGTGGGACCGGCTATAACCTATAACAGCGGTACGATGTTATCGGGAGCAGCCGATCTGCATCGTGTTACAGGAGACGATAAATATCGTGCAGACGGTGTGGCATTAGCAAACGCCAGCTTTTCCTACTTCGCAAAGAAGGGCGTAAATGTCGAAAATCATTACACATTCGACATCAGCGGCTTTAGGAACTGGTTCAATAGCGTGTTGATGAGAGGGTACGTCGACTTTTACCCGCTGCATAACGAGACGGAAAATTACATTGACGCATTTCAGAAAAATCTGGATTATGCGTATGAACATTTTTTCTACAATGGCTTTTTGCCTACAAACTTGTTGGTGGGATGGAACCGTGATCGTGGTAAAAATAATACGGAGGGGATGTTTACCTTCGCCTTTGCGGCCGAATATGCGGTTTTGTCAAGATATGAACAAACAAAATAGCTAATCAATAGTGTTAAAAAGAACCTGTATGATCAAGAATTTAATTATGGAAATGAGAATATTTATGCAGACGATATGGATTGCATTTCTCCTGATTCCTGCAGTGTCATCGGCACAAAATGGCGATGTGTCGGGGAGTGTAACCAACGCGGAGGGTCAGCCGATCACTGGCGTATCCGTACTTGTGAAAGGCTCCTCACCACAAATTGCAACCAGTACCGACGCCAAAGGCCAATATATCATTCAAGTGCCGCAAGGTGCCGTATTACATTACTCCTTCGTGGGTTTTATCAGTGCAGAAGAAACTGTCGGTACGCGGAGCCGTATAGATGTTGTCTTGCAGGCAGATGAGGCCGCATTAGAAGAAGTCGTTGTCGTGGGGTACGGTACGCAGCGAAAAGTAACGCTGACCGGAGCGGTATCGGGAATAAAAGGCTCCGAAATGACAAAAACTATAAACGAAAATCCACAGAATATGCTCACCGGTCGTGTTCCCGGAGTAAGGGTTTGGCAACGCAGTGCCGAACCCGGAAATTTCGCTGCTAATTTTGATATTAGAGGTTTAGGTAGTCCATTAATAGTTATTGACGGGGTACCGCGGACTACAGCAGATTTTCAACGGCTTAATCCGAATGATATTGATGATATATCCGTATTGAAAGATGCCTCTGCTGCAATATACGGGGTGCGAGCTGCTAACGGTGTAATCCTTGTGACGACAAAAAAAGGAACAAAAACGGGGCGTACAAGCGTCTCGTTGAATAGCACTTATACCTTTCAGCGACCCTCGGGATTGCCGGTGCTTGCCGATCCCTACCAAACGATGACGATTGAGAATGAAAGAGTTCGGAATAATATTGCATCGCCTTATGAGCTTATTTACCCGGAGAGTTGGTTTGAAGATTTTAGAACAGGGGAGAGACGTACAACGGACTGGACGTCCCTAATCTTTTCCAACTACGCACCTCAAACCCAGCAAGACCTAAGCATCACCGGCGGAGGAGACAAATCGCAATATTATGTCGGCGTAGGACACCTGTATCAAGAAGGCTTCTTCAAATCGGGCGATTTGAACTACCGTAAAGTGAATCTTCGTTCAAATATCAGTGCTGAGATAACGAAGGGGCTGAGCTTCGACCTAAATTTGAGCGGCATCGTGGATCAACGTAATAGTCCTTATTCGAGTTCGGCAGATATAATCAGAAACTATTGGCGACAGGGCGTACTCGTTCCGGCGTATGCAGATCCGGAGAATACCATGCTCAACTATGAAGGATTGGATCTCGAAGAAAATACCGTGGCGAAGATGACCTCCGATATCTCGGGTTATCGTAAAACTGGTCAGAAACAGATTCAATCGTCTGCAAGCTTGAATTACGATTTCGGTGCGGTCAGTGATGTGCTGCAAGGCCTTTCGGCAAAGGCGTTGGTAAGTTACGATTACCGTATGGATAATAACAATATCAATCGGAGAGAGTATTATCAATATGCTTTCGACCAGATAACCGAATCGTATGTGTCTAAATTGTATAATCTTAGTACGCCCAATCAAATACGTAGGGAAGTTTTTGATAAACAGCAAGTTCTAGGACAGTTTGTTGCAAACTATAACAGGGAATTTAATAGCCTACATCAGGTGACCGGTATGTTGGGAGGTGAAGTGCAAAAGCAAACTGGAGATAATTTCTTTGCTCAGCGTAATCTCGCCTTTGCTATGGATTACCTATTTGGAGGTGTTGCTCAAGACCAAGTAGGTGGAATGAACGCTTCTTTGAATGATATTTATGAGACGAGCAATGCCGCAATTTTCGGAAGGATGAACTACACCTTCGCCAACCGGTATATAGCGGAAGCACAATTCCGCTATGATGGTTCTTCGAAGTTTCTCCCGGGCCGTCAGTGGGGATTTTTTCCGTCTGCGTCAGTCGCCTGGCGCATATCCGAGGAACCATTTTTCAAGAATTGGGATAAGTTACAGTTCGTAAACCAGTTAAAGTTGCGTGCAAGTTACGGTGTATTGGGAGACGATGGCGCCCTTCAATATGACTGGGCTACCGGATATAATTATCCTGCAACATCTGATAATGCAGAAAAAGGATATTATGCACAGTACGCTCCCGGATATATGTTTGGAAACCAGTTTATCTATGGCGTTTCCACGCTTGCGCTTCCTAACCAGTTGATTACATGGTACACGGCCAATACCTTAAATCTTGGTGTCGATTTTGAAGGATGGAACGGCCTTTTTGGCTTCGCCGTGGATTATTTTGAAAGGGAGCGAAAAGGGCTTTTTGCACGTCGGACAGGGGATCTTCCAACCGTTGTAGGAGCGACTGCTCCTCGGGAGAACCTCGATAGCGACAAGCATTTTGGGATGGATGTTGAAATTTCGCACAGAAATAAAATAGGTGATCTATCCTACCGGGTAAAGGCTATCGGAACAATCACCCGTCAGAAATATCTGGTAGGCTCCGAGAAAGGGCCTTGGGGAAATTCATACGACAGATGGCGTAACGACAATCTCAATAACCGTTTTCAAGGAATGCAGTTTGGGTATCAGGGAATAGGACGTTACCTAGACTGGGATGATATCCGGAGTTTTCCGATATATAAAGGTAATCAGACCCTGCCGGGTGATTATAAATACGAGGATTGGAATGGTGATGGCGAGATCAATGGGTTAGACATGCGTCCACTCTTTTTTGACAACACGCCATGGTTGAACTTCAGTTTTAATTTTGACGCTAGTTACAAGAGCTTTGATTTGAGTTTCCTATTCCAGGGAACAGCTCTTGGCTCCATGCAGTACCTAGAACCACTTCGCGCGATCTGGGGTACCAATGGTGGAGGGATACTTGAACAGTATGTAGACAGATGGCACACGGTTGATCCACAGGCCGATCCTTGGGATCCTTCGCAGGAATGGATCAGCGGTTATTACGGCTTTACGGGCAATTATCCGCTTGAGACCTCGACATTTAATCGTGTGAGCACGGCGTATCTCCGACTAAAAAGCATAGAGCTGGGGTATACATTGCCGAAATTCCGGCCTTCGTCAACGATGAACCTGCGGGTATTTGCTAATGCTTATAACTTGTTTACAATAACAGGTGTAAAATTTGTAGATCCGGAACATCCGGAGGACGAATTGGGACGGCTCTATCCGTTGAACAAAACTATTACCGCGGGTCTTTCCCTCGCCTTTTAATCCTTTTTGTTATGGACTATATTAAGATAAAAAGCAATCGCATGAAAAAAATATATCAGCTCACGCTGGCCATTTGTGTTTTATTTACCTCGTGTTCGAATTTTTTAGATATTCCACCGAAGAACATAGTAGGTGATAAAGACCTGTTTACCAGTGAATCAGGGATGGACGTCTACCTGGCAAGAATGTACAGTAATATGCCCTTCGAAGATTTCAAATATATGGCGCAATGGGGGGTTGAATTTAATGGATGGTTAGCAGCTATGGGTATTGAAGGAACCGGAGAGGCACTGAATCGTGATGGAATCAGTTCGGCTTTCACCGGTGAGCGAACGCCTTACTGGGGTAAGGCCATGACGCTTTTACGGGATGCTAACTATTTAATCGAAAATCTTCCGCTTCACCAAGATGCGTTTCCCGAGATTACCTATAATCACTATTTAGGTGAAGCCTATTTCGTAAGGGCATTCGTATTCAATGCGATGGCCAGAAGATTTGGCGGTGTACCTTTGGTGACCAAAGTAATGCAGTATCCAGCAGAACTCGCAGCGCTAGAAGTGCCACGTGCCAGTGAGGAAGAGACCTGGAATCAGGTGCTTGCCGATTTTAATCAGGCTGCTGAATTACTATCCCCGGAAAGTCCAAAGCGCGGCTATGCCAACAAGTATGTTGCTTTGGCATTTAAATCAGAAGCTATGCTTTATGCAGGAAGTGTAGCCAAGTATAATGAAACAGTACCCGGTCGTCTCACGGGGTTGGGGGAGAAAACCGGCGTCCGGGTTATTGGTTTTGCAGAAAATACGTGGCAACCCGCATCGAAAAAATATTTCAAGGAGGCCTATCTTGCGGCTAGGGAGATTATGAACGATGGAAAGTATGCGCTTTATAAGAAAAAATGGGCAGCAAATAACCCGGAAGCCCAATATCAGAATATGGTCGACATGTTCAGTGATTTGGAAAGTCCGGAAAACATCTACGTAAAGGAATACACGTTTCCTATTGCCACACATGGATATGATGCTTACAGTGCCCCTTTTATTTTTAAAGCACCGTTAGCGTCAGGAACCTGTCCTACACTCGACTTTATGGAACTTTTCGAAGGGTTTGACCGCTACCCAAATGGTACGATTAAGGTAACAACTGGAAATTCCAACACGCAGGGCGAATACCTGATGTATGACACACCTATGGATTTTTTCAAAGATGCTGAACCACGACTGCGTGCCTATGTCATTTTCCCGGGAGACCGATTCAAAGGTACAGACATCGAAATTCGGGCAGGTATCTACACAGGTTCCACTCCTATACAGCCGTTTTTTAACGATTATTCCTATCAGGCGGCTGAAACCCGGTATCAAAACCTGAATGCTTATCGGGCTAACCCTAAAATGCTCTACCTGAGTCCTAGGGAAGGAAACGCGCAAGAATTGGTTGATTATAACGGTGCCAAGATAACTGCAGCCGGCGCTAATGGTCCATTTTACGACAACGGCGAAGGGAACCTGACTGGTCTTTATGGAAGGAAATGGTTAAACCCCGATCCATCTTTTGTAGCGGCAGAAGGTAGATCTGATCAGCACTTTGTATTGATGCGTTACGCCGAAGTACTTTTGAATGCGGCGGAAGCTGCCGTTGAGCTATCGCTCGCAGGGGAGGGATCTCCGGACGGATCGGACTTGATGCAGGTAGCCACGCAAGCGGTTAATGAAATCAGGGAGCGGGCCGGAGCGTCACTGTTGACGAGTCCGATTACATCAACGGAGAGCGGACGTAATATCGTACGAAAAGAACGGCGTAAGGAACTGGCTTTAGAACACAAATCCAAATGGGATATTCGGAGATGGAGAGTGCAACACTACGAAGGAAGGAATGGTTTCTGGGGTGAAAACAGAAATAGAGATGCCTTTAGTAACAATACACGTTACCGTTTCCGGGGGCTTTACCCTTTCTTTTCTACCAATAGTGGAAAATATTTTTTCGATGCACGGTTTCAATGGGTTAGTTTGAAAACGTTTGAATATAATATAATCGACTATTATTTTGCTATCCCTGGAGGAGAAGTCGCAAAGAGTTCGGTAATAGACCAACAACCGAACAGGTAAAGACTAGGGAATAGTTGATAAAGGTAAATTAATTGAATAAAGAAAATATAAAAATAAACAGATGAAAAAGACAAGCATTTTTATAGCGTTAGCGTCTCTTTTCTTTTTGGCATCCTGCAGTATGTTTGAGCTGGATAATTATCCAGCTCCAGCCGAAACACTGCAAGGTGAGGTGGTTGATGCAGCTACCGGAGAACCGGTGCTGACGGATCAGGGAAGTGAAGGAATCAGGGTGCGTCTCATAGAAACTAGCTGGGGAGATAACGTTACACCTAATCCAGATTTTTTCTGTAGACCCGATGGGACGTTCCAGAATACGAAAGTGTTTAAAGGAAGATATAACGTCCAGGTAGACGGCCCGTTCATTCCCTTATTGCGGGAGGATGAGCGTGGTGTACCAATCGCTGATGAAACAAAAGACGTCGATATTGAGGGCGTGACACAGGTTCGGTTCGAAGTGCACCCGTTTCTTAAAGTAGAATGGGTGGATGAGCCTCGGGTAATCAACGGCAAGGTTCAAGCGAAAGTGCGAGTCAGTAGAGCGGTTTCGGAAGAGGAATTCCGCGAAAAGATAGAGCCCATGGGCGGATACAGCAACAGCTTTCAAAACGTAACGGACATTCAATTGTTTGTAAGTTATTCTTCTACGGTAGGTTACCGTGCTCGCGACGAACGTTGGTCCAATGAGATTTTATATACAGGATCATCGTTCAATGGCCTTCTGGGACAGACAGTCACCATCGAGTCAAACGGAACGATCCCCTCTGGGCGTATCGTTTTTATTCGTGCAGCAGCCCGGATTAATTACGATACACCGGCTGGGAGCGGGACAAGACGCTGGAATTATACAGATGCAAAAGAGGTATTCGTCAACTAGCAACAAATGATCAGTTAAGCAATTTATAAATGATATATTGGAAAGTACGCATAGGAGCGGGTTGCTTGCTTGCATTTAGCACACCTGTCATTGCCCAAAAAACAGCAGAACAGACCAAAACGACATTTCAGACCTCCCGGGAATGGCGCCCAACCATCGATAACCGTGCCGATGCGGTCATGGTTTACGGCGTAGGTGGAAATCCATCGGATAAACACAAGCGCGTGCCGTTCGAAGAGCGGGTCAAATCTTGGAAGGACAGAGGATATACTATCCATTTCATGACAGGTATTGCTTGGGGCGAATATCAGGATTATTTCACCGGTCAGTGGGACGGAGAATGGCATCTGGACGAAGGACAGGTAACCCAGGCTCAAGATACGATTTGGCATGGACATATGGTCCCCTATATTGTACCCACAGATAATTTTCTGAAATACCTGAAGGAAAGACATGTGAAGCCCGTCATTGATGCTGGAATCGATGCCATATTTATGGAGGAGCCTGAATTCTGGGCACGGGCAGGCTACAGTGAATCGTTCAAGCGGGAATGGAAGAAATATTATGGCTTTGATTGGCGTCCACAACACGAATCTCCAGAGAACACCTATCTTTCTAATAAACTCAAGTATCACCTCTATTATAAGGCGCTGAACGAGATATTTACTTTTGCCAAAGAATACGGTAAATCCAAAGATATGGATGTGAAATGTTACGTGCCTACACACTCGCTCGTCAACTACGCCCAATGGATGATCGTCTCGCCGGAAGCTAGTTTGGCCTCCCTGCCCGTTGTGGACGGTTATATTGCTCAGGTTTGGACAGGTACCTCACGTGAGCCGAACTATTTTAACGGAAAGGAAAAAGAACGTGTTTTCGAGACGGCATACCTCGAGTATGGATCGATGGAATCGATGACGGCGCCAACCGGTAGGAAGATGTTCTTTCTGACAGACCCCATTGAGGATCGTGCCAAGGATTGGGTAGATTATAAAACCAATTACCAAGCGACTTTTGTTGCGCAATTGCTCTATCCAAACATTGCCGACTATGAGGTAATGCCTTGGCCCGAACGAATTTACGAAGGGTTATACCGGACAAGTCCGACCAGTGATCAGAAGGAACGTATCCCACGTCATTATTCCACGCAGATGCAGGTCATGATCAATTCATTGAATCAGATGCCATTGAGCGAGCATAAACTTTCCGGCAGCGAAGGTATCTCGGTGCTGATGGCCAACTCCTTAATGTTTCAACGCTTTCCGACACATGCCGGCTACGATGACCCCCAGCTGGCTAATTTCTATGGCCTTGCTCTTCCTTTCCTCAAGCGCGGTGTGCCGGTAAAGACGGTACATATTGAAAATCTAGGATATAAAAAGGCGCTCGCGGATACCAAAGTGTTGCTCATGACCTATGCCAATATGAAACCGCTGGATCCCGTAGCACATGAGCATTTGGCGGCATGGGTGCATGCCGGAGGGCAGCTTGTCTACAGCGGTACCGACCGCGATCCATTCCAGAACGTTCAGGAATGGTGGAATACCAAAGGGAATACTTATTGGACGCCTTCGGCGCATCTTTTCGAAAAGATGAGCATAGACCCCGGAGCTGGGGAAGGTCTTTATACCTATGGCAAGGGATCGGTACAGGTTATCCGTAAGGATCCGAAAGCGTACGCCATGCGAGCCAACGCCAGTGGAGATCTGATTCGTGCCGTACAGGAGCGCTACCGAGCTGCGGGAGGAACGTTGGCTTTTAAAAATAATTTCTACCTGCAGCGGGGGCCATTCGAACTAGTGGCAGTAATGGATGAAAGTGTCAGCGAAGGAAACTACACCATCAACGGCACGCTAATCGACTTGTTCGATCCTAAGCTTCCGGTATATGCGACCCGTACGATCGCTCCCGGCGAACAGGGATACTTTATGAACGTAGATCTCGTTAAGAATAAAGAACAGCCGCAGGTATTGGCCGCTGCCTACCGCACCTATGAGGAGGTGACCACCAAAAATAGTTATTCTTATGTGGCGAAAAGCCCTATAGAAACAACGGGCATTTCAAGAGTGCTGCTTCCGCGGCAACCGCAGAGCGTAAAGGTCAACGGACAGGAGGTCTTTAATCTACAGGACTGGGATAATAAATCGAGAACCTACCTTTTAGGGTTTGAAAACGATCCCGATGGTGTAAAAGTGGCGTTTGGATGGTAAGATGCAAGGCATTTATAAGTGTTAAATAATATAAATAATAGACGAATAGTTATATAAAATATGAAGCAAACTTTTTTTTCCCTGTTAACGCTGTTGTGTATGGCGTGTATGCAAAAAGCTGTCGCGCAGTCAGCTGAACTGGTAGATTACGTAAACCCATTAGTAGGTACCTTATCTAAGTATGAACTTTCAACAGGGAATACCTATCCAGCTATCGCCCGACCGTGGGGCATGAATTTCTGGACTCCGCAGACAGGTAATATGGGAGATGGATGGATCTACACGTATACGGCAGACAAGATTAAGGGTTTTAAACAAACACATCAACCTAGTCCATGGAACAACGATTACGGACAGTTTTCGTTGATGCCTATAACGGGGCAGCCGGTATTTGATCAGGAGGATCGGGCCAGTTGGTTTTCACATAAGACAGAAATTGCAAAACCTTACTATTATAGTGTATTTCTTGCAGATCACGACGTTACAACAGAATTCAGTCCATCGCAACGGGCCGTCGTCTTCAAGTTTACCTTTCCAAAGACCGACAGTGCATATATTGTCATCGACGCTTTTGACAAAGGCTCTTTTGTCAAGCTTATACCAGAAGAAAATAAGATTATCGGGTATAATACCCGAAATAGTGGGGGAACACCAGAAAATTTTAAGAACTATTTTATTATTGAATTTGATCAGCCGATGAACAGCCATTTTATGGTGAACAACGGAAAAATGAAAGCCGAAGGCTTGGAAGTCACGACGGATCATGCAGGAGCAATTGTCGGCTTCAAAGGATTAAAAAGAGGACAGCAGATAACAGCCCGCGTGGCTTCTTCGTTTATCAGTTTTGAGCAAGCGTCACTGAATTTGAACGAAGTGCGTGGCAAGTCGTTGGAAGAGGTCGCCGATGAAGGACGTAATGAATGGAACAAGGTGCTTGGGCGTGTTCACATTAAAGATAATAATATTGACCGCTTGCGTACCTTTTATTCCTGTTTATACCGTTCTACACTCTTTCCTCGGGATCTATCGGAAATAGATGCAGCAGGAAACCGGATGCATTATAGCCCCTATAACGGACAAGTGTTACCTGGCGAGATGTTTACAGATACGGGTTTTTGGGACACATTCCGCAGCCTGTTTCCGTTATTGAACCTGTTGTACCCTTCGATGAACGACCGCATGCAGGAAGGTCTTGTCAATGCCTACAAAGAAAGTGGTTTTTTGCCGGAGTGGGCGTCTCCCGGACATCGAGCATCCATGATCGGAAATAATTCAGCTTCTATAGTCGCAGATGCGTATCTCACCGGACGAAAAGGTTACGATCCTTTGATCTTATGGGAAGCGGTGCAATGGGGAGCGAACAACGTGCACCCAAAGAATACCTCTACCGGCCGGTATGGACATGAACTCTATAACACATTGGGATACATACCGGCAGATGCGGGTATTTCACAGAATGCGGCCCGAACATTAGAATATGCATACAACGATTGGTGCATATATCAGTTCGGCAAGGCTTTGGGGCGACCAGCTGAGGAAATAGATATATACGCCAAAAGAGCCCTGAACTACAAGAACCTCTATGATCCTTCAACAAAGCTTATGCGCGGAAAGAATAAAAATGGATCGTTTATTGCGAAATTCGATCCAAGCGCCTGGTCTGAGGAATTTACTGAAGGTAATTCATGGCACTGGAGCTTCTGTGTATTTCATGATCCACAAGGGTTGATCGACTTAATGGGAGGCAATGAAGCCTTTACCGGCATGTTAGATACTGTCTTTCTGGTTCCTAGTCTGGAGGGGATGACAAGCCGAGGCATGATTCATGAAATGCGGGAAATGCAGATCATGAATATGGGCCAATATGCACATGGTAACCAACCTATACAACATATGCCCTATCTTTACAGTTATGCTGCTTCTCCGTGGAAAGCACAGTATTGGGTGCGGGAGATTATGGATAAACTCTACTCCGCGGCTCCTGACGGCTACTGCGGAGACGAGGACAACGGGCAGACGTCAGCCTGGTATGTTTTTTCATCAATGGGATTTTATCCCGTCGCGCCGGGATCGGGTGAATATGTGTTGGGATCACCACAATTTGACGAAGTAACACTACAGCTGGAGAATGGAAAAAAGGTCGTTATTTCGGCGAGCAACCAATCAAAAGAAAATGTATACGTTGATCAGCTGCGTGTAAACGGCAAGAACTATACACACAATTTCTTGCGTATCGCCGATTTATATAAAGGTGCTCAGCTAAAATTCAGCATGTCGGGACAACCCAATCTATCCCGAGGTATAGCAAATGAAGATAAGCCGTATTCGTTTTCTGACGAATTAGCGGATAAAGAGTAAAATTGTAAACCAAATAGAATAGTATGATAGGAGTTCGAAACTTTATAAAAAATGGAAAACACTTTGGCATAGGGCTATTTGTTTTCGTCTTATGTATATTAACAACCTACGGACAGGTTAACCATGCTCGGAAGGCTCCTGCTTATCCGTTGATTACACATAATCCGAATTTCAGTATCTGGTCGACTAGTGACCTCCTGACAGATAAAGTCACGGAGCACTGGACCGGTGCAGCACATGGTTTGACTGGCTATCTTGAAGTCGACGGTACGCTGTACCGTTTCATGGGCAAGGAGAAGCACCGTTACACATCGATAATAGCAGCGGACGATAAGGCCACTATTCGATATGTAGAGCAGCCGCAAAACGAAGCTTGGCAATTGCTGGACTTTGAAGATTCAGATTGGAAAGACGGGGTATTGCCTATATCCGATGATAAATCAGTAGCGGGTACATTTTGGTCTTCCGATAATATCTGGGTACGGCGGGAGTTCTCACTGGATAACATAAATGACAACGAGCCGCTATTCCTTAAATTACATCATGATGATAACATCGAAGTGTATCTAAACGGAACGCTTGTGTTTAAAAGAGACGGTTGGAACCATCGTTTCGATTATTTCGATATTTCGTCTAAAGCGAAAGGGCTTCTACGCAAAGGACAAAATGTGCTTGCGATTCACCTGAAAAATACGGCAGGAGGTCGTTTTCTAGATTTTGATTTAGTAAACAGTATGCCATCTGATAAGGCGAAGGTAGCCATTGCGAAACAAACATCAGTAGCGATAGAAGCCACACAAACGGCGTATACGTTTGACGCCGGTGCGGTAGCGCTGAAGGTTACCTTTACTTCGCCCTTATTGATGGATGATCTTGACCTCCTTGCGCGGCCTGTTTCGTATATTTCTTATGAGGTGACGGCAAAGGATGGAAAGGAACATGATGTTAAGATACATCAGGAGGTATCTTCCGATATAGCGGTTTATATGCCCGACCAGCAAGAGGTGGAAGGGCAAGCTTATCAAGACGGAAAGCTCTCCATATTGAAAGTTGGTACCGTTGAGCAACCTGTATTACAAAAGGGAGCCGACGATATGCGTATAGATTGGGGGTATTTATATGTCGCTGTTCCACGGGGTAACGATGTTAGACAATTTTTATCCGGAAGCAATGATCCGAAAAATGAAAATTCATATCAGGGCAAATCGCTTGTGCTGCATACCGAAATTTCTTTAGACGCTGTCGGTTCCGCTCCAGTGCAGCGTTTCCTAACTATTGGGTATGATGAAATATATGCCATTCAGTATTTCCATACGGATTTACGCCCTTGGTGGAACAGAAATGGCGATCGTTCGTTTGAATCGCAGTTACACGCTGCGGTGAAGGAATATAAAAAACTAATGCAACGATGTACTGATTTTGATAGTACATTGCGACGTCAGGCAGAACAGGCAGGAGGTGAAAAATATGCGCATCTTTCTGTGTTAGCCTATCGGCAGAGTATTGCCGCGCATACCTTGGTTGAGAGTCCGAAAAAAGAGGTTTTATGGCTTTCCAAGGAGAATAACAGTGGAGGATTTATTAATACAGTGGATGTTACCTATCCGTCGTCGCCATTATATTTAATATATAATCCCGTTTTGTTAGAGGGGATGCTGAATGGTATTTTTTATTTCAGTGAAAGTGGCAAATATCCACACCCTTGGGCCGCGCATGATTTGGGGACCTATCCGTTAGCAAATGGACAGCAGTACGGAGAGCCAATGCCCGTGGAGGAGTCTGGAAATATGCTTATTATGACGGCTGCAATAGCCCACGCACAGGGAAATGCAGCGTATGCAGAAAAACATTGGACGGTTTTGACGAAATGGGCAGATTATCTGATAAAAGAAGGATTGGATCCGAAGACACAGCTTTGTACGGACGATTTTGCAGGTCATCTTGCACGCAACGCTAACCTTTCTGTGAAAGCCATAATGGGTATAGCAAGCTATGCTAGGCTAGCTGATATGCTAGGTTTGAAGGATGTCGCCTTAAAATATCAAACAATTGCAGAAGAGATGGTGCCCCAATGGATGAAGTTGGCGGATGCCGGAGACCACTATGCGTTAACGTTTGATGATCCGAACACTTGGAGCCAAAAATACAACCTAATTTGGGACAAGGTTTTGGATTTCGGTTTATTCCCGAAAGAGGTGATAGAAAAAGAGCTGACTTATTATATTCCGCGCGTGAATCGTTATGGCTTGCCATTAGATAGCCGGAAAAACTACACCAAAAATGATTGGATATTGTGGACGGCGACCCTGGCAGACGACCAGCCGACCTTTGAGAAATTCATAGAACCCGTGTTTCGGCATGCTATAGAAACGCCGTCACGTGTACCGTTGAACGATTTCTATGACACGACGGATGGTATTCGGGAGAATTTTAAGGCGCGTAGTGTCGTCGGAGGTTTCTATATGAAATTACTGGCGGAAAAATGGGGAAGGTAATGGACATTGAGACGATTTGACGCTCTTTTGAATAAAAAGGTCAAGGTTTTGTTTGCTTTATATTGCATTTTTGGGACATAGACCGGGAAATCAAAATAAAAACAATAATGAAGAGACTTTTTGCATTTGCATGCCTAGTTACAACCAGTTGGTTCGCTGTACAGGCGCAGGATTGGAAACCAGCAGGAGACAAAATTTTAACTACTTGGGGAGAACAACTGGATCCAAAGAATCCACACCCCGAATATCCCAGACCGCAGTTGGAGCGTCAGAACAATTGGAAAAGTTTAAACGGGTTATGGAAGTATACCGTGGCGGAAAAATCCGTTTCGGAAAAACCTACATCCTGGGAGGGCGAGATATTGGTTCCTTTTGCAATCGAATCCGCCTTATCCGGTGTGGGAAAAGAAGTTGGGAAAGACAAAGCTTTGTGGTATAGCAGAACGATATCGGTACCCAAAACACTTCGCAAAGGACGCACCCTATTGCATTTTGGCGCAGTAGACTGGCAATGCGACGTCTATGTGAACGGGCAACATATCGGTCAGCACGAGGGTGGTTTCGATTCATTCTCTTTTGATATTACAACGGTGTTGAAAAAAGGGGCAGATCAAGAAATTGTCGTACGTGTTTGGGATCCTACAAGTGATGGACCTCAGCCACGTGGCAAGCAAATTAACAACCCACATGGAATCTGGTATACGCCAGTAACGGGGATATGGCAGACGGTTTGGTTAGAAAGTGTGCCAGACAGCTATATTGTCAACACAAAGCAAACCCCTAACGTAGAGACATCTACGTTGACGGTATCTGCAAATGTTGACGGTGCACAAGCAGGCGACCAATTAGTTTTAGAAGCTTACGATGGCACACAAAAGATTGCAGATGCTTCTGTTGCTGTAGGTTCGGAAGCTAAACTGAAGGTATCGAATCCGACACTGTGGAGTCCGGATAATCCAAAATTATACGACCTAGTTGTCAAAGTTGTGCGCAAAGGAAAAGTGGTCGATGAAGCCAGGAGTTATTTTGCGATGCGTAAAATAAGCATGGAAAAAGGTAGCGATGGTATTCAGCGCATGTATTTGAATGACGAATTTGTATTCCATTATGGTCCATTGGACCAGGGCTGGTGGCCAGACGGTCTACACACAGCGCCTAGTGATGACGCATTGAAATTTGATGTAATCAAAACGAAGGAAATGGGCTTTAACATGATCCGTAAACACATCAAAGTGGAGCCAGCGCGCTGGTATCGTCACTGTGACAGCGTTGGCATTTTGGTGTGGCAAGATATGCCGAGTGGTGATCTTGGCGGAAATAACTGGGACATGCAACCGGGCAAAATTTCTAACGGCGTTCATGATAAGGATCGTGCTCCTGAATCCGAAGCAATCTATAGAAAGGAGTGGAAGGAGATTATGGACGAACTGCACAATTTTCCGAGTATCGTTGTGTGGGTTCCCTTCAATGAAGCATGGGGTCAGTTTAAAACCAAAGAAATTACGGAATGGACAATGGACTATGATCCATCACGCTTAGTGAATAGTGCCAGTGGAGGTAATTTCGCTTATATCGGACATATATTGGATATCCATAACTACCCCGGCGCGGCTATGCCTGATCCGAATCTTTTTGGCGACAAATTTGTATTGGCTTTGGGCGAATTTGGAGGCTTAGGATTACCGGTGGAAGGTCATACATGGCAAGAGAAAGATAATTGGGGTTACCAATCTTTCAAGAATAAAGAAGAACTTAAGGATCGTTATCAAGAACTGGTAAACGATTTAAATGAGCTGATCAAGCGAGGTTTATCCGCAGGTGTTTACACGCAAACAACAGACGTAGAGGTAGAAACCAATGGTTTAATGACGTATGATCGGAAAGTGATCAAGATTCCTGAACAAGAGTTAAAGGAAATGCACAACAAGTTATATCAACATGTTGTCCAGTAGTAAGGTGTCAAAGTAACCCTATGATGAATGTCGTTATCAAAAGTATATGTTTAATGGGGTTATTAGCGCAAACCCTTGCTTCCTGGAGTCAGGAACGCCCGCATATTATTGTTATTTTGACCGACGATATGGGATTTGGTGATATCGGTGCATTTGGCGGAAAATTTGTTCCGACTCCCCGGCTTGACGAGTTTGCATTAGAAGGTACGCGGTTCACCCAATACTACAGCGCATCGCCTATTTGCAGCCCTTCCCGCGCGAGTATGCTCACCGGTATGTTTCCGGCAGAATGGAATTTTACCACCTTTCTAAACAATAGACGGAGCAACGAACTGGCTGAGCAGGCTAACTACCTCCATGTGCAAGCTCCCTCTATCGCCAAAATTCTGAAAAGTGTGGGGTATAAAACGGGACATTTTGGGAAATGGCATATGGGAGGCGGAAGGGATATCAAAAATGCGCCAAAATTTAAGAAGTATGGCTTTGATGAGCATGCCAGTACCTATGAAAGTCCAGAGCCGGATCCGGTATTGACGGCTACCGACTGGATATGGTCTGATGTGGATAGCGTAAAGCGTTGGGACAGGACTGCTTACTTTGTAGATAGGACGCTTGACTTTTTGCGACGGCATCAGGATTCGCCCTGTTTTGTAAACTTGTGGCCCGACGATATGCATGATCCTTGGGTGCCTGAGGAGAACCAGCGGCAGTTGGGGCAGTTTCCGATGAACCCCAAGGAAGAGGCGGCGTTCAAGCTGGTGTTGGCCGAGTTTGATAAACAGATGGGCAGGCTCTTCGACGGCTTGCGCGAATTGGGTATTGCAGAAAACACCTTGGTGATCTTCACCAGTGACAACGGCGCTTTACCGAGTTTCAAAGGCAGTCGAAACGGAGGACTTCGTGGCACGAAGCTTTCGCTGTACGAAGGCGGTATACGAATGCCATTCATCGTACGTTGGCCAGGCCAAGTGCCCGCAGGCGCAACGGATAGCGTTTCTGTATTGAATTCGACCGATTTGGTACCGACACTGGCCAACATCGCAACCGCCAAGCTACCGGCCAATTACAAAGGTGATGGCGAAGATCGGAAGTCCGTTTGGTTAGGAACACCAGCGCCGCGCACTAAAGATATGTACTGGGAATACGGTAGGAATGATTATGCGTTTAACTACCCACGAGGTAGAGATCGGAGCCCCAATCTGGCCATCCGGTCGGGAAAATGGAAGCTACTAATTGATCACCTTAAAAATAATCCCGAATTGTATGATATGGAAGTGGACCGCTATGAAACGAAGAATAAAGCCGAAGCTCATCCGGATATCGTCAAAGAGCTGCGGACGAAACTGATTACTTGGCGTAGCTATTTACCGGAATTGACGACCGGTCGCGCAAATCCACCGGTTGATTGAGAGTATCTAATGAATAGGCAAACTTATCTTTTAATAGCAGCATCGACGGTATTGTCACTGCTTCTGAGTGCACAGGAGAAGAAGCCCAATATCCTGTTCATTCTTGTCGATGACCTGCGTCCAGCAATAGGAGCGTATGGAGATTCTGTCGCAATTACCCCGAACATCGACAAGCTGGCAGCACAGGGATTCCGGTTTGAGCAAGCATATTCCAACCAAGCCGTTTGTGCGCCATCACGGTTTAACCTGCTATTGGGTAGCAGGTCTACCTCGTCCGGGATTTACGGTTTCGGGCAAAATTTCCGCGACTATTATCCAGATGCTGTGACCTTACCACAACATTTTAAGCAGCACGGCTACCACAGCGAATCCATGGGTAAGGTCTTTCATATTGGTCATGGTACTTACGTAGATGAGCAGTCGTGGAGTGTACCACACCATAAGGAGCTGGTCATCGAGTACGTTGATCCGGCCAGTAAAGCAATGGGGTTCACACGCGAAGAAGCGCTCTTTTCGAATCAGGAAGCTCGGGGATTGCCCCGTGGATTCGCTTGGGAGTCACCTGATGTTGCCGACGACGCCTATGCAGATGGTCGTGTCGCACAGCGGGCGGTTGATCGCCTCCGAGAATTGAAAGCTCAACCAAACCAGCCGTTTTTCTTGGCTGTAGGTTTTGCCCGGCCGCATCTACCGTTTTCTGTGCCTGAAAAATACTGGGCGCTGTATGATGAATCGAATTTACGATTACCTACACATCGTGTGCGACCGGAAGGAGCGCCTCCATATGCAGTGAAATACGGTGTGGAAATCGATCAGTATACTCCCATTCCGGAAAATGTTACGGAAGCTGCCTTTCCGGATAGCCTTACCCTTAAATTGATACACGGCTATTACGCCGGTGTGAGTTATGTGGACACTCAAATCGGCAAGGTGCTGGATGAGCTTAGTGCGCTTGGCCTCGATCAAAATACCATCGTCGTGCTCTGGGGCGATCATGGCTATATGCTCGGTGATATGGGCATGTGGACGAAACACGTCAATTATGAATTGGCGAATCATATACCGTTAATTATCTCCGCACCAGGCATGGTACAGTCCGGCACGCATACCGCGCAGCTGACCGAGACGGTCGATATCTACCCCACGTTGGTGGAGCTTGCTGGGTTGCCGGTTCCGAAAGTGTCACAGCCATTGGATGGTTTGAGTATGGTACCTGTACTCAAGAATCCCGAAGTCCGCATCCGGGATCATGCCTACCACAGTTTCCCCAGAGGGGGGCGGTTGGGGCGGGCTATCCGCACCGACCGTTACCGGATGGTGGAATGGAAGAAAATCGGCGAGACCACTGGAACCGCGGAATATGAGCTATACGATTATCAGCATGGGCCGCGCGAAGTCAAGAATATCGCTAAAGAACATCAGGATGTGCTTCAGGCACTTCAGGCCATTCTGGCGCGGCACCCGGCACCTATGCGGGAGCGTGGTGCCCCATAGCCCTTTTGCCATTACCGTTATTTGTGCTTTGCCGCGTAGTCTTTTGGGCTTATCCCGAATTGTTTTTGGAAATTGCGGGAAAAATGCGAGGCGGTACTGAAACCAAGTAGGTTAGCAATCTCATAAACCTTATATTCGCCGTCCAGCAGTAATTGAGTGGCCTTATTTAATCGCGTTAGGTTGATAAGTTCATTCGGAGATAAATCGGATAATACCTTTATTTTTCGATAGAGTGTCGGTCTACTCATATACAATCGTTCCGCTAGCATATCTACACAGAGCGCAGGATCAGCCATATTTTCTAAAATGAGCTTATTGAGCTTTTTTAAGAAGACTTGATCGGATTTGTTGTGTCCGCTGATATCCAAGGGGCTGTTAGGCGTTCGTTGAAAATGATCTTTTACATGCTTTCTATTACGTAGTAGGCTCGCTATTTGCGCCTCTAGGAAATTGGGCGAAAAGGGCTTCTCAATATAGGCATCCGCGCCATACTCCAGTCCTTCTATTTTTGATTGCAGGCTATTCTTCGCCGTCAACATAATAAAAGGTATATGGCTATACTTTTCATGTTCTTTCAGTTTAGTGCAGAACTCATAGCCGTTTAATTGCGGCATCATAATGTCGCTGACGATCAAGTCCACGTCATGTGCATACACGTATTCCAAAGCCTCTTGTCCATTAAGCGCTTTGACCACCTCATACTTCTCCTCTAAGTCATCCGCTATAAAATCCAAGATGTCCACATGGTCATCTGCTAACAAAATAACGGACTTTTCTATTGCCAAATCGATATGCATAGCATTTATAATGGTATCTCTAAAACAAATATATTCAAATTTTCTGAATTCTTTTTATAAACTAATGTGCCACCATGCAAAGAAGTAAATGAATAAGCCAGTGCCAGCCCGAGTCCCGATCCTTTAACGCGATAGTGCGTACTGGCGCGCTGAAATGGTTCGAAAATCTGTGTTTTCTCCTCGTCGGACAATACCATGCCGTCGTTTTTGATTTCCAGACAGAAATGGGTGTCGTCTGTTTTCTTGTAGAGGTTGATGTGAACTTCTTTTTCGGCATATTTGAATGCATTCGATAAGAGATTAGAAATAATCTTATACATCGCTTCAATATCTATATTCGCTTCCAGCTTTCGATCCAGTGATTTGGACACCTTAATTTTTTTACTCTCTATGAAGGGGGCGAAATCTTGTAAACATATCAGAATGAGGGAGCTTACCGATTGTTTTCTTAGCTTTAGTGAAAATTCGTTACTCTCTACTTTTCTAAAATCCAGTAGGTTATCTGTCATGGAGAGCAGTTTTTCTGTATTTTGATGAATCGTTTTTAACCACTTTTCTGACTTTTTAGGTTCCGTGCCCAACATTATTTTTTCAAGTGGTGCTTTGATCAACGTCAAGGGTGTTTTAATATCGTGGGTTATCTGCATGAAAAAGTCCATCTTAGCCTTGTAAAGTTCTTTTTCCTTATGTGCTTTAATTTTCTCTAGTCGTTGCCTGTTCTTTTCTTTCATTTTTTGATCATACCAATAGAGCACCATACCTATTAACCCCAGGGAGAACAAGGTATAAATAATGTAAGCTGGAACACTAGCCCAAAAGGGCGGAAGTATGACGATTTCTAACGACTTTATTTTTGAAATAGGCGTCTTGTTGGCGTCGGCAGCCATAACCTCGAACGTATATTTCCCGGGCGGAATTTTGGTGAAATTTGCTTTGGTGTTGTTCCGCAAAAAGGTCCAGGTAGTATCTAGTCCAACTAATCTATATAGATAGGATGTCGAATTTGCCGATGCAAAATTTAACGCAACAAAATCAAGGCTAACGGTGGACTCATCGTATTTCAGTTTTATTTTTTCCGTATAAAGGATAGATTTGGAGAGTGCACTGGTTTTGTCTACTATCGCCAACTCTTGCTGGTTTGTTTGGATACCTGTAATGTAGATGGGGGTATCGAAATCTGTTTTGTAAAGATCGGTGGCGGATGACGGGTTGAACCTGATCAGCCCTTTGGATGCTCCAAAATAAAGTAAACCCTTAGAGTCCTTGAAGGCAGAGTTATAATTGAATTGAAGATCCAATAACCCATGTTCTAAATTATACGTGTCGATTCTGTGTGAAAGGATATCCATCTTGACCAACCCTTTTGTTGTCGATATCCAAAGGTTTCCAGCACCATCTTCTTGCATAGCTAAAATAAGGTTGCTCGGCAAGCCGTCTTTTGAAGTGAAACGTTTAAAAGACTGCTTTCTTTTGTCGTAAATGCATAAGCCACTCTCTGTTGCTACCCAAATTTGGCCCTTTGAGTCTTGAAACACGCGATTCACGCGGTTGCTGCTAATCGAGAACGGATTTTTGGGGTCATGTATAAATCGTGTGGGTTTACCTTCCCCAGAACGAAGCATATACAGCCCGTCGCGCCACGTGGTGAACCACAGTGTATGCTCTTTGTCCTCAAAGATAGACGTAAAAAAAACATGACCAGGAACGCCTTTAAAGGGAATGAACTGATTCTCTCCGGGAATAAATTGAAAAATCCCTGGCGCAGTTGCTAATAAAATTTCCCCTTTCGATGTCTTGTAAATATGATAGATGAAGTTGCTTTTGAGGGCTTGATTGGTATTGTTGGAATCAAAATGCTTTATTACTTTCTTTTCTCGTATATCGATAACATCAAGTCCTTGAAAAAACGTGCCGATCAGTAAGCTGTCTCCTGTAATGAGCAAACCGTGTATATTGGTATGCGCCAAGCCATCTTCTGATCCGAAATTGATAAAACTATTTGCTTTTTGATTCCAGTAGGTCAATCCTTGGTCCTCCGTCCCAATCCAAAGATTTTGTTGTTTATCCTCCACAATTTCTCTAACAGCGTGTCCTCCAATAGAATTCGGTGAGTTCCGGGGAAATATCTTTTCGAATAGATTATGTTGTGGATGGTAATAGTTTATCCCACCAAAAAAAGTACCAATCCATATCCCGTCTTGGTTGTCTTTCATAACCGAATAAATGGCATTGTCCGATAGGCTCCACGGATTATCTTTTTCGTGCTGTATATGGGTTGTTTTATGGGTATTGATTTCATGCACGAATAGTCCACTCTCTGTCCCAATCCATAGCTGGTTTTTATTTATTTGAGCTATTTCTCGTACATACAGGGGCTTATTGCCGATGTTTTTGACCATGTGTTGGGTTTCTTTGCTGTCTCTGCTCCACTTGTAAACCCCATGATGAGATGTTCCGATCCAAATGTTGTTATTGTCGTCTACAAACAGTTCTTCCACTCCACCCGTGAATTGCCTACCATTAGAAAAAGTATACTCCTTCCCGCTGCTTACATGGCAAATGCTTTCCTTTAATCCAATCCAGACGTCGTTATTTTGATCAATACAGAAGGCGTGCGTTTTTTCCTTCCACCGTTCGGCGTAGGTTTTATCTACTTGTTGTGTCTTTGGATTGTATTTATGCAGGCTGCTATTGGAAATAAACCAGATATTTCCCTGACGGTCTTCCGAGATCTGTAAGCTTTCACTTTTATAGACCTTATCAAAAAGGGAAAATTCCTCCTGCTGTGGGTCATAGATATAGATCCCTTGGTCGGTACCCACCCAAATCTCGTTTGTTTCACGGACCATAAGGCTGTGGATCAGGTTGCTCCCTAAACTTTTTTCGTTTTCTGATTCATGGAAAAAGTTTTTGAATCGATACCCGTCAAATCTGTTCAATCCATCCCGAGTACCAAACCAAATAAATCCGTCTTTATCTTGTACACTGCATAACACGGCGTTATTTGATAATCCCCTATTGACCTGAAAATGATTGAAATAATGAGGGGTTGCTCCGTTAAGGAACGTATAGAAAAAACACAGCGATAGAAACAACCAACATTTTGCTGACATGTAAACAGGTTTATCTTATAAAAGTAGGAGAATTTATATAAAGGACAAGTTGGATGTAAAATAAATTTTCTATTGAGACAAATTCGTGTTTTATTGATACGATTTCGATCGTTATGCTAGGCATTTTCGATATATTTGAAGTTCAAATAAACCTTGTTACAGCACAGCCATGAAAAATACGCCGTTACTTATCGTCCTCTTATCAGCTTTATTAGGCTCTTGCAAAGATACGTACCAGGAGAAAACCGCTTCTAATCTTGAACGAAAGAACTTTCAAAGTCATGTAAACGGTAAAGAGACCGATTTATTTACCTTGAAAAATAAATTGGGCGCAGAGATTTGTATCACAAATTACGGTGGCCGTATCGTCTCGCTGATGGTCCCAGATCGCGATGGAGTGTTACACGACGTCGTTTTAGGCTTTGATAATATACAAGAATACGTCGATAAACCGTCTTCATTTGGTGCTACCGTGGGTCGGTTTGCCAACAGGATTGCCTATGGGAAATTTATACTGGACGGAGACACTATTTCGCTAGATTTAAATAATGGTGCACATACGATTCACGGCGGAGCAGCGGGCTGGCAAAATCAGATGTTTGATGCCGAACAGCCATCGGATAGTTTACTTGTACTGCGTTATGTGTCGGGAGATGGGGAAGCAGGCTTTCCGGGCGAGGTGCAGGTTAAAGTAAGCTTTAGTTTGAGCGACGACAATGCGTTGAGGATCGACTATTTTGCAGAGACCGATAAGAAAACGGTTATCAATATGACGAACCACAGTTTCTTTAATTTGGCAGGTAATCCAGAGAATACCGTATTAGACCACGTTCTTTTGGTTAATGCAGACGCTTATACACCACTGGATAGCCAACTCATCACAATTGGGGCATTAGAAAAAGTGGCCAATACCCCGTTCGATTTTACAAACGCTGTTTCGGTCGGGACTGCCTTGGCGCGTGATAGTTCGCATGAACAGTTGCAACGCGCACAAGGTTTTGACCATAATTACGTTCTGCAGACGAAAAGTAAATTGGAAACCCCCGCAGCCCAGGTATACGCCCCCACTACAGGTATCTCGCTTGATGTGTATACGACAGAGCCGGGCCTGCAGGTATACACGGGCAATATGTTGGACGGCTCGCGAAAAGGTAAGAAAGGAATAGATTACCATAAACAAACCGGCCTTTGTCTGGAGCCTCAACATTATCCGGATTCACCTAATAAGCCAGCTTGGCCTTCGACGGTGTTGGAACCCGGAGAACAATATACGAGCACTACGATTTATCAATTTGGTATAAAAGAATAAAGTCTTTTATCTAAGTATAAAATGGGCCATGTGGTTAATCTACATCGCCCATTTTTTTGTTTGTAACATATTGAAAAACAACTGCCCGGTGTTTTAAAATCACTGATATTAAATGATACAATAATGCAAAAAAATGAGACAATTTAACAGATTATTTCTATCGTCTTTCTCTAACATTGTATCAGCAATTAGAAATCGAAATTGGTGAAGATGAAGTAAAGCCGACTAACTAGGTAAATCTAAGAATCTCACTTTTTTAAATAAACATAAACATTGCATCAGCACGATTAAAAATGGTTTTTTTACTCCGTGCCAACCGTTGATTGTAACGCTAACAATTAAAAGAAAAATTTTAACCAATATAAAAACGTATATGAAAGTAGAGAAAATGAGTAAGAGATGGAAGCCCTTCCATGGGATATGGCTTGCCTTGATTATGCTTTGCTTCGTGCAGTGTAAAGAGAGTAGTGATGAAGATTCTGTCGTAGATTTTGATCCTTCGAAACCGATCACCGTGACGGATTTTCTTCCGAAAGAGGGGGGCGCAGGGAGCAATTTGATCCTTTATGGTGATAATTTCGGTAGCGATCGTTCCCGCGTCAAAGTAGTTATCGGTGGCAAGCAAGCGCCAGTTATTAATGTGAAAAATGGCACGATGTATTGTACGGTCCCACAGGGAGCCTTTGACGGAGATATAAAGATTTCCGTATTGGATAGAGAGGGAGAGGAGGTGGCGCGTACTGAGGCCAAGGACGTGTTTGTCTATATAAAGAAATTGTTGTCTTCTACCCTTGCAGGACAATTTTATGAGGTGACCAACCAATTTGAAGAAAAGGAAGGGCCATTTGACGATTGTGGCGGATTTAATAATATAAACTGGTTTTCATTTGACCCACAAAACCCAAACCACATGTATGTTATGGCGGAGGGTTCGAATGCGAGGCTGGTCGATTTGGAGAACGAGTACGTCAGTTATTTCCGCACCGGACTGTCAAGAGTAAGCTCTATGGCATGGCGAATTGACGGCAATCAAGATATGATTTTACCTGATAATCATGCGAGTGATACCAGGGTGGCCCATCATATTTTCTCCAGAGCCAATGGCTTTGCAGCACCGGGAAATCCCATCCTTGTAAATGCACGCGGCGTGAATGGCGTGATGGTTCATCCCACAAATGGGGAATTGTATTATGGTGGTTTCCGTGCGAACAGCGTATTCCGGTACGACTTTGAGGAACAGAAAGTAGTAGCGGCCTTCCCAAGTGCGTATTCTGCCAATGCGATCTATATGGTTGTGCACCCTTCGGGAGACTATGCGTATCTAACTAATTTTGAACGGCATTATATTATGAAGTCTGAATACGATTACGAACGTAAAACGTTCAAAAACCCTTATCCTGTCGCGGGAATGCCAGGCCAAAGAGGATATGCAGATGGCGTGGGTACTTTTGCACGCATAGATAATCCTGTACAGGGGGTTTTCGTGAAGAATCCGGATTACGAAGGACAAGGGGGGGAACAGTACGATTATTATTTCTGTGATATGGGTAATCATGCTATCCGGAAGGTGACGCCAGAAGGTCGGGTGACTACTTTTGCCGGACGAGGTAATAACGGTACTGCTGGCTATGCCAATGGCGATTTACGTGCGGAAACACGTTTCGATCAGCCTAGAGCTATTGCGTATGACGAAGCACGCGAGTGTTTTTACATAGGAGAGCGTGGTAAAAATAAAGTCATCCGGAAAATCGCGCGAGAAACCGAAGACGATGCAATTTCTGACAATGAAGAAGAGTCGACAGACAACGATTAACGATAAATTATGAAGAAGAACTTAATATTATTATATCTCATCTTTTTGTGTACCTTCCTTATCTCCTCCGCACAGGAGCAAGCAGTTCAAGAGGAGGTAACGATAACAGGGGTCGTCACAGATGAAGGAAAGAATCCGCTGATTGGTGTAAATGTGTCTGTTAGTAATGCCCCAGGAATGGGTGCGATTACCGATGTCGATGGACGTTATAGCCTAAAATTAAAACGTTATCAAACGTTAGTTTTTACCTACATCGGATACGATAAGGTCGAAGTACTGTTGAAAGAGCAGTCACAAGTTAATGTCGTGATGAAAGAATCCGATGCCAGTGTAATCAACGAGGTCGTCGTAACCGCTACAGGAAATGAACGTCGAATAGCGGTGACAGGTGCGATCACAACGGTAGACGTGGAGCGGCTGAAGAATAATCCATCAACATCGATGGCAGATGCTTTGGCTGGCGAGGTGCCTGGAATCATGGCGATGCAATCCTCGGGTAGGCCGGGCGAAGTTTCCGACTTCTGGATTCGTAGTATTTCCACGTTTGGGGCTAGTAGTGCCGCGTTGGTTTTAGTAGATGGTTTTGAGCGGGATATGAACGAAATCAATGTGGAAGATGTCGAGTCTTTCACCGTACTCAAGGATGCTTCTGCCACCGCCATTTATGGAAGTCGCGGTGCGAACGGAGTTGTGCTGATCAATACGAAGAAAGGGAAGGATGGCAAGGTAAACATCAATGCACGCGCGGAAGGTTTTTACAGTCAATTTACCAAACTGCCCGATTTTGTTGATGGTTATACGTACGCATCCATGGCCAACGAGGCGAGAACGACAAGAAACCAAGAGCCATTTTATTCTCCAACAGAATTGGAGCTTCTACGGCATGGGTTAGATACGGATCGTTTTGCCGATGTCGATTGGATGGATGTTTTAATGCGGGATGCAGCTTGGAGCAAGCGTAGCGTACTGAGTTTTAGTGGCGGTGGTAAGACAGCAAGGTATTATGTTTCCGGCAGTTATCAGGATCAGCAAGGGATGTACAAAATTGATGAAGCGTTAAAAGATTATAATACCAATGCGGGCTTTAAACGATATACCTATCGACTAACAGTTGATATGGATATTACCAAAACTACTTTGTTACGGGCAGGGGTTTCAGGCTCCCTACGTACGCAAAACGACCCCGGAGTAGGAAGCAATGCAATCTGGACAGCTTTAATGGGATACAACCCGATTATGGAACCTTTGATGTATTCTAATGGTAAGATACCGGCATTTGGTGACGATAACGGTGATCGTTTTAATCCGTGGGTGCAGGCTACCATGACCGGGTACAATGAGAATTGGCAAAACAATATCCAGACGACGCTAAATTTAGAGCAAAACTTGAATTTTATCACACCGGGTCTTCGCTTTATAGGACGTTATGGTTACGATACCAAGAATTGGAATAATATCAGACGCTACAAATTTCCAGAACTATGGAAGGCAAATCGTTACCGGGATGTAAATGGCGATTTATTATTTGAGCGCATAAAAGAGGAGCAACTGATGACCCAAACATCGGGTTCAGATGGTGAAAGACGGGATTTTTTCGAATGGGATTTAATCTATAACAAGGGGATTGGTAAACATAATTTTGGCGCGATAGCTAAATATATGCAATCCTCACTGGTATTTACCCAGGGAATCGGATCTGACTTGAAAAATGGTATTGCACGGCGGATACAGGGGTTGTCGGGAAGAGTAAACTACAATTTTGATCAACGCTATTTCGTAGACTTTAACTTTGGATACACGGGATCTGAAAATTTCCATCGGGACTATCGCTTTGGCTTCTTTCCCGCTTTTTCCGGCGCATGGAATGTGGCGGAAGAACCATTTCTTAAGGATGCGGATTGGGTGGATATGTTTAAGATTAGGTATTCGCACGGTAAAACAGGAAACGATCGGTTAGGGTTCGGTAATGGAGTGCGTTTTCCTTATTTATATAACATTGAAACGATATACGCCAGAAATGATGCAGGCCAGATTATTTATGACAACGGTATCCCAAGGCCAGCAGGCGGCTATAATTTTGGCGATTATACCGCAGACAATATCTGGTCAGGTATGCGCTACACATCGATATCTTCTCCTGACGTCTCTTGGGAAATAGCAACAAAGAAAGATCTAGGTATTGATTATTCGTTTCTGAATGATCGCATTAATGGTGTCGTGGATTTCTTTTATGAAAAACGGGAGGGAATTTATATGCAACGTAATTTTCTGCCGGGCTATGTGGGGCTGGAAAATGGGACAAATCCTTCCGCTAATGTTGGGGCGGTCGAAGCTCGCGGCTTCGATGGTCATATTGCTTTCAAACAAAAGGTGAATGCTGTGGATTTTACACTGCGGGGTAACATCACCTACAGTAAAAACGAAATCTTAGAAAGAGACGAGCAGAACACCATTTATGATTATTTACTGGATAAAGGGCATCGTGTCGATCAGGCGCGGGGATTGATAGCACTAGGTCTTTTTAGGGATTACGATGACATCCGTAATAGTCCAAGACAAACCTTTGGCGAAGTTATGCCGGGTGATATCAAATACAAAGATATCAATGGTGATGGAGTTGTAGACAATGCAGATATCGCGTCCATCGGGGCAACTACACGACCAAATTTAATCTATGGTTTCGGGGTTTCAGCCAATTGGAAAGGCATTGACATCAACGTACACTTTCAGGGAGCGGGAAAATCCAGCTATTTTATTGAAGGCACTTCGGTGTACATGTTTCAGCTAGCTAGCGGCTGGGGGAATATACTCAATGATCTCGCGCAAAGCAACCGTTGGATATTAGGCGAAAATGAAGATCCAAATGCAGAATATCCGCGGTTAAGTCAAGGTGGCAATTCCAATAATTATCGCAGGTCCACGTTTTGGATCAGAGATGGTTCGTACATACGTTTAAAGCGGTTAGACATCGGGTATTCTTTGCCAAAAGCGCTGGTGAGCAGAATACGTGTGAATAATGCACGGCTTTTCTTTGCAGGTACAAATTTATTAACATTTTCACCTTTTAGTCTGTGGGATCCTGAATTGGGGAACCCGACTGGAAAAGTGTATCCGTTAAGTAAAACCTTGGCTTTTGGTGTAACCGTTAATCTATAACGAAATAAAAAAATGAAAAGAATAACTATACTATTATCCGTTGTTGGGCTAATCCTTATTGCCGGCGGATGTAAAAAATATTTAGATTCAGATTACCTCTTTGATGAGCGCATGACGACAGAGGATGTATTTAGCAACCGGGATTATACCGAAAGATGGCTCGCGCGTGCTTATTATTTTCTGGGAACCAATGCCATGCAGGATGTCAGCAGTAAAAAGTCGGTGATGTTCAATTTCGCCGACGATATGTATTACGGCGATGAGAATGATGAATACGCGCGGTGGCGGAAAGGACAATATGACGAAAACGGGCTTAGTGGAGAGAATAAAGGGATTTGGAGCACCGGTTACCAAGGCATCCGACAGGCAACGGTTTTTATAAATAATATCTATTTAAATCAAGAATTTTCAGATTTTGAACGCGAAGACTTGAAGGCACAAGCACGTTTTCTGAGAGCCTATTTTTACTGGGTACTGCTTCGTACTTTTGGTCCTGTCCCGATACTTCCTGATGAAGGAATTGATTATACCAAAAGCTACGATGATATCGCCTTACCGCGAAATACATACGAAGAATGTATTAATTACCTCGCAGGTGAATTGGTTGAGGCAGCTAAAGCACTTCCGATGAGCCGTGGTATACAACAGATTGCCAAACCTACGCGTGGAGCAGCCTTAGCGCTCCGAGCAAGAGTGTTGCTGTTTGGTGCAAGCCCTCTTTACAATGGAAAGGCACCGGCCGATGTCGCGGCGGCATTGGTAGACAAGCAAGGAAAACCACTATTGTCGACGACTTATGATGAGTCCAAATGGGCCCGTGCGGCCGCCGCGGCAAAAGATGTGATGGATCTTGGTCGTTATCAGCTATATGTTTCTTACAGAAGGACTACAGGTGATATCGCTTATCCTGCAACCGTTACACCACCACATGACGCACAGTTCTCCGACAATAATTGGCCCATGGGCTGGCGTGATATCGACCCTTTCGAATCGTATAGGTCGTTGTTCAACGGAACTGTTCCTGCTTTTCAAAATCCGGAATTGATTTTTACACGTGGGCAGAACCAAGGTGGCGAAAACATCAAAGTAATGGTGATGCACCAATTGCCAAGATTAGAGGGCAAGGGATACAATTCCCATGGTATGACACAAAAACAAGTGGATGCTTACTACATGAACGATGGAAAAGATATACCCGGAATGAATAATATGTATGCAGGCAGGGCGAATTATGAAGGGCGATACAATACCGAAGCTCGGCCGTCCGGTCTAGTTAAACAAGAGGAACTTTCTAACTATCCCGAATTGGGTCCTTTGGGAGTAGATGTACACAAACAATATGTTCAACGGGAACCCCGTTTCTATGCCTCTGTTGGTTATAATGGCGCTACATGGCACCTATTGAACGGAGAAGCGAGTAGAGAAGAGGTCAACAATGTGCAGGTATTTTACTATCGTGGATATGCCAATGGTTATAAAAATACGACCTATTGGCCGAGAAGTGGTGTTGGCATTAAGAAATATGTGCACCCAAATGATATTAGTAACACGACCGTTACTTCGTATGACGACTCGCGTATCGAAGATAAACCTGACCCAGCCATTCGGTATACAGAGGTGTTGTTGATCTATGCAGAGGCGTTAAATGAATTGAATGGAAGCCATACAGTTGAAGCGTGGGATGGAAGTAAAACGCATACCATCTCGCGAAGTGTTGCAGAAATGAAACAAGGGATTCAGCCTGTTCGGATTCGTGCGGGTGTACCAGATTATTCGGAAGAAGTTTACAATGACGCAGATAAGTTCCGTATAAAATTAAAACGAGAGCGACAGATCGAGATGTTTGCTGAAGGGCATCGTTACTTTGATTTACGTCGATGGGCCGATGCACCGGATGAGGAATCGGCACCCATATACGGTTGTAACGCATTGGTAACAGATGATAGGAAGGAACTTTTCCATACGCCGGTAGCTATTCCGTCGTTACCTTCCATCTTTACATTGAAAATGTGGTTTTGGCCGATCCATTGGGATGAGTTGAGAAGAAATAAAGAACTGACGCAAAATCCAGGCTGGACAATGCCGGAATAATAAACTTATAATCTTGGAGATATGATGAAGAATATATATATGCTGTTTTTAGCTATCACGGGCTTAATCAGTTTCGTGTCTTGCAACAATGAATGGGAAGACGAACAGTATGAACAGCTGGTTTCCTTTAAAGCGGAACCGAATACGCAAGGGGTGGCTTGGACATACGTCCGTTATAAGCCAGACGGAATAGTGAAGTTCGACCTACCGATCATGATTAGCGGTTCTACACCGAATACACAGGATCGTGTTGTCCGTATCGGTTTAGATCGAGATACCTTAGCGACGCTCAACCGCGAGCAGTTCGGACATCGGGAAGAGTTGTTTTTCCGTGAATTACCGAGTAGTTTCTATAGTATGCCCGAAACGGTTACCATACCGGCAGGGGAAAGTCTAGTTACAATACCTATCGAGTTTTCCTTGGCAGACATCGATGAAGTGGAAAAATGGGTACTACCACTTCAGATCCTCGAGGATCCATCAGGAAATTATCAAGTGAATCCGCATAAACATTATAAACGCGCTATGCTGCGGATTACGCCCTTCAACACGTATTCGGGAGCTTATAGCGGGAGTTTTTATAAAATATTTCTGGAAGACGATAAGAACGAAGCTTTAACCATAAATGAGCACCGGGCCTACGTCGTTGACGAAGAAACAATTTTCTTTTATGCCGGTACACGAGATGTCGATTTCCTAGATCGTAAGTACTATAAAGTATTCGTTAAATTTTTAGATGACGGGCAGCTGGAAGTATGGAGCGATAATGCGGAAAACAATGCGTTTAAGATCGACGATGCACAACCTACTTACTATACCATGGAAGAAGAATGGGATGCCGTCAAGCCGTATTTAAAGCATGTTTATATTACGCTTTCATTTGCCTATTCATTTGAAGATTACACGGCAATACCTGGTTTACGTGTAAAGTATTCTACAGAGGGTACGCTGTCTATGCAGCGTGATTTGAACACACTTATTCCCGATGAGGATCAACAGATTCAGTGGTAAAGAATCATGCTGTTGATCTATAGGACTATACATTGAAATAGTATAGTCCTATATCACTATTTCTAAATTAATTTTCAAGAACCTATATGAAAAAATCAAAACGACTATTAGCCGGATACCTTATTGTAATGGCTTTTTCGCTCATGAACATCGCCTGTAAGGAATCAGAAAATAAGATTAAAGATGGTGAAATCACGCAATTCGTGGTCTGGGATCAAAACTCCACAAAGCACGAACTTCATGTAAATAATGTTAAGAACATTATCAGCAATAAAGAAACCTTCCCTGTCAATGTAAACCTTTCACGTCTGGTAGCAGAATTCAAGACCAACTATGAAAGTGTAATACTGAAGGTTGACGATGCGCTGCAGCAAAGTGGCAAGACACGAAATGATTTTACGAAAGAAGTTGTGTATGATCTGTATGTTGGCGATGCGAAGCAACGTTCGTATACGGTTCTTATTACCAAAGGGGTATTAGCTAATTCGTTTCAAAGCTTCAGCTTTAACGAAAAAGAAATGGAAAATTATCAGCCTATTATAAACGAAGAAACTGGTGAGATTTCCAATGAAAATGAAATTCCTAAAAACATAAATATCAGCGATTTGGCACCTGTATTCACTTTAATGGAGAGAGGTGCAACCGTCAAGGTAAACGGCGTCAAACAAGTGAGTGGTGTGCAGCGGCACGATTTTAGCAAGCCTATCGTATATACAATTGAGGGCGAGGATGGATCGTCACGCAGTTATACCGTGGATCTAAAACAAGGAGATTTTGTAGCCATTAAGAATCCTGTTATGTCAGGAAGCTATGCAGACCCTACGGTTATCCACGTCGGTAATGAGTTCTATACTTACGTGACTTCTGGCCGTGTCAGAGGTTATCGATCATCCGACCTCTTTAACTGGAGAAGTATCGGGCCACCAAGTGAGGTCTTTACGACAAGGCCTGACTTCGTCGAAGTGGTGAGTGGTAAGGATGCCCCCGGTATGTGGGCGCCTGATATCAATTATTTTGACGGTAAGTACGTCATGTATTATTCCATCTCCCAATGGGGCGAAGGAGCAAAATGTGGTATCGGTGTAGGCGTTTCGAACCTTCCACAGGGACCTTTTGTCCCACCTGCTGGTAACCCCAATGGAAAACTATTTATCAGTACGGAAATTGGTGTACATAATTCCATCGACCCTTGCTTTTACGAAGAAAACGGCAAACGGTATCTTTTTTGGGGAAGTTTCCACGGGCTCTATATGACCGAACTAACGGCCGACGGGATGGCGGTCAAGGATATGGGGCAGAAAACGAAAGTTGCCGGCAAGGCCTTCGAGGCGACGTACATCCATAAGAGAGAAAACTATTACTATCTATTTGCGTCCGTCGGTGGTTGCTGTGATGGGGTAAATAGTTCCTACAAAGTTGTCGTCGGTCGGTCTCAAAATCTAGCGGGGCCTTACGTGAGCCGTGGAGGAGTGGATATGAACACCATTGATGCTTGGGGAGCCACTGGCTTTGACCCGATTGTCTTACAAGGTAATGATACGTATATAGGACCCGGTCATAATGCGCGTATTATTACCGATAAAAATGGGGTAGATTGGATGTTGTATCATAGCTATATTAAAGAAAACAATACGGTTGGTTCTAGGAATTTAATGCTAGGTAAAGTGAATTGGGATAATGACGGTTGGCCTATAGTCGACAATGGGACGCCTTCTCCCATATTAACGGAAATACCAGTTTTTTAGTAAGAGGAAGAATGTAAAAATGTAATTATCATGATCAGTAAATATGTTGCCTTAGCTATAGCGTTATTCTATTCCTGTGAAAGTAATAGTCATTCGAAAGCACCCCTTGAACAAAAAGAGGATACCTTAACCGATGTCGAAATCATCGAAAATAAATTGCCGATTGCAGACCCTTATGTTTTATATCACGGAGGTAAATACTATGCCTACGGTACACGCGTGAATGGTTTTGAAGTTTATATCTCCGAAGATCTGAAGCATTGGAGACGTAGCGCGCATTTAGCATTATCTCCAGCGAATTCCTGGGGCGACCGATGGTTTTGGGCACCTGAAGTTTATTACGTTGAATCAAAAAATAGGTTTTACATGTTCTATTCGGTCGATGAGCATATCTGCGTGGCTACGTCTAGTAGGCCTGAGGGGCCATTTATACAACAAGAAAAAAAGCCAATTGTGACCGAAAAAGCAATTGATACGCATTTTTATATGGATGAGGATGGTACACCATACCTTTACTATGTACGCTTTACGGGAGGTAACGTGATTTGGGTGGCGGAAATGAACGAGGATTTAACAAGTATAAAACCAGAGACGTTGACGGAATGTATTCGTGCGCAAGAACCTTGGGAAAGAAAGCAAGGAACGATTGCGGAGGGACCATCTGTGTTGAAACGCGGTGATACATACTACTTGATGTACTCGGCTAACCATTTCGAGAGTAAAGATTACGCTGTCGGGTATGCCACAGCTACATCGCCTAAGGGACCTTGGAAGAAGTATGAAGGCAATCCTATTTTACGCAGGGATATGCCTGCAGCTACCGGATTGGTGGGTACAGGGCATGGTGCTCCTTTCGTTACACCTGATGGTGGATTTAAATATATCTATCATGCGCACGCCAATGAGAACAGTGTTGGGCCACGTACGTCTTATATCAACGATATGGAATTCTCAGCAGATGGTGTGATTCGTATTTTCGGTGAAGCTATCCATCCGGTGGTGGTGAAATAGTTTGATTCTAAGTGTTTTCACGATAGAGCTTACCTTTAATAAGAAACAGCGTATGACATAACGTCCGTACGCTGTTTCTTTTTGTGATAATTTCAAAGATGCTATTTTGTACATGTACATAGCCCCGCCCACCATGTACTTAACGACTATGTACAGTGACATAATCAACAAAGCAATGTAGTTGTTGGTTTTGAGCAGTGTCAAAATACACTTGTTGCCTGACATGGCGACAATGTCCTTTGAATGATCAATGACCGCACGGGACTGTTCGGAGATGTTCCGTGCGTCGACGACGTTGTCCTTGTAGCTGACGGCAATGTCACGGGACATCGTCAATAGCTCACCTGACATATTAACTATGTCCGGGAACAATGGCAATATGTTCCGTGCGCGCATCAACATGTACAATTACATAATGGATAAGAATCTTTATTACTTCTCCAGCAATGCGTTCACACACCACAAATAGGGGAACTGTCCGTGAAAATCACCTGTCCTGCGCGGACGATCGTAATAATACTGTTTGTCGTTCTTTTTGTTCGTGCCTACACAGACCTCCGATACGCTCCCTTTTTCATCCACATAATCTACCAGTGCTAACCAAGCTTTGCGTGCTGCTGGTGCATATTCTTTTGAATCCAACCAACCTTGTTTTACACCTGTGATAAATGCATAAGCGAACATCGCTGACCCCGATGTCTCCGCCCAACAGTCTGCTTCATCGATCAATTGATTCCACATACCGTTCGGTTGCTGATATTGTTTCAAGCTGGCCATCATCTTACGGTATCCTTCCAAAATACGTGGACGATACTCGCTGTCCTCCGGCAAGTAGCGTAGCAGCTCGGTTACACCTGCGGCCATCCAACCGTTGCCACGTCCCCAGTAGAATGGAACATCCGGCGCGTGGTAAAATAATCCATTCGGGCGTTGCAGTTCATCTAGATAAAGAACCATTTCTTTAGCTGCTCGATCAATATACTTGCGGTCGCCGGTTACTTTGTAGGCTTCGCTCTGCACAATCGTGATCATGTACATGTCGTCTATCCAAAGACGTGTCTGCCAGGAATAGCCCTTGTCTGCCCAAGCTTTTTCTTCCGGTTTCGCATCAGCAGGCACTTCCCATTGGGTGTCTGCATAGGGAAGTCCAAGATCGAAGTAGCGTTTGTCTTCTGTGATGCGGTATAGGGTTAAAGGTAGGCTGCCGAACATATTCAGATCCACGTGGTTCTTAATGGGGAGCAACTCCTTGTCTTTGCCAAACAAGAGTTCAAATCGGTTTTTTAAGTATGTCGTCAGGAGCTCATCCTTCGTTAGTTCTGCAAAATTAAGCCCGCTTTTCCAGTAAAATGTCTGCGGATAACCAATCCATTTGCCGGCATGCAACGCATTGCCCATATACACAAAACGATAGGCGATGAGCTTGCCAACTTCCTCCGGCGAATAGCCCTTCGGAAAATCCGTCAGTTCTTTATGTTGGGCAATAGTGACCTGCAACGAGCAGGCGATTAACAACAAAAGGAATAATTTTTTAAGCATAATATTGATTTTTAATAAATGGATTCTTTATAATTTTAGTTTTTGGGGTCATAAATAGCGACACCTACTTGACTATCAGCACAGCCGTAGTACAAAAACCATTTGTCCTTGAAGTAAGCAAGTCCTTGAATGAAAACTGTACCGTCTGGATATTGGCCACTTTTTTCGAAAGGTTCGGTGGGTACAAAAAAAGGTTTGTCCAGGCGTGCTATAACCTTCGAAGGATTGTCGAGATCAAATAATACCTGGCCTGCGGCATATGTATTGGCCGTATAGTTTGTATCTCTGCCATCGGTCCCTTTATTTTTACCATTGTACAGCACCAAAATGCCTTGTTCGGTCAGGAGAGCAGGAGGGCCGCATTCCGTCATATCGCTGTCGAAGTATCCTTTTCGCGGTGTGACAACTAAATCTAGGTCGCCTTTTTCATCTAAGGTGGGTACCCAATTGATAAGATCGTCCGATGTAGCAATATTCATATAACGCTCGCCCCAATACATCATGTATTTTCCATTGACCTTGGTAATGACCTGCTTACCATGTTCTAATGTCGTTACGACAGAGCCCGATTTGCAGAAGAGATCCTTAAATCTACCGTTATGGGCAGTCTGGAAAGCAGGTCCGTGCTTGGTCCAGTTTTTTAAGTCGCGAGAGGTCGCTACGGCCAAGCGGGCAACCTTTCGGTTCCATTGCGTGTAGAGCATCACATAAAGACCGTCCGCTGTAACAGCGATACGTGGATCTTCACAACCGCCCGGCCATTCATTTTCTTTCTGATCGTCTTCATCTGGATAAAAGACAGGTTTCTTTTCCCGTTTCATGCGTATACCGTCTTTACTTTCGGCAATGCCTAAGCGCGAAGTGCGCTTGCCGATCCCCGTGCCGGATTTGTCTTCGCCACGGTACAGCACATAGATTCGATTTTTCTTTACGACGGCTCCCGGATTGAAAACATCGCTTGCTTCCCAAGCTACTTCTTGTTTGCTCATTGGATCAAAGAAAGTACTTGTCGGATCGGGAGAGATGGCGGGGTTAGCACCTTCTGGTCTGATAAAAGGACCCAATGCCCAATCCGGTAAACCTTGTTGTGCTTCTGCAACTGTTGTAATTAAAAGTAAGTAAGAAATAGCCAGTAGTCTAAAAATACCGAAATTCATACTGTTCATTTATAAAGGAATGATAAAATATGTGTTAGTAATATTTGAAATTATTTCCCCAATAAAGCAGCCGCGCACCATAGATAAGGTGCTTGCCCATGAAGGTCCCCCGGGTTGCGCGGACGATCATAATAGTACTGTTTATCATTCTTCTTGCCTGTACCGATACAGATTTCCGTCACGTTATTACGTTCGTCGATAAAGGGAATCATCGCCAGCCATGCCTTCCGCGCTGCTGGAGCATATTCGGCCGCATCCAACCAACCTTCCTGCACACCAACAATAAAAGCGTAGGCGAACATAGCCGTTCCAGAAGTTTCAGCCCAAAATGTAGGTTCATCGATCAGTTGGTTCCACATGCCGCTGGGTTGCTGGTGTTCTTTCAAGCTTTTCATCATCTTTAAATAGCCTTCCATGATACGTGGACGATCCGGATGATCTTCGGGCATCATACGCATGAGATCGGGCATTCCGACTGCCATCCAGCCGTCGCCACGCGCCCAATAATAGGGTACGTCCGGTGCATGGTAGAACAGTCCGTTTGGACGTTGCAACTCATCCAGATACATCACCATTTCTTTGGCTGCGCGGTCTAGGTATTTCTTGTCGCCGGTCACTTTATAGGCTTCACCCTGGACCACAGTAATCATGTACATATCATCGATCCAAAGACGCGTCTGCCAAGAATAACCTTTATTTGCCCAAGCCTTCTCCTCTGCTTTGGCATTTGCCGGGACTTCCCATTGGGTATCTGCATACTTTAAACCTAATTCTTTGTAACGCTCATCCTTATTGATTTGATAGAGTTTCAGCGCAAGACTTCCGAACATATTGTAATCTACGTGGTTCATTGGTGGTAATAATGATTTTTCATACGTAAAAAATGGCTCGAACTTGTTCTCTAGCTGTTTAATGAGTTTTTTGTCATTTGTTTTCAGAGCGTAGTCTAACGCCCCATTCCAGGCACAGACGCTAGCGTAGTGCATCCATTTCCCTGCATAAAGGTCATGTCGACTACCAACAAAATGATCGGCTAACCGTTTTCCGACTTCCTTCGGTGTTGATCCTTTTGGAAAACTCTTTAATGGATTATCTTGAGCTGCTAATAGTTGAAAGGAACAAACTGTCAAAAACAGTAAAAATGATTTTCTAAACATAAGATGTATTGTTAGTTAATAGATTTAAAACTTTGTATCCATAGCTATACCGGAGTCGCCTTGTTCTTTCATCCAGTTCTGCAGGCGATTTGTGTATTTTCTAACTAATTTCTTATAGGCCAGATTTTCTGCCAGGTTATGTAATTCGCTAGGATCGTTTTGTAAATCGTAGAATTCTACAGCTGGTTTGTGCGAGATGCGGTTTGCTAACCTAGCTGCGTCTTCATCATGCTTTGCTTGGGCTATCCAAGTTGGCCATACCAGTGTCGGGTTTTTATCATTCATCATCCACTTTATCGTATAAGTGGCATCTGGTAGGAGGTTGAGAATTAATTTGTATTTGTTGTCCCGTATACTGCGTATAGGGTATGCTGGACCTTCCGGGATATTATTGTGAATGCCGAAAGCAACATCGCGATGTGGTTTTTCGGGATGTGTTAGTACCTGCTTAAAGCTTTTTCCATCCAAACCGTCAATGGGTTCACCCCCTGCCATATCGACAAGGCTAGGCGTAATATCTTCGTACTGTACGATCGCATCCGTTTCTATTTTAGCCTTCACTTTTTCTGGCCACCGAACAATCATAGCGCTTTTCTGTCCATAATCATATAGACTCCATTTTCCACCGGGGAATTGTGGACCCTGCTCTCCCAGGAAAATAACGATGGTGTTTTTGTCCTGACCTGTCTTTTCTAACATTGCTAAAACATCGCCCACCTGATTATCTAGACGTCGGACTTCTGCTAAGTATTTACAGAATTCCGTACGACTCTGCTCGGTGTCGACCCAATGCGCTGGTAGCGCCAATTCCGCAGGATTAAATTCATTCGGGTCACCGACTGTCCAAGGGGCATGCGGATTGTTGCTCATGATGAACAGACAATAGGGCGAACCTTGCGTGATATAGTGTTGGACACTGTCTAAAAAATAAACATCCGTTGGGGATACACAATTTGGTTCAAAACCATCGATGAGGTCAAAAGGAAAGATGGCTTTTGGTTTCGTCATGTGGTCTTTTCCGGTAAGCCCTACGCGATAACCCAAGTCTCCAAGATAATGTACGATGCTTTTTAGCCCTTTGTTTACCGGCTTATGATTCTGGTATGCGCCGTGCCGAGCAGGGTATAAACCTGTTAATAAGGAAGCTCGCGTAGGAATGCACATAGCTTCCGATGCGATCATGGAATTAAACTTTAACCCTTCTGATGCTAACCGGTCGATGTGTGTAGTCTCCAAATTTTTTCCACCATAACAACTGAGTTGCTGAACATCAAGATCATCTGCCATGATGATGAGGAAGTTGGGCTTGTGGTTTTGCTGGGATGCGTTATAGTAATTTTGTGCGAATGTTGCTTGTAGATGCAATAAATACATAATGACGAACAATAGGCTTTGAAGCCCATTATTCGTTCTGTTAGAAATATTCATATCATAATCATTATTCTCCTGCGCTATCTTCATCGGCAACAGCTTCTTGCCACGTTTCCCATTTAGGTGTTGCCGGATCATAGCCATCGTAACCATAGTTTTGTGCTAAACGTCCCCTGCTATTGGCGGTAATAGCCGAATTAGGTATTGGCCAGTGCATATTTTTCTTGTCCATCCGATAGTGCGGGTTGCTATTTCCTGGAGCATTGATTTGTATGGGACCTTTGTTGTACATGCTATAATGCACGATGCGCTGGTACCAATAGCTGCCCCCGCTAGCATCGGTTCCTTGCTGTTTGTCATAGTTTTCTAGGCTGTATGTATTTCCCCACTCGTCGGGTCTGCCACTATGTGCTAAACACATGGATACCCGCTTTAATTCTACATTACGCCATTCTTCCCAATACAACTCGCGCGCGCGTTCATCCAAGATGTCACCTATCGTGACAGTGCCCGTGTATAGTTCGCTACACTGTGCTCGTTCTCTTATCACATTCAAATCATCCTTAATGGTTGGATCACTCGGGTTGATGTAGAATTTAGCTTCTGCGCGTAGGAGATAGGCTTCTGCCAAACGATAAAGATACCAGTCCGCATGACCGCCGTTGGTAGCACCACGATGTCCATCTGACCCCACGATATTCGCTTCAGCAACAGGGTCATCCAAATATAGCTTATAATGTGGTACATCGAACCAGCGACGGATTGTGTCGCTACATAAAAGTCTCCCATTGTTATCAAAGAGAGTGAGTGGATTACCAAATTCTGACGATTCTTTGTTGTTCACTCGGTAATCTTCCATCCGAATCCAGTTGCCTGCTTCGGAGCTGTGCCGTAAATCTGTCTCATCCATCGTACCATTTACCTGCCATAAGTTGGTCATATGAAAGCGTGTCGGACGAAAAGTTGCGATACCACGTCCAAAAGCGCGCATATAATCGTATTGGGGGTTATAGTCGGCCGTGTTACGACGGATATTCATCAGCGCCTGTCGACCGTCTTTGGCCTGCACTCTGTTGTCGAAAACGAACGGGTATAGGATGCGCATGGTCAGTAATTTGACAAAAGATTCTGCCTCTGCTCCGCGATTGGGCATACCCATAATAAGCTCCTGGTTAGATGAGATCAACTTGTTCTCGGATCGATGTAAATCCCAGATGACGTTTCGGGTGATCTGCCATGTTTCCGGCTCTCCGCCTTCGTTAAAAGTGCCGAAGGTGTTGGTCATGAGGCTGTATCCTGACTGGTCAATCAGGATGTCCGTTTGTTCTTTTGCTTTTTCATATTCGCCGATTGCTAGGTAGCACTTTGCTAAAAGCATCCGGCAGGCCCCTTTATTGACCATGCCGATGAGTCCGATCTCGCTTTGTTCAGGAACCCATTCTACGGCAAATTCCATTTCGCGGGTAATCATTTCCAATATAGCCTCGCGTTTGGTACTCCGGTAATTTTGTTTGGGCACTTCCAGTAATTTGGTCACAAGTGGTACATCGCCATATTGGAACACCAAAGCCATGTAGCGAAAAGCACGATGGAAGTAAGCCTGTCCTTTAAATCTATTTTTGGTAGCTTCATCTAATTCCTCTACGTCGTCCACATAATGAAGTATAGTGTTTGCATTTCTAATTCCTTTGTAGGTTTCGTCCCAAAAGTACCAAAGGCTATTGGTCCTGTTAAGATCTTGATGTGTTCCATCGTCGCTGGTCGGTGTAAGCATATTCGCAATATCAGCGAACATATTGCGCTTGTCGGTAGCTCCGGCGACCATCAGCTCAGAAAAGATATATTCTGTGCCAAGTGAGAGCATTTCGTTGTGATCGGTTGTCCAGTACAGTTTGAGGTGACGGTCGCAAATAGCCAGTGTTGCCTCTATTCCCGATCTTGTACTAAAGGTGGTATTGGGTTCGTAAAAAGATAGTGGGTCTGGATTCAAAAAATCCCGCGAACAGCCACTACTCAATAGTACGCCGACGATCATCAGTACCAATTTTCCACGATTTAAATATGGTATTATCTTCTTCATATCTTTTAGTTTCTAAATCATCTAAAAAGTTAAGTTCAATCCTAGAGTAAATGTGCGGGATGCCCACCCTCCGGTTTCGGGATCACCGTAGATCCATTGCTGTGCCCAAGTAGCTGTGTTCCGTATGGCTCCAAATGCCTTAACACGGTTTAGATTATACATGGATGTCCAGCGTTGAGGCAGTGTGTAACCTATAGAAATATTGTCTAGACGAATAAATGAGCGATTGTACAGTTTTTGTGCTCCCGCTGCGCCAACTGGTCCCGAGGCTTCTATTCTTCCGAACTCGTTCGTGGGGTTATCGGGCGTCCAATACTCTTTGGCGGGCCGATTGGCTAGAGCGTACTGCATATGACCTCCGTCATCGTCATTGTTTAAGTAATTTCCTGAGAGACTTTTATGCCCCATGTACGAATATAATTGAAACGAAAAGGAGAGATCTTTCCATAGTGTGAACTCGTTTCGCAAAGACCAATGATATGGTGGAGTGGCTTCTCCAAGGAATTCTTTATCTCTGTCGTTATAAACGTGGGTTACAGAACCGTCTTCACTAATTACATCGTCGTCTGTATAGCTATTAGATACCTTTGGATCACCAGGTTTTTGTCCATAACGCGCCGCTTCGTCGATTTCATGTGCTTGCCAGATGCCAGTTACGCGATAATTCCAAATCGTGCTGATTGGTTGTCCAATAAACCACCCATTTGTAATATCGTCCTGTTCTTTACGACCTATTACATTGCCACCTGGGTCGAGTACATCCACATAGTCGTAATATAGGTGTTTGATTCTGTTCTTATTGTAAGAAAACCCAACGGTAGTAGCCCATCTGAAATTTTCCCGATCGATATTAACTGTATTTAGGGCTAGTTCTAACCCACTGTTGTTCACCTGTCCGAGATTCGTGGTGATCGAACCAAAACCCGAGAAGCCTGGAAGACGTTGTCCCATGATCATATCATGTGTCTGCATAGTATAATATTCGAGCGTACCCGATATCCGGTCGTTAAGAAAACCAAAATCTAGGCCGATATTCCATGCGGACGTTTTCTCCCATTCTAGGTTTGGGTTAGCCAGTCTGTCCATCATTAAATAGCGGTATAATTCCAGTTGTCCTGATGCGTTGAGATAGCCTTGCATTTTGCCTCCCCCTCGGGAAAGATTTGCTAAGGCAAGATACGGTGAACCCAACGATCGGTTACCGTTCTTACCGTACGAAACACGCAGTTTACCTGAGTTCATGATGTGTTTCCATTTTTGAAAAAAAGTTTCGTTAGAAAAAGTCCAAGCACCAGCTAAGGAAGGAAATATACCGTAAGGTTCGGTAGAGCCGAATGCGGAATAGCCATCTCGTCGGATTGTCGCTGTCAGCATATAACGCTCGTCATAATTATAGAATAAACGAGCCATAAGCGCATCGGCAGTTTCGTGGGTATCGTTGCTGAAGTAGTTACTGTCTTCTTTGTTCCCAAAACCCACGCCATGAAAACCCAAAGCGTCGGAAGGCAGGATATTTCTTGCTTCAATACGTTCTGACCAATAACGAAGCTGTTCAGCTTCTTGAACAAGCGTTACATTAAAACGGTGCTTCTCTGCAAAGGTCTGCTCCCAAGTTATTGTGTTATTCAACGACCAGTCAAAGCGTTTAGCTTGTTCGCGGTTGGCGCCACGTGTTTTAGGGTCCGACCCAGGTAGGTCCGCCGACATAAAGTAGCGATCATAAAAAAACTGATAGCGCGGAGCGGCATTGAAAGCATAAGTAATATTAAACGGTAATTTGATTCTTGCCTGCAATATGGTATTGAAGACCGTAAATCCTTTGTCTAATTCCAAAAACTGCCGTTGAAAATCGTAATTATAACCGCGTTGACTGAATTCAGGACTTAAAGGAAATTGCACCGGATTGCCCAATTCGTCGGCGTAGTCGGCAAATGGACTGTTACGCATCATTTGGTCCATGTCAATTTCGACATTCCCATCAGATCGATCTTGGAAGTTTACATTGGCACCAAGTTCAAACCAATCAGTCACTTTAAAGTTGACCTTCATATTGGAGCGTATTGCCCGGTAGTTGTCACTGACCACAGCCCCTTGATTTTTTAGATAGCCCATGGAGAAATAATAGTTGGCCCGGTCGCTGGCTCCACTGACACTGGCATTGTAATCCTGATCAAATCCTGTGCGGAATGTCTTGTCGGTCCAATCGACCACTTTGCCGTTGATGAAATTTTGTAGCGCATTGCCTGTTAAGCCCAATCTACGGGCCCAGATGCTTAAATCGGATTCCCCCTCATCATTGGTGCTGTATGTCCGCCAGCTATCCAACGATATAGCGGATGGCAATTGGTCGGGGCGCATAAAGAAGCCTGGTTGATCGGCAAATCCCCCCGTTTGGTAGGCTTCGTATTCTCCTGTTTCGGGATTGACGCCATAGGTATTCTTTGTGAGCCAATCTTGCCGATGCTGGAGGTAAGCGTCAGTATCCCATCTTTTACGATATTTGGCAGGCCCTGTAGCACCGAAATTAGCGGTAAAATTGACAACGGGCTTTCCGACTTTACCAGTTTTTGTCGAAATAATAATCACACCATTGGCCGCCTTCGATCCATATACAGCAGCAGCGGATGCATCTTTTAAGACATCGATTTGCTCAATGTCGTCGGGATTGATTTCGGATAGTTCTCCATAAAAGAACATACCGTCAAGGACAATCAGGGGGCTGTTGTGGTTGCCATCCGTATACACGGAACGCTGACCGCGTATTTGCAAGGAACCACCTCCTTTTGCAGAAGGGCTAAATCCCACGTTTAAACCTGGGGTGCCTCGTAAGATATCCTGTACGGTTCTCGGATTTTCGTTCGCAATTCGATCAGGACGGATCTGGGAAACGGAACCCGTCAAATCCTTTTTCTGCATGGTACCATAGCCGACAACGACAACCTCTTCTAACGCATCAGTACCACTGGACAATGAAACATTGATAACATTTCGGGTACCAATTTGTAACTCCTTTGTTTCATAGCCAATTAGCGATATGACCAATGTTTGTGCTGTGTTAGGAACAGATAAGATGTACTCTCCTTCTTCATCAGAAGCTGTACTGAGAGATGTTCCCTTAACCATGATGGTGGCACCAACTAAAGGAGTACCATCTGCATCGGTTATTTTTCCTCGCACTTCCTTAGTTTGCACGTGCAGCGCTTCCGTTTCTATGTTTGGATTAGCTGCCATGACAGGATTCGGATTGCCTAGAGCTATCAAACAAAATAGGCAACTAGCCGATATCCACTTCGGTTTCATGAAGATTAAATGACGATTGGTTTTATAAAGAATTAGCATAAAAACTTAATTTAGTTACGTATTCAAACTGTTTATAATGGTTCCTTAATGGAAACTTAACACACAAAGTTTGTGAATATCCGTTTGTAGAAATTGCGTAATCGTATCAATAAATTGCTGTTTTGTCTCAATCTGTTTAGAATAGCATCGGTGCTTTATCGTTCGTGCTGTGATACAAAACGACGTTTTTTTGAGTCAAACTGGATACTTTTTTTATAAAATAATACGTTTATTTGTTTGACAGGTCGCCAAAAGTATGTCTTTTGTGCACTTTACATTTATAAACTTAATAAACGAAGAATACAACTGTCTATTCGAAGTTTTTATTACATAACAACGTTCTAGTTTCATTTTGTCTTCGCTGCTATGAAAATAATCTTAATTTTTACAATAATACTTTTTTACCCATATCTGACGTGCTATGCACAAGATTCGGCTTTATACACAGATGGATATACTTCTCTTGAAATAAAGTTCAAAGGAGAGGTGCCGGTGAGTAAGGACATGTCGAATATACAGGGCGGCAATATGCTGTCTTATGATAGGCCTCTCAACGTAGCGCGGATAAACGACTCAACGTATCATATATCCTTTTACACGTTCGGGCCTTCGCCTGTTTATTTTACTTACCGCAATACGTATTTTACCACAGTACTGTTGCCAGACGAAACAGACATACTAGAAATATATCACCAGGATACGGTCAACTTTGAACTTCGCTATACAGGGCAGTACAAGGAAATTTTTGATCAATCTAAATTGATTGCTGAAAAGATTGGAGACATGCTGTTTTCTTACGAACAACCTCGATTCCCAGAAGACAAGCGTATAGAATCCGCGGAAGTAGTAAAAGACAGCTATCTCCGGCAAATCCAAGAGATTCAAAGAGGCATGGATGGATCGTCTGCCACCCGCTCCGTTATGACGTATGTGAAGAAAATGCCATTTTTAGTGAAGACTATTGAGTTATTGAAGAGATACGACCAAAGGGTACTTGCGCATAACAAAAACCTAGGATTCGACTCATTGCAAGCACTTAACTCGATTTCGCATAAAGAAGATTCTTTTTATCAAGGTATCGTAAATACACTAAACACCAATGTAGACATTGTTTGGCCTCTAGGTTATCGAGAACTGGTGGAGACCATTCTTGCTGATCCTCATGCAAAAGCTCGACCAATTGAAGAAGTCGGACTATCAAAGTACAAACAGAACTTGGTCAAGCGGTTTAACACCATTATTGAAAATGAAAACAGTATCTTTTATGATATGGCTTTAGCCATAGCTTATCTGGAAAAGATATCAAATGGAAGCCCGTTAACCGAGCATGAGCGTATGGAAATAACTAGGTATTATCAAAACAAAGCTATTGTCAATTACTTGTTCCATGTAAATGAGCTGAATAGTAAACTTGATTCCAGTTTCAATAATAGAAAGTATTTTCTGCCTTTTGAAGAGAATGAAGAAGAAATTTTGAAAAAAATTCTCACCCGTTATCATGGCAAGTATATTGTAGTAGACTTTTGGGCAACATGGTGCGGTCCTTGTTTGGATGCATTGGCGCGCATGAAGCCTATCAAAGAGCAGTATGCAAACAGAAATGATTTTGTTTTTATTTATATTACCAATGAATCATCTGAGAAAGCAAAATGGAATGACCTCATAAAAACGATAGGCGGAGAACATTATTTTTTATATTCTGAGCAAAGTGAAAAGATTATGGAGCCGTTGGATATTCAATTTTTACCCAGTTACTTGTTTTTTACCAAGGAAGGGATGTTAAAGTACAGTCATCTCGATGGTTATGTAGGAAATACTAAATTTTCTGAAACGTTAGAAGACCTGACCAATTAAACTGACTTTTAAAATTCTATATATATGACACGTTTTTCTTTAATTATTTTAATTTCTTTGTTAACACATGCCTTAACAAAAGCACAAGAGCCTTTTATATTAAAAGGCACAATTGATACAGCTGAAAACGCTATTTACTATTTTTACTATGAAGTCGGCGATTCGGGGATAACAGACACGGTACGACTTAAAAAAGGGGGAGCGTTCGAAATATTAGGACATATCGAAGAACCTTCTCGGCTTTTCGTATCGATTGAGGATAAATACAATCCACGCGTAGTAGGTGATTTTATCGTATATCAAGGTTGGATAGAGCCGGGGAAAGAGCATTTTTTTACGGGGTTTAAGGGTTGGCAGAAAGGTTGGGGAAATTTTGAGATCAGCGATTCAAAAACCGACTCGCTATCCAGAGAGTGGTCAAAATTATTCAAATTAGATAACAAAGAAGAAAGTACCCGCGCGCAATCCCGTTTTATAGAAGAGCACTTAGATTCCTATTATGTTTTGCAGGTTCTTTACGGCAAGCTTAGAAATGACGAAGATTTACCGCTTGTCCGTGATTTGCTGTCGCGTATGCCTGCTCATTTACAAAATACATTTAAGTACAAAAAATGCCTAGATATGCTTACTGTAAAAGATAATATATCGATCGGTTCGGTATTTCCAGACTTTGAACAAGCTGATACTTCTTCCAATATGCAGCGGCTATCGGATATTAGGAAAGATAAATTCATCTTGGTTGATTTTTGGGCGAGTTGGTGTGGCCCTTGTCGCGCAGAGAATCCACATTTGGTAAAAGCGTATAGTCGATATCGTGCAAAGGGGTTTGATATAATTGGTGTATCGTTGGATGAGGACAGAGATAAATGGATACAAGCGATCCATGATGATAAACAAGTCTGGCATCATGTGTCCGATCTGAAAGGCTTCAATAATGCCGTAGCGAAATCATTGTATATTCGGTCGATACCCAGTAATTTTTTGCTTGACCCGGCTGGAAAAATTATTGCAAAGGACATTAGGGGGGAAGAGCTGACGCGATTACTGGGAGAGATTTTAAATTGACGCTATTATCGTTTTTAACGGAGCATGGCCGGTCGCGGTTGTTTTAGGATAAAGTCTGCTGAAGCATATACGTTCCCACGTATTGTCATGATACGAAACGACGCTTTTTTGAGTTAAAATGAATATTTTTTATAAGCGGCAATTACCAATTTTGTTTCTATTGCTTTTTAAGCAGTGTTCCTTTAAGGGACCGTTATAAACAAGTTGTTTATTTTAAATAGTCGTATTGATAAAAGATGAAAAGAAAAAGTAGAGCGTTTGTTTTTCCTGTTTTTCAGTTAATCTCGTCTTGCCTGTGTATCGCTTGCGCAAGCAGTACCAGCGGACAGGGGCAGCTTCCGAAAGCAAGTCGCTCTGAAACCCGTTTTGTTAATCCGGTATTTGAACCAATTTTAGCTGATCCCACCGTGCTGCGGGATCCCGTTTCAGGAGCGTTCTACGCCTATGGTACACAAGACGACTGGGGGGATGGAGCAGGGAGCAGATTGGTGCCCGTTCTGAAATCTAGCGATTTGACTGAATGGAAGTTGGTCGGGTCTGCTTTTGAATCGAAGCCTAGCTGGAAAAAGAGAGGCGGCATTTGGGCTCCAGAAGCCGTATATGATAATGGTAAATATTTTTTGTATTACGCTTTTTCGATCTGGGATGACCCGAATCCGGGAATAGGTGTGGCAACTTCGGATAAACCAGAAGGGCCGTTTCAGGATCATGGCAAGCTATTCGACAGTAAATCAATCGATGTGCCCAATTCAATCGACCCGTTCATGTGGGCAGAGAATGGACAAAAGTATTTGTTTTGGGGGAGTTTCAACGACGGGCCCAAACAAGGTACATACGGTGTCCCGTTGCGTGAAGATGGTATTCAAATTACCGATGAAGACGATAAATTTAAAATTGCTGCCGGCGATCTAGAAGCCGTTATTATCCACAAACGTAACAATTACTACTATTTTATAGGTTCTCGTGGATCATGTTGCGAAGGTGTTAACAGCACTTATCACATGGTCGTCGGTCGATCGAATAATCTAAAGGGGCCTTATTTGGATAAGGAGGGACGTAATTTAAAGGAGCGAGGAAATGGAACGCTCTTACTTCAAGCAAACGAACGATTTGTCGGTGTCGGACATGGTTCTCGGATCATGACGGATGATGCCGATGAAGATTGGATTTTATACCATGGCATTGATGTCGAAAAAGGGAAGGTGGCTGGCGGTGCGAGCAGACGGATGCTGTTCCTCGATAAAATAGATTGGGCAGACGATTGGCCTGTTATAAAAGGAGATACACCCAGTGTTGTTGCTCAACATAAACCTTATTTTAAACAATAGAAAATCATGAATAAACTATTTTTTATCCTCATTGGATTGCTGTTCACCATGCTGTCATGTAATAGCAATCGTACGCAAAGTCAGGAAAATCAAGAAAATCCCGAAAGCCAAGATAATAAAGCAGCGGTATACGAGTCGAATAATCCATTGGATGTAGCATTTGGCGATCCGTTTATTGTTTATGATGATGAATCGGATACGTACTATATGTATGGAACAGGAGGTGTGAAAAATGGTTTTATGGCCTATTCGTCCAAAGATTTAAAAACTTGGGAGAAGCGGGAGCAGGTTTATTCTGCGGATCAAGAGAAGTCCTGGGGAACAAAAGATTTCTGGGCACCAGAAGTATACAAGCGAAATGGAAAATACTATATGTTTTATAGTGCACATTGGAAAAACAACCCGAACAATGAATTGGAAAACTATAAAATAGGTGTCGCAGTAGCCGATAATCCATTAGGACCATTTGAAGATATGACCGGAGAACCTTTATTCGACCCGGGATATCCGATTATTGATGCCAATGTTTACTTTGCCGAGGATGGCAAATTGTATCTATATTACTCCAGATGTTGCTATAAACACGCCGTAGAGTCTGAAATCGCCGACTGGGCCCGCGAGAAGAAAATGTTTAACGAAATCGAAGAAAGCTGGATATACGGTGTAGAGTTATCAGCAGACTTTGCTTCGGTTATAGGCGAACCGGTACTGTTGCTCAGACCCCCCGTTTCTATGGACGACCAACAAGCAGAATGGGAAAGCCGTTCTGTAACTTCTGGTGAAGTAAACCGCAGATGGACCGAAGGTTCTTACCTGTTCAAACATAACGATACGTATTATATGATGTACTCCGCTAATTTTTTCGGTGGGCAACATTATGCTGTTGGTTATGCTACGGCATCTAGCCCGTTAGGCCCATTTGAGAAGTCCGCTGCTAATCCTATCTTACAAAAAAATACAGAAAGTGGAGGCATTGTGTCGGGTACCGGACACAACAGTTTGTTGCAAGATAGAGAAGGAAAGATGTGGTGTGTGTATCACGGCAGAACGAGTAAAACAGGAGATGAACGCCTCGTGTTTTTAGATGAGTTGGAGTTAGCGGAAAACGGAGAACTCAAGGTAAACGGACCAACGATTAAAGAATAAATGATATCGTTCCCGTTTTACAACGTTTTCGTAAATTAATTATTACGGGTAATGGAAGTACGTTTGATATTCTTTACATTTGGGTTAGTTGTAAGCTTGAAACAAACATATTGAGTTTGTTAGATCCGAAAAAATAAACCACTACATGAATAGAAAAGACTTCATAAAGATTTCATCCGTTTTCGCAGCATCTGCCTTGGTGCCCTTTGCTTCAGCTTTCGCCAGCCAAGTGTCCCTTAGGGTTGGGTTGATTGGCGCGCACGGAATGGGATGGGCAAATTTGAACGCTATATTAAAGAATACGAACGTACGATGTACCGCGCTATGTGATGTAGATGAAAATGTTTTAGAGAGACGTGCAGCAGAGTTATCTGAACGTGGGATAAAGGTCAAGAAATTTGTTTCCCATAAAGATATGCTAGCGGAAGATGTAGTGGATGTTGTCATCATCGCTACACCCGACCATTGGCACTGTCTGCAGCTTGTAGATGCCGTGAAAGCAGGAAAGCACGTATATCTTGAAAAGCCGATCGGTAATTCCGTACAGGAATGTGACGTGATGGTAAAAGCCGTTGACGATAGCGCTAGTATTGTACAGGTAGGCCAGTGGCAGCGTAGTCAACAACATTTTCGCGATGCCATCGATTTTGTGCATTCAGGGAAATTAGGGAAGATCAGAACGGTGAAGGCTTGGTCTTATGTAGACTGGAAGAAGACCATCGAAAAGAAACCAGATACGGCTGTTCCAGAAGGTGTACATTATGACTTGTGGTTGGGCCCGGCAACAAAGCGCCCATTTAATCCCAATAGATTTCACTTTGAATTTCGCTGGTTTTGGGATTATGCAGGCGGACTTATGACTGATTGGGGCGTGCATATGTTGGATTACGCTTTACTGGGAATGAAGGTGTCCGATCCCGTTTCGGTGATGGCGTCGGGCGGTAAATATGCCGATCCCAACGGAGCTTCTGAAACACCCGACACGATGAGTGTCGTTTATGAGTTTGAAGACTTCAGTATACAGTGGGAACATGCCATAGGTATCGGCCTAGGCCCATACAATAGAAACCATGGCGTCGCATTCATTGGGGATAATGGTACCCTGATACTGAATAGAAATGGGTGGGAAGTCATCCCTGAGAAGGGAAAGATGGAAGCCGTTGCGCTGCAGAAGCCAAAAGACAATGGTCTGGATGTACACATGCAAAATTTTGTTCGGGCGATAACTAAGAAAGACCGCGGCATGGTCAATGCACCTATTCAGGTAGGCGCACATATAGCGGTGTTTTGTCAGATGGGAAATATAGCGTATCGGGCAGGTGAAAAACTATATTGGGATCGTGCGAAACGTAAATTTACGGATAGAAAAGCCAACAATTATCTATTGGCAAAATACCATAACGGTTATAAAATCCCGCGGGTATAAAGTAATGCATATTGAATGATAGGTTATGAATTTCCATATTTAAATAAATATTAAAAAATGAATACAATATCTAAGTTTTTAGTCGCTGCGGCTATCGGGTTTATTGCATGTCAGTCTCCGACCGAAGCGCAAAGCGGAGGTAAATGGACAGATCTCTTTGACGGTAAGACCCTGAAAGGCTGGAAACCCCTCGGGGGGGAAGCGCCTTATACAGTAGAAGATGGCGCGATCGTCGGAACCATGACGAAAGGAACACCAAATTCGTTCTTGGTGACAGAAGAAGAATACGGCGACTTTATTTTAGAAGTTGATGTGAAACTGGAGGGAGACCGGACGAATTCTGGCATCCAAACGCGCAGTCATTATGACCCAGATGCCAATAAGGGCAAGGGTCGCGTATATGGGCGGCAGGTAGAAATCGATCCTACCTCGAGAGCTTGGTCTGGAGGGATCTATGACGAAGCCCGTCGCGGATGGCTTTACCCGCTGGACCTTAATGAAGCCGCTAGATCTGCCTATAAACATGATGAATTCAATCATTATCGTATTGAAGCTATCGGCGATGAACTACGTACATGGGTAAATGGTGTTCCGGTCTCGTATGTAATCGACACCATCGACAGGAAAGGTTTTATTGGTTTACAGGTACATAGTATTTCGGACGATTTACACGGCAAGAAAGTACATTTTAAAAATATTCGCATACAAACGGAAAACCTAAAACCTACGGATTTTCCAGATGATGTATTTGTCGTGAATCTTAAGCCCAATGATTTGAGCGATGCCGAGAAGAAATCTGGCGTGGAGTTGCTTTTCGACGGCAATACAGCTGACCAATGGAGAAGTGTACGTGGCGATTCTTTTCCAGAAAAGGGATGGAAAGTCGGGAATGGAGAGATCACCGTATTAAAGTCGGACGGAGGAGAATCCACCAATGGAGGAGACATCATCACACGTGATCAATTTGCTGTTTTTGATCTTTCTTTTGAATTCAAGATGACTCCGGGAGCGAATAGCGGTGTAAAGTATTTCGTAACCCTCAAAGAAAAAACAAAAGGCTCTGCCATCGGATTGGAATATCAGGTTTTAGACGATGAAAAGCATCCTGATGCGAAGATGGGCCGCGACGGAAACCGTACATTAGCTTCTTTGTATGATTTAATTACTTCCAACAAAGAAAAACGTGCCCGTAGACCGATTGGCGAATGGAACCGTGGACGTGTATTAGTATCTGAAGATAGTACAGTAACCCACTATTTAAACGGAGTTAAAATGGTAGAGTATAAACGCGGATCCAAAGAATATCTTGATTTGGTGGCAAGAAGTAAGTATAAGGATTGGGATAATTTTGGTGGAGCCGCAGAGGGACATATCCTCTTACAGGATCATGGAGATAATGTTTCCTTTAGAAATATCAAGATTAAAAAAATTAAATAATTGGAACTAAACAGAAAAATATGAACCATTACCTTTCGCGCCGTAGCTTTATCAGTCGTGCTGCCATGGCAGGCGGCGGTGTATTGTTGGCGAACAGCGTCTTGGGAAAAATCCCTTTTGCCTCTGCCAACGAACGTGTGAACTTGGCTTGTGTAGGTGTAGGAAACCGAGCTGGGGAAATTATTAAGGATTTATACAAAACGGGGCTTTGTAATATTGTGGCGCTGTGTGATGTAGACATGGGAGCTAAACAGACACAACAATTAATTAAGATGTTCCCGGATGTTCCCCGCTTTCAAGATTTTAGGGAGATGTTCGACAAGATGGGTAACCAGATCGACGCGGTATCGATCGGTACACCTGATTTTGCCCATTTTGCCATAACAATGACGGCCTTGGAATTAGGAAAGCATGTATATGTGGAGAAACCGATGGCACAGACCTTTTGGGAAGTGGAGCTGATGATGCAAAAAGCGAAAAAGCATAGTAACGTCGTCACGCAGATGGGGAACCAGGGACACTCCGAAGCGAATTATTTCCAATTTAAAGCATGGAAAGATGCAGGAATCATCAAGGATGTAACGCGTATCGATGCACATATGAATAACGCACGCCGTTGGCATACCTGGGATCCGAATATGAAAAACTTTCCGCCGGCGGAAAAGATTCCATCTACACTAGACTGGGAATTATGGCAAATGCAAACGCTAGGGCATGACTATAACAAGGATTTCGTCAACGGTCAATGGCGCTGCTGGTATGACTTCGGTATGGGCGCATTGGGCGACTGGGGTGCGCATATCTTAGATACAGCACACGAATTCCTAGAACTAGGACTGCCGACACAAGTGGAGGCTACCTACTTGGAAGGACATAATGCGTTCTTTTTCCCGATGTCTTCTACGATTAAATTCCATTTTCCGAAACGGAAAAGGATGCCTGCTGTCGATATCACTTGGTACGATGGATTGGATAACCTGCCTGAAATTCCAGAAGGTTATGGTGTTTCGGGACTAGATCCTAACATTCCACCACCGAGTACGGGTGAAATTGAACCGGCCAAACTTAATCCCGGAAAGATTATCTACGGAAAAGACTTAACGTTTAAGGGGGCTTCTCACGGAAGTACCCTGCAAATTATTCCGGAATCAAGAGCCAACGATTTAGCGAATAAGCTTCCTGAAGTTCCAGAATCTCCTTCAAATCATTTTGCGAACTTCCTGAAGGCTTGTAAAGGTGAAGAGAAAACCAGATCTCCTTTTGAAATAGCGGGACCATTAAGTCAAGTGTTTTGTTTGGGTGTCATTACCCAACGACTAAATGGCAAAATAGACTTTGACCCCGTTAAAAAAGAAATTACCAACGATAAATTTGCAAATGCCTTGTTAGTCGGGCCTCCGCCAGCAAAGGGCTGGGAGCAATACTACAAAGTCTAATAAATATAGCGTACAAAGAAACTTACATTCCGTTTTCTTTGTACGCTAATTTCTTGTGTGTCTTCACTAACCTCATTGCTGTTCGTGCGCAGACCTGGTGTGCCGAACTCCCATATACAAATGAAATTTCACGTTTTCAATGATTATATAAAGATGAAAAGTGTAATACGATATGTTATCACAATGGGTTTTTTCGTCTACTGGACGGGGTCGTATGCACAAACGGCTAAACCGAATTTTATTTTTTTTATTACCGACGATATTGGCTGGAACGATCTGGGTTGTTATGGGGATCCGAATGTAAAAACGCCACATATCGACAGTCTGGCTGCAAACGGACTTAAATTCGAAAACGCATACCTGACAACCAGCAGCTGTAGTCCAAGTCGTTCCAGCATTATTACGGGACGTTACCCACACAATACGGGAGCACCGGAACTACATGATCCGCTGCCAAAGGGACAAGTCATGTTTCCGCAACTACTAAAGGAGACTGGTTATTATACCGTGCTATCGGGTAAGAACCATATGGGACCACAAACAAAACATGCCTTTGATACGATCTCGCCAGGGAGAGGCCCAGGTGGAGAAGAAGACTGGAACGAGATTATAAGAAACCGGCCCAAAGACCAACCTTTCTTCTTTTGGTTTGCTTCACATGACGCACATCGCGATTGGCAGATTAATGATAAAGGGACGTTATATAATCCCGATGATATCATTGTACCACCGATGCTATATAATGGTCCAAAGACACGTGAAGACTTGGTAGGATATTATCATGAAGTATCCCGAGCGGACTATTATCTAGGAGAATTAGTGAAAGAGCTGAATAAGCAGGGCGTCCTGGGGAATACGTATATTATCTTTATGAGCGATAATGGTCGGCCTTTTCCGAGAAATAAAGGAAGATTATACGATAGCGGGATCAAGACGCCTTTCATTGTATATGGTCCAAATGTAGACAAGGGTATCTCGAATGCATTAATAAGCGCAGTCGATATCGCACCGACAATACTGGATTTGGCAGGTACCGAAATAAGCGACCGTATACAAGGAGAAAGTTTTTATCCCATTCTACAGAACAAGGAGTGGTCTAACCACCGTGATTTTGTGTTTGCGGAACATAACTGGCATGTTTTTCAGGCGCATGAACGGATGGTACGGTTTAAAGATTTGGTCTATATCCGAAACGCTTTTCCAAATAGGCGAAATTTGTTAGGCGAGTCTTCCCGTCAGTTTCCTGCGGGGGAGGAGTTATGGGAAGCCCATGATAAGGGATTGACAACGCCTGAACAGGAAGATGTCTTTCTCGTGCCTCGGGAGGGGGAAGAATTATACGATCTAAGTGCTGACCCTCATCAATTTAGAAATCTAGTTTCCGATAGAGAATACGAGGAGACCTTACATTATTTACGTAAGGCAATAGATCAATGGATCGAAGAAACTGGCGATTCGGTTCCCCGACATCCAACACCGGATCGAGATGATGTGAACGGAAAGCGACTTCCGGGAGAATGGAAAAAGGGAGAAAGAGCAGGAGTGGCTAAGGGTGCTGTAAACATAAATGAAAAAGGTCCGCGGCACATACAGGACGTTCGGTAAAAATTAAAAGCTGCCAGAAAAACAGCATAATTTTTGTATCTTCATGGCGCATAAATAGAGATCGCTATATTATAAATCAAAAGTCGAAAAAAACATCTTGTTACAATAAAAGATGGGCTATGAAACACCTAAAAAATCATACGGATGAAGCCTTGGTTGTCTTATTGAATAAGGATGACCAAAAAGCTTTTTTGGAGATTTATGATAGGTATAAAAATGAACTGGCGACGCATTTGGTTCGACTACTTCGTTCCTACGAACTGGCCGAAGAGGTTTTGCAAGATGTATTTATGATGCTATGGGAGAAGCGACATGACATGGATGCGTCTAAATCGGTTCCTGCTTATTTGTATCGGAGTGCCGTGAATAAAGCCAAAAACGTTTTTCGTAAAATCGCAAACGACAACCGTTTACGGGAAGAATTCTTGCTCCATTTTACGGCATCAGGCAAGAATGCCGTAGAAGAATGGATAGAAAACAAGGAAGTTGAACAAGCTCTGCACTCTTTGTTAGATCGCTTACCTCCACAGCAAAAAAAGGTTTACGTGCTTTGCAAGTTGGACGGCTTAAGCTATAAGGAAGTAAGCGATAAACTGAAGATCTCTGTCGCCACGGTGAATAGCCATATCCGAAATGCGAATCTATTCTTAAAAAGTGAATTAAAGAACCAATCTGAACTTTCTAGCTTTTTATATATCGCCTTTATTCTTCTGCTTTTTTAATTTTTTTCGGGCTGATCTATAGCGTTTTATAAAAAATAGACTATTTCATTTGCTTGCTTTTTGCATTTCAGGTGTAATGTATAAAGTTAACCGAAATGTTATAATGGGAAAAAGCCGATACGACATCGAGATACTATGTAGAAAATATATAGACCGCTCTATTTCTGAAGAGGAAGTAGCAGAAATGCTCGACTATTTTAAAGATCATGGTATCCCAGATAAATTTGACCATCTTTTAGGCGTAGAATTTTCCAAAGCCGTGGAATCCACTAACCCAACCGAGCAAATAGAGCACCTAACCGATAAAGTCAAATTAAATTTGAAGAAACATGTCGCATCGAAAAAGAAATCAGATTTGTATCGTTGGCTACCTTATGTTGCTGCCGTATTAATATTCGGCACAGTAGGGGTTTCCTGGTTTGTATTCTCGCCGAAAGCGGATGATACGATGGTCTCTGAAATCAATATTATGCCCGGAGGAAATAAAGCAACAATAACACTTGCTGACGGTAGGGTACTAACCCTGGACGAAAGTCGGGAAGGCATTATTATTGAGGGGCAGGAAGTCACCTATAATGATGGTACCTCTACTGTTTTAGCATTGGAATCATCTTCTCCTCAAATGTTGACCCTAAGTACACCTCGCGGAGGAACCTATAACGTTACACTGGCCGACGGATCCATGGTTTGGTTGAATGCCGAGTCAACACTAAAATACCCTTCCCATTTCGCTAAAGGAGAGCGTGTTGTCGAATTGGAGGGAGAGGCTTATTTCGATGTAAAACGTGTACAAGCCGATAACTCGGCTGCGCACTTTAAACCATTTAAAGTCGTTAGCGCCAACCAAACGATTACCGTTTTAGGTACGGAATTTAATATTTCGGCTTATCACGATGAAGAGGAAACGAAGACCACCTTGGTGGATGGTAAAGTTCGTGTCGAAACACGTCGATTTGGTGAAGAGATGACACTTCTTCCAGGTGAACAGGGAAAGAATGGGAAGAATGGACTAGAAAAAAATAAAGTGGATGTATACGATTATATCGACTGGAAGAACGGCGAATTTGTATTCCGCAACGAGACTGCAACAGAAGTATTGCAACGCATAGCACGCTGGTATGATATTGCGATTGACTATAAGGACTATGTGCCTTCTGACGAGATTTTCTCGGGCAGTATTTCACGGAATAGTAATCTACAGACAGTCTTGAACATTTTGCGAGAGGCAGGCGATGTTACATTTGAGGTCAAAGATCGGACGGTTGCTGTCCGTAACAAGGTTAAAAATACAATCCAATAAACCCTAAAAAGCTTATGTTATGATTTAGCGATGAGATGAACAAAAAAAACCGAAAGTGCGACCAACACTTTCGGCAATATCTGCTAGGCAGAAAATGTTCAGGACAACTTGTAAATCTATAGTTATTCAATTGAACCAAACATTATTGTAAATGTACGAAAAAATTACTTTCACCCTGAATTGGGTGCTAAAAAGACAGGTGCTTATGCGCATGCAACTTACGCTAACAATCATTATCTTCTTCGCCATGCAGGTGGGGGCAAATAGTGTCGCACAGCACTATGTCACCCTCCAACAGCAGGATATTTCCCTAAAGGAAGTTTTTAAGGAAATTAAGAAGCAAACCGACCTCACGGTTTTTTATTCGGCGAAGCGACTGAATGATTCCCGCAAAGTCAACACAAATTTTAAGAATACCTCCTTGGAAACCGTATTACGCGAATGTCTTCGGGGATTACCCCTGACGTATGTTATTATGGATAAAACGATCGTCTTGAAAGAGAAGGAAACGAAAATAACAACACGTGATAACACGCAGTTAAATAACCGGCCGGTAACTTCTGTTTCTCCATCTCAACAGCATATCGTAACAGGTGTGGTTCGCGATGTAAACGGAGCCCTGTTGACAGGGGTTTCTGTATCGGTTACAGGAACGGCCTCTACCGTAGCTACTTCCGAAAATGGTTCTTATCATATCCTAGCGAAACCGGACGCAACCCTTGTGTTTTATTCGGTAGGTTTTGCACGTAAGGAAGAAAGTGTTCGTGGTAGATCTGTTATTGATATAACCTTGGAGCAAGAAATCAGTGATTTGGATGAAGTGGTCGTGGTGGGATACGGCGCGGTGAAGAAATCTGATTTAACGGGCGCCGTCAACGTAATCGACGAACAAACCATCCGCAATACACCTGCCGCAAATATTGGAATGGCCCTGCAAGGGGCAGGATCTGGTGTGAACATACAGCGTAGCGGTGGATCAACACATCCGGCACATACGCCTGAGATCCGTATCCGTGGAACGCGATCGATCGCTGCTGGCAATGACCCTCTTTTGGTTGTGGACGGTATTCCTTACGATTTAGGTATGATGAACAATATTTCACCAGATGATATCACTTCGGTTACTGTGCTTAAGGATGCTTCGTCAACAGCGATCTATGGTTCGCGGGGAGCCAATGGCGTTATATTGATGACGACCAAGCGCGGAGTAGAAGGGGCAAGGGCTACAGTTACCTATAGCGGATATCTTGGAATCAACAAGCCGTTAGGCTTTTATGATCTTATGAATGCGGATGAGTATATGGAACTACGGAAATGGGCCATGTACAATCGGTACAAAAATTCGGACGGCTACACCGGCATCGACGACCCCAGAGTATTAGAACGGGTATTCGAAGGAGGGCTTGACGGAGAAACGGAAGGCTATAAAAATGGCGTGTATACCGACTGGCAGAAAGAGTTGTATGACAAGGATCCGACAATCACCAATCATCAGGTAGGCATAGCGGGCGGATCTAAAAATACCCAGTATGCCGCATCATTGGGATATTATAAAGCGACAGGTATATACGATTTACAGTCGATGGAACGCACAACTCAGAAATTATCTGTGGATCATACCATAAACAAATACTTAAAAATAGGGATCAACACATTGAACACCTACTATATAAGCAGAGGAGAAAGCCTCAACCCAATGGGCGACGCTTTAAGGTTGAGTCCATTGCTCACGCCATTGATGGACGATGGATCAATACGGGAGAAAGTACATCCGAATGATTTGATGAGCAACCCGCTAATGGATCTGCGTGAGGGAGCTATCCAAGACGATCGCAAACGATTATCGACCTTTACAACCGGCTATCTGGATGTGGACCTCACGCATGGCTTTAAATACAGGCTTAATGCGGGTGTGCAGTTATCGCAGACCACATTGCAACGCTATTATCAGCAGGGAACAAGCAAGCGTCGTCAGTCATCGAATTATGGCTATAATGAATCAGCTTCACTTATAGACTATACGATTGAAAACCTTTTGACGTATGATAAAAAAGTAGAGAAGCATAATTTTAATGTTACGGCGTTGTTTAGTGCCGGAGAAAGGGAAGCACAGGATTTCGACCTGAACTATGAAAATGTACCGACCAATCAAGTAGGTTACTACAATCCGGGTACGGCTGAAAACCATAAAGGAGGTGGAAACTACAGCAAATGGAGCATGCTTTCTTACATGGGACGTCTTAATTATGATTATGACCAACGTTATTACCTGACGACGACACTTCGTGCCGATGGCTCTTCTCGTCTGGCGAAAGGGAATAAGTGGCATTATTTCCCTTCTGCCGCTGTAGCTTGGAACATCGGTAATGAAGAGTTTATGAATAGAACCTCTTCTATATTGTCTCAGTTGAAACTGCGTCTCAGTTATGGGGAAGTAGGTAACACCAACGTGGCTCCCTATGACACGCAGGGTAATATGAGCAGCAATAGGTATATCTTTGGGTCTCAGGGGGTACTTGGATATTATCCGACTGCCGCCTCCAACAGCGAACTAAGGTGGGAACGTACAGCCAGTTATAATGCGGGTATGGATTTTGGTTTTTTGGATAATCGGATTACCGGTTCGATGGAAGTGTACAAACAGTACTCCAACAATTTGATGATGAGTTTCACTCCTCCTGCAACGAGTGGTGTTAGTACGGCAATTCCTTACAATGTAGGTAAAACAGAAAATGTAGGATTTGAGACGAATGTCCGTATGCACGTTTTCAATGGCGACGGCAGGAATAAATTCCAGTGGACGACCGATTTAAATATCTACTTTAACCGGAATAAAGTCGTTCAACTTACCGAAGGAGCAGATCAACTGATTTCTGACAACCTCTTTGTCGGTCATCCGCTGGGATCTTTCTACGAATATGTAGGGCTGGGTATCTGGCAAGACACGCCTGAAGATAAGACGCTTGCCGAAAGTTTAGGACTTCAAACCTCGGGTGATGACTCCGTAATAGGAACAATTAAAGTGGCCGACATCAGCGGACCGGATGGTGAACCCGATGGCGTAATCAACGACTATGACCGGAAAGTGCTGGGAAGTCATCAGGCTAACTTTGAAGGTGGATGGACCAATACGCTAGCCTATAAGAACTTCGACTTAACGGTGGTTATGAATTTCCGACAAGGAGGTTTGCTTCGGTCTGAACTCTATGGGGGTGGACAAAATTCGCTGATAGGAGGTTATTACAATAACCTGGATGTTGACTATTGGACACCGGAAAAAACAGATGCGCGCTGGCCGGCCCCAAATAACAGGGTACAGAGCATACCTTATAAAGGAACGCTTACGTTGTTCGATGCATCTTACCTCAAGATACGGACACTGACATTGGGTTATACGTTGCCCGATAAATTGCTTACGTCAATTGGGTTAAGCAGGGCTCGTATATACGCAACAGCGACAAATCCGTTTACGTTCTTCTCCGAATATGTAAACAAATACAATGGACTTGATCCCGAGACCAACCGGGTGATGAATACGGTAATTCCTCCATCATGGCAAATGTTATTCGGTATCAATGTAACTTTCTAATTAAGACATGACAATGAAACCATCATGATTTATTCAATCACACAGAGGAATGAATAAATTTGATAGCTTCATCACCATTAAAAAACAAATTATATACAGATGAAAAATATAATATATTTATTAGCCTGCCTTCCGCTACTTTTCGTTACGGGATGCGCTGATTTTCTGGAAGAGGAAAACCACTCGAAAATGACACCCGAGTCGTTTAATACACCACAGGGGTTTGAACTTGGGTTGAACGGTGTATATGGCGGAATGAGAGCTTTTTACGGACCAATCAGCTCTATTCATATGTTAACTGTACCCGGAACGGATGAATTCTATAGCCGTGCTTCGGGTGACATTTATAATTTTGGCAATTATACAGCAAACTTCAAACCTAGTTCGGATTATATTTATTCCTATTGGAGATCTTCCTATACGTTGATTAATACGTGCAATGGTCTTGTACACTTTGGCGAAGACATGACGGGCATTACCGAAACTAAAAAAACAACCATGTTGGCGGAAGCTCGGTTCTTTCGGGCGTTGCTTTATTTCCGTTTGGTGCAGTTCTTTGGCGATGTAACATTGAATCGTACCTATAATGATGGAATTGTAAAAGAGGCTAAGCGTGACCCAATAGCCGATGTATACGACTTTGTTATCGAAGACCTGTTATATTGTACAACCCCTGGTAATTTGCCTGCCGGACCGAAAGATACCAATCCGGGTCGTGTTACACAAGCTTTAGCCCGCCATTTGTTGGCAAAAGTGTATCTCACGCGTGGATGGAGCAGCGCTGCTCAGTCCACCGATTTTGAGAATGCGTACAATACAGCTGCTGCACTGATTAATGATGGAGAACAGATAGGCGTCAAACTTATGCCAAGGTATGCAGATATCCATAAACCGGGCAATGAAAATAACCAGGAGATACTTTATAATGTGCAGATGACAGATGATCCGATTTATGGTGTGCCGCAAGCGGATGCGAACATCAATCATCTGAGCCATGTTTTTGTCGGTGGTTATTTTAATTTTAATGGTAGCGGTAATGTTCAACAAATAGAAGATGGACGTGTGTACGCGCGATATCATGGAACGAGCTGGCTATATAATGAAGTTTTCGGCGATATCGACAAAGACTCGCGCTATTACAGCACATTTCAAAGCGAGTGGACCGCCCCAGTTGATTTTCAGAATAAAACACAGGAATTTTATGTGGGTAATAATAAGTATGCTGCCGTTAGAAGTGGAACAAAAGGAGACCTTGCAGGTTATCTTCCCGGCAAAAATATGACCAAAGAGGAGATAGAGGCTACGAATTACTATGTACTTACGCCCGAAAACTACACCGACCCATCCTTCCCAACAATGAAGAAGTTCTTAGATCCCAACCGTGCAAGTCTGTCGTTCGACTCCCAACGTTCAATTATCGTATTTCGGTTGGCCGAAACATACCTTATAGCTGCCGAGGCAGCTTTTAAACTCGGCAACAATTCGACCAACAATGGTGCGGCTTATTACATTAACGAACTTCGTAAAAGAGCTGTCTCACAGGAAGAATATATAGACGACCTAATGATTACTGCTGCCGATATAACCATAGATTATATCCTTGATGAAAGAACACGCGAGCTTTGTGGAGAACAGTTACGCTGGCTCGACCTTGTTCGAACACAAAAATTGGTTGAGCGCGTAAGGAAGCACGGGTTCTTCACTACACAGTGGACAAATCATACCTTACCTAAGGATAATATACGGGATTTCCATGTATTACGACCAATTCCGCAGAAGCAAATAGAGTCTGTTATTGCAGGCGATCCTTACCCACAACAGCCTAATGGTTGGGATAATATGTAATATGGAAGACTCACAATGGAGTTATTACGCATAAATTTATACTAAAATAGAGGTGATTTTAATAGGCGAAAAATTGCTGTTAATAAAAAAATGATGAAATTAATTGTGACAATCTGCAGTATGCTGATATCTCTCTCTGCTTTTTGTCAGTCTCGCATGATAGAACAATTGAAAAAGGGTAAACCACAACATATCGTGGTATATGGAACCAGCTTGTCCAGCGGTGGAAACGGAAGGGCATGGATGGATGTCGTCAAAGCACGTATTGCTGAGGAATATGGCGATAATCTTGTCCATTATACGCTCGCCGGTAAGGGCGGGATGTGGTCTGTTTGGGGCGTAAAGAATTTTGAAGATAGTGTCATAGCCAAAAAGCCGGATGCCGTGTTTATAGAGTTTGGAATGAACGATGCGTTTCAAGAATACGGGACATCCGTTGCATTAGCTAAATTGAATCTGGAATATATGATTGATCGTGTTCGGCTTTATAACGATTCCTGCGACATCTTTATACAGGTCATGAACATGCCTATCGGGAAGTCTGCTACGTTTAGACCCCATCTACCAGACTATTATGCGATGTATCGTGAAGTAGCGCGGGATAAAGACGTTATGCTTATCGACCATTATGCCAATTGGCAGATTATCCTAGATCAGGGAGAGGAGACTTTCAGGCAATATGTTCCGGATGGCTTACATCCCAATAAGAAGGGTGGAGAAGAGGTCATCGCACCGAAGATATTAGAATTTTTAAACTTAAATGTAAAAGATAAATAGAAAACATGAGGAAAACACTATTGGCTGTGGTTATCATAGGGCTACTTGTTTCTTGCAACCAATCGCATTCAAATGACTATCAAGCAGACCTGATTGTCTATGGCGGCACATCAGCGGGTATTATTTCTGCGGTACAGGCGAAAAAATCGGGGAAATCGGTCATCGTCATATCGCCGGACAAACACTTGGGCGGATTGTCGTCGGGTGGACTGGGATTTACGGATACAGGCGATAAATCTGTCATCGGAGGGCTAGCACGTGATTTCTATCATCGTGTGTATCAACATTACCAAGATAGCAGCGCATGGCGTTGGCAAGCGCAATCGGAATACGGCAACAAAGGTCAAGGCACACCGGCCATAGATGGTAACGAGCGTACGATGTGGATATTCGAACCCCATGTAGCCGAACAGATATTCGAGGATTATGTAAAAGAGTACGAGCTGGAAGTTTGGCGGGATGAATGGCTAGATCGGGAGAGTGGTGTGATGAAAAAGGGCGACCGTATTGTTTCCATTACGACCTTAAGTGGAAAAACGTTTAAGGGAAAGATGTTTATCGATGCCACTTACGAGGGGGATTTAATGGCCGCTGCAGATGTGAGCTACCACGTGGGACGTGAGGCAAATAGTGTATACGGAGAGAAGTGGAATGGCATACAGACTGGAGTATTACACCACGACCACTGGTTTAAGAGCGATATAAGTCCATACGTGATTCCAGGAGACAGTGCGAGTGGATTGTTATATGGCGTTTCAGCGGAAGATCCGGGTATTTATGGAGAGGGCGATCATCGTTTGCAGGCGTATTGCTTCCGGATGTGTTTAAGCAATCATCCGGATAATCGCGTACCTTTTCCGAAACCAGATCATTATAACCCGGAAAATTACGAACTGCTGGCACGGGTTTTCACATCGGGCTGGCGGGAAACTTTCCGGAAGTTCGACCCTGTACCTAACCGGAAGACGGATACGAATAACCATGGCCCCTTTAGCACGGATTTTATTGGTATGAATTACGATTATCCTGAGGCGAGTTACGAACGCCGTAGAGAGATCATCAAAGAACACGAAGAATATCAAAAAGGGCTGCTGTATTTCATGGCAAATGATTCAAAAGTGCCTTCCGATGTACGGAAGGAGATGGCCCAATGGGGATTAGCAAAAGATGAATTTACAGACAACGGCCACTGGCCTCATCAGCTTTACATTAGAGAGGCGCGTCGGATGGTAGGGCAGCATGTCATGACGGAGCATGACACCTTTAGCGAAAGTGAGATTGCTGATCCTGTGGGGATGGGATCTTATGCGTTGGATTCGCATAACGTGCAACGGTATGTAAAGGCGGATGGCCATGTTCAGAATGAGGGGGATATCGGTGTAAAACCGAAGAAAGGACCCTATAAAATATCCTATGGCTCCCTTGTGCCGAAAAAAGAAGAATGTGGAAATCTTCTTGTTCCAGTATGTGTTTCCAGCTCCCATATAGCTTTTGGGAGCATCCGTATGGAGCCCGTATTTATGATACTCGGACAAAGTGCGGCTTTGGCGGCGTCTTTGGCTATTGACAACGGGACCGGAGTACAGGATGTTTCTTACGAGGCGCTTGAAAAGCTATTATTAGAAAGTAAGCAGGTTTTGTCAACGCCAAAATGATTATATTTACATAATTGATGAGACTCAAAACATATTAAAAAAGGCCATATGAAAGTAGATGTTATCAATAGAAGAACTGCCCTTCGTAGGTTGTTATACATCGCAGGAGGAACACTACTGCTCCCTGCTTGTTACCGCCAGTCTGGTAAAGCAACGATTGAAATGACACATCTGGTGATAGACGAAGAACAGGAAAATCTGCTAGCTGAATTGGTTGAGACCATTATCCCTTCGTCTGATACACCTGGGGGGAAAGAATTATTGCTTCACCTTTTTGTTTTGAAGATGGTGGATGACTGCCATAGCCCGGAAGATCAAGAAGCTTTTACTGCAGGATTGAGCACGTTTTCTACCTACTCGCGTGAGCTAATGGGACAAGATTTTATAAAATTGGAAGTCGATAAACGTATCGCATTTTTAGAGTCGCTCAAGGAAATAGAAAACGAAGAAGTAAAGCGCTTTTACGGAATTACTAGGCGTCGAACTATACAAGGTTTTACAAACTCCAAATATGTAATGACGGATTTGAAAAAATATGAGCTTGTCCCAGGCAGATATAACGGCTATTTTAAAATGACCTGATCGATAGGCACAGGGGTTAAAAACAAATTTAGAGAGAGAACACCAAAAGAATGGCAAACTTAAATATAGATAGTGTGAAGACACGCACATTTGATGCGATCGTCATAGGTTCAGGTGCGAGCGGGGGGTGGGCAGCAAAAGAATTTACCGAAAAAGGCCTAAAAACACTTGTACTTGAAAGAGGACGCGACGTGGTACACGTCAAAGATTACCCTACAACAAACCTCTACCCCTATGAACTCGAACACCGCGGGGAGACGACATATGCCGATAAACAAGCAAATCCAATTGCCAATAGATGTTATGCCTATAAAGAGGATACGCGACATTTTTTTGTGAAAGACGAAGAGCATCCCTATATTCAGGAGAAAGATTTCGATTGGATAAGAGGTTATCAGGTAGGTGGGAAATCACTCTTATGGGCAAGACAAACGCAGCGCTGGAGTGCCTATGATTTTGAAGGGCCGGCTCGGGATGGTTTTGCGGTAGATTGGCCTATCCGATACCAAGATATCGATCCTTGGTATAGTTATGTAGAGCGTTTCGTGGGCATTGCGGGAAACAAGGATGGATTATATACGTTGCCAGACGGCGACTTTTTGCCAGGTTATCCGTTGAATGCTGCAGAAGATTATTTTCGTCAATCGGTTAATAAAAATTTTCAAGGCAGACATGTAATCAGTGCCCGATGCGCCCACCTTTCAGAACCACAACCTATCCATATTGAGCAAGGGCGTGTAAAATGCCAACACCGTATCTTGTGTCAACGTGGATGCCCGTTTGGAGGTTATTTTAGTAGCAATGCGTCTACGATTCCTTGGGCACAAAAAACCGGAAACCTAACGCTCCGTCCACATTCGGTGGTGCATTCTATATTGTATGATAAGGAAACCGGAAAAGCGACAGGGGTGAAGGTTATCGACACGGAATCGCTCGAAGAATTGGATTTCTTCGCCAATGTAATTTTCGTCAACGCTTCGGCTTTGAACACGAACCTCGTCCTCCTTAACTCCAAATCCGATCGTTTTCCAGAAGGCTTGGGAAATGATAACGGATTATTAGGGAAATATATCGCTTTTCATAACTATACGGCCCGAATCAGCGCAGAATATGATGGTCTGCTAGAATACAGGACGGATGGCCGAAATCCCGCTGGAGGAGGATATATCCCTAACTTCCGCAATGTAGACCGTCAGGAAACAGACTTTTTGCGCGGATGGGCAGCTGCTTTCGGTGCGAGCCGATCGCAGATTCGAGATACCAATGGCGTCGGCGATGCGCTCAAAAATGCACTGCTAGACGATTCAAAGTGGAGCAACTGGCGTATACATTCCCATATGATGGCGGAAACCATTCCGAAAGAAGACAATCGGGTATGGCTCAATGCGGATAAAACGGATAAATGGGGGGTGCCGCTCTTACATATTTCGATAGATTATGCCGAAGATGACTGGCAAAGACGTAAAGACTATTATGAGCAGATGACCGCGATGTATGAAGCTGCCGGGTTTACGAATATACGAACGCAAGATGATGGTCGTCGGCCTGGAAATGATATACATGAGATGGGAGGCGTCCGGATGGGACATGACCCTAAAACATCGCTGTTGAATAAATGGAATCAATTGCACCTCTGCAACAATGTTTACGTCACGGACGGTGCGTGTATGACCTCTACAGCTACGCAGAATCCAACGTTGACGTATATGGCACTTACAGCGCGAGCTGTTGATCATGCAGTAAAATCATTGAAAAATGGTGATCTGTAGGTAGGGCATATAATTAAACGCCACGCATTTAAGGAGGGGTAGTTATTTGTTGCTCCTCTTGCAGTGGTAGTTTGAGTATAAATATATTCTCTCGCTCTTCTGTTACCATAGTCAGTGTACCGCTGTGTAGCTCAGCAAGCGATCTGGCCAGTGACAAACCCAGACCGGTACCTTCGGCTTTACCTATATGTGCCGTCGCTCTATGAAAGGGTTTGAAGATGTCTTCCATTTCCTCTTTTGGAACCAGATTTCCGTTATTCCGAAATGTGATATGCAGTTGCTTGTCGGCAACGACATCCGTTGATATATGGATATAATCTTGTGTATACTTTATTGCATTGCTTAATAAGTTGGATACGATTTTGGAAACCGTTTCTTTGTCGAGTACTAATGACTCCGGCGCATTTAAATGCCAAAATAATTTAATGTTCTTATATTGGATAAGTGTATTATTATCAAAAGCGATTTCTTTTAGGAGTTGATTGATATTCACAGCGGTAAAATATAATTTAAAACTATCTGATTCCATTTTTCTGAAATCCAGCAATTGATTAGTCATCAATACCAATTTATTGGTATTTCTTTCTATGGTGTGCAACCACTTGAGCAACGGCGAATTTTCATCAATTCTAAACATGATCTTTCCTAATGGTGCTTTTATTAACATCAGCGGTGTTTTAATGTCGTGTGCAATATTAGTAAAGAAATCGATCTTCGCTTTATATAACGCTCTTTCCCGATGAATTTTAAGTGCCTCGATGCGCTTTCTGTTTTTTTCTTTTACTTTTCGGTCATAAGACCAGATGATATATCCAATAAGAGACAGTATTGCTAATCCGTATAGCGTGTGGGCGATAGGGGACCGCCAGATAGACGGATGGATAACAATGTCAAGTTTTTTTTCGGCGGAAAGTGGGGTTCCGTCAATCTCCGTTAGTTGTACACAGAGTGTGTATTTTCCTGCCGGTACTTGTGTGAAATACGCTGTGTTACTGTTTTTAAGGGTAATCCACTTATTGTCGTATCCGTCAAGCTTATAACGATATACCTTTGATCGTGGCGAGAGGAACGTCATTGCCGCAAATTCGATACTGAAAGTCGATTGGTCATGTTCCAGGTTAAGGGAATGCGTATAAGCAATAGCCGTATTGATAATAGTATTGGGATTGGATGCCAGTACTTCTTTGTGTTGTACATGCAGACTGGTGAAATAAATAGGAATTTTTGGAGAGGGAGAATGGTGTTGAATACGTTTCGGGTTGAATCTGATCATCCCCCCGGTTGCACCAAAATAGATAAACTTATTGGCATCTTCAAATACGGAGTTATAATTGAACTGTAGTCCGATTATTCCGCTTTCTTTGTTATATATTTGCATGCTACCTGTTTGTGTATGGTAGCTGACAAGTCCATGTGATGTGGATATCCAGAGCGTGTTGAAATCGTCTTCGGTAAAGGTGAGAATCTGGTTGCTGGGAAGACCTTGGGCTGTGGTTATCCTAGTGAAATCCTCGTTATTTTCGTTTAAAATAGCAATGCCATTTTCGGTGGCTACCCATATTGCTCCTGTAGAGAGTTCACGAATGTGGTTTACTCTGTTGCTATTTAGCGAATGAGGTTGTTGTATGTTATGAGTATATATCGTCGTTTTATCGATAGTGGGATCGTATTTAAGTAGTCCATCCCGCCAGGTGCCAAACCAGATGTTGCCCCGCGAATCTTCAAAGATGGTCGTGTAAAAAATGTAATTGTGAACTTTTTTGAATATACTGAAAGTTCGGGTTTTCGGGTTGAAAATATGGAGACCTCGCCCTGTTGCGAGATAAATAAGACCGGCTCGTGTTTTATAGATATAATAGATAAAATTATTAGTTAAAGTCCCCCCAGTATTATGGCTGTCATAATGCGCTATCATCTGTCTTCGGCGGATATCAAATAAATCCAGTCCTTTGTCAAAAGTACCTATTAATAGGGTGTCTCCTATCAATAATAGTCCATGAATATTGTTGTGAGACAGCCCATCTGCAGTGCCATAGTGCGAAAAAGTTTCTAAGTCGGAATTCCAACAGCTAATCCCTTTATCTTCGGTGCCAATCCAGATATTCCCGTATGGATCTTCGACCATCTCACGGACAGCATACCCTAAGATAGATGGCTTTTGGTTTCTAGGGAATATTTTCTCAAATAAATCGAGTTTGGGATGATGGTAATTTAATCCTCCAAAATAAGTGCCTGCCCATAATCCTCCTTCGTGATCCTGACATAAGGCATATACAGCATTGTCTGAAAGGCTCCACGGGTTGTCGTGCTCGTGATAAAGTCTTTTGGTGAGTTTCGTTTTCGTATTGTATATAAATATTCCAGATTCTGTAGCGACCCAATATTCTTGATTGATGTGGAGAATGTCCCGCACGAAAAGATTGTTGTTTTCGGTATTTGTCCCGAAAATATGCTCAACAGATAAATCATGGGGTGAAATGCGTAATAAGCCGTGGCTTCTTGTTCCCACTAAAATATAACCTTGTTGGTCTGTATAGAGTTGTTGAACCCAAATATCTTTTGTGCCGAGTACCTCGTTTAGATTGAGGGACTGTTGGCTGTGAACACAGGTCAGTAAACCTAGGTGATTCGCATACCACGCTTTGCCATCCGCATCTATAGTAAGTGCAGAAACAAAAAAATCTTCCGGTTTCGTCAGTTGCCGCAGTTGGTTGGATATAGGTTTATAGGAATATAAAGTGAGATTGGCAACAAACCATATATGTTCCTTATCGTCTGTCCGGATAGATAAAACTTCACCACGTATATCGTCCCGGAAGATATGAAATTGTTCTTTCTCTTTGTCAAAAATATAAATTCCCTGATCGGTCCCTACCCAAATTGTGTGATCTCTATACACTAAAAGCTGTCGGATGAAGTTGCTCTCCAATCCATTCTGCACAGAAGGGTCGCTCTGGTAAATTTTGAACTGGTTGCCATCAAACCGATTTAAGCCGTTTTTGCTTCCGAACCATAAAAAACCATCTTCGTCTTGTACTGCACATGAGATGAAGTTGTTCGATAATCCTTGGTCTACTTGATAGTGATTGAAGTAATATTGCTGGCTATACACCGATGAAAAGTGTAGCAAGCTGATGAAAAACAGAACGATATATTTTTGGGTATCCGACATAACCACGATTTATTACATATTATTTTGAATGACAATACGGTCCTAGATGTCGGCTTTCTTGTTGTTGATCTCTTGAATATACTCACGGGGTGACATTCCGTAATGTTTTTGGAAATTCCGTCCAAAATGTGTGTGTGAACTAAAGCCTACTAAGAACGAGACTTCAAATATTTTATAATCATGGTGCAATAACAGTTCGGTCGCTTTTTTCAATCGCGCCATATTGATAAGTTCATTAGGTGATACATCTGATATGGACTTAATTTTTCTATATAAAGTCGGTCTGCTCAGGTTCATTAAATCTGCAAGTTTTTCGACGTCCAGATTCGGATCCGCCAAATGTTGTTGGATTACGTCATATATTTTTTCCAAAAAAAGAGACTCTTCATTTTTTTGAACAGTAGAAGTTTTGACATGTACAAAAGGTGAGGAGATAAAAAACTCTTTTATCTTATTTCTGTTAAGAAGCAAGCTATGGATTTGTGCACGAAGGTATTCTGGTGAAAAAAGTTTTTCGATATAAGCGTCGGCACCAATCTCCAAACCTTCTATTTTAGCGTTCAGCGTATTCTTAGCCGTAAGCAAAATAATGGGAATGTGCGCATGGTTTGGAGTAGACTTGATAATTTTACATACCTCGAAACCATCCATTTTTGGCATCATCACATCGCAGACAATGAGATCAATCAAACGGAGGTTTAGTACCTCTAGGGCTTCTACTCCGTCGGACGCTCTCGCGATTTCAAATTGATCGCTTAGATCATCTTCTAAAAAGTCTAAAACCTCCATATTGTCATCTACAATTAAAATTTTGGGTTTATGGAGTTGGTCTATAGCATCTATCATAATTATCGTTTTTGCTTAGCTATCACCAAAACTACACAATAGTTTCTCGTTTAGAAAGTGCGACCGGGTGAGATGAATTGGAAAAGACAAAATAACGAGTTTTTGAAACAAAACGTGGAAGTTAACGGAGGTATTTTTCCGTAATTGCGATTGTTATAATAACACGTTAACCATATAAACAAATGAAAAATAAACCAAGGGGTAGTCCCCCGTTACGCACAAGTGGGAAACTTATCAAAGAACTATCAATGCATGGCGTTATCGCCACTTAAAAATTTAACAAACTATTGTATGAAGCATTTCACGATTATATTAGTCTTGTTTTTATGCATCTTTGTGTTGCAGTCGTTCGCTAGCGTAAATGATTCACCCGTTACGACAACTAAACAAAGTAGCCACAACAGATTAAACTTTGAAGGAGCCCAAGAATTGGTTCCGGTAAAAGGTACAGTAACTGATATGGACGGAAACCCAATCGGTAATGTGTCAGTATATGAAAAAGGTACTAATAATGGTACGACGACAGCGACGGATGGCAGCTATACCATTAATGTAAGTAGTGTTGACATAACACTTGTATTTACGTCTGTAGGGTATGTCACACAAGAAAGCTCTGTATCACCCAACCAAATAGTAAACATCGTATTGCTCGCGGAAGAAAGTGAGCTGGATGAAGTGGTTGTCATTGGTTATCAATCGATACGTAAAAAAGATCTTACGGGTGCTGCGTCGGTGGTAAATACCAAAAATACAGAAGCGAAGGTGGCAAGATCGTTACCGGAAGCACTACAAGGTCAATCATCAGGTGTTGTGGTGAGAAACTCCGGAGGACCTGGTCAAGGTGCCGTAGTCAACATAAGGGGGTTAAGTACCTTATATGGCAATGCTAGCCCTTTGTATGTCATAGACGGGATGCTTTCAGATCCTAACGTAACTATCAATACGAATGACATTGAGAGCATCCAAGTCTTAAAAGATGCATCTGCCGCTGCGATTTACGGCGCCCGATCCGCCAACGGCGTTATCATCATTACTACCAAACAAGGAAAGGCCGATTCCCCCATGGTAGTCAATGCCTCCGCAAGGTATAGTGTCACTAGTCTACCGAAGATGTTTGATATGATGAATGGGGCAGAATATGTCGCGATGAACCGGCAAGCCTATGAAAATGCAGGTTATACACAACAAGCTGCTGTGGAGAATTATGACGGTACGGATGTAGACTGGGCGGATGAACTGTTCCGCACGGGGGCAATACAAGATTATAGCGTTTCTTTATCCGGCGGAGGTAAGGGTTCCAAGTATTTCCTGTCCGGTGCTTATTTCAAAGACGTAGGCACAGTGATCGAACGACAGTTTGACCGAGCAGCACTTCGTATTAATACGGAAACTTCACGGGGCCGCTTCCGGGTCGGAGAAAATATCATGATATCATCATCACATGGTCGATCTCCGTTTTCAGGAGGGAACTTTGGAGGCAATCCATTTTACGATGCCTTCAGTATGTTACCGATTATTCCGGTTCAGCATGCGGGATTTGTAAGTGCAGCCAACCCTGGAGGATGGGGAATCGGCTCCGATAACGCCCGGACATACTCCAGAAACCATGTGGCCCAAGCTTACATCACCAATTCTGGTTACAACTACTTTAAGCTCATGGGAAATGTATACGGTGAAGCGGACATTACCGATTGGTTGACCTATAGATTAAATGCCGGAATGGAAACCAGTTTCGACAAGAATACAAGTTTACGAGGGCAGGGAATATGGTATTGGAATCAGATTAATGCCCCAACGCGGATCGACGAGGGACGCTCCCAGTTTTTGAGTTATCTTTTTGAGCACACACTGAATTTCAATAAAACGTTCGATAAGCACCAGCTCAATGGTGTAGTAGGCTATACCCAACAAACCATAGGTAGGGATGGTATCAACGCGGGAAAAACCGATCTGCTCGAGGCTGGAGATCGCTATTTCAACACGATCAACTCGGCTACCGGAGAAAATACGTCGTCTGGCAGTAGGGGCAGAAATTTTATCGACTCTTGGTTAGGAAGGTTCAACTATACGTATGACGATCGTTATTTGGCGACCTTTACCTTCCGCTCAGATAAGGACTCTAGATTCTCCAAAAATTATCGCTCGGGATTTTTTCCTTCAGGAGCCTTGGCATGGCGAATTAGCAATGAGCAGTTTTTTGATGTGGATTGGGTGTCTGATTTGAAATTAAGGGGCTCGTACGGATTGCTAGGTGCTGCCAATTTATCCAATTACCAATATATTGGGCTAATCAATCAGGCGCCACGTGCGATATTTGGACCAGGTGAGCAAAATGCTTATGTGGGGGGCACGCAGGTGAGGCTGGTGGATCCCAACCTGCGGTGGGAAGAGAAAGCGACATTAAACTTAGGCTTTGATGCTTCGTTATTTAATAGGAAACTAGATGCTTCTTTTAATGTGTTCAGGTCTATTACATCCGACGTGCTACTATATCTGCCGATTCCCGGTTATATAGGTAGCTTGGGGGGGGATATATTCACGAATATGGGATCTATTGAAAATAAAGGGGTGGAGCTTGAACTAACCTATAAGCCCCAAGCAGCGAACGAAGAAGGCTTTCGATGGGATGTAACGGGAAACATTAGCTTTGTTCGTAATAAAGTGCTGTCGCTCGGTAATCTGGGCATTGATCCGGCAACGGGACTTCCTCGAAACTACATACAATCGGGCAATACGCGTACGCAGGTCGGACGTTCCATTGGCGAATACTATGTTATATTGACGGATGGTATCTTTCAGAATCAAGCTGAAATTGATGAACATCGTGCACAGTCTGGTATCGCGAAGCCCGGCGACATCCGGTACGTAAACTTGCAAGATATGGGCACAGGTAATGATATCAACTCGGAAGACCGAACCTTTGCAGGTACCCCATGGCCTACCTTCACATCCGGTTTGATGTTTAACGGGTATTATAAAAACTTTACACTTAATATGCAACTTTATGGGGTGTACGGCACGAAACTTTACAACGATATGCGTCGCGATTTCGACGGTATGGGCTACTCCAACTATAGGAGAGGAATTGTGCCATGGACAGCTGAAAATCCAACAGATTTTCCACGCCTCGGTGTGTCCTATACCAGTAACACAGCGGGCGATCCTGCGGTGGATCAGGGTATTCAATCCAATGTGCGCGGCGATACGCAGCGCTGGCTGGAAAATGGATCTTACTTGCGACTGAGTAATGTTCAGCTGGGGTACAATCTGCCTGCACGTATCGTGCAAAGGATGAACCTTTCTTCGTTGCAGGTGTACGTCAGCGGACAAAATCTGTTGACCATCACAAACTATTCCGGATTGGATCCGGATGTGGTGGGTGCTAATGCCAACCTGGAGCCAGGCGTGGATGTTGGCGGATGGCCACCCAACCGGATTGTGTCATTCGGGATAGCTTTAGGGTTGTAAATCGTTGAACCAAAAATAAATGTAGAATGGGACAATTTATTAAGATGAAAAAATTGACAATAATATTAGCAGCTATCGTCTTTCTCTCTGTTTCGTGCAAGAGAAATTTTGATGAGCCAAATCCCGATATGCTAACGGAGGAATCTTATTGGCAAGATGATGTTGATGCTGTCAAAGGAATCAATGCGGTATACAGCGGCTTGAATAGAAGCAATAACTATTATAACCGTTGGATGCACTTTCTTTATTTATTACGGTCTGATGAAGGCTTTGGCTCAGGCGGTGATATCGGGCTAAATAATAATATGGCTTTTTCCTATACCAGCAACAATACGGGCAACGGACAATGGAATGCAATTTTTCATGTCAACTATCGGGCGAATCTGGTCATAGCCAACGTGCCACAGATCAGTATGGATGAGACTTTGAAAAGACGTATTATAGCCGAAGCCAAATTTTTACGGGCGTTAAATTACTTTAATTTGGTAGTGTTTTGGGGACGCCCACCACTAGTCTTGGCACCATTGTTACCTACGGATTATCCACCCAACGCAACACCGGGACAAGTGTATGCACAGGTTGAAAAGGACTTGACGGAAGCGCTGGTTGATTTGCCGGTCTCGTATGATGCCGCCGAGGTTGGCCGGGTTACCAAAGGGGCTGCGCATGGGTTGCTCGCAAAAGTCTATTTGCAACAGGGTAGGTTCAATGAGGCGAAAGACGCGATGGAATGGTTAGTGACCGGAGAGGGTGCAATACACTACGGCTTGATGGCCAATTACGCAGATAATTTCGATAAAGATCATGAGAATAACCAGGAGTCGGTTTATGAGATACAATATAAAGAAAATCCTGCAGAGAATGGGGACGACGATACTAATCCAGGCATTAGTCTAAATACCGGCACGTCCGTGGCCAAGTTTTTAGCGCCGCCAGCACCCGGTCCGGGATACGCCGATGGTGCTGCAAGGCGTTGGATAGTGGATGCATTCGAAACCGAAAGAACCGTCGACAACAAAAGAGATCCACGGGCGGGCGTAAGCTTTTTGTATGACTACGCGGATGAGCGTGGGCCTGCCTTTACGATGGTATATGGACAGACCTGGCAGCAACGGTACGGTACGAATGACAAAAGAGTGTGGTTCCGGAAATTGTTGAACGACCACTGGAGAAATGATGAGAACTTCAGCTCACCGAACAATTACCGGATGATCCGTTACGCCGATATCCTGTTGATGTATGCCGAATGTTTAAATGAATTAAACCGGACAGGAGATGCTTATACGTATGTGGATAGGGTAAGGACTCGGGTCAATTTACCCACGCTAACGACTGCTAAGCCCGGATTAAACCAAGCGGCTTTTCGCGAACAAATTAAACACGAAAGGTTGCTGGAGCTCGCTGGCGAAGGATGGCGCTATTTTGATATGGTGCGTTGGGGTGAGCTGGCAGATAACCTGGAGGTGCTGAAAGAGCGGGATGCAGATTTCCATAATTTTGTGCCCGGTAAACATGAATGGTATCCTATCCCACAGTCAGATGTAGATAATTCCGATTTGACGCAAAACCCGGGCTATTAACGTAGAGAGATAGAATGATTTATATACACAACCACAAAAAGAGTATGAACATGAAGAAGTTAGTCTGTCTATTCCCGTTTTGTCTGATGCTAATCATAACAAGCTGCAAAGATGAAGTGGAAATCCCTTCGAGTACGCTGCCGCCGACGGTTATATTGCAGGCGGATGCCATTGCGATAGCCGACGGCACCTACATCCTGAACGTCGAAGGAAGGAGCGCTTACGGTGGCGCAAAATTGAGTAAAGTAGCGTTTTATAAAGGAGAGGAGAAAATCGGCGAAAAGGATATTGCACCTTACACATGGGCATATCCGGTCACTGAAAATATACCCGATCAGGAGCTGTCTTTTCATGCCGTTTTGTCTGACGTTGCCGGGAACAGCGTAAAAAGTGATGTGGTGACGGCAACGGTTAAGGTGTTGCCTATCCGGATAGAGGCTGAACACGCAATTTTGCGAGGTTTAGCGCGGGTGGCTACCGATCGGGAGACAAGAGAGTCATCATCTAACCAAGCAAAAGTTGGCGCCATAGATAATGCAGAAAGTGGTATTGATGTAACGATCGACGTACGAGCGGCGGGAGAATATCTAATTCGGGTAGCTGCTGGTACTGGTTTCAACAATACTTCGCACAAAATTTATATTGATGACAAAGAATCCGAAGCACAGGTTTATAATATTCCAAACCTCGGATGGAACGTATGGCAAGCCTTCGACCTACTATTTGATCTGGAAGTTGGTAGCCATAAAATAAGTATTCGTCGTCAAAGTGGGTATGGTGAATTGGATTATATAGAATATTCAAAACGATAATGATATGAGAAAAATGTATATGTATATATGGGCGTTGTTATTTTTCATAGCTTGCGAAGATAAGGGGGCAGGTCTTTACCTCGGGGCTCCCAAGCCACCAGAGGCCGATCCGGCAGAAGAGACTATGTATAGAAACCCTGTTTTTGAACCGATTTTAGCAGATCCGACCGTAGTTAGGGACCCCCGGACGGGGTTATTCTATGCGTACGGAACGGAAGATAATTGGGGAGATGGCGCTGGGAATCGTGTAGTACCGGTTGTCAGTTCAGAAAATTTAACTTCATGGGCGTTGGTCGGACAAGCGTTTTCTACAAAGCCTAATTGGAAAAACTCAGGTAATATATGGGCTCCTGATGTGGTTTATATGGACGGGAGGTTTGTCATGTATTATTCTTATTCTACGTGGGGAGATGCTAATCCGGGAGTGGGGGTAGCGACGGCTGACCAGCCATCAGGACCATTTACCGATCAGGGGAAGCTTTTTACAAGTAACGAAATAAATGTGCCGAATTCTATTGATCCGCATTTCTTTGAAGAAGAGGGGCATCGGTATTTATTTTGGGGAAGTTTTAGCAATGCTGCTACACAGGGAACGTATGTCGTCGATTTGAGTGACGATGGTTTGAGCGTACCTGATTTATCTCAAAAGACAAAGATAGCAGCTGGTGATTTTGAAGCGGTCATGATTCATAAAAGGGAAGATTATTATTACTTCTTTGGTTCTAAGGGGAGTTGTTGTGAAGGGGCCAATAGCCAATATCGTGTATTGGTAGCACGTTCAACAAATTTAAAAGGACCTTATCTCGATAGAGATGGGCGCGACATCACGGAGCGTGGTCGAGGTACGATATTGATCCAAGGGAGTGAAATATTTGCCGGACCAGGTCATAATTCACGTATCATTACCGATGATGAAGGCACAGATTGGATGCTTTATCATGGGATAGACAGGGCTCAAGGAACAGTTTCTAGCGGCGCTACTAGACGTCCCCTGATGCTGGATAAAGTTGAATGGCGAGACGGATGGCCTTCGATAGGAGGTTCTATACCGGGCGCAATGCGGACAAAGGCTCCCGTTTTTAATTGATTCATGGAAAGAAAAACAATAAAAGACTGTCAACGACCCGGTATGTTAATCCGGGTTAGTTGATAGTCTAGTTTTTTAAAGCCTCCTCAAAATCACCAATAAGATCATCGATATGCTCTATGCCTACCGAGATACGAAGGAGTCCTTTGCTAAAAGATAGCTGATTTCCTTTTTTCCCCGCTTGATGTGCACCCCAGATGCTAGCAGGATGGGTTATCAAGGATTCAATTCCACCTAAGCTTACCGCGTTGTGGAAGAATTTTAATTTGCTTAGTATCGCTTGTGCTCTTTGGAACTGTTCGGTATCGTCTTTGCCATCGATTTCGATAGCGAGCATACCCGTGAATCCTTTCATCTGCTTTTTTGCCAACGCATGCTGGGGGTGGTTTTCAAGTCCTACATAGGCAACTTTCTTGATGGTGGGCTGTCTTTCCAACCATTGCGCTAAGGCGAGCGCGTTTTCATTAATCTGGCGAACGCGCAATGCCAATGTTTTTAAGCCACGTAATAGCAACCAAGAATCAAAGGGACTCAACGAAGCGCCTAATAAGAGTGACCGGCGCCAAACTTGTTCGATGTACGCTGCCGAACCACATACGGCTCCTGCTGTAAGGTCACTATGTCCGCCAAGGTATTTTGTAGCGCTATGGACGATAATGTCGATACCGAAATCAGCTGGTACTTGGTTGATAGGAGAAGCAAAGGTGTTGTCTATCATGGTTAAGATCCCATGTTCCTTACCAAGTTTGCCAATATACTCCAAATCGGTAATATCGAGGTTTGGATTGGAAGGTGTTTCCACAAAGATGAGTTTCGTATTAGGGCGAATAGCAGCCTTGAAAGCATCGTTGTCGGTCTGATCGACCTGGGTCACCTCTACGCCATATTGTAATAAAAAATCACGAATAAACGTCAATGATGCAGCGTAATGTGCTTTCTGCGTAATGATATGATCGCCGCTCTTTACGACAGCAAGGACAGCCGTACTGATTGCTGCCATGCCGGTTGCCAATACCAACGCATCTTCTTTTTGCTCTAATTTCGCTATAAGTGCTGCTGCTTGGCTATTGTTGGGATTACCATGGCGATGATAGAATTCGGGCGATTTTGTTGCCGTTGCAGCGTGTGCGAAAGATGCTATATCGTCCGCGAGATACGTCGATGTCTGGAAAATCGGTGTAACAACCGATTTCGTGGTATTGAAATGTTCACCTTCGTGAATTAAAGAGGTTTCTAGCTTTGCCATAGTACGTATATGATATTTGGCAAAGTTAATGAATAATCTAGCTAAATAGTAGTTTTTTAGTGCGTTTCAGTCGCGATGACTTGATAAAAAGAAAATATTTAGCTAATATTCGGATTATATGATATACGTATCTTGAGGCAGATAAATCAATCAATAAAACATGAAAAAATTAGGCGTTTTACTTGCTTTCGCAAGTTTATGTAGTTACCTAAGTCAAGCACAGACAGATGATGGAATTATACGACTGGACGAATTCCGTTACCAAAAAAAACGTGAAATTATAACGATTCCAAACGTCAACGGATTACAGGTTTTAAAATGTGATTTCCATATGCATACCGTGTTCACGGATGGACATGTGTGGCCGAATGTACGTGTTCAGGAGGCCTGGAAAGAAGGGTTGGACGTGATTTCTTTTACAGAACACGTTGAATATACGCCACATCAAGCTGATGTAACGCCCGGGAATCTAAGATCTTACGAATTAGCTAAAAATTTGGCTGATGAAAGTAATATTATCTTGATCAAGGGAACCGAAATAACAAGGAACACGCCTCCGGGACATTTTAATGCGCTTTTTATCGATAATGATAAGAATTTTTTAACCGATAGAGCGAACGCGCTGGATGAACAAGCCATTCAATCGGTGATAGATCAAGATGCGTTTGTTTTCTGGAATCATCCAGGTTGGAAAGCGACGCAGATCGAAGGGTCTTACGAATGGATTCCATTTGTAGAAAAAATGTATCAAGAAAAAAAATTGCACGGGATTGAGGTTGTGAATGGTTTCGGATTTCATAAAAAAGCTCTGGATTGGGCTTTAGATCGAGATTTAACCATTATAGGGAATACAGATATTCATAATTTGATAGCGCATGATTATGATATTGAGAGAAAGGGTGTGCACCGCACCATGACGTTGGTCATGGCAGAAGGTCGTTCGGCTACCGCTATCCGTGAAGCGTTAGAGCGAGGTCGAACTATCGCTTGGTCCAGTAATTACTTATTTGGTAAAGAAGAGCACATCAAAGATCTTTTTCACGCATGTGTTTCGCTAGGTAGCGCTTACCATAGCAAAAAGAATGCGCAGGGTGTGGTAACCAACTATTATGAACTTAGCAATCACAGTGACCTGTATTTTGAATTACACCTGAAGAGTGGTAAAGGCACCAAAAAAGTGACGCTTTTTCCTTCCTCCTCCCAGATCATTACTGCCCAAGAGGGAGAATCAGAGTTAACTTACGAAGTCGTTTCGACCTATATCCGCAGCGACAAACATTTAGAAGTTAAGTTAAGCTTATAGTATATTGCGAAAATAGATAAAATGAGGAGGTCAGCATCGGTGTGCTGACCTTCGTGTTTATGTCATTTCGTTTAGCAAATGCAATGCATAATCAATGCTATTCACGTTGCTCAGCGCCAGCCTAAGTTGCCCTTTCACTTCTTTTAAATTCGATATGGCCGGATGTGCCTGCACGAATGCCAATACCTTCCCAAATTGATCAGATTCAAAATAACTGGACTTTGGATTGCTGACAAAATAACCTTTAAGTGTGTTCTTTTTAAAGGAAATCTTCTCGAAACCAATCTGTTTGCCCCACCATTGCAGACGCAAGGTATTGAATAGCTCATAAACAGGCTTAGGTATGGTGCCAAAACGATCCTCCAGCTCTTTTTCGAATGTCGCGAGCTGTCGTTCATTTTCCAGTTTTCCGATCTCGTTGTAGAGATTGTAGCGCTCTCCAATATTGGTAACATATTCGTCCGGAATCATCACCTCCAGATCAGTGTCTATTTGGGTAAAAGAGACATACTTTTTATCCTTTTCATCGGCAAATAGTTCCCCAAATTCATCTTCCTTTAGTTCTTGGACAGCTTCGTCAAGAATCTTGTTGTACATCTCAAAGCCGATTTCGGCTATAAAGCCAGATTGTTCTGCACCCAACAGGTTTCCCGAGCCGCGTATATCCAAATCACGCATAGCGACATTAAATCCAGAACCTAGTTCAGAAAACTCTTCCAATGCTGAAAGTCGCTTATAAGCTTCGTTGGTTAACGTCGATAATGGGGGGCTTAGCAGATAACAGAACGCTTTTTTGTTGGAACGCCCTACACGACCACGCATCTGGTGGAGATCACTTAGACCAAACATGTGCGCATGGTTGATGATGATGGTGTTGGCATTCGGGATATCTAGACCCGCTTCAATAATCGTCGTAGCGACCAGTACATCAAACTCATGATTGATGAATTTCAGCATGACATCCTCGAGTTCGTCTCCCTCCAGTTGTCCGTGGGCAATACCCACGCGTGCACCCGGCACCAACTTTTGAATCATGGCACCCAGTTGAGGTAAATCAGCTACCCGGTTGTGGATAAAAAATACCTGTCCATTTCTTTCGAGTTCGTACGAAACCGCGCCTTGTATAAGTGTCTCATTAAACACGTGCAGTTCCGTTTGGACAGGCTGTCTATTGGGAGGTGGCGTGGAGATGATGCTTAAGTCACGTGCGCCCATCAGTGAAAAATGGAGGGTGCGCGGAATGGGTGTGGCGGTTAATGTCAACGAATCTACATTAGCCCGCATCACTTTGAGTTTCTCTTTAACAGAGACACCAAACTTTTGTTCCTCGTCAATAATCATCAATCCCAGATCCTTAAATTTAACATCCTTACTGACTAATCGGTGCGTGCCGATGATAATATCTATTTTGCCTTCTGCAAGACGAGTTAATGTGTCTTTAATTTGTTTTGACGATTTAAATCGATTGATATAATCAACATTAGCAGGAAGACCTTTCAGACGTTCGCGAAAAGTACGATAATGCTGTAGAGCTAAAATGGTGGTTGGAACCAACACCGCTACCTGTTTGCTATCAGCTACAGCTTTGAAAGCTGCCCGGATAGCGACTTCTGTTTTTCCGAAACCTACGTCCCCACACACCAATCGATCCATCGGGTGGGGCGATTCCATATCTCTTTTTACATCGTTGGTCGCTTTCTCCTGATCTGGTGTGTCTTCGTAGATAAAGGATGCTTCGAGTTCGTTTTGTAAATAGGTGTCCGGACTGAATGCATTTCCGGTTTGGGCTTTCCGCTTAGCATACAGCTTAATAAGGTCGCGGGCTATGTCTTTGACCTTTTTCTTTGTCGTTTTTTTAAGCTTGTCCCAAGCATCCGTTCCTAGCTTGTTCATTTTAGGAACGGTACCTTCCTTGCCCGAATATTTAGAAATGCGGTTTAAGGAGTTAATATTGACATAGAGCAGGTCGTTGTCTGCGTAGACCAAACGGATCATCTCCTGTGCCTTCCCGTTGACCTCTACCTTTTCTAATCCGGCGTATTTTCCCACGCCATGATCGATGTGGGTGATGTAATCGCCCGGCTTCAAATCACGAAGTTCTTTCAGTGTAATGGCCTGCGAGCGTTCATAACCCTTTTTACGCTTATATTTATAGTAACGATCAAAAATCTGGTGATCTGTGTAGCAAGCTAATTTTTGTTCGTCATCACGGAAACCTTCGCGGAAACCACGGTGTATCGGTATAAACGTCACCGATTTATCGATATCTTCCAGAATGGTGAAAATCCGTTCGATTTGTTTCGTGGAGTCTGAGAAAATAAGATTTTGTATGCCCTGTTTTTCATTTTCCTTGAAATTATGGATCAGGAGGTTAAAATCTTTGTTGAACGACGGCTGTGGATGTGTGTCAAAAAAAACCGTTTCATCTGCTTTGTAGAAAAATTGCTTTCCAAATTCTATGTTGGGAAAGTCAAATAGCATCTCCCCGAAGGCCCGGTCGGTCGTAAAGGTAACCCTCGGATCTACCCATTCGCTATTGGCCTGGATATCTTTCTCGGGGAGAGCCTTCCAGAACTCGGATGCTTTTTTGTAGCCATCTTTCAAGACGTCTAGCGTGAACTGCACATCTTTTAACCAGATGGCACTATTCCGGTCAATGTATTCCAATAAGGAGATATGGTTATTGGATAGGAATTTTGCCTGTACATTGGGCACAATAATGACCGTATGTATCTTGCTGACGGAAAGCTGTGATTCCACATCAAATGTCCGGATGCTTTCTATATCGTCTCCAAAAAACTCAATCCGGTAGGGGAGATCATTAGAGAAAGAAAAAATATCTACTATCCCCCCACGGATGGCAAATTGTCCCGGTTCGTATACGAAATCAACACGTTCAAAATCGTATTCATAAAGAAACTCATTGATAAAATCGATGCTGAGTTTGCTTTGCTGCGTAATGCTCAGCGTATTCTTTTCTAAATCATCTCGATTAATAACCTTTTCGGCAATGGCTTCCGGATAGGTTACCAGCATTTTGGGCAGTTCAGAAGTATGGTTTAGTGCACTTAACGCCTCGGCACGTTGCAGTACATGGGAAGCGTCTATTTGTGTGAATTCATAAGCCTTACGGAATGATGCAGGAAAGAATAGAACCTGTTTGTCCAATATGCTTTCTAAATCACTTAAAAAATAGGAAGCTTCCTCGTGTGTAGGTAAAATAAAGATGAAAGGTCTTTCCTGTAAGGTATAAGCTGCCGCGGCTAACATTGCATCAGACGAGCCAATAAGCCCTTTAAGATGAATTTTAGGATTTTTTGCCTGTATGCTTTTAACTAGTGATTTTACCTTTTCGCTTTGCGCGTACTTATCGAGAATTTCCTGTATACCCACGTAATGCCAGATCTTGTTTTTGCAAATTTACATAAATTTTCTACTACCTTCATTACGCCAAATCACGCTCCATCGCAAAAGCCATCATCTCCTCCATGGATTCTTGTAAATCAAACTGCAAATCCTCGTGCAGTTTTTCAAATTTATTGGTGGTCGTTTTGACACGTGCTTTCACATAATCATGCAACTTGAAGGCACTGTGCACAGCCGATTTCTCAAACAGGCGGGGGAAACGTCGGAAAGCTTCATTTAAGATGAAGATACGGCAATCAATCTCACTGTATTTGTCTTTTGTTATCTTTTCATGTTCGTTAACCAAGCCACTGGCTTGTCGGATAAGACTCTGAAGCTCCTTGTAGTTGCTGTAGACCGGAATATTCTTGACAGTATTTCTGCCATCTGCAAAGAGAAGAGCTAATCTCTCTTTGAGTTTCTCGATACGGTCTTCCAAGTCAACTTGGTCTTCTAGCAATTGGAAATGGAGTTGCTTCATCAACATCTTGTCTTTGCCAACAAGTCGAACCAGCAATTTATCCTTTTCCTTTTGCGGAAGATTTAAGACGGCTTCCTTCAATTCGGGCTGCTTATGTAATGACATATTGCGAATTTATTGTTTTTATCTTATGATTTACTGCTATCAGACGAGCTTTCCACCTTTTGTGATAAATGTTAACGTATTTTTCTGAAAAACTTATTTATTAAAATAGTGTTTGTTATATGAAAACATATCCCTTGTGATTTATTAATGAATATGAGAAAAGCGATTTGTACGACGTCTAAATACTATAAACTAAACTATATTATATGATACAAATGAACAAATTCAAACGGAGAAAAATCCGTTTTTGGGTAATTCCTTTGGCTTTTGCGGGAATGGTGAGCACAGGGGCCGCTAATGCTTCGATGCCTTCCTCTCACCAACCGCTAGAGAAAAGTAAAGAAACTCTTCAGCGTACAGTATCTGGAGTGGTTAGAGATGCCTCCACTGGAAACGCTATTGCCGGCGCTACGATTACGATCAAAGGAACCAGCACATCTGTCCTGACCGATGAAAAAGGGGGATTTGAAATAACAGCCAGTGAGGGGCAGACATTGGTTGCTAGCTTTGTAGGATACCTGCCTGGAGAGGACGTGGTCGGTACGGGACCAATTGCATTTTCGCTAACCTTGGCTCAGGAGATGGTGGAGGAAGTGGTTGTTGTGGGTTACGGTACGATGCGGAAATCAGATGTCACAGGTTCCATATCTATTGCGGAAGGCGAACAAATGGTTAAGGCACAAAATTTTAGTGCCCTCGAAAACTTAAGGGGGCAGGCTGCTGGTGTTAATATTTATTCTAATTCTAGCCAGCCGGGCGCTTATGCTAACCGTGTTGTTATACGCGGGGTAGCTTCTATAAACACCTCGTCAAACCCGCTTTACGTAGTAGATGGCGTTGTGATGGAAAACTTTCATTTATTAAACCCGAATGACATCGAGCGGATTGAGGTCTTGAAAGATGCCTCTTCGGCAGCCATTTATGGTGCACGGGGAGCAAACGGTGTCGTGCTCGTAACGACAAAACGGGGAAGTAAAGATGGACGGAAAACCATCAGCTATATGGGATCGGTCAGTTCGAGCTCACCACAACGCTATATGGATCTGCTTGATGCCAATGAATGGGTAGAGACTTTCATGATCGGATTGGAAAACGAAAATCGTTGGCAGGGCAAAACCTGGTCGCTTGACAGGGCAGACTGGTTTAATGATCCCGATTACTTTGACGCTAGCGGAAACCCTCTTTATAACACCGACTGGCAACGAGAGGCTACACGCACATCGTTATCGCATAATCATCAGCTTAATATACAACAAGGCGACGAAAATTCTTCTGTAGGCGCTTTCCTGAACTACACCGACCAGCAAGGAATCGTGATGAACACAGACAACAAACGGATAAACGGGAAATTAGCGTACGATTCGAAGCCAAAAGACTGGCTTTCGACAGCGATTAACCTGACGGTGAATCATACTTGGGGACGGTATACACCGGAAGATGGAGGAGGCCAGGAAGCGCGACGGACGATGATCGAGATGTTGCCGTGGCTTCCGGTCAGACAACCGAATGGGGAGTATACACATTCGGCGTCGTCTACCGTCAACAATCGTCTTGGCTTTGAAGGAATGTCTAACCCAGTCTCTATCCTCGATTTACAAAATCGTACCCGTTCCAATACACAGATATTTGGTAACGCAGCATTAACCTTCCATTTAGCTGATGGATTAGATTTAAAAACGCAGTTCGGTGTAGACAATCATAAACGAACCTACAGAGGATATTCATCCATCACGCTCAACAATATTTCCATGCCTAATGGTTGGGCGGAAGTGCAGCACGAGGACATCCTATATTGGCAACAGGAAACGTATATGAACTATAATAAAACGTTTGATAAACACCGCATAAATGCGATGGCAGGTATTTCTTGGCAGGAACGTACGTCTAATTACGATGGTTCTCGTACAGAAGGCTTTAGTAATGATTTTTTTCAATGGTATAATATGGGAATTGGAACAATTCCGGCACCACCACAATCTGCTTGGGATCGCTGGGGTATGCACTCTTATTTTTTAAGAGCAGCGTATACGTACAATGATCGTTACTCAGTGACGGTGACGGGAAGACAGGATGGATCGTCGAAATTTGGTGCGCAAAATAAATATGCATTTTTCCCGTCGATGGGTGTAGCTTGGAATGTCTCTAACGAAGATTTTATGGCAGATGTAGATTACATCAGCAATTTGAAATTGCGATCTAGTTATGGCTTGACAGGGAACTCGGAGATCGATCCATATTCGGCAATTGCCAATGTTGCGGCGGGCACAATCCTGAGAAACAACTCTAGGCAAGGTATTGCATATGTAAATACGATGGCGAACGAAAATCTACGGTGGGAGCGAACGGGTACTTGGGATGCGGGATTTGAATTAGGCCTCTTTCAAAACCGGCTGAACTTTGATGTTTCTTATTACAATAGAACGACGACAGATTTACTCTTGGCAAGACCACTCCCGGGATCGACAGGATTTTTGTCAGTCATGGAAAATATTGGTTCTGTCAGAAATAGGGGAATGGATTTTATGTTGACTGCAACTCCCGTGCGAAATGATGCGTTTGTATGGAATTCCACGCTTAACATGAATTATAATAAAAACGAGGTTCTGAGTCTAGGTGAAAATGATGAAGATATTTTGTTGAACAGTTGGGTTGGTGGACCGAACAGCATTATACGCGTCGGAGAAAACCTGAACAGCTTTTATGGTTATCGCCGTGATGGTATCTATACGATGGAAGATTTCCAAAATGGTGAAATTGAAGAGAGTAGTATTGGCCGGCCGAGACGATCTTCTACACAAGAGATTCTTGGAAAAGGGATGCCTGATTGGACAGGAAGTTTTATTAATAACTTTGCTTACCGTAATTTTGATCTAACAGTCGACCTACAGTTTGTATACGGCATAGAGACGATGCAGCAGTTTTTCCATTCAACATATGATCGTTTTGGTATCACAAACGGCTTACGGTCAATCATGACCGATGCATACGATGGGGCAAACCCCAATACAATGCAGCAGGCTGTTTACCTGACGAACAGTGGCCATGCCGGGCAAGATACAAATGTGGATTCCTCGTGGATCGTTGATGGTTCTTATTTGCGTGTAAATCTTTTACAACTAGGCTATACTTTTGAACCAGATATGGCAAAACGTATGGGGATCTCATCACTACGACTATTCGCAAGTGCAAATAATCCGTGGTTATTTATGGCAAAAGACTTTCAGGGATACGATCCAGAAAGCACCTCACAGGGAGAGGAGAATGTTTTTGGACAAAATATGACGTTCTTTGCCTACCCGCGGGCGAAAACGTTCACATTCGGAGTAAATCTTACATTGTAAAATAAAAAGAATATGAAAACGAGAAATATATTATTAGGAGTTGTATGTGCTGGGGTGTTGAGTCTGAACTCATGTGATAAGTTCTTGGAGGAAGATCCTCGGTCTAACCAAAGGCTTGATTCTTTTTATCAAAATGCAGCGCAGGCGCAGGAAAATGTCAATACGTTGTACCGCATGGGAGCGCCGGTAAGGTACGGGGTTGCCGCTAGTGCGTATATAGGACCGTCGGCTTCTGTTCCTCCAATGCTGACGGGATACTTTACTAACAGTTATGAAGGTCAGGAATTGATCGCTCAGTATTCCCGGTTATTGTCACGACAAGAGAACACTCGGATCGTGTCCAATACTATGAATGGTATATGGAATGAATCCTACCAGGCAATAAATATAGCCAACGGCGCGATAAATTATATTCCAGAAATTGAAATGGATGAGGCCTTGAGTTCCCGGCTTATTGGCGAAGCTAAATTTTTTCGGGCGTTCAATTACTTTTATCTGGTAAAAATGTTTGGTGCAATCCCTCTTTCTACCACCATGTACTCGTCTTTAGAGGATAATTTATATCTCCCACGTACGGCAGAGGAACAGGTCTATGCGTTGATAGAGGCAGATTTGAAGGAAGCTGTGGACGTGTTACCATCTAGTATGTTCGTGCAAAGTGGTTATCGGCTGACGCGGTATGTTGCCGCAATGGCACTAGCTAATGTGTATTTGCAACAGGGTAAATACGAAGACGCTGCCGATGCCGTACAGATCGTCATTGATTCTCCCCACGAGCTAACGCTGAACGAGGATTTAGCGATGAACAGTGCATACAACAAGTTGCGGACTTCGGATGATCTACCGGAGGTAATCTATTCGTATGAATTTGATGAGACGATCAGTCATGGTGGATGGTGGCCTACTTATGCCTTTAGTTCATCCGCTGTATCCGTATTCGGAACGTATGCTATCTTCGAGCGTGTATACGGTCCGACGAATCGTTTTTTAAATGTCTATGACGAACAAGATCTGCGGATCCAACCGAATCAGTTTTATCATTGGGAATATACGAATCCGAATAACGGTCAGAAATGGTCTTCGGAGGTCGCCGGTGTATGGTATTATTTTGACGAAACAGCTTTGTTAACTTCAGGTAGATCCACCAAAGATCGGAACTTATATCGCTATGCAGAGGCGCTATTAATCGCTGCGGAAGCCAATGCCAGAACGATTGGCGTTAATAACGTAACAGCAGGCTACCTTGCTCAAATAAAAGCACGCGCGGATATTAATGGTAAGACAGTTGCCGAATATACCAGTGAGTTAGAAGGAATGGGTGTTGATGCGTTCGTGGAAGAGGTATGGAAGGAACGTCTGCGAGAGCTTCCGTTGGAATTTAAAATGTGGGATGATTGTTTGCGTACTCAGCAATTTCCCAATATTTCGGCCAGTCAAAAGGGACATGTCACTTTCCAGCCTTTAGTGGGTGCTACCAATGCCTCCGGTGCTACATTCAAAGAGTCGGATCTTCTGTGGCCAATATCCATGGATGAACTACAACGAAATCCTAAATTAACCCAGAATCCGGATTATCAAGTGCAATAGTTTTTAGGATAGGAATCACAATGATGAATGCAGCCTTACCTCCGTGGTAGGGCTGTGTCTTTGAAATCCATAAAAAATACCATTAAAACCCGTAATTCCACCATTATTTATGGAAATATCGCCATATCTTTGTATATGGTTTCAAAAGTGCCTATCATAGAGCAATGTACCGTTTCGGAAAATGTCCAACAAGGTATTATAGTGGAGGATTTGGCAGGATATTTAGCCCGAAATAAAAAATTGGTTTTTCCGCATCGCCATAATTTCTACCATTTGTTACTCTTTACAAAAGGGGGAGGGAAGCATACCATTGATTTTGAAACATTTGAAATTGTCCCTTGGCAGATTTATTTTATGTCGCCCGGTCAAATCCATACCTGGTCTTTCGAAGGAGAGATGGATGGCTTTGTGGTTAACTTTGATAAGAATTTCTTCAAAACCTTTTTGTTACGCCCGGATTATATTGGCTCCTTTTCTTTTTTCTCGGGATTGGTACGGGATGAGGTATTTATGGTGAAGGGCGCAGAACGAGAACTGATTGTAGATACATTTCAGCGTTTGCAAACATACATGCGCGATGTGGATTTTGCGCGTATTTCACTGTTGTATATCTTCCATCTACTGGAAAAGCAACGCGATTTACCTCTGGCATTGCGAGACGATGTATACAATCATACGTTATTGCGTAACTTCTTAAACTTGATAGAGCTGAATTATAAGTCACTGCGATTGCCAAAAGATTATGCGGCATTGCTGTATATCACGCCGAATCATCTTAATGCACTGTGCCGAGAAATATTAGGTTCATCTGCTGGTGAAATTATCCGAAACCGGGTGCTGCTGGAGACAAAACGTTTGTTGGTGATTAAGGATTATACGATAGCAGAGATTGCTTACGAACTTAATTTTAATGACAATTCTTACTTTACAAAGTTCTTTAAAAAAGGAGAAGGGGTAACACCGGAAGAATTTAGGAAAAAGCATATTTAATTAGTGTATAAATGGAAAATAACAGCACATATACGATTAGCAAGTTTAAAGCAGCAACACACTGTAAATGCCCCCGATGCCGAACTGGGAAAATTTTTGAAGGAGGCATGTTTCGTTTGAAAGGGCAGAAAATGAATAAGAACTGTCCGCATTGCGGATTGAAGTTTGAAATGGAGCCCGGATTTTTCTATGTCGCCATGTTCGTTAGTTATGCGCTTAACGTTGCGGAATTTGTGACTGTTTGCATTGCTGTATCCGTGCTATCTGGAGGTTCGGAATCGCCTTGGCTTTATTTAACGGCATGTTTATTAACAGCAGTTATATTAGCGGGAGTTAACTTTAGATATTCCCGGGTTATCCAATTGTATTGGTTGACACCAAACCTGCATTTCAACGAGAAATACTACGGAGCGGCGTATAAGAAGAGATCATAATGCGTGGGGCAATAATCGAATTGCCCCAGCTTGTACTTTATCCAATCGGATTTTCTTTTAAGTACTTTTCCCATGCCCATGCCGATGCCATCATCTCGTCAATACCCAATTCGGCCTTCCAACCCAATTGCTCAGCCGACTTCGTCACATCTCCCCAAACTTTGATGATATCTCCTTCGCGGCGAGGACCTACTACGTAGTTGAGCTTCTGTCCGGACGCTTTTTCGAAAGCTGCAATAGCTTCCAATACGGAATAACCGTTTCCAGTGCCCACATTGAATACATCGTAGTTGCCATTGGGGTTTCCTTTTTCCAATAAACGGATGGCGGCAACATGCGCTTTCGCTAAATCCACTACATGAATGTAGTCACGGATACAAGAACCATCCGGCGTGTCGTAATCGCCCCCGAACACCGTTAATGTTTCTCGTTTACCAATCGCTGTCTGCGTAATGAAAGGCAAGAGATTCTGTGGAACGCCAATGGGAAGTTCGCCGATCAATGCAGATGCATGTGCGCCTACTGGGTTGAAATAACGCAGCGCGATAAAATTATAATTATTGTAGGCGCCAGCTGTTTCCTCCAATATCTCCTCGGCAATCTGCTTGGTATTGCCATAAGGTGACGCTGCTTTTTTTACCGGTGCAGATTCGGTTACGGGTAAGGTATCCGGCTCGCCATAAACTGTACAGCTGGAAGAAAATACAAAGTTGATGTTCTTACCTTGATAGGCGTTCAGCAGATTAATCAGCGAGAAAAAATTGTTGCGGTAATATTTGAGTGGTTTCTGTACCGATTCTCCCACCGCTTTTGAGGCCGCAAAATGAATAATGCCGGAAATAGCTGGATTTTCTTGAACAAAAGCGTTTACCTTAGCTTCATTACTTAAATCAAACTGATGAAATTCCGGGCGTACACCAATAATCTTCTCTATCTGATCCAAAATTTGGACATTCGAGTTGGATAAGTTGTCAATAATAACCGGTGTATAACCAGCGTTGTGTAATTCTACTACCGTGTGGGAACCGATATACCCGGTTCCCCCAGTTACCAATATTTTGCTCATTGTTCTTGATTATAGTATGTAAAGTTTTTTTGTTTTAATTCCTCCGGCGGCATTTGCTGATAATAATTTATCGTCTGGAGCAGCCCCTCTTTACGATTAACGGTGGGGGTCCAGTTCAAAATCCGCCGCGCTTTACGGATATCCGGACGCCGCTGCTTCGGATCATCTATGGGCAACGGTACATAACGGATCTTCGATTGGTTGCCTGTTAAAGAGATGATTTCCCTTGCCATATTGTTGATGGTCAGTTCATCCGGATTGCCAATGTTCATGGGCTGTGCGTAATCTGAAAACAATAAACGGAATATGCCTTCAATTTGGTCTGACACGTAGCAAAAAGAACGTGTCTGATTTCCGTCTCCAAAAACCGTAAGATCCTCCCCACGTAAAGCCTGTGCGATAAAGGTGGGTAACGCTCGTCCGTCATTTAGGCGCATACGAGGCCCGTAGGTATTAAAAATTCGGACGATACGTGTATCTAGTCCATGAACGTTGTGGTAAGCCATTGTGATGGCTTCTTGGAAGCGCTTTGCTTCGTCATATACGCCGCGAGGCCCTACGGGATTGACGTTCCCCCAGTATTCTTCTGATTGTGGCGAAATTAGAGGATCTCCATACACCTCCGAGGTCGATGCAACCAGAATCCGGGCGCGTTTGCTCTTGGCTAATCCTAAAAGATTGTGTGTGCCCAACGAGCCTACTTTTAAGGTCTGGATCGGAATACGTAGATAATCCACCGGACTCGCAGGAGATGCAAAATGTAGGATAAAATTCAATTTACCGGGAACGTGTACAAATTTAGAAACGTCATGGTGGTAAAACTCGAAATTGGGAAGCTTGAACAGGTGTTCGATGTTGCGGAGATCGCCTGTAATCATATTGTCCATACCGATGACATCAAAATCTTCGGCAATAAAGCGGTCACATAAGTGCGAGCCTAGAAAACCCGCTGCGCCTGTTATGAGTATACGTTTCCTTTCTTGTTTATCCACGAACCAATATTTCTTTGTAGTTTAGTGTTATCTTTGACGAATATAAGCATATTTTCCTCTGTAACATTTTTTCTTGTTGACAGAGGAGAGCAAAATAAATAAATTTATTTAGGTTTTATCAACATGCGTCTTCTCTACGATATAGGAATAGGCCTTTATACCGTACTATTACGCTTGATTTCGCCATTTCACAGAAAGGCTAGATTGTGGGTAGATGGGCGTAAAAGGGTATTCGATCACATCGAACAAACGATTGAAAAGGGGACTAGACCGATATGGTTCCATTTCGCTTCATTGGGTGAGTTTGAACAGGGAAGATCCGTAATGGAGGCTATCAAAAAAAAATACCCGAACGAAAAAATAGTCATCACTTTTTTTTCCCCGTCGGGATATGAAATCCGAAAAAACACACCTTTAGCGGACTATGTGTTTTATCTGCCTACAGATACGGCAACCCATGCTCGAAACTTTTTAGATATTCTCAAACCCAAATTTGCGGTCTTCACCAAATATGAGTACTGGTATCATTATTTTCGCGAACTTAATAAACGTAATATCCCTTTATTCGTTATCTCTGCAATTTTTCGGGAAGGGCAGGTATTTTTTAAATGGTACGGTGGATTCTTTCGTGGGATATTGAAACAAGTTCATTTTTTCTTCGCCCAGAATACGGATTCGGTGCTTTGGTTGAGAGCTATTCATATCAGACAAGCAGGACTTGCAGGGGACACCCGGTTTGACAGGGTGGTCGAACTACCTAGACACCGCCGCCCCATATCGGAAGTAGAACAATTTATAGGCGATCATGCACAGGTATTGGTGGCCGGAAGCACATGGACACCTGACGAACGTTTATTAGCGGAATTATTGGCGACCCAACAGGGTTGGAAAATGATACTGGCTCCGCATGAAATCCACGAAGCCCATTTGCAGGAGATTAAACAATTGTTTCCTGACGCATTGTTTTTCTCTCGTTTTGCTGCATATACGACGTTTGAAATAGAAAAAGCCTCGGTCTTGGTCATTGACAATATTGGCATGCTTTCGGTGCTGTATGGATATGGACAATTGGCTTATGTAGGTGGAGGTTTTGGTGTAGGGATTCATAATACGTTGGAAGCCGCAACCTATGGCATTCCGGTTATTTTTGGACCTAATTATACACGTTTCCAAGAGGCGGTGGATCTTATAGCGGTTGGAAGCGGTTTTCAAGTGGGAACTGCCGAAGAATTGAAATCTATTGCGCAAGCCTTGTCCAATGAAAAGAGGCGGACTATCGCAGGAGAAGCCGCCGAACAATATGTGCGGGAAAAAGCCGGCGCGACACAGATTATTATGAAGTATTTGGAGACGGAGGGCCTAATTTGAGGAACGGACCTTTCTCTTTCGAAAAAAGCCCGTTGCCTGATTATAGAAAAAATTGAAAATTGGAAACACTAGTAATAACGGTATTGCTTGACTCCCGCTAGGTGTCGGGCGAGACGCATGACCTGGTTAACATAGCCATATTCATTGTCATACCAGACATAGATAACAATATTTTTGCCAGTAGAAGATACAATCGTGGCTGGAGCGTCGACTACAGCAGCTGCGGTAGTACCAACAATGTCCACAGATACTAATTCGGGATTATTTTCATATTTGATTTGCTCGACCAGCGGCCCTCCTAATGCGGCGTTTAATAGGATGTTATGAATACGCTCGGCGGTGCACGCCTGTTGGACTTCCAATTGTAATATAGCGAGCGAGCCATTTGGTATCGGTACCCGGACGGCATTAGACGTCAACTTGCCAGCGAGTGAAGGTAATACTTTTGATACAGCAATGCCCGCCCCGGTTTCTGTAATAACCATATTCAAAGCTGCAGCACGTCCTCGACGATATTTTTTATGAATATTGTCAACGAGGTTCTGATCATTCGTATAAGCATGTATGGTTTCGACGTGACCGGTGGTTATGCCTAGTTCCTTATCAATGACTGCCAACACAGGCGAAATTGCATTTGTCGTACAGGATGCTGCGGAACATATGCTGGTTTCGCCCGGTGAGACATCGCTTTCGTTTATGCCGTAGACGATATTGGGTATACCTTTTCCTGGAGCCGTCAGCAGCACCTGGTCGACTCCTTTCGCCTTTAAATGACGTTCCAATTCCCGTTGCTCTCGAAAAGCTCCTGTATTGTCTATAACGAGTGCATTTTGGATGCCATAAGCGATATAGTCGATATCCTCCGGTGCAGTGGAAGACAGCACATAGACCGTGATGCCGTTGATTACAAGTGCGTTCTTTTCATTATCGATGTCCACGGTGCCTTCGAAATCGCCGTGAATGGAATCTCGTTTTAACAAATTCGCACGTTTCCTTAAACTGATCGTATCTATTTTTTCGCGTACCACAATCGCGCGAAGTCGGAGCTGTTTGCCATCTCCGGTGGTATTTATGAGTTCTCTAGCCAACAATCGTCCGATACGTCCAAAGCCATACAGCACAACATCCTTAGCTGGGAAAGGTTGGTGGCGTATAGCGGAGGCTAGCCGTTTACGAACAAATAAGTAGATTGAATCTTCGCTGTCTTGTTGCTTTCGGAAATCCATTGTTAGCGTTCCTAGGTCAATAGTAGCGGGAGGAAGCTCCATTTCTTGGATAATCCCCGCTACTTCCAGTACATCAGAAATCCTCACTTTTGTACCTGTTAAAATGGCGTTATGACTATGTAGATGGAGAAGCGAGCTAGGGCGTTGATGAAGAATCTTATTTCGGAATAAGACGAGTTCAACACCTTGATTGATCCATAGATCGCTGACGATTTCAGCGAGACGAGCAGCTGCATTCTGCTGTTGTTGGTAACTTTTGATTTCCTGCTCAAAAGTAGTGAATGGTACCATAATTTATTGTTATAGATGATTACGGTACAAACATATTAAATGTTCTATATAAAACGATATGAATTTGAAAAATTGGCAAAAATACAACGTTTAAAGCTTGCTGTTTTTACAATTTTATAAAAATAGAGGTAATATTTGATGATTTTTAAATTTAGAGACGACTTATGAGGTAGCTATCACGGAATAATAAACAGTTCCGATGCAATATAATCTGCCATTAGCTTTCCTTTTGCAGTCAATTTAAAAAAGCGTCCTTGTACGCGCTCCACATGCTGCTGTTCGATAAAAGGAGCAATTTGCGTTTGGAGCTGTTGTGCCATTTCGTTGCTAAAATCATGTATGACTTTCTCCAAATCGATACCCCACATCGTCCGCAAGGAGGTCATGACGTATTCGTTAAATTGATCTTCGCGAGATAGATTCTCCGTTTCATAAACGGGTTTTTCTAGGTTTATACCTTCGGTATAGCGTGCATTGTTTGCTACATTCCAACTTCTGGATTTTCCGTTAAACGAGTGTGCTGAGGGGCCGATACCGAGATAATGTCTACCCTGCCAATAGGCCGTATTATGTTTAGCGTACTGTCCGTTTTTAGCGAAATTCGAGATTTCATAATGTTCAAATCCGTTTTTCGTTAAGGTATCGATAAGCATACTCATTTGTTCGGCGCTCTGTGCTTCTTGCATGGGAGGGGTTTTCCCCTGTCGGATAAAATGGGCAAGTGCTGTTTTCTGCTCTACTGTCATGGCATAGGAAGAGATATGTGGGATCTCAAAAAGCAGTAGTTTTTGTATATTATTTGTCCACTTAGTATGCGTAAGCAATGGATAGCCGTAAATAAGATCGGCCGTGATATTTTCGAACCCCGCGTCTTGTACCCGCTTAATGGAGGCCTCGGCCTCAGTGGCATTGTGGGCGCGGTTCATCCAACGTAGATCTTCCTCATAAAAGGATTGTATCCCAATACTGAAACGGTTGATGGGCGTGCGTCGAAGGGCCTGTACCTTTGCCTTGTCTAGATCATCGGGATTCGCTTCTAAGGTTATTTCGACATCGTTTGCAATATCGAAATGTGTGGCAACCTGATTAATAAGACGCTCAATTTCGTCGGCTGTCAGCAAAGAGGGGGTGCCTCCCCCAAAATAAATCGATGGTATGATTTTGTCCGTGAGGTAATGTGCACGTAATGTTACTTCCTTTTCTAACGCCTGGAGTAACGCATCTTTATATTTCAGCGATGTGCTGAAATGAAAGTCGCAATAATGGCAGGCATGCTTACAAAATGGGATATGGAAGTAAATCATGTTGCAAATTTACGCAAATTCTTGTTTGCATTGACGCAGCATATTGATCCGTTTAAGCTCCTATTCATATGTCGTTGTTGTATTTTTTGTTAATAATTTATTAACACACTCTTAATCTTGCGTACCTAGCTTTGCCCCCGTTGGATTACAGAATATTCTGTATACAGGTGTTTATTATGAGAGAAATGAAAACAGTTACTTCGTCGTTCTATCGCCGATCGAGCCGCACCGGCCGGGCATTTTTACTTTTGATAGGACTTGGGTTTTCGCCCGAATTAACGCATTCTTTTACCGTAACGGAAAAAGAGCATTTATGGTTGGATCAAGAAAAAATAGCGGTCTCAGGAGCTGTACTGGATGATAATACACGGTCGCCGCTGGCCGGTGTGACCGTTCTTGAGGAAGGACGGATATTGGGATCAACCGATAATCAAGGGCGCTTTAACGTACAGGTAACGCCTGGAAAAGACATTACTTTTCAGAGTGTCGGCTATCAGACATTGACTCGGGATTGGACTGAAGCGACGACAAATGCAACCGTTGCATTGCACGCGACGGATCAGCAAATTTCTGAGGTAGTCGTTACCGCCTTAGGGATCAAGCGAGAGGAGAAGTCGCTGGGTTATGCTGTGACAAAAATCAGTGGAGAGCAAATGACGGAAGCCATACCCAGCAACTGGGTAGATGCCATGAAAGGTAAGGTCGCCGGTCTGAATATCACACAAGCGAGCTCTGGGCCTCTTAATACGGCGCGTATCAACCTTCGTGGAGACCGATCTTTAGACCCGACGAAAAATGAGGCTTTAATTGTCGTTGATGGGGTACCGATGGTGAACGGTCGTTTTAGCTCTGGCGTGACGGATGCTTATGGTGCGGGGTCTACTGGACCTGATAAAGATGTTCCGGTGGATTTCGGAAATGGCTTGGGTGATATCAATCCGGATGATATTGAATCTATATCTGTATTAAAAGGGGCGGCTGCGACCGCTCTTTACGGTAGCCGGGCCGGAAATGGCGCTTTGATCATTACCACCAAGTCTGGCAAACGGAATGCGCAGGGAATCGGTGTTACGGTCAATTCAAACAGCAGTTTTCAAAATGTGCTAAAATGGCCAGATTTTCAATATGAATATGGACAGGGAAATTTAAACCGTAATGCAGAGGGAGATCAATATTACTCCTATCAACTGAGTGACGATGGCGCACATACAGGAGGAACTTCTAGTGCTTGGGGGCCGAAATTCGATGGACAGGAATACTTTCAGTACGATCCCGCGACTGAGGGGCAGGGATCCGTCCGGACGCCTTGGCGACCGTATAAAGATGGTGTCAAAGGTTTTTTCCGTACAGGCGCGACATTTATGAACAGTGTGGCTTTTGATGGTGGAAACGACAACTTCACCTCAAGGGCATCCTTAACACACACTAAGAATGAATGGATTATGCCAAACACGGGATTTGAACGTATTGTGGCTTCTTTGAATAGTTCGGCGAATTTAAGCGATAAACTGAAAATCAATTTTAAAGCGAATTATACAAATAAAAGCAGCGATAACCTCCCTGGAACGGGCTATAACAACCAGTCGATCGCTTATTTTATGATCTTTCAGAATCCGAGTATTGATTTAAACTGGTATCGCCCAATGTGGAAAGCGGGAAGAGAGAACATCGAGCAAATACATCCTTTTAGTTCGTATATCGAAAACCCCTTTGTTATTGCCCATGAAATGACGAATAGCTTAGCCAGCCATGGCCTTGACGGGATGTTGCAGGGAGCGTACACATTCAATCCGAACTGGGAGCTGATGATCCGTTCAGGTATAAATATGCGCTCTGATGCCCGGGCACAACGTCGTCCTTACGATACGGCCAACTTTCCAAAAGGATATTATAAAGAACAGGATTTATTTTACATCGAATCCAATACGGACGCATTATTAACGTACAATAATAATCTGAACGAAGATTTCAGTATCCGTGCGTCAGTAGGGGGAAATGTGATGAAGCGTAATATGAAAGAGAGTGCAGGAGTAGCCAGAGGCCTGACATCTCCCGGTATTTATAAGTTGAGTAATGCGCTGACCAATGCGATGGCTGAAAATTATTTGACGAAAAAGGAAATACAGAGCGTATTCGGATTGGTGAACTTGTCATGGCAAGATAGAATCTTTTTGGATTTGACGGCTCGTAACGATTGGTCGTCTACCTTGCCTTCGAATAATAGATCATATTTCTATCCATCGGTGAGTAGTAGTTTTGTGTTGAGCGAATTGATGCCGATGCCGGAAGCGATATCTTTTGCTAAGTTACGCTTGTCCTGGGCGCAGGTAGGAACAGATGCTGATCCGTATAAAACAATTAAATATTTTGAAACGTCTCAGTTCCCAGGCTCAGTGGGTGCACCATCGGAACTGCATAATGCGGCGTTGAAACCGGAAATATCGACGTCAACAGAAGCTGGTCTAAATTTCGCATTTCTGAACAACCGTTTGACGGCAGATGTGAATTTTTACTATAACCGCTCGCGAAACCAAGTGTTACGGGTGCCGCTTGATGTGACCACAGGCTATAGCTTTGCGTGGATCAATGGCGGATTAATCCGTAACCAAGGTTGGGAGTTAAGTTTGTCTGGAACGCCTGTTAGAAACGACGACTTCCAGTGGACAACGACCGTAAACTGGTCTACAAACGACAATAGCGTTTTGGAACTTACGGAGGGCGTAGAGACACCCTACCAAATTATTTCTACTAGCGGAAATGGTGTTGCTGAGCTTAGAGCGGTGGTTGGTGGATCAACCGGCGATCTATGGGGGTATGGCCTTGTCCGTAATGAAAACGGAGATGTTCTATACGACGGAGAGACCGGCTTGGCTGTGAGACCGGCTGATAAAGTGAATATCGGCAATGTTTATGCCGACTGGCGGGGAGGGTTTTATAACGAATTTCGCTATAAGAACTTTTCGTTAAGTGCACTTCTGGATGGACAATATGGCGGTATTGTGTATTCACAATCGCATCATAAAATGACCGAACAAGGAAAGTTAGGACATACCTTAAAGGGCCGTGAGACAGGAACGATAGTAGGGGAAGGTGTGGTGGACAACGGTGACGGCACCTATAGCCCGAATACGACAGCCACGCCGATTAATACGTGGTACGGTGACTATTACCGCAGAGCCAATTTGGAGACGAATAGTTTTGATGCATCCTACCTGAAATTGCGGGAGGTCCGCTTGGAATTCGGTTTGCCAAAAGCATTAGTATCCCGCTGGAAAATGAATAGTGCATCTGTGGCCTTCTTTGGACGTGACTTGTTTATGTGGTCTGATTTTCCGATGTATGATCCGGAGACCGCAGCGTTAAACGGCGCGACCATTATGCCGGGGATCGAAATGGGACAAATGCCAAGTACAAGAACCTTTGGTATCAATCTTAGAGCTAACTTTTAAAAAGAACAAAAATGAAAATCAAACATATTAGTGCGGCGATATTGTTTACAACCGCAATTGGGCTGAGTGGGTGTACCAAACATTTTGATGAGTTAAATACAGACCCCAATAGAGTTGAAACGGCTAGTCCTGGAACGTTACTGACACCTACGATTTATGGGATGTCAACTTATTTCACGGTACGAAGCAATGGGTTTACTTGGGAAATTATGCAGACCGGATTGTCCAACCCGAGCGCAGCAAACGGGGTACACCGCTATTATTTCACAGAGACGTCCGGTGATGGCACTTGGAATACCTGTTACCGCTATTTACGCAATGTACGAGAGATGGAAGCGGCGGCAATCGCTTCCAATAGTCCGGTATACGCCGCGGTGGCAACGACGCTGAAAGCATATATTGTTGGGATCTTAACGGACAGCTTTGGTGATGTGCCTTTTTCGGAGGCGCTGCAGGCGGAGGAGGGGGTCGGTCAGCCAAAATTTGATACGCAGGAACAGATTTACGCGGATATGATCTCGGCTTTAGAAGAAGCTAACGCGCTGTATACTGAAGATTCTAATATGGATGGTGCGGACCTGTTGTACAACAACAAAAAAGACTTATGGCGTAAGTTTAATAACTCACTATTGTTACGTTTTTATCTGCGTCAGTCCAAACGTATAAATGCTCCCGAGAAGATCAAAGCGATTTTAGATAACCCTACAGAATATCCGATTTTTACCTCGAATGACGAAGGGGCGTTTGTGGAGATCACCGGATTGGCCCCTTATGATTATGCTTGGGGAAGGAGGCAAGATTATGTAAATTTTACTGCGATGGCTGAGTTCTTCGTTAAGAACCTGAATGAATTGAATGATCCACGTCGTCCGTTTATCATGACAGAAGCGTCTGAATTGGTGGATGGGAAACTTGTTAAAATAGGTTATAAAGGTATTCCTGCCGGACACTCGGGCGACTTATCTGCCTATAAGTTTAATCCTAGCACGCCAAATGGTGATTTGATGTTCCCAGAGTCAGTGGGCACACCGATTAAGGAAATTTTGATGCCGTATTCGGAAGTGGAATTTATAAAGGCGGAGGTATATCTGGAATTAGGCATGCTGGAAGAAGCGGAGGCGGCTTATGAAGCCGGTGTAAAAGCATCTATTGAGCAGTATGGTGCTGCGGTTCCTGCCGACTATTTTGATAATGAGGCCGCTAAATTTGATGGTACACTCGAACGGATCATGTTCCAGAAGTATATCGGATTGTTTATGGTAGATTACCAGCAATGGTTCGAATATCGTCGTACAGGTTATCCGGAGTTGCCAACAACGCCATATATGTTTCATAATGGCGTGATGCCTAGTCGTTTTATGTATAAAAACGAGGTTCGTCGTTTCAATCCGGAAAATTATGCGAAAGCGGTTGAACAAATGGGAGCAGACGATTTTCACACCAAGGTGTGGTGGGAAAAATAATCCCGGTAGGATTTGCTTATAAACAAAAAGGCGTAGTGATCAGGATGGTCGCTACGCCTTTTTGTTTCCCTATTTTACCCAACTATTGTCTTCGGATTCAATATCTGCCAATCGTAACGATGGATCTAGCTGCACTTTAACCGGCCTCTTATTTGTCTGTAAGGTATAACTTGGTTTGGTCCAGAACCAGTCTTCCAATACCGTGCGTTGCACGCCATCGTAGATCGCAAAGGATTCTACGGGTTTTTCACCACGCATTTCGCGTAGGGGGATGTAGAACAGCTCGGTGCTGCCGTCTTCGTATTCTACCAGTAGGTCGATAGGCATGGCAAGGTTAGACTTGTTGACCAGTGTGATCTCGTTGTCATCTACCTTTTCGATGGCATAGTCGATGGTACGAGTAGTATTGATAAATAGGTTAAAGTACCATTTCAGATTAATACCCGATACCTCTTCGGCGACGCGTTTAAAATCATTAGCGGTCGGATGTTTAAATTTCCATAATTCATAAAACTTCAAAAACGTTTTGTCCAAGTTTTGTTGGCCGATAATATAGCCTAATTGTTGGGCAAGCACTTGCCCTTTGTTGTAGGCTGCTTGGCTGTACGCATAGTTCGTGTTGTAATAATCGGCTAACAGACTCATGGGTTCTTCCTTGCCGGATAAAGCCAGCTTGTAGTATGATCGATAAGCATTGATTACTGGATTCGTGTCTAACTGGCCTCTTTTTTCGAACAAACTTTGGAAAGCTAATTCTTCGACATAGCTTGTAAAGCCTTCGTCAAACCACTCGTCTACCGTTTCGTTGATGCCAAATAGATGTTGATACCAAGAGTGAGCTGCTTCGTGGAAAATGACCCCAACTAAACTCTTTATTTCCCGGTTGCCTGTGATTAAAGTTGCCGTGCCGTATTCCATACCGCCATCGCCACCTTGTACAATGGTATATGTTGGCCACGGATATGGTCCAAATCGTTCGGTGCAGAAATCAAAAAACTCAGCTGCCAATTCTTGTGCAATTTTCCAGTTCTCTTTCACCTGTTTGTTAGCTGGCAGATAAACGGTATATACCGTCACTCCCCCCTTACTTTTGGTCGAATCGACGACAAATTTTGGATCGGCCGCCCACGCGAAATCATGGATGTTTTCGGCTTTGAAATGCCATGTAGCTTTCCCATTAGCAGAAATTATCTTGGCTTTTTTGTCATACCCTTTTACTTCCGACGGATTTTGTAGAACGCCGGAGCTTCCCACGACATAATCTTTATGCAGGTTTAGGGTAACATCAAAATTGCCGAAAGGTGCGATAAATTCACGCGCTACATATTCATCTAAATGCCATCCAAACTCATCAAAGTGTGCCATCTTAGGATACCATTGTGTCATTGATAAAGCAACGCCCTCCTTGGAATTTCGACCGCTACGGCGTATCTGTTCAGGGATTTGTGCTTCCCAGCTCATGTCGAATGTCGCCGTTTCTCCGCTTTGGATCTCGGTCGGCAGGGTGACTTCCAGTATGGTGCCATCGACCTGGAACGAAGTTGGCTGCCCATTCATCGTGAGTGAGTGTATGTGCTGATAACCGATTTGTTCCGGTGTCAACGTGGCAATCCGACTTTGGAACTTCGGATTTGCTGCTGTGCCGATGTTGGTCGTCATCCGCGAATCAGGATCAGCGATGTTCGCTAATCGATAATCCATCATACTTCCTGGCTGGAATGCGTTGAAATATAGGTGGAAGTATACTTTTTTAAGCGCTTGATTGGAATTGTTGGTATATTTCAGTGCCATTTTTCCTTGATACTGATAGCTTGTTTCGTCGACATCAATATCCATTTTGTAATCGACCGCCTGCTGCCAGTATCCTGCCCGTTGTGCAAATAAAATACTATGGAAAAGTAGTAAAAAAGATAAAAGTAGTTTTGTTTTCATTACATATAATAATATTCGACGCCCTCTTGCTTTATCGTGTGGACGAGTGCATTAAGGTCATCGGCTTTTTCAAATAATTTATTACGCCAGTATCTTTTTGTTTTTTGGTCTTTCTTAAAAAAAAACATTACAAGATTGCCGCCGGATCGAGGTACATTGCGTAGGTACTTAATGTCTTCCAATAGAAAAGAATCCTCTTGCTGGTTCTGAAATCGTATCCTGATCTCTCCCTGTTGTATCGTCCATACTGAATTGTTTTTGCTCCATTTAGTGCTGCAGAAAATCAGTAAAGGCAGGCTAACCAACACCGTGAGAATCTTAATGATTTCGGATATAGGAAGTCGGGAAGCGATAGCAGTAACAATGCAGACCCCTGCCAAAAGGAGTAACATGTATCGTCCGCGATGTAGCGTCGCTATATGAAAAGACTTGTCGGTCATGCTTCAAAAATAAGAAAGAGCGGCCATATAGCCGCCCTTTTGGTTAAATATCACGAGTTATTTACGGATTATTCCGTTTCCTCCACCTGCACATACTCCCCTTTGGTGTTGATATACAACACGTCGTCATCATCGGTTTCGTTAATCGCCGCTATGCCATCATAAAATGGGGTAGCGTATTCATATTTAAAAGGAATGGCTATTTTTCCATCTTTGGTAATGTAGCCGTACTTATTGTCTTGAAGAGCTACTACCAAGTCACCCTCATTTGCCAGCAGTAGGTAATCGTGTCCAGCTGTGGTCTTTTGCTGCGATTGTATATCGACAACATAATAACGCTCGTTCTCGATGATGATGACGTGGCTTTCGTCGTATTCCATGATGGTTTCAAAAACTGCAGGTAAAACGATTTTGCCATCTAGATCAATTAATCCCGTTTTACCGTCTTCGGAAAATAAAGCGTAATCTTTTGAAAAGAACGAAATATGGTCATATTGAGCAGGAATAAGCGTTTCTCGGTTGTAATCCATGACCCCCGTTTTGCCATCTATAGAGAAGAATATAATCTCAAGTTCAGGATCCAGAGCTAAGTACTCCCACGTACAGGGTACAACTTCCTGTCCGTTTATATCAATAATACCATATTGGAAATCCGGATTCGTGACAATGGCGCGTGTTCCTATAAATTCATTGATGGAAGCGTATTTTGGTTCCACGATGACCTGCTGGCTGTCATCCCGGATACCGATAAGATGGCTTGTGGAATCCTGGAACGCATACAGATTATGGCCTAGTGGCATGTCAAAGAAGCTGAGGGCATAAATATTCTCTTGTAACGTATAGTCTTCGGGAATTTCGAAGAGGGATGGGTCAAAATCAATTTCATCGATGGCACTGGCTTCGATACCGATTCCGAAAGCACCAATATACAATGCTGCGCCTGGAATATTTTTGAGATAGGCATATTCTCCCCAGTATAAGGATGGGAGGCTTTCATTATACCAGATTTCCAGTCTTGTGTCTTGCGGGAGAGCGGCATTAAACTCATCTGAATCAAATTCCAAGACGGCCAGTTTACAGAGTAAGCCGGCGATGGTCTTGCTGGTGTCCGCGACGAAACGTATAGGCAAATCAGCCGTGCTCGTAACGGTGATGTCATCCTCAGTTTCATGGATATTTACTTTATCTGTCGCATCGGCGGTTTTAGTATAGGCCTGCATAGAAGGGTAGAGCATATACGAATCTTCTGTGTTGCGGTTGGTAATTTGAATCTGGTTGTTCTGCGTAATACCTTGCGTTTCCACCCGGATAAAATTTTGGTTTACCCAAGCTTGTACTTGTGGTGTGTCATCCTCACCGAATGCTGCTGCCAATGCTGATAACAAGTCAAGAGAATTGTCCTCTGTTGTGTCAGTTTGCGTAAGTGTTTCTGAAGACAGCGCGAGTTTATAGTCAATCTTAAAAAGCTTTTCCTGTGAAAAGACAGTCGAAAAAGAGAAACTCAATAGTAGAGCCAATATACTTCGATACATAGATGTTGTGTAATTAGGCTGCAAATTTGAGAAAAAACTGCAAAACTTTCTACCTTTGAATGATATTTACAAGTATGTATGATTTATTTTGACATAAATAAGGTAAGCGATTTTCAAGTGGTGGAACGTTTTATGCGCTACGTTCAGATTGATACGGAATCCGATCCCCATGCGACTTCCTTTCCTTCTACGGAAAAACAAAAGAATTTGAGTAGGCTTTTAGTGACGGAGTTGCAACAAATGGGAATAACGGATGCCCATCTTGACGAATACGGCTATGTTTATGCAACTATTCCGGCGAATACAGATCGGGAAGTCCCTGTTATATGTTTCTGCTCCCATGTGGACACTTCGCCGGATTGTTCGGGGAAAGATGTGAAACCGCTCGTACATACTAACTACCAAGGTCAGGATATGGTATTGCCGGATGATCCGTCGGTTATTATTAAATATAGCGAACATTCCGATTTGCAGCATCAATTTGGTAATGATATTATCACCGCTAGCGGTACGACGCTACTGGGAGCAGATGATAAAGCCGGTGTAGCAGAGATTATGGACGCTGCGCGTTTGCTGATGAGCCATCCGGAAATAAAACACGGCGAAATTAAAATATTGTTTACCCCGGACGAAGAAATTGGACAGGGGGTTGATCATGTCGACTTGAAGAAGCTGGGCGCGCAGTTTGGCTATACCATCGATGGAGAAAGGGCTGGCACCATTGAAGATGAGACATTTTCGGCAGATGGCGTACGAATCGTTATTCAAGGCATTTCTGTACATCCGGGCTTCGCCAAAGGAAAAATGGTTAGTGCGCTGAAGTTGGCAGCAGAGATTATCGCCGATTTGCCGAAGGACGAGTTATCGCCGGAAACAACCGCTGGAAAGGAGGGCTTTATTCATCCAACAGAGATAAGTGGAGGCGCAGACAAGGCCGAAATCAATTTTATTATCAGAGATCATAATGCAGCGAAACTGAAGGAATACGAAGCTATTTTACAACGTATCGTAGAGAACGTGGTGGCACGCTATCCGGGTTCGACCTACGCGTTCGATGTTAAAGAGCAATATCGCAATATGAAGGAAGTCCTCGACCAGCATCCGGAGGTCATGGAGATCGGGTTAGAAGCTATCAAACGCGTCGGACTTACGCCCGAACGGCGAAGTATACGTGGGGGCACGGATGGCTCCCGGCTTTCATTTATGGGACTACCTTGTCCGAATGTATTTGCAGGTGGGCATGCCTTCCACGGTAAAATGGAGTGGGTGAGCAAGCAGGATATGGAAAAGGCGGTATTGACCATTTTACATATTGCTAGCGTATGGGAAGAAAGAAGCGGAAAATGAGTGATGAATTATAAGTGATAAGTTAGATAGTGAATAACAAGTAATGATTAACGAAAAAAATATGAGCAACGAAGTACTAGGAGCTATTCATAGCAGAAGAACAGTAAACCAGAATAGTTTTACCGACGAAGATATTTCCAACGAGGATATCCTGACTATTTTGGAAGCAGCGAATGCTGCGCCCACCCACAAGCGTACGCAACCGTGGCGTTTTGTGGTATTTCAAAAGGATGGATTAAATCGTTTAGGCGCGGAGCTGAGCCGGATTTATAAAGAAATCACGCCATCCGAAAAATATACGGAACTGGCGGAACAAAATATGGCAAAGAAGGCGACGATGTCTAATGTTGCGATTGCTATTGTTGTGAATTACACGGGAGAGCTTCCCGAGTGGGAAGAACTAGCGGCTACGGCTTGTGCTGTGCAAAATATGTGGTTAGCAGCACATTCGCTCCATATTGGGGGCTATTGGGCCTCCCCGGGTCTTATTAATCACTTAGGATCGTTCTTGAACTTAGAAGACCATCAAAAATGCGTTGGACTTTTCTATATGGGCCATCACAACAGTGAACCGCGTGAGCCGGTAAGATCGCCTATAGCCGAGAAGGTACGTTGGGAAGGGTAGCATGGTTCTTTTTTTAGAAAAAAGAACCAAAAAATCGTGTTTATTTTGGTATCCATGAGCTTACTTCGTTCGGTTTTGCTTCGTTTTTTGTGTCAAGACAAAAAATGAAGAGGCTTAGGAAAGCATGGCGCAATATTTGTATTTGTCAATAAAACTAAAAAAGTTATGGAAAAATTGTTTTATGTGGCCCTTGCAGTATGTGCTTTTTCAGCTTGTACGTCGCCCAATAATTCGCAAACGAGCTCGGAAGAGCTAAAAGATTCTTTGGAAGACCAAATGGTGTCGAGGCCGCTGGAGACGCAAAATCCCGATCCGGCACATAATTCCCAAAACGCTATTGATTGGATGGGAACCTACGAAGCAACTTTACCGTGCGCAGATTGTCCGGGTATTAAAACAGTATTGGTTCTCCGTGAAGATGAAACGTTTGAAATGCGTAGTGAATATCTGGAAAGGGACGTGAAGTTTGAAGACAAAGGAACATTTGAGTGGAAAAATAATGGATCTGTCGTGCATTTGAAGGGGGAAGATACGGATATTAAGCTTAAAGTGGGCGAACATATGCTGTTTCAGTTAGATCAAGATGGTAACGAAATCACAGGTGATTTAGCGGAACATTATATATATAAAAAACAGATGTGATAAATGTCAAATTTATAAAGGAAGAGCCTGCATACATTGCGGGCTTTTCTTTTATTGGTTATGTTTGTCTCCAATCGAATGAATATGCAAACAAACGCACAGAATCCTCGACTTACGTCGGCCATATTATGGTTGATGGCCGTTTTGTCCGGTCTGGTGGTTGCCAATAACTATTACAACCAACCTCTTTTGGGTTTAATCGCGGCGGACTTCCAGGTAACTGAAAGTACGGTGAGTAAAATTGCTGTGCTGACCCAGATAGGATACGCTTTTGGATTACTGTTCATCGTGCCGTTGGGGGATAAATTATGGCGAAAGAAATTGATTCTGGTAGATTTGGCACTCGTTATTCTGGCATTGCTGTTTATGGCCTTTGCCCAACAACTAATGGGGCTTTTTATTGCTAGCTTCTTTATCGGAGTTACGTCCGTTATTCCACAGCTATTTGTGCCCATGGCTGCAGAGCTTTCCAGCCCGGAGGAAAAATCGGTCAATATTGGTATGGTCATGTCAGGATTACTAATCGGGATATTGTTGTCCCGCTTTTTCAGTGGTGTGATCGGTGAGCTATGGGGCTGGCGGACGATGTTTGAAATAGCAGCTGGTATGATGATACTGGCCTGGCTGTTGGTTTACCGCTATTTGCCGGAATTACGTCCAAATTTTAAAGGATCTTATGGCTCGTTGATGCAATCGGTATGGCAGTTGGCGAAAACCCAGCCCGTCCTGCAGCTCGCGTCATTCCGGGGTGCAATGGGTTTTGGGGCTATGTCAGCAGTTTTTACGACACTTGTTTTTCATATGGAAGGGGATCCCTTTAATGCGGGTTCATCCGTCGTAGGTGGGTTCGGTTTGATTGGTGCAGTAGGGGCGTTGGCAGCGGCTTTTGTGGGAAGGTTAGTGCAACGGTTTACCCGATACCAATTAATTTATTACGCCCTATTAATTTTATTGCTGAGCTGGGTGTTTATCTATTTTGGGGGATATACGTATTGGGGTTTAATAATAGGTATCATCTTGATTGATCTGGGGTTGCAGAGTTCGCATATCATGAATCAATCTGATTTTTTCGCTTTACCTACCAATGCTACTAATCGCTTAAATACGGTTTACATGGTCAGCTATTTTATTGGAGGATCTTTAGGGACTTATCTAGGTGCCGTAGGTTGGCAGTATGCTGGTTGGACAGGTGTCTGTTTCGTTGGTACGGTTTTCAGTGTTTCAGCATTTAGTGCACATGTTTTGTTAGGACGAGTTTTTTTAATGAAAAATAAGTAAATTGCACCATGGGATTTGCAACGAAGAAACCAAAACGCTGGGAGCTACGTCAATTGACATGGACATTTATATCCATTGCCATGTTCATTCCTTTTCCGGTGCACATCTTCCCCTTTGTGATGTTATCCCAAGCCAAAAAAAGCAAAATCCGTTCCTGGTACGCTACGGGAGTCGCGTTGTTGTTGGTTGAATTGGGTCTGTTCGCTTCGTTTGTTTATTTTTTTGGGACTCTTTCGCAGGGTATGTTGTTAACGCTTGGCGGATACGTTACTTCTTATGTTGTCGGGAATGGGCTGCTGTTAAATCGCGTGAAGCCCTATTTACAACGTTTAGAGTTGGCAGAAGTACGTCCCTTGGCATGGATTCCCACAGCTGCCTCCCGAAACAGATTACAAGAGTTGCCTCAAGCGACGTTGGACACTCCGCAACTCTTTATTGAAAGATTGTTGCATTGGCGCAAAGCAATCAACAACCGGGCAATACATCAGAATATTGACAAAATAATCCACCTTTTTCATCTCTTAGAACAACGCGATAAAATCGAAGCGGAGAAATTTCTCGTTCGGCATTCAACTGTGGTCAATGTATTGATGAAGTACGATGAAATCGAAAATTCAAGGCTTAATAACCAAGTGGCGATTGAATCTAAAAAGAAATTGGAAGAAGTTATTGCCAAGGCGGCGATAGCAATTGAGCAAGAGGTAACGAACCAATTTAAAGCGGGTATTTTGGATGTATCCGCTGAAACAGACGTATATATACAGACATTAAAAAACAGGAACCTATTAAACGATTAACTTATGGCAAATCTAGATTTGACGACATACGACGATAACGAAGAAAATAAAAAAAGCCAGGACGTATCGGTCAATTTCTCCGATGAAGAGAAGGCTGTAATAAAGCAATATAAAGATAAAATAAACCTAACCTCGACTACTGATGTGATTCAGTATGGTGTTGGGAGCCAAACGAAGGTCAGTAATTTTTCGAACGAAATATTAAAACAGGTACGCACCAAAGATATGGGCGGAGCCGAAGATATTTTGTTAAACCTACGGACGGACATAAAATCTTTTGATGAAAACCTCAATAAAAAGCCCTTAATTCCTTTTTTTGACAACCTGAAGAAAAAAGTAAAACGGATGCGCACCGAGTACCAATCGGTGGAGAAAAACATTCATCAAATCGAACTGAAACTCGAAGGACATTACAAAAACTTGGGCAAAGATGTCAATATATTCGATAAGCTTTTTGTGGAGAATCAAAACTATTTTAAAGAGCTTTCATTATATATTGCGGCGGGTGAGGAGAAGTTACAGGAAGTCCATTCGGTTACGCTTCCACAGTTGAAGGCGGAAGCGGAAGCTTCGGGTGATCAGCATAAAGTCCAAGCGTACAAAGATATGGAGCAGCACGTGGTTCGCTTTGAACGTAAAATTCACGATTTAAAACTTACACGTATGGTGGTGCTCCAAACCGCACCACAGATCAGGTTGATACAGAATAACAGTTCTGCGTTGATGGAAAAAATCCAATCTTCTCTTGTGAACACCATTCCACTGTGGAAAAACCAGATGGTACTGACATTGGGTATCGCCCATTCGCAACGTGCGCTGGAAGCCCAAAAAGCAGTTACAGACGCAACCAATGAGTTGCTCCGACGTAATTCAGAGATGCTGAAAGAATCGACCGTTAATATCGCGAAAGAGACCGAACGTGGCATTGTCGATATAGAAACCATCAAAAAAGCGAATCAGGATATTGTCTCGACTATTGATCAAGTACTCCAGATACAACGAGAAGGTAGAGAGAAACGAAAGGTCGTCGAACAAGAATTACTGCAATCCGAAAATGAACTGAAGACACATATATTGAAGTCTGCTACGGATGAGAATAGTTTATTAAATTAGTTTGTTCTTCATTTTTTGTCTTGACACAAAAAACGAAGCAAAAAAAGTCAAGACTTGCAAGGTTCCACTACCTTTACTTGTCTATTCCTAAACAAAATAAACTCGCTTCGCTCAGACAGTATTTTGTTTTTAACGGAATAGCCTACGTAAAGCTGGCCGCGGAACAATGCTATGTCGATTAAATCGCATCACCATGAAGCAATATTGATCGCTTTTGTTTACGGATTGTACAATTGTAAAACATTCGGATGGACATTTTGTGTTAATAAGGGACAATACAATTTTGTATAGTGTGTTAATTCTGTGTTTGATAATCATAACATAGAAAGGTAATACCAATGTAGACACCTTAAAGCCACGGAATGTGGGCTAAAACGACCTTATATTGTTCTGCGGCCATTTTTCTGAAGACTATTCTGTTAAAAACAAAATACTGTTTGAGCGAAGCGAGTTTATTTTGTTTAGGAATAGACAAAGAAAAATAGCAGAACCATATTCAGTCTTGATTTTTTTGCTTCGTTTTTTTATCAAGAAAAAAATGAAGAAGAAATTAATCTTCCCATCGCTTTTTAGGAACACAAGAAATATCGTGTATTTTTCGTAGCACAATCGGTCGTTGATCGTACCGACTTTCTAGAACGAGGGAGTCCGTATCGTGGTAAGCAACACGATAGCGCGGCAAATATGTGCCCGTTCGGTAGCAGCCTGATACTTTGTACTTGCCGTTCGGTTTCGTGTAGATGCCTTCACCTATCAGGCTGTCTCCACGAATGACATATACACCCCTTGCATATTCCGTCCACGCCCCGTCTTTATAACAAGAATCGGCGATACGTTGCATTTTAGCGTGTACCCGCATGGTGGTGTATACCGAATCGCATATGAACTTGAATTCGTGTAGCGTGTAGTCCATCATTTGCGATTGATGGGGGATACTATCCTGTACCCATACCCCTTGGAGGTAGTCTGCGCCTTCGGACTGCATTTCTGAATGACGCACGCAGCTGCTGACAAAAAGAAGCATGCCTACCAATATAGATAGGCATGCAAATAGGCAATATTTTGCTGATAAAAATATAGTCACTTCCTTATTTTAAGTTTCCCACCATGCCTTCTGGTTTCACCCACTCATCAAACTGTTCTGCCGTTACATAACCTAAAGCAATCGCTGTTTCTTTGAGGGTGGAGTTGTTTTTATGGGCTGTTTGCGCGATTTCTGCTGCTTTATAATAGCCGATTTTGGTATTAAGGGCCGTTACGAGCATCAAAGAGTTATCCACAAGTTCTTTAATACGCGCATAATTAGGCTCGATACCTACAGCGCAATGCGCCTCAAAAGATATACAAGCATCTCCGATAAGGCGTGCCGATTGTAAAAAGTTGGCTGCCATCAATGGTTTAAATACATTGAGTTCGTAATGTCCTTGTGTACCTCCGATCGTAATGGCAACATCATTTCCCATTACCTGTGCAGCAACCATCGTGAGCGCTTCGCATTGGGTTGGATTTACCTTGCCCGGCATGATCGAAGACCCCGGTTCGTTTTCCGGAATTAAGATTTCGCCAATGCCCGAACGAGGACCCGAGGCCAGCATACGGATGTCATTCGCAATTTTATTCAGGGAGACAGCGAGCTGTTTAAGGGCGCCATGTGTTTCCACAATAGCATCGTGGGCAGCTAGCGCTTCGAATTTATTCGGAGCCGTAACGAAAGGTAATCCTGTAAACTCGGCAATGTATTTTGCCACGGCAACATCATAGCCATCGGGGGTGTTCAATCCTGTTCCTACTGCTGTACCACCCAGGGCCAGCTCTGATAGATGGGCTAAGGTATTCTTTAATGCTTTTAGTCCGTAATTAAGCTGCGCAACATATCCGGAAAGTTCTTGGCCAAGTGTCAATGGTGTAGCATCCATTAAGTGGGTACGACCAATCTTGACGACATGCATAAATGCTTCAGATTTACGTTGCAGGGTATCCCGTAGTTTCTCTACGCCGGGAATCGTTACTTCCACTACGGCTTTATATGCAGCGATATGCATCCCCGTAGGGAATGTGTCATTAGAAGACTGTGATTTATTGACATCATCATTCGCTTTTAAAACAGGTTCGCCTTCGCCAATTTTGCCACCAGCCAAAACCTGTGCACGATTCGCTACAACTTCATTCACATTCATGTTAGATTGTGTACCTGAGCCTGTCTGCCAAATAACCAATGGGAATTGGTCGTCTAGCTTGCCGGCTAAAATTTCATCACAGACAGCGCCGATAGCGTCGCGTTTCTCAATAGACAAAACACCTAACTCATGGTTAGCAAATGCTGCTGCTTTCTTTAAGTAGGCGAAACCTTCGATAATCTCTTTCGGCATAGATGCTGCCGGACCAATCTTAAAATTGTTGCGCGAACGTTCGGTTTGTGCTCCCCAGTATTTATCCGCAGGAACCTGAACTTCGCCCATGGTATCTTTTTCAATCCTAAATGACATAGTATAATGTGAAAGTTAAAAATTACAAAAACAACCTGTAAATGGTTGTGCAACAAAGTTAAGGAAACTTATAGGAAAAAGGAATTTTAATGTCATTCCGAAGCATAACGTCTTAAAGCATTCCTTTTTGTTTTGACCAAGTCTTTCAACGAAATGACGGTTAGACTCATTTAACATTCGGTTCGTGAATGCAATGCATTTTATTTAGGTTTGCATGAGTCGAGTAATATCAAACCATGCGCATACCAATTTATTTCTTAGGATTAATACTTTTTATAGGGTTCATGGGACCCTGTACTTCACAGATGGAGACCCCTTCTCTACTCCAGAAAGCCCGTCATTTGGCTGAGCGCCATCCCGATAGCGCTCTGCGGCTTATTGACGCTATTGTTGATCCGGAGGGAAGCTTAAATAAAAAGCAGTATATGCAATACCTTGTAACCCGAGTACAGGTACGGCATAAGAATTATCTCGATATTACGGAAGATACGCTGATATTCGATGCGGCAAGGTATTTTAAGCAGTATGATAAAGATTTAAAACAGACCTCCCTTGCACAATTTTACAGCGGTAATGTACGCCGGCAGCAAAAGCAATATGAGCCGGCTATGGTGTACTATAAAGAGGCTGAACAGTATGCTGAAAAAGCAAAAGACAACAGTTTGAGAGGGTTGGTAGAATACAATATCGGCGATCTCCTTGCCGAACAAGGGCTACATTATAAAGCCCTAGGCAGATACAAAACCGCTGCCAGCTATTATCAAGATGAGCCGGATAAACTAGCCTATTCTTATAGTGCGATGGGGCGGATGTTTTTGCTTGAGGAAGAAATCGATAGTGCTTTTCATTACTTTCATCGGGGATTGGATATTGCAAAAGAGGCAAATAATAATTTGTTGCAAAGTGCGTTGGCGCAAAGTTTAGGGGTAGCCTATAGAGAGATTCAAAAATATAATGAGGCGGAAAAATACCTGCGTCAATCATGGCAGCTACATGCGGATAGTAGTGATTTACCTCGATATTATTTAAACCTTGCTAAATTATTCACAGAAAGTTTCCAGATAGATTCCGCAAAAGTTTACCTCGAGAAACTGAAAGAGCGCGTGGACGATTTGAAAGATAACTACTTTCAAGCAAGTGCATGGAATTTCTTGACAGGTTGGGAGAAAGAACAGGGGAATTACGATAGTGCATTTGCGTATCAAGCCAAGCGTATGGAGGTCGTTGCTCAAATTATGGAAGATCGAGGAAATCAGTCGGTTTATGAGGTTGAGCAGAAGTATAATTATGAGCGGATGCAAACCCAACATTATCGTGCCCAATCTATTAAACAGCGATGGATTATTGTACTCCTAGGGATAGTCATGATTGGTGGAGTATTGTTTATCTGGTATTGGATTAGACAGAAAAATAGACAAATAGAGGTGCAGCAAAGCATGGATACCTTGACGGAGATGAACCGTGATTTGGAAAATACCGTGCAGAAGAAAAGATTGGCATTGCGCCGCGCCTTGTTATGGCGTTTTGATATCGCGAAGAAAGTCTTGAAGCTGAATGAGGGAGTGCGTATGAGCCCGAAAAATACGTTGGAAAAATCTATTATTGCCCAATTTAATAACATTGTCTATGGTGAAACTACTATAGACGAGCATTGGGAAGCCCTTCTACAGACATTTAAAAATGCCCGTCCGGGTTATGCAGATAAAATACGGGAAAACTATCCGGACTTGGCGGAAACAGAGTTTCGTATTTGTATACTCACGTATGCGGATTTTAGCGTGAAGGAGATAGCCGTTGTGTTGCAGCAAAGTCCTAATACCATTCAAACTCGCCGAACTACACTCCGTAAAAAATTAGGATTGCATAGTGGAGGTGACATTGCTGAACATATCGACAATATCTTGAGATAATCTTACCGAAAGGTTACATCGGCTAACAACTAGTATCTCAAAACCTATATTTATGATTTTTTAATATATTGATAGTCAATATTTTGTTTTTCTTCCAGAAGAAAATCCTATATCTGTCTTAAATAAACCTATATCGCTACAATTAGCTTGCTTCGGCAGGTATAAATTTGTCATTATAACCTTTAAAATGGAGTATAATGAAGAAACAAATTTTAGCATTGCTGCTATGTGGAGGGTGGATGTTCTCACCAATTACGGGTAGTTCGTGGGTAGACGTTAACGCTCGCAATTACGTAATGTCGAAGTCGGATAAGATAGACTTAAAAGGAGATCTACCGTCGACAGGTATCCATAGTGTCAACGAAACTCTTACTGCATTTTTGCAGGAAGATCTGATCAATGTCTATTTCAACCGTAATGTCGGGGTTGTGGCTATTACTATAAAAGATCAATCGGAGGTTGTCGTATACTCTTCGACCGTAAACAGCCAATCCGGGCAGGTAATAATACCTATTACTAATTTATTGAGTGGTACTTATACGATTACGTTTGATAACGGCAATGGCAGTATGTGGGGAGAATTTGAGATTTAAATGTGTTATTTCAATTCCTTGTAATCACATGAAACAAATCAATTGAGCGAGAACTATTAAGAAGAGAAAGGAGGTAAAGTTTAACAAGCAACAAAAATCAGATATCGGAAGAAACCAATCCCTATTAAAATTATTTTAAAAACGAATTATTATGAAAAAAGTAACATTATTTTTATTCTCTATTGTATTTATCGCATTTCAATCCTGCCAAAAGTCAGCTGATCTGGATATTGAAGAACAAGAAGAAACTTTGTCCGCTGAATTTCAATCTGTAAAAGTTGAAAACGGTATGTTGGCGTTTAAAAGCCATAGTCATTTTATGGAAACAATGGCTGCGTGGAGCCAAATGGATGAACTTGAAGTCACAAAGGCATTGAAATCTTTTGATTTTATTAGCTATCATAGCGATACAACCTTAAATAAAGAAGTTGAAGTACACCCAGATATTTTATTACAGAAAGTCATTAATAATAAAGGAGCGGTAAGGGTAAATGACTCGATATTTGTCCTACGTGCTGAAGAAGAAATAATTATTAAGGGTGCCGATCTAGATGTCTATAAGGACGTATTGGCTGGAAACCAATTATCTGAAGAAGTTGAAATCCGTCCAGTGGTAAATTCTGTACAAACTCAGGATTTAGAGATAAAATCCGATCAAACGATAACCCCGTTTTACACTTTACCAAATACCTGGTACGGAGAAGTCCATTATTATTCCCCAGAAGAAGTAGGTAATAATGATAGGCCTGAACGGGTAAGAACAACTTTATACGCCTCAACTGCTGCATTATATCCTAGTTGTGGCTTGAAAGTAAAGGGCGAAGCTTATAGGCGATGCGGACTATGGTGTGTTGACTGGCGTGCAGATGAGGTTGCTGTATTAAATATCCTATCAGGTACTTGGTATGAAACCAATCCTCTGCCGTTGAGACGGACTATTTCACCTGGTACGTTGTACAATAGGGAAGAGACTACTATTTTCTCTTTCCCAGTAGGAGGAGGGACAGCTCCGGGAGGCGAGCATTTTGGTTTTGCAGACATGCAAGCAAATATCAGTTATAGAAAAGCGAATCATAATCCTCTAAGAACAATATCACTTTCAGTTATTGGGGGCGTTTTACAAACGGCAACCGTGAACTGGTAAGCTTAAAGAGGTAGAAGTTAAAAATAGTCAAATTAATGAGGCCAGTCATTTTTTTGACTATTTTTAACTTGTTTAGAACATAGCTTAAAGTAGTCGTCGAGTTTGTTTTCTCAATAAAACACCGTGTTTTCCAAAAATTTTGAGAATTACAGAGGTAGTATCGGTGTACTTATATTCCGAAAGAATAAATGAAAAGAAGCATTTTAACCTTGTTATTAGGACTTTTAGTCTCCTTTTCCTGCGTTCGACAGGAGATTATCGACATAGATGGAGAGCACATCTCGCCCAAACTCGTAGTGCTGGCTTATCTGACTCCCGGAGACTCCATTCGAATATTTGTGAACAAGTCTATTCCTTTTGGAAATCCGGTCGATCCTGTCCATACGGACGTGCTGAATGCTACTGTTATCTTGAGAAACGACGCGGGAGCAAAACAGCAACTCGACCTTTCTATTCCGTCTATTCCCATTTATACATGTTCGCAAGAAGACTTTCCGGTTATTCAAGGGCAAACATATCATCTAACAGTATCAGCTCCCGATATGACGACTGTGACAGCTAGAACTACGGTACCCGAACGAGCAGCAACCTGGAAATCGGCTACGATATCGCAAACCAATGATGGAGGAAACCAATTTTCCGGTTCGTGGGATGCCCTTCTCGATGAGCAGGATATTGATTATGGCGTCTTTGTATACCGATCAGCAGAACCACAGGATTTATTGTTTGGAAACGAGTCCATTATCCCGAAGTCGGGAGGATACACGGTCGAGAGAGTGGTATATACCGGTACCGGCAGTTCCTTGGAAGCCGTCTTGGTGACCCGTACCAAGATGCTCGGAAATTTCAGCAAAATGGCGGAGCTGACGCGGGAAATGGAAATGTATTATTCGGACGCCAGGTTCTATGAAATTATTTCAGGTTTCAAGGGTGTCATCCCTCAATTTTCGAATATTGAAAACGGCTTGGGTGTTTTTGGTAGTTATTTGTTGCACACGAAAGCGATAAATTAATGCGGCATACACTGTATCTCATTCCCTTTTTTCTTTCTATTTCCGTGGTGACAAATGGCCATGCGCAGTCCAGGGATACGCTAAAAAACGTCGTCTATCAAAAAGACAGTATCCCGGTAGCGATCGAAGAAGTAACAGTACATGGCCGGCAGCGCAAACATATAGAGATGATGAAAAGTACCGTCACTACCATCGATAAAGAAATGCTGGAAACTATGCCTGCTTTTCTCGGAGAGAAAGATGTGATGCGTACTTTGCAGATGATGCCGGGCGTTTCGGCAAGCAGCGAAGGTAGTGCGGAGATACAAGTAAGAGGTGGTACGGCCGATCAGAATTTGATTATGCTCGATGGTGTGCCTCTTTATAATTCCACGCATCTATTTGGAATGTATTCTTCTTTCAACCCCCTTGTCGTCAAGGACGCGAAACTCTATACAGGTGCTTTTCCGGCATGGTTTGGCGGTAAGGTGTCGTCTGTCGTTGATGTGACAACACGGGATGCCAATTTTAATCGGGCATCTGGTTCTGTAGAACTGGGGCTAACCTCCGGGAAAGGACATCTGGAGTTACCCGTTGTCAACAATAAGCTTTCGCTCTTTCTGGCGGGAAGACGTACATTTCTTGATGCGCTTTCTCTCTTGAATCAATCAAGTAACAAGGAGTTTTTTAATTTTTACGATGTCAACAGTATATTGACGTACCAGCCAGATTCGTTGAATGTGATCAAATTGAGCTCGTATTTTGAAGGTGACCAGTTTCGCTACAAAAGCAGTGGACGGGATGTGGAAAACGACGGCCTTATGAAAACCCAACGAGCTGTTTCTTTGAACTGGGGCCGGCAGATGGGACAAAAGCTAAAAAGTAACCTAACGGCAACACACAACTACTACAGTAACAAGCTGCTGGAAGAAAGATTGCGACCATATGATAGCAACTCTTACCGCAATTACTTCCGCTCTAAAATATCGGCGATAGGTCTTAAGGCAACACTGGATTATGATTTGAACAAAAACATGAATATCATTACAGGAGCTGACTATAACCTGCATAATACCGACCCCTCGACACTTTACGGAGAAAATAACGGCACCCCGTTTCGGGAACGGGGCTTAGCAACGAGCCGGATTGGGGAACTGTCGGGTTTCGCGCAGCTATCATTCACCCTGAAAAAAACGGCACTGACAACCGGGGCAAGGCACGTCACATTTATGAACAGTGGTTACAGAACGACCTTTCTGGAACCAAGAGTTTCTCTCTATCAGGGGATAGGAGAGCATTTGGCGGTGAAGGCCTCTTATTCCAGGATGACACAACCCGTTCAACGTTTGTTGAACGCAGGTCTAGGGATGCCGATGGAGATTATCTTTCCATCTGATGGATTCGCGCGGCCGCAGGTTTCAGATATCTTCACTATCGGGATCGCACGGGATTTTGTTATTGCAGAAGATAGGCAACTGTCTCTGTCAGTTGAGGCATATCATAAGAAGATGAAAAATATTGTTTCCTTTATCGATGGTTACGATACGCGTAGTGTTATTTACCATGCGTTTGGTGGTGTTTACCGCGCAGGTTCGGTACATAACATGATTCTTACGGACGGTATTGGTCGGGCAAAAGGTGTAGATTTTAAGCTGGATGGCACTGTCGGAAACCTATCGGGATGGTTGAGTTACTCGCTATCACGGGTTGAAAACAAGTTTGATGGTCTGAACGGCGGAGGCTGGTTCGATGCGTTACAGGATAGACGGCACCTGTTCAATGCTGCGGTGGTATGGCGGATCAATCCGAAGTGGTCATTTTCTGCCTCGTGGATGTTCAGCAGCGGGCAGCCCGTCAACATTCCCGAATCGTATTTTGTTCTGGCGAAACCATATCCGTCTAATGAACTTGTTCTCTCCGGGGAGAATATTTACAGTTATGGCGTCCGTAATGGTTATAGAATGATCCCGTTTCACAAGCTGGACATTGGTTTCACGAAAAATATGACGGCATTCAGAAGATCGGCAGTACTGAGTTTTGGGGTATACAACCTTTACAACAGGAAAAACGCTAGTTTTTATTATTTGGGAATCGACAAGGCAAACAATAATATACCTCAGATAAAGAGTCTTTCGGTCTTTCCGGCAATCCCATCTGTCTCCCTGAAAGTCAACTTCAATAGAGAATAAATGATTTTAATATCATTTTATAGAATTAAAAAGTTAAAAATGTTAAAGAAGCTGGTACCCTGTTGTTTTTGCTCTATTTTCGTGAATATCAGTAATTTGTTAAACTTTAATATTTCAATTATGAACAAACGCTACTTATTTTTATTGCTGCTTTTCTGTATGACGTTGCCGGGTGTGCAGGCACAGTCTTTTATGCATCCTAAAAAGCATAATTTCAGTATCGGACCAATAGCTGGTTACGATTATGATATCAAAGGCCCCATCTATGGTGGAGGGTTAATGTATGAGTTTCGGCCGTTTAAGAACGTCGGGTTTACAGCCGGATTTAATTATGAACAAACAAGAAAAGATTTTTCTGAATCCAGCTTTGGGGACGAGACGTTGCGACACGAGGTATACGCGCTTCATGTTGGGGCACGATATTATATCGGTGATTTTTACCTTGGCGGTGCATTAGGTGCGGGGCACGATAAGGGTACTTTCAAAACAGCAGACGGTGATGAACGTAGTGGCGGAAGTGCATATAGTTTATATAAAAGCGTAGGCGCCGGGTACCAGATATCGTTGCGGAACCAAGATGCTATCGAGGTAGAAGCAGGGACATTCGGGACTTCAAATTCCATGAAAGTCGGCGGAACGGTAAGATATAAGTTTAGGAGATAAGGGAACGATTCGGCTATGATCGGCGGGGAGTTACATCCCTAGCCGTTTATTAATATGCTGCTGTATATGATGGAACAGCTGTTTGGGTTTTAGTGTTCGCCAAGGGAAACTATTGAAATCGCCGCCAAAGTGGATGTAGTAATCAACCCCTTGGGACTGAAATTCGTGGATAACATGATCCCGAAAGTTGATGGCCACGATCCAGCCGTCGTCAATGTCCTGAAACCATTCTTCATAATAGGAGTCGTCTGAACTATGAAAGTTGAGCACGTTTTCGCCAATGAGTAAAAACTTGTTGATCCCCTCCGCAATCATGATGTCGATTACTTCCCTTTTTAAGAGCATAATATCATTGTAAATAGTATCGTTCCATTCGCCAATCAGCTCCATAATGGCAAATCCCCTGTCATAGTCGGCATATAGGATTTTTATATACAGGGTGAGCGAACCGAATTGGTCCCATTGGGGGTGCAACAGAAAGTTATAGATTTGTTTGTCGAATTCAAATTCGCTATATATCATGCCATAAAAAGGCGATTTTTCGTCTTCCGAAGCGATATAATAGTCACGCCAATTATAATATGGTTCTATTTCGTGCAAAGCAAATCTTTATTCTGTTTTCGACTAACGACAGTAAGTGTGAAACTCACCGCCGACAACAACAAAGGTACAAAACTGAGATGTAAATAATCGTTAACACGGGGGGTAATGATTATTTACCTGAACGCTCATCAGCCATAAGAAACAAAAATAAATAGATGAAATAAATTATCACGTAGATTTTACGTACATCTTATAAACAAAACGTTATTTTCTGCGTATATTATTCGCATACGTGTTAATTTATTACGCAAATATTTGAGAAAACTATTTTAATTTTGCAACCGAATTTTATCCATGCAAAAAGGCACTAAACGAAACATCTTTGTCGCAGCTACTTACGCAGCAGTATTGCTCTTGGGCATACTGCTGGGGCAGAACTATGTAGATGAGCAGGGGAACAAACCTGTTAACAGTTTGGTGCCTATCGGGTTTTCCAGTAATACCTGGAAAGTACAGCAATTGTTAGACCTTATTGCTGAAACTTATGTGGATAGTGTAGACATTGACTCGGTTCAAAATGGGGCCATCAATCACATTATCTCCCATTTAGATCCTTATTCTAGTTATTTGATCCCTAACGAGTCACGACGTCAGACAGAAATCTTGGAAGGAACGTTCGAGGGTATCGGCATGGAATACTTTAATCTAAACGATACATTGATGATCGTATCATTGATTAATGGTGGACCTGCGGATAAGGCTGGTTTCCGAGTAGGGGATAAATTGCTGAAGATTGGTAATGAGCCGGTAGCTGGTATACATATTTCGAGAGAAAGCGTAGAGAAACTGATTCGCGGTCGTCGGGGAACATCTCTCAGTATTCACGTGAAGCGCGATGGTGAAGAGATGGAAACACCGATCAACGTGGTGCGTGACCAAGTGACGGTAAGCTCGCTGGATGTGGTTTATATGATTGAGCCGGGTATTGGTTACGTGAAAGTAAGGCGTTTTGGTATTAATACCGCGGAGGAATTCCGGCAAGCTATTACCGGACTGAAGAAGCAAGGGGCTCGGAAACTTATTCTCGACCTTCGCGACAACGGAGGAGGGTATTTCCACATGGCCATTAAGTTAGCCAGCGAGTTTTTCGTCGATAGACGTCTTATCGTATATACCGAAGGGGTGCATGAAGAACGACGTGAATATTTTTCTGATAGTATACAGGGAGGTAATTTCGCGACGGGCGAATTAGCGATTCTCATTAACGAAAATACAGCGTCGGCGAGCGAAATTGTTGCGGGTGCTATACAAGACTGGGATCGCGGAACGATTATCGGAAGACGTTCGTATGGAAAGGGTATTGTACAAGAACAATTTGATTTTTCGGACGGTTCCACGGTAAACTTGAGCATCGCGCGTTATTTCACGCCGCTTGGGCGGAGCATACAAAGGAAATACATGGCAAACTGGTCGAATATGATCGACTTTAACAATATGTATGAAGGGTTATGGGCGCTCGATACCCTATATACGCATGGAAAAACTTATGAAACAAAGGCGGGAAAACAGGTCTACAGCGGAGGGGGGATACTGCCCGATATTCATGTGTCACAGGATTCCAATGCATTGAGTCTATTCTATCAGGATTTAATACAGTACAGCTTTATCGAACAATTTGTCTATACCCGGTTTACCAAACAGGCACCCGCTTATTCCATTGAGAATTTCTTACAAGGTTATCATTTGCCCGATAACGAATTTCACGCATTTATTGACTTCGTACGTGAAGAAGGGTTTGTGATCTCCGACAGGACGAAAAATGAATTAAGAGACCTTATTGAAACGGATATAGAAGCTTTAGTAGGGCGTTTTTATTTTGGACGGGAAGCTTATTTCAAAGTGAAGAATCGAAATGATAATTTTGTGCAAAAGGCATTGGCATTTTTGTCGAAAAAAGAGGTGTAACGCGAAAAAACAACGTTTTGTAAGATAATGAGTCGCTATGGAGATTCTTTTTGGTTTATTTGAAAGCAGGATTCCAAGAGGGATATTTTTTCCAATAAAAGGTTCCGATGGCGGATCAATTGCATGTTTGTTTTTTCAAGTTCCGATACTTTATCCTGTAACGATATGACTTTCCGTAGCAAGGTGTTCTCCTGCAATATATGTGTATCAAGATTGTTATGGTGCCTGCGGCTAGCTGTTCCTCTTAATGTCTCTGTACTAGAGTCGGTTTGCGATGTCAATGATCTTAAGAGTGGAATCATCTTTTTAATCCACGCCAACATGGTACGCTTGTCTTTCACATTGTATTTTGCCATAGCTTCCTCGAGGAGAAGCTCGCCGGAAAGAATAGCGTTTACCGCTTCTAGTTGAATTTCTTGTTTAGACTTCATCTCATCTGTTTAGCTCGATAGGTTCTACCTGTTCTCTCATCCAGAGATTGAAATCGACATCCGAAGAGATACCAAATTTCTTGCGAAACCTGTTTTTTCGGATTTGTACCGCTCGTGTCGTTACATAGGTATACTCGGCAATATTCTTTGAGGAAAAATTTAAGAAAGCCATAGCACAAAACTCTAATTCCGTATTCCGGATCTTGGGATCAAGGTTTTTCAGTGCGTGAATAAACTCGGGATATAGCTCTGTAAACAAAATCAAAAACTCTGGACTATTGCTACGAGCAAGAGTCAAGAGATCGTTAAATTTATTCTCTTGAATGGCTTCACTAAGCGCTTTATTGATTTTTTCTTTTTCGTTAAGTATAACTTCCCGCTCTTTTAAAACATCGCGGTTCTTCCGGGCTCGCCAAAGAAAGTATACAGATAGCAGTAAAACGAATATCAAAATGGATATAATGACGTTCCGGTATCTACTACTATTTCTATTTTCGGCTTTATCTTTTGCGTCTAATATATGACCTAGTGCTGTATCAATGACTAGTTTATTCTCCGTTTCTAAGGAGTCGTTCAGCCTACTATACGCCAATAAATATTGATTTGCCTCTTCCTGACCAAGACTATACTCCCTATAAAAGTCCGATAGTTGTTTGTATTGATTTCGAAGAGCACTCCGATCGCCTATTTGGATGGTATTTGCTATTGCCTTATTATAATATATGACTGCCTTTTTATAATTTCCTCGTTCTTTTTCGAGTTTTCCCAAAAAGATCATGGTGTTGAAGAAGATCGGGATATTGTACTTCTCAACCGTCGTCAGGGATTTGTCCAGATAGGCTTGTGCCTTGTCGTAGTCTTTTTTATGGATAAAGAGCGAACCGAGATCGTCGTAGGTACTCACGTATTGCAAATGAACCTTCTCATCCTTTTCCTCGAGCGTGTGTAGGAGATCCAGTTGTCGAAAAGTGTATTTTTCGACAGAATCTATTTTTTCCATTTTCTTGAACGTATACGCAAGGTTACTATATAGGTAGAGTAAGGACATTGTTTTTTTCTCTCCCTCTAAAGAACCCAATAATTTCTGTTGCTTTTGATACTCTCTTAGTGCGAGTTGATGGAGTTCAAGCTTTGTATAGAATTGGGCACTCAAACGGTGGATTTCAGACTGAACAATTGCTTTCTTTTTATAATAGTCAGTTTTTTTGATCTCGTCCATATGTTTCAACCCTTCCTTCAGCAAACCTATATGCAGTAAGGCGTGTCCTATCATAAAGTGAGCTTCGCCTTTTCCTTTATCATAGTGGCGTGTGTTGGCCAATTCCAAAGCTTTCGTGGCCTCTTTCAGTGATGGCAACAGTTGCGCGGAAACATGATGCTCCCACGCTTTGTCTAAAAGAAAATCAATCTCACTAATAGGAGTTTGTGCCTTGGTGTTAATAATGTGAGCAAAGAGGATAACGAGGATGCAAACCAGTCGATATCTTGTAAAATTATGGTTAAATATTTTGGTAGGGTAATCCATATAGAGGCATTCGAAACGATACATTACGTTGAAATGACAAATTTAGTTAGATTAGTAACTCTTAAAAATACGTATAGTTCATAAACAGCTTGACATGGACAAGTCCATGCCAAGCGCAACCAAATAGTAAATGCAATTATCAACTTAAAAATCATTTTTTTAAGTCGTTTGATACGGTAGGTAGTTAGTTTAAATCTCTTACACAACGGATTTTCATGCCCCAGTCTACGGTAGAGAATCCGCCGTCGCGGTTAGAAACAACACTATACCACTCGCCTGTTTCTTGATGTCTTCCGGCCCAAAGAATCCACAAGGAAGTTGTAGACCAACGCCAACCTTCTCTTGGTTGTAGGATGGCTGAATTTGGAGGTACTCTGTAACCGGTCTCTGGCAAAAACACGCCTTCGCTATCAATTGTCGGATACCAAGCACCGTCTATGCCGTCTATAACGCGAGGTTCTGATATATCATCTTCACCGCTTAAAATGTCGAAATCTTCTTTTGTTGGTGTACGCCATTGATTACCATCCATCACCAAAGCGCATGGATCACCCAAGTTCGCTGCAGCGCGATCAAATTCTCGACCATCACCATACGGATAAAGGTGCCCGAAAGGAAAATAGTTGCCGTCACCGGCGCTTTGCGAAAAACTGTATACATCTGTATTCGTGTTATAGACCAGATCTCCTTCGGCCCAAATTAAGCCTCCGACATCTTGTGGGTGTTTTTTAATGGTAATATTTAAATCATAACGTTCGCCAGGAGTAATTAAAATCCCACCGATTTCTACATTATTCTTGATAACATCACCAATTTTTATCGCTCCGATTTTCAGAATGCCGTTTGCGGTGCTAGGATGTGCAATCATGGTCGGTAGGGATGTTATGCTGGTGCCTCCTATTGCTCCCATTTGAACAGTAGCTCCGTTGCTATTCAAGTTTCGATATGACAATGAACCATCAGCTAGCGCTAAGTCGACGTCATCGAAGTGAGGAGCCAAATAGAAGTTGTCGGCAATATCAATGGACCCAATTTGACTTCCGTCTATGGTTGTTGTAATTTCGCTGAATAGGTGTTTTAAAGTAATATTCAAGGTGTTTGGTCCTGCGGTGACCATCTGGTCAATCCGGGTATAAAGTAAATCGGCAGTCCCGGCTATATCTTCCAGCTTCGCTCCAGATAAGGAAACCGTTTCGGCACTAGGCAAGGGACTCGAATTGTTTAATGAATATGTGATAAATGTATAGGTTTGATCTGCAGCGAGCTCAAATGGTGCGGGTGCACTACCGCCAATTGTATAATCCGCTTGGTCAACATAATCTCCATTGTTATTATAAACCACAACGATATAGGTGACGCCCGTTGGTAACGGATTTGCCGCTGCTTTGAATGTTGTCCCGGCAGTCTTCGCGGCATTTGCCTTAGATAAGCCTGCCACATCGGATACTTGGTCGTTCCCGTGTTTTCTGGATAGGGTTGCTTGCATATAATGCTCATTATCCAATCGGACACTTACGGTCTGAATAACGGGAATGGATTTGTTTGATGTGGTTTTTTTAGCAGAAGAGGCCTTTAGGCTACCTGTTTTTACGTTATCAATGCCGGAAACGAATACCTGTACTTTGGCTACTTTATCCGAATTGATGGTGTTTTCTTCCTTTGAACAACCTGTAAACAATATAAAGGTAATGACCATGCCGATCGCTAGTTTCAGTGTTGGCCGATGTAATATTTTTTTCATTTAATTGTTTTTTTGGTTTGATAAGTTTTCTTGCGTTAGAGTGTGTTATTATTGAGTTAGTTACCAGTTAAGTTCCTTGCCCTGAACAGATTCTTGATTCCATTCTTCGGTAACGGATCCGGAGCCTATACTCCCAGATCCAGATGCTATCGAATATTCCATAGCGATCGATACTACTTGGATCGTTGGCGACATATAGGCCTGTTTTGCTTCTGAAATGTCGACATCTTTCATTTCGGGTTTGTTTGATTTTTCCATTATTGTTTGCTTTTGTTAACGTGCGTCTTGTGAAATATCGTTTCTAAATTTTTATCGCGAATTTTATTACTGACAATAATAGTATTTAGATGCTCGAGTGCAAAAAAAGTGGTATTCACATAGATATCACACTTTCTTAAATCGCTGTTTGTTAGTCTTTTATAGAGAGTTTGTGATTTGGTGTTCCGCTGGTGGATATCATAACTACTACGATACTTATCGGAAACAGTAAACATAAAAAGAGGCTAACCTTTCGGAAAGCCCCTTGCTTATAGTATAAATTATATTGTTACTAGTTTAGTTTTGAACGCATCGGATTTGAACTGCTTCTGTAGCACTAGCTGCTCTCCAACCAGAACCGTACCCAATATCTCCAGCAACGCCTGTTAAATGAAATGTAATGTATCCCCCAGCGGTAGCTGAAGTTAAGTAGGCAGCTTCCCGACCCACTGTGGCTCCGATATTGTCATTTGGGTAGTAACCTCCGTACGGAAAAAATAGATACTGGTCTCTGTTTTCGCCTGGATGTGTTACCGGGTGCGTTAGGACACCAAAAAACATACCCAAATCTGTGCTCGGTGTGCCATCATAATGATCTACATATCTCGCTGGAGGACTCCATGATTCAGGACCTGGATTATCGACTCCTCCCGACGCAGTACGGTTCAACAAATCCTGTAGTTCTGCTTGTGTTGGCAGTCTCCATGAGCCTGAAGAAACTAAGGCACAAGGATCACCGTTCCCACCATTTGTAGCATCCGATCCTTGATTTGTCCCGTCTAAACGCTTTGGTAATAAGCGATCCGGGAACCAATAGTCTCCTGCTGCATTATGTGCTTCACCAAAATAGTATTCATCGGTTTCAGGATCATAAGTAAGGTTACCTGACGACCACATCGAACCCCCGATATCAATTCCCTGTTCTTCTTTATTGCCCAAATTTAATTCTAGTATGTATTGAACACCGGCTTTTAGTACCCAGCCGTCGCTGCTAATAGCTCCGTCAATACCGTTGATAGTTACATCGCTCAATTCCACAGTACCATTGTTTGTATCCTCAACAGCAATCATAACTGGATCGCTTGTCCAAGTTTGACCTGCGGACTGGTTTGTGAAATTAATAGCTGCTGCAGTTGTCGTTGAGCCAAAGGTAACTTCACCTGTTTCCTTGTTAAATGTATAGTTGTGATTTGGCGCGAGGGTACCAGTATTAATAGCGGTGATTTCGCGTCCAGTACCTGCATTGAATACGACGGTTACTTCCGTAAGTTTATGCTCCAATACTATATCAACTGTGTTACTACCGGCTGTTATCGCAATCTCTTTTTCCCACCACAAAGGATCCTTATCAGCGGAACCTTCTTCAGCACTAGCGTTTCCGTATGCAAATGCTTGGAATCTATAGGTTTTTCCACCCGCTAGTGTAAACTTTTCAGCATTACCTTCGCCTTGTATAAATGTTTTTTCATCTACAAGCGTAGCGCCGTCGTATACCCGAACGGTATATGCTGTACCGGCGCCTAATGCCAAGATCTCTCCCGTACCGGTAGCTGTAGTTTCTGCACGGTTTGCAGAAGCACGTAATACCGGTGCTGTAGCAGGAGATACTTCTCTTAAGGTCGCCGTAACGTTATATTGTTCATTAAATTTGGCTATTTGGCGTTGTACAGCTGGTGTAGTGATGCTTTTACCGGTGCCAACGGAGGCACGTAGACCTGGATTACTGTTGTCTGGACTAGCACCAATACCTTTCATGTTGATAGTTATCGTCGCTTGTCCAGCAGCTAAATCTACTGTGCCATTATCTTTTTGACAAGAAGAAATAAGTACCGTAACGATCATCAACAAAGCCAATAGCGTTTTTATGTAATTGTGTTTCATTATTTATAGTTTCGAATTTGAGATGTTAAAATAAAATTGAACGTAAAAGTATAACCAGCGCAAAAATTACCAGTGGTTGTTTTGTACTTCTTGCGCTTGTGTTTCCGTGGTATTCCATTGCTGGCTTGCTGCAGGTGCTGCTGAACCAGAAGCAATCCCATATTCCAATTCTATTTCGATTGAACGAAGTACAGGCGCTTCATAGCTTAATTTAATGGTCGGTCTTTTTGTCGAACGTTTAATTTCCATGACTTTTATTATTGATTTTTAATGTTGTTTCCATTTCGTAATGACCCAAATTCCTAATCAGGAACGTGTCGTCTAAATTTTGGTGCGAATTACGCTGTTTTAAAACGAAGATTTATATGGGGAAAGTCATGGATAGCATGAATTTGTTATGATTTTAATGCTGTATAACAAAACCATGTTATGGTTGGTGGAGTATTTGTAGATGAAAATTTACATTTGGCAATTGTATAGACTGTGTTAGGAAAACATAGGTATAAAATAAGGATATTTGTTCAGTTTATGAAAGAATTAACACATGCTGTCATTTTGGATGACCACCGATTATTTGCGGATTCTTTTGCGTTATTGTTGCAAAGGTTCGGTGCTTTTGACGTCGTTTCTTCTTTCAGCAAAGCGGATGAATTTTTTGATTTCCTCCAATCTTTTGGTAATCAGAAGCTCTATGTGTTTTTAGATTATTATCTGCCAGAAACTAATGGACTCTCCTTATTAAGTGATATTAAGAGGATAAATAGGCAAGCGAAGATTATATTTATAACCAGTGCGATTGCACCTAATGTCATTAGAAATATCTTGCAGTATAGACCGAATGGGATACTTAGTAAATCTGCGGGTATTCAGGATCTTGTTAAATGCGTAGAAACTGTCGAAGGAGGAAGAGCATATGTTGATCCTCAGTTTGAGCCGTTTTTAATACAACGAAGCGAACGAACCGCGACCCTCACGCCTAGGGAAATCGAATTACTAAAGTACTTCGCACAAGGGAATAGTATTGCGGAAACAGCCGCCAAAACGTTCTTAAGTCCGCACACTGTTGTCGCCCATCGTAGAAAAATGATGGCGAAGGCCAATGTGCAAACTATTGCACAGATGCTAACCTACGCTCGGGATAACGAGTTGATTTGATTTTTTTAGAACTGTTCTACAGTATCAATTTCGAACCAAAAACTTGTTCCTCGTCCTTGGATGCTTTCGACAAATAGTTTACTGTTATTCAATTGAAGGTAGTGTGTGCATATCTGTAGTCCTAAACCTGACCCTTCTTCATTATTAGTGCCAAGTCGGCGGGCGTAGTTGGGCGTTGTAAATAGTTTTTCGATTGTCTCTGTCGACATGCCTATGCCGGTATCCGATATATGAATTGTTACACGGCCATCACTAGTTGTTAATGTCGTGCGGATACGGACGCTCCCTCCAGGATTCGAAAATTTTATGCTGTTATCAACTAAATTTCGAATGACAGTGACTATAGCTTCTTTATCTGCATATACCTGAATGTTTACCGTAGGTTCTACTATTAATTTGATATTTTTATGGCGCGCTTTCTGTTGATACAGTTCGACGATGGATTGTAACACCTCTTGTATAGAGAAGCTTGTTTTTTGTAATTGCGTGTAATTAAGCTGTAGCTTTACCCACAAAAGTAAATCGTCAATGAGAGAAATCAAGTTATTCACATCTTTATGCGAGGAGGACATCAGTTGTTGGATTTCTGTAGGTGACAAATGTTTGTTTTCAAAAAGGGACAGTACGTTTTGTAGACTGGCTATAGGATGGCGGATATCATGCGCAACCAAAGAAATCAACTGTTCTTTAAAATGATTGGATGCTTCTAGCTTGGCGTTCTGTTCTTCAAAAAAAAGGTTTGTCTCTTTCAGTATAAGATTTGTCCTGCGCTTTTGTCGAATATTGCTCGCAAACAGCAAGGCAATGATAACCAGTATGCATACGAGCACGATGGCAGCATATAACCACTGGTTTTTCCTTTTTAGTTGCATGCTGTGTAAAAAAGAAGTTTGCTCTAAATCTTTTTGGTATTTATATTTTTCTTCCATGCGAACGAGCTCCTCCCTATTTTGTCGGCTGTAGAGGCTATCCGATGCCAAGGCTGCTTTTTTTAGATAATGCATGGCCATTCGATAGTTCCCCTTTTTTTCATACAAATCGCTCAGTTGTTGGGCTGATGTTTGGATATAATAGAACTGTTGCTGCTGGGTTGCCAATTCGTTAGCTTTTGCAGCATAAGCGTAGGCGGTATCCGTATCTCCAACTTTTAGGTAGCAGGTCGCCAGATTATCCAGCAGTCGGAGATATTCGGTTTGCTCTCCTGTCGATTCTAGCGTTTCCTTAGCTCTTAAGAAATAATGTAGCGCGGTTTCGGTATCTTTTTGCTCCATAAAGAAAGCTCCTAGAGACTGAAGAGCATTTCCCATAGCCTTTTTATTGTCATTTTTTTCGGCTAGTGCTAGCGACTGTAGGTAGAATTCTTTGGCCTTTTTGAAATCGCTTTTTTTTAGATAAAGATGTGCTATGTTTCCCAGTATGAAAGTAGAGCGTGTGGTGTCGCCGTTGGATTCGTATAGGTGTCGGCTTTTTTCATAAAAAGCTATAGCCTGGTCATTTTTGAATTGATAGTGATAGACCATGCCGATGTTATGGTTTGCATGTGCTATCGTATTGGTGAAATTGTTTCTTTCCGCAATCTCTAAGGCTATATATAGGTTTTCCAGCGCTTCATCGTGCGCACCTAATGCGAGGTAGGGCATAGATAAATTGCTTCTGATCTGCGCGTTATAGCTCTCGTCATCCAACGTTTCTGCCAGTGCTATTGCATCTTTGTACGACTGCACGGCCTCACTGTAATCGCCCTTTTCGTAATAGCCAATACCTAGGTTTCGTAAAGCATGCATCTGGCCGACCAAATCATCTTGTTTTGTACTTAGCTCCAATGCTTTTGTTGCCAAAATGATGGTAGAATCTGGTTTTGAAGACCAAAATGCCAGCGCTTTGGCATTCAACCGGCTAACTGTGCTGGTGTCGTCCGGTCTTGCTGGTACCAGGCTTTGGCTCGCCTTGACCATGGTAATACTAAGAAGCAGCAAAAAGCTTACTGTATAAAATTTAGTTATTTTTGTCTTCGGAAATAATAATAGGCCCATAGAGATTCGTTCACAATCTAATATCCGCAAAAATGGGGTAATGATCGGAAAGCTCTCGCTTGATTATCCGATAATTTTCGACGTGAAACTGTGGGCTGCAGAAGATATAGTCGATTTGAAAAAGTGGAAGCATCTCGTAATGGGTAACGCCCCATCCCTGACCCTTTTCCTGAAAGGTATTTTTCATTCCCTTTCCGATGAGGTTTACACTGTACGACATCGGCGTGTCATTGAAGTCGCCCATGATAATAATTGGGTGGTGTGTTGCCATAATATGATCGCGGAGCGCCTCTGCTTGTCGGCTTCGACGTTCAAAAGCATACTTCAATTTTCGGCCGACGCGTGTGGTGGCATGTTCTTCACTTGGCGCAGCGGACGGATTCTGGATAAACTCTTTGTCTTCCGTTTGTAACCCAAAAGAGCGTAAATGTACGTTATACACGCGGACAGTGTCTTGGTTCTTTACAATATCGGCGAAGGTAATGCGGTTAATGCCATATTCATTTTTGGTAATGGTACCCGAATGGATAATGGGATACTTGGAAAAGATGACCTGCCCGTAACCCTCATGTTCACTTTTGGTTGCTGGTTCAAAAAAATAATCTTGAAGTCCGCTTTCCGCCAGAATACGGTCGCTCATTTGTTTGGTGCCTTTTATCTTTGTAAAGAATTCTTGCATGCAAAGGATATCTGGGTCTATGTTGCTTATAAGCGATACAACTTCATTCCGGATGGTTGTAGAGGGAACCTTATTTACTTCGTTGAAGAGGTGTGCGTTGAAACTCATGACGCGTATATCTTGTTCATTTTTAGCCGAATTCGAGATCTTAGGACGAAAACCTATATGTTGGGTAAGCAAATTCCAGCCGAGAAGAACGGGAATCAAGGTATAGAGCGTGTACACCGGACGGCGCAGTAACCAGTACAATATAAAGCCGATATTGACTATTAAGATAGGGAGGTAGCCTAAACCAAAGAAAGGGAGCAACCAAACCGTTTTAGGATTTATGAACGAAGCTGCATAGCTCAAAATCAAGAACAATACAGCAACCATATTGCATATAAATATCGCTTTACTGAAGAAACCTAGATTTTTTCTGAAGAGAATCCTCCTTGCCATGACTACGTATCATCCTTACTTGCTTTGAATAGCACTTCTTTCTCCCGTGAAGTTAAGCTTTCATAGCCACCTATGGAAATTTTATCCAAAATTTCATCAATTTCCTCTTGGTTGGGAAGGTCGGAGATGTGTCGATAACTGTTGTAATTAACAGAAGCGTTTTTGCTTTGGTGCACGACCTTCATCTTCGACTTTTTTGTCAGTCTTCCTAGTTTTAATTTGCTAAAATCATTTCCTTGTTGCAGCGATCGGATAAATAAGACGCCCCAAAACGCCATCGCTAGAAAGGTGGCGCCTCCGGCTTTGTTCATCAGACCTGTAAAAACCAGTTCTATACAAACATATACAAGGGCGATGGTTTTCAAGGAAATTGTACCCAACAGGAGCAATCGCACTTCGTAACGAGGCGCTAACGTTGCAACAGAGGCTACCAAAGCCCCCAATGCAAGTGTCGAGGTGCGGAATGAGAGCTGCACGCTGTTTTGCAGCATCGGTATAAAGCCAAGACCTAAATAAATGCAGGCTCCTAAAAGGGTCGCGCTAATATAGAGAAATAGGAATTGTCTTCTGTTGAGAAAATTCAAGAAAATATTGCCCATCCAATATAGCCATAAACAATCGAATACCAATTGCAACAATCCGGTATAAAGAAAAGGATAGGTCACGATGGACCAAGGTTGTTTCAGAAACTGACTAAACGATAAAGGTAAGCTTAAATAGTCAACGGCATAATCATACAATGATAGTTTAAGGAGATTGACCTCTTTCAAAAGGTCAAAAAGATGAATGAGTACGAAGATGACAACTTGTACCGATATGATAAAAGGGATGGGAGACTTACTCTGGTAAGTATCACGCCAAAAAGTTTTTAAAACACTCTCTTTCATCAGTCACACTATTCTTTAATACATACTTCCTCTTCTAACACGCCATATTTTAAGAAGGATATAGGCGAACAACGCTCCCCCAACATGGGCTAAATGAGCAATAGATCCTCCGGAATTTGAAAAGCCTAAATATATCTCAATTAAAATTAAAATCGGAATAAAAAATTTCGCTTTTATAGGAATAGGGATAAACATGAGATAGAGCGACATGTTTGGAAACAGATAGCCAAAGGCCAGCAATAAGCCGTATATTGCGCCAGAGGCCCCAACGAGCGGTGTACCATAGATAGCACCTAATGTGCCTAATTCATCCTGCGATATAGGAAGACTGCTACTGATCGTTTCGTTGAACATGTCTAAACGGATGAATTCGGAGGCCCTTACAGTACCGACGATGTTATAAACTTCCGCCGCTTGCACGCCATATTGTAATACAAGTGCTCCAAGGCCACAAATTAAATAGAAATTTATGAAACGTTTAGAACCCAGGACCTGTTCGATAATGGGCCCAAACATCACCAGTGCAAACATGTTGAAGAAAATATGTGCAAATCCACCATGCATAAACATATACGTGATTACCTGCCATATATGGAAGAAAGGTGAATCTGGATAGTACACACCAAAAAATCGAGGTGCCTGCAAAAAAATCGCAGAGCCAATAAAACACACCACGTTAATGATGAGCAGGTTTTTAACTACAGGGGTCAAATTCGAAAAGAGGTTGTTCATATATTATTTCGTAGGTCGTAAATACTTAGTTTTTATTAAATCGCTCCATGAGTTCTTGCAAGGTAATCGTAACCACAATCGGCTTACCGTGTATCGATATACTCGGTGATTGGGTAGCAAAGAGTTTGTCTATCAATTCAGACATTTCCTGATTGTCTAACGCTGTTCCCGGTTTAATGGCCGCATTTTTCGCAAGACTACGTGCTAAGTTTTCTCTTTTATTAAGTTGTAATTCGTCTTTATTGTTTTTGAAATCTTCTAAAAGCTGTTCCAAAATTTGTGTTTCGTTGATGCCCTGTCCTAAATCAGCAGGAATACCGTCGACAATAAATGTCGTTTTCCCGAAAGGTCGAACTTGAAAACCTAAAGTTTGAATTTCAGGAAGAATATCTTCCATTAATGCATAATCGGCTGGATTCAGTTCTACCGTCTGCGGAAACAAGCTCTGTTGGCTACTACCTTGGTGGTTTTCTAATAATTCCATGTAATGTTCAAACAAGATTCGTTCATGGGCAGCCTGCTGATCTATCAGCATAAAACCGGAATGAATCTGTGATACAATAAACCGGTTGTGCAACTGAAAAAATTGTTTAATAGTGTCGGCAGAAATGGGAGACGAGGATGTGCGTTCTCCCGCCGATACACCCGAAAAAGTTTTCTCTTCCTCGTGTAAAGATAATTGCTCGGAAACGTCCTTTTGTGTAATTTGATATAAAGAATCCCAGTTCTGCGGAATACCGGATTTTTTCTCAAGCCCTGCGGCATAACTGGAAGACCGGGAACTCGCAGAAGATGAATTCGTCTCCTCGAAAGGATTGAAATTCGGGTTAAAAGAAATCGTCGGTGCTTGAATTTCTTCTAGTGGTTTATTGGTAATGAGGTTTGCAAAACTTGTTTCCTGGTTGAAATCCAATGTCGGCGTAATGTTATAACGGCCTAACGAGCGTTTAACTGTCGACCGTAGAATCGCGTACATGGCCTTATCATCCTCGTACTTAATCTCTGTTTTGGTTGGGTGAACATTGATGTCGATTTTGGACGGGTCTATTTCAATAAATAGAACATACAAAGGGTAGGTGTCTACCGGAAGAATATCTTCGTAGGCATTCATGACCGCGTGGTGGAGATATGGATCTTTGACAAAACGTTTATTGACAAAGAAAAACTGTTCGCCACGGGTTTTCTTTGCAAATTCTGGCTTACCAACGAAACCGCTAACCGTGATAATCGTGGTGTCTTCCTCTACGGGCACAAGACGTTGGTTATAGTTATTTCCGAAGAGATGTACTATTCGTTGTTTCAAAGTCTCGGACGGCAAATGAAAAAGTTCATGGCCATCACTGTGCATACTGAAAAATATACTTGGATGCGCTAACGCGACACGTTGAAATTCATCAATAATATGACGCATTTCTACCGAATTGCTTTTCAAAAAATTACGACGGGCAGGAATGTTATAAAAAAGATTTTTGACTGCGATACTTGTGCCTGAGGGAAGCGCTTCGGGTTGTTGACTGATTACTTTGGAACCCTCGATTTCTATAATTGTGCCGAGTTCATCTTCAACGCGTCGGCTTTTAAGCTCTACCTGTGCAATGGCGGCTATCGAGGCTAGGGCTTCTCCTCGAAAGCCCATCGTACGGATAGCAAATAGATCTTCTGCTTGGCGTATTTTGGACGTTGCATGTCTTTCAAAGCAAAGACGGGCATCAGTGATACTCATACCACAACCATTATCAATAACTTGTATGAAGGATTTTCCAGCGTCCTTAACGATAAGTTTAATTTTATCCGCGCCTGCATCGATCGCGTTTTCAATAAGTTCCTTTACCGCAGAAGCCGGTCGTTGTACCACTTCTCCTGCAGCAATCTGATTAGCAACCGAATCAGGCAGTAACTGTATAATATCTGACATACAAGAGCAAAGTTACGAAAATTTTATGTGTCGTGACTCGTGATTACCTTTGGTGAACTCGCAAACTCGGTTATCTCAAGATGAGGTCTTCGGGTTCCGGGGGCTTGTTCTCGACCAAAAATTGTATATTCGAATAAATATATAAGCTTATGAAACAGTTTGTCCCATTGTGTCGGCGGGATATTCTTTTTTTATTTCTGGCCATATTATTTGTTCCCAGTGGTTTTGCTCAACATTTATATACGGTAGAGTCGCTGCCTAGCCCGAAGGAAGCTGGACAGGATTTCTACGTTAGCAATCCTGATGCGGTGTTATCTACCCCAACGGTACGAGCGTTAAACAACCTTTCTACAGGGATTGATAAAACTTCCGGTGTAGAATATGCTATTGTCGTGGTTAATGATTTTGAAGGATATGATGTTTTCGAATTTGCACTGAAGCTGTTCAACAGATGGGGAATAGGGAAGCACGGACAAAACAATGGTTTGTTATTATTTGTAGCCAAGGATAGGAGGGAATATCGGTTTATTTCCGGATACGGCATGGAAGCTATCTTTCCAGATGTGTATTTGCATCGTATTGGTGAGAAATACCTTGTTCCTCATTTCCGGGCAGCGAATTATGACAACGGTGTGTTGGAAGCATCTCAAGCGATTCAGCAAGCTTTGATGGCTCCTGATGTGAAAGCAGAATTGCGCCGGATGATGCCAGAAGCGACACCGTTTTTTAGTTTGCGCAATGTCCATTTGAAGAATGCGTTGCTTGTTATCGTATTATACGTTGGACTGTATTACTGGGTGGGGGGCGCTGGCAAGAAATGGGTTAAGAATCCAGTGTCTAAGAACCGTCTACGGAAACAAAAAAAAGGCTGTAGTGGTTGGTTTGCTTATATTATTCTCGGTGGTTTGGGCACCGTATTCACGATGTTGTTTATCATGCTGATTTTTGCTTTTGTCATCAACGATATGAATCGGATGTTCCAGATATCGGTACTTCCGTATGTCTTAGCGTTGTGGGGGAGCTATGTTGTGATGATGAAAATTTTCGAAGTTTCGGATCGAATTAAAAAAGGCTATCGGGATGAAAAAAATAGGCTGGATGCGTTACGGAGATTCCGGTATGCTACGTTTATTCCCTACTTATTAAGTCCATTGATGCTCTTTAGTTTTTTTAACGGGATGCGGAAATGGAAAAACAGTCGTACACGTTTCGTCCCACCGGATGACTCGGGAAATTGGGAACGTATAAATAGAGATGATGTTAAGGTGCGTGAAGTAAAAGCTTACCTCAGCGAAGGACAGCTGAAAGAAGAGGATATTCGCTCCCGTTCATACGAAATATGGATTAACAGGCAAACTGGTGAGAAAAAGATAATTGGTTGGAATGGGAAAAAGCAGTTTTCGGTGTGTCCGGTTTGTGGGTTTAGAACCTACGAAAAGGGAAAGAAGGGAAAGATCTTAAAACGAGCTACCTATAGTAGTAGTGGTTTGCAAGAGGTATATGACCATTGCCTACATTGTAAGCATAAAGAAGATAAAGGTACGCGAATTGTCCCGAAAAAAGTGCGAAGCTCCGGCGGCGGTAGTTCTGGTGGTAGCGGATCTAGTGGTGGAGGCGGAGGAAGCTTTGGTGGCGGTTCATCAGGAGGAGGAGGCGCAGGCGGGAGATGGTGATGATCAGCTCATCTCCGCTTTCAAAAACCTAGCCGTCTCGTTCCCTTTTTGTTTGATAAGATCTTCCGGTAATCCAGCAAACATCAATTGCCCGCCCCCTTTTCCGCCCTCTGGTCCCATATCGATTACCCAATCGGCTGTTTTCACAACATCCAGATTGTGCTCGATAATCAATACCGTGTTTCCTCGGTCTACTAAACGGTTGATGACACCTAGTAAAACATTGACATCCTCAAAATGAAGACCGGTTGTAGGTTCGTCTAAAATGTAGAAAGTATTGCCCGTGTCTTTTTTTGACAACTCTGTAGCGAGTTTTACGCGTTGCGCCTCTCCTCCCGAAAGTGTGATAGACGATTGACCTAACGTAATATAGCCCAATCCTACATCCTGTAAAGTTTTAATCTTCCGATAAATGGAAGGGATGTTTTCAAAGAAATCCACTGCCTCATCAATACTCATGTCTAAGACATCGGAAATAGACTTTCCGCGATAGCGAACTTCCAATGTTTCGCGATTGTATCGTTTGCCGTGACAAGTCTCACAAGGAACCTGTACATCTGGCAGGAAGTTCATCTCTATAATTTTCATACCCGCTCCCTGGCAGGTTTCGCAACGCCCTCCTTTAACGTTAAAGGAAAACCGCCCGGGTTTGTAGCCCCGAATTTTTGCTTCCGGTAATTGTACGAACAGCGTACGGATATCGGAGAATACCCCCGTATAAGTTGATGGGTTGGAGCGTGGTGTACGCCCTATCGGACTTTGGTTGATTTCGATAACCTTGTCGATATGCTCAATTCCTTCTATTTTTTTATAAGGTAGTGGGGTGCTTTTTGCACGAAAAAAGTGCTTGTTCAGGATAGGGTAGAGTGTGCCCGTAATAAGGCTGGATTTTCCAGAACCGGATACACCAGTAACTAAAATTAATTTCCCCAATGGGAAATCGGCGTTCACGTGCTTTAAATTGTTGCCTGCTGCGCCTTTAAGGGATAATATTTTGCCATTGCCTTTACGTCGTTTAACGGGGATAGCAACTTCCTTCTGTCCGTTCAAGTAACTAGCGGTCAACGAGTCTGCCTTCATGATTTCTTCTGGCGTTCCCTGCGTGACAACGCGTCCACCGTGTACGCCCGCTTCTGGTCCCATGTCAATCACGTAGTCAGCTTGTAGAATCATATCCTTATCATGCTCTACTACCAATACGGAATTACCGATATCGCGCAGGTTTTTCAGCGAATTAATCAATCGTTCGTTGTCTCGTTGATGTAGTCCGATACTCGGTTCGTCCAAGATATATAAAACATTCACGAGTTGAGAGCCTATTTGCGTCGCTAATCGGATACGCTGGGCTTCACCACCGGAAAGGGTTTTGGACGAGCGATCTAAAGTTAGGTAGCTTAATCCTACATCCAAGAGAAAGCCAATCCGGGCGCGGATTTCCTTCAAAATTTCGGCCGCGATGGTATTCTGACGTTCGTTGAGACGGGCTTCTATGCCTTCAAACCAATCTTGCAAGCTGCTGATATCCATACCTGCTAGTTCAGCGATATTTTTCTGATCTATCTTAAAGTGGAGCGATTCCTGTTTCAAACGAGCTCCGCTACAGGACGGACACATAACTTTCGTTCGGAAATCTTCTAAGACGAGTGCGTCGTCTGAGCCTCTTCCATTTATCTCTTCCAACATATCGAAGATACCCGTGAACTGTATTTTGTATTCGCGTGTCCCATAACTTCCGTAAGAGACGGCAAGGCTTAGGGGTTCTTCTCCTCCAAAGAGAAGCGTATCCAGTTGATCTTCGCTTAGTTTCTCAATAGGACTGGTCAAGGAAAAATCGAGTTTCTTGGCCACCGCTTTTACCACTTGAAATGTCCAAGAGTCACGCGATGGGCCTAGTGGCAAGATGGCGCCCTTTTGTATGCTCAATTTTTTATCCGGGATAACCGTGTCTTTGTCGATTTCGAATATATAGCCGAGTCCATCACATTTTGGGCAAGCGCCATACGGAGAGTTGAAAGAAAAAGTATTCGGTTGCGGTTCATCATAGGAAATGCCAGATTCTGCGTCCATAAGATAGCGGCTGAAAAAGTGCTCCCGTCCGTCCTTGTTCGCAATTTTGATAATACCTTTTGCTGCCTTCATGGCTTGCATCACCGATGTATATAGCCGTTTTTTATCTCCTTCGCTTGCGTATAGACGGTCCACCACCGTTTCAATGTCGTGTATTTTATAGCGATCAACCTGCATTTTGGGCGTGAGCTCCAGAATTTCGCCATCGACGCGCACTTTGGTATAGCCTTGTTTACGAATTTGTTCAAAAAGCTCACGATAATGTCCTTTACGGCCCTTGACAATAGGCGCTAGAATATATATCGGTTCGTCGTTGAACTCTGCCAATATCCGATCGACAATCTGCTCCTCTGACATCCGCTGCATGAGTTTGCCCGTGACATAAGAATATGCCTCACTTGCTCTCGCATATAGCAATCGAAGGAAATCGTATATCTCGGTGATGGTTCCTACAGTCGACCTTGGATTCTTATTTGTTGTTTTTTGTTCAATGGATATAACGGGGCTTAATCCCGATATTTTGTCTACGTCGGGACGTTCCATTCCGCCTAGAAACTGTCGACTATAAGCGGAGAAGGTTTCCATGTAACGACGTTGGCCTTCGGCATAAATGGTGTCGAAGGCTAGAGAAGATTTGCCGCTCCCGCTAAGCCCGGTGATCACGACTAATTCGTTGCGCGGAAAACGCACGTCGATATTTTTAAGGTTGTGTACACGTGCACCAAATACCTCAATTTCATGTTGTTCTCCTAAATCTATATGGTTTTGCTGCTTAATAGAGCTCATATTGTGTGTCCTGAATTTGCAAGGTACAAAGGTACTGAATTTTTAGTCACTAACTAGTAATCAGCTATCAAGGTGGAATAGATAACATAATTTTTTTGCCAGGTAATTTGTACCTTGGTTGCATAAAAACAAAGCAGCGTGTGAAAAAACTGGATTTGACAAAACAGGAACGAGATGTCGTTGAAAATGCACTTGACCATTGGCAGACATCTGGTTTGCTGGAAACTAGCAAAATCGAAGAGTTAAAGCAGACCATCGACGAAAGGGCGTTCGAATGGAAACATTTGGCGCGCTATGCGTTTTGGATAGCCTTAGTTTCCCTCATTTTTGCTGTATTTTCGCTTTTCGCGGATGATGCATTGATTCGTTTTGTGGAACGCTTTTATGAAACGCCTAATATCGTTTTTTGCCTATTTTTTGCTGGACTCGCTGTGCTTTTCTATTTCTTGGGCTTCCGAAACAAAAAACGATATCCCGAGAAAACGTTTTCCAATGAAACCCTTATGCTAGCAGGTTCCTTTGCAACAGCTGCGTGCATAGGTTTTCTAGGTCAGGTACTGGATAGGACAACAAGTCATTATACGCTCTTTTTCCTTTTGTCAATTATTATATATGGTGTCTTATCCGTCAAACTTAATTCGAAACTGATCTGGGTATTTACGTTGGTGGCACTCGGTATTTGGTTTGGAACTGAAACCGCACATCACAGCAATTGGGGATTTAAATTTTGGGGTATGAATTATCCACTACGATTTACGTTGTTCGGATTGCTTTTGACCACCTTTGCGCTATGGGGACAGGAGAAAATAAAGCCACTGAAACCATTTCAATCAACAAGCTATGTCGTTGGGCTGTTGTACACGATGATCGCTTTGTGGTGCCTTTCTATTTTTGGAAATTACAGTGATTTCGATGCTTGGACGCAGGTTCGCCAATACCATATCCTTTATTGGGGAATTCTCGCTATTTTGCTTTCGTTGGGATTGGCGTTGTACGGGATGAAGACAAAAGACCATGCTTCGCGCGACATAGGGTTTGTTTTCTTTATCCTGAACCTCTATACCCGTTTCGTGGAATACCTTTGGGATAATATCAACCGTACGATTTTCTTTCTTCTATTAGCGGGGTCATTTTGGTTTGTTGGCAGATGGGCAGAACGGATATGGCGTAAAGGGAAGTGATTTATCTGCCATCAGAGGCTATTTTATAGCGGAAATAATATTATTTTTGTTTCATTATGAAGTTAAGACAAGATTTAGTCCTTAGAAAAGTCGGGGACGATTATATTATGGTAGATCCAAGTCAGGGCATGGTAGACCTTTCCAAAGTCCATACCCTTAATGAGACCGCTGCTTGGCTCTGGGAACAATTGACAGGAAAGGAAGTCAACGTAGAGCAGATAGCTACACGCTTATGTGAACGCTATGACGTATCGCGAGAGAAGGCCATAGCCGATGCGGAATCCTTAATCCAAGAATTTGATAAAGCTGGTCTTTTGGAAGCGTAGGTAGATGTATAAAGATATGGAAGCCGAAAAAAAGCCAATATTGACAAACCACTATTATGAAATCGCCGGTTTACAATTAGAATTACGTTTTCCCTCAACATTAAATCTGGATAATGTTTTATCTTCCTTTGTCGGTTTTCGTAAGGATCGGGGGGACGGAACATCTGTAGCAGTCGTGACCTTTAAGGAAGAGGAAGTACCCTCGGAGGAAGAATGGGGTGCACTTCGAAGTGATATTTCTCTTGTGTGGGGCGATAATTTTCGTTTCTATGAGCAGGAAGGAGCATTTGTTACACTGATAAAACACAATGTGAAGGATAAGCAGTGGATGATGAAGAGTACGAAAGATTTCAGAGAATCCGTCTTATACGGCAAATCGGAAGATCCGCGTATGGGCGAGTTTGTCAGTTGGTTATTAATGGTGGTTTTTGGTCAGGTGGGATTACAGCATCAGCTTATTTTGATTCACGCTTCCGTTATTGCTTACAAGAACAAGCAAGGTGTAGCATTTTTGGGAAAGAGTGGTACGGGGAAGAGTACCCATAGTAGACTTTGGCTTCAACATATTCCAAATACGGAATTGCTAAACGATGATAATCCTGTCGTGCGGCTTGAGGAAGACGGAAAGGTTATGATATATGGAACACCCTGGAGTGGAAAAACACCGTGTTACAAAGATAAGCGTGTAGAGCTTAAAGGTTTTGTACGGTTAGAACAAGCTCCATTGAATAGGTTTACACGGAAAAAGGGCATGGAAGGTCTAATTGCTGTCCTTCCAAGTTGTACCGCTCTTCGTTGGAATAAAGATTTATTCAACGCGATGACAGATACGCTCTCGCAATTGGTAGACCGGGTCAATGTGGGGCATTTGGAATGCTTACCCGATGCCGATGCCGCCAAGATGTCGCATAAAGCGCTTTTTTATGAAAAAAACAGTGATGAGGTCGTGGCTTAAGCAAATTTCAAACTATATGTAATCTCTACACCGCCTGCAGCTAACATGTCATGAACGGAACAATATTTCTTTACAGCCAGTTCCGCCGCTTTATATACCTTTGCTTCGTCAAGTTGTCCTTTTAACGTAAAAGTGATGTGAATGTGGGTGAAAATATTGGGAACTTCTTCCCGACGTTTTCCCTCTACCTCAACCTGTATATCTTCTATGATTTGACGTTGCTTCTTAAGTATGCTAGAAAGATCGAATACACTACAAGAACCTAAAGCCATCAGCACCAGTTCCATGGGGCGTACACCTTTGCCTTCTCCGCCTATACTCTCAGAACCATCAATATTTACTTTGACGTTGCCAAGCTCACTCGAGCCCTCAAAATGAACGGCCTCGTTTTTACGTTGCAAATGGATTTTCATCTATTCAATTTCCTTTAATATAATTATTGCTAACAATTTTATTCAAAAGTAAGCTTTCTGGGTTAATTAACGTGCGTTGTGACTAGGGAAACCTCACTCCGCGATATTTTGAAGCGTCCACTTTTGGAATTCTACTACGATACTGTTTGTTTATAGCTTCAATAAAAAGGTTTGCAATGAGCGCATTTCCCATTGGTGTAAGATGTACCCCGTCCAATGAAAACGCGTTCCCGGTAATAAACGATGCGTTGACGGCGACTCCATTGTAGAGGATACCTGGGTGTTGAACACGATTGAGATAAGCATGCGCATCAGCCAACGCCAATCCCTCTGCTTTAGCGATCTCTTTAATGATATTATTGAACGCCTTTACACGAGCCTGAATAGCCATCACCTCATCGCTGTCCAATACGTATTTGCTTTCGACGGGATTGGACGGATGCAGACCATAAGGTGCCGGATTTTCCCCTGATGTATTACCCAGTAATCCTGCCGACGCAAAGGGCAGTATGAACAAATCATCGTCCGATGCTGCTCTGGATGTACCTGTGCCAATTTCGATATAGATGTCCTGGATATCTTGACCACTCTGCGCTTTCACGGCAGCAATCAATGATTCTCGTGTCACCGTAGTGAAAAAAGGAATGGCTGTTACATCCGGAATAGTCGCCACCACACCTTTCCGATCGTTTCCAGTAAGTTCGGCGATAAAATCGCTGTATGTTTGCTTAAACGTAGCTGTTGCTGTCAACACCGTTGTGGGATCGTTCGGGTTTATTACGGCACCATTCATGGCGTAACCTAGCACATCGTTGTTTCCTAGCCAAAAGCTGAAAAATGTGTGGTTTTTTTCTGTGGCAAATTGCATATAAGTTTTCATTCCAACGTCGGAATCTGATAAAAGCCGCTCAAAATACATGTTCATGCTTCCAAACCACCCTTCGGTAGAAAGATCCAACCGCATCCCCGGGACGCCTAGGTTTTCAATATCATCGGTGTATTTGCTCAGTTTCCCCGGTTCACGGTAAGCCAAGTTATCGGTAACATTTTCCATTACCGGTTGTCCGTTAACAAGATCTTTAAGTTGTAAATATCCTGAGCCATTACGTTCATTTTCAGAGAAAAATGGACTTCGAAAATCACCTCCGCCTACTTGTCGCAATTGCTCAGCGATGAGGTTAGAAAACGCCACCTGTTGCCCTTCAAGGTATAGTCCTCCATCGGCAAAACCTGCTGTTAAAGAATTTCCAACAGCAATGTATTTTGAGAAGTTGGCCTCTCCTGGCGTGGTCTGAAAGCCCTCGATCTCGGGCTTACAGGAGGTGGCTACAAACGTGGATAAAACACCAATATATAGCGCTATATTTTTGAATATTCTTTTCATTATCATTACCATTTATAAGTTAAGGATATGCCAGGAGCATGAATATTTGTTTTATATGTACCAGAAAGTCCTGTATTCGCACTTGTTACAGTCCGTTCTAGGATGCGCTGAAAAACATATGCACCCGTAAGGTCCCATCGGTCATTAAGATCGTATGTAAAGCCTATAGATCCCATAATTCTATTGTTGTCAGGGGTTTCAGGCGATACGTAAGGTCCCCGCACAGGACTATAGACATAGCCTCCTCCTGCTCGTAAATCAAAGCGGTCACATACTTCATAATTGATCCCCACTTTAGCCGATAGTGCATTTTCGTATTTTTTCTCCTGTTTTGTGTCTTCTAACACTGGGGTATTGTCTTTATAGTCGAAAACGAGTTCTTTATATACACTGTAGCCGATGATAGTAGCGTCGGCGGCGATATCCAGGCGTTCACTAGCGGGGAATGTAAGCCCTATGTTGAACGAACTCGGTAGCGGAAGTTCTGCGTCGAATGTTGTGTTTGGAAAGGAGGTTGCTAAAGCGGGCGGCACCGTAAATTCTGCATCACCATCCTTAAGCTTAGTGGTGACCTTAGAACGGTAGCTTAGCGAGATTGCGAACTCGTCCTCTAAATGGTAATGTACGCCTACATTAAAACCCATACCTGTTCCCATTCCAGAAAGCTCTGCTCGTCCAGGTGCGCCGTCAGCCGACGCTGTAGGAATGGAGCGCGAAAGATCAACTAAACCCACGTTGTAGACGAAACCCCCGCCGATACCAAAGTTTTCTGTTAGTTTGAAACTTAATGTGGGTTGGATATATATAGCCCGCATTTGCAGGTGATTCAGTTCGTAACGGCCAGGCCACTGATCGCCCCAATCAACAGAACCGCCAAATGGTGTGTATACGCCAAGACCGGCTTTCCACCAAGAATTTTTGGGGCCAAATGTTGCAAAGACGGAGAATGGAGGCGAAATCTTAAACTTCGTGTGGTGTACGTCGTTGCTATTAAACTCGCGAAATGCGGAACGATACATAACGGCACTAGCTCCTATTGATACCGCATTATGATCCATTTTGGACAGTGCACCGGGACTGTAGAAGATGGACGTTTCGTCTACAAAAAGTGCTGACCCGGCACCAGCCATACCGACGGCTTTTTGTCCTTGTGTGTTTACTTGCGACCCCTGTGCCCATAGTACGGTAGGGCTGGCAAGTAACAATCCGAGTAGTAGTTTTTTTATCTGCATAAACTGTGTTTTACATAAAACGCATTAATAGGTTTATAGATTCCTAATTAACAAAGATAGCAAACTATATGCCAGCATAATATTTTGTGTCCTGAAAATATGGAAAAAACTTTAACTTTGCTGCTCATGACCATCATGGTTTATTCAAATCACACAGGGGGATGAATAAATCTGATAGCTTCATCACCATTGAAAGAGAAATTATACAGATGAAAAAAGATCAATCTAAAATTATAAGAGAACAAGCGCCACGGTCAGCAAGTAGAGAGCACTCCGTTCCGTTATATTTAACATCGAGTTTTATTTTTGATAATGCAGAGCAGGGACGGGCTATATTTGCAGAAGAAGAATCCGGAATGGTTTACTCGCGCTATGCAAATCCTAATACAGCGGAATTTATAAATAAAGTTTGCATCATGGAAGATGCGGAAGCTGGTTTAGCATTCTCTTCGGGGATGGCGGCTGTTTTCGCCTCTTTTGCAGGTTTCATCGGACAGGGAGACCATATTGTTTCGGCTCGGGCGTTGTTTGGTTCCACCCATCAACTTTTGACACAATTGTTCCCGCGCTGGGGAGTAACGCACACGTATGTGGATGCCGTCGATAACGAAGCATGGGAACGCGCTATCCAACCAAATACGAAAATAGTTTTTCTTGAATCTCCTTCCAATCCCGGTTTGGAGTTAGCCGATTTAGCATTCTTAGGGGCGTTGAAAGAAAAACATCCCCATGTTATTTTTGCGATCGACAATTGTTTTGCAACTCCTTATTTACAGAAGCCATTGCAATATGGTTTTGATCTTTCCATTCATTCTGCGACCAAGTATATGGATGGACAAGGGCGTGTGTTAGGCGGTGTTATCGTTGGTAAACAGGATCTAATTGATCAATTGATGTTCTTCATACGACATACGGGTCCGGCAATGTCTCCTTTTAATGCGTGGGTGTTATCAAAAAGTCTAGATACTTTAAGCTTGCGTATGGAAAGACATTGCAGCAATGCGCTTGCATTAGCTGAAACATTGGAAAGACATCCAGAGATAACGGACGTGAAGTATCCGTTTTTGCCATCACATCCGCAATATGACCTAGCGATTAAACAGATGAAAGCCGGTGGCGGTATTGTTACTTTTGAAGTTAAAGGCGGAGCAACGCGCGCATTTCGGTTTTTGGATGCGTTACGAATGATTTTGTATACCTCTAATCTTGGTGATGCACGTTCTATCGCTACACATCCAGGTTCGACTACGCACTCAAAGTTGAGCGAAGAGGAGCGTTTAAGCCTTGGTATTAAACCCGGAAGTGTTCGCCTATCGGTAGGTATTGAGGACAAAGACGATATCATCGGGGATATCGTACAGGCTTTGGAAGTGTCTAGCGATAAAAACGGATAAAGTGCTAGGAGCTAGGGTAAAATCAAATTTCTAACTTCTATACCTAGCTCCTGACATCCAGTTTCTATAAGGCTGCTAAAGCCTTTTCGTAATCCGGTTCTTCTGTCGTTTCAGCAACCTGTTCGGTGTAGACGACTTTTCCTTCTTCATCAATGACGACAACTGAGCGGCTCAATAAGCCGGTCAATGGGCCATCCACGAACTTTAGTTGATATGCATCTGAAAAGTTACTGTCTTTATATTCGGAAAGGGTAACAACGTTGTCCAAGTTTTCTGCAGCACAGAATCGTCCTTGCGCAAAAGGAAGATCACGTGAGATGCAGAGTACGACTGTATTTTCCAATCCCGAAGCCTTCTCGTTGAATGTTCTGACCGACATGGCACAGGTCCCTGTGTCGATACTAGGAAAGATATTCAAGACCACTTTTTTTCCTTTAAAGTCATTCAAACTCTTTTCTGATAAATCGCCTGCGGTTAATTTGAAGTCGGGGGCAGAAGATCCAACTGCGGGTAGGTCACCTTGCGTATGTACTGCTGTCCCTTTAAATGTAATTTTAGCCATGATTTCTAATTTTAAATGCGACTATTAAGGTACAAAAATTTAAATAACTTTCTACCTTAAGATGGTATCGAATTAAATTATTATTTTCACGAAGTATAGTACAAAAGACTAGGACATGAAAAAATCAAGAGTACTCTTACTATCTTTTATTTTGCCTGTGACAGCATGTATGCAAGAGGTCGCTGAACCCGAACCTTACGGGGCGGTACCGACAGAACGCCAACTGCGCTGGCACGAAATGGAGATGTATTCTTTAATTCATTATACGCCGACAACCTTTCAAAATAAGGAGTGGGGCTTTGGCGATGCCGATCCTCAGATTTTCAACCCGCAGCATTTTGATGCGCAACAAATTGCAGCTGCTGCAGCATCGGCAGGGTTCAAAGGGTTGATCTCTGTAGCAAAGCATCACGACGGTTTTTGTTTGTGGCCTACTGCAACAACAAATTATAGTGTAGCCAGTTCCCCCTGGAAAGATGGGAAGGGGGATATGGTAAAGGAATTTATGCAAGCTACTCACGACCACGGAATGAAATTTGGCGTATACTTGTCTGCTTGGGACAGAAATGATACGCGCTACGGCAGTTCAGCGTATGCAGAAGCTTACCGCGAGCAACTGATGGAGCTGATGACCCAATATGGTGAATTATTTACGTCATGGCACGACGGAGCAAATGGTGGAGATGGATATTACGGTGGAAAGAAGGAGAAGCGGATTATTGACCGTTCAACTTATTACGAATGGCATGAAAAAACATGGCCAATCGTACGAGAAAAGCAGCCGATGGCGATGATTTTTTCAGATGTTGGTCCGGATATGCGCTGGGTCGGTAATGAAAAAGGATTTGCAGCGGAAACAAGTTGGGCAACCTATACGCCAAGGGGAGTAGACGGCCGTCCAGCTGTGCCGGGAGACGCAGATTACGCGGAATCCACTACAGGCACGCGCAACGGTGAACATTGGATCCCGGCAGAATGTGATGTGCCCCATCGTCCTGGCTGGTTCTATCATCCTGATCAAGACAACGAAGTGAAAACTCCGGATCAATTATTTGAGATTTACCTCAAGTCGGTAGGACGTGGCGCAAACATGAACTTAGGGTTAGCGCCGATGCCGGCGGGTTATTTGCACGCCAACGATGTAAAGTCTTTGCGGGCTTTCGGTCGAAAGATAGAAAGGACGTTTGGGCAGAACCTAGCCAAAGGGGCCGCAATCAACGCTTCCAATACACGTGGTAACGCGGATAAGTTTGGTACAAAGTGGTTACTAGATGATGATCGCTATAGCTATTATGCGCCTGATGACGGAATATTGGAACCGGAGCTAGAGATTACATTATCCTCGGAACAAACATTTGATATCATTCGTCTACGTGAAAATATTAAGTTGGGACAGCGATTGGACAGTGTATCGATAGCTATCTTTCAAGATGGCGAATGGACACCACTGGCATTGGCAACAAGTATTGGTGCGAATCGGCTTATTCGCTTAGCGAAACCTGTAAGAGCAACGAAGTTGAAAGTCAAATTGCACGCACCGGTAACACCGACGCTAAGTGACTTCGGTTTGTTCAAAGAGTTTAAAGAACCGTTTGCGTTTGACGAGGGTGCCAACCGCGGGCAAACCAGACTCGCCGTCGGTGATTTTAACATACAAACGGGTAATGGCTTGCCTAAGGGTGTGGACAATAATCCGGAGACTTTCGAAACACTTTCCGAAATTCAAGCAGGAATTGTCTTTGAACTGAAGAAACCGGTTTCTGCAATAAGTTATTTGCCACGTCAAGACGGACAGAAAGACGGTACTGTGTTGAAGTATGAGATTGCGACAAGTGCAAATGGTAAAGAATGGAAAGCGATTAAAACCGGAGAATTTTCGAATATTCAGGCAAATCCTATTGAGCAAACGATTATGTTAATCACACCAGTTGAAGATAAATATCTGCGTTTTGTCCCTGTGGAGACAATAGGCAAAACGTTTTCTGTAGCATCGTTTATATTGTTCAGTGAATAGGATAAGATAAAAGCTAATGATGTCAGCAGCATAAGAAAATCAAATGGTATTTGGTTTTCTTATGCACGTTATTTATATTTGGTTATCAATTGAATTATAACTTGATAACTGAACTATGATGAAAAGACCAATCCATTCGGTTTGGTATAGTTTTTCCATCTTGTTTATCATGCTTAACATGGCTTCCTGCAAGAAAGATGCAGTAGAGCCCAATGATGGTAAAGAAAACTATACCATAGGCTTCAGATTCCAGGAATTTGAGGACCTAGTTTCCCCTTTGGGAACAAAAGTACAGACAGCAGACGATGTTAGAAAACGCGCTATTGCTGACAATTTTATCAAAAACACGCAAGAGGGCTATATTTATTATTGGTCTTTCAATACGGAAACCTTGATGCCTGATATTTATCCCAGTACACATTGGAATATTACCTATAATCAGGGACTGATGCCCGATGAGTTTGCTGTTGGTTGGAGTTACGAAAGCTATGCAGCTGGAAGAGCGCTATCGTTAAAAGGCTTGAACGAATTAATTTTCAAAATGCCATTAGCGCAGGTGCTTGAGGTTCATGAATTAGCTTTTGATGTGAGTTCGTCCGGGACCGGACCAAAAGGCTTCTCGCTTTTGTTTTCTCAAGATGGAGAAAGTTATATTGTGCTTAAAGAGGATAATCAATTTGCCAATACAAATACACCGCAAGCAAGAAATCCATTTACTTTTTCGTTGGAAGAACTACCACTGGATTTTTCAAAGGATTTATATGTGAAATTGATTCCCGAAGCTGGCAACCGTGGAAGTGCAGGTGATTATAACGAGGTTACCGGTATTGTACGTGTCGATAATTTCCGGTTGTCTGGAATCGCCGAAGAGCTAGCTGATGCTAGCGTACGCCGAGTGCACTATCATATTTTTGATGCGACAACCAAAAATATGGTGCTCTCTGGAGCTGATCATTTCCGAGAAGGGGAATTATCGGATTTCCGACTAGTACTCCCTTCGGGAGATTATATTGCATCCTTCGTAACGAATGTGTCCAATGCAGCATTAAGTATTCCCGAAAGCGGAAATGCAGACGGATACTTTATTGCCAATACGTTTGCCAATCATAAGGCGAAGATTTTTGGTGTTTTAGATACTTTTTCTGTCAATGGAGATATGCATAAGGAGATCGAGTTGAACCGTTATTATAGCGAGATCAGGTTTGCATTTACAGATACGCAAGAAATGTCACATGTAGCCAAGCTTGTCATCAAGCAGGGGCATGCGCCAAACTTCTATGCACCTTTTCATCCCGCGATGGACAATCCTGTACAAGATGTCTCGGAAATTGTTATCCTTCCTGAGTTTAGGGACGATAAGGAGCTGTTTTTTAATCAGTTTATTGGAAATACGATAGTTCCCACGCAGTTAAGCTACGTTGTGGAAGCTTATGATATAGCAGATAAATTGATAACGAGGTTCGAAGTTGAGAGCGAAATCCATAACAATATGCAGCTACTGTTTCGTGGCAAGTTGTTGGATACACCTAATGGCGAATTTGTTGTTCGCTTAAATGAAAAATGGAGTGGCGAAAAACAAGTTGACTTCAATTAAGTAAATAATTTTTGTAAAGACAAGTTATAATTTGATTTTGATTAGAGACGCGATTACCGCCTGCGAGCCCGCTTAGTGCTCTCTCGGTTCATCGCGTCTCCTTTTTACAATACGTTTACTGGGTCACCCTGCAAGAAGGCTTTTATGTTTCCTATCACCGTGTCCATCAGACGAAATCTAGCTTCTTTGGTTGCCCAAGCTATATGCGGCGTGATGATACAGTTTTTCGCTTTCAAAAGTGGATTATCAGTTGATGGAGGTTCCGTTGCCAATACATCTAATCCTGCACCACTTATGCGTTCGTCATTCAATGCATCAGCAAGATCTTGGGCATTAACCAATCCGCCTCTTGAGGTATTGATGAGCTTGGCAGAGGATTTCATCTGCGACAAGGACTCCATGTTGATGATGTTTTCGGTTTCCGGTGTCAGCGGACAGTGCAAACTGATGATATCTGCCTGTGCAAAGAGTTCTTCTCGATTAACCCATTGAAAGTTTTTTCGATGTGATTGATCGGTTCTTGTGCGGCTCGATGCCAAGATAGGCATGCCGAAAGCTAGGCCTACATCGGCTACTTTTTGTCCGATACTTCCAAATCCTATAATACCGAGGGTCTTTCCGGATAACTCGGTTAGCGGGTAGTCCCAAAAACAGAAATCTGGGTTTGACGACCACTTACCTCCCATTACGGCATCACTATGACGTTGCGTACGGTAGCACAATTCTAAAAGAAGGGAAAATGTCAATTGTACAACCGAAGCGGTGCTGTACCCTGGAACGTTAGTGACAGTTATATTTCGTTCTTTGGTGCACTCCATATCGATAATATTATACCCCGTAGCAGTAACACCGATGTATTTTAGCTTCGGTAAAGCATTGATTACCTCTGCGGACAACGGTACTTTATTGGTGAGAAGCACATCGGCATCCACAGCACGCTCGACAATTTCGTTTTCTGAAGTGCGTTCATGGACGATAAGGTCTCCCAGTTCTCCTAGCGATTCCCAGGTTAGATCACCGGGATTGAGCGTATAACCATCTAAAACTACAATTTTCATTATACCAATTGTTCCAATAGGTTATTCCAACTAACGAGTCCACTAATAATATTGCGGAGGTCAGCTGCCGGAACACGTTCCTGCTCCATACTATCGCGATGGCGGATCGTTACGGTATCATCCTCGAGTGTTTGGTAATCGACCGTAATACAGAACGGTGTACCAATTGCATCTTGTCGACGGTAACGTTTTCCGATAGCGTCCTTTTCGTCGTATTGGATATTAAAGTCTAGTTTCAACTTGGTCATAATCTCCCGTGCTTTATCAGGGAGTCCGTCTTTTTTGGTGAGGGGTAATACCGCAGCTTTTACTGGAGCAATAGCAGGGTGGAATTTCAACACAACACGTGAATCCTTTTTATCCTCGGTTGACAAATCTTCTTCAACCAAAGAATTCGCTAGTACCGTTAAAAACAAGCGGTCCAAACCGATGGAAGTTTCAACCACATACGGAACATAGTTTTGATTGATTTCCGGATCGAAGTACTGCATTTTCTTTTTAGAGTACTCCTGGTGTTGTTTCAGATCAAAATCTGTACGCGAATGTATTCCTTCTACTTCTTTGAATCCAAACGGAAACTGATATTCAATATCGACAGCTGCGTTCGCATAGTGTGCGGGTTTAACATGGTCGTGATAACGATATTTGGTTGGATTGGCCCCTAAAGCCATGTGCCATTTCAAACGTGTTTTCTTCCATTTTTCGTACCATTCCATTTCTGTTCCGGGACGAACGAAAAATTGTAATTCCATTTGTTCGAACTCACGCATACGCATGATAAATTGCCTAGCGATAACCTCATTTCGGAATGCTTTACCGATTTGTGCGATTCCAAACGGAATCTTCATACGACCAGTCTTCTGTACATTAAGGAAGTTTACAAAGATACCTTGGGCGGTTTCGGGACGGAGGTATACTTTTTCTGCTTCTTCTGCCATCGCACCCATTTGCGTAGCAAACATAAGGTTAAACTGGCGTACTTCTGTCCAGTTCTTTGTTCCCGAAATCGGGCAAACAATATTATGCTCTTCAATGAGGACCTTCAAACGGACTAAATCATCAGCGGTAATAGCGTCATCGAGATCCTGCTGAAGCTGTGCTGCTTTGTCGGTTTTGCCGTCTTTTTCGTAACGATCTATTTTATCTTCAATAAGTTGATCCGCGCGATAACGTTTCTTCGAATCTTTATTGTCTATCATGGGGTCGTTAAACCCATCCACGTGCCCAGACGCTTTCCAAGTTGTGGGGTGCATGAAAATCGCCGCATCAATGCCGACGATGTTTTCATTTAATTGCACCATGGATTTCCACCAATAGGTCTTGAGGTTGTTTTTTAACTCCGAACCCAATTGACCATAATCATATACAGCACTTAGGCCGTCGTAAATTTCACTTGAAGGGAATACAAACCCGTATTCCTTCGCATGTGATATAATGTTTTTGAAAAAGTCGTCTGTTTGCTTACTCATAATCGCAAATATAGATATTAGATATTAGATATTAGACAATAGAGATTTAATCCTTTGTCACTAAATCTCGAATCTGCTGTGATGCATTTTTATTATCTACTTTCTTAACAATATGTTGGATGATACCTTGCTCGTCAATCACAAAAGTAGTTCGCGCCGTTCCCATATATTTTCGTCCATACATATTTTTCTCTACCCATACACCATAATCATTTACTATTTTCTGATTTTCGTCAGCCAATAAATTGAAAGGCAGGTCAAACTTGCTGATAAATTTTTGGTGCGATTGTTCGCTATCGATGCTCACGCCCAGCACTTCAAACCCATCTTGTACTAATGATTGATAATTATCTCGAAAATTGCAAGCTTCGGTGGTACATCCCGGCGTATTGTCTTTTGGATAGAAATAAAGAATAACCTTTTTACCACTGAAATCGGATAATTTAATGATTTCTCCAGATTGGTTCTTTGCAATAATTTCCGGCGCTTTATCGCCGATTTGTAGTGTTGTCATGGTACTTATTTAATAAATTTCACTTCGTATACCTGTTCATTGTCTTTCCAGTCTTTCACCATCAATTTAAAGGTATGCTGTCCTTTGGAAAGAGAAGAGTCAAACGTATGCCATAGATGTTTGTTTTTGGGGTCATACTCCATCAGTACCCACCTGTCGTCTATATAGCCATTAAAAGACTGGATGCCCGAAAAGTTGTCCCGAATAGTAAAATCTATTTTTCTCTGTGCACTTACATTTTTTCCATTGCTCAAGTTGCGAGGTGTGATTGTAGGTGCCACTGTGTCTACAGCTACGTAGAAACTTCCAAGATTTCGCGTGTTGACCGTTACCCATCCATCCTCAAACTTACCACCTTCTGAACCATTTTCGACAGAAGCCAGAAGAGCCTTGCTTTCCAAATGGGCGGGCAGGTTCGTGGGCTTGATGCGCAAATTATATGTGCTAAATAACGGGGTTAAGTTGTTATGTACCCGATGGATCACCGAGTATCCACCTGCAGGTTGGGGAGCGGTATTGTACGTAAAGTCTAAATCACTATAGAGAACGCCTGTTGGCATATTTATCCGGATATCTTGGTTCTCAAATGTGTTCTCCGTATTGTATTTGAATAATTGGGCACCTTGGCGTTTTTGTTGGGTGCGCTGTGCAACTGCAGCGGTTTGTATTTTAAAGTTCAGCTCACTGCAATTTCCCGCGATATCTTTAACAACATATTTCGCATCGTACACTTTATCATCGGGTAATGATATTACACCCACATTCTTTAAGACTTTAAATATCTCGATAGGATTACCCGGATCTTTAAAGCTTTTTTGAACTTTTGCTTTCGTTTTTCGCCAATATGGATAGTCGATATAGGAATGTATGCCCCGTGAGGTGTTAAAGTCGAGTTCCTCAAAGACGACCGTCGAAATAGCTTCTCCGTTGATAAAGAGTTCAATGGAGTAGACACCGTTACGGAAACCTCCAGCACGGTGTCGGTCGATGGTATTGATGCCCAGCCCAAATTTTCCATTTACTTTAATCGGTGTGTTTTGCGTTAATGTATATATACCGTTTCGGATCGCTTTTACTTGCATAGCTTGTCGCGGTGTATGTTCGTTGAACAAATCATCGTTTAGGTCGTAAACCATGATGTTGTTGATGGTAGGGAGAAAGCGATCGTTGAACCGTAACCCGAACAATTGTGGGTTAAGGGGACGTTGTGTTTTGGTGTCGCGGATTTCAAAATGTAGGTGAGGACCACCGGATGCTCCCGTATTGCCGGCATTCCCGATATATTGTCCTTTTGTCAGTTTTACCACCCCGGAGTCTACCGTGACATCCACATCAAATCGTTGTTGCTTATATTGCTCCGCTCTAATAATATTGGTTAGCGCATCGTTGAATTTATCCATGTGCAAATAAACCGTTGTGTATCCATTTGGATGGTCGATATAAACAGAATTTCCACCGCCGCCAATTTGTACACGTACTCGGGAGACATACCCCTCAGCGGCTGCATGTAAAGGTAAGCCAATACGTTGCTGTGTGCGGTAGTCATCGCCAGCATGGAAATGGGTAGAGCGCAGTTCTCCGAAGGTACCGGATGCATCCATAGCTACATTGAGCGGATTACGGAAATATCCTTGGGGATATTTGCGCGAAGTAATGATGTCTTTATGTTGTGCCTGTACTTGTATGCTTATGGCAAGTCCTAAGCAGATATATAATAATTTATACTTGTTCATCATATCGGAATCTCTATTTTATCTGGCAACTGAACACAGGGTTATCTTGTATAAATCCCTCAAATTTATCGCCTACGACGATGGGACCTACACCTACAGGTGTTCCGGTATAGATAAGGTCTCCTTTGCGTAATGTAATATATTTTGAAATGAATACGATTAAGCTATCGATGTCGAAAATCATATCTTTTGTGTTTCCTGATTGAACTGTTTCACCATTTTTCTTTAAAGAGAAAGCAATGTTTTTAAGGTCAGGGAAGTCTTCTTTTGGAAAAAGTGGACTGATAACAGCAGAATGGTCAAATGATTTTGCCAACTCCCACGGCAGACCTTTTTCTTTATGGATGGATTGGATATCACGAGCAGTGAAATCAATGCCTAAGCCTATAGCATCAACGTATTTATAGGCAAACTTAGGGGATACATGCTTCGCTTCATTACAAACACGAAATACTACTTCGACTTCGTAGTGCACGTCCTGAGAAAACTCAGGATAATAAAAATCTTTATTGTCTTTTAGTAATGCGGTATCCGGTTTCATAAAGATCACCGGGTTGTCGGGAACGGGGTTATTTAACTCTTTAGCGTGATCGATATAATTTCTACCTATGGCGATGATTTTCATCCGTTTAAAATTTTTTCTTAATGGCTGATGAGAGCCCGAGCAAATAATCATTCCCTGTGTGTTAATGATTATTTATATCTCGGTTTCATATATATTACTATTGCGTTTGACCGTTTAATAACAAACGTAAATAAAATGCACCATATTCACCAATCAATTTTTAAATACACCATTCTCTGCATAGGGCTTTCACTTTTAAACCTGCTACTCGCAAGCTGAGACCCGCTGTACTTTGCTTGCAGCTCCAAGGCTTGCTCGCAGGTCTAAACACCCTTGTATACTTGTTATATATTTATAGGGAGTTAACAGGGGGTTAGTAGGGGTATAATAGGGTATTAATAGAGATTATATCCCTATTAATACCCTCTAATTTCCCTATAAAGTTGCACTTAAGGGATAATCTGCGTATATTGAGATACCTATTAAATGATAACGAAATTAAAACGAAAGATGGCTATACAGAAAGACGGACCCAACGGAGCTTATATCGGAAAAGTAGGAAGTGTTTATGGCTATGTACTCAATGGTCAGAACATTATCCGGGGAAAGCGGAAACCATCTACAAAGAAACCTACACCTGATATGCTTCTGAACCGAGCGAAAATGAAGGCCGCCAGTCATTTTGCTACCATGTTAGTTCCCTGTTTTCGTTACGGATATCGAGAGCTAGCTCCCAAAGGCAGTCGGGTAGGAGCCGTACAGTTGGCCCAATCACATATTTTCAAAGAATGTTTGGAGATCGACGAGAAAGGTAAGCCGTATGTCAATCCGGAAAAAGTACGTGTGTTCCGCGGCAGCTTGAACCCGCCGAAAGACTGTTCGGTTTGGCAAGAAAATAACACATTATATTTTAAGTGGAACTATGAAGCGGTACGGGGTAGTTACACCTACAGAATTAATATTGTAGTTTACGATATTGATCATGCGTTTGTATTTAAGATTGCGGAAGAAGATGTGCATAAAGGTGAGTATAGTATGATGTGTGATTTGTTAACGTATAAAAAAGGAGCGCTATATGTATATATGGGCGTTGTAGATGCGTATACGGAAGAGTTGTCGGACTCGGTTTATGTCGGGGCCGTTGAGTAGGAGGGATCGGATAAAAAAATAAGCCTTTTCAATATTGAAAAAGGCTTATTTAAATAGATACGGTTTGTTAAACTTTATACTTCTAACGAGACGTCCATTTTGAAATCATCATCTTTTAAATGAACAATCTCCATGGCTTTCTCGTAGTTTGTAGATTTCTTCGAAAAGAAATCATGCTGCGTGGTTTCTGTATTTAACCCATTCAATACAATGGGATTTACCTGCTTAACTTCGAAAATAGGGTCGAAGCCCAGGTTCATTAACGCTTTATTTCCATTGTAACGTACATACTCTTTCACTTCTGCCGTTAAGCCCACGACGGTGTACAATTCTTCGGTATACTTAATCTCGTTTTCATACAGGTCATTCAACAAATTCAAGAAGCGTGCTTTCACTTCTTCCTTGTTCGGAAGTTTGGCGAATACCTCTTGTGCCATCAAACCAACAAATACGCCGTGAATGGACTCATCTGCAATGATCTTTTTGATAATGTCTGCGGAAGCTACCATTTGGCCCTGACCACATAGCCAAAGCGGTAAGAAGAAGCCCGAATAGAATAAGAAAGATTCTAGTAGCACTGATGCGCCAAGCGCCATGAAGAGTTCTTCATCAGAAATTTTTTCCTTGTCAATGGCACGGTAATATTTATCGATAGTTGCAGCTTTGTATTGTAAGAACTTGTTTTCTTTTACCCAGCCGAATACATCATTAATTTCGTTTGTCGTTGATACCGTCGTGAAAATAGTGGAATATGATTTTGCATGTATGGCTTCCATCATACACATATAAGACAATACAGCTTTATTCTGCAAAGAATTGATATGGTCGATGATTTTGGGCATACCTGTATGGCTTTGGAGTGTATCTAGTAGGGTTAGCCCGCCTAATGCTTTCTTATAGCATTCTTTCATGTCCCAACTCAATCCTTTCCAGCTGTCGATGTCTTTGGAAGGAATATATTCCGTATCAATCCAGAATTGTTTAATATTCTGTTCCCAGAACATTAACACATAATCGTTTTCAGGGGTATTCCAGTTTACCGCTTTATATTGTTTCATCGTTAAATCGTCTTCAGTGGACAGTTGTCCGTGTTTTTTATTCCGTTTGTCTTTACTTCTCGACCCACACCTAGCCGCTAATTATGCAGAGCAGGAAATACACTCTTCTACGGTTGATTTACGTGTGCGTGTATAGTACAGCGATTTTAAACCAAGCTTATGCGCATAGATGTAGTATTTCGCTAGATCTCTTGTCGAATCCTTCGAGTTGGTGTGCAGGATGGTGGATACTCCTTGATCAATGTGACGTTGGACTACCGAAATCAATTTCAGCACTTTAAATTGATCCATATCGTATGCCGACTTGAAGTAGAAATAGTTGTCATTTGTTAAATAAGGCATCGGATAATAGGTGGTACTGTCGCCATACTCCCGTACCTCAATAATATCCACTACTGGCATAACCGAAGCAGTCGCGTTCATGATATAGGAAGTAGATTGGTTTGGCGCGATAGCTAGGCGATACGCGTGGTAGATACCATGTTCCTGTATTTGTCCTTTTAAGTTTTCCCAATCTTGTCTTGTTGGTACATGAATACCTTCAAACAGCTCCTGCACCTTGTCGGTGGTAGGCGCGTAGTCTTGCGCTGTATATTTATCGAAATAAGTGCCGTCTGCATAAGCTGATTTCTCAAAGCCCACGAATGTTTTACCACGCTCTTTAGCAATTTCCATCGAAGCCTCCAAAGAATAGTAGTTCATCATCATGAAGAATGTATTGGCAAAGTCTAGCGCTTCTGTAGATTCGTACATTATGAAGCTCTTCGCCAAAAAGCCATGTAAGTTCATAGCTCCTAGTCCGACGGAGTGTAATTCTCTATTGGCCTTAGCGATGGATGGAACCATTTCAATGTTCGTAACATCGGTTACTACCGTTAGGGCGCGTGTTGCCGTTTTTACCGCTTCTTTAATGCGTTTGTTGTCCATCACGGTCGCGATATTGAGCGACCCGAGGTTACAGGATATACCGTAGCGAATGGTATCCTCTCTGCCATAAATCTCAATATCCGAAACTTCGGAAACCTGCATAATTTCCGTACACAAGTTAGAGAATTTCACTTGACCTATGCCATTTAAGGCGTGTACTCTATTGGTATTCTCCTTGAAGAAAATGTAGGGGTAACCCGATTCCTTTTGAATTTGAGCGATACGTACCAGTAAGTGGCGCGCATTAACTTTTTTCTTTTTAACGTTTGGATTGGTGATCAATTCATCATACATCTTATCCATGTCCATATCATCTAGATATTTGCCATATTCCTGCATGACAGTATGTGGATAAATAAGATAGCAAGGTTCGTCTTTTTCGGCCATCTCCATAAATTTATCTGGAATAACGATGCCTATAGAAAGTGATTTGATACGTACCTTCTCGTCGGCATTGATTTTTTTACAATCCAGAAATTCTTCGATATCGGCGTGGAAGATATTGAGGTAGACCGCTCCTGCACCTGGACGTTGTCCCAGTTGGTTGGCGTAAGAGAACGTATCTTCCATGATCTTCATAATAGGAAGGACACCGCCAGCACGTCCGTCCACGCCTTTGATAGCTTCTCCGCGCGCACGGATTTTGGAAATGTTAAAGGAAACACCACCACCGATAGAAGATAGTTTCATTGCGGAGTCGACAGCATAGCCGATACCGTTTAGGTTGTCACCAATCTCATCTAAGAAACAAGATACCAATTCGCCGGAACGTTTTTTTCCAGCGTTCAAGAATGTCGGGGTAGCAGGTTGATATTCTTGATTGATCATGATCTCAGCATACTCGATAGCTTTTTGTACACCTTCTTCTCGAGCAAGGAAAAGTGCTACAGCAACCACACGGTCTTCATAGCGCTCTAAGAATTTCTCGCCTGTGTCGTCACGTAATGCGTAGCTCTGGAAGAACTTAAACGCTGCCATGAACGATTGAAAACGGAATTTCTTTGCGTGTACATAGTTGTACACCTCTTCCATTTCTTCGAAGGTGAACCACTCGTAGAAATTGATATAATAGTTGTGCTCAATTAAGTAATCAATCTTTTCTTTTAACGTATAAAAGAAGACTGTGTTCTTGTTTACATGTTCCAAGAAATAGGCGCGTACAGCTTCTTTGTCTTTATGTAAGCTGTACTCCTCATCATGCTTAATCATGATTTCGTTATTAAGCAATATCCAATTTTTTGCTACCTCGTTTGCTATCATTGTATTGGTGTTTTATAATTTCAATAAATTGATTGATATCTTCCATCGTGCCAGAAAGCTCGAATTTCATGGCGAGTGGAATATCGTAATCTTCGGATACCTTGTCGGCTGCTAGCCCAAAATTTCTGCCCCAGTTTCTGTTGCCGCTGGAGGTCACGGAATAGATTTTCTCCGCATGGTTATCCATAAACATCTTCGTTTTTTCCGGCATAGATCCTAGCTTGGTCGTATACGTAACCAAGTGCCCAGATTCTTGGATTTCCAAGCTTTCTTCAATTTTATGCGCTTGCCATCCGGTTATTTGGATAACTTTGTTAATAAAGCGCTGGACATTTCCAGTTTTTGAATCGTAATATAGATGAACCATATCTCGCTCCGTTAGGGTGAAACAATTAAAGGGCTATTGACGCCAACTCTTCGGGTTTGAAACCGATGATGCGCTGTTGTACTTCTTCGTCGTCGAGGACCAGAACTGTTGGAACCGTTCTGATTTTAAACTTAGCAGCTAGATCAGGTTGGTCGAACGGGTTAATGGTTTCGTATGGAATCCCTCTGTTGTCTAAGAAGGCGGACACTTGTGCGCATGGCGCACAGTCATTTTTTTCGAATTTAATGATTCTTGCCATGTTGTTGTAAGTTTAAATTTGCGAAGATGTTACCATCTCCAAGAAGTTAAAACACGAGACTTGAGGCGGGTCTGCATCTCAAGCATAACAAATATCCAATATTTTAATTCGGAGCGGTAGTGATACTTTTCCACATGGTTAACAGACAGATAGAATAAACCGCGTTCTACGCTTGTTTTTTTGTGTAAAATATTGATTTATAGCTATTGATTTGGATGTTGATAACTTTAAAAACAACTTTGCAGACTAAAATTTACACAAATTTTCGATAAAAATTATATGGTAAATTTAGGTGTAAAACTGACTAAATTCTGACGTATTTTTCACCTGTTCTGGAACAGAATCAGTTGGCTGTTTTTTGAAGGGGAATTTTTGGAAGGGGAGGATTGTATGCCTGCCAATAATATGGTGTAGTAAGATGTAGTTGTCGGTGGATATTTCTTTTTTTTGGTATAAAATTTTCATAAAATATTAACAAAAGCAAGTGTTTTGTTTTCTTTTTGATTTGTATTATTATGATAATGACTTTTTTGGCCTATTTGTTGGTGCTTTTAAAAAAATTAGAGGCTTTTTCGGTTGTTTTTTTTATGTTTACTGTTGATTTAACGATTTTTAACTAAACAAACAGCGAACATGAAGCAAAAATTACTCAGTATGTTATTTGTACTGACCTGCCTGGTAGGATACTCGTTGGCGCAAACCCGACAAGTGGGAGGCAAAGTGACATCCGCTAGTGACGGAACACCTATTTCGGGTGTATCTGTGGCAATCGTGGGGACGTCGACGGCTACGCAGACGGATGAAAATGGAGATTACGGAGTTTCTGTGACGAATGGGGGGACGCTCTCCTTTACCAGCATCGGCTACGCCGCTAAGCGAGTAACTATTGGCAACGAGTCAACGATTAACGTCACGCTCCAATCTTTAGAGACCTCGTTAGATGAGGTTCTTGTTGTGGCCTATGGTACGGTAGACAAACATTCCCACGTAGGCTCATCAGCTCAAATCAACTCCAAAGAATTCGAAAACAGACCCTTGACAAACGTCACCAGTGCACTAGTGGGATCTGCCCCGGGTGTTCAAGGAACACTTTCTGGTGGTGCGCCCGGCTCTGGCGCGGGGATACGCGTGCGAGGTTTCGGGTCAATCAATGCCAGTAATGATCCCCTTTATGTCGTCGACGGTATCCCGTATGATGCGGGAACAGCCAATCTCAATCCGGACGACATCGAATCGATAGCTGTTTTAAAAGACGCGGCGACTACTGCGTTATATGGTTCCAGGGGTGCCAACGGCGTTATAATGGTGACGACCAAAAAAGGTAAAGTCAACCAGAATAATTTTACGGTCAATGCATCCGCAGGAATTATACGTCGGGGTTTGCCAGAATATGACCGTATCGATGCGTTTGATTACTATCCTCTGATGTGGGAGTCCCTTAAAAATAGTTTGTTGTCGGCAGGCGTGCCGGATGATGTGGCTCGCAGTATTGCCAGCGGCAATACGACCTCTTACGAGGGGAATACTTATTCCGGCATATATAGCCAATTAGGCTATAATCCCTTTAATGTCCCCAATAATGAAATTGTAGATGAAAGGGGGATGATGAATCCTAACGCCCAGCTTTTATACGGCGATGATCTGGATTGGGCAAAGGCTATTCAGACGGGAGGAAGACAACGGCAGGCTTATGGTATATCTTATGATGGTGGTTCCGATAAAACAACTTTTTATGCGAATTTAGGATATACGAACGATCAGGGATATTTACTGAAGTCAGACTTAAAGCGTATCATAGGGCGCGTAAATGTAAATACGCAAGCAACCGATTGGCTGCGTGGAGGGTTTAACTTAACCGCTAATTATTCTGATAATAAGTTTGATAATGCAGATGGTAATACGAGCATTATCAACCCCTTCTATGTATCACGGTACATCGGGCCTATTTACCCTATTCATCAGCACGATCCGGTAACGGGAGCCTACGTGTTGGATGAATTTGGAAACAGACAGTATGATTTTGGAGATAATCGACCATTTACGCCTGGGCGGAATACCATTTATGAAAATCAGTTGGATTCGCAAAATGATATTCGTTCTGCTTTCGGAGGCCGTACCTTTTTGGAGTTCCAAATCCTGCCTCAGTTGAAAGCAACGACCAATATAGGATTGGATGTTCAGGATACACATGAACGGTTGTATGATAATCCGATTATCGGTGATGGTTCCCCGGCAGGGCGTGCTTATCATTATTTTTATCGAACAACCAGTTATACTTGGAACCAGTTGCTGGAATTTGATCAAGCGTTCGGCAAACACCGTGTTAATGTAATGGCAGGCCATGAAAATTATGCCTACAAGTATAATTATCTTTCCGGTAGCCGTTCGGAAATGATTGTGGATGGCATTACCGAATTGCCAAATTTTGCCTCTGTTCTTGGAACAACTTCTTATGAGCACAACCGGACAATAGAAAGTTTCTTTGGCAGGGGAACTTACGATTTTGATCGAAAGTATGTGTTGAACGGGTCGCTTAGAAGAGACGGTAACTCCAGATTTCACCGGGATTTCCGCTGGGCAACTTTCTGGTCGATTGGCGGTGCTTGGAATATTAGTGAAGAGGATTTCATCAATAGCGATAAGATCAATTTTCTAAAACTTCGTGCTTCGTACGGAACGGTTGGAAACGATGCGGGGATTGGTAATTATCCCTATCAGGCCTTGTATACGCTGGGCAGGAACAACGCCGATAAGCCGGGGCTTACACAGCGTTCTTTGCCAAATGACAGCATCACCTGGGAAACCAGTAAAAACTTCGATATAGGGATTGACTTTGAGGTGTTGGATCGTCGTCTACGAGGTAGTGTAGAATATTTTGATCGGAAGACCGACGGACTAATCTTTGCGGTTCCTATGGCTTTGATACATGGAGGGGTTATCAATGTTGATCCTTATTACCATACTGTTGATCAAAATATCGGAAACATGTACAATAGGGGGCTGGAGCTAACGTTGACAGCTGATGTTGTGCGTGGAGGAGATTTTAACTATTCCACGACATTGAACTTGACGCATCAAAAAAACAAGATCACGGAGATGCCTCCAGGACAACCGCTGATTCAAAATGGGACAAAAGGTCTTAGTGTTGGTCATTCCATTTACGATTTCCACCTGCGGGAGTTTTACGGTGTAGATCCGGATAATGGAGACGCCTTATACCGTACCAATCAAGAGACGGACAATACTAGAATTATTGGAAATGATACCCTGACCACGGTGCTGGGCGAGGCTAATCTTCGTTATGTTGATAAAACAGCGATTCCCGATGTTTATGGTTCGATGAGGCATGATCTCGGTTATAAAGGATTCAGTTTATCCCTTATGTTTACTTTCCAACTCGGTGGTCATATTTATGACAGCGGTTATGCTTCTCTAATGAGTTCCGGTGGTTATGGAAATGCGAAACATATTGATATTATGGATAGGTGGCAGCAAACCGGTGATGTGACCGATATTCCGCGGATGGATGCTGGTGCTACAGCAAATCTGAACGGACAGAGTACACGTTTCTTGACCAGTGCATCTTATCTGAACCTCAACACGATTGTTTTGGGGTATAATTTACCACAATCTGTGCTCGGTGCGATTAATATGAAAGATTGTTATGTATACCTTTCCGGAGAGAACCTTGGCTTACTTTCAGCAAGAAAGGGGATGAATGTGGTGGGATCGTTTAATGGGACGGTCAGCAACTCGTATAATTTTAATAGTTTGTTTACCGTTGGTACACGGATTAAATTTTAAGCAAGATGAGAAACAGTTTTTTTTCGATTATAACATGGGTAACTACCGTTATCCTATGTACGACATCGTGTAATGATGATTATTTAGAGACGGCACCAACAGATCAGGTTTCCACGGTTACTGTCTTTGAGACCGTAGATAACGCTTGGGCTGCTTTAAACGGGATACACCGGATTCTGTATTCACAGATTTTTGGTAGCCAGCCACTTGGAGGACAGAGTGGTAACATGATGATGATGGACGTGATGGGAGAGGATGTGGTGCTGGCCTCGAGTAGTAGTAGCTGGCTGCGTGGTAATTACCAATGGGTGGATCACCGAAATCCATCACATTATACGGTACGGTATAATTATTTATTTTACTATGTGATCATCGGTAATGCAAATATGATTATTGCCAATGTGGATGCTGCAGAAGGATCTGAAGTCGATAAGGCATTTATCAAAGGACAGGCTTTGGCTTATCGGGCATGGAGTTACTTTCAGTTGGTCCAATTGTTTGGTGAAGCCTATATGGAGGGAGCTGCTAACGACGGCTTAGCGGTGTCTATTGTGACGGAGCCTAGCACTTCTCCGCTCCCAAGAAATACTGTTGCAGAAGTATACGCGCAGATTAATACCGATTTCGTTGACGCATTGACGCTGTTAGATGGCTATGAACGTGGTACCGATAAATCACAATTGAATGAGAATGTGGTGAAGGGGATGATGGCTAGGGTAGCTTTGACGCAACAAAATTATGGGGATGCCGCCACTTATGCACAGGAGGCTCGAGAAGGATTTCCATTGATGAGTGAAAGTGACTATCTTTCCGGCTTCAATGACTACACTGTCGGCGAATGGATGTGGTCTTCAAGAATCGTAGCCGACCAAACCAGTTATTTCTATTCTTTCTTCGCACACATGTCACTTAACTACAGCTCTAGTTTGATACGTGGCACGCCAAGATTAATTTTTTCCGGTTTGTACGACCAGATATCGGATACGGATGTGCGTAAACAATTATGGGATCCGACAGGAGAGAATGAAGTAGATTTTCCTTTACCAGCAAGTACATTCAGGCGTTTTAAGTATCATAGTCGTAAATTTAAGGTTGCTAATGAATCGATGAGCATTGGTGATGTGCCATACATGCGTGCCGCAGAGATGTATCTGATTGAAGCGGAAGCGCTGGCGAGAGATGGCGATGGACGTGCGGCAGATGTATTGTATGAATATGTAATAAAGCGGGACCCTGCATATACACGTTCAACGAGTACCGGTACCGCACTTGTTGATGAAATTATGGTTCAACGTCGTAGCGAATTGTGGGGGGAAGGATTTAGATTCTACGATTTAAAGCGGACGAAAACGCCATTGACTCGTCGTGGCGGAAACCATGATGCAACTTTGGCCATAAAAATAGAGGAATCTGTAGGCACACTCAATTGGCAGTGGCTTATCCCGCAGGATGAAATTAACAATTCCAACGGTGTCATTGTTCAAAATCCGCAAACAAATTAATGGAATTTATGGATATGTAATGAAAGAAGGGGGTGGTCGAATTTGACTACACCCTTCTTTGATTGCTGAACTGGCTTCTTGTTTCGTGAGCTAACATTTAACGAGAGCATGTAAATGTAGTTTTTTAAAAAAATAACCATTATCTTAGTAACCGATAATTCGATGGTTAATGAGCCTATATAAATATTTATTATTCCTTTTTTTAGGGCTTTTATTTGCTTGTAAGAAGGAAATAAAACCGCCTGTAGAACCAGGACCAGAACCTACCGAAGATGACCACATTAAGGCAGACATCTACGATTATTTTAATAAATATTCATTGTGGACAGAGCAGATTCCAGATCTTGATGAGGAAGGGCGGTTGGAGTTTGTGAAGAAGTATTCTTCTAACAACAATCTATTGGCTGCGTTAAAAAATATGACACCTTTTTATGCAGGGTATAACGGAAGCATTGACCGCTTTTCCTTTTTAGACGAATCTAATACAGAAGGCAATTTAAGTTATGCAGATGGTTTTCGGATGGATACCAATGAGGGGTACGGACTTTATTATGGTTGGGGGATACTTTCTTCTTCGGCAACAGTAGCCTATCCCGTTATTTTCTTTGTTGAAGGAGGCTCTCCTGCACAGAAGGAGGGTGTAACACGAGGATCGATCGTATATGCGGTCAATGATGATGAGGATATTACCGTTGGATATAATGGCAGTAATCTAAACCAAGCCGATGTACGACGTGTTGGAGCAAAGTTGGAAGCTGCATTGGAAGCGAACACCTTGAAATTAAAAGTGGAGACAGCGAGTGCAGAGGAAAAAGTGTTTACGATAGGATATCAGAATTCCTATGAAATTGACCCCGTTATTTTAGATTCGGTTTATACTTACCCCGATAAAAATATTGGTTACCTGGCGTATTCTTCGTTTGAGGAGGTGTGGCCAAATACACATCAAAACTATATAAAGCTTGAGGAAATCTTTGCCTCTTTTAAAGGAGCCAACATTAAAGACCTTATCTTGGACTTACGCTATAATACTGGTGGTTATGTGAGTACCGCTGAATATTTAGCGAATAAAATGGTTAATGCGGCAAATCATGATAAATTAATGTTCAAATATGTAGTGAACGAATATTTAGCTACATCCTCGCAGCATCGGAGCAGTTTTCAAGATGTTTATTTTGAAAATCAAACCAACCAACTGAAATTGGAGAATATCTATGTCTTGGTGACAGAACAAACGGCTTCCGCAGCTGAATTACTTATCAGTGTGCTTAAGCCGTATTTAAATGTAGTTCTTATCGCTGAAACGGATAGGACGTATGGCAAACCTGTAGGTTTCTTCGCCGAGGAGATTGAAGATATTACGTTATGGGCAACGTCTTTTAAGACGATTAATGCTGGAGGCTATACCGATTATTGGGATGGGATGGAAGTCGATATATCGGGCGTAAATGATTATATCTTCAAAGATTTCGGTGATCCCGAAGAGGATATGATAGCGAAAGCATTGGAGACGGCAGGGGTCTCTATTCCTACTAGCCTGCGAGCTTCGTCCCGGAAAACGAGCTCCGCACAACGTGGGGTAAAATTAGGCATCATCAATCAGCCGAAAGAACGGAATATGTTGAAGAAAAAGGACTGACTAGTTGTTGAAGATTTTATTTAGACATCATTAAGTATATATGAGATTATCTATTGGTTTATTGCTGTTATCTTTTTTTGGATTAGCACACGCACAAGAAAATATCACCTATCAAAAGCCTAGCGAGGAAATTTTAGCTTTAGCCGATTTTAAGCGTCCGCCCAGTGTAATGTTGAGTCCAGACAAACAATGGATGGTTTTATCTTATCGATCTACTTACAAAAGTCTGGATGAATTAAACCAGAAAGAGGTTCGGCTAGCGGGACTGCGTATCAATCCGATAACGAATATTTCGAGCCGGGTAACGTATATTAACGATATCCGTTTGAAGAGATTGGGCGAAGATGGAGAGGTGGAGATATCCGGCTTGCCGGAGCATCCTCGGATAGCCAATATGAGCTTTTCTCCAGATGATAAGTTTTTGGCCTTGACACACACAGCTGCCGACGGGGTTGAATTGTGGGTGATAGAACTGGAAACTGCCCAAGCGCGAAAATTGACCGATACCGATTTAAACGCGGCTATGGGTAGGCCTTATACTTGGTACAGCGACGGCAAAGCGTTATTGATCAGCAAGCTTCCAGCAGAAAGATCTGCCCTTATCGATAGCAGTAAGGACTTGCCTGTAGGGCCTATAGTGTCTACCAGCGATGGACAGATTTCGCAATTGCGGACCTATCAAGACCTGTTGAAGAATCCGCAAGATGAGGCTAACTTTGAAACATTAGCCCAGTCGGAATTATATACAGTAAATCTGGAAGGTCAGCAGTCTAAATTTCTCGACAAAGCGATATACCATCAGCATGCATTTTCACCTGACGGACAATATTTATTGGTAACTGTAATCAAAAGACCTTTCTCCTATGTGGTATCACTACGTAGTTTTCCGCAGGAAACCACCGTGTACGATTTAGAAGGAAACCCAATTAAAGTGGTGAATGAGGTGCCGTTGAACGAAATTCAACCTAAAGGATTTTCTTCTACACGAAAAGGGAAACGGCATATGTACTGGCGCGGAGATAAGCCTGCCTCGTTATATTATGTTGAGGCATTGGACGGCGGGGACGCATCACAAGTTGCAACATACCGGGACGAATTATTTTCTTGGGATGCCCCATTTGATGGGAATCCCGTATCCTTAGTTAAGGTCACCGATCGTTTTTCTAACGTTATCTGGGGAGATGAAGAGCATGCATTGGTTTATACAAGTTGGTATGATACGCGGAGCGAGAAGATTTTTGCTTTGAACCCAAAAGCGAAAGACCATAGATTGGTTTTGGAAAGAAATTCACAGGATAGATACAAAGCACCGGGGGACGTATATACCGCGCGTAATGACTACGGTAGACATGTAATATATATGGATAAGAACAAGAGCTATTGGGTGAGCGATGGTTATACGAAAGATGGCCAGTTCCCCTATATTGCTGAGATGGACTGGAGTACGTTGAACCGAAAGAACGTTTATACTGTAGACAACCCCGGTAAAAAGGAAGATATCGTTTCGTTGGTCGATGTCAAGAAGGGAGATATTTTAGTTGCAATCCAATCACAAACGGAATATCCCAATTTTTACTTAAAAAATATTCGGAAGAACAAAGTAACTGCTTTGACGGATTTTAAAAATCCGTTCCAAAGCTTGAAAGGTGTATATAAAGAGGTAATACATTATAAAAGAAAGGATGGTGTAGACTTATCAGGTACACTATATCTTCCGGCAGGTTATGATCGGCAGAAAAAAACAGATAAACTGCCATTGTTGATCTGGGCTTATCCCACCGAATATAAAGACCGGACCACGGCAGGACAAAGCACAGCGAATCCGCATGCGTTTACGTTCCCATCGTACGGCTCCTTCGTATATTGGGTAACTAAAGGATATGCTGTTTTAGACAATGCTGCTTTCCCGATAATAGGAGAGGGGGATGAGGAACCCAACGATACCTTTATTGAGCAATTGGTTGCCAATGGAGCGGCCGCTATTGATGCGGTGGACAAGTTGGGATTTATCGATAAAAATCGGATCGGCGTTGGAGGACATTCATACGGAGCTTTTATGACGGCAAACTTGTTATCCCATTCGGACTTGTTTGCAGTTGGAATCGCTCGATCTGGAGCCTATAACCGTACGCTTACACCGTTTGGCTTCCAAAGGGAGCAACGTAACTATTGGGACGATCCGGGTTTGTATAATCGGATGTCGCCGTTTATGAACGCGGAAAAGATGAAGACGCCAATGTTACTGATTCATGGCGATGCGGATAACAACCCTGGCACATTTACGTTGCAGACCGAGCGTTACTTTCAGGCACTAAAGAATATGGGAGCGCCCGTTCGTATGGTTTTACTTCCGCTAGAGTCACACGGATACGCCGCAGAGGAAAGCATTTTGCATACCTTGTGGGAACAGGACCAGTTCTTAGAAAAGTATTTAAAGAAGAATTAATTTTATACTAAATACTCAAACAACGTCTGATCCTTATTCACCTCAATGAAATCGAATTTGTAAGATTTCATTCTTTCAATAAAAATGGTATAATCCTTCGGATCGTTTAGTTCTATACCAATCAATGCCGGACCTCTTTCCCGTTCTGTTTTCTTAATATATTCGAAACGGGTAATGTCATCTTTTGGTCCGAGTACTTCGGTTACCAGTAGACGTAAAGCGCCCGGGCGTTGTGGAAAGCGAACGATAAAATAATGCTTAAAACCTTCGTAGAGCAAGGACATTTCCTTGATTTCACTCATACGATCGATATCATTGTTGCCGCCCGAGACAATACAAACGACCTTTTTTCCTTTTATTTCTTCTTTGTGAAACGCTAAAGCAGCGATGGATAAGGCACCTGCTGGCTCCGCCACAATGGCGTCTTTATTGTAAAGCTGTAAAATAGTCGTGCAGATTTGGCCCTCTGGTATTGGCTTCACGCTATCCAATAATTTACTGCTAATTTCGTACGTTAGGTTACCTACTTTTTTGACAGCGGCCCCATCCACGAATTTATTAATATGTTCCAATTCTATCGGACCATTATTCCGTATGGCGGCAATCATAGACGGCGCTCCCTCAGGCTCTACACCATATAGTTTCACGTGCGGAGCATGTTTTTTCATGTGGTAACCCAGCCCCGATGATAATCCTCCTCCCCCTATAGGAATAATGACGGCGTCTACATCCGGAAGATCTTCCAATATTTCTACGGCGACGGTACCTTGCCCTTCGATGATTTTTTCGTCATCAAAGGGAGGAATGAACGTCATATTGTGCTCTTTTGTGTATTCCAATGCCGCTTTCTGACAGTCATCAAACGTATCGCCAGTTAATACGATTTCGATATTGCCATTGCCCCACATCTCCGTCTGCGTGATTTTTTGACGAGGCGTAGGACCAGGCATAAAAATAACGCCTTTAATATCTAATTTTTTACAGGAAAGAGCGACACCTTGCGCATGGTTGCCTGCGCTAGCGCAAGTAACACCTTTGGACTTTTCCTCCGCTGACAGACTGACAATTTTATTATACGCACCGCGTAACTTATACGAACGAACGACCTGTAGGTCTTCCCGTTTTAAGTATACCGCTGCATCATATTTTTCCGAAAGGTGTATATTGTATTGCAAAGGCGTGCGGTTCACAATACCTTTTATGCGTTCCGCCGCTTGCAATGAATCTATATTTAAGGTCATTTTTTAAGAATAACTGCCCCAAAAGGCATCTTTAACAAGTGAAATATCTTTTTTGCCGTTATGACTATAAACGGAAACAATATCAAATCTAATATCGCCCTGGTGGTTGCTTCGTCTTAGGAAAACACCGGCTGCCCGAATAATATTTTTCTGTTTTTTTAAATCAACAAATTGAGACGGTTCACCATATTGCGTTGAACTGCGACTTTTCACTTCTATAAATGTGAGTATATCTCCCTCTTTGGCAATGATATCTATTTCCCATCGCTTATACCGCCAATTTAATTGTAGAATTTGGTAGCCCTGGGTGCGTAAGAACGCTTGTGCTTCCCATTCACCATGCCTCCCAAATTCTAGATGGCTAGCCATTTTTTATTTTAACAAGGTGTGTAGATCTTCGTCATTGATGTCTTTTTTTGCATCTGCCATGATGAGAAACTTTTCATAGATTACGGCAAGATTACCTTTGTCCAGCTGATAGCCCAAGCGCTCCAAATGGTGTTTTAATGCATGGCGGCCCGAGCGAGCAGTCAGGATAATATCGGCTTCTACCAAGCCTACATCTTCCGGACGAATAATCTCGTAATTTTCACGATGCTTTAAGAACCCGTCTTGATGTATGCCTGAACTGTGTGCAAATGCATTTTTCCCAACGATAGCTTTGTTCGGTTGCACCGGCATACGCATCATAGCGCTCACCTTACGGGAAATATGCGTAAACATTTTGCTGTTGATGTTGGAGGTTAACCCCGGAAATTGACTGGCGTGCACTTGCATAATCATCGCAACTTCCTCCAATGAGGTATTCCCTGCGCGCTCGCCGATACCGTTGATGGTACATTCAACTTGACGAGCACCATTTTGAACAGCAGCGACAGAATTGGCCGTGGCTAATCCTAAATCGTTATGGCAATGTGCTGAAATGATAGCTTGATCGATGTTTTTTACATGTTCTTTTAAGTACTTGATTTTTGCACCATATTGATCGGGCAAACAATAGCCATTGGTGTCCGGTATGTTGACAACCGTAGCTCCAGCTCCAATGACCGCTTCTACCATACGGGCTAAATAGGCTAAATCTGCCCGTCCTGCATCTTCTGCATAAAACTCAACGTCCTCCACGTAAGACTTAGCATGTTTTACCGCCGCAACGGCACGTTCCAAAATTTCCTCGCGCGTGGAATTGAATTTGTATTGTATATGCATATCTGATGAACCGATGCCGGTGTGGATACGTGGACGTTTGGCATACTTCAATGCATCGGCAGCAACATCAATGTCGTTTTTATTCGCACGCGTAAGCGCACAGATAATAACGTCGTCCACTGCTTTGGACAATTCGACAACAGATTGGAAATCCCCCGGGCTTGATACCGGAAATCCCGCTTCAATGATATCAACTCCCAAAAGTTCTAGATCTTTTGCGATTTCTACCTTTTCCGGGGTAGTTAATTGACAACCCGGTACCTGTTCACCATCGCGTAAGGTCGTATCGAAAATATATAAATGATTAGGATCGTGTAACATAGTCTTATAATTATCTAAAGATGATCCGCCACGGCGGACCGGTAAAAAATTATCGAAGAGCTTACTAAAGCTCTGTTTAAAGTTAAAAAATCTTTTCCTTATCTCAAATATTCCAATACTTTAGCTCCCATCTCGTTTGTGCCTAAGACATGGGTAAGAGGCGTTTCTGCATTAGCAATGTCGCCTGTTCTCCAGCCTGCTTTTAATGTATCCGCAACAGCTTGGGTTACTACTTTGGCTTCTTCCTGTAGGCCGAATGCGATATCGAGCATTAAGGCTGCTGATAATATAGACGCCAACGGATTGGCTTTATTCTGCCCAGCAATATCATGTGCGGAACCGTGAATAGGTTCGAAAAAGCCTGTTCCGTCACCAATAGATGCAGAGGCCAACATACCCATAGAACCCGCAATCTGAGAAGCTTCGTCTGTCAGAATGTCGCCAAAAAGATTGGCTGTCAATACCACATCGAATTTTTTAGGGTTTTTCACCAATTGCATTGCTGCATTGTCAATAAACATATGCTCCGTCTCCACGTCCGGGTATTCCCGTGCAATTTCCTGTACAACATCTCGCCACAACCGCGATGTTTCCAGTACATTCGCCTTATCTACCGAGCACAGCTTTTTGTTACGCGTGCGTGCTGCTTCATAAGCTTTACGGGCAATACGTTCCACTTCGTACCGGTGATAGTTCATTAAATCCGAAGCAAAGGTATTATCTTCACTGCGTGTTTTTTCTCCAAAATAGACATCGCCTGTCAACTCGCGGAAAAATAAAATATCCGTTCCGCGTAAAACCTCTGGTTTTAGACTCGATGCCTCTAGTAATTCGTCAAATAGCAATATTGGGCGCAGATTGGCATACAAACCTAATTCTTTTCGTATTTTTAATAGGCCTTGTTCCGGTCTCACCTTCGCCGAAGGATCATTGTCGTATTTTGCATGTCCGATCGCACCGAACAGAATCGCATCAGATGCTTTGGCTTTTTCCAGTGTTTCGTCGGGTAACGGGCTACCAGTTGCTTCGATAGCCGTATGCCCCATGATAGCTTCGTCGAAGCGGAACTCGTGACCGTATTTCGCTGCAACTGTTTCCAACACTTGTTTTCCCCATGTCGTTACTTCTTGTCCAATACCATCTCCGGGGATGATTAAAATATTTTTGTTCATTTATATATGTTATTTATACCGTTACTTCTGTTACTACTTCACCTTTTTCCAACACAAGCCTATGTTCGATGCAAGACGGCATTTGTGATTCATAATGACCAACATAAATCAATGTATTGCCATATGTACACAGCTCGTCTACCACCGCATTGAAGTGCATGGTTTGGGCGACATCCAATCCCTGACAGGGTTCATCAAGTATCAGCAGCGGGGGATTTTTGATAATAGTTCTTGCCAAAAGTGCCAAACGCTGTTTTCCTAGCGGAAGCGTATGAAGCAACTGGTTTTTATACGGTAACAAATCGAAGAAGTCCAACAACTGCTCCATACGTTTTTTCTCTTCGTACTTTACATTTATAAACCATCCTATGCTATCGTAAAAGCCAGATGCCACCGTATGCCATACGGTAGCATTTCGGTCGAAATACCAGTGCATCTCCGGCGAGATAATACCTATCTTTTCCTTAATGTCCCAAATGCTTTCGCCTGAGCCGCGCTTGGTTCCGAAAAGCCAAACGTCAGAAGCGTAGGCTTGGGGATGATCGCCATTCAATAAGCTCAACAAAGTGGATTTACCCGAACCATTTGGTCCCTGCAACAGCCACTTTTCACCTGTTTTTACCTTCCAATTTACATTTTTTAATACGACTTTGTCTCCGTAGCGAACAGATACATCTTTCAGTTCGACTATCGTTTGGCTAATGATTTCTGGCTCCTTTTGTAAAAAATAAGGAAGGGGTTTCTTTTCGCGAACGTCATCTCTCGAAAAATCCTTTGCTTGTTCCACTATATTGAGCTGACCGTTTTGGATTTCAGCAAAACGATTGATGCAAGAGGGGAGTTGTGAATCGTTCGTAATTAAGATCAACGTTGTTCCTCCATGAGCAATTTCATTGAAAATATCCAAAAGATTGGCTCTCGACTGTTTGTCGAGTCCCGTAAACGGTTCGTCAATGATTAAAAGTTGCGGATTAAGCCAGAGAGCCTGTACCAATTGCAGCTTTTTATGCTCGCCACTAGACAGTTCGATCAGCTGTGTATCTTTACAGTTTTCGAAACCTAATGCCCACAAAATAGGCTCGGCATCCACATAATCCAGACCATTTTTCTGACCGAAATGGATGAGATCAGCGTAGACTGTCAGTGTATCGTTTTTTTGGAATTTATTATAGCGTTGCTGATAGTAGAAGTTACGATCTCCCTCCAAGTTGGTAAATTGATACCAGTTGGAAACATAGTATGCGCGCGGCGGGCACGCGCTATGTTCATTAAAATGAAAGGTAATCGTCCCGCTGTTTTTCTCTTCGCCTGCGATTGCTTTGGCTAAAGAAGTTTTGCCTGTTCCGCTTTTTCCGCCGATAACCCAATTTTCGCCTAGGTATATATCCCAATTGAAATCTGACAATACCGCCTGACCGGTGTATTGGAGATTCAATTGCGCGATATGGACGACAGGCTGTTCCATTAGCGTTGTTGTTCGTATGTTTCAATCACGTTTTTATGGCTCAAGATGTAGTCGATATCATCGTAACCATTGATTAAACAAGATTTTTTATACGGGTTGATTTCAAACTCAAAGCTAGCTCCAGTAGCGTTGATAGTTACTGTTTGCGCCACTAAATCAACCGTTAGTTCTGCATTGGGATCTGCAAATACGCTGTCGAATATTTGTTCTAAAAATTCATCGGGGACGGTTATAGGTAATACACCATTGTTTAGCGCGTTGCCTTTGAAGATATCGGCAAAGAATGAACTGATAACGATGTCAAAGCCATAATCTTGGATAGCCCATGCGGCGTGCTCGCGGGAAGAACCGCAACCAAAGTTTTTACCGGCTACTAATATTTTTCCGCTGTATGTAGCATTGTTCATCACAAAATCCGCTTTCGGTTGTCCGTCACTATCATAACGCCAGTCACGAAATAAATTGTTGCCAAACCCTTCTCTGGTGGTTGCTTTCAAAAAACGTGCAGGGATAATCTGATCGGTGTCGATATTTTCGATAGGTAGCGGAACTACCGTAGATGTTAATTTTTCAAATTTTTTCATTTCAGCCTCCTTAAATCAATTCCCGAATGTCAACAATCTTACCACTAACTGCAGCAGCGGCGGCGGTCAGTGGGCTAGCAAGCATGGTGCGGGCATTCGGACCCTGCCGGCCTTCGAAGTTTCTGTTAGAAGTCGAAACACAATATTTTCCAGCTGGGATTTTGTCTTCATTCATGCCCAAACATGCCGAACAGCCAGGTTCACGAAGCACAAAACCAGCCTCTTCAAATATTTTGTCGATACCTTCTTTTTTTGCTTGCGTTTCTACCTGTTTAGAACCCGGAACTATCCACACTTCCACATTATCTGCTTTTTTCTTCCCTTGTACAAATGAAGCAACGGCCCGTAAATCTTCAATACGGGAGTTGGTACAAGACCCTATGAAAACATAATCTACTGGATGCCCTAATAATGTTTCATTATCATGGAAGCCCATATAATCCAATGCTTTTTTAAAAGATGGACGTTCTGATTCGGGTTGATTGGAAGTCGCCGGAATAGCATCAGAGATGCCAATCCCCATTCCTGGATTTGTACCGTAGGTAATCATCGGTTGAATGTCGGCAGCATCGAATTCCAGCACCGCATCGAATTGTGCATCTTCATCGGAATATAGTGTCTGCCAATAGGCAAGAGCCTTATCCCACTCTTCTCCCTTAGGCGCAAACTCCCGACCATGAACATAGTCGAATGTCGTTTGATCCGGAGCGATAAGTCCACCGCGGGCACCCATTTCTATACTCATGTTACAGACCGTCATCCGACCTTCCATACTCAATGAACGAATAGCTGAACCCGCAAATTCTACGAAATATCCTGTACCACCCGCAGCGGTTGTTTTGGAGATGATATATAGGACAATATCCTTCGCACCTACGCCTTTTGCCAACTCACCGTTAACTTCGATTTTCATCGTTTTTGGCTTTTGTTGTAACAAACATTGTGTAGCAAATACCTGCTCTACCTGCGATGTTCCGATTCCAAATGCGATGGCACCGAAAGCCCCATGTGTAGAAGTATGGCTGTCTCCACATACCATTGTTTTTCCCGGTTGGGTAATACCTAGCTCCGGCCCGATTACGTGCACAATGCCTTGATAGGGGTGCCCCAAGCCATACAACTCGATACCAAATTCCTTACAGTTTTTGGTCAACATATCCACTTGGTAACGCGAAAGTTCTTCCTGAATTGGAAGGTGTTGATTGAGTGTAGGCACGTTGTGGTCCGCGGTGGCCACCGTTTGATTCGGACGAAAAACGGGTAATCCTCTTTTCCGTAGTCCGTCAAATGCTTGGGGCGAAGTCACCTCATGAATCAAATGCGTATCTATATACAAAATATCTGGGAAGCCCTCTTGACGCTTGACGACGTGCGCATCCCAAATCTTCTCTACTAATGTTTTTCCCATTTCTCTTTTTTTTGTAATATAGTTACAAAGTTACGAGATAGACTGCTATTCCCGTAACCTTGTAACCCTTTGTCTCCTTAACGCTCTCTTAAATCGTTTTGATAGCCTTCATCGCTGTCATCGCTTTACGTAATCTAACGCCCACGGTTTCTACAGGATGGTTGCGTAAGATTTCGTTCACTTGTACAAGCTGGACGTTGTCTACGGAGCCGTCTTTTCCTTCGTTGAAGTTTTTGCCAACTAAATCGGTATCTACTTTTTTCATGAAATCTGCCAACAATGGTTTACATGCTTGATCGAATAAGTAACACCCATATTCAGCCGTGTCTGAAATGACCCGATTCATTTCGAATAATTTTTTACGAGCAATTGTGTTTGCAATCAAAGGTGTTTCATGCAATGACTCGTAATAAGCCGATTCCGGTTTAATACCTGCTTCCACCATCGTTTCAAATGCTAATTCGACGCCTGCTCTTACGAAAGCAACCATTAACAAATAATTATCAAAATATTCCTGTTCGCTGATTTTTACATCGCCGGCAGGTGTTTTTTCAAAAGCCGTTTCACCGGTTTCTGCTCTCCATTTTAATAGATTGGCGTCTCCGTTCGTCCAATCTTCCATCATCGTTTTGCTAAATTCGCCAGACATGATATCGTCTTGGTGTTTTTGGAATAGCGGACGCATGATGTCTTTCAGCTCTTCAGATACTTGAAAAGCTTTGATTTTTGCTTGGTTGGACAAACGGTCCATCATACCGCTCACACCTCCATGTTTTAAAGCTTCTGTGATAACTTCCACGCCATATTGTACTAATTTGGAAGCGTAACCTGGCTCGATACCTTTTTCTACCATTTTATCAAAGGATAAGATTGAGCCGGTTTGTAATAAACCACAAAGGATAGTTTGCTCGCCCATCAAGTCGGATTTAACTTCGGCTACAAACGAAGACTTTAATACACCTGCACGGTGCCCACCTGTGCCTACACAATATGCTTTCGCGTAAGGCCATCCTTTACCTTCCGGATCATTTTCTGGGTGTACCGCAATTAGCGTAGGAACACCAAAACCTCTCAAATATTCGGCACGCACTTCAGAACCTGGACATTTAGGGGCTACCATGATAACCGTAATGTCTTTACGTATCTGCATACCCTCTTCTACGATATTAAAACCGTGTGAGTAGGATAGCGTAGCTCCTTGTTTCATCAATGGTTGAACAGCATTGATGACCGATGTATGTTGTTTATCAGGTGTTAGGTTGATCACTAAATCTGCTGTTGGAATCAATTCTTCATACGTTCCTACATTGAAGTTGTTGTCCGTGGCATTTTTCCAAGAATCTCTTTTTTGTTCAATAGCTTCTTTACGTAATGCATAAGAAACGTCCAATCCGCTATCTCTAAGGTTTAAGCCTTGGTTCAAGCCTTGAGCACCACACCCTACGATTACGATTTTTTTACCTTTTAAAGCGTTGACGCCATCTGAAAATTCATTTGAATTCATAAATTCAGCATGTCCCAATTGGTTTAATTGCTCTCTTAGAGGTAATGTGTTAAAATAATTTGCCATTGTTTCTGTTATTATAATACGTTTGTTTTTGATTGATTTATTTTTTAATTGCTCTCCGTTGCGCTATGGCATAACCTAAATGTAGGTTATCATGCCCCGAAGTGGTGATCAGTACATCCGCGAAGTTGTGCAACGTTGCTCCATAAGTTGCTGTATCGTATGGTTGGATATTTTGGAATACCCCTTTTTTATAGTCCTCGTCGATTTTTTCTATCGTAGAAAGCGCGAGATTTTTAAGTTCCGCTACTTCTTCCTCCGAAACAAAATAGGTGGGTTTTGAGCCTTTTTTATAGGCTTCCAGATATTTGACGGAGGACGTATCGGAGGTAATACCTGTCCGTACATAACACAAGGTTTGTGTACTCACAACGATATGTCCAAAGTTCCAGATGATGTTATTATTAAAGCCCGTTGGAATTTGGTTGATTTGTTCTAAAGAAAGTCCTTCTAGTAATTGGATAAAAGCCTTCCTCGTGTCTAGGATAAATTTGAATGTTTCTGTCATCTTCTTTCTACATAGTAAACACTCTCTCCTGCTGATCAAGATATTCATTTTCCACGATCTCTGGAGAAGGTTCTTCGCGTTCAAACTGTTTTATTTTTGTATGGAAGCCAGCACTGTCTTTGATAATCGCTATACGCGCACCACGTACAAATTCGATAAGTCCATATTCACCCAAGGCGGCTGTCAGACGGTCGATTTCTTCGCGGTGGCCTGCTGTTTCAAATACGGTATAATCATGCCGGATGACCACGGCAGAGGCGCCGTACTCTCGGAGCAAACGTTCCACAGACGCCTTTTCGGCAATGATTTCTGTAGGGACTTTGTAAAGCGCTTGCTCTTGCCAGATTAATTCTTCATCCGTATTGTAATAGGCCTTTAAAACTTCCACCTGTTTTTCGATCTGTCGACACAGCTTGCGGACCACATCTTCACTCTCGTTAATTAAAATCGTGAATCGATGGATACCTTCTACCTCTGATGGTGAGGTGTTTAAGCTTTCTACGTTGATTTTTCTTCTGGAAAAGATGCCAGAGATACGTCCTATCATACCGATAGAATTCTCTGTGTATAACGTGATCGTATATTCTTGTTTTTCCATTTTCTTTGTTTTTACTTTAAACGTATTTCCGATACCGATGCACCTTGTGGAACCATCGGAAAAACGTTGTTTTCCTTGCCAACCATAATCTCCAATAAATATGACCCGTCGTGGTCCAGCATAGTCTTTAATGCTGAACGTAGATCTTTACGTTCGGAGATCTTATTTCCTTCGATATGATATCCTTTGGCCACAGTTACAAAATCTGGACTCGTTATGTCGACAAATGAATAGCGTTTATCGTTAAATAACTGCTGCCATTGGCGTACCATACCTAGAAACTCGTTGTTGAGGATGAGAATTTTGACTTTTGCGCCGAATTGCATGATCGTTCCTAGCTCTTGGATGGTCATCTGGATTCCGCCATCGCCAATGATCGCTACGACATCACGCTCGGGGGCTCCATACCATGCGCCGATAGCCGCAGGTAATCCAAAACCCATTGTGCCCAATCCTCCAGAAGTAACGTTCGACTTCGATTTATTGAATTTTGCATAGCGGCAAGTAACCATTTGATGCTGTCCTACATCTGTGACGATAACGGCGTCACCGCCGGTTAGTTCGTTTAAAACCTTGATCACTTCTCCCATCGTCATAACATCTGATGTTGGGTTCAATTCATCCTGGATGACTTCTTTAACTTCCTTTTTTTCTAATTCCCGGAATTCCGCTACCCACGCGCTGTGGTCATGCCGTTGGATTAGTTGTGTGAGCATAGGAAGGGTCTCCTTACAATCACCCCATACCGGCACGGTGGTTACCACATTTTTGTCAATTTCAGCCGGGTCAATATCCAAATGGACGATTTTTGCCTGTTTGGCATATTTGTCCAATCGACCGGTTACGCGGTCGTCAAAGCGCATCCCTATGGCGATCAATACATCACATTCATTGGTCATGACATTAGGGGCATAATTCCCGTGCATACCTAACATGCCGACATGTAATGGGTGGTCCGTTTCCAACGCACTCAATCCCATTACGGTCGTCGCTGCCGGAAAACCTCCCTTTTCGATGAAGTCTTTGAGATCTTGTTCTGCCTTACCCAAAATGATACCTTGTCCGAATAATACGAAAGGTTTTTTTGCGCTGTTTATAAGCTCAGCTGCTTTTTCCACATATTCTTTGCGCACAATAGGGGAGGGGCGGTAGCTGCGAACATGATCACATTTTTCATACCCCTTATAATCAAATAATTGTATTTGCGCATTTTTCGTAATATCAATTAAAACAGGACCGGGGCGTCCGGTTTTTGCTATATAGAAAGCTTTTGCCAGCACACTTGGGATCTCTGTCGCGTCGGTAACCTGATAGTTCCATTTAGTGACGGGTGTGGTGATATTGATAACATCTGTTTCCTGGAAGGCATCTGTTCCCAATAAGGAAGCAAAGACTTGCCCCGTAACACATACAATAGGATTACTGTCGATCATGGCGTCAGCTAGACCGGTAACTAAATTAGTTGCTCCCGGGCCACTGGTCGCAAAAGCGACGCCAACACGGCCGGAGGTGCGGGCATATCCCTGAGCAGCATGAATTCCTCCCTGTTCATGGCGGACCAAGATATGCTTTAGTCTGTCATTATAATCGTATAATGCATCGTATATGGGCATAATCGCCCCCCCCGGATAACCAAATAGGGTATCTACCCCCTCTTGAATCAAAGCTTCCAATACCGCTTGCGACCCACTGATTTGGGTGATGGGAGCTTTGGGTTCTTGTGGCTTAGCTAATGTTTTTTCTAGTGTACTCATTTTTTTAATATTGAGATTTTAGAATTACAAATCCGTTACGCAGCCTTGTGAAGCGTTGGCAACGGTCTTCGCATACTTATATAATACACCCTTGTTTACTTTTAAGGCCGGTTGTTTCCAGTTTACTCTGCGAGCAGCAATCTCGTCATCCGACAAGTTTACATTAATGGTGTTGTTTATCGCATCAATTTCGATGATGTCATCGTCCTGGACGAGACCAATAAGTCCGCCTTCGTATGCTTCAGGAGTAATGTGACCGACGACGAAACCATGGGTACCCCCAGAAAAACGGCCGTCCGTAATCAAAGCAACGGATTTCCCGAGACCTGCCCCAATAATCAAAGAGGTTGGTTTCAGCATTTCCGGCATGCCGGGTGCACCTTTCGGGCCTTCGTTTTTGATGACAATAACATCGCCTGGTTTAACACGGCCCGAAGCGACGCCTTTTGCCAAATCCTGTTCTCCATCAAACACGCGGGCAGTACCGGTAAATTTTTCCCCTTCTTTACCAGAAATTTTCGCAACCGAACCTTGTTCAGCTAAGTTTCCGTAAAGAATTTGTAAGTGTCCTGTTTTCTTGATAGGATTATCCAACGGCTGAATAATCGACTGATCGTATTGCATGATCGATTTGATATCCGCAAGATTTTCTGCTACTGTTTTTCCGGTAACGGTTAAACAGTCTCCGTGCAATAGACCTTCATCCAAGAGGTACTTCATGACGGCAGGTGTGCCGCCGTATTGTTGTAGATCCTGCATCAAGAATTTGCCTGATGGTTTGAAATCTGCTAACACAGGTGTTTCATCCGACATCCGTTGGAAATCATCTGGTGTGATATCAACACCCACTGCTTTCCCGATAGCGATAAAATGCAAGACCGCATTTGTCGACCCACCCATAACAACAATCACACGCATCGCATTTTCGAACGCTTTGCGCGTCATGATGTCAGTGGGTTTGATGTCTCTTTCCAAAAGCGTGTGCATGTATTTTCCGACGGCTAAACACTCCTTCTTTTTCTCCTCCGATATGGCAGGGTTAGAAGAGGAATACGGTAAGCTCATGCCCAAAGCCTCAATAGCAGAGGCCATCGTGTTAGCGGTGTACATCCCGCCACAAGCACCTGCGCCAGGGCAAGTATGACGGATAACACCATCATAGTCCTCATCCGAAATGGTGCCCGCTATTTTTTTGCCTAAGGCTTCAAAAGCGGATACAATATTTAATTCTTCACCTTTATAATGGCCTGGAGCTATCGTGCCCCCGTATACCATAATAGCAGGACGGTTCAATCTACCCATCGCCATAATGGCGCCCGGCATGTTTTTATCACAACCAGGAATTGCTACCACACCATCATAATATTGACCGCCACAAATTGTTTCTATACTGTCTGCAATGACATCACGTGATACCAACGAATAGCGCATTCCTTCTGTACCGTTGCTCATGCCATCGCTTACACCGATTGTTCCAAAAGTAAGTCCGACTAAATCACTACTCCATACACCTTGTTTTACCAATTGGGCCAAATCATTCAAGTGCATGTTGCAGGTATTTCCATCGTACCCCATGCTGGCTATACCCACTTGCGCTTTATCCATATCGGCATCCGTAAGCCCGATGCCGTATAACATAGCTTTTGCTGCAGGTTGTGTTTCATCTTGCGTAAAGATGCGACTGTACTTGTTCATGACATTTTTGTCGTCAGATGATGACTTCATAATTCTCTTCTTCTAAAACTAATTTTTTATATTTCCTTTGTATGGAAGCACCTATGGTATGCTCCCAGTCTTCTCTATACGTAATGCCGTCCACTTCCTTGATACCGATAATCTCAGCTGCGGTGCCACACAAAAAAGCACTGTTTGCTTCGTGGACATCTTGAACGGTCAATTTTTTTTCCACCACTTCAATGTTTAAGTTCTTGCACAACTCCATGACGGTCTGCCGGGTAATGCCCGGGAAGACATGATCCAATGGTGGTGTGTATAGCTTAAAATCTTTTTCGATAAAAAGATTTTCACTGGAGGCTTGCGCAATATATCCATCTTGGCCCAACATGAGTGCTTCATCAAATCCTTGTTTGATAGCATCACTTGAAGCGAGGATAGCATTGATGTACTGCCCCGACACCTTTGCCTCTATCCGAAAAGACTTTGGATTGGGGCGTTGAATCTTAGAAGTGCACACGCGGAGAAGGTTTTGCCCTAGATACGGTCCCCATTCCCACGCAGCAATCATGATATGTGCATCTTTTGCCGAAGTAAGGTGCATGTTTGAACCAGAAAACACAAGTGGACGGATATAAGCAGACCGCAGATTATTGACCTCTAATAAAGCGTACGATTTTTCTATCAATACCGAAGCGTTCCAATGATAAGGAAGATCGATGGCATCACATGATCGCTGTAAACGTGCGAAATGTTCTTCTGCTTTAAAAATTCTTGTGCCATGATGTGTGCTGTATGCTCTCAATCCTTCGAAAGCGCCGTACCCATAATGCAACGATTGACCGAATAAATCTATTCCAGCATCTGTGGCCTTTACAAAATTTCCGTCCAAATAAATGTAAGTGTCTTGATTATAATATTGCATGCTAGAGCCTCCCCTTTTCGCTATGGTCAAGTTAGCGCTATTAAAAATTCTTTACAATAGGAAAGCAAAGTATTTTTAAAAAGTTTAATATTTTGATTTTAATATTTATGTAGAATATTGTTTTTAAATACGCGATTTTTATGGTTTAATATTTTTTCGATGGTAGACTAGAATTAAAATTGGTATAGCTGTTCAAAATAGCTTCTTTATCAAAAAAGTGCAAAATTCTTCTTAAAATGGACAAAAGTCGGAGGAAAGTTAAAAAAAGTAGCCCGCGGTTTAAACCGTGGGCTACAAAATTAAAATGTATTTTTTTAACTATTATTCTTCCACGATTCCTTCTGCTAAGACAGTAATATTATTGTCTTTTGCTTCTACAACACCACCTTGAATGACGAAAACAGTTTGGCCTTGCGCCTCCCGAATAATAACTTTTCCGTCTTCCAGCGTAGACACAATAGGAGCGTGGTCCTGCAAAATTTGAAAAGAACCGGCACTGCCAGGTACTGTTACCGCTGTAGCGTTGCCCTCGTATGCTAATTTATCTGGAGTAATAATTGTTAATTTCATGTTTGTAGTATATACACTTGCTTCTATAACGTGTTTAAACGGCTTCCGCTAATAATTTTTTACCTTTTTCGATAGCTTCTTCGATGTTACCAACTAAGTTAAATGCCGCTTCTGGATACTCATCTACCTCACCGTCAATAATCATGTTGAAACCTTTGATCGTATCTTTGATATCGACAAGCACACCTTTTAAGCCCGTAAACTGTTCTGCTACGTGGAACGGTTGCGATAAGAAACGCTGTACACGGCGCGCGCGGTGGACGGTTAGTTTATCCTCTTCTGATAACTCATCCATACCTAGGATAGCGATGATATCTTGAAGTTCTTTATAACGTTGCAAAATTTCTTTTACGCGTTGAGCCGTGTTGTAGTGTTCATTGCCTAATACTGCTGGAGTCAAGATACGAGAAGTGGAGTCCAAAGGATCAACCGCTGGATAAATACCTAACTCCGCAATTTTACGTGACAATACTGTTGTTGCGTCCAAGTGAGCGAAAGTAGTCGCTGGTGCAGGGTCAGTCAAGTCATCGGCAGGTACGTATACTGCCTGTACTGACGTAATAGATCCATTTTTAGTAGAGGTAATACGTTCTTGCATCAGACCCATCTCTGTTGCTAAGGTTGGTTGGTAACCTACCGCTGATGGCATACGACCTAAAAGAGCCGACACCTCAGAACCTGCTTGGGTGAAGCGGAAGATGTTGTCAATAAAGAAAAGTATATCCCGTCCTTGACCTTCTCCATCTCCATCGCGGAAATATTCGGCTACGGTCAATCCCGATAATGCTACACGAGCACGTGCTCCTGGAGGCTCATTCATCTGGCCGAAAACGAACGTGCATTTTGAGTCTTTAAGTAATTCTTTGTCCACTTTGTCCAAAGGCCATTCGCCTTTTTCCATGCCTTCCATGAAGTGCTCACCATATTTAATAATACCGGATTCAAGCATTTCACGCAATAAATCATTTCCTTCACGCGTACGTTCTCCAACACCAGCAAATACGGAAAGACCACCATGCCCTTTAGCGATATTGTTAATCAATTCTTGTATCAATACCGTTTTTCCTACTCCGGCACCACCAAACAAACCGATTTTACCACCTTTTGCGTAAGGTTCCAGCAAGTCAATAACTTTGATGCCTGTAAATAGTATTTCTGATTCAGTCGATAATTCATCGAATCTAGGTGGTTCGGCATGGATCGGGCGTCCGTTTGTTGTGTCCAAGTCTTGGATACCATCGATGGCACCACCAACTACGTTAAATACGCGACCTTTGATTTCTTCACCAACAGGCATTTTAATCGGAGCACCAGTGCCAACCACTTTCATTCCACGTACCAAACCTTCAGTTGCATCCATCGCGATAGTACGAACACGATCCTCGCCTAAGTGTTGTTGTACTTCTAGAACGATGCGTTGTCCATTGTCTTTTTCAATATACAAGGCGTCGTAAATCTTAGGAAGATTCTCATTATCGGTGAAGTTGACATCAACTACTGGGCCGATAATTTGCGCTATTTTACCAATATTGGGCATATTATAGGGACTAAATAATTATTAATCAATTTACAGCAGATGATTTTTATACATCCACATTTTGGATGGCAAAAATAAGCTATATCTTATTAAAAGCAAAACGCTTATTGATAATATTTTATTTTTCTTTTTTTACCCCCAAAAAAGAAACAAAAAAAATCGTCACTTAAAAATTTTGAAAGGATAGGGTAATACTAAGCATGAGTTTCTACAGATTTCAAAATTTTTGATGCGAGCTATAGAGTTAAGGAGAGATAGTGCAATGTTGTATAGTTCAATAGCCTTGATAATCTTGTATCGTTCAATTGTATTGAGCGGTTAAACGAGTTTAATATCTTCCGTGTACTCATTGCCAAACCGATCGGTGACCATAATCTTCACTATTTTAGCATCGGTTTGGGTGTAAAATAGATGGTCGGTACGCCCGGGTTCAACCCAGCCTCGGCGTTCTTTTGGTAGCTCTTTACCTTTATATAGGGCAACAGCCAGTTCATCAAAACCTTTCGTTTGTTCTAATTCGCCTTTGTCCACGCCATCAGCAAACCAGGTCACTTTCCAAGCAGGATCGTAATTCCATACATTGACCATCACGCGGTTCATGCCGCCGTTAAGTTTTTGGACGCTGCTACGGAACTGATAGCTGCGGTCTTTACCGATGGATTTATAAAACCAGCTTACTGATGTGCCGTTTATCTCGAAAACACCATAACCACGGGGTGTACCATCTGTGCAAATAGGGCCTGTCCACCAGGCACCACATAATGTGGCATGGGTGTGTTCGTAGATGTGCCCGCTAACATGGTTGGCGTTCCTGTGGGTATGGCCGGAAAGAACATGGATCTGCTGAAAACCCTCGAGAAGCGTGTACAGCTCATCTCGGTTTTTTATACTATTGTAGATAGGGATATGCACACTAATAATCAACACGCGGTCTTTGGGGACGTGCTGCAGATCTTTTTCCAGCCAAGAGAGCTGTTTGGCACTGATATGACCGTCGTATTGCTTGATGCTGGTGTAGCGAATAGTATCCAATACAACATAATGTGCCTTTCCCCGGTTAAAGGAATAATAGGAAGGACCAAAATGCTCCTTGAATAAGGCTGAGTCATCGGGTTCATCGGCTGTTACTTCCTGTTTATCGTGGTTTCCAATTGTCTGAAAGAAAGGAATACCTACCTTGCCTATCGTTTCTTTGTAATCTTGCCACAACTTTGGTTTATCCCAAATGGAATCCCCCAAACTGATACCGTGAAATTTTTCCTGAGGCATGGACGTGAGGAATTGTGCTATGTCCGGAAGTGATTCTTCCCTAAATTGCCGGGCGTCTTCCTTATCCCGTATCTGGGGATCGCCTAAAGCAAGGAAATAGTGGTGATTATCGTTATACGCTGTCTTTTCTAGTTCGAAATCGTAGTATCCAGTTTCGGGTAAGCGGTAGATTGCAGCAAAACCGTTTGCATTCTTTACGTTATAACCCGATGGATTCGAAAGGAAAATATGTTTAGCGCTGTTGTGCAGCTGTAAGGTATATCTTCCCCTTCTGTCGCTTACTGCCACATTGTATCCATCGGATACGACGACATTGGCGATATTTCTTCGGTGGGCTCTTATGCGTCCTTTGATTAATTTGCCCTGATCTTGCGGTAGTATGACAGCAAAAGCTTTACCCGAAAGGTAGAGCCCGCCGATGAGGAGTCCGGATGATTTTAAGAAGTGTCTTCTGTTCATTTTAACAATCGCTTTAATGTAAGAAAAATTCTATCGCATACTGTAATTAAATGCCTTGGGTCTTTCCATTGTTTCGGAATAAACGTTCCCGAACCTGTCTGTTACTTGTATGTCTAAAGTGGTATTAGGGGTACTTGCCTTTACCTTAAACATATGTGACGTGTTTGCTGAATTGAAAGTGGGTACAGCATTTACGTTTAGTCGTTGCATAGCATAAGATATAATATGCAGGGGATCTCGCGAATCAATACGCTGTACGGTCAATGATGATCCATTCTCCGTAACTGAAATGTTCCATTTAGGATCGTAGCCCCAAATGTTGATTAATACTTCGTCATTGTTGTTTTCCGTAGCGAAGTCAAATGCATATTGGGGAACCAAACTTTTATGTTGGCTATTTGCAGCGGAGGTATATTTGTCAGCAGTTATATGGACATTATTAAGATCGTAGGTTCGAAATTGATACTTATTTTCGTAGCCGATGGATTTATAATGCCATTTAATGTTGGTGGAGTTCATTTCCCAAACGCCGTATCCTCCTGGGCTGCCGTCGGGAGAAATGTGATTGCCGGAATAACCGTTTCGGCCTGTCCACCACCAGGTTGCACAGATTGCTGCCGTGTTGTGTTCCATAAATTTATCGCCCCTCAGTACCCGGTAGTTGACGTGGGTATGGCCGGTCATGACATGTACTTCATTGAATCGGCTTAATAAGTCCACAAGCTGCTGCGCATTGCTTGTGCGGTAGTTAGGTGTATTCCCATTAGCCGACGGTGCGTTGTGCAATTGGATATGTGTAACGATAACAATGGGCGTTGAAGAATTGACTGCTTCTAAATCTTTTTCCAACCAAGTCAACTGTTGGTCTGCGATTTTAGCATTATAGTTTCTTTGTCCAACATTGCCTGTAGATCCGCCAGTGTTGATGTATTCGGTATTGTCCAGTATCACATAATGTACTTTGCCTAGATTGAAAGAATAATATGTAGGTCCTAGGGTACGACGGTAAGCATTCTCAGCGAGCCAATCACTAGCAAAGTAAGGATCGTTATCATGATTGCCCATCGCATTGAATACGGGAGCGTTGAGTTTGCTGATCTGCTGTACATATTCGGGCAGTGTAAAATTGTTACTGTACCAATACGTTTCCCAGGTGAGGTCTCCCAACGTCAGTGCATACACTTTTTTTCCTTGTGCTTGATAGTGGGTTATTTGTTGATTTGCATCGCTCAAAAAACCATGCTGGAATTGAGCTAGATCGTCATTTCTAGCGGCTAGATGCATATCTCCCAAGCTAAGCAATATGTGGTTGTCGTTAGCAACAGGTTTTAGCTCGAAATCTTTGGTGTCAATTATATTAGGGTTCGCGTTCAAATAACGATAAAACTGAGGAAGATTGTTGTTTGTGCTGACTACCTCGAAATTTCCGGGAATAGAAATAAAGACATACCCTGTTCTTTTATTGGAGTGAAGGTAATACACACCTTCTTCATTAGTTTTTGTAACATCATAACCGTCAGAGACAACGACATTGGCGAGGCCTTCGCCATTTATGTGCACGACGCCTTTCACGTTTTTACCTTCGCGATCAGGAATATCCGTACGTAATACATAATTGAACGTCGTCGTCCCCAATGTCTGGCTTAGATCCCCACGTTGAGCCACTAAAGTGTACCTTCCTTCAAGGAGGTCTTCGGGAAAAACGACGAGAATGTGATTGCTTTCTACTTTTGTTACAGTTATCGTATACGATTTCGTTAACCCATCTAGGGGTGTAAGCGTAATGACATCGTCAGCTTGGTATCCCTTGCCGCTTATTCTCGCTTCTGTATCTTTTTTTATATCAAATACAGCCGGAATAGAAACTTCGGATAGTTGTAGTCTGTCTACTTGTTCCGGTGGATTTTTATCTTCGTCAGGCTTTGTGGTTGTTTTCTCACACGAAATGATTGAGAACGAGATAAACAGGGATAATATAAACAAATGGAAAAGCCGGTACGTTTTATAACGTAAGTGTTCTTTTTTCATTTTTTTGACTAGTATAACTTTAGTTATTCATAATTATTAAAAGAAGATACCTGTCAACGTTTTTTCGTAACAGGTATCTCCGAATCTAATTTGTTTCTAGTTATTCGATTTGTTGTGTGGTAAATTCACCCTCCTCAAGTTCACTTGCCGAGGACTGTTTTGTCAATACGTATCCATTGTAGCTTCTAGGAGTTTCCCATTTCCGTGTAGTCATATTAAAGACTCCTCCTAGCTGTACGAATATTCCTATATTTGCGGGCAAGAAGTGCGGCACCCGATATTGATTGGTACCCATAGAAAAGAACGGCTGCGCGTCGCCCGTCTCTCTGTGGAATGGACTGTAGTGGTCGTTGTTTGCTACGCGATAGCCTAAGTTATTGATGGAATCAATAGTTGTAACAGTGCCCGTGCCACCGAACATCACGAGATCAATCGGCACACTTGCTTCGTTAATATTTGTTCCAACGAATAATGCCATGCCGCTTGGATGACCACTATTGGCCAATATGTTGGCGTTGGCATCACCTAATCCATCCCCGCCACTTGTCGCATAAGGAATAGCTCTAATCCAATTTAGCTCGGTAATTTGTGTAGAGTTCGCTCCATTGATACGTTTTTGGTGTCCGCCTACATAGAAGAATTCTCCTTTTTTAACAGAACCCTCGGTTAAGTTGAACTTCAACGTACGCATGCCACCTGTGGCCCATCCGGCTCCCGGAGGCGCACCTGCATTTGGCTGATTTCCTCCCGCATTGTTGGTCGTAACGACGGAGAACGGTATTGCAGAAAAATCAATATCGGCGTTTGCACGAAGTTGGATGTACTCATAGTTACCATCACCTCCCTCAGGATCGGCACAATAGCCGGTGAAGACAAGCGGCATATCGCCGAGGTCGCCAGGAATTTCTGGGTCAGATATATCTTCGATATCCGTGGCATATAGCGGCCATATCGCCATGGCGCCTTCTGTATCGGTGTCTCCTAAGAGGATACCCCGTACATTGATATTTCGAGGTACCACCATGTCTGCAAACGGCGCAGAGGATAAGGTTCGGATGTTCAAAGTATCGGCACCGTTTACCATTCTTTTTACACCACTGAAGGTTTGTCCGGCTTGCGGACGAGGGAATATCTCACCCCCGACGACTTTTACTAAAGTGCTTTCGTATTCATTCGGACGCTGATAAATCGCCGATCCGGTGACGTTGCGACCGTATAAAGCGGACGTCTTACTGACCACTTCAATATCCGATGCGGTAATACCATCGATAAGTAAAAATCCTTCTCGTTTCAGTTGTTTATCTTGTACATGAATCAATATGGAGTCGCCTTGTTGGTAGTTAGATGCGATGCTGCCGACCTTAAGTGCTATTCCGTGTAACTTACCGGGTTTAGCCTGTTGCACGACAATGATGCCTTCGGGTGTGTTTCCCGATTCGTAGTCGGATATAACTACGCCAGTCGTCATATGTGCTTCGGAAAGCTTCTCCGCTGTCATCTGTACATCATCGCCCTTATGTATTTGCCTCAGATCTTCGATGGCAATATAGGGACTCGGGGTGCCATTGATAAAGTCTCTTTTCTCACACGACTGCATGATTAATAGGTAGACAGGCAACAGAAGTATGTATAATAATTTCTTTTTCATCTGTATAAATTTTTATTCATCTAAATTATGGTCGCTGCCACCAAACCAAAGTGTTGATGTCGTCTGGACCTTGTTCCGCTACCGCATTTTGATAATTTTCTCGATTTGCAGTTTGCACATATACTGGATAAATCAAGCGTGCCGGCATTTTTCCGTCATTGAGATGCCCAGGGCCAATAGGTAAAGTTGGATGTCCAGTACGCCGGTATTCAAACCAAGATTGCAGATCTGTAAAGAACAGCGCGTAATATTTTTGTAGATGGATTAACTCCATTTTTTCATATTCGCTGTAACCATCATCCCACGCGGTAAGTTCTGTTGTCAGGTAAAAGGACGGTACTTCGTGGTTCCAAAGATGGATGCTGGATATAATGCCCTCTTCATAATACTCTTGGGCTGATTTAGCACTTATCCATCCTTTAACTGCTGCCTCAGCCAGAATAAATTGAAGCTCGCCGTAATTGAGAATATTGCCCATTAGGGGGTGTGACAATAGTCCCGTATGAAGCGTTGAACCAGCCACGGGAGGTTGTCCAATTGGGTATCCGCTCGGCACACCGAAATAGTCACCACCAGCTAACGCTAACCAAGTTACTATCCGAGGGTCACTTCTTTCGTTAAGGTTATCTACAAAAAAGCTAGCGGATTTGGGAGCGTACCAATCCGCTGGCCGCCACGTAGCAAAGGGTGATACATATGGCGCAGATCCTGTCCATCGTAGAATCGCCGAATCATCGTTACTGATCATGATAGGATAGTCTAGTGGGGCTTGATCTACAATCTTGGTGATGATGGCGGGTGTATTTAGTTCTGTTTTATGGGACAAGCGTAACGCTAACCGGAGATAAAGAGAGTTTCCGAATTGTCGCCATTTTCTAACACTACCGCCGAAGATCGGGTCTGCATTCCCTGAAATTTTGAAATCAGGAGCTAGGCCACCTAACAACTCATTTGCTTCTTCTAATTTCTCAAACAAGGCCGGATAAATATCTTCTTGTTTGTCAAATGCAGGAGTGAAATTATTAAGGTCTTTACCTCGTAGAGCTTCGGAAAAAGGGATGTCACCGTAGGTGTCCGTCAATATGGAAAATAGCCAAGCTTCACATATCTGCGCGATCCCCATGTACTCGGGCTGATTGAGTTCTTTACCGAACTCATAGACGTCTCTAAAGTTTCGTAACTGGAGGTACAGATTGTTCCAAAGGTAAACCGCTTCTGTTTCCCTGATGTCGTATCGAAATATTCTACCTTCACCGTCGCCCATGTTTACCGTTACCTGCATGAGTTCGTTGGTGACACGTTGGGCTCGGCTCATGCCATAACTGACGGATTTTGTAATCGCAGGAGCCAACAGGTTTTCGGGCTGTACTTTGGGGCTTGTATTCGGGTTGGTATTTAATTCTTGAAAGCCCTTATTACATGATATCGATAAGATCATGCTGGCCAAACCGATGCCGAGAAAATATATCGTTTTAAAAATGAATTTCTTTTTCATAACAGTATTTATTATAAACCTACTACTAAATTAAAGCCGAACGTACGTGTAGCCGGGAACTGCCCTAATTCGAACCCACGTGTAATCTCTCCATTTCCGAGTGTACCAAATTCAGGGTCGAAAGCTGGCCAATCAGACCAGATGAATAGGTCTCTGCCGAAAACACCTACCGTCGCACGTTGTAAGCCTATACGACTAAGTAGCGTCTTGTTTAAGCTGTAATCAAAACGTACTTCGCGAAGCTTTAAGAAATCTGTGGAATAGGATGTTCCTTCTACATTGTCGCGTCCTAAATGGGCATTGTAGTAATCCCATACATTGGTCGCAATAACATCGTTTGAACGATATGTGCCATCGCCATTGTCAATAACCCCATTCCCGATAATACCGTTATAGCGACCTGGAAGGGTGTTTTTCGTTTTTCCCTGCTCGGACAATACGGCAGAAGTAAGGGAGTACCCCACGGCGCCAAAAGCAGCATCAAACATGAATCCTAAGCGAAACTGTTTGTATTGGAATTCATTATGCAATCCAACACGCCAAGCAGGATTGGTCTGCCCGATATATTGTACCTCTTCGGTAATGGCGGGCAGCCCATTTTCATAGATAATCTGTCCATCAGGTGCACGTTTATAGCCACGACCCCATAACTCATCCATGCGGCCGCCTACGCGGGCAAGAATCGTTCCGCGACTTCCAGGTCCATTTTGGAGTATCATCTCGGTGTCTAGATTATCCGTTAATTCAAGCACCTTATTTTTATTCGTGCTAAATGTGGGGCTCACCGTCCATTGCAGGCCGTCCTGTATGCGTATCGGAACGATTCTAGATTCGATTTCAAGTCCGGTGTTTTGCAGGAGGCCAGCGTTCACAAGGACACTATTTGCACCGGAAGAACGGTCTACTTGGGCAGTTAGATGCTGATATGAGGTCTTGGCCGTGTACCACGTCATGTTTAGCGAAAAGCGGTTCTGGAACATATTAATATCTGTGCCAGCTTCATAGCTCCACGTCGACAACGGCTGTAAGTATAGATTTGGCATGGAGGTCGGGTTGGATCGTCCGCCGGGAAACGTAGGATCGACCGTATAATTGTAAGATGTTCGGAAAGGTGTCATCGAACCGCTGCCAACTTCTGCGGCTGACCCTCTAAATTTGATAAGAGAAAACTGCCTAGGCAATTCCACAAGATCGGATAGTACAAAGCTAAGATTGAAAGACGGGTACTGGAACGGTTTTCCTTTACTTAGCGGTGATGCAAGGGTACTTGACCAATCGTTTCTAAATGAAAGATCCGCAAATAAATAATCTTTATAGGATATAGTACCTAAGGCATATATACTATTGAATGCATAGTGAGAACGGTAGGGGGTGCTTACTAATATACCTGCTGCATTCCCTAAATTATAGATACCGGGGTAAGCTAATGAATCTGCAGCATTACGTTCCAATAAACCTTCGTTTCGCAGGCTACTACCCCCGGCAGTTACACTAATTTTGATATCTTCATTGATTTCCTTGTTATATGTTAGCATGATATCTGAGGAAATTTCCGTATTGTTTATTGTTTGTGTGCGAAACATACCTTTTCGGAATTTCTCCGTATCGTATGGCCGTTGTTGGCTACGTTGTTCTGCATTTAGATCCATGGAAGTACGTGCCATCAATTGCCAGTTGTCTGAGAATTGATACGATGCTTCTACGCTACCTGTTAATCCATGGCGCTTGTTTTTATTTAGCATTTCATTGACGATCAAGAATGGATTATCTACTAAACTACTGAAAGGATAGTTTTGCAATTGGTCTTCTTGTCCGGTTTGCCAATATTGTCGTAACCAATCCAAAGGAGCGTTAGGCTGCCAGAACATATTCCAGTACATAAGCGATTGGTTGTTATATCCTGTAGAAGGTAAATTATCACTGCGGTTTTGACGATAATTAATTCTTGCCTGTATTTTCAGTTTATCGGTTACGCTATGGTTTGCCGTCAGGGAAACGTTGTTTCTTTCATATCCTGTATTGGGAATAATCCAGTTGTTTCGTAAGTCAGTAAGGGAGAAACGGAACTGAGTTTTGTCGTCGCCGCCATCTAGACTGATCGAGTTTGTAAACGTCGTGCCCGTATTGAAAAACTTTTTGCGCTCATCCGGGTAGGCTTGCCATAAAGTTCGTTCTGTTGCACGTGTTTGCGTTAAGGGGTCGTATTGGAAATAATACTGTCCGTCAAATTTGGGACCCCATGCTGAACTCGTGCTCCGCGTACTACCGCCATCTGGTCCAGCTAAAAAAGAATAATAGCGTACCCCCTCTGTTCCCTGGCCATATTCAAATTGATAATCCGGCCATCTGGAAATCGATTCCATAGTAGCGTTAGAAGTTATTGTAACACCAACACCTTTTCTTGAACGGCCTTTCTTTGTCGTGATAACAATCGCGCCGTTGGCTCCGCGCTGTCCATATAATGCCGTTGCATTGGCACCCTTTAATACGGTTAGTGACTCGATGTCTTCTGGGTTGATATCGTTGATGCCCGTACCGAAATCGGAAGGTGAATCGCCGCCTAGGTAAGCTCCATGACCTGTGCCGACCTGATTTCCGCTACTGTGAGATATGACAACCCCATCGACTACAATTAAAGCTTCATTGTATCCGGTTAAGTTATTTTCCCCACGTAGGATGATTTTATTAGATCCGGCAGGCCCGGCTCCCGAACGGACGAGGTTTACTCCAGCAACGCGACCGGATAATGCCTCCGACCAGTTGTTGGGAAGTGCTTCGGTAAGTTGCTCCCCTTTTAACTCGGTTGCGGCATAGCCTAACGCTTTTTTCTCCCGCTCTATTCCCAATGCTGTTACCACAACCTCTTCAACTTCTTGCATACTAGATGCTAAACGGACAGTAATCTCTCCCCCCGCAGTAACACGTTGTGTGTGGGCGGTGTACCCTATACTGGAAAAAGTTACTTCGTTTCCTTGCGGTACGCTAATGGAAAAATTTCCAGAAGCATCGGTTGTACCCAGCGTTCTTCCCTGGCTGGTAATCGTGACTGATGAAACGGGTTCGCCACTGGTGGCATCTAACACTTTTCCTTGCAGCGTTACTTGTTCTTGATTCTGATAGCTGATGTGCGTTCGTTCGATATTATTCGCTGCTGCCGGAGCCAGTGGAGCGAGTAATAAGAACGCAGATAACCGCAGCATACAATTTCTTTTTGAAATTACATGGTGGCTTTTTGCTCTTTGGTCGAGTAAAATTCTCATCATATTGGTGTTTTTTGTTATTATTCGAGTTAGCGTGTAAACTAGTGTAGTCATTTTAACGTAAGTCCCCTTTTGAAACGAAACTCTACGAAAGCTTTTCATTTAGTTCCTAATATATTGCTGTCTTCGTCTTATTATTAAGTTTATCTGTCAGAGGCTTATTTGTTGTTCTTTAATTTTATCAGAGAAATAGTCAGTTTTGAAATACAATGTTAATCATAAAAAAGTTAATACGCAATAATTCGTAACTAAAAAATATATAATCGTAGGCAAGTGAAAGTTTGTTTATTGTTTTTCGAAAGTGTAATGTAACTATATGATAATGCGAATGGACACCAAGGAGTAACATAACCCGTTGTGACATAAAAATGCTACGACAAGATCAAATTGGGGCTACTAGTGGTTGTTGGGGTAATTGGTTGATATAGAGTGGGTAAAAATACAGAAGCACGCCAATCCTGGCGTGCTTCTGTATGAAAATATTGAGAAAACGGTATATTAAGAACCGCGTTTCATCTGCTCATCGAGCAATTGGCGTTTGAGCAGTTGCTCTTTTTCCAGTGATTTCTTGCGTAAATTCTGTAATTCCTCCTGTAATTCAGCTGCAGTTTTTTGGTGTTCGTTTGTGTCCACCTTTGCCTTTCTGAAGGAAGCTAGCGTTATTAAAAAGGCCAATAAAAAGACAATAATAATACTCCACACCATGGTGTGGTAAGATCCTTTGGCAAAATCAATACCCAGGAAAGAAATGCTATCCGTCTTATGTCGTTCCGTTTGCAACGCAGCATCCAATGTAGTAACCGAATCTCGCAAGGCACTAATCGTGCCCGTCGATGAAGAGGTGTTTGTTTTTAGTGCCGTAATCTCTTTTTGATACCGTGCTATGGAGTCCAGTACATTTTTTCGAACAATTTCTAAATTCGTCCGACGGATAAGCTTGAAATCGCCCGCCTGCGATCTAGACATATTGCTGAGGTTAGTGAACTGTTCATTCAATGTGCCTTCTTGTATGGCGTAGGGCAACATGCGTTTTTGTTGTCCGAAAAGCGTAGTTGACAATACGATAAAAGCGAAAAACACGAGTTTTTTTAACATAAACATGGAGGTATCTAAAATAATTTCTTCTTAAATAGAGCGCTAAAGTTGAAAAATAAATAATGTATTTGCAAATTTTTGCTCTTCGATATTATATTTTTTATATCATGTTTGCTTCTTTTGTTTGTAACTTCCGTGTTATAAAGGGTTGCGATGATAATATTCTGTAATAATAAGATAATTATACAGAGGAATAATTGCGATTTTAATTGTTGTTTTGAATAACCAATATAAAGGTGCATTAGCGTTTAAATTTTGTGTAGGACACGTTATTGCCCTGGCGGATGCATTTAACAGGGGGAATAGAAAAAAATGAATTGGGTTTATAGATATGTTTTGGTGTTTTGTTTATGTGGATTGGCGGGTCTGACAGATCTAATTGCCAGACCTCTCCGTATCCTTTACGTCCGGGACGCTGTGGCGAATGAACAACGATTACAGTATGCGGTAGATAAAATAGCGGCGATTACAGGACTACAGGCAGACGTATACCACTTTCCAGAAACCAAGCTACAAAAAGATGATCTTGTGCTTGGGCTGTTGGGTACAGGAGCGCAGTGGGAAACGTTGGTACCGGAGGTTTTATTAAAAAACCTCGAAAGCAAGGAGTCTTTCATTATTTATAGAAAAGATAAAACATCACCCCTTATTATTCTAGGAAAGGACGAAACCGGGCTGCTATATGGCTGTGAGGAGGCGTCCAAAAATACCTTCTACGGGGAGGATCCTGTTTCCTTTGCCGACGCGCCCGAAATGGTGCTGCGTGGAACGGCTATAGGTATGCAGAAAACCAAATATCTACCGGGACGTGATGTATACGAATATCCTTATACCGAAGATTTGTTTCCATGGTTCTATGACAAGGAATTATGGGTGCAGTATCTGGATATGATGTTGGAAAACCGTTACAATACGTTGTATTTGTGGAACGGACATCCTTTTTCGTCGTTGGTGAAATTGAAAGATTACCCATATGCGCTGGAGGTGGACGACGAAACTTTCGCTAAGAATGAAGAAATCTACCGATTTTTAACAGAAGAGGCGAACAAACGAGGGATCTGGGTCATTCAGATGTTTTACAATATTCTGCTTCCAAAACCCTTTGCAGACAAACATGGTCTGAAGACCCAGGAAAGAAACCGGGTCATTACGCCACTCATAGAAGATTATACACGTAAATCCATTGCTGCATTTGTCGAAAAATATCCGAACGTCGGGCTACTCGTTACATTGGGGGAAGCAATGGAAGGCGTCGGACAGGACGATATCGATTGGTTCACAAAAACGATTATTCCGGGAGTAAAAGACGGTCTTAGTGCTATATATAGTGAACTGGAGCCACCGATTATTTTGCGGGCGCACGATACCGACGCACCGGCCGTGATGAAGGAGGCGTTACCAATCTATAAGAATTTGTACACGATGGCGAAGTTTAATGGCGAAGCTCTTACCACTTATGAAACGCGAGGGAAATGGGCGGAGCTACATCAAACGTTGGGTAGTATTGGAACCGTACATATACAAAATGTACATATCTTAGCAAATCTGGAGCCGTTCAGGTATGCGGCACCCGATTTCATACAGAAATCGGTGAAATCAATGCACGACATCCATTTTTCAAATGGTCTGCATCTATATCCTCAAGCTTCTTACTGGGATTGGCCGTATACGGCAGATAAGACCGAAAAGCGCTTGTTACAAGTCGAACGTGATTGGATGTGGTATAAAGCTTGGGCACGATATGCATGGAAAGCTGATCGCCCCGAATCGGAAGAAAAAGCCTATTGGTCATCTTTATTGAGCGACTATTACGGTATTTCAGCGAAAGATGCAACCAATCTCTTAACCGCATTGGACGAAGTTGGAGAAATATCGCCGAAGATTCTCCGTCGTTTTGGTATTACAGATGGTAATCGCCAAACCTCTTCGTTGGGCATGTTGATGACACAACTTATCAACCCATATCGATACGGGCTCTTTACCTTGCTTTATGACTCAGAAGCACCGGAAGGAGAGATGATCATTGATTATGCGGAAAAGGAGTTCAAAGATGAACAGCATACCGGTGAAACGCCCATGCGTGTTGCGGACGAGATTGTAACACATGCAAATAAAGCCGTACAGGCAGTAAAAGAGATTGAGCGGGCTGCGAACAAGAATAAAGAGGAGTTTCAGCGTCTGATAAATGATGTCTATATACACCAAGCGCTTGCCGAGCACTATAGCTGTAAAGTAAAAGCGGCTATTCAGCTGTTGGAATACAAGTACACCGCGGACTTAGCATCGCTTCGGAAAGCACTGCCCGATTTTGAAAAAAGTGTAGCAGCCTACAAAAAATTGACGGATTTGACAAAAGATACCTATTTGTACGCCAATAGTATGCAGACAAAGCAACGGAAAATCCCGATGCGTGGTGTAGATGCCACCTTCAAACATTGGACAGAGATGTTGCCTGTCTTCGAGACCGAGTTGCATAATTTTAAGGAGGCAATAGATTCGATAGCCGCTACCGTTGGTCAACCTAAAAAAGAGCGGAAGCTGCTCAACGATAAAGAAGTTGCAGTAAAAGCAGATGTCCAGTATACGGTTTTAAAGAAAGGTGCGAAATTGCATTTAGACCAAGAATTGGTTGTTACACACTTGGCTAACGAACTGGAAGGGATGAAAGCCGTGATGATCAATTCAGAAGAGCAGAAATTGAATGGCACAACGTTGAAATTTGAAAGTGATCAAAACGTAAAAGTATTGGTAGGATACTTTAATAATACAGATAAAGTATTTGCGCCTAAGCCAGTATTGGAAATTGATGCCTCTGCGAATGATTATGGGCAGGCAGAAGCTAAAATTCGCAACGCGCTGCGCGTACAATATATGCCAATGCTCGATATCCACACCTATTCGTTTCCGAAAGGGAAAAATGAGCTGAAAATCCCAAAAGGAGAAGCTTTGATTTTAGGTTTTGTGGCAGACGACGCGCTTCAACACGCGTATAACGCCGATGTCGATAATCAGGGCGATGATATGGATGACCTCTTCGGTTATTATGAAGAGACTAAACTATAATAAAAAGAAAACAAATGAAAATGAATAAACTTGCCGGTATACTGCTGTTTTTATTACCTGGAGCCCTAGCTGCCCAGGAGGACTTGAACAGGAAGCTTGATACCTACGTTGATAAATTTAATAGTCAAGACAACGAGGCGGTCATCAACAAGATTGACAACAAGAGTTCCGCCGCATGGATGAAAGAAAACATTCCGTTATTTGCCTGTCCGGACAGTGCGATAGAAGAAATTTATTATTTCCGGTGGTGGTCTTACCGAAAACACATCAAAGAAACGCCGGAGGGGACGATTGTCACGGAATTTATCGAACCCGTAAAACACGCTGCTAGATATAATGCTATTAGTTGTGCATTGGGTCATCATATCTATGAAGGAAGATGGCTGCGGAACAATGATTTTTTGAAAGAGTATGTTGACTTTTGGTTATATCATGCTGATAAAGGTGAAAGCAGGCCGCGTTTTCATCAATTTAGCTCTTGGTTGCCGGATGCTTTGCTAGCCTATCACATGGTGCAAGACGATGAAGAATACTTAGCCAGTCGTTTGAACGATCTGGATAAAGACTATTTGAAATGGGAAGAAGAACGCCAATTGCCGAACGGTCTATTTTGGCAGCATGATGTGAAGGACGGTATGGAAGAGTCCGTATCCGGCGGGCGCAGAGAAGAAAACATGCGACCAACCATCAACAGCTATATGGTTGCCAATGCACGAGCACTGTCGAAGATCGCGGAAATGGTCGGAAATGATAGCTTGAAGCGTAATTATGAAACAAAGGCGGAGCGGCTAGCCACATTGTTGGTAGATTCACTTTGGGATGAAAAAGACAGTTTCTTTAAGACACGCGTAGAAAAAGGTAAAGGTTTACACCCGGCACGGGAAGCTATCGGGTTTATTCCCTGGAGCTTTCATATTGTGCCTGACCATCGTTCCTATGCGGAAGCATGGTCGCAGGTTATTGATACAGCGGGGTTTAAGGCGCCTTGGGGGCTCACCACCGCTGAACGCAGAGAACCAACCTTCCGCACGCGAGGTTCCGGTCATGGCTGTGAGTGGGACGGCGCTATCTGGCCGTTCGCCAGTACGCAAACTTTACGGGGGATGGCCAACTTTCTCGCTGACTACAAACGCGGCAACACCATCACGAAAGACGATTTTTATGAAGCCGTGCATCAGTATGCCGCATCTCACGTCATGGATGGTAAGCCTTATATTGGTGAATATCAAGACGAGCGCACGGGCTACTGGTTGAAAGGAGACCATCCCCGTAGCAAATTCTACAATCACTCGACATTCGCGGATGTGGTTATTCAAGATCTTATCGGGTTCAAGCCGCAGCTGGGTAACAGTTTCGAATTAAAGCCCCTTATCCCACAAGATCAATGGGCCTATTTTACCCTTCAGGGGGTGTCCTATAAGGATAAAGTCGTAGATATCTATTGGGATAAAAATGGCTCACAGTACGGAAAAGGAAAAGGACTGACAGTCTACGTAGACGGCAAGCGTGTTGCTAAGTCTAAAAAATTAAAATCGTTAAAAGTTAACTTAAGATGATAAAGAGAGGAATTATTGCATTATGGTTGTTTGTTGCCGCTATGGGTTTGTCGGTGCAGGCACAACAATTTTATAACGTATTGGATTACGGCGGAAGCAACGACAGTACGGGGCTTAACACCGACGCTATTGCCAAAGCCATTGATGCTGCCGCGAGCAAAGGGGGCGGGACGGTTTATTTTCCAGCAGGTAAGTATATTACCGGGCCCATCCATTTTAAAAGCAACATAACCCTTTTTATTGACGCGGGCGCAGAGCTACATTTCAGCGACGATTTCGATCATTATCTTCCGATGGTGGAATCTCGTTGGGAAGGCACTGAAGTGACTAACTTCTCTCCACTAATCTACGGTAAAGATCTCGAAAATATAGCTATTGTTGGCCGCGGTTTAATTGATGGACACGGCAAGAAATGGTGGGGATACTCCGAAGTGACTATTCGTGAACAAAAAGAAGGCGAGTTAACCAAATGGCAAAAAGAGTTTAAACGCCTAAACAAGGACGTTTTAGCTCCAGATTTGCCGGGATGGGTTGAGCGCGGCTTTCTACGTCCGCCTTTTATACAGTTTCTGCATTGTAATAATGTACAAATAAAAGACATCAAAATTCAAAACTCGCCTTTCTGGACGGTCAATCCGCAATATTGTGACAATGTAACCGTTGATGGGGTGACCATCGACAATCCACCCTCACCAAATACCGACGGGATTAATCCGGAATCTTGCAGCAATGTGCACATCGCTAACTGTCATATCTCCGTAGGGGATGACTGTATCACCATCAAGTCCGGAAAAGATCGCTCCGGTCGTAAAGTGAATATTCCGGCAGAAAACTACACCATCACCAATTGTACGATGTTGCGTGGGCATGGTGGTGTAGTCATTGGCAGTGAAATGTCAGGCGGCGTGAAGAATATCGTCATTTCCAATTGTATATTTGACGGGACAGACCGCGGTATACGGTTAAAAACAGCTCGAGGTCGTGGCGGTGTGGTGGAAAACATTCGGGTAAGCAATATCGTCATGCGCAACATACGTGATCAAGCAATTGTATTAAACATGCAGTATGCAAAAACGGACAAGGAGCCCGTTTCGGAACGCACTCCGTTGTTTAAAAATGTCTATATCAGTGATATGGCCGGAACAGCCAATCGCGTGGGTTTAATACTTGGACTGGAAGAGATGCCGGTGGAAAATGTGAGCTTTAACAACATCAATATGCAATCGAAATCGGGTTTTTCGATTGAAAATGCAAAGAATATCTCGTTCAATAACGTACAGGTAGATGTCGCGGATGAATCACTCATCACGGCGAAGAATATGGAAGGTTTACACATTACCGGTGTCCAAAATAATACACCAAAAGCAGACCGGCCAATGTTGGTGTTTGAAGGGGTGCAAAAAGCGAATATACAGCAAAATTACCCAAGCCTAGGAACGAATTCATTTTTGGAGCTTATTGGGGATGAAAACAGCGAAGTGTTTATACATGGCAATAATTTTATGCATGTAGAAAACACCGTCACGGGTTCTACGACGTCTGCTGTTTTAACCAACAATATCGAAGCACAAAAGAAATAATATAACATGCGTTTAACGTTTTTTATCCTTTTTGTAATAACGACGACAAGCCTGCACGTGCATGGGCAGCACCAGCTATGGTATGATGAACCAGCTAAGCAGTGGGAAGAAGCCTTGCCCATCGGAAACGGACGTTTGGGAGCGATGATATTTGGGGGAGATACGGTAGAAGAAGTCCAGTTCAACGAGGAGACGCTTTGGACGGGAGAGCCGCGGAATTACAACAAGACTAACGCAAGACAATACCTGGATACCATTAGACTCCTGCTTGAACAAGGCAAGCAACAGGATGCAGAAGAGCTGGCCATGCGCGAGTTTATGGGCTTGAAGAGTGAAACGGAAGACCCGAAACCATGGTTAGATCGTGTAGGAGCAGAGCGTGAAAAGCCAAACGGAGCGTATACATTTGCGTTCGACGATAGCCGATGGCCCACCTTTCCGGTACCGAGCTACGAGGGCTGGGAGGAAATTGGTTTGGAGGCACTTGATGGCGCTGTTTGGTTCCGAACGACCTTTGAATTGACTGCGGAAGACCTTGCTGGTGAGGACTGGCAATTGGATTTAAATAAAGCTAGGCAAGAAGACTATACCTACATCAATGGACAGTTGGTCGGACATGAACATGGAGACCACACAAAGCGTCTATACAACATCCCGAAGGAGATTCTTCGCGAAGGTAAGAATGTTGTGGCGGTCCAGATCATCAATCTTACGGGAAAGGGGGGGATAGCGGGGTATAAAGACACCACGAACCACATCGGCATAAAAAATGCATCAGGAAAGTTTATTTCCTTGGTCGGACCGTGGAAATATTGGATACAAGATTCCGATGTACCTAAGGTGGGCGCTTTTCAAGCGTCATATCAACCTTTCGGTGTATTGAAATTCCGTTTTCCCAAAGGAGATACCGAAGCATATAAACGTAGGTTGGATATAGAGCGCGGGGTCTCGGAAGTTCGCTACCGACAAGCCGGTGTGGAATATACCCGCACTTATTTTGCGAGTCACCCTGATAACGTAATCGCTATCCGTTTAGCAGCAGATAAGCCCCAGCAAGTTTCTTTCGCGCTAGCACTGGAAACGAAGCACGAAAAACACCGTGTCTGGAAGGTGGATGATCAAACGCTTGCTATGACGGTTTACGTCAAAGGTGGAGCCTTAGAAGGTACTTCCTATCTTACGGTGAAGTTGCAGGGCGGAACGATGACCGAGAAGGATGGTCAACTGCAGGTACAAGGAGCGACCACCGCCGATATCCTGCTAACAGGAGCGACCAACTATGGTAACTACAAAACCTTGGTCCCCGGCTATAAACACGCGGCGCAGGACCACCACCAGAACGTAAGAAAAAAAGGTTTTCTCCAATTACTGCGTGCTCACGAGCATGATTACCAACAGTTATACGGGCGCTTTAATATAGATCTCGGTGGAACAGAGGCTCGCGCTATGCCCACTGATGAACGTCTCGAACGATTTGTAACCGGAGCAGATCCCGATCTGATCGCACTGTATATACAATATGGGCGTTATTTGCAGATAGCCAGCGCGCGCGAAGGGACCCGTCCCGCCAATCTGCAAGGGATATGGAACCCTTGGCTAGAGCCTTCATGGGGAAGCAAGTACACCACCAACATCAACTTGGAGATGAACTACTGGCCCACAGAAATGCTCCAATTGGGCGAATTACATCATTCTTTGTTTCAAATGATCCGGGAATTAAGTGAAGCAGGAACAGAAACAGCCCGCGAATATTACGGCGCACGAGGGTGGGTTCATCACCATAATACGGACCTGTGGCGAGGAACAGCTCCAATTAACAATTCGAACCACGGCATATGGCCGACTGGAGGTGCATGGTTGGTTACTCATTTATGGGAGCATTATCGGTTCAACCAAGATCCAAAATTTCTTGCCGAATATTACGATGTCATAAAAGGCGCAACCCTTTTCTTTAAAGATTTTTTGATCAAAGACGAAAAAACCGGCTGGTTGGTCAGTACGCCTTCCAATTCTCCGGAGAATGGCGGATTAGTAAAAGGACCTGCCATGGATCATCAGATTATCCGGACATTATTCCGTATTTTCACGGAGTCTTCAAAACTGGTGAATAAAGATGCGTCGCTAAGGGATTCCATACAAACGATGATCCCGCAGATTGCGCCGAACCAAATTGGTCAATATGGGCAGTTGCAAGAATGGTTGGAGGATATTGATGATCCAGATAACAAACATCGGCACGTTTCCCATTTATGGGGGTTACATCCTGGTAACGAAATTAATATGGACCAGACACCGGAGCTAGTTGAAGCCGCGAAGCAATCCTTAATTATGCGTGGCGATGATGGCACTGGCTGGAGTTTGGCATGGAAAATAAATTTTTGGGCGCGGCTAAAAGATGCACAGCATACGTATAAAATGATAAAAATGCTGTTGCGGCCTGCCGGCAGTGCAGGTGGATCTTATCCAAACTTGTTTGATGCTCACCCGCCATTCCAAATAGACGGGAATTTTGGCGGAGCAGCTGGAATTGGTGAAATGTTAGTGCAAAGCCATACGGATATAGTAGATATTTTACCCGCCCTTCCCAAGGAACTTTCTCAGGGAAAAGTGAGTGGGCTCAAAGCGCGGGGTAATTTTGAAATTGACCTTGCGTGGGAAAATCATCAGTTAACATCCCTGTCTTTGCGTTCGCTTGGAGGTAAGCCGCTCAAACTTCGATTCAACGGGAAGGTCGTCGAGATTCCCACAAAAAAGAATAAAACGTATATGTTCGATACCGAACTTAATCTCTTAAAATAATGCGTAACATTGTTGCCGGTATTTCTCTGTTTATTATTTTCATAACCTCCGCTTTTGCCCAATCTCCGCGTCAAACGGTATCACTTGACGAAGGTTGGCAAACGATTATGGACGAACAAGATTCGTCCCGTTATCAAGGTTTCGAGCAAGCATCCTTCGTAGAAACTGGGGATTGGAAATCCGTAGACGTTCCGCATAATTGGGACCAATATGGCGGATACCGACGTTTGCTTCGCGGAAACCAATTCGGATACGCTTGGTACCGTAAAGAATTTACCATTCGGCAGAAACCCCAGGGAAAGCGTTTCTACGTTTTCTTTGAAGGGGTAGGGTCGTATGCTACCGTTTGGCTGAATGGAAAGCAGGTAGGGTATCATGCCGGTGGACGGACGACGTTCACGCTGGATGTGACCGATGCGATTTACACGGATGGACGCCCCAACTTATTGGCCGTGCGTGCCGATCATCCGACGCTGATTCGGGACCTACCTTGGGTAGACGGTGGCGGATCTGCTGAGCGTGGATTTTCCGAAGGTTCTCAACCTATGGGAATCTTTAGGCCAGTCAGCCTCATTGTAAAAAATGATGTCAATATTGCGCCTTTTGGTGTGCATTATTGGAATGATGAAACGGCGGACGAAACCGGAGCGGACATACAGCAAACGGTAGAGATACAGAATACGTCAAATAAAACCCGACAGTTGACCATTGTGACGCACATGCGTAATGCAAAGGGTAAAAAGGTATATAGCAGCAAAGATGTGCAGCAAATCGGTGCGCATACAACGAATGCGTTTAAGTTGTCGGCCATTCATGTGGCTAAACCATCGCTATGGGATACGGAAGATCCGTATTTGTATACCATGGAAACTATTGTAAAGGAAGGACGTCGTGTACTCGATCAGGTGGAAACACCTTATGGAATACGTTCGATACGCTGGCCGAAAGGGTTAAAACCGATCGGTACGAATCAGTTGCTCGTTAACGGGAAACCGGTGTTCATCCATGGCATTGCAGAGTATGAGCATAAACTAGGCGGTTCACATGCCTTTACCGCTGAAGAAATAGCTGCGCGTGTCCGCGATATGAAAGCGTTAGGGTTCAATTCCTTCCGAGACGCGCACCAACCGCATAATTTACGATACCAACAGTTTTGGGATGAAAACGGTGTTCTGCTGTGGACACAAATGGCAGCGCATATCTGGTTCGACAACGAAGCGTTCCGGACCAATTTTAAAAACCTGCTGCGCGATTGGGTAAAAGAGCGTAGAAACAGTCCCTCTGTTTTTCTTTGGGGTATAGAAAACGAAAGTACCTTGCCGGAAGATTTCACACGGGAGTGCATGGAGATCATCCGATCACTAGACCCTACAGCCTCTATCCAGCGATTGGTGACCACCTGTAACGGTGGAAGCGGTACCGACTGGGATGTGCCGCAAAATTGGACAGGCACGTACGGCGGCGACCATAATACGTATGGTGAAGACTTAAAACGCCAACTGTTAGTAGGCGAATACGGTGCATGGCGTACTTTGGAACTACATGCCGAACCACCCTATCTCCCCAACCATCCGGTCTACAGCGAGGCGCGTTTTACAGAAATATTAGAAACCAAACTGCGGCTAGCCGACTCGGTGAAAAATGAAGCCATCGGGCATTACCAATGGTTGTGGAATTCCCATGATAATCCCGGCCGAATACAAGGGGGCGAGGGACTTCGTGATCTGGATAAAATTGGGCCGGTCAATTATAAAGGTTTGTTGACCCCCTGGGGGGAACCGACGGATGCGTATTATATGTACCGTGCACATTACAGTGATAAGCATGATCCGATGGTTCACATCGCATCTCATACATGGCCCAACCGTTGGTTGACGGCCGGTATTAAAGATGCTATCCGCATCTTCTCCAATTGTGAAGAGGTAGAGCTCTTCAATGATCTGGAAGATGTTTCCTTAGGCGTGCAAAAGCACCCAGGATTTGGTAGGCCATTTGAGTTCAATGGAGTAAATATACAGTATAACGTGTTATACGCAGAAGGAAGAAATGGCGGTAAGACCGTCGTCCGGGACACTATTGTTCTGTTCAACTTACCGCAGAGCCCGAATTTTGAACAGATGCGCGATGTTTCGTCAACATTGTTGAAGGGTGAAGCAGATATGCATTATCTATATCGGGTGAACAGTGGTGGCCCAGCCTATACCGATAGATTTGAGCAACATTGGATGGCCGATCAGCCGTATACAAGTGAAACAGGTTGGGGGTCGATATCTTGGGCAGACAGCTATGAAGATATTTCCTCTATTTTTGCAAGCCAACGGCGCATCTTTGACCCAATTAAGGGTGTAGCCGACTGGTCGCTGTTTCAAACATTTCGCTATGGTCTAGATAAATTAGCTTACCGTTTTGACGTACCTGATGGGAAATATCGTGTAGAGCTGTATTTTGCCGAACCGTGGGTGGGGGGAGCAGGATTAAAAGACGGCACCGCGATGCGGCTTTTTGATGTGGCTATCAATGATGTCGTACAAGAAAAAGATCTCGACATATGGAAGGAAGCAGGCCACGACGCGGCTCTAAAGCGTGTCTATGAGGTAACCGTGCAAGGTGGGCAGTTGACAGTTCATTTTCCACATATAGCGGCCGGGCAAGCCGTGATTCAAGCCATTGCTATCGCTTCGGCAGAGACGCAGCCTGCCAACGACAAGAAATTAACACACTTTAATGCGGTGCTGAAAGACGGAGAAAATCTTAGCATAAAACGCTGGATGGATATTGGACTAGCGTATGACTCCGTACAAAAGTTATCTTTTCAACAACTGCCTGGATATCTCTATGGTGCAGACTATTTTCCAATCAGCGACGTGGAAGACGATATTACGTTTTCTTTCCGTCAGCCGACAAACTTCTATCTCCTCTCGAATGAAGAGCAACCCGGATACGAGTTTATGGGAGACTCCATAATGAATAACAAAGGCGAATATCTGCAGGTATACCGTAAGGTATTGGATAACGAAGAAGAGTGGCACTTACCAAAAAACACCAAAGCCGAGCTCGTGGTATTCCAGCAGCAGAGTGGTTTGCAACCGGCGTTTGATCTCAAAGAATCGGTGACATATAAAGCGAATCAAGCTACGGCTTATGAGGAAATGAAAAAAATAGATTTCCAGAAGCAAGAACGTTTACAATATACGGAAAACGACGGTTGGGTGGAATTCGAGATTAAGGTTGGAGTAGCCGATGTGTACGCCCTCATGTTGAAATACCATAACCCATTCGGCGAGACGAGGGAAGCTACTATTGAACTGATCACGATGGATGATGTGGTACTGAAATCCGAGGAGCGCGTTCGTTTAGAGCCTACTCGAGCAGGTAAATGGAACTATATCGATACCGATACCGGTACGATGATCAATGCAGGTACCTACCGAGTCAGGGTAAAGTCTATCGATGCAAAGGATATTTATATTGATGCGGTTGATGTGAAGTAGTCTTTTCTTCATTTTTTTCTTGATAAAAAAACGAAGCAAAAAAATCAAGGCTGAGTATGGTTCGGCTATCTTTGTTTGACTATTCTTAAACAGAATAAAACTCACTTCGTTCAGACATTATTCTGTTTTTAACGGAATAGTCTGCTCAAAGATGGCCGCCGAACAATACAAGGCCGTTTTACTGGCGTAATCGCGAAGCAATATGTTACGTATTGTACTATCCCTTTTTTGACACTAAATGTCGCCTCCGGAACTTTGACATCTGTAGAAATTCATTCTTAGTACTGTCCCCTCTGTCAAAGATCCGCAGCGACGATTTATGAATTCGAGTGTATTTTGGTATTCATGAGCTCCCTTTGGTCGGTTTTTTGGTTCTTTTTTGAGGGAAAAAAGAACATAAACTAATTGCGATTAAGATACCTCTTCTTATACTCCAACGGCGTCAACCCCATAACCTTTTTGAAATGGCGATAGAAGTTAGATACGTTGTTAAACCCGCATTCGAAGCAGATAACCTCTGTCGGCAACTTATTTTCAACTAACAGCCGGCAAGCATGGCTAATACGGATTTCTACCAGAAAATCGTAATACGTCTTGCGCGTCATCATTTTGAAGTACCGACAAAACGAAGTAATACTCAGGTTCGCAATATTCGCAACCTCCTCGAGTGTGATATCGTTTTTGTAATGCGTATGGGTGTAGTTAAAAATATTATTCAAGCGAATGTTATCTGCTTCATTAGATTGATGGAAGGTCGTCTGTGTTTTGACAATTGTTTCGAACTCATCACTTTCAGCGAGTGTTTTCAAAATTTGCAATAAAGAAATTACCTTGCCGAGCCCCGTTTCGTTCACACACTCGTACATCAACTGAGCAACTATACGTTTCGTTTCGCCTTTAACGAGTAATCCACTTTTAGCTTTTTCAAATAATTTCGGAATCAAGTAAGACTCTGGGAGTTGGAGCAACTGTTTACCTAGGCAATCTGGAAGAAATTGTAACACAATCGCTTCGATATTGTAGTCCGGATTGTTCTGAAAATATTCGTCCTTGCACCGCCAGGCATGTGAAAGCTTCTCGCCTACCAAGATAATTTCGTCCGGCGCGAACTGACTGATATTATCACCTATAAAACGAATGCCCTCACCACGGATGGTATAATGTAACTCCAGTTCAGCGTGATAATGCCATACATTCCCAAAATTGGGCATGATGTCATGTCGGGCGGAAAATGAGTTTTCTAACTCTGCAGGAAGTTTTCGATATAAAGGCTTCATATGCTACCTACTAATTATGCATGAAGTTTATGAATTATGTACGATTATCATTTAATTTTTCGAATATAGCGTTTTTCTTCGATTCTAAATGGCAATATGCTACAATGAAAGGAGATTGTTACATAGGTATATAAATTTTCTAATAGGTATTGGCGCCGCGCTAGTACTAATCGTTGGTGACTAAATTCAGTGCAAATATAAGGGCTTTCAATTAATATAATGTGCAACCTTTTGATCGGTATTTTCGTTTTTTCTAGTTTGATAACGAAGTCAAGGTTCTGCACGAATCTAAGTGGTAAAATAGATTGATGATAATATATTATATTAATTGGCTAAATTAACACATTATTAACACGATAATGTTACGTTATTTTGATCCTACGATTAGCTTTATTTGAGCTATGGTGAATTTGTTTAGTGTTAATCGGTTGTTTTTTAGATTGTTGAATGTATTTAGAGGTGGTATGTTAGTACTATGCTATCACTGACTATTTATTAGTTAGGTGTAGCATTTATTGTACGTTTTTAACAGATCTCTTTTCAGCATATAGCAGAAGACAATATAATCATTTATATACATGAAAATTAGAATGAAATGGTTCGCAGGGATACTATTTGTGTTTTTTGTGAGTAAAGGTTTTGCACAGACAGAACAAGACGAGTATATCAAGGTAATTACTGAGCGGTCCGACAAGATTATTGCAGAATTGGGTATTCTAGATTCTATAGCCTATTATCAGGCGCGGGCGCTTGTCGTAAACCAATATGCGGCGATCAATGCACATCATGAAGCGCGAGAGGCGGAGATTAAAAAAATTAAAGAGAAGTTCGCTGGGCAGGAAGCGTTGCTCGACCAGACACGTGCGGCTTACGAAGCGGAAGAAGATGCGAGGCTGCGGGTATTGCATGCAGCATTTATTAAGAAGTTGGAAGATGTGCTAGAACCTATGCAGATTGAAGGCGTGAAAAACGGAATGACCTATGGCGTATTACCGCTAACCTATCGTGCATTTCAGGAGATGATTCCGACATTGAAGAGCGAAGAGAAGGCGTGGGTATTACTCTGGCTTACAGAAGCACGTGAGCTGGCAATGGACGCGCCGGATTCGAAGGGAAAACATCAGATTTTTGGTAAATATAAAGGACGTATTAATAACTACCTGTCTAAACGGGGATACGATCTGCAAAAAGAGGGTGATGCATGGAAAGCGCGCCGGGAAAAAGAGAAAACAGGAGCTAAGTAAGGTGTCAAACTAAAAGTAAACTTACGTACACACAGCAACTATAAATTTAGCGTTAAACCTATATTATTTTACAGAGAATCAGATAAACCATGAAGAGTCAAAATTTTTTTAGGAGGAAACTTTTGCGAAGAGGAGTCGGGTTGCTTTGCCTTTTATTTGCTCTATTTTCTTTGCAAGTAGCGATCGCGGCGGAGTCGTTTCATCGTGCAGCAATACATTCGGAACTTTTTGTGAACGTCACAGGAAAGGTAGTAGACCCAGAGGGAAATCCGGTGATAGGAGCTACTGTTTCTATAAAAGGGACAACGACGGGCACTAAAACAGACGTAGATGGTGTTTTTAGAATAAACCTGCCTCAGGGAGATGAGATATTGGTGATTAGCTACGTGGGCTATAAAACCCAAGAGTATCCGGTAAACAACCAGAAGAACGTATCCGTAACTTTAGAACCTGTTGACGCATTGGATGAAGTCGTGGTAGTGGGATACGGGACACAGAAAAAAGCCCACTTGACGGGTGCAGTGGAGACGGTGGACATGGAAGCCATCCAAGATTTACCCGCGACTAATATCGGGGCAGCACTTACGGGGCGTATCGCCGGATTAGGGGTGTCTGGAGGAACGGCCAGACCCGGCTCCAAGGCGAGATTAGAAGTTCGTACGCCCATCCCTTTCGGAAAGGACGCCGGGACGACAGAACCATTATACGTGATTGACGGTATGATCCAGGTGAACGAGCAAAACGTGCCTGAATCGACGTTATTTAACAACTTAGATCCCTCGGAGATTGAAAGCATCTCGATCCTAAAAGATGGGGCAGCCGCCGTATATGGTGTACGTGGTGCGAATGGGGTTGTGTTGGTAACGACCAAGCGAGGAAAAGAAGGGCAGCCTAAAATTTCCTACAATGGATCGTATGCAATCAATGATGCCGTTTCGCATGCCAAAATGATGAATGCATATGAATTTGGTCAGTACTTCAATATCATGAACGGTAAAAATGGAGCCAATATCTTGCCGACGGATGATAACTACCCCAACCGGATTTTTAGCGAAGACGAACTGGAGCATTTTAAAACGATAGATTACAATTGGTTGGACGATGCTTGGAAGGCTTCTTATAATACCCGCCATGCGCTTAGCGTGAGTGGAGGAAGCGATCGTGCTACTTACTTTGGAGGTGTTACCTATAGTAAGCAAAACGGAAACTTGGGAACTTTAGATTATAATAAGTGGAATTTCCGAGCCGGAACGGACGTGAAGGTTTCTTCTAATTTTAAAGTCGCGTTGCAGGTTTCGGGTAATGAGGATCAGCTGGATAAGACCTTTAACAAAGTGTCTGGAGAAGGACCCGAGGACGACTATCGGAATCTCCTTTTGGCAGCGCCATATGTACCTGCATTCATCGACGGCATGCCGGCGAAATTACCAGGAACCGCCAACGATTTGTCAGCGTATCATTTTTTCGAAATTGAGCGCTTAGGCAACTTAGCAGAGACGGATTCCCGCTTCTTCTCTGTCAACATTTCGGCGGAGTACGAAGCACCGTTTTTGGAAGGTCTGAAAGCACGAGGCACCTATTCACGTAATACGCGGCATTCGGTAGGTAGTCAGATTGGGACCAAGTACGATTTATATCAGTTTATTGGAAGAGGGCAACATAACCACATTTACGACGGAGCGACCTTGGATAGACCGATCACGGTAAGTAATGGTAACCGTTTGTTCTATTCCAATAGAAGTGGAAACAACACACAGATAAACTTCTTTTTAACCTACGAAAAACAAATAGGGAAACATAACTTTAATGGTCTGTTCTCCGTAGAGCGAGGGGAGGCAGAAGGGCAACAGGAGGATGTATGGAAATCAGATCCATTAGAGACAACAAACGGACAGTTCGGTACGGCTTTTGGCGAGATTGATGGTCGTACTTTTGCTAATGAATCTGGCTCTTTAGGGTATATCGGGCGTGTAAACTATCGCTATGGCGAGAAATATCTGGCAGAATTTTTATTCCGTACAGATGCGTCCACCAAGTTTGCGCCAGAAAACTATTGGGGTAGGTTTTATTCCCTTTCTGCTGGATGGGTGGTGAGTGAGGAAGATTTCTTCAAAAGTGTAAAAGGTATTGATTACCTAAAATTCCGATACTCTGCCGGACTGATGGGAAATGATCAATTTCCGGCTTGGGCCTGGAGACAACGATTTTCCTACCAAGTTGGAAAAGGCCCGGTTTTCGGTGGTGACGAAAATGCGAATACAGGTATGTCCATGGGAAGATCTCCGAACCGGGACGCGACCTGGAGTGATGAGTTTAAGAATAATTTAGGGATAGAAGCTCGTTTTTTAAACAGTCGCCTATCTACCACAATAGATGGATATTTTAATAAAGGAACTAATATCTTGCTGGAACGTATCGGTAATATGCCGGTAACAGTGGGAGGATCTATCGCACCAGAAAACTATGCAGCGGTCAATTCTTATGGATATGAGATTAGTTTAGGCTGGAATGACCGTATAGGTAAAGATTTTCGGTATGGCGTCAGCACGCGTTTTTCATGGGGTGATTCCAAAATTATTACAATGGACAAATCTGCTGCCGATCAAGCTTATCCGTGGGTACCTTCCGAAGGAACTTCTGCAGATGTGGGGAAATGGGGGCATGATTACTTGGGAATGTTTAAAAGTCAAGAGGAAATCGATGCCTATGTCAGTGAGTATAATATCACTTCTGTCTTTGGAACCTCGGTGGATCAACTGAAGCCGGGAATGTTGTACTACCGTGATGTCCGCGGGCCATTACAAGCTGATGGAACCTTTGCCGAACCGGATGGTGTTATCGACGATAATGACTGGGTGCAGCTGAGCGACAGGGAAGCAAACAACTATGGATTTGGTATTACCCTGAAAGCCGGATACAAGAGCTTCTCATTTGAGACGGTGATTGCTGGTTCGTTTGGTGGCTGGGCTGAAATCGGCGGTTCCGAAAGAAAGAAACTGAATAATGACATTTCACGGGTGTATGATAACCGTCCGATCATTTGGAACGATATATGGGATCCAGAGTTGAATCCTAATGGTACAATGCCGAATCCGAACTGGGAAGATATGTATAATCTGAGTTCGAATTTCTGGAAAGTTAGTCCATTCCGTATGCAAGTAACCAGTTTGAACCTAGGTTATTCATTACCTGCCAAGTTGTTAGATAACTTAAAAGTGTCAAATGCACGACTGTACTTTTCAGCCATCAATCCACTTGGATTATATCAGGCATATAGTTATAGAGACACTTATGGGGGCGCTTGGAATAGTTATCCCAATCTCAAGACCTTCTCGTTTGGTCTTAACCTGACTTTGTAAACAGAAAATGGATGACACAATGAAAAAGAAGAATATATATATAAAAATGCTCCTCGCCTTGGCTTTATTAGGCACGGCCTGTAGCGATAAGTTTTTGCAAGAGAAAGAAGATTTAGGTGCTGTCAATGAAGAAGTTTTTCAGGACCCGGTGCTGGGACAAGCTTATATCGATTACGTTTATGGGTTGTTCTTGCCTGCGAACAATGGAACAGGTTTTATTGCGACGAATAATAATTCGGAGAATGGATCCTATAATAATGTTTTTGCACAAACTACGGACGAACTTGCTGGCGAAACAGATTTCAATAAGGAGTGGGGGCAGATTTCTTATAGGAATAACCACGTAAATAAGTATTTCGGTCAGCGTATGGGAACAAGTGTCGGGAACAATACCTGGACGCGTCTTCGTCAGATCAATATGTTCTTGACCGAAGTCGATAAGTACGATATGCCGGAAGAACCCAAGAATTTGTTAAAGGGGCAGATGTACTTCTGGCGCGCTTGGCAATATTATGAGTTGATGAAGCTATACGGCGGCGTGCCATTGGTACTTACAGCCCAAAACCCGACTTTTGAGAATATAGAAGAAAACTCCGTACCTCGAAGTTCCACTTCCGAAACGGTTGAGCAAATACTGGCGGATTTGGATATGGCGATGGAGCTGTTGCCTGGCAGATGGAGTGGAGCAGATTGGGGGCGTATTACCAGTGGTGCCGCTGCGGCAGTCAAAGGGCGGGTATTGTTGACTTGGGCGAGCCCTGTTTTCAACCCGAATGACGATGTACAGCGTTGGCAGCTAGCATACGATGCGAATTTAGCTGCCAAGAATTTACTGGAGGAAAATGGTTTTGGCCTATATAAAACAGGTCGTCTTGAAAACGGAGAAGCTTGGGGAAATATATGGTCACAGGAGGTCGACAATCCCGAAGCGGTTATCGTTTATGGTTTTAATAAGGTTGCCAAAGGAGGAAACTTTACGAAAAACAGTGGCTGGGAGCAGGCCATCCGTCCACGGAATATCAATGGTGCTGGCTCAGTATCGCCGACGCGTCAGATTGTGGAATCTTTTCCCATGAAAGACGGAAAGGCGATTGATGATCCTTCCTCGGATTACGCATACGACGCAAATAAATTTTATAAAAACCGGGATCCGCGTTTTTACAAATCCTTTGCCTACAATGGCGCGATTTGGCCGTACAGTGGCGATGAGGAGTATACTGTCTGGACCTATTCTTGGAAGGTGAGAAACAGTGATGATTTGTCGTATACACCTACGGAAACCCAAGGTGCCAATGCTAGTGGAATATATATCCGCAAAGCATCAAACTTATCAGCTAACAACGCAATCAATAACTTTGAAGAGAGCGGCACGGACTTTATAGAACTGCGTTTCGCGGAAGTGATATTAAATTTAGCCGAGTCAGCAATAGGAGTCAACAAGCTTAATGAAGGCCTAGAAGGTATTAAAGAGATCCGGGAGCGGGCAGGTATCGAAAACAAAGATGGTTCCTTTGGGCTGGCTGGTGTTGCTGGCGATCGCAATAAGCTTTTCAAGGCGGTACTGGATGAGCGGAAGGTGGAATTTGCCTATGAGGGCAAGCGTTTTCATGACCTAAGACGCTGGATGTTGTTCGACAATGCTACGGGAATGAATGATCGGTTGGGTATTCCGGTATTGAACGGTACGCGTCGAACGGGCTATAGAATCATCGTGAAGGAAAATGGAAATGAATATTTCGGTGATGAAGATCCATTGCGTGCCGCAGACGACGGCGCTCCTGTGATCGACAGAGATGCGGCTGAAACTGAATATCCGGCTGGGGTGAGTACACAAGAGGAATATGTCGATTATCTTTATGACAACTATTTTGAAGTGCAGGTGCGCGACGATATGGATCGTACGGATTTACAGCCGAAGTGGACATTCAAATGGTACCCACAATATTATTACTTTGGGCTGCATCAGCAATTATTGGAAACTTCTCCTTACTTAGAGCAAACCAAAGGTTGGGACAGCATGAATGGTGCTGGAACCTTCGATCCGTTACAGTAAAGGAAAAAATAGCAGAAAACACCTCGCTCTTCTTCGGAGCGAGGTGTTTTCGTTTATAATGTATTGCTAGTTAAGAATTGTTATAAAGCAGATAAAATAGTATAACATTAGTTTTACAAGTATCTATAGTTTTGGTTTTTAAACCTATACTACACCATATTTTATAATGAAAAGAGGACTTTTAACATTTTTAGTACTGGGGAACTTGTCGCTTGCACATGGGCAAGTGGATTCCGAATATCGGAAGGTTGCCATGGAACGGGCAAAAAAGATTGTCGAGAAAGTAGAACCTGCTTTAGCTACTGACAAAAGAAACAAAACCCGAGATTTAGTTGCAGATCAATACATTGCCCTAAATAACATCCACGCCGAGAGAGACCGTAAATTAGGCGACGCTGGGGCCGCTAAAGAACAGGTACTTGCCGATGCCGATGCAGCTATAGCAGCACAACATCGTCAGTATATCCAGTCGTTAGGAGCATTGATTACAGCAGAACAGATCGAGGAGATAAAAGATGGGATGACATACCATACCGTCCCCAAAACCTATAATAACTATAAGCTGATGTTACCTTTTGCAAGTGATGAAGAACTGAGCATGATCCATAAAAACTTGACGGAAGCACGGGAATATGCGATGGACGGTGGTTCAGCGAAAGAGAAACATGCATGGTTCAATAAATACAAAGGACGGATTGCTAATCAACTGGCATCGTGTGGATACAATTTGAAAAAAGAGGGCGAAGAATGGGCTGAAAGAAGGAGCCTAGAATCTACAGCATATTGTATTGCCGAATCAAATAGGCTAATGCAAACGTTGACCTTATCGGATGAATGGCAAGCCGAGCAGGTTAGAAACCTGTTAGCCTATCAATATCAAAAGATGGACGAGATCTATGCCAAAAAGAAGTCGGAAACAACAACGATGGAGCAAGCTTCACTGGACGGAACTGCAAAGGAAGACCGGGCTATGGCAATATGGAAAGAAAGCAAAGCAGCTTTGGACACACAACGCGATAAACTTTTCGAAAAACTAGCGTTATTATTAACCGAAACACAAATCGAATTGGTTAAGGATGAAATGACTTATAACGGCTTTCAAAAAGAGCTCTCGCGCTTTGAGGAGCTGCTGCCGCAGCTAACGGATGAGCATAAAGCTGCGATAATTGAATATTTAAAAGAGGCACGTGAAAACGCGCTGAACGTATTAACAAATAGGGAACGAAACCAGTGGTTCACTAAATATCGAGGGCGAGCGAATAACTATCTGTCTAAGCAAGGATATGATTTGCGGAAGGCGACAGAAGATTTGGAACGGAGAACGAAAGAGAGACGCAAATAAATCAGGTGGGTAATATCCTATATTCTCTCGTGAATATAGTATATTTTATACTGGATATATATTGCGAATTTTGGATTACTGATTAAACTATTGTATAGAATTATCATTACAGCATATAATATGAGAAATAGATTGTCAATACTTATTATTGCCGTTTTCAGTTTGGTCGCGGTAAATAATGTAAAGGCCCAGTATCCGAAGATCCCGGAGCACGTCAAAAAGGAGACAAATGAGATGATGGAGACTGCCCGTCAGCGCTCGGATATCGCTTGGGGGAAGGCGCTACCAGTTATCGAAGAATACGCTAAACAAGGAAAACCCTATGTTCCGTGGGCATCCCGTCCTACCGATCTGCCACAGGCAGAAATCGCAGCATTTCCGGGTGCCGAGGGCGGCGGTAAATATACCTTCGGCGGACGAGGTGGGAAAGTGATTGTGGTGACTAGTTTGGAAGACCACGGGCCAGGAACACTTCGCGAAGCGTGTGAACAAGGCGGGCCACGTATTATTGTATTTAACGTGGCGGGTATTATCCGCTTGAAGACACCGTTGGTTATTCGGGCCCCTTATATCACAATTGCTGGCCAGTCAGCGCCAGGGGATGGTGTGGTTGTAGCAGGGGAATCCGTATGGATCGATACACATGATGTCTTAATCCGCCACATGCGCTTTCGCAGAGGTGAGACGTACGTTGGGCGCCGCGATGACGCGATCGGTGGAAATCCGATTGGCAATATCATGATCGACCACGTTTCTGCGAGCTGGGGTTTAGACGAGAACATGTCTATGTATCGCCACATGTACAACGATAGCACTGGATCGCAGGAGAAAAAATTTGGAACGGTCAACATCACGATCCAAAACTCTATTTTCTCGGAAGCTTTAGATACTTGGAATCACGCATTCGGTAGTACCTTAGGCGGCGAGAACTGTACTTTTATGCGTAACCTATGGGCGAATAATGCAGCTAGGAATCCGTCGATAGGCTGGAACGGCGTATTCAACTTTGCCAATAACGTCATTTACAATTGGGTGCACCGCGCTATTGATGGTGGAGATTATACGGCTCAGTACAATATCTTCAATAATTACTTCAAACCAGGTCCGGCTACACCGAAAGAAGCGCCTATACGTTACCGTATCCTAAAACCAGAATCCGGCCGTAGTAAATTGGATCACAAGGTCTTCGGGAGAGCTTACGTAAGTGGAAACGTGGTTGCCGATAATCCTACCGTAACGAAAGATAACTGGGCTGGTGGTATCCAGCTTGAAGGTATGGATGGTGAGTTGATGAGCTATGAAGACGCCAAACCTTTCCTTCCGGCTATGCAGGTCGCCAAGCCAATTCCACATGCTGCATTCCGCGTTACTTCTGCTAAAGAAGCATATGACGAGGTTTTAGCAAATGCTGGTGCGACTTTGCCGAAGCGTGATGCGGTTGATCTTCGGATTGTTAAAGAAGTCAAAGATGGTAAACCAACGCCGTTGGCGGAAAAGGACGTGCAATATCCGGAAGTTGATTTTGAGCACCGGAGGCTGCCGAAAGATTCCTATAAAATGGGTATTATTACACACATCTCTCAGGTCGGTGGTTATCCTGAATATAAGGGAAAACCTTATAAAGATTCAGACAATGATGGTATTCCCGATGACGTAGAAAAGAAAATGGGCTTGGATCCAAATAACGGGGAAGACTCTGCGGCGATCACCGAATCTGGGTACGCTAACATAGAGATTTACCTGAACAAACTCGCTGCGAAGTAAAAACAACAGCTTGCTTACTATACGTCTCCTATATTGTCGCCGACTAATATAGGAGACGTTTTTGTTCGGATAATATGATACAAATAGTCGTGAAGATATTATAGATAAATCGCCCGTCATATCGCTAACTTTGATCTCACTGATATCAATTGTAGGTGATATACCTAGATATTATCATTAAATTTATGTATATGAACAAAATATTGTCATTACTCGTGGCTATTATTGCAGTAGCCACTATACAAGAAGCAAGGGCACAGTACCCGAAAATACCAGCAGAAGTAAAGACGGAAACCGATGAATTGATGCGGAAGGCACAGGAGCAGTCTGATCTCGCCTGGAAAAAAGCCTGGCCGACTATAGTACAATATGCCAAACAAGGGAAACCTTATATTCCTTGGGCTTCTCGCTTGACAGATTTACCGCAGGCGGAAATCCCAGCCTTTCCAGGAGCTGAAGGTGGCGGTAAGTACTCCTTTGGTGGCCGGGGTGGTAAGGTGATTGTGGTCACCAGTCTGGAAGATAACGGCCCGGGAACTTTAAGAGAAGCCTGTGAACAAGGAGGGCCGCGCATTATCGTGTTTAATGTGGCGGGAATTATTCGCTTGAAAACACCCCTGATGATTCGCGCGCCTTATGTTACCATTGCCGGTCAATCTGCTCCGGGCGATGGTGTTTGTGTGGCAGGGGAGTCCGTTTGGATCGATACCCACGATGTTGTTATCCGACACATGCGTTTCCGTCGGGGCGAAACCTATGTGGGTAGACGAGACGATGCCATCGGAGGTAATCCCGTTGGGAATATTATGATCGACCATGTTTCGGCCAGCTGGGGACTAGATGAGAATATGTCTATTTACCGCCATATGTATAGCCCGGGAGGAGACTATCCAGAAGTGAAATTAGGAACGGTAAATGTGACCATACAGAATAGTATTTTCTCGGAAGCTTTAGATACCTACAACCATTCCCTAGGGAGTACACTGGGGGGCGAAAATTGTTCCTTTATGCGAAACCTTTGGGCAAATAATGCTGGAAGGAATCCGTCGATTGGTTGGAACGGTATCTTTAATTTTGTGAATAATGTGGTGTTCAACTGGAGCCATCGTACCACCGATGGGGGCGACTATACCGCGCAATATAATATCATCAATAACTATTACAAACCCGGACCTGTAACCCCAGTGGGTAAAGATATTTCCCATCGTATTTTAAGGCCTGACGCAGTATTGTCGCGCTTGGATACGTTGATGTATGGCCGTGCGCATGTTGCCGGAAATATTATTGACGGTAATGCTGCAGTAACAGCGGATAACTGGAATGGTGGCGTGCAATTAAATGGTAAAGAAGGAAGCCTGAGCAAGGAAGAGGCACAACATTATTTAGCATTGATCAAATATGATAAGCCATTTCCAATGCCGGAAATGACCATTTTGCCATCGGATAATACCTTTGACCACGTCATGGATAATGCCGGGGCAACGTTGCCAAGAAGGGATCCGGTGGATGAGCGTATTATTCGTACCGTGAAAACCGGTAAACCGGAGTATGCTGACGGTTTGGAGCCCGAGTCATTTTATCAGTTTAAACATAGAAGGCTTCCCGCTGATTCGTACAAACAGGGTATTATCACCGACGTCGCTCAGGTTGGGGGCTACCCCGAATATAAGGGTAAACCTTATAAAGATACAGACAACGATGGCATTCCGGATGATGTAGAAGTAAAGATGGGCTTGGATCCCAAAAACCCAAATGATGCTGCAGAAATCACAGAATCGGGCTACGCCAACATTGAAATTTATTTGAACGAATTAGCTTCAAAAGGATAAAATATGTATATCAAATCATTTATACCCGGGATATTATTGTTTCTCCCTTTTTTATCTTTTGCACAATATCCGGTGATTCCCGATTCGTTGCAACAAATGGCCGATGTGCGGGAAAAGGCAGAAGAACTACGTCTTGAAAAAGCTTGGAAAACAGCAAAAGCTGTCATGGAACAAGAAGGAAAACCTTATATTCCTTGGGCGGCCAAACCCGAAGATTTACCGCAAGCAGATATTCCTGCATTTCCGGGAGCTGAGGGTGGAGGAGCTTACACACCGGGTGGACGTGGAGGAAAAGTATTTGTCGTAACCAGTCTCGCAGATAGCGGTCCAGGTACCTTACGGGAAGCTTGCGAAGTAGGGGGTGCGCGGATTATCGTATTTAATGTTGCTGGGATCATTCAATTAGAAAAACCGATTATCATACAGGCACCTTATATCACGATTGCTGGGCAAACGGCACCGGGTGATGGTGTTTGCGTCGCAGGAGAATCTTTCTTGATTGATACCCATGATGTCATTGTGCGCTATATGCGCTTCCGTAGAGGAGCGACGGACGTGACAAGACGTGACGACGCTTTAGGGGGAAATGGTGTAGGGAATATTATTCTAGACCATGTCTCAGCAAGCTGGGGATTGGATGAAGTGATGTCGATGTACCGTCATGTGTATGATCGGGATGGTCAAAACCTAAAGTTGCCTACCGTCAATATCACGATTCAGAACACGATCTTTTCCGAGGGACTGGATACGTACAACCATGCTTTCGGCAGTACCATCGGTGGCCTCAACAGCACGTTTATGCGTAACTTATGGGCCTCTAATATTAGCCGTAATCCTTCTATAGGAATGTACGGCGATTTTGGATTCGTCAATAATGTAGTCTGGAACTGGTGGAATCGGAGCGCAGACGGTGGAGACCACCGCTCGGAATATAATTTCATCAATAACTACTACAAGCCGGGACCGATTACGCCATTAGACAAACCAATATCCTATCGGCTTTTAAAGCCAGAATCCGGTAGGAGCAAGGAAAATGCCGGGACGTTTGGAAAAGCGTACGTGCATGGAAATATCGTGGAAGGCAATCGCCGTGTCACGAAAGATAATTGGGATGGTGGTGTACAGCCGGCAGTGGACGGAGATCCTACTCCTTATTTGGCGAAAATCAAAGTAGACAGCCCGTTTCCGTTGTCTAATTTTGGCAAGATATTATCAGCAAAAAAAGCATATGATTATGTGCTGAAAAACGTTGGCGCGACCCTTCCGAAACGAGATGCGGTAGATGAACGTATTGTAAAACAAGTAAAGACCGGTAAGGTGTTCTATACAGAGCCTGTTGAGCCCGTACAGCCGTCGCCTTATGTAAAACGTCGGTTGCCGATGGATTCGTACAAACAAGGTATCATTACGGATGTCCGCCAGGTAGGTGGGTATCCTGAATACAAAGGTACTCCTTATAAGGATACCGACAATGATGGTATTCCAGATGAGGTCGAAGTAAAGATGGGACTAGATCCAAATAACCCGAACGATGCTGCACAGATCAGTGATAATGGATACGCCCATATTGAGAACTACCTGAACAGTGTCGTTCCAAAGAAGACTGTTACACCTTTTTAACCACTTAAAGGCGCTTTTTTATTAGTTTAGTTTAGTTAGTTTAGTAGGCTGTTGCGATCGCAACAGCCTCTTTTAATGAACTCCCCGTGTTCATTTCTTTGTATAATGTTTGTATAACCTTTACAGCGCTATAAATTCAACGCGTCTATTTTGGGTTCGTCCCGCTTCTGAGTCATTCGGAGACACAGGAACCGCTTCACCTTTTCCTAAAGTCTCTAGCCTGTCTGCGGCGATGCTATGCGTCGACACTAATATCTCCTTGACGGCCGCCGCTCGCTGTTCGCTTAACGTCAGGTTTGTTTTATCATCTCCGACATTATCCGTATGTCCTACGATCTGCAAACGTAATTGCTGGTTTTCCTGCAGGAGATCAGCAACCGATTTTATCACGCCAAACGACTGTGGTTTTATACGTGAAGCTCTCGTGTCAAAGAGAATACCCGTTGTCGTAAATGAACCATTTTGAAGAAGATGCTGGCGAGGCGGTGTCAAACCCTTGGCTATTTTAACATTGCTGACATAGATGCCGATTTGTTCATCTTTATAGGGGCTGCTCGCTAGTTTGAAAAACAGTTGATTAAATTCCCCATTTTTTGCGATGCCCTTTGGTGCATCATACAGCTTATCCCCGTCAATCCAAATACGTAGACGTTCTTTCTGAACTTGTATAGCTACGTGGGCGATTCGTCCATACCATGTTTCTATCTTTTTGTCATTTTTTGCCGGGCTGTTGAAATAACGGATATACTTCTCGTATGAATCTAAACTAAAGGTTCCCGAATTGGCGTGCGGTGAGATGTTTACATAGAAAGACTTGTCCCCATTTTGTTCGTTGAGCAATTTGTTGGATGTAGGGGATTGCTCGCCCGAGGCTATTAAACCAAACCTAAACTCAGGAGCCATCCACCCTTGAAAGTCTATATCGAAGACCATATCAAATTCTACGCTAAAGTCTTGGCCAAATCCTTGTTCATTACTGGACAAGACAACGCTTCGTTGTGCCATGCGTAACCATTTCCCTTCGATGTTATTTAAATTAACGATAACCGAGCTACCATTGCTGTTCCATCCTGAAGGCAATTCTCCAATCGGATCGTCGGCAAAATTTGCCGCATATAGTACGGAATCGCCGGGAATAAAGTCGTATTTACTGTAAGACTGAAGAGGATCTATATTTTGTGATTCAATAGGTGTGCCGCTTGTTCTTTTGTCGTCTGCAACAGTCTCCTGTCCGTTGGCAGAAGAAGTCGATTCTATAGCTTTATCGATTCCTTTGGAAACAGCTTTGTCTGTTTCGTTTAGTATTTTATTCACGGCCGTGTTTTCTATCCTACCTTTTACTTTCTTCAATATTCCCTGAGAATAGAGCGGACTGATGACACATGCCGATTGTACCGCGAAGACCAGCATGATTCTTGTCCATATCACTATTTTTTCCATCTTAATATACTGTTAATAAGTTTTGATAAATCTACCTAAGTATATAGTTTACCAACTATTTTTTCGACAAACGGCTATTTTTGGCGTTCTATGTTGTTGTTTGATCGATAAAATATGCAGTGGCGTGTTATTAAAGTTTAAAAGTCACGCCAAGGTTCAATATTCCAGCACCGTAACCTATCTCTCCGAATGCGCCTACTTTTTCGGTAAACCAATATCTAGATCCGATATGTCCACCCCATAAGAAGCCACCGGCAGAAGCAGAGAAAGGAGCATCATCGTCTCCGTCCCATTTAACCGATGCAATATTATAGCCGAGCATTATTCCCGCGTAAGGATCGAATTTTGTTGAATTTACTTTCAGGTGGTACGACCCCCTCGCTGCGGCCAGGATATGGGTGTACTTCCAATTTCCATAACCACCAAAAGACTCTTTTTTAGTTGAAAATGCTGCGTAAGCTCCCACACTGATTCGGTCAGAAACAGCTTGTTCATAGCTTAATCCAACAGGAATACCGAAACCACCTCCGATACCTACTCCTATATTAAGCATCTTGTCGCCTTTTTGAAAAGATTGCGCTGTGGAGGTTGTGGCGTATAAAAAGCACGCCAATGTAATAAATGCAATGTTTTTAATCTTAGTCATGATTTGTTTTAAGTTTTATTTTTTTGTCACGACAAAATTAGATGAAGAAGCAGGTTGGAATTTACGTGCTACTACGGAATACCCAAAAATCAGTATGACCGTAACACTACGGATATGGAATATTACGAGGTAGTACGATAGGTAGGCCGTCCATCGGTTTATAATTTTGTGGATATGAAATGGTATATTTTAAGCCTATTTATATTAAACTGTGCTTGCTCGCAAGACACGGATATCGATGGGGCTGGTATTGTTAAGGGACGCGCGCAAGATCGTGGGGGTGCGCCATTAGCCGACGTAACAATCCTCGTAGACAACAGCATTTTTTTTAATAGCCACCTGTCAACGAAGACGGATGCGCAGGGGCGGTATACGCTAACGGTGCCAACAGGTTCCTGGTATGCTTTTGCACAGTTGCACAAAACTTATCACGGCCGTCAATATAAGCTCTATCTACATCCGGATAATCCCACTGGTTTCGGAGGGGAGGGAGGGGAACGCAACTTCACCTGGCAGCTGACGGGGGAAAAAACCGAACCTCTTTCGGGTTACTATGGGGGCTTAGTTTCCATTGATAATTTTCCCGGTGTATATCTAGAAAGCGAAGAAATCGAGTTTCGGTTTATGCCTCAAGGAAAGTTAATAGACGGTTCATCAGGAGAGGAACTAACACGAAAAGCACTAGATGGACATCAAATCCAAGACATACCAATCGGGCGATATACGTTAACTGCGTATTATGGAGCTGAGCGGTTGAAACTGCGACGTTGGAACAGCGATGATGCATTTCAGGAGACGCTGACTTTCGATTTCGAACCCCAGATTGCTGGACAATGTGATAACTGTTTTATGTTAGAATATAATCAATAACGATGTATAACTGGATTGTTAATCTTCTATTTTTCTCTTCCTTATTTATTCTGATGTCCTGTAAGGGCGATACAGAAGAGACAGAACCTTTTCCCGGAACCGACGACGACTATAAAATCGTGATCGAAACATCAAGAGAACAGCCTGGACTAGGAGAAAGCGGCGCCTATCCTTTAGGACAGCCCTTGAAGTTGCCGGAAGGCATACGTCTCGTGCAGCGGAGACATCACAAGTTTGACCCCGATATCAGCAAGCTATATGCGCATACCAACTTTTTCTATGTTGATGTTAATCTGGTCAATGACCGTATGTCCGGCACGCCACCCGTAACTGTCGAGTTCCCGGCCGGTCTGATCGTGGTGAGCATGGACCACGATAAACAAAATGGAATAAGCATAGAAAGGTTCCTTGTCCCAGTACCGCCCACTGAGCGAATCGGTGGCGGAAGAGACACCACGACCATCTATATAGGTATGGCATGCTTAAATGAAAAGCGCTCCATGCCTTGGTATGATAATGAAGGAGAGGAACAGCGATATCCTATTTCGCGCAATAACTTTCAGGATTTTCTGATAACTAATGATAAAAACCTGTTACAGTTTATCGATATGGTAACAGAGCATCCGAAATTGAGGATAACCCGGCACTGGGACCCGGTGGAAGCCCATGAACCGGATTATGTTACGCCGGAATGGATGAAGATTCATAGTAGAATTCAGGGGCTGATCTGGCAGATCACCGATGGCCACGGTATCCGGCAAGGCGAAATTACCGCATTGAAACAAGAACTGCTAGCGTATAAGTGATATGTTAAAAGCTAATACATCAATTCTTTGATGGCCGGAAGATAGTTCCGACTGACGTTCAGCTCTACATCATTAGGTAGCGTGATGAACGTTTTGTGAATGTCCTTGTATAGTTCCTTTAGGTGATCCAGGTTCACGACGTATGATCGATGAATACGTAAAAATTGTTGTGGGTCAAGTCTTTGCATAAATTGACCTATTCCCTGCGTACTTAGAAAAGACTCGTTGTGAAGGGTATAGATCCATGTATAATCTTTGTCCGCTTTTAAATGCGTGATTTCGGAAACAGGGATACAGGTCAAACGATTTCCCTTTTCCACCAGAATACGTCGCGGATATAAGGTTGATTTCTTATCAAATGGATTCCCGACCTCGTTGTTCTTACATTCAAGTTTATGTAAGGATGCCTGTAAGCGTTTTGTGGTGAGCGGCTTGAGTAGATAGTCTACTGCATCATATTCAAAAGCTTTGGCTGCGTCGGCTGGCGTCTCAGAAGTGAGGATGACTGCGGGTGAATGTTCTGTTCTATCCAGTACCTCAAACCCATTGATGCCAGGCAGTCTCACGCTGATGAACACCACATCTGGCTGAAGTGCGTCAATATGCCGTAAAGCTTCCAGACCGTTACAGGCTTCCCAAAAAGTAGCGGGATACCGATTTTGCTTCACTTCATCAATAAGTTGCCTACGAAACAAACAATCCCGGTCCACGATAAGCAAAGTTTGTTTTCTCATATTTCGTTTATTACCAAGTTTCGTCAAAAATAGACGTCGAAGCAGTGATTTAGAACTGACAAATGTCAGAAAATGAAGTTCGTATAATTTTTGTTATCTTCGTCTTCATACAATTTGGCGGAGAATCGATATGCTTTTGCGACACCATTTTGAACACGTATGCGCTTTTGCTGGGAACTATAATATACACTTCACTCCTGATGAATTTGATATTATACGCACCCACACCAAATGTGAAGTCTTACCTGCGCATACCGTACTCATGGAACAAGGTAAAAAGGTGGATAAACTGTATTTTCTCAATCGGGGAATTGCAAGATTATACCGCGTTCATAATGGGGTGGATCATACACTGGGTATTGTTTCAGGTCATTATTTTTTATCCACGCCCTTATATCTGCAAAGTGGCGAGATTTCTACCTGTTCTCTGGAATCATTGAGTGAGATCGATGTGTTGATATGGAACAAGGAAAGTGCACTCTACTTGAAAAAACATATTCCAAAGATGGAAGCCATGGATTTGGCCGTCATGGATACGCTGCTCAAATGGTTGCAGGATATCCAGATCAATTCCATCTGTATGACGGCAGAAGAACGCTACATCCATTTAATAGAAACCCAACCGCATGTTGTGCAGCAAGTGCCGTTAAAGTATATTGCATCCTTTTTGGCCATACATCAGGATAGTTTAAGCAGGATACGTAAAAATCTGGCACAACGGAGTTAGATGAGACCGCGGAGGTAAGCCTCTTTAACAAGTCCTGCTGTGGTTTTTATATTCAGCTTTTGATTGAGACTGTGTCGATGAGATTCTACCGTACGGATACTTAGGAAAAGTTTGTCTGCAATCTCCTGATTGGAATATTCGTTCGCTATCAAAGCGAGGATCTCGAGTTCCCTATTGGTTAGCTTAACGTATGCTGTCGCTTTTCTGCCATGAATAGATTGTTGTAGGATTTGTTGTTCAATCTGCTTATCAATGTACTGTGCTCCTGCTGCAACCATTTCAATAGCCTGAAGAAGAGATTCTTTTTCGGTGCCCTTAAGTATATAGCCCATGGCACCATTCCGCATCATTTTTCGAACGTAAACCACGTCGTCATGGTTAGTCAGCGCAATAATGGCAAGCTTTGGGTATAAAGTAAGTAACTTTGTACAAAGGTCGATTCCATTTGTATCCGGTAACTCAATGTCCAACAAGAGTACATCTGGAATTTCTTCACTTAATCTCTGTAATAAATCGGCACCGCCTTGAGCGGTGAAGAGGACTTGGTACGCCGGTTCATCTTGTAGCATTTTGAGAAGCCCATTGATGATCAAGGAATGGTCGTCTACTATTCCAATAGTTATCATATATGCTGACGTTGTTTATTGTACAAAAGAAGAAATAATTAGGACGATATTTTACCGTATTAGTACGTAAAACGTCTTATCGTATTAAATACGTTTAATGATCAGCAGTTGCTTTCTCCAAACAGGCGGTCATAGGGCAGTAAATCTCGATAAATACAGAAGTTCCCTTTCCGATGCAAGATCGAATATCGATGTTGCCCTGCAGTGATTTTACACGATTATTCAAATTATGAAAGCCAATACCATTGGCCCAAAGGGTTTCTGTATCGAATCCTTTTCCGTTATCCTCGATGGTGATCATTAGGCGCCCTTGTTCTTCAACTAATTGTACTATTCCTTCAGTAGCTTGTGCATGTTTCACGACATTGGTTACGCATTCCTGAACGACACGATAAATGGTTAACTGGGAACTTTTGTCCAGTTCAGGAAGCTCACCTATGACATAACAATGCAATTGAAAATCCGGCTTATTTATTCTTTGGCAAAACGATTGAATGGCATAGCCAAGCCCCTCGTTGAGGATCATTTCTGGGGCAAGATTGTGCGAGATATTTCGTATTTCGCGGACGGCTATTTCTATCAGCTGACTTACGTCCTCGAATGTTGTCTGGGGTTCGGTCATCGCGTTGATTTGCAGCCTTGCAGCTGATAAGATACTGGCTACACCGTCGTGTAATTCCTTTGCTGTCCGTTCCCGTTCCCGTTCTTCACCTGCCAGTTGCGCTTCGATCAGCTTCTTTTGCAATTCTGTAGATTGAGCCTTTCGTTTTTGTCTATTTAACAGTCGTATGACGACCAATCCGAATACCAACAAAAATATCGAAAAGATAAAGATAATAAACCATTTATTTTTACGGTCGAGTTCGGCAGCCTGCTCTACAATTTTGAGGTCTCGTTCGGCGATCTGCTTTCTATTTTGGGCCGTTTCATATCGCACTTCAAGTTCTTGTATTGTTTTTTGTGTTTCTTGGCTCTGTAGCGAATCTTTTAGTTGTGCATGCTTTTTGTGAAAATCCAGCGCCTGCTTATAGTCACCAAGCGCTTCGTTGATATCGGCCCCATCTTTATACAAATCGACAAGCTGCGGTGTTGCCAATTCCGTTGTCGCTAGTTTAAGAGCCATTTCGAAATATTCTTTTGCGGCCTGTGCATCACCTATTTCTTTAAATATGCGCGACATTCCCGATAGGGTATAAACCTCATTTCCGGGCATAGATTTCGGCGTGATCGCCAGCGCTTTGGAGAATGTCTCGAGTGCCAACGGATATTGCTGCTGCATACGGTATACATCGGCGAGATTATTCAGGGCCTTGATTTCCATCTGCAGGTCCCCATAAGAACGTCCTATGGCTAAGTACTGTTTCCCATGACGTACTGCATCGGCCAATTTGCCTGCCATAGCCTCCGCAACCATCACATTGACAAGGCTATTGCCCATAGATATCGTATCCTTCAACTGCCGGGCTATTTCATAAGACTGCCATGCATATTGCAGGCCTTTGTCGAGATCTTGGAGATCCAGCAATAGGGAGCTCAAGTTATTAAGGTATTTTCTTCTATCAGACAAGTCCTTGTGTGTTGGATGTTTGATCTCGTTGGAAATTTCCAATGCACGGATCAAGTTGTTGGCAGCTTCTTTTAATTGTCCTTTGGCCTGATGCTGTAAGGCAATATTATTATAAGCCGACGCCGCCTTCGGACGATTGTTTAGACGTAAGCTTATGGTTAGGGCGAGTTGCGCATATTCCATAGCCTCGTCAAATCGCACCTGGTCATACAGAAAGACGCTGTAGTTGCCGGCGAATAACAACTTGCCAGTTTCGGAGTTCAATTGATGGGCAAGATCGCCGGCTTGTTTGAAGTAATATTCAGCAGAATCCGGAAGCCTCTCCTTCTGTTTTTGTTTCGCGATTTCCACTAAGTGCGTAATTCGAGACGTATCTTGTTTTTCTACAAAAGACGAAACTTCGGACGGCAGGGCGATAAAAAGAAATAAACAAAGTGTATACATAGGTATGCTGGTAATATCCTGATTAAGTTGAAATATAGATCGTTTAAATTTTTCTGTACATCTCTTTCTACTAAAGTTGTTATTGCTCGACAAAGTGTATCAGCGAGCGACTAAGATACAATGGAATTTTGATGCATGACATCCGTAGCAGTACGGAAAATTGGCTAATCGGTTTTACTACAGTTCCTTTCAGTTTAACATCCACGTAACTTCGCAAAAAATATATTATGAAGAAGATTATATTGATTCTTATGTCTGGCCTGCTGTTATTAACATTGTTTTCCTGTAAACGCGACGAACAGCAGGAGCCAGATAAACCAACGTTCCCCTTTATGAAAGTGGGCAATCAATGGAACTACAGGATGATAACCGAAGCCGGGGAGACAGAAATCAGCTATAAAATAGTAGATAAAACTAAAGAAAGCTATTTTAAGGTACTATTAAGCTTTGTAGATACAGAACTGCCTGCGATGGACCATTTTTGGTATGCCGATCAACAGACATTTACGATGGTAACTGGTTGGCCCGATAATGATCTGAAATTTACGATGTTAGGAAAGGATAGTAAGGTTGGAGACCGTTGGGAATATTTTGTTCCAGCTCCTTTAGATCCAGAGGAAGATGATCTTTCAGGTACAATTACTTATAAAGTGATAGAGGCAAACATCACTGCAGTGGCCATGGGGAAGACGTTTACGGATGTCTATAAAGTACGACACACGGCTTCGTCTCATCCGCAATTCTATGCGGACTATTTCATTAGCTTGTCATCAGGAATCATAAAAATGGAAGGAATGGGATATGTTCGTATAAACGATGAAGAAATTGAATATTTTCCGCTAGAATGGCAATTAAAATCGAAGAATTTTTAATAGAGATTTTAAAATCAATTCAATGAAAATAACGCTATTTTACAAGCTGTTTATTTTAGGGCTGATTACCATTGTGTTGTTGTGTTCCTGTAGTTCGGATTTAACTAATAGTAACCTCTATCCGCCGATAGATGAGAAAGAGATAATTTTACATCATTATTCCATATATGGATTGCTACCCGTGTCAAAAGCGTGTACAGATGCTGTGCCGGTGGAGCCAGAAAGGGATTGTTTCGAAACTGACCGAACATTTCTTAATGGTTTGCTATCTGCTGTGACGTTAGGTGTATACGCTGCGGACCATGAATTTGTAATTAGTGATGAACTTCTGCAGCGTCTTTAAAAACCGTATGGTAATAGACGCGATACGTGGAACGGTGCTAACAGGGCTATTCTCCTTGACGTCTATAAGCGCGGTCGAGATATTTAATACATTATATTTTAATGAAGGAAGCCTTAATTCCTACGGGATGGGCTTCCTCATGGGAAACCTCTTCCTGTTCCTTGTGTCGTCGCTGCTAAGCTATAAGTTGGTAAAATTTATACGCGACAGATATTGATTAGATCGTTTACGCTGTTATGTTGTCTTTCTGGGTTTTCTTAAAAAATTTGTATCCACTGACAGAAGATTATTACAATTATATATTTGCAGAGGATCAATGGAGGAAGGAAACTGCCCATCCGCAATTTCACAAAATCTTTGCGCATTACCAAGATTGTTCTGTTGATATGGTTTTCTTTGATGCAGATCTGGACGATTTTAGGGGCGTGTTAGGCTTTGTTAAAAAACAGGAAGCGAAATACTACGGAGAAATGGACGCGATCATTGACGCTTATACAGATCTGAACGAACAGGCAGCCGATTTTTTGAGTCTGTCGAGAAATTCGATGAAAGATTGATAATGGGCGATTGAGATCAATCGCGTAACACGATAATTAGGGGGCTAGCCGAGAAGCAGGAGAGCCCCTTTTTTATTTGACTAAACAGCTGGTTTATTATAGGCAAAGCTAGGTTACCAATCGCAATAAGATTGATATGATAATATTTCATAATAAGAAGGTAATGCCATATAAGATTTACAGTGCGTTTATTATCAATTTTGTTACAACGACTAGCGATTATAGTAAGTAGTTATAGCATGTTTGTAGTAGGACATGTATAGAGAGAAGAATAGAAGTAACATTATAAACGTTTTTAGTACTAGCTAAACAGAGGAATAATAACTGAAAATCGTAATATAAAAAAAATAAAAGTCGCGCTTAGTGTCTTTTGTACAATATTGGCAGTTCGGAATATAGTCAATAAGTGTTCCGTAAATACATAATCGACTATCTTATAGGATGGTTCTTGATTATGGCATGTTGTCACGATGTGGCTGTGAATTAATTAAGGGAATGTAATTTAATAACCTAAAGTATAATATAATTAGTAACAAAAACCTAAAAAGATGAGATATAAGAACTTTACGGGTAGTGTATTTTCGTTTGGCAGGATGATTTTGCTCTTTCTGTCGGTCGCGTGTCTTTACGCGTGCAATAAGGATGCGGTGCAAGGGCCGCCAACGAGTTTGACGGAGATGGGTAGTAATATTGATATCGCGCATGCCGATACCTCGCTTGTCTTGTCATGGAGTCCGGGGCTAGCTGCCTGGGAAGGGGATAATCGGCGAGCTGAAGTATCTTATGAGGTGCAAGTGTCATCAGATTCCACCTTTAACGATGCGACTCAGAATGTATTCGATTTTGTCACCGATTCTACCTCACTTTTCTTGAGTGATCAAGAGCTTACGCCGTTGGAGCCGTATTTTGCTCGGGTGCGCACGGTCTCAAGTACCGGAACAGGATATTCTCCTTGGATGCGTACTTCACGTTTCCAAGTGAGGCCAATCGAGCTGTTTACGCCCATTAAGGTATGGAAGTTATCGCATGAAGCGGTAGTGCTGAACTTCGGAAGGCATGGCGAACTGACAAAAATGGTAGTAGAAAAAGCAGATGGGACCGATTCCCAGGAATTCAATGTGTCACCTGATGACTTGATTTCCTTGCAATTGGACGGACTGACCTCGAACACCAATTATGTCGCCCGGCTTTTTCGTCACGATGACCGTTCTTTGGGAGAACTGACGTTCACTACCAAGCCAACCGTAGAGGAGGCGGGTTATATTGACCTCAGAGGAAGTTCCGACCCGCAAATTCTGCAAAACACCTTGAATACGGTACCTGATGGAAGTGTCATCGCCCTAAAACGCGGTATGACGTATACTATGGGCGGCTTTACGTTGGATCGTGGCGTAACCTTGGTATCCGAACCAGGCTTCGGACCGCAAGCCCGTATTGAGATGTCCTCTTCCTTTAATGTAGAAGGAACGATCAACCTGATTAAGTTCGAAGATGTACATTTTACTGGCGATATCGGAGGTAGTTATGTGTTTAACATCAGTAGAGTTGCTGCGATTAACAAAATTGAATTTGAAGCTTGTAGAATGTCCGAGCTACGCGGTGTGATGCGACTGCAGTCCGAAGGGGCGAAAACGGTGAATGAATATGTGATTAACAACTCCATCGTGCAGAATATTGGGAATTACAATGCGCTCACGATAGATCATAACGACGCGAGTGTGCGTGATATCAGGTGGACAAACTCAACCTTCATCAATTTGCAATACCTGCTGCGTCATGGTGGTTCGGTGAATGCTAGTCTGAATTCCATGCTCATCGAAAATACCACGTTGTACCATTCGCCAAGCGACAACCGCCACATCATTGATGCTAGCCGTGGTGAGATTGGCAGCCTAACGGTTCGTAATACACTCATCGGTTATACATCGGGCGGGCGTTCCTTTAATCGCGTGATGCCGAATTCGATTACCGTGTCGAATAGTTATGCAACTTCTGACATTACTTGGGGATCAAATACGCAACAAAGGATGATAGAAGGTGTAATCGCTTATGGACGAACCTCAGAACAAGTATTTGCTAACCCGGATAAGACCAACTATGCCAATAGCGATTTGACCATTATCGATGCAGCGTTGTTTACTGTCGGCGACCCACGTTGGAGACCATAAGTGAGAGGAGAACAATGGAGATGAAACCTATTTTTAGAATGAATAAACTTAAAATAAGATATATGAAGAGTCGTGCTGATATGCCCCTAACTTTTCTAAGGGGAACACGGAATGTGTTGTTGGCTTGTTTGCTCGTCGCTCCTTTCGTGGGAGTGGAAGCAGCCGAGACACCCGCTCGGGAGCTGACGAAAATCGAGAAACTTGTCAATATAACAGGAAAAGTCATCGATCAGGATGGAAATCCGGTTGTGGGCGCCACCGTGTTGGTGAAAGGAACAAAGTCTGGTGTGCAGACCGATAAAGACGGAATGTTTAGAATAAACCTGCCTGAAGGAAACACACAATTGGTAGTGAGCTTTGTCGGCTATAAGGTACAGGAAGTCAACGTAGGGGGGATGACCAGCATTATCATTACGCTGGAATCCAGCGATGCGATTGAAGAAGTCGTTGTAACAGGATACGGCACGCAGAAGCGTTCCGAAATTGTGGGATCGGTAGCTACGATAAAGGGAGAGGAGCTCATGGATATTCCGGCGCCAAATATTGCCGGGGCTTTACGTAATCAAATAGCCGGTGTAGGCGTGAGCGAAGCCTCCGGACGTCCCGGCGCGAGAATATCTCTGAACATTCGTGGTGCTTCTACCAGTGAGCAAGGCGCGGGTATGGGAGCAACGTCTGAACCGCTTTATATTGTGGATGGAATTACGGTGTCAAGTGATGTCTTTGACGCCCTTGACCCGTCTATGGTTGAAGAAATCACCTTCCTGAAAGATGCATCAGCAGCGATTTACGGTGCTGCCGGGGCTAAAGGGGTTGTGCTTATTACCACAAAGCGTGGTAAGCAGGGAAAGCCAACCATATCGTACAATGGTTATTTGGGGATAACTGACGCTGCCAGAAAACCGGATTTTCTCTCAGCATACGAACTCGCAGAATTCCTTAACGAAAGTGCTTTCATGGGCAATAAACCCGAAAGCGATATGTTCTCCGATGCAGATTTAGCTTATCTGAGGGGATTGGATGTGGATAGCTGGTATGACCAACTCTGGCAGCCCGCGGTTATGCAACGTCATAATCTAAGTATCTCTGGTGGAGGAGAGCGGACGACTTTCTTTGTTGGGGGCAGCTTTCAAAACCAGAACGCGAACTATGCTGGTATGAAAGAGGATAAGTATTCGCTGCGTAGTGGTCTGACCACAACAATCATCGAAGGTCTAAAGGCCGATATAAACTTTAACCTTAATCACAACCTCCGTGAAAGTCAGAATCAGCTCGGTAATCAAACGGACGCATCGTTTTTTGAACGGATAATATCTACGCCGGATTGGGTTCCGATGTATATTGACGGGCTCCCGGTTAATTCAGGTGGTGGGGGCAGCAATCCGTTAGCTATATTGAACTCTGGGTATTTAGAAACACAGAAATATCAAGACTATAGTATAAATGCCAGTCTGACTTATTCGCCTTCTTTCTTGAAAGGATTTTCGGCGAAGCTTCAGGTTTCGCAAAGAGGAGGAAATTCTAGCAATGAGACTTATCAACCGCCCTATCAACTTTGGGACTTTGCACGGATGGGCAACAATGATAAGTTATATAGTAACAGCTTGATAGTTGCGGATGAACCCTTTATATGGGGGAGAACACGAGAGAGTGCCACATTGTCGTCAACGCTGGGGAAAAATGGCGGTTATCAGGGATTCGTGACTTTAAATTACAATAGTTCCTTTGCAGATCATAGCCTCGATGTGGTTGTGGGTGCAGAGCAAACAGTTTCAGACAATGAAAATATGGGCGTTCGGTGGATAAATCAATTGATTCCGGAATCCATGGATTATTGGGCTTTTGACCAAAATCGGACCGATCGTCCGACACGAGTTATCTATAAAACAACCAAGCGATCAGCTTTCGGACGCCTCAGCTATGATTATAAAAAGAAATACCTTTTACAGATAGTAACACGTTTGGATGCATCCTCTAACTTTGCCAGAGGTAACCGTTGGGGCTGGTCGCCTAGTGTTGGGGCTGGTTGGATTGTTAGCCAGGAGAATTTCTTTAAAGATAATGTCACTTTTGTGAACCACTTGAAGTTGAAAGCAAATTGGGGGATTACCGGTGATGACCGGGTGAATGAACGGCTTTGGCAGGAACGTTATTTGATAGATGCTAATAATGGTTACATGTTTGGTGAAGACAAATATGGTGTTGGTCTCAATCCGAGTACGTATCCCAATTTGAATATAACATGGGAGAAAAAGCGTTCTATTAACTTCGGGGTCGAGTCAACCATGTGGAATAATCGCTTGAACATAGGCGTAGAATTTTTTCAGAATAAGACCTACGACGGGTTCGACAAAGGGGTAAATGAAATGAATCCGCTATATTCCGGTCTTGTAGCGCCAGCCGTCAATTATCGTGAAGTGTACAATTGGGGTTCAGAGTTCTCAATTGGTTATAATACCAGAGTCGCGGAGGACTGGAGAATCAACGCAGGAATGAACTTCGGTTGGGGTAATTCTGTCGTGACTAAGATGATTTATAACCATAACGCTTTTTTGGAAAGGGATCGTACAGATGGCGATTGGTTAGGAACCAAGTTTGGTGTTGATCCGCGACGTTACAACAGTTCTAACATTGGATATCGCACGCAGGGTATGTTTCGTACGCAGGAACAGGTGGACGCTTTCTTGGCTGAAAACCCAAACTATACGATTAACGGTAACGTGCCGCAAGTGGGCTGGATGATTTATGAAGACACAAACGATGATGGGGTAATTAACCACTTCGATAAAGTTATTCTATTCGATCGCACAGACGCCGTCTTTTCGACGGGTATCAATTTGGGTGTGAGCTATAAATCGTTTAGCTTACGAACAAACATTATGGCACGTTTTGGAGGGAAGGTCTTTGTGGATAGTAGAGCACGAACCAAACCAGATTTTGAGACCAATGTACCGATTTTTTGGCGTGATCGCTGGACACCGGAAGACCCGATGAACGGCAAATATCCGCGGGCAGACGATCCATATGTTAACGATGCAGCTGATATTTGGGCATTAAACGGTACAACCATCCGGGTGAATAATATGACCGTGAGCTATAACATCCCTTCCGATGTGACTCGTCGTATCGGCCTGGCAAACGGTCGAATTTTGTTGACGGGTAACAACCTCTGGACCTTGGTGAATCCGTTCAATTACAAGGACCCTTATACGTCTATCGTGTATAATTATCCAACAGTACGGACGATATCGGTGGGCTTAAGTGCTAGTTTATAAGATTAATACCAACAAAGATGAAAAAGAATTTATATACAAGGATTAGGAATGGGCTAATGGTCGCACTGTCTTCTGCAATGCTGATTTCCTGTAATAATGACGACTTCTTTATCTTGCCGGATAGAGGAGGGCTGGATGCTGATTTATGGAATATAGAAGGGGCGGTGAACATGCACCTGAATAAAGCCTATGAGCTGATTATCCCGAGATTTCCTTGGCAGACGGTACCCTCTCGGTTTGATATCCACTTGGTCAGCGATGAACATTTTTTTGCTTCGAACGGATCGTATGGTGCCCAAGCTTTAGGAATTGCTGGCAACCCGCTGAATAACCACGATATACGTTATACAGGAAATAGTTATAACCAAAATTATCTAGACAACCGTTATATGGATATTGCTCGTTGTAATAACGGAATTAAATATTTGCCCGAAAGTATAATTCCGGATGAGGTTAAATACCCCATGTTGGGACAATATTACGCCTTGCGGGCGATGGTCTATTTAGAATTGGTAAAAGTCTACGGAGGGGTGCCTTTGGTGTTGGAACCGCAGGACCCTGATGATGTGATGACGGACGGCCGCTCCAGTGCCCGAGCCTGTTTTGCACAGATCATAGATGACCTCGATCATGCGATGCAATATTTAGAAGACGTAACTTGGTCTGCGGATAACTGGGGACGGATTACTTATGCCGCGGCTGCGGCGCTAAAAGGAAAGGCGTTGCTGTATTGGGCAAGTCCACAGTTTAACCCACTGGATGACCCGAAACATCCCCATGATGCGTCACGCTGGCAAGAGGCACTCGTAGCGAATAAAGAAGCCTATGATATTTGTTTGGCGGCCGGCCACCGTTTGGTAGAAGACTATGGTATGATTTTTCAGACTGATGGTAATAAAAACCTAGAAGCAGTGATCTCTCGTCCGTATTCTAGCTCAATATCGAGACGAGGCCATGATGAAGAACGAAAATCGCGTCCGCGCTCCGAAAATGGAAATGCATCGCCACACAATGGTTATCGTGCTACCGTGAAGTTGCTCCGTGCCTATCCTATGAAAGATGGCAATCGCATAGATGAAGGCGGTGATTACACTTATGATGAGTTGCTGTTCTGGAAAGATCGGGATCCACGTTTCGAAGCTACTATGGCGTATAATGGCAGCATATGGGAGTTGAGTGGAAAAGAGGGGCGACGCCAGTGGAACTATGAAGGAGCAAGAAACAACGGACGCGAAGAAAGTGCAAACTGGGCAGTCTATTGTAAGAAATTCAGTATACCGAGCTTATCGGAATCGAGTACCGCATATTCCGACGGAATAGGCGGTAATGGTATGGATTGGATTGAGATGCGCTTTGCAGAGGTAATGCTCAACTATGCTGATTGTGCGAACGAATCTGGCGACCTTGCTACTGCTAAAGAGATGGTTCGTCAAATCCGTCAGCGTGCTGGTATTGAGCAAGGGAGCAATGATTACGGCTTGGGAAACATCGCTAGTGCAGTACAGATGCGTGCATTGTTGCTCAATGAACGCATGGTGGAATTTGCTTTTGAAAATAAACGCAATGCCGACCTGCGACGTACGCGAAACTGGCATAAGTTAACAGGTGAATTTTTAGAAACCTATCAGCTGTTAGTGGTAGGAGATAATGATGACGCGCGACGGAGCACTATTGGGAAACTGGAAGCTATTGATCCAAACACGGGTAAGGCGTTCCGTGAAACGCTGGATATAAATAACCGTGACGTCTACCTAGAATACTTTCGTCCCCACGTAGTCCGACCTCAAGAAACGGGCTTTAGGGCGATGAATATTCCTGAATATCATAATTTCTATACTTTCCACAACGATTTCGTGCGCAGAGGCGTAAATATCGAGACGACTATCGGATGGGAAGGCGGAACCTTTGATCCGTTAGACGATTAAGTCTGGGGGTGGAAACCGTTGTAAGATTATTTTAACAAAAACGAAAATGAAAATAACAAAATTGATCTCTCTTTTATCGATGCTCCTGGCGTTCAGCGCCTGCAAGGTGGAGTCGGAGAATATATTTACGATGTTTGACGACGTAAAAGTAACCTTCCAAAAAGATAGTGAGTATGCTATTGTGGAAGATGCAATAGTTAATGATGGTGATAGTGTACATATCTACTTTACTATAACCTCAGCGAAAGAGGATATGATGACTGTGGTCGTAGACAGCACCAATGGTACCGGGACTTGGTCGCGACGAGAAATAGAGGTGACAGGACCCGATCGTCGTGCCTATTCGGGTGTCGTCAAGTTTAAAATGCAACGTGATGGAAAAATGAACTTCCGATTTTATGCATTGAACGATAACAATGTGTATATAGGTGATGGCTATACTTCAATAACAGTGGAGGGAGCTCCGAGCTACACACTTTTTCCAGACAGACGTTTGTATGCGCCTGTTGAGGGCGAAGACAATCCGAGCTTTTTGTCACTCACTACGGGAAAAACGTATAGTTATAGTAACGCTGCAAATGTTTCCGATCAAATTGATTTTGGGATTGATACCATTGCAGATACTCGGGCAGGTTACGAGAGCAACTTCGCATATAATTTGTATGCGTTAACAGTGGATGAGTATCCAGTTCCCTACTACGATGTTTCCGGATGGACAAAACGGGAAACGAAGTTCAGCGCACCGATGTCAGCTTCGGGTTCCTACAATACGTTTACCCGTACATTAGTGTCTTCGAGCAAAATTGAGGAGATAGCAAAAAATCAAACGATTGATAAAGAACAGACGGATGGAATCCTATCCGGTGAAGGTCTAGCGGCAGCGCGTCTGATTTATTTCCGAACCCCGGAAGGGAAATACGGAGCGATGTATGTGAATCAAGCGACACGCGACCAACAAAATAGACAGTATGTGAGCGTAGACATAAAAATCCAGAAATAAAGTGCAGCGAAATCTATAAAAAAAAAATAACAAATCCTTAACACAGCGTTTACCATAAATCGCTGATAACATTTTATAATTAAAGGGCAATACAGTATAAATATACTGTATTTGCCCTTTTTACCTTTGTAAGCTATACGCTAGCTAATCCGGCACAGGGTGCTGCCGGGTGAATGCAAGTAGTTATAAATCATGTATTAACTATGGTAATTTCAATTAAAAAAAGTCTTTTGTGTACGTTGTGTGTATCAGCCCTATTTATAGGACGGCCGATATCCGGAAAGGCACAGGCACAAGCCGAACAAACGCAAAACACAATTCAAATAAGGGGACAAATCCAATCTTCGCAAGGAGAGGGGGTCGCGGGCGCTACGATAGATTATGGTGGCGGCGAAACATCTGCAGATAATGAGGGAAGATTCGATATCCGGACGAAAAGTGGCCAAGCGGTGTTGATTTCTGCTATCGGGTACTTGCCACAAACGATAACGGCGACGAAGGACACCGTGCTTAATGTCGTGTTGCAGGCTGGAGAATCCACATTGGAAGAAGTGGTCGTTATCGGTTATGGATCGGTGAAAAGAAAAGACCTAACAGGGGCAGTCGCTTCTGTCAAGTCGGAAGAAATCATGATGGCGCCTGTAGCCAATCCAATTGAAGCATTGCAAGGACGCGTGGCAGGATTGGATATTGCCCGTGAGTCGGGGCGAGCAAATTCGAACTCCAGTATCTTGCTACGCGGTAATAGATCGTTGACGGCCGGTAGTCAGCCTTTATACATTATTGACGGTATTCCGGGGAACATCACGAATCTCAACCCAAATGATATCGAAACGATCGACATCCTGAAAGATGCCGCTTCTACGGCTATTTATGGTTCTGCCGGTGCAAATGGGGTGTTTATTATTACCACAAAACAGGCTAAGGCGGGCAGGATCTCGGTGAACTTAGATGCCTATGCGGGAATTAACTCCAACGCTAGGTACCCATCCGCTTTACAACAAAATGACTGGCTGCGGTATCTTGAAGATGCTTTTGTGGCATCCTTTAATAAAGCACCCGCCGATCGAAATGAATTGCTAAGTGCTTGGAATCTGAACCCAGAGCAGATTAATCCCTACATCGACAACGGCCAATGGATTAACTGGGTAGATGAAACTTTGCGGACGGGAGTGCAACAAAATTATACGCTGTCTGTAAACGGTGGAACCGAGAAGACGCAAGGCTTTTTCTCGATGGGCTATAACTCGACGAAAGGGATATACCGGAACGACCAATCGGATTTGTTTACTGTTCGTACCGGTGCAACCAATAAAATCACCGAATGGTTTAAGGGAGGTATTGTGACCAACTTGACCTGGAGAGACAACGAAACCCGTCCAAGCCGTTTGAACAATACGTTCAGTATTGCTCCCGTCGGACAAGTTTATGATGAGTTTGGAAATATCAATGTGTGGCCAATCGAAGGATTGACAGAGCCGAGCTTATTAGCCGATGAGATTCCGAATACTTTACGGAACAATTCGAAGCAGCTAAATCTGACCGTCAACCCCCATATTGATGTAGACATCATGAAGGGTTTGACATTCCGTTCCATATTAGGCGCTACATTGAGTAGCGGTAGAACGGGACAGTTTGAAAGTGAACGGACGTATATGAAATTATCCGGAAGCGGTGCGCAGGAGCGTACTGCAAACTATCAGACACGGCTCGGATACAGCTACGTGTGGGAGAATATCTTAAATTATCAAACAACCTTTGCACAGGACCACGATCTATCTGCTACGCTAGTTTCTTCCTGGGCGCACACGCAAAATGAGAATTCGAACTCGAGCAATCAAGGGTTCTTATATGATGAATATCTATACTATAGTTTGGGATCGGGGACGGTGCCCTTCGTAGGAACAGGCTATACCATGGGCAAACGGATGTCCGTTGCCTCGCGGATTAATTATGGCTATAAAGGACGCTACTTGTTGACATTGACCCAACGTACCGATGGAGTATCGCAACTAGCACGTCGATGGGATACCTTTATGGCTGCAGCCGGTGCATGGCGTATAAGTGACGAAAGCTTTATGGACGGTACACGGGATGTTCTTAATGAACTGAAGTTCCGAGCCTCGTACGGTGTTTCGGGGAATTCGGGAATTGATCCATATTCCACATTGACAGAGGTGACCAGTACAGGCCTGGACCAAATAAACCTTGGTGGAGGGGTTTTGCCCGTCAGTGTATTAACCCAAGCGGTAGGTAATCCCTTATTGACATGGGAAAAATCATACAATTTTAATCTAGGTTTAGATTTTGGGTTATTCAACAATCGCTTAACGGGTGCTATTGAATGGTATGATACAGATACACGTGATGTATTGTACGCACGTAATTTACCCTTCTCTAGTGGTGGTTTCACCCCGAAGATTCCATATCGGATGACCGACAATATTGCGCGCATGAATAACCGCGGCGTCGAAGTGACTTTAAACGGTAATAATATACTGAATGGCAATGCGTTCAAATGGAACTCCACGGTGACCTTTGCCCATAACAATGAGCAGGTTCGCTCCATTGACCTAGGCAGCGGTACCAGCGTAGACGATCTGATTTCATTGGGATTATTCATGGGGAGACCAAGCAATACCTTATTTGGTTATAAAAAACTGGGTATTTGGCAAACCGAAGAAATGGCGGATGCTGCGGCTTTCGGGCTATTGCCGGGAGACGTAAAAACGCAGTCCAACCTCACTAAGGTAAGCGATGGCGTTTGGGTGGATGAAGAAGGCGTGGAGTATTCTGCAGAGAACCCCTATTCGATTTCGCCCGACGATCGCGTCATCCTCGGACAGGGAACGCCGAAGTGGACAGCGGGCTGGCAGAACACGTTTCAGTACAAAGGATTTGACCTAAATATTTTTGCAATTGCGCGCTGGGGACATCATATTGATGCGGAATTATTGGGTTACATGAATAGTTATGGCGCGAGAAATATTCCGGCGGTATACGATTACTGGACACCGGACAATCCGACCAATGATTACCCACGGCCGTATATCAACAGGACGTCGGCAAATCACAGTAATCCGTTGCTAGGTATGAATGTGGTCGATGCTTCCTTCATTAAAATCAAGAATATTACGCTAGGTTATACCTTACCTGAAAATGTAAGCAATAACATCAAGCTCTCCAGATTCCGCGTATATGCGACGATGCATAATCCGATTATCTTTACCCGAAGCCATCTGCTGAGCGGGATGGATCCCGAAACAGGAGCGTCAGACTCTTTTCCGTTGTATAGACAAATGGTTTTCGGCGTGAACATGTCTTTCTAAAAGGAGAACCGCATGGGGATAATCAACAAAAAAGTTAATCAGATGAAAAATACGACAATGAAAAGATTAGGATATAAAATTTCTTTCGGACTGTTGATGGCGGTAGGAATCAGTTCTTGTACACTGGATGAATGGAATCCTTCTACTGTGGACGTAGAGACAGGCTATAAATATAGAGACGGGTACGAGAGTTTGGTCAATTACTGCTACGACGGCCTATATTATTTCTATGGGAAGATAGATGGTATCGGCGCCATGGAAATGGGGACCGACCTTTGGGCGAATGTGGCTAATGCTGAGACAGGTTTTATTCTGTACAATAGTAATATGAACGCGCAGCTAGGAACACTAGCAACGATCTGGAACGGCATGTATGCGACAGTGAATTACTGCAATACCGCGATCTATTATGCCGATCAGGTGGAGGGTTATGGATCAGAAGGAGAACGAAATGCAAAAGTAGCTGAAGCATATTTCCTGCGGGGTTGGGCGAACTGGCACTTAGTGGAGCAATTTGGCGGTGTATCGCTGACGACTATTCCTTCCACGGAAACCGGTCCGGTCAATAGTCCTGTCAGAGCAAGCGAACAAGCGTTCTACGATCTCATTATTTCGGATTTAATATTTGCAACGGAACATTTGCCCGATAGACCAGAGGGGGAAAGAGGACGCGTGACCAAAAAGGCAGCTTATGCGATGTTGGCGAAGGCTTATTTGCAACGTACGCGTCTAGGCGATGTGCAGGAAAATGCCCGCTTGGCTTTGGAAGCAGCTGAAGAGCTGATAACCAACGGGAGTACCTATGGTGTTTCTTTGTACCAGAGCGACGACGAGCAATCTGGTTTCGGCAAGCTTTGGAGTGGCGCCAACAATAAAAATAATAGCGAATTTTTGTTCATCGAAGCAGTGGACCATACCGAAGGAAGAAATCCAGAAGGGTGGAACCGTGGACGAACACGACAGTATTATTTGATGGATGCACGTACGACCGGGGCACCGTGGGGTACACAGGAAAATGATGCTTGGCTAGGGCGGGCTAACAGCCGTAACTTCAAGCCAACAAAATACTTGTTGACGGAACTGTTCGAACCTGTTGCCGATCCTGCAGATACGCGTTTTAAGGAGACATTTTTCTACGAGTACTATAATGCGACCTGGGTGGACAAAACGATTGATCAAGGTATGGTGACACAGTATGGAAAAAATCCGAATTTAGTAGGCCATGTGATAAAAAATACAGCAGCAACCGGTTCCAGCTTGGTACAGGGAGGTCGTGGTATCAACCACATGGGGCTGGTAAATATGACGGATGAAGACAAGGACGGGTGGTTGGACGGTTTGTCCGTATTTACACCGAATTGGGTGATGTCGGCGGCCGAGAAAAGAGATCTTCCGTTCTGGATCGTCGATCCTTCGGACTGGTTTCAGGCTGACGGGAGATGGGTACAGCCGGAAAGTAATAGTATGGCGACTTATACCCGCGAAATTTATCCCTCTTTGAAGAAATTTTCGAGTTTGGAATATGTGTATGATCGGCAATACTGGCTGGGCGACATCCCAATTATCCGTTTGGGCGAAGTATACTTGATTGCTGCGGAAGCTGCTCTGCTAGCTAACGGAGATGCGAGTAAAGCGCAGGGATACGTCAATGAACTTCGCCGAAGAGCGGCGGTTACGTCAAGACAAAGTGAAATGGAGGTGGGTGCTGGAGAGGTGACACTAGATTTTATATTAGCTGAAAGAGGTCGCGAATTGGCAGGAGAACAAATACGGTGGTATGATCTAAAACGAATGGGAAAACTAACTGCTGATTATTTGCAGACGACGAATCCGGATATTCGATTTTTCGATGCTAATAAACACACGGTACGCCCAATTCCGCAGTCCTTTATGGATGCTATTGCAAATCCACAGGAATTCGGACAAAATCCGAATTATTGATTGAGCCAAGAAACGTATCGAATACGAGATCTCACCGAAGGTAATCCCTGAGATCAACCGCTAACATAATACAAGAGCCGGAAAATATGTTATAAGCATGGTCCGGCTCTTTTTATTATGTTTGTTTAGCGTAAATGAATAACTAAATCAACTTTGGATATGAAGACATTTTCACACAGATCAATAAAGGGCTTGCTTTTGATAGCATTGTTATCCGCTGGAGCAGGTGCTCATGCGCAACAAGCAGGACAGCCCGAGCGCGGACAAATCCCTCCACATCCTCCAAGATTACCCGAAGAGGTTATTCCGGCATTTCCCGGAGCTTGGGGCGGGGGGATGTTTACGACAGGAGGCCGCGGAGGAAAAGTAATCGCAGTGACGAATCTCAACGATAGCGGCGAGGGTAGCTTACGTGCTGCTTTAGAAGCAAAGGGACCGCGTATTGTTGTTTTTCGCGTCGCCGGTACGATCAAAGTGGATGGAGACCTAAATATCGATCATCCCGATATTACCATTGCAGGGCAATCTGCACCCGGTGACGGAATTTGTGTTGCCGGAACCTTAAACATCAATACACACAATGTTATTGTTCGGCATCTACGGGTACGTCGAGGCGTTCCGGTTGGAGGACAGGGCGATGACAACATCGGCGGAAATCCACATCATCATATTATCATTGACCATTGTTCAACGAGTTGGGGGATGGACGAAAATATTTCCTTATATCGACACATGCGTCCGTCGGCAGACGGAACCACGCAGATTAAAGATCCCGCGGAGCATATTACTATTCAATGGACGATTTCTAGCGAGGCACTAGATGCTAAAGGACATGCTTTTGGAGCGACCTGGGGAGGGACACCGTCTACATTTCATCATAATCTCTTTGCGAGCAATACGGCGCGAAACCCATCTATTGGTATGTCGGGCGCGTTTGATTTTCGATATAATGTGCTTTTCAACTGGCGTCATCGGACGATAGACGGTGGCGATGAGACGTCGATGATAAATATCATTAATAACTATTTCAAGCCGGGTCCGGCGACGAATGATAATATGCGTGGTATCATAGCGCGTATTGAACAACGTAGTATGTACTCACCTGGCAATGCATGGGCAGCAGGTGATTGGTATCCGAAAGAGGTAAACCGTCCAGGAAAATGGTACGTGGCCGGTAATGTCATGCACGACAACGAAGAGGTTACCCAAAACAATTGGGCGGGTATGCGTATGAAAGAAACAAAAGGATCGATTATTCCCAATGAAAGCGAAGGAGAAAAGTACGCGCGTGTGTACACGCCATTTGAGGGGTGGCCGGTGGCACCACATCAAACGGCGGAAAATGCTTTCGAAGCCGTATTGGCGAAAGCAGGAGCCACCCTGCCAAAAAGAGATGTGGTTGATGCTCGCGTAGTGGAAACGGTGCGTACGGGAAAGCCAACAACCAAAACAGGCATTATCAAGACTGTGGATGAAGTGGGCGGTTACCCGGAGTTAACTTACGACCCCGCGGAAGTGCTTGTTGACACCGATGGCGACGGTATGCCGGATGAATGGGAAATAAAATATGGTTTGGATCCAAACGATCCCTCGGATGGTGCTAAGGACGCCGACGGCGATGGATATACCAATGTGGAGGAGTATCTGAACGGAACGAATCCGAAAGAGAAAATCGATTACCGGAATCTTGGTAACAACGTGGATACCATAAGTTAGCACACAATTACCCTAACGAAACGCTCGTCTACGGCAAGTAGACGAGCGTTTGTGTTATTTCACAATTCTCCCGTCCGCCGACAAAATGATACAATAGCTAGAGAAAATACTATAAACATGACTACGGCCTTTTCGCTATGTTTGTATAAACGATAAGTAAGCTTACACATAAAATATTCAGGTTATGGTCGAGATGTCTAACTGATTTATTTAAAGCGTTGTAGATCTTTTTTAAACGGTATTGAAGTTGAATAATAAACATACATTTTGTACATGGGTTCCGAGTAGATTATTGCTGGGATTCGCGTTGTTTTTCGTCGGCTGTTTTGTAGGATATGCCCAAGATGCCACTAAACCTTTAGTCTGGAAGGAAGGAAAATTAGTCTACCAACCAGACTCACTGGGCAACCGTATCCCTGATTTTTCGCATGCAGGCTATGCGGGTGGTAACAAAGCTATTCCCGAGGTACCAGTGAAAATGGTTGTACCAATACAAGGGGGCGACGCTACGGCACGTATCCAAGCCGCGATTGATTATGTGTCGCAATTACCTGTGGATGAGCAAGGATTACGTGGAGCAGTGCTGTTGCAATCGGGAGAATACCGTCTATCGGGTTCTTTGAAGCTGCATACTTCCGGTGTAGTGTTGAGAGGTTCCGGTTTTACAGAAAACGGCACCTTATTGATAGGTGAAGGCACAACCAGAGAAACGTTAATCCGTGTAGCAGGACAGAATGATATCGTCCGTGGAAAAAAACGACAGGTTCGGGACGCTTATGTTCCTGTAAATGCGCGGACGTTCCATGTGGATAATGCTGGCGATTTGCGGACGGGCGACCGCATTATGATTACCCGTCCGTCAACAGACGCATGGATTAAGACGCTGAAAGCGGAAGAGTTTGGAGGTGGGATGTCGTTCTTGGGCTGGAAGCCAGGTTACTGGAATACAACTTGGGATCGGACAGTCGTTCGTATCGAAGGAGACTTAGTTGAGGTAAATGTTCCTCTCACGATAGCTATAGACGAACGTTATGGTGGTGCTACGGTGGAGAAGTATACTTGGAACGGCCGGATTGAGCAGGTCGGTATTGAAAATATACAGCTGGAATCGACTTTTAACGCGTCGAATCCAAAAGATGAAGACCATCGATGGATGGCTATTACGGTTGAAAATGCAACGAATGTATGGGTTAGGCGTATGCAGTTCCGCTACTTTGCGGGATCAGCCGTGTACGCAAAAGAAACTTCCAGTAAGCTGACCGTCGAAGATTGTATATCGAGAGATCCCGTTTCGGAAATCGGCGGACAGCGAAGATATACCTTTTATACCCGAGGCCAACAGACGTTGTTCCAGCGACTGTATTCGGAAAAAGGTTATCATGATTTCGCAGTAGGTTTTGTAGCTGCCGGTCCGAATGCTTTTGTACAATGTCAGGCGGTAGAACCGTACAGTTTTAGTGGTGCGATCGACAGCTGGGCTTCTGGTGTATTATTTGATATTGTGGATATCGATGCACAAGCGCTGCGTTATGGTAACCGCGGACAAGATGGGAAAGGTGCTGGCTGGACAGCTGCAAATAGCGTTTTGTGGCAATCTACGGCAGCACTGATAGAAAGTGTACAGCCGCCGACTGCACAGAACTGGGGATTCGGTCTCTGGGCGCAGTTTCAGGGGGACGCCTATTGGGCGGAATCAAATAGCCATATTAATCCGCGGAGCTTGTATTATGCGCAACTGCAAGAGCGAGTAGGAGAGTCCGCTAAAGAAAGGACGGTGCTGTTGCCGATGACGACTGAGGCATCCACGAGCCCGACGATAGCTGAGGCTCAGGAATTGACTGAAATGGCGAAAGAACCCGCTTTGCAACTGAAAGATTTGATAACCAATGTATCGGAACGCCAACCATTGGACATAGACGTTGCCGGTATAAGGATATTAACAGAGAAGGATGTCCCGCAGAAAAAGAATGTGGTAAAAACACCCGATATGACCATCAAAAATGGCTGGTTGGTACGTGGTGATGAGGTGCTCGTGGGGCGTAAACACGATATTCAATGGTGGAATGGCAATATTCGTCCGCGTGGACTGAAGGATGCTAAGCCGCATATTACCCGCTATGTTCCCGGAGAGACCGGAACCGGTCTGACGGATGATCTCCAACAAGTGGTGGATAGCATGTTGGTGAACCATGTCTTGAGTATAGATCATAACTATGGTTTATGGTATGATCGCCGTCGGGATGACCACGAGCGGATACGCCGGATGGATGGCGAAGTATGGCCTCCGTTCTATGAATTGCCTTTTGCCCGAAGTGGGCAGGGACTGGCGTATGATGGTTTATCGAAATATGATTTAACAAAATACAACCCTTTCTATTGGGGTCGCCTTAAACAATTCGCAGATTTAGCAGATCAAAATGGACTGGTACTGTTGCACCAGAACTATTTTCAACACAATATTTTGGAAGCAGGGGCACATTACACGGATTCCCCTTGGCGGACGGCAAATAACATCAACAATGTAGGTTTCCCAGAACCTGTACCGTATGCCGGCGATAAGCGGATTTTTATGGCGGAACAATTTTATGATGTTACCCATCTTGCGCGTCGCGAATTGCATAGAGCGTATATCCGCCAATGTTTAGAAAACTTCAAAGACAATACAGGTGTCATCCAATTGATCAGTGCGGAATATACCGGGCCATTACATTTCGTTCAGTTTTGGATAGATGTGATCAAGGAATGGAAGGCCGAAACGGGGTACAATCCCATGATCGGACTCAGCGCTACCAAAGATGTGCAGGATGCTATCTTAGCGGATGCGGAGCGTGCCAGCGAGATTCAAGTAATCGATATCCGGTATTGGTATTATCGAAAAGATGGAACGGTCTACGCACCAGAAGGTGGCAAGAACTTGGCGCCGCGGCAACATTCCCGGAAAATGAGGGGAGGTGGTACTACGTCGGAGCAGGTATATCGTGCAGTTTCCGAATACCGCACCAAATTTCCCGATAAAGCTGTCGTTTATCATAGTAGCAGTTATCCTGAACACGCATGGGCGGTATTTATGGCCGGCGGATCGATGGCGAACGTACCAAGGGTGGCACACGCGGATTTTTATAAAGAAGCGTCCGGTATGGAAACTAAGATGCAAGACAGTGTGTGGTGCTTACAAGGAGCCGACGCTGCCATTTTTTATAATGTCGGTAAAGGATCACTCGATGTGGATTTGCCTGCATGGAAAGGAAATTATAAAGCGTATCATATCCATCCAAAAACCGGCGCAATTTTGGGATCGGAACGTGTAAAAACCGGAACGCGCGTCGCCTTAAAAACGTTTAAAAATAGCCCAGAAATTATCTGGATAACTAAGCAGTAATATGATGTCTATTCGTAAAAAATTATTACCATTTTTATGCGCGGGAGCTCTTTTTTCGTCCTGCACTTCTTCTTCTAATCAAGAGATATCGTCTACCGGAATGCCTGCGTTAAAGGTGTCGGAAAACGGAAGGTACCTGACCACTGACGATGGTAAACCTTTCTTTTGGCTTGGCGATACAGGTTGGTTGCTGTTTAACAAACTGAACAGGGATGAGGCAGAACAGTATCTGGACGATAGAAAACAAAAAGGGTTCAATGTGGTACAGGCGATGGTATTACATACGGTTCCCTCAGTAAATGTCTATGGTGATTCGTCGGTTGTGAATAAGGATATTGCTCGTCCACTCGTGACAGAAGGGAACAACCCGGATGTGGACGAAGAATATGACTATTGGGATCACGTCGATTATATTATTGATAAAGCAGCAGAAAAAGGTATTTACATGGCTGTCGTACCGGTATGGGGATCGCCCGTAAAAGCTGGAATGATGTCGGTAAAACAGGCTACTGAATACGGCACGTTTTTAGCCGAACGCTGGAAAGATAAATCGAATATTATTTGGTTGAACGGGGGCGATATCCACGGTTCGGATTCCACCGCCGCTTGGTTGGAGTTGGGAAAAACCATTAAGGCGATTGATCATAACCACCTCATGACTTTTCATCCACGGGGCAGAACGGCTTCTTCGGATTGGTTTCACAACGAACCGTGGTTAGATTTTAATATGGTGCAATCTGGGCACCGACGTTACGATCAAGATACCTCCAGCAATGAAAACAAACACTATGGCGAGGACAATTGGAAGTTTATGGAGGTCGACTGGGCGTTAAGTCCTGTAAAGCCGACCATTGATGGTGAACCGTCGTATGAGGGAATCCCGCAAGGTTTGCATGATATTAAAGAACCGCGTTGGCAAGACCACGATGTGCGCCGCTATGGATATTGGTCTGTATTTGCGGGCGCGTTTGGATATACTTATGGACAGAATTCGGTTATGCAGATGCACTCGGCAACCGATTCGACAACAGCTTACGGCTCGTCGGAGCTCTGGACGGAAGGACTAAATGCACCGGGAGCATCGCAAATGCAGTATTTAAAAGATCTGATGTTGTCTAGAGATGCCTATTTTGAGCGCGTTCCGGACCAGACGTTGATTGCTGAAAATGGTGAAAAATATAACCGATTGTTAGCAACCCGTACGGATAATTATGCATTTATCTACAACTACAACGGTAGAGAAATGAAAATCAATATGGGTAAAATTAAAGGAGACAAAGTGAAAGCCTCTTGGTTCAATCCGCGAAATGGCGAAGAGACCGTTATTGGTGAGGTAGAAAATACAGGTGTACAAACATTCAAACCAGCGGGTGAAGCAAAAGATGGGAATGATTGGGTGCTGATTTTAGATAGTTTATAATGAGAACGAAATTAAATCTTTTAGTTGTTGTGTTAGCGGCATCCCTTTTGGCTTCGTGCCAGAGGGATGTTTACATGTTCACTTCTTTTCGTGAACCCGCCGATGAAGGGCTACGCTATCTATATAGTGAAGATGGCTATTCCTGGACGGCAATTGATGGTATCTTTCTGAAACCCGAATTAGGCGAACAGCAGATTATGCGTGACCCGTCCATGGTGCGCGATGATAAAGGTATCTATCATTTGGTCTGGACAATCGGTTGGCAAGGAAATGAAGGTATCGGATATGCTTCATCTAAAGATCTTATCCATTGGGAAAACAAAAAGATTGTGCCCGTTATGGAACACGAAGCTACGACCGTGAATATATGGGCGCCTGAACTGTTCTACGATGAAGATGAAAATCGATTTATAATTATTTGGGCATCCACTATTCCAGAACGTTTTCCGAAAGGGGAAGAGGAAGAAAGAAATAACCATCGGATGTACTACACGACAACCAAGGATTTCGAAACGTTTACAGAAACCAAACTATTTGCGGATCCGGGTTTCAGCATCATTGATGCGGTGATTGTAAAGAAAGATAAGAACGATTATGTATTGGTATTAAAAGACAATACACGTCCGAATCGGAATTTGAAAGTTGCTTTTTCGGATAATCCTCTTGGTCCATACGAAAATGTGTCGGAACCGTATTCTGATTTTAAAACAGAAGGGCCGAGTGTGATCAAATTGGGGGATGAGTGGTTGATCTATTTTGACTCCTATGGTAGCAAAAGCTATGAAGCGGTGTCAACCACAGATTTTAAAACGTTCAAAAAAGCTAACGATAAGATTAGTGTCCCAGAAGGACATAAACACGGAACGATCTTCAAAGCTTCCAAAAAGGATTTGAAAAGGTTGTTGGATAAGTGATAAGTTATGAGTGATAAAAAGATGAGAGCAGCGATATTAGGAATTACCTTGTTATGTGCGTCGTATGGTGCCATGGCACAAGATACGATGAAATACGTAGGAAAGACCCTGTCAAACGTAGACTATCACCACGGGCAATTGAAACCCGTTGTGGGAACACACAATATACAGACTTTCCGAGCAAGCAGAGCGTATCCCGAACGAGCGGGCGGACACGATTTCACCTATAATCATCAGCCGTTTTTAGCGTACTGGAATGAAACGTATTATTTACAGTTTTTAGGTAACCCTGTAGGGGAGCATATCGGCAAAGGTAAATCCGTACTCCAAACCTCCAAGGATGGCTATAACTGGTCGGATCCTGTCGAGCTTTTTCCACCTTATCCGGTGCCGGAAGGTTTTAGCAAACCGGGCAGAACTGATAAAGCTGGGAAGGACTTGTATGCAATTATGCATCAGCGTATGGGTTTTTATACCGCTAAAAATGGCAAACTGTTAACTATTGGATATTACGGGGTAGCGCTCGATGCAAAAGATAGCCCCAACGACGGACATGGCGTGGGACGCGTCGTCCGAGAAATTAAGAAAGACGGTTCGTTCGGGCCTATTTATTTCATTCGTTTTAATTCTTCGTTTGACCAAAAGTTAGCAATATACCCCCTGTATACCAAGAGTAAAGACAAGGCATTTGTGCAGGCATGCAAAGAGCTGATGGAGCAACCCCTGCAAATGCAACAGTGGGTAGAAGAGGCCGATCGTGACGATCCTTTGATTCCTTACAATCGTCCGCTAAAGGCGTTTGCTTATTATACGTTGGATAACGGCGATGTGGTGGGTATGTGGAAGCATGCGCTGACATCGGTAAGTAAAGATAAAGGCAAAACTTGGGCGTACAATCCTTTGCGTGCACCAGGTTTTGTAAACAGTAACGCTAAAATATGGGGCCAACGGACATCCGATAATCGCTTTGCCACTGTTTACAACCCATCGGAGTTTCGTTGGCCTTTAGCAGTATCCACAAGCAACGACGGCTTGACCTATACCGATTTGCTATTGATCAACGGTGAAATCACCACCATGCGCTACGGCGGTAACTATAAGTCGTATGGACCACAGTACCCGAGAGGTATACAGGAGGGAAACGGCGTGCCGCCAGACGGTAATATGTGGGTGACGTACAGCATAAACAAAGAAGATATGTGGGTATCGAAAGTGCCGGTACCGATTACTGCCGTCGTTAAGGATAATGTACATGACGATTTTTCGAAAAATGCAACCGAGATATTCAACCAATGGAATATATATAGCCCCCTATGGGCATCAGCCAAGTTAGAAGACGATGCTTTGATGCTACGGGACAGAGATAAGTTTGACTATGCGAAAGCTGAACGGGTAATTGCATCTTCGGAAAAAGTAAAAATTGCTTTTACGGTTATACCGCAACAGGCGGATCACGGCAGCTTGCAGATCGAGCTTGTCAATGATTTAGGACAAGCGGCGGCCCGTATGGTGTTTGATGCAGATGGACAGATTAAAAACAAGGCCGGTTATCGGATGTCTGGCTTACAACCTTATGACGCCGGAAAAACCTATCATATCGAGTTGACGGTAGATGTACAGACACGTTCCTATCAAGTTAACATCAACGGAACAGAAAAAGGAACGCGTTTGTTTTTCCAGCCGGTTAGTGAGATTAGTCGCGTATCGTTTCGGACAGGAGATGTCCGCCGTTACCCAGATGCCGATACACCAACGGATCAGGATTTTGATGTGGAAGATGCTGATGGCGTAGATAAAGAGGCTGCTTACGGGATTACTTCCTTTAGTGCAGAGACGTTAGATTAATAATCATATGCAGAGACTGTAGGGTATGTTGATAAGAAAATTACTATTTGTTTGTTGTTTGTGGGTGCTGATACTGCAGCCGTCCTTCGCGGAGGTCCTGCTGCCGAATATTTTTGCACATCACATGGTTTTGCAACGTAATCAACCTGTAGTTATTTTCGGTACAGCTAGCCAAGGGGAAAAGATCACGGTTAGCTTTGATAGGCAGGTGCTGCGCACGATGGCTGATGCGCAGGGAAACTGGAAGGTTTCGCTAAAACCGATGGCAGCAAACGCCGTAGGACAGGATCTTGTAATTGCCGGAGAAAATACCATCACCTTGCACGATGTACTGGTAGGTGAGGTTTGGCTATGCTCGGGGCAATCCAATATGGAATACCAGATGCGGAAATTGGCTAAACTATCGGCTCCGGAAAAGGATGCTTATTTCCCGAAGAATGCGGTGGAGGAAGCGAATAATCCAAATATACGGCTCTTTCTCGTTCGTCGGAAATCCCTAGCAAGACCAAATGGGCAATATAATGGCTGGGCGGTAGCGCAAGGTGCTGCATTACGCCAGTTTTCTGCCGTAGGTTACTTCTTTGCGAAAAACCTACAGGAGGAGCTGGATGTGCCGGTAGGTGTTATTTCTTCTTCGCAGAGCGGAAGCCGTATTGAACCTTGGCTGCCTGAGCAGGCGCTGCGCGAAGAACCGTATTTTCACGGAAAAGAATTAACAGGAGACCCGGGTAAGTTTTTTGATACGATGATTGCCCCCCTCGCACCGTATACTATGAAAGGTTTTCTTTGGTATCAAGGGGAATCGAATGTTTTTCTCCAGGAGAATATCAGCTATGCCTACAAACAGAAAGTGTTGATTGAAAGTTGGCGCAAGCTTTGGAATGACAACAACCTGCCGTTTTATTTTACGCAGATTGTTCCTTTCCTATATTCCTTGGATGAACAAGGAAAAGAACGCATGGCGCGCACGGTATTACCCGAATTTTGGGAAGCACAGAGCCTCCTGCTCCAGTTACCACATACCGGACGTGTCACAACAACCGACCTAGTGGATCATATTACCGATCTGCATCCGTCTTACAAATGGGAAATTGGTCGTCGGCTGGCTTTGCAAGCTTTGGCAAAAACCTGTCATAAGCCGATAGAAGCAGACGGACCGACTTTTCAGAAAGTACGTCTAAAAGGGGGCAAAGCGCACGTCTATTTTGATCATGCCAAAGGCCTACATGCACGTGATGGCAAGTCGTTGTCGTGTTTTGAGGTCGCAGGTAAGGATGGTATTTTCGTGAACGCAGCGGCCAAGCTTAAAGGAGACATGGTCGAGCTAACCGCCCCTTCTATAAAAAAAATTACCGAAATACGTTTTGCTTGGGACGAAGCGGCGCAGCCTAATCTAGTTAATGAGGCCGGACTTCCGGCTCTATCTTTCCGTAGCAATAATCCGTACCAAAAACTGAAATTAAATTAACGCGAAAACACCATGAAATTATACATATCCACCATATTATTGACATTTTTTGCACATCTGACGATACATGCACAGGAAACGGCTCGGAAATACCTTTCTGGTACCGGAAAAGATGACACCGTATTGTGGGATTTTTTTGTTACGGATGGTATGAAGGCGGGAAAATGGTCGAAAATTCCAGTGCCCTCCAATTGGGAACTGCATGGTTTTGGCAAATACAATTATGGGTTTGACAAAGAAGAAAAAAAAGGGAAAGAGAAAGGGCTTTATAAATATACATTTACCGTAGATAAAGCATGGAAAGGACAGGTGGTGAACCTGGTCTTCGAAGGCGTGATGACTGATGCGGAAGTGAAGGTAAATGGAACGTCGGCAGGAGAGATTCATCAGGGATCTTTCTATGTATTTAAATACGATGTTTCGAAACTATTAAACTACAAAGGAGAGAATCTGTTGGAAGTGACCGTAGCGAAGCATTCGGAGAATAAGTCGGTGAATGCGGCAGAACGGGAAGCGGACTATTGGATATTTGGCGGTATTTATCGTCCGGTTTATTTGGAAGCACTACCACAAAGTCATATACACCGGGTATCGATCGACGCGAAAGCAGACGGCCAGTTTCGTAGTATGGTAGAAAGAAGTGGTGAAGCAGACGAAATTCAAATCCAAATAACCGATTCGAATGGTCGGCCCTATGGCGATAAGCTATCCGCACGTTTTCAAGAGGATAAAACCGAACTGAAAGGTCAGTTTTCCGATCCCGATTTATGGTCTTCCGAATTTCCTAATCTTTATCAAGCGCATATTTCATTGTGGAGAAAAGGAAAGAAAGTACATGAAAAGATACAGAAATTTGGTTTTAGGACGGTCGAAGTGAAAGAACGCGACGGTGTGTATATCAATGGTGTAAAAATTAAATTTAAGGGGGTAAACAGGCATTCCTTTCATCCTGAATCAGGCCGAACAACAAGCAAAGCAATCAGCATTCACGATGTGAAGCTGATCAAGGAAATGAATATGAATGCCGTCCGGATGGCACACTACCCGCCCGACAATCATTTTCTAGAAGTGTGTGATTCTTTGGGTTTGTATGTAATGAATGAGCTTGGCGGTTGGCATGGCCATTACGATACACCAACAGGCACAAAGCTTCTGACAGAGATGATGGTGGTATCGGAAAACCATCCTTCGATTATTTTTTGGGCGAACGGGAATGAGGGGGGACACAATCCGGAGTTGGACAGTATCTTTTTTACCAATGATATTCAAAAACGCCCATTGATCTATCCTTGGGCGGTATACGGTGGTTTCGAAACAACGCACTACCGGGAATATAATTACGGGATAGGAACTTATGACCACGGTCGTAATATTGTTATGCCGACCGAATTTTTACACGGTATGTGGGACGGCGGTCACGGTGCAGGAATCGAAGATTATTGGAAAGCGATGTGGGCGAACCCCTTATCTGCCGGAGGCTTCCTTTGGGATTTTCAAGATCAGGGTCTAGTAAGAACGGATAAAGACAATATCATCGATACCGATGGCAACCACGGTGCTGACGGTATCGTGGGGCCTTATTATGAAAAAGAGGGTAGTTTCTATACCATCAAGGAAGTCTGGAGTCCTATTTTCTTCGAAAAGAGGGAAATGACCGCCGGCTTTGATGGTGCATTTCATATCGAGAACCGATACGCTTTTACGAATACCAACCAATGTTCGTTCAGTTACGAATTAAAGAAGCTAGGACAATATGGGGAAAGCAAAGGAAGTCAAACCGGAACAATCCCTGCTCCAGCTATCGAGCCGTATCATCGAGGTGTTTTAAAGCTGGACTTTCCGGCAGACTGGCAAGATTACGACGTGTTGTACATTACAGCAAAAGATGTAAACGGTCTGGAAATTTATACATGGAGTTTTCCGATAAGTCGTCCGAACCAAGTGGCAGCGAATTTTCTGCAAACAACCGGAGACGCGGTAAACGTGGAAGAAACAGCTTCCAATTTTGTGGTTTCTGCAAACGGTGTTACGGTACGCATCAATAAAGAAAATGGCTTATTGGAAGAGGTCAGAAATGCGAAAGGTACCATCCCTTTTAACAACGGGCCTACTATACAGGAAGCTGTCACCAATTTCAAGAATTTCACGGTTAAGCAAGAGGACGATAAAGTAGTGATTGCGTCAACGTTCGATAAGAAAGAAAGCTATAATACATTGACATGGGAGATTTACGCATCGGGACAAGTGAAAATGCATGTACAGTACTTTCCGCAAGAATACTTTACCAAATTCGTGGGAGTCAATTTCTCGTTTCCCGAGGATAAAATGAAAGGTGTGGAATACATGGGCATGGGGCCTTACCGGGTGTGGAAAAATCGGATGAAAGGCAATCAGTTTGGCGTATGGAAGAAAGATTATAATGACGCGGCAACGGGTGAGATCCCGTTTGAATATCCGGAATTCAAAGGATACCACAGTAATATGTATTGGACGAAGTTCATTACGGATGAGCAGTCGTTTTTGGTATTCACCGATAGAGAAGATGTATTCTTACGGTTGTTTACGCCACGGGAGCAACAAGACACCGACTGGAAGAACATGGAGCCGACTTTTCCGAACGGAGACATCTCTTTTATGAATGGTATTTCTGCAATCGGTACGAAGACGCAAAAGCCGGAGACGACGGGACCAATGGGTATGAAGCACGTGTATTATGATTTTGAGAAAGAGCCGATCCGTGCCTTACATATGGTGCTGTATTTTGATTTCTCGGTCCAAAAGTAAAGAAATAACGTAATGAACCCCACATGATCAAAATAATCATTAAACGCTTATGGGAATGATTATTTTAATCGTCAAAGGCTCCATCTGACAGATAAAAACGAAAAATAACAGATGAAAGGAATAGTCAAGATAACAGGGATGCTCGTTTGGTTGTGTTTAAGCTTAGCAGCTTTTGCCCAACCCCGTGTGGACGTACTGCGGTGTGAACTGTTGACCAATCCAATTGGTATAGATAAGACAAACCCCAGGTTAAGCTGGCAAATTCGTGCGGATGAACGAAATGTTGTCCAGACGGCATATCATATTCTGGTGGCATCTTCTCCTGAAAAACTGGCACAGCATATCGGCGACCTATGGGATTCAGGTAAACAAATATCCGATAATTCTATTTCCGTGTTCTATGATGGGAAAGCATTAAAGAGTGACACGGAGGTTTTTTGGAAAGTAAAAGTCTCCACCAATCAAGGAGAATCCGAGTGGTCGGCACCAGCGTCATGGCGGGTAGGGCTATTGTATTATAAGGATTGGAATCGACGGTGGATCGGGTTTGATGGATACTTCGACAGTGATGACAAAGACGCTGGTTACCTTAGTGCACGCTATTTCAGAAAGGAGATTTCTCTAACAAAAGAAGTGCAGCAAGCAACAGCCTACATCATGGGGCTCGGCTTATACGAGCTGTATATCGATGGCAAGAAGATAGGCGATCAGGTGCTAGCACCGGGTTTAACCGATTATACCAAAAATGTCAAATACAACGTGTTCGATGTTACGGAATCACTTCGCGGCGAGGAACACGCATTGGGCGTGATATTAGGAAACGGACGCTACTATGCGATACGACAGGAAAAGCCGTATAAAGTGAAAAACTTTGGGTTCCCAAAAATGCAGATGCAGATTCGGGTTACGTATACCGACGGATCACAGCAGACGATACATACCGATGATACGTGGAAAGGTACGACGGAAGGACCGATCCTGTCCAATAACGAATACGATGGGGAGATTTATGACGCACGTAAGGAATTACGAGATTGGGCAACGGTGGGTTATGATGACGGTGCATGGAGAACAGCGGAATACGTACAAGAACCCGGAGGGAACTACGAAGCACAGCTAAATCGGAACATGAAAGTGATGCAAGATCTCAAAGCGGTCTCTATCACAACAAAAGGGGATGGTAAGTATATTATTGATTACGGACAGAATTTCTCGGGATGGGTGAAGATGCGTGTGCAGGGTGAAAGCGGAGCGAAAGTGACCTTGCGCTTTGCCGAATCATTAAATGAAGATGGTACGCTGTTTCGCGACAACCTGCGGGCTGCAAAGGCAACGGATGTCTACGTTTTAAAAGGCGACGGCGTAGAAGAATGGGAACCTCGCTTTACTTATCACGGGTTCCGGTATGTGGAGGTAGAGGGGTACCCCGGAGAGGCACTTACGGACAATTTTGTAGGACGTTTGGTATACGATGAAATGGAGACCGTGGGATCGTTTAGCTCATCCAATGGATTATTGAATCAGATATATACCAACGCTTGGTGGGGAATCGCTTCCAATTACAAAAGTATTCCGGTAGACTGTCCGCAACGGAACGAACGCCAAGCTTGGCTTGGCGACCGTCCAATCAGCGCTTACGGAGAAAATTTCATGTTCGATAATGCGAATTTCTATTTCAAATGGTTAGAAGATATTCGGCTCTCTCAAAAGGAAGATGGTGCAATACCGGATGTCGCGCCGGCTTTCTGGCGGTATTATAGTGATAATATGACTTGGCCGGGGACGTATCTGATTATAGCAGATATGCTTTATCAACAGACTGGAGATATACGCGTGTTGCAAGACCATTATCCGGCCATGAAACGCTGGATGCATTATATGCAGGCGCGTTATATGGACGATGAAGGGATTATCACCAAGGATAGCTACGGAGACTGGTGTGCGCCGCCTGCAACCATAGACGAAGGACGCGGGAAGAGTGCAGACAAGAAGTATCCAAACCCACTCTTGTCAACAGCATACTACTATCATTTGTTGAACATGATGGCGCGCTTTTCGGAACTTAACGAAAACGGACAGGACCGAGTAGCCTTCGAGCAGGCCGCCGAAAAAATGAAAGAAAATTTTAATAAGCGGTTTTACCACGCGGCGGGCTATTACGGCAAAAATACGCTGACTGAGAATTTATTGGCGATGTACTTCGGCTTGGTAGAAGACGAGAATAAGGAAAAGCTGGCTGATAGGATTGTAACGATTATCGAAAAGGAAAATAACGGACACTTGAGTACAGGCGTGGTGGGAACACAATGGATTATGCGCACGTTGACCGATATGGGACGTTCCGATTTGGCGTATAAACTAGCCACCAATACGTCCTATCCGTCGTGGGGTTATATGATTGAACACGGTGCGACAACGATTTGGGAACTATGGAATGGCAATACAGCCCATCCAAGAATGAACTCGCAAAACCACGTCATGATGCTGGGTGATTTGATTGTGTGGTATTACGAAAACCTGGCTGGTATTAAATCCGAAGAAAATGGGTTCCAAGCCATCGTGATGAAACCGGAGCTGATTGCCGGCTTGGATCATGTGGATGCTAGGTACAAGAGCTTATATGGCGAAATTGCCTCAAACTGGACAAAACATAAATCTGCCTTTGAATGGAAGATCGTCATTCCAGAAAACGCGAAAGCCGTGGTGTATCTACCTGCAAAAGAAATATCGTCGATTACCGAAGGCAACAAAAAATTAAGTACGCATAAAGATATCAACATACTGTCAGCGGATGCGGATAGGGTGAAGATAGCGATCGGGTCGGGAACTTATCAATTCAAAACTAAATTATAAACACATGAAAAAGATATTTATTATTTTTCTTCTGAGCTTTTTAGCCGTGAATTTACAGGCCCAGGATAATACAGGAGAACAGAAACGGGCTGCTGAGTGGAGTGCCGCGCTTGAACTTAACGACACTAGAAAAGAAGAGCGGGTAAAGACGTTAATCTTTAACCATCTGGTTGCCGTTAAAGATTGGCATAATAGTCATCCAGCAAGCACTGTTCCAGCAGGAATTAATCCTTTAACCGGTCAGAAATTGAGTGAGCTCGATAGAACCATTATTGCCGACTCGGCTATGCCAGAGACCGTTCATAAAACCTTAATGGATGGTTTAAGCGAAGAATTGGATACTGCTCAAGTGACTTTTATATTAGACAAATACACCATTGGTAAGGTTGATTTTACAATGAAGGGTTATAAAGCCATTGTGCCCGATTTAACCACGGAAGAGGAAAAAGTGATCAGAGCTAATTTGGAAGAGGCGAGGGAAATGGCGATCGACTACAAAAACATGAAGCAGATCTCTGCCATTTTCGAGATTTATAAAACCAAATCAGAGCAATATTTGAACGCCAACGGCAGAAGTTGGAGGCAGTTATATAAAGATTACGTGAATAAGGCTAAAGCCGAAAAAGCAAGAAAATCAAATGAAAAATAAAATAGGTCTATCCGTTATTATCAGTTTTTTGTTTCTCGTTGGGACACAAGCACAGCAAAATGCGCTACACAAATGGCAAAAAGGTATGGTGACCGATGAGTTTATCTATGATAAAGCCAGTTTTCCTTCTTGTCATTCGGCGAGTATCGTGGAAACGACGGCAGGCAACTTGGTGTACGCCCTTTTTGGCGGAACGAGGGAACGTAATCCCGACGTAGAAATCTATATCTGCCGGTATGAAAACGGCCAGTGGACAGGGCCACAATCTGTTGCTGACGGTGTGCAGGAAGACGGAAGCCGCTTGCCTACCTGGAACCCGGTACTGTATCAGATTCCCGATGGCGATTTACTACTGTTTTATAAAGTGGGACCCAAACCATCCGAATGGTGGGGCATGTTGAAACGCTCAACTGATGGTGGAAAAACATGGTCGGACGCAGAAAAATTACCCGAAGGATTTCTTGGACCCATTAAGAATAAACCTGTTTTGCTGAGCAATGGCAACTTGATTTGTCCAAGCAGTACGGAAGGAAATGGTTGGAATATTCATTTTGAAATTACACCCGACTTCGGGAAGACTTGGCGCAAGGTCGGACCGATCGCAACGGGAGAAGATAACCTCCAGGCGATTCAACCCAGTGTTTTAGATCACGGAAACGGCAAACTGCAGATTTTGGCAAGAAGCCGTAACTGGGCGCTGGTGGAATCATGGTCAGATGACTATGGTGAAACTTGGTCGCCATTACGTAAAACAGGTTTGCCTAATAATAACTCGGGCACGGATGCTGTTACGATGAAAAACGGAACACATGTGTTGGTGTACAATCACGTATTGCCACCGCCGGAGAATCCGAAAGGGCCGCGAACCCCGTTAAATGTTTCCATATCGAAAGATGGTAAGAAATGGGATGCCGTATTGATCTTAGAAGATTCGCCGATCAGTCAGTACTCTTACCCGGCAGTTATACAAACAAGTGATGGTTTACTGCATTTCGCTTATACTTGGAGGAGACAAAAAATGAAACATGTGGTCGTCAACCCGAAAAAATTAAAGAAAAGAGTGATAAAGGACGGTGCTTGGCCTGAAGTGAAGGGTTATGAGTTACCAACGTTAGAAACTTATAAAGCAGAAGAAGAATAATTAATTGTCGAAATAATATGTCAATAGATCGGATAACAAGGGTTAGCTTTCCGGGGAGCTTGGTTTTTGGAAATGGTGTACTGAAGCAGCTAGCCGAAGATGTTGTGGCGCAGGGGTATAAAGCTGTCATTATCATGACAATTAAGCCACTTTTAGGGCAGCTAGCTGATTTTGTAGCCATATTGGAACGGAATAAGATAGACGTGTCGATAGATACCAGTATTGAACAAGAACCTGCCTTTTCAGATGTGAAGAAGGTATTGCAGCAACTTTCAGCGGTACCGGCGGATGCGGTTATCGGTATCGGTGGTGGAAGTGTATTAGACGTAGCAAAGTTGGTTGCGGCGCAATTAGGCAGTACACAATCGTTGGAAGAGATTGTCGGAAAAGATCTAGTAAAAGGCCGGAATAAAGGTCTTATTTGTGTACCGACTACCGCTGGAACGGGAAGCGAGGTTTCCCCGAATGCGATTCTGGTGGATGACGAAAATCAGAAAAAAGGAATCATCAGTCCTTATTTGGTTCCGGATAAGGTGTATGTAGATCCGTTGCTTACGATTGGTGTGCCACCGGCTATTACCGCAGCGACGGGTTTGGATGCCTTGACGCACTGCTTGGAAGCCTATACCAATAAATTTTCACAACCTTTTGTCGATATGTACGCTTATGAGGGCATGCGCTTGATAGCGGAGAACCTGGAAGAAGCTGTTCATAACGGAAAGAACGAAGAAGCGAGATATCATGTTGCGATGGGAAGTATGCTGGGGGGCTTCTGTTTAGGTCCGGTGAATACGGCAGCGGTTCATGCTTTGTCTTATCCGTTGGGAAGCATGTTTCACTTGGCGCATGGCCTTTCCAACGCCCTTTTACTGCCTTATATTATGGAATATAATTACGTGGCATCACCTAAAAAATATGCCGAAGTGGCGGTTGCTTTAGGATGCAGCCGTTTAGCTACCGACGAAGAGACCGCTCGGGCGGGCATCGAACGAGTCAGGACACTAATCGATGCTTGCGGCGTCCCTGCTCGACTGCGCGATGTAGAAATACCGAAAGAAGCTATTCCCAAAATGGCGGAGGACGCCATGAAGATTACGAGGTTGTTAGTCAACAACCCTAGAGAGATTACATTGCAAGATGCCATATCAATATTTAATGCTGCCTATTAAAAAATGAAAGAAATAAGAACAAGAAAAGAAACTATTGTTCCGGTGGTTGCACCGTTGAAACAAGATTTAAGTTTAGATGAAGATGCGGTATCCCGTATATTTTCCTATTTGTATGCGAATGGAGCCACGCCTTTTATCTTAGGTACTACCGGCGAATCAGCATCGTTGTCTAACACCTTTAAAGAAGAATATTTAAGATCAGCTGTTGTTAATAGACCCGAAGGGGAAAAACTGTATGTGGGTATCTCATCTAATATTCTCGAAGACTCTATTTCCTTCGCCAATTTGGCGTTCGAATTAGGCGTTTCCGAAGTAGCGGCAACATTGCCCACCTATTATAAACTATCGGATGTACAGATTGAGAAATATTACTTAGATTTAGCGGAGGCTATTGAACCCAACTTGATCGCCTATAATATTCCTGCGACGACACACATGTCTATTCCGCTGAATCTGTTAGAACGACTGAGCCATCATCCCAAAATTGTTGCGGTGAAAGATTCGGAGCGTAATATGGAAAGAATAGACCAATCATTGGATTTATGGCGTGATCGGACGGATTTCAAACACTATATGGGCTGGGCGGGAGCATCTGCACATTCTCTAATTAACGGTAGTGATGGCGTAGTGCCGAGTTCAGCGAATTTCGCTCCTGCGATATACCGAGATATGTGCCGCGCAGCGGAACAAGGTGATTTGGAGAGTGCTTACGCTTTACAAAAGCAATCGGATGATCTAGGAGCGCTATATCAGTCAAATAAGTCTTTGGGAGAATCGTTGTGGGCACTTAAGGTACTAATGAAACAATTGGGTTTATGTGAATCGTTTATGATGCCCCCTTTATACACTTTGAGCGAACAAGAAGAAACGCATATTGTGGAAGCTTTTCAAGCTTTGATAACAAAAGATAACATTAAACTGAATTTAATTAGTCATGTATAAGCCAATTATTGGGATTACCATGGGAGATCCGGCAAGCATTGGTCCCGAAATCGCATTAAAAGCATTGTTGGATACACGTGTGCAGGATATTTGTAGACCTATTTTGGTGGGCGATGCGGCTGTTTTTCAACAAATCATATCGCAACTGCAGCTACCTATCAACGTTCACGCCATTGATCAGGTTTCGGACGCTCAATTTGCTCTGGGAGAGGCGGATGTATTGGACTTGAAGAACACGGATTTAGCTAAAATAACGTTTGGAGAGATATCGGCGGAAGCGGGAAGTGCTTCGTTTCAAGCGGTCACAAAGGTGATAGATTTAGCCCTGAAAAAAGAAATAGATGCCACTGTAACCGGGCCGATAAATAAGAAATCTGTAAACGAAGCAGGCCATCATTTTGCGGGTCATACAGAGATTTATGCCCATTACACCCAGACAAAGAAATATGCGATGCTTCTCGTGGAAGAAAATATGAAAGTTATTCACGTGTCCACGCATGTGCCGCTGCGCGAAGCTTGTGATTTGGTGAAGAAAGACCGTATTGTGGAGGTCACGGAATTACTGCATCAAGGATTGGTAAGTCTGGGAGAAACTAACCTCAAAATAGGTATAGCGGGGCTTAATCCACACGCTGGAGATTCAGGGTTATTCGGTACGGAAGACGATGAGGAAATTGTACCGGCTGTAGAAGAAGCACGTAAAAGGGGATATGACGTAGAAGGACCCGTACCTGCGGATACGCTTTTCTCCAAAGCGGCAACCGGATATTTCGGGGGAATTGTTGCGATGTATCATGATCAGGGACATATTCCATTTAAGTTAACGGGTTTTAAATGGAATGCGGAGAAAAAACAAATGGATAGTGTGAAAGGTGTGAACATTACGATGGGGCTGCCTATTATTCGGACGTCCGTCGACCACGGAACAGCATTTGAAATTGCAGGCAAAGGCGTGGCGAGTCCAGATGCCATGGTGTTAGCCATTGAGTCGGCCGTACAATTGGCTTTAAATAAATAAAACCTAATGGCGATATTGGTAATTGCGGATGATTTGACTGGTGCTGCCGAAATAGGCGGAATGGTCTTGCGTTACGGGTTATCGGTAGAAATCGTGCATACATTAACATTACCAATAAGTAAAGATGTTCGAATTCTGAATACCAATACACGGTCGCTAAAAGCGGATGAAGCGCTTCTCCACCTGCAAGGGGTATTTCTGGTAGACCAAGGCTTCAAATGGGATTGGATATACCTCAAGTTTGACTCAGCACTCCGTGGGCATATCAAAGAAGAGATATCCTTTTATCGAACAATTTTCCAAAAGGATAATGTGATCTTTTGTCCCGTTAATCCGGCATTAGGACGTATCATTGAAGATGGCGTGTATTGGGTTAATGGCAGGCCTATTGCGGAAACCGACTTCGCACAAGATCCAGAATTTCCGATAACAAAAAGTCATATATTGGAGGTTCTTGATGCCAAATCTTGGCATATGGCGGACGATGTAAAGACATTATCGACAGCGAAGCCATCATACATAGTCCCCGCAGTCAAAGACGAGGCGGGTTTGAATAGTTGGGCTTCTATAGGAATATCTTTTGGGATCTGTGCTGGAGGTGCTGCTTTCTTTGACGCCTTGCTTCGTCGGCAGATAGAGCGGCGTCCGGTATCGAATAATTTGGCCCCCCTGCCGCAAACGCCTGTATTATATGTGTGTGGTTCCCGTCATGAAAGCAGTATCGAACGTATTGCGACGGTTAATACTGATAAAGTGGTATATTGGGCACATATTGGTGAAGAAGAAGAAGTGGCAAAAACTATTCGTCGTAAGATGGATAAATATGGCAAAGTGATACTAGCCGTAGCTCCCACGGTGCGTTGCGATGCAGCGATAGTCCGGGAGCATATTGCACAAGTGCTCGCTATTCTTTATCAGGAATATGCGTTGCATGAGCTGATCATTGAGGGAGGTGCAACAGCTCGGGCAATATTGGAAGTGTTAGGTATTGACACACTCGTGCCCATATGGGAATATGGGCAGGGCGTTATTCGGAATCATGTGCCGGAAGTAGCATTGACGGTAACATTGAAGCCAGGAAGTTATCCGTGGACAGAAGAATTATGGGTATTTTAGCCCAATCGATGTAATGTCGAATAATGATAGATAAACCTTATGTTGAGCATATTTGATTACGGAATAATTATAGCCGTTTTATTGATTACCTTATACTTTGGACTTCGATATGCAAAAAATCAGAAGTCTACCGAAGCCTATTTTTCAGCCAAAGGGCGTGTGCCGTCTTGGGCGATAGGTATGTCGTTGTTGGCAACTTTGATTAGTAGTGTCACTTTTCTAGGGTATCCCGCCGAAGGGTACGCTAATAATTGGATATTACTGGTTCAAGGGCTGATGGTGCCTATTGTATTGATGGGTACCGTATGGTTTATTGTACCGTTGTACCGAAAGGTAATTGGATTGAGTACCTATGAGTATTTTGAGAAGCGTTTTGGCAATGTTGCGCGCTATTATAGCTCCATTGCGTTTGTCCTGCGTCAGTTCTCTGGAATGGGAACGGTGCTATATCTTCTCGCGGTGGCACTATCGAGCATGACGAACATCAACACGTATTGGATTATCCTCGTAGTGGGAAGTATCATTGTTATCGTGAACTTGCTTGGTGGTATTGAGGCGGTCATCTGGCTCGATGTATTTCAGGGATTCATGCTTTTCGCCAGTGGAATTTTATGTTTGCTCGTTATTATCTTCTCCGTGAATGGTGGTTTTCCGGAAGTGTGGCGGGTAGCCTCCGAAAGCGGGAGGACAGGATTCGGGCCGTATGATCTGGATTTTACACGACTGACTTTTGTGGTGATGGCCATCAACGGCATGTTTTATGCAATCCAAAAGTATGGGACAGATCAAACCGTCATTCAGCGATATCTAACCGCACGTTCAGATAAATCGGCGATCCGTGCTTCGTTAATGGGAATTTTACTAACGGTCCCGGTATGGTCTCTTTTTATGTTTATTGGTACAGCGCTTTTTGTATACTATATGCAGCAACCATTACCCGATAATGTCGGTCCCAATAGTGTGTTTCCTTATTTCATCATGACTCAATTGCCTGTGGGCGTGGTCGGATTTATCCTGGCGGCGATGATTTCCGCGGCTATTTGTAGCCTTAGTGCTGACCTCAACTCGTTAGCAGCAGTGGGCATCGAAGATTACTATAAAAAACTACGCCCCGAGCGCGTGGATAATGAATATCTCCGTGCTAGTCGTTGGATGGTCGCCATTGCGGGAGTCATTTCCATGATTATTGGTTTTATATACGTGGAACTAGGTAGCGAAAGTATTTTGGGTATCATCTTTACACTATACGCGATATTTTCGGGCGGTATCGTCGGTATTTTCTTATTGGGTATTTTCACCGAACGCGCGAATAGCCAAGGGATAAATATTGCGATTGCGGTGTGTGTGCTGTTTACTGCTTACGCATTTTTAACCAGTACCGAGATTGAATTTGGAGGAAATACGTTTCTTTTGTTGGATTTGGGTGAATATAATTTTACGCATCATAAAATGATGCTGGGGGTATATAGCCATTTGGTCGTTATTGGTGTTGGCTATTTGGCTAGTTTATTTTTTCCAAAACCCGTATTAGATTCCAATCTATACTATAAAGGGTGGAAAAGAAATCGCAAACTTGACCGAGAAAGGGGAATAGAATCATGAGAAGAATCTTTGTTATTATTTTGGTATACCTGTGCTGTTTTATCCACTTTAGTGGGGCACAAAATTCGGATGACAGATATCGAATGCCATTAGAGGATGTTATACATATCGTGGAAGAGCGATACGGTATTCACATCAAGTATGATCAAAAACTTGTAGCGGGTAAATCGCTGAATTACGCCGCCTGGCGTTTCCGTGCAGATGTGGATGAGACCCTTCGCAATTTATTGGCCCCACTAGATTTAAAGGTGAATAAAGAAGGGGAAGGTAAATATAAGCTCAAAGAATATGAATATTACCGATGGGAGCCCCAGGATGGATGGGATTACCTCGATAAACTGGCTTTGCAATATCAGGATGAGGACAGCTGGGAGCAACGGAAGCAGCAGATTCGTCCGGGTTTGTACAAAGCGTTGAAGCTGTCCCCTTTACCCCCAAGACCGCAGTCTGCACCTTTGGTTACAAAAAAACGGAAGTTTAAGAACTATACCGTGGAGAATTTTGCTTTGGAGATCATGCCCGGCTTGTATGTTAACGGTTCCATATACAGACCCTTGAAATCAAAAGGTAAAGTGCCGCTGATGTTGAGTCCAGACGGACACTGGGCTGGTCATCGTTTCCGTGAGGACGCGCAGATTCGGTGCGCAATGACCGCGCAAATGGGTGCGGTTGCCGTGAGCTACGATCTTTTTGGTTGGGGGGAGTCTGGTTTACAATTTCAGTATAGCGACCATCGCAAGAGCTTGTCGTTGACCGTTCAAACATTGGGGGCTATACGCATACTGGATTGGATGTTACAAGATAGCCAGATCGATGCGGCACGCGTGGGTATTTGCGGAGGTTCCGGTGGCGGAAGCCAAACGGTACTGATGACCGCGTTGGATGACCGTATCACGTTGAGCATTCCGGTCGTTTCGCTATCTTCCTATTTCTACGGGGGATGCCCATGCGAGAGCGGGATGCCGATACATGCGAGTGCTGGTGGGACAAATAATGTCGAACTGGCTGCTATGGCAGCGCCCAGACCGCAGTTGGTAATCTCAGACGGCAAAGATTGGACGGCACACATGCCCCAACATGATTTCCCTTATCTCCAGAAAATATATGGCTACTACGGGAAAACCGAATTGGTTGAAAATGTTCACCTTCCGGAGGATGGTCACGATTTCGGTTATTCCAAACGCAAACCTGTTTATGATTTTATCAGCAAGCATTTTAATCTGGATACGAAAGGGCTTAAAAATGCAACAGGTGATTATGATGAGTCAGGCTGTGTCATAGAAGAAGAAAATGCATTGTACGCTTTTGGACCCCATGGGGAGAATCTGCCATCTAATGCGATACATGGTTATGAAAATTTAGAAAAACTATTTAAAGACGAATAGCATGAAGGTAATTAATAGAAGAGCATTTATCACGACCGCTGTACTTGGCGCAACGACCTTGATGTTGCCGAAATCAACTTGGGCATGGAAGGGGCAAGAACAGCGCTATAAAGTAGCGGTCATTGATTTGATGATCTTAAAAAGACAAAAACTAAGTGCGGTTAAACTGGCCAGTGAAATTGGTGCAGACGGACTGGAGATCGATATGGGGGGACTGGGTAACCGGGATACCTTCGATAATAAGTTTTTTGATGAAGAATTTCGGACGGATTATATTAACGCCTTGAAAGAGCACCGGATAGAAGTGGCTTCAGTAGCCATGACCGGTTTCTATGCGCAATCTTTTGCAACAAGACCTACCTACAAGCAAATGGTCGACGATTGTTTAAAGACTTGTCAATTGCTAGGCGCAAGGGTCGCGTTTTTGCCTTTGGGTGTGCAAGGAGACTTGGTGAAGAACCCTGAATTGCGTCCTGCAATTGTGGAACGTTTAAAGGAAGTCGGAAAAATGGCGAGGAAGGCAGGAGTTATCATCGGTATTGAGACGGCATTGGACGCTCGCGGAGAGGTCGAACTGCTGAACGAAATCGGTTCCAAAAATATCCAGATTTATTTCAATTTCTCGAATCCATTGAAGGAGGGCCGTGATCTGATCAAAGAAATACAAATTCTTGGTAAAAAGCGCATTGCGCAGATCCACTGCACAGACGAAGACGGTGTGTGGTTGGAAAACAATACCCGTTTAGACATGCCAAAAGTGAAAGAAACGCTAGACAAAATGAGATGGAGAGGCTGGCTGGTTATTGAGCGATCAAGAGACGCGAGTATATCGCCACGTATGGTGAAAGAAAACTTTGGCGCAAATACCAGATACGTAAAATCTATTTTTCAAGGATAATGACTTCATTGTCGTTTAAAAAAATAAACAGATGAAAGCAATATGGATCAGCTTGGTTGCGCTTTTGTGTTGCGCATGCGCGTCAACCTCTCTGCAAGAACGATTAGACGCGGCATTGCCGCAATATGACGAGGTAGGAGCAGATGTAATGCCCGATACGATTGCTCCCATTCGATCACCTTATTTTGACTATGATTTTAAACGACCAACGTTCCCCAGTCGCACGGATTCCGTATTCCCTGGCGTGGATGTTATCCAGGAAGGTATTGATCGATTGGCCGTGGCCGGAGGTGGAACCTTGGTGTTGACCGAAGGTGACTATTTGTCGGGGAGAATAGAATTAAAATCAAATATCAATCTACATCTGCAAGAGGGGGCGGTGATTACCTTTAAAAGCGAACTAGCGGATTTCCTGCCGGTGGTGTTTACTCGAAACGAAGGGATAGAGCTTTATTCGCTGGGCGCCTGTATCTATGCGCGCGATGCCGAAAATATTGCTGTTACAGGAAAAGGTAAATTAGTAGGTCCCGGAGAAGGCTCGGTGCGCGACCTGACCATGACACATGAGGTCATCGAAAAGGTGGTCAATTTAGACCTTCCGGTCAACGAGCGTATCTACGATGGGGAAACGGCATCTTTTATATTCCCGCCGGCCTTGATTGCGCCGATCAACTGTAAAAAGGTATTTATCGAGGGGGTGACGCTGGAGCGTTCGGCCTTTTGGAACGTTGTGCCCACCTATTGTGAAGATGTTGTTATCCGTGGCATAAAGGTGTATTCGGAAGGTATACAGCGTGGTGACGGAATTGATATTGAATCCTCTAAAAATGTACTGGTAGAATACTGTAGCCTGTATACCGGCGACGATTGTATTGCTATTAAGGCGGGCCGGGGATATGACGGGCTACGGGTTAACAAGCCTTCTGAAAATATTGTGGTACGTTACTGCCTAGCGGGTACGGGGCATGGTGGTTTAACGCTAGGCAGCGAAACGGCGGGCATGATCAAAAACTTATATGTACACGATTGTGCTTTCGACGGAACCGACGTAGGCATTCGCTTTAAAACGCGTCGCCCGCGCGGTGGTGGCGGACAAGACATTACTTTCGAAAATATCCGTATGCACGTTGTCCATTCGGCTTTGCGCTGGGATATGCTGGGAAGCGCCACGCATGTTGGGGCGCAAGCAAGTCGGGATTTTGAGGTTGCTATCAATGAGCTGACGCCGGAATTTTCCAACATTAAGATCAGCGATGTATTAATCGAATCATCAGAAAACTGCATCAACGTGGAAGGCATCCCCGAATCAACGTTGAAGCATGTGGAAATAACCAACCTCCACGCAACCGGCAAGAATTACCTCACGCTAAACGACGTCGATAATTTCGTCCTAAAAGATAGTGAAGTACATTGCGAAGAATGTGCGGTCGATAGCGTTCATGTCTCGGGCTTTAAAACGGAGCGAGTGCAGGTAGTACAACGGTAAGTTGATTTTCATTTATTTTCTTTTTTCTTTGTTTATTGCGTTTTATTTTCGATATTTAACGAAGCTATAATATTATAATACTAAGTTATTATGCTTCCAATACAACGACGAGAAAAAATATTGGCTTTGCTAAAAGAGGATGGGGCAGCGAAAGTAATCGATTTAGCAGCACTCTTTAAGGTGACTGAAGCAACCATCCGGCAGGATTTAGAGAAGCTAGAGAAAGAAGGACTCATATCCCGGGATCATGGGGGAGCTTATTTACGCAATATCGAAGATCAGGTACGGAATTTTTCGCTTGCCAATCAATACGAAAACATCACTAAAAAAGAACAGATTGCATTAAAATGCGTAGAACTTATCGAAGATGGGGATACGATTATTTTGGATTCCGGGTCTACTACCACAGCGATTGCCCGCAAGATCAAGGGCGTAAAAAATCTGACCGTGATTACCAATGCACTTAACATTGCCCTGATGCTTGGTGCCGAGCCGGGTATTGAAGTCATCATGACGGGGGGAGAGTTCAAACCTCCTACCTTGTCTCTGACTGGCCAGAAGGCCTCCGATTTTTTTAAGGGGATCAATGTACAGAAGCTTTTTTTAGCTACGGCAGGTGTGTCGCTGAAAGCCGGCCTCACCTACCCAAGTATTAGTGATATTATCGTAAAAAAGGCGATGGTGGACGCTGCGCAAACCACCTACTTGGTTGCAGATTCAACCAAAATCGGCAAGACATCGTTTGCCAGTTTGGGCGCGATGTCCCTTGTTAATTTTTTGGTAACGGATTCCGAAATTGATGAGCTACATAAAAATATGTTTCGGGACCACGAGATTGATATTATTATCGCCGGCGGTTAGGTGTAGCTGGTTATACATTATAAATTCAAATAGAGAGAGCAAATGAATACAGGAGTTTTTGGTGTCGTTTTTGGAAATCGTGATTTTTTTCCGGACCATCTGGTGGGAACCGCACGAAAAGAGGTGAAAGCGGTGTTGGATGAGCTCGGTTTGGGCTATGTTATGTTAGCGGAGTCTGATACGAAATTAGGCGGAGTGGAAACCTTCGCTGACGCCCAGCAATGTGCTAACCTTTTTAAAGCCCATCGCGAGGAGATTATGGGGATATTAGTGATATTACCCAATTTTGGCGACGAACGCGGAATGGCAGAAACCATTCGACTGTCGGGGCTAGATGTGCCCGTGCTCGTGCAAGCATATCCAGACGATCTTGACAAACTGGATGTTGCCCGTCGGCGCGACGCCTGGTGTGGGAAGATTTCCGTTTGCAACAACCTATACCAGTACGGCATAAAATACAGTTTAACGGACCAACATGTTATTCGTCCGGATAACGCGGGTTTCGAACGAGAAGTAAGCGACTTCGCGGCCGTATGTCGCGTCGTTAGGGGCATGAAAGGTATGCGTATCGGAGCAATCGGCGCCCGTCCGGGCGGTTTCAATACCGTACGCTACAGTGAAAAGATATTGCAGCGCAACGGCATCACCGTTGTAACGGCCGATCTCTCCGAAATATTGGGTCGTGCAAACCGAATCAAAGATGATGATACGATTGTGAAGCAACGGATAGAAGCGATAACCAATTATGCTAAGCGTGGACTGACGCCGGATGAATCGTTGGTGCAGATGGCCAAGTTGGATTTTGTGCTGCAGGAGTTCGTCGAAGAACATGCCTTGGATGCTACGGCATTGCAATGTTGGACCTCGTTGCAACAAAACTTTGGTTGTAATGTATGTACTTCCATGAGCATGATGAGTGAAAATATGCTTCCAAGCGCTTGTGAAGTTGATGTTACCGGCACCTTGACCATGTACGCTATGCAATTGGCGTCTGGTTCGCCAAGTGCGTTGGTGGATTGGAATAATAACTATGCCGACGACCCAAATAAAACCGTATTGTTTCACTGTGGGAATTGGGCAAAGGCATTCTTACCGGATATAGAAATCAGCAACGCACCCATTTTAGGATCGTCCTTGGGTGTAGAAAATACGTGGGGGGCATTGGACGGACGTACGCCGGCATCGCCATTAACGTATGGACGAATCAGTACCGACGATATGCAAGGCAAGATCAAAGTGTATATAGGTGAAGGGGAACTTACGGACGATGAATTAAATACGTTCGGTAACCGTGCCGTGGCACGCATTCCGGATCTACAGGGGCTGATGCAGTACGTATGCCGTAATGGCTTCGAGCATCATGTGGTCATGAATGCCTCTCGAACAGCGAAGATATTGGAAGAAGCATTAGGGAATTACTTCGATTGGGAAGTCTATAACCATGATAAAGGATAAGGTGATGGAATCGTTAGAAAAAAAATCTATTGAATACCGAAAGCGTATTCTAAAATATATTTATAAAGCAAAAGCAGGGCATACAGGGGGAAGTCTATCCTGCGTAGATATATTGAATGTGCTCTATAATAGGGTTATGCATGTAGGACCTTCAAACTTTGATAGTCCCGATCGGGACCGTTATGTCCAGAGCAAAGGGCATTGTGTGGAGGCGCTTTTTGTTGTACTGGCCGATCAGGGTTTCTTTCCCGAAGCCGAACTGGAAAATCTTTGTCAAGGAGGTTCTCATTTCATCGGGCATCCCACACGAAAGGTGCCGGGTGTAGAGCAGAATACTGGAGCGCTAGGACACGGTCTTTCCTTGAGTGTCGGCATGGCAATTGCCGGAAAACTCGACGCCAAAGATTATAAAGTATTCACCCTAATGGGTGATGGCGAACTGGCAGAAGGATCGAACTGGGAGGCCGCGCTGACCGCTGCGCATTATAAATTGGATAACCTTTGTGCGATCATAGATTATAATCAGTTGCAGATTTCGGCCCCCACACGAGAGGTGTGTAATACAGACCCAGTAGCTGATAAGTTTAAAAGTTTTGGCTGGGAGGTGATCGAAGTGGATGGACATGATGTTGATGTATTGGAGGAAACGTTTCGTTCACTCCCGCTAACCGCTGGAAAACCTAGTCTGGTTATCGCACATACGATCAAAGGTAAAGGTATCAGTTACATGGAAAATGTACTGAAATGGCACCACGGTGTGCCAAGTGAACAAGAATATGAACAGGCACAAAAGGAATTGGATGACGCTCTTTTGGCGCTTTAATTAAAAATGGGCTTGGATATGAACAAGGAGATTAAAATGGGAAAAGCGAATCTGGAGGTGTTTTCGGAGACGTTGCAACAGATTGCAGAAACAAATAAGGAACTGTTGGTGGTTACAAGTGACTCCAGAGGATCGGGAAAACTAGTGCCCTTTGCGCAACGCTTTCCACGCCAGCTGGTCGAGGTGGGCATTGCGGAGCAGAATCTGGTGGGAATATCCGCCGGTTTGGCATCTACAGGAAAACAGGTGTTTGCCGTATCGCCAGCGTGTTTTTTGACAGCAAGATCGTTGGAGCAGATCAAGAACGATGTGGCGTATTCGGACAATCCGGTTACGTTGGTTGGGATAAGCGCAGGGGTCAGCTACGGCGCATTAGGCTCTACACACCATAGTCTACACGATTATGCTGCACTGCGAGCAATTCACAATATGGTGGTTTGCGCACCGGCAGATAATGTGGAGACCCGAGAAGCGGTGCAACAAGCCGCAGCGTCTGACCACCCAGTGTATATACGTTTTGGCAAGCGACCGATGCCCATACTTCGAGAGGATGTGCCGTTTACGTTTGGTAAAGGTCGGGTACTGCGCGAAGGCAAGGATATGGCTATTTTGGCTACCGGTGAAACGGTACACCCGGCGATGGATGCTGCAGCAATGCTCCAGGAGTCTGAAGGCTTGGAAGCCATGGTCGTCAGTATGCACACGGTAAAGCCGCTGGATACGACGTTGCTCACCGAGCTGGGAAAAAAAGGAATGCCTATACTTACCGTAGAGGAGCATAGTGTGAACGGTGGTCTGGGGGAAGCCTGTGCGGCATTCTTACTACAAGGACGCCATCACAATGCCTTCCACATCATGGGGATTCCTGATGAATATACCGTCACCGGTTCGCAGCAGTATATCTTCGATCATTACGGCATCCATGGTGCGGGAATCGCGACAGCAGCCTTGGAGCTTTTGAATGCCGCCGAAAAGGCATAAAATACGCGTGCTTTTAGTGCGCCATTATAAACAAAAAATAAACCGAATACACGATGTATATCATTGGCAGATGTTTATGCGTATGCTTGGTCCTGTTGCTATGCTTTTCCTGCGGCTCCAACGAGTCGGAGAAGGGTAAAGCTAAGCAGATTGCGATTATTGTGTCTACCCTCAATAATCCCTGGTTCGTATTTCTGGCTGAAACGGCTAAAGAAGAGGCAGAAAACCGAGGGTATGTCGCCCGTATTTTCGATTCACAGAACAATACTTCATTGGAATCAAATCATTTTGAAAATGCCGTGGCGCTGGGATACGATGCCATATTACTGAATGCCACAGATTCCGACGGATCAGTGGCGAATGCAAAAAAAGCGATGGAAGCTGGTATTCCGGTGTTTTGCATGGACAGGGAGCTGAATAATCCCGATGCTGCGACTTCGCAGATTGTATCCGATAGTTATTCTGGCTGTGTCGAACTGGGCGGTTTATTCGTTCGTTCCCTAAAACGAAAGGGAAAGTATGTCGAATTGCTTGGATTGGTGGGTGACAATAATACCTGGAACCGATCGAAGGGTTTCCATGCCGTTGTTGATCAGTTTCCCGAAATGGAGATGGTGGCGCAGCAAAGTGCGGACTTTGATCGGAACAAAGCGATGGAAGTATTGGAGTCGATCTTGCAGGCACATCCCGATGTAGACGCCGTGTTTTGCGGAAACGATGCGATGGCTATGGGCGCTCAGCAAGCATTGGTCGCTGCGGGGAAAGACAAAGCGATCCGTGTTTACGGCTTCGATGGGTCGGAAGATGCGGTACGATCCGTGCAGGCCGGCGGATTGGATGCGACGGTCATGCAGTTTCCACAAAAGATTGCCGAAACCGCAGTCGCATTTTCGGACGAATATTTTAAGGGAAAGACCGAGTTCCAACAAAAAACATTGGTCGATGTTGAACTGGTAACACCCACCAACGTAGATAGATATACGAGCTATGGTAAAGAATGAAACATATAGATCGCCTAAGAAACGAAAGCCACTCATGTACGGGATATCCGCATTGATTGGCTTGGTGTTATTGTATTTGTCTTTCGATATCGTGCCGTTGGACGAGCGAGCAGAAACGAACGCGGGCGAGGAGGTCGCCGAAATGGTAGCGGTCTACTTTGAAGAAACCCTGCCGGCGGTGATGTTGGATGCGCCTGAGCCCTGCAGCTTATCGAAGATGCTGAAAACAGAGGATAGCAGCGGTTGGGAGAAATATGGGCAGCAAAACGCTATCGGGAACAGATACTATTTTTTAGTCAGTGGTCAAGGACGGATAAGGACGGTACAAGACGATTTTATCACCGTGACTTTCGGTGAGGGAGATGCGGAATGTACATTCCGTATTTCGACGGTTTACATCTTCGGTAATGAAATCCGGGATGCGTCCGGAAAATTACAGCTCAAGGAAGTTGGCAGCTTACCTACGTTTAATAGCCTATCGGAGTCGATCAACGAACGTGTGCGCACGCAAGTAGTGGCGCCTTTCTTGAAGACTGTAAAAGTGGGTAAGACTATACAGATGCAAGGTGCTTTTGCGCTGAATAGACGATTAGGCTGGGATCCCGATGTGGAGATTAAACCTATACGATTACAGTTTATAGATTAATATGGTGGTCTCATTAAAAAACATATCAAAAACGTTTAATGGCGTATACGCGCTCCGCGATGTTAGTATCGATTTTCCAGCAGGGAAAGTGGTTGCTTTGATTGGGGAAAATGGTGCGGGGAAGTCCACGCTGATGAATATCCTAAGCGGCGTTTATCCCGACTATGAGGGAGAGCTTTTATATAAAGGCAAGTCGGTTCGTTTTCAAAGACCACGCGACGCGCAGGATCAAGGTATCGCGATTATCCATCAAGAACTAAACCTTATTCCGCATCTGAGTGTAGTGGAGAATATTTTCTTAGGAAGAGAGCTGGTCACGACTTGGGGGGCGTTGGACAGGACGGAGATGAAAGCTATCGCTAAAAAGTTACTCGCCCGCCTGAAGTTAACGCTGAATCTCGACGCACCGGTTTCGCAATTGAAAGTTGGCGAATGTCAGTTGATCGAGATTGCGAAGGCGTTGTTGGTGGAAAGTGATGTGGTGATCATGGATGAACCGACTTCGGCTATTAGTGAGTCCGAGGTTTATGCCCTGTACGATATCATACGCGACTTAAAAGCGTCGGGTACCACGGTTATCTACATCTCGCATAAAATGAAGGAAATTTTTACGCTGGCGGATGAATATGTCGTGTTGCGGGACGGACAGCTGGTTCGACAAGGGCAGATAGCGGAAGTTGATGAACAGCAACTCGTCAATATGATGGTGGGAAGAGCCTTGGGGGAACGAACGAAATGTCCTTGCCGCACGACAGAAGAGAAAGTGCTGCAAGTGCATAACCTATCACTGACACATCCTGAAAAAGATGCCATGTTGCTCGATCAGGTATCGTTTGCGCTCTGCAAAGGGGAAATATTGGGCATCTTCGGACTTATGGGTGCGGGTAGAACGGAATTGTTGGAAACCTTGTTTGGTCTGCGTGGTAAACCGGCTTTGGGTGATTTTACGTTCGATGGGGAAGGTACCCCTTTTTTCAGCTCACCTAACGAAGCACTCCGTTGCGGTTTAGCGCTCGTGCCAGAAGATAGAAAGTCAGACGGTTTGGTGTTGGGTATGGATGTACGCTCGAACCTAAGCCTGTCCGTACTGTCGAGTCTGGAAACATTGGGTGTGTTGGCGGACGTACAGGAGAAGGAGCTCTGCCAACAATATGTGGATAGGCTGCGTATCAAGGCTGCAAATGACCAACAGCAGGTCGGTAGTTTGAGCGGCGGAAACCAACAAAAGGTCGTATTGGCCAAATACCTGGCGACGCATCCGAAAGTGCTGATGTTGGATGAGCCAACCCGCGGAATCGACGTGTATGCCAAAGGCGAAATCTATGATTTAATCCGGGAGCAGGCCACGGCGGGATTGGGCGTCATTGTGGTATCGTCCGAACTGCCCGAGTTGTTTGCCATTGCAGATCGTCTTCTTGTCATGTGCGACGGTCGTATCACCCAAGAATTTAAAACAGAGGAAGCTACAGAAGAAGCTATACTACAGGCAGCATTGCCCGATAAATAATATTGTATATGAACATCTCCGTATTAGCATATAAGAAGCGTTTACAGCAGCTGCAACCCTTGATTGCATTGTTTTTATTGTGCTTGGTCATCGCTATTTTTTCCGATCGTTTTTTGTCTATGACTAACCTTTGGAATGTCATGCGCCAGATATCAGTCAATATCTGTATTTCCGTCGGGATGACTTTAGTTATCATCTCCGCTGGCATAGATCTTTCCGTGGGCTCTATTTTGGCTTTTGCAGGCGCCGTTACAGCCTCGTTTTTGAGTATGGGAGCTGAAATTCCCGTTTTCGGGGTATATCTAAGTGTTACACCTGTGGGTGCGATATTGATAGGAATACTGATGGGAGGTGCCTTAGGCTGGATTAATGGATGGGTAATCACCTATTTTAGGGTGCAGCCTTTTGTCGCCACATTGGCTATGCTTACTATTGCGCGCGGGCTGACAATGCTATGGACACAGGGTTATCCTATTAGCTCGCTGGGCGACGATTTCGCGGGCCTAGGTACCGGATGGTTTCTAGGCGTGCCTATCCCTGTATGGATCGCCGCGGCCGTGACCGCTTTAGCGGTCTTTGTCATGAAGAAGACACGGTTTGGTCGTTATATCTACGCTATTGGCGGAAACGAACGTGCAGCACGCCTGTCCGGTATCAAAGTCAATCGGGTAAAGACACTAGTTTACGTATTATCGGGCATGTTGGCGGCAGTCGGTGGTATATTGGTTACCTCCCGTTTAGATTCAGCACAGCCTAATGCTGGCGAAGGATATGAATTGGATGCGATCGCAGCTGTAGTGATCGGCGGAACATCTTTATCGGGTGGACGCGGGCTCATTATGGGGACTGTTTTGGGGGCCGTTATCATTGGTGTACTAAACAACGGTTTGGTGCTACTTGGCGTTTCACCTTTTTGGCAGCAAGTGGTGAAAGGAACAGTAATTTTGATTGCGGTCATTATTGACCGCTCACAGCATAAAGACAAAAAATAAGATGGACAGTAAACAGTATATACTGGCGATCGATCAAGGCACGAGCAGTACAAAGACGCTGGCGTTTGACAAAGACGGACGTGTGGTTGCACGGGGTAGCGCTAAGCTTGATATCCATTATAAAGATAACTTTGTAGAGCAATGCCCAGAGGAGCTTTATCGCAGCGTGTTACAATCCATCGCGACTTGTCGCGATGGTTTGCAACAACTAGGCGTATCGCCAAGCCAGGTTGTGGCTGTTGGCTTAACTAATCAACGGGAAACATTCGTGCTCTGGGATAGGGAGGGGAAAGTATTGTACGACGCCGTGTCCTGGCAATGTAAGCGGTCGTCGGCTATTTGTGATCGCCTAAAAGAAGAAGGAAAAGAGGCGTTGGTGAAGGCGAAAACCGGACTGCTTATTGATCCCTATTTTTCGGCAACCAAGCTGATGTGGTTAGTTGAAAATGTACCGGCCATTGCGGCTGAATTAGCACAGGGAAATGTCTTTTTCGGAACCATAGATACCTGGATATTATATCGGTTGACCGGCGGCAAATGCTATAAGACCGATCATACCAATGCCTCCCGAACCATGTTATTCAATATTTATGAATTGGCGTGGGATGATGTACTATTAGAACAATTTGGACTGCGGGGCTTAAAGCTTCCAGAGGTACAACCTTCGGCCCATGAATACACGAGGTCCACTTTTGAAGGACTATTTTCCGAGCCATTACCCATTTCTGCTGTCGTCGGTGATTCGCAGGCGGCCGCATTGGGCGCAGGATGTTTTCAAAGAGGAGAAGCCAAAGCAACATTAGGTACAGGGAGCTCCATCATGATGGCTGTAGGGGCAGCGTTGAGGTATAAGGGCGAAAACACCGTTGATGCCATCTATTACAGTACGGAAAAAGGCGTGGTGTATGCCGCGGAGGGCATTATTGTTTCCTGCGGGGCAACGATAACCTGGTTGAAAGAGCAGCTGGGGTTATTTGCAGATGAGCGGGAATTGGAGCAGATCGCACGTGGGGTGCCAGCGGACCACGGGGTCACCGTGATACCCGCCTTTAGCGGTATGGGGACGCCTTATTGGAAAAAAGACGCGAAGGCCACTATCCTAGGCTTGACATTTGCTAGCAATCGGTCTCATCTGATACGTGCCGCCCTGGAATCGGTGTGCTTTCAAATAAAGGATGTCATCATGGCAACGGAGAGCGAACACCAACTCAGCTTATCCCAATTAGTGGTTAATGGCGGGATGTCGGAGAACGCTTTCGTAGTACAGTTGTTAGCGGACGTGTTGAACAAACCTGTGCTGTGCAGCGCTATGCCAGATGCTTCGGCGTTAGGATGTGCACGCTTAGCTGCTATAAGTGTATGGGATAAACCGGTAAATGCCATTTTGCCACAGGATGACGGCAACACAAACATTTACTACCCTAGCGCTTCTAGGGAGACTGTAGAGAAAAATTATAAGAACTGGCTGGACCATGTCAATCATTTTGTTAACCTGACATAGCGTCCAGAAACACACAATAAAATAATAAATAGATATGAAGAAGATAGGATTAGTTCATACTTCGGCGACACTCGTGCCGGTATTTCAACAGTTGTTTCAAGAAAAAAAAGTCCAAGCAGAAGTTTTTAATATTGTTGATGATAGCTTGATTAAGGACGTCATTGCAAAAGGACGGCTAGAAGATAAAACCGCGGAGCGTGTCATGAATTACGTGGCATCAGCCGAGGATGCCGGAGCCGAGTTGATTATGGTGACATGCTCTTCTATCGGTCGAGCAGTAGAGCAAGCAGCACAGAAGGCTGGTGTGCCTGTTATTCGTGTGGATCAACCTATGGCGGACCGTGCCGTTGCTGAAGGGAAACGGATAGGTGTGGTAGCAACATTGCCCACCACCTTAGAACCCACAAGCGATTTGGTGTTGCGCAGGGCGGAAAAAGCGGGGAAGGATGTGGAGCTCGTGAGTAGGCTATGTGAAGGTGCTTTTGAAGCCCTGATGGGTGGAGATGCTGCCAAACATGACCAAATGGTTATGCAAGCACTTCGCGAACTATCCGATCAGGTTGATGTGATTCTATTGGCACAGGCTTCCATGGCACGCGTAGTGGATCAGATGCCTGCGCATGAACGGAAGGTGCCGATATTCAGTAGTCCGGGTATCGCGGTAGATCACGTAGTGGCACTATGTGAACAATCCTAATCGTGCTATTATGCATAAAATGAAGGGATGGAGCTTGGTGGCATCGGGTGTCGTATTAGCGGTGGCTGCTATTGGTTTCTTTGTAGAAGGTTTTTTCTACTGCCGGCATGCGTTGCTCTTGGCCGCTATGTTGGGTGCAATTGGAATGGGCGCGTTCAGTGCGACCAAAGGTTACCAATACACGATGTGGATTGTGGTGGCAGTGGTGGCTGGGATGACCTTTCCTGATCGTATATTGCACGTAGGTGAATTTGACATGCGCAACAAGTGGCTGATTCTCGTGGTCGTTCAGCTCGTCATGTTCGGTATGGGAATACAGATGAGATTACGAGATTTTACACGTATCGGAGCGTCTGGAAAGGGGGTTGCAATAGGTTTAGTGACGCAATTTACGATCATGCCCCTAATCGGATTTCTTTTGACAAGAGGGTTTGGCTTTGAACCGGAAATCGCAGCGGGTGTCATTTTAATAGGCTGTTGTTCTAGCGGTTTAGCGTCAAACGTTATGGCTTACATTGCGAAAGCCAATCTGGTGTTGTCGGTGACCGTAACGGCCTTGACAACACTAGCCGCACCACTGATGACGCCGCTGATGATGAAGGTTTACGCTGGGACGATGGTGGAAGTCAGTGTCTTGAGTATGGCAATGGAAATTATAAAGATTATGATCGTGCCCATTGGGGCGGGATTATTACACGATTACCTGAAAACAGCACCTCGGTCTATGTATCGTACTATAGGGATGACATCCGTATTTATCGTGTTGCTGCTGTTGATTAATATCGGTTACCTTTGGCCATTCTTTATCAGCGGCTTTACGTCTACTGGTGTGGCCATTATAGAGGGGCTGCTCTTTTTATTGGGCGCTATACCAGTTGGTTTTGGATATCACGTGCTTACACGTAAATGGCCTTTTTTGGACAAGAAAATGCCGTATTTTTCTATGTTTGGAATTGTTTATTTTACAGCAGTGACGACCGCTGCAGGACAGCAATATTTGATGCAAATAGGTTTTTTATTGTTCTTGGCTGCGGTTATCCATAATGCTGCAGGCTACTTCTTTGGCTATTGGTTCAGTCGGCTATTTGGGTTGAATGCCTATTCGGCGCGTGCTATGGCGCTGGAGGTTGGTCTGCAGAATGGTGGCATGGCCAGCGGATTGGCAGGGAGCATGGGCAAGTTAGGAACACTTGGCTTAGCTGCTGCGGTATTTAGTCCCTGGATGAATATCTCGGGGTCCATATTGGCTAATTATTGGAGAAGAAAGCAGGAGCGGATAGCTTTGCAGACTAAGCAATCAGATAAAGAAATAAAAAGCGACTATAAACGAATAGAATTAAAAGAAGATAATGGATAGGATTGAAGCAACTTATTACGTAGAAACACCCTACCCGCTAGCGGATGCCGCAGCGGTGATGGCGGGCGAGCAATCGTCGGGTACATTTGTGGCTATACCGGGCGAAACAGAAGAATTAAAATTACAATATGCTGCGCGTGTGGAACATGTTGAGGAATTAGAAACCGCGACAGCCCCATCGTTATCCGCTGAGCAGTTACCTTTTGAAAAGTATTATCGGGGGAAGATTACGCTTTCCTGGTCGTTTTCCAATTTTGGAGCAAATCTGCCGGTGTTATGTTCTACGCTGATGGGTAATCTATATGAATTGCGGCAGTTTACTGGTCTCAAGTTGATTGATATACAACTTCCTGATAGTTATACACAGCAGTTCCGCGGTCCTAAGTTTGGTATTAGCGGAACCGCTGCCCTAATCTCACCGGAAGCTAAACCCCCGTTGATCGGTACGATTATTAAACCGAGTGTGGGTTTATCGATTACCGATACAGCGGAGATTGTCAGGAAGCTTGTCGAAGCGGGCATTGATTTCATTAAGGATGACGAGCTCATGGGCTCCGCAGCTAATTCGCCGTTTAAGGGCCGGGTTCAGGCTGTTATGGATGTGCTGAACAAGCATCAGGATAAAACCGGAAAAAAAGTGATGTACGCGTTCAACATCAGTGATGAAATGGATAATATGCTCCGAAACTATGACACGATAGTCAATGCAGGAGGGAGTTGTGCAATGGTTAGTTTGTATAGTGCCGGATTAACTGCCGTAAAACGTATTGCAGATATTGGACAACTGACTATACATGGACATCGCAATGGATGGGGGATGTTAAATCGGCATCCGTTGTTAGGCGTGACGTTTTCGGCGTATCAAAAGCTATGGCGTCTGGCGGGCGTGGATCAATTACACGTTAATGGCATCCGCAATAAATTCTGGGAATCTGATGAATCGGTCATAAACTCCATAAAAGCGTGTTTGACACCTATGAAAGGCATATTGCCGGCTTTGCCGGTTCTGTCTTCGGGACAATGGGGCGGTCAGGCGATAGACACCTACAAGCTCACCCGGACAACCGATTATTTGTATCTAGCGGGTGGCGGTATTATGGCACATCCCGGCGGCATTAACGGTGGCGTAACTGCTATTAAGCAGGCTTGGGAAGCGGCGGTAACAGGATTGACCTTAGCCGAAGCGGCACAAAAGTATCCGGCAGTGCAACAGGCAGTGGAGAAATTTGGAAAGTCCAAGTAGTAATAAGCATATGGCATATAAAATAGCTTTTTACGGAGATGATTTTACCGGATCGACTGATGCCTTGGAAACATTGGAAGAAATGGGACTCCAAGCGGTGCTGTTTACCGAAGTGCCAACTTCGGAACAGTTGGCAGCGTTTGGAAACAAGCAAGCTATAGGTGTTGCTGGAATGACCCGGACTATGGCGACGGCAGAAGTAGAAACGGAACTTCAGCAGGTGTTTGCCCGATTTTCGGAAATGGATGTACGGCATTTCCACTATAAAGTATGTTCCACGTTCGACTCATCCCCAGAGGTAGGAAGTATCGGTAAGGCCGTGGATCTTGGAACAGCTGCATTTTCCAGCGAGGTGGTTCCTTTGGTCGTGGGCGCGCCCTATCTGGGGAGGTTCTGTGCTTTTGGCAATTTGTTTGCGCGTATGGGAACAGGTAAAACGGGCGAGGTTTTTCGTCTAGACAGACACCCTAGTATGTCTAAGCATCCAGTTACGCCTGCGGAAGAAAGTGATCTGCGCCGACATTTAGCGCGACAGACAGGCCAAAAGAGTATACTCGTCGATGTAACGCAGCTTGAACAGCCGGTAGCCGATATACTCGATTGGATTGAAGAAAACCGGGATAACGTCAAAACGGTCGTACTATTTGACGTGATGACGGAAGAGCATCTGGAAAAGATAGGTGCGGTTTTGGAGGGCTTATCCACGAATCTACAGCCTTTGTTTTCCGTAGGCTCCTCCGCGGTGTCCAAAGCGCTATGTGCGGAATGGAAAAAAAATGGTATGCTTACACCACGTACGGATTGGCCGGCAATTAACCGCGCGAAACCTTTGTTGGTGCTTTCTGGGAGTGGTGCATTGGTATCCGGTAGGCAAATTACGCATGCGCTGAAACACGGTTTTGCGGATGTTGCCGTGGATGGGGAACAACTTTTATCGGACATCGCCAGTGCCCATATTGCTGCGATAACCCAACAGGTGCTGGATAATATGCGACAGGGGAGAAGTGTGGTCGTGCATACCAGTATCGGGCCGGACGATCCACGGATAACACGGACACGGGATATCCTTGTGCAACGCGGATTTAGCACGCAGCAAATTAACAGTTATACTGCTGCCTTATACGGTAAAGCACTGGCACAGATTGCCGATCATATCGCAAAATCCTTCGCACTCGAGCGCCTGGTCGTTGCAGGAGGCGATACATCCAGTTTATTTGCCCGTCATCTGGGTATCGATGCTGTAGAAATGGTGTCACCAATTGTACCTGGTGCCCCCCTTTGCCGTATACACGCAAAAAAAGAATACATAAACGGTATCACCATTAATTTTAAAGGCGGACAGGTTGGGAATCTGGATTATTTTCTTCAGTTAGAACGGGGAACATCCTAACGAGAATAACCAAGATAGTTATAAACATATATAGATCTTAATTATGCATATTATTCGTTTTTTTATGCCATTAGTGTTTTTGGCATGTTTTTGTACGCCCTCGCGTGCGCAAAATGGAACGGTGACCGGGAAGGTAACGGATTCGGAAACGGGGACGTCGCTTGTGGGCGTCAGTGTTTCCGTGATTGGCACCAATCACCAAACCTATACCGATGGAAATGGACAATTTACCATGAAGCTTGAAGAAAGTGGACAGGCACTTCGGTTCAGCTATGTTGGTTACGAAGCTTTAGATGTAGACGTGCAGCAGCGATCACAGGTAGACGTCGCCTTGGTTAAAGATGTAGGACAGTTAGATGCCGTCGTCGTGGTTGGTTATGGTACAAGTCGCGTACGCGATTTAACAGGTTCTGTTGCGCGAGTTGGAGAGGATGATTTCAACCGTGGTGTGATGACATCCCCAGACCAGCTGATCCAAGGAAAGGCGGCGGGTGTCGACATCGTAAACAACAGCGGTTCGCCTGGAGGTGGTGTCACGTTCCGGATTCGGGGCAACTCTTCTGTTCGTTCGGGGAATCAACCTCTTTTTGTTATTGACGGAGTCCCCATTGATGGTCGATCCACGAAGCCGGGTGCATTTACCGCAAGTTTGGGCGATGCTGAGGCGTCCAATCCTTTGAACTTTATCAATCCAAACGATATCGCCAGTATCGATGTCCTGAAGGACGCTTCAGCTACGGCTATTTATGGTTCCAGGGGAGCCAACGGTGTGGTGATCATCACGACAAAAAAAGGAAAGTCGGGCGCACCAAGCCTGATAGTGGACGCACAAACCGGTGTCAGCAGCATTTTCCGTGTGCCAGAGATGATGGATGCCAGCAGCTTCAGGAATGCGCTAGCAAATCGGCAGCTTTCGCAGTATGACGGAGGGGCAAATGTGGATGCCATGAAATCCGTAACGCGGGTAGCCAAAACCAATATCGTCAATATGTCTGTAGGTGGCGGAAATGAAAAGGGGAATTATCGCTTATCCGCTGGCTATCACGATCAAGAGGGTATCATCCAGAACTCCGGATTACGTAAGTATACGGGTAACTATACGTCCAGTTATAAGTTCCTGCCGGAGGATCGACTCACGTTGGATGTTAATTTAATGGCTTCTAATACAGCCGAATCGGGTGCTCCTATTGCGGAGACCTCGAATGTTTATGGTAGCTTGGTGAGTAATGCGCTGGAGTGGAATCCGACCGTACCGCTACAAAATGCGGAGGGCAACTATGTACAGCGGCAATACGAAAGTGTGCCCGGCTTGCCGACTAATCCCTTAGCACTAATTAACTACTACAGTGACAAAGCAAACGTGACCAATATCTTGGGGAGCATGGGCGTAACGTTCCGTATTATGGATGGCTTAAATTATAAATTTGGCTTAGGTATCAACCATGCCAAAGGTGATCGCGCTGTTGATATTTCTGGCGACTTATTTTTAAATCTGGTGACAGATCTCGGGCAGACCGTCGTCAGCAATAGTCAGCTCGACAGCCGGACCCTAACTCATACGTTGAATTATGAAAAAGAATTTAATCGTGTGCGACTGAATGCCTTGGTTGGTTATGAATTCCAAGATTATAAAAATAGGTATACCAATATTGAGGCAACGGGGTTCTCATCCTTTGAAATCAAAGGATCGAATATTCTCCAAAACCCTTCTCGTGACAATATCAGAGTTAGTTCCTTCAAAGACCCTACCAATCAGTTGCAATCGTATTTCGGACGTTTAAATATGGCCTTTTCCAATAAGTACCTCCTAACAGCGACCATGCGCGCTGATGGTTCCACCAAGTTCGGTGCAAATAACAAGTATGGCTATTTTCCTTCGTTGGCAGCGGCATGGGTCCTGTCGGAAGAATCACTATTTAAGGCCGCCAAGGGGCTAAATCATCTGAAACTTCGTCTGGGATGGGGCCGCACGGGAAACCAAGAATTTCCGGCGGGAGCTTCGCAAGAACGCTACTCCTTCGGTTTGCAGCAAATCTCGTTAAATAATGTAGCAAATCCGGACTTAAGATGGGAAACAACCGAAACCTATAACATCGGGCTTGATTTCGCTTTATTTGAAAGCCGTTTAAATGGTTCCATCGAATACTTTGATAAGCGTACCCATGACCTATTGTTCCAGCTCCCAGCATTACAACCAGCCCCCGCTGCGCAGTTCTGGACGAATTTGCCAGCAACCATTCGAAATAGTGGTGCGGAGCTCACGCTAAATTATACGGCCATCCGGAATGAAAATGTGGTCTGGGATATCGGAGCCAATGCGACAGTGTTACAAAACCGCTTCAGCGGCTACGCTGGAGCGCCTATTTTAACTGGGCAGATTCATGGTAGCGGCCTACCTGGTAATTATTCGCAGCAGCTGCTCAATAACCAACCGCTATTTGTCTTTTATATGCCTCGGTTTGAGGGACTCGACGACAACGGACTGTCTCGCCACAGTGAAACTTCCGAAATCGTCGGCGATCCCAATCCGAACTTCTTGATGGGGCTTTCGACATCTGTGGATTATAAGAAATTGTCATTTTCGGCAAGCTTCAACGGCGTATTTGGTCACCAGCTTTACAATAACACCGCTAATGCTATCGTTACGGCGGCGAACCTCGGATTGGGCAGAAATACATCGCCCACCATTGGTCTGGGCAATGAAAGCGTCGCGAATGGCAACGTCATGTCTACCCGTTTCTTGGAAAGTGGCAATTACCTTCGCCTTCAGAACGTGTCTGTGTCCTATAACTTAGGGTCTTATAGGGATTGGGTCGAGAATGTCAGGTTATCTCTTACCGGCCAAAACTTGTTTGTCATGACTAAGTACACCGGTTTTGATCCGGAAGTGAATACGAACAAGGGTGTGAATGGTGTGCCCTCTCTAGGTATAGAGTACATACCTTATCCTACAGCGAGAACATTTATGCTCGGGTTAACGGCATCTTTTTAAAACATAAAACGCAACCATTAAAGAACAATTTATTACAATGAAAAGCCAATATATCCTTAATCTGCTTGCCATAGGTGTGCTTGCTATGTCTTGCACAAACCTTAATGAAGAACTGAATTCAGATCTGACGAAAGAGCAAGCTCAAGAGTTCTTAAATGAGAATACGGACGTTTCGACGTTGTTGGAGCGTGCCTATCGTGATTTCGACAACGTGTTTTTGCAACATGAAGGGAGCGTATGGTTGCTGCAGGAAGTGAGTGCGGATGGAGCTATCGTTCCGTCCCGGCCCTCGGGATGGGACAATGGGGGGCTATACCGGCAGCTTCATGCGCATCGTTGGGTCCCCGAGAATAACTACGTCCAATCGGTGTGGAGAAATTTGAATCGAGGTGTCTTCAATTCAACCAATGTACTGGGGTTTAACCCGTCGCCGGATGTCGCTGCTGAGGCTAGGTTTCTAAGAGCTTATTTTATGTTTGCCATCTTGGATTTATATAACCAGGTGCCGTTTCGCAATCCTGGAGACAACTTGTTAGAGCCGCCTACGGTTTTCGTAGGGAAGGAGGCTATTGACTTTATCATCAAGGAAGTTGAGGCGGCACTGACGGACTTGCCAGACAATAATCCGGCCTATCGTGCATCTAAAAATGGCGCACGCGGCTTCCTTGCACGACTTTATCTGAACCGAGGGGTATATGCGGACCGCGCGCGACCGCAATTTGCGACCGAAGATATGGAGAAGGTCATCCAATATGCGGACGAGATTAGCGGAAAGGAAATCGATTTTTATTGGGATAACTTTGTGCCGAACAATAACGAAGCATCTTCTGAGCTACTTTTCACCGTTGAGGGGCGGGGAGGCGTGCGTTCTCATTCGCTTTGGGTATGGCTGCATGCCATTTTTCCGGCGGAAATTAATTTACCTACGGGTGGTGGATGGAATGGCTTCGCTGCCGTGGGCGACTTGTACGATTTATTCGAGGAGAGTGACATCCGACGGTACTATGCGCATCCGCTTACTAGGCCGCACGGGTATAACGCTGGCTTTCTTACCGGACAACAATACGGACCTGACGGCAGTCCTTTAAATGGCGTTGTATTCCGAAAGGAGATATCCACTTTAGTCGGCGCGGGATCATACGACGGTTATCGACCCGTAAAATATATCCCTGATTATGGCAACCGGAATGCTAACGCAGACAATGATATTGTCTTGATACGCTATGCCGACGTGCTATTGATGAAAGCGGAAGCATTAATGCGTATAGGGAGAGAAACAGATGCCCTACTGTACGTTAATAAAATACGAGAAAGCCGGCTGGCTTCGCCATTTAATTTTTTAACTTTAGACAATCTTTTGGAGGAAAGAGGAAGGGAGCTTTTTTGGGAAGGTCATAGACGTCAGGATCTGATTCGCTACGGAAAATTTTTAAATGAATGGCATCTTAAGCCGGCGAGCGATGTACGATATTTACTATACCCTATCCCGCCTGCAGATGTTTTAGCAAACGACAATCTGACACAAAATCCGGACTTTTGATTTAGATGGTCAACACTTAGGCCGATCCCTTCGTTTGTAACAAACAGGACGCTACAGGATGGCGATATACATGCCTTTTGATACTTTCACCGGAATCTGACGTTTATTTTCCTAGACTCTGGAAAGCGTGATAAGATGATATAGATAAATGAAAATTTTATATAAAATGAAGGGGGTTAAAAATTATCGAAGCGTATTTTTTTACATATTTGTCACCTTTATTTTGACAGGGCTGTCAGGTTGTTTTGCATCAAAGAAATTATACGTTGAAAACGTGTTGATAGAAGGACGGGTGAACCCATTGGGCATGAATACCCTCACACCCTCATTTAGTTGGCAACTCCGGAGCGACGGGCATAACGTGACGCAGACCGATTATAGAATCACGGTGAGTACAGATGCGGATTTGTCAAAACTACAAGAGATCGTATGGGATTCGGATTGGGTGTCTACAGATCAGTCCTTATATAATATTTATAACGGAAAGGATCTCGACGGAGGGACAACCTATTATGCGCGCGTAGCGGTAAAAGATAACCAAGGAAATGTTGCCGAGAGTACTGTACAAAGCTTTCATACCGGACTGCTCTCGGAAGCGGATTGGGGGAGGGCACAATGGATCACAAAAGAAAAATTGCCAGATTCTCTGATAAACCCTTTGCCGTTAAGCTCGAGCAAACTGCGCATCGATAAAAATTACGATTTACCTGTATTTCGGAAGAATGTAAATGTCGATAAAAAAGTGGCGTCGTCTATAGCCTATATTTCCGGTTTGGGTCACTACGAGCTGCTGCTGAATGGCCAGCCGGTAGATAGTGCCATGCTGCAACCGGGTTGGACAAAGTATGATAAAGAAGCTTACTATGTCGTCTACGACCTGACAGACCGCTGGCAGCAAGGAAAGAATACGATTGGTGTGTTACTCGGAAACGGGTTCTACTATATCCCTCCTATTAAGGGACGTTACCAAAAACATAAAGTGGCCTTTGGACTACCGAAGCTGAAAATGAAAGTCGTCAATACCTACGACGATGGCAGTAAAGAAACAATCGACAGTGACAGTACTTGGAAAGTACACCAATCGCCAATAACATTTTCGAGTATGTATGGTGGCGAAGACTATGATGAGCATGTTTTGCCAACATCATGGAGCCAGCCAGAATATGACGATACAGCTTGGGGTAACGTGTTGTTGGTGGAAGGTCCCCCCCTGCGTGCGCAGGAGACGGAGCCAGTTCGTATTATGGAGCGATTTGAATCACAAGCTGTAGACCGTATCGACGAACGCACACGGGTATATGATTTTGGACAGAACGCATCAGGTATCGTACATGTGGAGATGAAAGGCAATCAGGGAGATACAGTGCGGATCTATCCTGCAGAGCTCCTGAATGACGAAGGACGTGCGAACCAAAAGCATTCAGGAAGTCCGTATTACTATCAGTATATATTTGCGCAAGATGGTGAAATCAGTTGGCGTCCCCGTTTCACCTATTACGGGTTTCGATATGCCGAGGTTAGGTTGATGCCCGCCGGAAACAAAGAAATAGAAATACAGAAGATCACGGCTGAACATATTCGGAACGGTGCACAACAGGTCGGCAGCTTTCAGTCTTCCGACACGCTGTTTAACCAAATACACACGTTGATTAATTGGGGAATAAAGAGCAATATGGTCAGCGTTTTCACAGATTGCCCACATCGTGAAAAACTAGGTTGGCTGGAACAACTGCACCTCATGGGACCTTCTGTACAATACAATTTTGATGTAGAGCGGTTATTTGCCAAATCATTGGCTGATATGCGCCAGTCGCAAACGGAAGAAGGGCTGGTGCCCGAAACGGCACCGGAGTATGTTCATTTCGATTGGGGCGGCGATGTGTTCCGTGATTCGCCGGAGTGGGGGTCGAGTTCGATTATATTGGCATGGTATGCTTATCAATGGTATGGAAATAAAGCCTTCCTGACGGATAACTATGAAATGATGAAAAAGTATATGCATTATCTTCAAGGAAAAGCGAAAGATAATGTCCTTTATCATGGCTTAGGCGATTGGTACGATCTCGGACCAGAGCGGCCCGGTTTTTCTCAGCTAACCACTCCGGGTATTACCGCCACCGCTATCTACTATTATAATTTGAAGATTTTGAGTCAGATTGCTGCGCTGTTGGGGGATAATGAATATAAAAGCTACGCTGATTCACTTCAAAATAAAGTTTATCAGGCATTTAATGAAAAGTTTTATAACGAGCGTGATGCGGTGTATGGCTCCGGAAGCCAGACGGCGTTAGCTATGCCTTTATATGTGGGACTGGTAGACGAAGCGAATAAGGATAAGGTGTTGGCGAATCTCATAAAAGATATTGCCGATAGGGATACAAGCTTCACAGCAGGGGATATTGGTCACCGATATCTCTTGCAGACTTTACAGCAAGCAGGACGAGACGATTTGATTTACGCGATGCACAGGGATGATACCCGACCGGGGTATGGCTACCAGATACGTCAGGGTGCAACAGCCTTGACTGAATCTTGGGCAGCTTTGCCAACGGTATCGAATAATCATTTTATGCTCGGACATCTGATGGAATGGTTTCATACCCGACTAGGAGGCCTCGGACAGGAGACGGGATCGATTGCTTATAAACATATACGTATAGCGCCTAAAATGCTCGACGTGGTTAAACAGCGGGCAGTAACATACGAAAGTCCATACGGGTCGGTGATGTTTGAGCATGATGGGGAACGCTTCCATGTCGATATCCCGGCAAACAGTAGATGTACATTGGTGCTCCCGAAATCTGTCGATTATCGCATCAATGGAGAGAAATTAGACGCTTATGAATATCGGTTGACAGATGCTGGGGTTGAAATTCAGTTGGGTTCAGGAAAATATGATATAAAATAATACGGTAATGAGAAAAATATGGCTATTGCTGTGTCTAGTATGGATCGGAAATATGGGGGCGGCACAGCCCGGAACAATTTCTGAAACGGAGATGGAAAAGATTTATCAAGAAGTGAAGACGCCTTATAAGTATGGTCTGGTCTTGACACCCAACCAAAAAGGAGACTTGATGGATTGTCCAACTGTGTATCGGCAAGGAAAGAAATGGTATATGACCTATATCGTCTTTGATGGAGAGGGATACGAAACATGGTTGGCTGAGAGTGCCGATTTATTGGACTGGAAAGTGCTCGGCAAACAAATGTCAAAAGAGAGCGGTGATAAATGGGATAGCATGCAACGTGCGGGATACAATGCTTTAATCGATACAAAGTGGGGCGGGAGCTATAAACTCCATAAGTACGAAGGAAAATATTGGATGTCCTATTTCGGAGGATCTTCTGTTGGGTACGAACCAGAGCCCTTAGCAATCGGAATGGCCTATACCGCTGAGAAGCCCACAAAACCCATGGAGTGGTTGCGATTGGATAAACCTGTTTTGACCAGTGAGGATGAGGATGTCCGTTGGTGGGAAAACCGACATAAACTTTTTAAAAGTTATGTGATGGAAGATAAGAAGAGAAATACGGGACACCGCTTTATTATGTATTATAATGCCGTAGGTGACTCGCTGGAGAACAACAAACCTACACGTTGGTACGAACGTATCGGTATGGCCGTTTCTGACGACATGAAAAATTGGAAACGCTATCTAGAAGAACCTGTTGTGCATCATCCGCAGGGAATTACTGGTGATCCCATGATTCAGCGCATCAATAATACGTGGGTGATGTTTTATTTTGGTGCGTTTTGGAAAGATCGGGAAGGTGCATTCAATCGATTTGCCGCCTCTAAGGACTTGATCCATTGGACCGACTGGCAGGGTGATAACCTCATTGAGTCGTCTGAAGACTTTGATAATCAGTATGCCCATAAATCCTTTGTCATTAAGCATAAAGGAGTCGTTTATCACTATTACTGTGCAGTTGATAAGGACGGAAACCGCGGCATCGCGCTGGCAACGTCTAAAGATAAAGGGAAAAGTAAAGTAAAGTTTGAATCGAATTAAATAACATCTTATCATAATACCCATGTTTAGTAAGTTCGTGTGTTTTCTAGTTTTGTTTGTTACCGTCCTGTCCAGCATGGCACAGCCACGGGAAGTAATTAATTTTAATGGAGATTGGTCTTTCACGTTAGAAGATGATTTACAGTTCAGACGAGCAACCTTTTCTCCCGTAAATTGGAAAAAGGTTTCATTGCCGCACGATTGGAGTATAGGCTTCGATTTCGGTGAAGAATATCCTGCAGGTAATGCCGGTGGTGCGCTTCCTGGTGGTGTAGGCTGGTATAGAAAAACCTTCCAGTTGTCGGAAAATGACAAAGGCAGCCATTATACGATATATTTCGGCGGTGTGTATCGGTATGCCGAAGTCTGGTTGAATGATCAGTATTTAGGAAAAAATAGCAATGGGTACCTTTCATTTGAACGTGATTTGACGCCCTATTTACGGTATGGAAATGAGCAAAATGTCATCGCCGTTCGTGTAGATAATAGCATGCAACCCAATTCCCGCTGGTATACTGGTTCGGGTATATATCGAGATGTTCGGCTGGAGAAACGCGCCCCTGTTCATTTGCTACCCGCAGAAACATATATAACAACGCCTAAGGTGTCAACGGAGAAAAGCTCCGTACGTGTGCAATCGGTGCTCAGCCAGGCTGCGTCTGGAAAAGCAGGAAGGGTGGTGCTGAAATTGCGGGATAAAAATAAGATGACTATTGCCGAAAAGACAGTGTTGTTTTCCGATAGCCAAATTGATGACGAATTGCAAGTAGGTGGGGTTACGTTGTGGTCTCCTGATAATCCAACCTTATACGAGCTGAGCATTACTGTGCTGGATAATACAAACAAGCTATTGGATGAATTAAAGTATAAAGTGGGGTTCCGGTATTTTCACTTTGACGAAAATGGGTTTGCTTTGAACGGCGAGCCATTTAAGCTGTTAGGCGTCTGTCTTCACCATGATTTAGGTGCGTTGGGCGCGGCATTCAACAAATCGGCGGCTAAAAGACAATTGTTGATCATGAAAGACATGGGCGTAAACGCTATTCGTACCGCCCATAATCCATTTGCGGAAGAATTTTTGGACCTGTGTGACGAATTGGGCTTTTTGGTGCAGAATGAAGCTTACGATATGTGGGCAAAACGTAAGAACAAATTTGACTATCACATCGATTTCAAAGAACATCATATAGTTGACCTCATTACCTTGGTGAAGCGTGACCGTAATCATCCTTCTGTTTTTATGTGGAGTATCGGAAACGAGATCCGCGAACAATTTGACGATACAGGGATTGAACTCACAAAAGGGATGACAGAAGTGGTGAAGAAACTAGACCCGACGCGTCCGGTAACTGCTGCATTAACCGAAACCAACTATGAAAAAAACTTTATTGCGCAAGCAGGCGTATTGGATGTGTTAGGCTTCAATTATAAATATTTCGATTATGATAAGTTGCCGACGGAATTTAAAGGGGTCCCGTTGATTGCTTCCGAAACGACTTCTGCGCTGCAAACTCGAGGGGTGTATGACGCCTTACACGATACCATCCAGTTATGGCCGGCTTCGTCTGCGGATAAGTTCGTGACCAACGGCAATCCTGATTTTACCGTTTCCGCCTATGATAACGTAGCAGCCTATTGGGGGACGAGCCACGAGCGAGCTTGGCTGGAGGTGAAGAAACGCGATTTCTTAGGTGGTATTTTCGTATGGACTGGTTTTGATTATCTTGGGGAACCTGTACCTTATCCGTATCCGGCGCGTAGTTCTTATTACGGTATCGTAGATTTAGCTGGACTGCCTAAGGACGTGTATTATATGTACCAATCAGAGTGGACAGATACGGAAGTGTTGCATCTTTTGCCGCACTGGAATTGGAAAGAAGGGGAGGAAGTGGATGTGTGGTGTTACTATAACAATGCGGATGAGGTCGAGTTATTTTTGAACGGTCGTAGTCTTGGTCGCCGGTCAAAAACTGACGAGGTATTGCATGCGAGCTGGAATGTGCCATTTGAGAAAGGCGAATTAAAAGTAGTGAAGATCAAGGACGGGAAAGTGGTACAAGAGGCTGTGAAAAAAACAGCAGGTAAACCTGTCGATATCGTTGTTGATGTCGAGCATGATCGTTATGCCGTAGATGGATCAACAGATTTGCATTTTCTGACGGTGTCCTTAGTAGACAAAAATGGTACTATTGTGCCGGATAGTGATGTGGAGGTGTCTTTTTTGCCTCAAGAAAATCTAACGATCAGAGGTACCGATAATGGTTATCAAGCTGACTTGAATTCGCTAAGTAGCCCCAAACGAAAAACGTATAAAGGTTTGGCCATAGCAATGGCTCAAAAAAATAGCTTGGAAAAAGAGGCAAAGATAATCGTCAAAGCCAATACAATTATAAAAGAAATAGTAATTAAGTAGGTTTTCAAGCGGCCTTTATCGCTATTCTACATGATCTGATCAAAATACAGGATATTGAAAATATGAATATAAGCAAGAAGATCATTTGGTTAACGTGTATGCTCTGTGTTGCTGTTTCGTTGCACGCTGCAGATATTTACGTGGAGCAAAACAGCAATAATATTACTGGCAACGGCTCTATGGAGCGTCCTTATAACGCATTAGAAGACGCCATACGCCACGCTAGGGAGCTTCGTCGATTGAATGATCCTAGCATCTCCGAGGGAATCAATATCTGGATTAAGAAAGGAATCTATTTTCCTGCACAAACGATTCGACTTCGTCCCGAAGACAGTGGCACACCGGAAAGCCCTACACGGATACGCTCCATAGCAGGCGATAAGGTGGTGTTCTCTGGTGGAAGAAAAATATCGGGCTGGACGAAGCTGGGTAAACACCGGGACATCCCATCGGCAGTTGCCCGGCATATTTACGTGGCAGATGCACCGAAAGTAGGAGGGAAACGTGTTAACTTCCGTCAGCTATGGGTGAACGACAAAAAAGCTATCCGCGCAGAAAGTCACGGTGATTTGGAGCTGCCGCGTATCTTGAATTGGGATTTTGATAAACAAACTGCTATTATTCCGAACGTATTTAACGGGTTCAAATTGACGGAAGGGATGGAGTTTTTTATTCATCAGTGGTGGGCTATTGCACAGCTGCGCGTAAAAAATGCTGTAGTGCATAAGGATAGTATTGAAGTCTATTTTCATCAACCGGAGAGCAAAATCCAAAGTGAACATCCTTGGCCTAAACCATGGCTATCGAAAGAATCAGGAAATTCAGCTTTTCGTTTGGTTAATGCGTTGCAGTTTTTGGATAAACCAGGTGAATGGTTTTTGGATGAAGACGAAGAGAAAGTATATTATTATAAACGCGACGATGAGGATATGGAACAAGCACAGGTGATTTTCCCCTATCTAGAGACTATCGTGCAGTTGGAAGGTACATTAGAAGATCCAGTTTCTCATATACAGGTTGAGGGTGTGTCTTTTTCTCATGCCGCATGGTTCCGACCCAATACACATGGTCATGTTGCGTTGCAGGCAGGGATGTATTTTCACGAAGCATACAAATTGGACAGGCCGGGTACACCGGATAAAGCCGGACTGGAAAATCAGGCGTGGGTAGGACGGCCTGCAAGCGCTGTCGTACTCAAAAATACAAGTTATGTACAGTTTCAGCGATGTACCTTTAGCCGTTTAGCGTCGACAGGATTTGACTTTTATGAAGGCAATTTTCGTGACCGTCTAGAGGGTAATATCTTTTATGATATCGGTGGGAATGCAGTGCTTATCGGGAAATTTTCGGACGATCAATTTGAAGCACATCTACCCTATGAACCACAAGATGAACGAGAGGTTACACGTGAAATTGTGGTTCGAAATAATCTCATTCATAACACGGCAAATGAAGATTGGGGTGCCGTGGGTATAGGAGCGGGATTTGTGCAGGGCGTGGATATTTCTCATAATGATATCAGTGATATCGCCTATTCAGGAATCAGTTTGGGATGGGGATGGACGCCAACTGTAAATGTGATGAAGAACAATACGGTGGAGCGGAATAGAATAACACGGTATGGCAAGTTTATGTATGATGTCGCCGGGATTTATACGCTTTCAGCACAGCCGGGCACCAAAATAAGAGAGAATGAAATAGACAGTATATATGTATCACCCTACGCGCATATCCCAGACCATTGGTTTTATTTATATACCGACGAAGGATCTGCTTACATGGATGTGTCCGATAACTGGTTTCCTGAAAATAAGATTCTAAAAAATGCAAATGGTCCCGGTGTCATTTGGGAAAATAACGGTCCTGAAGCAGATAGAACAGCATTTAACACAGGTTTGGAAAAGCCGTTTCGGGACCTGCTTAAATGGAAAGAAACGGTTAAAGATGGCTATACATTTAACCAGTACGTTCCGTTTACGAAACCTGTTTTTGTTCAAGTGCACGATAAGCAGCAATCACTCTCGAAAGATGGATTAGCATCGTTTGCTAAGACGCAGGGGATAGCACATCCACAAATATATGCATGGGGCGATTATATGTTGTTAAAAACGGATGACGAACACGCAAAAAAACTGACAAGCGCCATGTTGGCGAATTATCCCCAGCTAACGGTCAACATGTTCAACGATGTATTTTATACCTTTGACCGCCAATATTGTGAAAATCAGGAAGAGGCGGAAGAGGTCGATTTTGTACTTTTGACAGCGCAATTGGTAGAGGATGAAAATAAGCAAAAGGAATACTTCGAATATCATGAAAAGCAATTCGAAGAATGGCCGGAAGTAGCGGCGGGTTTTTGTCAGGCGGACTTTCAGGAGGTATTGTTATACCGAAGCGGAAGGCAGCTGTTACTATATATTTCTTTTCCCAAAGGAAAAGACTTTGCCGAGATTGATACATTGACGACCAAAGATAATCCTAGGGTAGTGAAGTGGAACCAACTGATGAGCACTTATCAAGAAGGTGTTCCGGGCACAGCCGCAAACGAAACGTGGATTTTTTATAAGAGATAAGATACAAAAATGGAGAAATTAAGATTAGGTATTCTAGGCCTTGGTGAAGGAAGGAGCACCATGTCTGCGGCTTTACAAAGTGAACATATAGAATTAGTGCAAGTTTGCGATTTGAATGAAGAACTCGGACGCAAGCGCATGAAGGAATTCGATTTCCATGCGTATACTAAACGCTACGAAGATTTGTTAGAAAACCCTGACCTAGAGGCCGTCGCTATCTATACGCCAGATCATCTGCATGCCACACACATCAAGCAGGCCTTGGAGCATGGTAAACATGTCATTTGCACTAAACCCTTTATTGACAACCTAGCGGACGCGAACGAACTGCTGGCTTTGGCTAAACAGACTGGAAAACGAGTTTTCGTCGGACAGAGTTCCCGCTTTTTCGAACCGATGAAAAAGCAACGTGCCGATTTTGAGGCAGGCTTGATTGGAGATTTAATCACCATCGAAGGCTATTATCATGCCGACCATCGCTGGTTTTTAGAGAAACCTTGGTCTTTACAGTCATCCTTCAAATGGTTGTATGGAGGACTCAGCCATCCCGTGGACTTTATTCGTTGGTACCTCCCTGATATTGAGGAAGTGATGGGGTATGGCATGTTGAGTGCCAACGGCCGAAAGGGCGGGTTGCAAAATGCCGACACGATGCATTTTATTTTTAAAGCTGCCGATGGTCGGGTAGCCCGTGTAAGCGGCGCTTATACCGGACCGGTACAACCTGTAACCCGCGATAGCGAGATGAGCTGTATCCTGCGAGGCACTGAAGGATGTAGTCAGGCAGATTATATGGATTTGCGTTATGCCATCACGGATCGTACCGGGGAGGAAAGAATGTTAACTTGGGAGCATAAACTGAAGCATTATTTTCGCTTCGAAGGCAAGAGCCACCATGCTGGCGAATATCAAAACTATCTGGAGCATTTTGCCAAAGCGATTCGCGAGGATACGCCGGCATATCCGGATATGAAAGAAGGAATTGGTACGATTGCGCTATTGCAGGCCATGGATGAATCACTAAGCACAGGCAAACCGATTCGTCCAAAAGATTTATTAACAACCTATAGCGTAAACTTGTAATAAGCACATGAATAACCTCATGGACAAATTGACGATATACGATTATGGAATCGTAGTCGTATACCTCGTTACTTTAATTGTTATCGGTCTGCTTTCATCCCGTACAAAAGAACAAGGGGCTGCGCATTTTTTAGCAGGGAAATCGTTAAGTTGGTACAGTATAGGTTTCAATATGTGGGCAACAAATGTCGGTCCATCGATGTTGTTGGCGTTTGCCACGGTTGGTTATACCACGGGGATTGTTGCCGTTAATTTCGATTGGTATGCCTTTGTATACCTTTTTCTGTTGGCTGTAGTTTTTGCTCCACGGTATTTGGCATCAGGCGTGCGCACGCTTCCGGAATTTATGGGAAAACGATACGGACCAGGGACCCAAACGATTCTGGCATGGTACTCTTTGGTCAAAATGATGATATCGTGGCTGTCGCTAAGTTTGTTTGCTGGCGGGTTCCTCGTTCGACAGATATTGGGTATCCCCATGTGGCAGTCCGTCATTGTGCTAGTCGCTTTGGCCGGTGTGTTTGCCTATACGGGAGGATTGCGCACGGTCGCGAAAATCAATATTTTCCAGATGATATTGTTAATAGGGGTCTCTGCTTTGCTGACGTTCCTGGGGCTATCGGAGATAGGCGGGTTACAGGCATTGACAGATAGGACGCCGGATGGTTATTGGTCGCTGATCAAGCCTGCAAACGACCCAGATTATCCCTGGTATGCTATTGCGTTGGGGTATCCTGTCGCTGCCATTGCGTTTTTCTGTACAGACCAAGCCATGGTACAGTCCGTTTTAGGCGCTAAAAACCTGGAGCAAGGGCAGCTCGGGGTGAATTTTATAGCATGGTTGAAAATTCTTTCTTTACCACTCTTCATTCTGACCGGCATTATCTGTTATATCCTTTTTCCTGGATTGGATGATCCGTCGCTCGCTTATATGACGATGGTAACGAATCTTTTTCCGACAGGTCTGAACGGATTGGTGATTGTAGTGCTAATAGCTGTATTAGTTGGTACGATTGGTTCCTCCCTCAATTCCCTGAGTACTGTCTATACGATGGATATCTATTTGAAACATATCAATCCTGATGCAGATAGCCGCCGGGTAACACAAGTCGGACGTTATACGATTATTGTAGGCTGCTTTATCTCTGTTTTAGTTGCAATAGCTATTGACCAAATAAAGGGCTTGAACCTCTTTGATGTGTTTCAGTCTATCTTAGGGTTTATCGCGCCTCCTCTTGCCGTCATTTTTTTGATGGCTGTTCTCTGGAAGAGAACGAACAAAATGGCCGTAAATACCCTGCTGACTTTTGGTGCGGTGTTAAGCCTTGGAACGGGTGTCGCTTATCTCTGGATTTTTCCAAAAGATGTCTACACCTTTTGGCCACACTACCTGTTGCTTTCGTTTTACCTATTCTTAGCTTTACTGATACTGGGTGTCATCCTATCGTTGACGGTTCCAAAATCGGTGTATGAAAAAGAAAATGAAATGGCTTTTCGCTTTCAGATGGAAAAGCCAACCGCTAAAGTAAAATGGGCTTGGGGCATATTGTTCGCTGTGATGGTATTGTTATATTTGGTTTTTAGTTAATGTAATGTAGTAGCTTGTTTGAAAAATAGATGATGAAAAAATATATAATATTTGCTTTACTACCTTTGCTCTTCACGGCTTGTCGTCAACATCAGGATAGTAAAGCCACGTTGTGGTCGCATAAAATGGTCGATTCACATGGTTTGGGTGATTTTTACTGCAATAGGCATTATCAGTCCAAATTGGATTCGACAGGGTGGGATTATGTATCGGGGCTAGTGGCTGGTGCTGTGCTGGAAACATGGAAGCAGTATCCGGAAAAAGAAGAATACTACCGATCTGTAAAAGCTTTTGCCGATTTGAATTTAAATGAAGATGGTACCATGATTATGAACAGCAAAGGCGGCTCTGCACTTCGTCCTAGTAATATCGATGATCTTCCAGCTGGTCGTATCTACTTTACCTTGTATGAAGAAGAATTGCGTAAAGGTAATACCAAGGATGCTGAACGCTATCGCAATGCAGTGGATCTGATCCGGAATACGTTAAAATACGACCATTCCCGGATCGCAACGGGATTACCGGGAGCAGGAGGTTTCTTTCACAAGGCCGTATATCCCAATCAGATGTGGCTTGATGGGCTGTATATGGGCTCTCCGATCTACGCACAGTGGGAAAGTACGTTTGGAATAACTGATTCTGTAGAAAATAAGGCAAGCTGGAATGATATCGCCCTGCAATTTAAAACCATTCATCAGAAAACGTATAATGCAGATAAGCAACTGAATTACCATGCTTGGTCAGCGACACCTGCAGACTCTAATTCTTTCTGGGCGAATCAGCGAGATCCTTTCATTGGTTGTAGCCAAGAGTTTTGGGCACGCGGCATGGGGTGGTATTTTGCAGCGTTGATCGATGTGCTTGAATTTATGCCGAAAAATCATTCTTCCTACCCCGAAATCGTAGATATAGCTAATCAGGTCGCTACTGGACTAAAACGTTGGCAAGACGATGGGTCGGGGCTCTGGTATCAGTTGTTACAATACGATGCCAGTATGACTGCAGATGGCAAAGGGGATACTGTTGTTGGAGAAGTTTATAACATCGGAAATGCACCAAATTATCTCGAATCATCGGCCTCTAGTATTTTTACGTACGCCTATCTCAAAGGTATTCGGTTAGGGATACTGGATAAAGCGATTTATCTCCCTACCGCGGAAAAAGCTTATCATGGTATATTGGAAACCTTTATTAAGGAACAGCCAAACAGCTCAAAGATTGATATTGTGCAAAGCTGTGCTTCCGCCGGATTAGGGCCAGCTAAAGATCCATCTCGGACAGGAACAATTAACTATTACCTTGCCGGAAAGGATGTCACCATTGTGGAAAATGAGGGAAAAGCCATAGGAACATTTATCCTCGCTTCTCTTGAATATGAACGGTTGAATGATAACGATCGTTAAGGCAGAGACACCAACCCGAGATTGCTTTCAATTTCTTTTTTACAGGTGTGTAATGCTTGAATAATGTCATCGTGTGAAGGCTCATTTTCATCCGCTAGCGTGAGCAGCTTAGAAACCGTGAGGCAAGCCGTAATGTCGGATGACGTGTGACCTATGGGAACAGAAAAATCGACGATTCCTTGTGCATATGAACTGGGCATTGCTGTGTAGCCCTGCTTCCTGATGTGTATGAGTTCTTTTTGGAAATCTCTTTTTTGGGCTTTGGATAGTTTTTGATAATTCGAATCCTGCTGCAATAGCTGATCTCTACTACTGTCATCTAAAAAACTAAGCAAAGTTTTTCCCGAAGCTGTACTCAAAACATTGTATAAATTACCTTCCTCAATCATTACCGCTATTGGGCGAGGGCTTTTACTGTAGGCCACTACCAAAACCTTATCATTAAATAACACCGAAAGGTGGCAAGGCTGCTGTATGACAGCAGAGGCCTGCCTCATTGGTTGCAATGCCGCCGAACGCAGTCTTTCTACTAAAGAATGCCGGTGAGATAAATAATAAAGTTTGAGCGTGAGGGAATATTTCGAAGAAATGGTGTCGCGCTGTATGTATCCCCGGCTTTCCAAAGAAGCAAGCATACGATAAATCTCGTTTGGGCTTTTGTCCAAGCCAATAGCAATTTCCGATTGCGATTGGGCAGCAGGTTGGAGTGCGAGGTATTCTATGATGGCGAGCCCTTTTTCAAGAGCTGGTGCTTTGTACTTATCGACATTGTTTGATGACATAATCTGTTGCATGATTATCGGATAGTGTTAAAGATATAAAAAAAAGCCTACTTCCTATGTGTAAAAAGCGTATATCCCTGATGGAGGCGCACAGCGCATGTAGACTTTATGCAAGTCAGCAAATTTTCAGTGATGTACGTTGCGTTTGCCTCCATGTTATGTAGAAAAGAGTACGTTACGAACCTAGATCATTCTGGAAAATTAGGCAATGTGTTTTTATATTCAAATATTGTATTTATATTTGAATATTATAAATCGTGTTTTCTGATGTAGCTAACGTCTCGAAAACAAGGGGAGTAAAAATTATAAACACAATTTAATTATGGTAACATCAACAAGAAGATGGCTTTTTTATGCGACATGTGCTACGGTATGGAGCGTTGCTGTCCCTATGCTCGGTATGGCTAAGACATCTACCGTGCAAACACAAGATTTTATTAATGTAAGCGGGCAGGTATTGTCTTCCTCGGGAGGTGTGGTCGCAGGTGCAACCATTCATTACGGGGGTGCGGAAACATCTGCTGGTCAGGACGGTCGATTTAGCGTTCGTTTAACGACGCCGGGAAATGTTGTGTTTTCGGCAATTGGACATACGTCTAAGACGGTGTCCGTAACAGAAGATGCGGAATTGACGGTGGTGTTAGAGGAGGATGGAGCGACGTTGGACGAAGTAGTTGTGGTTGGCTATGGTGTACAACGCCGATCCCACGTCTCTGGGGCACTTGCGACCGTCGATGGGAAAACGCTTACGGAACGACCCGTACCTAATGCTGCCAATATGCTACAGGGTAGGATTCCGGGTTTACAGGTAACCCAGCCTTCTGGGGAACCAGGTCGGGATAACCCCAATTTATTGATACGCGGACGGGGATCGTTTGGCGGAAGTACGGCCCCGTTGGTTTTAATCGATGGTGTAGCAGGATCCTTAAATACGCTATCGCCAGACGATATTGAAAATATAACGGTACTAAAAGACGCGTCTTCAGCAGCGATCTATGGATCGAGAGCGGCAAATGGTGTCATTCTGGTCACCACCAAAGCCGGCAAAAAAGGAGCGACTACGGTGAGTTACCGCGTGAATGTAGCGCGGCATACCCCCACGGCACTGCCAGACTTCATTACCAATTCAGCGGAATATATGGAAATGTATAATCAAGCGGCGGAACGTTCAGGAATAGAATTTAACTTTGAACCAGAATGGATAGAAGCTTATCGGAATGCAACAGATAGAGAACAGTATCCAAATTTCGATGCGGTAGACTATTATATCAATCCGGCTACCACACATAATCATAACCTTTCTATAAGTGGTGGCGCTGAGAAAAACACCTTTAATCTTTCTTTGGGCTATCTTGACCAGAAAGCGATGATTAAAGGATATGACTTTAAACGCTACAATGCCCTGTTGAATTATACGAATGAACTTTCGGACTATGTTAAAGTTGGAACCATCGTAAACGCCACGTATCGTGACAGACGGGAACCCCCATTCACCGGAGAAAATATGGCTTTATCCATTTATGCGTCGGGGCCGTTATACGGTCCATTTTTACCGGATGGGAGTGGTCGGGTAGTTTCCAGAGCATATGAACGTGAAGGTAGAAACCGTAACCCTCAAGAATATTATGCGATGGGCAACCAACTCACAAGAGATTATAACGTGAATGCGCAAGCCTTTATCGATGTAACACCTTTTAAAAACTTGGTGTGGACAACAAAATTTGCATTAAATTATGAAGACCAATTTTACAAGATGCATCAAGTTCCTTACGATGCATTCCTGTTGCAGGAGCGCGATCCACAGACAGGAGATTACAGACGGTCCACTTTTGGTCCCGATATATTAGGCGTGACCGATCAATATGCAAAAACATTGACTCCCACCATTTATTCGGTTTTAAACTACAATACAACATTTGGGAGTGACCACAATTTCTCTGCTTTAGCGGGTTATGAGCAGATTTCGTATCGAACGCAGAGCCTGAGGGGACGGAGGATTTCGGGCGTTTACCCTGATTTAGATGATCTGACGGGCTATCTACCTTCTGGGGAGACATTATACTTTAACCACCCGCGCTTGCCGGGTGTGATTACACCTTCAGAATGGGCCTTGCAGTCTTTCTTTGGCCGGGTGGGTTACAACTACAAAGAAAAGTATTTTATAGAGTCTAACCTACGCTACGATGGAACATCCAAAGTGTCTCCTGGATATCGCTGGGGAGTGTTCCCGTCTTTCTCGGGTGCATGGATGGTTTCTCACGAAGACTTTGTCCAAGAAGCTTTGCCGTGGGTGTCACAGTTGAAACTGCGGACTTCATATGGTATTCTTGGTAATCAAGATATCGGAGCCTACGCTTATCACAATAACCTTACTCTCAGGGATATTTATTATTCGTTCGATAATGAACAACTAAGTTCTGGAGCAGTAGTTAACGTATTTAATGATGAAAGCCTTAAGTGGGAATCGACAAACGTATTTAATTTCGGCTTTGACTTTGCAACAAGAAACCGATTATTGGAAATAAACTTTGATTGGTTTAACAAAACTGCCTATGATATTTTGGCTCGACAACCAGTACCGGCAAGTCTTGGATTGGAGAGTCCTGTAACCAATGACGGGAAAATGCGAAATCGAGGTGTCGAACTTGCTTTAGCGCACCACAACCGTATCGGAGAAGTATCCTATAGTGTGAACGGTATGATCTCTACGGCGCGCAATGAATTGTTACATATTCGCGTGCCCAATTATGGAACGCGTATTCGGGAGATTGGTCATGCATATGATGCACATTACCTGTACGTATGGGATGGTATTTTCCAGGAAGAAGATGTTTTACCCGGTGCCGACGTACCGGCACACGAGTTAAACCCTAACCCGCAAGCCGGAGATCTAAAAATGAAAGATATCAACGGCGATGGGGTAGTCGACGCCAATGATCGGGTCGTTGTAGATGGCGCTTATCCGAACTACATGTATTCTTTTGGTTTGAATGTCGGGTATAAAAATTTCAATTTAAGTGCATTTTTTCAGGGTGTTGATGGATTAAAAAACAGAGTAGAGAACTGGGGTATTGATCCGTTTATGCAGGGAACTGCGCCGACGACCGAATGGCGGAATGCGTGGACAGCGGAGAATAGAAGCAACGAATTACCCGCGGTTTATGTAGCTGGATATAATGGCGTGGCAGCTTATAAGGGCTCTACCTATTATTTACGCGATGCATCTTACCTGCGGTTAAAGAACGTGATGCTATCCTACGACGTACCATCGAACTGGTTGCAGTCGGCAAAATTAAAGGGTGCACAGATCTATGTATCGGCAGATAATGTCTTTACCATTACTGATTATAAGGGCGCCGATCCCGAACGTTCCTCGACTTCAGGTAATTTTGCCCAATATCCACAGGCTCGAATTTTTAATATCGGGGCTAATATCAGGTTTTAGTAAAAAAGTATTTACTCAAATGAATTTAACCATGAAAGGTTTTAAAATATTAACATTAGCAACGGTCGCCTCCTTTATGTTATTCGGAGGAAGCTGTAATAAGGATTTTTTGGATAAGAATCCTAAAAATAGTGTGTCAAGTGAGGTTTTTTGGACGAGCCAAAAAGATGTAGAAACGGCATTGGCGGGAGTGTATTATCGTTTGCAGGAAAATTTTCTGGGCTATGAGCGAGTGTATCTTGATGCTCTTACGGACAACGCTTTTGCAGATCCTGGCAACAACACACAGCCGAATCTAAGTGTCATGACTACGGGCGGCATTTCACCGGGACTGGGAGGTGCGTTACCCAATATATATAGCACGCCTTACAAATTAATTTCTAGTGCCAACTATTTCCTCGATAATGTGGATAGAGCGCCGCTCGCAGAACAGCTTGTTAATGTGTATAAAGCGGAGGCCCGGTTCCTCCGTGCGTTAGCATATTTTGATCTGGTACAGTCTTTTGGTGGTGTAGTAGTGTACCGTAATTTTCTAACGAAGTTGGAAGACATACGCATCCAAAAATCCTCCGAGGAAGAAGTCTACTCGTTTATTCATGAAGATTTAGACTTTGCCATAGCACATTTACCGACAGGGCTTTATAAAGGACATGCCGTGAAAGCCAGCGCACAAGGTATCAAAGCACGTGTCTATATGACCCAGCAAAATTGGGGAGCAGCCCGCTCGCTCCTAGAAGAAATCATTGCTGATAATACATTTTCATTGGCAGACAGCTATGAAGATCTGTTCACGACGGATGGGCAGGCGAAAGCTTCTGTGAACCGGGAGATTATGTTTGCTACGCAATATTTGGCACCGAATAGCGTACACCGCCTTCGTCCAGGCGCGGGTGGACTAGACATCGAACTGGGTTGGTTTGCCTTGATGCAGCCGTACAAAAACCTTGTGGACGATTACGAAATGAAAGACGGTAAACGCCCGGAAGAATCTACGTATTATGATGCCGAAAACCCCTACCGAAATAGAGATCCGCGACTATACGCTACGGTCAAGTTACCAAGTGATGAGTGGGTAAACCCGGTTACCGGGGAAACCGGTGAGATTTACAATACATATACGGGATTTCATACAAAAAAATGGGTAGATTTGCGTCGTCTGCCGTTCGTAAATGAGACGGCCCGTCAATCGGATCAAGACTATATCCATCTCCGTTATGCGGATATTTTATTGATGTATGCTGAGGCTGTGAATGAATTGGACGGTCCTGTGGAAGTGGTGTATAATCAACTTAATCTGGTTCGGGGACGAAGTGGCGTGGACTTGCCTGATGTGGATAGAGCAAAATATAGTTCGCAAGACAATCTACGCGATTACATCCGGCACGAGCGCCGTATCGAATTTGCCTTGGAAGGACATCGATATAACGATTTGAAACGTTGGAAAATAGCTCACACCTTATTACCAACGTTGAAAAATCCGTCTGGTGTATCTTATGTGTTTAGAGAACATAATTATCGACTGCCGTTTAGCATTACAGAGTTGGATAACAACCCGCAACTAGAACAAAATGACGGATACAAGTAATATCCTGTTGTAGTACAAAAAAATAATAATTTTAATACATGAAGAAAGAGAAAATCCAACTGAAAGGGATTACATGGGGGCATACGAGAGGATTTGTGCCGATGGTTGCTACTGCGCAACGTTTTGAAGAGTTACACCCAGAAGTCGAAATCGTTTGGAAGAAGCGTACATTGCAAGAGTTTGCGGATAAGTCGGTTACGGATTTGGCGAAAGAATACGACCTCATGGTCATTGACCATCCATGGACCGGACACGCAGCTGCAAAAGGTATGCTTGCGCCTTTTGATGATTTTTTGCCAGCGGATTTTTTGGCAGACCAACGGGTTAATAGTGTAGGGCAATCGTACGCGAGCTATAATTTTGAAGGGAAACAGTGGGCCCTTCCCACGGATGCGGCAACACCCGTGGCGGCAAGTCGCCCTGACCTTTTACAAGAAATGGGCTTAGCACTTCCGCGTACCTTTGATGACCTTCTCGCGCTTGCGAAAAAAGGCCGTGTTGGATTTTCCTTATTACCGATCGATGTATTAATGAGTTTCTACGGTTTCTGCTGCTCCCTGGGCGAAGAGCCATGCCAACAGGACGATAAGGTCATCAGTGACGCGGTGGGAACACAAGTTTTGCAACTGTTAAAGACGCTAGCCGATGAGCTGGATCCTGCTTTTTACGAAAAGAACCCTTTCAAGGTATTCGAAGAAATGACCCAACGTGACCAGATCGTATACTGTCCGTTCGCTTATGGTTACTCGAACTACGCTAGGGAAGGCTATGCCCGCAAGGTCTTGCATTTTCACGATTTGGTGTTGTTGAACAACCAACCGCTGGTTAGTACCTTGGGTGGCGCTGGTCTAGCCGTTTCCTCACAGGGTAAGCATATCGATGTGGCCATGGACTACGCGCGTTTTGTGGCGTCGCCCGAAATTCAAGAAACCTTGTATACCGAAAACGGTGGACAACCGGGGCACTTAAGAGCTTGGAAAAGTGATAAGGTGAACGCCTATACCGCCGACTATTTTAAAAACACCCTACCTGCTTTTGAACGGGCCTATCTGCGCCCGCGCTACGACGGACACCTTCATTTTCAAGATCATGCAGGCGATGTGGTGGTGAATTATTTAAAGCATGGAGGCAGTGAAAAGATCGTATTGGATGAATTAAATCGCATGTATCGGGAATCATTAGTAGGGGAAAAGGCACATGGATAAGAAACCGTTAGCCGGATTATTGGTGCTGGAGTTTTCCCAGTTTATGGCAGGCCCTACAGCTGGTTTGCGTTTAGCGGATCTGGGCGCTCGTGTTGTTAAGATTGAGCGTCCGGAGAAGGGCGAGGGAGGGCGTCAGATTGCCATTAAAAATATTTTTGTCGACGAGAGTAGTTTGGTTTTTCATACGATAAACCGAAATAAGGAATCGTACGCAGCAGACTTAAAGAATGAAGCAGATCTGGAGGATATCAAGGCACTAATTCAAAAAGCGGACGTCATTACCCATAATTTCCGGCCCGGTGTGATGGAAAAGATAGGATTGGATTACGAAAGTGTAAAATCGCTTAATCCAAAGATTATCTATGCGACGGTTACCGGCTACGGAAACGATGGACCTTGGGCCAAAAAGCCTGGGCAAGACTTGTTAGTACAGTCTTTATCCGGCCTTTCTTGGCTGTCTGGAAGTGAGGGTGATGGACCGGTACCGTTTGGTTTGGCAGTAGTGGATATGTATTGCGCGACGCACCTGACACAAGGCATTTTAGCCGCATTGTTAAAGCGTTCGCGTACGCAGCAAAGTGTATTGGTAGAAGTCAGTCTCTTGGAATCGGTACTGGATATGCAATTCGAGGTGCTAACTACGCATTTCAATGATGGCCGAAAATTACCGCAACGATCCGCCGTTCGTGGTGGTGCACACGCCTATTTAAGCGCCCCTTATGGCGTATATAAAACCGCAGACGGCTACTTGGCGTTGGCCATGGGGAATGTCGAAAAAATAGCAGGGGCTATCGGGTTACCCAGCGAACGATATCGCGATGCATCCGCTTGGTTTTCAAAACGAGATCAAATACTACAGGAATTTAACGACGTTTTGCTTCAGAAAACAACCGACGAATGGACGGGAATTCTGGAAGCAGTAGGTATCTGGTGCGGACCAGTAAACGATTATCACCGCTTTTTTCAAGAAGAGGGCTTTCTGCATGCAGGTATGACGCAGGAGGTTGCGTTGCAAGATGGAACGAAGTTAAAAACTACGCGTAGCGTTTATTATATCGATGGAGCGCCGTTGTATGCCGATAAGCCGGCACCCAAAGTAGGGCAGGATAATGAAAAAATTGTGAACGATTACTTAGTAGATTAAATATGTTACCATTAGCAGGTTATACCGTTATAGATTTTAGCCAATTCCTTTCAGGACCGTTAGCAAGTCTTCGCTTAGCTGATCTTGGGGCGCGGGTAATCAAAATAGAAAAGCCCGAAACGGGCGATATCTGCCGACAGTTGTATACGTCGGATACCGTTTTAAACGGTACATCCACCGTCTTTCATGCGATCAACCGAAATAAGGAAAGTGTGGTGTTGGATATAAAAAAAGATGCCGATAGACAAGTGATATGGGACTTGTTGGGCAAAGCCGACGTGGTCATGCATAATTTTCGTCCGGGGGTAATGGAACGTCTAGGCTTCGATTATGCGGCTGTTCGTGAGATCAATCCGACGGTTATTTACGGGGAGATTTCAGGTTACGGAAAAACAGGGCCTTGGGTTACTAAACCGGGACAGGATTTGCTGTTACAATCCCTTACGGGGATGACTTGGCTTAATGGAAATGCCTCGAATGGACCGGTTCCGATGGGACTTTCTATTGTAGACATGTTTGCCGGATCAAATCTTTGTAGTGGAATACTAGCTTGTTTATACCGTCGTGCTGTACAAGAGATTGGCGCACATGTACACGTAAGTATGCTTGATTCGGCTGTAGATATACAGTTCGAAACAGTAACAACCTATTTTAGAGACGGAAAGTTATTGCCGCAGCGGAGTGCAGTGAACAATGCCCATGCTTATTTAGCGGCGCCCTACGGTGTGTATCGTACAGACGATGGCTTTTTGGCTTTGGCGATGGGGTCAATCCCCTACCTAGGAAAGTTGTTGGATTGTGCTGAACTCGAAAATTTCGCAGATGGCGAACAGGCGTTCCTAGAACGAGATGCCATTAAAGCCATTCTAGCGAAACACCTAGCCGCTAGGTCAACGTCGCACTGGTTGGCGATTCTCGAAGCGGCCGATATATGGTGCGCTGACGTTTTAGACTGGCGTCGCCTCACAGAGCACGATGGTTTTAAGGTCTTGAATATGATGCAGGAAGTGTCCATGGGAGATGACTTCCGCTACGAAACTACACGCTGTCCGATCCGCATAGACGGGGAATTACTAACATCTACAAAAGGCTCACCGAAATTAGGAGAGCATACGAAAAAAATATTGGAGGAGTTATATGGCTAAGTTACGTTTTGCCGTTCGCAAATTTGACCCCTTTGAGCGGGCGATGGAACAATGTTGGACAGCCTATCAAACACAATATCCTTCGGAGATAGCGATAGAATTTGTGCCGTTGGATTTGGAAGAGTTGACGGAGGCTTTTTTTGACAATAAAGGGCTTTATAACGGTGATTGGGATATTGTGCATATTAATACGGATTGGGTGACACGCGCTTATGAAACAAAGGGTTTGTTTGCGCTGGATGATTTGCTTGCCCGAAATCCACCTGAAGATGCTGGTGACGCTTGGCCGGCTAGCTTGAAAGATTTGCAACTTTTTGATGGACATACCTATGGACTTCCTTTTCACGATGGGCCGGAATGTTTAGTCTTGCGTAAAGATTTGTTCGAAGATAAGGACGAGCAGACACGCTTTCAAGAACGTTATGGTAAAGCCTTGGTGCCGCCGAAAACATGGAGCGATTTTGTCGAGATTGCCGAATTTTTTACCCGACCGGATGATAACTTGTACGGTACGGTCTTTGCCGGCTATCCTGATGGACATAATGCCGTATTTGACTTCTGCATTCAGCTTTGGTCTCGAGGAGGTGATCTATCCCACGATGGAATCCCGGTCAAGCTGGATCAATCACTTGCTGTAGAGGCCTTGGATTTTTATCGGCGTTTGTTTCGAGAGCCTACAGGCTTACATCCAAAATCGACCGCTTATGAGTCTGTTCAGGCCGGTGCGGCGTTTGCCCGTGGCGAAGTGGCGATGATGGTCAATTGGTTTGGGTTCGCTTCTTGGGCACAGATCGACGATGCGTCTGCTGTACAGGGAAAAGTGGATATAGCGTCTATTCCGTCCACCAAGGAGGGGTTATCCCCCTCACTGAATGTTTACTGGTTATACGCTATCCCGGAAGGCAGCCGTCATAAAGCATTGGCCTACGATTTTATCCGTTTTGCAGTGAACAAGATAAACGATAAAAGGCTGACTTTAGCAGGCGGTGTAGGGTGCCGGTATTCTACCTGGCACGACGCAGACATTAATGCTTCTATACCCTTTTATAATAAACTTGGCGAATTGCATGAAACAGCTCGTACGCTCCCTAGGTTAGCTAACTGGACGCAAATTGCCCATATTATAGATGAAGCGGTTTCGACAGCAATTAAAACGGAAGAAGATAGTTTTTCGCTGCTTGCGAAGGCACAACAAAAAATAAATGCATGGATATGATAGACATTCAATATAAAACCATATTGCCCAAAACCGCTTTGCCCATCGTTATCATCGGAGCGGGGGGCATTGTGAAAGATGCCCACCTGCCGGCATACCGCAAAGCGGGCTTTAACGTACATGGCATTGTGAACCGTACGAAGTCTAAAGCAGAAATGCTGGCTCAGGAGTTTGATATTCCTCACGTATATGATACGGTTGAGGATGCGGTATTGAACGCACCTGCAGAAACCGTATACGATATCACGATTATGCCCAATAAATTTATCGAGACATTGGAAGCGTTGCCTGACGGCGCTGCGGTATTGATCCAGAAACCCATGGGTGATTATTATCCCGAAAGTAAAGCCATTTTGGAAGTTTGCCAACGCAAGGGTTTAGTGGCAGCTATCAACTGCCAGCTCCGGCAGGCACCTTTTGTAAACGCAGCGCGCTGGCTAATCGAACAAGGATATATTGGTGAGTTATATGATATGGAAGTCCGTGTAACAGTACACACACCTTGGCAGTTGTTTCCTCATGTGATGGTACACCCGCGATTGGAGATATTGTATCACAGTGTGCATTATATCGACTTGATCCGATCCTTTTTAGGCGATCCACAGTCGATATACGCCAAAACATTGAAACACCCAGCGAAAGCCCTATCTTCGAGCCGGACAACGCTCTTGTTTGATTACGGTGATACCATGCATGCAGTGGTCAACACCAACCACGACCATGAGTTCGGACCACATCACGAAGAAAGTTATATCAAATGGGAAGGAACCAAAGGCGCAATAAAGGCGACCATGGGACTGTTGCAGGATTACCCACACGGCGTGCCCGATGTATTTGAATACTGTATTAGACCGGAAGATGGTAGTACGCCAGAATGGGTTAAATACCCTATTGAAGGCACTTGGTTCCCCGATGCGTTCATCGGCAGTATGGGTAGCCTCATGCGGTATAAGCTTGGCGAAATAGATATTTTGCCTGCCGCTGTGGAGGATGTTATCAACACCATGGCCGTGGTTGAAGCAGCTTATCAGAGTAGCGAAGCCGGAGGACAACCCATCGACTACAGAAAACAAGGATAAATAACTCATCACTCATAATTCATCACTTATATCTTAAGACATGCATTTTGAATCTATTTTTTTCGAAGATTATACATTAGAAGATAAACGGACGACATTAGGTCGTACGATTACAGAAACGGATTTTGTCGTACATGCCGGACACACCGGAGATTTCTTTCCGCACCATATGGATGCCGAGTGGTGTAAGACACAGCCGTTCGGCCAGCGGATTGCTCATGGTACTATGATTTTCGCTATCGGAATAGGCCTTACGGCGTCTGTTATCAACCCGGAGGCATTTTCGAAGGGGTACGACCGCCTGCGTTTTGTGAAGCCTGTTTTTATTGGCGATACAATACATGCAGAAGTGACGATTTCCGAAAAATCCGATGCCAAAAAGCCGGAATTTGGAACGGTCGTAGAGCATGTGGAGATCATCAACCAACACGGTGAAGTGGTTTTGGTGGCAGACCATATTTTACTTGCTAAACGTAAAGAAGCCACTACGTAATTTATTTACCTCATGGAACTCGGTACAAAAAAAAATATAACATTAACCAACGGAGGATCTAAAGGTTATCTGTTTCCTTTTATTCTGATTGTCAGTTTGTTTTTTTTATGGGGGATGGCGCATAATTTAAATGGCGTTTTGATTCCGCATTTGAAAAAAGCCTGTCAGTTGGACAACAGTCAATCGGCATTAGTAGATACTTCTGTTTTTCTAGCCTATTTTATCATGGCATTGCCGGCCGGGTATCTGCTTCGACGGTGGGGATATAAACTGTCCATCATCTTAGGATTGATTGCTTTTTCTATAGGAGCATTCTTATTTATACCTGCAGCAGACCACCGCATGTACGAGCTGTTTCTGTTGGCTCTGTTTATCATCGGATGTGGACTGGCGGTGCTCGAGACAGCAGCTAATCCGTATGCCGCTATTTTGGGTAAACCCGAAGCGGCGACACATCGCCTTAATCTTGCGGCATCATTTAATGGTCTGGCGGCTATGGTTGCACCAATCATTGGAACGACATTTATTCTATCTGGCAAAAGTTTTTCTGAGTTAGAACTGAGCTCCATGGCTGAGGTGGAAAGAACGGCCTATCTTATGGAGGAGGCATCTACCGTCAAAGCACCTTATCTGGTTTTAGGACTGATTCTGTTGCTTGTAGCGGTGGTGTTTATTTTTGTAAAGCTGCCGGAGATTAAGGAAGATGAAACAAATTCCGAAGAAGCCACTAAAATTGGTCTTTTTTCCGTGTTGAGGCATAAACATTTGGCTTTTGCAGTCATCGCGCAGTTTTTTTATGTTGGTGCGCAGGTTTGTGTAACAAGCTTTTTTATTCGTATGGCGCAACAAGGTGCCGGGGTCGATGAGAAAACCGCAGGTTATTATTTAGGCGTATACGGATTGCTCTTTATGGTAGGTAGATTCGTAGGAACATTCCTGCTGCGCTATACGACGGCGAATCGCTTGTTAGCATTATACGCCTTAGTATGTACTGTATTGGCTGGGGTCGCGATTTTGGGCTCTGGTATGGTTGTGTTATACGCATTGGGAGGCTTAGGGTTCTTTATGTCGATTATGTTTCCTACTATCTTTTCGTTAGGAATTGTAGGATTAGGTAGAGATACCAAGCAGGCTTCGTCTTGGTTGATCATGGCGATTGTCGGTGGAGCGATCTTTCCTTACATTACAGGAGGAATTATTGATATCGCCGGTGACAATGCGCAATTTGGGTATGTTGTACCTTTCGTCTGCTACCTCATTATTCTATGGTTTGGATTACGGGGATATAAAACGCCATCGTAACGCAATGTGTATTACTGTAACAGGGATTGCAATATTAAAGAAAGCAAAAAATGCTTCATCGGAAAACTTATATCGTGTTAGGTGAGCGGGTCTTCTGAGGCAGCGCGACATACTTTTATCCCAGTAGCATATGTAGTTGACGCAACTGTATATGTAGTTGGTTCATTCGTACATACTTTTGTCGCATTCTGTATATATTTTGGCCCATAGGCTATTACTTTTGATCCGGCTTGTCATACAGATAGGCCATTCCGTCTTACTGCTGCGTTATAAGTATATGCCGATACGTCATTTTGATATGCAAATAGTCGAAAAGTATTCACTTGTCAGCCAAACGTATATGCATTTATCCCAACTGTTATGACAAATGCGTCATCTTGATATACAGATGGTCGAAAAGTAATCGCTTTTACATCAAAAGTAATTGCTTTTGACGCAAAGTTACGACACATTGGTTAGTGATCACTTACCTAAAAACAGGCGTTCACAGGCTGTAAACCCGGTTTTTTAGCTAAAACTTGCTCCAAGGGGGCTAATCGCGTCACAACTATCCGGTGTTGGATGCGAAATTGACCCAAATAGCCCCCTTCTTAGGAGACGCACCTTCCTATATTTGCGGCTTTCACTAATTTTTTCACTATCTGTAGTACGATTAGCAGTAGCTGAACGATGACCGTACAAGATACCCCGTGTAAAGATCATTGGTTTCTTTAGGACATTGGTTCCGTAATCCGTAACCGCAGTACCCCCCTGGGTGTATTAAGGGAAATGGTCGGCAAGTAGGAGCGCGGTGAGGCCGTACCCTCCATCGAGGCGGCAAAGAAAATCACTTCGGCACTGGGCTTGACGCTGGACTATCTTGCCGGCGAGGTTAGCAGTGCAGCCTGATCCCACCGAACCGGCAATGTCCTTTACCTTGAGTCCGGAAGCATGGTAACTAAGGGAGATGGGGAGGTTTATTTCTCTTAGCCGAAGATCTTTTTGTAAGGGGAAATGGGAGGGGTTTTTGTTATCGCATTCATAGAATTTAAATATTCGAGAAGATAATGCTTCTAATAAAATGGGATTCAATAGACAATAAGCTAACATAATATAATACCTAGAGAAAATATTATAAGGTCTCCGCCTACTTTTAAGGTATGTTTGTAATTGGTGCTAAATGTGCCAAAAGATAATGGTATTGTATCTAGTCAACGTTGTAACAAGCTGTAATGCCCTATACGATATTAGCATAAATGCGTTTTCAACCAGTATAAAGAATAGGATGAAGAAATTAATTTTAATTGTAGGCTGTTTAGTTGCAGCAGTCACATCATTTGCGCAACAGGCGAGTACTTGGATTTGGTATCCGGGAGATTTTGAGGTCTGGCTTAGTAACGATATGCAAAATCGCAGGACGGAGCGGGGTACCTTTTTTCCTCCCTTTTGGAAGATGGACAGCCATTATGTACTAGTTGAGTTTAGCAAGCAATTCGATTTGCCAGAAGCCGATGAAATTACGATTCATGCTGAAGGAAAATATAATGTAAAAGTGAACGGTAAGATGTTGCCCGGCATGCCTTCCACAGTAAAGTTGGAGAAAGGAAAGCAACAGATTAATATCAAAGTATACAATCAGGCCCACGTACCCGCATTGTATGTTACCGGTAAGCATGTCCATACAGACAAAGAATGGCTAGTAACATTCGAGGACAAGGAGTGGATTGATGAAACCGGAAAAGCTTCTGACCAATCGGGGACCACGTATGTTAAAGCAGGCTATTGGAATATGGACGATCCAAATGAAAAGCCATCTCAATTTAAACTGCCTACCCGACCTGAACAAGCGTTGCGTAAAACTGCCCATGATAACGGCTTCCTGGTAGATTTCGGCAAGAATACATTTGGTTTTCTAACATTGCACAAGCTACAGGGAGAAGGAAACGTAGCCATTTATTATGGTGAATCGAAAGAGGAAGCGTTGGCAACAACGACCTGTGAAACGCTGGATATATTAGATGTGGCACTGTCGACTGCCCAAGATAGCACATTGGATCTTTCTAAAGCATTCCGGTACGTCTATATCGAACCGCAAGGAAATGTACAGTTTGATCAGGTTTCGATGCAATACGAGTACTTGCCAGTGGAAGACAGAGGTACATTCCGGAGTTCTGATGAAGAATTGAATAAAATATGGGAAGTCGCGAAATATACGATGGAATTGACATCCCGGGAGTTTTATATTGATGGTATCAAACGCGACCGTTGGATATGGAGTGGTGATGCCTACCAGTCGTATGCCATGAACTATTATCTGGGATTTGATTCCGAGACGGTGAAGCGTACCATCTTAGCACTACGTGGAAAAGAACCTACCATTAGTCATATCAACACCATTATGGATTACACGTTCTATTGGTTTTTGAGTATATACGATTATTACCACTATACAGGCGACAAGGAGTTTATCGAATCGGTATACCCAAGAATGCAAACCTTGATGGAATTTTGTCTAAACAGAAGAAATCAAGCTGGTTTAATGGAAGGTTTGGCTGGCGATTGGGTCTTTATCGATTGGGCGGAAGGATTGAGTAAAAAAGGAGAGGTCAGCTTTGAGCAACTGCTGTTATGCCGGAGCCTGGAGACGATGGCGTTATGCGCGGATTTGCTGCAGATACCGGAAGACAAAAGTTTTTATGCGAAAGAAGCCGATGTATTAAAACAGAAATTTTTCGACTATTATTGGAATGATCAAAAAACTGCATTTGTCCACAGCCGCATCGACGGAAAACAAACGGAAGAGGTAACGCGCTACACGAATATGTTTGCGATCTTTTTCGATTACCTATCCGCAGAGCAGCAGCAAGGGGTTAAAAAGAACGTGCTCCTCAACGATAATATCAAAAAGATCGTGACCCCCTATATGCGTTATTACGAGCTAGAGGCACTTTGTGCATTGGGAGAGAAAGATTATGTGATGGATGAAATGAAAAGCTATTGGGGTGGCATGCTTAAGTTGGGAGCAACAACCTTTTGGGAAGAATATAACCCCGAAAAGCAAGGCGCAGAACATTACACCATGTATGGTCGGGAATTCGGCAAGAGCCTTTGCCACTCTTGGGGAGCAAGTCCAATTTATTTGTTAGGAAAATATTATTTAGGCGTAGAACCAACGTCTGCGGGTTATGAAACGTACACGGTAGCGCCGTATTTGGCTTCGCAGGAATGGATGGAGGGAAAAGTACCGACGCCACTTGGCGAAATAGAACTCTTTGTATCGAAAAAGAATATCAAAGTGAAATCTCCTATTGGCAGCGGTACACTGAAGATCGTCAGTAAATCGTTGCCACAGACAAACCATGGGGAAATAAAAAAAGTGTCTGAAAATACCTATACGTTGGAACTGGAAAAAGGAATTGATTATGAAGTGGAATATGAGGGGTAGTGCTTTAGGCTTATTGCTATTGTTATATTCTGTGCATGTACAGGGGCAGACCGTAGACGGGAAGCCTGCTGTCATTCCGCCGATCCCAGATGGCAAGATCGCCTCCGCATGGGAAGATCCGACCATAACAGCAATCAATAGGGAACCGGCTCGTGCAACGGCTTATTCCTATGCTTCGGTAGCGGAAGCATTGAAAAACGACCGTGAAGCAAACAAACGTCTTTTATTCCTGAATGGCGAGTGGAATTTTAAATTTGCTATTAAGCCTTCGGATGCACCGAAGGATTTTCATCTTTCGGAGGTAAACGGTTGGGATAAGATTTCGGTGCCTTCAAATTGGGAGATGAAGGGATACGATATTCCGATTTACCGTTCGGCAGTATATCCTTTTCTACCGATCGATCCGCCACGTATACCGACCGATTACAATGCCGTCGGTTCTTATCAGCGGACATTCGACTTGCCGACCGATTGGGACGGTATGAATGTCACGTTGCATTTCGGTGCGGTTTCGTCAGCTTATCACCTGTGGATAAATGATCGATATGTCGGTTATGCCGAGGACTCGCATTTGCCTTCAGAGTTTAACGCAACGCCTTATTTACAACCCGGCAAGAACCGTATTTCGGTACAAGTCATTCGTTGGAGCGATGCATCCTACTTAGAGGATCAGGATCACTGGCGGCTGAGTGGTATACATCGCGATGTGTTTTTAATGGCCGAACCAACGGTACGTCTTGCAGATTTCCATTGGCAAGCTACGCTTGACTCCGCTTATCAAGATGCTAAGTTTTCTTTAAGACCAAAGATCGACAACTTTTCAGGAGATAGCATTAATGGGTTTACAGTGAAGGCACAATTATATGACGAGCATAATAATCCCGTTCTCTCAAAAGAGATGCATCGAGATGCAGGAGAGATTTTCGATGAGATATATCCTCGATTGGATAATGTAAAATTCGGACTGTTAGAAACTCATATTCCCAATCCCAGAAAATGGTCGGTAGAAGATCCCAATTTATATCGATTAGTTATTACTTTGTATGATAAACAAGGTCAATTGTTGGAAGCGAAGAGCTGTAACGTGGGCTTCCGAAGTATCGAAATTTCTAAAGAAACGGGTGCCTTTTTAGTCAATGGAAAATTGACAAAGCTCTACGGCGTTAACCGGCACGACCACCATCCTGAACGAGGAAAAGCATTGACACGAGCGGATATGGAAGCCGATATCCGACAGATTAAACAGTTTAACTTTAACGCCATACGCACGTCGCACTATCCGAACGACCCCTACATTTATGAACTGTGTGATCAATATGGCATCATGGTGATGGATGAGGCAAACATGGAATCGCATGGTTTAGGCGGAAAACTGATGAACGATCCAGCTTGGTTAGCGGCCCACATGGAGCGCGTCACCCGGATGGTCGAGCGTGATAAGAATCATCCCTCGATCGTCATTTGGTCATTAGGAAATGAATCGGGTAGAGGGCCAACGACAGCAGCGATGGCGGCGTGGATACATGATTTCGATACTACACGGCCATTGCATTATGAGCCGGCGATGGGAAGTCATCAGCTGCCGGGCTATATAGATCCTTCCGACCCACGTTATCCCAAATCGAATGCACACGCTTATCGGTTGCAGAACGTGCGGGATCAGTATTATGTCGATATGGTATCAAGGTTTTACCCAGGCATTTTTACGCCGAAGCTGTTGTTGGAACAGGATAACGGAGATAACCGCCCGATTCTTTTTGTAGAATATTCCCATTCTATGGGAAATTCAACCGGAAACATGAAAGATTTCTGGGATATCTTCCGCGCACATCCGCGGCTAATTGGCGGTTTTATTTGGGATTATAAAGATCAGGGACTTATACGGCAAGACTCCGTATACGGTAAAGTCTTGGCTTATGGCGGGGATTTTGGAGAAAAGATTCATAACGGAGCCTTTAACTTAAATGGCATTGTGGACCCTTGGAACCGTCCAAAGGCCGCGATGTATGACAATAAACGGATTTATCAGTCGGCAGAGATTACCTTATTAGACAGGAAAACAGCACGGGTTAGGATAAAGAACCGTGCTGTAGAACGTAATCTGAATTACTATCAGCCTTTCATGCTGATCAGAGAAAATGGAGAAGTAGTGCGCGAAGTGGTATTACCCGATATCGATCTGGTTGCGGGTGATTCCACGGAAATGGATTTGCTCTCCTATATTCCGGTCAAACCGAAAAAAGAAAAAGAATATCAACTGGATATACAGTTTCGTTTAAAGGCGGACGAACTTTGGGCGCCTGAAGGTTTTGTCGTTTCTTCCTCACAGGTGCGGTGGCAGGAGTTAGGGAGCGTAATGAAGCCATTGAAACCTACCGGGAAGGCCTTAAAAGTACAAGAAAACGAGACGGAATACCGCGTTGCCGGAACCGCATTTGAAGCGGTTTTTGGTAAATCTTCGGGTGCGTTACAACGATTGGCATACAACGGTGAGGAAATCATCAATGAGGCCGTATTGCCGAATTTCGTGCGTCCGGCAACGGAGAACGACCGCAGAGGATGGAAACCAGACAGAAAATTGAAGTACTGGTATCACGAGGAAAAATTAGTCAACATGAGCATGCGAGAAGAGGCAGATGCCATACATATAGAGTCTCGTTATGCATTGCCCGGCGATTCGGCCAACGTGACGGTCAGTTATGCTGTCAACCCGCAGGGTATCGTGTCTGTCAATTTCCAGTTGGAGGTAAAAGACGGTTTGCCAAACATTCCTAAAGTAGGTTTACAGCTAGGTGTCAACCCCACGTTCGAGCAGATTCAATATTATGGACTAGGCTTTATGGAAAATTATCCCGATAGGGCTTACGGATTTGATTTAGGTGTATACGCCATGGATATCGAAGAATTTATGGAGCCATATTTGGTTCCACAGGAAAACGGTAATCGGATGGATGTACGTTGGTTTCAATTGCAGAACAAGAAAAACGCAGGCCTTTTGGTTATAGGCGATCAGCCATTGTACATGAGTGCATGGCCCTTCTCGCAACAAGCAATAGAAGAAAGCAAACATTGGTTCAAGCTGAAAAAAGAAGATAAAATAACGTTGAACGTGGACTTGAAACAAATGGGGGTAGGCGGAAATGACAGTTGGACAGATGTATCTGCGCCATTAGAAAAATATCAAATTCCAGCACAAAACTACCGTTATTCGTTTCATCTGATACCTATGGATGCAGAAGCAGACGTAAAGCAATATATAAAGTAGCGACGGGAGATTTAAAAAGAAAATATGAAATTAAGGTTTTATATCAGTATAGGTATATTATGTAGCTGGCTTGTAGGGCATGCCCAAATAAAAGGTATTCCCGGCCACATTGTTCCGCTTGCAACAGATTCCTATGAAAAAGCGAAACCGTGGGTGGTGTGGTACTTTATGCATGCTAGTTATTCAAAAGAAGGGATCACAGCCGATCTAAAAGCGATGGCAGAAAATAATATCGCCGGAGCCTATTTTACGCCAATCAAAGCAAAGACAGATCCGCCGTTGTTTGAGCCGGCAGCGGAAACATTAACACCGGAATGGTGGGAAATGTTTCGGCATCTGGTAGCGGAAGCCAAGAAATATGGTATACAGATCGCGATGTTTCCCAATGATGGATTTGCTACCGCTGGTGGTCCTTGGATCACACCGGAAAAATCGATGCAAAAAGTGGTTTATGCCGATACGACCATAACGGTCAATCGTCGGGGTAAAGTTCATATTCGTTTGCCACAACCGGAAAAGCGTTACAACTATTATGAAGATATCCAGCTTTTTGCTATTCCGGTATCCAAAAAATATAGACGTAGTGATGAGGAATCCCCTATGGTTACCAGTAGCTATGAGGAAGATCTACAATATTTAGCACAAAAGGGTAATGATAAGCGTTTTGCGACATCCCAACCCGGGTGGATTCAATATACGTTTGAGCAGCGTTTCCCTTGCAATGCATTGAAAGTGGAGCGTCGGGCAAACAATTATGGTGCGGATAGATTGAAAATATTGGTGAGTAACGACGGGGTTAACTTTGACGAATTAACGCAGCTAAAGTCTCCACGAACAGGCTGGCTGGATTGGGACAACGGTGTCACGCATACCATTCCCTATACAGAAGCAAAATACTTCCGATTTGTATTTGATCCTGCGAATTTTGAACCGGGAGCAGAAGACCTAGACGCCGCGAAATGGAAGCCTTCGATTAATCTTTTAGGGATTACTTTATTTGAAGAACCGCGCGTCCATCAGTACGAAGGTAAGACGGGCGAGATTTGGCGAGTTTCGCTGCCTACCAACGAAGAAGACGTTAATTCTGCGTATGTTATAGATGGCAAACGAGCAATAGCACTGAACCCAGCGGCTATCCGTGGAGATGAACTCTCGACGGCGTTGCCAAAAGGTAGCTGGAAAATCCTGCGAATTGGACATACGACCACAGGACATAAAAATGAGACAGCAGGAGCAGGAAAGGGATTGGAGTGTGATAAACTGAATGCCGAAACGGTTGCTTTCCAGTTCGAGCAGTGGTTTGGAAAAGCTTATGAAATGGTGGGACCGGAATTAGCCAAGGATGTACTGACCGTTTATCATATTGATTCTTGGGAATCGGGTAGCCAAAATTGGACGAAACAAATGCCAGCAGAATTCAAAGCACGGAGAGGATATGAAATAGTACCCTACCTACCGGTTTTGGCAGGTTATATCGTCAACAGCGTGGAAGAGTCAGAAGCTTTTCTGCATGATTTCCGGGGGACAATCTCGGAACTATTGCAAGAAAAAGGTTTTCAAACACTCCGCAAAAAATCAGACGAATATGGTGTGGAGTTCACCGCGGAAATGACGGCTCCCATCATGCTGAGTGACGGTATGGAACATTTCGGATGGACGCACAGACCAATGGGGGAATTTTGGTTTAGAAGTCCCTCGCATGATAAGCCCAACGATATTTTGGACGCTATTTCGGGCGGCCATGTCTACGGAAAGAATAATATCATGGCGGAAGCTTTCACGCAGATCCGCATGGAGTGGGACGAACATCCGCGTTTGTTGAAGTCTCTTCAAGACAGGAATTTTGCTTTGGGCATTAATAGTTTGGTATATCATGTTTACGTACATAATCCTTGGTTAGACCGTAAACCGGGCATGACCCTAGATGGAATTGGACTTTATTTTCAACGTGATCAAACCTGGTGGAAACCCGGAAAGTCTTGGGTTGATTATGCCATACGCGCACAACAGTTGTTGCAAAACGGGAAACCGGTACGTGATATAGCCGTTTTTATCGGTGAGGAAATGCCGAGACGGTCAATATTGCCCGACCGTTTGACAAAAACACTGCCGGGTATTATAGGACAGGCACGAGTCGAGCGAACAGATTCGTTGATGCGTAATGAAGGCTGGCCGCGACAGAAAGTAGCTAGTGTGACAACGAGCGCGAATATGTATAATCCTGCTGAGTGGGTTGACCCGTTACGGGGATACGCCTATGACTCCTTTAATCCCGATGTTTTGCTCCATCAAGCGAAAGTGGAAAACGGAGCGGTCATATTCGCCGATCATATTGCATACCGCTTGTTGGTTGTGCCAGGACAGCATCTTATGAATCCGACGCCCACTCATTTTTCATTGGCGACATTGAAGAAGTTTGCTGATTTAGTGGAGCAGGGTGCGACTGTTTTGTTCAATGATAAGCCCACAGATTTACATGGTATTGGCACGAGGCAGGACTCACTGGTTTTTCAAGCACTGGTTAATGACCTTTTTGGCAATATGCAAACGTCCGGTGGCCTACAGTATAAATCGTTTGGAAAAGGTAGGGTATATTTAGGAACTTATCATGCGGAGAGCTTCGCTGCATTGGGAATTGAAGAAGACGTGATCGTGAACAACAAGAGCAATGCCGCCATTTCCTGGAATCACCGAAATTTTGACGGGGGAGACAGTTATTTCGTGGCCAATCAAGATAGTATACAACAGGACGCACATTTCTCCTTCCGAACGACGGCACCATATACCTACCTGTACGATGTGTTGCAGGACAGATTATTGCCCATTTCTTCGATACAGAAAAATAAACGTACAGAATTGAACCTGACATTTGAGCCTTTTCAGTCGTTCTTTGTGCTTTTTAGCGAAAATAAAATCTATATCCCCCATTGGGAGATGATAAAAACAGAGACGTTAAAGGGTAATTGGAATCTACAACTGACCGATGTAAAGCATGAACCGATCGTACAGCATAAGCCCGATTTTTGGACAGTTTCGGAAGTAGACGAGGTGCGGTACCATTCTGGAGTAGGGACCTACTCGCTCACTTTTGACCAACCTCAACAAATAAATGGGCAGCGCGTTAAGTTGAAACTTGACAAAGTAGAGAGCTTGGCGGAAATAGTACTAAATGGAAAAGAAGTTGGTGTGATATGGACATATCCGTTGGCGATTGACGTAACTGACTATTTAAAGTCAGGAGAAAACCAGCTGGAAATAAAGGTATACAACACTTGGGGCAATCGTTTCTGGTACGAGACACACAAAGAGCCCAACGAGAAAATAATCAAAACCACGGCAACGCCAAAATTCTTGAAAGATCCGCAGGAGTCGGGATTACAAGGTGATGTCAAATTGATATGGTACCAAAAAATGAAGTAAGATGAAGACAAAAAATAACCTATTGCTAGTGGCGGTGTCTGCGCTGTTTGTTGGACAGATAGCAGCACAGGAAAAAGCGATTACGAATACGGGTGAGAGCCCTTTTGCTGTCCAAAAGGCGGTAGATATGGGCGATGTCTCTTGGACGAAAGGGTTCTGGGCAGAACGAACAACGGTTTGTTATGAGCGTATGGTACCCCATTTGTGGGACGTCTACACGAGTGCAGATATCAGTCATGCATACCGAAATTTCGAAATTGCCGCGGGACTAGAGAAAGGGGAACATAAGGGGCCTTCTTTTCACGACGGCGATTTTTATAAAACGCTAGAAGCGGTATGTGCTTTGTATGCACAAACAAAAGACAAACGACTCCTCCAGATGATCGATGAGGTAACCCCTGTGATCGCGAAATCCCAACGTGCAGATGGTTATATCTATACAAAGGCGACAATCGATCAGCGCAATTCGGGGGAAAATATCGAGTTTCAGGATCGCTTAAGCTTTGAAGCTTATAATATCGGCCATTTAATGACTGCCGCATGTATTCACAATCGGGTAACAGGAAGCAAGAATCTATTAGATATAGCGATCAAAGCCGCAGACTACTTGTACGGTTTCTATAAAAAATCAAATCCAACCCTCGCCAGAAACGCTATTTGTCCATCCCATTACATGGGTACGATAGAGCTATATCGGACCACAAAGAACCCGAAGTATTTGGAGTTAGCACAACATTTGATCGATATAAAGGGAGAAATTGAAGACGGTACAGATGATAACCAGGACCGCGTGCCGTTCCGCGAACAAAATAAGGCAATCGGGCATGCAGTAAGAGCGAGTTACCTTTACGCGGGCGTTACGGACTTGGTTACAGAAATACAGGACACGACGTTAAGCAACCGGCTTTTTGCTATTTGGGATGATGTCGTAAAACACAAGATGTATATTACCGGCGGGCTAGGCTCGTTGTATGATGGTACCTCACCAGATGGAACGTCTTACAACCCCGCTGATGTACAAAAGATACACCAGGCATTTGGAAGAGACTATCAACTACCAAACTTGACGGCTCATAACGAAACTTGTGCAAATATTGGCAATATGTTATGGAACTGGCGTATGGCAACCTTCACGGGTGATGCGAAGTATATAGACGTACTTGAATTGGCGCTTTATAATAGTGTGCTGTCGGGAATTAGTTTAGACGGTGACAAATTTTTGTATACCAACCCATTAAGTTATTCGTCTAATTTGCCTTTTCAACAACGTTGGTCAAAAAAACGTGTCCCGTATATTTCCTTATCCAATTGCTGCCCGCCCAATGTGGTACGTACCATTGCTGAGGTTAGCAGTTATGCCTATAGTGTTTCGGACGATGCCGTATGGGTAAACCTGTTTGGGGGAAATGTCTTGGATACGGAATATAAAGGGAAGAAAATTAAATTGACGCAAGAATCCAATTACCCTTGGGACGGAGATGCTTCGTTTGTTATTGAGGAGTTGCCAGCGAACTATACATTGAAGTTGCGTATACCCGGTTGGGCCGAGGATGCGGAAATCATGCGAAACAATAAAAAGGTAAACTTTCAGCTAGAAAAGGGATATGCTAAATTAGCGGGATCGTTTAAAAAAGGAGACCGTATCACGTTGCGTTTACCCATGCAAGTGACATTTATGGAAGCAAACCCTCTAGTCGAGGAAGCACGTAACGAGATCGCAGTAATGCGTGGTCCAGTTGTTTATTGTCTGGAAAAAGAAGATATCCCGGCGGATCTCGATTTATTTGATTTAAAAGTAAAAGCCGCTGATAACTTCGAACCTGTGCAAGAATCGGTGCTAGGACAATCTATTGTTTTCCTTAAGGGAAACGCATATACCGATAATACGGAGCAATGGGATTCCTTGTATCGAAAAGTAACCGCCCAGGATCAAAAGGAGGTGGCTATTCGTCTTGTTCCCTATTTTGCGTGGGGAAATCGGACATTCGGTGATATGGCCGTTTGGCTACCGCGTAAAAATTAATATTGGAAAGCATAATGAAATATTTAATTGTCTTTTTATTATTATCCGCCTCTTTAAGCTTGCGAGCAGAGATTCGCCTTTCCGCTATTTTTACCGATGGAATCGTACTGCAGCAGCAAAAGAGCGTACCGATCTGGGGATGGGCTAGAAATGGCGCTATCGTACGCGTAGAAACTTCTTGGGATAAGAAGGGATATGAGGTAAAGGCCAATGCAAAAGGCGCTTGGCGTTTGTTTATCCAAACACCCGCAGCAGGCGGACCCTATAATATTACAATTTCTGAAGAGAATACGGTAGTGCTAAACGACGTATTGATTGGCGAGGTTTGGTTGTGTTCAGGGCAATCCAATATGGAAATGCCAATGAAAGGTTATCCGTCGCAGCCAATCATGGGAAGTACGACGGCGATTCTAGAATCGTCAGATGAACAGTTACGCTTATATACCGTGCCGCGGAATCCTTTACTACAGCCAGCGGATGATAGTAAACCCTCGGCATGGAAGAAAGCTGCTCCGGAAAATGTTGCTAATTTCAGTGCAACAGCCTATTTCTTTGGGCGACGACTACGGAAAATATTAAAGGTGCCCGTTGGGCTTATCCATAGCAGTTATGGAGGCTCTAATGTAGAAGCCTGGATGGACGCTGCTTGGCTGAAAGATATGGAAGGTGTTGACATTCCAGATGAAGAAGGGCTTAAAGATAAGAATAGGCAACCGACGATGCTATACAATGGTATGATCAACCCCATAGCAGGTTATGGTATAAACGGCGTCATCTGGTATCAGGGCGAATCTAACTACGAAAGGCCTGATCAGTATGAAACATTATTCCCGCTTATGGTAGCGAAGTACCGTGAATTGTGGCAGGATGATAGCTTGTCTTTTTATTATACACAAATTGCACCCTTTGACTATGCGTCCCTACCGCCGTACCATGTCGGTGGGAAATATAATTCCGCTTTTATAAGGGATGCCCAGCGGAAATCCCTAGCGAAAATACCGCATTCGGGCATGGCGGTTACGATGGACTTGGGAGAGGTCAATTGTATACATCCGGCGAGAAAAAGAGAAGGAGCCGACCGCTTGGCACTATTGGCATTAGGCGATACTTATGGTATAAATGGACTGAATCATAGAAGCCCTTGCTACAAAAATATAGAGATACAGGGAAGCACTGTTGTCGTACATTTTGATGATGCGCCTTTGGGGCTAACATCCTTTGGAAAAGAAATCAACACGTTTGAAATTGCTGGGGAAGACAAAGTCTTCCGCCCGGCAAGTGCAATTGTAAAAGGCAAAACCGTTGTGATTTCCTCACCGCAGGTTTCGCAACCTGTTGCTGTGCGTTATGCCTTTAAAGATTTTGTGGTGGGAGATTTGTTTGGTGTCAATGGACTTCCGGTAAGTTCATTCCGCACGGATGATTGGTGAGATTATTTCTTTTTTTCCGTAAAAAAGAAACAAAAAACTCGTCGCTGGGAATCTTTGACAGGAGAGTTCGTGCAAAGAAAGGATTTCTGCAATTGTCAAAGTTCCAAGGCGACATCAAAGGGTAAGGAGGGGCAGGTGCATAGGTGTAAATAAACGCGATCAATATTGCCTCACCGTTATGCGGGTTAAAACGACCTTGCGCTTTTTTGCGTCCATTTTTATTAAGAAAAAAATGAAGGAAGTACAATTCGTGACGTGTAATAAATAGAGCGAACAGACTCGAAAAATGAAATAAGGATGAATAATAGATTAACCTATACTGCGATAGTATTATTGATCGGCTGTATGCAGCTTAGCACGACGGTACATGCACAGGAGTTTAAGTGGGAAGATTATTATATCACCTGGGATAAACCGAGTAAACATTCCGGAGAGTCTATGCCGTTGGGTGGAGGGGATGTCGGTCTAAACGTATGGGTGGAAAATGGCGATATTCTTTTTTATTTAGGCAAATCGGGTGCTTTTGATGAAAACAACACCTTATTAAAATTGGGTAGGGTACGGCTGCAACTTTACCCTAATCCGTTTGAAGGTACCGCATTCAAGCAGCAATTGCAAGTAGACAAGGGACAGGTTGTTATTTCGGGAGAAGGTAACGGCGTAAAGGCTGAAGTGTCCTTATGGGTAGATGTAGAACATCCAAATATCTATGTGGACGTGCAAGCGAATAAAAAGATTGATGTGGAAGCTTCCTATGAAAATTGGCGGTATAAGGAGCTTTACCCGAAGAAGCGCGAAAATAACGCTAACTCCTGGAAATGGGCACCTCCCCACGAGGTGGTGACCAAGCGTGATAGTGTCCATGCTGCAGATGATAAAGTTGTCTTCTTTCACCAAAATACCGATAGTACGGTGTTTGACATCGTCGTACGGCAACAAGATATGGAAGCGGTTAAGGACTCTTTGTATAATCCGCTGGCAGACCTGATATCAGGAGGTGTGTTGCAAGGTCAGCATTTTCATTTTATCGAAGAACGCTTCGGCAAATACATGGACACCGATTACAAGGCTTGGGTGCTGAAAAGTAAGAAACCGGCTACTAAACACACGCTGCAAGCCTCACTACATGTCGCAGGGCCGGTTTCTGTCGCCACATGGCAACAACAATTGAATACGTTGTCTAGCCCGCGCGAACCCAAAACACGCATCAAGAACCGAAACCTAGACTGGTGGCGTGCCTTTTGGAACAGAAGCTACATTCGTATACAGCCGGCTAACCCTAACCAACACGATGAAAGTTGGCAGGTGGGGCGTAATTATCAGCTTTTCCGTTTTATGCTGGCGGCGAATGCTTATGGTGAATATCCGACAAAGTTTAACGGCGGATTGTTCACGTACGATCCATCGTCCATTGACAGCACCATGAATTTTACGCCCGATTTTCGAAATTGGGGCGGAGGAACACACACGGCACAGAACCAACGTTTGGTATATTGGCCGATGTTAAAAAGTGGCGATTTCGATATGCTGCCTGCCCAATTTAAATTTTACCAACGGATACAAGGCAATGCGGAATGGCGCTCTAAAGTCTATTGGGGGCATGTAGGAGCAAGTTTCACCGAACAGATCGAAAATTTCGGCTTGCCTAATCCAGCAGAATATAATTGGAAACGACCAGAAAGTCACGACAAAGGATTACAGTACAACGCTTGGCTGGAGCACCAATGGGACACGGTATTGGAGTTTTGTATGATGATGCTGGAAACAGCAAATTATAGTGATGCCGATATTCGCCCCTATATTCCGTTTATAGAGAGTTGTCTGCGTTTCTTTGATGAACATTACCAATATCGAGCAAAGCAACTTGGTAGTAAAATACTGGATCAAAACGGACATTTGATATTTTATCCTGGATCTTCTGCGGAAACCTATAAAATGGCATACAACGCCTCCACTACGGTGGCTGCGTTGCAAGAAGTTACGCGCCGTATGTTGTCACTTTCTTCTGCCGAAGTGAATGACTCTTTACGAACCTATCTAGAAGAATTTCAACAAAAAATCCCACCGCTGCCTACGCGGGAGTTGGATGGGAAAAAGATGCTGGCCCCGGCAGAAATATGGTCTCGGATCAACAATACCGAAGCACCACAACTGTATGGCGTATATCCATGGGGAATTTACGGCGTGGGAAGACCTGATATAAATTTGGCGCTCAATACCTTTCATCACGATCCCGATGTATTAAAATTTAGAAGCCATGTAGGCTGGAAGCAGGATAATATTTTCGCGGCACGTTTAGGTTTAACCGAAGAAGCTAAAAAATATACGACACTTAAATTAAAGAATGCTGACCGACGTTTTCCCACTTTTTGGGGACCGGGTTTCGATTGGGTTCCCGACCACAATTGGGGAGGCTCAGGTATGATCGGCCTGCAAGAAATGCTGTTGCAAGCTGTTGACGACAAGCTTTATCTTTTTCCTGCGTGGCCAGCAGAATGGGATGTTGATTTCAAACTTCATGCACCGAAGCAAACAACGGTAGAAGGTAAACTACGAAACGGCAAGTTAGTCGATTTGCAGGTGCTCCCGAAAGAACGGGCAAAGGATGTGGTGAATATGTTAACTGACGATTGATAAAGAATCGTCAGTTGCGAACGCCGAGCCCTGGAGGGCTTGTCGAAGGTAACCCCGCGTTATGGATCAGATCAATACATGACAGAACATAACAGTTTTCTATAATAATCCCTTTATCTTAGAACAATGTTTTGAATATCTAATTATTATTTATACATAATTTATGAATGCATTAGCAGGTGTTTTGTTTCACTTTATCGGTGGATTCGCGTCGGGAAGTTTCTATGTCCCGTATAAAAAAGTAAAAGGTTGGTCATGGGAGTCCATGTGGATTCTAGGCGGACTCTTTTCCTGGATTATCGTTCCGCCATTAGCGGCATGGCTCACTATTCCGAATTTTGGCGATATTATCCGCGAAGCGGGAACTTCAACACTTGGCTATACTTACCTGTTTGGGTTGCTTTGGGGAATCGGTGGTCTGACTTATGGACTCGGTGTCCGTTACCTCGGCGTTTCGTTAGGAAGTAGCGTTATGCTGGGTTTGAGCATGGTATTTGGTTCGTTAATGCCTGCTATTTATTATTTTTTCAATCAATCCCCGGGAAAGCATAGTATTGATTATTTCTTTACAACGAATGCAGGAATTTGTGTGATGATTGGTCTTGTGGTGTGTATCGTTGGGATATACCTCTGCGGTCGAGCCGGTTTTCTAAAAGAAAGAAGCTTAGCCACCCTCTCTGCTGAGGCAAAATCAGGTTATAATTTTGGGGTAGGCATTGTGGTGGCAATCGTTTCGGGTGTATTGAGTGCCTGTTTTAACTTTGGGATCGAAGCTGGGAAACCGATGGCAGATGTTGCTAATCAGATATGGAAGGCGGCGAATCCTAATGAGGGGGAATTCCTCTACCAAAACAACGTGAGCTATGTCGTTATCCTATGGGGAGGTTTTACGACCAATGTCATCTGGTGTCTCTACCTATTGGCCAAAAACAAAACATTTTCAGATTATACGAAGAAAACCGCGCCACTGCGAAAGAATCTTTTGCTGTGTGCCTTAGCTGGAACAACCTGGTATCTGCAATTTTTCTTTTATGGTATGGGGGAAAGCCGTCTTGGGAACGGAGCAAGTTCCTGGATATTGCACATGGCATTTATCATCTTGATAGCCAATGCCTGGGGCGTGGTACTGAAAGAATGGAAGGGGGTAAATAAATCGACCTATACCGCTATTATCGCGGGTATCGTGACCATTATCCTCTCTATTTGTATTGTCGGATTTGCGAAAACATTAGAATAATAAAAATAACATCAAAATTTATACAGCCGTGAAAGAATACAAGCATGTAAACTATCTATGGGATGAACAAAAAGCAAAATCATTAGAAGGTGATGAAGTTGCTCTGTTGTTGTATCGCTCCAATTTATTGGGGTCAGATTTGCGAATTACAAATTATGGCGGTGGTAATACATCGTGTAAAACAATTGATAAAGATCCGTTGACTGGAGAAGAGGTGGAAGTCATGTGGATTAAAGGCTCCGGTGGAGATATTGGTACATTGAAGAAATCCGGATTGGCAGCGCTTTATGTGGAGCGCTTGCGTAACTTGGAAAATGTTTACCGTGGTATTGAACACGAAGACGAGATGGTGGAACTGTTTAACCATTGTATCTTTGACTTAAGTTCTAAAGCGCCATCTATTGATACGCCATTGCATGGTTTTCTTCCATTTAAGCATATCGACCATTTGCATCCTGATGCTGCTATCGCTATTGCCGCAGCAAAAGATGGTAAACAAATTACGCAAGAACTGTTCAATGGTACGATTGGTTGGGTAGAATGGCAGAAGCCTGGCTTTGATCTCGGATTGCAATTGCGGGCTTGTCTGGACGAAAATCCAGGTATTCGCGGCATCATGTTAGGTTCGCATGGACTGTTCACTTGGGGTGATACGGCTTATGAGAGTTATGTCAACTCATTAGATGTTATTGAAACCTGTGCGGAATACTTAGCGCAGAACTATGGCAAAAATAGACCCGTTTTCGGCGGACAAAAGATAGAAAGCTTATCAGCAGACGCGCGTCGGGAGCAAGCAGCACAACTAGCTCCTGTGTTAAGAGGATTCTGCTCCAGCGAACGCCATATGATCGGCCATTTTACCGATGATGACAAAGTACTGGAATATATTAATTCTAACGATTTGGAGCGTTTGGCTCCGCTAGGCACGAGTTGTCCAGACCACTTCTTACGGACTAAGATTCAACCGCTTATCCTAAACTTGGATAAAGATGCTGACTTGAGCGATATTGAAGCCGTAAAGACGCAGTTAGAGCCGTTGTTTGAAGACTACAGAGCGATGTATACCGAATACTATGAAACCTGTAAACACGATAACAGCCCGGCTATTCGCGATAGAAATCCAGTGATCATTCTGTACCCTGGCGTGGGGATGTTTGCTTTTGCGAAAGACAAACAAACCGCACGGGTGGCAGCGGAATTTTACATCAACGCGATCAACGTGATGAAGGGATCAGAGGCTGTTAGTGAGTACACTTCTTTGCCTCGTCAAGAAGCTTTCAATATTGAATACTGGTTACTGGAGGAGGCGAAATTACAACGTATGCCAAAACCGAAGGCGCTATCTGGCAAGATCGCGTTGGTTACGGGAAGCGCAGGTGGAATCGGTAAAGCGATTGCAAAGAGATTCGCAAATGAAGGTGCCGTAGTATTATTGAACGATTTGAACGCAGAACGTCTCGAAGGGGCGAAGCAAGAGTTTATCGATTTGTTTGGGAAGGATGCAGTGGCTACTGCAGTGCTCGATGTTACCAATCAAGAGCAAATAGAGGAAGCATTAAAAGAAGCTGCGTTAGCATTCGGCGGCGTGGACATCGTTGTGAATAATGCCGGTTTATCTATTTCTAAATCGATCGAAGACCACACACAAAAAGACTGGAACTTATTGTACGATGTATTGGTAAAAGGCCAGTTCTTAGTAACGCAAGGGACTACTAAAGTTTTAAAAGCACAAAGTATCGGTGGCGATATTATCAATATTGTAAGCAAGAATGCGCTGGTAAGCGGGCCAAACAATGCCGGCTACGGTAGTGCGAAAGCTGCGCAACTTCACCTCAGCCGCTTGAATGCAGCTGAATTGGGAGCGGCGAAGATTCGCGTGAATGTAGTGAATCCAGATGCGGTTATCTCTGATAGCAACATTTGGGCAGGCGGATGGGCGGAAGGCCGTGCCAAAGCATACGGTGTTACCGTCGAGGAGTTACCAGCTTATTATGCAAAACGTACCTTACTAAACGAAATTATTTTGCCGGATGATATTGCCAATGCTTGCTTCGCTTTTGTTGGTGGTAACCTGAACAAATCAACCGGTAATGTGCTCAACGTCGATGGCGGTGTTGCAATGGCATTTGTACGGTAAATTTTTGATTAACTTTATAGACAGCGATGAAACTAGATAATCAGACGATAGAACAACATAATCGGCAATTTGTGGAGAAGCACCAACGTGCTTTCTCCTATACAGCCGAAAATATAGCGAATGTCGAAGAGCTATTGGATAAACTGCAACAGTTCCAGATTGCTATTCCAAGTTGGGCATTAGGGACAGGTGGGACGCGCTTTGGCCGTTTTTCGGGCAAAGGCGAACCGGGTACACTGGAGCAGAAGATTGAGGATGTCGGTTTGTTGCATGCGTTGAACCGTTCCAGTGGCGCTATTTCCCTCCATATTCCTTGGGATATCCCAGACGATGCGGAGAAGATTAAGGAGCTTGCCGCTTCCCATGGGTTAGGTTTTGATGCGGTCAATTCCAATACATTTCAAGATCAACCCGGACAAGAACATAGCTATAAATTTGGTTCCTTGCACCACGTAGACCCCAAGGTACGTAAACAAGCAGTCGATCATAATATCGACGTTATTAAACATGGTATAGCGCTAGGATCAAAGGCATTGACCGTTTGGTTGGCTGACGGTTCTTCCTTTCCCGGACAGCTTAATTTCCGCGAGGCTTTCCAAAATACTTTAGAAAGTTTGAAAGAGATTTACAACCATTTGCCGGACGATTGGAAAATGTTTGTCGAATACAAGGCCTTTGAACCAAACTTCTATTCGACGACGATTGCAGACTGGGGGCAATCATTATTACTAGCCAGTAAGTTGGGCGACAAGGCTTATACGCTAGTGGATTTAGGACATCACTTGCCTAATGCGAATATAGAGCAAATTGTTTCCTTGTTGTTGATGGAAGGCAAACTAGGTGGTTTCCATTTTAACGATAGTAAGTATGCTGATGATGATTTGACGGCTGGTAGCATCAAGCCTTATCAATTGTTCTTGATTTTCAGTGAACTGGTGGAGGGAATGGATGTTCGTGGAATCGAGCACGCTACTGGCTTGGGTTGGATGATCGACGCATCACATAACTTAAAAGATCCATTGGTGGACTTGTTACAATCGGTAGAAGCTATTAAAATTGCGTACGCACAGGCCTTATTGGTGGATCGTAAAGCGTTAAAAGAGGCGCAACAACAAAACAACATCGTGCGTGCACAGGAAATTCTACAAGACGCCTTCCGTACCGATGTACGTCCATTGGTAGCTGAAGCACGTTTACGTCAGGGGGCTGCCATAAATCCGGTCGCGTTATTCCGTGAATTGGATATTCGGAATAAGCTGATCGAAGAGCGCGGTAGCAATACGGTAGCGACGGGATTATAGTTTAATCACGAACAATAAATTTACGATTTTTTCAACTGATCCGCCAGCTGGCGGATCATCTTAGCTAATTTAAATTTTTAAAATGCGTACGCCAGTTGTCGCTATTTTCGATGTAGGGAAGACAAATAAAAAATTGTTTTTGTTTGATGAACATTACGACATTGTTTTTGAGCGTTCCGCCAGATTTTTAGAAACAGTGGACGAAGACGGGGATCCGTGTGAAAACTTGGAGAGTCTTCGACTTTCTGTATTCGATTCTCTTCATGAAGTTTTTCGTTTGGGTGAGTTTGATATCAAAGCGATCAACTTTACTTCCTACGGCGCCAGTTTTGTGTATCTAGATGAAAGTGGGCGACCATTAACGCCTTTATATAATTACCTCAAAGCCTATCCCAAAACATTGGAAGAGCGTTTGCATAGCGCATATGGCGGGGTAGAAGCCTTTTCTCTTGCTACAGCCTCTCCGGCATTAGGAAGTTTGAACTCAGGATTGCAACTATATCGTTTGCAACAGGAGAAACCGGACGTATACGAAAAAGTGAAATACGCCGTACATCTTCCGCAATATCTCAGTTTTTTGGTTTCGGGCCAGGTATATTCGGATATGACAAGTATAGGCTGCCATACGGCGCTTTGGGATTTTTCAAAGAATGCATACCACCATTGGGTAAAAGAAACAGGTATTGAAAAAAAGTTGGCACCCATTGTAAAAGGAGACGAAGTGTTTTCAGCAGCATTCCCGGGAAGCACTTACAAAGTGGGTGTGGGATTGCACGATAGTTCCTCGGCGCTCATTCCGTATTTACTGAATTTCCATGAACCCTTTATTTTAATTTCTACGGGTACTTGGTGTATTTCATTAAACCCCTTTAATGACGAGAACCTAACGAAAGAGGAGTTGGAAAAAGACTGTCTATTCTATATGACCTATGCGGGCACACCCGTTAAGGCGTCCCGCTTGTTTGCGGGTTATGAGCATGAAGTTCAGACAAAACGTATTGCAGAACATTTTCAGGTAACGACCGGCCGTTTTAAGCATATAGAGATAGACTGGAAGATCATCGACAAGTTAAGCACCGGAAAAGAAATTCCAGTCAATCTAGATGCATTCGGTCAGGTAGATTTGAATAGCTACGCTGATTATATTGAAGCCTATCATGCATTTATAATTTACCTAGTGGCAGCGCAAGTCGCTTCTACTCGTCTTATTTTGGCTGAAAAGAGAATCAAGCGCATTTTTGTGGACGGTGGGTTTAGCAAAAACAGTATTTTTATGAATTTGCTTGCTAGAACGTTTGGTAATATCGAAATATACGCAGCTTCTATGGCGCAGGCTACGGCTATCGGTGCTGCATTGGTGATTCACGACCAATGGAATACGCAACCTGTGCCAAGCGATATTATCGAACTACGCTATTATCGCGCTTAATAAAATCTAATATTCATACTGTGTTTAGGAGAGCGTATAGATGTAAGGTCTATGCGCTTTTTTATAATGAGATATTTGCTGTATGTCGTTTTTCAACGGGTGACCCATCTTTAACATCGAGTTTAAAATCGAGCACTTCCCAGTTTTTACTGTAGCGAATTTTTCCAGCTTCTTTTGCTTGAATCGACACATTTTGCAATGTGATCTGTTCTACCCACGATGAGGGAAGCCCTTCAACATTGATCGCTCTGTTGGCACCCTTAATCTGTATGTTGCGCATGGTGATATTCCGAAAAATCGGAATACCCCGTTCGGCAGGTTCAACAGGTTGTAATAGTGTTTTCCAATGTTTTGGTATTTCGTTGTAATGATAGCCTTCGGGTAATTTGGAGTAGCTATAGCTCGGGTTCCAGTTCATGTTTACTTGCAACACTACTCCGACGCTATCCATCTTCACATTTTCCAATACAATATGCTCCACGGTACCACCGCGCGTCGTTGCGGATTTGATATTTAGACAATTCTTCGTGCCGGAACCTTGAATATTGGTAGCGTAAACATGACGGATACCGCCAGAGGTCTCACTCCCTAATGTAAGCAGGCCTGCCCCCCGACGAGCAAAGCAATCCCGAATAACAATGTATTCAGCCGGTCTATTAACCCTTAAACCGTCAGCATCGCGCCCGGCTTTGATACAAAAATTGTCGTCGTTGCAATCAATATCGGTATGCTGTACCAGAATCCAGGAAGATGAATCTATATCAATACCATCGGTACTAGGCCCATGACCGTCCACGTTATTGTTAATGGTTAGGCCATCGATCGTAATGTAAGTGGAATATAAAACCTGGACCGTCCAAAAGCCTGCTTGTTGTATCTCTAGGCCTTTTAACGTTACGTTTTTTGCGTTGGATACGAGAATAGTGCGCGGCCGGCGCGCGTCGTAATCAACAATCCAACGTAAACCTTTTGGTTCATATTCCTCGGTTCGCATGCGCCAATATTGCTCCCAAAATGGTTTTCCCTGTGCATGGATAAGGCCTGTTCCACTGATGGCAGCATTTTCCTGATTCAACACATTGATTAACGCTGCAGGCCATTCCATCTCAATGCCGGCTACACGTGTATCAATGACCATATAATCATGGATATCTTGACTCCCTAAAAGGGTAACATTGCTGTCTATGATAAGATGAACATTACTCTTTACAAATATGGATCCGGTAAGGTAAGAACCCGGTTGGAAGCGCACGATACCTCCACCTGCTTTTGCGCAGTCGTCGATGGCTGCCTGAATGGCTTCTGTATTTAGCGTAATACCGTCGTGTTGTCCTCCGTAATCGTTAACAACAAACTCCTTTGTTTTTGATGGTTTTGATTGGGCACCCACCTTAGTATGCCAATCTGGAAATATTGCATGTTGGCCGACAACCGTTGAGAAGCCAAGCAGTGTAATAAAAAACGGCAGAAGAAAAATATATGCAGGTTTCATCATAGACGATATATAACGAGTTGAATGTGCAATTTATAAGATTATTTGCTTAAACGCGTTATGTGCCGTCCTGTGGGAAATCGCTTGAAATTGAATAATGTTGTTTGGCATATGCACTCGGGGAGCATCCGTGTTTTGCTTTAAAGGTTTTTCTAAAATACTCAGGGTCATTAAACCCAACCATATAAGCGATTTCATTGATCTGAAATTTCTGGTCTTGTAGCAATTGTTGTGCACGATTCAATCGGATCTCTTTGATTAAATCGTTCATGCTATAACCTGTCAACGCCTTCATCTTACGGTAAAGCTGTGCCCTACTCAGCCCGATTGCTTGGCAAACATCATCAATTTTTAAATCGGAATCCTGTACATGTGCTTCTATATAGAGCAACACCTTTTGAAGCAGTACTTCATCAGGCGATCGAGGATTTATTTTTGTTGGTTCAATAGTAACCTGTTGTTTGAACTTTTCTTGTATATGAAAACGTGTTAAGAGTTGGTTCCGTACTTTTAATGCAAGGATGGGCAAGTGAAATGGTTTGACCATATAATCATCTGCTCCTGTTTCCAATCCTTCCACCTCATATTCGACCCAAGTCCGGGCAGTGAGGAGGATAACCGGAATATGCCGCAGCAAAATGTCAGACTTTACCTGGCGTGTAAAGGATATGCCGTCGATCTTGGGCATCATGACATCGCTGATAATCAAGTCAGGCACATGTCTTTTGGCGAGCTTTAGCCCCTGCTCACCGTTGGTTGCCTCCAGTATGTCATAATCCTGACGAAAGAATTTCGCTAAATAGCCCCGCATTTGGTCGTTATCTTCTACTAGAAGTAACGTGCATTTTCGTGGTAATAGCGGAAGTTGTTCTAAGTTGTCTTTCGATAGTTCCGTCGATATTGTAGGAGCAGGGCCATTACCATGTGTAGGAGGGGCCTTTTCTGTCACTGCCGCATTCGTACTCGTACTATCTTGCACGATAGGTAACATAATACGAAATATCGTCAAATTATTTCGCTTGGTATTGGTACGGCTTTGTGCGATCAGCCTCCCCCCGTGCATTTCTACCAGCGTTTTGCTGTAGCTTAGTCCGAGTCCGGTACCCCCCGGAACGGTAGATCGACCCTGAAGGAAAGGTTTAAAAATACGATCGAGATCCTCGGGAGAAATACCTTTCCCGTTGTCTATAACGTCTATGCGTAAATGTTCATCATCTTGCTGGACACGGACTTTGATCATACCGCCGCTGTCGGTAAATTTAAGGGCATTTGATAAGAGGTTGTAAAGTACTTTCTCCATTTTATCAGTGTCGAGTGTCGCATAGATTTCTGGTTTTGACGAAACCACCCTCAACCGGATTTTCTTTTGACGGGCTTGCTGGGAAAACGAATTGACCACTTTTTGTACCAAGGAGAGAAGCTCCGTTTGTTCAATATGGAGCTCTTCGTTTCCTGTTTCAAAACGACGTATATCTAATAATTGATTGACCGTTTTTAAAAGGTGTTGACCATTCGTTTCCATCGTTTGGAGCTGCTCTTGAATCTGAAAATCTTGTTCTGTCCAGGTTTTTAGTTGCTGTATCGGGGAAAGTATTAAGGTAAGCGGCGTTTTTATCTCGTGGGAGATATTTGTAAAAAACTGCACCTTGCTTTCGTGGAGTTCTCGCTCTTTTTCGTGGAGAATCGCTTCATAATTGAGTTTCGATTTTAGTTTTGCATATCGGGTAATGTAATAATAAAACATGTACAATAATAACAGGAAGATGAGTGCATAAACGATATAAGCTTCTGTGCTAGCCCAGAAAGCGGGGGCAACGGAAATAAACAGTTCAGTTGGAGTAGTAGACCATACGCCGTCGCTGTTAGATGCTTTTACTTTGAAAGTATAATTCCCGGGAGCCAAGTTGGAATAGCTGGCTACTCTTTTATTGGCATCGCTGTATATCCAATCCTTATCAAAGCCTTCCAACATATAGGCATATTGATTCCCCGCAGGGTTAACAAAATGTAACGCTGCAAATTCAATACTGATACTTTTATCTTCATAGGTAAGTGTAATGGACGGACTCAGGTAAAGGGGCTGCTGCAGCACCACTCGGCCATTGATTTGCTGGTTAACCTCTACCGGTTGGTTAAGAATGCGAAGTTCGGTTAAGACAACTTTAGGCGGCGTCTTATTGGTGCGTATACTATCCGGACAGAAATGATTTATCCCCTTGTTGCCTCCAAAATAGAGCCTGTTTTCTTGAAGGCTTCTGTACACGGCGCCGTCCGAAAACTCGTTACTTTGTAAGCCGTCTTGCTTTGAGAATGTACGAATATCGAGCGTCTTTTTATTTATTCGCGATATGCCTTGCTTGTGACTAGCCCAAATAAAGCCGTTATTGTCTTCGGTAACGCCAGCTATGGTCCCTTTCGGCCAAAGATCTCCAAGCTGAGAAAGCTGATTCACCCCTCCCGTTTTAGGGTCATAAAAATCGAGTCCATTACCCGTCCCAATCCATATACGATTTTCTTTGTCTTCAAATATACTGTATATACGGTTATCACTTAAAGGAGTAGAAGTCGGATTTCCATGATTTAGCGCCCGGCTAAGTTTCAGCTTTCCGTCGGTTGTTTCTCGAAAAATAAATATACCTGCTCCTTCTGTCCCCGCCCAAATTTGTCCTTTACTGTCGATAAAGATAGTCCATACGTGTTGCTCTGTAAGGACGCTGCCGAGATCGAACGTCTCTATTTTGTGATTGTGGCGATCGAATTTGGAAATGCCATTCCAGGTTGCTAACCATATATCCCCATCAGCATCTTCCGCCATGCCATATACACCAGCATTTAATGTGGCTGAAAGTCCGATTCGCTCGATGATTTCCCCACGAGGATCGTAACGATCTAACCCACTTTGGCTTCCGATCCAGATATAGCCATCCGAATCACAGAATACTTTCTTGATATAATTACTTTGAATGGCGTGTGAGGACGCAGGGTCATGTTGAAAATGTTGGTATTTCCCGTCTTTCCTGATCAGCGTCACACCTTTACTGCGCGTCCCCACCCAGAGATTTCCCTGTTGATCTTCACATATAGATCGCACAATGTTTTCGGCAAGGGAATTGGCACGGTCGGGATAATGATAAAGGTAATGGAAGGGGCTGGCATCAAGATAGCTGCGGTTGATACCGTTGCTATAGGTCCCTAACCAGATAACCTGTTGGTCGTCTAAAAAAATATCGCTGACATAAGCATCATTTATAGACCAAGGATTCCCCGCGTCAACCGTGTAGGTTTTCTGCTTTCCTGAGGGAAGATGTGTTTCCACTAATGTGGTAGAGAGGTTATCCAAATGCCACCGCGTTTTTTGGTAGCTGAAGCTAACCTGAAGACGGTGGTTACGCCGGTTTATTTTATCTTTTAATTCCGGCGGACAATCTGTTATGGGGAGACGCTCAAAATCATCGGTCTCATAACGGTAACGGCAGAGGTACTGCTCATCGAACGTCGAGATCCATAAATCACCGTTTTTGTCAGCTAAAATATTGTGTATACGATTGTTGATTAAGCTCTTTGGGTTATGGGCGTCATACCGATAGACACGTATATTGTACCCGTCGTATCGGCAAAGTCCTGACCAGGTTCCAAACCACATAAAACCATGTTTATCCTTTGCAATGCCGTGTATAGTACTTTGAGGTAGGCCGTTTTCGGATGTAATGTGGTCAAACTTAAGTTGCAGAAATTGTGCATAGCTAGGTAATCTTATGCTCATCAGGAGCACAAATACAATTGTTTTGATAATGGTGATACCTTCGGTTAGCATTGCCTCAATATAATAATCTAAAGTACAAAAAAAGCATAATAACTCCGTCCCGTCCTGTCTGGACTACTGGCTGACGCATACTCGGTTGCCCTTTGCCAGGGCATGGCCCTCCTTTTTGAGAGCAAAAAGGAGGCAAAAACTCTTCGTCTCCTTCAGGTGGCCTGTCGCACAAGCCCATCCCACACCGGGAAAATGCCTGTCAAGGCTATAATCGCGATCGAAACTCTTTGGGATGGGTTTCGATCATGATTGTCATGCCTTACCCCTCGCTCAAAACCCCAAGCATTGTCCCTGTCTGCCCGCCACTGGGAAGGAGACCTTGATGCCGTTCCGCACGCTAGCAATAACCGACCGGAATCCAAACCGCTGGCAAGATTGTACCAATCCATCCTTAACCCTTGATGTCGCCTCAAAAGCTTTGGCAACTGTAAGAATACCCTTTTTAGCACTATCCCAAATGCCAAAGGTTTTCAGCGACGCTTTTTTGAGCAACTTTTTTCTAAAAAAAGTTGCATAAAGAAAACCTTCTTTTTTCACGTTAAAGACTGTTTTGTGGTATTTGAGACGTTTTTACCGGGAATTTGAGCAATTTTTACTGCCTAGGCTTCACGGACTGCGATAGCTTTGTAATACGCTGATCACCATACCGGTTGCTTTAAGCTAACGGCAACTTTACATGTGTAAATGTAACGGTATAGAATGGCCTAATATATAAACTGTAAGCTAAACATCATGTAAATAAAGTAATAGGATTTGTTAACCAACCTTAAATTATAGTAACATGGAAACATTATATATTTCTTCGCGTGCACGCGGTACCATAAATGCCGCACTCATTAAGATGATTAAGATCAACGATTTTTCTGCGACACCTAAATACGTGCAGGTAGCCGATGCTATTGTCGAGGCTATTAAGCAAAAGGTGGTTGAAATTGGGGATGCACTTCCGTCTATTAATGATTTAAGTTATCAACTGCAAATTGCACGGGATACGGTAGAGAAAGGATACCGTAAACTACGTCAGGAAGAGATCATTAAATCTTCTCCGGGGAAGGGCTATTTTGTTGCTAAAGAACAATCTTTTCGCTTGCGGACAGCTGTGTTTTTAAACAAGTTAAGCGCACACAAGAAGATTGTTTACGATGCATTAGCAACCAAATTAGGAAACGAAGCTTCTATAGATCTCTTTGTATACAATAGTGATATTACTCAGTTACGTACGCTATTGCAAAACCTATCGCAGCCGTATGATTATTATGTGATTTTTCCCTACTTTAAGGAGGGGAGAGAAAAAGCGGCAGAAGTACTGTCTGTTATCCCAACCGACAAGCTGTTATTGTTGGGGCGGGATGTTGAAGGTGTCCAAGGAGATTTTCCGATTGTTTGTGAAAATCACGAGAGAGATATATACGATGCCCTAGAATCGATTCGGGAGCCGCTCTCCAAATATAGTATGCTTAAATTGGTATTTCCGGATAATAGCGACTATCCGAAAGCTATCATTAAGGGCTTTTATAAATTCTGCCAAGAATACGCGTTTGATCACCTATTGGTCGGCGATTTGCAAGAAGAGCAAATAAAAAAAGGAACATGTTATATCAACTTGGCCGAAGATGACTTATTTCATTTACTGGATAAGGTGAGTGTGAAGGGACTGGAAATAGGGCAAGATATTGGGATTATTTCCTATAATGAGACTCCGCTCAAAAAATTCATACTAAATGGTATTACTACGATCTCGACCGATTTTCGTCTAATGGGGGAATATGCGGCTACCAGTATTTTAGATGGCTTAACAAGCCGTCTGGAGGTACCCTTTTACACGGTACTGCGTGCTTCCGTATAGGGATAAAGAGTTATAAGAGATGAGTTGTGTTTTTGAACAGATGACGACAGGATGCCGCAGGATGCAAAGCCATATTTTGTTTTGTAGTTTAGCCTTGCTTTTAAAACAATGAACTAAACCTATGTTTTCAAATAGAATAAATATATATATCGTCTGCACACTTCTTCTGTGCGTTGTCTTTCCTGGTTATGCACAGCTGGCAAAAGAAGTACAATACCTGTCTGGTACGGATAACGAACATACCGTGGAATGGGATTTTTGGGTAACAGGGGGAAGAAAAGCCGGGAAGTGGTCAAAAATTGCTGTGCCTAGTCATTGGGAGCAACAGGGCTTTGGAGCCTATAATTATGGACGAGACTATGTGACCTATGGCAAGAATTTTCGTTTTCATGATGAAAAAGGAATTTATCGTCATGCATTTAAAGTGCCCGCACACTGGAAGGACAAAAAGATCTCCCTCGTTTTTGAAGGGTCAATGACAGATACAGAAGTGGTGATTAACGGGAAATCGGCTGGCGATATCCATCAGGGTTCTTTCTATCGGTTTAAGTATGATATTACGGACAAAGTATTCTTCGACAAGGATAATGTGTTAGAGGCAACTGTATCCAAGATGTCTGCAGATAACAGCGTAAATAATGCAGAACGGTTAGCAGACTATTGGATTTTTGGAGGTATATATAGGCCTGTGTATTTTGAAGCGACACCCAAAGCTCATATTAGTTGGACAGCCATTGATGCCAAGGCAGACGGTTCATTTAGGAGCAATGTTTATTTAGAACAGATTCAGGAAAATTCAACTTTACGGGTAGACTTGAAAGATAAAGACGGCCATGTAATGGGAACAAAAAGTATCCAGCTAGCATCTTCTGATTCGGTGAGATCAGTGACGCTGAATGTAGACCAACCAAATTTATGGACCGCAGAAACACCTGACTTATACCATGCCGTATTTACATTAACGAATGACCGTGGAGACAGCTACCAAACAACAGAACGTTTTGGGTTTCGCACAGTCGAGGTACGTCAAGGAGACGGCATATACGTGAATGGGATGAAGGTGAAAATGAAAGGGGTAAATCGCCACGTATGGTGGCCAGAAACAGGCCGTTCTGTAAACCGACGATTGGATTTGAACGACGTGAAACTCATCAAAGAGATGAATATGAACGCCGTACGCTGTTCGCACTATCCACCGGACAAATCGTTTCTGGAATATTGTGACTCATTGGGTCTGTACGTATTAGACGAACTCGCCGGTTGGCAAAAAGCATACGGAACACCCGTCGGAAAGAAATTAGTAAAAGAGATGGTCGTACGTGATGTAAACCATCCGTCGATCATCTTATGGAGCAATGGTAACGAAGGCGGCCATAATAAAGAATTGGTAGATGAATATGCAAAATATGATCTGTCCGCACGCACGGTGATTCATGCCCACCATCGGCCGGGAAACGAACTCAATGGAATAGACTGCAACCATTATGAAGACTTTTACTCGACAAAGAAAATACTCGAAGGACCCAATATTTTTATGACGACCGAGTTTCTACATGCACAGGATGATGGTGGAGCTGCAGCCGGACTAGCGGACATCTGGGAATTACATTGGGGAGCGAAGCTTGGGGCCGGTGGTTTTATCTGGAACTTTGCGGACGAAGGTATTGTGCGTACAGATTTTAACGGTACGATTGATGTGAACCGAGTAAATGCCCCAGATGGTATTTTAGGACCCTACCGACAAAAGGAAGGGAGTTTCTTTGCTATAAAAGAGATTTTCTCCCCAGTTCATATTAAGCTAAAAAAACTGCCGGCTGGTTTCGATGGAAACATTGAAGTAGAGAATCGTTATCATCATACGGATCTTTCGGCTTGTACATTTGAATATAGGCTGGTTAAATACCAGGAACCGCACGCCGATGCCGTAGGGATAGCTGATGAAAAGATACAGGCTATAGCGGCACCAGCCATAAAACCGACGGGAAAAGGCACCTTAAAACTGAACTTGCCGGACGACTGGAAAGCTTACGACGCGTTGTTGTTAACAGCCACTGATCTGCACGGCGAAGAAATATATACTTGGTCTTGGCGCGTTCGGGATAATGCTTCGATAACGAAAGACATCTTGCCCGTAAAAACTGCGACTATGGTAGAGCTGACAGAGGATAGTGTACACTATGTATTGAAGGCCAATGGTATTACTGCTTTTATAGCAAAAGAAACAGGTTTGTTGGTTGATTTAGCAAACGATTATAGTATGAAGCTAGCTCTCCGAGATGGTCCGCTCCTGATTGACGGAGAATACACGTTGAACGATGTAAAGACGAATTCGGTAGGCGAAAATAAGATAGTGGAGTTTACCTTCGATGGTCAATTGGATTATATACGCTGGACAATGCAACCCGATGGATGGTTAAAACTAGATTATAGCTACCAGATGGACGGAAAGCGTCCTTATGCTGGAGTCAGCTTTAATTTTCCGGAGAACTATATCATCACGGCGAAGTGGCTAGGCAACGGACCGTATCGGGTTTGGAAAAACCGAATGCAAGGCGTGACCTTAAACACTTGGGAAAATATGTATAACGATTCCAGAGCAGGCATTGGCCCTTGGGAATTTCCAGAATTTAAAGGGTATTTTTCCGATGTAAGCTGGGTACAATTTAATACCACACAGGGCAAATTCCTTGTGGCCACCGAGCAGGACGATATGTACCTGCGTCTATTCGATTTTTATGGTATTTCTGGACCGAAGCACTATCCGGAGCTTCCTATCGGCGATATCTCTTTTTTAGATGTTATCCCGGCCATCGGTACTAAATTGGCTATGGGCATCAATAACAGACCAGAGGTTAATGGTCCGGCGGGCGAAATGATGGTACTGGATAAACCGGTAGCCCGTACACTCTATTTCTATTTTGGAACACCTCGAGGCGAAAAAGAAAATACACAGTTTGTTATGCCTAAAGAGAACATCTTGACCGATTAGTTACGGTTTAAAGATTGTTAAGATACGATTTAGTTTTTAGTTTAGTTAAGTTTAGCTTGGTTGGTCAATAGGAATGTTGACCAACTTTTTTATATAGAACGATGGTACGGTATTTCATTGTTAATGCCATAACAAAGTTTTTACATAGGCCTATAAATGCGATATATAACTTTCTCTATCAAAAATATCACATTATCTGCCGCTTTACGCTGTTCAAACAGGACACTGCAGGTTGCCCACGCGGCTATTTGTTAATAGTTTAGGGATGATAAATAAAAAGTTAAACGATAATAAAGCTGGCAAGCTGACCGAAAGGTAGAGAACCTACGTTTCAACTTTATAACCATAAACAAAAAATAAGCAGATGAACAACAGAATCTTCATAATTGCCGTGTTATTTATAGCGCTGACTTCATCGCATCTGGTCAAAGGACAAGATCGATTTCCAGATGGAACGGCAGTCTCCGATTGGTTTAAAAAAGTAGAACCTACACATATAGATAAATTAGGGAAATCATACCGTATTACGGATTTTGGTGTTGTGCAAGATAGTACCCTACTTCAAACAGAAAAGATTCAAGCGGTAATAGACAAAGCGCACGCAGCCGGAGGTGGAGTTGTGGTAGTACCGAAAGGTATATTTCTAAGTGGTTCTTTGTTTTTCAAACCGAAGACCCATTTGCATCTGGAGGAGGGAGCCGTGTTGAAAGGAAGCGATGATATCAGTCATTTTGAGCTATTGACGACGCGTATAGAAGGCGAAACGGTCAAGTATTTTGCGGCTTTGGTTAACGCGGACAAAGTGGATGGTTTTACCGTGTCCGGAAAAGGTACATTAGACGGAAATGGACTCCGCTATTGGAAAGCTTTTTGGCTTCGTCGCAAATTTAATCCAGATTGTACTAATAAAGATGAAATGCGGCCACGTATTCTCTACGTATCCAATAGCAAAGATGTACAGGTGTCTGGCATACATATGAAAAACTCTCCTTTTTGGACTTCCCATTATTATCGTTGTGAAAATGTGAAGTTGATCGATTTGCATATTACGGCTCCAAAAGAGCCAGTTAAGGCACCGAGTTCGGATGCGATTGATTTGGACGACTGCCATAACGTGCTGATAAAAAACTGTTACATGTCGGTTAACGATGATGCTATTGCTTTAAAAGGTGGCAAAGGCCCAACGGCAGACAAAGACCCGAACAATGGACCCAATTATAATATTATTATTGAAGATTGTACGTTTGGCTTCTGCCATAGCACATTAACCTGCGGAAGTGAATCTATCCATAGTTACAACGTGATCTACCGGAACAATACACTCGATGGCGCGAAACGGATGTTACAGCTAAAAATGCGTCCAGACACGCCCCAAGAATACGAACATATCCTAATTGAGAATGTCAAAGGAACGGCAGACATCATGCTGTTTATCCGTCCTTGGACCCAGTTTTTCGACCTCAAAGGGGAAGAGGGCATTAAACTTTCCTATGCGCGAAATATCGTCCTCCGTAATATAGAACTCGAGTGTGACGTACTATTCGACGTGAGTAACGCTAATCAGTATCAATTATCCAACTTCACCTTTGAAAATATGCATATCAAAGCGAAAAGACCACATATCAACCAAGATTATATTCAAAACTTTACATTGAAGAACGTGGTTGTAAACGGCAAAGAAGTTGCACAGAAATAACGTTAAAGAATAAACCTAATATGAAGAACGTAACAACGGATAGGGACCTGGGCCACCTATGGGAAAGTCTGAAAAGAACCATGCTGATGGCAGTTGTTGTCCTTATATCGATCCCGCTTTTGGCACAACGTCTAATGGAACGCTTGGATCGGGGTCTGGTAGCTGTTAAAACATCGGATAATAGTACATTCATCAGCTGGCGTTTGCTTGCAACAGATGAATACAACCTGCCTTTTCATCTTTACCGTCAATATGGAGAAGGAAAAAAGGTCCGCCTTACCGATCAGCCTTTGACGAAAGGGACAAACTTTGAAGACCAGCAAGTCGATTTAGCAAAGGATGTAACGTATACCTTGGTCAGTCTTCAAAATCAGCAGGAAAAAAGAGAGGCTGAGCTAAAGCTTAGCAAGGGTACACCGGTAAGACAATATTTAGAGATTCCGTTACGAACGCCAGCGGGGTATACACCAGGAGATGCATCGGTAGGCGATTTAGATGGCGACGGTGCTTACGAGCTTATTATACATCAAACCGGAAAAGGACATGACAATTCCCATAACGGTATAACGACTGATCCGATTTTTCAGGCGTATAAATTGGATGGTACTTTTCTATGGGAGATCAATCTCGGAAAAAATATCCGGGAGGGTGCCCATTACACGCAATTTATGGTATACGATTTAGATGGCGACGGATGTGCGGAATTTGTATGCAAAACAGCGGACGGTACGAGGGATGGACTCGGGGAAGTAATAGGCAATGCGGATGCGGACTGGCGTGACACCGACAGCAACTCGTCTACCTACGGTCGAATTTTAAATGGTCCCGAATACCTTACGGTTTTTGATGGACGCACCGGAAAGGCGATCAGTACCGTGGATTACTTGCCTGAACGAGGTGATCTGCGCTCCTGGGGAGACACCCGGGCGAATCGGTCGGAGCGTTATCTGGCAGCTATTGCCTATCTAGATGGAAAGAACCCTAGTGTGGTTATGACACGGGGTTATTATGCCCGAACGGCATTAGCTGCTTGGGATTTTAAAGATGGGGAGTTAATAAGCCGATGGGTTTTTGATACGCAAACGGGTAAACATCCCTATGCTGGACAGGGCTATCACAGTCTGGCAGTTGCCGATGTCGACGACGATGGAAAAGACGAGATTATATTCGGTGCGATGTGCATCGATAATGATGGTACCGGATTATATACAACAGGATTAGGGCATGGAGATGCACTGCATGTAACCGATTTAGACCCCGACCGTCCGGGTTTGGAAGTATTTGGCATACATGAACGTAGAAAGATAGGAGCAGCCCTTCGTGATGCGAAAACGGGGGAAGTGCTTTTCAAAGGAGGTATTGATCAGGACGTAGGACGAGGTGTAGCAGCCAATATCGATCCTAACAATCGAGGTGCCTACATGTGGTGGTTAGGCTCCAAGGTGATGTATGATATGAAAGGAAACCCTGTAGGACCGTCCCCCCGTTCGACCAATTTTCTGATCTGGTGGGATGGCGACCTGAGTCGAGAATTATTGAACCGTAATTATATAGAAAAATATCAAGATGGCGTGATTTTCCGAGCAGAAGGTGCTGCATCGATTAACGGGTCGAAAAGTACACCCAATTTGAGTGCGGATATATTGGGTGATTGGCGGGAAGAACTTATCCTCCGGTCGGAAGATAACCAATCCCTGCGGATATATACGACGACAATTCCGACGGAGCATCGCTTGTATACATTGATGCACGATCCCGTATATCGTTTAAGCGTTGCCTGGCAAAATGTAGCCTATAATCAACCGCCGCATACCGGCTTTTATCTTGGAACCGGAATGGCACTTCCGGTTAAAGCGCCAGACATACGGATCGTAAAGCCAGATCGAGATTTAAAAACAAAAAAATAAGGGCTATAGGCAAATGATAAAGCAATTAGCGATTATATTATTAACCGTATGTCTGGTTTCTTTTGAAACACAAGATCGGCCGACTATTTATTTGATTGGTGATTCTACGGTGAGAAATAGCAATCAGGAATACTGGGGATGGGGCTCGCTATTAGGGGAATTCTTGGATACCGCACAGATTACGGTGGCTAACCATGCCATGGCTGGCCGGAGCACGCGTACCTTTCGTAAAGAAGGTCGTTGGGATCGGGTGAAAGAAAATATGAAACCCGGTGATGTCCTATTGATTCAGTTTGGACATAACGAGGGGAGTAAACCAGACACGACACGACAAGGCTATCGGGGAGTGTTAAGAGGAATCGGACAAGACTCTATCACATTAGATTGGGGATATGGCGAAACAGAAATAGTACGAACCTACGGCGAGAATTTACGACGTTTTGTACGGGAGACCAAGGAGATAGGTGCTTATCCGATTCTACTTTCTATGATTCCACGAAATCAATGGGATGAACAGGGACGGACGAAACGCGCGAATCAAGACTTTGGTTTATGGGCTCGGCAGATTGCCGAAGAAGAACATGTGCCTTTCCTTGATCTGAACGAAATTACGGCCAAAAAATACGATGAAATAGGACCGAAACAGGTGAAGGCAAAATACTTTCCAGGCGACCACACGCATACAAATTATGATGGTGCCATGGAGAATGCAGCCTCGGTTATAACAGGATTGAAAAATATACAACACCCGTTAGTGAAATATATAAAATGATGTACAACAGCAAAATAACGATAGGATTATCCGTGGTTTTATTGGTGTGGAGCTTATGCTCTTTTGTCGAAAAGAAAGACAAGCCTACGCTTTTTCTCATTGGAGATTCTACAGTGAAGACGGGGCGTGGGGATGGCTCCAATGGTCAGTGGGGATGGGGTAGTTTTATCGCTGACTATTTTAACCCGCAACAAATTGATGTGCAGAATAAAGCATTGGGCGGCACAAGCACCCGGACATTTTATAACAATCCGAAATTATGGCAACAAGTTTTAGATAGTATCCAGCCGGGTGATTACGTTATTATGCAATTTGGTCATAACGATGCCAGCCCGATTGTGGATACCTTGCGTGCGCGAGGTACGATCAAAGGGAATGGTAATGCGTATCGAGAGGTGAAAAATCCCCTGTTAAAGCAAAACGAGATGGTTTATAGTTATGGATACTATCTACGTTTATTTGTAAAGAATATCCATGACAAGGGAGCTACTGCCATTATTTGCTCGCCGATACCGCGTAATCGATGGGAGGGGGATCAAGTAATCCGATCGGATTATGCTGTATGGGCAAAAGAAGCGGCCCAACAAGCCGGTACGTTTTTTATCCCACTGGAAGATTTGATTGTAGCGGAATATGAAAAGAGAGGAAAGGAAGAGATCGGGCGATTATTCTTTGGCCCCAAAGATCATACCCATACCTTGAAAGCGGGAGCAGAACTAAATGCTTCATTAATTGCGGGTTATATGGCAGAAAATCCCAAAATAGGATTGAAAAGGTATTTGAAAAAATAACTCGGTATATATACTAATATGAAAATTTTAAGCATCCACCTTCTTTGTTTTTTGACCCTTATACAGGTCGCTTTTGCACAAAAGATAGATCGTCCCAATGTTGTCTTAATTTTAGCAGACGATATGGGTTATTCGGATTTAGGTTGTTTTGGTTCGGAAATACAGACCCCTTATCTGGATAGCATGGCGCAGGGAGGCGTTAAAATGACCAATTTTTACAATGCTTCACGCTGTTGCCCGTCTCGAGCTTCGTTGCTTACGGGCGTATATCCGCACCAAGCGGGGATAGGGGACATGATGAATACGCGACCCTATCCGGCTTATCAAGGATATCTAAACCGCGAAACAGTTACGCTCGCGGAAGTACTGCGAAATGCTGGATACGGCACGTATATGACCGGGAAGTGGCACGTTGGTCAGGCAAAGGAAAATTGGCCGCTACAGCGTGGTTTTGATCGGTTTTATGGCCTTATTGATGGAGCGAACAGCTATTTTGAGAACAGACCTTATCGTCCCAATCAAAAATTAACCATTGCACTGGATAATAAAGAAATAGCCACTCCTCAAAACTATTACAGTACCGATGCCTATACCGATTACGCTATCTCCTTTATCGATCAGCACGTACAGGAGAAAGCGTCAGATCCGTTCTTTCTTTATATAGCCTATCAAGCACCACATTGGCCTTTACATGCCAAACCGGAAGATATTGCCCGTTACCAAGGTAAATATATGGATGGGTGGGAAACTGTCCGTCAACGAAGATTTGAGAAGCAACAGGCATTGAGCTTGTTTCCGCCTTCGACTACGTTGTCGCCTTTGGATACGGCTATGCGCGACTGGGAATCACTTTCATGGGCAGAAAAAGTACAATGGGATGAACGTATGGCCGTCTATGCGGCGATGGTAGATGCCATTGATCAAAATGTCGGCAAACTCATGGAGCATCTGCGGAAGAATGGCCAGTTGGAGAATACTATTTTCCTGTTTCTATCGGATAACGGGGCTAGTAACGAAACGATAACCAATCAAGGATTTACGGAAGAAATCCGGGCGGCTAATTTCTTTCCGGCGAGCCATCCCAAATCGTTTACGGCCTATGGGAAGGAAGGTGCCGTAGTGAGCAATACACCTTTTCGTAAGTTTAAACATTGGGAATTTGAGGGAGGAAATGCCACCGCTTTTGTCGCTTATGGCCCAAAATATATTCCTGAAGGTTTGCAAATTAATCGCCCAGCCCATCTTATTGATATTATGCCCGCTTTAGTGGAATGGGCGAACGCTGCCTATCCGCAGCAATTTGCCGGACATACCATCCAGCCCATGGAGGGAAAAGCGTTGCAAACGCTATGGAATAACACTACCGAAGAAGAGCGAGCGATTTGCTTCGAGCATGAAGGAAATAAAGCGGTCCGAAAAGGAAAATGGAAGCTGGTCGCCGAGTATCCGGAAGATGTCTGGTATCTCTACGATGTAGAGAGCGATCGGGCAGAAAACACCGATGTTAAAGAGCAATATCCCGGAGTAGTGAAAGAGCTGATTGACGTCTATGATGCCTGGTCTAAACGGGTCGGTGTGATACCTTATCAAGAACTGGACAAGAAGCGGGGAAATGCACGGTATCAGTAAATTGTAACAAAAGCAATATAACGTCGTGTCAATTGTTCTGCAGCCATGTTTATCATGCTTTCTCAGGATACAGCAGGTTGCCCGGTAGGAAATTATGCAGTATTATCGCTGCAACAATATAAATCAAGTAATCTATTTGAATAATACGATGAGTAGTAAAAAGAGAATAATATTTGGTCTGCTACTGTTGACGGCAGTTGTCTTGAGTGCCTGTGCATCCAAAAAGCAAATGATTTCCAAAAAGGAGGACAAACGCGAGGTATTGGAAGTCTTACGGCGGACCAATAACTATTTTATGGATAAATGGCCGGATACGAAGGAACCTATCTATACGACGCGTTGGCGTCCGAGTAATATCTGGACGAGGGGTGTGTACTATGAGGGCTTAATGGCGTTGTATAAAATCGATCCAGATAAACGATATTATGATTATGCCGTAGATTGGGGCAATAGTCATGCGTGGGGGCTACGTAATGGTACGGAAACGCGTAACGCTGACGATCAGAATTGTGGACAAACCTATCTCGATCTTTACGAAATAGACCCCCAACCAGAACGCATAGCCGATATTAAAGAGAATATCGATTTCATTATCGCATCGGGAAAAGTGGACGATTGGACCTGGATAGATGCTATTCAGATGGCAATGCCTATCTATGCAAAATTGGGAGTTATGTACGATGACGAGCAATACTTTGACTATATGTATAAGATGTATGTACATTCACGAGATATTGAAGGAGGCGGTTTATATAATCGAGAAGATAAGCTATGGTGGCGCGATAAAGACTTCGTGCCGCCTTATACCGAACCTAACGGAGAAGATTGCTATTGGGCTCGTGGTAACGGCTGGGTAGTGGCTGCTTTGGTGCGCGTACTCGATCTTCTGCCAGAAAACCAAAAACATCGTGCGGAGTATCTGCAGGATTTCAAGGGGCTTATGGAAGGTGTTCTGGCTACACAACGGGAAGACGGCTTCTGGAATGTCAGTATGCACGATCCTACCAATTTCGGTGGCCGAGAAACCAGCGGAACGGCTCTTTTTGTATACGGCATGGCTTGGGGGATAAATCAAGGCATTCTGGATGCTACTGTTTATCGTCCTGCCGTGGAGAAAGCGTGGAAAGCCATGGTGAACGAGGCGGTACATCCATCTGGTTTCTTAGGTTATCTGCAGGGGACGGGAAAAGAACCTAAAGATGGGCAACCTGTCAGCTACGCGAGTGTGCCTGATTTTGAAGATTACGGGCTCGGATGTTTTTTGTTGGCAGGAACAGAAGTGTACCAACTGTTGGACAACAATCAATAACGGCGATATAAGAAAATAAATTAAGACCTAATGATATGATAAAACTTTGTATAACGATAGGTGCCTTGTTGTGTGGTTTGGTGACATCCGCACAACCCCGACAGACCTATAGTTTTAACGCCGGATGGAAGATTCATAAGGGAGATGTGCAAGAGGCGCAGCAGCCGTCATTCGATGATAAAGAATGGAGAACGGTTACATTGCCTTACGCTTGGAATGAAGACGAAGCTTTTGCAAAGCCCATACACGAACACAGCACTGGAGTGGTCTGGTATCGCAAGACATTCGTACTGCCAGACGATGTACCGCAAGAAAAGGTGTTTCTGGAATTTGAAGGTGTGCGTTTCGGAGCGGAATTTTATCTCAACGGTACTTGGATTGGCCGTCATGAAAACGGGGTCATGGCAGCAGGTTTGGATATCTCTCAACACGTGTTAAAAAAAGGTGAAAATATCCTAGCTATTCGAACCGATAACGATTGGCGGTATAGGGAAAAAGCGACCAATAGTATTTTCCAATGGAACGATAAAAACTTTAATGCGAATTATGGCGGTATTCCCAAAAATGTGTGGATTCATTTTGCCGGAGGAACATACCAAACTTTGCCTTTATATTCAAACTTAGGAACTACGGGCGTCTATGTTTATGCACAGAACATCGATATTTCAAAAAAACGGCTGGATCTTCACGTTGAATCCGAAGTGAAAAATGAAACATCTACGACGTCTAAAGGACAATTTTTAGTGGAGGTACGCGATCTCGAAGGTACGCTTGTACATACATTTGAAACCCCTTTTTCATTGGCGGCAGGAGCGATAGGAACGATCCGGGGGCAGTCGAAATTGGAAAATGTCAATTTCTGGAACTGGGGATATGGTTACCTATATACCGTAACCACTAAGCTAGTCGTTGACGGTAAGACGATCGATGCGGTGGATACCCGTACAGGATTCCGTAAAACAGCTTTTCGGGATGGTATGGTTTTTATAAACGACCGTGTGTTGATGATGAAAGGCTATGCCCAACGCACGAGCAATGAGTGGCCGGCAGTAGGGCTCTCTGTTGCGCCGTGGGTAAGCGACTACAGCAATAAAATCATGGTGGAAAGTAATGCGAATCTGGTTCGTTGGATGCACGTAGCGCCTTGGCGTCAAGACGTGGAATCTTGCGACCGTGTAGGACTGATGCAGATGCTACCCGCAGGAGATGCGGAAAGAGACGTAGACGGCCGTCGGTGGGAGCAGCGGACAGAATTAATGCGCGATGCGATCATTTACTACCGAAACAATCCGAGTGTTATTTTTTGGGAAAGTGGAAATGAGTCCATCTCTGAAGAGCACATGGCAGAAATGATTGCTATTCGTGACCAATTTGATCCGCATGGAGGTCGAGCCATCGGATCCCGTGAAATGCTGGATAGTAAGTTGGCTGAATACGGGGGTGAGATGCTTTATATCAATAAAAGCGCTCGGCACCCGATGATTGCCACCGAATATATGCGCGATGAAGGTTTGCGTAAATACTGGGATGAGTATACCTATCCTTTCCATAAGGAAGGCGAAGGACCACTATATAAAGGTAACGATGCCAGCGCTTACAACCGCAACCAAGATCAGCATGCGATGGAGACGGTTCGTAGGTGGTGGGAATATTGGAAAGTACGCCCCGGAACAGGTAGGCGGGTAAGCTCAGGAGGCGTGAATATTATCTTCTCCGACTCCAATACGCATTATCGGGGGAAAGAGAATTACCGACGCAGTGGAGAAGTAGACGCGATGCGTATTCCTAAAGACGGCTATTACGCCCATCAAGTCATGTGGGATGGATGGGTCGATCCTGATCCTACGGGGTTGCATATCATCGGGCATTGGAATTATGCGCCACATACAAAAAAAGATATCCATGTCGTCAGCGCAGGCGAGAAGGTGGAACTGTTTGTGAATGGTCAGAGTCAAGGCTTTGGTGACCGATCTTATCAGTTCTTATTCACTTTTCCGCAGATAACTTTTGCAAAAGGGGAACTAAAAGCGCGTTCGTATGATGGAAATGGCAAGGTGTTGAATGAAAAAGTAATACAGACAGCAGGCGAGCCGTATCGAGTAAAACTTAACTACCAGCACGGGAACAATGGCTTATACGCTGATGGTAACGACATGGTTTTAGTCGACGTGGAAGTGTTGGACAAAGAGGGAAGACGTTGTCCGACGGCAACCCATATGATTGATTTCCGTTGGGACGGTCCGATGGAATGGCGGGGGGGGATTGCACAAGGGCCCAACAACTATATCCTTTCGGAGTCGCTCCCCGTTGAGGGGGGAGTGAATAGAGTATTGTTGCGCACCAGATATGGGAAATCGGGTAAAATGAACATAAAAGCACAGGCCAACGGTCTTTTACCCGATAGTCTTTCTTGGGAAGTTTCTCCCATCTCTGAGAAAAATGGTCTTTTTGTAAAACATGCGGGAATCGGCTTGCCAGCAAACATGGATCGGGGAAATGGTTTACATGGAGAGCCATTAAAGCAACAACGTATAACGTTGCCCATACAGAAAGTTCGGGCTGGTGCTAATCAGGAGATGGCGAAAGCCTCCTATGACGATAATGAGTTGACAGATTGGGTAAATGATGGAACCTTGCAAAACGCTTGGATAGAATATACCTTGGATAAGAAGTCGGACATTGATGAAATTGACTTAAAATTGAATAATTTTAGGTCACGGAGTTACCCGTTACAGGTTTTTGTTGATGATAAGCTCGTGTTTGATGGGAAGACGAAAACGACGTTGGGTTACTATACACTAGAAATCCCACGTACCCAAGGACGCCGCGTAAAAATCCAGTTGAAGGGTAGCTCTGTTATCGCAGCAGAGAATCAACATGCTGAAATAGGTGGTAAGAAATTGGATGACGGTGTGGCGCGGGATGATAGCGGTGCCAAAGGCAGATTGAGTATTATTGAAATAGATATACACAAAAAATTATAAACTATGCATAAGGTAGCATTTAGAATGCAATTGAAACCGGGTATGAAGGAAGAATATGAAAGGAGGCATGCTGCTATTTGGCCGGAATTGGTTCAGCTATTAAAAGAAAATGGCATAGCGGATTATACTATTTTTTTAGATGAGGAAACCGATACACTTTTCGCCGTACAATGCTTGACTGGAAAATCATCCCAAGAACTGGGAAAGACGGATGTCGTGCAACGTTGGTGGAAATATATGGCCGATATCATGGAAACCAATACCGACTTTTCACCTGTTTCTACACCTTTAACGAAAGTTTTCCATTTAGATTAAACGATGATGAAGAAGCGATTTTTAGCGATATTGATATGTTATGGCGTGGCCACTTCTGCCGGATGGGCACAAGATTTGTGGCCCAGTGTAACCAAAGAAATGAAGCCCTGGACACGTTGGTGGTGGCTAGGTTCCGCTGTAGATAAACCCAATCTTTCCAGAGAGATAAAACTACTGGATGAGGCAGGTTTCGGGGGCGTGGAAGTGACGCCTATATACGGCGCTAAAGGATATGAAGAGCGGTACATCCCCTTTCTGTCGGATAAATGGCTGGATATGCTGGCATTTACCGTAGATCAAGCAAACGCCCACCACATGGGCGTGGATATTAACCTAGGAACGGGCTGGCCATTTGGTGGACCGCAAATCGATGAGCAACATGCGGCTACCAAATTGTTTTTAGATGAGATCGATCTAAAACAAGGACAGGCCATGTCGTTTCCGCTAGGGGTAAGCGATACCAAGCAAAGCTTCAGTAAGTTACAAGCTCTCCGTGCTTACAAACCCAATGGAGAGGAGATTAATCTGGATAGTCAGATGCATAACCAGTCGGGAAGCTGGACAGCACCCGAAGACGTCCGGGTAATCGCTCTTTTTTCGGGTAGAACGCGTCAAAAAGTAAAGCGTGCTGCGCCGGGTGGTGAAGGCTTCACGCTTGACCATCTGGGGAAAGAACCTGTACAACGCTACTTTGATCATTTTCAAAAAGCATTTCAAGGAAAGGATCTACAGCTTCGTGCCTTTTTTAACGACAGTTATGAAGTATATGGTGCCAACTGGACGGATAACTTTTTACAGGTGTTTGAGGACAGAAAAGGATATAAATTACAGGCATATCTATTGGATTTTGCAGGAAAAGGTTCCGACAAAGATCAGGAAAAACGTGTGAAATCAGATTACCGGGAAGTGGTGAATGCTATCCTCCGGGATAACTTCTTGGTTCCTTTTACCTCGTTCGCCAATCAACACGGGGCGCTATCGAAAAATCAAGCACATGGATCACCGGGTAATTTGATCGATTTATATGCCAGTACCGATATTGCCGAATGTGAGACTTTTGGGTCGAGTTTTTTTGCTATTCCGGATTTGAGACGGGATAGCGCCGATGTTCGAAATGTTGATCCTGATCCGATGATGTTTAAATTCGCTTCCTCGGCAACGCACACGACGGGCAAGAAATATACGTCTTCCGAAACATTTACATGGCTTACCGAACACTTTAAAACATCCCTCGCGCAAGCAAAGCCAGAGGTAGAGCAATTGTTTTTGGCCGGTGTGAACCATGTATTTTATCACGGTACAACCTACTCACCGGAAGATGTACCTTATCCGGGTTGGTTATTTTATGCATCGGTTAATTTCACGACCAACAATTCGTTTTGGTCTCATCTTCCTGGGTTGAATAGTTATATTACGCGTGTACAATCTATTTTACAGACGACACAGGCAGATAACGAACTATTGGTGTATTGGCCGATATATGATGTTTGGCATGATACCAAAGCGCCATTTAAAACATTAAGTGTACACCATGTTGATGATTGGTTGCACCCAACCGAGTTCTACAAGCAAAGTATGTATCTCCAACGTCTGGGGTATAGTTTTGATTTTGTGACCGACGCCATTCTCGCTGAATCAAAGGTCAAGGACAACCTCGTTTTAACGGCAGAAAAAGCACGACCTTATAAGGTTATCTATATTCCTTCGACACATTATTTTTCAGAGAAAACCCTCGAAAACCTGTTGACGTTGGCACGTGATGGGGCAACACTCATTTTTGAAACACTGCCAAAAGATGTGAATGGCCTAGCGAATCTGGAAGAGCGTCGCAAAAAGATGAAAGATCTATTGGCGACATTTCAATTTGAAGAGGACGAGGAAAACCAGTATACCAGGTACGGCAATGGAAAGGTTTACCTTACTAAAGATATTTCCTCTGCCTTAGAAACGGAACAGCTTTACGCAGAGCGTTTAGCACGTACGGGCCTTAAATTTAATAGGCGGGTCACGGAAGAGGGAACGTATTATTATCTGGTAAACCATACCGATAAAATAATAGATCAGCACGTTCATCTAAACAGTATGGGCGAAAACTATACCTTGCTTGATCCACAGACGGGAGCGACGTTTAAGCTTCCCGCAGAGAAAGGTAGTGTTCGTGTACAGATTCCGGCCGGTTACACGTGGATCGTATATGTATCCGACACGGACAAAGCAGATATACCTTATCACTATATCGACGAGTTTCAGGACGAAAAGGTATTCGTAAATCCTTGGAAAGTTAGTTTCTTGAAAGGTGGCCCTCAATTACCCGAAGGCCGGGAATTGAACAGCTTGAGCTATTGGACGGACTGGGGAGATGAGACGGCTAATAAGTTTGCTGGTGAAGCAGCATATGAGACCTCTTTTACCATCTCGAAAAAATCCGATAAGGCTTATGAGTTGCAGCTGGGGGCAGTCAGCGAAAGTGCACGCGTATGGATCAACGGAAAGGATGCCGGTATCGTATGGGCGCATCCCTTTACGTTAGAAATTGGCGACTTGTTACAAAATGGAAAAAATGATATACGTATAGAGGTAGCTAACTTGATGGCGAACCGCATCCGAGATCTGGACAAACGAAACGTGTCTTGGCGTAATTATCACGAAATTAACTTCGTAAATATTGATTATAAAGATTTTGACGCTAGTAGCTGGAAACTGATGGATAGCGGTCTAAAAGGGCCGGTACGTTTATTTAGCTATTAACTCTGCTTAGTATATTGAGGAGAAGAGGCCGTTTTCTAAAAGGAAATGGCCTCTTTTTTTATTACGACCATGAAAGTGCATAACAGTTTTGTTACATAAACTTTCTACCTTGCTTTTGAGCTTTTATAAATCTATGGTATAACGAGTTGATAAATCTATGAGAGAACAGATCTTTTTTTATTGTTTACTTGCTTTTTTTCTGGGAGTTGGGTATCCGGTCGCTGCACAGGAGATGCTGCAAGGGAAGGTGATGGATGCGTCTCAGCGGCCGTTAATTGGCGTGTCTGTGCGGGTTTTGGGAGACGATAACCGGTCTGCATCATCAGGATCAGAAGGAGAATTTAGCCTTTCGGTTAACGTTGGCGAAACGTTACAATTTTCTTCGGTCGAATATGACAGCCAGCAGGTGGTGGTGAAAAGTATGCAACCGCTTACAGTGACGATGCGAGCGAAGGATGAAATACTGGATGAGGTAGTCGTCATTGGTTACGGCACACAGCGTCGTTCGGATGTCATCGCACCTGTTTCCAAATTTAATGCCGAAGGATTGGAAGAACGTCCCCTGGTGCGTGTCGATCAAGCATTAGTGGGACAGATGTCCGGTGTTCGGGTGAAACAGACAACAGGCGTACCGGGGAAGGGGTTTAGTGTACAGGTCCGAGGGTCCGGCTCTATTACGGCGGGAAGTGAACCGTTGTATGTGATCGACGGTTTCCCTTTGGCAACTGCAGCACCAAATGGATCGGGAAATTACGCACAGGGAAATCCTTTGGACAATATTAATCCCAATGATATTGAGTCGATTGAAGTATTGAAAGATGCTTCAGCAGCAGCAATTTACGGTTCCCGAGCAGCCAATGGCGTGGTTCTTATCACAACAAAGCGAGGGAAATCTGGCAAACCCCAGATCACGTTCAATACCTACTTAGGTGCGTCTTCGCCCTATCGAAAATTAGATATGTTGAATGGTGAAGAATGGATTGACCGTGCGGTGGAGATGATAAATGGCCAGTGGGTGGCTTCGGGTGCTGGACGCTCAGCAAATCAAACAATAGAGGAACGTCGCACCATTTTAGGCCTAGGTTCGGGTGGGTACAACACGTCCTTTATGTTTGACGAACGTTGGTTGCAGGATGGTCATCCGGGTATGCATTTGATTGACTGGCAGGATGAAGCGTACCGTACAGGTATGGTACAGAACTATCAATTGGGTGCTTCGGGAGGTACCGAGTACGTGAATTATTATGTGTCGGGAAATTATATGGATCAAAAAGGAATAATTCGGGGCTTGGATTATAAGAATTACGCATTACGTGCTAATGTTGATGTAAAACCGACAAAAAAACTGGCATTTGGTATGAATCTCGCCCCTACGTATTCTGAAGCCAATGATCCAGGAATAGAAGGAAAGGATAACATCATACACCAGATATATTCGATGACACCCGTACAAAATAATCCTGCCGGGACCGTCAATGTATTCGAAAATGCCCATTATCCGTGGAGTACATCGACCAATGACCCGATAGCTAAGCTGGAAAACTATATCGGAGAGAACAAAACAGCACGTGTTTTGGCGACATTATACGGACAGTACAATATTTTAGACAATTTGGTTTTCAAAACCACGGTGAATCTGGATCATACGGATCGGACCTCTTTTAGTTTTAGGCCGTATACAGTAGGAGGAACATTGCAACAACGGGTCGACAACCCGAATCAATCTACTTATGGGGCGAGTAACAAGTATCGGAAGCAGACTTTCGTCAACGAGAATACGCTAACGTATAATCTGGAATTAGACAGGCATAACCTTACGGCTCTGTTAGGACATGCATACAACTACGATCGATTTGATGCGTCATCTATTACCTCGCAAGGAGGATATAGAAACAGTAACATCAAAACCTTAAATGCAGCCGTTGGTACTATTGCGTCTACCAATGCTACCAAAAACTTGATGCTGTCTTATTTCGGACGTATACAGTACGCTTTTGATGGGAAGTATTTGTTTTCGGCGAGTATGCGTAGGGACGGATCTTCCCGTTTCGGGATGAACACGAAGTGGGGCTGGTTTCCTTCTGTGTCGGCTGGGTGGCGGTTGTCAGACGAAAATTTTATGCAGACAGCCGATTTTATACAAGATTTAAAGGTACGAGCCAGTTATGGCGAATCTGGAAACAATAACATCGGGGACTACAGTAGCATAGCGGTCCTAGGGGACGCTAATTATGCTTGGAACGGAAATACTGCACCTGGCTGGGCACCTGGTAATATCATCAATCCCGATCTCACTTGGGAGAAATCCAGAACCTTTGATGTCGGACTGGATTTCGCGTTATTTCGGTCGCGTTTATCAGGATCATTTGATTGGTACCAGAGAACAAGCAGTAACCTTTTGCTGAATGTGCCGACCATGTGGTCTACCGGTTTCGGATCTTTATTGGATAATGCTGGTGCAGTACAAAGTCGTGGATGGGACTTGGAAATTACGTCACGTAACATGCAGCGCGACAATTTTTCTTGGTCAACATCGCTCAATATCAGTCATAATACGAACAAAGTAACGCAGTTAATCGGTGATCAGCAGGAAATCCTGATTCCGTCTTCTTTTGATATCGAGCACAGTATTTTACGTGTCGGACAACCGATGTACAGTATCTACGTGGTGCAGCAAGATGGTATCCTTACACAACGAGATATCGATAACGGAGCCGCTTTATATGGTACGCAGGTAGCTGGCGATCCCCGCTATGTCGATGCTAACGGAGACGGCGTGATAGATGCGGAAGATCGTGTCATTGTTGGACATCCCAACCCGAATTATGTCTGGGGGATTACGAACGATTTCAAATACAAGAACTTCGACTTAAGCTTTATGTTTCAAGGGCAAAGTGGCGGACATCTATATTCGCTTTTAGGGCGGGCATTAGGGCGCACAGGACAAGGTGCTAGTGATAACGCATTAGGTTTTTACAGGGATAGATGGCGTTCAGCCGAAGATCCGGGCGAAGGTCGGGTCGGGAAGGCCTATTCTACCTTCGGCCGCATTAAAAATACCGATTGGTTGTATTCTTCCGATTACTGGCGCTTACGCAACGTCACTTTTGGATACAACTTCCGCGATTTACGGCTTGCAGGACAATCGCGGCTGAACTCGGGACGTATATATTTGACATTGGAAAACTTTTGGGGACAGGATAAATATGACGGTGGGCTGAATCCCGAATCGGCCAATACGAACCTCAGCGGCGACGACAACTATCCCGAAGCTGGTGACTATGGTGGACTAGCATTACCGAAAACAATTACATTTGGTATAAACTTGACTTTCTAAAAATGATGAAGAAGATATTATATTTAGCATTTAGTTTACTTTTGTGGTCGTCCTGTGATATGGATTTAAACCAACAACCTATATCGGACGCCTCGTCTGAAACCTATTTTCAGACAGTAGATGATTTTAATCAGGGGTTAAATGCCGTGTACAGTTCGTTGAGAGGCTATCCAGACCGATTGATGAGCTTAGCAGAGACCCGTTCAGACAACCTGCATGCGATTTCTGACGGAGGAGTGCGTGATTGGGAAGGTATTAACAGTTTTCATCGAACTATCGCAAGCAACCCTTATGTGGAAGAAGCTTGGGAGACAAATTTCAACGGTATTTTCAGGGCGAATAATTATCTGGAACAATTAGCACAAAAAGGAGAATCCGTTATCTTAGATGAGGAAGTACGTCGCCGCATGGAAGGACAGGTGCGGTTTTTACGTGCATTTTATTATTTTGACTTGATTCGTTATTTCGGAAGGGTACCACTGATAGATAGGGTGGTCGATGCAACTGAGGCGAAAGCTATTCCCCGTAGTCCAGTCAGTGAAGTGTATAACTTGATCATTGAAGATTTGAATATGGCTATAAGTTATTTGCCCGCTCCGAGTGAATATGCTGTTCAAGATAAGGGAAGAGCAAATAGATATAGTGCGAAAATGTTGCTCGGATTAGTTTATATGACACGTTCGGGGCCAGATTTGGGAGTTGAAGGTGCAGGTTTAAATACGAACGAATGGGACAAAGCAGTTGAGCAATTTAACGATATCATAGCAAGTCATGAGTTTGCGCTATTGCCTTCCTATAGTGCCATATTTGACTACGATAATGAACGTAACGAAGAGGTTATCTTCAATATTGAATACGCTAGCGGAGCGAATCCCATTGTAGGTTCGACGTTCCCTTGGGTGCTCGTTCCTGATATTTGGTTTGTTGAGGTTTTAGGTCTCCCGACACAGGGAGGATTAACCATACGGCCGGTAGCAACGGACTTGCTGAGAGCCTACGAAACCACAGACGTCCGTAGATCCTTTAGCATTCAGGAGGGGTATAGCTATGGAAGTGTGGTGGAAACCCGTTCCTTTATTAAAAAATTTGTGGATATCACAAAAGTGCCAACGACAAGCAGGTTTGACTGGCCGATCAACTATATCGTATACCGTTATACAGACTTGTTGCTGTTAAAAGCAGAATGCGTGCTTAACGGGGCGCCGGGCTCCATGGATACCGATGTGGATGGCGTGGTCAATGCGGTTCGTGAACGTGCCGGGCTGACAACACCGTTAACGGGCGTCACTAAAGCGCAACTGTTGGAAGAGCGTCGTCGCGAATTTATTGGAGAGGGAACCCGTTGGTTTGATCTTATCCGTTCGGGAACAGTAGAAGCGACTATGCAGGCATGGATTGAAACGGAGGATACGGGAGGGCAGATGCGGGATTTCCAGATGGACTATGTGTTATATCCCGTTCCGCAATCAGAAATGAATACAGCTCCGGGATTATACGACCAGAACCCGGGTTATTGAGTTATTGATGGTATTGTTGTGAGAGCTGCTTGACCAGATTAAGCAGCTCTCTTACATTGTATCCTTCTACCACAGGATACGGCATGATAGCTTTATACAAGGCATTCTGTATCTTGCAAGCGACAACTCTTTATAAACGAATATGTATAAAAAATATGAGAAGATCGTATTTATCAATGGGAATCCTATCCGTGTTGGGATTAATGTCATGTCAAGAGACGGCAACTCATGAGACGAAGGTAACCGATTCCAATACGCCGCTGCATTTGCTAGCTCCAGAATATACAACACCCTATAAAATGTGGACAGCAGCGGAAATCAAGCAACACCTGGACCGCATATTCGTTTATCTGGATGAAGAGACACCTACTCGTGTACGGGATACCGCATCGGGCAAAGAAATCACGGACTACATGCAGTTAAATGAACACAGCCTATTGGAAAATGGTGATTTCCGTCTGGCGAGCTACGAATGGGGAGTGACATACACCGGAATGCTGGAGGCAGCAGTAGCCACGGCCGATTCTAAATACCGGGAATATGTTGCGAAACGCTTTAATTTTCTGTCAGAAGTGGCACCGCATTTTTTACGTTTGCATAAAGAACACAACGTCGTGGATAGACAAATAAGGCAGGTGATATTACCTGGTTCACTGGACGATGCAGGCGCAATGTGCGCTGCCATGATTAAATTTAGTCGTATAGCTTCCGACGCAGATTACGGACATATGATCGACAATTACATGGATTTTATCGAGAATAAAGAACACCGTTTGGCAGATGGGACTTTCGCGCGTATGCGGCCGCAGGCGAACAGTCTGTGGCTTGACGATATGTACATGGGCATTCCTGCTCTTGCACAAATGGGGGAATATACTGGCGAGAAGCGTTACTTTGATGAGGCTTTGCGTCAGATAAAGCAGTTTACGCAGCGGATGTTTGTGCCGGATAAAGGATTATATATGCATGGTTGGATCGAAAGTGCAGACAGCCATCCGGCTTTCCATTGGGCGAGAGCCAACGGATGGGCATTGCTTACGTTAACCGAAGTGCTTGATGTCCTACCTCAGGATCATCCCGAACGGGCGGATATCCTTAGCATTTATCAAGCACACGTTAAAGGTATAGCGTCTTATCAGTCGGGTACAGGGTTCTGGCATCAGTTGTTGGATCGCAGCGATTCCTATTTAGAGACGTCGGCTACAGCAATCTATGTCTATTGTATTGCACGCGGGATTAATAACGGCTGGTTAGACGCCATTTCTTATGGGCCAGTAGCCCAACTAGGTTGGAGTGCCGTGTCAACTCAAATCAACGAGCATGGACAGGTGGAAGGGACTTGTGTAGGTACAGGGATGGCTTTCGATCCTGCCTATTATTATCATCGTCCGGTCAATGCATATGCTGCTCATGGATATGGACCGACACTTCTAGCAGGAGCAGAAATGATTACTTTGATAAAAAAATTCTATCCGAAGATAAACGACAGTGCTATTCAATACTATAAGAAGGACCCCCAAACGGATGCGGCAATTTTTGGGGTAGATGGACAAACGTATTAAAAAGTTTACATTTTTTTATATTTAACGGGCTGTTCTCTAGTGAGCAGCCTGTTTTTTTATGACGCAGAACAGGACACTCCATGATGCATCGCTTTGGGGAATGGTTTATATTTAAAAGTCGTAAACCAGAGTGACAGTGTGGAGGGAAATCATTTATGACGCCATAAACCAATATAAATGAGTAACAAAAACAGAAAATTTGTAGGCGTAATGATGTTGATTTTACTGGTCAACATGTTTCACGGGGTGTCACAGCCACGGGAGCCCAGGTTCAAGACGTATTCTACAGAAAGTGGTTTATCTCACAACGGTGTCGCGTGTATTATAGAAGATGCCGAAGGTTTTATATGGTTCGGCACTTGGGATGGGTTGAACAGATACGATGGGGATGATTTTGTTGTCTATAAATCGCAGCCCGGAGACCGTTCTACTTTGAAAAATAATAAGATAAGAGATATCGTTGAAGGTAAGCGCGGGTATTTATGGATAAGAACATTCGATAAGAAAGTCTATCGATTTGACAAGCGGAAAGAAGAATTCTTGCCGATAATCACAACGGATAAAGGAGAGAGTTTGGAGCATCTATTCATCGCCGAAATCATTCCTGCGGCCAATGGAGATGTTTGGTTAACCACGGAGGAGAAGGGTATTATATGTGTTTCAGCATCGGACAACGGAACCCTCCATATTGTGAACTACGGAACAGAAACCCCGTACTTAGGCGATAATGTCAATTTTGTTTTTGAAGACAATCAGCAACGGGTGTGGTTTGGTACGACAGACAGTTTATTATGCCTGATCAAAGAAAAAAATACCTACGTTCCTCATTTGGCCGCCGCTACGCCGTCCTATGGAGGTACGCTGAACTTCACCAAAGCGGTTACGGATAAAGAGGGGAGATTATTTTTTGCAACGTCAGATGGTATTGTCGTGCAATACGAGTCTACATCCAAAACTTTTTCGCAAAAAAGGATATTGAAAGGCGCTGTCTTAGATATGCTAATTTCCAAAACAGGCAAACTCTATCTAACCGCGGAAAAGCAAGGATTAACCGTTTATGATTATCAGAACGGGATCTGCAAGCAATATACAAACGATTATGCCACCTATTTATCTATGTATGAAGACCGAAGTGGAAACCTATGGCTAGAGCCGGAACGCGATGGTGTGGTTTTGTATGAACCGGCAAGCAATATGTTTCGCCCCTTTGTACATAAAAAAGACCATAACTTACCTTTTATGCCTAGAGGGACCTTCGAGAATGACGGTAGTTTTAAGGTTTTTGAGGATGTTAACAATGTCGTGTGGGTTTGCATGAAGTGGGGCGGATTTGGTTACTACGACAGGAACAAAAACGACCTATCTTATTTTTATAATCATCCAGATGATAAGAGTCGTTTATTTTCCAATAATCTTGTCGCTGCGTATTCTGATAAAAAAGGTGTTTTGTGGTTTTGTACAAGAAACGGAGGTGTGCATAAAGCTACTTTTTTTTCTGATAATTTTAAACATCGACGACTCGTCGATACCGCCCCGGGGCGATTTGATAATGAAATCAGAGCATTACTTCGGGATTCTGACGGAAAGGTTTGGCTGACCAATAAACATGGAGACATCTATTTTCACAAAAACGACAACCTAAAACGGCTGGAAAATGATCAAATTCCGGGAAGTATCTACTGTATAACAGAAGATCGGCACAAAAATATCTGGATTGGAACGAAAGGCTATGGACTAGTAAAACTGATGCCTGAAAACGAACAACGAACCAGGTACCGGGCAATACGGTATGAAAACGATCCTAACGATATCACAAGTTTGAGCAGTAATCAAATTTATAGTATTACAGAGGATGATAAAGGCCGATTGTGGGTCGGTACGTTCCAGAAAGGACTGAACCTACTCGTTGAGGAAAGCGGAAAGGTCCGTTTTAAAAACGTGCACAATTCTTTTAAAAACTATCCCAAACGAACATTTAATGTCATACGACACAGTCTCCAAGGACCGGATAACCGAATATGGTTAGGAACGACTGATGGGCTTCTTCGCTTTGATCCTGACGAAAATCCCGATGACATGAAGTTCATCCCCACTGTAAAAGTAGCCGGTGATAAACATAGTCTCGGAAATAATGATATTATGTATCTTTTTCGGTCGAAAAGCCAGGAAATATGGATTGGTACGTTTGGGGGAGGGTTGAATAAAGTAAAGAATAAGACTGATCAGTTTGAAACGGACCTTAAATTTATCGCGTTTACCAAGGAGCAAGGTCTACCCAATGATATCATATTGAGCATCACGGAGGAAAGTAACGGTAATCTCTGGATGACCACGGAGAACGGCATTGCTATGTTGGATGTAAGAACACAAGAATTCAGGAATTATAGCACGTACAACGGCTTGCCGAGAGCAGATTTCTCTGAAGCGGCGTGCCTTCAATTGCCTAATGGAGAGATTTTTTTCGGATGTATGGATGGTTATATTTCTTTCTATCCGGATAAGATCGTGAACGAAAAGTTTCCCGGAAACATGGTCTTTACGGGTATGCAAATCTATAATAAGGATATTGATATTACGGATCCGAAATCGCCACTTAAGACGTCCGTGAACTACGCAGATGAAATTGTGTTGAATTATGATCAGGATGTCATCACTATAGCGTACACGGTGTTAGACTACAGGTTCCCTGATGATATATCCTATGCCTATATATTGGAAGGGTATGACAAAGAATGGCACAACGTAAAAAATCAAAAACAAGCAACTTATACCAAAATACCTCCCGGACGTTACACGTTTCGGGTCAAAACGGCGAACAGCGGATATTTCGAGAATGTGCCGGAGAAAAGTATTTCTATTATAGTAAACAAACCGTGGTGGCTGAGCAATTGGGCAATCCTCTGTTATGTTATTTTGGCTATCTGTGCATTGGAAATAGCCAGAAGGATTATTTTCACCATGATCAAGTTGAAGCATAAAATATCCGTGGAGAAGAAAATGACGGAACTGAAAATGCAGTTCTTTACGAATATTTCCCACGAATTGAGAACGCCGTTAACGCTTCTCGTTAATCCGCTGCTCAAGTTAAAACAAACCGAAACGTTATCAGAAAGAGGGGCTAAATATTTGGACGTAGCCAATAAAAATACGAATCGAATGGTTAGGTTCGTCAACCAGTTATTGGACTTTCGTAAAATACAGGCCCGAAAAGCCGAGCTCAATATAGAAAAAGTAGAGGTTGTGGCGTTCATACGGCGATTGCTAGACAACTTTGATGATCTTGTGGAGGATAAGAATATTAACCTAAAGGTGATCTCTTCAGCATCGGAGCTATATGCTTGGTGTGATAAAGATAAGATGGATATTGTGTTTTTCAATATTATTTCCAACGCGGTTAAGTTTTCACCGAAGGATAGCGATATTCTCATTCGTATAGAAAAAAACACAGGATATCTTCTTATACAAGTTGTGGACGAAGGTGACGGGGTTGCGGAGGATCAGCTTGATGCTATTTTCGAGCTTTATTACGAAGGAGATAATCGCCAGCATAAAACGTTTAAGGGCACAGGAATTGGTTTGGCCTTATCCAAGGATATTATGTGTTTGCATAAAGGAACGCTACGTGCAGAAAAAAATCAGCGGATCGGTATGACTTTTACAATTGCGCTACTGGATGGAAACGCTCATTTTGATCCTGCCGATTTGAAAAACCAATCTGTAGCATTTTGCGAGGATGGAATATACGCCAACAGCGGACCAAAGACTTCGGATACAGCCGTGTCCGAAGGAGCAGAAGGGTTACCTAAACTACTTTTAGTAGAAGATAATCCGGAATTAAGACGGTTTATTGCGGATGAATTTAAATCTGTGTATCATATATATGAGGCGAGCAATGGTGCGGAAGGCTATAAAACAGCTGTTGAAATGATTCCAGACGTCATTATTTCCGATGTGATGATGCCAGAGGTTAGTGGTATTGAGATGTTAATAAAACTAAAAGACGATGCGTCAACGAGCCATATACCCCTTGTTTTATTAACGGCTAAGTCAGCCATAGAAGATCAGATACAAGGACTATCGTACGGAGCCGATTTTTATATAACCAAGCCATTCCATATCGATTATGTTAGGTATTTATTGCGTAACCTGATGAAGAGCCGGCAGAAAATGGTTGCCGATATGCTGGAGAAACCCACTGTATTGAAACTAGAACCTGCTGAAGTGGTCATTACTTCTAAAGATGAAGCTTTTTTAAGAGACGTTATCCAGATTATCGAGAAAGGGATGTCGGATACCGCCTTCAATATTGACACAGCTGTAAACGCGATGGCAATGGGAAGAACTACATTCTACAAAAAGTTAAAAAGTTTGACGAATATGTCTCCGGTTGAATTTATTAGAGATATTAGACTAAAAAGGGCAAAGCAGCTGTTGGATACGGGTGAACTTACCATAACAGAAGTAGCCTACAAAGTGGGGTTCAACAGTTCGGGATATTTTAGTACATGTTTTAAGGAAATGTATGAAATATCGCCATCTGATTATTTAAAAAAAACCAATAAACCATAACAAAAATGCATAATTGATTTTGTCATAGAAGGCATTCTGCCATACAATATCGTTTTGTTTTGACCGATAATGCCTCTAAAGCGACCATAAGGAGGGTATGTCAATTATTAGATAAATTCTGTCAAATTTTAAAAGTAAAAAAAGCTTACTTGCTCTACATTTGACGATGTGAAGTAACAGATACATCGTGTTAACAGATGTAACCATTGAACACCAAAATATAAACTTTAGACGTTTCTTTATTTGTTGTTAGCTGCAGAGGTAAACAGATGTTAAAACGTAACTAATTTAAATCGATATGAAAAAGAAATTATTAAACCTGTTAACTGGTATGATGCTATTGGGGACAGTAGTCCTAGTGTCGTCGTGTGAAAAATTACGAGAGCATTTCGATCCGGTAGAAGATGGTCCGACTTTAGCTTTTCCTGGAGCAGAAGGCTTTGGACGTTATGCTACAGGCGCGAGAGGATATGAATCGCCGGAGATATATGTAGTTACCAACTTGAATGATAGTGGTCCCGGCTCTTTTCGCGACGCCGTGAGCCGCCCAGGACGTTTTGTGGTCTTTGCTGTTGGTGGAATCATCAACCTGCAATCACGTATAGCGGTGCCTGCCAACACGACGATTGCGGGCCAGACGGCGCCTGGAGATGGTGTCGTGTTTTACGGACGAGGCTTTTCATTCAGTGGATCGAACAATACCATTGCTCGTTATTTGCGTATTCGGTGCGGTTGGCTAGCTGGAGCCGGACGTAACGAAGATGCGGTAGGAATAGCCAATGGTGATAATATGATTTTCGACCATTTGTCGGTTGCTTGGGGTGTCGATGAAGTATTTTCGATGAATGGAAGTGCAATCAATAACATTACGTTGCAAAATAGCATTATTGCGCAAGGCGTCCATAGACATAACCATTCTGCCGGTGGGCTGATGGAACCAGGAGGCCCTCTCAGTATCATCCGGAATTTGTATATCAGTAATAAAACGCGTAATCCCAAAGTAAAAGGAATTAATGAATTCGTGAATAACGTCGTGTATAATTTCGGTAACGTAGGGAATACGTATGGTCACACGGTCTCCGGAGATGGATATATCATGGGGGGATCTGCTGGCATCTCTGAGGTAAACATTGTTAACAACTACTTTATTGCCGGACCACATACACCGTCAAAAAATACACCCTTCTCCAGAGGTACACCTACTTTCAGTCTATATGCGTCAGGCAATTTTTGGGATGACGATAAAGACGGTGTGCTCAATGGAAGCGCAGTTCCGCGAAATACAAATGGTTATCCAGGTGTCGAAATGGCTAATTTTCAGCCTCATCCATATGACTACCCTTATACACCAGCAGCAATGGGTCCAAGAAAGGCATTTGATTGGGTCGTTCAGCATGTAGGCGCAAATTATCCGAAGCGTGACGAATTGGACGAATTGCTCATTGGAGAGGTTAGTTCGCTGGGAACCGAGGCAGTATATGTGTATACGGAGGCGGACGTTCCCCTAGCCAATGGCGGTCTTGGCGAGGTTAAAGGAGGGGAGGCGCCGACGGACAGTGACGGAGACGGAATTCCAGATGCATGGGAAGACGCCAATGGACTTGACAAGCATGACCCTACCGACGCCCTGGCAGCCAACAAGAAAAAGCGGGGATACTTAAATATCGAAGTGTATATAAATAGCTTGGTAGAAGATTAGGCGACCGACGATGAGCAAAAAAACAGACCTATTCATTCGGGTATTTATCTTGATTATCCTTGCTTCGGGGTACACGTTGCAAGGACAATCATTGCTGTCTTTTCCAGGCGCTGAAGGATTTGGTCGTTTTGCGAAAGGGGCGAGGGGATACGTAAAACCTCAGATTTATCTGGTGACCACGCTTGCCGATGACGGTCCAGGATCTTTTCGTGAAGCGGTAGGCCTACCGGGACGTTTTGTGATCTTTAGGGTCGCAGGGGTAATACGTTTAAAAAGTAATGTTACGGTCGCTCCGTATACAACAATTGCTGGGCATACTGCTCCAGGAGATGGAGTTATATTGTACGGCCGTAAAGTGTCGTTTTCCGGATCTAGTGAAACCATTGCACGTTTTTTACGTATTCGCTTAGGAACCAATGCTGGAGCCGGACAAAATGATGATGCTTCTGGCATATCCAGTGGCACAAACATTATGTTGGACCACATGTCTTTTAGTTGGGGGTTAGATGAAGTATTCTCCATTAATTGGGATAAAAAAGGGCCAGAACCGGATAGCATTACCATTCAGAATAGCATTATCGGCCAAGGGCTTCATCGGTATAACCATTCTGCGGGAGGGTTGATGCAGACAGGAGGTAAAATATCCATATTAAAATCTTTATACATCAGCAACAAAACACGTAATCCAAAGGTGAAGGGGATTAACGAGTTCGTGAACAATGTTGTTTACAATTTTGGTAATGCCAATAAGACACAGGACGAACATAAGCTGTCGGCAGATGCTTATATTTTAGGCGGTGGTTCGGCAATGATTTCCAACGTGCTGATATTGAATAATTATTTTATAGGGGGACCGGCAACACCGAAAACACAACAGACACCGTTTTCACGAGGGAATGAGAATTTTAATCTGTATCAGATCGGAAATTATTATGATAATAACCAAAATGGTGTGTTAGATGGGGAGTTGATAGAAGCGAACGAACAATGGTATCCCGGGCTGGAATCAGAAAATTTCAAAACGGAGGCCGACTATGCCGATTACCCTTCGGTGTCACCGGTACTGGGTGCGTGTGAAACCTATCAGTATGTGGTTAATCACGTTGGTGCTGTGTTGCCCCGAAGAGATGCTGTGGATAGCCTTTTGATTGGTGAGTTAAAGAGCAAAGGGTTACGGGGCGCGTATGTTTACCAGGAGTCCGATTTGCCTTTACGTAATGGTGGCCTTGGGGATATTGCAAACAACTACGCACTATCGGATACAGACAACGACGGTATCCCTGATGTATGGGAAGATCGAATGGGATTAGATAAAAATGATAGTTCCGACGCATTAAAGCCGAGCAAGGATCGGGATTACATTGGATACTTGAACATAGAAGCATATTTGCATCGGCTCGCAGCTGATTAGCCTAACTAACAATTGAATGATAAACAACTAACAATTTAGATAAACCAATTTAAAATGCTAATGAAAAAACTGTTACTATACACCTTAGGTGTGGCTGTAGCTTGTTTTGTGGCGTGTTCAAAGAAAGAACTGGTTGCACATTACGAGCGCCCAGATTGGCTTAAAGGCAATAGCTGGGAGGTCTTGGAGGAGAGAGGTAATTTTACCTTGTTTCTAGAAGGAGTCGAACGAGCCGGTTTTCGTGAAGTGTTAGAAGGGAAGACAATTGCTACCATTTTTGCTCCCTCAGACGAGGCATTTCTGCACTATCTGACCAGTAATAACTGGCCGTCTGTGCAGCAGGTACCATATGATGAGCTGAAAAAATTAATAGGCTATCACGTAGTTTATTACGCGTATAATAAGACTATGCTGGAAAATTACCAGCCTAATGGGAGCGAAGCATTGGAACCCAATCGCGCGGGGCTTTATTATAAGCACCGTACGCGTAGCTCCGATTCGATAAGCTTGGAAATGGATGTGGTTGCCGGACGGCAGCGTATGGTATACAATAAGGATCGTTTTCTACCGGTTCTGTCGAACCGGCATTTTCAAACGAAAGGAATTGATGCGACTAGCAATTATGAGTTTTTTTTCGGCGCCGGCACATGGAAAGGAGCTGACGGCTTCAATGTGGCGAATGCGGGTATCAGTGAGTATGCTATACCGACGGATAATGGTTATGTTTATCTTATTGATGAGGTGTTGAAGCCCTTGAATACCTTGTTTTCTTTTATCAAAGAACAACCGAACTATAGTAATTTTCTCGAGATTTATGATCGGTATCGTACTTATACGTACGATGAAGAGACGAGTGTGGATTATGGGCGGGCAGGCGATTCGCTTTATCACGTGTCACATGGCCCACTACCGGATATAGCATCGGAATGGACAAGCATGGGCTTGAGTGGTGCGGTATCTTATTTCGATCTAGCGGGGCTGTCTTATCGTAGTTTTAATATTTTTGGTCCGAGTAATCAAGCGCTACAAGCTTTCTATACCGAGTATTTTTCGAATTATTATCCCTCGTTGAACGATGTTGATATGTTACCGCTCCTGTTACTCCTGTACAACCACGTATATGAGGGGAATATCGTTTTCCCTTCGGAAATTGGAAATAATCCGGATATTAAAACATTTTTCGGTACCGATATAGACTTTGATCCGAACAGTGATGTCAGCGCAGCGACGATTGCCGCTAACGGAACGTTTTATGGACTAGATAAAGTGATGGTACCCGATATGTTCAAGAGTGTTACGGGGCCGGCTTTTAGAGATCCAAAATATCGCATTTTCATGTACATGCTATTCCAAACTGGGCTGTATACTACACTGGCTAGCCACGACATCGATTATACATTGTTTATTCCAACGAATGAGGCTGTGCTGGAGACTTACATAGGCGATAGTCAATTGTTTTGGGATGAGGGTGATCCGCGCGTTTTCGGAGACGAGCAAATTCAAGTGGAAAACGCTGACGGTATCTTAGTACCGTTGTCAATTAACCAAATGAACCGTTTCGTCTCGGATCATATTGTGTACAACCGCATAAGTTCGCTGAACGGAAAAAGTGTGTACCGTACGCGTAATAACTACGGTTATGTGTATGTTCAAGATGGAGCAGTCAATTCTACACAAACCTATAATGAAGCGGAAAGTATACCCGTATCAACCATGCCGGGAAACTGGTATAACGGAAATGCTTACCAAGTGGAGCGTACTATGGGGTCAGATTCACGTAGTATTAAGTTTACCTTGATCAGTGCTGAGTCGGAAGCTAATGTTTTGCACCCGTATGCCGAGTTTTCAAAATTGCTTTCTCGAGCCGGAATGATGGAAGTAGGAAATTCGCTGTCGTTTTTGTTTGGGAATCGTTTTTTGTTGTTTGCGCCTGACAATGAAACGGTGCGGCAGGGACTGGAAAACGGCCTTATCCCGGAGGATAATAACGAATTGGCGAGTTATTTACGGGCATATTTTGTGTCGGTACCGGATAACTCCTTGCCAGATTATCCATTCCCTGGATTCGGCGTTGAGGGCACATGGGAAACCGCTTTACGTCGCGGGCCGATGGCTTACCGGCAAATCAGCCTCAACGATCGGAGAACTGCACTAGAGTTGGTCGATGAAGACGGCACAGTCATTCCCATTGTAGGCGATTTCCCTCAAGTGTTCAGTGACGGAGCTGTTTACAGAATTAATAAATTGTTGAAACGCTAAAAGCGCAGCAGATTATAAACGTACTTAATATTAAAAAGTATATGAGGAGATACATAGTAATTTTTATAACCTCAATGGGGCTTGCTTTTTCGGCAATTGCGCAGCAAGCCAATGTGTTGACGGGTGTGGTTAAGGTTCAGGAGGGAGATCCTCTGCACGGTGCATCGGTGTTTGTGGAGAACAAGGACGAGCGAAACCTGCGTGGCGCATCTACGGATGAGCAAGGGCAGTTTAGTATAGAAGTTCCTGTCGAAGATAATTTAACGATTGTCTTTGCCTGTATAGGATTTATTTCTCAGCGGGTACCATATACCGGTCAGCAGGAAATCAATATTAGTTTACAAGTTGACGATACATCTATAGAAGAAGTGGTGATCACCGGTGCCGGACAGAAAAAAAATGCTATGGGCATCTCGTACCGTAACCAGGTGTCAGCAACCGAGAGTATCGATATGAAAGATTTGGAGACCATGCCCTTTGCTTCCATAGAGGCCGGTCTGCAAGGTCGTTTGGCCAATGTGGATATCATCTCAAGTGCCGATCCCGGTGCGCGAAGCTCTATTCGGATCCGCGGTACATCCTCTCTCAATGGGAACTCAGAGCCCTTGATCGTGGTGGATGGGGTGCCTTATCCGACCGAAATTTCGGACGATTTCAACTTCTCTACCGCCAACGATGAGGATTTCGGTGCCTTGGTCAATATTTCACCTATGGATATTGAGTCCATCGAAGTATTAAAAGACGCTGCTGCGACGGCTATCTGGGGCTCCAAAGGTGCGAATGGTGTACTCTTGTTCACAACGAAAAAAGGGCGTCAAGGAAAGACACAGTTTGCCTTTTCCAGTAAAATTGATGTCAAGCGAGAGGCGGAAACCATTCCTATGCTGGATGGGGGGCAATACGTAGCGATGATACAGGATGCGGTATGGAACTCCGTGAACGATCTGGGCTTTCAAAATGCGTCCGCCTATCTTTCCTTGCTGTATAATACGCAAGAGATTAATTACGACCCTTCCTGGGTTTATTTTAAGGAATATAATCAGAATACCAATTGGTTGGATCAAGTAACTCGTGTTGGACATTTCGTAGACAACTCGCTATCCATTAGTGGGGGTGGTGATAAGGCAACTTATCGGGTGTCATTAGGCTACCTCAATGACATCGGCACCACTAAGGGAACAGGCCTGAGCCGCTATAATACGTTGGTGAGTGTAAACTACAAATTTTCAAGCAAATTTAACATCAACGCAGATATGTCCTACTCCCTGAGCGAACGGGAAAATTTTTGGACAGGAAGGAATGTAAAAACGCCGCGAGCCATGGCAATGATCAAGATGCCGAATATGAGTCCGTATTATATGGATGACTATGGAAACTATACAAACGAGTATTTCACACCGCGGTTGAATTTTCAGGGAAGTTTTACCGGTGATGATAAATCGAGCATGTTTAACCCAGTAGCGATGGTCAATGAATCGATAAACAAAACCTCCGGCGAACAAGCACGGGTTATTTTTAGAGCGCAGTATCAAATACTTCCGGAATTACAATATACTGGTACGGTAGGTTTTGATACGCGGTCGACAAAAAACACGAAGTACCTGCCGCAATCGGTAACAGGCGTTATTTGGACAGACCCATGGTTTAACCGAAGTTCGGATGCCTTGACGGATAACCTCTATATTTCTACCGAGAATAAATTTATCTATGCCAAAACTTTTCAAGAAAATCACAGCGTCGTAGGGACGGGCTTGTTGCAAACCCGGGAGTCTAGAAACTTCAGTTATGCGAGTGAAACTTCGGGAAATGCCTCATCCTCATTAAGTGATCCGACTGCGGGAGGTGCTGTGGCCAACATGGGATCCGGAAACTCCCTCGGGCGGGATATCGGCGCAATCGCTAGTTTGCACTACGCCTTTAAAGACAAGTACATGATTAACGGAACTTATCGGTGGGAGGCGAGTACGGCGGTTGCCCCGCAAAATCGTTGGAAAGGTTTTCCGGCCGTTGGTGTGGCATATCACTTAGGTGATGAAGAATTTATAAAGAAGTGGGGTGTGGTCGATATGCTGAAGCTTCGCTACAGCTGGGGGAAAACCGGTAACGCGCCGAGTGGGAGCTTTACCTATATGGGAAGACTGGAACCAATAACGCCGGGTTATATGGATATGGTGGCCATATCACCGCGCACCATACAGCTGAACGATTTGAAGTGGGAAACCGTTACTCAGCAGGACATTGGTGTCGATCTCTCCTTTTTTAAGGACCGCTTGATGATTACTGCAGAATGGTATGATCGGGTTACGACGGATCTGTTACAGAAAGATGTGAAGTTACCTTCATCTACTGGCTTTTCTGAAATCAGCTTTTATAATTCAGGGAAAATGCAGAATAAAGGTTGGGAATTGATTTTTAACGTGGAAGCTATTCGCAGTAAAGATTTCGGCCTGTCCTTCAGTCATGTGAATATCTCCAGAAACAAAAATACCGTTTTGGACCTGCCGGATAATCTGGAATTTGAGCGGTATAATTTCGAAAATGGAAATTACGCGCACAAAATTGTAGAGGGTAATCCGCTAGGTTCGTTTTATGGCTACCGTTACTTAGGGCTTTACCAGAATGAGGAAGAGACCCTGGCGCGCGATCTTAATGGAAATCTCATTCGGAATATAAATGGGGAGACCGTGTATATGCACAATGGAAATCGCAGGGTCTTTGCCGGTGACGCGCGTTATGAAGATGTGGATGGCAATGGAGTTATTGATCAATATGATATTGTATACCTAGGAAATGCTATGCCGCTTTTTACTGCCGGCGGGGGTATCGATATTCGTTATAAAGGATTTCGCTTGAGTACCTTTTTCCATGGCCGTTTTGGACAAAAAGTGGTCAATTCTGTCCGGATGGATACCGAAAATATGCGCGGAACAAGCAATCAGAGTACGGCAGTGCTCGGCAGGTGGCGCAACGAGGGCGATGCTACTATGATTCCCAGAGCGCTTTATGGAGAAGGCTTTAACTACCTAGGATCCGATCGCTTTGTGGAAGATGCTTCCTTTGTACGGCTGAAGATGATTTCCCTGCGATATGCCTTACCTAAGCCTTTTATTGAACGCTTTGGGTTGACTCGTTTTGATGTATTTGCCACCCTCCAAGATGTGTATACTTGGACAAATTATTCCGGACAGGACCCGGAAGTAGCACTGTCCAGCAATGTTTATATGTTAAGTCAGGATAATGCAAATACCCCGCGACCTCGTCGTTTTGCTTTGGGAATAAATGTGAACTTTTAAGACCGTATAGATTATGAAAATAATAGCGAAACTTTTGATGATTTTTGTGTTGTTGAGCACGATAAGCTGTCAGAAATGGTTGGATATTAAGCCAGAAAATCAGCAGGTAACGGATGAGTATTGGATGAACAAGGAAGAAGTGGAGGCTGTACTGGGAGCCGCCTATGTCGGCCTGCAAAAGGGAATAGAGGATATGCTGATTTACGGCGAGTCACGTGGAAACACGTTAAGTCTGGGCGGTTATATTAACGTAGACCTGTTGCGTATAAAGAGCTTTTCGGTTTTGCCGAGTAATAGCTTAGTCAAATGGAGTAATTTTTACCAGATTATCAATTATGCAAACATGGTGCTGAAATATGCGCCGGATGTGATGGACAGGGATCCTTCCTTTAGTCGGGCAGTCATGGAATCCTACCTTTCAGAGGCCTACTTTCTCCGAGGCTTATGCTACTTTTATATTGTACGTACCTGGCGAGATGCCCCCTTAATTCTGGAACCTTATATGGACGATCAGCTGGCCTATGAGGTGGCGAAGTCTGGAAAGGATCAGCTTTTTAACCAGATTGTCCACGACTTTACAAGCGCACTGGCGAATACCAAAGATACCTGGCCGACTGCCTGGGAAACCAAAGGTAGATCTACGCGCTGGGCGATTCATGCCGCGTTGGCCGATGCCTACCTGTGGATTGGGGAATATGACTTGGCGATTACTTCGTGCAATGCAGTAATGGAATCCGGCAGAGTAGGTTTGATACAGGGTATGGTGAACACCAAGAATAACTGGTTTACGATTTTCAGTGAAGGCAATACCAATGAAGGAATCTATGAAATACAGTTTGATAACACGAAGGCGCAAACCAACAATTTGGTAGATAAGTTTGGCCCGTCCTACAATTGGATTATCTCCAATTATATGCTTTCATTATTTGCCGAGGATATGGACGATATTCGGGGACAGGGTGCCACGTACTCCAATGATCTGAAGATATGGAAGTATTTGGGGGCGGAAGCCGGAACTGGCGTGCCACGTTCCTTTTCTGATCAGAATTGGATTGTGTATCGCATGGCGGACATCTACCTGATGAAAGCAGAAGCCTTGATCATGAAGGGCGAGTCGTTTTATTCGGAAGCACTGGAGCTGATGACGGATGTTCGTCAGCGCGCAGGTATTTCTTTGCCGCTGGATCCCGGCAATACGGAAATCCTGATGTTGGATGCCTTATTGAAAGAACGCGCAAAGGAATTCCTCGGCGAAGGAAAATGCTGGTTTGATTTGTTACGTGTTGCGCAACGAAATAACTATGCTTATAAAGACTATTTTATCGAGCAGATTCTGCTAGGAAGCCCAGGAGCTTCAGCGCCGGTAATTCGAGCGCAACTGCTGAATGAAAATGCACATTACCTGCCCATACACGCGGATGAGATACAATTTAATCGACTGCTGGTGCAGAATCCTTACTATCAACACTTAAATTAAGGAAAGATGAAAGAAAAGAAGTTTACAGGGATACGGATGCTGCAGCTCTTGTTATGCAGCCTGTTGATGCTGGGCGTCAGCTGTAAGGACGCCTTTGACGGAGATACCTATACCGCCTATGAAGAGGTGCCAATTAGCTTATACCTGAAGGAAAATAAGGATCGTTATGGGTTGTGGGTAGAGGTGATGGAGAAGGCCAACCTCTACAATACCTTGAATCTGTCGGGAAATTATACCTTTTTTGCTCCGGTAAATGAGGGGGTGGAACGCTATTTACAAGCGATCAATGTCAACAGTGTGGCGGAACTTTCGGAAAACGATGCCAATTACTTGGTGCGCTATCACCTCATCCCGACGGTGATGATTGAGTTTGCACAGTTTGAGAGTGGCGCAATCAACGATTTAAATGCAACCGATGATAACCTCTTTGTCGAGTTTCGCGACGGAGGAACAGAGGCCATCTACCTCAACGGAGCAGCTCGGTTCAACGAATATGATATTCGGACCACAAATGGCGTGATTCACAGTATTGACGATGTCCTGATTCCGCTTGTAGAAACCGTATTCGATCGTTTTGAGGAACGCGCAAACTGGACTCTGTTTCGCGAACTGATCAGTATGACCGGCTATGAGGAACGGCTCTCAACAGTCTACACCGAAACGACAGACCCTATGGGGAATCCCATACAACAGCGTTTTAGGTACACCGCTTTTGTGGTGAGTAATGAAACATTTGCTCAGGAAGGAATAACCTCGGTCCAGGATTTACTAGACAGGCTGGAAGTGACAGACACGGATTACACTGAGCCTACAAACAGCTTGAATAAATACGTAGCCTATCACTTGATGGAGCAACAGCGCGCTTATGCAGATCTTGGGAAGTTTCCGGAAAGTGCCTACAAAATGAATTTTGCGACCATGGCGCCCAACGAATTGGTAAAAGTGTCTGACGGCGGAAGTGGCTTGGTGCTCAATGAAGATTTGGAAAGCGGAGAAAAAATTTCTTTTGTGGAGATCAACATTGCCTGTAAAAATGGCGTTGTCCACGAGGTAGATAATTGGATGCCCGTGTTTTTACCTGAGCAGGTACGGGTCATATGGGAGTTTACCGACTATCCGGATATTGAAGCTAATGTCAGTCAATACCGTAACAATAATCTAGGCTCACAGTACAATAAAACCTTTACGCCCAATGAACTGACGAACATCACTTGGAATGCGCAGCCGGAATATGCTACGGGCGAAGTGGTCTATAGAAACAATCGCCCAACCGAGGGAAATTGGTACCAATGTTTGAATCACGACCACCTGCGCGCTCAACTTGGCGAATCCGGTTGGATAGAATTTAAAAGTCCGACTATTGTTCGCGGTCGATACCGCGTATCCTTTGTCTGGCCGAGCACACGATATTCGTCGCATACAGGTATTGTGGCTTTTATCATGGATGGCCAGATGATTTATTCTCGTTTGGTGATTTCCAACTCTAGAGAAGATCGCAATTTGACGCAAAACTTGGGTACGATAGAATTTACGGAAACAACGGATCATACATTGCGAATTTTGTCCTTAGATGGTGGACTCATCACGATGGATTACCTGCAATTGGATCCGATAGACTAACAATAAAAAGGGAAGGTTATGAAAAGAATAATGTATGCTGTATGGACGGTATTATTACTAAGTACAGCCTGTCAGAAAAATTGGAATGCCCATTACAGCGAAGAGCAGCAGAATGCTTCGCCATTGAATTTGCTCGAATACCTAAAATCGAAACCGCAGTATTCCGAATTTGTGTCTAAGCTGGAAGAATTTGGCCTGGCGGATGAATTGGAACGCGATCAGAGTTTAACGGTTTGGGTGGTCTCTAATGAGAGAATGGCCGCATTGAACAGTATGGAGGAGGACCTAAAATTTGTCTTAAGCTATCATATTAATAGTTTGATGTACGACAATACGAAGCTGAAGAGTGGGCTGCGGGTGATGACTTTCAACGGTAAGTATTTGACGGTGGAACGAGCGGGAGAGCAGGTGATGGTGGGAGATGCTCAGGTGCTGAACGGAAACCAACTTTGCCAAAATGGAGTAGTGCACGAGGTTGATCAAATCTTGACACCCGACAAAAGTATTTATGAATATATCGAAGAACTGGGAGATGATTACTCACTGATTCGAGACACCCTTTTGGCGATGAACGACACAGTTTTCGATTTGGAAAACAGTATTCCGGTTGGGGTAGATCCCACGGGGAATACAGTCTATGACTCGCTGTTCGTCATTACGAACCCCATTTTTGATCGCGTGAATTTTCGTTCGGAGTTTGCCAACGTAACCATGTTCATGCCCAGTAACCAGGTTATCACCAGCTGTTTCGATGATCTGGCGGAGCTGTACGATCAGTTTGGCAAGGAGTTTCTAAGAGAGGATACCTTAAAAGCCTATGCTTGGATCAAGGATGCGATTTTTTATAATGAAGTGATAGAAAGCAGCTTCGAAGAGGATATTGTTTCGGCTTTTGGAAAGTTATGGAAACCCTCCGTGCAGCTTGTCGATCGGGATTATAAGCGGATGAGCAACGGGCGTATCTACGATATTACCAAGTTAAAAATCCCAAATTATGAACACATTGATATGATTAAGCAATTATTCCACTACTACGAGTTTGTGCCGGATGCGGAAAAAGATGCCTTATTTACCCTAAACAATGTGACAAGGATGCAATTAAATGACGACTTAACGGTTGGTTTCCCCACCTTAGGAATAGAGGTCACTTATAGAACCTTACACATACACGGAGATTTGGATGACGGACTGCCGGCTTCGATTGAGTTCACGCCCATTATGTTAGAGCAGAAACCCGATGGATCAACCGGTTATAAAGTGGTGGAAGTACCTCCTGGTGAATATAACCTCTATATGGGCTTCCGTCATACTAGTCATCCTTTTGTTAATATCTATGTAGACGATGTACCAGTGGCGGAAATGCTGAATGTAGAACCCGCAACACCGTGGCATTATGACCGAAGTACCAATGTGGTGCCCGGTACGCGATACAACGGTTGGGGGGGGCTGGTTGGACCGGTGGTGATTGATGGTGACGAGGTTCGGTCTTTCAAATTAACAGTAGAGTTCGCCGGATTGGGTAAAAGTTCGGTAGAACGTATAATCCCTTATCACTGGACTTTAGTGCCAACCGAAAATAACTATTAATGACAAGAATATTAGCTGATTATATGAGGAATGTAATAATGATACAGGTGCGCCATCTACTGCTGAGTGTCTTTGTGCTGGTGGGGTCGATAGCGTTCGCCCAGACGGAGATACGTGGTAAGGTGCTGAGCAGTTACGATGGTGAGCCGGTGGGGAACGCGGTGGTAAGCATATTGAATACCACGAGCAATACACGTACCGCATCGGATGGTACCTTTAACCTAGACGTCGAGGATGTTGGAAACGCCATCCTCCGCGTGTGGAGTCCAGGCTATTACGAAGTGAAACTGGCGCTGTTGGGACGAACGAACTTGGAAATCACCCTGATCGGGGAAGGTAGAGCCAATTACGTGAATGTTGCGGAGGGGAGTTTCTCGGATCGAAATAGCGCGGTATTATCCAATATCGATTTTCGAGATGGAGCAATTGATGTGGAGCAAAGCTTGATTGGTGAAATGGCCGGGATGCGGGTGCTGAATAAAAGTGGCATGGCCTCCGAGGGAGGGATGATGAATTTTCGGGGTGTTCGTTCTTTTGAAGCGGACAATGCCCCCTTGATGGTGATTGACGGGACACCTTTTTTGCCGGACTTAGCTAATTCCCCGATTATCGGTGGCTATGCTCGAAGTCCGTTTGGTGCGGTCGCCTTAAAGGATATTATTAGTGTTCGCCTACTAAAAGGTGCGGAAACCGCGCGGTATGGATCGCTAGGCTCAAACGGCGTTTTGCTTTTGCAAACTTCCGCCGCCGATGATATGGAAACCGTGGTAGAGTTCAACGGCAACTACGGTATCGCCCACAATTATCGAACTGTCCCGATGCTTAATGGTAGCCAGTATAAAAACCTTTTGGGAACGATTGGTATGACGCAGTTTGAAGATGCCGGCGAGTTCTTGGCTAAATTCCCTTTTCTGCGCGAGGATCCGGATTATTATTACAATTACTTGTATAACAATGAAACGGACTATCAGGATGCCATCTACCGGAATGCCTTTGTGACGGATAATCACTTACGTATCAAAGGAGGGGATGCGGTGGCAAAATACGACTTGTCCTTGGGCGTTTTGAGCCAGCAAGGGACATTGGATAGAACGGTCAATACCCGCTACAGTACGCGCCTAAATGCGAATATTAACCTCGGCGGGAATTTTGATTTATCGGCTGTGTCTGCATTGACCTACAATACCGGAAGAATGCAGGAACAAGGGATATTGCCAGCAACCAACCCGTTGTTGGCGGCGCTGCACCGTGCACCGATTCTGAGTCCTTACGCGAAGGATCAACTCAACAATATCTTGCCTGAATTCGATGTGGTGGGGCAGTTTGATGTTACAAACCCGTTGGCTTTGCTGCATACGGCAGATTTTAAATCGGATATCTACGATGTTTTTGTGCAGGGGAACTTGGGCTACCAGGCAAAGCCAAACCTACGCTTTAATGCACAATTGGGATTGTTTTCCAATTATACGCGTCAGGCGGCCTTCATTCCTGGAGTTTCCAGCCATACCATAGTGGCTATGGAGGATGGCATCGCGCTGAACACCGCCCGAGCTGGTAGTGGAAAAAACGCCAATATTTCTTGGAATGTTTACGGTACCTATGACAAAACATGGGGCCGAGATGCGGCGCGGTTTGGTGGCGGGATTCAAGGTTTACTCAATTCAGGAGAATATGATGCGGGAACCGGACGGAATACGAGCTCAGACTTTTATCGTACGTTGAACTACGTAAACAATGATGGCCGACTGTTTTACGGCTATAGCGAGGGGTGGAACTGGATGAATATCTATGGTTATACGGAGTACAATTGGCGAAATTTGGCAAAACTTGATGTGAGTGTCAGCGTTGACGGAACCTCGGTTACTGGTGCGAATGCGAATCGCTTCGGGCTGTTCCCCGCGGCTGATCTCTCTTTTTTACTGTCGAATATGGCCGGCTTTCGGGATATAAACTCCCTGAACAACCTCGTCTTGAAACTGGGCTATGCCAAAACCGGAAACAGCCGTTTCTCGTCAAAAATCGGACAACCGTTCTATAGCAGCCAGCTTTTTCGTCAACTTGCAGGGATTGTGGTGGGCAATATCCCCAATGAAGGTATCACTTGGGAAGACAATGAAAATTGGCAAGCTAACTTGATTTACTCGGGTTTGGATCAACGATTGAACGTAAACCTAGGTTATTATTTTAATAAAGCCAGCAACCTCTTAAATGCGTTTCCGGTATCGCCTGTTGGTGGGATTGAGCACATCTATATGAATGGCGGCGAAATCCATAACCGCGGACTGGAACTGGATGTGAACCTGACGATGCTGGATAAGAGCGACTGGTCGGTCAACTGGCGCGGGAACCTATCCACCTTGCATAGCGAGGTAAAAGCCTTGGTGAACGGAGCGGATTTGTTGATGCGGCAGCCCGATGGGCTTACACGCATCAATCGGCTAGGCGAAGCCCCTCTTTCCTTCTTCGGTCATGATTACCTAGGCGTCATCGCCAGTCAATCTGAAGCCTCAACACTAGGCCTTAGCGATTTTAGAAATCAGGCTTTTGCGGCCGGTGATGCCCACTTTGCTGATTTTAATGGTGATGGGGTAATCGATAATGAAGATCAAACCCTACTGGGAAGCAGCTTACCTAACCTATTTGGTGGTACCGCGCTGCAAGTTCGGTATAAAAACATCCATTTGCAGGGAATGCTCAGTTTTAGCAAAGGCAATAAAATGTATAACGGTTTGCGCAGAAGTGTAGAAAGTATGGGTAATTATGCCAACCAGTCGGAGGGAACTTTGCGACGATGGCAAGCAGACGGACAAGTGACGAACGTACCACGGGCAAGCTACGGAGATCCCATGGAAAACACGCGCTTTTCTAGCCGGTGGATAGAGGACGCCTCCTTTATGCGTCTGGAATATGTTACGTTGTCGTATAAGTTTGGGCAACATCGAATCAATTTTCTATCGAATTCAGAATGGTTTATCGTAGGAGAGAATCTGTTTACTTGGACCGATTACCTCGGCTTGGATCCGGTAACTGCCTATAACAATTCGATTAACTTTCTGGGCGCAGATTACGGGAAAATTCCCCTGCCCCGAACCTTTAAACTTGGGGTGAATATTAAGCTTTAGAAATATGAGGATAAAAAGAAAATACTTGATGAGTGGGCTGGCGGCGCTGATGCTGAGCTTCACTGGTTGCTCCAGCTACTTTGACGTAGATACCAACGATATCTTACTGGACGAAGACTACGTGAAGGAGTCCAATGAACTATATTCCGGCTATATGGGCGTCGCATCGAAAATGCAAGCCTTGGCGGATCAAACCGTATTTTTGGCGGACCTTCGTACGGATTTGCTGGAACCTACGGTCAATGCGCCGCAAGATCTTTGGGATTTGTATAATTTTAACGAGAAGCCGGGAAACAGCTTTGCAAACCCTCGAGCATACTATGATTTGATTGTCAATGCCAATGCATACTTGGATAAGGTTATCGCTTATAAGGCAAAGAACCCAACCGCTATAGAGGAAGAACACTATCGGGCTTTGATTTCTGGAACAATTCGTTATAAGGTCTGGGCTTACCTTACCTTGGGCAAGCTTTACGGCCAAGTGGCCTATTTTGATGATCCCAACCTGAGTTTGGATAAAATCGGCGAGCTTCCGATCATCAGTTTTGACGAACTGATTCCCCAATTGATTGCCTTAATGGAGAATGGTGTGGAGGGTATTAACGGTACCGTTGAAACAAACTGGGGGAATATTCTCTTCCCGGGCGTTGCAGCCAATGAGCAAGATTTGGTTTGGAATATGATCTGTCCTTCGCCTTCGCCGCTGCGTATGGAATTATACCTCTGGAATCGCGAATACCGGCGGGTAGTGGATATTGGCATACAGTTTATCTATGACGATGGAGGTGGTCGTTATAAAATTGGTAACGATGATTATAATGGCGAATGGATACAATTTTTCACCCGCAATCCAGTGACCAAAACCCGTGGATTGATCAATATCGTTCCTTACGATTACGAACGGAATCAAACCAATCGGCTGATCCGTTATTTCTCGAACGAAGCACCTTCGTTGTATTATTTGAAGCCCACGGAAGTGATCATGCAACGCTATGAAAGACAACTGCGCTATGATGGGCATACGCGGGGGGATCAATATAGAGGAATAAATTATACCTACTATTTTCAAAACGGCGAATGGGTGATTCGTAAGTTTTCGCGCGAACGGGAAAGTGCTTCGGAAATTCACAAGAATAATGTGCATATCGTCATTTACCGGGACTCGGACGTACACTTCTTTATGATTGAGGCACTAAATAACCTAGGCAAGTTCGCACAAGCCGAAGCGATGCTAAACGACGGTATTGAGCAGTACTTGATTCGTAACGTCGATAACCTGGAGTATCCGTTTGATGATGAGGTGATGAATTCCAGCTTATCCCGAAATTGGGGGATTCGCCGCCGTGTGAATCTCGCTCCGGTTTTCCCGGAAGGTTTATCAAAAGCCGATATCGTAACCGAAGCAGATCGGCAAGAATATATGGCGGCATTGGATCGCTTGGTGGTGGAAGAGTGGTTGATGGAAAGCGCCGGCGAGGGGAAGGGCTTTCCCGCATTGGTGCGCTTCGCCAAACGCTGGAACGATCCAGCTATCCTAGCCGATGTCGTGGCCTCCAAATACCCGGAAGGTCAAAAACAACAGGTAAGAGAGCACATGATGAATGAGCAAAATTGGTTTGTGAAGTATCCGTTGGATTAGTTACCAAAGTACGTTTATTTTTTTATTATAAACCCTTAAAATTACAAAGTCATGAGAAAAATTTTGTTAAGTATCCTATTTTTATGGACCGGTACTGTTGCCTTTGGGCAGAGTATTAGTTGGAGTTTCCTTAGTTCGTATCCCCACATACCAATAACGTATGTCGATGACACGAAATTAACCTACGAATCTGCGAATGGAGTGTTAAAGGTTGAATATGAGCTTGTAACCGCCAATGGAGAGAATATTTTGTATTATGACATACAGCTTTCTCCCTTGCCGGGAGACCCTATAACGGAACTCGAATATTATGGGTTTAGTGAAGGGTCCATATATCATCCAATATTCTATACCTCTTTTTGGAATAGTGTTGATGGGTCTCCCTTATCAGGAAGCGTAACTCTAAACCAAGGTGACCCGGAAGATTTTTGTCTTTACATTGAGGCTATTACATCTTCGAACATACGGTATCACTTAGGTTTTTTTGCCACCTACTATCCATATTAGAAAGTTATGGATTAGTGAGGACAATCGATTAGAGAACCCTCACTTGGAGGATGTTTTTGCTTACCTTAATGCCGGTGGACAGGAGGTAAATGCCTTTTTAACGAATATCATTATGAACGAACAGAACTGGTTTGTGAAGTATCCGTTGAAATAGGTATGGATACATGTTATTTAGTTGTTTTGTCAATTTTTAGATAAAATACATCAATTTTTGAAAGTGTAAAACGTGCGCTGACCCCTACTTTTGGCAGGAAGTAACTATAAACTGAAACATTTATGATGCTAACTGTTAGACAAAACGTAAAGGGGGGAGTGGTGTGCCTACTACTCTTTTTTGCTATGGTTTCGTTGGTTAAGGCGCAAGAGTTTTCCTTATCGGGGAGAGTGACTGACGCAAATAACGAAGCTATAAGTGGCGCCAGTGTGCAAGTCAAAGGTAAGACAGCGAGCACACTGACGGAAGAAAATGGAACTTTTTCGCTTGCGGCTGAGGTAGGCGATGTCTTAGAGATTACCTATGTAGGATATACGCCAGAAGAGGTGACCGTAACCAACCAGAATCCGGTGACTATCCTATTGATGACTGCCAACAACGATTTGGATGAAGTGGTCGTAATCGGATATGGAACAGCCCGAAAAAGAGATTTAACTGGTGCTGTCGGTTCAGTTAGAGGAGAAGACATTCGTCAGATCCCTGTCACGACGGCGGCGCAAGCGCTCACTGGTAAAGTTGCGGGTGTAAATGTCGTAACGCAAAGTGGAGCTCCCGGGGCGGATGTTAATATTATGGTGCGTGGAGGAACATCTATTACTGGATCAACAACACCTTTATATGTCGTGGATGGGTTTGTAATGGACGACGCCTTGATGAAAATTGATATTAACGATATCGAAGGTATCGATATCTTGAAAGATGCATCCGCGACGGCTATATATGGCGCCCGGGGAGCAAACGGAGTTGTATTAATTACCACAAAATCGGCAAAATCTGGGCGGACCGCTGTTGATTACAATGCTTACCTGAGTTTCGAGCAATTGAGCAGAAAGCTTGACCTTCTGGGCGTAGAAGATTATGTGAAATACCAATATGAATTCCAGACACTAGCTGGTAGAGAGCATAATTTTGCAGCTATGTTTGGAGGTGATGTTTCCGCGCCTGATTTTGCTTCTGGCGCTTATGCCCGCATTCAAAATGATTATGGATCGCGTACCGGTATTGATTGGCAAGAGGAAGTGTTCGGTGGAAACGCATTGTTACAAACACATAATGTCAATATTTCGGGGGGTAACGAGAAAACGAAATTGATGTTATCCTACAACAATACGAACCAAGATGGAATTTTGGCGAAGTCCGGCTTTCGACGAAATAGTGTGCGAGCCAAAGTAGATCACCAATTGTTTAAAGGTGTGAACGTCGATTTTAATTCGTTGTTCCAAGATGCCAACAGACAAGGTGGGGGCTCACTAGGAGGGATGCTCAAGATGTCGGCGTTACAGCCAGCTACAGGCGGGATTCGCTATAGCGATCAAGAATTGCTAAACAACGATATTAGTGAAGATCTTCAACTGATTGACTCTCAATATGATATTGCAAACCCTATCATTATGAACGATGCGCGAAGCAGGGAAAGGGCATCTCGTTTAGCCAACGTTAACGTAGGGTTGACGGCTAAGTTTTTGGATAATTTTACCTTCCGGACACAAGGTTCCTATCAGTGGGGGCAGACACGTAATGACTTTTGGGATGACGGAAGAACCAGAGAGGCTAGGAATAACAGAGGTCCCTACGGTTCTATGAAAAATGCGGAAAATTATGAATGGCAATGGACGAACACATTGTCGTGGATGAAAGACCTGGACAAGCATCACATCAATTTAATGGCAGGACATGAAGTACGATACGAAGAAAGTCATGGTGTAGAGCACGAATACTTTGAATTTCCGGGAAGTAATTTTGGATTGAAGGATGTCAGCTTGGCTGGAAGGACGGAGCGTGGCGAATCTGAAGCCCGCCGATACGGCTTGGTATCAGGTTTTTTCCGCGGAATCTACAATTATGACGATCGCTATTTGGTAACCGCTACCATTCGTGCTGATGGCGTGTCCACCTTTCGGGAAGGTAATAAATGGGGTGCATTTCCATCGGCGTCCGCGGCTTGGAATATACACAATGAAAGCTTTATGGAAGACAATGGTATTTTCGATCAACTAAAGTTGCGTGTAGGCTACGGAACAACCGGCAACGATAGGATCGAAAGTACACGCTATGCTACATTGTATGGCTCAACCGTTGTGGCTGTGGACAACAGTACAGTTATTGGTGTCAGACCGAGCGAAACGTTGGGAAATCCAGATCTGGTCTGGGAGAAAACGCAAACCACCAATATTGCCCTGGACTTAGCACTGCTGAATAACCGTGTAAACTTGACCGCCGACTTTTACAATAATGAATCAAAAAATCTGTTGTTAAAGGCAAATATACCGACTTCTACTGGATATAATACCCAGTTTCAGAATGTTGCCACGCTACGGAACCGTGGGGTAGAACTTTCCTTGAACACGTTAAACGTACGTAATGACAACTTTCAGTGGAAGTCTGCTTTCAATATAACCTTTAACCGGTCGAAAGTAGGACGTCTCTTTGGTAGTGCCGGAAATGATTATATGATTACGAGTTATGAATCAAGGATTAACTTCTATACACAGGTTGGAGGGCCGATTAGTACTTTTTATGGATACAAATACGACGGCGTGTATACGACCGACGATTTTACGCAAAACGGAGATGGCGGTTATACACTAAAAGATGGTGTAGCTTCTTTAAAAGGAAAAGACCGTTCTTCTGTGAAACCGGGTGACGTGAAGTATTTGCCAATAATGGGCGAGACCGACACGAACGGCAACCCGGTCTGGTCACCGGAAGACCGTACAGATCTAGGTAACCCTGAACCTAAATTTTTCGGGGGCTTCAACAATGAATTTATCTATAAGGGTTTCGACCTGAGTGTTTTCTTGAACTTTGTTTATGGTAATAAAGTTTTCAATATGAATAGCCAACGGTTTATGGGACCGTATTTACCCAATCAGAACTCGCTGGGCGACATGGCGAATCGCTTTACTCTAATTGACCCCAATACCGGGCTAGAAACAAGCGATTTAAATCGGTTAGCCGAATTGAATCCAGATCAACATGACGCCCGCCAGATATGGAGCTTGAATTCCGGTAATAATATTGCGATTTCTGATCCATTGGATTACTATCTGGAGGACGGATCGTTCTTGCGGATCAACAATATCACGTTAGGCTACACGTTACCCGGAAGAGTTTCTAAAAAAGCATTTATTCAACGAATGAGGTTCTATGTTACGTTAAACAATGTGCACACATTTACGAATTATTCGGGATATGATCCTGAGGTTTCGGCTACAGACGCCATTTTAACGCGAGGAGTCGACAACTCGGCGTATCCACGTATTAAAAGTTTTGTAACGGGAATTAATTTAACGTTTTAAAGAATAGTATTATGAAATTCAATATATATATCATTATAGCAGCCGTTCTACTGGGTGCAACATCGTGTAAAGATTTTCTGGAACTGCCTTCGGAAAAGGATTTCGATAGTTCCACCATATTCGAAGATGTCGGAAAAGTGGAGATGGCCGTATTAGGCGCCTATACCAGTACCTTTAACGCCGAGCTCTTTTACCAATTCGGTATGGGAACGGATGAATGCTTCTCCACTGAGGGAGAAACCAACTCGAAAAACCAGGTCTCTAATTATGTGTACAATCCTGCGATAAGTCCGACGTCTACTTACGCCGCTATGTATGCCGGTGTCGAGCAAGCGAATGTCTTAATCAGGAATATCCCGCTGATGGATCAAGTTAGCGAAACAGAAACTACAAAACTCAATATGTTGCTAGGGGAAGCTTATGCGATTCGAGCGGCTAACATGCTACATGTGGTTCGCTACTTTGGTGATGTGCCTTATCCCACCATCCCCGTGGTAGAAATGCCGGATTTCTCTACTTCTCGCGTGAGCCGAGATACGATATTAGATGGTTGTATACAGGATTTGCAGGAGGCCATTGCGCTGTTGCCTTGGAAAGGAGAGTCAGGGATGCCTGTGGAGCGAATATCTAAAAATGCCGCTTATGGATTGCTGGCTCGTATAGCCTTGTATGCAGCGGGATATTCATTACGATGGGATCTAGATAGCTATGCGTCCGGTAGTGTTCGTTTGGCGCAGCGTTCAGACACGCAACGCATTCAGGAACTATATGAGATCGCACGTGATGCTTGCAAGACGGTTGTGGACAGAGGAGAGAATGAGCTTATAGATTATGAGACGATTTTTCGAGATTTGGTCAATGGCAGATACAATAATGAGTCGATGTTCGAATACGGTCAAAAAGGTGCTGATCGCAATGAGGCGCGACTTGGCTATACGAATGGCATCTTTGCACACGAACGGTCGTTTTACAATAAGTCTCAACCAGCTATGGCGGCACTGCCTACATACTATTTTGAATTTGAAGAAGGCGATGTACGCCGTGATGTGACCATCTCAAATTATGCCATTACAGCGGAAAGCATTCACCAGATGAATACCTATGCTAACCATATGGTTGGTAAGTTTCGTGTGAACTGGAAAGGAGATGGGGGTGTTTCGGCAGCCCAGCGGGATATCAACTGGATACACCTGCGGTACGCGGATATTTTATTGATGTACGCTGAAGCAGAAAATGAACTGAATAATGGTCCCACAGCTGTAGCGAAAGAGATGTATGAAAAGGTACGGTTACGAGCATTCCAAAACGATCGGTCGAAAATTGGCGAAACGCCTGGGACGTATGCCGATTTCAGAGATGCAATCATTCAGGAGCGCAAACTCGAACTCGGTTTTGAGGGCTGGCGCAGAACTGATCTAATCCGGTGGGGTATACTGTACGAAAAGTTGACGGAGACGAAACAAGAAATTCTCGATCTTGCTAATCACACAGGCAAGTATGAAGGGGTAGCTCAGTATAGGGCATATAAACGAACAGACGCAAGAACGTTTAATGATCCGACCGTCGCGTTAGATTTTATCGCTTTGGAAAGTGAGCCAACCCAAGAAGAAAGGACAGCATTAGAAAATCAGGGATATACAATTCTGAATATGTATGGAGCGTCTGCTGTCTTTTTTGCCAATGCATTTTCTGCCGACGCCGTTTGGGTGAGAAATATATACCGCGGACTAGAAAAGAACAAAGTAGAGCTTTTTCCGTTGAACACAACGACTATTGATAATAATCCAGGGCTTCGTGGGCAACAGCATCCCTTATACTAATTCATATGTCAAATAAAAAAATAACCACTCCCATTTTAGTCCTACTACTATGTTTCCTGAGCCTCCGATCAATGGCTCAGGAACAGAAGCTATATCTACAGTTTGCCGAATCCGAAATGAAACGCTTCCCTGAAGCATGGCAGATTGATCATGGCAAACGGCTGTATTTTGGATATGGCCAAGGACTGGGTTGTCTCGCCATGTTGAAAATATGGGAGAAAACCCACGATCAAAAATATTTCGACTATGTCGAAGCTTGGGCCGATACGATCATCAACGAAGAGGGTAGCATTCACCTGTACAAACGGGAGACGTATAATATTGACTATATTAATCCGGGCAAGATTCTCTTCACACTCTACGGAAAGACTGGAAAAGAAAAGTATAAGCTTGCTATTGAACGATTGATGGATCAACTGCATGTTCACCCCCGAACGCTGGAAGGGGCATATTGGCATAAATTGATCTATCCCCACCAAATCTGGTTGGATGGCGTGTATATGGCAGATCCCTTTATCGCCCAATATGGACAATTTACAGGCGATAGCACACACTATGATGACGTAATCAATCACATTCTCGTGACGGCGAAGCACACGTATGATAAGGCAACGGGACTATACTTTCATGCCTGGGATGAAAGCAAAAAGCAAAAGTGGGCCAATAAAGTCACGGGGCAGTCGCCGAACTTTTGGGGGCGTAGTATCGGTTGGTGGTTTATGGCTTTGGTCGATGTACTCGATTTTATTCCGGAAGATTACCCGAAAAGAGACGAGATCGTAGTGCTCATCAACGGATTGGCCGAAACATTGCCAAAGTACCAAGATGAAGCAGGTTTATGGTGGCAAGTGCTGGATAAAATTGGTAAAGAGAAAAACTATCAGGAGGCCTCTGTAAATGCGATGTTTATGTATGGCTTCGCTAAGGCAACCAACAAGGGTTATATCCCTACCTCCTATAAAACAGTCGCTGAAAAAACCTTAGCGGGTATTCAAAAGAAACTGCTGAAGACCGAGTCCGACGGCACGCTTACGCTCATGCAGTGCAACGCTGTTGCAGGCCTGGGAGGGCATCCTTACCGTGATGGCAGTTATGATTATTATGTCAACGAACGCATTCGGGAAAACGATGTCAAAGCTACAGGCCCGTTTATCATGGGATTATTGGAATTAAATAGGTAGCCGAAGATTACGCAGGACGGCGCAGGATACGTATAGCATTGTTTTTTAATATATTAGACAAATAAACCTGGATAGTGATAGTAACGAAAAAATAAAACATGGCAAAAAACATAGGAGGTTACTCTAGGAGGGATTTTGTGAAATCGGGCTTTTTTTTATTGTCAGGCGCGATGGTTGTGCCATCTCTTTTGGCATTTAATCCAGCAGGCGATACACCGGCTTTTACCCTGAAACCGATAGGTAGATCACTCGCTTTAGAAGATTATTACATTTGGTGTTCTTCCCCAATTTGGGGCGACGATGGGAAAGTACACCTCTTCTATTCTCGTTGGAAGAAAGAAAAAGGGATGAGTGGCTGGATTCGAGGTTCTGAAATTGCACATGCCGTGGCCGATCGTCCTGATGCGACCTTTGTAGATCACGGCGTTGTACTTCATCCCAGGGAAGGATACTGGGATAGCACAACTTGTCATAATCCGTTAATTCAGAAAGTAGGCGATACTTATTACCTCTTTTATATGGGAAACTCGAATGGAAAAACGGACACCAAGCGCATTGGTATTGCCACTGCAAAAAGTTTAAACGGGCCTTGGGAACGCCCCGACAACCCGGCATTAATGCCCGGAGCGGAAGGTTCTTGGGACGACCACTGCACCACAAATCCAGCCTTTGTAATGGGCAATGACGGAAAATACTGGCTGTTTTATAAATCTTGGAATACAAAGGAATACCAAGAAGCCTCGGGCAGCGTGAGAGGAAATCGTAAATATGGTCTCGCGAAAGCTGATCACCCATGTGGTCCATATAGCAAAGTGTCAGATGATCCTGTTATAGATTTTTCCGGACGGCCTAACAATGCGCAATTGGAAGATGCTTTCGTCTGGAAAGAAGACAGCACCTATTATATGATCGCGCGGGATATGGGATTTTATAATCATGAATATGGTTTGCTGTTATCCTCTGTAGATGGTCTCCATTGGTCAGAGCCTAAGATTGCTTACCTCGATATGCCCAGCTATGTTCGGGAAGACACGCCTCCGGCTCATCTCAAGCGATTCGGCCGCTTGGAACGCCCTATGTTTTTGCTTGATAAAGATAAAGGCACCCCGCGTTATTTATTTGGTGCAACTCAAGGAGGCTCGTCCAATACATCTACAACCTTCGTATTCGATATACAATCTTATAACCTGTAACAAGTTGCCCAAAAGATGCTGTTTATTGAGGTTTTGTCAGTTTTTAAACGATTTATATCAATTTTTAGAAGCAGAGGCAATACGCTTAATTTAGTTTTGGAAGAGACTATTTCCTAGGAGGGACGTGGATAGCTTTTTTGTTGCGCATGCATAACACAACTATGATGAGAAGAATAATATATGTATTAAAAAAATGTTTACTGTTATCGGTGGGTTTGTGTTGTCTATCATGCCAGGTTGATCGCAATCCGTCCGACTACGGCTATTTATACGAAAATTTACCGTTCGATATGCCTGTCCTTTCACCACCGACATTTCCGAACAACGAAGTGTTGATTACCGATTTTGGCGGAATTGGCGACGGCACAACGTTGAATACGAAGGCATTTGCCAATGCCATGGAGGCACTTTCAGAAAAAGGCGGCGGACGATTGCGGGTGCCGGCAGGCGTGTGGTTCACCGGACCTATTGTTTTTAAAAGTAACATCAATCTGCATTTGGAAGATCGGGCAATTATCTTATTTTCTCCCGACAAAGATTTATACCCTATTGTAGAAACTTCCTTTGAAGGATTAGATACAAGAAGGTGTCAGTCCCCTATTTCGGGAAGGAATCTGGAAAATGTAGCCATCACTGGAAACGGTGCCATCGATGGCAACGGACATTATTGGCGTCCGCTGAAGAAAGAGAAAGTTTCGGAAAGTTTTTGGAAGCGTGCTACGTCAGCAGGAGGGGTTTTCAAACGGGACACCTATTGGATGCCTTCTGCGCAGTATCTGCATGGTGACACCACCAGTGATATGAACGTGCCGCGTCACCTAAAAACAGAAGAAGAGTGGATGTCCGTACGAGATTTCCTTCGTCCGGTGATGGTCAGTCTTATCGAATGTAGAAACGTTTTTTTGCAAGGCGTGATTTTCCAGAACTCGCCTGCTTGGAATATTCATCCGCTGATGTGTGAAAATGTGATTCTGGACGGTGTGCAAGTCAGAAATCCCTCATATGCGCAAAACGGTGATGGACTGGATTTAGAGTCCTGTAAGAATGCAATTGTTGTCAACAGTACTTTTGATGTAGGGGATGATGGTATATGTATCAAATCTGGCAAGGACGAAGACGGTAGGAAGCGTAACCAAGCAACGGAGAACGTTATCATCCACAATTGTACCGTCTTTAAAGGTCATGGCGGCTTTGTTGTTGGAAGTGAAATGTCCGGCGGTGTTAAGAATATTTTGGTGTCCAATTGTCAGTTTTTGGGTACGGACGTCGGGCTGCGGTTCAAAAGCCGTAGAGGACGTGGCGGTGTGGTCGAGAATATTTTCATCCGTGATATTAATATGTTTGACATCGCTACCGAACCCCTTCATTTCAATTTGTACTATGGCGGAAAGTCAGTAGTAGAGACATTAGAAGATGGAGATGAAGCGACAATAGTGGAAGAAATTCCGCCAGTAGACGAAACTACGCCGACATTTAAAAATATCTATATCAATGATGTAGTCTGTGCCAGTGCACGAAGAGCCATGTATTTTTATGGACTGCCCGAACATATGATCGAAAATATCAATGTAGAGAACTTTATTGTCCATTCCAAAGTGGGCGGCGAGCTCCTGGAATCAGAAAAAATCAATTTGAAAAATGTCGCGATTTACCCGGAAGGAGGGCCGGTGCTCACCTTGCGAAATGTACGAAATGTTCATATCGAAGGATTGAAAACAGACGCTACATCGAACATATTTGATGTGTCTGGCCATCGGTCGTCGGATATCGCCATCCACGGTAATTACCGCGAGGAACAGATCAAGATTAGAAAAGATGCGCCATCAGATATGCTGAAATTACATGCCGTCAATTAGTATGAACCGAATGAGAAAATATATCATGTTTTTTAATCCACCAATCAGGAAGAAACGAATAGGGTCCTTATGTCTTTCGCTGATTTTAGTATGGTGTACAGGGTTAAATAGCATAGCACAGTCCAAACATTGGCAAAAAAATCCGCGTAGCCTGCATTATACCGAAGATCAGGGTGATTTCTTGCTCGTTAATGGGAAATATCGCTTTAATCGCGCGCTCTATGGAAATCATAAGCCTTCGCGCGTAGAAGCCGGCGATTTACCCGAGTTTGCCCTGTATATGCCGGGCATGGCAGGCAACCTGCAGTTTGTTCTAGAAAAGGAAGGTGTATATAAAAAATTGATTGACGCTAAGCATATCGAAACCCGGTATCGAGCGGGATCGATGCTCTATCGGGTGCAGGATCCATTGATCGGAAGCGGACATTTAGATATCGTGGTAATGGCCCAAGCGGATGCCGAAGGGATGATTGTTAAGGTGGAGGGAGATGCTGTCTTGCCGACAATGAGACTACATGCTGTCTATGGTGGTGCCAGCGGGCGTAAATTTAGCAGAGGTGGTGATATCGGAGCCGATCCCGAATCCGGATTCTATCTGTTGCCAGAATATTGTATAAATAATGTCTACCAGCTTATCCATAATCGCTTTACCTTGACGTACCTTGACGGTAAAAAAAGAGAGCAAACTGTTTTCGGTACTTTTGGAGGTGCACAGCGTGCTCAACTTTCGGATGCAACCACACTACGTGATTTGAAGCAATTGACACAACACGGAGAGGGGGAAAGTCCTATCGTGTATGCAACATATTCGCTAGAAAATAAGCCGGCCTATATACAGATTACGGGAGGTCAGTTAGCGCAGAAGAATTATACAGATGACGCATTGGCGTCGATTTTTGACCGTGCGGAAGAGGCACGTTTGCAATTGGCAAACCGCGTAAAGCTTAACACGCCTGATCGCTTTATTAATAGCTTTGATGCCGCTTTGGCTGTAGCTGCAGACGGCGTATGGGAAAGCCCAACCTTTTTGCATGGGGCGGTTGCTTGGCGTATGCGCCTGAATGCATGGAGAGGCGCATATGCTGCCGATGTTTTGGGTTGGCATGACCGTGCGAAAGAACATTTTTCCAGCTATGCAAATTCGCAGGTATTGGAGCCTGCAAACGCCAAGGTGGTCATGGATACGGCCTTGCATCTGGCGCGTCATATGGAAGAGATGGGAACGGCTATGTTTTCAAGCGGCTATATTTCTCGTCATCCCAACAACAATACCGTAGCGCACCACTATGATATGAACTTGGTATTCTTCGATCAGTTGTTTACCCATTTCGATTATACCGGTGATCTCACCTATTTGCGAAAGATGTGGCCAACGATTGAGCGGCATCTGGCTTGGGAAAGAAGAAATTTTAAGCGAGACGGCTTGTATGACGCCTATTGCGCGATATGGGCAAGCGACGGACTACAGTATACAGGTGGAGGCGTGGCACATACCACAGCCTATAATTACAGGGCGAACCGGGCAGCCGCAAAATTAGCAAAACTCATCGGAGAAGATGCTTCCTTGTATGAAAAGGAGGCCGATGCTATTATGAAGGCTATGAGAGAACGCCTTTGGCTTACAGATAAAGGTTATTTTGCGGAATATCAGGATGCCTTAGGAAACAAGTTGGTTCACGACAAACCGGGGTTATGGACCATATATCATGTAGCGGACGCCTATATGCTTGACGATTTTGATAACTATCAGAATACCCGCTATGTCGATCATCATTTGCCACATATCCCTATTCAAGTTGATGGACAGGAACATGAAGAGCTGTATACGCTTGCAACAACAACTTGGCAGCCTTACACTTGGTCTGTTAACAATGTTGCACTTGCTGAAAACCTCCAGGGATCCTTGGCTTATTGGCAATCGGGGCGTAGTGAAGATGCTTTCCGACTTTGGAAAAGTAATGTTATCGAGAGTATGTACCACGGTATCAGTCCGGGTAATTTTCAGCAGTTGTCCCATTATGACGCTTTTAGAGGTGAGCTTTACCGTGATTTTGCAGACCCCATAGGTGTTGCCTCTCGTACACTCACAGAGGGACTATTTGGATTTTATCCCCAGTTATTAGATGGTCAAATCTTCGTAAAGCCGGGATTCCCCGAGAAATGGGATTTTGCCGAAATTGAATTACCGCAATGGAGTTATCAATTTAAACGGGAAAACGATCGGATGCATTTTACGATTAATACACAATACGAAAGTCCGGTAAAATTAAAGATGGAGATCCCCGTAACCTACCAGCATATCAAATCCGTTATCGTGAATGGAAAGCCGATCGAATGGAGTCTCAAGTCCTCGTCTATAGATAGGCCATTGCTGCTATTGGAAGCACCGGAGGCCAACCATTTTTCGATAGCTATTATCGGAGACGGACAATTAGACGTGCCATCGATCACGTCGACTGAACATGCTTATACAACAGAATTCGTACTACCACTTGCAGCGGATGTCAGCGTGATGGATGTTTATGACCCGCAAAATCTCCTCAATAGAAAAGAAAACGGGCGTTTTTCGTTTGTACAAAAGCAACATAAAGGAACGTTCTTCGTGAAACTGCACCAGGGAAAAATGACTTGGTGGCACCCCATAAATATAGCGTTGGTCGAGCCCATAGCGCATCATTTTATAGAACGTGATAGACGACATTATCTGATGCTGCAGAATCGTACTGGCGAAAAGATCATAACACGTATACAGGGGACAAATTTTAATCAAGAAATAGAACTTTCGCCCGATAAACAGCAAGAGATAGAAATTCCATCAGACGTCTTGACCATGGGAACAAACCGCTTTTCGCTGGTCGTGGGAGACACACAATGGGATGTGAACTACATCGCTTGGAATATCGATAACCAAGGGGGCTATCAAACGCAAAACCTTTCCTCTTATTACAATGGTCGACTGAATGATATCTTCCAGCAACAATATTTATCTCCTCGACCAGATGTGCCAACATTGCAATTGCCATGGCAGGGAGTCGGCAATTGGTGTTATCCATTAACAACAGCGCATATAGACGATCGTGGCCTGATGGCAGCACGAAAGAATGAGATCGTCACCTACCTGAATATCCCGTTCCGGATTCAAGGAGAAGAACAAAATGTCCTTTTTACGAGCCAATGGGACAACTATCCCATAAACATGGAAATACCTTTAGCAGGAAAAGCCGAAAAAGTGTATTTGCTGATGGCCGGGTCAACCAATCCGATGCAGTCTCAAATGGTAAATGCACGTGTCAAAGTGATCTATATGGATGGAGAAGAAGACGTGTTGGATCTAAAGAATCCGACCAACTGGTGGCCGATTGAGCAGGACTATCTCGATGATAATTATGCTTTCGAAATCCCCGATCAAGCGATTCCATATCGCGTCGAGCTAAAAACAGGAGCAGTTTACAAAGGAGGCGAACTGCCTCGGTATACGGAAATAAAGGGATTTACAAACAGAGCGGTGGATGGCGGAGCGGCAACAATAGTAGACTTGCCCCTAAATAGTTCAAAAGCCCTTAAATCGCTGCAATTAGTAACCGAAACCAATGACGTGGTGATCGGTCTTATAGCAGCAACCTTATTAACGAAATAAAATCACTCATGCGATAAAAACATGCTAATGAATAAAACACTTAAAATGGTAGGCGCGGCAGTTATGCTACTCGCGTCCTGCCAAACGCCCGAAAGTGGGAAAATTGATCGAAAGGCCGTTGTACAACGCCATAATATTGTAAACCATTCGGCTGATACGTTAGCTTCGTTGACCGTAGGAAACGGTGTGTTTGCTTACACGGTGGATGTTACCGGAATGCAATCCTTCCCGGAATATTATAAAAAAGGCGTTTCGCTTGGGACACAGTCGGAGTGGGGATGGAATAGCTTTCCTAATGCGGGAGATTATGCATTTGAGGAAACCCTGAAATCATATGACTTTAATAGCGAAGGACGAGATGCGAAATACAGTATTCAGCATAAAGAAGGCGGCCGGAATACCGAAGCCACAGAATATTACCGCGTAAATCCGCATCGTTTGCAATTGGGTAACGTCGGACTGGCGTTTACCTTAAAAAACGGTGAGCAAGCCACGGTGGACGACATCCATCATGCGGAACAGACCCTCGATCTTTGGACTGGGCTTATCCACAGTAAGTTTACGGTAGAAGATGAGCCTGTAGAAGTTTGGACTGCTTCGGCACAGTCGACCGACAGAATTGCAGTTAAGGTTTCTTCGCCACTGATTGCTGCCGAACGCCTCCAAATATTTATACGTTATCCCTATCCTTCAGGACAATTTCTGGATGAAGCGGCTTATTACGGTGAAGAAGACAAACATCAAAGCCGTATCGTTTCAGAAGGAGAGCATGCAGCCGTTTTAGAACATATACTTTCGGGAACGAACTATTTTACGGGACTCAACTATTCCAATGGGACGATTACGGAGGCAGGTCAACATCATTTCGTCTATCAACCAGCCTCGGATCTGGAAACATTGGAATTCTCCTGTACTTTTGCAGAAGAAAACAGTTTTGAAGCTAGCGAGCCGGATTATGGAAAGATTGCAGAAGAAAGCGAGGATAAATGGCGTGCCTTCTGGGAAAGTGGCGCTGCCGTAGACTTTGAGGGAAGTACGGATCCGAGGGCACACGAGCTGGAGCGTCGTTTGGTACTATCGCAATATTTAACGAAAGTGCAATGCGGTGGTGATCACCCTCCCCAAGAAACCGGTCTGACATTTAATAGCTGGTATGGCAAACCGCATACCGAGATGCACTGGTGGCACGGCGTGCATTTTGCGCTCTGGGGACGCCCTGAAATTATGGAGAAAACGCTGAATTACTATTTTCACACATTTGAAAAAGCAAAGGCGCTGGCGGAACGTCAGGGATATAAAGGCGTGCGCTGGATCAAAATGTCAGATAACGATGGGAATGAGAGTCCTTCTTCGGTGGCCGCATTCCTCATTTGGCAACAACCCCATATTATCTATATGACGGAGCTGGCATATCGTGATAAACAGGACAAAGGGGTATTGGAAAAATACAAAGATCTCGTGTTTGCGACAGCAGAATTTATGGCGGACTATGCATATTACGATAAAGAGAAAGATCGCTACAACCTTGGCTTGGGTGTCATCCCGGCACAGGAAGTGTTTCCCGCTGCTAAAACAATCAATCCAACGTATGAGGTGGCCTATTGGGATTGGGCCTTACGTATCGCGCAGGAATGGAAAGAACGGCTGGGTGAGCCGCGCGTAGCAGCATGGGACGAAGTAATCAATAAGTTAGCGGCATTGCCTGTTCAAGACGATGTTTATTTGGCCACCGAATCGGCAACCGACTCTTATACATTTCCTAAGTGGATGACAGATCATCCGGCAGTACTCGGCGCCTTGGGGATGGTTCCTGAATCTCCGAAATTGGACAAGGCTATTATGAAGAATACGCTGGATACGGTATGGGCTAAATGGTTCTGGGAAAAAACCTGGGGTTGGGATTTTCCGATGACAGCGATGAATGCCGCTCGCTTAAATTTACCTGAGAAAGCTTTGGATGCACTCTTTATGGATATCCAGACCAATACTTACCTTAAGAATGGCCACAACTATCAAGATGGGCGCTTACGTATTTATCTTCCGGGCAACGGAGGGACACTGACGGCCGTAGCGATGATGTTGGAAGGATGGGATGCTTCAGAGGGCGATTTCCCCGGTTTCCCGAAAGATGGATCATGGAAAATTAAAAAAGAAGGATTTAAAAAGATGCCTTAAAACGATTATATGAAGAAGATATTGCTATTTGTGTTGTTAGGCTGTGGAAGCATGGCTTCCATGGCGCAAGACTTTACGACAAAGGAAGATGTCGTGAAGCAGTTACGTTTGGCTAACGATTATTTCATGAAAAAATGGCCCGATCCAGGGAAGACGATTATCACCAATAAGGAACGCCGCGGAAATATTTGGACACGAGGCGTGTATTATGAGGGGCTGATGGCGTTCTATAAAATAGACCCGAAAAAAAGATATTATGATTATGCGGTCGACTGGGCAGAGAAACATGATTGGAAACCCGTGCGGGGCGAAGTGTATACCCGTCACGCCGACAACCAAAACTGCGGTATGACGTATATTGATCTCTACCGTATTGATCCACAACCAGTCCGGATCGAAGCGATCAAAAAGAATATCGATTCGGTCATCAATAGCGGTCGCTACAATGATTGGACCTGGATTGATGCTATACAGATGGCGATGCCGATTTTTGTGAAACTGGGCGTGACCCTTAATGATCCAAAATATTTCGATTATATGTACAAAATGTACCATCATACGAAATACGTAGAAGGGGGTAACGGGTTGTACAATCCGGAAGATCAGCTATGGTGGCGCGATAAAGATTTCGTTCCACCTTATACGGAGCCAAATGGCGAAGATTGCTATTGGTCGCGTGGCAATGGCTGGGTTTTAGCGGCATTGGCGCTGGTATTGCAAGAATTGCCGAAAACTGATCCACACTATGCGGAATATTTAGATGATTTTAAGAAGTTGGCCGAGGCATTGGTGCCCATACAGCGTGAAGACGGTTTTTGGAATGTCAGTTTGCACGATCCGAACCATTATGGGGGGAAGGAAACGACGGGTACAGCCCTTTTTGTATACGGTATGGCTTGGGGTATCAATAATGGTATCCTAGACAAAGCAACATACCTACCGGTGGTGGAAAAAGGCTGGACAGCTATCTCTAAAGAATCCATCCAACCGAATGGCTTTTTAGGTTATGTACAGTCTACCGGTAAAGAACCGAAAGACGGCCAGCCGGTAACCGTTGACAAAGTGCCGGATTTTGAAGATTATGGGTTGGGTTGTGTGTTATTGGCCGGAACGGAAGTGTATAAGATGGTGGAATAAATTTTATTGGTGCCGACTAAAAACTCGGCACCACTTTTTTAATTGTACCATCCTCACTAAATTCTAGGCTGTCGATACAAACCTCCCGATGATATCCCGCCGCACGTCCCATGTGGATACCATTCGGACGACTAAAGCGGTGGTAGACGATGTACCATTGATCTGTATTCGGAATTTGTAACACGGAATTATGTCCGGTTCCGTATATTCCCTTTTCGGAAACTTTTGCTAAAATAAGATTGTCTTCTGGAATTTCCATAGGCCCAGTGGGGGATTTGGACATGGCATAGCGCACGCGGTAGTCTTCACTGCGGGTATCATTTTCTGAATACAGGAAATAATAAATACCATTGCGGCAGAAAACTTCGACGGCTTCGCGGAAATGGGGTAAAGAAAAGGTCTGGAGCGTTTCTTTTTTCATCGAGACCATGTCATCATTCAACTCCACAACAGCCACATAGCCATTTCCCCAATACAGATAGTCTTTTCCCGATATCGGATCATGAAATATATCCGGATCTATTTCTGCGCCCCGATTTATTCCCTCCGGTTTCCAGTCGACAAGAGGTTTCCCCGAATCGACAAAAGGTCCGGTGGGTTCATCTGATACGGCTACGCCAATTTTTCCCGCACCGGTGTAATAATAGTAATATTTGTATACACCGTCTTTTTCTTTCTCGATAATACAGGGCGCCCATGCTTTTTCACGCGCCCAAGGAACATCTTTTGCCAGGTCTAAGATAACGCCCTCATCTTTCCAGTCTAACAAGTTTTCAGATGAAAACGTTTTAAAATAATGACCACTCCATTCCATGAATCCATCACTCGTTGGGTATAAGTAGTATTTTTTGTCTTTCCTCGAATAGATAATCTCTGGATCGGCGTAATAACCCGCTATTATCGGATTTTTGTTGATTTCAGGAAAGCCTGAAGGCTTTCCCCATTTCATGATCAATCGCTGCAGCTCCGCATTGGTGACTGAAACAATAGAACCATGACGCGGTTTGAAGTCCATCGATATCTCTTGGTCGATAGGCGTAAAATTCTCCAAGTCTTCACTTTTTGTAAAATGAAATTCTTTTCTACGATAAACATCGTACATCAGGATATAGGTATCTGAATTGTTCAACTTAAAGATGCTTGAACCTTCTACTGATTCCCGAGTCTGTTGTTTATACCCATCTTTTTCTTCCCATTTGCCGGAAGTGAGGGATGGACTTACAGCCAGCTTGATGCCGTCGCCATGTCCTTCGGTTTTGTAGAACATATAGTAGAGGCTATCCCGGTAATGGATAATGTCACCATCGATACACGGCTTTCCGTCTTTCGGGAAAAACAGTTGCTTGGGCGCTGTCTCCAGGTCTGTGAAATCAGCGTTTGCATAGGCGTAATAAATGATGTCGGGACCATCTCCGTGTTTCATCGACCAATACACCATGTATTTACCAGCTTCTTTATCGTATATGGTCTGTGGCGCCCATACCCGTTTTAGATTTTCCTGCCCGGTATATTTTTGTTGGATATTGATCACATTGGAGCTCCAGTTGATCAGGTCTGTCGATTTCAGCAGTACCATGGCGCGATTGGAATCCCAGCCTTTGGAAGCCATCATATCGGTAGCGACCATATAAAAAGTTTTCCCGTCCTCAGCCCGTATAATATGTGGATCGCGCAGTCCCCCGGCAGAGCTGATCTGTTTACTATCCAAAACGGGTTGATTAGTGTTGAGTGCATAGTAATTATACCCATCAAGGCTGATGGCAAACCGGATGGCTTCGCCGTTTTCCCCACCACCGAAATAAGCAAAGAGGTATCCCGTGAGATCTTTTTCAAGTATGGTACTGCTTTGAGCCAATAACTGTATCCCGGATAATAGCAGCGATACTATAAGGAGCTTTATTTTGATCTGTTTCATACGATGAATTTAAGTTCACAAGATACACCAAATACAATACTAGTTTTTTTCGACGGGGTCGGCAACCTGCGGTGTCCTAGCCCTATCTATCGATAGGGGTTACCTATGCGAACCGATAGTGGCAAAATGCCCCAAAATTCGCTCCTGTCTAGGTGTGCGACAGACCTTAACACGATAAAAACTAATATTTTTAGTTTTTATCGTGTTCTTTTTTTATCTTTGAAGCAGAATCCAATTGTAAGTGTTATGAAAAAGAACAGAAATTTTCTGGGCAAGTATGTCGATATGTGTACCGACTTCGGTATGAAGCTATATTTTGGCCCGGATGGCGGAAAGCCCAATCTCATTAATTTTCTCAATGGTCTTTTTGAAGGGGAGAAGGTCATCAAAGATCTCGAATACCGTCCTGCCGAGCACAATGGTACGCAAGAGGCCGATCGCAAAGTCATTTTCGATTTGTACTGTACTAGCGAAGATGGCAGCCACTTCATTATCGAGATGCAGCAGTTGTCACAGGAGTTTTTCAAGGACCGGACGGTGTATTATACATCTCGCCTCATCAACAAGCTCGTTCCGCGTGGCCACAAAGGCAATACATATGAATTGCCGGAAGTTTACTTCATCGGTATATTGAACTTTGTTCTGGATCGATCGGTATCCGAACAGTATTATTATGATGTAGCCTTGTGTGACCGGGAGAGCAACGTGGTATTTTATGACAAGTTGGGATACAAGCTATTGGTTTTGCCCAATTTTAAAAAGGAACAGTCTGAAATTAAGCGTTATATGGATATGTGGCTATACCTCTTCAAGCATATGGAAGAGCTCGACGAAATGCCAAAATTTTTGGATAATCGGGTATTTGGACTTATATTTGATATTGGAAAGGTAGCAAATTTAACGGAATCGGATATGAAGTTATACGAGTCAAGTTTGAAGAATAAGCGGGATGCGGAAAGTGTCCGCCTTACCGCAATTAAGGAAGGGCTTCGGGAAGGTCGAGAGAGGGGCTTGCAGGAAGGTCTGCAGAAGGGAATGGAAGAGGGAATGGAAAAGGGAATAGAAAAGGGAATAGAAAAGGGAATGGAAAAAGGATTACAAAAAGGTCGTTCGGAAGAACGTGCCCGTGCCGAGGCTGAGAAACTCAAATCTGCGTTGAATTTAAAAAAGAGGGGACTTCGGGCAGAAGATATTGCCGAAGATTTAGGGCTTACAGTAGAGCAGGTCGAAGAACTGAAATAGTGTCTAACACGATTCCGTCATTTTGAGGTACCTCAACATCCTGTTGCGGTACCTCGTTGATTTAACGATGCCCCTCATGTGTGTGTCGAGGTAGCGATATGTGCGCTCTACGGCCCTCAAGGAAGCATCGAGGGCCGACTTACATCTGCTGTTGTCCCTCAATGCTGGCAAGAGCCCCCTCGACACGATGTATCGGTACCTCTACACGTTATATCGGTACCTCTATGTAACCTATTCCCCCCTCAACACGATGGTCTCATACCTCAATAACGCTTTGAGCAACGGCAAAGCCCTATTGTCGTCCCTCAACGTCACGTTGATGCCCCTCATAGGCTCCGACACGGAGGACATATAAACGTTGAGGTCCCCCTTGCTGTCATTGACGCCCCTCGATGTGGTATTGAGGTCCCTCAGCAACGTTTTGAGGAGCCCCAACAAGGTAAAGAGGTCCTTCGTCAGGACAAAGAGTTCCCTCGCCATGCTCTTGTTGTTGCTCAAAATGAACATGAGTAGATGCAAATGCGTGTTTCCACAGCGAGAGAATGGCCTCTGCTCTTATAAATAATATGTTCTCAGACAGGACAGTACAGGTTGCTTCAGCTAGATGAAAATACTAACTTAGGGGATATCAGATATAAAATAAACCTTTTCTTATGCACTATATCAAGATTTTATGCAGTGCCACACTGTTTTTCGCGATGAATACGCTGGCTTTTTCACAAGACACGAGAGAGCGTAATTATATGTACGAGATTTTAAAACCTAATCATGCTCAAAAGCCGGAAGTAAGGGGCTTCGCCAAAACGAGAGTGGAAGAAAGCTTGAACCGTGGCTTGACATTAGCGCGTATCCAGGAAGGCGGTGCGATCCACATCAGCTGGAGGTTGTTAAAAACAGATGAAGAAGACGTCGCGTTTAATGTATATCGTTCTATAAATGGCAAAGAAACGAAGTTGAATAAGAAACCTATAACAGAAACAACGGATTTTGCGGATACGCAAATTAAAGCTGATAATGCGCTGTATTGGGTGGAAGCCATACAGGGGAAAGGACGCACTTTGAGTGAAAAGAAGTCACTTTCAAAAAAAATAGACGAAGAAGCCAATTATCATAGTATCAAGTTGAAAGATCCAAGTGTGACAGCCGGTCGAGTAGCTGTCGCGGATCTTAACGGCGACGGTCAATACGACTACATCATTCGTCACCCGAATAGTAACGTGGATCCGGGGGTACCTACGCCTGATGACGGCACCACGTATAAAATTGAAGCCTATTTGCACGACGGTACCTATTTATGGACGAAGGATTTGGGGTTGGGAATTGAGCCCGGGGTTTGGTACTCCCCATTTATCGTCTACGATTTTGACGGTGACGGAAAGGCGGAGGTAGCATTGAAAACAGCAGCTGATGACTATAAAAAAAATGAAGCTGGACGGATATACGAAGGCAGTGAGTATTTATCGGTATTGGATGGCATGACAGGTGAAGAAATTGCTCGGGTAGACTGGCCGGAGCGAAACAATCGTTACGGTGACGTAAACCGCCAGAATAGAAATCAGATCGGCATGGCTTATTTAGATGGGAAGACGCCTTGTATTCTTGCTGCGCGCGGAACCTATAGATTAATGGTGGTCGATGCATGGCAGTTGGATAATGGTAAACTAGAAAAACTATGGAGATGGGATGGCGACGAAGAGAATCCTGTTGTTCGGAGCCAGGGCGCACATAACATGGTTTCTGGCGATGTAGATGGAGATGGAAAGGATGAAATCTTATTGGGATCATGTATGCTGAATAGTAATGGAACCTTACGTTGGTCAACCGGGTTGGGGCACTCGGATAAGGCTTACTTGACCGATATCGATCCACAGAGAGAAGGAATGGAAGTTTTTTTAGCTATTGAACCTTGGGTAGATAACGGCTATGGTGTTTCTACGGTGGATGCTAATACCGGAGAGCGAATATGGGGGGTAGGTCATAAAACGTTTCACGTCGGTGATGGCATGGTCGCGGATATAGATCCGAACAGCCCGGGATTAGAATGTTTCGCTTCCGAAGATAAAAAAGGTGGATCGACAGATAAATACCTGTTGAGCGCACAAGGAGAAAAATTAGGCGCTAACGAGGACGTTCCTCCTTGTCGAAACTGGATCTGGTGGGATGCAGGCAATGTACGGCAGTTATTTTTCGGTGATGATAATCGCTGGGGTGCAGAATCGACATCAGGAGGAAGAAATCAATCCATCGGTTATTGGAAAGGCGATAAAATAGCTAGTGGTATCTATGGTGATATCATCATGATTGCAGATTTATTTGGCGATTGGCGTGAAGAAGTGGTTACAGCGCTACCGGGTGAACTTCGGATGTACCATACCGATATTCCAGCGAAGGATCGTAAAGTAACCCTGATGCAGGATCCCATCTATAGAAGTTATGTACTTCAACGTTCGCAAGGTTATCCGCAAGCACCGGTTCCATCTTATTATTTGGGAAATTAATTAATTGAATATGTTACGTGGCGAAAAAATACTTTCTTTTTTATTAACGGTTTTGCTATCATCTTCTGTATTGCAGGCGCAAGTAAGAAGTGCCATTTCTTTAGAAAAAGGATGGAGATTCCATAAAGGAGAAATACCTGGAGCTGAAAGTAATGCAATAGATGATACAAATTGGGAACAAGTGGTCGTACCTCACGACTGGGCCATCAAAGATCCATTTGATAAGGAAATCGATAAGCAAGTCATCGCCATAGAGCAAAACGGAGAGAAAATTCCGACAGAAAAAACGGGTAGAACCGGATCACTACCTTATATCGGTGTCGGATGGTATCGATTGGTTTTACCCGAAGTTGATGTCAATAATAAAAAAGCGACGCTTGTTTTTGACGGAGCTATGTCTGATGCACACGTCTATATAAATGGACGTAAGGTCGGTTCCTGGGCATACGGATATAATAGTTTTCATTTTGATATCACACCTTATCTGCAAGATCAAGGACATAATTTGTTAGCTGTTCGTTTGGAAAATAAAGGGTTGTCTTCTCGATGGTACCCTGGAGCAGGTATTTACCGACCGGTTAACTTAGTTCTTTCTAACCCATCGGGTGTAAGGACATGGGGAATGTTTGTGAAGACACCGATTGCTAATGAGGATTACGCACGTATCAATATCCGTACAGAATTGGAAGGTGTACGGAATAAGAATCTAAAGGTCATTACCACAATAACAGATCAATCGGGTAGAATAGTCGCACAACGTAAGGGAGAATTTGATAACGTCCAAGAGATCGTTGAAGAAAATATAGACATCACTAAACCTAAACGCTGGTCTCCTGAAGATCCTTCCCTTTATTGTGCTAAGATCGAGATTTATGAGAATGGTCGTTTGCTAGATATGGACTCTACACGGTTTGGTATACGAGACGTACAAATTAATGCGCAAGGTGGCTTTATGTTGAATGGGAAATCGCGTAAGCTAAAAGGTGTTTGTCTTCACCACGATTTAGGCCCGTTGGGCGCGGCGCTGAACAAAGCAGCACTACGTCGCCAGCTGCAAATTATGAAAGATATGGGAGCCGACGCGATACGGACGGCGCACAATATGCCTTCTCCTTGGCAGATGGATTTATGTGATGAGCTAGGATTGATGGTTATCGCCGAAAGTTTTGACGAATGGAAATATGCAAAAGTTAAAAACGGTTACAATCGTTTATATGATGAATGGGCGGAGAAAGATCTCGTTAATTTGATCCGTCGCCACCGGAATCATCCGTCAATTGTCATGTGGAGTATTGGAAATGAAGTGCCGGAACAAAGAAGCGCTAACGGCGGCCGGATGGTTAAGTTGCTTCAGGACATATGTCACCGAGAAGATCCTACCCGTCTGGTTACGGTGGGTATGGACCGAGTGGACAACGCTATAACTAATGGTTTTGCGGCAGTTTTGGATGTTCCCGGCCTGAACTACCGAACGCATCTTTATGAGACGGCCTACGGAAAGTTGCCGCAGGGATTTATCCTCGGCTCAGAGACAGCTTCGACGGTCAGTTCTAGAGGCATCTATAAATTTCCAGCTATAGAAGGGAAAGAAGTAAAGTATGATGATGGTCAAAGCTCGTCTTACGACTTGGAGTCTTGCAGCTGGTCTAATCTTCCCGAAGACGACTGGATACTACAAGATGATAAATCGTGGGTCATTGGCGAATTCGTGTGGACAGGTTTTGATTATTTAGGAGAACCTACACCATATGATGGATACTGGCCTTCTCGCAGCTCATATTTTGGCATTTGTGATTTGGCTGGTCTGCCCAAAGACCGCTATTATTTGTACAAAAGCCGTTGGGATACGGTAGAATCAACACTACATATACTACCCCACTGGACGTGGGACGGAAAAGAAGGAGACACTATTCCTGTGTACTGCTACAGCAGCTACCCCGAAGCTGAGCTTTTTGTAAATGGCGTTAGTCAGGGCAAGAGAAAGAAAGACCCTTTGTCAAGACTAGATCGTTACCGTCTGCGATGGAACGAAGTCGTATATCAGCCAGGCACAATCAAGGTCATTGCATATGACGCAGCGGGTGAAATTGCCGAAAGTAAGACAGTACACACGGCATCGAAACCTACTACAATCTACCTTAAAGCCGATAAAACAATACTGGACGCCGATGGAAAGGATCTTGCTTTTGTGACAGTTGAAATCCGGGATGAAGAAGGCAATCTTTGCCCTCATGCTGACCTACCATTACGTTTTGAAGTGGAGGGCGCTGGTATATTTAAAGCAGTATGTAATGGAGATGCAACTTCCTTAGAAATGTTTCATGAACCCAAAATGAATGCCTTTAACGGTAAACTGGTTGTCTTGGTGCAATCCGTCGAAAAATCGGGAACTATAGACTTGAAAGTAAAAGGACCGGAGCTAAACACGGCATCTATACGTATGATGGCACAGTAACCACCTTTCTATCAATCTTCCGCTCTCCCGTGTGCGTGTTACAGTGCTCTTCCGTGGTTTGACAGTACGGTGATGTATGATTTTATGGATAGAAGTTGTAAATGTTATTGATTAAACGTAACTTAAACAATTAATTACACTTTATGCAACCGGTTTCACTCAGCGTGTTGCCGAAACGTAAGGTGAATTTACCTATAGCTATTTAAACTTATATGATGAAAAGAAAAGAGTTTATTAAAAGTACTGCTATGTTGGCTGCCGCTGGCATGGTCTATAAAGCAAATGCTTTTTCTTCCCCCCAAAAAAATCTTAAAGTGGGGCTGATTGGTGTAAAGGGCATGGGCTGGGCCAATCTAATGGCTTTGCTCAAGCAACCTAATGTGCAATGTACCGCACTATGCGATGTAGACGAAGGTGTTTTGGATCAGCGTATAGCCGAGCTTAAGAAAAGGAATATTGAAGTCAAACGTTTCATCGATTATAAAGAGCTGCTAGCAGGAGATCTGGTGGATACCGTGATCATCGGCACGCCAGATCATTGGCATTGTTTGCAAATGGTGGATGCCGTAAAAGCGGGCAAGCATGTGTACGTCGAGAAACCAATAGGTAACTCCATCGGGGAATGTGAGATTATGGTGGCAGCGGCGCTAAAATACAATAGCATTGTGCAAGTGGGACAATGGCAACGGAGCCAAAAGCATTTTAAAGACGCTATTGATTTTGTGCATTCAGGTAAACTGGGTAAAATTAGATTAGTAAAGGCATGGGCTTATCAAGGCTGGATGAAAAGTATACCCGTAAAGCCTGATGCGCCGACACCGCCAGGTGTTCACTACGATCGATGGTTAGGTCCAGCAAAGGAAAGGCCATTCAACCCTAACCGTTTCCATTTTGAATTTCGCTGGTTCTGGGACTATGCAGGTGGACTGATGACTGATTGGGGAGTGCACATGTTGGATTATGCACTATTGGGTATGCACGTATCGGATCCGCAATCGGTTATGGCTGCCGGAGGTAAATTTGCTTACCCGGATGATGCCGCGGAAACACCAGATACATTAACTGCAGTGTTTGAATATGATGATTTTAATATACAGTGGGAGCATGCTATAGGCATAGATCAAGGACCTTATAGTAGAGATCACGGTGTTGCTTTTATAGGCAACAACGGGACGCTTGTGCTGAATCGGAAAGGATGGGAGGTTATTCCTGAAAGTGATCGGATGGAAGCGATTTCATTGCAGAAAAGTCAAGATAACGGTTTGGAAAAACATATGGCGAATTTCGTGCAGGCGATACAACGTAAAGATGCTACATTACTACATGCTCCTATTGAAGCCGGAGCGCATATCGCTATCTTTTCGCAGATGGGAAATATTGCCTACCGAACGGGTAAAAAACTGTACTGGGATAAGGAAAATAGGAAATTTACAGACGAAGAAGCTAATCGTTACCTGATGGCCGAATATCATAATGGTTACAAACAGCCTCAGCTGTAAACGAAGAAACCTGTTCTGTCGATTGTGAGCAGAAAAATAGTATCTAAAACATATAAACCACATCAATATGTCTCGATTAGTAACACTATACTCCCTTCAATGGGGAGATTTATCATTAGAGCATGTTTGTGCCAAAGCAAAAGAATTTGGTTACGACGGACTTGAGCTGGGATTGCCCGATCACCTGGATGTACGACAAACCGATCCCGCATATTATCAGGGTATCAAAGACCTTTTGGGAAAGTACGGGCTGCAATTACGCACGATTTCTTCGCATTTGATCGGCCAAGCGGTATGCGATCGGATTGACGAACGGCACAAGAGCATTTTGCCCGAGTATATATGGGGGGACGGTGAACCTGAAGGTGTCCGCCAGCGCGCTGCGGAAGAGTTGGTATTAACAGCGAAGGCTGCCAAATCATTAGGTGTAAATACGGTAGTCGGATTTACGGGAAGTCCCATATGGCATTTACTTTATTCGTTTCCTCCCGTTCCAGAATCGATGATTGAGGAAGGCTACAAAGCGTTTGCCCGTCGTTTTATTCCCATTCTGGATGAATTTGAAAAATTAGGTGTCCGTTTTGCACTGGAAGTACACCCAACGGAGATTGCATTCGATACATTTTCGGCACGCAGCGCATTGGAAGCTGTTGGGAATCATCCTGCTTTCGGATTTAATTACGACCCCAGCCATTTAGGGTATCAGGGGGTAGACTATGTAGACTTTATTTACCAGTTTCCCGATCGAATTTTTCACGTCCATATGAAAGATGTTTATTGGAGCGATACGCCTAAACAAGTGGGGGTGTTTGGTGGGCACGTCCCATTTGGGGATCCTCGGCGCTTTTGGAATTTCAGAAGCGTAGGAAGGGGCAAGATCAATTTTGAAAATATTATACGTGCGCTCAACACCATCGGGTACCAAGGTCCCCTTTCGATAGAATGGGAAGATAGCGCCATGGACCGTGATCACGGTGCACGCGAATCCTGTGAATTTACCAAACGCATTGATTTTCAAATGTCAAAACACGCGTTCGATGCTTTTTTTGCAAAAGATTAATATATCGTTTTATGGAGACAACAAACAGAAAACTGAAAATGGGCATGGTCGGAGGTGGCATCACCGGTTTTATTGGCGCCATTCATCTGCGAGCGGCCTTAATGGAAAATAGGATTGAATTGGTATGTGGATGTTTTAGTTCCAATACGGAAGTCTCTCGGCAGTCGGGAAGCGTTTATTGCCTTCCTGAAGAACGTATATATAGTACGTATCAAGAGATGTTCGAAAAGGAGATGTTATTATCTGAAGAAGAACGAATGAACTTCGTCACTATCGTTACACCCAATAAACATCACTTCGAGCCAGCTATGATGGCGCTTGAGAGAGGTATCCACGTAGTGCTGGACAAACCAATGACATTCTCGCTAGAAGAGGCAAAGGTACTTCAAAGGAAAGTCGAAGAAACAGGGCTGGTGTTGGCGCTGACCCACGTTTATTCGGGATATCCCGCCGTTAAAGAGATGAAAGCAAGAATTGCTGCTGGCGAATTGGGTAAACTGCGTCGTATTTACGTAGAGTATCCCCAAGGTTGGCTGGCAGGACGCATAGAAATAGAAAAGGGAAACAATGCGGGTTGGCGTACCGACCCGAAATCATCGGGTAAAGCAGGTTGTATGGGCGATATCGGCACACATGCTTGGCATCTATGTGAATATGTGTCGGGATTGAAGGTTGAAGAAATGTGTGCCGAACTGAATACCTTCGTGCCCGGGCGCCCGATTGATGACGATGGCACGGCTATGATGAGAATGGAGCAGGGAGTGAAAGCCCTATTGGCGGCCAGTCAGATAGCCGCTGGAGAGTCCAATAATATCAATATCCGGGTGTATGGAGAGAAGGGTGGTCTGCAATGGATTCAAGAAGATCCAAACATATTGTATCTGAAAACGTCCGATGATCCTGAACAAATTATACATATTGGAAGAGATCGTTCCTATTTAGGTAAGAATACACAATGGAATGTACGAACACCGGGAGGACACCCCGAAGGCTTTATCGAGGCTTTCGCTAACATCTACCGTAATTTTGCTCTGACGGTTGCTGCGCAGAAGGCAGAAGAACAGCCTACACCAGAGATGTTGGATTTTCCTAATGTATACGACGGCGTGCGAGGCATGCAGTTTATTGAGACGATCGTGAAAGCGGGATGGGATGATGAAGCCAAGTGGGTCAAATGGGTGGAGTAAAGGGGGAGAGGCAGGTTGCCACAGGTTGCCGCTGAATGAGCAAAACAATAACTTGCGTATAGCAATGCCATAAATAAATCATTGCACATACGAAATGATTAAATTTTACAACATCATCATAAGTTTGGTATGGCCGTTTTGTGTATCGACGCTTTCAGCTCAAATTATGCAATACGAGTTCAGTTTTGGCAAAGCCTTTAGCGATCGCTCTGTTATATTAAAAACTGCTGAACCGTACGAGGCAAATGGACAATATGGTTTTGAATTTGGTTCTGAAAAAAATGTCGAGATACGGGAGGGTAGCCATATCTTATTTAGTAACAAGCCCTTCTATTTCTCCGTCAATGTGCCCGAAGGAAACTATAAGGTATCAATTGGATATCAGGGGCTGAGCGATAGCGTATTCAAGAGTACGGTCCGTTCCGAGTCAAGACGATTGCAGTTGGAACAAGTAAAGGTACCGCGGAATAAAGAGGTACAAAGAAGCTTTATCGTGAATCGAAAAGATGCACGTATCCGTGAGGGAGAATATGTGCGCTTGAAAAAGCCGCGCGAATTAGAAAAGTTAGACTGGGACGATAAACTTACCTTAGAATTTCAACATACCAACAATATACGCTACATAAGGGTAGAGCAGGTCCAGGACGTACCAACCATTTTTTTGGCGGGTAACTCCACGGTGGTTAATCAAGATCACGAACCTTGGGCATCTTGGGGTCAGATGATTCCGCGTTTTTTCGATACCCAAATGGCGATTGCCAATCACGCGGAATCAGGCTTAGCGTTAAGTTCGTTTCTAACGTCTAAACGGCTGGATAAAATATTAACCATCGCCAAACCAGGTGATTACCTTTTTATCGAATTCGGGCATAACGATCAAAAAGAAAAAGGTGAGAAAGCGGGCGCTTACAACGGTTATACCGAACGACTGCGCTATTTTGTAGAAGCTTTTCGCGCAATAGGCGGTATGCCAGTTATTGTTACCTCTACAGCGCGACGTTCTTTTGATTCCGACGGACAGCTACAATATACCTTAGCCGACTATCCCAATGCGGCCCGCAAAGTAGCCCAGGAATTACAGGTGCCGCTAATCGATCTGAATAAGATGACCCGCACATTTTACGAAACTTTAGGCGTGGAAGGCTCGAAACAAGCATTCGTTCATTATGCCGCAAATACGTTTCCAGGGCAACCCGAGTCTTTGCAAGATAACACACACTTCAATACCTATGGCGCATACCAAATCGCAAAAATGGTACTTCAAGGTATCATCGACAACCGCTTAGATATACGCAAACATATTATTGATTTCAAAAGCTATAAATCTACCAAGCCCGATGCGCCCGAAGATTGGGAATGGCCGTTGAGTGTAAAAAATAGTGATAGGAAGCCGGATGGAAATTAAAGGTATAAACTGATGAACAGATTTATTTTTGTGTGTATTTTGGCCCTGTTCGTTTCGGAGGTCTGGGCACAGCGTAATTTTATTGATCTTTCTGGTTCCTGGAGATTTGCGCTCGATAGAGACGATGTAGGGACGGAGCAGTTTTGGTTTGATCGGGTGCTGCAGGAGGAGGTCCGATTACCCGGTTCACTGGTGGAGCAAAACATCGGCGATGTAATTACGCTCGAAACGCAATGGACTGGAAGTATTTATGACAGCTCCTTCTACTATCATCCTCGATTGGAGAAATTTCGGCAATCAGATAACTTAAAATTACCTTTCTGGTTAACCCCTTTAAAACATTATGTGGGTGTAGCATGGTACCAGCGGGATTTCGTGCTTTTGGCCACCGACTTGCGGGGTAGCCTCAACCTGTTTTTGGAGCAGCCGCATACCGAAGCATCCGTCTGGGTAAATGGAAAGAAAGTAGGGATGCAAAACAGTATGGTGGTTGCGCATCAATTTGAAATTGCAGATCTTGTAAAAGAAGGGAACAATACGCTTACCATACGTGTAGATAACCGTATCAAAGCAATTAACGTCGGTCCCGATTCGCATAGTTTAACCGATCATACCCAAGGGAATTGGAATGGTATTATAGGACGGATAGGGATAGAAAAACGATCGAAAATCCACTTAGATGATATACAAGTTTATCCGGATATCCATCAAAAAAAGGCGAATATCCGTTTGAACGTAAGAACCGACCGAACTAGAAAGCTACGCATTCTATATAAAGCTGAAAGCTTCAATAGTTCGGTGGTTCATCAAACGAAAGGATACACCCGTACCATCCAGCCTCGAAATGTTAAGGATACCATAGATCTATCAATGACGCTGGGCGAAGGTATGTTGCTTTGGGACGAGTTTCACCCGAATTTATACCGTGCCACTTTTCAGCTGTATGATGGTGAAAACCTTTTGGACGAGCGAGAGGTAACATTTGGCATGCGGGAGTTTAAAGCGAGAGACCGATACTTTTATGTGAATGGGCGGAAAACGTTTTTACGGGGCACCTGCGATAATGCGGTGTTTCCACTTACAGGCTATCCGAATACAGATGTGGATAGCTGGCTGAAGATTTTCCGTAAAATCAAATCCTACGGGTTGAACCATGTGCGTTACCACTCCTGGTGTCCGCCAGAAGCTGCGTTTAAGGCTGCGGATATCGTAGGCTTATATCTACAGCCTGAAGGGCCGAGCTGGGCAAATCATGGTTCGTCACTTGGAAGGGGAGAGCCGATAGACCAATATATTTACGAGGAGACCGGCCGCATGGCACAGCAGTACGGGAACTATGCTTCTTTCTGTATGATGGCATACGGTAACGAACCGCGTGGTAATCAGATCCCTTACCTAACCGCTTTTGTGAATTATTGGAAAGCGAAGGATGCACGACGACTATATACCGGAGCATCTGTAGGAGGTAGTTGGCCGGTTATACAAAATAATGAGTTTATGGTCCGGGCCGGGGCTCGAGGTGTAGATTGGAACCGAAGACCGGAGAGTCAGAATGACTTTAGACAGCAGATCGCGCAATTTACAGTTCCTTTTGTAGCGCATGAGTTAGGGCAACACTGCGTTTTTCCCAACTTTGAAGAGATAGAAAAATATACAGGTGCGTATCGTGCAAAAAATTTTGAACTTTTTGAAGAAGATCTGAACGACCATCACATGCGAGACCAGGCTAAGATATTTTTACAAGCCTCCGGCAGTTTACAGGCATTAGCCTATAAACACGAAATGGAAAGGGCTTTTCGTACGCCAGGTTACTCTGGATTTCAACTACTGTCTTTAAACGATTATCCGGGGCAAGGTACGGCGATGGTAGGGCTTCTGGACGCTTTTTGGGAAGAAAAAGGCTATATAGATGCCAAGGAGTTTCGAAAGGCTTGTGACACCACTGTCTTACTGATACGTACACCAAAATTTGTGTTTGATCATTCCGAAACGCTTCGTTTTTCGATAGACGTCGCCCACTTTGGCCAGCGTGCCTTGGAAAATCCTACGCTAAACTGGCGCTTGCGAAATAATGAGGGCAACGCATATGCGGCAGGAAAACTCGTCGTAGATAAATTGGATCTTGGGCTTCATGAAAACGTAGAGCAGATAGAGATTCCGCTAGATGGAATCCGGACAGCGAAGGAAATGAAGCTGGAAATCATTTTGGAAGGGACGGAGATCAGCAATGACTGGGATTTTTATATCTATCCTAAAGAGCTACCTGTCTTATCCAGCGATGTGTTTTATGCGACGGAGATCAACGATCGGGTCGGCCAAGTGTTGGACGACGGCGGCACTGTATTTTTGAATCTGTCGGGGAAAATTACGCAAGGCAAAGAAATCGAACAGCATTTTCGTCCTGTTTTTTGGAACACCTCTTGGTTTAAAATGCGTCCGCCACATACCCTTGGCATTACCTTGGATGATCGGCACGCTGCGTTTGCGTCTTTTCCAACAAAAAACCATAGCAGTCTTCAATGGTGGGATATTTTACATAAAACCCAAGTTATGCATTTGGAGGATTTTCCGTCGTCGTTCCGACCATTGGTACAGCCTATTGACACCTGGTTTATGAATAGACGTTTAGCTTTACTCTTTGAAGCAAAAGTGGGTAAGGGGAAGATACTCGTTTCTTCGGCGGATCTTTCCGGAGATTCAGAAAATATCGTTAGAAAAAATCTATACCACAGCATCGTTAATTATATGGCTTCGTCCTCATTTCAACCCGCACAGAAGATTGACATACGCCTTATACAGAACTTGGTGACGAAGGAATCAACACTTACCTTCGATACCTATACCAAGTCTTCTCCAGATGAATTGAAGCCGGATTTGACAGAAATGCTGCAGCACTAAACACGGTATCGCTGATATGCCAGGCAAGGGGTTAGTCGAGCAGGATGCCGCAGGTTGCTACCAGTGAAACAAAAAGATAACTTCGTAGTAGAATAGACTTGTAACAGTATTTTTACCGCGAGATCATCCTGTTGAGTGCCTATGGTGACGCGTAAAGAATAAGCTTGGTATTGTCTAATTATAAACACGTAGTAACATCATTTATGAAACATTTTATCCCTAAAAAACTCATTTCTCGAATGCTTGTTGTGGTATGCTATATCACTTGTAGCATTTTTTACACGTCCCATTTGTCTGCGCAAACGCAGACGTCTACTGTTAGCGGTAGGGTAACGGACGAGTTAACCAACGAAGCTATTCCTAACGCTACTGTGTCGGTAAAGGGGGGTACCATTCAATCGAGTACAGATGTCGAAGGTTTGTTTCGCATCGACGCCACGCAGGGGCAGACCCTGGTTATTACGACTATCGGATATCTATCAAAAGAGGTTCCCGTTACTGGTACGCAGCTCAATATCACGTTGATACAAGACGAACGCGATTTGGAAGAGGTCGTTGTGGTCGGTTACGGTACCCAACGGAGAAGAGACGTTACGGGTGCAATCTCCCGTGTTTCGGGCGAAGAATTGCAGGAACGACCGGTTCAGAATATATCAGAAGCGTTACAGGGGAAAGCCGCCGGTGTAAACGTGGCCAGCAATATTCGACCCGGAGAAACACCAGGCATTAGGATTCGGGGTAATCGTTCCTTGACCGCCCAGAATGACCCGCTAATTGTGGTTGACGGTATCCCCTTGGTAGGTGGCAGTTTAGGTGATATCAGTCCAAATGACATTGAATCGCTGGATGTCCTGAAAGATGCATCAGCGACAGCCATCTATGGATCACGTGCGGCCAACGGCGTGATCTTAGTAACGACCAAAAGAGGGAAAGTAGGCCAGGTGACGGCTGCTTATCGTGGTACAGCGACGATCGACCGTTATCGATCCTTAACCGATTGGATGACTGGGGGGCAATATATCGATCGCTGGCGAGAAAGCTTGATAAATGGTGGTATGTATAATACGGAGCTTATTACAGATGGTTTTTCTCCGGCGAAGACGTGGTTTCCCGACCCGTCTTTAGACGAACGTCAGATGGGTCTTTCACAAGATATCCATGCGCTAAATAATGTATGGAAAGGCTATGAGTGGGAGGAGTTTGGAAAGATTGTAAAGATGCGGCCTACAACGGCAGCTGAACGTGCTATGGGCTGGCCGGCAGAAGTGCCTGTTTACAACTCGGCTAATATCCCGACCTACGATTGGGTAGGCGATGTGACACGTCCGGGAGTAACACAAAATCACCAGGTGTCGCTGTCTTCGGGAACGGAAAAGTCACGTATATACGCTTCCATAGATTATTTTGACCAACAAGGTGTACTAAAAGATCAGGATTATGAGCGTTTTAATATTAATCTGAACGGCGATATAACAGCAAATGATTGGCTGACATTTGGCGCAAGTATCTTCGCATCAACTTCCTTGCAGAATTACGGTATCTCGACGAATATCTCAAATACCGGTTCGAAGAATCTTCTTTCGCGTGCATTGGATCAATTTCCTTATGCCACCCCAAAAGATCCTGATGGCAATTGGATCCTAAACCCAGGGGGCAATCTGCAGCTTTTTAATCCCGTTATGGACATTGATCAGGTGAAGAACGAACGAAAGACTTATGCGATTTCACCTACCTTGTTTTCTGAGGTACAGTTTTTGCCGTGGCTGAAATATCGGTTCAATTTCGGGGCGCAGTTCCGAAATTGGCGAGCAGGCGCTTGGACGGGGCCTGGAGCTACTAACCACCTGAACAATAGACCTAATACCGCCGGATATACAAACGAGCAACGGTTTTCTTGGGTAGCTGAAAATTTGCTCTATGTCGATCAAAATTTCGGAGAGGACCATCGACTGAATGTGACTTTATTGCAGTCTGCACAGCGGGAACAATTTGAGAGCACAGCAACAAATGTTATCGGAACCGTATACGATATCAGTTACTGGTACGATCTGGCTGCCAATTCCAATGGTCGTCCTAATGGTTATGGAACTGGTTTCTCGGAAAAGACGCTGATGTCTTATATGGGACGTGTCAATTACGGTTACAAAGGTAAATACCTCATCACGGCGACGGGTCGGTATGATGGAGCATCTGTATTGGCACCTGGGCATAAATGGCATTTTTATCCTTCCGTTGCCTTGGCCTGGAACGTCATGGATGAAAATTTTATGCAGAACGTTTCTTGGTTGAACGAGCTGAAGTTGCGCGGTGGATACGGTGTGACGGGCAATTCGGCGGTGAACCCCTATACTTCGGGTGGACCGTTGAGCCGCAACCCGTATGTATTTGGAGAAAATGCTGCAATTGGCTATTTGCCGCAATTGGTGCGAAATCCTCTTCTGGGTTGGGAGCAGACAGCACAGTACAATGTGGGTATAGATTTTAATGTATTGAACAACCGAGTAAGTGGTAGTTTGGAATTTTATCAAGGCAACACATCCGATCTGCTCCTCACGCGTTCACTGCCTCCGGTTTCGGGATATGTAGAAAAATTGGAAAATATCGGAAAGACCCTGAATCGAGGTTTTGAAATAACCTTAAACACGGTCAATATCCAAAAAGAGCATTTTACATGGACAACCTCTTTCAATTGGAATACCAATCATGAAGAAATTGTGGAGTTGCAGAACGGCAAACAGGACATGTTGGCACAACGGTGGTTTATTGGCCAGCCGCTCCACGTATTTTACGAATTAGACAATGCAGGGATATGGCAAGGGACACCGGAAGATATCGCCGAAATGGAGAGGTTTAACGAGAATGGACATGATTTTTATCCTGGAACTGTACGCGTGGTTGACCAAAACGGTGACTATCGTATAACGGCAGATGATATGGTGATTAGAGGAACCAACCGTCCAAAATGGTCTGGTGGTATCACCAATACATTTCGCTATAAAGACTTAACATTGAGTACATTTATCTATGCGAGATGGGGGCAAACCTTTTTTGGAGGTTATCCGAATTCTTATGGTGGCATTTGGCCGAATGGAAGGGTAGAAAATGATCTTTGGTCCTGGGATAATCCAAACGGTACTTGGCCAATGGCAAGCAGTTTGTCAGGTAGAGAAAATGCGGGGGTCGCGATGCAGCATCACGACGGGTCCTTCGTTTCCGTCCGTAATATCTCGTTGACGTATGATCTACCGAAGGTGTTGCTGACAAATCGCTTCGTCAAGGGTTTACAGCTCAATGCACAGGTGCTGAACCCCTTTATATTCGGGAAAGACGCTGTCAAAATGGGCTATAATCCCGATGATGATACGAATTGGGAAAGAGCTTCAGGTAATGGTAATCCACTCGGTGGAAGCAATAATAATACCATCCTACCGCAATCTTATGTATTCAGTATTCGGGCCAACTTTTAATAAGGTAATGTAAAATGAAAGGAATCATGAAAAAATATATAATCGGATTATTAATAGGCAGCATGTTTGTTTCCTGTAAAGACTTTTTGGATGAACGGCAGGTTTCCAGTTTAACGCAGGATTTTTATAACGATGAGGGCGGATTGGAAGCGCTCATTAATGGGCTGTACGTATACGCTAGAAATAAACACGAATGGGACGGCAGTGGAGCCCGGCTTATTGAGGCGGAAACGGATACGTATCAAACGGCTTCCGCGCCTGTAGCCCGGTACGCCAGTGCTGAATACGGTACCGATGTCAGCCGTATTGCAGGCAATATCAATAACTTTCTAGGAGAGGTAAATAGTAACTTTGCTGCTATGGGAGCCTATCCGCATATCAATAACTGTAACTTGGCACTTGAGCAGATCGATCAGGTCGCTCCCGGCAAATTTGGCTCTGATGAGACATTCCGAAACAACAGAAAAGCAGAAGTTCGTTTTTTGCGTGCATGGGCCTATTATTTGATTTCTAATCAGTTGGGCGATGTTCCTTTGCTCCTTAATGCACGACGAGAGGACGATGGTATTTATTATTATCCAAAAGCAAGCTTAGAGGATATTTATAAGCAGATTATTACCGATGTGCGCTTTGCTTATGAGCAACTCCCGCCATTGCAATCGGATCAGGGCCGCATTACTAAGCTAGCAGCGGGACATTTTTTGGCCAAGGTTTACCTTAATCGTGCACAAGCAGCGGGATTTCAATTGAGTTCGGAAAGCTCCCTAACTATGTTATATAAAGGCAACGTCAGTACGGACTTGGATTCCTGTATTTATTTTGCCAGCGAGGTGATCAATCTGGCCGGAGGAGAAGGTGGTCTTGCTCCAGATTATTGGACGTTGTTTGACCCAGCTGTAGCAGAAAAGAATCCGCATCCAGAAATTTTATGGTCCGCACAGTTTGATGTCAATCCTACTACCCATACGCGCTTTGGCAACAGATCGGTAAATTATCATACCGGGAATTATACTAACCAGTCAGGTGTACAGCGATCCATGCTCTACGGTCGACCATTTGGTACATTTAAACCTACCGATTGGGGATATGACAACTTTAAAGATAGAATGTATGATTCGCGTTACAGTAAAACATTCCGTCATGAGTATATCAGCAACATGCCCAATGCCACAAGTAGTTCGTATACTTGGAATGGTGCTGCGGCCAATTGGTGGAACACGAATAAACCTGCCGACGCACCTACGGTCTCGGCGGGAGAAAAACGTATTAAAGAAAATCAACGAGCTATTATTTATGTGGAAAATACGAAAGAAACCGCACTCGATTCGGCCATGGTCCATAGTCAACCGTATCAGTTCATCGTTCGATGGGTGCGCTCTGCGGTGACAGGAAAATACTACTATAGACTATTTATTGATGGCTCTAATCTGGGACTCGCCACCGGAGCACCGGCTCCTTATCTTTCTTCGAAGAAACACGTGGATCCTTTGCGTGGAGGAAGTTCAGATGAATCTAATTTTAATAGTGAACAAGGTACCCGAGATGCGATTTTAATGCGTTTGGCGGAAACATTTTTAATTCGCGCTGAGGCGTATGGCCGTAAAGGCGATTACGGATTGGCTGTAGCGGATATCAACGTCATACGTCGGCGTGCTGCATTTAAGGCTGGGGAGCCCCGCCCGCAACCCCTTGTTGAATGGGAGTCTCAAGCGCAAGAGCTAACAGAAATCGAGCGGCAAGCACCATATCAAAGTGTTTCTACTACATTTGATAAGATCATGGTATCGCAAAACCATTTCACGCCGGGTACACCGGAAGCTCAAAGAGAAAACTATATACCGACTGTTACGTCAAAAGCAGACATGTTTGTTCATTTCATCTATAACGAAAAAGCAAGGGAATTTTTATCTGAGGGACTGGCTTGGGAAGATTTACATAATGCCGGTATCCTATATGAACGTACGGTGCATTATAACCAGATGGCTTCAGATCGGATGGGGTTGTGGCCTGTTGCAAGCAATCCGGCCAACGGAAACGGTCAGGATGGAAACGGAAAAGGACAGATGCAGAAACACCATACATTTAGACCGTGGCCGAATGCTTTTTTAGTTCGGCTTACGGATGAAAATGGTACGCCGTTGGACGAAGCTGCTCGAAAAGCTTATCAAAATCCCGGATATTAATCATTAACCTTTAGACATAGAGCTGTCCTATTTACGCGCGTAAATAGGACAGCTTTTTTATTGATTCGATATTTTGCAGGGGGGCTGATGACGGTGCAGGACATTTACGCGCACAGGATGCCGCAGGTTGCCATATCAGAACCGATGTAATATATTTGATATATAAAACAATTAAAAACCGAAGTACTAACAATAAGCAATAATTAGGAAAAAAAAGCATATAAGATAGACTATACTAAAAACCGAACAAGTAATTAAATAACATGTTGACCGAGTCGAGGCACGGACCTAAAACAGGATGACAAGACATACTGACATGGAAGACATTTGCGCTAACGACAGCGTGCGCAAAGCCTACGCGGTAACGGCGTCAGCCAAATACGAAAAACTAATCTACGGTAGTAGAACTTAAATTTTGATAAACCTATAAAACTATGGTATGCGTTTTTACAAATTAATCTTTTTATTGGGGCTGTTTACGGCATTTTGCCTTAGCTGTCGGAAAGAAGCTTTCGATGACTACTACAGCCGCCCGGACGATTTGGAATCGCCGATATATACCCGCCTGGAGGAAGAAGGAAGATTTTCCCATTTCCGCCGTCTAATCGAAAAAGCGGGCTATATGCAGACGCTCAATCAGGCTGGGTATTGGACACTTTTTGCACCAAATGACGACGCGGTCAATCGGTTTTTGCAAGAGCACAACTATGCGACAATAGAACAGGTGCCAGACGCCATTGCCGAGCAGATTGTTCGTTACGCATTAATTTACAATGCTTTTCAGACCAATCGTATATCGGATTACCAATCCAATCTGGGCTGGCAAGAAGGTTTGGGATTCCGGAGGCGCACGGCCTATTATGATGGTTTTCGGAAAGAGAAAGTGAAGATTAATGGCACGGAAAGGGAGATCGTCGTAGGGGCTTCGAACCGAAATAATGTAACGGTCAACTTTGGAACACCCTATTATGTAGACGGCGACAACAATAATAAATATGTAACCTATTTCCACGAAAAGTATAGGCAGTTTAATAGCCTCACGGCTGATGATTATAATTTCTTTTACCCATCGACACCAACTTCTAACTTCCATTTCATGGGCGGTTCGGTCGCGAAAGCCGATATTATTGCCGAAAACGGGGTGATACATGAAGTGGATGTAGTGACATTACCCCGTCCGAGTTTAGATCAGTATCTGCGCGAAAATGATGAATACAGCTTTTTCCGCGATTCCATTTTAAACCAGTTTTTCGTGACATACGAATACAGTCCTACAGCGAGTAAAACTTACGAATATCGGACAGGCCAAGTAGAAGAGGTATACATCAAAGTCTATGATCCACTGTTAGCCTTTTCGCCTAACAATGAGAACTTTCTCAAGGAGGAGGACAATGACGGACAGCAAGATGGTTATAGTATGTTTATTCCCACCAATGATGTCATAGAGCCCTGGATACGCAACGTGTTTCTAGAACATTACAGAACACTGAATCGAGTTCCCAAAGGGGTGATGGCAGATTTCATCAACACCATGTTGTGGCAAAGTGCCGTATGGCCCAGTCAGTTCTCCACAAAAACCAACCTACATGAAGAACCGGCCCGCTTTACCAAAGCCGATATTACCGACAAACAAATGGTAAGCAACGGATTCTTTTATGGGACGAGTAAGATACAGGAATCTGATTTGTTCAATACGGTATATAAACATGTGATTTTAGATCCCGAATATTCGCTGATGTTAATGCTGTTGGAGCGCGAACACAAACGGCTTGTTATCAATCCAGGAACGAAGTTTACACTGTTTTTGTTTTCCAACAGTCTGTTGAATAGATTAGGTTATTCCTATAACGAACGCTTGAACGAGTGGTCATGGATAGACCGTAATGGGAATACGATGGGACATGGTCAGACACAGACCCGTCTAGCGCGCTTGCTCTATAGCCATATTATAGAAACACCCAATGATGAACTGGCAAATATTAATAATACACAAGGTTTTATCCAAACAGGGGATCGGGCACTGCCAGGTGAATTTATTAAATGGAATAACGGGAATATTTACGCTGCCGGCAACGAACGCTTACAAGAGCCGGTACAGATTGTTGGAACAGCAAAATTTGGGAATAATGGACGGGTATATTACGTAAACAATCTGTTGGAATTCTCGAATGAAACAGCGGGTGAAGCCATGGCTCGTGTGGCGACGGAGAACCCTAATGTTAGCCGGTTCTGGGAGTATGTCTTAAGATCACCGCTTTACGTAGCAAACGATCGGGTAATTACCGGGGTGGCGGGAGGAAGCCTATATACCTTATTAATGCCAAATAACGATGCGGTACAGCAGGCTATAGATGACGGCGTCTTGCCGGCTGATCCAGCAACGGGCGATATCGTCGGTAAATTCCAGATAGAGAACTTTATTAAATACCATATCCTGACCAATGTCAATGTTGCCGCTGATGGTAACCAAGATATTCTATCCGCTATTACGTTGATGAAAGACGAAAACGATGAATCGCAAACGGTCAATGTGTCGAATGCTGTCGGGAACTTACGATTTATCGACCGGAAGGGAAGGACGATACCTAGCGTTTACAATCCGGATTTATACTTGAGCGATCGTATCGTATTACATGAATTAAATGGATATCTAAATTACAACAATTAAATCCAAATTATGAGACAATTAATATATCGTTCTTCGTTTCTGTTGTTTTGGATCTGCTGCATAGGGCATACCGCTTTCGCGCAACATATTGTGCGTGGAAAAGTGGTCGATGCAACATCTAAACAGCCTTTGGCGGGCGTTACGGTTTCTGAGCTGAGTACCGACAATCGTACCGTATCGGCAACAACAACAGATATCGAAGGTAATTACGCCTTAGCGGTTACTACGGCCTTGAATCGCCTGAATTTTTCATTTATCAGTTATAACGCGCAGGTGGTACGCATCAATAGTAGAAACCAAATCGACATGCAGTTGAGCACGAGCGATAGCCAGATTGAAGAGGTGGTTGTAACGGGGACTGGAGGAGTACAACCCAACACAGGTTTATTAAATATATCCGCCCGGGATTTAACCACGGCGACCGCCACAATAAACGCGAGTGTGTTGCAGGAGATGCAATCAAGCTCAATAGACGAAGCTTTGCAGGGACGCTTGCCGGGAGTCGATATTGCTGCCAATTCCGGCGATCCGGGCTCGGGGATGTCGATCCGTATACGGGGTACCTCCTCCTTAAGCGGTAGCGCGGAACCCTTGATTGTGGTCGATGGCATGCCCTACGAGACAGAAATTCCTGGGGATTTTAACTTTGGGGCAGCGGATGAAGATGCGTATGCGCAGTTATTGAATGTTGCTCCAGCGGATATAGAAACTATCTCGGTGTTAAAGGATGCTGCTGCAACGGCTATGTGGGGTGCTAGAGGTTCCAATGGTGTGCTATTGATTACAACCAAGCGAGGTACCATGTCGAAGCCGCGGATGGGCTACTCGTTTCGTGGGGCGCTTTCCTCGGTGCCAAGTGCGATCCCGCTGCTCAGTGGCGATCAATATTCTTCCTTGATCCCAGAAATGTATATGAACCGTACAGGGCTTCCTTTAAACACATTAGCCAGTAAGGAGTTTCAGTACGATCCAGGAGACGTTTATTACTATCATAATTACAGCCAGAATACAGACTGGATAAACGCAATTAACCAAACCGGCTTGTCCAATGATCATACCTTTTCGATACAGGGCGGGGGCGAGAAAGCCAGATATTATTCTTCGGTGAGTTACTTGGGACAGCGCGGCGTGACCGTCGGGACAGGTTTGAGCCGGATAGCAGCTAGGCTGAACCTGGACTACGATATCTCGGAGCGGATTAAATTCCGTACAGACATCGCGTATACCCATACGGTGACTGATCGGAATTACGTCAATTCCAGAGATAATCAGGATAATATCCGTGGAGCGGCGTATGTCAAGATGCCCAATATGAGTTTATGGGAATACGATCCCTACGGCAATATCATGCCGGTGTACTTTTCGCCAGACCGGAATATTCAGGGGGTCTATCCCGGCACTTATAGTCCCGCGGCAATGGCTGAATATGCATACAACAAGCACATGGGGGAACGGATTACACCGACCTTTAATTTACGCTATGAACTGATTAGAGGGATATTGTTTTCGGACTTGAGTGTGATGTTTGATATGAACAACACACGGGTAAACAATTTCTTACCGCAACTAGCAACCGGTAGACCCTATACGGAGACGGTCGTGAACCGTGCGGGGGAATCCGATCGCGATGATTTTCGAATGCAAACGAAAGCAAATCTGATTTATACACCCAATCTCGGTGATAAAATGAAACATGATTTGCAGATGTTGTTTTCTTGGCAGACAGACGATTTTCGTGGGTTGAGTTATGAATCGATGATATCGAATACAGCTTCTACCTTATTGACCGATCCATCGAATCCAGGCCGAACACAGAATAATGAATTAGCATTGCGGGGAGGAGAAGGACAATCGCGTTCGATTGGCGGTGTATTTAGTACGCAATATAAGTTCTTGGACCGTTATATCGTGAATGTGGGTATACGGGGGGACGGGAACTCTAAATTCGGAGCAAACTATCGTTACGGCTATTTTCCGTCCATTTCTACACGCTGGCGTGTTTCAGGTGAACGCTTTATGGAAAACTTACCCTTTATTGATGAGTTGAGTTTCCGTGCAAGTTACGGGCATTCGGGGAAAGCACCCCGTTACGATTACCTCTTTTACAGCAATATTAACAGCTATGATCAGACTTATTTAGGCGAGGCAGGGACGGTCCCGGCGAATATGGCGTATAGAAACCTGAAATTTGAACGGGTGAAGGGAGCCAATGTGGGACTAAATCTGGAAATGTGGAAACGTCGTTTCCGTTTGGATATGGAGTTTTACCGCAACCGCACCACCGATATGCTATTCGATGACTTGGGCGTGCCCAACACCTCTGGATTCGAAAGTATCTGGCTCAATTATGGCGTGATGGACAATCAAGGGTGGGAACTTAACCTTCATGCGACTCCGTACCGTTCGAAAAATCTAATGGTCGATTTTGCTTTCAATATCGCTCGGAACCTGAATGTAGTCCGCGAGGTGCCGGAGTTTTTTGTGAACGAATCTGGTACAGGAACCGTAAATGGTGATTATAAGCGGTATCTGCGGATTAATAATCCCATTGGTTCTTTTTACGGCTATCGGTACGAAGGGGTGTATTCCACATTAGAGGAAACCATTGCAAAAGATGCCAACGGACAGGCTATTTATGGTCCGGACGGCGAACCCGTGTATATGCGGTTTAATTACCCGTATACAGACTACGTATTCCAGCCGGGGGATGCAAAATATGCCGACATCAACAACGACGGCAGTATAGACGAGCGGGATATCGTTTACCTGGGCAATTCCAATCCGAAGTTTACCGGCGGATTCGGCCCATCGATTACGATTAAGAATAGTTTGCGGATTAACCTGTTTTTCAACTTCCGTCTAGGGTATGAAGCCATTAACGATGCATTGATGCATACCACAAAGATGACGAACTATGATAATCAGTCTACCGCTGTATTACGCCGCTGGCGGAAAGAGGGTGACGTGACGGATATGCCGCGTGCACTGATGGGTATGGGATATAACTGGTTGGGATCGGACCGGTATGTTCAGGATGCGTCATTTCTGCGTTTTCGCTCGGCTACCGTTAGTTATACCTTTAATCGAGGCAGTATGATCGATCGTATAGGCATGAGTAATCTGCGTTTATACGTAACAGGCGAAAACTTCTATACTTGGACGCGTTACCTCGGACAGGATCCGGAAGTGAATATGGAAAAAGGGATTTTCGGAGTGGCACGGGATAACTCTCGGACACCACCAACGATGCGCTTTACATTTGGTTTATCGACAAGTTTTTAACCTAGAAGAGATAGTGATGATACATATATTCAAAAAATCAATTTCCGTCCTAGCACTTGCCTTGCTGAGTTTCAGTTCCTGTAATAAATGGTTAGAGCTCAAGCCACAAGAGGGTGTAGTGGCCGAAGACTATTGGAAGACGAAAGAACAGGTACGGGCTGCGGTCAATGGACTGTATATATCCTTGATAACACCGATCTATGGCAATCGACACCTTAGTCAGGAGCTGTTTATGCATGCCGAGATCCGTACCGATATGGTCGATATCAGTACATTCGCTCCACAGACGTATACCGAATACCGTTTTGCCGATATGCTGCCAACCAATTTGTTCAGCAATTGGGGGATGTTCTATAAGATTATTAACTACTGCAATAACGTCATCGACAACGCGCCAGCCGTCAGAGAAGTTGATCCAACGTTTACACAAGCAGATCTAGATGCTTATGTAGGTGAGGCCTTGGCAATCCGGGCTTGGATGTATCTTAATTTGGCGCGTATCTGGGGTGATGTACCGATTAAGTTAACGTATACGGCGTCAGACGAAGATTTGGTGTCTATCGCGAAATCGCCGCAGGCAGCAGTACTGCAAGCGGCAGTAGACGACTTGGTTCGTGCGGAACCGATGGTGCGTGAAACGTTTGGTAACAACGCTGCAGATAAAGGTAAAATAACCCGTTATGCGGTCAACGCGCTGCTGGCGGATGCCTATCTGTGGCAAGATGAATTTCAAAAAGCGGCAGATGCCTGCGATAAAATTATCGATGCCGGCATATATGAGCTGGTACCAGGCGATCCATCAACTTGGTTGAACCAGCTTTTTGGACAGGGTAACTCTGTCGAAGGCATTTTTGAATTGCAGTATGACCGGCAGCAACTGAATCCTTTTTATGCTTTATTCCGATTGAATGCCCTTTACACAGCCGGACAGCATGTATATGAAGATTTATTCCAATTTGATGCTGCGGATCCGACAAACTTTGACGTGCGCGGCGATCGGGGTGCATTGTCAACCGCGACCAATATGATCTACAAGTACCATGGCCTAAACCGTACGCAGACCAAGTCGCTGGAAGAATCCTATACGCATTGGATGGTTTACCGCTATGCGGATGTACTCCTGATGAAAGCAGAAGCACTAAATGGCCTGAACCGGGGGCAGGAGGCCCTAGACTTGATTTACATGATTCGGGAACGTGGAAATGCGATGCAAGGTACTGATTTAGATCCCGCCCCAGATGACCAGCAGGGCATCACCACGTTTATCGTCGAGGAACGTGCCCGGGAATTTGCATACGAAGGCAAGCGTTGGTTTGATGTGTTGCGCAATGCGCGCCGAAACAACTACCAACGGATCGATTTGATTACCAGTATGGTCTTGAATTATGCGCCGGCAGATAGGCAACAGGCCATGTTGGGCAAATACCGTGATGTAGATAGCCATTATCTTCCAATTTATTTTATCGAGATCCAACGTAGTGGCGGTGTATTGCAACAAAACCCTTTTTATGGAAACTAAAGACATAACAGTGATGAAAGCGAGAAAGATATACCACATAATAGGTCTGCTGTTGCTGGCAGCAGTACTTTGGTTGCCGTTTTCCTGTACGAAGGAAAATTTTACGGAAACAACGGATACCCGTCCGAATATCAACCGCTTTTTAGCGGAACATGAAGATTACAGCCTCTTTGCTGAAGCAATTAAGCTGGCAGGTGCATCTTCGTATTTAGATGCTTGGGGGACGTATACGGTCTTTGCACCAAATAACAGTGCTATGCAAGCTTTTTTACAAAGCGAGGGTAAAAGCCGTATAGGCGATCTCTCCGAGGCGGATGTTAAAGATTTAGTCAATCTACACATTGTGCAGGATACCGTTTCTACCGGGCAGTTTCGGGATGGCAAGATTCAACGTAACTCGGTTTTTGGAATGTTTATCACGACTGCTGTACAAAATATAGAGGGGGAGTCCTATTTCGTCTTGAATAAGGAATCAAAGATCATTATGCCAAATATCCGAACGGGAAATGGCATGGTGCATGGTGTCGATAAGGTATTTACAAAGGTGACAAATACGGTGATGGAGGAAATTGAAGCCGACCAGAATTTAAGTCTATTTGCCGAGGCCTTGCACCTGACCGGTTTGGATGCGGTGCTCAATCAACGGGTCGCCGAACAGTATTTCTCTGTGCTTGCCGTGAGCAACACGGCTTTTGCTCAACGAGGTTTCAATACGGTACAGGATTTAGTCGAAAAGTACAATCATACCGGAAACCCGAAAAATCCAGAAGATAGCTTGTATATGCACATGGCGTATCATGTTTTACCAGACTTGAAATATATATCCGACCTGGCATTCTCCAGCTCGCATACGACAAAAGTACCGCGGGAAGTTTTGCTGGTGAAAGTGGATCGAGAGAAAATATTATTGAATGAAGAAATCTGGTTAGGCGAGCTGGAAGAAGGTGCCGAAGTAGATCGCCAGGCCAGCGATAATACGACGGTCAATGGTGTCTTGCACTATATCAAAGACGACATCTATATTAAACAACGGCAACCTTTCCGCGTGGATTGGGATCCGGCGGATCAACCGGAAATCCGTGTAGCAGGAGCTTACGGGAGAAGTGATTTGGTTATCTCGAAAGGTTTCCTTCGTGACGTGACATGGGGTGGTGCAGATAATAGGGTAATTCGATATTGGGGAACATCCGGAGGTAGTTTTGGGGGAGCCGTTTTTGGAGATCGCTTAGAAATAGCACTAAGAAACAATAGTTCGACAATCCCGTGGATTGAATTTAAAACACCCGTGGTCGTACGTGGACGCTATAAGGTTTGGGTGGGGTGGCGAACAATCTCGAATAACGGAAGAGGAAATACTATTGACACCTATATCAATGGAGAGAAGCTTTCACGATCCTTAGCCATTCAAGAATATAGGATAAGAACCTTACCCGATCGAGAATTGGAGGCGTTAGGATATAAAAAGCATATTGCCGCTTCCAGTAATAATTACAATTGTAAGATGGTCGGTATCGTGGATATTGAGATAACAGATAGACAGACATTACGCTTTGAAAGCCAAACTAACGAAAGAGGGGAACTTCACCTTGATTTCATTCAATTTATCCCGATAGACCAAGAGCAAATATATCCGCAATTCGACGAACAGGGCAATGCCGTTTATCCGTAAACCTTAATGATGAAGACTCTCCCAAGTTTACATATCATGACTTGGGAGATTAAAGAAATAGAATATTAACATTATACAACACATATTATGAAAACAATACTTTTAACAATCGCATCCATATTAATATTAAGTAATATATGTTTCGGGCAACGTATTGAATGGTACGGTGGTTACCCCAGTAATTACGTAACCTACTCTGATGATACTAAGTTAGTGTTCGATTCTGGTGACGGTATTATATCTGGGTCGTATGAATTGTTAAGTGATGGCCGTACATTACAATATGAAGTTAACATAAATCCGCACGTTATTGGAAGTATATATGAAGTTGTTGTGTCAGCTTCTTTAGATGAACCAACCACCGAACCGGCATGGTGGGATTATTATTATCAACCTTATAACTTAGGAGCGAAGACATTTTCAGGGAGTATTTACCTTAATTATGATGAACCTAAGCCATTTGCAGCAATCGTCGGTTATTTAAGTTTAGAACCAAATTGGATGATTAGGTATTTTGATATTTATTCTACCTATTATCCAGATTAGGTCTCATAAATGGTGTGATATAGTTGGAACACATATATGCTTTCCAATTGACTTAATAATAAGAAATATAAGATAATGAGAAAATACCATATACTAACCCCGATAATAGGACTGCTTTGTGTCCTATTGTTGCAGATTAGCTGCTCCGATCCCTGGGATGAACATGCTCGGGATAACGAGGGACTGACGAACGAACCTTTGTTGGAGCGGCTAGAAAAAGAACCCGAATCCAGCGAATTCCTGAAGCTGCTACGGGCTTCGGGAGTAGATGAGTTGCTAAACGGCAACAATGCCTATACGGTTTTCGCGCCGGAAAATAGTCGCGTACAAGCTGTAGCGTCTTCCCTGCAAAATGATGCGGAAGCGTTGGAACGCTTTGTAAAAAACCACATAGCTGTATCGACACACCGACTGAATGCCTCGGCGGATACCGTGCGTCTGACCATGCTCAGCGGTAAAATACTTGACTTCGTGAACGGCGAGATCGATGGTGCCGCCTTTACGAAAACAGACCAAGCAGGCGCCGACGGGATCTACCATGTCATTACTGAAGTTTTGACACCTCGACAGAGCCTTTGGGAGTATATGAATGCGCATAAGGATGAACAGCAAAATGCTTTTATCCTGCATTTGAATGATTACAACCTGCATGATACAGCGGTGGTTGAAGATCCCGAAGACTATTATTTGAATAACGAATTTCTGAGCGAAGTAGGCGATGTACGGGACGAGACTAAACGCTTCACCTATTTCGTATTGAATGATGGGGATTTTACAGCGGAAGCACAGCATTTCCTTCCTTATGTAAACTACCGCAATCATGCGGATTCCTCTTATGCCATTAGTCAGTATCATATCTTAAAGGATATGCTGTTTGACCAAGCGTACGATAGAGACAATCTGCCTGCGATGCTGATCAGCAGATCCAATGTGCCATTTCCGGTAGATCGGTCAGCCATTAGCCGTTCCGTACGGTTGAGCAACGGTTGGATTCATTATTTAGATAGACCAACATTGCCTATTCCCAATAAACTCGTGGATATTTATATAGAAGGAGAGGAACCCTGGGGCTTTTCGGCCTCGGTCGCGAACAGAACATTCCACCGGGTACGCAAAGATCCTTTTGGTGAACTTTTTACCGATATCATGGTACAAAACCATGGGGTTTCCAGTCTGCAGGTGGCATATCAGACCCCCCGGATGTATAGCACAACTTATGATGTATACTGGCGGGCATTGAATGACGTGCAGGCCAATGTATTCCAGCAGCAGGTCGGGATTTTCGAGTTTGACACGCGTCCGAGCGAAGAGAATCCTGATCAGGAAGTCAGAGAGTCCATTTATGTATTTCCGTATACCAATGTGGAGCAAAATAATTATAGCGAGGTCTATCTGGGGGAATTCCATTTGGCAGACTACAATCGGATTGTCCCGATATTGCGAGCCATGGGAACTGCCACACACGGGGAAAATACATTGGTATTGGATTACTTACGCTTTGTGCCGAAACTAAAAACCAACTAAACCAATTAGATGATGCAATTGATATATAAACTATTTATCGGAAGTGCTGCGTTAGCTACTTGCATGTCGACCGGGTTGTTGCAGGCACGGTCGGTGGCACCGTCCGTAAAACTGGAGATAACAACGGGTTCCGAGCAAGAGTTAAGGGTCTCTGGAACGGTCCGGGCAGCAGATAGCGGCGCCCCGGTAGTCGGCGCCAATGTGCAAGTGATCGGATTTTCGGCAGCTATTACCAAAGATGACGGTACGTTTTCCCTTAAGCTACCCTCGTCGACGGCTAAAATAACCATTAATGCGCCCGGTTTTCAGGAGAAGATCGTGTTTGCGAAGACCGGAGAATCCAATTTGGAGATCTGGTTGTATGAGGAAGCCTATAATCCGATCCGTCAGGAAGCAATCTTGTTTAATGAGAAACAGAGTGTCCTGTCGCAGGCTGCGGCGGTGCAAACGGTCGATTTAGGGAAATACCAGTGGAAAACGACTTCTAATGATAACACCGCACAATTTCTGCAAGGAAAAATTGCCGGCTTGAATGTGGTGCGTAATTCAGGTACGACCAATGCTGGTGCAAATCTGACCCTTCGGGGTATCAATTCGTTCTATGGTACATCCAAACCACTGCTGGTCGTGGATGGTGTCCTTTACGATGATGAGGATTATAGTGCGGAGCTACTCGCCAATTACAGCGAGTCGGGACTGGCGAACATCGATGTAAAAGATATCGATAACATATCCGTGTTAAAAGATGGATCGGCGTTGTATGGCACCAAGGGTAGTAACGGGGTCATCTTTATTACTACCGCCCGTGCGAAAGAGCTGGCCACGCGGATTGATTTTCTAGCAACGACCGGTTTCAACAACAAACCGAAAAACCTGCCGATGATGGACAGTAGAGGCTATAGAAGTTACTTGTCGGAATTATTGAGTACGCAGGGTTTAGGAGCTGATTCTATAGCGCGATTGCCGTACTACCGGCTAGACGCTGAAAATACCGAGCGATTTGCCTATTTGAACGAAACCGACTGGCAATCGGAAGTGATGGATCACAGCATCAACCAAAATTACTATCTGAAAGTAGCAGGAGGAGATAATATAGCACAATATGCACTGTCAGCAGGTTATACGAATGATCGGGGCGTACTGAAATACGATAACCTGACCCGCTACAACATGCGCTTGAACGGAGATCTCACCTTATCGGAGAAGTTTACGGTACAGAGCAACCTTTCTTTTTTCTATAACCGACATGATATACGAAATCAGGGTGTGGATTCACATTCCAGTCCCTTGTATCAGGCATTGGTTAAATCGCCGTTTTTGGCACCTTATGGTTTTGACGAACTGGGCAACCAGTCTCCGGTCTTTGCTGATATCGATGTTTTCAAACAGAGTAATCCAGCGGTGTTGGTCAGCGAGAACACTATCGGACACAACCAGAGTTACCGTTTCGTCGGAAACCTACATTTCAACTATCAGTTTAATGAGCGTTACGCCTTGCGTACCGTAGCGGGCTTGGTATACGATAAAGGTCGGGAGAACTTTTTCTTGCCGGAATTGGGTGTGTTTTCTGACGACCAGCCGACGGCGGAGATACGAAATGAAGCGGGTATACAGAACCGAAAACTCTTTTCATTATTTAACGATACCTATTTGAGTGCCAACAATACATTCGGACCTGATCATCGGTTAAGCAACCGGATTGGTTTCCGTGTACAACAGCGCAATGCAGAATATGATTATGGTCTGGCTTTCAATACAGCAAACGACAATTATGTAAATGTATCGGGGGGAAGTAACCTGCTACGACAGATCCGGGGTGGATTTGGAAACGCCAACTGGGTAAATGCCTACATGTCGCATGATTATGCTTATAAAGAACGCTACCTATTGCGCTGGGATGCCGCGTTGGATGGTTCCTCGCGTTTTGGGACAGGAGCTAGTAAAGGAGCCCTGAAGCTAGGAAAAGATGCTTTCGCGCTCAATACAGCACTTCACGCGGCCTGGGTGGTTTCAGCCGAGGACTTCTTCCGTGCGGACGCGATCAATCTCTTTAAATTGCGTGCTTCCTATGGCGTATCGGGTAATGACGATATCGGCGACTATGCGGCCCGCACCTATTATATTTCTCAGAATTTTCTAGGCGTACAGGGGCTCATCCGGGGAAATATTGGAAACCCAGCATTACAATGGGAACGCGCTTTCAAAACCAATTTGGGACTGGATCTATCGTTGGCCAAAGAACGGGTAAATATATCGGTCGATTTGTACAATCACCGGTTTAAGGATATGATTACCTATCAGGCCCTATCGGCACAGACAGGTATGAGTTTGGCATTTACGAATGGCGCAACGATGCAAAACAACGGTTTAGATCTGAACATCACAGGTCGTTTGATCAACAAACCGAACATGAAGTGGGATATGGGGCTACAACTGGCGACCTATCGGAATAAAGTCTTGACGCTGCCGGGCGGTGCGTTTGAAACAACTTACTACGGTGCCCGGATGATCACAACGGAAGGGGGCGCAGCGAACCAGTTTTATGGTCTACAGAGCTATGGCGTATTTGCGACCGCACGGGATGCCGCGAATACTGGTTTGAGCAGACGTTTAACGGATGGTAGTTTGTTGCCTTTTGAAGCTGGAGATGTACATTTTGTGGATCAAAATGGTGACAATATTATCGATGAAAAGGACAGGGTGGTTATTGGCAACCCGAATCCGGATTGGTTTGGCTCATTAAACACAACATTCCGCTACAAGCGTTTTTCATTACATGCGCTGTTTACTTACTCGTTGGGTAACGATGTTTACAATGCTACACGGCACCGTTTAGAAAATGTATCCTCCTACCATAACCAGAGTATCGCCGCGAATTACCGCTGGAAGGAGGAAGGGCAACAGACGAATATGCCGAGAGCCAACTGGGGTGACCCGCTTAACAATGCTGAATTTTCTGATCGCTGGATAGAAGACGGTTCTTACTTGCGATTACGTACGATTAATTTTGGTTACCATGTACCGGTCAATCACGATATCCTGAAATCATTTGATGCTTTTCTGACGGTCAACAACGTGTTTACGATATCTAAATATTTGGGTTACGACCCTGAATTTAGTGCTAACAGCTCGATCTACAGCCAAGGGATCGATATCGGGATGACGCCACAGTTCAGAACAATACAAGTAGGAATTAAGGCTGGGTTTTAATATAAAAATAAAGATGATGAAGAAGAACTTTATATATGGTCTTTCAGTTGCATTGATTTGCTTCGTAGGCTCTTCCTGCAGCAAGTTCTTGGACGTAGAACCGGAAGAGGTGCTGGTAAAAGAACAGATGTACCGAAATATATACGACGCAGATGCTGCCGTTATTGGGGTCTACGGGAAGTTGCTATCGTTAGCTGAGCAGCATGTTTTATGGAACGAACTGCGTGCCGACCTACTCACGGTGACTAACCGGGCAAACCCCTATTTGCAGGAAATTAGCACGAACGATGTGGGAGCCATTAGCGCCGATAATCCGTATGTTAATCCGCGCAAGTTTTATGAGGTTATCCTCAACTGCAATGACGTGCTGGCCAATTTTCAGATCATGCGGGAGGAGAATAAGTTTACTCCGGAGGAGTATAACCAACGCTATTCGGATATCATGGCTGTGCGGACTTGGGTATACCTGCAATTAGGGATACATTTTGGGAGGGTGCCTTATGTAACTGATCCGTTGGATGATACCGATGCGGTGCTGGACAGGAGCAAATATCCGTTGTTGGAATTTGAACAGTTGCTTTCACAACTCATCACCGATATGGAGGCCATTCCCTATAAGCTGCTTTATGCCAGTACGGAATCGCTGATGTATGCGGTAGATGGCTACGTGATGGAACGTTTTTATATCAATAAACAGGCGCTATTGGGTGACCTGCATTTGTGGAACAACGATTATCAAAAAGCAGCGGAATACTACAAGCTGGTCATGACCAGCTATGACAACTTGGGGAACGATAACTTTCGTTATGACATATACAAGATTAAATGGGCCGAAATTACCTCCAATAATGATATCGCGGTAGGTTATCTACGTGATCGGGAGCAGGATGTACGCACCTTGATCAATAGCAAAACACAGGGTTGGCGCTCCATGTTTTCGCGAACGCAGGATGGCTTATGGAACACGGAATGGGTTTGGGCATTGCCGTTCAACAGCAACTTTAGCCCGCAGAACCCATTCATTAGTCTATTTGCTGCCAATGGAGGAGATCACCTATTAAAACCAAGCTTAGAATCATTTGATTTATGGAATAGTCAGACGCAGCGGAATGGGGTGCCTTATGACGCACGGCGGGATTTATCCGTGTCGATGATCGGACAGGAGGGAGTCGTTACGAAGTATACCGATGAATTTTCGGACATCGAGACAATGTTGCCGATTGATAAATTTCAACGTAATGGCAAATGGCACCTCTATCGGGCAGCGAAACTGCATCTGCGCTTTGCCGAGGCGGCTAACCGAGACGGGCATCATAGATTGGCGGTTGGATTGTTGAATAACGGTGTTGGCCGGATATATGATGTTCCCGATCAGACAGATAAAACAGATATACAACAAACACATTTACCGTTTCCCTACGATTTTGAAGCTAGAATGGGAAATAATCCCTTTTTTCGTGATACTTGGCACCGAAACGATGGTCTTCGCGGCAGGGCTCGTGTGACCTTTCGGGAAATCAACCCGACGGACAGCCTGACCCAGGTCGAAAATTACTTGATTGAAGAAGCAGCTTTGGAAATGGCGTTTGAAGGAAGCCGTTGGGAGGATTTGGTTCGAATAGCGATGCGGCGTAACGATCCATCCTTCTTAGCCGATAAAATTTACGAAAAATTAAGCAAGGAAGGCAATCCACAGGCAGACGCTGTCCGCAGCAAACTGATGAGCCGCGAGAATTGGTATTTGCCGTTTACGTGGGATGTAGCAGACTAATTTTAAATCATAGACCATGAAGAAACACATTCTTTCTATTTTAATCTTGTTGTGCGTGATAAGTTTTTCCTTGTCGGCAAATACGTATTACATCGCTGTAGATGGGGATGATAACAACGCGGGTTCAATAACCGATCCTTTTGCGACGCTGAACAAGGCGCAAGAACTGGTGCAGCCTGGCGATACGGTATACTTCCGTGGCGGAACCTATAAAATTAATCCCGAGCAGATTATGACCCCCACCAATGGTGTATGGGCACATGTCTTCGATATGAGTAAAAGTGGTGCGAGCGAAAACCAACGCATACATTATTATGGTTACGAAGGCGAGCGCCCTATATTCGATTTATCGGACGTGAAACCTGCCGACCGTCGGGTGATTGTCTTTTACGTCAGTGGATCCAACCTGCACTTCAAGAACTTCGAAGTTATCGGTACGCAGGTGACCATTGTGGGGCATACCCAATCAGAATGTTTTCGGAACGATGGCGGAAATAACAATATTTATGAAAACCTCGCGATGCACGATGGTATGGCGATTGGGTTCTATTTGGTCCGAGGTTCCAATAATTTAGTTTTGAACTGTGATGCCTACAATAACTGGGATTATATCTCCGATGGTGGCCGCGGCGGGAACGTGGACGGTTTCGGAGGCCACCCAACCAACACGACCAGCACAGGCAATGTATTCCGTGGTTGCCGAGCATGGTGGAACAGTGACGATGGGTTCGATCTAATTAGTGCTTATGCCGCCTATACCATTGAGAACTGTTGGGCGTTTTACAACGGCTATAAGCCCGAAACCTTTGAAACTGCAGGAGATGGAACGGGTATAAAGGCTGGTGGTTATGGTATGGGCGAAAATGCCGATGCGCCTTCGGCAATCCCGATGCATATCATCCGGAATAATATTGCTTTTCAAAATCGTAACCAGGGTTTGTACGCCAATCACCATTTAGGTGGCATCCTATGGGAGAACAACACGGGGTATAAGAATCCTTCTAATTTTAATATGCTGACACGGAAGTCCAGAGAAGAGGCCGTGGACGTGGATGGATATGGACACATTATCCGGCACAACTTATCTTACAGCCCGCGTACAGCCGGTCGGCATATCATCAATGTGGACGAAGCGCTGTCTCAAATCAGTAATAATTCCTTCTTACCGGTGAATATGGAAGTAACGGCAGATGACTTTATAAGTCTCGATGAAAGCCAATTGATGTGGGCCAGAAAGGCAGACGGAAGTTTACCGGATATAGATTTTCTAAAATTGAAAACCACGAGTCCGTTTTTCGCGGCAGGAATGGGTTACTTTTACACACCTCTTGGGAGTATCACATCTTACGAATGGATTGACGAGCCGACGATTGTCATCGAACATAATGTGGCACGCGTAGTCGGTACTGGTGCAGGTCGCTTTAACAGTTTTTTTGTTAACGGAACACGGATCCCTTTTAGTACAGGACGAGTCGATTTGACATTATATGAGGGAGAAATCGATCTCCGTGCGGCAAGCGCAAGTGGCGATGTGATCAGATTGAAAACGGTGAAGTAGCGGGAAGAAATATACTAAAAAATGATAATCATGAAACAAACGATAAATATACGCTCCATTATGCTTCTGTTACTTTGTGGTACCATATTATTCTCCTGTAAGAAAGAAAAAGCGATACCCTTACAGGCGCTGGAGCTGGACAAGAATAGTATAGAAATCTTGGAAGGTTACACATCAACGGTAGAGATTACGAGTGGGAATGGGAATTATGCAGTTTCTGAAACCTCCTTGGTTGAGGTAGAGATTACCGGCAATACGATTACCTTTACAGCAACGGAAAATTATGGTGAAGAACGGCTTTTTATCATGGATGAGACAGGAAGAAAAGCAGCGGTGGATATCAAAGTAATTCCAGCAGTACTCAGCGCAGACGATCCCCGTTTTTATTGGGATAGTATGATTGAGCTAGAGCAGGCTAACGGATGGAGTACAACTATTCTGGAAAACAAGGTGGCTATAACCAATATCATTGAAAAAAAGCAATTGGTACTGTCATGGAACGGCGAATTTGCTGTCGGCGTAAAGCCAAGAGCAAACCTTCGAATAATCGATGAGGAGGGCAAGCAGGATGTAGGGTTGACGAAATTGGAAATTCTCACGATTGATAGAAGTAAAAATCTGTGCACGATCGTGTTTTATAAAGAAAAGCAAAAAGGCGAATTAGTGTTTGTATTGCCTTAGATAAGGCAACCCTTTTTACGCTAAGAACTAAAATCACTAAAATTTCATGAAAAATTAACGTACAACAAATTATTTTGTATATTTAGCTTAGAATTACAACTAACTTACTAACTTTTTCATTTGTAAGCGACTTGTCGATGAAAGCTACAGATCAAGATAGACTCCTTTTTAAGAAGCATTATCGTGCTTTATGCTATTTTGCGTGGCAAATGGTGCAGGACGAAGAGACTGCGGAAGATTTGGCGCAAGATGCTTTCGTTGCCTACCTAAATAGCAAAACAAGATTACCCGATGACGAAAATACGATAAAATCTTTTTTGTACACTTCAATAAAACATGCTGTATACAACTTGAGCCGGCACCATAAAGTTGTTCAAAAATTTTGGGAACGTACGGGATTCACCGAGTGGGATGAAATAGATTACGAACACCAGATTATTCGGGCAGAATTTACTTCCGCGATACATGTTGCGTTAGAAAGTCTACCAGAAGGTTGCAGAAAGATCATGACCATGAGTTATGTGGACGGTTACTCCAATGAAGAGATCGCTCAAGAGTTACAGATTAGTATCAATACCATAAAAACACAAAAGCGTCGAGGGCTCACCGTCTTGCGTGAAAAACTGAATTTCAATTACTTCTGGCTGTTTTTGGTTGTGTACAGTATAGGGGTTTAGTATTTCTAAAGAATTGTATTATCTTTCCTTAACCATTAAGTGTCGTTCTTCCTAGTAACGTCGTGCCTCTGCGAAAATCAATTGGTACTGAAAACGTGAATAAAATGGCCTTGTACTTTTATGGACTCGTGTTGTTTTAGTGTCCATGAGCTCCTTTTAGTCGGTTCTGTGTCCATTTTTATGAAGATTATTCCGTTAAAAACAAAATGTGTTTGATCCGCCGGTTGGCGGAGAGTTTCATTTTGTTTAGGAATAAACAAATAAAAATAACAGAAACGTGCTCAGCCTTGACTTTTTTTGCTTCGTTTTTTGTGTCAAGACAAAAAATGAAGATAAATTTTCATTTTCTTGTCACCCCAAATCCAAATTTAGGTTTCTTATACTTAAATTATGGATACTAACCCATACCATATCGCCGATATCATTGCCAAGCGTTTCAAAAACGAGCCGCTCGACAGCCATGAACAGCACCTATTAGATACGTGGGTAAAAGTCCACCCTAAGAATAAAGTGTTGCTTGATGAACTGATGGCAAAAGGTGGAGACATGCAATTAGCGTGGTTGGAGGCGTTAAACGAAGACGCTGCTTGGCACCGTGTGGAGCAGAAGCAACGGAAAAAGCAAAATAATCGGTTTGTTTGGCGTGTGGCAGCGACTATTGCGCTCGTTTGCTCTTTAAGCCTATGCCTATGGTTTTTTAAAACGGACACTAGCAATGAGAGGCAGGTCAATACGCCTGCGCTTGATGTAGATGTGGACGACGTACAGCCAGCAAATTTAGGTGCTAAAATCATTCTTGCCAATGGTAAGGAGGTGAAAGTAGACGATACGCTCAATATAGTTTCGGGATCCTCTATTATGGAGGATGCACTAGGTTTTTCCAACGAAACTGCCGGGCGCGAACTCATTTTTCATAGGTTAATCGTACCAGCGGCAAATTTCTTTAAGATAACCTTATCGGATGGCACAGCAGTGTGGGTCAATGCCGCGAGTGAACTCCGATTTCCGGAAGATTTTGGAGCGGATGAGCGACGTGTATACCTAAAAGGAGAAGCTTATTTTGAAGTCGCAAAAGATACCGAAAAACCCTTCTTTGTAGAGGCAGAAGAAGTGAATATTCGTGTGCTGGGAACGCATTTTAATGTGTCGGCCTATGGGAAAAATGTCAAAACTTCTTTGGCAGAAGGTAGCGTGGAAGTGATTAATGATAAACAATCTGTCATCATTGCGCCCGGACAAAGTGCCGAGTGGAGCAATGGAGATTTAAGGGTGAGGACAACCAACCTAAAAAGGGATCTTGCCTGGAAAAATAATGTGTTCTATTTCAAAAATGACCATATTGTTAATATTGCAAACCAACTGAAACGCTGGTATAATGTAAACGTGTCTGTATCACAGGATGTACCATTACATCATACCTATTCCGGTGAAATTGGCAGGAATGTGAACCTATCAGAAGTATTGACCATGCTCGAATTTGTAAGCGATCTAAAATTTACACTAAACACGAATAAATTATTAATCACAAAACAAAACCAATGATGAGATAAAACTACAACAACAAACGAAACAACGGAATTTAACGAGAAACAGGGATGTTGCAGCACCCCTGTTAAAATCAAGTTAAATAAAGCAATGAACCTACACATTAACTCAATTACTCAAATGTATGAATTACTTCTTATTTGACAAAAGGCGAAAAGAAGCGTGGACGCCGCCTATTGTCTTAATTCTCCGGACAATGAAGATTACAACTTTTCTCCTGCTGGTTTTCATGACCTGTGCCTATGCCGAAGGAACTGCACAGAAAGTATCCCTTTCTCTAAAGAATGCGAAGCTGGAAGATGCTTTTCAGCAGATTAGCAGACAGACAAGCCTGAAATTTTTGTATAATGATGATGTGATAGCCAAATCATCGCGTGTTAACCTTAATGTACGGGAAACGGATGTAAAAGATGTGCTTCATAGGATGTTGCCGGAAGCGAATTATTCTTTTAAGGTTATTGCGGGTACGGTTAGCATACATTATCACGAAACGGTTCCTGTTTTGAAAACCGGCACCGTAAGTAAGCAAAATACGATTAGTGGCCGTGTGACGACTATGAATGGGGAACCTTTAGCCGGTGTATCAATCGGTGTAAAAGGTACATCGCAAGGTACGACCGCGGATGAAGACGGTAACTTTTCGATCAACGTTTCCAGTGGCAGTGTATTGACGTTCCGTTATGTCGGTTACCTTTCAAGAGATATTCCGGTAGGTAATCAGCGTACGTTGAATGTGCAGCTGATGGCAGAAGATCAAGCGATAGAAGAAGTTGTTGTCACCGGGATGGGGCAACGGGTTGATCGTCGTTTGTTTACCGGTGCCACATCGCAAATTTCGGGCGAAGCCGCACAAATTGGCGGACAGATTGACCCGAGCCGAGGGCTGGAAGGTCGCGTAGCCGGGGTTTCGGTACAAAACGTAACGGGGACATTCGGTACGGCTCCAAAAATTCGCGTACGTGGTGCTACATCTATTTACGGTGCCTCAAAACCGTTATGGGTAATCGATGGCGTGATCATTGAAGATGTAGCCGATGTCAATGCAGATGCCCTTTCTTCCGGTGACGCTTTGACGTTGATTAGTTCTGCCGTCGCTGGCTTGAATGCGCACGATATAGAATCTTTCCAGATTCTGAAAGATGGTTCGGCTACCTCTATATATGGTGCCCGTGCGATGGCGGGGGTTATTGTGATTACGACAAAAAGGGGAACCGCTGGTCGTAGTTCCTTAAATTACACCGGCGAATATACTACACGTGCGGTACCACGCTATAGCGAGTTTAATATTATGAATTCGCAGCAGCAGATGTCTGTTTACCAAGATATGTATAATAAAGGTTATATCCGTTTTGCGGATGTATTGACTAACGACAATAGTGGAGTGTATGGTGATCTTTATCGGAAAATCCAGAACAGCGAAATCCCAAATGATCTATTTACGAGTAGACATTACGTTAATGAGTTTCTGCGCGAAGCAGAATACCGGAACACTGATTGGTTCAGCGAATTGTTCCAACCAAGTTTACAGCATAATCATGCTGTGAGTATGTCGTCCGGCACCGAGAAATCGCAATACTATTCTTCCGTGAGTGCCTTGGTAGACCCCGGATGGACAAAGCGCAGTAAAGTTAATCGGTATACAGGTAACTTGAACGCAAATTACAACATTTCAGATAACTTGCGCCTGAATATTATTACGAATGGATCGTATCGTCAGCAACAGGCTCCGGGAACCTTGGGACAAAGTATGGATGTGGTTTTCGGTGAAGTGAAGCGTGATTTCGATATCAATCCCTACGCTTATGCGATGAATACCTCACGCACGCTTGATCCGGAGGTTTTTTACACGCGAAATTATGCACCGTTTAATATTCTGCATGAATTGGATAACAACTATATGGATATTCATGTAGCTGATCTGCGTTTTCAAGGAGACTTGAAATGGAAAGTTATACCCGAATTGGAAGTAGGCGCTTTTGGATCGGTCCGTTATCAGTCGACCACACAGCATCATTATGTGAAAGATCTTTCCAATCAGGCGATGGCTTATCGGGCGGGATTGGACCCTTTGAATACGACTATACGGGATAAAAATCCCTTCTTATATACGGATCCGGATAATCCATATGCGTTGCCTATTTCTGTATTACCAGAAGGGGGCATTTATAACCGCACAGATTATACGATGTTTGAGCAGCTCTTCCGTTTTACGGCACAGTTCAATAAAACCTTTAATCAGGACCATACCGTCAGCGCATTTGCCGGATCAGAGATTACGGCTTCGGACAGAAATAATACGTGGTTCAGAGGGTGGGGATTGCAATATGAATTGGGAGAGAGTCCATTCACAGACTATCGTGTATTCAAAAGAGGACAGGAAGAAAACTCGCCATATTTCCATGTCAACAGGAATAAAGACAATGACCCAACCAGTACGCGCTACAAGCAAGCCGCATTTTTTACAAACTTAACCTATGCGTACGCGGGCAAGTATATTTTGAACGGGACTTTCCGTTATGAAGGGGCCAATAAATTGGGAGAGGCAACCTCAGCGCGGTGGATGCCAAGTTTCAACGTATCTGGAGCATGGAATATGCATGAAGAAAAATTCTTTGAACAGCTCATGCCGACATTATCACACCTTATGCTGAAAGCTTCGTACAGTTTGACGGGGGATCGGGGACCGGCAAATGTGACTAATTCACATGCTGTGTATGCGTCCTATAATCCATGGCGGCCGTCTGCTGGAGATACAGAATCGGGGCTACAGATCTTAGATTTAGCAAACAGTGAGCTGACCTACGAGAAGAAACATGAGCTGAATCTCGGAGCCTCGATTGGCCTTTTAGACAACAGAATTAATATGGAATTCGATTGGTTTAGGCGGAATAACTTCGACTTGATCGGTGTAGTAAACACGCAAGGTCTTGGAGGAATTATTTCAAAAATGGGGAATGTTGCCGATATGAAATCGCACGGCGCGGAATTAAGTTTAACCGGAAATATTTTTCGCGATGGGACGTTTAAATGGACGTCTAATTTGATTTACTCGAACGTAAAGACCAAAGTAACTCGATTGGATACACGTAGCAGAGTGTTTGATCTCATAACTGGTACGGGATTCGCTCTAGAAGGTGGACCGGTGAGAGGCCTACATTCAGTTCCCTTTGTTCGCTTGAACAATGAAGGTTTGCCTGTTTTTCTAGGACCAGATAATGAGGAAACGATTACCGATATTTATTTTCAGGAACGAGATAGAATCGATTATTTAAAATACGAGGGGCCGACAGATCCTATTCATACCGGTGGTTGGGGTAACCAGTTCAACTATAAGAATTTTGGTTTGAACGTATTTTTTACCTATTCCTTTGGTAATGTGGTGCGTTTGAATCCGGTATTCGATCATGAGTACGATGATCTTACATCGTCGACGAAGGAGTTCGCAGACCGTTGGATGGTTCCGGGCGATGAGGTATTTACGAATGTACCGATTATCGCTTCAAAAGGCCAGAACCGTGCATACAGCGATAACTTGGAATTTGCCTACAATACCTACAACTATTCATCGGTACGTGTGGCAAAAGGGGATTTTATCCGCTTAAAAGATGTTTCTTTATCCTACGAATTACCGAAAGAATGGTTAAGTGCATGGAAGGTGAACTCATTGGGCTTGCGGTTTAACGCAACGAATCTCCTTTTGTTGTATGCGGATAAGAAGCTCAACGGACAAGATCCAGAGTTCGTAAATGCCGGTGGTGTGGCCGCGCCAATGGCGAGACAATATACCCTAACCCTCCGCTTGGGATTGTAGTATAAACTTTAAGTTTTAGTGAAATGAAAAGAAAGAATAAAATATATATAGCAGTAGCCCTTTTAGGTGGTCTTGGCTTTTCTTCCTGTGGAAAATTTTTGGAGGAGATGCCGGACAACCGGGCGCAATTGGATACAGAAGAAAAGATCGATAAGATTTTAGTTTCTGCATACCCCGCGACTGCTTATTTAGTGTCGGCGGAATTCTCCTCCGACAATATTGATGATTATGGAGCTACCAATCCGTATAGCGAACGAGATTTAGAACAATTGTTCCGCTGGCTGGATGTGACGGAGGATACAAACGACAGTCCAAAGCAAGTTTGGGAGGCATGTTATTCGGCGATTAGTAGCGCTAATGCTGCCCTGGCGGCTATTGAGGAATTTGGAAATTCGTCAAGTTTGGATGCGCAGCGGGGCGAAGCTCTGGCGGCACGTGCTTACGCTCACTTTATTTTGGTGAACTTGTTCGCACAACATTACCATCCGGACTACGCAGCAAACGATTTAGGAGTGACCTATATGTTGGAGCCGGAGGACGGACTTGACCCTAAATACGAACGTAATACTGTGCAGGAAGTCTATGATTTTATGTTGCGAGATCTGGAAGAAGCATTACCATTAATTGATGATTCTTCATACGGGTCCACACCTAAGTATCATATGAACACTCGGGCAGCTAATGCGTTGGCAGCGAGAATCTGTTTGTATATGCGGGATTGGGAAAAAGCGGTTACTTATGCTACAGTAGCTATTGGTAACAATCCCGTGGCTTTATTACGGGACAATCGAGGAATTGCGGCCAATGCCGTAGGTGAGGTGACGGATCTGGCTATTTATTATAACCGAAGCTCGATAAAGGCAAATTTGATGCTAGGCACTGCAGCGACCAACCATGGTTTATACTTTGGTGCTTTTTACACTGGGGCACGTTTTTCTCACGGGGCGTTAATCAGCAATACGGAGACAATGTTGGCAGAATCACCGTATGGTAAACGCGTTGCCAATGCATATGTTCCCCGGGTTTTTGTTTATGCAGGAACTAATTTGGATAAGCATTTGCTGCCGCGTGTTTCCTATCAGTTCGAGATGCTGGACCCTGCTGCAGGTACCGGCTATCGCCGGGGGGTATATGCTCCTTTTACCACTGAAGAGACGATGTTGGTGCGTGCAGAAGCGCTAATTCATCTGAACCGTTACGATGAAGCTATTGTGGATATGAAACGCTGGGTCGATAATACACTTGCGAGTCCACCGGCCACCTTTACTGTAGCAAGCATTAATGAATGGGCAAATAAGTTGGAATACTTTACCGCTCGGAACCCAACTCCGAAAAAACGTTTGGATCCGGAGATGATTCCTTTTGAAACAGGAACGCAAGAAAACATGCTTCATGCCTTGTTGTTTATCCGTCGGATCGAAACCATGCACATGGGGCTTCGTTGGTTTGATGTGAAGCGCTACGGTATTGAAGTGGAGCGTAGGTTGATTACTTCAGGAAACAATGTTGCCGCAGTCGAGAGCGAATCAAAATTATTGGCAAGAGATAATAGAGCCGCCTTACAGTTGCCTCCTGATGTTATTTCTGCAGGTTTAACCCCTAATCCAAGATAATTATGAATTTCTTTAAGAAAATAAGTGTCCTCTTTTTAGCCGCCGGTGTACTTTTCTCTTGTTCAGAGGAAAAGCTTGACCCGGAAAGTATCTTAGTGGACTTAGATATTGAACAAAACGAACTGGATAGCTATATCCAAAAGCAATTTACTGACGATTATAATATTTCGATTGTATATAAATTTGTCGAGCCGGAATCGGATTATGATTACAATTTAAGTCCGGCGAATTACGAAAGTGCTGTTCGCATTACGAAATTATTGCATTATTTGGGAATTGAACCCTACGATAGAATCGTTGGGAACAAGGATTTTATTCGGGCCTATTTTCCGAAATTGCTTAACTATATTGGTTCCCCGGCATACAGGAACAACGGTACCATGGTGCTAGGCACGGCCGAGGGTGGAGTTAAAATAACCATGTATGCGCTGAACCAACTTACCGAAGAAAGAAGTACGAATGTTGCTTTTCTGAATCGGTATTATTTCCATACGATGCACCACGAGTTTGCACATATTTTGCATCAGAATAAGGATTATCCAGCCTCATTCCGCGAAATCACGGGTTCGGGATATGTGGGAGATTCATGGAATGATATTTATGACGATGAAGGAGCTGCCGCAGAAGGCTTTATATCTGCCTATGCGTCTAAAGAGGCTAATGAGGACTTTGTTGAAACGTATTCTTATTACATCACATTAACTCCAGCACAATGGGAGGAGCGTATCAGTAGTGGAAGTGAAGAAGGCAGGGCGATAATCGAAGAGAAACTGGATATAGTGCGAGCCTATTTCGAAACGGTTTGGAACATCGATTTAAATGTGTTGCGCGATGAGATTTTGCTTAGGCAAGAGGCTTTGCCTGATTTTGATCAATTATCTTTAAACTAGGTTGTTATGAAATTGAAATATAGCATATTTGCATTTTTGCTTCCTGTGTTACTGTTCTCAGGATGTAAGCGCGAAGAGGATCCCATTTTTGATCAAAATGCCTCCTCTAAGATGACTGAAGCGATAGCCCACGCATACGAGGTTTTGCAGGGGAATAGTGAAGGTTGGGTAATGAAATTTTATCCAAGCGACAATCAAGAATTTGGGGGATACACCATTTTTACCAAATTCACATCCAACGCTGAAGTGGTGGTCGCGTCGGATGCTGTGGAAGCACCAGAAATCAGCACTTACGCTGTTGTACACGACTCGGGACCTGTATTAACCTTTAATGGCTATAATAAAGCGATTCACTGGTTTTCAGAACCCGGAATGGATAATGGTGGCGTTTTTACGGATCCAAATGAAGGTATAGGCGCCGATGATACGGGAATGAAAGGAGATTTTGAGTTTATCGTATTGGCGGCGACACCAGATTCAGTTGTACTGAAGGGTAAGAAAAGCGGTACGGAAGTTGTCATGTTTCCTTTAGGTGCTAATGAATTTGAACAACAGGCCTCTTTATATCGTGAAGCCGCTATTCGGTTTAGTCAGTTTGGTGTTTTTAAATTGGAAGATGCTTCTGGGGAAATGTTAGATTTACCTTACTCTTCTCCTATACGCATTTTCCGTAATCCGAAGGATGCTAGCGGTAAGCAAATGTCTTTTCGCGTTGTTCCGGACGGACTGGATTTTTATGAGGAGCAGGAAATGGAAGGCGTAACATTTAAGATCTTAAAATTCGTGGAACCTACGTCTGCTTATCCTTATGGCTATTATACTAATGATAATACGACTTTTAAGATTGTGCCAGACGTGACGCCGTTGAATTTGTGGTTTGTTAGTAAAGAGTGGTATATGGCATATAGTAAAGTTGGTCCGACTGGACGAGCTTATTGGGATAATGCGAGAATGACCCTCGAATCCAATGGTTTGCAGCTGAATGAGTTTAGTATTGGTTCAATCGCAGGCCTTTCTGGCGTTACGTCTTATCTATTAAACAATTATACGATAGGAGGACTGATAACACATAACCTTGTGCCGGTTCCAGGAACAACAGATCAGGTGAGAATCTCGCTTGCTGGATCTATCTATACCTATACGGGGATGACTTTTGGAGTAGCATACTGGAACGCAGGGTTAAATCAGTTTACTACGCCATTCAATAATCGTACTTTTGTGATTACTACTTTGGATGCACTAGATCGACCTAAGTCAATTTTGTTAACGGATACACAGATTGCAACGAATACGTTTGAATTGACGCTGGATGCAATCACAGATCCATTTAATAATTAATTTGTGTTTGTTATAAAAACATAGGGGAGTTAACAAGACTCTCCTATGTTTAATGAACAAATAAAAACATCGCTTACGATGAAAATATTGCTTGGACTAAATATTGCAGCCGCTATTTTTTTAATTCTAAATCAAATATTGTATTTGGTTTCACCGGACAGCTTAATTGTAACAATATTGGGAGTACTGTGGGAACTTGGTATCATACCTATTATAGGTTTTATGTTGATCAGCGTCGTTATGCTATTTGTGAAACTATTAAAAAAAGATTTTTCATTATATGCTCCAGTATTATTATCCGTGGTGTTTAATATTTTTTTACTGTTTATATTGCCGTATCTTATCGAATAGGTTAAAGGCTACCAATTTTGGGGATAATATAATAGGACTTTCCATAATGAATAGAGTGTCCAAAAAGGTCTATAAACGGGAAACGCGTCATCGCGAGGAACGATCCCGAAGCAGGCATCAGGGAGTCGGGATTAAGGTGTTGATGCAGCATTCTCCCACAAAGTACCTACGTCTGTTCTCGCGTTAAGGGATTTGAAATTTCCAATTATGGCATTACGGATACCACAGTCAATCATAATGTAAAATGTTATTAAGCGTATTTCTTAGAGAATCTCCTGTTTTGTACATGTACATAGCGTCTACTGCAATGTAGTTAACGTCTATGTACAGTGACATAATCAACAAGTCAATGTAGTTGTCGGCTATGTCACGTTACATAACGTATTTGTTGCGTGACATAACCAACATGTTACTGTACAAAATAGACTTGTTGCGTGCATGTATTGCAAAGGCACAGTACTTAGCCGAATACTCAGGGAACATACGCGTAATCTATCCTGACAAAATGAACAACGCACCGAACATAGCCGCTTTGTCACGGAACAAAATCTAATTGTCCCGTGCGGGCAGCCACATGTACATGTACATAGCCACAAAGCAACGATTGTTTGCTATTTTCCCGTTCGCCGAAGTGATGTCGTCGTACGACTTGAACAGTGCGTCGGGCAACGAAATGATTTCGTGATACGAGGATGTAGCTAACTCTTACGGGGAAGTGATACCGATGGTCTTCCGCTTAATCTTCCTATACGGGGAAACCATTCTTTCGCGCGCCGAGGTGATACTTCCGTCCTTCGGGGCGGTTTCCCCCTATGCCGACATCATCTCCCCGTATACTGATACTTTTTCGGCATACGGGGACAACGTTTCCCCATGCGCCAAGACGAGTTTGCTGTATGCCGAGATGACTTCTCCGTACGCCGGAGCGCCAAAGAAGGACGGAAGTTGCGTACTTCCATACGCCGAAACGACGTCGGCGCACGACTACGTGATACTTCCATACGCTGAAGCTACACTTCCGTGCGCCGATGTGGCATTTGCATACTTCGTGAAAGATTCGTATTATAGCCTATCAATCGTATTAGCTATGTCATATAGATTTTATTTGCCAAGGAAAGAAGGCAGTTCCCAAACCGGAAAGAAAATTTTAGCTGTCGACATAGGAGGGACCAAAACGAGTTTTGGTGTTTTTGAAGTCAATGGAGATGCGCTTTCCCTTATACGGGAAGAAACGTTCGGATCCCGGTCACTTGGTACATTCGAAGAAATTTTACAAAAGTTTCTTACATCTGATAAATATGCAAGACCTGATGTCCTATCGATCGGCGTGGCGGGACCTGTATTGGAAAATAAAGTAACATTAACTAACCTCTCCTGGGAACTGGATGCTGCGTCTTTAAAAACCGAATTTAATATAGAAAAAGTATCCATTATCAATGATTTAGAAGCTACAGCATATGGTTTAGCTGGATTAAGTGCAGAGGACACGGTGCCCTTGTTTGAAGGTTCAGAAACCATCCTGGGTAATATGGCGGTACTGGCACCGGGAACAGGATTGGGTGAAGCAGGGATGTTTTGGGATGGAGAATACCATCGCCCGTTTGCAACTGAAGGCGGGCATAGTGAATTTGCGCCACGGACGGATCTAGATGTGGAATTATTGAAGTATCTCCAGCAAGAAGATGAAATTATTAGTTGGGAGCATGTCGTATCCGGCCCAGGCATATACAGAATATATAAATTCCTCCGGGATGTTAAAGGCAACAAGGAGCCTGCCTGGCTGCAAGAAAACTTCAAAAACAATGATAACCCAGCAGCTGTAATAAGCCATGCCGCTATGCGGGAGTTAGACGGAACCTGCAGTTCAACAATGGACTTGTTTGTAAGTTATATGGCACGTGAGTCGGCTAGTTTGGTGCTGAAACATAAAGCCGTAGGCGGTTTATGGTTAGGGGGTGGAATTCCACCCAGAATATTCCCATTGCTGAAAGCCGACCTTTTCCGTGAACAGTTTATCCAAAATGCGCATATGACACATCTGTTGGAGAAAGTACCTATCCATGTTATTTTAAATAGTCAGGCCGCATTAGTCGGCGCCGGTTATTATGGCGCTTTTGGTGCTTAGCCCACTTTATTGGCTAATATGCTCAACTCCTGTGCGGCACGACCAGCTATTTCTTTATAGGCATTGGCAACAGGCTCATCCGCATCTAGCAGAATAGGGAAACCATTGTCTCCTGCATCAGCAACAGCTTTTACTAGCGGGATCTCTCCTAAAAAAGGTACATTGTTGTCTTCGGCAAGCCGTTTTCCGCCATCTTTGCCAAATATATAATACTTGTTATCCGGTAATTCGGCTGGCGTAAAATACGCCATGTTTTCCACAATCCCGATAATGGGAATATTGATACCTTCCATATGGAACATCGCCATGCCTTTCATGGTATCAGCTAAAGCAACCTGTTGCGGTGTGGTTACAATGACGGCACCCGAAATAGGATAAGACTGTGCTACGGTAATGTGAATATCGCCTGTTCCGGGAGGCATATCAACAACCAGATAGTCTAATTCTCCCCAATGTGCATCGCCAAAGAGCTGTTTGATAGCCGATGTGGCCATGGGCCCACGCCAAGGAATAGGCTGATTAGGGTCGGTAAAAAAGCCGATGGACAACAACTTCAACCCGAATTTTTCTACTGGTGCTATTTTTTGTTTACCGGAAATTTGTATCGATTCAGGACGTGTACCTTCCAAGCCGAACATAATCGGTAGCGAAGGCCCATAAATATCAGCATCTAATAAACCTGTTTTCGCACCGCTTTCCGCTAAGGCTAATGCCAAGTTACTTGCCACAGTTGATTTGCCCACACCGCCTTTGCCTGACGAGACCAAAATAATGTTTTTAATGCCATCCAATTGAGCCGCGTCTACTCCCGTTACCTTGGACGTCATATGGATATCCACTGCTATCTCTTTGCTTATAAAAAGACCAATGGCATTTCGGCAGGCATGTTCAATATGCCCCTTCAAAGGGCAGGCAGGGGTCGTCAATACCACGTCAAACTTAATCTTACCCGGCAAAATCTCTATATTTTGGATCATGTTCAACGTCACTAAATCTTTTTTTAGATCTGGCTCTTCTACGTGACTTAACGCATGTAATACTTGTTCTTTTGTAATCATGACAATGATTTGTTACCGTACAAATTTACGCATTGCGAAAGACAATCCTGTCATAGGTTTGTTGTTAAGCTAAATTGTCAAGTTAAGTGTATTTTATTATCTTCGTCCATGAGCGCCGACCGAGGCTAACGACATGGGAAAAGCTAAATATATTTTTCTTCTTTTACTGCCCTTTCTTATACTTTGTGAAGATACCTGCGCACAGCGTACGATTGCAATGCCGCAGATTATAAATTACTCCAGTAAAACATACCAAGGCGGAATACAAAACTGGGACGTAGCACAGGATAACCAAGGTGTCATGTATTTCGGCAACAATGAAGGATTGCTATCCTTCGATGGGCAATATTGGCATATTTATCCCTTGCCGAATGCTACGATCATGCGTTCGGTATGTTTTGACGGAAATGAAAGAATTTATGTAGGCGGACAAGATGAAATAGGATATTTCGAAGCCGATGAGAATGGTAGCTTGGTTTACAATTCCTTAGTGGATAAAATCCCCGCGAAGGAAAGACAATTTGCCGATGTATGGCACATCGCTGCAGCAGGGGAACATGTCTTTTTTCAAGCTAATAATCATATTTTTCATTACTATCAAGGCAAGATTAATGTTGATCGGCCACACAGCAGTTGGCAATATCTGACATCCGTTGGGAGCAGGTTATATGCGCAGGATATGGAAATCGGGCTTCTGCATTATGAAGATGGTGTTTGGAAACCGGTCGCCAAAGAAAATTCCCTAAAAAAAGGGTCGATCATTACGGGTATAGTACCATTCGGGGTTGATACCTTATTGGTTGCGACGATGAAAGACGGTCTTTTTTACTTAGCAAATGGTCATTTTTTTCCGAAGGCAACGCCAATGGACTCCCGATTCTTAACAAACCGAATTTCAAGTATCCGATTTTTGGGAAATGATCTGTTTGCCCTCAGCATGTATCCTGGTGGCATGTTAATCATGGATAAAAGTGGAGCGGTCGTTCAGCGCTATAGTTACGGAGAGGGTTTGCAGACGAATAATATCCGCGATATATTTAAAGACAGAGATGGCAATCTATGGTTAGCTTTGGATGATGGAATAGACTATATCGCGATCAACAGTGCCGTAAAATATATTTATCCCGATCAACATACAAAGTTGGGTACATATAGTGTCCGTATTTTCAACCATAAGCTGTATCTCGGAACGTCCAATGGTTTGTATGTAACACCTTATAAAGGCAACGGCTTGGAAAACATAGGAATGTCAGCGGCACGGTTTGAAAAGGTGCCTCATAGTGATGGGCAGATATGGTCTATCCAAGAGGTAAACGGACGGTTGTTGATTGGACATGAAGAGGGGAGTTTTGAAGTGAGAGATGGTGATGTAAAACCTATCCATACAAACACAGGAATTTGGACGTATCAAGCGGCTTCCCGGGTTTCCCCATCTTCGAACGTTGTGGTCGGTTCCTATTTGGGACTACGACATCTCTTATTCGACGGTCAGCATTTTGTGGATAATGGACATATAGACGGTTCAGACGAATCTTTAAGATTCGTGTATTATGATGATAAAAACCACGTGGTATGGGTATCACACCCATATCGAGGCGTTTTTAAGTTATCCTTATCACCAGACTTTAAGAAAATCATTCGACAGAAACGATATGATGTTGCGGAAGGATTACCCGCTATACTGCACAATCATGTTTTTCATATTCGAAATGATATACTTGTTTCGACATCAAAAGGTGTATATATATACGATGCCGGACACGATGCTTTTATACCAGCACAACAGTATCAGGCGCTTGTTGATATGCCCATTCAGTACATGATGGAGGATAAGATGGGAAATGTATGGTTTGCCAGCAATAAGAGACTAGGCGTACTAGACTTTTCCCAGCCACTAGCAGAATCTCCGTATACGGTTTCTTATTTTCCGGAATTGAACGGAGAAATATTGGGAGGGTTTGAATCGGTCTATGTGCATGACGCAGAAAATGTGTTTATAAGTGGACAAAAGGGGGGAATTTTACTTAACTATAAAGCCTATCAGGAACGTGCATCTAAACCTAATATGCTGCTCCGTACGGTCAAAGCGTTTGATAGCGATAAGAAGGAGGAACTGTTGTTTGGGGGATATCGGTATCAAGAGATTTCACGTAAAAAACTGCAGTATGCCTTTAATTCCCTTCAGTTTAACTTTAGTTCAACCATGTACGATCAACAGGATCAAGTAGAGTTCAGTTATATGTTGAAGGGGCTAGAGACAAAATGGTCAGCATGGAGCAACAGGAGTGAAAAAGAGTACACCAATCTGCCGGCAGGGACGTACGTTTTTAGCGTGAAATCCCGAAATGGGATGGGGAATGAATCAGAGGAACAGACATTTTCCTTTCGTGTTGCACCACCGTGGTATGCGCATCCGGTAAGCTATATATTGTACGGTGTGTTGTTCCTCGTATTTATTTTCTGGCTTTTGGGGATACAACGTAAGAAGCTAAAAGAAAGGCACCGGGATGAGCTTCATATACGACAATTGGAAATTGAGAAGAAAGAGAAAGAGGTTATCAAACTCCGTAATGAAAACCTCGAAGCAGAACTTGGATTCAAGGACAAAGAGTTGGCAAATTTAACCATGAATATCATACAGCGGGGTGAGGTGCTGAGTAAGATCAAAGACAATATTAACCAAACGATGAACCGCCTGGAAGATAAAGACGCGCAACAAAACTTTAAACAACTGATTCGACTTATCCGGTCTGCGGAACGAACAAATGACGATTGGGAAAAATTTAATGCACATATCCACCATGCTAACGAAAATTTCTTCCTAAGGCTTAAACAGCAACATCCTGATCTCACCACAAATGAATTGAAATTATGCGCCTTGCTACGGATGAATCTCCTCTCCAAAGAAATTGCACAGCTTATGCATGTTACGGTCAAGGCTGTCGAAGTGAGTCGCTACCGCTTGCGGAAAAAATTGAAAATCGATTCCGAAGTAAACCTATATGACTATTTGATGCAGTACGCCAGAAGTGACGCGTGATATATCCGGCTAAATTATCGATTCTTTTCTATAAGTAGTTGGTAGATAGTCTGTTGATTTTCGTGTGTAGGGTTTTTGTAGGGGTGTTTATTCCTTTTTTACGTACAAAACAACTTTTTGTAGTGGTAATTGTAGTCACGAAAAAAATATACTTTATCGATTACAGCGCTACTTTTGAACCATATTCTTTGCAACCACAGAGAATCGGAGTGAACCAAAATTTTATAAACCATGTTAAATGATTTCAGCTTATGAGAATTAGAATTTTACATGCATGTTTGCTGCTGTGTGTGTACTTTTCCCTAACGGAACTTACTGCGCAAACACGGCAAGTACGGGGACGGGTGACGTCCGCGACCAACCAAGAACCTTTGGCAGGAGTTACAGTCGCTGTCCGCGGAAGTTCAGTAGCCACAAGTACAGATGCTTCCGGATCCTATGTTATGGAAGTACCTGTTGAAGGAGCCACATTAATATTTAGGCAAGTGGGTATGTATGCGCTCGAAGTAAAAGTAGCTGCAGGGGAAACGTATAACGTACAGATGCAGGAAAATCGGGATGAACTCGAAGAAGTCGTTGTAGTAGGATACGGAACGCAAAAAAAGAGCGTTGTTACAGGCGCGATCAGCAGTGTGAAAGCCAGTGATCTCGAGACAATGCCTGTTACCCGTATTGAACAGTCCCTGCAAGGAAGAACTTCGGGTTTGACTATCGCTGCTAATTCGGGACAACCGGGCTCAGCAGCTACCATCCGTGTTCGGGGTATTACGACCTTCGGTAATAATAATCCGTTGTGGGTAGTTGACGGCGTTGTCGTCGATGCTGGGGGGATCAGTTACCTTAATCAATCGGATATCGAATCTATTGAAGTACTGAAAGACGCGTCTTCACAGGCGATTTATGGTGCACGGGCAGCCGCGGGCGTTATCTTGGTAACAACTAAGAAAGGTGCTATAGGTACCCCTAGAATTAATTACAATACCTTTTTAGGTACCTCGGCACCGGCACGAAAACTAAGTTTATTGAATGCCGCCGAATATGCTACGCTACGCAACGAGTCGGCGATAGCAGCAGGGGGAACGCCTAGATTCAGTGATCCACTATCATTGGGCGAAGGCACAGACTGGCAAGAACAAATTTTCAATAATAGCGCTTTTCGGCAGAATCATGAATTGAGTGTAAGCGGTGGAAATGATGTATCTACGTTTTATAGCTCCTTTGGCTACCTGTCTCAAGAAGGGATTGTAGCTTCAGAAATTTCGAACTATAAGCGGGTAAACATTCGTCTAAACTCGGAGCACAAAATTGCAAAATGGCTGACTTTAGGACAGAACCTGGGTTATTCCCATGAGCGAAGCCAAGGAATCGGAAATACCAACAGTGAATATGGTGGTCCCCTTTCGTCGGCTATCAACCTTGATCCCGTTACGCCCGTCATAGAAACCGATCCAGATGTCTTAAATGATACGGATAGGCCGTATCTTACAGAAGCGGTGCCAAGAGATGCATTCGGTAACCCCTACGGAATATCTACCCTGGTATTGCAGGAATTGACAAACCCGCTGGCGTATATGCAAACCCGATTGGGCAACCATGGGTGGTCGGATAATATTGTTGGGAATGTATATGGAGAAATCAGCCCCTTGGAAGGGTTGAAAATACGGTCTGCATTGGGTTCGAAGCTATCATTCTGGGGCGACGAGAACTTTACACCCGTTCATTACCTGAATAGCCTAGTCAAAAGAGATGAAAATAGTTTTGGTCGTGCGAACCATAGGGGTTTCGATTGGAATTTGGAAAATACGATTTCCTATACCCGTGATATCGAAGGACATAATTTTACCGTATTGCTAGGGCAGGGAGCGTATTATGACAATCGGGCTAGAGGCCTTTATGTAACCTATTTCGGTCTGCCAGTCAATAATTATGAAGATGCGTCTCTCAATTACAACCTACCGTCCGACCAACGGGAGGCAACGGGATACGAAGATGTTGGACATACGGTATCATCTTTATTTGCCCGTATCAATTATAACTACAGAGAAAAGTACTTGTTGGAGGGACTGGTGCGTCGTGATGGATCTTCACGCTTTGGGTCCAATAATAAATATGGTGTTTTTCCTTCCTTTTCATTGGGATGGGTCGCCAGTCGGGAAGATTTTCTAGCCGGCAATCCTTATATCAATATGTTGAAGATTAGGGGAGGCTACGGTGTAGTGGGTATAGATAACATCGGTGATTTTGCCTATCTTTCAACAGTCAGCGGCGGAAGAAATTACACTATTGGTACAGGCGACATGCCGACCATAGGCTATAGCCCAAATGCACCCTCCAATCCAGACTTGCGATGGGAGCAAACAAGCCAAGCGAATATCGGATTGGAGGCGACTGTCCTCAAAAAGTTCAGTGTGACCTTTGACTGGTATAAAAAGGTGACTACCGGTATTTTACAGAATCCCCGTATTCCATTTTATGTAGGCGCTATTGGAAATCCCGCTGCAAATGTAGCGGATATGGAAAACACAGGTGTGGAATTGGAACTGGGGTATAACGATAAGATAGGGGAGGTTCAATTTTCGCTGAACGGAAATGTGTCTTATTTAAAAAATAAGGTAACCGATATAGGCGCAGGCGTAAGCTTTTTAAGCGGGGAGCGGTTTCAGGCATCCAGTTATGAGATTACGCGAACTATTGTCGGCCAAGCCTATAATTCCTTTTATGGCTTCCAAACTGCTGGGATATTTCAAAACGAAGCCGAAGTTGATGCATATACTAACAGTGAAGGCAATTTGATCCAACCCAATGCACGTCCGGGTGATTTTAGATGGGAAGATATCAATGGCGATGGTGTTATCAATGAGAATGATCGCACTTTTATCGGCGATCCGACACCCAACTGGTCGTTCGGTTTCACATTAAACCTGGCATGGAAAAATTTAGATGCTGTAATTTTCGGGCAAGGTGTTGCAGGAAACAAAGTTTTTCAAGGTTTACGCCGATTGGACGTGAACAACGCCAACTATTCAAAGCGTGCTTTAGGTCGCTGGACAGGGGAGGGATCTTCCGCTGATTTTCCACGCCTAACGGATGCAGATAATAACAACAATTTCACGAATCCATCCGATTTCTATTTGGAGGATGGTAGTTATTTCCGTTTTAAAACGGTGCAGTTGGGTTATACCTTGCCAACGGATTGGACACAGCGTATCAAATTGCAAAAGGCAAGGATATATGTCATGGCGGAAAACTTGCTGACCTTTACCCGGTACTCCGGTTTTGACCCGGAAATCGGTGGCGACGTCATGAGTATTGACCGGGGTATTTATCCACAAGCACGGTCGTTTATGTTTGGGCTTAATGTTGCATTTTAAATAACGTTACAATGAAACGATATATCAAAGTATTTACCGCCATAGCAAGTCTTTCTTTTCTCGGTCTGCAATCCTGTTCAGACAGCTTTTTAGAATTGAAACCGCGTGGAACGGATTTGGAGGAGAATTATTATAAAAACAGGCAGGAAGCCTACAATGGTTTGGTGGCCATCTACGATGTGGTAGGATATCAGGCGTCCAACTACACCACAAAAATATTAACCACGTCGGCAGCTTCTGACGACCACTATGCAGGGGGAGGAGGTTCATCTGATCTTCCACATCTTCAGGCGTGGTCGAATTATTCGCTTACGCCGGCGGTAGGGCCGCAGGAAGATCTTTGGCAACGAAATTATATGGGCATTATGCGTGCCAATGTGTTGTTGCAAAAATTACCAGATATTCCGATGGACGAACAGGAAAAAGCGAGGTTCACGGCTGAATCGAAAGCATTGAGAGCTTATTTTTATTTCGATCTCATTCGCTATTTCCGTAATATCCCGTTAATCGAAGTGCCGTTAGCAGGAGATGAGATATATCAGGTAACGCAAGCCAATCCTGCCGATGTATATGCATTGATGGAGAAAGACTTGAATGAAGCGATACCTGATCTCCCATCAACCGTCTCGCGTGAGAAAGAAGCAGGAAGGTTTTCTCAAGGTACGGCTAAGGCCATTTTGGGAAAAGTATATCTGCAGCAGGAAAAATTTACCCAAGCCGCAGCGGAACTTGCCGACGTGAACGGAACACCCGGCCAAAGTAGCCAATATGGCTACCGGCTATTGGACAATTATCGAGACATCTTCCAAGTTGAGAATAAATTCAATACCGAATCTATCCTAGAAATTTCATTTACCAATACGTCCGTCGGGATTTGGGATTGTATCCAATGTACCGAAGGGAACATCCTGAACATCATGGCAGGTCCACGTAGTTACGGACAAGGCGCAGGAGCGCCGGATTATGTGGCCGGCTGGGGGTTTTTACCGATAACACAAAATTTGGCAGATGTGATGCGGAATGATCCGCGATACCCCTATACGATCATTGATATGAACCAACTGGTAGCGGAAGGAAAGGCATCTTATACGCCGGGTTACATGGATACGGGCTATTTTCTAGAAAAATATGCCGGTAGGGAATCTAATCGTTGGACTGGTGCGGGCACATATGAACTCAATTTTCCACAAAACATTTTGGAAATCCGATTGGCAGATACCTATCTGCTTGAAGCGGAAGCCTTAGTAAGAGGAGGAGGCGATGCCACGCGAGCGGCGGCGCTCTTAAATGCGGTGCGCGCTCGGGTGGGACTAGCTGCTATATCAGCTACTTTCGAAAACATCAAACGTGAACGTAGATTGGAACTAGCGGGTGAAGGACATCGTTGGTTTGATCTTATACGTTGGGGAGATGCTCCGACAGTACTCGGAGACCGAGGCTTTGTCGCGGGTAAACACGAGGTATTGCCTATTCCGTTGTTGGAGTTGGATAATACCCTATTGGAACAAAATAAAGAATACGGTGGAACAAAATAAGAAATGATATCATGATAATCGATTATAAAGTATTAACGAAAGTGAAAATCTGGAGTGCTTTGCTCCTGCTGTTCTTCGTGCAATCCTGTCAGATTGAAGGTGATAACTTATCGCTGAGTGGTTTACCACAGCCCGATTTTGATGCTGAGGAGATAGGCCCAGGACGTATTAAACTGATAAATAAAACCAGCACACCAACCATTGCGAGATGGACGGTGATGAGTAGCGGACAGAAACTGGAAGGAGATGTGGTGGAGATTAATTTAATTTTTGAAGGCTCGTATGACGTGAAGTTAGATGTGGCAGGACAAGGAGGGATGGCGAGTGTCACCAAAACAGTATCGGTCTCTGCGGACGATCCACAGGCGTGCAGCGATGATAAATTACTAGGCTTTCTAGCTAGTTGTACACAGAAAACATGGAGACTAAATCCAGAAGCAGGGGCGTTTAAGGTAGGGCCAGGGCCAGATAATGGTGAATGGTGGAGCAGTAGTATGGCAGATATCGCTACCAGATCTTGTGAATTTAATGATGAATTTACCTTTTCTTTTAATGCCGAAGGCACATTTGTTTATGACAATAAAGGTGATTTTTTTGCCGATGGCTACCTTGGGAATAAAACGGCAGGTTGCGAGCCTGCCAGCAATCTGAAAGGAGAGCAGCTACTTTGGAATTCTGGAACATTTCAGTTCGGTGTCGTAGAAGGAACAGGTATAAAGAAATTAGGGCAGCTTCGCTTAATGGGCAAAGGCGCACATATCGGTGTAAAGAAAGCGCACAACGGCGGCGAAACAGATACAGGTCCTGTAAGGGATTATGTATTATACGATATTTTGGATATGCAGAAAGATGTGAACGGACAGGGGTACGACTTATTGAAAATTGGGGTCAATATCGGAGGCGATGGTTGGTGGACATTTACATTAAGATCCTTTAAGTGATATGATAATTTGAAACAATCCTTTGATTAAATTAAAATGAAAAAAAATATGAATTTTTGGCTAATACCTTTTGCAGTCCTGTTGTCGTGTTCTGAAAAGTCGTACGTGAACAATATCGTGATTCCCGAACCTCCAGCACCAAAGGAATATGAGTTTTCGAGTACACCGTCTTGGGCCGACGAGTTTGATTACGAAGGGCTTCCAGATACGGATAAATGGAGCTACGATATAGGAGGGAGCGGCTGGGGAAATAATGAGTTACAATATTATACAGAAGCGCGTTCGGAAAATGTGCAAGTAGCAGATGGCCTATTGACGATCACCGCCCGTAAAGAAGCTTACGAAGGTAGCGGATATACGTCCACGCGCTTGATAAGCAAAGGAAAGGGTGATTTTCTCTATGGCCGATTTGAAGTGAAAGCCAAAGTGCCGCAGGGCCGTGGAACTTGGCCGGCAGCATGGATGTTACCTACTGAGTGGACCTATGGGGATTGGCCGGCATCGGGCGAGATTGACATTCTGGAGCACGTAGGATATGATCAAGACGTCGTGCATATCAGCGTGCATACGGAAGCTTATAACCATTCCATCGGCACACAGAAGACGGCTTTTAAGAAGATACAAAATGCGACGACCGAGTTTCATATCTTCCGAGTGGATTGGACGCCAACCTATATCCGCGGTTTTGTAGATGATGTCCAATTATTTAACTTCCCCAACGAAGGGACTGGGTATGGAGCTTGGCCTTTTGATCAGAAGTTCCATTGGCTGTTGAATCTAGCTGTTGGTGGCGACTGGGGCGGGCAGCAGGGCATCGACGATGAAGCGTTCCCTGCTCGATATCAGGTTGATTATGTACGCGTTTACGATTTGCTGAATCCATAAGGGAAGAGGATATATACTTTTCAGAAAAAATACCCTATTTTTAGAACGGAAATAGATTGGTATGCGGATATTTGAAAAGTTACCTTCTTTAACACTGAAGCAAAAGAGAATTGCCCTAATAACTGGGGGCACTTTTCTTTTGCTGTTGATAATTGGCCTTGTTGTAGCACTGTCCGTTCGTACGCGAATGCTTGATGAGGCTATGGTGAAAGTGGAGAACACTTTACGTGAGCGTTATCATATTGATTTTAATGTACAAGCGTATTCGTTTACAGGTCTGGCTACCGTAACTTTCCAGGATATTGAAGTTATACCGCAACAGCGGGATACCTTAGCAAAAATTGAACGTATGGCCGTGTCGGTTCGCTTGTTTCCGCTGCTGTTCGGCGATGTGAAAATCGGTAATCTGATTTTACAAAAAGCGGATGTAACGCTTCTAAAACGTGATTCTACCAGTAACTACGATTTTCTGTTTAAAAGGCAAACCAAAGATACGACGGCTCAGGTGGAAGAAGATATAGAAAGTAATTACGCTTCTTTGATTGACGGGGTGGTAAAGCAGGTGTTTTTTAAGATTCCCCGAAATATGGAATTGGAAAACTTTCAGCTCTCCTATCAGGACGATAGCGTCCACCAACGAATTCGTTTGCCGAAAGCCGTGATGGATGGTGGCGATTTCGAGACAAGTCTTTTTCTGAATGATCATGACGCGCAATGGAATGTGAGTGGACGTGTGAATCCCGGCAGACAACAATTAAAAATAGAAGTATCATCTGAAGAAAAGAACGTTGAACTTCCTTTTTTACGGAGAAAGTTTGGTTTGGGGGTAAGGTTTGATAAAATAATGTTCGATCTCGCACAAGTGAAGCGTGTCACTAAAGATTCTTTAACACTTGCTGGCAAGTGGTCCTTTGATAACCTGCATGTGCAGCATCCACGACTTTCCGAAGATGAGGTTGTTCTTCCTGAAGCTACCGGTGAAGGGCAACTCAATATTGGTAAAGCGGCGATAGAAATTGATCCAGCAAGCAAAATCCGGGTAAAGGAATTTGAATTTCATCCCTACATCAAATTTATTCCCAAACCGGATAAAGTGGTTAGTTTATCTATTCATACGGGTAAGTTCGAAGCAAAAAAGTTATTTGATGCTATTCCGCAGGGCTTGTTTGAAACATTAGATGGCATTCAAGTGGAGGGAAAGATAGCGTATGATCTGGACTTCTCCATTAACCTCGCAGAGCCAGATAGCTTGCTGTTCAATTCCAAAATCGACGATAAGGAGCTGAAAATAGTCAAATGGGGAAAAGCGGATATCGGCCAGTTAAACACTGCATTTACCTACAATGCATATGAAGATACGATACGTATGCGAGAGATTGTGGTAGGTCCGCAAAATCCTAAATTCACACCTTTAAATCAGGTGGCGTCTATTCTAAAGAAAACAGTACTGAATACGGAAGATCCGTATTTCTACCAACATAAAGGATTTGAAGAAGAAGCTTTTAAGCTATCTATCGCTACAAATGTTAAGGAACGTGCATTCAAACGCGGGGCGAGTACAATTACAATGCAATTGGTGAAAAATGTATTCTTGAACCGCAATAAAACGATGATGCGGAAATTCGAAGAGATTTTGTTGGTATGGTTGATGGAAAGCTCCGGACAGGTAAGCAAAGACCGTATGTTTGAAGTTTATCTAAATGTAATCGAATGGGGTAAAAATGTATACGGTATCCATGAAGCATCGGCTTACTATTTTGGTAAAACGCCTGCTCAGTTAAACATTGGCGAGAGCTTATTCCTTTCCAGTATTATTCCACGTCCAAAGACCGGGCTTTCGTCTTTTGATTATACAGGGAGCCTTAAACCGTGGGTACAGCGGCATTTCAATACCTATGGTTATATCATGAATAAACTCGGACAGCTGCAAGACGAACAAGTACCGGAAGCCTATGGTTTTTACGGTGTTGTGCTCGAACCGGGGTTACGACCGCCAAGACCAAAAGGATTGATAGATACAACTTTCAACGAAATAGACCCCGAACAAGAAGCTATTATGCGGGAGATGGAAAGGGACGAAGCCCGGCGAAGAAGCCTGCTGGAAAAACTTTTTGGCAAAGAAGTGGAGGGTGAGGAGTAATCACTCCTCCACATCTTTCAAGGCGTTCCGATAAAACAACGTATAAGGATCTGATGGGTAAACCATACTTTCAGGATCGTGTTTAAAAGGGATATCCGGGTTAAAGATTTCCTCCAGCGTCGCGCGGAGAAAAGTTACGAAATCCGCTTTTATGGCATGCAAGGTCTCTCCTGCTAATGTATCACTTCCCTTGCAAAATAAAGTTCCTTCTTCACGCATCCGCCGTGCGACATATAAATGGGGTTCTAGGTGCTTTCGACCCGTTACTTGCTCAAATACATAAGCATAGAACAGCGTTTGTATCATCGCTTTGTTTTCGGTGTTTGCCGCAAATACTTTGTCGATGTTTTTAAACGCGACACTATCTCCTCCGGTTTTATAATCCACAATACGTGGTATAACCTGGTTTTCATGGGTCAACATCTCATCCACGCGATCAATAATACCAAACAAGCGGACCGTCTCTTCTTTCCCGTTGACAAGAATCGGGAAATCGAATGTATAATCTTCCGTGTTCTCTAATTCGATGATCCGGAAGCCCTTATAATGCGTTATGTCGTATGCTAAATACACCTCGATGTATGCTGTAGCAATCTTGTGCATGATACGTTGCATACTATTCAACGCATTAACAGAGGTGATTTCTGTATAATATTGCGTGCCGATTTCCCGAACAACCAATTCGTCAATATCCGACAGTTTTGTTTCCAACACTTTTGTGGGGGTGAAATCCGATAATCCTTTGTAAGGTTTTAAGATGGTTTCCATCACATTGTGAATAACGATACCCAGCTTGTTCATCTCGAATTCATGAGAAATAGCCGGTGGCTCTTTGATCTCGGCAACATGTTTCAGAAAAAACTGTAGTGGCGATTGTAAATAGGTGGTCAGTGCGGTAGCGGAGAATTTTTTCTTTTCCATAATAAAGCTGTTCCATAATTTTCTCCATATGGCGCCTTCTTTCGGTATGACCAATTCTTCTCCAGCCTCTTGAAAACGTATAGGTTGCTGCTGTGTATTAACGGTGAAATGGAAATTGCTCTCGAATTGCAACTGCTTGATGAAACGGCTTTCTTCGCCGGTGCTGCTCTCATCGACCAAGCTGTTGTAAAAGACGTGTAGCTTATGGCTATATTGAAAATGTCGATAAAATAGATAAGCGGAAAGCGCATCTTGGTTTTCCAAAACAGGGAGGCCATAGGCCCGACGCAAACTGTTAGGAAGGAAAGTAGGAGAACTTGCTGTTTTTGGCAGGATACCTTCGTTGGCTCCAAGTATATAAATATGGTCGAAATTCAAACAACGGCTTTCCAATAACCCCATGATCTGTAAGCCATTTAAAGGATCGCCTTCGATTGCTGAGTTGATGGGGGCTATGGCTTTCCGGATTAATCCAATTTGGAAAGCAACGGAAGTAGGCGCGATGTTATCTATCCCTTGTTTTAGCTGATTCAGCACCTTCTTTGTTTCAATTAGCAGGTTGCTGTCGATTTGGCTAATGCGGTCGCGTGCAGCTATGGATACAAGTAAACCCTCGATTAAGTGTACCAGCGTTGGTATAAGCATAGCGGGGCCGGGTAATGGGTTAAAAAATTGAGGGAATACGCTACTTGCGACCGTTACCATGCGAATATCAACCTCCAATAGTTGCTTGTCGGTTATTTCTTTTAACAAAATTTCTCTTTCGACAGGAGCAACACCGGTTAGGGGGTGGTTAATGAATGTTTCTATAAACTGAAAAGGAATTTTTAGTCTATTGCGATGGGAAACTTCTTCTTGCACATCCATCCATAGATTCAAAAGTCCATATATTGGCGATTGTGTAAGCGGATAGCCCGTTGTGATATTGGGCTTCGCGTCAGGTAAACTTTGTAGTAGGGGAACGAGAAGACTTTCGTCGGCTAGCAGGATAGCTGCACTTTGATCAGGTGATTCGGATGCTTTTAAAACATCGTGTAAAATCTTTGTCTGACTATTCTTGCCATTAGCGGCATAAAGCTGTACTGCCGTGTCTCTATGGCCTAGTATATCGGGGGGAGCACCAAGCGCATTTAATAATCCATAGCTTTTGATATTACGACGGATAAACAGACCAGCTTCTTGTTGAGGGTCGTCTATGTAATAGGCATCCGTATCGAAATAGAACAGTGCCCGTTCCTCTTCCTGCCATTTTTGAAATAACCGTACTTCCGCTTTGCTCAGCGCATTAAAACCTACAAATAGGATCTTTTTATAACGATGCGTAAAAGAAGGGTAGGTTACATGCCCTTCCACCAGATTGCGATACAACGTTGGATAATTTAATTGTTTCTCCTGTGCTAATTTTTGTTTGAAAGCCTTATAAAGCTTAGGGAGTCGCTTCCATAGTTTCAGAAAGCGTTGCTGCAGACCGCTATGACCGGCGATGCTGAACGATTGCCAAAACTGACGGATGAAATGTTGCTGTTCAACGGTAAAATGCTGAAAGGTGATGTCAATCTTGGTTGTATCATACAGTTCCATAAAAATCTGGTCAATATCAACCAGTTCATAGTCCAATTGCCCAAAATCGCTTAAGATAATTTCTGCGATCGGATAAAAATCTTCTAGTGTTTCTGGTTCGACGCCTTCTGTAACCAGCAATTCATTGTGCAGTTGGAATAGATAAAAGAATTGCGTGAGCTGTGAAGCCTCAGCTGCATCGGTAGCCTGTTTGAAAAATTCCTGAATGGTAAAAAACTGCGGAGACCATATCGCTTGACCGTATACGTCTGCCAGATGCTTCTTCAGATAGGTAATGGGACGCTTATTGTTAAATATGATGGCGATGTCGGCTAAATCATTCCCAAAGCGCTGATAAATATCTTCTGCAACAATATATAAGAAAGGTTTGTTCATTTTACTTCAACTAATTCATTAATCTTTGCGTAATAGAGGTATCCCCTTACGCGGGTATATCCGAGGTTACGCAGCGCTTTTTTGTAACTGTCCACCTGCCATTGGTGGTCGGCGTAATCACCTTTTGTAAATTTAAAATCGAGCACAATCGTTTCTTCCTCACTGGTAAAAACCTTATCCGGTCGGATGGTCTCCCCGTTTTCCAGGATGATACTCGCTTCGTTCCATACCTTGTAGTTACCCGTTAACCACTGGTTGATCATAGGATGATGCCATATCTGATGGATTTCTTGCAAAAGAAACGGGCGGTCTTCCGTTGTCAGAATGCCATTTTCAATATAATTGTCAACGAGTTCACCTATTTCCCGTTCTATGGTGATCTCCGCCATAATTTCGTGTGCAAGAATACCATATTGCGCGGCTTTCTCCAACATCAAGATATTGTTGATACTTCGTTTGTTGGATTTATCGAAAGCATTTTGTAATTCCGATGAGACAGGGTAGGACGACAAACTGATATTACGGTGTATCATTTTCGTCTCGACCGACATTGGATCATCCTGATTTTGTTTTGATGGTTCTTCTGGTGTTTCGGAGCTGGGGTGGTCTTCCAATAGCTGGTTCTCGAGGAAAGGAAAGGGAGAGCGCTTGTCCGTTAAGACTTGATACAGCAAGTCGCTGATGTATTCATTCTTGATTTCAGACCCAAGTACTTCGCCGGTTTTCTTATCGACATTTTCCTTGAACGATGGCGCTAATACGTACAGATGTTGCACGGCTCTGGTGGTTGCAACATAAAATGTGTTCAGTGCGTCCATGTAATTGAACAACATCTCTTCAAAATATTGCTTGTAGAAAATCGACTTACCAATGGCGCCATTGTATTTTATAGGTATTTTGCCTAAAGCTTGAAATGGCGAATCTGCGGTATCGATCCAAAAATCACCGTTGGTCATACCGTCCAGATCCCAAGAGCAAAAAGGGAGCATCACGACATCATAAGCCAGCCCTTTGGATTTGTGTATCGTCGTCACTTCAATTGCATCTACTTTTCCGTTTGTTGGTAAGGCCGTGTTGTTACCGTCTTCTTCCCAATATGTTAAAAATTGCGTGATACCGCGTTCGCCTGCGGCGGAAAAGGTGGAAACGATATCCTTGAATGCCAGTAGATAAGGGATATGGATATTGTTGGTTTTCTGTAGTCCATAGATTTCGATCAATTGTTCAACAAGATGTATAAGAGGAGATTGTTGTAGTTTGGACCATTGCTTTGGCAGTTCGGTAGGCAGAATGGACTCGATATCACTAAGATTGTTGTTTTTGAATACTAACCAGTATGCGTGATCAAATGTTTGTTGCCGGCTGATGATTTGATAAAGATAAGCCATTTTTGCCCGATGGATGACATGTTTGTCTGTTGTATATACCAGTGCTTTGAGTGTTTCGATAAGCAATAGGATAGCATCATTGGAGGATAAATACAATGCGTCGCCCGAAATAACATCAAAATCCTGATCTGTACTGTTTTTAAAAAGCATTAATGTCTCAATGACCTGACGTGCTTGGGCATTGCTTCGCACGAGTATACCGATTTGCTTTGCCTCATACCGACCTGAAGAAATCCAATTCTGGATTTTGTCGCAGAGGAGCTGTAAAGCGTCTTCCATGACTTGGTTCCGCCGGTAGCGTCCGTCCTGCACAGGCAGATACTGAATTTCTATCGAACCTACTTTGTTTGGGTCATTTTGCCGATGAGGAGGGATTTGCTGTTGGCTATTTTTATAGGCCTTGACGAGCATATCGACGTTGCCGGAAGCCGTCCACCAATGTTGCCCTTCCTCATCCAGACACTCCATCACTTTCTCGTTGAGAACGTCCTGTAGCTTTTGCGGAATGGCACCAAAGAGGTAATTATTAAAGGTAATAATATGCGGATAGCTCCGAAAATTTGTTTCTAAAGAGCCATTCTCTATAAAGTCGGCGCGTTGCTGTTCGGATAAATGGAAAGTCTGTGCTATTTGATCTTCTACCTGCTGTAGTAAAATACGCCAGTCGCCATTTCGCCAACGATAGATACTTTGTTTTACATCACCAACGATGAGGTGTTCATTAATTTTTCGTTTGGCGTTCCCGAGGGCGTTAATTAATAACGGACTGTAATTTTTCCACTGAATACGGGATGTATCCTGAAACTCATCAAATAGAAAATAGTTGTACCGATTGCCAATTTTTTCCCAAATGAAAGTTGGGTCGTTATGTTCGTCCAGCCCTAATCTATTTAGTAGTATCTGTGCATCCGAAATGAGTTGCGCACCGTTTTCTTTTCGCCATTGACTTAGCAGATCGCTCATCTCTTTAAGCAACCGTAAATAATATAGATTATTTTGTACGGACTGGTAGGCGATGAATGTTGGAAATAGTCGGTATAAGTCGGCAAATTGTTGGAGGATGGGCTGCATCGCTTGCTTGATATCATAACGTATGCTTTTATCGGTTGTAGTATAGGCATCTTCGTTATCCAATAATATCAAGAAACGATCAAAATGCTTCTGAAGTTCGGAGGCGGATTGTTTATGGATATGCTCGCTGATTTTGCTAGCGGCGATAAGCTTGTTGCGAGATTTTCCTTTTAGTTCCTCGGCGGTGACATCAAATGATCGAAAGGTTACCGTAAAGGTCTGGATGGTCTGGCTTAAAGTATCGAGAAAAAATTTGGTTTTTTCCTGCACATCATTGTTAAGAAGCGTAAATATATCCCCTCCTTGGGCAGAGGCTAAATAAGCATTAAACTCTTGAAAATTCTCCGTAAAAATTAAGTTAGCGAGGCTAAGGAGTTGTTGCCGATAATTCCAGTTTTCATTGCGCGCTATTTTTTTCTCAGCGTAGTCGATAATCCATTCGAGTAAATCAGGACGTTCGTCCAACAGCTGGTTGAGCATAATGGATAAATCCTGTTTTACTTTTGAGGTATTCATCTCTATTTTATACGCCGCGTCAAGATTGAGTTCATAGGTAAAGCTGCGGATAACCTTTTGCGAGAACCCGTCTATGGTACTAACCGTAAAACGGCTGTAATCGTGTAGGATTTTACGGTAGACGCTATATGCTTTTTGTTGCAATTGCGATGCATCCCATTCCGGAAATTGTCCAAGTAGAAGTTGCCTAAAATCGGCTATTTTTTGGTTTTTATCAGCGGTAGCTAATCCTTGTAGAACACTAAGTATGCGTTCCTTCATTTCTGCCGTCGCTTTGTTGGTAAACGTTACGGCAAGAATCTCCCGATAGCTGTTTTCATTAGATAGCAATAGGGTAAGGTAATGAAGCGTAAGACTAAAAGTTTTCCCCGAACCGGCCGAGGCTTTTAATATTTTTAAAGGAGCAACAGGATTCATAATACAAAGTAAGGAGTAAAAATGAGAACGGCAAAAAAGTAAATATATAGAAAGAAAAATAATAAAATGTAGCAAGTAACAACTTGTTTTTCATATATTTGAATGTAATAGTATAACTACTGATTAATTAAAGTTATGAAAAGACTGCTCTATATGTTGTTCGTTTGCGGGTTGTTAACAGCCTGTGCATCGGATGATATGGAAGCGCTTTTATCGGATAGGATTTCGAGTATGGAGACCGTTGCCACGGTAGGTTATGGACTTCCGTCATCTGACGGACGTCTTACATTTGTTTATGATGAGCAAGGTCGTTTGAAAAAGGTAAATGATAAGGTGTTTTATTACGGAACAGACGGCAAAGTAACATATAGCCGTGTTTTCTTGGAATCTCCTCATCCGCACGGCAAGGCGGTGTATACGGAGCGATTATCTTATCATTGGGACGAACGGGGACGGCTGAAAGAGGTTTATTTGGACAGTCTTTACAAAAAAACACCGGCTATTCCAGGGGGGATTGTAATAGGCGATTCCGAAAATTTGCTGGAAAATACTTTGTTGGCAACGTATACTTATGAAGGTGTCAATCGGAAGCCATCTAGTATTGTCTATCGTCCGCTGACGCGTTCTGGGTCAAATATTATCGCGATAAAAGCTGAAGAACGCATAGATTATAGGTATGCGGGTGAGAACCCTTCTTCCAGTCTATTAACGGGGGTTATGGATGTTTCTATCTCGCCGACTTCACCTGAAGGACGTCCTTTTCAGATAACGACGGTAAATGCATATTTGCCTAATATACACCCCTTAGCGAAGTTATATACGCAATTAGGTTTTCATCCTACTGATCTTGCGGGAGTTATTCCTTTAAACTGTGTTAGTACGATCCAACGAGAAATCGAAACGGAACATGTTGAAGATGTAGAGTTTACACCTCCTGAGGAAGGGGGGATTCATTGGACTGATGTTGGAGCAGAAGATATCTCGGTAAGCACGGGGCTTGGTTCCTTTGAAGGAAAAACAACATATAGCTATCGTTTCAATGTATTGGAACTACCCATTGAAATTGTTGGAGAAGGGGATGGTACTATGCAGCGCACGGTAATTACCTATGAATAACCTGATTTTTATATAAATTTTAATTTCTCCTTTTTAGTTTTTATCTTTGCGTCCCCTCTTGCGCGAAGCACGGGGGATATGTTGAATACATAAACAATTAAAAAGAATGGCAACTAAAATCAGATTGCAAAGACATGGTAAAAAAGGAAAACCTTTTTACCACGTAGTAGTAGCAGATTCACGTGCTCCACGTGATGGTAAATTCATCGAGCGTTTAGGCTCTTACAACCCAAACACAAACCCAGCGACTATCGTTTTGGATTTCGACAGAGCTTTGTACTGGATGAACGTAGGTGCACAACCTACCGACACAGCTCGTGCTATCCTTTCTTACAAAGGTGTTCTTTATAAAAAACACTTAGAAGGTGGTGTGAAGAAAGGCGCTTTTGACGAAAGTCAATTAGAAGAGAAATTCGCTAAGTGGTTGGAAGAGAAAGCCGCTAAGATTGAAGGCAAGAAAACAGGATTAGTTCAATCGAAAGAAGAAGCTAAAAAAGCTGCTCTTGCTGCCGAAGCGAAGAAAAATGCAGAAAAAGCTGCTGCTCTTGCTGCTAAAAATGCACCAGTTGTGGAAGAAACGGAAGCAGAAGCACCTGCTGACGCTCCAGAAACAACGGCAGAAGACGCTGCAAGCACAGAAGAAACTGAAGGATAAATCTTATTCATACAGATTCAGGAAAAGCCGAGTTTATGAAATTCGGCTTTTCTTATGTTCTTTTTCCCCGTGAAAAAGAACCAAAAACCTCGTCGCTTCGGAGATTTGAAATAGTGGATAGTGCTAAGGATGAGTTTCTACAGACTTCAAATCTCCGGATGCGACATTGGAGTGGTAAGGAGGGATAGTACAATAGCGGAACGCTCACGATCAGTAATGATAGCGGTTACGCGGGCTATAAACGACCTTATATTGTTCTGCGACCATTTTTCGGCAGGCTATTTCGTAAAAAACAAAATACTGTCTGAGCGAGGCGAGTTTATTTTGTTTCGGAATAGACAAAGGAAAATAGCAGAACCATATTCAGTCTTGATTTATGGACTCGTGTTTATTTTGGTATCCATGAGCTCCCTACGGTCGGTTTTTGTTTCTTTTTTTGTCAAGAAAAAAAGATAAAAAATACTATTATGAACATTAACGAAGCATTTTATATAGGCTATATCACAAAAACACGCGGACTAAAAGGCGAATTGCAGCTGTTTTTTGAATTCGAGGATTATGATGAATTAGATCTCGATGTCCTCTTTTTGGAGGTGAACAAAAAGTTAGTCCCTTATTTTGTAGACAGTATAAAGTTGCACAACAACAGCACAGCGTATTTAAATCTGGAAGACATAGATCATGTGGACAAAACGAAAGAGCTTATAAAAAAGAAGGTCTATCTGCCCAAGGATAAAATGCCTGAAAGGGATCCAGACGATTTTCGATATACCGATCTTATTGGGTACGTTGTGGTAGATGAGCACGACGGCGAAATCGGTGAAATAATCGACGTACAAGAGTTTCCACAACAATTTATCGCTACTGTTGATTTTGCGGGAAAAGAATTAATGTTTCCTTTGAGTGAAGACCTTATTTTGGGAATTGATGAAGACGAACATATTATAGAAGTGGAGCTGCCGGAAGGCTTGATCGACCTATATCGAGAGTCCTGATCAAAGTTGAATTTCATTTTCATAACTCCTATAACTTCCATATCTTTCGTAACTTTTAGATAAAAATGAAGATTATAGACCATATAAAGAATGCAAACGGAAAAACCTTGTTTTCATTCGAGTTATTGCCACCTGCAAAAGGGCAGGGTATCCAGAGTATTTTTAAAACGATGGATGAGCTTATGGAGTTCAAACCTCCGTTTATTGACGTGACCTATCACCGGGAAGATTATATGTATAAGCAGCATGAGAGCGGGCTGTTGGAACGTGTTGCTTACCGAAAGCGGCCCGGCACAGTCGCTATTTGTGCGGCTATTATGAATAAGTATAAAGTGGATGCCGTGCCTCATTTAATCTGTGGTGGATTTACGAAAGAAGAGACAGAAAATGCGCTTATCGATTTAAACTTTTTGGGTATAGATAATGTATTGGTACTCCGTGGTGACGCCAGAAAAGGCGATCCTGACTTTGTCCCCACACCGGGCGGACACGGTTATGCAACGGAACTGCTCCAACAGGTTATTGATATGAATAGCGGGAAGTACTTACATGAAGATATTGAAAGTACGGCGAAAACAGACTTCTGCATAGGCGTAGCGGGTTATCCAGAAAAGCATTTTGAGTCACCGAATTTTAATACGGACTTTAAATGGCTGAAGAAAAAAGTAGAGATGGGTGCCGAGTTCATCGTAACACAGATGTTTTTTAACGTCGAAAAATACAAAGAGTTTGTCACGAAATGTAGGGACAATGGAATCCATGTACCTATTATCCCCGGACTAAAACCCATGACGACCAAAAGGCAGTTGATTATGCTACCCAAGATTTTTCATTTGGATATTCCAGAGGAATTAAGCGAAGCGGTAGAAGCGTGCAAAACGAATGCTGAGGTAAGACAGGTAGGGGAGGAATGGTTAGTGGAACAATGTAAAGAGCTGATTAAATTTGGGGCGCCTGTGTTACATTTTTACACCATGAGTAATCCAGGGCCGACCAAGAAAATTGTCGAACGACTGGCTTAGCGATAGATTTTTGATCTGTTAAAATTTGTTAATATACAGGTTTTGATAACAGATATACGTAGTTTTAATGGGCTAACATAGCTTCATTACCATTAAAAGAAAAATTATTTTAATGAAAAGCTACGATAAAATTAATAATCTAACCGGATGGCTGTGTGCTATCCTCACAACGACTGTCTATATTATAACTACGGATCGCTTTACCAGTTGGTGGGATACGGGGGAATTTATTGCTTCTGCTTATAAACTCCAAATCGTTCATCAGCCGGGGGCACCCCTGTTTTTAATAATACAAAATATATTTTCAAATTTTGCTTTAGGGGACGTGTCAAAGGTTGCGTACTGGATGAATATAGGTTCTGCAGTATGCAGTGGGCTCACGATTTTATTCCTCTTTTGGACAATTACAGCGCTTACAAGAAAGATATTCATTGGAAGGAGAGAAACGCCATCAACTTGGACAATAATTCAAATGATGCTGGCGGGCGTAATAGGTGCTTTGGCTTATGGCTTTACGGATACATTTTGGTATTCTGCTGTCGAGTCGGAAGTGTATGCCATGTCTTCGTTATGCACCGCTGTCGTCTTTTGGTTGATTTTGAAATGGGAGAGAAGATCAGCAGAACCTGATGCTAACCGCTGGCTGATTTTGATAGCCTATATTATGGGGTTATCTATCGGTGTGCATTTGCTAAATTTATTGACTATTCCGGCGATAGCCTTGGTGGTTTATTTTAAGAAAAATAAGCATATCACTTGGAACGGGACCGTAAAATCATTAGCGATAGGTGTCATGGTACTGGCGTTGATACTTTGGGGCGTTATTCAGTATTCTATACGTATGGCTGCTGCCTTTGATGTCTTTTTTGTGAATCAACTCGGGCTGGGATTTGGCTCTGGAATTGTTTTTTTCTTCTTGCTTCTTGTTGGTGGTATAATATGGGGTATTCGGTACAGTGTAAAGCTAAACAAACCGATTTTAAATGTCAGTTTATTGAGTTTGAGTTTTATTTGTTTTGGCTATTTATCCTATGCGATGATTGCTATCCGTGCACATGCTGACCCTGCTTTGAATAACAACTCACCTGATAATATCTACGCTTTTCTGGGTTATCTCAATCGCGAACAATATGGTAAGGAGCCCTTATTAAAGGGACAGACTTTTGATGCACAAGTAACGGAGGTAACACCGACGGAAACCTATAAAAGAGGAACGAAAAAATATGAAAAAATCGATGGTGTTTCCCAATATACTTATGATAATGAAATGCTCTTCCCGCGTCTTTACAGTGAGAAGCATGCGGACTATTATAGAAGCTACCTCGGGTTGGCGACAAACGAAAGACCTACGTTCTCCGATAATCTAAATTTTTTCATTAGATATCAATTAGGAAACATGTATACTCGTTATTTCTTTTGGAATTTTGCCGGCCGGCAAAATGATGAGCAGAATTATGGTGGATATAGTGAGGGCAATTGGATTTCAGGATTGAAGTCAATAGACAATCGGTTTGTCGGTGGTCAAACGGATCTCCCGGAATCAATGTATGCCAATCCTAGTCGAAATGTGTATTATCTTCTTCCCCTGTTAATAGGTGTGGTTGGTTTAATATGGCACTTCCGAAAAGATAAGCGATTTGCTTCTATAGTCGCATTGCTTTTCTTTTTTACGGGTGCAGCTATTGTTATTTATCTTAACCAGACGCCTGTTCAACCTCGCGAACGCGATTATGCATACGCTGGATCATTCTATGCCTTTTCGATTTGGATAGGCTTAGGAGTGTTGGGGCTTATGGACTTTCTGAGTAGGAAGTTTAGTTTAAAGATTTCGACAATTACGTCGGGTCTGGTGTGTTTATTAGCAGCGCCTGTCCTTTTGATTTCAGAAAACTGGGATGACCACGACCGGTCTGGTAGATCATTAGCACGCGATATGGCCTACAATTATCTCACATCTTGCGAACCCAATGCCATTTTGTTTACTTACGCCGACAACGACACTTTTCCACTATGGTATTTACAAGAAGTAGAGGGAATCCGTACCGACGTACGCATTGTCAATTTAAGTTATCTGCAGTCACATTGGTATGTAAGGCAATTGTCTAACCAGGTGAATGACGCTGCTCCAGTTAAACTAAATTTTGATACAGCTAAGCTAGCGGAAGGTGTTCGAGATTACATGCCTTTTGTGGATAGGGGAATAGAAAATTACGTTCACCTCGATTCCTTGTTAGCGTTCTTATTGTCCGATAACCCTACAAATCAAGTTTCAGTCCAAAAAGGAAGGATGTTAAGCTATTTGCCGGCGAAAAAGATAGAAATGGCGGTCGATAAACAGGCGGTAATAAAGCATCATGTCGTTCCGTCGAACTGGTCTGATTATGTTGTTGACAAGATGAAATGGGATTATCCTCAGAATCACGTTTCACGAGCGGAATTGAGTTTGTTGTCGATTGTTTTGACGAATAACTGGGAGAGACCTATTTACTTTACGAATTACACGCCTACAAATCTCATGGCAGGGCTGGATAAGTACATTGTAGATGAAGGTATCGTTCGTAAACTGATGCCGGTAGAGCTCCCCGATCGGCAAGAAGGGCAAATGATGGCGAATGTGGAAAAGTTATATGAGCACGCAACCCAAAATTTTAGGTGGGGGAAATATGGTTTGCTGAACTTCGTGGATACAGATTCCCGTCGTATGATGGAGAACTTTATCTATCCGGATGTTTATGCGCAAACGACGCAATTATTGAAACAGCAAGGTGACATGGAACGAGCGAAAGCTGTTGCCGTTAAAGCTGTCGATATTTTACCAAAACGGAAATATAGCTTAAATGAGGCGCTTACCTACACGGATATTGTAGATACTTTATATAAAACAGGGGAAATTGACCTGGCTAATCAGGTAGTGAAGCGCAATGTAGGGTTCGTTAGTGATTATTTAGATTATGCGGAATCCCTCGCTCGGGATAAGCCCGATGCTTTAGATGTGCGTAAGATAAGATTTTCTCTGGCCGCTCTAGAGATGTATAATATTATTTTGGAAGATACAAATGAAAGAGAACTATACACCCAGGTGAATGAGGCGTTCACTTACTATAGAGAAAAGTATATAAGCAAATAGCTAGGAGATGAAAATTTGTCTCCTAGCTGTTTTGCTTGTTATCCCTTCTTTACCTCTTTGGCCCAGCTATCTTTTAACGTAACTGTACGGTTAAATACCAAATGTGCTGCTGTAGATTTACTATCCAAGGTAAAATAGCCTAATCTGATAAACTGATACCCTTTACCTGCTTCCGCTGTTGCTAAATCAGGTTCGATATAAGCCTTGTTAATGATTTGCAGGCTATTGGGATTGATAGACGCTTTGAAATCTTCTGCGGCAGCGGGGTTTTCTTCGTTAAACAAACGATCATAAAGCCTAACCTCTGCTTCTTGGGCATGCGCTACTGATACCCAGTGAATTGTTCCTTTTACTTTCAGTCCCGATGTATCCTCGCCTGATTTTGAGTTAGGAACGTAAGTACAATGTATTTCTGAGACATTACCATCTTCGTCTTTCACAAAATCATGGCATTGTACAATGTATGCATGCTTTAAACGTACAGAAAGGCCAGGGCCAAGGCGGAAAAATTTCTTCGGAGGTTCTTCCATGAAATCATCCCGTTCTATCCAAAGTTCCTTGGAAAACGGAAGTACACGAGAGCCTTCGCCACCTTCGACTTCCGGGTTGTTTTCCCCGATTAATTCCTCGGTTTGTCCATCTGGATAATTGGTAATAACGAGCTTTATCGGATTCAGTACCGCCATCCGTCGCCATGCGGTAGCATTAAGATCTTCCCGGATGCAGAACTCCAATAAGCCAACATCAATCATATTTTCCCGTTTTTGTACGCCGATTCGTTCAGCGAAATTACGGATCGAACCAGGTGTATAACCACGGCGTCTTAAACCCGAAATAGTAGGCATACGGGGATCATCCCAACTTTCTACATATTTTTCTTTGACCAATTGCAATAATTTGCGTTTACTCATCACGGTATAGGTCATGTTTAAACGGGCAAATTCATATTGTTTGGACGGAAAAATTTCTAGTTTTTCAATCAGCCAATCATATAACGGGCGATGCGGAATAAACTCCAATGTACAAATAGAGTGCGTAACTTTCTCAATGGAATCTGATTGACCATGAGCAAAATCGTACATAGGATAAATACACCATTTGTCGCCGGTACGGTGATGACTCGCATGTTTTATACGATACAACAACGGATCACGTAAATGCATATTTGGACTTGCCAAATCTATTTTTGCGCGGAGAACCTTTTCACCGTCTTTATATTTCCCCTCACGCATCTCTTGGAAAAGCTTTAGGTTTTCCTCGATGCTACGATTACGATATGGAGTCGGTACCCCAGGTTCTGTAGGCGTACCTTTCGAAGCCGCAATTTGTTCGGATGTGCTATCGTCTACGTAAGCTAGTCCTTTTTGTATTAAATCGATAGCGTATGTATATAATGTCTCGAAGTAGTCGGAAGTATATAATTCTTCAGCCCATTGAAAACCTAACCACTGAATATCCTGTTTGATGCTGTCCACATATTCCGTATCTTCTGTTACGGGGTTAGTGTCATCGAACCGCAGGTTGGTTTTTCCATTATACTTTTGAGCAAGTCCAAAATTTAGACAAATGGACTTTGCATGACCGATATGGAGATAACCATTAGGCTCAGGCGGAAAACGTGTCAAAACACGTCCGTCATGTTTGCCTTTGCGTAGATCTTCTTCGATAATCTCCTCAATGAAATTGAGTGGTTTTTCTTCGTTTAACATAACTACAAAGTTACTTTTTTTTACCTCAAAAAAAAGTAACCAAAAAAAACTCGTCGCTGGGAATCTTTGCATAATGGGCAGTGCAAAAGGCAAATTTGTACAGATGCAAAATTCCAAGGCGACATCAGACGTTAAGGGCGGACCGTGCATAATGCGTAGATAAACGCGAACAATAACAAGCAGCTTTTACGCGGATTAAAACGGCCTTATATTGTTTTGCGGTTATTTTTCTGAAGGTTATTCCGTTCAAAACAAAATAATGTTTGAGCGAAGCGAGTTTTATTTTGTTTAGGAATAAACAAAGGAAAATAGCAAAACCATATTAAGCCTTGACTTTTTTGTTTCTTTTTTTGTCAAGAAAAAAAGAAAGACAAAAATTCTGTATTTTCGAATATGAAACATCTCATAAGCAATAGTTTTCTTTTACTGATTATTATTTTACAACCTTGTTTCGGACAAAAAGCAAAGAAACCCCAAGTTATTGTATACGGATCGGATCTTTTAGCATTCTCTGTGGCTGTACAGAGCGCTAAATCGAGTGTTCCAACGATATGGCTAATGGAAGATGAACAACTGCTGCCTGAGTTTTCCACGGAGGAAGTACAAATAGAAACCATGCCGCACATAGATGGTGGGATTTGGATGGAACTATTGATGGAAATGGCGCTTGCAAAGTCTCCAGATGATTCATTGGCGAAGGTTGTCAAACGGGAGATGAACCCCCGGCTATTTCAGAATGCTGTAGAAAAGGTGTTGCGAAAGCTACCGCAATTAACGGTATTGAGAGGAGAAGATGTGTTATCTATTAAACGAAGAAAGCGAGATTGGGAAGTCCAATTGTCCAGTAAACATAAATATGTTGTAAGATGTGTGGTAGACGCATCCCAAAACCAAAAGCTATCGGGACTAGCGGATATAACGTGGAATGACGATATCGAACCGATGCAGCCGCTTCATGCATTGTCTTTGGCACAAGTGCGTACATTAGTGACCGCGGGCCAAATTGGTGATACGCTATACGGAGCGCAACTGGCAAATATTTTGGAGGGAGAAAAGGATGGCTTTTTTAACTTTCGAGGGGTAGCGGAGTTGCTAAATGAAAATATAGCGCTAAGTCCTTTTCGGGCTGCGGTAGGACAAGCTGTCGGTGCAACGGCAGCTTATTTAGCATTTTTCAAAACTTCTGCTGATAAGGTGGATGTGCGAAAATTGCAAACAGAATTAATGACCTATAGCGCCCGCATTTTACCTTATCAAGATGTTGCCATTAGTGATGTACACTTTTACGCATTACAACGCTTTGGGTTAGCGAGTGTGTTGCCACATCTACATCAAGGTGAGGGTTTTCGTTTTCAAAAAGATGAGCGCGTGAGTTTTGATGAAGTAGAACCTATTTTTGACAGATTGTATTCCCGAAGTCAATTATGGTTTTTGGATAATCAAGGTGATTATTTCCAATGGAAAGATTTCCTGTCCCTAATCAAATTTGTAGGACTACGTGGGGATGCAATGGATCAGCAGATAGCAAAAGAGTGGTCGTCAAAGCTTAAATTTGAAGGTAGTTTCGACGAAGAAGCCTTTGTCAGCCGCTATCAATTTGCTGTTATTATGGATCGATATGCTAACCCTTACGTTAAAGCGGTCACTCAACAAGGAGATTTTATCAATTGATCTTTGTGTACTTTTTTACCTCAAAAAAGTACACAAAAAAATCGTCGCTTCGGAGATTTGACAGGACGGGATAGTACTAAGGATGAATTTGTGCAGTTGTCAAATCTCCGGATGCGACATGGGGAGTTAAAGAGGGGATACTGCAAACGCGTATAAAAACGCGATCGATATTTGATTGCGGTGATGCGGAAATAAACGACCTAGCATTGTTCCGCGGCCAGCTTTACGCAGAATATTCAGTTAAAACAGCATGTTGTCTGAGCGCTAGCGAGTTCCATTCTGTTTAGGAATAGACTAGTAAAGGTAGCGGAACAATGCAAGTCTTGACTTTTTGTTTCTTTTTCGTCAAGGAAAAAGAAATTAAAGAATATTTAGGAATAGACTAGTAAAGGTAGCGGAACGATGCAAGTCTTGACTTTTTGTTTCTTTTTTTCATCAAGGAAAAAAGAAAAGAATTAAATCTCTTCTTTTTTCGGAAACATCAACGACGCCACGATACTAATCGCCAGAATGGATATAATAATAATCAAGGAGTGAACCGTTTGGAAACCGAATTCTTCCAACCAACTATGCAACAGCATTTTTGCTCCGATGAAAATCAATAGAAATGCCAAACCGACTTTCAGGTAATGGAACTTGTCGATAATATTCACCAAAAGAAAGAACATAGAGCGTAATCCCAAAATGGCGAAGATATTGGAAAAGAATACGATATAAGGATCCTTCGTCACCGAAAAGATAGCCGGAATAGAGTCTACGGCAAAAATCAAGTCGGTAAATTCGATAACTAATAATACCAAAAACAAGGGGGTAACATACCTCACACCGTTTTCTACAAGAAAGAAACGGCCACCGTCCAACCGAGGTGTAACCTTAAAATATTTGGATGCAAACCTTACCACGGGATGGTTTTGGGGGTCAACTTCCTCCTCTTTGTTGCGATTGATGTACATGGTGATCCCTGTATACACCAAGAAGGCCCCGAAGACATAGAGTATCCATCCGAATTTTGCAATCAATGCTGCTCCAACGAAGATGAATATACAACGAAGAACGATAGCGCCAATAATTCCCCATACCAACACTTTATGGTAGTATTTCTCTGGAATGCCAAAGGAAGAAAAGAGAAGCACCATAACAAAGATGTTATCTACTGATAAGGCATATTCCACGACATAACCCGTGAGGTATTCGATAGTTAATGTCTTGTTATACAACTGAATACTTGCTGCTAAATCGTTCTCATTAATGCGGATGTTATGATAATGCTTTGCAATGATTTCTTTAAGCGTTGCAATATCATGAACATTGTGGAGCTCGTTTCCCCAGACATACAATACCAAACCAAATGCCAGCGCAAAGAAAACCCAGATTGCACTCATGATAGCAGCGGCTTTGAATGACACTGGCTTGTCACTCTTGGAGAATAATCCCAAGTCGATGGCGAGCATAAGGACGATGAATATAATAAACCCTCCAAAAAATAACAGTTCGTGGCTCATAATGTGATTCTATTTATTTCTTTCTGTTGTAAATCTAACTAATTGTTCTAGCGCATCCTTATACGTATTGTTAGGAAATGCGGTTAATATATCGAAGGCCTCTTGTTGATATTGTAACATTTTCTCTTTTGCATAGTCCAAACCTCCGCTACGCCGGACAAAGGTAATAACTTCGGCGACCTTATCTTTGTTTTCACTATGGTTTTTTACGAGATTGATGATACGCCTCTTCTCTGCACGATCGGTGTTTTTGAGCGCGTAGATGAGTGGTAACGTCATCTTTTTCTCTTTGATATCATTCCCTACAGGTTTTCCAATATCGTCTAAACCGAAGTCAAAAAGATCATCTTTTATTTGAAAGGCTATGCCTACTTTTTCTCCAAATAGGTGTAAGCGGTCAACCGTCTCCTGTGAGGCTTTAGCAGAAGAAGCGCCACAGGCGCAACAAGCGGCAATAAGGGATGCCGTTTTTTTACGGATAACTTCAAAATATACTTCTTCCTCAATATCGAGCTTGCGTGCTTTTTCTATTTGCAACAACTCACCCTCGCTCATCTCTTCTACAGCGTTGGACATGACTTTTAGTAGGTTGAGTTCATTGTGCTTAACAGAGAGAGACATGCCTTTTGAAAGTAGAAAGTCGCCTAACAGTACGGCTATTTTATTCTTCCACAAAGCATTTACGGAAAAAAAGCCCCGGCGTTCATTTGCATTGTCCACCACATCGTCGTGAATTAAGGACGCCGTATGCAGTAATTCAACCAATGAGGCTGCCCGATAGCTAGAATCGTTGATGTTCCCGCATAATCCAGCCGAGAGAAAAACAAACATCGGACGCATTTGTTTCCCTTTCTGTTTTAAGATATATTGTGTGATGCGATTTAACAAAGGTACAGAGCTGTGCATCGATTCTTTAAATCGGCTTTCAAATTCTTTTAGCTCTTGTGCTATCGGGTTTTGTATATCTTTTAATTTCAGCATGAAAAATGGTTATATAACCATGGCTTTTAAAGCAGTTAAAATTGCAATAAATATAAGAAATATCCATGTAGCGCAGATACAAATACGAAAGAAAATAATGTGGATATACGATTTGGCGGATAAAAAAGGAAAAGTAAATAATATACGCTATAAAGCGTCGATAGCTAATTCTAATTCGTTATACCATTCTTCACCATATTCACGGATGAGTGGTTCTTTGACGAACTTGTATACAGGGATGCCTAGCTCCTTACCAAATGTGCATGCATCACTACAGATATGCCAACGGTCGTAATGTAGCACGTCAAATGCCGGATAACGTGTTGTGCGGATAGGATAGAGGTGGCAGGAAATAGGTTTTTTCCACGTAATTTTACCTTGTTCGTAGGCGGTTTCAATTGCACATTTCGTAATACCGTTATCCCAGGTTACGTAAGCACATTCTTTATTGCCATCCACACAAGTAGTGGTTAGGTCACCATCTGCATCAATGACGTGTGTCCCCTGTTCTTCGATAGCTTGGATACCCTTTTCGGTCATATAGGGTTTGACATGTGGATAAATATCTCGAAGAATCTCCGTTTCTTTTTCATTTAGAGGTGCTCCCGAGTCGCCCTCTACACAGCAGATGCCCTTACATTTATTTAAATTACAAACGAAGTCATTCTTGATGATATCTTCATGAACCAATACGTTGCCTACTTCAATCATGTTGTTTATTTTGAATAACTAACGCGTTTTCCTAGCGTGTGTTTTAATCCTTTTGCACTAATTAACTCCATCGTTACGCTGCCTACCAAAATCTCTACCTGTGCCTTTACGGGAATACGGTTGCCATCGTTGGTGACCCATAGGAAAAGCTGGCTATCTTTTCTGAAGATACGGCCGGGCGTAATCTCCGGGCTGAATTTAATACACTCCAGCTCTCCCAGCGACGTTTTAATTTTTTCGATACCAATATATTTAACCCCTAATTGAGCGACCTCGTCGTTCAGGAAATAGGTGATTTTAAAGGAATCACCTTTTTTAAGAGACGAAAGATCTAGGTTACGAGAAAAGTAATAGGCTGATAATAAATCAAAAAATTGTGATGTTGGACTGGTGAACGTACCCTTCTTACCCGAAACTTTTTTACTCCGATGGTCAAAAGTGGCATATTCCTCGCGTGTATAACTTCCTTCATGTATATCTTCTATATAGAGATATGGAAGGTAGGTATCGCCGTCAATATAGGAATCGTACTTATTTCGTACTTTATAAACCGCGAATATTCCGGAGGTCTGACCGAAAGCCGATAGATGGAAGGCGTTAGGATTGCTGAAGCGTAACTTTGATTTTTCCACCTTTAACGTGCCGGTAGCCACGGATAAAATGCCGTACTTTAACTTGTAAGTCAATTTCTCCCCGGCTTGATACGTAGGTTGTGGAAGATATGGTAAGGTCTGTCCGATAGCCAAGCTTGCGCTACAGATGAAAAACGCGATAAGCGTATAAATCTTTTTCATATAATAATGGACAAAAATCGTCGTCAATAGTTTAACTTTTACGCTTATAGACAGGTACCGTGGAACAGGGTTCTCCATACATCATGCTCTTGACAACCTTACTTAAACCTATGGTGAATTTAATAAAAGCAGATTCAGGCACATAGATATCGCCACATCCTTTTACTACCACGCGCTCATCCTGATAGGTGCTGAAGTCGACTTGGTCTAAGGCTTGGCCGAACAGATTATCCAGTACGGTCTCTTTATTTCCAAAATGTACCGAAAGCGCATAGGGCTCAAGCTTATTGGCGAGGAGCATATACGCCCAGGTAGGAACGATAGCGTCTGTTGAGCAGATAATACCGACATGCTTATGCTGGTATTGGGTCCAATCGTGTTCCTTAATAAACGTACGAAAATCTTTCTCTTTTAATATAAGTCCGTGAAATAGATTGTCCTTAATATCATATACGACAACTTCTTCTTTTGGTGCATAATGCGCCAAATCAATGGTAATTAGACCGCTTTGGGCAACTTTATTAACGATATTTTCCTGAATGTCCATATACTATCAAAACAAAAAAAGCCGGACATGTTTTTGTCCGGCTATAAAGTTAACTATTATATCCTAATAGAATCTAATGCGATTGTCAGAAATATCGGCTTTGTGTTGGAGGGCTTGATAAATTGCACTCCAAGAACGTTGCCCTTTTGCCGTCTGCATTTGCTGTTTTTGGTTGTTCATATCACTGGCTACAAGTTCAGCCGGATTAACAAAACCCGTCACCTGTACCGCGTAAACTCCCTGTTCACCCTTTATCGCTTTAGACAATTTGTTCGGTTGTAGACCAAAAGCCGTTCCTACCACAGCAGGCTCCATCGCAATTCCAGGCAGAACGGGGTTAGCCATAACGATATTCTCTATATCCACTGCCGCTTTTTCCAGCTTTTGTGCCACTTGATCAATGGAGGAGGTACCATTCAATGCATTGTTTAGCTTTTCCGTAAGCATTCTTGCTTTTACCTCATTGCGTACGCGTGCCTCGATTTGTGGTTTTACTGCCGCTAACGAAAGGGTACCTTTAGGCTGTACATCAACTACACGGGCAATAACAAAATGATCTTCTGTATCGAATATACGTTCTGAAACTTCTCCTTTTTTCGCTTCGAAACTCCAACGTACAAGATCTCTAGGCACTTCAACACCGTTGAATGTATTGTCCATTGGTACGACGCGCTCTGCTTTATGGACTGTAGCGCCCTGTTTAGTGGCTATCTCTGCAAAGTCGTTATTATTTGTTTCGCCAAAGAAACTGTTTGCTTTCGCATAGGCTGCATCAGTAGTAGCTTTCCCACTGTTAATCACCTTATCTACAATAGCCGCTTTGACAATTTTCGAATTACCAATTTGTTTTTCGATTCGGATGATGTGTGTTCCAAACCTGCTGTTAACGACGACGACATCACCCGTCTTACCCGAAAACACCGCTTCATCAAATTCTGGTACCATCTGTCCCCGCGGGAAGGTGCCTAGATCTCCTCCATTTATTTTACTGCCTTCATCCAAACTGAATTGTATAGCAAGAGCGGAGAAGCTTTCTCCTTGCTGAACCAATCTTTTGATAGAATCTGCTTTCGCTTGTGCTTTATCAATACCGCCTTCTGCTGTCGTGTTCAATAGAATATGCGACGCTTTTACCGAGTCTGGACTGAATTTCGCATCCACAACTTTAGCAATTTCAAATCTGTCGTTTGATAGGAAAGGTCCTACCGTAGTCCCAACCGGGGTATTGAAAAGCACAGAATCCAGCGCTGGGCTCACCTGTCCTTTGCGTAGATAAGTATATGGATATTTGGTGTCAGAGTTGACTGAAGCAAATAACGAGTCTGTGGTAACGTTTACTAGCTCCGATTTTAATTGCTCAATAACCGATTTGGTCGCCGCTGTATCATTGGCAGTAGGCCTGGCATCAAACAATACGTATTCTATCGTCCTGGTTTCTTCTTCATTATTGAATGCGTTTTTATGCGCATCGTAATACGTTTTGTAATCTGCGTCTGTTAATTTGATTTCAGAATCTTTCACTGAAGAATAGTCAAGCATCAAATATTTAAAATTTGCTAATTTGTTGCGTTGATTATATTCATCTTGAGCTTCCAACGAAGTAACATATACACTCTTGGTTAATAGATTCGAATATTTTTCATTCAAACGCTCGTTACGAATATTTTCTAGCAGCATTTCCCATTGCTGACGCATTTCTGGCGTTCCCTGGCTGTTGATTTGTGAAAGGAACGTGTTCAACTGGGTTTTATCGAAGACACCTGTTTCGGGGTTGGTAAATGCCTGAACAATTTGTGGAGAAGGATTGTTGCCAGACACCAAGCCATTTAACTCATCTTTTCCAACTGAAAGACCTATTTTTTCGATCTCCTGTTTTAAAAGCTCTTGCGAGATAAATTGATTCCAAACTTGTTGCACCGCGTAGTTACGCATCTGTGGAGATGCCGTTCCCCCCATTTGCTGTTGATACATCGCTGTCGTTTGATCAACCTGTGCGTTAAATAGCTGGTAGTCGATCGATTCACCATTTACACTACCAACTTGATTTTGATTCTTCATCCAAAAAGGAGTTCCATAGCTGATGATATCTCCCAATAAAAACGCAATAATTGCTAAACCAATGACCGTTACTACCAGTCCTGCTCGGTTCCGCAAATAGCTCATTAATCCCATAGTCTGTATACTCTGTTTATTCAGTTACTTAATTGACCTTTATTAAAAACAAGGCGCAAGATACAACTTTTATGAAATAAACTTAAATAAATTCTTTTTATATGTAGGTTAATTGCGCATAATATAAAATGAATTATTCATGAGTGTATACTCTCAAAGGCATTCATGAGCACTGCGTGGTTTATTTCGCTCTCCTCAGCCATTAAGGACTATTTTATAGAGGAAAATATAAAAAATTGTGCTACATCTTAGTTGCCAAAAGAAGGAAGTTGCTGATCGCCCGAAGGAATATAGAAACCGGTCATGTTTTGCCCGTCAATTTTTTTAAAATCGGTGTCTGAAATGAAAGAGGTTGCCTGCAAGCTTCCGCGTTGATCTTTGAAATCAAAGGTAATCGGAACGGTGTTATAATAAATGTTCTTTTTCTCGTCAAAATAAAGCTCTTCTGTTTTGATTACAGAGCCGTCGACCATATTAACCACCACATTTTTCCTAAATTCGGTTAGTCCTTCGTTTATTTTTTGAATCGCATACTCCGAACGTATACGTTGAGATTCGCTACCATGTTCGTCGAAAAAGCGTATTAACACCCCCTTTTGAAATTCATACATAGCAATACTGTCTGGATATTCCCGCAGCTCAGGAGCTGTTAGTTCTGCTTTTACCTTCGCCGAATCACTGTATACGACCGTTACGTCTTTAGAAACGTTTACATTCTCCTCTTGTTGAATATTCGCAATTTTCTCTACGTCGCGCAGATCATTTTCACAAGCCATAAATACAATTGTCCCAAACAACATACTTATCGTTAAGGACAGTTTTTTGTAACTATTATGGATAGGACGAAAGCGCATGGTTAATCTAAACTTCGACGAATAAACCAGGAATCGTTAATGGTGAAACCAAAATTGATATTGATGTACCTTTCCCGTACTAGATTATGGTTAAGCGAACCTTGTTGTCCGAACTCGGCCGAAATATTGATTTGAGAAAATGTACGTCCAAAATTTGTCTCGGGTAGGGGTAGGCCAAGACCTACACTCACAGCCATGTCGTTAATACGTTGATTTCGATACATAACAGGTGTTTGGTTGTAACGGAATCCCAAGCGATAATCTACCTGATTCCAGTAACGTACGGAAGTGGGGTCAGGTTTGATTTGTCCTCCGACAGCAAAGCCATAGCTTTTTTCCAGTTTATTCTGTCCATCCAGTACTTCAAACTTCGACCAGTCTGCGTAATTAAAGTCAGCACCTACCAACCAATTATACCCTTTTGATAGCGTGAACCCAACATTATGCTTTAGCGGAAGTTGGATCTTTCGGGTAGCGAAAGTACCTGTACTAATAGTGTCCAATGGGGGCGCAATATAATCATCATCAAAATTGTTTTCCGAAATCGTAATGATTCTACTCGGCTTCGCATTGATCTTATTATTTAAAGTCCCGGTATAACCCAATGTTAAGTTGTACTTCTTGTTGATGGACTTACTGTATTGAATCCCATAATCAACGGCCAGCCCCCTGATGTTGCGGGTCTCCTTTAGCTCCGCCGGATAGGCGGAAAGGTCACTTACAAATTTAACCTGTGTGATATCATAGAGATTTCCAAAAAGAAAACCGGCATTTGCGCCGATGCTTAATCCTTTAATGGGCGATACACCGTAACCTAAATAAGCTTTATTGATCCCCCCCTCGCCAAATATCTGTTTTTCATAAACGAGGTCGTCTATGGACTCTACATTTTTTGATGAATATCCCATATCCGAAAAGGGGAGTAAACCAAATGAAAATCCACCATATTTTTGTAATGGTATTCCGATCGCGAGGTGTCCGAAAGCAAAATCGGCCGTATGGTCGCTTAAATTATCTCTTGATAGCTGCGTGAAATTACCATACATACCCGCTTCCAAGACAGTACGATTTAGTCCCGAATAGGAAGCAGGATTGGCAATGTTTAACGTAGGAAGCCCGGTGAGGTATCTCACGCCAGTGGAGATACCACCCATAGCACGCGTCTGTGGCAACAAATCGTTTCGCATTTGTCCCAACCCAAATTGCGAATAAGGAGAATGAGAGGTAGATCTTTGTGCGTGTACCTGATCGGCGCCAAATAAGCCTAATCCTAACAACAAGTGCAGTGCTATTTTGGTAAAACTTCCTATTGAATTTCTGTGCATGGTCCAAATTTGCTACAAAACTATCTAAATTTTAACTATTCCGTTAGTTCTATTTGTTAAAAAAGGTTAATCGACTGATATCGAGTGATTTGTGTAAGCGGTCGGTAAGAGATGTATGATTTGTTGTTTTGGAACCTGAATTCGATCGATTAAACAAACTGAAAATAGATAATTGCAGCCGCGATAACAAGGTATAGTGTCTCGTACACCCACTTTGATTTCGAATTGGTGAAATAAAACGAAAGGTAGATGGCGATTGCTGGAGCGCAGAGTAAAAAATGGTTGATGGTAATATGTTGGTTGAGATAAAAAGACCCTAAAATCAACAACACCATAAAAAATAAGAGTTGGAAAGATTTACGTAAATGGACAACGCTTTTGAAGAAATGCTCTTTTAGTACCGCCAAAAAAAACAATAAAGCGACGACGATCGGAATGATAACGAGGTAATCGTACATGCTTAAGGATAACTCGGTAGGGAAAGCATAACCGAGCGGTTTGAATACAGCAATAAATTCCTGTAAACGTCCTGTCCAATAATAAATAACACCTAAGAGGAAGTAAACAGTCGAAAAACCTAATAATGGCGTTATCCATTCTCTCCAATTAAAGGGCCGAAAAATCAGTAAGCTTATCCACAAAAGGATTATCATCACCATAAAAGGGAAATAAATTAGGCTGCCGACGGCGACAATCATTCCTAAATCGAACATCAATCCTTTTATATCATGCTGCTTATAGATATTGAATAGTTTGCCAAGCATCCATATCGCAATAAAGTTACAGATCAGGGGAGGGGAAAGCACTAAAAACGGGGTAAACAAACTGACTAACGTCATATACATCAATGCCGGGGTAAAATTAGGTTTACCCAATAGATTAAAGTTATTGACCGTCCTATTTAGGAAAAAAGCCTGTAGTAGCGTAAGGGCTAATGTAATTATCACGTTTTCTCCCGGAGCGAGACCTGTGCCTAAACGTATTCCGATGAGATTGTTGATGGCAGGTTCAAATAGAACCGGTGTAATATGTTCCGGAAGGTCAAAAAAAATTCCTAAACATAGCACCAAACCGATGGCCGATACTAAAACAATATTGACTGGTGTATATTTTCGATGTTGGCTTATGATCATGCCTAACTACTTCTCCAGTTTCTTTATGCGTTTATCCAACATAAATAAAAATACGCCTAAAACGACGAAGATAGTTAATAGCACGAGTACCACGACATATATCTTTCCGGAGCTACGTAGGCCTGTGGCCATTTCTATCTGATTTTGGGCAAAAGTATAATGACTTGTTATGCAAAACAATAAAATCGTGATGATCTTTTTCATGATGATCATGGTGTCTGAGATTAATCTATAAGGTTTCTTTTATTTTCTAGCAGGCGCACGCGATAACGCAATGTACATATCCAAACCCCTATGAGAATCCAGCCAATAGTGGCGGTATAAAACACAGGACGCATCTGATTGTCCATATCAAGGTCACCAAATGTTCCATTCCCCCCACTTCCTGGATGTAGTGAATCCGTCATTTTAGGCATGATGTACATCAGTACGATCATAATAGGAAATGCAAAAATATTGTATATCGCAGATATCTTAGCTCTCTTTTGTTCTTCCTCTAGCGCATTTCGTAATACGAGATAAGCCAAATACATAAGCGTGGCGATAGCAGAACCATTGGTTTTCGGATCGTTGGGCCAAAAATCTCCCCAAGTGATATTGGCCCATTGCATGCCGGTTAATAAACCGATGATACAGAAGACAATACCGGTATTAACAGCTTCGACAGCCATTAAATCGTCGTTGACACGGCTCCTGCTTAAATACCGTATACTATAAATAACGGAAATAAGGTAGAGGGCAAACATAGCAGACCACATGGGTACATGAAAATACACATTGCGGATGGTCTCGTGTAAGAGGAATAAAGCAGGAACCGGACCCAGGAAGCCCACCACTATACTAGCAGCAACCATTACCAGTCCCAATATCTTCCACCAAGATTGTCTCATGATTCGAAAAATTATCTAAAGATGAGCTTGCTAAAGCTCGGTTACACAGAATTAATCACGCCAAAGATAAGGAAATAACAACAAAGAAATAGTAATCGTAATTACATTAATTGCAAGCAAAACGAGTATTTCATTATTGCTTTCAAATCTTGGAGCCCCTGTTAACGCATTTTGGGATAAGGTAATTAAGACGATGAGCAGCGGAATGATAACGGGAAAGCTCAAGATCGCCATAAGCGTACTGTTGTTCCCCGCTTTGGAGCTGATGCCGGACACCATGGTGAATACCGAAGCGAAACTGATACTCCCCAAAAAAACTGCCGCTGTATACAAAAGAGGGTCGCTAACCGGGTTGCTAAATGTTACGCTATAGGCTGCGTAAGCAATTACCGACAAGAGTACCATGACCAGCGTGTTGTAGATTATTTTGGATAATATGATCGCACGGGGGTTGATCAACGTATAGTAATAAAGTTGCCTGTTTTGACTTTCTTGCGTGAAGCTCCGACTGATAGCATTAACGCTGGCAAACAACATAATGATCCAAAACAACGCATTCCAAACAAGTGTATCTACAGATTTAAATGCTTGATAGCAAACAAATACTGTAGATACAACATATAATAAGATACCATTTATGGCATACTTTGAACGCCATTCAAGAACGATATCTTTATAAACTAAAGTTTTTACCTGTCGGAGTATATTCATCTATACAGCAAAGATACGAATACTTACGTTCGAAACCGCGCTGACCCCGCATTAAGTATTAGGCTTTATCTAATTCTGATTTCGCTTTCTCAACGACTTGTCCGGCCTGATTTTCCGCGCTGTGTACAGCGTGTGACGCTTTGTCCGCCAGTTTGTGCGCCTTATCAGCAGCTGCGTCCACGGCGCGTACACCAGCGTCTTTCGCTTTCGCTTTTAAGTTATCTAATTCGACTTTAGTAGACTTCGCTAGTTTAGCGGCCCGCTTAGCCTCTTTTTCAGAAAGTTCCTTGATAGATTTGGTAAGGTCTTTTACGCCTTTGTTTGCACGCTCCAATTGGTGTTTTCCGTCGTCTGTAGCCAACAAATAATACGCTGCTGCACCGGCAGCTAAACCTAGAAGCGCAAATGCAATTAGTCCATTTTTATTTTCCATAATATTCTTTTTTTCTTTTCTAAAAATTAACGACCCTTTTCTTAAGTTAACAAGAGAAACTAATAAAAGTTTTGGTAAAGCGTGTTTTTCTATTTTTTTGATGAAAAAATAGCTAATCTCTTTCTGTGATATGCTGGATGGACTGTAAAGAATACAGATGTTGATAGAGGCTGCTACCTTTTGACATAAGCTCCACATGGTTTCCGATGTCGGATACTTCACCATTTTCTATGACTACAATTTGATCTGCATCTTTAATCGTACTCAACCGGTGTGCGATAATGACAGATGTGCGGTTGCGCATCAGTTCTTCTAAAGCCAATTGGACTAATCTTTCCGATTCGGAGTCTAAGGAAGAGGTTGCTTCATCCAGGATGAGAATCGCGGGGTCTTTCAGCAATGCACGCGCAATTGCAATACGCTGTCGCTGCCCGCCCGATAGTTTTACCCCTCGTTCTCCGACAAGGGTATCATAACCCTGAGGGAAAGCCATAATAAAGTCGTGTGCATTTGCACGCTTTGCCGCTTCAATAATGTCTTCCGCATTTGCGTCCAACCGACCGTACCCAATATTTTCTCGGATGGTGCCTCCAAACAATAACACGTCCTGCGGAACTAGTGCAACTTGATTACGAATATCTGTTAGTGAATATGATGCGCTATCCTTACCATCATAAGCAATGACTCCAGAAGTCGGGGTGTAAAATTGTAAAATAAGTGAAGCAATGGTTGATTTTCCCGTTCCGCTCGGCCCCACCAGTGCTAATTTTTTTCCTGCATCCACATGGAATGAAATATCTTTTAAAGTAGGTATGTCCGCACGGGAAGGATAACTGAATCCTACATGCTTAAAGGTGAGTGCACCTTGCATCGGCGTTGCTATATCGTTATTGGTTTCCGATATTTCTATCAATTCTGGCGTTTCTTCCAAAATATCAAGGACACGTTCACTGGCACCAATGGAGCGTTGTATATTAGCATATAGTTCGGGGAAACTCCCCATCGAACCGGCTACAAACATCGAATATAGAATATAGGTTGTAAGATCACCTACAGAAATATCTCCTTGTGAAACGAGTGAGGCACCGTACCAGATAACCACGACAATCGCGCCAAGAATACAGGAGATGATAAAGGAGGCGAACATTCCACGATAGGTTGCTCCTTTAACAGCCAGTTTCACGACGGCATCCAGTTTGTTAGCATAACGGTTGGTCTCGTAATATTCATTTACAAATGCCTTGACATTGCTGATGCCTAACAATGTCTCCTGTACAATGGTATTGGAGTCTGCCAGTTGATCTTGTGCCTGGCGAGATAAATTACGTATAAAGCGGCCAAAGATAATGGCGATGACAATAATAACCGGTAGAATGGAGAGGTTCATCAGCGCCATTTTGGGAGAAACGAATACCAGAAGACAGACCCCAAAAGCCAGAATAATCGCCTGTCGTAGTATTTCTGCCAATGTCGTTGTTAGCGTATCTTGAATCTGGGCCAAATCGGTAGAAAGGCGGCTGTTTAATTCTCCTACTCGTCTATTGGCAAAGAATTCGATTGGTAAGGTAATGAGCTTATGATAACTGTCTTTACGAATACTAGCTAACGCTTTTTCTGCTATTTCGACGAACAGTCGAATTCTACCGAAAGATACGATAGATAGAAACAAAAGCAATACCATCGAAATTGCACCAATGCTAAACACACTGGCGGGCAACCAAGGATAGGTCTGTCGACCCTGAGCTGCGTCAACCATAGCACCGAGCAGGGCAGGGAGAGTGAGCATGGTCAAACTAGACAGGATAAGGAAAAACATGCCCAATATAAATTTACCTCTATACGGTTTTAAATAGCTGGAAATTTTTAATGCCTTCTTCAGTAAATCCTTACTAAGCTTGGGTTTGGGTAAGTCTTCCGACTGTGTATTGCCACTGTTCAAACGCGATCTCGCCATTCTTTAACTGGAATTATTAGGCCACAAAAATACAGTATTATTTATGTGAGCTTATCACTCTTGCGTCAAATTTTGGTGTTTATGCTGTTTAAGCCGGAGGTAAAAGGCGACACACAGCGCCAAAACGGTAATCGTCAGTACGAGGATGATGATGTGACTGTTTCTTTGCCTAGCCTCTATATTATCAATTTGGTTGCGCAGTTTTTCGTTTTCCGTCTGCAGCTTCATGACCGTGTGCATGTAGCCTGATAACTGCTTGTCATATGCTGCGGCCAAATTCTCGTTTTTGTCGCTTTCGTTCCCTTTTATGTAGAGTAGTTTCTTTGTTTCCAGTAAGATAGCATTGTCCGACAAGACGATCTCTCGAAGGATATCGATAGACTTCTGCATATCTTTTTTTCTTTTGAAAATACCAAATACGCCCGTCTTTTGTCGTAAGCTGTTATCAAACTCTCCGAAACGCCTGCTGCGTTTCTCTAATAGATTGTTTACGCGCTCGCGTTGCTGTTCGAAGCTGATGGAATCCGTGTCCAAGTCCGTTTGGGACCTGCTCATGTGAAGCATGCCGAAGTAAAAAATAAGAAGTAGCGAAAGCTGTTTCATTTAACTATCTAAAAATTCCACCATAACAACCTCGTCCTGTTGTAATCCTAATAAGCGGCTAGCATGCCCCTTATTGATTGCGATCTCCAGAAAATTACTAATCCCGAATAAACAGAGCTTTTCTCCCTCAGGTACCTCATTATAATGCCAACTCAGTTTATTTATAGTCTCGTTCCTTTTGAAGTGTAATTTAAAGCTCCGGCCCTTTTGTACTTCGTTGAAAAGTTCTTTGCTGATATTGCTGATAACGTTTCCGAATGCATCAATATACGAAACATGGCCTTTTATTGTGTTAGGCCCTACCAATGGTTGTACCAAGACTTTTTTGAGGGGCTTGTCGATAGGCTGCCCGATTTCGGACAATGGTTCTCCTTTGGCTATATGGCAGGCTGCTTTCGATAAAATATCAGCAAGAGGAAAGTGTAAGTAACGTAAATCCTGCATAATATCAATTTCATACAGCTCCTGTGGGTCGCTTTCTCCAAGGATGATGCTAAAAATGCCATTGTCGGCTCCGACGAAAAAATGATCGTCAAATTTCATCATGGCATAATGGGAGTCCTCCTGAAATACCGTATCGATTCCGATAAGATGAACCGTGCCTTCGGGAAAGTAGCGGAACGCATTGCGAAGTACAACGGCAGCGCGTTGTATATCAAAAGAGGGGATCTCATGCGTAATATCAACCAAGCGAACATCCGGCAATTGCGATATAATGCTGCCCTTTAATGCCGCCTGATAAAAATCACGGTGCCCCAAATCTGTTGTAAGCGTTATTACTCCCATACACTATGTATCCTCGTAAAGATACTAAAAACGTTAAAATACGGTGATGCCCTCTCGGCAAAAGAACTACAAAAGTAATAAAAGAAAATGCAATATGAATTGTTGCATAGCTAAATTTCCATTTTTTATAATTGTGCGTAAATAGATAATTATAGTTCGTATTTTTGATTTACTAAATGGTTTAATTTAGCGGTTTACAAGAAAGATGACGAAGAAACGCAGCGGATTGCCGGAAAACATTTATATTTATTACATAAAATTAAAACAAACAATTTGAACGAAGTACTTATACCATTAGATGACGTTAACTTGGTGACGTTATGGGGTGCCCAAAATGAGCATTTTGAATTGATAAAGAAAGGCTTTCCGAAACTTCGACTGGTAGCCCGGGGTAATGAATTAAAAGTATTAGGAGAAACGTCTGAACAGGAACGATTTCAACGGGTGTTCAAAGACATATTACGCCACATCGAACAATTTCAGACTTTGAACGCGAATGTATTGGAGGGCTTAGTAGGAGCAAACGGTACTGTCGAGAAGCCGACCGAAAAGAAAGTCGGAGAACCAACTGTTTTTAAAGGAGAGCCGATTGTATATGGACCTAATGGCTTGATCGTTCGTGCCCGGACGCCGAACCAACTTAAAATGGTGGAGAGTATAGGGAAAAACGACATTTTGTTTGCCATTGGCCCAGCGGGCACTGGTAAAACCTATACGGCGGTAGCATTGGCGGTTCGAGCATTAAGGAATAAGGAAATAAAACGTATCATACTGACCCGTCCGGCCGTTGAAGCTGGGGAAAATCTGGGTTTCTTGCCAGGCGACCTCAAAGAGAAAGTGGATCCCTATTTACGGCCCCTTTATGACGCGTTGGATGATATGATTCCAGCGGACAAATTGAAAGATTATCTGGAACGCCGGGTAATAGAGGTAGCACCACTGGCCTTTATGCGAGGACGAACGCTGGACAATTGTTTTGTTATTTTGGACGAAGCACAGAATGCTACGGATATGCAATTAAAGATGTTCCTTACCCGAATGGGCCCAACGGCGAAATTTATCGTTACCGGTGATCTTACGCAAATAGACTTACCGAAGAAAACCCAGTCAGGACTGGCGACGGCTGTAAAGCTTTTGGAAGCCATTCAAGGCATCGATATCATCCATTTAAGTGGATCAGATGTTGTTCGCCATAAACTGGTGAGACGTATTTTGGAAGCTTACGGAGATATTTGAGTTAAGAGTTGTAAGTGATGAGGGATGAGTTATAAATTAGAAATGACATGAACGCAATAAAAGAAACAATATTTAATTTTAATAAGCAGACTGCCTTTTACAAAGGTAAGGTGCGTGATGTATATACTATAGGCGAGGAATACCTCGTCATGGTCGCTTCAGATAGAATTTCCGCTTTCGACGTCGTTTTGCCAAGACCTATCCCCTACAAGGGACAGGTGCTCAATCAGATTGCGGAAAAGTTTCTCTCTTCTACGAAAGACATCCTTCCAAACTGGGTCATTACTGTGCCAGACCAAAACGCGACCATAGGGTATAAGTGTCAACCATTTAAGGTAGAGATGGTGATTCGAGGTTATTTGGCAGGGCATTTGTGGAGAACTTACCGGGATGGGAAAAGAGTCCTTTGCGGAGTGCCTTTACCAGAGGGGTTGAGCGAAAACGATAAGCTTCCCGAACCTATTATAACACCTACTACGAAGGCTGATGTAGGACATGACGAAGATATTTCGCGAGAAGACATTATCGCTAAAGGTATTGTAGGTGAAGAAGACTACACGAGGTTAGAAAACTACACTCGTGCGTTATATCAACGAGGCGCGGAAATGGCGAACGAACGGGGGCTGATACTGGTAGACACCAAGTATGAATTTGGAAAAAAAGATGGCGAAATATATTTGATGGATGAAATCCATACTCCGGACTCATCGCGCTACTTTTATGCTGAGGGCTACGAAGAACGGCAAGCGAATGGCGAGCCGCAACGGCAGCTGTCTAAAGAATTTGTACGGGAATGGTTAATGGATAACGGTTTTCAAGGAAAAGCAGGCCAGATAGTGCCTAAAATGACCGACGACGTGGTGCAATCCATATCCGAGCGTTATATTGAGCTTTATGAGCATATTACAGGCGAGGCGTTTCAATACCCGGCGAATGAAGACATCGTTTTGCGGGTAGAACAAAACGTTACAGAAGCTTTAAATAAATTGTTATAGATTATATATGAAATTTACGGTTGACAAGCACGAGCGCTATGTGGTTATTGAACCACTTACAGATTTTCTCAATGGGGAAGCGGCAGCGAAATTGAAAGGTGAGTTTATGTTGCGTCATACGGGCGGCCAACGTAACATTGTATTGGATCTTTGTAACGTATCCGATGCGGATGAAGATGGACTACGTATGGGGTTACTGGCACGTAGGTTATGTAAGGCTTCTGGTGGGCTATTTATTCTTACCGGGATGAACGAGAAACTGAAGACCCTGCTAAAAATGGCCAATATGGAGGGTTATTTCAAAACCGCAACAACAGTATCAAATGCTGAAGACATGATTTTTGGCAATGAGCTGCGACTAGATCTAAGAATGGACCAACATGACAAAGTTTGAGGTTTTGATATTGGGAAATAGCTCGGCGACGCCAATGTATGGTCGCCATCCTACATCCCAGGTTCTAAACTTTAACGAACAACTGTTCTTAATAGACTGTGGCGAGGGAACGCAGATGCAATTATTCCGTTACGGAATCAAAGGGAGCCGGATAAGCCATATCTTTATCAGCCATTTGCATGGAGATCATTATTTGGGGCTTGTCGGGCTGCTTTCTTCGCAACATCTGGTGGGGCGTCAGCGTGAATTGCATCTATATGGTCCTCCCGCATTAAAAGAAATAATAGATTTGCAATTTAAGCACTCGGATACGCGGCTACGCTATCCATTGGTTTTTCACCCTACGAATCAGTACCTTCCAGAAGTAATTTTCGAAACTACGCACCTCAGCGTGCGTAGTTTCCCGTTACGGCATCGCATTGCTTGCACGGGTTTCCGGTTTGACGAAAAAGTGGGATCTGCATCGCTAAAAAAAGAACAGATAGAAAAGTTAAATATACCGGTTCCCTACTTGCGTTTATTGAAGAAAGGGATAGACTATGTAGCAGATGATGGTACGGTATATCGAGCAAAAGACCTAACAAACCCACCACCGCGTCCGCGGAGCTATGGTTACTGCTCTGATACGGTGATGAATGAAGACTATTTTGAAGCTATCAGCGAAGTGGATTTACTATATCACGAGGCGACATTTCTTCATGATCGTGTAGAACGTGCCAAAGAAACATTTCACACCACTTGTTTGGAAGCAGCACAGGTTGCCCAAACCGTTGGAGCAAAGAAACTTCTTCTCGGACATTTCTCTGCTCGATATAAAGATTTACAACCTCTTTTGGACGAATCTCGAGCAGTTTTCCCGCATACAGAACTGTCTGAAGAAGGTAAGTGGTTTTTAGTATAGGGTTTTTGTAGATTTTTCCCCATCTTTACACCCTCAATAAAATAAAATATGAAGACGTCTTTTAGCCTGAACCTGCTGCTGAGGGATAATATAAAAACATTAGTGCCCTATTCATCGGCAAGGGATGAATATAAGGGAGAAGCCTCTATTTTATTAGATGCGAATGAGAATGCATTCGGTTCGCCCTATTCGAAAAATTATAATCGCTATCCAGATCCATTACAGCATCGGGTAAAGGAAAAGTTGCATCATATAAAAGGCGTTCCCATAGAAAACATTTTTTTAGGGAATGGCAGTGATGAAGCTATTGATATCCTTTTCCGTGCATTTTGTGAGCCCGGAAGAGATAACGTTATCTTGGTGCCGCCCACCTATGGCATGTACGAAGTTTCAGCCAATATCAATAACGTAGCGTATAAAAAGGTGGTCTTAACAGCTGATTATCAGTTGGATTTAGATCGTATAGCGGAAGCGATTGATCCGTATACGAAAATGATTTTTATCTGCTCGCCCAATAACCCTACCGGAAACAGTATCCATCGGCAAGATATTGAAACCATCTTAGTCAATTTTGATGGAATTGTGGTCGTGGACGAAGCGTATATCAATTTTTCGAGGCAACCATCTTTTACCCAGGATCTTGCGGAGTTCCCAAACTTAGTGATTTTGCAGACGCTTTCGAAGGCTTGGGGATTGGCAGCTTTACGGTTAGGTATGGCCTTTGCGGGAAAAGAAATTATTGAGGTATTCAACAAAATCAAACCACCTTACAACATCAATCAAGCGACTCAAGATATTGTATTAGAGGCGCTGGAAGGTGTAGACATCGTAAACGAATGGATTAAGGAAGTAGTCGAAGAACGGGAGAAGTTAGCTGTAGCTTTACAGACATTGCCTCAAGTTGCACATGTGACACCATCGGATGCTAATTTTATATTGGTCAAGTTGGAGGAGCCTAGAGCGCTTTACAATTTTTTGGTAAGCAATGGAATTATTGTGCGTGACCGCTCTAAAGTGGCGTTATGCGAAGGATGTTTACGCTTCACTATTGGCACACCTGAAGAAAATATAACATTATTGGAAAATATTCGGAAATTTTACGATCAATCGTTATGACCGAACTGTTAACTGACGGAGAGCTCATAGCAGATAATTATATTTAGTGATGAAAAGAGTATTATTTATAGACCGTGACGGTACATTGATATTAGAACCGGAAGACGAGCAAATCGATTCTTTTGCCAAGCTCAAATTTTACCCAGGAGCGCTGCAATATTTACCCCGTATCGCTAAAGAACTGGATTTCGAGCTGGTTTTAGTATCCAATCAAGATGGATTGGGCACGGCGTCCCATCCTGAAGAGAATTTTTGGCCCGTACACCATTTTATTCTCGATACGTTTGCGGGGGAAGACGTTTATTTCGTTAAAGAGCATATCGATCGTACGTTTCCACATGAAAACGCGCCAACACGCAAACCCGGTATTGGTATGTTAAACGAATACTTTGATGCCGCGCAATATAATTTAGCCGAATCTTTTGTCATAGGTGACCGTATCAATGATGTAAAACTAGCCGAAAATCTAGGTGCTAAAGCCATTTGGTTGCGTAATAATGATGAGTTGGGCAAAGCCGAAAACCTCCATTTACAAAGTGAATCCATAGCACTGGAAACGACCGATTGGAAATCCATATATGAGTTTTTGAAACTTGGCACACGTACGGGAGAACATCATCGTAAAACGAATGAAACAGATATCTTTATTCAGTTGAATCTTGATGGTTCAGGAAAATCGGACATAGACACCGGATTGCCATTTTTCGATCATATGTTAGATCAAATCGCCAGACACGGAGCAATTGATCTTACGGTTAAGGCTAAGGGTGATTTACATATTGATGAGCATCACACCATTGAGGATACCGGTATCGCACTGGGTGAAATTTTTCTGAAAGTGTTAGGCGATAAGCGGGGTATCGAACGTTATGCGTATACCTTACCGATGGACGATTGCTTAGCGCAAGTGGCGATCGATTTTGGAGGTAGGAACTGGATTGTATGGGATGCAGCTTTCCAGCGGGAAAAAATAGGAGACATGCCAACGGAGATGTTTTTCCATTTCTTTAAGTCATTCTCCGATGCATCAAAATCGAACTTGAATATCAAAGCAGAAGGCGATAACGAACACCATAAAATCGAAGCTATCTTTAAAGCCTTTGCTAAATCAATAAAAAAGGCCGTACGGCGAGATGCAGAAAACATGCAGTTGCCAAGCACAAAAGGGGTTTTGTAGATTGTAAAAAATGATTGGAATAGTAAACTACGGGGCAGGAAATATTTTTTCGTTGACAGCGGCACTCGATCGGGTCGGGATAGGGTACGGGATGGTCAATAATGTCGATGATTTCGAGCAGTACGACCGTATTATCATTCCGGGTGTAGGACATGCAGGCGCTGCCATGCAAAAGCTTGAAGAAACAGGGTTAGTACAGCATATCATATCCCTAAAAAAACCTGTACTAGGAATCTGCGTAGGTATGCAATTGCTAACTTCTTTTTCGGAAGAAGGCCAGGCCGAGCTTTTGGATATTGTACCGCTGAAGACGTTACATTTTGATAAGCGTATCGGCAAAAAGGTCCCCCACATGGGATGGAATAGTATATCGCCTAAAATGGATTGTCCTCTTTTTGAGAATATTACAGATAATAGCTATTTTTATTTTGTGCATTCCTATTTTATTCAGGCGGATGAACAATATACTTGTGCATTTTGCACGTATGATGTCGCTTTTTCGGCTGCGATACAAAAAGGAAATTTTTACGGTGTACAGTTTCATCCCGAGAAATCCGGAAAAGCTGGCGAGCAGATATTGCTTAATTTTTCCCGATTATAGGGGATATTGTTTATAATTGTCGATCATTAACGGTCGACGTTACATTTTTTGACTTTTAACTTATTACTTTAAATATGTATATCATTCCTGCTATTGATGTTTTGGATAAAAAGGTTGTCCGTCTGAGAGAGGGCAATTACGATGACGTCACGACGTATGACATATCATTGGAAGAACAAATAAAAATGTATCACGCCAACGGCACCGAACTCGTACACATCATCGATTTGAATGGTGCAAAGGGCGATTTCAGCAATCAGGATTATCTGTTTGACATTATCCGTAAAACGGATATGAAGGTGCAGTACGGCGGAGGGGTGAGAAGTATTGAGAAAGTAAAGGAACTGGTTGATGCAGGTATTTATCGTGTCATTGTCGGAACACAGGCAATTACCAATCCTACTTTTTTAGAGGAACTGGCCAAGCTGAACGAAGGGCGTGTAAAATATGCTGACCATATCGTTATCGCGATTGACGTTTTGGATGAGGTTATTAAATATTCCGGTTGGTTGGAAAGCTCGCCGATTAAACTTATCTCTTATATAGACAAATGTCTTTCTTTAGGTTTCTTCCGTTTTCTTTGTACCGATATTAGTAAAGACGGTAAGTTAGGAGGGGCAGGTGTTGAACTATATCAGAAGCTTTTAGACCATTCTCCGATCATCAAACTGATTGGTTCTGGCGGCATCAGCTCTATGGACGATATCCGAGCGCTAAATGCGTTAGGCAGAATGGAATCCTGCGTAGTAGGTAAAGCCATCTACGAGAACAAGATTTCCATCGATGAGATTAAAGATTGGAACCTGAAGACACTCATCAGTATTTAATATGTTGGCGAAGCGTATTATCCCCTGTTTGGATGTAAAAGACGGTCGTACGGTAAAGGGGGTTAATTTTGTCGACCTTCGTGATGCGGGTGATCCCGTGGAACTCGCTTGGCAATATTCGGAGCAAGGAGCAGATGAATTGGTGTTTCTAGACATTACAGCTACACACGAAAAGCGGAAGACGACCATAGAACTGGTCAAAGCAGTAGCACGCCAGGTCAATATCCCTTTTACGATAGGTGGTGGGATTAATGAATTGAGCGACGCCGAAGTGCTGCTTAACGCGGGGGCGGACAAGATTTCGATTAATTCTGCTGCGGTACGTAATCCGACGTTGATCGATGAGCTCGCTCGCTCGTTTGGCCGTCAATTTGTCGTGATAGCGATAGATACCCGTGTCGTCGACGGCAAGAACTTTGTTTTTCTACGCGGTGGCCGGGAAAAGACGGATATAGAAACCGAGGAGTGGGTTAAGGAAGCTGAACAGCGCGGAGCAGGGGAGATTTTGTTAACGTCGATGGACCATGACGGAACAAAGAATGGCTTCGACAATACATTTTTAAAAAAGATTAACGACACCATAAATATCCCCTTGATCGCATCGGGCGGAGCTGGACAGCAACAGCATTTTGTGGATGTATTTCAGCAGACGGATGTGGATGCGGCTTTAGCAGCGTCCGTATTTCACTATGGAGAAATCTTGATCCCAGAGCTGAAAGAAACATTGCGGACAAATGGGATTGTGGTACGATAGTTTTAACAATAAAAAGAAAATGAAGGTAGATTTCGCGAAAGGAGACGGATTAATTCCCGTAGTTATACAGGATAATCAAACACTAGAAGTGTTGATGTTGGGGTATATGAATGAGGAGGCTTGGACGAAAACCCAGCAAGAGGGACGGGTAACCTTTTACTCGCGAAGCAAAAATCGATTGTGGACAAAAGGGGAGGAAAGCGGTAATTTTCTGGAAGTGGTTTCTTCTCATATTGATTGCGATCAAGATACGCTATTAATAAAAGTTAAACCGGCGGGCCCTACGTGCCATACAGGTGCTCGCAGTTGTTTTAAAACGGAGTACAACCACAACTTTCTGTTACAATTGGAACGTATTGTACAACAGCGTTACGATATGCCCACCGAAGAATCTTACGTTAATAAGTTACGCCAGCGCGGGTTGAATAAAATAGCACAAAAGGTAGGGGAAGAAGCTGTGGAAACAGTCATTGCTGCATTGGCAGAAACAGAGCATGATTTTATCAATGAGTCTTCAGACCTGTTTTTCCATCTCTTAGTGCTGCTTCGGGAAAAAGGGTTAGATTTACAGACGATTGCTAAGAACTTGGAAAGCAGACATCAATAATGTGGGGATATGCATACAATCGATATTTCTTTATCTAATACACTATCCGGTCATCAAAACCCGATTTTTGTCGTATCTCCTGGGATAGATTCTACGACGATTTTCACAGGTGGAAACGATAAAGGTGTCGTGGAGTGGGATTTGGTAAACGGTAAGTTTAAGCGTATTTTGTGTGCTGTTCCGGCCTCGGTGTATGCTTTACACCTCTTAAAGGAGGAGGGAATTTTAGTTATTGGTTTGCGGAATGGCGAGGTGTGGTTTGTAGACATCGAAAAACAGGCTCTTGTAGCTAAGACGCAGACGGAAAAGGGAGCGGTTTTTGCGATAAAAGTGCTTACGGAAAAACGAGAGCTCATCGCTACTGGAGAGGAAGGTATTGCTTATGTCTGGTCATTGGACACCTATGCGCTGTTATATAGATTTCATGTAGCAGACGCCACGGTACGTGTTATCGAGCCTTATCCGCAAGTGAATCAAGTAGCCTTCGGCGATAAAAACGGCTTTGTACATTTATATGATACAACGGACTTTCGAGAGATAACCAAACAACAGATCCATAGTCTACCCGTTACGGCATTGGCCGCCACCGATACCAGTTTGCTCTCGGGCGGACGGGACGCGAAGCTCGTTCGGCTAGCGAAAAAAGATCTATCGGTTCTCCAATCCATAACCCCGCATATGTTTACGGTGTACGGTATACTTCCACACCCTACATTACCCATTGTCGCCAGCATCAGTCGGGATAAATCAATAAAAATATGGGATTCGTTGTCATTGTCATTGCTTAGAAACATCAGCATAGAACGAGGATATGACGCCCATCGTTTATCTATCAATACGGCAACCTGGGTCGATAATCAACTGGTTACGGCCGGTGACGACAAACTGGTGAAAGTGTGGAATGTGTCCCTGCAGGAAATGGTATAAAAGACGGTTTAAAACGCAATCAACCGGCAGATAGCCTCCAAATATTTCTTATCCACGTTATCAAAATGGTCGGGATGTTCGCTGTCTACATCTAACACACCTATGCAATGTCCTTCATGGAACAAAGGCACGACAATTTCCGACTTGGATAAGGAGCTACACGCAATATGTCCCGGAAAAGCGTCCACATCGGGAACAATCAATGTTTCTCCGGTTTTCCAAGCCGATCCGCAGACACCTTTCCCGTAACCTATACGCGTACAGGCTACAGGTCCTTGAAAAGGCCCTAACACGAGCTCCTCATTTTTTACTAAATAAAAACCAACCCACCAAAAGTTAAACTGTTCTTTGAGAGCAGCAGCGATATTCGCGAGGTTAGCAACGGTATCCTTCTCACCACTGATGAGGGCTTCTATTTGTTTGCTTAGTAAGCGGTACTGATCTTCTTTTGTTCCGGTTGCAATCTGTAGGTCTTCTGCCATGATGTGAGCTTTTTATAAACGTTTCAATGCGGCTTTGATCAGTTGTTCTACCGTTTGCTCGGCATCGCTTGCCGCTAAGCTGTTGAGCACTTTCTCTGCCTGTGGTTTCCCAAAACCCAGCATAACCAACGCCGTGAGCGCTTCTTCGGGTACGGACTGTTTTGCGAGCGGAAGTGGAATGAGTGTATCTGGCCCTTGCTTTTTTAGCTTGTCTTGCAGTTCCAAAATAACACGTTGTGCTGATTTTGGACCTATCCCTTTTATTTTTTGGATAATCTGCACTTGTCCATTAATGATGGCGCTCTGGATTTCCTCCGGTGTAATAGAGGAAAGCATCATGCGCCCCGTATTAGGTCCGATACCCGACACCGAAATGAGGTGATTGAATAGTTGACGCTCGCCCTCCGTCGCAAAACCATAAAGTGTCTGCGCATCTTCCCGGACTTGAAAAGAAATGTATAGCTTACACTGCTCTTGATCTTTGATCTGGCTATAGGTGGTCAGTGAAATATGGATGTGGTAGCCAATCCCACCCACGTCGAGGATAACATGGGTAGGGGCTTTAACTACTAATTTCCCATTAAAATAATCATACATGTCTATTTGTTTTTCTCGTGCTCCTGGACATCTACCACAGCAATAGTGATCATGTTGACAATCTCGCGAACGGAACTATCCAGTTGTAATACATGTACCGGTTTGTTCATGCCTAGCAGAATAGGTCCTACGGCCTCAGCATCTCCTGCTTCCTGCAACAGCTTGTACGCAATGTTACCCGATTCCAGATTAGGGAATACTAATGTATTTGCAGGTTCGCCGTTTAGTGTACTGAATGGAAAATTTGCTTTTAAAAGACTACTATTTAAAGCAAAGTTCGCTTGTATATCACCATCCGCGGTGATGTGTGGGGCTTTTTCCCGCAGTGCTTTTGCGGCTTCCCGAACTTTATCCGCGGTTCGTCCATCATTCGATCCGAAATTGGAATACGATAGCAGCGCGACACGGGGTTTTATATTGAAGCGTCTCACCGCTTCGTCCAATAATATAGCAATATCTGCGAGCTCTTCGGGCGTTGGATCTGCATTAACGGTTGTATCACCAAAGAAAAGAGGCCCTTTGGAAGTGAGCATGATATACATACCTGCTACGCGACTGTTCGGTTTCGCACCGATAACTTGCAATGCCGGGCGGATAGTTGTTGCATAGTTGCGTGTTAATCCAGAAATCAAAGTATCCGCTTCGCCAAACTGTACCATACTTGCAGCAAAATAGTTCCGATTAGTGGCCATCAACTTGGTTGCTTCATGCTCTGTCATACCGCGTCGTTGCCTTTTGGTATAAAGGTGTTGTACAAACCTGTTGAAGCGCTCGGAACCTTTTTCTTCGGTAGGGTCGATGATCTCTACATCACCAAAATCGAAATCGTATTCCTGGATTAAGCTTTGGATTTTTTCCTTACTACCTAACAAGATAGGAAATGCAATTCCCTCTTCTTTTACAATCTGTGCAGCCCGAAGTGTTTTGTAATTGTCCGCTTCTGCAAAGACCACCCGTTTAGGGTTTTTCTTGGCTCTGCTCGTCAAATTACGGATAATCCGATCATCTTTACCCAAACGCTTGCGTAGGTCTTCTTTATACTGTTCCCAGTCTTGTATTTCTATTCTGGCCACACCCGATGCCATGGCTGCTTTTGCCACCGCCACAGACACCTCCGTGATGAGACGAGGATCTGTTGGTTTAGGAATAATATACTCTGCCCCAAACTTCAGATTACTAGTGTCATAAGCTTGATTAACTTCTTCCGGAACAGGTTGCTTTGCGAGCGCTGCTATGGCATGAACGGCCGCAATTTTCATTTCCTCATTAATGGCGGTTGCACGAACATCTAAAGCTCCTCTAAAAATATACGGGAACCCCAATACGTTATTTACTTGATTCGGATAATCCGACCGTCCGGTACCCATAATGACATCCGTACGCGTAGCTAGCGCCAAATCGTAGGCAATTTCAGGATTCGGATTTGCCATGGCTAACACAATCGGTCTAGGCGCCATAGAAAGTAGCATTTCCGGTGTTAATACATCTGCTGCGGATAGTCCGATAAAAACGTCAGCATCTTTTACAGCTTCGGCGAGAGTATAAATATCACGATCTGTTGCCCATTCGGCTTTTGTTGTATCTAGCGTTTCGCGGTCTTTACGGATCACCCCTTTACTATCCAACATGACAATGTTCTCCTTTAGGGCTCCTACAGCCACATACATGGCCGTACAAGAAATGGCGGCGGCACCAGCACCGTTTACAACGATTTTGACTTGACTGATATCTTTGTCTATCAATTCGCAGGCGTTAATTAAAGCTGCGCCCGAAATAATCGCCGTACCGTGTTGGTCATCGTGCATGACCGGAATATTCATTTCTTCTTTTAAGCGGCGCTCTATCTCAAAACACTCGGGCGCTTTAATATCTTCTAAATTCACACCGCCAAAAGTCGGTTCGAGTGCTTTTACGATATTGACAAATTCGTCGACATTTTTGGTGTCCAGTTCGATATCAAAAACATCGATATCTGCAAATATCTTGAATAACAATCCTTTTCCTTCCATTACAGGTTTGCCTGCTTGTGCCCCGATATCACCGAGACCCAGTACGGCGGTACCGTTACTGATAACGGCAACCAGATTTCCTTTAGAAGTATATTTATATGCGTCTTCACTGTTTTCAGCAATAGCCAAACAAGGTTCAGCTACACCCGGTGAATAAGCTAGTGATAAATCTCGCTGTGAATTGTGAGGCTTTGTCGGAACGACTTCAATTTTGCCAGGTCTTCCCTTGGAATGATAGTCCAAAGCGTCTTTTTTTCTGTTAATACTCATTTGTTTAAGTAAAAGTGAATCATCTAAGTTGAACTAAAACGAAACTGATGGAGGAACGTCGATCTTCCCTGCAGTCTGCATCGTAATCCGACTACGAATAATATAAGTTTTATGGATACAAAGCTAAAATTTCAAAAGAAGATTAGCGAATTTTTAATGCTATTTAAGACTATTCAATAATTTAAACATCTCTTGCCGCATGGCGGCTGTGCTTCCTGTATAGTTATTAACCAGCAGCGAAAACGTAACCGGCTGTCCTGATTTGCTTGTATGGAATCCGGTATATCCCAAAACCCCACCGATGGTGCCACTCTTCATCGTTATACCATTAATGGTGGGTAGACTTTTTTTAAAATCGGCGAACCATGGTCTACCTTGTGCATAATGCATGATTTTCGCCATAGCTGCCGTAGTAACACGGTTTTGTGGAGAAAGCCCAGAGCCATCTTGAATGTTCAGTTCACTGTTCGGGATACGCAGCTTTTGTTCCCAATACTTGCTTAGCAACGATGCTGCCTCCAGGGTAGTAGATTCGTTGTGGCTTATGATACCAAAACTTTTGAGCATGGCTTCACCATACAGATTGATACTTTTTTGATTGAACCAATGTATGATGTCTTTCAGAGCAGGAGATTGATGTATGTCAAGTTCTTTTGGGCGCTTGTTTAGGGTTATCCCCTGGTTTAATAGCCGCTTTCCTGTGGTTGGTAAGCTATCCACGGCAATGCCTATATCCGATAGAGCGCGCGTCAATTGTTGCGCTAATGCTAAAGCCGGATCCGGCACCGCTATTTCGATAACTTTCTTCAGATCTCGGCCATATGTTCCACGTAGATATACAATGTTGGAGTAGGGTGCAGAGTAAGCATAGACATTGTCGCCAGACCCATTCGGTCCCGTAATCACCTCATTGATGAGCGTACCATCTGTCAGGGGCAGGGATGTCGAGGCAACAAAAGTGGGTTTCCCAACGGTATGCGGAGAAATGACAATGCCGACTTTGTTTTCGTGCCAATTTAATCCAGATATTCCGGCACCATAATAATTCCCTATGTCTTGCCAGTTCCACGTGGGCGGGACATCGTTTCCATTCAGATACAGATCATCACCAATTATACGGCCGTCTATTCTGCTTATGCCAGCATGCTGGATCTTATATACCCATTTGTTCAGTATAGTTTCGGCCTTGGTGTTGTTGAAGCGATCACTACCTAGCGTAGGGTCGCCGGAACCGATCACGATAATGTCACCATGTAGCACACCCAAGCTGTCAATTTCACCTGTATAAGCCAACTTGGTCTGATAGGTATAATCCGGACCTAAGATATCTAATGCCGTGATGGAGGTGATGACTTTCATCGTTGACGCTGTCGGTAACCCAATGGAAGCATTGTTTGTAAATATCGGTTGGCCCGTGTTGCCGTCCAGTACCGTCAGAGACGCAATACCATTAGGAAGTTTACCACTTTTTACAAACTGTTGATAAGCATGATCAATATTATTCTTCAATGATTGCGCATAGCTCGCGTGCATTGATAGCAGCAGTATTGTCACTATCCAAGTCATGGAGTATGTTTTTTTTACCATATTCTTTATATGTAGTTGTACAAACTTAAAAAATTAATTGAAGGATTTCTTTCGACAAATTCATACTCCTTTTTTCTTGATAAAAAAGGAGCCAAAAAATCAAGGCTGAATATAGTTTTACGATTTTTCTTTGGCTATTCCTAAACAGCATGAAACTCCCTCCGGTCAAACAACATGCTGTTTTTAATGGAATACCCTGCATAAAAATGGCCGTAAAACAATATAAGGCCAGTTTAATCCACATAACCGCGAAGCGACGCTTTTTTGAGCAACTTTTTTCTAAAAAAAGTTGCATAAAGAAAACCTTCTTTTTCCATTATCTTTTTGCAAAGAAAAAAGAATAAATTAACTTGCCAAACAACAGAAATGAATGAATATGACATATAGAGAACGCTTAGATGCGATCAGGAAAGAGATGAAGTCGCAAGGGATTGATGCTTATATCATTCCGTCTTCAGATCCACATATCAGCGAGTATTTACCCGATCGCTATAAATGTATCGCTTGGGCTTCGGGTTTTACGGGGTCGGCAGGAACGTTGGCTATTACTGCTAATTTTGCGGGCTTATGGACCGATGCTCGGTATTTCGTACAGGCGGGTGAACAATTAGAAGGAACCGGTTTTGAACTTGTAAAATTGAAAACGCAGGGTGCGGCGGAATATGCGGATTGGTTGGCGGAGCAACTCCCTGCTGGTAGCAACGTAGCGTTCGATGGTAATCTAGCTTCTGTAGCAGTGGCACAAGCTGTGAAGGATGCTCTTTTACCAATGGATATTCAAGTTAATGGACATGTTGATATTTTGGAAACGATCTGGGATAACAGACCGACACTACCGACATCTCCGGCATTCCTGTTGGATGAATCCACTACGGGAGAGGGTACGGCAAGTAAATTAAACCGTGTCCGTCAAAAAATGAAATCTAGACGCGTTTCTGCCCATCTCGTTTCTTCGTTAGATGATTTGGCTTGGTTGTTAAATATCCGGGGGAACGACGTACCTTGTAACCCGGTGGTTTTGGGGTTTGTGCTGTTGGCGGGGAATGAAACGACTTTGTTTATCGATCCCAATAAATTGAACGAGCAGGATAATGCAACATTGGAGCAGGCAGGGGTATCTATAAAACCTTACGAGGAAGCGTTCCAAGTAGTTTCGTCGCTGAGCGCTGATACCATTTTGCTGGATCCCAAACGGACTTGCTTTGCGATGTACGATGCGGTTCCGAAATCTACTAAAATAATAGAAGATCTTAATCCATCTACGTTAATGAAAGCGGTGAAGAACGCGGTGGAGATCGCGCATACCCGAGATGTTATGGTTAAAGACGGCATAGCCATGACACGTTTTTTCAAATGGCTCGAAGAAGAAGTGCGGCATGGAGAATTAACGGAGATTTCGATTGCTGATAAGTTGCAGCATATACGTGCCGAGGGAGAAGATTTCGTTGATATTTCGTTTGATACGATTGCCGGTTACCGGGCGCATGGTGCATTACCCCATTATAAAGCAACCGAAGAAAGTAACGCAGCTTTAAAAGCCGAGGGCTTATTGCTGGTGGATTCGGGCGGACAATACCGGGATGGTACCACGGACATTACGCGGGTTGTTTCGTTGGGCAACATCACCCAAGAGGAGAAAAAAGATTATACGTTGGTGTTAAAGGCACTTATAGAGGGATCAACAGCCGTATTTCCAAAAGGCACTAGGGGATACCAAATAGACGCGCTTACACGACGTCCGCTCTGGGATGAATTGCGTAACTATGGACACGGCACCGGGCACGGTGTGGGCTTTTTCTTAAATGTGCATGAAGGACCGCATATTTTCAATCCGACAAATGTCAATATTCCTGTAGAGGGCGGGATGATTTCGTCTATAGAACCTGGATTATATCGCGAGGGTAAATATGGTATCCGTATTGAGAATATAGTGTTGAGTAAAGAAATCGCTTCCAATCACTTTGGTGATTTTATGGATTTTGAGACCATGACGATCTGTTATATTGCGACAGACTTAGTCGATAAATCCTTGTTAGACGATGTACATGTAACATGGCTCAACGAATATAATGCGTGGGTGTTTGAGAAGTTAGCCCCTCATTTGAATACGGACGAAGCAGTATGGTTGAAAGATAAGACAAGTCGTATTTCCTAACGAAAGTAGGATGAAATACCAATTGATTAAATAAGAGCGGGATAGGCGAAAAGCACATCCCGTTCTATTTATAATTAAAACCGCCTATGATGGCCGCGGGATGGAGATTCTTATTGTTGTAAAGAAAGCTTCGGGGGCCGTTTCCATCCAAATACAATATCGTTAAAGCCACTAAAAGGGTGTCGTATGGCTCCGAGGGGGCATCGAAAACCACTGTTTGTTCTTCTACTGTTATACCTTCCCGCGGTATATCAATTTCGATCTCATGTATACCGTGTCTAAAATAGCTTCGTCTCCTGAATAGAAAACCAAAGACCTCGATTTGTATCAAGATATGTCTGCAATTTTTCGGTAAAAGCAAATGTTCAGTTGGATAAAATTCCGGGAAATGGACATAGAGTTCTTTGTCGTTTAGGTTTACGATTGGATCAAGATGGAAGTAATCGTGCAAATGACAGTTTTCATTGAACTGAAAGCCGACCAACCGGCTGATATTCCCTTTCTCTATGTTATTGTAACCTAATGTTGGTCGAGCTGTGGTGCGCATAACACGCTGTATGTATTTTATTAAGCGATTATGCATTTTATCGTCGCACAATTGCTGATGGGTTGACACGAAGGCGTTACGGATTAACGCTCAAGCAGCGCTCGCATAGCCGAAGTCAGCGGCTGCGGATTTACTAGATTCCGTTTGTCGAATTTTACGACCTGGTTTGGTCTGCACAATGTTTTTTGTGCCTACTTTGCGAGATACCAAGTTTCCCACCTGCCCTCTCAGATATCCATTTTCATTTGTTGCCATACCCCGAAGTTAATCTTTATATGTTGTTGATTAATAACCATTTTTGATTTTTAGGAGAATCGAAATCGACCTTCGATAGGTATTTTAGAATTTCATAATGTGGCTTCGAGAGGTATTATGAAAATTGCAACAAGGGCTTGTTTCGGTTTTCTTTTGTAGGGCTTTGATATAACTAGGGTTTTACTTGGGCCTACGTTCGGGATGTTTAGATGGTGCAAGAAAGATGCAAGCATGGTGTTTTCGACTTTGACACGGACTCAACACGGACGCACTACGGGGGGGTGCCGGCTTCATGCAGACGCTAGGACGAAGAATTGTCGAATGGCTCCCCAAGAGCCTTCAAAGTAATGTCCAACTGTTTATCGTTATTTATTTTCATTCATAAGTTCCAGACGTCCATATAGCTTGTTCAGCATTTCACAGGGATCGGCGTCGATCGCTTTTGTAATAAGATATAGTTCTTCTGTTAAAAGTTCCCCTAACGCTGTTATATTTTCTTTTCAAGAATAGCTTTAAAGCTAACTAACGTATAGAAAAAATATACAAATAATTTGTATGCTGTAGATTTTTCTGTATATTTGTATATAAAATCTATATATTTAACTTTTTGTAAATCGATTATGGCAGCAAACAAACAACTTTTAGTCGAACGATTGGTTCAGCTTTATCAACTTGTTCTTTCTACGTCTCCTCAACATATATGAAATATAATATTGTTATTGCAGTGATAGTTGGAGCGATCTCAAATTGAACCAATCAAACTTAATATGAAAAAAAAAATAGCTAACAAAGATACCTATGCGGGCATAATGTATTCCATGGATTTTATGTATTGGTATACTTATTTAAAACGGAGAATAGCAAAAGGGTGGTCTGCCGAAGAAGTTTCCTTTTTATTGGGAAGGGCTCCATTTTACTATAGTGATTTTGAACGTATGCATAATGTTGGGCGGATTTTACAAGAGGAACGTATGCTGCTGGATAGGATCTATCAAGATTCGACGACCGAAGCGATGACGTTCCATCGTGAAAGATACGAGACTAATGAGGAGCGATTGGTCCGGGTCAATATAGAAGATCAACGATTTTACAAGGACTACGAAATTATTATCCCTTGGGTCCTGGCGAGTAAAGAGTCGTATACGGAGAATGGGAAGACAAAAATAAGGAGCTGTGCGGTTCCTGAACTTACATTTAGGGAATGGAAGGAGGACGAAAGTTTAGAGTCGGTATCCGATGCGACTATAGATGTTCGAGAAAAACTAAATCGTCTTTTGAAAAGTAAATATTTTAAAGAAGGTAGAGCTCCTGATGAAATATTTCAAGTGGTGGAGTTTACAGGGCAACATAATCTCCAGATTTTACCCAAGCACCTAAAGGATGGGCTGTACAATCTGATTAAAGCTGGAGAAGTGTGTGTGCGCAATGTAGATGGAAGATATTTACTTTTTGAGATTTAACAAGATAGTCTGCCAATTTTCAACCTAAGCAATTAAAGGCGGAGTTACGGATATCGATTTATTATACATGAACAATAAAAGAATGAAACGAGAATTGGAAATGGATCATCTGGTTGTGCCCAATAAATTTAAAGTGGGGTGTAAGGTTGCTGGATTTCAGGTACATGAATTTTTACAACTTTTTGTTGATCATTATTCACTGATAGATAATCACTTCGATGATAAGTCGGCTTTTAGTTTGGCAACTAAGTCATTCTATTTTATTCGTGAGGAATTTGGTTTAGAAGGGGAGACAATGCCTAATACAATGACCAGGCAGGATAAAGATAAAGGAGTTGGTTTCGTCAGGCGAATGGTAAAGCTTGCCACTAATCGGAATTATAGTTTCTCACAACGTAGAAATAAGAGTAAAGTTTTGACGGGACAGCTTTTTGAACTGTTTTCGAAAGGAGTCGAATTGAAAGATACAGTCTACTTAGATGAGTTTAACTTCATTAAACTGAATAAGGATATACGGTTCCAGTGTATTCTTACTGGGGCCTCTCCTGTCGAATTGCTTAACGCTATAATGCAGTACGTTGATATGCCTAATCACTTAGCGAGATTTCATTTGGAAAAATTCATTTTTAATCCTGTTTTAGGTTTCTTTATTAGAGTTATGGATGGATATGGGAATATCCGAGATAGTGACTATCTGGATTCTGAAGAATATGCTGAATTCATTTGGTCATTACAAGAATTGCCCAAACAGTTTTATTTCTATAGAAATCTAGAAGATAGAATAGAAATTTATCAGGAGTGGCTAGGTAAATTCTTGGAAGAAAATCGTTTTTAAATTTAAAATATATTAATAATCATTCTTATGAGCAATATAGATCAAATTAAGTTAACAGCAGCGTTTAAACAAGCGTGTGAAATATTTAATATGAAGCCAGAGTTTGTTATCCAACAGTTTGTTGACAATGTTGATATAGCGCGTTATATGTGCTTTCCTTTTGAAGAAAAACGTTGGGCAAATGTGTTGATAATGGAGCAGATTATTGCGGAAATTGAATCAGCAGATGAGTTGAATGGGTATTACGAGTTCAGTGAGAAGTGGGCTGCTATGATGAAGAAGGATAGAAAAAATGCTTTTGAAAACACTAAAAAGCTATTAGACGAATGGCATAAGGTGATTTTAGAAAATCGCATTTACGAAATTATGAAAGATGACGATGAGCGCAATGATAACTTATCAAACAAAGATTAATTATGCCCTTTGCAAACCCTACCCCTTATGATTATTTCCCGCGGAGGTTGCACCCGCAGGAAATCGGGAATCCTTATAATGCAATCAATCTATTTTTTGGTTGGGAGAATTTTCCGGCATAGAGAGCACATCTGAATCATTGGAAACAAGCCGCTCTATTACCGGGATATCAGATGAATAATGAGCAGACTTTGCAAACATTTATTCGGTATGAATTTATAGAGACGCTTATCGAGGGTCTTTTTATGATCTGTAGATTGGATAAAAGTTACTGGATGCCAGATACCGTGCTTCGTCATAGCTATGAGACGCATGGTAGTTTCTTTAGGCCGGATACAATAGGCTTTAATAAAGCGATAGGTTATTTCAATAACTGCTATATGCCACAGGAATTTGAACTGGAAGCGTATAAGTTAGTTTATCTCGATGATGAAGAACGAAAGAACCCGATGACGGTGATTTTTCAGCTGTGGGAAACATACAACTTGCCGCATGTTCGAGATGCGCTCTATTGGTGGCTTGTAGTGAGTATGGATTATACGTCTGCTGATGATAGTCGGGGCGATGATTACTTAATAGAGTTTCATACGCATCTACAACGTGTTATTGAAGCTGCACACCTCATCTATATCTGGAACATGGATAAGTGGCCAGCGCTGTATCCTTAATGGAGGTTGCAAAAACGTTTTTATTGAAATAGAATAAACCAATCCCGCGGCAAGGAGTCTATCTTTGCAAAGATCTTGTTGATATGAAAAAGTTTATCGTTTGTGTTGCGTTGATGTTGTCGTTTTCTGTTCTGTTTGCACAGCGAGGTGCTATAGACACTGATATTTTTGGGGCGCTCCAGTATAGATCTGCTGACGGGAGATATAAGGCCAGTCTCGAAAAAAATATCTTTGATGACTTGATATTTACAGATAGCCGCAATAATAAGCTACAGTACGAAAAGAAATATCTAGATAAGGCAGAGCCTGATTTGAGGGGGAATAAGGATGCGCAAATGAGACTGCTAAGACGGTTGGTAAGGGAAAATAGCCGACACGCCGACTATAGGGCTACTTTTAAGGTGGATATTTTTGATAAAACAATAATCGAGGATAATAAAGGTTATAAACTGGAGGAAGGGAAGGATATCTTCGGGCACGTTAATGTGAAAGAACGGGTGAATGGCTCTAAAACCCAGCTCAAAAGAAATCTGCGCGGAGGTTTAGAATATACGCGGGATAACAATAAAGCTTCTTTTGATAAAGATATATTCGACAAGTGGATTTATAAAGATAGTTTTGGAAATGAGATTCAGTTTGGTAAGGAAACCTGGAAACGCATCTTGGAGCACTATGGCACGGACGAAGAGTTTTTCTGGGAGCTTCTGGATCGGTACTTTTATTGAGGCATAACTACTTATCGGAATAGTGTCGCGTTTAGAATTTTTTGACAAATTCTGGGTTGTATGAGCTAGCTGGCTGCGTTATTTCAAACTCCATTTCCAGCGCCTTAGCAAAAGCTTTAATTACTGCCAATTGCTCTTTGGTTTTAGGATGAATTACTACTGTGTCCATATCGTCAAATTTACGAAGTACCATTGATGTGGTGAAACAGTTATCGTTCTGTCGCCATTTTTTTATATAAAACCCGTATCTTTATATGTATAATATGTTTAATAAGTCGGTAGGTATATCATGCATATCAAGAAAGAACATAATCCACAACATTTTAGCGATGCGGAAATTGCGTTATTGAAAGAGGGGTTGAAGCGTTCGTATAAAGAGCGGTTTGAGATGGCCACGCGACTCTATAAAATACAAGAAACGCTTAAGAAAGCGAAGATCGTTCATAAACCTTTTGTCCAAAAGTAAAAGATGGATATCTTTGATGAAGAAATATTAAATTTTTGGCGAAACCTCGCGAATGCCAAGGTGTCCTATATTATGATAGGGGGCTATGCTACAAATTTACACGGCTTCCAGCGATTTACTGGTGATTTGGATATATGGATAAAAGATTCTATTGATAATAGAAAGAATCTGAGAAAAGCATTCCAATTATCAAACCTTGGCGATATTCCACAGTTAGAAACTATTCCTTTTATAGCTGGGTGGACGGACTTTCATCTTAACAATGGGTTACGTTTAGATATCTTGACCGATATGAAAGGGTTAGAGGGATACTCTTTTGATGAATGCTTAGCAATGGCTTCTGTGGCAGATATTGAAGAGGTACATGTTCCTTTCCTGCATATCAACCAGCTGATAGCGAATAAAAAAGCTGTTAATAGACCTAAAGATCAAATTGATGTTCAGGCACTCGAAGAAATTATAAAACTTAGAGAAGAGTAGAGATTTCTCCCTCTACATACATGTGTTCCACCTTATAAGATATTAGCTATGGCCTAAAAGACATTACTTGTGGCTCATTAGTATGGCGCTTTGCGTCAAAAGTAATATTTTAGCGTTTCCCTTCCAAAAGCTTAAAAGTATTCTCAATATGCTGTTCAGAAGCTTTCCAATCGTCGTGACCAGGAATCACCAAATTAATCTCGGGATAGTGGGCGAGTAATCTTGCCATCGAGGGTTTCCATTCTTTGACATCGCCGTCGCTGGTATTACCGAGGTTTTTGGCATCCGAACTCTTGATAAAACAGCCACCATCCAAGATCTTGTATTCGGGAAACCAGACGACTACATTATCCATGGAGTGTCCCGGGCCGAAGAAATCGAACACAAAAGATTCGCCGCCTACGGAATATGTCTTTCCTTCTTCGATCTTACGGATGGCCAGCGGCTTACCATTTGCACGCAATAATTCATTGGTACGCGCTGTGGCATATGTTGGGATGCCTATGTTGTTGTAATAGCCGAAACCTCCGGCACGGTCTTCATGCCAGTGGGTGGCATACACACCGATGACGGGCATATCGTGTTTTTCTTGTATACTATCCAAAAGTGGCTGGTACTGTGTGGGATCCCAAGGGGTATCAAAAAGGAGTGCACCTTCTTTGGTAAGGAGGTATAGTGCATTGGCTGAAACCTTGGTGCCCTCATATTCGTGATAAGTGGTGAAGAGATAGAGTTTAGGGTTGATCTGCTCAATGACCAGTGGTTTATCTTGCGTAGACACGCTGGCTTGCTCGGCATCCTTCCTTTTCTCTATCCAGATCCGGTTCAGCCACAATTCCTGATTTCCTTTTGCTTGAAATTCGACATTGTATTGGCCTGCTTGCTCGACGGTAATCTCGCCGATGTGGCTATCCACAAACTCATCCGTGTAATTGTCTTCGTTTGGCTCGGCTACCACTTTCCCCGAAGGGACTATCGTTCCTTCGATGGTCTTGTCAGCAAATCGTATGGAGACAAGAATACGCTCTTTTGTTGGATTGTGCGCAGATAGATCAATATGGTAATGGCCAGCTTCTGGAAGATACAGCTCCCAGGTTATTTTCTTGCCCGCTGTCTGCACATAGGCCGGACGGGTATCATCTTCTTCCACAAGCTTAAGGCGCTCTCTATTTGCCGCGTTCGACCCTTTCAGAGCAAATCCGCCAAAAGTGGACTCCGCAACAATGGATGGAACCGTTTCTATGGAATCGTACGTCAGGCGCACGACCGATACAAAGGGGTCACTCTGCTGCTGCGGGAGCTGTATATGTGTCAGGGGACCATGTTGTTCGAACGATAATGGTTGGCTTCCATCGACGGATAACAATACTGCTTTTTGAGGCTTGCTGCTTATTCCTGACACGCGAAGTTTCCCGTCTAAAGGCCAGTTGAATATATGGAGATAGACCGTATTACTTTTTCTACTTTTTGTGATTTTGCCCCAATCGTGTTGATTGACTTGTAGATCCAGTCCCGTGTTGTTGAAAAGCGCTTCACCGTAATTGCGCAGCCATTTACCGATATCGTTAAGCCGGCTAATGCTCTCATGGGGCACGGAACCATCGGCTCTTGGTCCTATATTCAAGGTAAAGCCTCCATTAAGTGCAACGTTGCTGATGAGGGATTCAAAAAGTTGTCCTGTTGATTTCCAGTTTGTTTCTTGTCCGTTGTAGCCCCATGAATGGGCTATCGTGCCCGGTGTTTCCCAGGGGTGGTCGATGTAGCTTGTGCCGAACTGGTTGTCCCCTAATGTCTCAAAATCTACATAGTTGGCATCTGTTGGCAACCCCAGACGGGAGTTGATCAGACAGTTGGGTTGCAATTTGCGGATAAGGGCGACGGCTTGTTCCAGTTGTTCCCGTTTAAATATGGTCTTTTCATAGGGAATCCACATATCGAACCACATGATGGCGATATCGCCGTAATTGGTCAGCAGTTCTCGCATTTGTGGGATCGCTTTTTCCTGCCAATACTGATTAAATTGTTCGTCCCTGACACGCCCGGTTAATTCTTGATTATGATCCCAGGCGTAGGGATGCTCCCAATCGAGCCAATGCGAATAATAAAAGCCAAGCTTCATATCGTGTTTACGGCAAGCGTCGGCAATTTCTTTGATGACATCCCTATTTGCACCAGATAATTTGGGTAGGGAATAATGACCTACTTTCGTGTCCCATAAAGCGACACCATCGTGATGTTTTGCGGTGATGATGATATATTTCATCCCCGATTCCTTTGCCAGCAAGACCCAGTTTTCAGGGTCAATCTTGTCCCAAACAAACCGTTGAGCCAGTTCGCCGTATTCTTCTTTGGAAATACGGTTGCGGTATCGGATCCATTCCGCGTAATTGTTGGCATACCGCAGCGGTTCTCCTTTCCACATCCCCTCGGCAGCGCTATACAGCCCCCAATGGATAAACATGCCGTAACGCGCATCTTCGAACCATTCGGTACGCGAAGACTGCGCTTCTGTAGCGGAAATACTTAAATAAAACAATATAATGATAGTGAGATAGCTTTTAAGCTTCCTTTGTTGAAACATGTTTAGCGATTTAATACCTCTAAAATAGCTTTCCAATACATAAAATGAAAGGGTTCTCCATATTTTCTTTTTTGCCTTAGCATTTAACGATGGGACGATACCATTGCATGGACTCTCCCTTAACTTGTAAAAAAGTGAGTATAGTTGCTTTTGTTGTCTGCTAAAACCTTATTTTAGGGAACCAAACAGTGATGTATGCTGCAGTTTGGGGAATGCCTCGGGCTGTGGTAAAATTAAAAATGATGAATTTCAACAATATTGTAACAAAACTAGCTTTTCTCGGAGGGATACTCCAGGTTTTAGGATCATGTAGTACAGGTTCGGAATATCAAAAATCGGATTCACTAACAGCGTACGTCGATCCGTATATCGGCACCGGCGGACATGGGCACGTCTTTTTGGGAGCGAATGTTCCTTATGGAGCGGTTCAGCTGGGACCGTCTAACCTTTCCACCGGTTGGGACTGGGTCTCGGGGTACCATATTTCCGATTCCACGATTATTGGATTTGCGCATCAACATTTGAGTGGCACGGGGATTGGTGATTTGGGTGATATTGTGTTATTACCGTTTACGGGGGACATCCGGTTTGACCGCGGAGAGCATGGTGATGAACAGACCGGAGCTTATTCACTATTTAATCGAGACACCGAACGCGTCAGACCGGGTTATTATGCGGTGCATCTGGATCGGTTCGATGTTGACGTAGAACTGACGGCCACCTCGCGTGTAGGCTTCCATAAATACAGCTATAAAAAGGATGAAACACCAAAAGTGTTGATGAATCTCGATGCGGGTATAGGTTGGGAAGGCGAGAAAGAAGGACAAATTACGATAGAGAATGATACCCTCGTTTCCGGTTATCGATATTCAAAGGGCTGGGCAAAAAACCAAAAGATTTATTTTACTGCAATCTTTTCGCAACCGATTGTTGGTGTTCGATTGGCTGATAGTACAGCTATTCAGGAAGGAAATAGCATTACGGCTTCCCGCGCATACGCGGAACTTGTTTTTGGAAAGACCGATGGATTCCAGGACGTTTTGGTGAAGGTAGCCCTGTCACCGGTGAGCGTTGAGAACGCTAAACTGAATTTGCAAGAAGAACTTCCTAATTGGGATTTCGGCGCAACGAAAGACGCAGCCGATGCCGCTTGGAATGAACAGTTGCAGAAAATAAAGATTGAAACGAAAGATACCGTTGCACGTAAAATCTTTTATACAGCGCTTTACCATACGATGATCGCACCTTCGGCATTCAGCGATGTGAATGGCGAATATATGGGAAGTGATTTTAAACCGCATAAGCTAGTGACGGGCGAAAATTATACGACTTTCTCCCTTTGGGATACCTATCGGGCAGCGCATCCACTAATGAGCATTATCCACCGGGATCGTCTACCAGACATGGTGAATTCCATGCTTCGTATCTATCAGGAGCAGGGTAAGCTTCCCGTTTGGCACTTGGTAGGAAATGAGACGGATTGTATGGTCGGTAATCCCGGCATTATTGTCGTAGCAGACGCTTACCTGAAAGGGATAGGAGGGTTTGACAAGGATCTCGCATACGAGGCAATGAAGGTTTCAGCCATGAAGGATGATCGAGGTCTTAACTGGCATAAGCAATATGGGTATGTGCCTTACGATAAAGAAGAGGCAGAATCAGTTGCGAAAGGACTGGAGTTTGCTATTGCCGATTGGAGCTTGGCACAGGTGGCTAAATTACGGGGAGAGCAGGACGATTACGATTACTTTATCAAACGTAGTGACGCTTTTAAATATTACTTTGATCAGGATTTGCAATTCTTGCGTGGTGTAGATTCCGAAGGGAATTTTAGGCCGGGCACGTTTGATCCCTTTCATTCGGCACATCTTGCCAATGATTACACCGAGGGAAACGCTTGGCAATATACCTGGTTAGTGCCACATAACATCCATGGTTTTATAAATCTTTTCGGCGGAGAAGACAAATTTATCGCGAAGCTGGATTCCTTGTTTGTGGTGGAGGGGGATATGGGTGAAGACGCTTCTCCGGACATTAGCGGATTGATCGGTCAATATGCTCATGGAAACGAACCAAGCCACCATGTCATTTATATGTATCCTTATGCAGGTCAGCCATGGAAGGCTGCTGAACGCGTTCGGCAGACCTTAGCAACCATGTATACCGATCAGGTAGATGGTCTTTCCGGCAATGAAGACGTAGGGCAGATGTCGGCTTGGTATGTGCTATCGGCACTGGGATTTTATCAGGTTTCACCTGCCGGTGGTCCTTTTATTTTTGGAAGTCCGTTGTTCGATAAAGCAACGGTTGCCTTGGGTGAAGGAAAAACTTTGGAACTTGTAGCGCATAACAATAGCAAAGAAAATAAATATATTCAGCAGGTCCGGCTTAATGGGGAACCGTATACGAAATCCTACATTTCGTACAAGGACCTTATAAAAGGAGGGAAGCTTGAGTTTGATATGGATAATACGCCTTCGGATACATATGGTGTCGCGGAAGGAAGCAGGCCGGAGACTGTACGTTAGGCATCATTTTAAAAATACACGGATGAAGTTAAAATATATACTGTTAAGTGGATTAATTTGTTTAGGAACGGCTCTTCACGCACAGGTTTTACCCTATAAGAATAGTCAATTGCCTATCGAAGACCGGGTCCAGGACCTAATAGGACGCATGACCGTGGAGGAGAAAGTAGGACAGCTTTCCAAACTGTTAGGATGGGAGATGTATGTGAAAGATGCGGCAGGCATACGGGTTAGCGATAAACTAAAAGATGCTGTTAAAAAACAGCACATCGGACTCCTATGGGCTACTTTGCGCGCTGATCCGTGGACACAAAAAACGCTGGAAAATGGCTTAAGTCCAGAGGAGGCCGCAAGAGCGACGAATGCGATACAGCGTTATATGGTGGATAGTACGCGCTTGGGAATTCCGTTGCTTTTATCGGAGGAGGCGCCGCACGGTCACATGGCCATTGGCGCGACGGTGTTTCCAACGGCGATCGGGCAGGCGAGCACGTGGAACCCTGATCTCATAGCGCAGATGGCAAGAGTGATTGCTACCGAGACTTACGCGGTAGGTGGTAAAAATGGCTATGGTCCGGTATTGGATTTGGCGCGGGATCCACGTTGGTCACGCACGGAAGAATCTTATGGAGAGGATCCTTATCTCGTTGGGCAGATGGGGAAAGCTATGGTAAAAGGATTTCAAGGTGATGTTGCAGGCGCTGAGGAGAAAATAATAGCTACGCTGAAGCATTTTGTCGCATATGGCGTTCCCGAAGGTGGCCATAATGGGGGGAGTGTAAGTGTTGGTGAAAGGGCTTTGCTTCAAAGCTTTTTGCCGCCATTTGAACAGGCGGTAAAAGCCGGTGCGGGATCTATAATGACCGCTTATAATTCCGTTGATGGAGTCCCTTGTTCATCCAATCCTTGGTTGTTAGACGAAATTCTGCGGCAGCAATGGGGCTTTAAAGGATTCGTGGTATCGGATCTGTTGAGTATCTCTGGCCTGACCGGTAGCCACGCCACCGCGGAAGATGCGGTTGACGCGGCAAAACAAAGCATCGAAGCCGGGTTGGATGTGGATTTAAGTGGTTCGGGTTTTGGAGATAATTTATTGAAAGCTGTAAAATCGGGACAAGTAGATATGCAATACGTGGACCGTGCCGTTGCACGCCTCTTATATCAAAAGTTCGCCCTCGGTCTCTTCGAACGACCTTATGTCGACGAGCATCTAGTAGTACAAAAGGTCGCAACTTCGGAACATACGGCTATGGCGAGACAGGTTGCCCGGGAGGCTATTGTCCTGTTAAAGAATGAATCCAATCTTTTACCACTGAGCAAGACCTTGAGTCGGATTGCCGTAATCGGTCCCAATGCCCATAATATATATAACCAGTTAGGCGACTACACGGCGCCGCAGCCGGAAGAAAAAATAAAAACAGTATTGGAAGGTGTGCGTGCTGCGGTATCGACGAATACGTATGTGGATTATGTGAAAGGGTGTGCGATCCGTGATACGAGTGCGACGGATGTTGCGTCTGCTGTAAAGGCTGCCGAATTGGCTGATGTGGCGATTGTCGTATTGGGTGGTTCCAGTGCGCGGGATTTTAAGACCTCCTATCAGGCCACGGGAGCCGCTAATGTCGACAGTGCCGCACCGTCTATCAGCGATATGGAAAGTGGGGAAGGGTTTGACCGTGCGACACTGGATTTATTGGGAGACCAGCTACCTTTGCTGCAGGCCATCGTGGCTACGGGTAAACCGGTCGTGTTGGTCACTATTATGGGAAGGCCATTGATCCTCAATTGGGCAGCAGAACATGTTCCGGCGATTGTAAATGCCTGGTATCCGGGACAGGAGGGGGGAATAGCTATTGCAAATGTGCTGTTCGGCGATTATAATCCGGCAGGCAGGTTGCCGATTTCGGTTGCACGTTCTGTTGGGCAGCTACCCGTATATTACAATCACCTGAAACCAAAGCACCATGATTATGTCGAGATTGATGCAAAACCACTATATGCTTTCGGCTACGGTTTAAGCTACACCGAGTTTGCTTACGGTAATTTACAGGTAGCGGTCATAGAAGGGGACGATGACTTTAGGTGTTCTATCCGATTTGACGTGAAAAATGTTGGAGATAGAGACGGGGAGGAAGTGGCGCAAATCTATGTGATGGATGAGGTAAGCAGTGTGGTTACGCCGGTTAAGCAACTGAAAAGATTTTCTCGTCAGTCTATAAAAAAGGGAGATACCCAGTCATTTATTTTTGAACTGACGAAGGAGGATTTGAAGTTGTGGGGAGCTGGCCGGAAATGGAAAACGGAGAAGGGAAGGTTTAAGGTGCTTGTTGGGCCGGCCTCGGATAATACGCCGTTGACAGGTATGTTCGAATTGGAAAAGGATTATATATTTTAAGGTCATGCAGTTACGAGGGTTACTCAGTAGTATTTCCATTTTATTATCGATATCGGGGCTATATGCCCAGATAAATCTAGCTCAAGTTGAAGATATGCAAGCTTCGCCGCGACGCTACGGGGTGATGAAGACCAATATGCCCATTGCAATAGATGGCAAGGATGATGAAAAGGCTTGGGATCTTGCTCCGTGGACCGAAGCGTTTGTCGATATCGAAGGTGACGTAAAGGCGGCTCCCCTATATACGACAAAAGTCAAAATGTTGTGGGATGACGAGCATCTATTTATTTATGCAAGAATGGAAGAACCCCATGTTTGGGGATATTTGACCAAACGTGATACGATTATCTACCATGACAACGATTTTGAAATCTTTATAAAACCGTTTGAGCAACCGTCTTTTTACTACGAGATAGAGGTTAACCCCCTGAACACGATTTTGGATCTGGCGATGCCCAAACCTTATCGGTTTGGAGGTGATGCACTTATACATTGGGACGTCAAGAATCTGAAGTCAGCCGTACATGTGGAAGGAACGTTAAATGATCCAGATGATACGGATCAATATTGGTCTATTGAAATGGCAATTCCTTTTAATTCCCTAACTACTTTCAGTAGAAAAGCTATTCCGAAGCTCGGTGATTATTGGAGGATTAATTTTTCGCGCGTGCAATGGCAACACGAGATCCGTAACGGTAAATATTCCAGAAAGGAAAAAAATGGTAGACGTTTACCAGAAGATAATTGGGTTTGGTCGCCAATCGGGGTGATCAATATGCATTATCCGGAACGGTGGGGATATCTGAAGTTTATCGATTCTGCTGATACGGAAGTTGCGTTACCTCGATCTTATGCCGCAGAAAAAGCCGCGTGGAATATTTTTTACCTGCAGCAGTTGTACAAACAAGAGCATAAACATTTTGCTGCTGATATCGGGGAGCTAAATGGGCGTCAACGTTTGCTGGATATGGATCGGACAGATTTGATTTATGAAATCTTTTCTAATCGTCGTGAAGCAGCATATGTTGTAGAAGTAAAGGACTTAAAGCTTGGTCTTACGGTGACATTGGATAATTTCGGACATTACACCATTAACTATGAATAGCAGAAGAAATTTTATTAAGACAGCGGGTTTAGGAATGGCTGCATTACAATTAAAGCCTGCTGATTTGTGGAGCGCTGACAATAGTAACCCACTATTATTTGACTTTTGGCTTTGGGTAAGGCCGCAGAACAGTGATACGACAGAACAGCTAAAAAAGCGATATCAAAGCTATAAGGAAGCCGGAATCCGGGGACTATTTTTTGAAGATTACAGTAAACGACACTTCCAGCTGGCGAAAGAATATGGATTGGAAACCCATCGTTGGATGTGGACGATGAACCGAGGGGAAAAGGAACTGTTGGAACAACATCCGGAATATTATGCTGTTAACCGCTTAGGGCAATCGTGTGCAGACCAACCGCCCTATGTTGGGTATTACCGTTTCTTATGTCCCTCGCATCCGGATGTTCCAAAATACTTGGAGGAAAAGGCAAGGGTGCAAATGGAAAAGGAAGATGTAGATGGCTTGCACCTGGACTATATCCGCTACCCCGATGTGGTTTTACCTGTTAACTTATGGCCGGATTATGATTTGGATCAATCTACCGAACTGCCCGCTTATGACTTTTGTTATAGTAAGTATAGTAAGGAGGCATTCCTGAAGGAAACGGGAATCGATATCAATAAGGTAGAACGGCCCGAGCAAAGTCCGTCTTGGCGATCTTTTCGTTATAGACAAATCAATAAAGTGGTCAACCGCATTTGTGAAGTAGCGAAAGAATATAAAAAGCCTGTTACGGCAGCGGTATTCCCGACGCCGGATTTGGCTAGAAGGATCGTGCGGCAGGACTGGACGAACTGGAATCTATCGGGCGTCTTTCCGATGATTTATCATGGCTTCTACAAAGAACCTGTACATTGGATCGGTACTGCTGTCGCCGAAGGTGTAGCGGGGATACACGGTAAATTTCCGCTATACGCCGGTTTGTATTTGCCAGATTTTAAAAATTTGGAGGAGTTGCGACAGGGGATTATGCTAGCGAAAGATAACGGCGCTGCCGGTGTGTCTTTGTTTGGCGAGTCGGATTTCGATCTAGCAACGATTGAACTGTTGCAGTCTTTGAGGTAATCCGAACGAAGTGTGCTTATGAACACCAAAATAAACGTTTGTCCATAAAGCTCTTCGCTTCAGATATTTGAAATAGGATAGTGCTAAGGATAGCCTTCTGCATACTTCGAATATTTGCATGCGACAATTAAAACTAAGGGAGGGTTCATGCAATTGTAGTATCCCTTCCTTAGCCTTCAAGGTCGCCTCCGGATGTTTTACAACTGTACACACTCATCCTTGGTACTGCCCAAAATGTAAAACATACGAAGCGACGATTTTTTGCGCAACTTTTTTCTAAAAAAAGTTGTTTAAGAAAAGCCTTTTATTTCAATGTCAACTGAATGACGCTCGCATATCTCACATCCATTTTCGGAGCTTCAACAACCAACTTATCGTTGTTTTTCGACCATTTCACCTTCCCCTTATAGCCTAAGACTTTTACATCTTTGACGTTGAAATTGTCAGATATGCTGAACTGGAATATTTCCGGTTGCTGATAGTCTTTACCCTCAGACAGATGAAATACATTTATTGTTTTATAATCTTTACTGCGCGTGTAATAGTAATCTCCTTCATGGTAAGGAGCAATGGCACGAGTCGCATAAATAGCGGATTCGTTAATTGCCACCCAAGAAGACAACTCTCCTAAGCGGTCGTATGCGGCTTGATCAAAATCCCCATTAGGGCCGGGAGCGATATTTAGCAGATAGTTCCCGCCACGTGATATAATCTTGGCCAATGTTTCTACGATTTTCTGTGTGGGTTTGTACTGATCGTTCGGGACATAGGAAAATGAATTTCCCATGGTGATGCAGCTTTCCCACGGGATATCGAGGGGGTGTTCGGGTATCGCCTGCTCTGGAGTGACATAGTTTTCCCATTCGCCAGGCACCGTGCGGTCGACGACGATGATCCCCGGTTGGTTTGTACGCGCCATATTTCCGATTCTGTCCATATCGATATCCTGTTCGACTTTGATGGTGCGTTGCCATTCGACGTTTTGATCGATCGTTTTGAAGGGCCTTACCCAACCGCCATCCAACCAGAGGATGTCTACTTTTCCATAGTTGGATGTCAGTTCGTTTATCTGGTTATAGGTAAAGGTTTTGTATTTTTCCCAACGGTCAGGATATTTCAAGGGATCGTAGTTGACATTACGGTCTTTTGGTGGGAAATAGGACCACCAGTAATAATCCGTGTGCCAGTCGGGCTTAGAAAAATACGCTCCGATCTTAAATCCTTCATTTCGAAATGTAGAGAAAATTGCTTTCGTTACATCCGCTTTTGGGTTTGTGGAGAAAGGTGTGTTAGGCGACGTGATTTTGTAATCAGACTCTTTCGTGTCAAACATGGCAAAACCATCGTGGTGTTTTGTCGTGAAAACCACGTATTTCATTCCGGCTGCTTTTGCAGCATCAGCCCATTTTTGTGGGTTGAAATCAACTGGATTGAATGTTTTTTGTAGGTTCTCATAATTCTTCACATATTCAAAATAGGTTTCCCCGTGTTCGGGTTTACGCTGGGTCCAGCCCTCGTCTTCAGGGCATAGGCTCCAACTTTCAACAATCCCCCATTGGCTATACGTACCCCAATGCATGAAGAGGCCAAATTTCAGATCTTGCCAAGTTTCCAAGTTCTCAAGAACAGTGGGGTCAGTAGGCTTCTGGTAGCCTGCGGACACGTTGTGTTCTTGGGCATAGGTCGACAAGAAGCATAAACTAATGAATAATAAAAGCAGATTTCTTTTTCGTGTATATGTCATTTTGTATATTCATTTAGGACGTTTCAAGATATAAATTATTTAACTTCCCATTGATTGTTGTAGAATCCCACATTTACAAGACCGTCAGATCCGCTTTTTAGCATATCAAAACGGAAGAACATGTAATCTGGGAAACCACTGGCTCCAGCAAAATATTGGTTGGCCGTGGCGGTCTGCATACCCTTGATGCCTGTGCCGGTTATTACGCCGACGGTATGTGTATCACTTTCCGCTTTTTTCCAGGTAAAATATCCGCCGAGATCATTTCCTTTGTAGTATTCCGTGCCGACTGTAACACCCGTCGCATCGACAACTATTGGGCAATCGTTTAGTAATGCATACCAAGCCTTATTTGTTTTGGCATTGCCAACTAGAATAATATTGTGATGGAGGTAGTTTTCTGCCTGAAACTCGTGATCTGGAATGATCTCGATAGATCCGTTACCCCGGTAATACCATGATTCAGCATCGTAGCGAGCTTTGGCTAGGGCCCATTTATTTTCTTCTTTGTTTCCATTGGTGCCGTATACGTAAACCATACGGTGATTGAAGGCTTCCTTAAAGATTCCGTTCCGATGAGGCCCTTTATCGCTTTTTGACGGCTTCTCTAGAAGTTGCCAGGTGTTAGCTTTTTTTTGTAGAAAAATCGATGTGCTATTATCTTGACAGGTGTAGCTGAGCTTATTTAGACTATCTAGCAAAATCTGGACAGTCTGCCCTTTTTGGAAAATGCTTAAATCTAATTGTAACAGCTCAATATTGTCTGTTTTTCCCGTTATTTGGCTTTTCTCGACGTCGCGATGAAGGACAAGATGCGCGTAATCCAATGGCGTCTGCTGTTGCCATATAGATGCCCAATAATACGTGGCGGAGATGTTTGGATTGGCCGTTTTGAAATCGATCGTATGAACGGCTGTGTCCACTTGGCGTTTATGCCACTTAAAATAATCAAATAGGGGTTTCCAGTCTACACTTTCGTCGCCGTACCAGTGCGATCCACCTGGATATTCGTAATAACTGAAGTTGGGGTGGAATTGCCCAAGCACCTCCCGCATTTGCCTTGCGTAATGTACTGGCACAGTGCGATCCGCGTCGCCGTGAAGCACATAAACCCCCAAGGGCTTATAATTGGTAGCGTAGGCAATCACATCACTTTGATTGCTGGCACGCAGCAAGGTATTCTCCATTTCGTTTCGCCCCTGTTCAGGGACGATACCGTCGGCAGATCCATAGCCTTTCAGCGTTGGGTAGCCGGCGCAGGGGGCGATTGCAGCCCATTTGTCCGGGTAGGTTGCCCCGAGAAACCAGGTGCCGTGTCCGCCCATAGAGTGGCCGGTGAGATATATACGTTGAGAGTCGGGCTGTAGCGTTTGCTTGGCAAGCGTAAGCACTTCCAAGGCATCAAGGCGTCCCCAATCTTCCCAATTGAATCCGCGTGGTCTACGGTTGGTTGGTGCGACCAGTGTTCCCCAATCTTTTGCTTTATAAGCCTGCGCCTGTCCAATCGCTTCGACACCGGCACCATGGACGGAGAAGAAAAGCGCATCGTTTGCTTTTTCACCTCCTATGGCGGGGTTTACGGCATAATATTGCACGCTGCCGTCGATTTCACTAATAAATGTGACACGATAGGGTTGATCGGCTTTCAGGGCACGTAAGCTGACTTCCTGCTCATCCAATGTTTTGTTCTTTTGAGATAAGGTGATACGAGCAGTAATATTACCCATTTCGCTTATAGGTGATGTGTTAAGGGGGACCGCAATCTTTCGAGTACTACGAGGGGGAATTGAAGGGACTTCTGCAGTAGCCTGAACGCCATGAATCATGCTGTTTACCTGTAAATTTTTAAGTGTTTCCGCTGATGCGTTAACGACGACGATACCGGCTATCAGATTCCTTTGATTTTTCCCTAGCACAATATCGGGTAGCGTAGCGTCTTCTGTCTGGATGTATACAGGGCGAGTAGGGAACTGTAGCTGTGCACTTACCAGCGTACCTCGAATATAAAACGCATTGATTCCCTTTTTTAAGCGGATCGGTATGTTCATCCAACCCATACGGTAGGGATCGCCTGCATGGAGCTCACCATCGACAAGCACAGCGCTATTTCCCTTTATATTTAATACGGCATCTTGGATTTTTGAAGAATTGTATGTGATGTATAGATACCCGGTTCCGTATCCTCGCCGCTGAAATGATGTTGGCTGATTAGCCCTTGTTGCTGACACCCTTTCGATTCTTCCCGGCCCAGCAGGGTTGTTGGGATTACGAAGATTACCCCCAGCGCCTGGTGAGGGACGGAAAAAACCGGATGTATCTGCTATTAACGGTATCCAGGTTGATTGTTCGGAATCTAGTTCGCCTTGTATATTTTGTCCTGCTTTTGGCTTGCTAACAATATTGTTATAGTAATTCCAAAGAAACTCGTCCGTATAAATGGCCTCCCGTCCATAAGTATGGGGGAGAGGCAGGTAGAGCGCTTCTTTGAAAGGGTAAGTGCTCTGTGCATATGTTAAGAGGGGAAAGAGGCTGCTACAAATGATAAATAGGTAGCTAATAGACAGTATATGTTTTTTCTTAGCCATAGTTTATAAAATGTCAATAGTAAAAGAGCCTGATTTTACAGGCTCTTTTACTTAATCGTTCTAGTTTACATCCCAGAACAATTTATTGTTTACATTGTCCTGATCTCTCACTGCATTATAATGTTCTGTGTTATAGGTAATCTCAGATGATGGTAACATCCATCTATTAGGCACTTCTTTTTGTAAATCTGCAGGTTCGACTCTGAACGTAAATGTCGGATAGTTTAAGCGTCTAACTTCCGCCCATGACTCCAATGGTTGGATGATATTAAAATGCAGCCATTTCTGTCTTGCAATCAACTCGATTTTATTGCCTGACCAGCCAACGTTTGCAATATAGGCATTGATGGCAGTGGATGTTGGAGAAGTAGGGGCAGGGGCATCGTCATTATTACTACCCTGTCTAATTTGCTGAAGCATAGCGATAGATTCTCTAATACCTTTTTCAAAAAGGTCGTTTGCTAGGGCATCTCCACCATTTCTGGTATGGTATTCTGCAAGCAAAAAGTTAACTTCTGAAGCGGAAATGATTATTCCTGGAAAGTTTTGATTTCTTGAATAAGTGGAACGATTATAAATAGACAAAATGGATTCTCCATCACTGTTTCCATTGATTAATTGTTGTTGTGCACCTGTAGTTAAGGTAGGGTCCAATCCCACATACGCATTTGGAGAAAGTGCACCTTTTTCAAACATAAAAGGCAACCGAGGATCTACTTTGTCTATCATATAGTCTATCATAGCTTTTCCGGCTAGATTAGCATTCCATGATTCTATTCCATCTCTGAAACCTCTGGAATGATACCACTCATTCGTATTGTCAAATATTTCCAATTGGATGTTTTGATCATTGGTCATAACAAGCGGGTAAGTTGAAGCGTTACCCACTATTTCTGCTAGCTCTGACTGTGCTCTTGAAGAAAGCGAAGGGGTATCGGAAATACGTGTTAACATTCTCAAACGAAGGGAATTACAATACCTCTTCCAAAGATCCAAAGAACCGCCGTTTATGATGTCTTGTGTTCTAAATTTAGTCATTACTACAGGGGGAACGGTCAAGGCATTTAATTCTGTACTGATAACTTTTAAATCATCCAACATGATCGTATATATATCTTCTCCTTTGTCGTATGCTGCATACGATGTTGTATAATCAGCGGGGTTAGCATTCAGTGAGCCTGCTTTGGACCATGGAATATTTCCATATAGATCAACCATTTGTTGGGTTTGATCATAAAATAATATTTTGGCCGCCAAGTAATATATACGTGACTGTTCCTGTTCTTCTTCTGGCTCTGAGGCAAAAACACGCTCAAATTCCTTGTATTGTGCGAGCCCCTTATAATAAGTGGCCCACCGATCTTGTACTGCGGCAGCACCAGGAAGTAACTGGTTTGGTTCGTTCTGCCAGCCAACGGCCTGTACATAGCGATTAGCTGTTGTTCTAAGTATAACAAAATAATTCCAATAGCTTGGGAAAATTAATTCCCTGAAATCATAAGTTATACCTGCGAATTGTTTGTCTATTGTTGTTTCTGTTGTTGTCGATGGATCCCTATAGAATTCTTCGAAGCTTTCTTTTTTACATGAAGTAAAGAAGATCGCAAATGAGGTGGAAACTAACCCTATTATAATAAAAAACTTTTTCATCATCTTTTCATTTAAAAACTAGCACGCAACATTAAACCGAAAGTTCTTGTTGCAGGTCCTGTACCCGCATTTGTCACCTGATTTACCCAATATGATCCCCCTGTCATCTGTTCCGGATCAATATCTTTTATAGAACGGTATATGAAAAACAGGTTTCTGCCAAAAGCCGATAGTTGAATATTCTTGGCATTTAATCTAGATGCGATTTCATTTGGTAGTCTATAACCTAAGGATAATTCTCTCATCTTAATGTAATTGTTGTTTTTGACATATAGTTCATAACGGGAATTTGAATACTGAGGACCGCCCCAATTATACGTTTGAGCGTAGTATCTTACTTGTGATATAACATTCGTATTTTGAGAACCATCGGCCAAGACACCTTCCATTAACATGCCGTCGTAATGAATTTTTTCTCCCCCAGGACCAGCCGTTCCAGAATAAGCGACTCCTTTTCCGTTTCCGTCAATATAATAGCTCATGCCTCCATTGGCGGCGTCCATATAATTTAAGCTTTCCTGGGTAAGTCCACGACTTGTCATCCAGGCTATACCCGTAGGCATTACTTGTCCGCCCCATCTAAAATCTAGCAATACATCTAAAGAAAAATTCTTGTAATGGAAGTTATTTACGAATCCGCCGACAGCCTTGGGCATATAATTTCCTGCTTTGATCCAATTATCGGCATCTACTTGGTACAAGCCCAAGTCATTCACCAATAAGTTGCCCTTGTCATCGGTCGCTATAGGCCTTACCATAATATCGCCAATAGGCTGTCCGATTTTAGATACCAACTGAGCTGCAGCCCCGTCGTAGTCCCTATGTAACAACTGTGTCAAATCTCCAGGGAGCTCCTCAACAATATTTTTATTCATGGAGAAATTCAATGCGGTATTCCAACGGAAATTCTCTCCGCTGATAGGATTACTGGTAATTGCAAACTCCCAACCTCTGTTACGCAATGAGCCTGCATTTGCCAGTACAGAGCTTGCTCCATTAGAATTGGGCAGCGTGTAATATAAGATCTGATCCTTGATCAAGCCATTATAATAGGTCACATCAAGACCCAACTTTCCATTTAAAAATCTTGTCTCAAGACCAAACTCTATTTCTTTTTTCGTTTCCGGCTTAATACCTTCATTTCCGAAACTTTCAGTAGGAACTAACGTGTGTAATACCGCTGTACCGGTTCCCTGATTACCGACATTTCCCACTTGATAACTTATGGGACTCTGGTATACTGTAGGATAGTTACCCACGATACCCCAAGAACCTCTCAGTTTCGCGTAATCAAAAATAGTGGGTAAATCGAAGGCTTCAGAAAGGATTAAGCTGGAGTTGACCGATGGATAGTACAGCACGTTGTTATCTGGGTGCATGGTCGAAATGCGTTCTCGTCTTAGCGTTCCTTCTACAAACCAGTAATCTTTCATGTTGAAGTTCATTGTGCCGAAAACAGCATCACGCAATACATTCCTGCGGTAATTCCAGCGATTATTGGCCCCAACCAAATTAACCGATGCTTTCAAGTCGTACCAATCACGGATATGTAATCCTCCTTCGGTTTGTCTCTGAACAAAGTTTTCTTGTGTTCTTGTCCCTGTATAGCCGGCCATTATACCTAAAGAGTAATCTTCATTGATGTCTTTTTTATAAGTAGCCAATAAATCTGTATAATATACATTTCCAGACATTTGACCTAAGCGAAAGGCTCCGCTATTTCCAAATGTCAAAGGTATTTCATTGGGCTCTCTTTCCTCGGTTCGCATATTGGTCATATCTGCCGAGAATCTTCCTCTTATGGAAAAATCATTAGTTATTTGCCATGTGTTGGTAAATGATCCAATGACACGGTTAGAGTATTCGTCGGCAGATCTCGCTAAACTATTCCAATAGTAATCCAATACATCTACCCGATATCCATTGTAGCGGATGTTTTCTTCAGGTGTAAAGCTTTGTGCATTAGGTCCTTGTATTACATATTTGTATCCCATACTTGTCTGGAACTTGTTTGCATACCAATCAGGATTATCGAAGGTGGAAATCATACCCGCAAAATTATTGATCAACCTGTCTGTCAAGGTTGGACGATTGTGCGTGTGCTGATTAATATAATTAACTACCACATCTGTCGTGAAATTTTCCCAGAGTTTAAACGAGCTATTTAGGTTTGCAATATTCCTCTTGTTATAAGAATCCAATGCCGTCATTTGATTATCCTGACGTGTTACAGAGAACCTCACATTCGATTTTTCTGTGGTATGCCCCAAAGCAACGTTAAAAATTGTGTTGTTTGGGTTGTTAAACAGATTGCTGTAAGCGTTTTGAGCCTGGTATGGTCTTATTTCGCCATCCCATGATCTTATCGGCTGTCCATCAAATTTTGGCCCGAAGTTTAACGATGTATTTGCTGTGCCTCGTACGCCATCCGGATAATAGAAAAACATATCTTCGCTTTGGCCGACATTAGCATATGACAGATCATAGCCTGGACCCCTTACATCTTGGAATCTAGGTAAATATCCTACTCGGTCAAGGGTATAGGTCGCATTAAAATCAAGTGAGAAACCCTGCCCGCCTTTGCCTGATTTAGTAGTAACCAAAACGACACCATTCATGGCTTCCGAACCATAAAGCGCTGCTGCAGATGCTCCTTTCAGGATACTGATAGATTCGATATCTTCGGGGTTTAAATCCTCCAGGCCATTTCCCCGTGCACGTTGGTCTCCCCAATAATCCGAATTATTAAATGAGGATTGTCGCATTGGAACACCATCAATAATAACGAGAGGTTGTGAACTATTGGCAATTGAGTTAATACCACGAATATTAATATTAATCCCTGATGTTGCTCCTCCCGGCGCTGCCGAAATCCGTACCCCCGGTGCCTTTCCGTACAATGCTCCCGCAAAATTCGGAGAACCGGTTTTTGTTAATTCTTCGCCACCAACAGTACTCATGGCGTATCCTAATTCCTTAGGCGCGCGTTTAATCCCCATCGCCGTCACGACGACCTCGTCCAGCGCGCCTGCGTCTTCCTGTAACGTCACGTTCAAATTTGTGCTGGATACGGTGAATTCACGTGAAATGTAGCCAATAGTGGAAAATCTCAAGGTTTGTCCGTTGTTGGCTTGGATAGAATAACGTCCATCCGCGTCGGTCTGCGCGGCTACTGTCGTACCAATGACAGCTACCGTAACGCCGGCGAGTGCCCCGTTTGCATCCGTCACTCTCCCCGTAACGGTCTGCTGTGCAAATAACGTTGTTACGCTAAGCAGCATAATCAGCGCTAAACTGCAACATTGTCTGTAAAGTTTGCTCATAGTTTTGCTTTAGTTAATTGTTTATGTTGTGTGTTGTCCCACCGCATGCGCTGCACTGCTATGCAGGCCGATGAAAGCAATTGGACGTTGTTAATTTCCGATATCTGTATGGTCGTGCATTTTGCTAAGCGCGGTATGCAGTATTCTTGTATGGAAGACTGGATTTGTGGTAATAATACATCGCCAAACATGGCACCTTTTCCACTGATCACGATGGTTTCTGGGTTTAGAATGTGAATAAGCGTTGCTATCCCTTTCCCCAACATGTATGCTATTCTTCTGATAGCAATAATGGTTACCTGATCCCCCTTTATGTAGGCTTCAAGAACATCTTCTAAGGTAAGGTTACGGTGCTCGTTATATTTTTTTTCAAGTGAAGAACGCTGTCCGTCTTCTATGGCCTCTATGATGTACTCAATGGCACATAATAAAGATGCTGCTACCTCCAGACAACCCTTTTTACCGCACGAACAAAGCTTGTCTTCATCAGCTAGAGGTATATGACTGAATTCACCAGCGAACCCGCTGTGTCCCTTAAAGAGCTTGCCATCGACGATCATACCCAGCCCGACGCCCCAGTTTAAATTCACAACCAGGGCATTGTCAGCTTCTTTTATTAAGCCAAAATTCTTTTCGGCTATCGCAATGCTGGCCGAATCGTTTTCCAGATAAGTAGGGGTTCCAAAGTGTGACTGAATATTTTCCCGGAGGTTGTACAGTGGAGACTTTGGTGAAAAAGAACTGTTAATACCTTTTTTTGAATCCACGAAACCCGGCATGGTAATGCCAATGCTTAAGACTTTACCTTTTGGGAATTCAGAAATGACGGTTGTTAAGGAATCAACTATTTTGGTATACGTATCCGGATCATCCCATAAATGCGTCGTTATTTTCGTAATGGGCAGAAGTTGCCGATTGGCGAGGTTAACAGCGGTGATGTTCGTAGCATACTGATCCATCGCTATAACAACAATACATCCCTGTTTATCGGCGTTCAAAATAAAATGCATCGCACGTCGTCCGCCGGTGGAGGCTCGAAGTCCGCAACTTACTATCAACTCATCTTCAATAAGTTCATTGATTGCTTTTGTAATAAGTGGAATACTCTTTCCGATCCAATCGCTCAATTCTGCAATGGACTGATTTGGAGAAAAGTATAATGCCCGTAAAATCGCAAGTTTTAGGCTATTCATGGTCTCATAACTATTATGTCGGCTTTTTAACTTAATTATTTATTAATCGTAAATATATAGGTATTTAATATTAACATCCAAATACTTTTTAAATATTTTTTTAAGTATGCGTTTTAAGCTTATTTTTTACAGAAACATCTGCTGTATTGTAACAAAGTTGTGGTCAGATAAGAGGGTATTTGACTTATTTCATAGATTAGCTCTCATAAAATCTAAATGTTGATGACGAAACAACGCTATTATTCCCTTGATGTGTTCAGAGGAGCAACCGTGGCACTCATGATTTTGGTCAATAACCCAGGAGCTTGGGCCCACATGTTTGCGCCTTTAAAGCACGCGGCTTGGCATGGTTGTACGCCTACAGACTTGGTGTTTCCATTCTTTTTATTTGCTGTCGGAAATGCGATGGCGTTTGTGATTCCCAGATTGCAAGAAGCGGGACAGGCTGTATTTTGGAAGAAAGTGATAAAAAGGACTTTATTGATTTTTGCCATTGGCCTATTTTTAAACTGGTGGCCGTTTGTGCAATGGGTAGGGGATGGTCTGCAGTTCCGGGAATGGGTAGATTCAGGTAATGGGGAGCGCGGTGTCCGTATCTTCGGGGTTTTACAACGTATCGCTGTGTGTTATTTCTTTGCGTCTATTTTGGTTTATTTCTTTAAACCGAGGAGTTTAGTTTACCTATCCGCTTTAATACTACTAGGCTATTGGGGGCTGTGTGCATTTCTAGGGGAGGGGGATCCGTACTCGCTGGAAGGTTGGTTTGGGACGGCTATTGATAAGCAAGTATTGGGTGTTGCCCATATGTACAAGGGGGAGGGAGTACCTTTTGATCCAGAAGGCTTAATGAGCACCATGCCGGCTATCGTGCAAGTAGTTTTTGGTTATCTGGCAGGAACGTTTATTCGAAAACAAGGGCAAGTCAATTGGCTGTGGGCAAAAGTACCCAAGACAACAGAGGCTCATTTCAAGTTGTTGGCAGGATTTATGGTGATAGGATTTATCCTTTTGGTATTAGGCTGGAGTTGGTCTTTAGGCTTTCCTATTAATAAGAAAATATGGACAAGCTCTTATGTGCTTTATACAACAGGGCTGGGTATCCTCTCATTGGGCGTGATGATTTGGTTTATTGAAGTGCAGGATGTAAGGAATGCCTTAACAAGATTTTTTGATGTATTTGGAAAGAACCCGCTGTTTATTTTTGTGCTTAGTGGCTTGTTGCCACGTTTTTTGGGGTTATTTCGGATTTCTGATGGTGTTTCTTCCGAAGGCGTACCACAGTATCTAACGGCTTTGTCCTGGTTTTATAAATATGTGTGTGCGAAAATTCCCGGACCGCCAGAATTGGGCTCATTTGTGTATTCCCTTTGTTTTTTAGGGATCATGTGGGGAATCTGCTATATACTGGATAAGAAGAAGATTTATATTAAAGTTTGAGGTTTTTTTACTTTTTGTTTCTATCTTTGCGCTCAATTAATAATTTTTTTAACGCTTTAATATTATTCAAGAAATGTATTTAAGTAAAGAGTACAAAGCTGACATCTTCGCAGAATTTGCGGGCTCAGCAACAAACACTGGTTCTACAGAAGGACAAGTCGCTTTATTCACTAAAAGAATTGCTCACTTAACGGAGCATTTGAAAAAAAACAGAAAAGATTTTAACACACAACGTTCCCTACAGTTATTAGTAGGTAAACGTCGTTCATTATTAGCTTATCTGCACAAAAAAGATATCGAGCGCTACCGTGCTATTATCAAAGCATTGAGCTTACGTGATATCATCAAAAAATAAGCTTTTAGGAGATTAAATAAAAAGCCGCTTGTAAAAATAAGTGGCTTTTTTATTGAGAGGGTCTTTTACCTGCTTACGCGCCGAAAGCTCCTATATAAGTCGCGGCTTCCGGAGCAGTATAGGTGTTGCCATTAATGGTGATACCGTTAGGGAAGTTACGAGGGATGTCTGTTCTTCCTATACCATAAGCGGGTGATTCTGATTTTAAATGAAAATCCCATTGTGGGTCGAAAGTGGCATTATTTTGATCCATATCTAATGGATAATTAACAAAAAGAGGATCGTTTTCACCGGCCGCTGTCCCGCGAATTTCGTCCGTACCGATAATCACGTTAGCTTCGTCTTTCTGGAATTGTTCCACAGCTTGTGGTGTGTGCCCATAGTAGAAATTGTTTGTATATATATTTCTTTCATCTGGTCCTGTAGGGCTATCGTATTTTATTCCATAACGGTTGTTTACCAACAGATTGTTATAGATTTCTGCGCGGACTTCTTTTTCTACCCAAATGGATCCTCCTTTAGATGTTGGCCGCCTCCAACCTGCGTTTAGTATGGTGTTATTATACGCTTTTATGTAGCCTTGAGGAGTCCGATCTCCCGAGTTGGATAGCTTGAGTGCATTAGTATTCGGACTGTACATGAGGTTGAACGCAATATCTGCTATGACCCCTGATTTAGTATTAACTGCTTCTCCGCCAGATTCACCGTTTGTATAAAACTTATTGTTGGCAATGATGGTCTTTCCACCTTCTAGGTAGAATGCGTCGTCTTTGAAATGACGGAAGGTACTGTTCACGATGACGACTTTCGCATCGACATTTGATGTCCATAAAGCAGGGACATTTGATCCGGCAGACGCTTTGTAATATTGACCTAGAACGGACGGGGATGCCTCTGTGGTTTCGCCGCCGCCGTATTCCATAATGGTGTGTTCCAATAAGATCTCCTCACTGCTTGGAGCAGCCAGAAAGCCTCCCCACAGTCCTCCAAGCGCGTTGGCTTCTGTACGTTCTGATTCTTGCACACTCACTAAAACTGGGTTTTCTACGGTTCCCATGGAGTAGAGGTTGCCTTCAATAAGCACCTCTGGAGCTACATTTGAGTCCATGATTACAGTAACTCCTTCTTCGATGGTTAGGCTTTCGCCTCGAGGGATAACCAGGTGCCCTGTGACGTATATGGTGCTGCCTTTTTCCCAGACTCCAGAGACATTTCCCGAAACGGAAGCCTCTGTAGGTGGCAGTATATTGTCGTCTGTAATTTCGGCTTCAGGATTTGACTTTGAGCAGGACGTAAAGGTTGTCGTTGCTCCCAGACTGATAGTAGCGGTCAGTAATGCTAAGGTAGTAATTTTCATGTTTTGATGATTTTTAGTTATAAATTTTATTTAAATATCCACTCTAATGCCCAACAAGTACGAGCGTTGATAATAATCTCGTTGAATCAAGGTTTTACCTGCTAGATTTTGATAAGGGACGCCGGTGTTAGTAGGCGATCCTTTTTGGAATACTTCCATGGGGGTGTTCAGTAAATTTTGTGCTTTGATGAATATTGATGTTCGCTGTTTTAATTTTTTTTCTAGCGAAGCATCCAATTGTAAAAACCCTTTTTGCCAATGGTCTGCGTCTATAAACTGTGCGACCATGAATATACGCTCTCCGGTGTAATTAGCGGTCAGCTGCGCATCGAAACCGTTTCGTGTGTCTTTGTATAATGTGGATAAGTTTGCTATATGCGCAGATTGACCAAACAGGGGTCTGGTCTGTTTGACGTTAATCAACGCAAAATCGCCATTTTCATCTCTAATCCGTTGAGATTTATCCGTTGTAATGGATGAGTGCGTATACGTGTAATTGGCTCGGATACCGATTTTGTTAAAATACCTGGTGAAGTCTACCTCCAGACCAAGATTGTCAGCATTGCCAAAATTGCCTGGAGAATAGTAAATATCTTGTCCGCGGATGGCGTCTGCTTGTAGTGTATATTCGATGGGGTCTTGTATACGTTTGTAGAATAACCCAACCATGAATTGATTGATGGTCGAAGAAAGCAATTCGTAGCGGAGATCAAAGTTGTCTGCTATAGCTCTTTTTAAGTCAGGATTTCCCCGCTCCGTATAATCCTCGTTGACGATGGAGTAAGGGACAATTTCGAAGAAGCCGGGTCTGTTTATCGAACGGTAATAGGAGGCTCTTATATTGTTGTCGGGCCGGAGTTTATATTTAAAGCTGACAGATGGTAAAATGTCGGTATAACGCTGCTCTCCATTGGGTAATGTTGTGACATACAACATTTCGTACCCTTGATCGGTGTGTTCGACACGAAGACCGCCGACGATGTCAAGTTTCTTATGGTACCAATCCGTGCGAAAATAGCCTGCGCTAATTTTTTCATACGCATTATAAGTCAATGGAGATGCGTAGGACGGCCCGCTGTAGGACCAATCGATTTGATCATAGGTTTGGTAGTCCTCACCAAAAAGTGGTTGAGGAACCGGTGTACGCATAATATGTTCATTGAAGAAGTTGTCTCTTTTTTTATCGCGATATAGCCCGCCAATTTTCCACATCGTTGGGACGTCGAATAAATTGGACTCGTAACGAAGATTCACCAATGCATTCAAATCGCGATCACTGTTGTTCTCCCAGCGTCTACGTCCACCAGAAGCGTAGGTCTGTTTGCGTTCAAAATTTGTCTTTTCACCTACGGTGGAGACCGTTGTGTTATCGGGCTGGGCGCCGGTTGCTTTATTGAATACGATGGACCAGTCTGTAGATAATTTTTTGGTTATGCGGTGATCGGCTTGAAGAGTACTGTTGTAAATCGACTGATTGGTGAGACGTGTACGTGTAGCAAAAGACATGCTGCCATTTCCTTTTTCTGGATCATAGCCGCCATACTGTAAATTAGTTGATTCAATATCGCGAACCTGCACGTTTAGGAAGTTCATATAAGCATTGTAGAATCGGAATTTGTGTGCGTCGTTTAGCCTGTAATCAAGCTTGGAGTGTATGCCTAAACGCCTCTGCTGTTCCGAAAAAGAACGTTCATTTAGCGAGGTCAATGCGGAGGTGAGGTTATCGTGTTCCCGTCTTTCATTGAAGAATATGCTATTGCTGCCGCGGTAGGTATTCTGAAAGCTTCCCGCTACTATTACCCCAAGCTTATTTTCAAAAAAGCGATTCCCTAAGGTGAGTCCTGAAATGATATTAGGCATTGGACGCCGTTGAGAATAGTTCAAAGATGCGTTGCTAAAATCTGAGGCTGTTGTGCTATGATTTGTACCGTAGCGCTCGAAAGGGGATTTTTGTTCGATATTTCGAAAATCATAGCTTTTAAAATCTCTTTCTGTAAAGAGCTGATTATAGCCTGTCGCGAAATTGAATGAAAGTGTTTTATTGGACGGAGCGTCTTTCATTAACATATTGATTGCTCCGCCAATGGCGTCGCCTTCCATATCTGGGGTTAGTGATTTGAAAACTTCAAGACGATCAAGAAGCTCACTTGGGAAGATGTCCAATGGGACATAACGATGTTTATTGTCTGGGCTGGCTATTTTAATGCCATTAACAAGTGTGTAATTGTAGCGTTTGTCCATCCCTCTTAATATAGCATGCTGACCGTCGCCGTTGCTGTTTCGTTCTAGGGCAACACCCGATATCCGTTGCACAGCGTTAGCAACCGTTAAATCTGGAGACGCTTGGATAGCTTTGCCAGATATCGTATTGATAACTTGACTTGCTGCTAGTTCTCTGACTCTCGCCATCTGTTCGCCTGCACCAGATAACTGGGCGTGCACGACTACTTCCTCTAAATGCTTATTTTTATCTTCAAGGGAGATAATTATGCGTGTTTTGTTCGGTGAGATAACTTTAACGTTTACGTTGGCGGTTTCGTAGGAGATATAGGTTGCCGAAAGTCCATACGTTCCTTCTTTGAGATTGGGAAAGGTAAATCCACCATCCAAGCCAGTGCTTGCAGAGATTTGTCGATCAACCAAGACCACGGTAGCACCTATTATGGGCTCTCCAGTGATTTTGTCGAGTACTTGTCCGCTTATATCTTGTGCATTGGCGGCAAAAGAAGTAAGACAGTATAAGGTGAGCCAAAAGTAAAATAATGCATTTGTATTGCTATACATGGTTGTTTCTGATTTGTTGAGACAAAAATGATTTTTTGTGCAAAGCGAATCGAATTTCTTGCCGTACAAAAAGGAAACAGGGAGTATAACCAAGTAATCTAGATATGAACAAAGACTTCTTTTTGTTATTTAAGTTATTTGTTTGTAGCTATTTATGGTCTTTGGAATCGCCATTAAGTTTATGTTATCGCTATATTATCTTATGATGTCTTAAAGGTTTTGCAAGAAGGTTGTTAGGTTTTCGTTTTTATGAAGATGTAGTTTTTTTCGCAGACGGTATCGGGCAACGCGTGCGCTATCAATTGAAATTCCCAAGAGCGTCGCGATTTCCTCTGTCGAAAAATTCATTCTTAATAAGGCGATAAGGCGGAGATCATTGGATTTCAGATCTGGACTGCGTTTTTGCAAACGTTGATAAAAATCTCCATGCACTTTTTCAACAGCTGTACGGAAATCTTCCCAGTATTTGTCGTTGTTAAAACTTTGGTTGATTTGTACAATGATGCGTTTTAGCTGTTTTTTATTGTCTCTTTTATCTTCTTTCAATAGGGTAGTTAGATCTTTCCGTAAAGATTCCAAAAATTGATTTTTACTGATAACATACAAGGTTTTTGAGCTTAGCTCATGACTTTTTGCCTCGAGCTCTTTTTTAAGCGCTTGTTCGGCTAGTTCTTTGTTTGCTAGCTCTGCTTTTATTAGCTTGTTCTGTGTTTGGAGAAGGTCATTATTCTTTTGTCGTATGCTTCGTTCATTGTTGATTTTTGAGGTCTGAAATCTGAATAAAAGGAATGCTATTACAAGCACAGCTGTCGCGATGACAATGCTGATCCTTTTTATATTATTTAATTGGGTGATTCTGTCTTCTTTCTCTTCTAGATCATATAGTACTTGATAAAAAGAAGTCTGTTGGCTGTTTTCTTTGGAGTACAGTTGCCTAGCGTAGCGACGGCTTTTTTCCATATAGTGGTAAGCACTGTCATTGCGACCAAGTAGGTGGTGTGCTTTGCCAATATCTCGATATGCACTTTCAATCTGATATGCCTCGTTCAGTGTTTGTGCCAGATGTAACGCTTTGTGACTTTCTATTAGTGCCAGCTTATACTTTCCGGTTTTTCGGTACATGTCGCCAATATTATTAATTACTTCAATTTTTGATAAATCATCGTTTGTTTCCGTGTATAACCTCAATGCTTCCGTAAAATGAAAGGTCGCCTCTCCGTAGTGCTCAAGGTCTTCATGAATGCTTCCTAAATTTTCGTGGATCTTGGCTAGCCCTTTTTTGTTTCCGCTATCAAGATAAATATCTAGCGCTATGTTCTGATAATTTAGTGCGCTGTCATATTGTGAGCTTGTTTTTCGTATAAGTGCCCCAGTTTTCCGTACGTATTAGCGATACCTTCTGCATATTGTATCGATTTATAGATTCCCAGTGCTTTGCGATAAGATTCGAAAGCTTTTATCGGTTGGCGATTGTAGTAATATAGAATACCGATATCACTAAGCAGTTCGGCTTGTTTTTTTTGATTGTTGAACGTTTTGTATAATTGATATGATTCGAGATAGTCAGCAAGTGCTTGTGGATAGCTGCCTAAGTGATAGGCTATTTTTCCCATTTCTTGTAAGGCCTCTGCGACAATTTCTGTCTTATTGGAAGTTTCTGTAGATTCTGTAATATGGCGTAGCTGAAGGTACGCAGAGTCAGGCTTTAGTCGTGCAATCATCTTCGCTTTGCCTAGCTCCAATTGTAGTTTTTCTTTGGGTTGCGAGAAACTTTGGGGGAGGGAAATAAGAGTAAACACTATAACAACGATAAATCTGTGTGCGTACTTCTTCGATCGAATAGGGAGATTAATCGTTTTCTTCATAATATATGACAATATGATGCCGGTACAAAGTTAGTGGGTATGAGATTAACGTTGCATTAGAATTCCCTTAATGTTTGATTTGAATCGTTAATTGTAGAGCGTGAGATAGCGTGATATTTGCGACGGTAAAAAAATTAAAATTATTATTACCTTTGTCTGAATTTAAAGGTCTATAAATAAGATGACATACGACAGAGTAGTAAAAAGATGAACCCGTATGTCGAATTGAATTAAAATGAGTTATAACGAAAAGAAAGTTACGATCGACTTGGGCAATGGTTTAGCCCCGATCGAATTATCTACCGGAAAATTGGCAAAACAAGCTGATGGATCGGTAGTGTTGAAGCAAGGCGATACCATGTTGTTGGCGACAGTAGTGTCGGCGAAAGAACCCAAAGAAGGAGTGGATTTTCTTCCGCTTTCAGTTGATTATCAAGAAAAATATGCGGCAGCGGGTCGTATACCCGGTGGTTTCCTTCGTCGGGAGGCAAGATTATCGGACTACGAGGTTTTAATCTCGCGTTTGGTAGACAGAGCATTGCGCCCACTATTTCCTGAAACGTACCATGCAGATACACAAGTGATGATTTCCTTGATTTCTGCTGACAAAGATATTATGCCGGATGCATTGGCTGGCTTGGCAGCATCAGCAGCGATAGCAGTTTCCGATATTCCTTTTAACGGTCCTATTTCAGAGGTCCGTGTAGCTAAGGTTAACGGCGAATTGGTGATTAATCCTCGTTTATCTGCTTTAGAAAACGCGACATTAGAATATATTGTAGCGGGCTCCGCTGAGGATATTGTGATGGTAGAAGGAGAGTCGAAGGAAATTTCAGAAGCCGAAATGGTAGAGGCTATTGCTTTTGCACATGAAGCTATAAAGAAGCAAGTAGCTGCTCAGATAGAGCTAGCAAACTTGGTTGGTGTCACTGTAAAACGTGACGGTAACCACGAACCTTCGAATCTTGATTTGCGTGACGCGGTTTTCGCAGCTACATATGACAAGGTATACGCGGTAGCGAAATCGGGTTCTACGAAACATGAACGTACAGAACAATTTGCTGCAATAGGTGATGCGTTTTTTGCAACATTGGGTGAAGAGATTGACGAAGAAACGGCATTCTTGGCAAAGAAATATTACCATGATGTCCAGTACGATGCCGTTCGTAATTTAGTGTTGGATGAAGGTATTCGTTTAGATGGACGTGATGCGCGCACCGTCCGTCCGATCTGGTCTGAAGTGGATTATTTGCCCGCAGCACATGGGTCAGCTGTTTTTACGCGTGGTGAGACGCAATCATTAACATCGGTGACATTGGGTGCAAAAGATGATGAGCAAATGATTGATGGTGCATTTATTCATGGGTACAACAAGTTTATTTTACACTATAATTTCCCTGCATTTTCTACAGGCGAGGTACGTCCAAACCGTGGACCAGGTCGTCGTGAAGTAGGACATGGTAACTTAGCCATGCGCTCGTTGAAGCAGGTGCTACCTGCGGAGAACGAAAACCCTTATACGATCCGTGTGGTTTCTGATATCTTAGAATCCAATGGTTCGTCTTCTATGGCCACTGTATGTGCAGGTACGTTGGCGCTAATGGATGCGGGTGTAAAATTAAAAGCACCGGTTTCGGGAATTGCGATGGGGCTTATTACCGATGAGAAAACAGGTAAATATGCTATCCTGTCAGATATCTTAGGAGACGAAGACCATCTAGGTGATATGGATTTTAAAGTGACCGGTACGGAAAATGGTATTGTGGCTTGTCAAATGGATCTGAAGATCAACGGATTGAAGTGGGAAGTGTTGACGCAGGCTTTGGATCAGGCAAAAGAAGCTCGTCTGCACATCTTGGGTGAAATGAAGAAAACGCTTGAGGCTCCTCGTGAGGATTACAAACCACACGCGCCTCGTATTGTGTCTTTTACGATCGACAAGGAGTTCATCGGTGCTATTATTGGGCCTGGTGGAAAGATTATCCAGGAGATGCAGCGTGAAACAGGTTCGACTATCTCAATCGAAGAAGTTGATGGCAAAGGCATTGTACAAGTATTTGCGGACAACAAAGCCGCTATTGACGCTGCCGTTTCACGTATCAAGGCCATTGTTGCTAAACCAGAAGTTGGAGAGATATATGAAGGTAAAGTGAAATCGATCATGCCTTTTGGTGCTTTTGTAGAAATTATGCCGGGTAAGGATGGTTTATTGCATATTTCCGAAATCGAATGGAAACGGTTAGAAACTATGGATGGCGTATTGAAGGAAGGTGACGTTGTAAAAGTGAAACTATTGGATATCGATAAACAAGGGAAACTTAAACTTTCCCGTAAAGCTTTGTTGCCTCGTCCGCCAAAAGAAGAAAAGCCGAAGTCTGAAACAGACAAAGGATAAACCGCGAGCTTAAGTATATTTGTGCGTTTAATATAAAAAAAGGCTGTCAATTTGACAGCCTTTTTACTTGTAGTTTCTTTACAGCATGATAACCGATTCTATTTTTGAAACTTTCTTATAGTAATCAATCACATCGTCGGCATTGTTTACGAATGTTTCTACGGTGATAGATTTATATTTTCCGCCGGATGACTCCTTTTCCGAAAACTTTGTGCTATCGTGCGTAAATACCTGTTTTACTTCGCTTTCGACGTTGTTTTTCGCCTTTACGATAAATTTGAAGGTATATATAGATGGGAATTGTTCAACGGAATTTAACTTCGTACGAAAATTATCGTAGAAGTCTGTTGCATTGTTGCCTTCGTCGTCAGGAAGGTCCTGGATGTGGATATCATTGTTAAATTTACTCATTATTACATTTTTTCTTTATTATACTTTATCAATAAGTGTACCATGCAGTATTAAAAAATTTAGTAGATTAGAATCCATTATGGCAGGTGAAAAACGGATTTCGATTAGTGATGTGGCGAAGGCCGTGGGCGTTTCCATTACCACGGTGTCTTTTATCCTGAATGGTAAGGCTAAGGAGAGAAGAATCAGTGATGCGGTGAACAAACGCGTCTTGGATTATGTAAAAAAAGTAGGGTATAAACCAAGCCGCTCGATAAGGAGGGCGGCGGGAAAAGCGGAAGTGCTTGCATTATTGTTTGAAAACATTGCCGACCCATTTTTTTCGGAAGTCGGCAGACATATCGAAACGTTGGCGGCTGAATTGGGGTATCAGATTCTTTATTGTGATACAACGAGTGATGTCAATAAAGCGAGCCGGTATATTCAGTTATGTATAGAAAAAGAAATCGACGGGTTGATTATGGTTCCCCCGGAGAATTTCGAAAAGACTACTGAAAAAACGAAGCAACGTATCCCAATGGTAATGTTTGATCGGTTTCTGCCAACAGTTGAAACTAGTTATGTGATTTCCGATAATCGGACCGGTGCTTACAACGCTACCAAATATCTACTGGAGCAGGGTAATAAACGCATTGGATTGGTTTCCTTATATTCCAGCCACACCCATATAAGAGGACGGTTAGATGGCTATATGGATGCTATGGATGAGTTCCGTATGCAATCTTTTATCCGAAAGCTCAGTGCCGACAGTCCTAGGGAGGAAACGGCTATAGAGATCGCGGAATTTTTAGTTGATAATAAATTAGACGCGGTGTTGTTTGCGGCACATTGTTTAACCATTGACGGTCTGTGCGGGATAAAGGAAAAGGATATTGCAATGCCGAGAATAGTAACATTTGGTGATCATATTTTGTTCAAGCATTATACTCCTGCCATTTCGGTAGTTGTTCAAGACGCAGAGCAAATGGCAAAAAAGCTCTTGGAGGTCTTAATTGCGGAAATCAAAGGAAAGCGAAAAGAAGTTTCCAAAATAGTGATTCCGTGCAAGCTAGAAATACGTGGATAGTTTATTTTTTAATAGGTACAAACTTCATGGATAAGGAATTTACACAATGTCGGGTGTTTTTTGGAGTAAACCTTTCTCCTTCGAATACATGACCAAGATGCGCATCGCATTTCGCACAGAGAATTTCCACGCGTCGCCCATCTGCATCGAGCACATGTTTTACTGCGCCCTTAATCTCATCGTCAAAGCTTGGCCAGCCGCAATGCGAGTCGAATTTGTCGCTTGAATGATATAAAGGTGCTTCGCACCGCTTGCACACATATGTACCCTCTTCTTTATTTTCAAGTAGCTCGCCTGTAAAGGGTCTTTCAGTACCTTTATGTACGATTACATACTCTTCTTCTGGTGTAAGTTTGTTGTATTTTGTGCTATCACTCATGGTTATAAAAGTTGATGTTTGCTTTTTATTTACATCTGTTACAGATGCCCGACTGTGAGCGTAGGCTGCAACCAGTAATAACAATAAACATATTCGATAATCAAACATGACACTAAGTTCGTTAACTTTCTTTAGAATTTTGTTGGGTATATGTCAAGAATTTCCATTTTTTTTTACAATTTCTCAAACAAATGAATGATGTATTAAACGCTATAACCCCCTTTTTTATGCGGTTTTATTGAATTATTTAGAATGGTTTTAAATTGTTAATTTGCGTCATTAAATTGTCACTGATTGCTTAAATAGTTATACTTTTGTGCATTGTTTGGAGGGTTTAAACCACTTAGACGAGTATTTTAAAAAGTTTTATATCATAAATAAATAGTATAAAGTGCTAAATATGAGAAATATCTCATCCGTTTTGGGAAGACTTGCAAAGACAGTGTCAGTTGGAATGATGTTGTTGTTTGCCGTTACAATGGCGCATGCGCAGGATGTTAAAGAGGGCGAGACCCTTTTCAAATCGAAATGTACAACTTGTCACAGTGTGTCGAGGAACATGGTGGGTCCAGCGTTGGCAGGAATGTCGGAAAGACATTCCGAAGAGTGGTTGCTTTCTTGGATTAAGAACTCGCAGGCTTTAATCGCTTCTGGTGATGAAACAGCTGTGCAGCTTTTCGAAGATTGGAATAGATTGGTGATGACATCTTTTACCGATTTGTCTGATGACCAGATTAAGAGTATCATTGCTTATGTGGACGCAGAAGGAGCGAAAGCCGCAGAGGGTGGTGGTGATGCCGCTTCTGGTGGTGCTGGTTCGACGCAATCAAGTGATGCGAATACGCTGATGATTTTTGGTTTAATTGCTATCGTGGTTTTGGTAATTATTGTAATCGTTGTCCTAAATCGCGTGATCCGTACGTTAGAGAAAGTAATCGCCAGCAACCAGGCTGCAATTGAAGCAGCGCAAGCCGAAAACGAAGCTTATGAAGAGGATCGTTTCGGTAAATTTGCTAGAGCTTTTATACGCAATAAGAAACTAGTCGGCTTTTCGGTGTTGATGCTGGTGGCATTTTTAGGGGTGTTAGGATGGAATACCATGTGGAATGTCGGAGTTCACGAAGGATATCAGCCTGTGCAACCTATTAAGTTTTCTCATCAGATTCATGCTGGGGTTAACCAGATCGAGTGTCAATATTGTCACGGGGGCGCATTTAAATCGAAAAATGCATCTATTCCGTCAGCTAACGTATGTATGAACTGTCATAACACAGTTACTGCTGCGGATCATTATGATGGGGAGACTTCTCCGGAAATCGCGAAAATATATAGAGCATTGGATTATGATCCAGCGACAAGAGAGTATGGGGATAATCCAAAGCCTATCGAATGGGTGAGGATTCATAACCTACCTGATTTTGCTTACTTTAACCACTCACAGCACGTGTCTGTGGCTGGTGTAGAGTGTCAGACATGTCACGGGCCGATAGAAACAATGGAAGAGGTTTATCAGTACTCTCCTTTAACTATGAAGTGGTGTGTGGACTGTCATAAAACAACAGAAGTGAATGCTGATAATGCTTACTATGATCAGTTGATCGAAGCCCATGAGAAATTGAAAAAAGGTGAGAAGATGACTGCCGCTATGATCGGTGGTTTAGAGTGTGGTAAGTGTCATTATTAATAGTAATTAATTTAGAAATACGCAATCTTATATACAGCTTAAATGGATAGCAATAAAAAATATTGGAAAGGTTTGGAAGAATTGCAACAAACGCCTGCGTTCGTAGAGAACAAAAAGGGGGAGTTTGCTGAACCTATTCCTGTAGAAGATGTATTAAATGAAGCAGGTTTAAGCACGAGGACACCCCGTCGTGACTTTTTGAAAGCTTTGGGATTCGGTTTAGGGGCTGTAACATTGGCGGCATGTAATCGTACGCCCGTGCATAAAGCAGTTCCATATGTGATTAAACCAGAGGAGGTAACACCGGGTATCCCGAACTTTTACGCTTCTTCTTTTAATGGTCAGAGTGTATTGGTGAGAACCCGCGAAGGACGTCCAATCTCGCTTACCGCAAACCCTAATTCTATCGGTCTCAACCAAGGTACAGACGCAATTACTTCAGCTGTAGTTTTAGATCTGTACGATATGTCTAAATTGCAAAACCCGCAATTAGACGGTAAGGACGTAGATTGGTCTACTTTAGATAAAACAGTAATAGACGCTTTAAATAAGGCTGCGGCGGCAGGAAAGCAAATTGCGATAGTGTCTAATACGGTGAATAGTCCAACTGCTTTGGCTGCCATAGCTACATTTACCGCGAAGTATCCGACAGCTGTACATATACAGGTTGATGCTGTATCATATAGTGGTATCATAGAGGCCAATAGAGCAAGTTTCGGAAAAGCTGTTATACCATCTTATCACTTTGCGAACGCAAATGTAGTGGTTTCGGTTGCTGCAGACTTTTTAGGTTCTTGGCTGGCAGGTGAAGAACATACGCAAGATTATATTCGAAACCGCGATTATAAATCGTTAAAAAACGGTAAGATGTCGCGTCATATTCAGTTTGAGTCAGGCTTGAGTATGACCGGTTCTAACGCGGATGTGCGTATTGCTATAAAACCTTCAGAAGAAGGCGCTGTATTAGTTTCTTTGTATAACGCGATTACTGGACAGTCTTTGGCTGGTGGTGTTTCCAATAAAAAGGCGCAAACAGCGATTACTTTAGCCGCGAAAGAACTGACTAACAATAGAGGTAATGCTTTGGTTGTCGCAGGTTCTAATGATGTCAATATCCAACTTTTAGCTAACGCAATTAACAGTGCGTTGGGCGCTTACGGAGCGATTATCGACCTAGATAACTACTCTAAACAATTCCAAGGTTCTGATGCCGCATTCCAGCAGTTCTTATCAACAGCTGCTGCGGGGCAGGTAGGTGCAGCGTTCTTCTTGAACAGTAATCCGGTTTATGATTACGTTAAAGCAAATGATGTAACCAATGCACTTTCGAAGATTGATTTCACCCTTTCTTTTGCTGATCGTGCTGATGAGACAGCATCGACATTGAAGGCAATTGCTCCGGCCTCTAGCTTCTTAGAATCTTGGGGTGATGCGTCCGCAAAAGAAGGTTATTTTACGATTGTTCAGCCTACTATCAACCCTGTTTTCAATACGCGTCAAGCGGAGCAGAGTTTATTAGTATGGGCCGGTGACAATACGAATATTTACGATTTTGTAAGAAAGAATTGGGAGGAAAATATTCTTGCTGGTACAGGCAAGTCGTGGAATGAGGTCTTGCAACTAGGCTTCATCTACAAAGGTTCGTCGGTGGGGTCTTCCTATACAGCGAATGTTGATGTAAACGCGGTAGCAAATGCTATCGGCACAACATCAAAAACTATTGTCGGAGATTTCGAATTGAAATTATACGAATCGACAGTAATGCGCGACGGCCGTTATGCGAACAACGCATTTTTGCAAGAGTTACCTGATCCTGTATCTAAGGTGACTTGGGATAACTATGCCGCATTGAATCCGCGCGACGCAGAAAAAATCGGTTTAGGAGAAAACGGTAAAGTGACTGTGGAGGCCAACGGCTATTCTGTAGAACTACCTGTGGTCTTGCAACCCGGCCAAGCTTTGGGCACGGTTTCCGTAGCTGTTGGTTATGGTCGCACGAAAGTGGGTAAAGCAGGTAATAATGTGGGACAGAATGCTTATCCATTTGCCCGTTTAGTTAATGGCAGTGTTCAGTTTGAAGCAAAGGCGAATGTTGCAAAAGCTAGTGGTACATACGAATTAGCACAAACGCAAACACACCATACCATTGAAGGTCGGAACATTATTCGTGAAACGACATTTGCAAAATATTTGAAAGATCCGAACTCTGAATCAGGCCGTTTTGCAGACTCTCACAAGACGTATGACTTGTGGAATAAATTTGAATCTCCAGGTCACAAATGGGTCATGGCAATCGACTTGAACGCATGTACGGGATGTGGTTCATGTATCGTGGCCTGTAGTGTGGAAAATAACGTTCCTGTTGTAGGTCGGGATGAGGTTCGTCGTCGTCGTGAAATGCATTGGTTGCGTATTGACCGTTACTACACGTTGGAAACGGAAGGGGGCAGATTGACGGAAGAAAAGGAAATTGCCAAAGCATCGGACTATGATTATGAAGATGTAACCGTTGTTCACCAGCCTATGCTGTGTCAGCACTGTGACCATGCTCCTTGTGAAACCGTATGTCCGGTACTGGCTACCGTACACTCGTCAGAAGGACTTAACCACATGGCTTACAACCGCTGTTTCGGTACACGTTATTGTGCAAACAACTGTCCGTTTAAAGTACGTCGCTTCAACTGGTTCAACTACTGGAATGATTCTCGTTTTGATAACTATTTGAACAACGAATTTACACAGTTGGTGCTGAATCCGGATGTGACTACGCGTTCGCGTGGGGTTATGGAAAAATGTTCGATGTGTATTCAGCGTATTCAAGGGGGTAAGTTACAAGCGAAGATGGAAAATCGCAAGTTAAGAGACGGCGATGTAAAAATGGCTTGTCAAGAAGCTTGTTCGGCAAATGCTATCATCTTTGGTGATGTTAACGATCCGGAATCAGAGGTTTCAAAAGCTTTACGCAACGAACGTGTATACTATGTGTTGGAAGAAATCAACGTTCAGCCCAACATTGGCTATATGACGAAAGTTAGAAACACATTTGAAGCGTAATTTTATTCTAATCTGAAATAAAACAACTATGTCATCGCATAACGAATCAATATTAAGAGAACCATTAGTAACCGGCAAGAATATCACTTATGCTAAAGTGACAGATGATATCTTGCTTCCGGTTGAAAATAAACCTAACAAAGCTTGGTGGATCGGTTTTATTGTAGCCGCTCTAGGGGCAATGTTGTGGGTAGTGAGTGTCGGCTACACCTTTTGGACGGGGATCGGCGCTTGGGGTCTGAATAAAACGGTAGGTTGGGCATGGGATATCACCGACTTCGTATGGTGGGTAGGTATCGGTCACGCCGGAACGTTGATTTCAGCCGTATTGTTACTTTTCCGTCAGAACTGGCGTAACTCCATTAACCGCTCCGCAGAGGCGATGACCATTTTCGCCGTTATTTGTGCAGCTACTTATGTTGTTGCACACATGGGACGGCCTTGGTTGGCATACTGGATCTTCCCATTGCCAAACCAGTTTGGATCCCTTTGGGTAAACTTTAACTCGCCATTGGTATGGGATGCGTTTGCGATCTCAACTTATTTCACCGTGTCACTAGTGTTCTGGTATTGTGGTCTTTTACCCGATATTGCGTCTGTACGTGACCGTGCTACAGGTCTTAAACAAAAAGTTTATAAGGTCTTATCATTCGGGTGGAATGGTTCGGTTAAGACTTGGCAACGCTTTGAAATCGTTTCTTTGATTTTGGCAGGTATTTCTACACCACTCGTGCTTTCCGTACACACGATTGTATCGATGGACTTCGCTACTTCCGTGATTCCTGGTTGGCACACCACTATCTTCCCGCCGTATTTCGTTGCGGGAGCAATTTTCTCTGGTTTTGCGATGGTTCAGACACTCTTGCTGATTCTCCGTAAGGTGATGAACTTTGAGAATTATATTACCATGTTCCATATCGAGTCGATGAACAAGATTATCTTGGTAACGGGATCTATCGTGGGTATCGCTTATTTAACAGAGTTGTTTATCGCATGGTATTCTGGATCCGAGTATGAGATGTATGCTTTTGCAAACCGTATCGCGGGTCCCTATGCTTGGGCGTACTGGGCGATGATGACCTGCAACGTAATCTCGCCGCAATTGTTCTGGTTTAAAAAGATTCGTACAAGTATTCCAATTTCGTGGGTATTGTCCATCGTGGTAAACATTGGAATGTGGTTTGAGCGTTTCGTTATCATTGTAACCTCCTTACACCGCGATTACCTACCTTCTTCATGGGCAATGTTCTATCCTACATGGGTTGATGTTGGTATCTTTGTCGGTTCTATCGGTTTGTTCTTCACGTTGTTCTTGCTATTCTTGCGGTTTTTACCGGGTATTGCTATTGCAGAGGTTAAATTATTATTGAAGTCAGCGAGTCTGCAACAGAAGACGAAATTAGTACAAGAGGGCGCGTTTCCAGATGAACAAGTTAAGTTCTTCCAAAATTCTCTAGAAAAATATGATTCAGTTTCTGAGGAAGATATTAAGGCATTAGACGTTAGAAAATAATAAGCAATGAGCAATACGAAATATATACTAGGTAGTTTTGCCGATCCCGATGACATGATGCACGGTATCGACAAGTTACAGGCAAACAATATCAACATATATGATTGTTTTACACCAATGCCTATTCACGGAATTGAGGCCAAGTTAGGTGTAAAGCCATCTCGTTTACCTATCGCTGCGTTTTGTTTTGGCGCTCTAGGTACCTGTCTGGGATTTAGTTTGTTGTATTATACTATGGCACATGATTGGCCGATGAATATCGGCGGGAAACCATCCTTACCATTGCCAAACTTTGTGCCGGTGACATTTGAGGTAACAATTTTGCTTTGTGCCTTGGGTATGGTGGCGACGTTCTTTTACCGTAACCACTTATTTCCAGGACGTTCGCCTCGGGTGATGGACTTGAGAGCTTCAGATGATCGTTTTATTATTGCAATAGATGCTCATGAAAACACAGACCACGCGCTAATTGAGTCTTTATTGAATGATGCTGGTGCGGTTGAAGTTAAATACAATGAAAGAAAATATGTTAGCTATGAATAAGAAGAATTTTCTTGGATCTGTATGCGCTGCATTTGCTTTGGCGGCGGTAGTTTCCAGCTGTGGCGATGGAAAGACGCGTAGTACAGGGTGGGAATTCTCCAGAAATATGTATGATCCGATTGCTTACAATCCGGATCAACCTAATAATAATTTTAAAAACGGGATTACGGCACAGTTACCACCGGAGAATACAACTCCAATTGGTTTTGAGCGGTTTGAGTTTGATAATTCGATAGAAGAATATGAGCGTGCGGGAAGAGAATTGACTAACCCGTTGGCAATTACAGAAGCAAACTTAGCCAAAGGAGATGCTTTGTATCACACCTATTGTGCTGTATGTCATGGTAAAGAAGGGAAAGGCGATGGTCCGATTACGCAAGATCGTTCGGTAGAGGATTCGCGTGGATCTCGTCAGTTGGAGAACTTTCCTCCCCCACCATCTTATCAGAAATCAGACGGCGCGAATTCTTCACGCGGTGGGGCGATGAGTGAATTGACAGCTGGTAAAATATACCATACGATTTATTATGGTCACAACTCCATGGGGTCTCATGCTTCACAGCTGTCGCCGGAGGAACGTTGGCAGGTTGTCATGTACGTACAGGAATTACAAAAAAAATAATCTAACATCAATATAGTAAATGGGAACTCACAATCATCATCACGATTATAATTTCGGCGAAAGATTTCAATTCGCTGGTATCGCTAAGATACTCAGCTTGGTTGGAATTGCTGTAGGGGTTGTAGCTGTTGCTTTCGGCCTTCTATCAAGTGACCATATTATGGTTGAACGTACATACGCTAACCTATTATTGATGGGTTATTATTTCACTTGTGTATGTGCCGCGGGAGCATTTTTCTTAGCGTTGCAATTTGTTACGCAATCGGGCTGGTCAGCTGGTTTAATCCGTATTCCACAGGCAATGGCTAGTGTACTGCCAATAGCAGCAATCATTTTGTTCGTTATTGTAGGTTTAGGATTGTTTACACATAATTTATATCACCATTGGCATGCTGATGGATTAATGGACGAAAATAGTCCAAACTATGACGCATTGGTGGCCGGTAAACAGGCATTTTTGAATGTTCCTGGGTTTTTGATCCGTCAGATTTTGTTCATGGGGTCATATAGCATCTTTGCTTTTATCTTGGCTAAGTTGTCTTACAAGGAGGATTTAGAGGGTGGTTTGAACTCGTATAAGAAAAGTTTTAAACTATCTGCTATTTTCTTGGTTATTTTTGGCTTTACAACGCCTATTTGGTCTTTCGATACGGTGATGTCCTTAGAAGCGCACTGGTTCTCTACCATGTTTGGCTGGTATAATTTCGCCGCCATGTGGGTTAGTGGATTGGCTGCGATTATTATTATTTTAGTATTGGTAAGAAAGGCTGGTTACTTAGCGTGGGTAAATGAAAATCATTTGCATGATTTAGGTAAGTTGTTATTTGGTTTCTCCATTTTTTGGACATATGTTTGGTTCGCCCAGTTTATGCTGATATGGTATTCGAACATCCCAGAGGAGACCGTATATTTTTACAAGAGATGGGAACCGGAGTACAAGCCTTGGTTCTGGTTGAATGTTATTATTAACTTTTTAGCGCCATTGTTGCTTTTGATGGATCGTGATGTGAAGCGTAGGGAGGGAATGATGTTATTTGTGGCCATCTTATTGTTGTGTGGACACTGGTTAGATTACTATATCATGATTATGCCAGGAACCGTTGAGAATCATCGTGGATTTGGATTTATTGAAATTGGAACAGCTATCGGTTTTGTTGGTTTGTTTACATTTCTCGTGATGAGTAAATTAAGTAAGCATGCGTTAGCGCCAAAGAATCATCCATTCTTGGAAGAAAGTTTACATCATCAGATATAGTTTCTAGTCATTGCATAGTAATACGTTTAAACGTTTTAATAAGAAATGAAATTTAAAATTAATAACAGATTCAGAGCCGTGTTGGGATGCTTACTAGCTGTAGGATTGTTGTTCTCTACACCAAGTTTTGCATTTCAGCAAGATTCATTAGCCCAAGATACTGCTGTCTCAGCTGCTAGTGATACAGTTGAAGAGGGACAGGCTGATACAGCTGCAACAGCGGCGACAGCAGAAGGAGGAGAGGCCACCGCCGCGACGACAACATCAAAATCATCATCATCATCATCGTCATCGGCTTCGGTACTTGATGAGGGACCTCAAATAGACCCACAGGTTTATAAAAACATGACGTACTACATCCTTTTATTCTTGATTTTATGTACGGTTGTGGCAGTTGTTGGTAAGGTATTATCCATTTATGAGCTGACTCGTAAAATGAATGGAAGATATAATCCGTTTGCGAACAACACTTTTCAATCGATCCTGTTGGTAATATTCCTAGTTGCTTTTCTAGGGTTTGTGTACTACGGATATGTGGTATGGGGCGACTGGGCTTGGCGTTCGGCAGTTACCGAACATGGCGAGCGTATAGATACGATGTTTATTGTCACTACGGTGATTATTACGGTTGTGCTTGTATTGGTGCATATCTTGTTGTTTACTTTCCCTTATATATACAGAATGCGTAAGGGAACGAAAGCCTATTATTATCCACATAACGATACAATAGAAAAGATTTGGACAATTGTACCCGCTATTGTATTGACGGTCTTGGTTTTGTTTGGTTTCTTTACTTGGAGATCGATTACTAACGTTCCGGAAGAATTACAGAAGTCTGCGATTCAGGTGGAGGTTTTAGGGGAACAATTCCAATGGCAAGTTCGTTATCCAGGTGCTGATGGTGTAATAGGCAAGCGTAACTATAAGTTGACTACGCCTATGAACTCGTACGGTATTGATTTCAACGATAAGCATGCATGGGATGATATCCAAGCATCAGACATTGTCATCCCCGTAAATAAATCAGTGCGTTTCCATATTATTTCAAAAGATATAATTCACTCGTTTTATATTCCTGATTTCCGCGTGCAAATAAATGCGGTTCCGGGGATGACCAACTACTTCCAGTTTACTCCGACGATGACTACGGAAGATATGCGTGAAAAAATGGACGATCCGAAGTATGATTTTATTATGCTTTGTAATAAGATATGTGGATCAGGCCACTACAACATGCAAAAGAAAGTTATAGTAGTTACGGAGGAAGAGTATAAAGAGTGGTTGAGTACGCAGAACAAGTATTTTACGGAAGATTTGCAGAAGGAATTTGCTGCGGCAAATGCTGAGGTTTCGAAAGAACTTACTACAGCTTCATTAAATTAATATTGAGCGCTCTTCGGCCATTGAAGAAAAAATAAATAGAGAAATTTTAAACGAATATGTCAAGTACAGTTATATCGCACGGCGCAGCGCATCATGACGCACATGATCATCATCAGGAGACCTTCTTAACGAAGTATATCTTCAGTCAAGATCACAAGATGATTGCGAAACAATTTTTGATCACAGGTATTGTGATGGCAGTCTTCGCTATGGTGCTTTCTATCTTATTCCGTATCCAATTAGCTTGGCCGGATACAGATTTTCCAATTTTAGAAGTCTTTTTAGGCAAATGGGCCGAAGGCGGACGGATGAAACCTGAATTTTTCCTATCATTGGTGACCATTCACGGTACTATGATGGTATTCTTTGTATTGACAGCTGGTTTGTCAGGTACATTCAGTAACCTATTGATTCCATATCAATTGGGCGCACGCGATATGGCGTCGCCATTAATGAATATGTTATCTTATTGGTTCTTCTTTACGGCGTGTGTTATTATGGTAGCGTCTTTCTTCGTTGAAAGTGGACCTGCTTCTGCCGGATGGACCATTTATCCGCCTTTATCATCCGTGCCGACTTCTATTCCTGGGTCTGGTCTAGGGATGACATTGTGGCTAATTAGTATGACCTTGTTTATCGCTTCTCAGGTATTGGGTGGTGTAAACTATATTAGTACGGTATTGAATATGCGCACAAAGGGGATGGACCTTTGGAAAATGCCATTAACAATATGGGCATTTTTCCTGACAGCCATTGTTGGTTTGTTGTCCTTCCCTGTATTGGTGTCAGCTGTTGTTCTTTTATTCTTTGACCGTTCGGTAGGTACATCTTTCTATCTGTCAGATTTAGTGGTTCAAGGTGAGATTTTACCCAATGAAGGCGGATCCCCGATCTTATTCCAGCACTTATTCTGGTTCTTAGGGCACCCAGAGGTATATATCGTAGTGATGCCCGCATTGGGGCTAACTTCGGAAATTATCTCTACAAACTCACGGAAACCAATTTTTGGATACCATGCGATGGTGTATTCTTTGGTAGGTATTACGGTATTGTCGTTTATCGTTTGGGGGCACCACATGTTTGTAACTGGCATGAATCCGTTCTTAGGAGGCGTATTTATGATTACAACATTAATTATAGCGGTGCCGTCTGCAGTGAAGGCCTTTAACTATATCGCCACACTGTGGAGAGGTAATATACGCTTTACTCCAGCAATGATGTTCGCTATTGGAATGGTTTCATTCTTTGTGTCGGGTGGTCTTACAGGGTTATATTTGGGGAACGCAGCTTTGGATATTAACTTACACGACACCTATTTTGTGGTAGCCCACTTCCATTTAGTAATGGGGTCAGCATCTATTTTTGGTATGTTGGCCGGTGTCTATCATTGGTACCCAAAGATGTTTGGGCGTATGATGGATACCAGATTAGGATATCTTCATTTCTGGCTCACATTTCTTGGAGCTTACCTGGTGTTCTTTCCAATGCACTTTATGGGAATAGATGGTGTACCCCGTCGTTATTATACCTTTACAGCATTTCCTTTTATGGATAAATGGATTTCCGTGAACTTGTTGATTACGTGGGCAGCTATTGTAGCTGGTTTGGCACAGGTGGCGTTTTTGTGGAACTTTTTCGCTTCGATTTGGAAAGGTAAGAAAGCTACACAAAACCCTTGGAATTCTAATACGTTGGAATGGACTACACCGGTAGAGCATATACATGGAAACTGGCCGGGCGAAATTCCTACAGTTTATCGTTGGCCTTACGATTATAGTAAGCCAGGACATGATACGGATTTCATCCCGCAGACTGTTCCGTTTTCTGAAACAATGAGCTCAAATTTACCCCATGATTTCGAAGGAAATGAAGAAGCTATTCGTATTCAAGAAGAGTGGAATAAAGCAAATAATAGAGAAGTAACGGAAGGAGAAGGATAGAAGGCCTTACAAAAAGAGAGAAGAGGTGTGTGATGTATCCTGCTACAGAGAAACGGTTCATTAGGGCAAATAGAATTACAATTCTTGTTTTGTTCCTTGTTATTACAGCAGGGGGAATCGTTAGGAGCACAGGATCTGGGATGGGATGTCCTGATTGGCCGAAATGTTTTAATCGGATAATTCCACCTACAGATGTTTCGCAGCTGCCGGAAGGGTATGAGAAACAATATATCGAAGGTCGAGCAAAAAAAAATCAACGTTTTGCGAGAATAGTTGAATTCTTTGGTTATCCGGATATGGCGGATAAGATACGCCACGATGAAACTGTTCTGCAGCACGAAGAGTTTAATGCGGCGAAAACCTGGACAGAGTATATTAACCGATTGGTTGGTGTCGTTGTTGGCTTTTGTTTGCTTTTTTCTGCGGTATTCTCGTTTACCTACTCGAAAAGTAAACCATCTATTGTTTGGTGGAGCGTTCTGAATGTTTTTGTGGTAATTATTCAAGCTTGGTTGGGTTCCATCGTGGTCTCTACGAACTTGATGCCTTGGATTATTACCGTACACATGCTTTTGGCGTTGGTTATTGTAGCAATAAGTATATATACGTTTTATCTAGCTACAACCATGCGGAATACAAGCATCTTGATTAATCATCGCTTCGATTTGCTGAAAGGGATAGCGATATTCCTGTTGCTATTGACGGTGGTACAAGTCGTGTATGGAACCGGGGTTAGAGAAACTATTGATCATTTAAATGATCAGGGCGTTACTCGTAACGAATGGATTTCTCGATTAGGGCCGTCTTACGATTTACATCGTACTTTGGCCTATATATCATTAGGAACGACCATAGTGCTGTTCTTTTTGGTAAAAAATAAATTTAGTTCATTGACATTACAAAGTAAATACGCTTGGATTGTACTAATCTTGGTTGGAATTCAGATGATATCCGGGATTGTTCTAGCTCGTTTTAATGTGCCGGCGATAGCGCAAACAACACATTTGGTTATTGCTAGCTTGTTTTTTGGCGCCTTGTATTATTTGATGCTTTTAATGACAAAATTAAAACGATAATATGTGCAAAGTTGCAGACATTTGTGGTCTAAATGCATATTTGTTCATTTTTTAGAAGAGGATAAAATTTTCATGAAGCAATTCATCTCCGATTTCAATAAATTAGTTAAACTTAGGCTGACGCTTACGGTCGTGTTTTCAGCGTCTATTGCATTTTTAATTGGGGCTAAGCAGCAGGGCGACATTATTTGGGTAAATTGGTTGATTTTAACGATCGGAGGCTTTTTAATTACAGGTTCAGCGAATGGTTTTAACGAAATTATTGAGCGAGATCTTGATAAGTTGATGAAGCGGACCGAAGATAGACCATTACCGGCGGGTAGAATGACTACAGGACAGGCATTGGTGTTAAGTTTGTTTATGGGAATTTTTGGAACCTTATTACTAGTCGAACTTAATTTCCTAGCAGGTCTACTATCGGTTTTCGCTATTATCCTGTACGCCTTCGTATATACACCATTAAAACAAAAATCGCCTATTGCTGTGTTTGTAGGCGCGTTTCCTGGAGCATTACCACCGTTGATTGGTTATTACGCTGCGTTTAAATCCGCTGGATTTGGGTTTGAATATGCGGCAGTTAGTGAAGCGGCGATTGTCATTATACCCTGGGTATTGTTTTTAATTCAGTTTTTTTGGCAGTTTCCGCATTTTTGGGCGATAGCTTGGGTTGCAGACGAAGATTACAAACGCGCTGGGTTTAGGCTATTACCGACGACAAAGAAAGACACAATTTCAGCTTGGATGATTTTTATCTCAGCAGTTTTGATGATTCCGGTAGGTATATTGCCTTTATATTATGGTTTCGGTGGTTGGGTATTTACAGTTGTGTCGCTGTTTGGCGGGTTGTTGTTTGCTTATTATGGTTTTAAGCACCTAAAAGAAATGACCGATGCTACGGCAAGAAAAGTGATGTTTACTTCATTCATTTATTTGCCGTTGACGCAGTTGGTTTTGTTATTTGATTTTATTCCTTTAAAATAGATGGAGCACACGGAGGATTATACAACAGAAGAATTGATTCAGTCAAGAAAAGCTAAGAAATTTAATCTTTGGCTGGGTATGATTGGTATGTTTATGATGTTCGCTGCATTATCCAGTGGATTCATCGTGTATACCGCTAGTGGTGTAGACAAGGGGATCAAGACAATTCTACCCGACACGTTTATATATAGTACCATTGTTATTTTGGTAAGTAGCTTGACGCTACATTTGGCTTATCGCGCAACGAAACGTGAACAAATAGGTAAGCAAAAGCTTTATCTGTTGCTCACTATTGCATTAGGCATTGCGTTTTTCGTGTTGCAAACGGATGCTTGGTCAGTATTGGCGGATAGAGGTATTTATTTTGTAAATAATAATGCATCGCAATCATTTATTTATGTGTTTACAGGGATGCATTTGGCACATATTATTGCGGGTTTGATCGTGTTGGTAAGATGTTTATGGGGAGCTATGAAGCCAATCCCATTTCCGGAGAACCAATTCCGCATGAATTTAGCCGGTATTTTTTGGCATTTTCTCGATCTTTTGTGGATTTATATTTATGTTTTCTTACTTTTGAATCAATAATAGTAAAAAATGAGTACAACAACTGTATCGCAATTGGATAAGGTAAAAGACGGCCCTTGGAGTGGTGGCAAGTCACCTTGGAATTTGGAGTATGGAAAAATCATGATGTGGTTTTTCTTGGTGTCGGACGCCTTTACGTTTTCTGCATTTTTGATTTACTATGGTGCGCAAAAATTTGCCCAACCGACGTGGATCGACGCAGATAAAGTGTTCCAATCTATTCCTGGCATAGCTGAATCTGGACAGCCTTTGGTGTTTGTAGGTATTATGACCTTTATTTTGATTATGTCTTCAGTGACCATGGTATTAGCCGTTGACGCGGGACATCGGAATAAAAAAGATGAGGTTGTGAAATGGATGTTGTGGACGATTTTGGGTGGTTTGGCCTTTGTTGGTTGTCAAGCTATTGAGTGGACGCACTTACATCACCAGGGTTTTTGGTTTGGAAGGAATCCAGCCACAGGTTTAGAAGGCGAAGCGGTAGCGGAAGCATTGGCGCCTTATTTTACAAGGGATATATCCTATACGGCAGCCTTACAGTTCTCTAATCTCTTTTTCACGATTACAGGTTTTCACGGATTCCACGTATCTATTGGAATTTTACTGAACATCATCATTTTGAGCATGACGCTGAATAACACATTCGAAAGAAGAGGCACGTACCTTATGGTAGAAAAGGTAGGTCTTTATTGGCACTTTGTGGATTTGGTATGGGTATTCGTGTTTACGTTCTTCTATTTGATTTAATCGATTTAAAAACTAAATATTTAACAAGGATATGTCTAATCATAACGAAAATATAGCTGCTGCCCACAACCACCATGACCATGGTGGCATGGATAAAAAGGGAATTTGGAAAGTGTTTTTTATACTTTTGGCCTTAACAGCACTCGAATTTTTAATTGCCTTAGGTTTTGTACACCATTGGGGTGTGCTTCAAAAAGGAATGTTTGTCAATGTTATCTATATCGCATTGACGTTGCTAAAAGCATATTATATTGTCGCCTATTTCATGCACTTAAAATTTGAAAAATCAGGTTTTATCGTATGTGTGAGTATTGGCTTTATCTTCATCGTATATTTTATCGTACTAATGTTAATTGAGGGTGATTATCTATTGTATCATTTACAGGAACATCCATTATTTCCCAATAACTAGTTAAATGAGGAGAAGGCTGAATGAGTAAGCGCACTCAAAGAAATAGATCAACAATAATTATCCTGGCATTAATCTTACTTGTGCCAGGATTTTTATATATAGCCGTCAATAGATTTGGCTTTAATGAATATGCGTCACTACCTGTTTTCGGAGATAAGGAATTGAGTGGAGAAATGAAGCGTAACTGGGGTAGGGAATATGCAGATACGATTTTTCATACCGCAAACCGTATTTATTTTGAAGACGCGGCTGGTGCAAATATCGCTTTTCCTGCGGGTGATACTTGTATTAGTGTCGCTCATCTCTTTTACACTCGAGATGCTGCTTTTTCACGTTTGATGCTTGACCATGTGGATATGTTAGCAGCACATTTCCAAGAAAATCCGATGGTAAAGTTCTTCTCTATTTCGGTAGACAGTACGGATACCCGAGCTGATCTGGAGTCCTTTGTTGATCGATATAGGAATATGGAAGTGAAGCATTGGAACTTAGTAAGTAATCCTACGGTCGATATCTTTGGTTATGCGCAGGAGCAATTATTAATCGATGCCATGCCTGATCCAGCTGACTCGACTCGTTTTTTGATCAGCAACCAGTTAGTGCTGTTGGACTCTAAAAGCCGTATTCGAGGTTTTTACGATATCAGTCTGAAAGGAGAAATAGATCGCTTGGAAGACGAGATAAAATTGCTTGCGGTGGAGGAAATTCGGAATAAACCACTAAAAATAGAAAAAATAAGATAAATACGCATGATTACAGCAGAAGAGAAAAAGTATAAGAAGTGGATTGTGACGCTGTCTATCGTAATCCCCTTGGTGGTGGCGGCTTTGTTTGGTGTTAACCTACGGAGGATGGGGGTCGATGTTGAACCGTTGACTTTTTTACCGCCTATTTATGCGACGATTAACGGATTGACGGCTATATTGTTGGTTGTAGCCGTAACTGCTATTAAACGAGGTAATCAAAGATTGCATGAAAACTTGATTAAAGCGTGCATGGCTTGCTCAGCCGCTTTTCTAGTTATGTATGTAGCCTATCACATGACCTCCGAATCTACGTCTTATGGTGGCGAAGGTACTATACGCTACATATACTTCTTTATTTTGATTACCCACATTGTCTTGTCGGTGATTATTATTCCCTTTGTGCTCTTTACTTTTGTACGTGGTATTGCTGGCGCGTACGAGCGACATAAGCGTTTAGCACGTATTACTTATCCTATGTGGTTATACGTGGCGGTAACAGGTGTAATCGTCTATTTAATGATTTCGCCATACTATAGTTAATCTAACTTACAATAGTTATGCAAAGAGTTTGGATATACCAAAGCAACCGTTTTTTCGAAGCCGAAGAGGTGCAGAAGATCGAACAAATCCTAGAAGAATTTGTACAGCAATGGACTGCGCATGGTAGTCAACTTGCCGGTTCCTATGAGATCCGTTATAGTTTGTTCATCATATTAAAGGTGGATGAAGAAAAAGCGATGGTTACTGGATGCTCCATTGATAAGTCAGTTCATCTCCTGAAAAAGATAGAACAAGAACTCGGCATTTCTTTATTTGATCGGTTGCAGCTTGCCTATCGCAGGGAGACTAATGCACCTATTCAAGTGGTTTCACAGGAGAATTTCAGAGAATTGTTGGCCACGGACGAGATTGATCACGACAGGGTCGTTGTTTTCAATAATATGATAACCTCGGTGCAGGAACTAGATATGAAATGGGAAGTGCCGATGAAATATAGCTGGCACGGTAAGGTTTTTTTATAGAACGATCATCAGATTTTATTTTATTGGGGCAATCCGTTACGGTTGCCCCAATGATTTTACAGCGCTACTTGTATTAATTTCGGAGCGGCATTTTTGATTTCTTCACTTGCTTCCGCGCTATACTGATCGAAATTTTGAATAAAAAGTTCGGCTAGACTTTGGGCTTGCCGATCATATGCTGCCTTGTCTTTCCATGTATTTCTTGGATTAAGAATTTCCGTAGGGACACCAGGGCAAGCTTCAGGTATAAGGATACCAAAATACGGATGGTGCCTAAACGTTTGATGTGCAAATTCTTCCTGAATGGCTGCCTGTACCATTGCACGGGTATACTGTAAACCGATTCTCTTGCCTTCTGGATAGGCTCCTCCCGTCCAGCCTGTGTTAACCAACCAAACCCTAACTTCTGGATTTTCCTTTAATTTTTTGCCCATTAGTTCCGCATAAACCGTTGGGTGGAGTGGCAGGAAAACTTTTCCAAAGCATGCAGAAAACGTAGGTTGTGGTTCGCGGATGCCGACTTCGGTCCCAGCAACCTTAGCCGTATATCCAGATAGAAAGTGATACATCGCTTGCGCAGGCGTCAGTTTTGAAATAGGTGGTAGGACGCCGAAAGCATCACAAGTCAGAAAAAAGATGTTCTTGGGCGTGTTTCCTATAGCTTGTTTCTTGGCATTTTTTATATGATAAATAGGATATGCTGCCCGCGTATTTTCGGTAAGATCGGCATTGCTGTAATCCACAGTGGAAGTCCCATCTTTAAAGCTTACATTTTCTAAGAGTGCAGGATGTTTTATCGCTGCATATATCTGTGGCTCTTTATCGGGGCTTAGGTCGATACATTTGGCATAGCAGCCTCCTTCGAAATTAAATACGGCGCGATCTGTCCAACCGTGTTCATCATCGCCGATTAATTTACGGCTCGCATCGGCCGATAATGTTGTCTTGCCTGTGCCGCTCAAACCAAAAAATAACGCAATGTCGTCCCGCTCACCTTCATTTGCAGAGCAGTGCATCGGAAGTACACCGTATTGGTGCGGTAGCAGGAAGTTTAACACAGAAAATATACCTTTCTTCATTTCACCGGTGTAGGCGGACCCGCCGATCAGGATCATTTTTTTGGCAAAATTAATAATCGTAAAGTTTTCTTGTCGTGTGCCATCGGTATCGGGGTCTGCTAGAAATTCCGGTACTTGAAAGACAACCCATTCTGGTTTGTAGTCGTCCAACTCGCTCTCTGACGGTCGCAAGAAAAGATGATGACAGAACAGATTTGCCCAAGGCGTCGTATTGATTACGGTGACGCTGAGCCGATAGGAGGGATCTGCGCCTGCGTAACAGTGACGCATCCAAATTTCGCGGCCTCGAATAAAGGTATTCATCTTACGCAGAAGCTTGTCAAAGACTTCGGTAGCGATAGGAATGTTGATTCCGCCCCAGTCAACCGTATCGGAGGTTATCTCATCACGGACGATAAAACGGTCCTTGGGTGAGCGACCTGTGAATTTTCCTGTTTGAATACATAATGCGCCTGTGTCATTAAGTTTACCTTGTCCACGCGCTAACGTCTGCTGGACTAAGGTTTTTGCATCTTGATTAAGATAAACATTTGAAGAAGAGGTGTCTACCATCACCATAATAATCATTATTTAGTTTTACGGAACTAAGGTATGGAGAATATCTAGAGAAAAAAGAGAGGAGATAATTTTCGCGAAAAAATGAACAAAATAGATTAATTTTTATCATTTGCGCACTGAAAGGCGAACTTCAGCGAAATAGGACCTAGCGTTATCAACGATTTAATGTAAATGTATAAATGTGAAAATCGAAATATAAATCTGTTTTATAGGGTTGATTATAAAATTTTCTTCGTTTTTTTTGTGGTTTGTGTTTGTTTTTTAGCACGAGCCCAACTTATTTTTAACTGTACCTTAACCAAGTTCTTTCTTGATTTATTTTCAATGTTATTTCTTTCCCAAAAATAAGACTGTGGTTGTTGTCGATATGGCCAGCAGGAAAATCAAAGCAAACGGGGAAATCATATTCGACAACTTTATCCATGATTATTTCTTCGAACCGTTGTCCGAAGGAAGGGCGGCTGTCTTTTAATGACGTAAAGCTTCCCACAATTAAGCCGTTTAGCCTTGCAAGTTTATTTGCTCTTTTAAGGGTCCATAACATCCGGTCGATATTATAGTGTTGTTCGCCAACGTCCTCGATAAAAAGAATTTTATTATCATAGAGGCCGTCAGAAGGAGAGGCTAGCATACTGTGGAGAATGGCGAGATTTCCTCCTATCAATTGGCCGGAACCTTCTCCTGAGCGGTTGGGAAATGTATATTGGGTATATCGTACATCCATATCGTGTCCAAAAAGCGCACACTTTAACGAAGTTAGTGCTTCTTTGGTACTATCATCGAATGATTTTGGCATTTGACCGTGGATACTACATATGCCGATCTGATGATGGAGATGAGCGTGTAGCACCGTAATGTCACTGAAGCCAACAATCCACTTTGGATGCCTTTTGAACTTCCTAAAGTCTAGCTGATCTATAATCCGAACGGTACCATATCCTCCACGAGCGGCGAAAACAGCCTTTATTTCTGGGTCGTCGAGCGCCGCTTGTAAGTCTTGTCTTCGCACCTCGTCCGTTCCCGCAAACTGATGGAACCTAGTCGTCACACTGGTGCCAACTTCTACTTGAAGTCCCCAATCACTAAAGATTTTTAGCGCTATATCGATGTTACCTTTTATATAGCTCGCTGGGCAAACGATAGCAACTTTGTCTCCTTCTTTAAGAAATTCTGGCGTTTTCATATCAAACCTTTATTATTATACGCGCAATTTGAGTTATCTTTGTCAAAGAAACAAGTATTTGTTTTTTTTCAATGCTATTGTCAACTTAAAAATCGTTATACGTTGAGTATTCTCACTAAAAATCGTTTTACTATTACTTCGGCTTTGCCTTACGCCAACGGCCCTTTACATATCGGACATTTAGCTGGTGCTTATGTTCCAGCCGATATTTTTGCTCGCTTTCTACGTCTGAATAATAAAGATGTTGTGTTTGTTTGCGGCTCGGACGAGCATGGAGCGGCTATCACTATAAAAGCAAAGAAAGAAGGGGTAACGCCTCGGGAAATTATTGATAAGTACAATCAACAAATTAAGGAAAGCTTTATCGAGTTTGGCATCGAATTCGATATATACCATCGTACGTCGGAGCAGGTGCATCACGAGCTGTCGCAAGAGTTTTTCATGAATCTATATGAAAAAGGCGAGTTTATAGAAAAGTTTTCTGAACAGTATTTTGACGAGGAGTTCCAGCAATTCTTAGCCGATCGCTATATTGTAGGTACATGTCCGCATTGTCATAATGAAGGAGCTTACGGCGATCAATGTGAAAAATGTGGCACGTCACTAAATCCGACAGACCTCATAAACCCTAAATCCACATTAAGCGGCAACCCTCCCGTATTGAGGGAAACGAAGCATTGGTACCTTCCGTTGGATAAATATCAACCTTGGTTGGAAAAATGGCTGATTGAGGGAAAAAAGGACGTGCTAAAATCGAATGTTTTTGGACAATGCCAATCGTGGTTGAAATTGGGTTTGCAGCCGCGTTCGATGACACGCGATTTAGATTGGGGAGTTGATGTTCCACTTAGCGAAGCACAAGGAAAAAAGTTATATGTTTGGCTGGATGCACCTATCGGATATATTTCAGCTACGAAACAATGGGCCATTGATAACGGACGAGATTGGGAAAAATATTGGAAGAAACAAGCTGATGCGTCAGATGACTCTACTTTGATTCACTTTATCGGAAAGGATAATATTGTGTTTCACTGTATTACTTTTCCCGCGATATTGCATGCGCATGGTGAATATATACTGCCCGAAAATGTTCCTGCAAATGAATTTTTAAACTTAGAAGGCGATAAGTTATCTACTTCGCGAAACCATGCTGTATGGTTACATGAATATTTGGCGGAATTCCCTGAAAAACAAGACGAGTTGCGATATGTGCTGACATCGATTCTGCCAGAAACATCCGATAGCGAGTTCACCTGGAAAGACTTTCAAGCACGGGTAAATAATGAGCTAGTTGCTATTTTAGGTAACTTTGTGAACCGGGTCATGGTTTTGTCGCATAAGTATTTTGAGGGAAAGGTTTCGTTGGAAGAACCGTTAACAGAAGGAGATCAGGCCGTGTTGAAAGAGCTTGGGACCTATCCCCAGCTCATCGCGCAGTCGATCGAACAATACCGTTTCCGAGAAGCATTGAGCCACTTCATGAATGCAGCACGTTTGGGTAATAAATACCTAGCTGATGAAGAACCATGGAAAGTATACAAGGAAAATCCTGCTCGCGTGAAAACCGTTTTATATGTGGCAGCGCAGATTGTTGCAAATTTAGCCGTACTGGCGCAACCGTTTCTACCGAAAACAGCACGTAAGTTATTCGCCATGTTAAAGCTGGAATCACAAAATTGGGCGCATGCTGGGCAACCGGATCTTATTCCCACAGCGCATATACTCGGCGAGGCTCAGCTGCTGTTCGAAAAGATTACCGACGAGGAAGTGGATTTTCAGTTGCAGAAACTGCAGGAAGCGAAAGCCAAAAATACGGCTGTAGCAACCCCAGCTCAACCGGCAAAAGCGAACATTAGCTATGACGACTTCTTAAAAATGGATATCCGTGTGGGCACGGTATTGGAAGCGGAAAAAGTTGCTAAAACGAAGAAACTGTTGAAGCTGAAAATCGATACGGGTATCGATCAGCGAACAGTAGTTTCCGGAATCGCGGAGTACTTCAAACCAGAAGATATTGTTGGTAAGCAGGTGTCGATTCTTGTGAATCTTGAACCAAGGGTTATCAAAGGCATCACATCCCAAGGGATGATTTTAATGGTAGAAGATACCGATGGCAGATTGGACTTCGTAAACCCGACATCCGCAGTTAAGCCTGGGAGTTCGGTACGGTAGGGGTTTTGAACCAGTCTATGAGAACCCCAACGACAAAAAAGACAAGCGAGGGCATTACCCAGCCAAGCTCATAAGCAAAGAAGGGGATATAGGTAAGCCACGCCAAGATATCGGCATGTAAGATGTCTACTATTTTCATGACATTCAACGTCGCGATGATAGTAGAAGCAATTAATGCTAGCGCATACGGTAGTTTAGATTTGACGAACCGCCCAAATATAACAATATATAAGACCAGCGTGATGACAATGGGGTAGACGAAAGCTAGTGGGGGATAAGCAAACTGGATAATATTGTCTACACCAGTAACGGATAAAATTCCTGCGATAATGCACGTCAAAGTGACCAATAGCTTGTAGCTCAGCTTTCCGTTTGTTAATTTGGTGAAAAAGATTCCAACACCCGTAGTTAATGCGATAGCTGTCGTGAGACAAGCCAGTCCAATACTGATGGCAATGGCGACGGTACCATACTGACCTAGGTGACTGTTTGCAATGTGTAAGAGCAAGGCCGATCTGCTGATATCGTTATTTTCTATTCCTGAAGTTGCACCGAGGTAAATGAGTCCGCCATAGATAGAAAATAGACAAATAGCTGCGAGTACACCTGCGGCAATAACGATTTTATTTTTCTCTGCCACGCTATTGTAGCCTTTGGCGCGGGTTGCCGAGATAATGATTCCGGCGAAAATCACCGACGCGAGTACATCGAGGGTTTGGTAACCTTCAACAAAACCAAGCGTAAAAGAAGTCGAGCCGGATAACGCGGTTTCTTCGAGAGGTGCCAGCGGGTTTGTAAGTCCTAATAAGACCAATACAGTCAGGATAACCAATAGAATAGGTGTTAAAACGCTTCCGACGATATCTACGACTTTGGAAGGAATAATCGCCAAAAGCCAAACGATACAGAAGAAAATAAGGGAGGTCCAAATGGGATTGCTTTCTGGAAAGAAAGGTAGGACTCCCACTTCATACGTGGTCGCGGCGGTTCGTGGTGTGGCGATCAATGGTCCGATACAGATCATGATAACCGCCCCTAAGATAGCCGTGAGGTTCTTGTTAATACGATGGCCTAAATCGTTGAAATCATTGCCGGAATTGGTGACAGATAAGATACCGAGAAAAGGGAGGAAGATGCCGGTGAGTCCAAATGCTAAGATAGTCACCCAAACGTGATTACCTATTTGTAGGCCAATATAAGGAGGCAATAGTAAGTTCCCCGCTCCAAAAAACATGGCAAATAAAGCAAAACCTATGGTAGTAATATCTCGTATCTTTCTCAAAATAAAATCTGGTAATGTCTAAAACAATAATTCAATTAGCTGCTTCGCTTCAATTACGTCATGTACACGAAGTAATTGGACACCTTTTGTAAGCAATATGGTGTTTAACGCGATCGTACCTACTAATGCCTCCTCTGCGGTGACGTTAAGCTTTTTATATATCATCGACTTGCGTGATACGCCTCCTAATAGCGGAAGCCCAAAGTAGTGCAGTTCGTCTACACGATGTAGTAGTTCATGGTTTTGTTCCACGGTTTTTGCGAATCCAAAGCCGGGATCAAGAATAATATCTTTGACGCCTAAAGCACGCAATGTTGCAATCTTTTCTCCCAACGCTGTTGCCACATCTTCTACTACATCGTCGTAATCCGTTAACGTTTGCATCGTTTGCGGTGTGCCGCGCATGTGCATCAAAATGTACGGAACCTGTAACCGGGCTACTGTAGCAAACATGTCTTTATCAAGCGTACCGCCTGAAATATCATTGATCATATGTGCGCCGGCGGCTATACAAGCTTCCGCAACGTCCGCGCGAAAAGTGTCAATGGATAGTATAATATTAGGCTGTCTATTAGATAATTCGCGAATAACGGGTGCGACTCTATCTAATTCCTCCTGCGAAGAAACAGGAGATGCTCCCGGCCGGGAGGAGTAAGCCCCAATATCGATTATATCTGCTCCCGCTATAATAAGTTGCTCTGCTTTTACTAGAGCTTGTTCCACGCTGTTATGTCTTCCACCATCGTAAAACGAGTCGGGCGTTACATTTAGAATCCCCATAATGAGCGGTTTCTCAAATGTTATCAACCGACCGTTGACGTTAATAGATTGTGTAGCTGTCATTTCCGTAAGAATTCGAATTTACCGCTAGGGTCTAGCTTCATTACAGTAGAGGATTTGCCGTCCCCTTTTTCATCCTGACCGTAAGCTACGATATAATCCACTCCCGTCTTGATCTGCTCGGAAATTTCTTCAAAACAAGTAGGAGAAATCTCTCCGCTGATATTTGCAGATGTAGACACGATAGGTTTACGAAATCGTTTCAATAATTGCTCGCAGAAAGGATGTTGTACAATGCGGATACCAATACTGCCATCAGGAGCAACAACATTTGGAGCTAGGTTTTTTGCGTTCGAATACACAATTGTCAGCGGCTTTTCGGCATATTCGATCAATTCGTAAGCCACCTCCGGTATGTCATTTACATAACTAGCAAGTTGATTGTCGCTGTGTAGCAGTATAATTAAGCTTTTGTGCTGCTCGCGCCCTTTCAACGCAAAGACTTTTTCTACGGCTTCTGCGTTTGCGGCATCGCATCCTATGCCCCAAATCGTATCCGTAGGATAAAGAATAAGCCCTCCGTTTTTCAACGTTTCAAGGGCTTTGTTTAAATCTTCTTTATGTACCGCATCGTATCCCATCAAACAGCGACGTTATGATCGCGTAGTGCGTCATTCAAAGAAGTTTTTTTGTCTGTCGATTCTTTACGTTGGCCGATAATTAACGCACAGGGTACTTGGTATTCGCCAGCGGCAAACTTCTTGGTGTAAGAACCCGGTATAACCACAGAACGTGCCGGAACGTGACCTTTGTATTCCACTGGCTCGGGACCGGATACGTCAATGATTTTTGTAGATGCTGTCAATACGACGTTTGCACCTAAAACAGCCTCCGTTTCCACATGTACACCTTCGACGACAATTGCCCGGGAACCTACAAACACATTGTCCTCAATGATGACAGGTGCTGCTTGGATGGGTTCGAGAACACCGCCAATACCTACGCCACCACTTAAATGGACGTTTTTACCAATTTGGGCACAAGAGCCAACGGTAGCCCAGGTATCGACCATTGTTCCTTCATCTACATATGCACCGATGTTGACATAAGAAGGCATCATAATAACACCTTTTGATAAATACGCGCCGTAACGTGCACTTGCTCCAGGGACAACACGCACGCCAAGTGCTTTGTAGTTGGTTTTTAGTTCCATTTTATCATGGTAAACGAAAGGTTTGTTGCTTATTTCTTTCATTTCCTGAATAGGGAAGTAAAGAATAACGGCTTTTTTGATCCAATCATTTACATGCCAGCGGCTTCCAATGGGTTCAGCCACGCGTATTTCTCCTTTGTCAAGCTTGTCAATCACGACTTTGACAGCTTCATAATGTTCTTTATATTCTAATAATTGCCTGTTTTCCCAAGCGTCCTCAATTAATTTTTGCAATTTGTGTAAATCCATTTAATTATAATGTTATAAAATGAAAGGTTGAATACAAACTTATATAAAATGCTTTGATTCCCGAACACCGAATAGCAAATTATTAAACCTTGCTCGAAAAATCTTACTTTTGCTAAATGGCAGCAGAAACGGAAAAACTACGAATCGATAAATATCTATGGGCGATTCGTATATTCAAGACGAGAAGCCTAGCTACCGAGGCATGTAAAGCGGGGCGTGTGAAACTCAATGGACAGAATGTAAAACCCTCCTATATGGTGAAAGTAGGGGAGATTTATGCTGTTCAAAAAGGTATCGAACGCAAAGTGATTCAAGTAACCGGGTTATTGGAAAGACGGGTAGATGCTAAAACAGCTGTTCAGTTTTATGAAGACCAGACGCCAGTGGAGGATACCTATGCGTTTAAATCCACGTTCCATGCGCCGGTTTTAAAACGCGACAGGGGTACAGGACGACCCACCAAGAGAGACCGTCGCGAAATTGATGATTTGAAGTCGGACTGGTGGGAAGATACCGAGGGTTAATGTTAACAAGTTGTTAACCAATATCATCCCTTTTTAAAAAAGACTATCTTTACAGCATTTATTATAGGAATAATCAATCTCTGTATATGGAAAGAAAGCAAACCACCAATCGTTTAGCGTTGGCAACACTCACTTCACTATTTTTTATGTGGGGATTTATTACGTGTATGAACGACATATTGATTCCACATTTAAAAGAATTGTTTCGGTTATCCTATTTACAGGCTATGCTTGTTCAGTTTTGTTTCTTTGGAGCCTATTTTATCGGATCTTTGATCTATTTTTTGATTTCTTATTTTAAATCGGATCCTATAAACCGTATTGGCTATAAAAACGGTATCCTATTGGGACTACTTGTGTCGGCTATTGGTTGTTTTTTGTTTTATCCAGCGGCCGCTTTTGTACAGTATGGTTTGTTTCTTTCCGCTTTTTTTATTCTGGGGATCGGTTTTACCTTATTACAGATTACGGCGAATCCATTTGTAGCTCTTTTGGGTGAGCAGCACACGGCATCAGGTAGGCTGAATCTGGTTCAGGGGTTTAATTCGTTAGGGACTACTATTGCACCAATTTTAGGGGGATATTTGATATTTGAATTGTTTGCTGACGGCACAGAAATAACGGGGTCAGAAACAAAGTTTCCCTATTTATTTTTCGGCGTCGTGTTCTTATTGCTTTTTATTCTAGTGAAACTTGTCAAGCTGCCTGTGTTCAAAAACGATGATACTTCCGCCCTTGGACTCGGCGCCCTTCGGTTTCCGCAACTGAGGCTGGGCGCCATAGGAATTTTTTGCTATGTAGGTGCAGAAGTGGCTATCGGAAGTTTCCTAATTAACTTTTTAAACTTACCCGAGGTAGGAGGTATGTCTGAAGTTGTGGCCAAAAATTACCTTTCTTTATATTGGGGTGGCGCAATGATAGGTCGTTTTCTTGGGGCTATTTCCTTTAATAGCGCGATCTCACTAACAAAGAAAATCGTGTATATGCTGTTCGTTGCCTGCGTCATTACTGCGCTTATTTTCGGTATTGTCGATTTACCATTGCAACAAGCTTGGGTGTTCGGATTGTTGGTGTTAGGTAACCTATTGCTGTTTTATGTGGGGAGGTTTATTGCATCAAGAACGTTGCTGTTTTTTGCTATGATGAATGTATTGCTAATCTTACTGACTGTTTTTGGTCCAGGAGAGGTAGCATTATGGTCATTAGTGGCTATTGGATTGTTCAACTCGGTCATGTGGTCAAATATATTTACGTTAGCGATTTCGGGATTGAAAGAATATACCAGCCAAGGATCTTCGCTGTTGGTTATGTCGATATTAGGAGGCGCTTTGGTGCCGTTGGGGCAAGGAGCAATAGCCGATTATATTGGGCTTAACGAATCTTTTCTGCTCCCTGCTGTCTGTTATCTATATCTGGTGTACTTTGGATATTACTGTTTTAGAAAAGGTTTGGATGGTAGCGCTAAGACAGCAACGGTATCTTCGGGACATTAATCCCTGATTTCGGAAGGTTTTTAGATGCTCGCCCTTTATGGTATAAATACAATCTCGTAGGGGCAAGGTGGATGAGATGAAAAAACGGTTTCTTAATAAAATGGAACGTGACCGCATACTGCGGGTATTAGCGACAGTCTGTTTTTTCGTGTTGCTTTGTCTGCAATATAAACTCTTGTCCAGTTCTTACGAAATTGAAAATAGGGAATATTCGAAAGCAGAGAAAAGGGGCGTAAAGGACGCGTATGAACAAGCCATCATCAACGATAAGTTATACCCTGGCGGACAGGAAGTGATCGACCGCTACCTGTCTAAGGAAATTTTGCAGTCGTTGTATCGGGCGGATAGCAGCAGCCGTATTGTGTTAACCGATTCTTTGCGGGCAATCCATCGCCATGTGGTTGCCGAATTGCGTACAAAATCGAATATAGATTCTTTATTAAGTGCTATTCTAGAGCCGTTGCATTTGGACCGCGAAATGTATGGCTATGCTTTAACGCTTGATGATTTAGCTGTATCAATGGATGGCAGAAATTATTTTAGTCTGGTTGCGCAAGATAGACCGTTGCCTGCACTTATTGACGGTGACAGCACGTATGTAGCTTCCAATAATATCATAAGCTCGGTTTCTGTAAGCTCTTCTTCGGCATATAGCTATCGTGTTAAATTTACCCTTTATGGTTTAAATCTAGCCCATGGATACGAGGTTTTTAAAAAGATCTTTCCACTGTTGGCGCTTACAGCGATTAGTGTGTTGATGATAGCTGTTACGTACATACGTACATTTCGCAATTGGCAGAAGCAGAAAAAGCTAAATGAGATCTCACAAGATTTCTTGAATAGTATTACCCACGAATTTAAAACACCTATAGCTTCTATAGCCGTTTCCGTAAAAAATTTGGTTCGGGAAACGCAAGGACTTCATAATAAGCGTGTGTCTCAGAGCATAGAGGTTATTGAAAGACAATCGCAGCGCATCGATCACTTGGTTGACCGGGCGATAGGGATATCCATGTTTAATCCGAATCAGATATGCCTTGAACATCGAAATTTAACAGAGGATATGGACATTATAGTTTATAATCTCCAACTCAAATATGTAAATACTCCGCATGTGTTCCTTGATTTTAAGACGCAGAAAGAGGAGGTTTTTGCGCACTATGATCTGTTTTTGTTGACTACAGCTATTAATAACCTAATAGAAAACGGTATTAAACACAATAATAACCGGGAAAAGGAAGTCGTCGTCCGATTATTTACCGAAGCAAAGCAAGTATATGTCGAAATTTCCGATAACGGCGTAGGCATAGACAATGGGGAGCGATACCGTGTTTTTGAAAAATTTTATCAAGGTAAACAAGGTAAAGAAAAAGGGGGGCTTGGGCTGGGACTCTATTATGTAGATCAAATGATACGCGTACATCATTGGAAACTCGATTTAAAAAATAAGGACGACGGAGGCACGGTAATTACCATAATGATTCCAAAAGAAACTTTATAAATAACGAAATAGTTCTATTTTCTCCTCATATTGGTTCTCTTTTTGTTGTTAACACCTCGTTAACAAGTTTACGGGGGGATGAGCGCTAGTTTTGGTAGAAACTAACTGGAGATTTAGACGGCTCCGTTTAGCTAAAGCCGTTGGCTAGCAATCATGTAAAATTTGGTTTTAAGACCTATTTGAGGATGAAAGGGAAGCTTTTATTGATAGAAGATAATCAAGATTTGGGTCAGGAGGTGAAAAACTATCTAAATGCGGTAGGCTTTACGACACGGTTGGTACCGAGTAGTTTTGGAGCCATAGAAAGCTGTAAAGCGGAGGATTTTGATCTGCTGATTGTTGATATACAGTTGCCGGGAATGGATGGGTTTGAATTGATTGAAAATATACGGAGGATAAAATCATCGGTGGATTTTTTATTCCTGACAGCTAGAAGCCAACGTCAGACCCGTTTAAGAGGATTAAAGCTGGGGGCTGCTGATTATATAACGAAACCCTTTGATGCTGAAGAACTGGTATGGCGTATCCATAATATTTTAAACAGGAATAGCGGCGACGCAAAGCATGAAGAACTTAGACTGGGCGACGTGACGCTGAATCGTAACACGATGCGCTTGACTATTGGTGCACAAAAACAGTATCGACTTACTACGCGGGAATTCGAGTTGTGGGAATTTCTGTTGGCACACGAGAATACGGTACTGAAGAGGTCGGATATTTTGACACAAATATGGGGCAATGACGACTATTTCTTGGGACGTAGCTTGGACGTGTTTATCAGTCGGATACGCAAGATTCTTCGATTCTCTGAATCTGTGGAATTAGAAACTGTGTTTAAGGTGGGGTTCATTATGAAAGCGCGATCTTTTTAAACTGGATAGGATATTCCTACATTTGTTAACTACAAACATAGGAAGTATCGCTATCGTTTCATCGCTGCTATCCTGGATACCCCGGGTTTTGCTGAAGATTGGGATTCATATCTCGTTGTTGTTGTGGTATAGGAAATAACGTGCGGTAAGCATCACTTGTGTTGTGATCCCACCAGGTCGTGTTATGAAACTTATCAAAGCGTATGAGATCGTTTCTTCGAAAACCTTCGAAAATAAATTCTCTTCCTCTTTCCTCGAGTAGTTCTTCTAATGTCAGGCTACTCGTTGTGTATGCATAAGCTTGCCAGTCAGCCTCCGTAAAGGCTCTTTTTTTGCACAGATTAATTAATTCAACGGCTTCCTGCGTAGCTTTACCATTGTTTTTGCGCATAAGGGCTTCAGCTTTGGCAAAATATACCCATGTCAGACGGTATACATTCCAATCCGTATTGTTATAGTTTTCATCGATAGGCGTCCCGTCGACCCCTTCCAACTGATTGCCCAATTTATATTTATTAAAGCGGATACCGGAATTTTCCTCACCATCGCTCATGGTAGAGGATGTACCCCCTGCCGATATCCGCCTTATTTCGTCTACGAATACGAGAGGTCTCCCATTATATTCTTCTGATCCAAGAACAGGTTCGCCGGTAGCAAAATTTAGTTGATCCCCGGCTAGAAGCCAAGAAGATTTTCGTAAATCTCCATCTGCATATTTTTGATACACTCCTGGAATCACAACGACACCATTGTTCCCGTTTCGACCGCCGCCATAAATTTCACGTTGTTGAAAATGATAGAATTCGCCAGTCCATGACGGTTGGAAATTAGCTCTGGAATAGTCATAAGCAATAGAAAAAATAACTTCCTTTGACAAATGATTGGTGGTGCCAAACTGATCTTCAATATTGGGGTCTAGCTCCATTACACCATTTTGAGCGCCACCTTGTCCATTTATAAGATGGTCCGCAGCGGCGATACAATCGTCCCACCTTGGCGTACCTGTCCAAACCTCCGCATTAAGGTATAGCTCTACAAGCATAGCATAACCTCCGGCTTTGGACATTCTTCCAAGCATGGCGGAAGAGAGTTCGGGTACAAGCTCGATGTTTTCTAAAATCTCCGACTCTATAAAATGGAAAACCTCCTCCCGATCTACTGTTTCTGGTTGCTGGGGTTCACCGACTACCGTGACAACGGGAATGTTTCCGAATAAATCCATTATTTTAAGGTAGTGGAATGCACGTAGCAATTTAAGTTCTGCGATAAAGGAAGCTTTTTCCTCGTCTGTAATACCCATGTCAGCACTTGCGCGGTCCGCAATATTTGCAATTGGATCATTGCATAGTCCCATACCCCAATACATTAATCGCCACGCGTTTGCGAGTCCACCCTCATCAACGGTCCACGTATGGTAATGTAGTCGCTTCCATTTTCCTCCATCTTCCCCGTGCCGGCCTTTAGTAGGCCAAGCTAGTTGGTCAGCTGAAAGTTCTGCGGGCCGCCACCAACCATCCTGTCCAGACGGTGTTATCCACGCGTTTGCGTGTGTGTAAGGACGCAAAACTGCCGATATGACTTCGTTTCTATTGTTGTAGAAGTTATCTGTGAGCAGTTGATCATATGCATTTTCAGTCAAATCTGTACAAGCGGTTGCCCCGAAAAGACCGGCAATGATGTATGTTTTTATGATAAATTTTTTCATTCGTATAAAATTTTTAATAGTGATGAAGCTACCAATTGATTTACTGACGTTTAATAACGAGGTGTTCAAGAGCTTCGTGTATTAATTAATTTAAATAGGTAGTTCGATAGTTCGCCAGGGGTTATGGCTAAAAGCCAAAATTGATCCCAAACAAGAACGAGCGTGTACTGGGATAAGCACCTCGGCTGTCTATCCCCAGTGACCGGCCGTTTGCATCTGCGTTTCCTAGTCCCGTATCAGAAATAAAATCAGGATCGCTACCAGAGTAACTTGTAATGGTTGCTAAGTTTTGTCCAGTTAAATAAACACGGAGATTTTTAATTGTTGTTGAAGGTATATTAAAGGTATAGCCAACAGTTATTTCATCAAGTTTCCAATGACTACCGTTTTCTATATAGTAGTCAGAATACATGTAAGTGTCATCAATTTCATCATATTTTGTAAACGCATCTCTTAGGAGATTGCCTGTCCAGACTTTGTTTCCGTAAGTCAAAGCAGTGGTGTTTAATATATCGTATCCGAATTTTCCGCGCATAAATACACGAAAATCAAAGCGTTTATAATTAAAACTGTTGTTCAAGGATAAATAGTACTTTGGAACAGCATTACCTATAGGGGCGAGGTCGGTCATGTCCCTATCTTTCGAGTAATTTATCTGATCGTTACGGACAGCTTCTCCATCCCTATTATAAAATAACCATTTTCCTTCGTCTGTAAAACCTGCGAAGCGTTTTCCCCAAAATTCACCCACTTTTTCACCCTCATAAGTAATGAAGGCATTTCCCAAATCCCCCGCACCGCCAATACTTCCGAAATCCTTATACTCCCGTATATATACATCATTGGAATAGGTATCTAAAACATTTCGCGTTGTGCTAGCTGCCACATCTATATCCCAATTGAAATGCTCTTTTGTAATGGCTTTGTAATTGAAAGCTAACTCTATCCCTTTTGAAGATATCGTTCCTACGTTCGTGTAAATGGATGATTGTATGAATGGTGGTTGAGGAGAGTCATAAGTATCCAATAGATCTACTGTTTTCCTTTGGAACAGATCCAAACTGCCGGATAATCGGTGCGTAAAAAGTGTAAAATCCACACCTAGGTTTACCTCGTGTTTGGTTTCCCAACGTAAATTGGGGTTCGGGTTTCTTGTTGGACCGTATGTTTCTCTATATTGACCATCGGGGTATAGGTATCGGCCTCCACCGCCTAGCGTTACACGAGAGGCATTGTTTGAAAAACCTGAATTACCTGTTACACCATATCCTAATCGCAATTTTAGGTAATTGACAAAAGAAACATTTTCCATGAAGCTTTCCTCAGACATGTTCCAGCCTGCTGATATGGCAGGAAAAGTTCCCCATTTATTATTCGCACCAAAACGGCTTGATCCTTCCCTGCGCACAATTGCCTGAAGTATGTATTTGTCTGCAAAGGAATAGTTAACCCTACCAAAGAACGCTATTAGCGTGTTATCATTTTTAAAGCTACCCATGGTAGCTCTGCCATCGATGAGTGCTTCCCCCTGGCCTAGATTATCTTCATGGAAGAGATCATTGATAAAGCCTCGATTGGAAGCATTCATTCCTTCTTCAATATAGTACCGGTAACTGTATCCGCCGATAGCTGTAAAATTGTGCTGCGTTCCCAGTTGTTTGCTGAACTGAAGCGTCGGTTCGAAAGCATAAGCTTGTGAAAGAAAGTCGCTTTTTGCTGCATAAGCGCCCCCTGGATAATCGGTGTTCTCGAGCGAACTTTCGCTATTTTGAGGAGCGTATTGGCTGTCGTTGTATGCGTTCCGTTGATAAGATCCGAATACTGATCCCTTTAATCCGGGCAGGATATCTAGGTCGGCTTTAAAGTCCGCTGATGTCGTCTGTTGTTTCCTGCGACTTGTCTCCTGCATAAGGCGGGCGTATTGGTTCGTGCTTTGGAGGTCGAAGTAATACGATCCATCATCATTAAAATTAGAGAATGTAGGATTTTTAAACGCCTCACTTTCCCATCCACCGCCCCCGAGCAAATTTGCATTGTTGAAGTTTGTAGCAAGATTCATCATGATATTTAGTCTATCGTTAAGGCCACGTTGATTGATATTTAACCTAGCGCCAAACTCCTGCCTGCCATTCTCCAGCCCAATGCCTTCGAGGTTTCTATAATTAGCGCTTGCCCTGTAGTTTGTTTCGGCAGTTCCACCACTCATTGCCAAGTTATGGTTATGAGAAATATTGTTATGATTGATGATCATATCATAGAAATCGGTGTTGTAACCTCGGTCGGCTACGCTTTCAGGGAGCTCCCCCGAAGCGATTTTTTCTCTGAATTCGCGCGCGGATAAAACGTCAGGTCTTCTTTGCAAGTACTCTTTACGGATATAGTTGTTGTAAGAAAACTGTGCAGGGCCGGCCTTCCCTTTTTTTGTTGTAACGAGGATAACTCCGGCGTTGGCGCTTGAACCATAAATGGCGGCTCCAGAGCCATCCTTTAAAACATCAATAGACAAGATGTCGTCCTGCTGAAGAAGGTCCATGTTTCCACCGGGGATACCGTCAATGACATATAAAGGGCTTGCTGAACCGGCGACCGAAACAACGCCACGTAATTGTACATTAGGACTGGAATTGGGATTTGATCCACTCGTTCTGGTAACCTGCATACCGGCAACTTTTCCCTGTATTAAATCTAATGGGTTACGGGCGCCACTTTGTCTAAATTGGGAAGAGTCTACGTGGGCGACAGCAGAAGTTACCTCACGTTGCTTTAGGTTTCCGTATCCCACCTGAATCACAACTTCTTCGACTTCCGTAAATTGAGATTCCAATAAAATGTCAATGGAAAGCTGACTGTCGATACTTCTCTCCTTGCTTTTGTATCCCATATAAGAGATGATCAGAATATCGGAAGCTGCCGCATTGATTTTAAAGTTTCCTGATTGGTCTGTCTGTACACTAGTACTTTCTCCCTTCAATTGGATAGTGGCTCCCGCCAAAGCATCTTTTGTTTTCGCATCCCTGACAGTTCCTTCAACGACTGTTTGTTGTGCCTGAACACCCGTCCCAAAATACACGGTAACACACAGTAGTAGAACAAACTTTCTGGTCAGAAGGTGGACCTTTTCTTGTTTAAGTTTAGCTATTCTCATAGAGTATATATTTAGTTATCAGTTTATACGGGCCCTAATCGATTGTGATGCACAACTTCTTTTTTGCGTTTATGATGAGGCGTGCACATAGATGGCGACCGTAGTAATGTTTACGAGCGTTTCCAAAAATTGCTTTTAAGTTTAATCGTATGGACGAAGTTATGCGTAGAGCGGTCACGATTTGTTAATGACGGGTTAATGGAGATAAAGATTGGTCATTTTCTTCTTGCGTTAACATTCACTTAACAATTTGGTATATCATCTGCGCATAGTTTTGGGGGTAGATGATGGTGTCTGAGACATCTTTAAACAGAAAAGATCTTATGGGAAACAAACGGATAGTAAAGTGGATTGCCGTGCTTTTTTTTATGATAAGCATTGGTGTATTACATGCCCAAAACAACTGGCGTCATACCGACGATGATCGCAAGGTTGCAGTCGAAGTGGATACGATTAAAAAAAAGGGATTTACCTTGATCTGGATTAACAAGGATAAAGATTTCGATCTCAAACTAAAAAAGCGGTTAATCGACGTTCATTTCGTCAATTATCCAAAATTGGCGAAGAAATACAATCGAAATACGAGAAAAGAAATCACGTTTGTGATCGATCCTGATTATAAAGGTATCGCTGCGACGGCTGGCGGTATTGTACGTTTTAATCCAGCATGGTTTGTAAAGAACCCGCATGATATTGATATTGTAACGCATGAGGTTATGCATATCGTGCAGGATTATCCCGGTGGTAGTGGACCGGGATGGTTGGTGGAAGGTATTGCCGATTACGTGCGATATAAATACGGTGTGGATAACGATGCAGCAAATTGGCGGCTTACCGATTTTAAGGAAGAACATCATTACACGAATAGCTACCGTATTGCTGCGCGCTTTTTGGACTGGATAGAATCTAAGCAAAAAAGAGGGCTGGTCAAGAAATTAGATACAGCGCTACGGGATAAAAAATATACGGAGAATATCTGGATGGAGAATACGGGTAAAACACTGGATCAATTGTGGAGAATGTACAGCACTTCCAATTTAAAATAGTAATTTAGAATAATAAAAGACCACCTGATATGAGAAAATTTTTTTTGTTCGCGCTATGGCTGATCTGTTCTGTTAAACTATACGGGCAGAAAATTCAGAATGTTGAACGTCCCGAAGAGTGGGTAAATACCTTAATGGGGACAGACTCAAAAGTTTCTTTTTCCAATGGGAATACTTACCCGGCGATAGCCGTGCCTTGGGGGATGAATTTTTGGAGCCCGCAGACCGGTAAAATGGGAGACGGTTGGATGTATACTTATGCTGCAGATAAAATCCGCGGCTTTAAACAAACACATCAACCCTCTCCTTGGATGAACGATTACGGACAGTTTTCGGTTATGCCGGGGAGCCATAAACCTGTTATCGACCAAGATCGGCGTGCCAGCTGGTTCTCGCATAAGTCGGAGACTGCCACGCCTTATTATTACAGCGTATATCTAGCGGATGCGGACGTCACAACGGAGATTACCCCTACCGAACGGGCGGCGATGTTTCGTTTTACTTTTTCTGAAAGTGATAGTTCGTTTGTAAGCATTGACGCATTTGATAGGGGGAGCGAAATAAAGGTTTTTCCCGAAGAGAATAAAGTCACAGGTTATTCCAGTCGCTACAGCCGAGGCAAGTACAAAAATTTCAAGAATTATTTTGTGATCTATTTTGATAAGGACATCGAGTTTACGAAAATATGGAAGGACAGTGTCTTTCAACAAACAGCTTTCGTCGAAGCGAAAGGTAATCATACTGGAGCTATCGTTGGATTTAAGACCAAGCGTGGAGAAACCGTGAATATGCGGGTTGCCTCTTCCTTCATCAGCTATGAACAGGCGGAGATTAACCTCGACCGCGAAATAGGAAATAGGGATTTTACGCAGGTGAAACAGCAGGCAAAGGAATTGTGGCATAGCACATTGAGCCGCGTCAAAGTTTCTGGGGGTAGCCATGATCAGCTTAAGACATTTTACTCCTGTCTTTATAGAACTGTGCTATTCCCTAATAAATTATATGAGATTAACGAAAAGAACGAAATCATCCATTGGAGCCCGTATAACGGCGAGGTATTGCCAGGTCGGATGTTTGGTGGAACCGGATTTTGGGATACTTTCAGAGCACTTTATCCTTTCTTAAATCTGGTCTATCCGGAGATCAATGTAGAGATGCAGGAAGGCTTAGCCAATGCATACAAAGAAGGTGGCTGGTTACCGGAATGGAGTAGTCCCGGATATGCCAATATCATGGTCGGGAATAATTCAGCTTCGGTTGTTGCGGATGCCTACATTAAAGGGCTTCGCGGATATGATATCGAGACTTTATACGAAGCCTTGTTAAAAGGCGCAAATAACGAAGGGCCCATGACAGCCGTAGGCAGGGCAGGGGCTCCCTATTATGTTGATTTGGGTTATGTGCCTTATGATGTGGGAATTAATGAAAATGCGGCGCGTACGTTGGAGTACGCTTACGACGATTTTGCAATTTATCAGCTAGCAAAAAAGTTGAAGAAACCAAAGGCAGACTTAGATTTGTATCGTAAGCGTAGTCAAAATTATCGCCATCTGTTTGATTCGTCTACCGGGTTAATGAGAGGAAAGAATAAAGATGGGGCCTTTCAGGCACCCTTCAGCCCATTTAAATGGGGGGATGCTTTTACCGAAGGAAATAGTTGGCATTACTCTTGGTCGGTATTCCACGATATCGAGGGGCTTGCAAGGTTAATGGGTGGTCATAAGGCATTCGTTAATAAACTTGATTCTGTATTTATCCTTCCTCCGATCTTCGATGAAAGTTACTACGGCGGCGTTATCCATGAGATTCGGGAGATGCAAGTGGCAAATATGGGGCAATATGCGCATGGTAACCAGCCGATACAACATATGACTTATCTGTACAATTATGCCGGGGAGCCTTGGAAAACACAGTATTGGGTTCGAGAAACGTTAGATCGGATGTATAAGCCCTATCCTGACGGATATTGTGGCGATGAGGATAATGGACAGACCTCTGCCTGGTATGTGTTTTCTGCCTTAGGGTTCTATCCCGTTTGTCCAGCGACAAATCAATATATTATAGGTGCTCCGCTGTTTGAGAAAGCCAAGATCAGTCTGGCAAATGGAAAGACTGTTTTTATTGTTGCAAAAGGAAACAGCCAGGATAAACGATATATTGGCAGGATGTCGTTAAACGGCAAACATTATACTAAAAACTTCCTTTCGCATGAAGATCTGCTGGAGGGAGCCAAGATGGAGTTTGACATGAGTGCCCAACCGAATAGAAATAGGGGGATAACACAGGACGATTTACCTTATTCGCTTACTTGGGAAATAGCGGCAGAATAGAACGAACAGACAATGAGAATTTTTCCTAACATAATAAGTTGCGTGAGTATAATCTGTGGTTTTTTCGTGCCGTTTACTACTTCTGCGCAAGGACAGTCAGCGCGGTTAGTGGATTATGTAGACCCCATGATCGGTACGGCCAAGATGGGGCATACTTTCCCCGGAGCCACCGTGCCATTCGGTGCTGTGCAATTGAGCCCAGATACTGACACGATTCCCTACGCTGTAAACGGTCGGTACAATGCGGATGTTTATAAATACTGCGCAGGATATCAGTATGATGACCCCACGATAGTCGGCTTCAGTCATACACATTTTAGTGGCACAGGACATGCTGATTTGGGTGATTTTCTGCTGATGCCAACCAGTGGTGAACTCCAGCTGAATCCAGGAACAGCTGATGCACCAGATATGGGGTACCGTTCACGGTATAGCCACGATAACGAATATGCTGCTGCAAATTACTATAAAGTTAAACTGGACGCGCACGACATTACAGCGGAACTAACGAGCAGTAGCCGTGTGGGCTTCCATCGGTATACATTTTCAAAACCTGCGGAAAGTCATATCATTTTGGACCTCATGCACGGCATCTATAATTATGATGGGAAGACTGTTTGGAGTGTAGCGCGGGTATTAAACGATAGCACCGTTGTCGGCTATAGACAGACAAATGGCTGGGCTCGAACCCGGGTTGTTTATTTTGCCATGCGTTTCTCTAAACCTTTCAAGAACTACGGTAGCCGAAACTTTGAAAAAGATCAGGTATATAAAGGATTTTGGCGGAAGTTTGATCAGACTGATAATTTTGCTGATCTTGCCGGAAGTAAGCTTCGGATGCATTTTGATTTTGACGTGGAAGCTGGCGAACAGCTACATGTGAAGTTTGCGTTGTCTCCGGTTAGTATGGATAACGCGCTGGTTAATATGGAGGAAGAAGTTCCACATTGGGACTTTGATAAAATAAAATATGCCGGGCAAGAACGGTGGGAAAAGGAACTTCGCCGCATCGAAGTCAAGATGCCTACGCGGGAAGATTATATCAACTTCTATACGGCCATGTACCACGCGGCATTAATGCCGACAACATATATGGATGTGAATGGAGACTATCGGGGAATTGACCATCAGATACACCGGGCCGAAGGATTTACCAACTATACATCATTTTCACTATGGGATACGTTCAGGGCTTTTCATCCTTACTTGAATTTAGTTAATCCATCCAGAAATGCAGACATGGTGCAGTCGATGATGGCACATTATGAACAGAACGTACTAGGGATACTACCTATTTGGAGCCATTATGCGAATGAAAATTGGTGTATGAGCGGCTATCATAGCGTGTCTGTTATTGCGGACGCAATTATAAAAGGGGCTTATACAGGAGATGCCAATAAAGCGCTGGATGCTTGTGTAGCTACGGCTAACTTCCGTCGCTATGAAGGAATAGGAGAATATATTGATCTGGGGTATGTTCCCGATGAAAAGAATGGTACTTCTGTTTCCAACACGTTGGAGTATGCGTATGACGACTGGTGCATAGCACAACTGGCTAAATACCTAGGCCAAGAGGATATATATGCAACCTTTTCAGCACGTGCCGAAAATTGGCGAAATGTGTTTGATTCCTCCATTGGTTTTATGCGCCCGAAAGATACAACGGGTAAATTCCGGGAGAAGTTTGATGCGCTGGAAACACACGGACAAGGGTTTATCGAAGGCAATACCTGGAACTATAGTCTGTATGTTCCACATAACCCACAGGGGCTAATGGAACTGCTTGGCGGAAAGAAACGCTTGTCAGCTTATTTGGATTCTTTGTTTACTATGTACTTACCGGATAAATTCTTTGAACACACGGAAGATATCACCCGAGAAGGTATTATTGGTAATTACGTACATGGAAATGAACCCGCACATCATGTTGTATATTTATATCAACTCACGGGAGAAAGATGGAAAACACATGAATGGGTTCGGAAAATTCTCCAGGATCAGTACCATAATGGTTATGATGGATTAGGAGGTAACGATGATTGTGGACAAATGAGTGCCTGGTATTTATTCAGCAGTTTGGGTTTTTATCCTGTTGCCCCCGCATCGGATGAATATTGGTTGGGTGCGCCAATCGTCGAGTCGGCTTCTATACACTTGGAAAATGGAAAGGTTTTCCGTGTTGAAGCTATTAATCAAGGTAGTAAGCATATATATGTTCAGGAAGTACTGCTTAATGGTGAACCGTTAAAAGGCTTCACAATTAAGCATAATGATATCATAAACGGCGGACACTTGCAGTTTAAGATGGGCGCTCGGCCGAATAAAAACCTATAAAACACATACTATTCCGGAATACTATAATGATTCATATACCTTACAATGCTATTTGCCCGTCGGTTAATATAAGCTGATGGGCGTTTAGCATCCCACTTTTGCGGACTCGGCAGAATGGCAATAATCAATGCGGCTTCTTTTCTGGTTAAGCTTTTCGCAGATTTATGAAAATAATAATGTGCTGCTGCTTCTGCTCCATATACCCCTTGGCCCATTTCAATGACATTCAGATACACTTCTAGAATGCGCTTTTTACTCCAAAAAGCTTCTATAAGCACCGTGAAATAAGCTTCCAGCCCCTTTCGCAGCCAAGAACGCTCTGGCCATAGAAACACATTTTTAGCAACTTGTTGGCTGATGGTACTGCCGCCTCTCAACGGTTTTCCTGCTTGGTTTCTTTCCATTGCTTTCTGAATGGCTTTTGTGTCGAAGCCGCTATGCGTCAGGAAATAAGCATCTTCGCCCGCGATAGCAGCGCGCTTGAGATTACCCGATATATCCTCATAGCTAAGCCATTTTTTGTCTATCTTCCATTCTTTCCCAACGGCTTTTCGTTCAAAAGCGCGTTTTAACTGGAGATAGGTGAGAGGAGGGTTGATGAAGGTAAGTAGTATGACCCAGGTAATAGTCAGGCCAAAAAAGCCAATAATAAGACGTATCGACCATTTTTTGATCGATGTGCGCCACGTTTTGCGAGGTGTTTTTTTCTTGGTATTTTTTTTTGTCGATGACCGTTTTATTGCCATTTTTTTGCTGGTTCGATAAACAAAACTAGAAGATTTTTTTCAAAATAGCATTCACCTTGTCAAATCACTTCATTTCCCTTATTTTTACGGTTCATTAAAAATCATAAAACCATTGGCAAAGGCGAAGAAGCAGACACCTTTAATGCAGCAGTATAATACAATTAAGGCGAAATATCCTGGGGCGTTATTGCTGTTTCGTGTAGGTGATTTTTACGAAACTTTCGGAGAAGACGCTGTTAAAGCAGCGGGAATCTTGGGTATTGTATTGACCAAGCGAGGAAATGGAACGGAATCGGAAACAGCGCTAGCCGGTTTTCCGCATCATTCTTTAGAAACTTATTTACCAAAATTGGTGCGGGCTGGACAGCGTGTTGCTATTTGTGATCAACTGGAAGACCCCAAACAAACTAAAACTATTGTCAAGCGTGGTGTCACAGAACTCGTAACTCCCGGTGTATCCTACAACGATAACATCGTACAGCAAAAAGCCAATAATTATTTGGCATCGATTTTTAATGATAAAGGACAGTATGGAGTCGCTTTTCTGGATATATCCACGGGGGAGTTTCTTGTAGCTCAAGGCAGTGCTAACTATATAGATAAACTTTTACAGGGATTTAAACCGACTGAAATTATCCTCCCTAAAAAACAATATAAAGATTTTTCGGAGCAATTTGGTAGCCGATACTACACCTATACATTAGATGAATGGCCTTATACTGGGGATTACGCGACGGAGACTTTGTTAAAACATTTTGAGGTTAAATCCATGAAAGGGTTCGGTATTGACCGGATGCCGCTAGGTATTTTATCTGCCGGCGTTGCCTTGCACTATCTCAATGAAACTGAACACCGCAATCTACAACATATATCAAATATTTCTCGTATCGAGGAGGACAACCATATGTGGTTGGATCGTTTCACAATACGTAATTTAGAACTTATTGGTTCTGCCAATGAAAATGCTGCGACGCTAGTTGATATACTTGATGAAACGGCCTCACCGATGGGAGCGCGCTTGTTGAAACGTTGGATGGTGATGCCGTTGAAAGACTTGAAATCGATAAACGAACGGTTAAACGTGGTGGCGTATTTTTATAACGACCGCGAACTAAGGGATGAACTGATAAAGGAAATAAAGCAGGTCGGTGACTTGGAGCGTTTGATTTCCAAAATTGGTCTACAGAAGGCGAACCCTCGTGAAATAACACAGTTAAAGCGGGCTTTATATGTCGTAGAAAAGCTCAAAGCCTTGACGAATCAAGAAGCCTCCGACGCATTGCGTATCATTTCGGAACAACTGGAGGTTTGCGAGGTTATCCGGGATAAAATGGAACAAACCTTGCAGACTGAGCCTCCGGTAGCACTAAACAAGGGAAATGTGATTGCAGATGGCGTAAATGAAGAACTAGATAAGCTGCGTAAGGTTGCTTTTGGCGGAAAAGATTATCTTTTGGAGATTCAACGTCGGGAGTCAGAAGCTACCGGCATACCTTCTTTGAAGATAGCGTTCAACAATGTGTTTGGCTATTATTTAGAGGTGACGAACACACACAAAGACAAGGTGCCGACATCATGGGTCCGCAAACAGACACTCGTAAACGCCGAGCGTTATATTACAGAAGAGTTAAAAGAATATGAAGAGCAGATATTAGGAGCAGAGGAGAAAATACAGGCTATTGAGAATCGAATTTATGCAGAACTCTTGCTCGATATCGTTGCCTATATCAAACCCATTCAAAGGAATGCACAACTAATTGCAAAATTGGATGTGTTGTTGAATTTTGCGTTGATCGCCGAGAAAAATTATTACGTTAAACCGGTGCTTACTGAAGGAAAAGTACTTGATATTAAAGGAGGCCGGCATCCTGTTATTGAAAAGCATCTGCCAATAGGCGAAGATTATATTACAAATGACACGTTGTTGGATCCCGAAACGCAACAAATCATCATCATTACGGGGCCCAATATGGCTGGTAAGTCAGCATTATTGCGTCAAACAGGTCTCCTGGTATTAATGGCACAAATAGGTTGTTTCGTGCCCGCAAAAGAAGCTTCCATCGGTTTAGTGGATAAGATCTTCACACGGGTTGGTGCGTCGGATAACCTTTCTTCCGGCGAATCTACGTTCATGGTGGAAATGAATGAAACCGCTAGTATTATGAATAACCTGTCTGATCGATCGTTGATATTACTGGATGAAATTGGACGGGGAACAAGCACGTACGACGGAATATCCATCGCATGGGCCATTGCGGAGTTTCTCCATAATCATCCTGTTGCACGTGCCAAGACACTCTTTGCAACCCATTACCACGAACTTAATGAGCTCACAAATTCTATGTCGCGTATCAAGAATTTTAACGTGAGCGTCAAGGAGATGAATAATAAGGTGATTTTCCTGCGGAAACTTATCCCAGGTGGATCGGAGCATAGCTTTGGTATCCACGTCGCGAAATTAGCCGGGATGCCGCCGAAGTTAATCGGACGCGCCAATGAAATTCTGAAGCGCTTGGAGCAAGAGCGTACAGGGGGAGAACAGATTAAAGATAGCATGCGCAAAATACAAAAGCAGGCTTATCAATTACAGATGTTTGCCATCGATGATCCTGTTTTGGAAAAAATAAGGGATATGTTGAATAATCTGGATGTAAATACCTTGACTCCGGTGGAGGCGCTGATGAAATTGGATGAAATACAGCGGTTATTAAAGAATTAATCTTCAACTTTTTTTCCGTAAAAAAGTTGGCAAAACCGACCAACGGGAGCTCATGAACACAAAAAACAAACACTTGTTCATAAACCTCGCCGCTTCGAATGTTTTACATTCGGGATAGTACTAAGAATTAGTTTGTACAGTTGTAAAACATTTGATGCGTCCCAATGCCCCGCACTTATCCCGCATCGAGAATAGTTCGGATGCGGCATTTTAATGTTAAGGGTGGGGTGGTGCAATTGTGTCTCCGAACCTTAATGCGACCGCGGTATATTGAAGGTTTGTCTAGAATCTGAAAAATAATTGCAAGCTTCCGTAATTTGGTTGTGCCGAAGTGAGGAGATTGCTGTCCCAGTTGTACGGAACGAAATGATAAGCTGCTTCCAATCCAATATAGGTTTTTCCTGCAAGATGTCGCATAGCGGATAGCGCCAAGCTGCTACGCATCGTATTGATATAGAAATGACGAACAGATCTTGTTTCGTAATAGTCATAACCATCATCGTAGTAGCCTTCATTGACTTCTGAAAGCCCTGTCGTTGCCATTTCCCAGAATAGACCCGCTTTAGGGGCTACAATAACCTTGTCGTTGTCGAAAATCTTATAGCCTATGGTCCCCCCGATGCCAAGACTTGCCATTGATCGAATAACTTCTACCTCATCGTATAACCTATATTCTACCTCCCTGTCGTTGCTGTTGATGCGTACCTTTACTCCTGCCTCAAATAAAAAAGGGTTGGAGAGCCTAGAAGAAAAGAAGACGCCCAGTGTGGGACTTGTTTTAAAGACAGGATCAGATCCTGTTAATGGGAATTCTGCTCCAGCATAAACGCTCACACCATGACGGTATTTACCGTAATAACTGTCAGACGTGGGCTCTGGTTTATTTTTACTGCCTGATTGGGGAGCGGATCCACCATGGGCCTGATAAAATTCTTCGATATGATCGGAAAACAAAAGCGCAATTTTTTCTTCTTGTTCGGTCAAGTTGTAAGATTGCGAATTTAACAATGCCAGCGCTTTCAGTTTAATGAGCGAGTCAATAGGGTGTCTTAGCGGAACGAAATCAAAATCGGCTTTGTTGTTTTGGTATATTTGTGCAAACTTTTCTTCAATAGAATAGTCCCAGCGCATCACCAATACCTCCTGATAGTTTTTTGCTAAATAATCAGCGATGATGTTTCCTGTTGTTTTTTTCTCGATCAAAAAGCGGAGGATACGAAGGCGTTGTGTAAACTCGTTTTCGCCGCATGTGCTTTGGATGGTATTTAGAACCGGCTCTAGTCGTTCAAAATCATTTTTATGGAAAATGTCAACCAGTTTGTCCAAGGCTACTTTTGTTACCTGTTCGCAATCCTGCCATCTTCTGGATATATGGTGTTCTTCCCCATAACTATGCATGGGAAGGGAAGAAAGCTGTATAAACAGAAGAAATGTTAAAAATTTAGCCATGGTGCAACAAATCGCCAACAAGGTAAATAAATTCTACTTTTTTCCCTCAAAAAAAGTAACAAAAAACCGAACGTAGTGAGCTCATGAATACTAAAATGAACACGAATTCATAAATCGTCGCTTTGGATATTTGAGAGGTTTGTAGTGCAAAAAGGATAGTTCTACAAACCTCAAATATCCAGATGCGACCTCAAAGGTTAAGGAGGATGGTGCGATTGTACTGTCCTACCCTTGATATTAAAATGCCGCATCCGAACTATTCTCGATGCGGGATAAGTGCGGGGCATTGGGACGCATCAAATGTTTTACAACTGTACAAATTCATTCTTAGTACTATCCCCAATGTAAAACATTCGAAGCGGCGAGTTTTGCTCCACTTTTGCGGACAAAAGTGGAAACAAAGGATTACCTTTGCGTATGCGTTCCATTTTTCGTTTTAAACAGTTTGAGGTAGATCAGGGTAATTGTGCGATGAAAATCAACACGGATGGTGTGCTGTTAGGCGGGGCAACTTGTTTCCCGGAAGCGGAGCGCATATTGGATATTGGCACAGGCACTGGTGTGATTGCCCTTATGCTGGCGCAAAGCCACCCCCGTGCTCATGTGGATGCGGTCGAAATTGATGAGAATGCTTATCAGCAAGCTAAAATAAACTTTCAAAATTCAGATTTTGCGAAGCGCTTGCAGGCGTTTCCCGGTTCGTTTGCTGAGATGCAGCCGCAATACCTATATGATTTGATTGTGTCTAATCCACCTTTTTATACGAATTCATTACATAATCCAGATGCGCGAAAACGCCTAGCGAAACACACGGATATATTATTTTTTAAGCGATTGTTGTCATTCGTGTCATATTATCTAACTGATAATGGACAATTTAGGTTGATTATTCCGACTGTGTTGGCAGACGAAGAAATTGCTCCCATACTTTCTGACTATCAATTGCATGTGCAGCACGAAATGAGGATATCTTCTTTTTCGGGGGAGTTGCCGATGAGGAAAATATGGGGTATTGGGAAGAAAGTAGTACCTTTAGAGATACACGATTTTGCTATTTATGCGGAAAAAGGAACTTATTCTGCTCAATATAGCGCATTATTGAAACCTTATTTTTTAGCGTTCTGACATGACAAAGATTGGACTGATATCGGATACCCATGGTTTTCTAGATGACGCTGTTTTCAAATATTTTGACCTATGTGATGAGATCTGGCATGCCGGGGATTTCGGGTCAGTGGCTATAATAGATTCCCTAGCGGCTTTTAAGCCTTTCAAGGGCGTGTGGGGTAATATTGATGGAAAGGATGTACGTGCAGTATGTCCAGAGCATCAACGTTTTTATTGTGAACAGGTAGATGTATGGATGACACATATCGGAGGCTATCCGGGACGTTACGCGATGCAGATGAAACCTGAAATCGTCATTCATCCACCAAAGCTTTTTATCTGTGGACATTCCCATATCTTAAAGGTGCAATTTGATCCTAAATTGGGTTTGTTGCATCTCAATCCCGGTGCCGCAGGTAAACAAGGATGGCAGAAGGTTCGTACGTTAATGCGTTTCGATATTAACAGTGATAAGATAGAGAACCTGGAAGTGATTGAATTGGGAATACGATAATAGCAGCTGCTTACAGGCTATCCCTAACCTCGACTAAGAATTTCTTTAATCGTTCCAGCGAATCAATAACGCGTTGGTTCTCTTTTACTTCGTTTTTATTGGAACGGATATAATCTCTCGCGCCTTGTAACGTGTAACCTTTGTCTTTGACAAGATTGAATATGATCTTTAGGTTGGCGATGTCGTCTTGTGTGAAAAGCCGATTTCCCTTTTTATTTTTCTTTGGTTGTATAATATCAAACTCCCGTTCATAAAAACGTATCTGTGACGCGTTCACACCAAACATGGCCGTCACTTCACCCATAGTATAGTAGAGCTTATTTATTTCACGTTCTTTATACGGCATATCTTCCGAGAATTTGTAACCTAAACAAATATACAATCTATGGTTGGATTTTAAAAATAGGTTTTTGAAAGCTATGTTGATGTTGTAAATTGATATCTTTGGATATGCATATACTTACATGGACAATAGGTAGACAAGAGATTATTATCGTATCTATTTTGGTATTTATATTGATTTTTTTTGGTATTGTTTTTAGTCGTTTGTTGAAGAAGAAGTAATCCGTACCTTTGTTCATAGAATAGAAAATTAGAGACTATGAGTACACAAAAAGGGCCTATTTCGCAATTTATTGAGAAAAACTACCTGCACTTCAATGCAGCTGCCATGGTAGATGCGGCTAAAGGATACGAGACACACCTATTGGAGGGTGGAAAGATGTTGATCTCGTTGGGCGGTGCTATGAGCACAGCTGAGTTGGGGATTTCATTGGCGGAAATGATTCGTCAGGACAAAGTCCACATCATTTCTTGTACTGGTGCGAACTTAGAAGAAGATGTGATGAATCTGGTGGCCCATTCACATTATAAACGCGTGCCGAATTATCGTGATTTAACACCCGAACAGGAACGTGAATTGCTAGACCAGCATTACAACCGGGTAACGGATACCTGTATTCCGGAAGAGGAAGCTTTCCGTCGTTTACAGAAGCATTTGGAAGATGTTTGGCATACTGCAGAAGGGAAAGGTGAACGCTATCTACCCCATGAGTTTCTATACCAAGTAGTGAATTCGGGTGTATTGGAACAATACTACGAAATTGATCCCAAGAACTCTTGGATTGTGGCAGCGGCAGAGAAAAACCTCCCTATTGTATGTCCAGGATGGGAAGATTCGACAACTGGAAATATCTTTGCTTCGAATGTGATTAAAGGTAACTTGAAGGCCAGCACAGTAAAGTCGGGTATTGAATATATGATCTATTTAACAGAGTGGTATCGCGAAAATTCGAGTGGAAAAGGTGTGGGATTCTTTCAAATTGGCGGCGGTATATCGGGTGATTTTCCTATTTGCGTAGTGCCAATGATGTACCAGGACCTGGAATGGGAAGATGTACCTTTTTGGTCTTATTTCTGCCAGATTTCGGATTCCACGACTTCTTACGGTTCGTATTCGGGTGCTGTACCTAATGAGAAAATTACTTGGGGTAAATTGGATATAGACACGCCGAAGTTTGTGGTAGAGTCTGATGCTACTATTGTTGCGCCATTGATTTTCTCTTATATTTTAGGACATTAATCTTTCTTCCCTTCCTCTCCTTATGAGCCATCTAAGAACAAATAACCCGGTAGCCTTGCAAACTCTTATGTCAGAAACGCTGTTTGGAAAAGGGGAGCAGGAGGGAAGCTTGTCGTCTCCGATTGAAAATGTATCTGAAGAAGCAACGACAAGAGAGACGGAGGAATTTATTTATCAAGGTGATAAATCTACGGGTGTATTATTTATCTTACGTTACCCTGACTACCCGTATTTTTCACCGCAGGCGGAAGAGGCTTTCTTAAAAACCTTGGGCGCGCTTAATCTGTCGTTTGAAAATGTGGCGGTCGTTAACTTAGCGAATTCGCACAATCCCAATGATTTTAAGCGGATCATGCAATTTTTTCAACCGACTAAAATTACCTTGCTTGGCGTAGAACCTATCTCACTCAAACTGCCCGAAATTGCGCACAACGCGTACATGAAGGGCAAGATTGCAACAGTGTTCAATACGTTTAGTTTTGAGGAAATGTTTGCAGATGTGCACAAGAAAAGGCTGTTCTGGAATGAATTCAAGACATTTATTGTATCGTAAACATGGAGTTAGTATTTGCAACGAATAATACCCATAAGCTTGAAGAAGTTCAAGCGATTGTTGGGGATATATTTACTATAAAATCTTTAGCGGATATCGGTTGTTCGGACGATATTCCAGAAACCGGCGTGACCTTTGAAGAGAATGCCAAACAGAAAACAGACTATCTTTTCCGTAAGTATAGTTTGGATTGTTTCGGAGACGACTCGGGATTGGAGATAGATGCGCTCAATAAAGAACCTGGTGTCTATTCCGCACGTTATTCCGGTTCACGTGATATGGAAAAAAACATCGATTTGGTGCTAGCCAAATTAGGCGATAACCCGAGCCGAACTGCCCGTTTTCGAACGGTCATTTCCCTTTTTCTAAATAAACAACAACATTTCTTTGAAGGTGTTATCGAAGGAGATATCATTCCGGAACGTCGGGGGGCGGGAGGTTTTGGTTACGACCCTATTTTTATCCCCCAAGGGTATGACAGAACGTTTGCGGAAATGACAGCCGAAGAGAAAAATCAAATTAGTCATCGGGCGATTGCGGTAGGAAAGTTAGCTGCTTTCTTGAAAGAAGATAATGTTGACTAGGAGATGAGGCACCTCAACAACCCGTTGCGGTACCTCATTGATCTAACGATGCCCCTCATGTGCGTGTCGAGGTAGCGATATGTGTGCTCTACAGCCCTCAAGGAAGCATCGAGGGCCGGCTTACATCTTTTGTTGTCCCTCGACACCGGCTAGAGCCCCCTCGACACGATGTATCAGTACCTCTACATGTTATATCGGTACCTCTATGTAACCTATTCCCCCCTCAACACGATGGTGTCATACCTCAATAACGCTTTGAGCAACGGCAAAGCCTTATTGTCGTCCTTCAACGTCATGTTGATGCCCCTCATAAGCTCCGACACGGAGGACATATAAACGTCGAGGTCCCTCTTGCTGTCATTGACGTCCCTCGATGTGATGTTGAGGTCCCTCAGCAACGTATTGAGGAACCTCAACAAGGAAAAGAGGTCCTTCGTCAGAATAAAGAGGGGGCTCAATGAGGCCAAGAAGTTCCTCATCATGATATTGAGGTAGCTCATATCGTGTTGAACGAATGTGTGCGCTCACGATTGTCATGATTGTTATTCGGTGTCAGGTGCATTTTCTTCCTTCGTCGGTTCCGCAGGCTCGACTTCCTTCTCCGCCACCTTTTTTTCATTTGCTGCGGCTTTAGAAGCTTCTTTTTCTCCTGTAGTTATCGGAGCTTCCTCCTCTTGAAGAGCCGGTACTTCGTCTTCCTCTTCCGGAGTTACCTTTTCTTCCACACTTTCTACCATATCATCGGTATTTTCAAAGGAGTTTTCATCCGCAGCGTTTTCAGTAGAAGCTGCTGGTTTTTCGACCTCCCGCTTCCGGTTCATCATGTCTTCTTTCGATTTTGGCCTGTCCTGTGGTCGCCAGATGAATCCTGGTAAGACTTCGTTTTCCTGCGTCACCTGCTTAAAAGGATAAAGCTTTTGATCTACTTTCCGTATCGTGATGTAGTCAATGATTTTTTTACCCTCCATCTTGATTTTGATACGGGCGCCGCGGTCATGGAACATCTCCGTTATCCGATGGGTTTTGTCGTTCGTGGCAAAGCTTAAATTCTCCGCATTTCCGTCTACATACATCCGGTCAATAGAATTATTAGCAAAGAAAGCTGTAATCTTACGGCCTTTAAGTTGATTGAACTTCACTGTATCCAATACGGCGTTGACCATAAATGCATTGTTGATCAACAATGCATTATCCATTCGCTGGTTTTGGATCTGCATGTAAATCGTATCCGAAGAAATCTGTGATCCTTCGGCCCATATCATGGGGCGTCCCATAAAACGGAACATGGAATCTGCCATGCCATAGTATACCGAATCGGCAACCGCCTGCAAATCAGATTTGAACATCCGGACATTATAGTAAGCTTTAACAATCCGTGTTCGGGCGGTGTCTAGATAAGCTTCATTCGTGGTATCTCTGAAGGTTGTATCCGGGGTCTGTGCGCTAGCTATCGCCTGATTGATGAGGCTGTCTGCGGTTGCTTCTTCGGGCATGGTGGCTTGCTGTCGTAATATCGAATCCTGCGCCATGCTTCGCGCGATATCTGCCCGCGCTGTCTCCTTGATAGCCGCTTTTTTGGTGGAATCAACCAGTGTTGCTTTCTTGATGTCCGCCGGCTTCGCTATGGCTAACTTCTCCTCAACTTTTTTTGCCACGACGGTCTCCACGCTGTCCGTTTTCAGCCGGTTAATCGATGCGCTATCGATAGGTATACTGTCTATTGCCCCCTCGGCAGAAATGCTATCTATGGAGACGCTATCGATTGCTGTTTTAACAGCGTCGGAAAGTTGTGTTAGATTATCCGTTTCTATGCCACTATCCTCGGATCCGTAGTCGTCCTCGTCTCCGTAATCAATATCCTCATCGGTCTCTATTTCTCCGCCACTCCGATCTAGCTTAAAGTCTAGCGCCTTGTAATCGCGTAGCATAATCATGCGGGAATAGAGGGTGTCGGCCGTCATATACACCGAATCTACCTTAGCTGTGTCCCGGGGCAGTGTTGTTTGTGTAGAATCTGTTGCGGTGATAATTTCTTTGTCGGCAACGATATCGTCCTCTTCGATTTGCACGATTACAGTGTCCTCCTTCGTTTCCATTAGATCGGATTCAAGGGAATCTACCGAAGCCATTTCCGAACTATCGGCAGGTACAGAACTGGTAGAATCGTTCTCCACCACCATCGTGATCAAGGGCTTGTCTGTCATGGTAATAGACTCATCCGCTTGATCATATAGACCGTAGCCACCGTAGGCATAGAATTTATCCAGGGTATCGACAAATACGACGTTCCGATATGCTTTTCCTACACCCCTAGCACGATCATAGTAAAGACTATCGCCCTTTAAAAAACGTGTTCCTTCGGTATATAAGTTGTTTTTGTTGAAGTTGGCGATACCTTTTTCTGTATTGTAATTACCTTTTTCGGTGTATAGATTCTCTCCGCTATTTCCTTTGATGTTTGTCGGTCCAAAGAAATAGGTCATGCGTTGATCGGAATTGTAACGCATCGTATCGGTATAGATCTTAACATCGGGCGTGCGCACCACGACTTTATTGCGAAAATAGGCATCTTGCGTGTTTTCGAAGTAGTAGGCATTTCGGGAGGTAATGGTATCACCTTTGGAAATAATTCTTCCACCTCCGGTGTAGTTGCCTATTTTGTCACGCATTTTATAGATGAGATGATTGGTTGTCAATACCGAATTCGCATCGACCATGCGAACATTATTCGTTAACGTTGCAATTTGTGGGGAGGCATCATAGTGCAGGCGATCGGAATAGATAATTGTCCCGGACGGTTGGGTAATAACTACATTTCCAAACGCTTCAAAGAATTGCCGACCAACCTCGTCCTCGTAGATAATGCCACTATCAGCGGATAACGTATTTCCCTTGTGCGCATAAACAGGCTGAATACTGCTGAACCCCTGTTGATCGATAATCGTACTGTACCTCGAAGAGATTAAACGCAACTCTTCCTGGGCAAACAACGAGGTGAGCCACACGAGGTTTAAGATAAGCGCAAAACAGTATTTCACAGGAGCAAAAATAGGTATTTAAATAGCAAAAATTTGTTAAAGTAGAATTTTCATGTTCTTTTTCCCCGCGAAAAAGAACCAAAAAGCTCGTCGCTTCGAATGTTTTACATTTGGGATAGTACTAAGCATGAATTTGTGCAGTTGTAAAACATTTGATGCGTCCCAATGCCCCGCACTTATCCCGCATCGAGAATAGTTCGGATGCGACATTAGCGTTTAAGAATGGGATAATACAATTGCATGAACCCTCCTTTAACTTTTTAGGTCGCATCAGATATTTGAGGTTTGTAGACACCCATCCTTAGCACGATCCCTTTTTCTCAAATATCTGAAGCGACGAGTTTTTTTGTATACTTTTTTTGCGGAAAAAAAAGTATAAAGAAAAACTTAACTTTGAGCTATGGATTTGGTTCATCGTTTTAAGGGATATCTGCAAGAGACACTGGGTATTAGTGTGGACGATAAAGTGCTGCTAGCGGTTAGTGGCGGGCGGGATTCCATGTTGATGGCCCACCTTTTTTTAACGGCAGGTTATCCTTGTGTGATAGCCCATTGTAATTTCCATTTGCGGGAAGTGGATGCTGACTTGGATGAACAGTTGGTAAAAGAATTTGCTGAACAACATAAAGTACCTTTTTTTGTACGGCATTTTCAAACAAATGATTACGCAGAACAATACGGCCTATCCACCCAAATGGCGGCACGTGAGCTGCGCTATGCTTGGTTTGAGGAATTGCGTGTACGGCTAGGAGCCCAATGGATTGCCATTGCCCAACATCAAGATGATCATATTGAAACGGTGTTGCTTAATCTGACACGAGGAACAGGGCTACAAGGTTTACAGGGTATTCTTGCCAAAAGAGAAACCATAATTAGGCCCTTACTCTTTTTATCATCGGCAGAGATTACAGATTGTGTACAGCAATTACAGATTCCGTTTCGGGACGATCTGTCTAATTTCTCTACGAAGTATGCACGAAACAAAGTACGCTTGGAGATTATCCCCAAATTCCGGGAAATTAGTCCTGAATTTGATGATATTATGTGTGAGAATATCGTTCATTTTCAGGAAGCGTATGATTTGCTCCAATCATTTATTGTACCTATCCGAAAGGCGTTATTTATTCCCGTAGGTAGTTTAGTCCGAATTAGCAAATCAAAATTGGAACCCCATCTTCATCGACTTCCTTTATTATTTGAACTGTTCAAGCCGTACGGTTTTTCCAAGAATGTTTTAGCGGATATGCGGAAACATTGGAATGGAGAACCAGGTAAAATATTTTGCTCCGCGCAATATGAGCTGTTATTGGATAGGGAAGATATCTGGCTGAAAGTACAAAAGGGAAAACAGGACTCTCCGCTTATTGAAATCCATGTGGACACTGTCGTATTTTCTTTTGTTGATAGGCAGTTCGAAGCTTCGATAGAAGAGGATACGTCACTACGCCGAGCAGAAAATGTTCTACAGGTGGATTTTGAAAAATTACAGTTTCCTTTGATATTACGTTTGTGGGAAGAGGGTGATTATTTTTACCCGCTGGGTATGGAGGGCAAACGTAAAAAAGTAAGTGACTACTTTATCCAGAAGAAAATTGGACGATACGAGAAGAATACGATTCCTATCTTAATCAACGGAAATGGTGATGTGCTATGGATCGTCAATTATCGTGCAGATAATCGGTACAAGATAATGAAAAGTACAAAAAAAGTCTTTACTTTAGTTTGTAAATAAAAGCTATGAACGGACATTATCTTTTTCAGGAAAAGCAATATTTAGGACGGGATGCTACGTGGATTAGTGTGCGGATGATTTTGGCTTTGTTTTGTTTTGTGGCGTATTATTTAAATATAGAAAATCTGCCGTCGCGACAATTGTTCTTCATCGTGGGGACAAGTGTTATTGTAATCTCGGTCATCATGATTTACATGGTGCATTATAAAACAACAGTAGAAGGGAAGTTTTTGATTCTGAGTGGTCTGTGGTCGTCTAAGCTAGTTAAAATTGATCTATACAATATAGCGAAAATAGAATTAAAACCGTATAGCACGTTTATTTTTAATAATCCGGTTTATAATTTGCATAAAGGAGGGAAAATCCGTTTTTATTCTGGTGGGAAAGATGCTGTTTGGTTGACGGATAAAGAAGGCTTGACCTATATTATTGGTTCACACAAAGCCGAAGAACTAGCTCGCGCGGTTGTGGAAGCGAAACGAAGGTTAAATACTTAAATTTTGTTAAGGGTTTTGATGCTGACATTCTGTTGACGGTGGAAAAGGAATTAAATTAGTAAATTTGAGGAAAACGTTAGAAAAGCATGGAATTACTTAAAATACTCGCTATAATTTTGCTGGTCTTTTATGGATTGAAATACTTGTTCCGCTTGCTGATGCCTTTTGCGTTGCGTAAAATAATGGAACGTCTAATGAATAAAGCGCAACAGCAACAGTCTGCAGGAGGGGGGAACGGGACATATTCTTATACTACCGGAGGAAATCCCTTCGAACAATTTAAGCAACAAACACCACCTAAAAATGAGGGAGAGGTACGTGTAGATTACGTGCCACAAGATGAAGCTAAATTAAAGAAAGGTACACAGACTGCTGGGGAATTTATCGATTTCGAAGAGATTAAATGATCGGTTTGCTATCCCACTCTTTTATTTTTGATTTTACAAAATGTGGTTGAAGCAACTCGCTGTTTTCAATTTTAAGAATTATACGGAATCATCTTTGGAATTTTTGCCACAGATAAATGCTTTCGCTGGCGCAAATGGAGCAGGAAAAACCAATTTACTTGATGCTATCCATTATCTCGCTTTATGTAAGTCTTATTTCAATCCGATAGACTCCCAGCATATAAAAAAAGGCTTTGACTGGTTCATGGTGCAAGGTGAGTTCGAGCGCAATCAGGTACCCGATATTATTTCTTGCAGCTTAAAGAGAAATCAGAAAAAGCAATTTAAGCGTAATAAAAAGGATTATCAACGTCTTGCAGATCATATCGGTTTATTCCCATTGGTCATGATTTCCCCTAATGATGCTGTTATCGTGACGGAAGGAAGTGAGGAACGTCGTAAATTCATGGATAATGTTATTTCCCAAACCGATAATCATTATTTAGATATTCTTATTCAATACAACAAAGTTCTTTTGCAGCGCAATGTATTGCTTAAACAGGTGAAGGAAAAAGGGATATTGGATCTTGGATTATTGGATATCCTGAACCTCCAGCTAGCCGAAGTAGGCGAGCGGATATTCGCAAAACGAATACAGTTTATGGCCGATTTTCTTCCCGAATTTGAACGGTACTATGCGTTCTTAACAGAAGGAGCAGAGGAGGTTTCATTAGTTTACGAGTCTCCATTGATGGGGACAGATTTTGCAACGCTGCTACGCGATAGTTTGGATAAAGACCGTGTATTAGAGCGAACTTCGCAAGGAATACATAAAGATGACCTTTTATTTACCATTCATGACAATATGGTATTAAAGAAATTCGGTTCACAAGGTCAACAAAAGTCATTTTTAATTGCCCTTAAATTAGCGCAATATAGTTTCCTTAGAAATAACAAGACATGCAAGCCAATACTGTTGTTGGATGATATTTTTGACAAGTTGGACGACAACCGCACGAAAAAACTAATGCAGCTTGTTTCAGAAGACGAGTTTGGACAGATTTTCATTACAGATACGGACGCAGAAAGAATAAAAGAGATTTTCGATGAAATAGCGCAGCCAATTCGTATTTTTGAGGTGAAAGGGGGAACTATAGATGTACAAGAAGAAGCTGGATGAAATTCCAACAAAAGACGACGTAGGCATTAAAGAGGTTATCGAAAAATGGATTGAAACGTATCGCCTACGCTCCAAATACGATGAGTCGTCGATAGTCAATGCATGGCCAGATATTATCGGAAAGGCCATTGCGAATCGCACGCAGCAGATTTATATTCGCGATAAAAAACTCTTTGTTAAGGTAGAATCAGCAGTGATTAAAAATGAGTTGGCCTTGATGCGCCGTCAAATTATCGGGCGTGTGAATGAATATGTAGGGCACGTGGTTGTGGAAGAGTTTTTCATTTTATAGATACGCTTCGAGAACACCTTTTCCTTCTCTCACAACCTCAAATTCACCTGATGTTACGTCAACTACAGTAGATGCTATATTGTCGCCATATCCGCCGTCAATTACGAGGTCGACCAGCTCCTCATATTTCTCATGAATGAGCTCCGGGTCCGTGGAATATTCGATGATATCATCTTCATCACGAATGGAAGAGGTAACGATCGGATTACCTAACTCTTTAACAATTTCTCTAACAATATTGTTGTCAGGGATACGGATACCCACTGTTTTCTTTTTGGTGCTTAGCAGTTTGGGGACTTGGCCGCTGGCATTAAAAATAAACGTAAACGGGCCGGGTAGTGCTTTTTTTAACACGCGAAACACGGCGGTATCAAAGGGTTTAGTATATTGTGAAATGTCGGTCAAATCATAGCATATAAAAGATAGGTTAGACTTTTCTGGTTTAAGTCCTCTTATTTTACAGACGCGTTCGATAGCTTTCTGGTTCGTGATATCACAGCCTATACCGTATACGGTATCCGTAGGATATATAATGACCCCGCCTTTTCTAAGGATATCTACCGCCTGTTCGATAAATTTTGGATTGGGGTTTTCTTCGTATATTCTGACTAACATACCATAATAACAACATAGAGACGCAAAAGGTTGCGCCTCTAACCTGTATTTTGTTAAAATTCTGCATTTTTGGGTGTTCTCGGAAATGGAATGACATCTCGGATATTCGTCATTCCAGTTACAAATAGCACAAGACGTTCAAAACCTACGCCAAAACCAGCATGTGGTGCAGATCCAAAACGACGCGTGTCTAGGAACCAATCCATTTCTTTCTCTGGGATGCCAACTTCGGCCATACGGGTGAGCAGCTTGTCCAGATTTTCTTCCCGCTGTGAGCCACCTACCATTTCACCGATTCCTGGAAATAGGATATCCATTGCACGTACCGTATGGCGACCTTGTGCATCTGGTTCGTTCTGCTTCATGTAGAACGATTTGATTTCGCGTGGATAATCCGTTAGGATAACCGGTTTCTTATAGTGCTTTTCTACCAAATAACGCTCGTGTTCTGACTGTAGATCTGCGCCCCACTCATCGATAAGGTATTTGAACTGCTTTTTCTGATTGGGTTTACTTCTTTTGAGGATTTCAATCGCCTCTGTATAAGTGACGCGTTCAAAATCGTTTTCGATAACGAAATTTAATTTTTCAATCAGTCCCATTTCAGAACGTTCGTTCTGAGGTTTTGATTTCTCTTCCTCCAATAATCGGTTGTTCAGTAGTTCAATTTCTTCCGGACAGGTGTCTAAGGCATATTTGATGACGTATTTTAACAAGTCTTCAGCAAGATCCATGTTATCGTCTAGTTCATAGAAAGCCATTTCTGGTTCTATCATCCAAAACTCAGCCAGATGTCGTGTTGTATTGGAGTTTTCTGCTCGAAAGGTTGGGCCAAACGTATAGATGTTGCCTAGTGCCATCGCCGCAAGCTCTCCTTCCAATTGGCCCGATACGGTCAAGTTTGTCGGTTTACCGAAGAAATCTTCTTTAAAGTCTATTTCGCCCGATTCTGTGCGAGGAGGATTGTTTAAATCCAAAGTCGTGACCTGGAACATTTCGCCAGCGCCCTCCGCGTCAGATCCGGTAACAATGGGCGTATGCATGTATATAAAATCCCGCTCGTTGAAGAATTTATGTACAGCAAATGCCAATGCGTTACGGATCTTAAAAATGGCATTAAATGTACCTGTACGGAAACGTAGATGTGCTATTTCCCGTAAAAATTCTAAGCTGTGTTTTTTCGGTTGCAACGGATATTTTTCCGGATCCGAATCCCCCAGGATAGTCAGCTCATTAACTTTGATTTCTACGCGTTGGCCCTTTCCCAGCGATTCCACAAGTTGTCCTTTTACGCGTACTGCCGCCCCTGTTGTTATTCTTTTCAATAAGGCCTCTTCTGTATGCTCAAAATCTACAACAGCTTGGATATTGTTTACGGACGAACCGTCGTTGATAGCTATAAATTGGTTGTTGCGGAAAGTCCGCACCCAACCTTTTACGATGACTTCTTTATCGAATTCTTCTGATTTTAATAAGTCTTTTATACGTGTATGTTCCATTTTTTTACCCATTTTATTCATTCTCCTTTTTTCTTGATAAAAAGGTTCTCTTCATTTTTTCTTGATGAAAAGATTCTCTTCATTTTTTTCTTGATAAAAAAACGAAGCAAAAAAATCAAGGCTGAGTATGTTTTCGCTACCTTTACTTGCCTCTTCCTAAACAAAATAAAACTCGCTACGCTCAAACATTATTTTGTTTTTAACGGAATAGTCTGCGTAAAGCTGGCCGCGAAAAAATACAAGGCCGTTTTTACACCGCGATAGACATTTCCTACTATTGATCGCTTTTAGCTACGCATTGCACGATCCCCATTAACACTTCATGTCGCCTTGGAACTTTGCATCTGTAGGAATCTGCCTTTGCACTTGCTCCCTATGCAAAGATTCCCAGCGACGATTTTTTTTGCTTCTTTTTTTGAGGTAAAAAAAGAAGCAAAAAAAATCTTTTACAAAAAAATCTTTTACAAAAAAACCGGTTTTCAAAAGGAAACCGGTTTTTCATAACAACACTGCTTATTATCCTTTTAATACTTTCGTTACTAATTCTGCTGCTTCTTTCAACAAGATGGCAGAATAAACCTGTAAGCCGGAATCATCAATTAATTTCTTTGCTTCCGCGGCGTTTGTACCCTGAAGGCGAACAATGATCGGCACTGGAATATTTCCGATTTCTTGGTATGCATCGATTACCCCTTGTGCTACACGGTCGCAACGAACGATACCACCGAAGATATTAATCAAAATAGCTTTTACGTTCGGGTCTTTCAAAATTATATTGAAACCAGCTTTTACCGTTTCTGCGTTTGCTGTACCTCCCACATCTAAGAAATTCGCAGGTTCACCACCAGCGATTTTAATGATGTCCATAGTAGCCATAGCTAAGCCGGCACCATTTACCATACAACCCACATTGCCATCCAGCTTTACATAGTTTAAGTTGGATTTTCCTGCCTCTACTTCCGTAGGATCTTCTTCTGCTAAGTCACGCAAAGCGGCGTAGTCCGCATGACGGTATAGTGCGTTTTCGTCAAAATTGACTTTTGCATCAACTGCTAGGATTTTGTCATCAGATGTCTTTAATACAGGGTTGATTTCAAATAACGATGCGTCTATAGCATCATATGCCTTATACAAAGCAGCGATAAATTTCACCATTTCCTTGTGTGCGGCACCAGAAAGACCGAGATTGAAAGCAATTTTACGTGCTTGGAAACCTTGCAGGCCTGCTTTAGGATCTATTTCTTCTTTGAAGATCAAGTGAGGCGTTTTTTCTGCTACCTCTTCAATATCCATACCTCCTTCGGTAGAATACATGATGATATTGCGTCCTGTTGCTCGGTCTAATAAAACGGAAACATAAAATTCTTTGACTTCACTCTCTCCAGGGTAATATACATCCTGTGCAACCAAAATTTTACTTACTTTTTTTCCTTCTGGGCCCGTTTGCGGCGTAACCAACTGCATGCCAATAATGTCTGTCGCACGCTGCGATACCTCGTCATGATTTTTAGCCAGTTTCACGCCGCCACCTTTACCGCGACCACCCGCGTGGATTTGTGCTTTTACAACCACCCAATCCGAATTAAAATCTTGTTTTAATGTTTGCGCCGCTTCGACAGCCTGCTCCGGAGTTTCTGCAAGGATTCCTTCTTGAACTCTTACGCCAAAACTTTTAAGTATTTCTTTTGCTTGATATTCGTGAATGTTCATCTTAAAAAATTTGTGGTAAAAATATGGTTTTTAAATGGAAAGGGCAAGTAATCTTTTCTTCCTTTTTTCATTAACAAAGATTGTCTACAGCAGCCGGTGAAGCTGCCATGATTTAAATATAATTCGGTGTAATTTTCGAAAATCATGGGGGTTTCTTACCTTCGCATTATGATATTGGAGGCAAACCAAATATATAAGTCTTTCGGAAAGTTGCCGATTTTGCGCGGTGTAGACCTATCGGTGGACACGGGAGAGATTGTTTCCATAGTAGGAGCATCAGGGGCAGGTAAAAGTACACTGTTGCATATTATCGGTACATTGGACAGGCCAGATAGTGGGCGGATTGTCATTAACGGCACCAACATAAGTGAACTGAATGAAAAGAAGATGAGTTTATTTCGAAATAAGCATATCGGTTTTGTCTTCCAATTTCATCATCTATTGCCCGAATTTACTGCGCTCGAAAATGTTTGTATTCCGGCATTTATCAACAATGTAGGAAAAAAAGAGGCGGAAGTACGAGGTATGGAACTTTTGAAACGATTAGGGGTTCAACATCGGGCTCAACATAAGCCATCTGAGATGTCGGGAGGAGAACAACAACGGGTTTCGGTAGCACGAGCTTTGATCAACAATCCTTCTTTAATTTTAGCAGATGAGCCGTCGGGCAATCTCGATTCGGAGAATGCGGCTTCTTTGCATCAGTTGTTTTTTGAGCTGCGCGCCTCGCTTGATCAAACCTTTATCATTGTCACGCATAATGAAGAATTAGCCAATATCTCGGACAGGACGGTTCACATGCGTGATGGAGAGATTCTTGATAAATGATGGATACTATTTTAATCACATACGGTACACAACCTTTTGCGCAGCGTATGGGCAGGCTACTGTCTTCTCGTTATGAGATAGCTTACGCCAGTTCGGAACCATTTCCAGATATATTATTAAAGCAGCACTATCATCGTATTCCTACAGGAGCAAATCCAATATTTGCACATGAAATGTTAAAACTGTGTTTGGATAACGGGTATCAGACGATACTCCCCTTGGGTAAAATGGAATTGCAGCCATTGAACGAAGCTGGGATATTATTGGACGAGTACGGAATAACGGTACTAATACCTCGAAATCTAGCAGATTGTTTCATGCTTGAAAACCCATCTGGAGTGGTTCATGTGATGAAAGCTGGAAAAGATATGTTGACTGATGAACAATTATGTGATGGCTATTTTTCGGGTGTGGGCATGTTGTCTGATTCTGGTGAAGAGCCGATTCTGTGTTTAGTTTAGATGATGAATAACAGTGGTTTTTCTTTAGATAAGTCTGTTTACGTTTTTGAAATCGACGACGTGTTGTATCCCAAACGGGATTACCTACTACAGGTATATTATTTGTTCTCCAATTTTGTGGAATATACGGAAGGACGGGCTTTAGCAGCGGATATCGTACGCTTTATGAAAGAAGCTTTGGAAACAGTGGGAGAGAGGGCTGTACTGCAGAATACGATAATACATTTTGGATTAAATGAAGGGTATTATGAAAATTTCGAAAGGCTGAAGGCTAATGCTCATTTACCATTGAAACTTTTTTTAAACGACGATATTAAAACATTATTATTATCTTTATTCGAAAAGGAAAAAAATGTGGGGATCCTGACAAATGGAAACCCGGTAGAGCAACTAAATAAACTTAAACACATCGATTGGCAAGAGCTGTCCGTATTTCTGCCTTCGCTAAAAGTGTTTTTTATACGCGAATTGGAATTTCGAAATATCAATCCTATTGATTATGTGATGGGGGAGTATCAGGTATCGGCAGAAGAAATTCAAGTCGTTACCGCAAAGGATTCGAGTTTTGATGGATGACTTTACCAATAAAAAAGAACACAGTATGAAGAAAAAACCGGCAACGATAAAGGAAATTGCGCGTAGATTGAAGATATCGCCGTCCACCGTTTCGCGGGCATTAAACGACCATCCAAGTATTGGGTTAGTAACTACGATGCGCGTGAAAAAAGTTGCCGAAGAACTGAACTATGAACCTAATCAGACAGCTATTTTTTTTAAACAGCGCCGTACGTTCACGATTGGTGTCATCCTTCCGAGTCTTTCGGAACCTTTTTTTTCCTCTGCTATCAGCGAAATTGAAAAGGTAGCAGGGGAACACGATTATACAGTGCTTATGGGGCAATCTCATGACGATGCCGCGCGTGAGCTAAAGATACTGCAGACATTTAAAAAACATCGAGTAGACGGTATCTTAATGTCTTTAGGGAAAAACACAGAGGATCTGAGTTTTGTCGAAATGTTAAATGATGCGGAAATTCCAATTGTTTTTTTCGATTGCGTTCCAAAAATTGAAGGCGTCAATAAAGTATACAGTGATCTAGCCACGGGTATGCGTGAAGCCATTCAAGCATTTGCTTCGATAGGACATCAGAATATTGCGTTAATTAATGGACCAGCGAATTTACTGGCGTCACAGGAGCGAGCTGCAGCCTATCAAAATGGGTTGGAAAGTGAACGTTTAGTATATAACGAGCGCTATGTAATTCACACAGATTTAACTGAACAAGGGAATGTTGAGGCGATAGACAAATTGCTGACGTTACCCCAGCGTCCGTCCGCAATCGTTTCATTTAACGATTTTGTCACATTGGACGTGATCAAATACGTTCGTCAGAAAGGATTAGTGCAAAAGAAAGACGTGTTTTTTATCAGCTACGCCAATTATCCCTTATGGAAATACATGGAGAATCCACCCATGGGAAGTATAGAACAATATCCCGACCAACAGGCACGCAAAGCTGCGGAAATTTTATTTAAGCATATTGGATCGGACGATCAAGTAGCGCCAGAAACGGTGGTTTTTGAATCAAAACTGGTGTTAAAATAAAGAAGCAACTTGAATACGCCAAGTTGCTTCTTATGCTGTTATAAATGAATGACCTCATCATAAGCCGCTGCAGCAGCTTCCATAATGGCTTCACTCATGGTCGGGTGTGGATGAACGGCCTTAATCATTTCGTGTCCTGTGGTTTCCAGTTTTCTGGCAACGACAACTTCTGCAATCATTTCCGTAACATTGGCACCGATCATGTGAGCTCCAAGAAGTTCACCATATTTAGCGTCAAAAATCAATTTAACAAATCCATCTTTGGCTCCGGCTGCAGAAGCTTTACCCGAAGCTGAGAATGGGAATTTGCCGACTTTTAGCTCATAACCAGCTTCTTTAGCTGCTTTTTCAGTATAGCCTACAGAAGCTACCTCCGGTGAACAGTACGTACACCCCGGAATATTATTGTAATCAATAGGATCAACGTGTAGACCCTTGATTTTTTCCACACAAGTTATTCCTTCTGCAGAAGCGACATGTGCTAAGGCTTGACCTTTTACGATATCACCGATAGCATATACGCCATCAATATTTGTCTTGTAAAAATCGTCTACTATTATGCGACCTTTATCCGTTTTTACACCTGTCTCTTCTAGTCCTAAATTTTCGATATTTGGACTGATACCAACAGCAGAAAGAACAACCTCCGCTTCAATTGTTTCCGTGCCTTTTGCCGTTTTAATGGAAACTTTCGATAGATCACCTTTGGTATCCACTGATTGTACTTCGGATTTAGTCATGATATCGATGCCTGCTTTTTTTAATGATTTTTCCAATTGCTTGGAAACCTCTTCATCTTCCACAGGAACAATTCTGTCCATGAATTCTACGATGGTCACTTTTGTGCCGATAGCGTTGTAAAAATAAGCAAATTCAACGCCGATAGCGCCTGAGCCAACAACAACAAGTGATTTGGGTTGTTTAGGAAGATTCATTGCTTGACGGTATCCGATGATTTTCTTACCATCTTGGGGCAGGTTAGGTAACTCGCGGGATCGCGCACCTGTTGCCAATATAGTATGTTTAGCGTTGTACTCCTTTGTTGAACCGTCGGCACCCTTTACTTCCACCTTGCCACCCTTTTTAATCTTAGCAGTACCCATGATGACATCAATTTTATTCTTCTTCATCAAGAACTGAATACCTTTGCTCATGCCGTCAGCAACGCCACGGCTTCTCTTTACAATGGCAGAGAAGTCTGCTTCGCCGCCTTGAACTTTGATTCCGTATTCTTCGGCATGATTTAAATACTCGAATACTTGTGCACTTTTCAATAAAGCTTTGGTCGGAATACAACCCCAGTTTAAACAGATACCGCCGAGCGCTTCACGTTCTACAATTGCTGTTTTAAAGCCTAATTGAGAGGCGCGGATAGCAGCGACATATCCTCCTGGACCACTACCGATTACTATGATGTCGTAGTTCATAATGTGTATTATTTTTAAGCGTATGCATTGTACATGGTATATTCCAAGTATGCATATAATTTAAATGTTTGTAGTAAAAGACTTGTGCGCATAGCGAACGTTCCAAAAATACATATTTTTTTTCATCTGTATAAATGTTTTTAAGGTGATGAAGTTATCGGTATTAGATACCGTTTTTCGTGTTTAACGATGAGGTAGCACGAGACGTTTTTGACTTCCATGTCAAACTTTGGTCAATAGATAATTAAAATGCGGCGCTATTGGACTTTAGACCGTAAGTTTGCAGAAACTTTTAATCGATCATTATGCTACGGATTTTTCAACAGATTGCGTTGTGGGAAGCTGTCTCCACTGTTGTTCTCTTTTTTGTTGCTATGCCTTTAAAATATCTAGCAAATATTCCGGAGGCCGTTCGTGTGGCGGGCTCTATTCATGGTTTTCTTGTCGTGCTTTTTATTATCCTACTAATTATGTGCTGGAACGAATATAAGTGGTCGTTTAGCCGCGTAATAAAATACTTTCTTGCATCGTTAATACCGATTGTATCCTTTTGGATTGAACGAGATGTAAAGAAGTTAATCACTTCTCCTAATACATAGTGGATTTATTTTCCGGTTTTCTCAATACCCATATAAGCATATGTAATTTCGGTCTTATGATGTGGGACGGGGATGCCGTTTTCGTCCAAATTGACGAACACTAATTTATCAATCGATAGAATGGTTTTGCGCGTAATTTTATTTCTTACCTCGCAGCGCATCGTGATGGATGTTCGTCCGAAATGGGTAGCTTCAATGCCCATTTCTATAATATCTCCTTGCTGAGCGGAGCTTACAAAATTAATTTCCGAGATGTATTTTGTGACGACCTTTGGGTTACCAAGTTGCACAATCGCGTAGATGACGGCTTCTTCGTCAATCCAACGCAGTAGGGTGCCACCAAATAAAGATCCGTTAGGATTTAAATCCTCTGGTTTTATCCATTTTCGGGTGTGAAAATTCATAAAGGTTTGTGTTTTGCATTTTATTGTCCAAAAAATAAAAGGCAAGATAATTTATCTTGCCTTTTATGATTTAAGCGTGAATTGCTCTGTTTGCCGTTGCGGCTAATGCAGCTTCTTTTATCGCTTCGGTGAATGTTGGATGGGCATGGCATATTCTGCCGATATCTTCAGCTGATGCTCTGTATTCCATTGCTACAACAGCCTCTGCAATCATATCAGCCGCGCGTGGACCGATCATGTGTACGCCCAATATCTCATCGGTTTCAGCATCTGCCAAAACCTTGATGAAACCATCAGTGTCTCCAGAAGCTTTAGCACGTCCGGATGCTTTAAAAGAAAACGAGCCACTTTTGTATTTTAAACCGGCTTCTTTCAGTTGTTCTTCTGTTTTTCCCACGGAAGCCACTTCTGGCCACGTATATACTACACCGGGTATTAGATTATAGTCGATATGTGGTTTCTGACCTACGATATGCTCTGCTACGTAGACGCCTTCATCTTCTGCTTTGTGGGCAAGCATTGCCCCTTTTACGACATCGCCGATTGCATAAACACCTTTTACCGAAGTTTCCAAATGCTCATTAACCGAGATCTTGTTTCCTCGTTCTTCGGTTTGAATACCGATATTCTCCAATCCCAAACCTTCTGTATAGGCCGTTCTTCCTACTGCGACAATACAATAATCCCCTTCTATGGAAATAGTCTCGCCCTTTGGGTTTTCAGCAGTTACAGTCACTTTTTTGCCTTTTGCAGACGCGCCTGTAACTTTATGTCCTAAGAAAAATTCCATGCCTAGATTTTTCTTTAATACACGCTGTAATTCTTTTCCTAGACCTCCATCCATGGTGCCGATAATGGATTTCTCATATTCGACAACCGATACTTTTGCGCCAAGGCGTGCGTAAACAGATCCCAGCTCTAAACCAATTACACCACCACCGATGACGATGAGGTGTTTGGGTACCTCAGCGAGATTTAAAGCTTCCGTGGAAGTGATAATTCGTTTTTTGTCGACTGGCAAAAAAGGAAGTGCCGTAGGTTTTGAACCTGTGGCTATGATTACATTTTTTGCTTTTAGTTCTTCCGAACTATTGTCGTTTTTGGTTACCTTAACGGTGTTTTTATCGATGAAGGAGCCAACACCTTCATAAGTGTCTATTTTGTTTTTCTTAAAAAGAAACGTAATACCAGCCGTATTTTGTGAAATGACCTCATTTTTACGTTCCATCATCTTTTTCACATCTAATTTTAGGTTGCTTAATCCGATGCCGTGTGTTTCAAAATTGTGCGCCGCATTGTGATAATGCTCTGAGCTATCTAACAATGCTTTGGATGGAATACACCCTACATTCAGACAGGTACCACCAAAAGTGCTATATTTTTCGATTACAGCCGTTTTAAGTCCAAGTTGAGCACAGCGAATGGCGCTTACATATCCACCGGGACCGCTTCCTATAACGATTACGTCGTATTGCATAAAAAAAAGTATTGTAGTTTCGGTCTCAAAGTTAACGATTTAAATAAATTTAATTGTATTTAATACGTAAATAAAAAAGCACTTACGATAGTAAGTGCCCGCTATGGTAAAGCTATTAAATTTCAAAATATTATTCGGCAACGATTTTACCCTGCATTACCCCGAAGTGTCCGGGAAAACTACAGATAAATGTGTATACGCCCTTTTCTAATGTAAACGTGATTTTGTCCTCTTCACCCGGTCCTAGTAATTTCGTGTGTGCAACGACAGAGCTTAATGACGTTTTAGGAATATAGTCATTGTCAGCAGCAGCAACGGCCTCTGAGCCAAATGTCGCTACGTCCACTCCTGAAGCCAGTATCACGAAATTATGCCCCATCGATTCCTTAGGCAATTCACCTACGTTTTTTAGCGTCAATTCAACTTCTTCGCCGGCTTTCACCCGTAACAGCTCTTTATCAAACTTCATTTGGTCGTTACCTTCTACGACAATTTTATTCGATAATTCTACGTTTTCGATACCGGGAACGGTTTCTGTTGCGGCACCTTCCGAGCTGGTTGTAGCCGTTTCTTCTGTTGTCGCTGAATTGTTTTTATTTTCAGAACCGCCACATGCCGCGAACGACAATGCGATAGCAATCGCTGGAAAAACAAATAATTTTCTCATTTTATGTAAATTAAAATAGTTTAACGTATGCTCTTTGAACAAAAATATAAAATAAAATGATATCTTTAAGAAGTTACTTAAAAATGAATATCCTATGGGTTCTGAAATTAGTTTAATTTTAATTGTGGTTGGGGGAGTTATAGCCTTTTTCCTCCTCCTGTATCTATTGCCGGTAAACCTTTGGTTCACGGCTCAACTTTCCAATGTGCGAATCAGTCTTTTGAATCTGGTGTTAATGCGCCTACGGAAAGTGCCACCGTCGCTGGTGACCAATGCGATGATAACGTCAACAAAAGCTGGGTTGCGTATTTCTACAAACGAGATTGAGACACATTATCTCGCTGGAGGGAATGTAAACAAAGTAATTAAGGCGCTTATTTCAGCGGATAAAGCTAATATACCGCTTGATTTTAAGTTGGCTACCGCCATCGACCTTGCTGGTCGGGATGTCTTTGATGCGGTACAACTATCTGTGAATCCACAGGTCATCAATACACCGCCCGTTGCTGCGGTCGCAAAGGACGGTATACAGCTCATCGCGAAAGCAAGGGTAACGGTACGAGCAAATATCAACCAACTCGTAGGGGGGGCTGGTGAAGAGACAATATTAGCTCGGGTAGGAGAGGGTATTGTAACCACAATTGGCTCTTCAATCAACCACAAAGAGACTTTGGAAAATCCGGACCGGATTTCAAAAACAGTGCTTTCTAAAGGCTTGGATTCTGGAACGGCATTCGAGATATTGTCTATCGATATCGCAGATATTGATATCGGTGATAACGTAGGGGCCAAATTACAAATAGATCAAGCTGAAGCCGATCTGAAAGTGGCAAACGCAAGGGCGGAGGAACGTCGTGCTATGGCGGTGGCTACCGAGCAGGAAATGCGTGCCAAAACACAGGAAGCGAAAGCAAAAGTAATAGAAGCTGAGTCGCAGGTTCCATTAGCTATGGCGGAAGCTTTTCGTAGTGGAAATCTGGGTATAATGGATTACTATAAAATGCAGAATATACAGGCTGATACAGATATGCGCTCGTCTATTTCCAAACCTACATCGGACGACAAAGGAAAATCGTAGACGAAAGGATAACATCAAAGTTGTTTCTAAAACAAAACCCTGGCGATGGGCGCCAGGGTTTGCTACTAACCAATTATAAACCTAAATTATGAAAAGACAATTTTATGCTGTAATCATTTATAGCGCTCTTGCTTATTGATTACGATACAAAAGTACGTCGAAAATTGATATTTGTCAAGCGTATTCCGAGGTTAGTTGTGTTTGCAATCAATATGTGACAAATATTTGATGATATGGCGTATTTAAATAAAATTTTGACTTTTATCGATTAGTTACTTTATGATTTTACAACGTTTTGTCCACATCAAGGTTCTTTTTTTAGATGTCGATGGCGTGCTTACAGACGGATCTGTACTTGTTACCGAACAAGGTGAGCAACTGAGACGGTTCTCCGTTAAAGATGGCTATGCTATTCAACTGGCAATAAAACACGGACTTCGTATCGCTGTTATAAGTGGAGGAAAGTCTCAGGGTGTTATGCACCGTCTTCGCGGCCTTGGCGTAGAAGATGTTTATTTAGGTGTAGTAGATAAATTGACATTAATGCAAGAAATTATTCGGCGTTACGATGTCGCGTTAGCGGAAGTAGGTTTTATGGGAGACGACATGCCGGATCTGGATTGCTTGAAACTAGTAGGATTGGCGATGTGTCCGCAAGACGCGGCGGAGGAAATAAAAGCTGTAGCACATTATGTCTCTCCAAAGCTTGGCGGCGGAGGTTGCGTTCGAGACGTAATTGAAAAAATCTTAAAATTGCAAAATAAATGGTATGACAACGATAATATAAAAAGTATTTAGATGTTAATCCAGAAGTTCAAAGATATACCTATAGTCCTAGGTTCGCAATCACCTCGCCGGAAAGAACTCCTGCAAAAGATGGGTTTTGATTTTCAGGTTATTGTCAAGGAAACAGATGAGCATTTTGATGCACAGCAATCGCCTCACGAAATAGTAGAGCATATTGCTATTCATAAAATGCTAGGTTTTGATAGTGATACATTTTACGACACATTGGTTATTACGGCAGATACGGTTGTCGTATACAAAGACGAAATCTTGGGAAAACCCCGTGAAAAAAAAGAAGCATTTCAGATGCTGCGTAAATTACAAGGAGACCGCCACGAAGTGTTTACCGCCGTAGCATTGCAATACCAGGGCTGTGTAAAAAGCTTTGTAGAGACAACCGCCGTTGAATTCTATCCCTTATCCGAAGAAGAAATCGACTATTATATTAAAAACTATAACCCTTTTGATAAAGCTGGCTCATATGGTATTCAAGAATGGCTTGGATATACGGGGATAAAAACAATTACCGGCTCATATGACAATGTGGTGGGATTACCGACGGCACGGCTATATCAAGAGATGAAAAAATTATAGGGGCAAAAAAGTTGCCCCTATAATATATTATTTAATAGTATATCGTACCCCTGTGTAAAACATCCGACCTGTTATCGGACCCCATAACAAGTTCGTGTCAAAATGGCTTCCAAATGGCTCTTCAAACGCTAAAATCGGATTCTTCTGATAAAAGTTTGTTAAATTTTCTCCACCGAGATATACGGTAAAGTTTTTGTCTGCCCCGAAGCTTTTGCTAATTTGCGCATTCATGGTAACGTAGGCGTCGGAATAAGCTGCCAATTGATATTCAATCGGATTATCGACAGTAGACGGCAGACGTTTTTTGCCAACCATGTTTAACGTGTAGTCAAAACTCCATCCACTGTGTAAATTGTAAGCCATGTTGACGAATCCTCTATGCTTGGCTGTCAATGGTTTTTGTAGACGCCCGTTTCTATAATCTGTTTGTACATCTAATAACCTATATGCCATCTTTGTTTCGAAGTGTTGTGCTGGCATAAACCTAAATTCAGCTTGTAAACTATTGGAGTAGGATTTGCCGTCCAAATTGTAGAATGATACTGTTCTCGGGTTCTCCCAGTCTATCACCACCTGATTGGTGAAATTGTTATGGAAAAGCTCGAGGGATACACCCGATTCTCTACCGAATAATTGGAAATCTTGATCAAAAGTAAACCCAGTATTCCAAGATACTTCCGGTTTTAGTCCGTAGGCAGTGCCATTATTGGTGGCGAGATTCTCGTAGTCTATTGCGCGGCTGGATGCAAATATGCCCAGGTTTTCCGCAAAAACGTTAGCGGTACGTTGTCCTCTTCCGGAGCTTAAGCGTAACGTAGTTGTATTAGTGGGCGCGTAGCGAAGTACTGCTCTCGGTGTTGTAAACCAGCCGTAAATGCTATTATAGTCTTGGCGGAGACCTAGAACGGCATCGAACTTCTCCGTAGGAGCATAAGTATATTCTAGAAATGCCCCCGAGACGGTTTCTGTCCGATTAAAATCGTGTTGCAAGATGTTTTCATTGTATTTATCATATGATACCGAGACTCCGGCTCTGTATTTATGTTGTACGTTGCCTATAACGTCTTGGTATAGCAGGTTCGCATATCCGCTATTTTGTTTATTGTCATACGTCGTTAAACCGAAAAAACTGTTCTGACGGAAATGTGATCCGGCGAGTTGCAAGCCGATGCTGCGGAGTTTGTTACTTGGAAAGACGTAACCAATCTTAGCAAAACCTTCTATGCGGTCAATATCGAATCCCAATCCATAGCGGTCAGTAGTCAACTTATCGCTATTTTTATTAAAATCGATTTCGCCTCCTGTACGGTCATCGCTTAAATACTTAATGCCAAACTGCGCGATTAGGCCCTTGCCGTCTTCATAGTGCCACCTATTTATTCCCGAAAACGTATTACCTACCGGCATGTCCCTAAAACCATTGTTACTAAAATTCATGTTTTTGTTGTACATGAAATTGTCGTGTAACAAAAGGCCGACAGACCATTTGTCGTTTAGTTTTTGCGCAAGGTTTAAATTGACATCTGTGCGCCCCATATTGTTAGCATATGCATTAAAATAAAGCCGGTCTGTATTGTGTGGTTTTTTTAGTTCCACATTAATCTGCCCTGACATACTTTCAAATCCATTTGCCACCGAACCCATACCTTTACTTATATGTATGGCTTCAATCCATGGTCCGGCCATACTATTTAAACCCAATGGTGCAGCAAATCCCCGTGGGCCCGGAAGATTCTCGACTGTTAGCTGCGTGTAAATACCACTTAAGCCTAACAACTGTACTTGCTTAGCGCCCGTTACGGCGTCACTTGCCACTACGTCCACGGATGCATTGGTTTCAAAACTTTCACTGAGATCACAACAAGCCGCTTTGAATAGTTCCCTTGCCGTTATTGTCTCTACACGGTTGGCGTTCATTTTATCCACATAGGCAGTACGTTGTCTTCTGGAAACTACTACTACGCCTAATACATTGTCTTTCGCGTGGATGACTACTATCTCGTGTAGGTTCTTTATTTCGACGGTGTCAGGTTGCATCCCCGCGTAGGTAATTACAAGATGGCTGTAACCTTTTTCATGTTTGATGTCAAAAACACCTTCTGCGTTACTTTGTCTTTGCGTCGCCTTATTTTCAAGCCAATGCACGTTTACACCCGCAATAGGTGTGAGATCGCCACGGTTATTTTCCTGTACCACCACGCCTCGAACAATGTGTTCATGATCATGGTTCTGATGGTTGTTGTGGCTTTTTTCCTCTCCAAGACGGTCGTATAAACAACATTCGTGAAGCGCTTCATACACTTCTTGTTTCGCGCGCACTTCATCGGTGTCATGTCCCGCGTCAGCTATCGACTGCTTAATATCATTGGAGGATGTTACGTTCGAATTGAAGTTTACTGTTGCCATGCCGTCTTGGATATTCCAGGTAGCATTAGAAACACCATTTATTTTTGCTGCTTTCTCAATCCGTTGTTTACACATGGCACAATTTCCTGCCACTTCAAAAGTGATAGTACTATCTTGCTGGGCAAAGCTGATTGTATATATATTGATAAAAAATAAGGTAATAAGCCCTGTATATATTCGGTTCATTATATTTCTTCATTTGATAACCATTAAATAAAATGATGCTCACATTCCATGTGTTTCCCTGTAATGGAAATGCGTAGTATCGTCGCTGTTTAATCCGTTAAGAAGACAGGATTAAATTCGGAAGTTACAATGAAGGAGATAGGTCGGTGTAGACCGTTTTGCCAGTGAGAACTGACTAGGTCCGGTGCTTGCTTTTTGTGTGTCGAAATGTGGTTGAAAAACCACTATCCAAATGATAGAAAGCGTCGCTGGTGATAATGTCAAGAAACTAAAAGCAGCAGGTGTACTTTCAACCTTTTCTTGTCCTTTTTTTAGATCAATTTTGATGTCTTTACAACAGTCGTCACCCTCCGTATTACAGGCATGGGATGAAGAAGCTTCTTTTTCATGTCCATGATCCATGCAAATAGGACAGCTTTGATGATGTTCATCGGCTTTATCCTGTAGCATAATTAACGATCCCCCATGGCATTGATGCATGTATATAGTTGCTCCTGTACATGTCAACATGTAAAAGAATAAAACTATGCTCGATAAGAATGCTCTCATTACAACAAAGATAGAAAAGATTTTTATCTCTGGAAAATTGTGTTCAAAAACAGATCTATGATATTGCAAATTTAGCCCGTCCTAAAACCGGAGTTAAGGACAGGCCAAACGTTTTATTCTAGCTATTACGTTTTGATGCCTTTAATAAAAGATTCGATCTTATTCATGTAGTCGTCATCCGATAATACCCGAACAAATGCACTGCCAATAATGGCCCCTTTTGCATAAGTGGTAGCTTTCCGAAATGTTTCGCGATCCGAGATTCCGAAACCGATCACCAGCGGATTCTTCAAGTCCATATCCTTCAAACGTTGAAAATACTGTTCCGCTTGCGCTCCGACTTCTAGGTTTTTACCTGTGGTGGCATTGGATGATAGAAGATAAATAAAGCTATGAGAGAGATTGTCTATTTTTCGTATCCTTTCTTCGGATGTCTGAGGCGTGACCAAGAAAATGTTGTTAATCCCATATTGTTTAAACGTATCTTGATATAGCTCCTCATATTCATATATCGGCAAATCTGGGATAATGGCACCATTCACACCCACCGCTTGGCAAGATTTACAAAAGTTCTCTACACCGTATTGTAAAACGGTGTTAAAGTATCCCATCAGAAAAACAGGAATGGATACATGAGATCGTAAGTCCTGCAATTGTTGAAAAAGGCATTGGAGCGTCATACCATTCCTTAAGGCGACCTCGGAACTATGTTGGATAACCGGTCCATCTGCTATAGGATCAGAATAAGGAAAACCAATTTCGAGGAAATCTGCACCTGCGCTTTCCAGCTTCTTTGCAATAGCAATTGTACTATCTAAATTCGGGTAACCTGCCGTATAATAGATGGATAGTAATCCCTTTGAGTTATCGCTTTTAAATATATCTTGTGTGTGCATAGTGTTTAAAATCCAAAATATTTCATATAGTTGTCCAAATCCTTGTCACCACGGCCCGATAAACAAATTACGACGTTTTCATTACCCTGAAACGTCATTTTTTCTAGATAGGCTAAGGCGTGCGAGCTTTCGATCGCGGGTATGATACCTTCCAATTTTGTGAGCAACAATCCAGCTTGCATCGCTTCATCATCTGTAATACTAACATACTTTCCACGCCCACTTTTATACAGCCAAGCATGCTGGGGGCCTATGCCGGGATAATCCAAGCCGGCGGATATAGAGTAGGGTTCAGTGACCTGTCCGTCTTCCGTTTGCATCAGTATGGAACGGCTTCCGTGCAACACACCTTCTTTACCTAAAGCGGTTGTAGCTGCTGATTCACCACTCTTTATTCCGTGCCCGGCAGCCTCTACGGCAATAAGCTTTACTTGTTCATCTTCCAAAAAATGGTAGAACATGCCTGCTGCGTTAGAACCGCCGCCCACACAGGCGAGAACGTAATCAGGTAAACTATTACCAGTTTTTTCGGTGAGCTGTCTTTTTGTTTCCTCGGATATAATCGATTGAAAGCGAGCGACTAAATCAGGGTAAGGGTGTGGACCTACAACCGAGCCAATAATATAATGTGTGTCTATAGGGTTATTTATCCAATCGCGTAATGCTTCGTTGGTAGCATCTTTCAAGGTCTTGCTCCCAGATTGTGCGGCAACTACCGTGGCACCCATCATTTTCATGCGTGCGACGTTAGGAGCTTGGCGCTGGATGTCGATTTCACCCATATATACCACACATTCTAATCCCTTTAGGGCGCATACAGTGGCCGTAGCGACACCGTGTTGGCCGGCGCCGGTTTCTGCTATAATCCTTTTTTTACCTAAACGCTCAGCGAGGAGTATCTGTCCGATTGTATTGTTGATTTTATGCGCTCCGGTATGGTTTAGGTCTTCTCGTTTAAGAAAGATATTCGCACCATAACGTGCTGATAAGCGTTTGGCGAGATATAAGGGGGAGGGGCGCCCTACATAGTCTTTCAGCAGTTCCTGAAATTCTTGTTGGAAGCTCTCTTCCTGCATAATCTCCATGTATTTTTGTTGAAGTTCCTCTACATTTGGATATAACATTTCGGGAATGTAAGCTCCTCCGAATGGGCCATAATATCCTTTTTTGTTTACGTGATATTTACTCATGTCTGATTATTTTCAATGCTGTCTGCAATTTGTCAATGTCTTTTAATCCGGGTTTTACCTCGAATTTTGAGTTGATGTCTAAACCGATCAAACGCTCGTCGTCAATAGCCAACGCATTTGGGATATTGGTAAGATCAAGTCCGCCGCTTAAGAAATAGGGTACGTCATAGGGATAGCTTTCTAATAATTCCCAGTTGAATGGGCGGCCTGTTCCACCGTGTTGGGGGCTGCTGGTGTCAAATAGGAAATAATCGACGATCCCGATGTAAGACGCAAAGGTTTCCCAAGATGTGTCGGCATCTATTCCAAAAGCCTTGATGATTTCAATATCCTCTTTTTTTAGTTGCTCACAGAACGCAGGTGATTCTTGTCCGTGTAGTTGTACAGTTTGCAGTCCCTCTGCGATTTTTTCATTTACACGCGCCACCTCGGCATTCACGAATACGCCTACTTTTTTTATTGAAGCTGGAACGGAAACACTGGGTAGTTCCGGTGTGTAGCGGGCCGATTTTTCGTAAAAGATGAATCCCATATAGTCGATAGGAAGCAAGGCGAGGGCTTCAACGTTTGCCGGATCGCGCATACCACAAACTTTTATTTTTACATCTTTCATTTTACGCTGAAACCAATTTATGGAAACTTTGCAATGCTTTTTTTCCTAACAAGGAAGATTCTGCTTCGTAGTAACAGTCCCCAAATGTCTTATCAGGATGTATCGTCTTTATAGCAAAAGCGGCGTTGGTAAGTACTACGTTATTTTGCATGTCATTACCTTCTGCACTGATAATACGACGGAAGATCGCAGTCGCCTCTTCTACAGTGTCTCCTCCTGCTAGATCGGTAGGAGCTATCGGTGAAAAACCGAGGTCTTCTACCTTAACGTATTTTTCGCCTTGATTATCGATAATTTTAAAATCGCCCGTCAGCGATATTTCATCATAACCGTCGAGCGCATGTATAATGCTGTATTGTTTGGACGTTTCTTGATATAAATAATGGTATAAACGGGCAAGTTCCAAGCTAAACACACCCACTGCTTGGAATTTAGGATTTGTAGGGTTAGTAAGGGGACCTAGCATGTTAAAGAATGTTTTGACACCCAATGCACGTCGAATCGGTGCAACGGTTTTCATTGCCGGGTGAAAAAGCGGAGCATGCAAAAAGCAAATATTTGCTTCATCCAACTGACGCTGAAGCTTATCGCGATTATTCGTAAATGAATAACCTAGATGTTCCATTACATTGGAAGAACCACATCCAGAAGAGACGCCTACGTTGCCATGTTTCGCTACATGATAACCCGCTCCTGCTACGATAAAAGATGCCAATGTGGAAATATTAAACGTGTTTTTACCGTCACCACCGGTACCACATAAATCAATCAAATCATATCCGGGGAATTCAACTTTATGACAGAGATCATACATGGCATTGCGAAAGCCGCTAAGTTCCTCTACGCGAATACTTCGCATACCGTATGTCGTCATGAAAGCCGCTATTTGATGTGGGTCATATTTACCCGTCGCGATATTCGTAAGAATACTGTAAGCTTCTTCCGTTGTGAATGTTTTGTACTCAAATAAATGAGCTAGTATTTCTTTCATATTATGCAGGACAAAAGTCTATAAAAAAGGGCTTGCCTAATTCAGGCAAGCCCACTATCCTTTGATGTAAAAATTTCAAGCAATAGGTTTTCGCCACAACATTATCTGTTGTGCCACCACCAAGCTCTATTTACATTACTAAATTTCATTTTTAACACTATTCAATAGCAAATGTCTAATATTTGTTAATCAAATGCAAGGAAAATTGTGAAAAATTATTCAAAAACACGTCTACGGTCTTATTCAATAAGTCACAAAATGTGCTTTGCTGCCTTTCGATACAAGGGTAAAAGACGCTATTTTATCCTGTGCGATGTACACAGCGAGCATTTGACGCTTCCGGTACCACAAGAAATACATCTTATCGGTGGGTTTTCCTTCTGGATCAATGTCGCGGGTTTCCCGTTTGGGTAAGGCTTGAAAAGGAATGTATTCTATTTCATTGAGGTTCTTCGGTTGGAGGTTAATACGTATTTCCTCTATACTAGCCTCCAGATAGTCGTATTCTTCATCTGTTTCTGTTTGCTCCAATAATACATGCCTACTTAAGATTAGATCCGGTCGTTGCTTCTCATCCGCTATATCAGCGATAAAATCTTTAATAAGAGCGATATCATGTTGGGCCGTTGCTTCCGTGGTTTGTGCTGTGACGAGCTGAATTGAACAGAAAAGAAGAAAAAAAACTTGTAATATTTTTTGCATAAAAAGCGTGCTTTTTAAGTAAGACCGCTTTTCAAAGAGAAGGATTAATACCTTCTCCTTTTTAATACTCGTCTTCGTTAAAGAAGAAATCGTCTTTTGTTGGATAGTCCGGCCAAATCTCTTCAATATTCTCGTAAGGCTCTCCATCATCCTCCAAGGCTTGGAGATTTTCAATGACCTCAACTGGAGCCCCTGAACGAATGCCATAGTCAATTAACTCATCTTTAGTCGCTGGCCATGGCGCGTCTTCCAAATGTGAAGCAAGTTCTAGTGTCCAATACATATATCTACTATTTTAATGAATTCCTTTTTTTCGCAAAAATAACATTATTATCCACTAAATCAAGTCAAACGATTGTTATTAATTTACTTCTGATGTAATTGATTGTAATACAGTAAAATAAAATTATATATTTTCGAAATCAGAGCCCTTTTCTTTCAGTGTATCGAGTCGGGGATGTATAGATTTAATGTCAGGATTAGGATAGTCATCCTCGATGAGCCCGTCGCGCATGCGGACAATGCGGTGTGCATGTTGTGCGATATCTTCTTCATGGGTTACCAAGATAATCGTGTTGCCTCTTGCATGTATATCTTCCACCAGCCCCATGATTTCGATGGATGTTTTGGTATCCAAATTTCCCGTTGGTTCGTCGGCCAGAATGATGGAAGGGTCATTGATGAGCGCGCGCGCTACGGCTACCCGTTGCCTTTGTCCACCGGATAACTCGTTGGGTTTATGGTCGACACGATTTCCCAATCCTACGTTTTCTAAAGCATGCAGTGCCTTTTCTTCCCGTACTTTTTTATTATAACCTGCATAAATCAGGGGGAGGGCCACATTTTCCAACGCTGAATTTTTCGGTAAGAGATTGAAGGTTTGAAAGACAAAACCGATTTCTTTGTTACGGACCTCTGCCAACTCGTTCTCACTCATCTCGGAGACGTTAATGTTATTCAATATATACTGTCCTTTAGTCGGTGTATCCAAACAACCTAAAATATTCATCAGCGTGGATTTACCAGAGCCCGATGGCCCCATTAGTGCCACAAACTCACCTTTTTTTATATTGAGCGATACCGATTTGAGGGCGTGTATTCTTTCTGCTCCGATGACGTATTCTCTTCCAATATCTTCTATTTGAATTAAATAATGTTCTTCCATGCGTTTCGCGTTAAGTGGGCTTAAGATACAATTTATTTGTTATAGATTTTCCATGCTTCCTGCATTTTGTGGTATACCTCGGCTTCCAAGGAGCTGAAGGCCTCGCTACCTTCCGCGTTGGGCGCAATAGGAGCGAGTACGTTCACATGGATGACACCAGGTTTTGCGCCGTATGTTTTTCCATCATCCCATAGTATTTGCCACGCATCCTGAATGACAATGGGAAGAATTGGTACCTGATTTTCACTGGCCATTCGGAAAGCACCGGACTTAAAGGAATGCAAGTGCGGCGGATAATCATCGTCAATTTTTCCCTCGGGGAAAATAGCCAATGACTTACCCTCCTGAAGAAGTTCGAGCGCCCTTTTATAGGCATTAAAGGCCGATATTTTACTGTCCCGTTTGAGAGGGATATCAATAGTCTGGAAGAATATGCGCGTGATCGGATTTTTTAAGAGTTCTATTTTCCCCATAAAGGAAAAAGGGTGTTTACATAGGTAATTTAGAATAGTGATATCGAGAAAAGAAGTATGATTGGCACATAATACATAGTTTTTGGACCAGTCAATAGGTGTTTCGTATTTTACCTGGATACGGATACCAACGGCATAGATTCCCGCCAAACTTATCCATCTCCGAAAGAATACGAGCTTTCGATAATGCTTTTTAGGGTTTCGGGCGTAGAAGTATAGAAAAGGATAGCCTAAACAAAAGAAAAATAGGACCGCAGCATAATAGGCATAAAGATGGATCTTTCTTAAGAATCGGGCCATAATTGAAAGGTAGAGACGCCATGTATAGCGTCTCTACAATTATAAGCTATTATTTGTTTAATTCAGCATAATATTTGAAGAATAATGGAATGGTTTCGATACCCTTCAGATAGTTTTCTATGCCATATTTTTCGTTTGGTGAGTGTAAATTATCACTATCTAAGCCAAAACCTAACAATACTGTTTTTACGTTAAGCTCTTTTTCAAATAATGCGACAATTGGGATGGAACCGCCACCACGTGTTGGAATAGGTTTTTTATTGAAAGATTCTTCCAATGCCTTTTCCGCCGCTTGGTAAGCTATGCTGTTTGTCGGGGTAACCACCGGTTCGCCGCCATGATGCGGTTTTACCTCGACGTTTACATAAGCCGGTGCGATCGTTTCAAAATGTTTTTTGAACAGATTGGTGATCTTTTCGGAATTTTGATTGGGAACTAACCGCATGGATATTTTAGCATAAGCTTTCGAAGGTAATACGGTTTTTGCGCCTTCTCCGATATAACCGCCCCATATACCGTTTACCTCTAGCGTCGGACGGATTCCGGCGCGTTCGATGGACGTATAACCTTTTTCTCCCCACACCTCGTCAATACCTAAATCTGCTTTGTATTCTTCGATATCGAAGGGTGCTTTGTTCAACGCCTCTCTTTCTTCTTTGCTTAGTTCTATCACATCGTCATAAAACCCCGGAATAGCAATGTGATTGTTGTCGTCATGCAATGAAGCTATCAGTTTAGTGAGGACGGTTGCGGGATTCGCGACTGCGCCACCGTATACCCCGGAATGCAAGTCGCGATTAGGGCCCGTCACTTCTACTTCTACGTAGGAAAGACCGCGTAATCCGGTTTCTATCGACGGTTGTTCAAGGCTGATCATCGAGGTGTCAGAAATGACAATAACATCGTTCTTTAAACGGTCTTTATTGGCTTTAACGAAGTCGCCTAAATGCGCGGAACCCACTTCCTCTTCGCCTTCGATCATAAATTTAATGTTACAGCTCAAGGCGTTATTTTTCATCATGTATTCAAATGCCTTGACATGCATATAGAATTGCCCCTTATCATCTGCAGCCCCTCTAGCGTATATTTTTCCATTACGGACAGTTGGTTCAAAGGGAGGCGTATCCCACAATTCCAACGGATCGGCTGGTTGCACGTCATAGTGGCCGTATACCAGAACAGTCGGGAGAGAAGGATCTACTATTTTTTCTCCGTACACGATGGGGTTTCCGGCGGTGGGACAAACCTCCACCTTATCAGCGCCTGCTTCTTTCAACTTATCGGCAACGAAGCTTGCCGTCTTTACGATGTCTTCTTTGTATTTGGAATCGGCACTTATGGATGGGAAACGTAATAATGCGAATAATTCTTCTAAAAATCTATCCTTATTGGATTGGACATATTCTTTTATCGTCTGCATAATGTTGTGTTTTTACAAAGGTACCAATTATAATTTTCATTAAAATAAATTGTTTTATCTCCTTTTGTTTATGGTAATTTATGCAGGTTTTATTTTTTTCATCGCTGAAGAGCTGTCTTAAAAATGTTAAGAAAATGCTAAATTTTTAGAATAAAGAAAAATTGTCATGTAATTATGATATTTTCGTAGATGTGTTAAACGTTTGAATTTTAGCTACCAATTTAATGAAAAGATTATCCATATCGCTTTTTGTATTCTTGCTTCTGGCTTGTGCCACGCATTTACGAGCACAGACCAACATCAGAGGTAAGGTACTGGATGAAAGTGACCAAACTTCGCTTGTCAATGCTACCATTATGTTATTGCAGGCAAAAGACTCTATCCTTGTGGGGCACACAAGAGCCCGTGATAATGGCGTATTTGAATTACACAAGCCAGATACTATTCCGTATTTGCTAATTATCAGCTACCCTAAATACGGCGATTATTTTAAGCATATTGAGGAAGATGCCGACGTGAATTTAGGGGATGTGAAATTGACGAGCGTAAGCCATCTAATTGAAGAGGTTATTGTGACTGGCAGAATCCCCGTTGTTATAAAGGGAGATACGACGGAATATGACGCATCGAGTTTCGTCGTAGAGAAGAATGCTAAAGTAGAGGATCTATTAAAAGTTCTACCCGGTATTTCGGTGGATGCGGATGGAAAAATAACAGCGCAGGGCAAGACTGTGGAGAAAGTACTGGTGGATGGTGAGGAATTTTTCGGTGATGATCCGACACTCGTAACCCGCAACATCCGTTCAGATATGGTAGATAAAGTGCAACTATATGAGAAGAAATCGGAGGAAACAGAACGGACGGGTGTGGATGACGGAGAACGTATACAGACCATCAATGTAAAATTAAAAGAGGATGCAAAAAAAGGGATGTTTGGAAAAGTTGAAGGTGCAGGAGGAACGGATGATTTCTACTTAGGAAAACTTGCTCTTAATAAATTTAACGGAAGTCAGAAAATAGGAGCTTACCTCATGGGGGCAAATGATGGTAATCTAAGCTTAAATTGGCAGGAAGCCGAAAAATTTGGCATGTCGACTATGGAGTCGGGGATGACAGACGACGGAGGAATGTATTTTATTTCATCCGGTGATAGTTTTGATTATTGGGATGGCAAGGGTAGGCCGCAAGCACTAAGTACGGGCGTCAGTTTTCTGGATGCATGGAAAGAGAATAAGCATAAGCTGAACGGGAGTTATAAATACGGCATGATTCAAAATGATGTAGGAGAGAGCTTCATATCTAGAAATAGTTTGCCCGATAATGAGGAGTTGAATACATCCAGTACATCCAATAGAGAAACGGATGCGCGCAGACACCGTTTTAATACAAAATATGACTGGAAAATAGACTCGTTGACCACGCTTACATTCAATCTATCAGCAAATAAAGGCAGATCAGAATCGAATAGTCTTACAACAGCTTCGTCTAGGAATCAAAGTGGTGACGCTATAAACGACAACGAACGAACGGAAAGTTCCATATCCGATAATACCGATCTTAACTATCGGGGCTATCTTACTCGGCGGTTCAAAAAAATGGGACGTTCGGTATCCTTTCGGTTTGGGGGCAATGTCAGCGAAAATAAAGGGTCCGGCTTTTTGAACTCAATCCTTAACATCTATGATGAAGACGGGAATACGCTGACTAATCCTATTGATCAACAAAAAGAAATAAACCGCCAATCGAACAGTATATCCACTTCCTTAACGTATACCGAGCCGATTACCTCCAAATTGAACTCTTCGGTTGGATATGAATACAATATGTCCAGAGCGCATGCTATCCATACTTCTTATAACAATGACGGCAATGGCAGTTATACAGATTTTGATGAGGAATTTAGTAGCGATTTTAATTTCAATACGGTAAGAAACGCGGTGAATGTCGCTTTTAATTATAAACTAGAAAAGTTTGAAGTTAATTTCACGAACAATTTTAGGAACGACGATATGTTCCAACAAAATAATTATGAAGACCTCAACGCAAGCCGTGATTTTTTCACGTATAATCCGTCGGCAAGATTACGCTATAATTTAAGTAACAATAAACGGATCGGGTTTCATTATAATCATTCGAATACGCTGCCTTCGCTCTCGCAGATTCAGCCGCTTCGACAAAACCAGGATCCACTAAATATAGTCGTGGGAAATGAGGATCTGACTCCGGCACGTAACGACCGATATAATATGTTTTACAGCAATTATAATATGATGAGGGGCACTAATTTATATGTCGACCTGGAATGGCGTCAAACCAGAAACGCAATTCAACAGAATGTGATGATCGAAAACGGCGTGCGGACATTATTTTATGAAAATCTAGATGGGTATGTAGCTAATAATGGCCGCATTTGGCTGGGTGGAGGTTTTGACATCAGTAAGAAAATGCAGTTGAAAGCACGCATTTCAGGAAACGGAAGTTACAATAATTTTTATAACTATATCAATGCACAGCTGAATGAGAATACAAACTATGACTATTCTTTTGGATTGAATCTTTCCAAGAATACAACGAAAAATATTGATTTTAACATTGGTTTCCACCCAGGATGGCGATTAATGGAAACCTCCTTACAACCGGAATTGAATAGCTCTGGATTCGTTTACCGCACCAATGTTTGGTATTCATGGAAATTGCCATGGAAGCTTAGTCTTTACGGAGATATGTCTTATAATTACGAAGCGCCGACGAAGGCGCTAAACGAGAAGTTTGAGCTCTTGTTATTTAAACCTGGAATATCCAAAAAGTTCTTAAAAGATGAAAGCCTTGTGGTAGACGTCTATGTTAATGATATTTTTAACCAGAATAAGGGGTTCAGAAGATTTCAGTCGGGAAGTATGATTTCACAAAATACGTATAACACGATATCGCGGTATTTTATGCTCAAGGTTAGTTGGGACTTTACATCCATGAAAGGGGGGAAAGAATAATGAAAAAGACAGTATTTTTGATGGCGCTATTGGCGTTTGTTTTGATTAAGGGACAGACAATGGCGCAACACGCATATTTCCCTACGGAAGGTACTATAACTTACGATAAGACGGTGCATGTTAAGAATCTGTTGAAAAGACACATTTCGACGCTAAAAGATGATAATTTTAGTCGGACATATTATCAGGAACTGATGGATAGGGTTTCCGAAACAGCTGTTTTAAAAAAGAAGGTTTCGTTCCGTGGAAACGAGATGAGTATGGAAAGTATAGCGGAAACGCATGATCCTATCCTTTCAAATCTTTTGCGGTCAGGCTTGTTGGATTACCAGCAGACCCTCTATCAAGATCTTTCAAAATCTATTTCAAAATCCACCTTTGAGATAGGAGGGTCTCCGGTTCTAATCCAGGACTCACTGCTTCATGTAAAATGGAAAATTACAAATGAATACCGTAATATTGCAGGATATGATTGCCGAAGGGCAAACGGCGTTACCTTAGATTCTGTGTATGTAGTCGCTTTCTACACCGATCAAATTCCATTGTCTGCTGGACCCGGTACGGTACATGGGCTTCCCGGAATGATTTTGGGATTGGTTGTGCCAGAACAGCATTTCAATATTTATGCTACAGATGTGAAGTTTGGTTCTCCGGATATAAAAACTGTTACTGGTCGGAAAAGGGATCAACCGATGACACGGAAAGAAGCGCACGGTCGGTTGAAAGACATTTTAGGACGCTGGATGACTGACCAACAATTTAATTTGTTATTAGCAGCCATGTTTCTTTAGAGAAGCGAAAACGTTCTTGACAAAAAATCCCGATTGTGTATACCAATCGGGATTCTATAAACGAAAAGCCAAAAGATTATTTTCCTGCGTTTTTCTTCTCCGTAACGTCGTTACGGATTTCCTGCGCTAAGGTTTTGATTTCTTGTAAACCTTTACGTACACGTGTTCCTGCCGCAGAATTACCATTGTTGAAGAACTTATCTGCATCCCCTTCGATAGATGCTACCAATTCCTTTAGTTTGTTGTAGTTTTCCATTTTTTAAAAATAATTTAGTTTTTATGAATATTATATTTAAGCTGATTAAAAATACAAGCTAAATATACAAAAACAACGCTGTAAAGTGCAATTTTTGTATGAAAATCAAAAAATAAATTTCGTTTGACGGTATTATTCTACAATTTTAAGCTCGTCGATGATATTTTGTGCTCCAGCAAATTTATCGATGATGAATAATACATAACGGATATCAACCGATATGGTGCGCTGTAGCGCAGGGTCAAAAATAACGTCTCCAGCCATTGCTTCTATATTTCCATCGAAAGCCAAACCGATTAGTTCGCCGTTACCATTCAACACTGGAGACCCCGAGTTGCCCCCCGTAATATCTTGATCACTTAAGAAATTCACCGGCATGTAACCGTCTTTATCTGCATACCGTCCATAGTCTTTTGCTTCATAAAGATCTATCAAACGTTGTGGTAAATCAAATTCCTCATCACCCGGTTGGTATTTTGCGATTGTACCTTTTAAGGTTGTATAGTTATTGATTTTTGCATCGTTGCGGGAATCTTTAGGTAAAGCTCGGATGGTGCCGTAAGTCAACCGCAGTGTGGAGTTTGCATCCGGATAGTACTTTTTCTTCGGATTAGCTTCTAATGTCCCAGCTATGTATTTACGATAAGCCGACTGGAATTTATCCTCTAGTGCTTCTATTTCCGGCGTTGTTTCGCGGTATTTGTCCATTAAAGAAACAGAAATTAGGTAAAGCGGATCTTTTTCTATTGCCTCCTCTGACGGATTGATTAAGAATGATTTCAATTTGTCAACCGAAGCAAAAACACTTTGGTCGAAAGCTGTTTGGATATCTGTTTTGAAATTACCGTTATTTTTGGATGCAAGCTCCTGAATATATGGAGCAATATTACCTGCTTTCGCGGCATAGAGATTTAGTTCGTCAGACAATACATCTATTTCCAAAGGGAGATACAGGTTCTCAAACGTTTCTGCAATCCCGTTTTCCAAACGTGGGAGCATATCTGCACGGCCTTTTTCATTAGCAGCGGCATAGGTTTTTAAAGCATTCCCCAAGCTGTATGGGAGCGGAGCAAATGTCGAGGAACGGAGCATACCGATCAGGTAGTTGTCGTGTCTTGCTTTCTCGTTGGTCGCGGTGTAATATGCATTGATATCGGCAAGTACGGTACTGTATTTCTCTCTGTTCGCTTTTTTCTTCGCCCATTTTTGGAACTTTCTTTCTTGCTTACGTTTGGTTTCTGCTGTGCGGTGTTTGGTCAAAGCGTCAATCATTCCTTGACGGTTTTTCCAATAGTTCGCAACTCCAGAGTAGGTTGAAGCATAATTTAGCTTTACCGCTTGATCGTTGTCCATGTGCGTCTTCATCGCGTCCATCCCTACCTTGGAGGCCTCTACCCATGCAGGGTAAGCATACTGAACATTTTGATCAATCCCGGCAGCAGGCATCCAACGATTTGTGCGTCCAGGATAGCCTAAAATCATCGAGAAATCACCTTCTCGGACTCCTTGGATGCTGATAGGTAAGAAGTGTTTCGGTACTAACGGTACATTATCCTCCGAATAAGCTGCGGGGTTGCCGTCTTTATCTGCGTATACGCGGAAGATAGAAAAATCACCCGTGTGTCTTGGCCACTCCCAATTGTCTGTGTCTCCACCGAATTTTCCAATGCTATTGGGAGGCGTACCGACTAAACGTACATCCGTATAATCTTGATACACGAAGTAGTAGTATTCGTTTCCGTTGTAAAACGATTTTACAGAAACGACATATTTACCATTTTCGCTATTTTCCTGTTCAATTTTGGCGATCTCTTGGTTAACGATTTTTTCCCGTTCTTTTTCGTTCATGTTATCATTTACCAAACTCAATATACGCTTCGTAACATCATCCATTCGTACAAAGAAGCGAACATATAGTGATTTTGGTTTCAATTCTTCATCCAGCGACTTGGCCCAAAATCCATTTGTTAAATAATCATTCTCCGGAGAGGAGAGTTCGGCGATAGCTCCATAGCCACAGTGGTGGTTTGTGAACACCAGCCCTTTACCCGAAACGATTTCCGCTGTACAGCCACCGTTGAACTGTACAATGGCATCTTTAAGGGAGGAATTATTGATGCTGTAAATTTCTTCAGCTGTCAACTTCAGCCCTTTTTTCTGCATATCCGCCTCGTTTAGGCGTTTTAAATGCATTAAAAACCACATCCCCTCATCAGCGAAAGTGGTCATACTCACCGCAGTAAGGAGTATAAAAATCCAAATTTTCTTCATATTCAACCAATTTTGATATGCAAATTTGATTTAATTCCTGATTAAATCAAAATAATTGTGCTTTTCCGTATCTTTGTTGGATGGCATCATTTGAAGATTTCAAGCTTAACAAGCAATTGCAAAATGCGATTGCGGAGGCGGGCTACACTGTTCCTACAGAAATTCAGCAAAAAGCAATCACACCTATTCTAGCGGGGCAGGATGTTATGGGTATTGCACAAACGGGTACAGGAAAAACAGCTGCTTTCGTGTTACCCATGTTAATGAAATTGAAATATGCGCAAGGGGATGATCCTCGCGCTTTGATTTTGTCACCTACGCGTGAGTTAGCCATGCAAATCGAAGAACATATCGGCTTGTTTTCTGCGTATCTCGATTTGCGCACGGTGCTGTTATACGGAGGCTTAGGACCCAAGACGCAAAAAGAGCAATTAGCAAAAGGATGCGATATTATTGTAGCAACCCCCGGACGTTTCCTGGATCTTTATCTGGAAGGTGATATTAATACCAAATCTTTGAAATTCTTAGTGATGGATGAGGCCGATAAGATGATGGATATGGGTTTTATCAGTAAAATTCATCGCATATTGGAGGTCGTGCCCCGAAAACGACAAAATCTTCTTTTCTCTGCTACGATGGGTGAGCTCGTTCGTAAAATAGCGGGTGACTTCCTCGCTTTCCCTACGGTAATAGAAGTTACCGAACAGGCTACCCCTGCGCAAACTGTAACGCAAGCACTTTACGAAGTGCCTAATCTAAAGACAAAGCTCAACCTTCTGCAACATCTTTTGCGAGATGATGAATCGTTCCATCGGATAATCGTTTTCTGTAAAACCAAAACAGTTGCAAATAACGTTTTCCATTATCTAGAGCGAAAATATGGGCAAGAACAGGTTCGGGTTATTCATGCCAATAAAGGGCAGAACACACGGATAAATTCGATTAATGCTTTCAAGGAGGGGAATATCCGTATTTTGGTCGCGACAGATGTAGCTGCACGTGGTTTGGATGTCTCTAATGTTAGCCATGTGTTCAATTTCGATGTGCCCATTGTGATCGAAGATTATGTGCATAGAATTGGCCGAACAGGGCGGGCGTTCCATGAGGGCGACGCGATAACGTTTTGTAATCCAGCAGAGAAATATTACGTCGATAAAATTGAAAAACTCATTCGGCAAAAAATCCCAGTATATTCAATTCCTGACGAGGTTTTTGTCGAAAAAACAGACTATCAAGAAAGCCAGGCCATCGCGCGCGAAATCGACAATCAGAAGCGGAAAGAGAATCCAGATTTTAAAGGTGCTTTTCATGAAAAGAAGCATGCGTTGAAGGATAACTCACGGGCAAAAAAGCCTGCGAGAGGAAAAACGACAAGCCGTAACGGTAAACCAGCTAAGCTTAGAAAAAAATAATCCCAATGAAGCTCACTCCCTTGAATATTACGTTGGCCTGTGTGCTAGTTTGGGTTATTTCGGAAATGAATTTGGACACCGAAATGACATTCTCATGGGGTTGGCTAATTACACTATGTGTAATTTTGTCGTTGATAGATTTGGGATTTCGTATGATTTTCAAAGATTTGAAAAAATTGTGGTTTGCCCAGATTGCGTTTATACTGGTAGTAGGTATCTTGATGGTGGTTATACGGGTGCTGTGATAAGTGATGAATTATAAATGATGAGTTATAGGTTAAAGAGCCTATGGCTTATTGTCTAAAGCATAAAGAATATATGAAACAAGCAGAAATAAAACTAAACGTCACGTTAGACGAACAGAACATTCCAGAGCGTATTGATTGGTCATCGACGGATGGGGAAACCTCCGAAGAAATGCCGTCAAAGGCTATGTTCTTGGCGCTTTGGGACGCCCAATATAAAAATTCTTTGCGTATTGACCTTTGGACAAAGGATATGCCTTACGATGAAATGAAGCGGTTCTTTTATGAAACATTGCAAACCCTGGGAGACACATTTCTACGTGCATCGGGTGGCGACCCCATGGCGGATAAAGTGATTGGAGATCTGCGGGACTATTGCGCACATTTTGCGGAAAAAATGGAAGTGTTGGAGGACGAAAAATGAACTATTTCTTAGTAAAATCCGAACCGTTTAAATATAGCTGGGAACAATTCAATAAAGACGGAGAAACATTTTGGGATGGGGTGCGTAACTATCAAGCGCGAAACAATCTCAAAGCAATGAAGAAAGATGATCTGGTGTTATTTTATCATAGTAACGAAGGAAAAGAGGTAGTAGGGGTAGCCAAGGTTGTTAAGGAATTTTACCAAGACCCCACGACAGATGATGAACGTTGGGTGGTGGTTGATTTAGCTCCCGTTGAAGCATTCAAAACAGCCGTAACCTTAGAAATGGTAAAAGCTGACCCACTCCTGCAAGATATCGCGTTGGTTAAGCAGGGGCGGCTTTCAGTTATGCCGTTAAAACCGGAAGAATTTGACCGGATCGTGGAGTTAGGAAGTAAATAATCGGGGCGCTGGGGACATGTACAAGAAATATATGATTAATGGGTTGATGCGGAGTCAATCAGTTTTTTGAGACTCTTCGCATCTTTCATTTGCATCTTTCCCGCTAGAATTAACCGTAGTTCCCGACGTTGTAATGCCTCGTCGAATAGCCTTATTTCCTCCTCCGATTCTGGAATCAATTCTGCCACTTTTCTAGGCTTAGTGTTTTCATCAATAGCAACGAATGTATAATAGGCTTCATTGGTTTTTACACGCGTCCCTTTGGGGAGGTTGTGGGCGAAAATCTCCATGCGTACTTCCATTGACGAACTAAACGCGCGTGACACCTTTGCCTGTATAGTAACGACTTCGCCTAGTTTAATCGAGCGTTTAAAAGAAACGTTGTCCACAGACACGGTCACGACCGGGCTGTTGGAATGTTTTTGGGCGGCCATAGCCGAACAAATATCCATCCAATATAATAATCGTCCTCCCATCAGGTTGCCAAAGGTATTCGTATCATTAGGAAGAACGAGCTCGTTCATTTCCGTGTAAGATTCTTTTGCGAATTTTTTATTCATGCGTTGGTTGTTGTTTTTTCTATCTGTTATAAAAACTAAACTGTTGTTTTATTTCCGTTAGCGACTTTACAAATGGGGTAGGAGCGTAACCTAATTCTGCTTTTGCCTTGTCGAGGATAAAGCCGGTTTTTCTTGGTCGATTGTTTTCCTGACCAATGTCTGCTGCTTTAATAGGATTAACGAGAGACTTATCCAATTTCCAAAAATCTGCTATTTGATAAACGACATCCAATATAGACATCATTTCGTCGCCTGAAATGTGATATATACCTTGTGCTTCTTTTTCCATTGCTGCAATACAAGCGCCGGCTAAATCGTCTACGAACGTAGGCATTCGCCATTGATCGCTTACCACGTTGATGCGGTTGTTATTTTCTAACTGTGCTTTCGCCCATAAGACTAGATTGGAACGCTTTGTGTCTCCGTTTATTCCGTACACTAAAATAGTCCGTAGGATAGCAGCGCGGCAGTCAGTAGACAGTAATTTTGTTTCTGATACCGACTTACTTTTCCCATATGCATTACAAGGGTTAGTTTGGTCAGTTTCTTTATAGGGTCCTCCTTTTCCATCAAATACAAAATCGGTCGATAAGTGGACAAGGTGCTTGTCATGTTGCGCGCAATATTGGCCTAATTTATAGACGACTTTTACATTTACCTTTTCACATAGCAAAGGGTCGTTTTCGCATGTCTCCACGCTACTCATTGCGGCGGTATGGATAATATAATCCGGTTGAACTTCGTCCAATAAGGATTGAAGAGAAACATCATCAGTAAAGTTGCATGGAATATAGGTGTATCCCTTTTGGATAAAATTCCTGTTCTCACTTTTCGAAGTAGCTACTATACGATAACATGGTTTATCGGTCAATCTTTCGATTAACTTCTGTCCGAGAAACCCATTGGCACCTGTAATAAGAATCGTTTGCTTTAGTTGGTCCATTGGAAATCCATTTTATCCTGTTTCATGGAATTGTCGATGACATCGATTTCTAGTTTTAAGATAGATTCCAGCGCATGGTAATCAATTTTTTCGGGATCGTCACCCGGTTTATGGTAGTCCTCGTGTCCTCCGGTATGGAAAAACAAAACGGGAATATCTCTTTTATAAAAAGACGTCTGATCGGAACCGCCGTTTCCATCACGATTAAGGTTAAACTTGATGTCGCTCGTTATCGTTTTAAAAATAGCCGGAAATTTTGAACTGGTTCCGTAGCCGATAACAGCAACTCCGTTATCGGGATTATATCGACCAATCATATCCATATTCAACATCCAATGGATGTCTTCCAGTGGAATCGTAGGATTCTCCGTAAAATATCGAGAGCCTACCAATCCAAGTTCTTCCGCTCCGAAAGCAATAAACAATAAATTGAAGGGTTCTTTGATGGCATTACTGCTGTAATGACGGGCAAGTTCTAATAAACCAGCAACGCCCGACGCGTTGTCATCAGCTCCATTATGTATTTCGCCTACACCGAGCGAATCCCTCGAACCGCCTTGACGTCCGTCTCCTAGATGATCGTAATGAGCACCTATGACGATGGTATATGGAGCATTGTTATCAATGTAGCCAATAACATTGTCCGCTTGGCGGATACTGTCTTTTACCACGACACGGCGTACCCGCGCTTCGAATGACTGACGGTAGCCCTTTTCGCCTTTTGGAACCAACCCGTAGTTCTTGAAATGTCTTTCGATATATTTTGCAGCTTTTGTTACCTGTTTAGAGCCTGTGCCACGACCTTTCATTTTGTCGTCGGCTAGATAATAGATATGCCTTTTAAGATTTTCTTGATTAATCTGCGCAAAAACAGACTGGAAGGGAATAAATAATAGAAAATGTAATGCTATTATGTAAAAGAAAAATGGGGACTTGTTCTTCATGTCCCAAAGATAGTTAATCTTCCAAAACTTCGCTGTTCACACTTTCTTTTTCCACGTGTTCCTCTTTGAAGTAACGTTTCTGGAAAATCAAAATCAGGAATACGCCGACGGAAATGGCGGAGTCTGCGATATTGAATACTGGTCGGAAAAAGAGGAAATGTTCTCCTCCCCAAATAGGAAACCAATCGGGAAAATTTCCCTCGATTAACGGGAAGTAAAGCATATCCACGACTTTCCCGTGAAACAAAGAGGAGTATCCTCCACCTTCTGGAAATAAGACCGCTTTTTCGTAGAACGTACTCTCGCTAAATATAGTACCGTAAAAAGTCGAATCAATAATATTGCCCAATGCACCGGCAAATATTAATGCCACATTTAGGATAAAGCCTCGATGGTATTTATTTTTAACCATATAGTGCAATCCATACCCTATACCAATCACGGCGACGATTCGGAACAGCGTGAGGAAAAGTTTGCCGAACTCTCCACCAAATTCCATACCATAGGCCATTCCGTTATTCTCAATAAAATGAATGAGGAACTTGTTGCCAATGATATTGAAATCTTGCCCGATGGTCATATTGAGTTTCACCCAAAACTTCGATACTTGGTCGATGAACAAGATAACGGCAATCAGTAAGAGTGGTCGGTTATAGCCTTTCATAATTAGATAAAAGTGGAGACGTTTAAAAGTTGTATTTTGAACATCTCCATTTTATTTTCATGTTAATTGTTAATACTGTTTGTTTTTTGCTTCAATGCTCAAGGTCGTATGCGGTACCGCTTTTAAACGTTCCTTTTGGATTAATTTACCGGTTTCGCGGCAGATACCGTACGTTTTGTTCTCGATACGAACCAAGGCAGCTTCTAAATTGTCAATAAACTTTTTTTGGCGAGCTGCAAGCTGGTTTGTTTGTTCTTTTTCTAATGTGGCTGAACCATCTTCCAATGTTTTATATGTTCCAGCGGTATCATCTGTTCCATTAGCATTGCTGCTGCTCAGCGTTGAAGTTAAAGCTGCGAGCTCTTCTTTTGCGATGCGAAGCTTTTCAAGAATAATATCTTTAAATTCTTGAAGTTCAGCATCACTGTAGCGTGTTTTTTCTGTACTCATTCTAATAATTAAATTTTATCAACAATTACTCTTAACTCCTTACCATCAATTTCGATAGTATCTCCAGACTCCAATGATGCCTCTGTAAAATCAATAGAGTTTGCCAGAATTTCGGTGCAAATATACGATAAATTATCTTCTACAGCTTGTTGTATTTCAGTATTATGCGTTATTACAACATTAATTCTATCGGTGACCTCGAAACCTTTCTCCTTCCGGAGATTTTGGATACGGTTAATCAATTCCCTAGATAGGCCCTCTTTTTTTAGTTCCGGTGTAATATGAATATCTAATGCTACGGTTAATTTCCCAAGATTTGCAACCTGCCAACCAGCGACATCTTCGGCTATAATCTCCACATCTTCCGGTGTGATATGGTAGGGTGTACCTCTCAATTCCAAGGCCCCTTGGCTTTCCAATTCGCCAATTTGCTCGTCACTTAAGGTTTGGATAGCGGCTACTACCATTTTCATGTCTTTCCCTACTTTTGCGCCAAGAACTTTAAAATTGGGCTTTATTTTCTTTTTGATTATGCCCGCTGTGTCCGTAATAAATGCTACTTCCTTAATATTTGTTTCCGAGAGGATAAGCTCCTTGACTTTTTCGACTTTTTCCTGAAAAGTATTATTCAATACCGGCACCAAAATCTTATTTAGCGGTTGGCGAACGTTGATACCTGTTTTCTTTCGCAAAGATAATGTCAGAGACGAAATATCCTGTGCCAGCGCCATACGTTCCTCTAGATCTTTATCTACTAGATCCGCATGATAAGCAGGGAAATCTGCCAAGTGTACCGATTCGGTAGATTCTTTTTGAGCACCAGCGTTTAAATCGAGGTACAAACGATCCGAGAAGAACGGTGAAATAGGAGACATCAATTTGGCGATCGTATCTAAACAGGTGTATAATGTCTGATAAGCTGAAATTTTGTCTTCCGTATAATCTCCTTTCCAAAAACGACGACGACATAAGCGCACATACCAGTTACTCAAATGCTCGTCGACAAAATTTTGAATAGCACGTGCGGCTTTAGTGGGTTCAAAGTCAGCGTAGTGTTCATCTACTTCTTTGGTTAAACTGTTCAGTAAAGAAATAACCCAACGATCAATTTCCGGACGCTTTTCGATGGCGATATCTGGTTCACTGTAACTGAAATTGTCGATATTGGCATATAACGCAAAAAAAGCATAGGTATTATATAGGGTGCCGAAGAATTTACGGCGAACTTCGTCTAGTCCTTCTTCATTGAATTTTAAGTTGTCCCAAGGCGCTGCATTGCTGATCATATACCACCGGGTTGCATCAGCACTGTATTTATCGATGGTAATGAATGGATCAACAGCATTGCCTAGACGCTTGGACATTTTATTTCCGTTTTTGTCTAATACCAAGCCATTAGATACCACGTTCTTAAATGCTACCGATCCGCGAATCATGGTGGAGATTGCATGAAGTGTAAAAAACCAACCGCGTGTTTGGTCGACACCCTCAGCAATAAAATCAGCCGGAAAAGCCTGCTCATAGCCGTTGTTGAACGGATATTCTTCGCCCTGAGCTAGCTTGTCGTGATCGATTCCCCACTGTGCATAGGGCATGGCTCCAGAATCAAACCATACGTCAATTAGATCGGGTTCACGAAACATTTTTTGGCCATTGTCAGAGACCAAGACAATATCGTCTACATATGGGCGATGGAGATCTAACGTGTCCGTTCCAAATTTATCCAGATAAGATTGATTTACGGCTTTCTCCTCTGCGCTCAATACATCCGACTGTATCGCTTGCTGGAGCAATGTTTTTAACTCTGGCAACGAACCGATACAGGTCTCTTCATTTTCGTCTGCTGAACGCCATATTGGAAGGGGGGTGCCCCAATAACGAGAGCGGGAAAGATTCCAATCTACCAAGTTTTCTAACCAGTTTCCGAAACGGCCGGAGCCGGTAGCTTCTGGTTTCCAATTGATGGTTTGGTTTAGTGCAACCAGTTTTTCTTTTACGGCTGTCGTTCGGATAAACCAACTATCTAACGGATAGTACAATACCGGCTTATCGGTACGCCAACAGTGCGGATAGGTGTGTTCATACTTCTTGACATCAAAAGCCTTGTTTTCTTCTTTGAGCTTGATAGCTATAAGGACATCCGTCGGGCGAAAAGCTGGATCGCCACGCTCTTCTGCGGAATAGTATTCTTCTTTAACAAAACGGCCTGCGAAATCGGTTATCTCTTTGATGAAACGACCTGTACGATCGACGGTAGGCATATCTTTGCCATTTTCGTCTCGTACCAAAATAGCAGGAACGTCATTCTCCTTACATACACGAAAGTCATCCGCCCCGTAGGTAGGGGAAGCATGCACAATACCGGTACCGTCTTCTGTGGTAACAAAATCTCCTGGGATGACTCGGAAAGCTTTTTCGATCAACTCTTCACTGGTGATATAAGGCATTAGTTGTTGATAGCGTAAACCTACCAACGCATCACCTTTAAATTCCGCCGCTATTTCCCAAGGCACGATTTTATCACCGACGTTATAATCTTGGAACGGCGCTTGTTGCCCTTCCGCCTTAAAGTGCTTGCCGACAAGATTTTTAGCCAAAATAACAGACACTGGTAGGCCTGTGTACTGATTGAATGTTTTTACCTTGACGTAGTCGATGTTTTTACCAACGACCAAAGCTGTGTTACTCGGCAACGTCCACGGTGTTGTCGTCCACGCGATAAAGACCACATCTTCATCCTCAGATTCTACCAAGGTAGCCATGAGTGGATGTACCTGTGCTTTGTCTAACCGGAATTCAGCAACAATGGTGGTGTCTTTTACATCTTTGTACGTTCCCGGTTGATTTAGTTCATGCGAACTTAGCCCGGTTCCCGCTGCCGGAGAATAAGGTTGTATCGTATAGCCTTTGTATAAAAGGCCCTTTTTGTAAAGTTCTTTCAGTAGATACCACAGGGTTTCGATATATTCGTTTTGATACGTGATATACGGATCACCAAGGTCGACCCAATAGCCCATTTTTTGAGTGAGGTCGTTCCACACGTCGGTATATTTCATTACCTCTTTCCGACAGGCCTCATTATAAGCTTCGACGCTGATTTTTTTACCAATATCTTCTTTGGTGATGTTCAATGTTTTTTCAACGGCCAACTCAATAGGCAAGCCATGTGTATCCCATCCACCTTTACGCTTCACTTGGAAACCTTTTAAGGTTTTATAGCGGCAAAAGATGTCTTTGATCGAGCGTGCCATTACATGGTGGATGCCCGGCATACCGTTCGCGGAGGGAGGGCCCTCGTAAAAAGTATAGGGTTTGTTGGCCGGACGATTTGATATACTTTTTTCAAAGATATTATTCGACTCCCACCGTTCTAGTATTTCTCTACCTATCTCAGGCAGGTTTAACTGCTTATATTCCTTATACATCCGAAATTGCGATTGTTTTTTTAAAGGTCGCTAATTTAGCGATTTTAAATTGAAAATAGTAGTACTTGGTTTGGTTTGTGCCTTGACTGAGGAAACGTCGAGGTGTCGGCTAACTGTGGTTTCTGCTGGGAGGTTAAGCGATGTTTTTAAAAGTAAGGCGGGCAACATCAACCCGCCATCTTAAATTATGCTGAAAACGAACTTCCGCAGCCGCATGTACTTGAGGCGTTTGGATTGTTGAATGTGAAACCGCGGGCCTCCAAACCACTTTTAAAGTCTATTTCCATACCCGCCAAATAGAGCCCATGGGACTTATTCATGAAAACGCGTATTCCCGCTATCATATATTCATTATCACCATCTTTCTTTTGGTCAAATCCCAGTATGTAGCTCATCCCTGAACAGCCTCCGCCTTCTACACCAACACGCAAGCCGAAATCTGCGCCGATTTCCTGTTGGTCGATCAACTTTTTCAGTTCCGTTACGGCCCCCTCAGTCAAGGTTACGGGAGCAGTATTTGTTATCGTTTCTGTACTCATTACGTGTCGTTTTATGTATGTCGTTGTTACAAATTTACATCTTTCTTTAAAGAAGCTTTTGGAAGCTGTCTATTTTTGACAATAATACAACATTCCTAAATTTTTATGGATCTATCGTACACTTCCGCTGAAGTATCTATTTCTAAGGCAGCGGAGAGCGAAATGAAAATTCATGGTTATATGCTGTAGAATTAAATTGCATATAATCACGATTTTATTTAGGTTTGCGCTAAAATTTAGCAGTTTTTTATAGTACTCCTTAACAATAACATAATGGAAAGAGATCAGGTCATTTTTAACCTAATAGCCGATGAGCTAAAGCGCCAGGAAGAAGGCATCGAATTGATTGCTTCTGAGAACTTTGTAAGTAAACAAGTAATGGAAGCCGCTGGTTCGGTTTTAACGAACAAGTATGCGGAAGGCTTGCCCGGGAAACGCTACTACGGAGGTTGTGAAGTGGTTGACGAAGTTGAAGCGATTGCCATTGATCGTGCAAAAAAGCTATTTGGTGCAACATGGGTAAACGTACAGCCTCACTCTGGAGCGCAAGCGAATGCGGCGGTTTTCTTAGCGACATTAAAACCGGGTGACAAAATTTTAGGACTTGATCTATCGCACGGAGGACATTTAACACACGGATCACCGGCAAATCTTTCGGGTAAAATTTACCAACCGTTATTTTATGGAGTAAAAGAAGATACGGGACTTATTGACTACGAACAGTTAGAAGAGACCGCGTTACGCGAAAAGCCTAAAATGATCATATGTGGTGCTTCTGCTTACTCTCGCGATTGGGATTACGCCCGTATCCGCAAGGTAGCTGACGAAATCGGAGCACTCGTATTGGCAGATATATCACATCCTGCCGGGTTGATTGCAAAAGGCTTGTTGAACGATCCGCTTCCGCATTGTCATATTGTAACCACAACTACACACAAAACATTGCGTGGTCCTCGCGGCGGTATGATTATGGTGGGTGAAGATTTTGAAAATCCTTGGGGTATTAAAACACCGAAAGGAGAGATCCGTACGATGACTCAATTGTTGGATTTGGCTGTATTCCCAGGTACACAAGGAGGGCCTTTGGAACATACAATCGCAGCTAAAGCGATAGCATATGGGGAAGCATTGAGTGATGATTACTTGACATATGCTAAACAAGTTCGGAAGAATGCACAAGCATTGGCTCAATTCTTTGTAGACCGAGATTACAAGATCATTTCCGGTGGTACAGACAACCATTTGATGTTAGTCGACTTACGTAACAAGGATATTTCGGGGAAAGATGCCGAAGCGGTGTTAGGCAAAGCTGGTATCACAACGAATAAAAATATGGTGCCGTTTGATACGCGATCACCTTTTGTAACTTCAGGTGTACGTTTCGGAACGGCAGCTGTTACCACACGTGGTATTAAGGAGAACGAAATCATTCAAATTGGTGAGTTGATTGATGAAGCTTTGGCCAATAGAGCGAATGAAAGTGGTTTAGAAGCTATCCATGGCAAAGTGAAAGCTTTGATGGCACAGTTTCCATTATATAAGTAATAACGAGTATCGTTAAATTATATAAAGGTGGGCACATACTGCTCACCTTTTTTATGGTATATACGGCATAAAACGGCGAATAAATAAACTATTTTACGGGTTTATTTGTTGTATACGCAAATGCGAAAGATGTGTGAATAAATGTTAAAAAATAAGCGTTTAATTTGAATCATCGTTATTTTTCATTTGCTTTGAGGTATGATTATACAAACGAAAGGACGCCTATAAAACACTTTACTCTTTAAAATAAATTCAAACATAAATCTAGGGATTTACTATGAAAACGTTAAAAGATAAGAGTGACCTTGAGTTGATTCAGGCATATGTATCGGGGGATGAGTCGGGGATAGAGGTACTACTGAATAGGTATAAGACAAAAATATATACATCCATCTATCTACAAGTGAAAGACGAATATCTCGCGGAAGATATTTTTCAAGAAACCTTTATAAAGGTAATCAAAACACTAAAATCTGGACGTTATAATGATGAAGGTAAGTTTTTGCCTTGGGTGGTTCGTATTGCTCAAAATATGGTGATTGACCATTTTCGGAAAGAAAAACGAAGCCCCACGGTGGTGAGTAGTGACGGGTATGATATTTTTGGAGTACTGGAGTTTACTGACGATAACGCGGAGTCTAAATTAATGACTAATCAACGCGATGTTGATTTGCGAAAGATTATTCAAAAGTTACCTGATGACCAAAAAGAGGTACTTATTATGCGCCATTTTTGTGATATGAGCTTTAAAGAAATTGCTGAAATAACCGATGTCAGCATCAATACGGCACTTGGGCGTATGCGCTATGCACTCAATAATTTGCGAAAGATGATTGAGGAGCATAATATGCTATTGAATATGGGCTAAAACCCCATATTCTCTACTTCTTCAGCAGTTTCTTCTACTTTTGCTCTGAGATCCGCCTTAAAGGCTAGAATAGCCAATGCCAATTCCTCCGAAGAAGTGGCTAAAATTTGAGCAGCCAAAATTCCGGCGTTCTTTGCGGCATTCAATGCAACGGTTGCTACCGGAATTCCATTAGGCATTTGTAATATAGAAAGCACCGAATCCCAACCGTCAATAGAGTTGGAGGATTTTACCGGAACACCGATTACAGGTAAATGGGTTATCGAAGCCACCATTCCCGGTAGATGGGCGGCACCGCCGGCTCCTGCGATAATAACTTTCAGTCCGCGTGTTGCGGCTGATTTCGCATATTCGTACATGCGTTCGGGCGTACGATGGGCCGAAACAATGGAGACTTCAAAACTCACTCCTAACGCTTTCAATACCTCGATGGCATCCTGCATCACGGGAAGATCAGATTTGCTACCCATGATTATACCTACTTGTGCAATATTTTCTCGGTTCATCTTTTTAAGCCTTTACCTTTAATGTTTTCTGTACCCAGCGTGCATTTTTTATCGCTAAATCACGGTCGTCATTTACAATGCATACATGCCCCATTTTGCGAAAAGGTTTTGTATATTTCTTTCCATATAAATGAACAAATATACCTTCAACGGCAAGTACGTCTTCCACGCCCTCGTATCTAGCAAGTCCCTCATACCGTGGTTCGCCTAGCAGGTTTATCATCACCGCATTTGTCCTCGCTGTCGTAGCGCCCAACGGTAAATTGAAAATAGCACGTAAATGCTGTGCGAATTGCGAGGTGATATTTCCCTCAATCGTATGATGTCCACTATTGTGTGGGCGAGGAGCAAGTTCATTTACTAAAATCTCACCATCTTTTGTGAGAAACATTTCGACAGCCAAAAGACCGACAATTTGTAGGTCCTCTGCTATCTTTTTAGCAATTTCATCAGCTTGCGTCTGGATTTCAAAAGGTAATGTTGATGGAGATATCAAAAACTCCACCAAATTCGCATCGGGATTAAACTCCATCTCTACCAACGGAAAGGTAGATACGTCGCCTCTATCGTTTCTGGCAACAATTACGGCAATCTCTTTTTCGAAATCAACTAACTCTTCTATCAAAGAAGGCTCTTCAAAAGCCTGTTCTATTGCTGAGGTATTATTGATCTTTTTAACTCCCTTGCCATCATAGCCATCCCTGCGGAGCTTCTGTATATAAGGTAGGGGGATAGCCGTTTCATATAAATTTTCTTTGTTAGAAATTAGTTGAAAAGCTGCGGTAGGAATGTCGTTCTGTTTAAAAAATTGTTTTTGCAGACCTTTGTCTTGAATCAATCGAATGATCCGGGACTGCGGATATACGATAACGCCTTCGCCCTCCAACTTTTCTAAAGCATCCACATTCACTTTTTCGATTTCGATGGTGATCATGTCTAAATCCTTACCAAAGTTATAGACCGTATCAAAATCATTTAACGAACCGCATTCAAAACGGTTACATAATTTACGGCACGGTGCATTTTTATCAGGGTCTAATATATGCACGTTTACGTTGTAATTGATGGCTTCTTGTATGAGCATACGACCCAACTGGCCTCCGCCAAGAATACCTAATTGCAACTCGCCATAAAAATCTTTTGCCATAGTGTTTTTAAAAATATATTAAGCGTGTTCAGAAAAATATTGATCTTGTAATATATTTTCTGTTTCTATTTTTTTTTGAAGTTCTAAGAATGCGCCGATTAATGCTTCTGGTCTCGGTGGGCATCCCTGTACATATACATCCACAGGGATAATCTTATCTACACCTTTCACCACATGATAGCCGTGTTGCCAATACGGACCGCCACAATTTGAACACGAACCCATCGATATGACATATTTGGGGTCAGGCATCTGTTCGTATAGTTTTTTTATCCTATCCGCCATCTTGAAAGTCACCGTTCCCGCAATGATCATCACATCCGATTGTCTGGGAGATGGACGCGGGAACACGCCTAAGCGATCTAGGTCATAGGTCGAAGCCATAGCGCCCATCATCTCTATCGCACAACAAGCGATTCCGAAACTGACCGGCCACATAGATGATAGCCTTGCCCAATTCAGCAAATCGTCCATTTTGGCAATTATGACTCCTCCACTTTGTGCTGCTTCCATGTTTTAATTAATTTGACTTCTTGAATTTTGGTCGAAACCCTAGCCCTCCACTGCGAGCCGCTTTTGTATCGGTATCAACTGTTTCCGACGATACAGTTTCCTTATAGTCGCGAACATGGTATTTTTTGCTATTCAATTGTTCATAGGCCGTAGCCGGAATACCGACAGAAACGCGCGGTTCTACATGTGCGGGTTTAATCCACGAAATGTCACCCCGTTTCCATACATATACTAATCCTACTACCAGAATACCCAAAAACATACCCATTTCCACTAAGGTAAACCATCCCCAGCGCCCATCGGCAGCGACCAATTCCCTACTCCCGAAAACCGTTGCCCAAGGAAATACGAAGATCAATTCCACATCAAATAGTAGGAAGACCAAAGCAATTACATAAAACCGTGGGTTTATCTGTATCCAGGCGTTTCCGGTGGCTTCTTCACCACATTCGTATGTACTTAGTTTTTGAGGATTCGGTTTCTTTGGCGATAATATTTTCGCCAACAAAATGGTTGCGCATACCAAAAAGATACCTACTATCGCTATTAATAGTATCTTTCCATATTCCGAGAGCTGCGCGGGGTCATCCATAGGGCAAAATTACAAAATATTATTTTAAAAAGGTTTTCCAGGCATTTTGGGCATATTACGCATCATCTTAGCTGCCATAGCAGGATTGGACATTTGCTTCATGACCTTGCGCATGTCCGCAAACTGCTTCATGAGCTTATTCACCTCGTTAATATCTGTTCCTGAGCCTTTTGCTATACGCATGCGGCGTTTTGTGTCAATCGCATCTGGATTTTCTCTTTCAAAAGGCGTCATAGAGTCGATAATCGCTTCAATCGGTTTGAACGCATCGTCCTCTATTTCTACATCTTTAATGGCTTTGCCGACGCCGGGAATCATCCCCATCAAGTCTTTCATGTTTCCCATTTTCTTAATCTGCTGAATCTGGGACTTAAAGTCGTTGAAGTCGAATTTATTTTTGCGGATTTTCTTTTGTAGCTCCGCTGCTTCTTTCTCGTCAAACTGCTGTTGGGCACGTTCTACCAAAGAAACCACGTCACCCATTCCTAGGATACGGGATGCCATACGGTCAGGGTGGAACACGTCTAGCGCTTCCATTTTCTCGCCGGTACCGATAAACTTAATCGGTTTATTGACTACGGATTTAATCGATAAGGCAGCACCACCACGGGTGTCACCATCCAACTTGGTGAGCACTACACCCGTGAAATCCAAACGATCGTTAAACGCTTTAGCGGTATTGACCGCATCTTGCCCCGTCATGGCATCCACGACAAAAAGGATTTCATGCGGTTGGGTCGCCTCTTTAACTGCGGTTATTTCGGTCATTAAAGCTTCGTCAATGGCTAATCGTCCGGCAGTATCGATAATGACAATATTATTTCCGTTGCGTTTGGCTTCTGCTACGCCTTCCTCAGCAATTGCTATAGGGTCAGTGGATTCGCGATTGACATAAACCGGAACGCCCACTTGCTCGCCCAACACCTGCAATTGGTCAATCGCAGCCGGACGATAAACGTCTCCTGCAACTAACAACGGCTTTTTTCCTTTTTTATCACGGAGATAGTTGGCTAGCTTCCCAGAGAACGTGGTTTTACCCGCACCGTTCAAACCCGCTATTAATATAACCGTAGGGTTGTGTGTTATATCCAGATCGGTAACTGTTCCTCCCATAAGGGAAGTCAGTTCATCGTTCATGATTTTAGTCAGCAATTGCCCTGGCGAAATACTAGTAAGTACATTCTGACCTAACGCTTTTTGCTTAACCTCGTCGGTAAATGCTTTGGCTGTTTTATAATTCACATCGGCATCCAATAATGCCTTGCGAATTTCCTTCATCGTCTCTGCGACGTTTATTTCAGTAATACTTCCTTGTCCTTTTAGTACTTTAAAGGCTCTATCCAGTTTATCCTGTAAATTCTGAAACATGTCTTATTTCTCGTCTTAAAATGTGCTAAGTGCCAAAGTTACAAAATAGTGTCGAATTTTATTTCATTATTCAACGGGGAATCTATTTAAACAATAAAAAATGCGACTTATTCTGTCGCATTTTTTTATTATATGTTTGTATGCTCTTTAGCGTTAATCTCTTCTGCCGAAAAGGATAAAGGCATAATATAGCAATGTTACGAGTGCTGATAAAGCGGCTACAACGTAGGTCATTGCGGCCCATTTCAACGCGTCTTTCGCCCCGTCGTGCTCATCTCGGCTGTGTGTAATATTAGCTGACTCCAGCCATTTCAACGCTCTGCCCGATGCGTCGAACTCCACCGGTAAGGTTACGAAGGCAAATAGTGTCGTCAAAAAAAGCGCCCCCACACCAACTGCTAGGATCCATGGATTCCCGCTAAAGGCCATTAGCAAAACACCGCCTATCAATACCCAAGAAGTTAGGCGAGAGGCTACGCTCACAACAGGTACCATCGCCGAACGGAACTGTAACCAAGAATAGGCAGTTGCATGTTGTACGGCGTGACCACTTTCGTGCGCTGCAACCGCAGCGGCAGCGACGCTACGGCCATAATATACTTCGTTGCTGAGGTTCACTGTCTTGTTTGCCGGATTATAATGATCAGACAGACCGCCCTCGTTAGCTACAAGAACCTTCACGTCGTAAATCCCATTTTCATGGAGCATTTTCTGAGCAATTTCAGCGCCCGAAAGTCCCGAACTCAAAGGGGTCTCTGAATATTTTTTAAACTTGTTCTTAAACCTGGATTGCACGATCCAACTGATAACCGCAATCCCAATAAATATAATCCAATACATAGTCGTTATTCCTTTTTAAATCTTTTGCTGTTTCTCTTTCTTCTACAAACCATATTCCATTCGTTATGATTTGGCTTGAAGATAACAAAAACGATTCATTTTGTCAGCTTAAAATAGAAAATTTGATGTTAAGCTGTCAATATTGCTTGTGTTGATGTGTTTTTGAGTAGAAGTATATCGAATAGGAACGGAATAATCTAGCCTGCTTTCGAAGATTGCTCTACGGGCTATCGGCTGTTCTCCGGAAATAATCGGAAGCTGTTCGATATTTGTTCGACGGCTGTTCGGATTAGATAGCCAATCGCAGGTCTAGACGGGGCAAGAATACCAAATTCGGACATTTCGGTCATATCCGGACATTTACTACCATTTCGGCCTTTTCCGGCCATTTCGGCCAAAGAGATTTGGAGGAAGATTTATGTTTGTGCTGTTCGATCGTCTCGCGAAGAGTTGACAGACAGATACAGTGGTTTCGTTAGGGTTAATTTTTATCAAATCCTATCAATTTAGATCAAATCGGATCAAAATTTCATTTTGTTTGATTGCTGTCTTTACGTTTGTGCTGTTCATCCACTCGCGAGGAGACGAACAAGAAGAGGAGGTAACGGGAACGTCCAACGGAAAGAGCTCGCCGACGGAGTAGTGAACCGCTACCGACAAACATTTTTTAAATTTTAGTATTATGGCAATTAAATTTAATGTACAGGAAATCGGCAACCCGCAGGATGCGGCTGCCCCTAAAAAGTTCTATGCACGTCCGGTAAGCAGTGGTGAGATCACCCTAGAGGATTTGGCTTCCGACATATCCCATGCCTCGTCCGTCACGGAATCGGACGTCATGGCGGTATTATACAGCTTGGTGCGGGAAATCCCGCGTAATATCTCGCAAGGCTACATTGTCCGTTTGGGCAGTCTCGGTTCCTTCCGCTTAGGGACGGGCAGTATTGGCAGTGACACAGCAGAAGAGGTGACTGCTGCCAATATCCATCGCAAACGTGTGCTGTTCCAGAACGGTATGCGAATCAAGAAGGCGATAGCGGATTTAACTTTCAGGAAAAGCGAGTAATTCGCGTTTTTTTATAGTTTAATGGTTGAGCCGGCGTTCCTAGGATGCCGGCTTTTTTTGTGCTTAGATGTCTGGGAATTACCGCGGTCACTAAAACAAATGATAGCTTGTTTTTCTATAATGAAAGTTTGTTTTGCGCAAACGACCGCGGTAACTTTCCAAACTCCAAGTCGGTTTTTGAAAAGTTACCGAGGCAAGTTTTCTGACAGCCATTTGAACTTTGGAAACTTAATTTCATTTAATTAAAAAATAATTTTAACGCCTATTTCTTTTATGCTCTCGGTATCGCTCCAGCATTCGTTTCGTGAGCGCGTTATCAATCTGCCAGTCTTCTCCCGGACCCCACTCCATAACTTCTCCGTTGAGGAAATACACCCAAACAGGACGACGTTCGACTGTTTCTGTATACGAGTTGCGGTCAACAGGCATATACTCGTATACCTCTAGGGGCCCTTCTTCGGTGGATTGTGCCATGACCACCATGTTGGGTTTTCCAATACGTTTAACAACCGTTTCCTTTGACATTCCCAAGCTAATCAAACTCATGTCTCCGTGCCTTAATGCGGCACACGATCCCAAAAATAATAACACACCAGCGGTTAGATAAGTGAATAATTTATGCATAGATTTTTGATTTATTTTATTTGACTGGGATTAATGGTAAAAGATTAATGATTGGTTGAAATGTTTTTTATATTTACTCCTATTCTAATCCTGATTTGTATGTTAAAAAAGATTTGCTTTTTGGTGATGTCCGCACTGTTGTTTGGAAGTTGTTCTGACAAGGATGATAATGTAGTATTGCCAGACGATGGGCTCGATCCAGAACCAGAAGAAGAAATCCAGTCGTTACCCTTAATGTTGACGACTGATAAGAGTGAGGGACATATTTATGAGCAGGTGGGGTTTAGCTTAGAGGACAGTACCTATACGGCGCCTAATGGAGGATTTGCTATTTTAATACGTTATGCTGACGCTTTGGATTCTTTGATATGGCAGGTAGAAGGAAATGAAGATGGGGTACATCTTCTAGAAAAAAATGGTACGATTAATTCTCAATTCAGGACTGAATGGAGTCACTATTTTTACCTGCCGGGAAACTATAAGACGTTTTTGTACGGTTATAAGGACGGACAGCTTGTTGTGCAGGATTCTGCTGTAACGGAGATTTTTGCAGATGGTGATTTTTTAAATATCAATTGGGATCGATTGGGTGAAGACTCAAACAAAATGGTGGGATTTACCAATGAACATATGAGAGATTATTCGATGCAGATCTTTACCAGTTTACGAGATGATGTATTATCATCCCGACTTAGCGTGAGATTTGATTCGTTTGATTATAGAAGACCTAATGCGGAGATTGGAGATCGGGAAGCGGAACTGCTTGATTCTTATATTACGGAATTATATGGAGAAGCAAAATATCATGTAGCAGAAGGATCCCCCCTTAATGAATTGTTGAGGCTTTTCAAAACAAAATTTAAAGAAGAGCAGGTTTTAAAGATATGGCTTACCGGTAAATCCATTATCGCGCTGATCAAGAGTGAAGACACGGATGTCAATGGCTTTGGATACGAAATACACGCCGAGCCGATATGATCGATTAACTACAGCTTTACCTCATTTGTGTTGATATATTCGTTTATATAAGCTTGTACTTCTTGTTTTTTACCTAAATCTTCGATAAGATCCGCAATCGGCAACAAGTTGTCCAAACCATCAATGTAAATAAATCTAGCATTATCTTCGTTGATGGTTTCTGCCCATGCTGTTCTATCAACTATCGGTTTAGAAATCGAAGTTTCATCTATCAAAATTTTAGACGGATCCCCACCGATTGCTTCAAACGCTATGGTGGGATTACGAATATCTTTGAATGCTGCGGAATCCAGCGGATCAAGAAATCCCGAAAATAATTCGAAGCAATCACCTAAACCTACTCGGAAGCTATTTTCTACGGCATTACGCCGGTTTGTACCCGTATATTCAGCGCGGTAATCGAGACTAAACTTTGCTCCTGTAAACAAAGAAAGTAAGACGTGGGTGCCATATTTTTTGACAAGTTCCGCTGGTTCCAATGATTTGCTGTCTACTTGGAAGTCTGCGGTTAAATAGGGTATTAGTTGACTATTCCTGCCATAGAGTGTGAGACGTCTGTATTTGATATACGAATCATACAAACCATAGATGTATTGATCTTCCTGTGGATCTGTATCGGGGAACGGATGTGTGATATTTCCTTTAAAGTAACCTGTATTCGGTGTGCCTTCTGCTAACCATTTAGTTAACTCTTCTGCGTCAGTGGCATATATGGATTTGAAACTGGAAGTTAGCACCCGGAGCGAAGCGAAACGACCCGAACTTTCCTGCACAAATGACGGTGTATTAATTATAGGTTCTTTAATGGAAGTCTTATGTGAATGCTTGCCGGTTACATCATAGCCGAATCCCAAGAAGTTGTAATCTCCATATCCTTCTTTATTTGTGGTATTTTTGTTGTCTGATAGATTCTTGACCGCAAACTTAAGCTCCGTCGGTTTGTTTGTTTCCGGTTCTATAGTTTCAGGGTTTGTTGTTTTGGGCTCGTCCAATGTATTTTTCTCGCAGGAGATTAGTGCAATAACAACTGTTAGCGCTAATGGGAGTATTGATTTGATCTTTGGTGTGTGCATTGCTTAAGAATAATGGAATGTTTGCATTAAAGCGCCAAGATAATGCATTTATTTTAATTCGTGTTTCTTTCCCTTAATAAACGGGGCTGGTATGTCGATTTTCGTGAAGAATCTATTGTATTCACAGAAGATCATATTTGTGATAGTCAGTTATTTTAACACCATTTAAAGGTAGTGTTATTCTTTTATTAATATTATCAACCCGTTCCTTATTCCTGATTTTATTGACTTTATTTACCATAGGTTTTGAAAAAAGTTGCAAAAGCATTAAGATAATGTTATTATTGAAATAATTTACAAACCGATTGTTTATACAATCAACTAATTTAATTCTTTTATGAAAAAAATCTCTAGATTATTGTTGCTCTGCGTAGTAGGCTTAGCAGCATCCTGTAACAAAGAAATGGCCACTCCGGAAAGTGTCGATTCTGTATTAACCGACGGAGATCTCTCCGCCCAAACAGTACGACCACTTGCTGCGGGTATGGGGCCTTATGATTTACTGGGGTACGGTTACGATGTTCTGGGCCAATATGCTAATGCAGCGTCACAGGGTAATTCTATTATAGACATTGAGCGATTAAAAAATGATCATCCTAATCGTGTGATTGAAGGGAGACCATTATCACAGGAATACACAGAGGAATACGGAGAAAACGCTGAACAATATTCTAGAAGTGTTTCTAACAAAGCGAGTGCAACGGCGGGTTTTAAACTCTTTGGTTGGGAACTTTCCTCCAAATTTAATTATGAGAATAATGATAGTTCTTCTTTTGATGGCAAATATATTTATGGTAGCTATAACTTGGTAATTAAACAAAAAAGATACCGCTTAAATGCTCCAACGGAATTATTAAGGACCTACTTAACGGACGAATTTTCGACAGATCTATCTACTCAATCTGCAGCCTATATTGTCAGAAAATACGGACCTTTTGTGTTGACGGATATTTATACAGGAGGGAAATTCGATATGAAATTTCAGTCGGAAACAAGAAATTCCAATCGTACGCAGGCAGCTCGTATCGGAATCAAGGTCGGTGCGAAAGCTATTTTCGATGTCGAAGTGGACGGTGCCCGTGATGTAAATACAAGTGCTGCCAACCAGAATTTTTCGAAGAAGTTATCTTATAGTACTTTAGGAGGTGATCCTACGAAAGAATTAAGAGGAGTAATTGATCTTGATGCAAGCGCGCCCAAGATTAACATAAAGAATTGGCAAAATAGTGTGACACCCGAGAATTCAGTATTGGTAGATTTCGGTCGCGACGGCTTGATCCCAATTTATGAACTCGTTGCGGATGCGAGTAAAAGAAGTGCGTTGAAGTCCGCATTTGAAAATTATTTAGAAAATGGTGTTGTAAAAAATGTTTATAAGGATAAACCTGTTTATATTCTTTATATCGATGGTATGTGGTTGCCTAGACCAACGAGACATGATAATAACCATGTGTTATCAATGGATCTTGCGAATGAGTACCATTCAGCCGAGAACCGAGGTATTGCATTTTATGCTTATGACTATCAGGTACCAGGGACTTTGCCAGTTTATAGATATTTAGCGAAAAGTAATAGTAACAACTTCTATACACTTAATCCTGGAGCTGAGTATATGGCTGATATGACTTATGAAGGAATAGCATTCTACGCATATCCTAACAATTCTAGCAATTCTAAATTAAAACCTGTCCACAGATGGTATAGTCAGTATTATACGGATCATTATTATTCCCTAGTCAGAGGTAACCATGTGAATTATGAGTATGAGGGAGTTAAATTTTATGTGCCTAGATAAAAAGTGAAGTACATAAGTTTGGGAAGGCCAAGAACAGTGTTTTTGGCCTCTCTTAATATATAAAAAGATCTCCATAGCGAATTCCTGTGGGTATGATATCCTCCGAAATGGCTATTGTCGTCATATCTCAGAATTTCTACGATATCATGATGCGGCAATAGAGCATATTTTATCTAAATTTGTATTTAGATATGGAAGAAAGGGATTTATCGTTAATTGTTGGTCTTAGAAATAATTTAGATTATACGAAAGCATTTTATGCTAGCGTCAGACAATTATATCCAGAAGTGGAAATTGTGTTTGTGAGTTATGGCAGTAGTGACAATACTCATGAATGGTTAGATGGCCTGCTAGATCCTTTTGTCAAATATTTTTACTCTGAAAAATCGAAAACTTTATCGGATACCTATAATACAGGGGTTTTGCTTGCGAGCGGTAAGCTAGTCGCATTTTTACATAACGATATGATTATGGGCAAGGGATTTGTGGAACAGCTTATTGATGCCTGGAAGCCGGGACAACTGTTGTTTTATACCGTTGTCGAGCCACCAATCTTTGCCGAAGATAAACATGATTGGAAAGTTGTCATAGATTTCGGAACTGATCTCGAAACCTTTAGAACTGAAGAATTTTGTCAATATAATAAAGGAAGACAAGCCGAGGCCAATTTAAAGCCATTTATAACGGAAGATGCTTCTTTTTTCCTTTGCGTTGAACGAGAATGGTTACTGGAAATGGGGGGAATGGATCCGCTATATAACCCGATGTTTTGTGAAGATAGTGATTTGTTAATACGATTTAAACTCCAAAATGCTACAATGTTTCAAGTGCCGAAAGCAATCGTGTATCATTTTGTAAGCAAGACTTCTCGATTTTCTCGGGAATATCAAGACAGAACGAAAAGGATAGAGGAAAATGCTATACGAAACTTTTATAGGAAATGGCGGTTTGCACCTTCTTCATCTCTTCATAAAAGGTATGACATAGCTGCTATAGTATATCATGCAGATTTATCGAATCTTCGTAAAATAGAGCCCTATTTTGCGAAGATATATATTGATGCAGACGGTAATGGCTATATTGCAGATGAGCAACAAAATACAGCGTTTGATCTAACGAGCCGTTTTGCACATATTGATCAAATAGAATCGCATGATGTATTGGTTTCTTTTGATATGAATAAGTTAGACGAAAAAGATTTCAAAAATCTGCTTTGGCTTCCAGAAATTCTGCATAGACACTTTTATCAGTCAACATCTTTAATTGAAAAGCTTTTCTTTAACAGAAAAAGATTTAAAAAAGGTAATCTTCATTTTCAGATTGAAAATTTAAAAGCATCTGAAGAAGAATTGATAGTAAGAAATCTTAATTGAAATTTAATTGATGAGCTGGTTTAATTTTTTTAGAAAGAAACCAATGATAACATACGGAATAACAGTATGTAATGAAGAACAAGAATTACGAAATCTGCTTGACTGTCTTTTCGAGCATATGGACGATGACGATCAAATAATTATTTTACAGGATATAACGAATCCACATGAAGGGGTATCCAACTTAATTGAAGAAGTTAAAAATGCCGTGTTGCATTTGACTGCTCGACTTGATGGAGATTTTTCAGCTTTTAAAAATAATTTGGTGGCACGTGCTACCTGTGATTACCTATTTCAGATAGATGCAGACGAAATTCCGTCCGAGTCACTTTTACAAAATTTGAAACAGCAATTGCAGAAAAGCGAAAAGGTAGACTGCTTTTGCGTGCCAAGGATTAACATTGTGCATGGTATTACCGACGAGCATATTACAAAATGGAATTGGAAACAAAATGAAGATGGATATGTCAATTTCCCTGATTTTCAGATGAGAATTTTTAAGCTAAAAACAAAAAGGAATATTCACTGGGTCAATAAGGTGCACGAAGTTTTGGCAGGATACCAAACTTTTATGAATCTACCGGATGAAGACTATCGATTTTGTCTGATCCATGAGAAAAATATTAAGCGACAGGAAGCTCAGAATGACTTTTATGATGATTTAATGTAGTGTAAATCAGGCGAGTAATAGTCGTTCATGAGTCCAGATATAAGAACCTGCCGAAGTTAATCTTCCCAAATATACTTTCTGTTTCGTTTAAACAGTTTATTTTTTAAATTTTTGAAAGCCAACTTCCATTTCACCATTTTAATTTGTTTTAGAGCGTCTACTTTGCGTTTGAGGTTAATGTTCTCGATTGTGAGCTCTGAAAGAGTTTCTTGAAGATCTTTTTCTCGCCGAGGTAAGCAAATGTCATAAATGTAATCAATTCGTGATTTCATTCCTTTGCCTACTGTTTTAGGGGAAAGGAGGTCCTTAATGTGTTTTTTAGCACTATCACCGAGTTTTTTCCTTTCAGACGGAGATTCTCCTAGGCGTTTCAAGGCGAGACTAACCTCATTTATGTCGACATCTGCCCAATAGTTATTCAGATCGCTATACATATAGTTATCCCCAGTTGGTATTAATGTATACGGAATAAGCACGCTGTTGAAAGCAGACATGAATTCTGTATTTCCTGAATATGCTGTCGCAATAACCGGCTTCCCTAAATACATAGCCTCGGCCATGGTCAGTCCAAAACCTTCTGAACGGTGCATTGAAACAAAAACATCACAATTATTTATTAAACCATATAATTTTTCTCTGGGAAGAATGTCCTCTATAAGCATGATATTCTTCTTATTCTCGATGTAGGAGTATAACTCATTTTTAGCATTTGGATATTCCACACCGATGGACGCCTTTAAGACAAGAAGCTTAGAGTGATCGTCTCCAAAAGCATCTTCAAAAGCCTTAATTACAGCGTAAGGGTTTTTTCTGTGTAGACTACTATGGTAATCAAAAATAGTTAAGTAAATTAACTTATCTGCAGGTAGGCCTAAATCATTTCTGGTAATATCGTTTTCCGGAATATCGATAGAATGCATAAAACGAAGAACCGGTTTATTGGATATTTGTGAAATAGCATTTAAACAAAAATTACTCGGTACCCAAATTTCGTCTAAAAGATCTATATATTTTTGATATGAGGAGGGAAACAACTCTAACTCCCAAGCCCAAAAGCCGATATTATACTTTCCCGCAAAATATGAAGCTCCATTTGAATTTAATAGTCTTTCAAAGTTGTCAACGTTAATTTGAATGAGATTTATGTCATAGGGATTTTCTTCCGTGATTACTAGACCGTCGGTATTCTCATCTTTGATATCGGGAGAAATTTTTTCTTTAAAATCGTTGAGTACATATGGAATTCCTGTACTGGATATCGATCGTATATTACTTCTCACTCCCTCGCCGAGTCCAAACTGTTTATTTATATATCCTAATATGTTAATGCCGCGCTCTAATGACATATTGTTTGCTTTTTTTGGTTATGATAGAATCTTTATTAATGTCCGTCTTTGATTTTTCTTTGGTTACAGAGTTTTATGCATAGCCACGGGAAGTTCAATCGGAATATGACCTTCAATATTAAAAAGATACTTTATCCAATTCGTAAAGCCATACTTCTCTTTGACTTGTGAATCCAAAGGTTCATAAGGTATTTCGATAAATTCTTTTATCGATTCCGGAGTGTATTCATCTTCTAGAACCAAAATGTTAGCAGGGTTATAGAAATCGTAGTCTCTTACGAACTTATTTGTAGTTATAAGCTTCTTGTCGTATCCTATTGCTTCAAAAACTCTAAGGGATAATCCATTGTGTATATTGTGAGCAAAATCGATAATAATATTCGAACGCTTAGCAAGCTTTAAATTGGAGTCATAAGGTATTGTGTTTGTTATTACCTTCAGTGATGGACAAACTTTGTGAACGTAGTCTGCTATTTCTTCTTTTGTGGTATAAATAAGCGCATTTACATTTAACGATAGTAAATTTACTGTGTTAAAAAACTTATAAATTTCCTCCATTCTGCTCTCTATATAAGTAGCTAGGAAGAATACATCTGATGCTGCTGCACCATTTTCATCTAAAGAATAATCGAAATAAAAATTAGTAATAGGGAGTGTTCCTGATGCGCGCAAATCTTCGGGATCGAATACAAAAAAGCGTTCAAATAGGTTAATTCTGGAATAGGCGTTAGGAAATCTATTTAGTCCATCCCATTGATATCCCACTGTTTTGTCCGCTATTTTTTTTACCTTTTCTATAATATCGAAAGTATAGAAGTCGGGTCTAATAAATAATGCGTAATCTACCTTATCTATACCAGAGAGGGCTTTCTGAATTTTGTCTTCGGCCAATTTGGCTTTTAATGTATTCTTATATTCATAATCTTTTAAAAATAGTTTTCGAAAGCTATTATAAAGACGTTGTTGTAGATTTTTGTATTTAAAATTATCTACGATATAGCTAATATCGATAATTTGAAGCCCTAGCGATTCTAATTGTTTTATAAAAGCTTCGTGTAACGAAAAGCTCTGCGGAATCGCGAGTATTATTTTTTTTTCTTTAAAATACTCCATATTTTATACCAACATAATTATCCCTTAAACCCTCGAAGCACCCATTTCACACTCATAAATTGAGGTATCGATCGTACTTCTGAATCGTGATACAATCTGACGTATCTTGGGGCTATTCATAACGTTATCCGGAGATTTCTCGTCAAAGAAAGAAAGCACATGTTTCAATTTTTCCTTGCCAACAAATACACCCAAGGACATCCGTTCGCGAATAACATTCTTGTATTTGCGTTTTTTCTTACGGCTTTCATATTTCAGTTCAAACTCCGTTTTAGAGGTTATCTGATGAGCAGGGAAATGTTGTCCGATATAGCGCTCATATTCGGTGTGGAAGGAGCCAATAAAACCATGTTCTGTATTCCACGGCTTCAATTCACCTACAAAGTGAAAGATTTTAGGCTGAAATTCTGCTGATAAAGGTATAGTTGTATCGATAAGCTGGTAATTATATAAAAAAGATAAAGATCCAATTTCGTCATATAGCACGGTGTTAATCAACGTCTGATCGTGCCGTAAAAGTTTTTGTCTGTTTTTTCGTGCGTACGCCATCATTTTTTCCAAATAGCCTATTTCAAGTAGACGCTTGGTATTAAATAGAATCACGCCCGCGTTTCTGTATTGATGCTTTAAAGCGATATAGCGGTTTAGATACGCATTATGGAAGTTAAAGCCCGATTTACGTTCGATTTCCGATATATCGATAGCCATCATGAGTCCTTTACCTTCTTGATTACTGTCCAGAATCTGTGAAATACAAGGGGCACTTACATAAACATCGGCATCTAGATATAAGATTTGCTCGTATTCGTCTTTAAAAAGAGCAGGTAAAAATATTTTATGGTAAGTTGCCGATGAAAGCCGGCCGACCGGAAGCCCATCGATTACGGAGAAATCAACGGTACAATAGCGGATATCCTCGCGGGTAGATGCCGGAATCTTGTCGGTATCGGGCAGACAGATTACAATGTCGAAATCGCGCGTTGTCTCTTTTTCCAGAATCTGGCTTGCAACGAAGGAGGCATATGGCAGATAGGCGCTATCCACGCATAATGCAACAGCCCTTCTATTTCTTGCCGGTTGTGTACTGTGTTTAAGCGTTGGTAAAAAATTTATCATCTATTAATGTTTAGTCCGTATCTCACCCCAGTATATATATATGAAGTGTCTGAAGTTGCAAAATATATGCCACCTATTTGTTACGTTGCCGCTGTACTTCCAGCATTTTTGCATACTTCATATAAGAGAAGAACGATTGGATTAACGAAAACGTTACACCATCTATGCCATGAAATATACCTTTTTTTAAAAAATAGGCTTTAAAGAAGGCTGTAACGCCGTGTATTACGGGAGAAAAGGCATTCACTTTTTTTTCTTTTTTGATAAACTCTTCTACTTGCCAATCGGTATACTGGTTTTTTTTGGCAATCAATTGGTGGAAACTACCCCATGCATAATGTAATAAGTGCATGTTGGATTTTTTCAGGTTAGTAGCAACGATGCGTTGGTGTACCAGGTGGACGGAAGGATGAGCTGTGTTTCTATTAAAAAAACGACAAGCATAATCCGGATACCAATCTGCAAAATTTATCTCTTTGTCTTTTAGAAAGTTTCTCCTTTTGAAGCTATAAGCATCATAAGGAAGTTGGAGATATTCCTTTTTCTCAAAGAACGGATAACAATCGTCATCCAGAAACTCATCGGTATCCACATTTAATATCCACTCGTTTTTACAGAATTGTAGCCCGAAGCTACGTTGCGGTCCGTCGCCTAAAAAAGGCTGAGAAATAACGGTTGCTCCTAGCGATGTGGCGATTTCGACGGTTTTATCTTGGCTATGAGAATCGATAATGATAACCTCATCACAGACCTTCTGTAAACCCTTGATGCATTTTTCAATATGTTTTTCTTCGTTGAAGGTAATAACCAGTCCGCTTACGCCCATATCAATAATTTTTTCTTTAGGCATTGGTGAATGCTATGCATTTTACCTAAGTTTGGGCAAAGATAAATAAATTAGAAAGCAAAACGATGATTCCTAAAATAATTCATTTTTGTTGGTATGGGGGAGGGGAATATAGTGAAACCATTCAAAAGTGTATTACATCGTGGAAAAGGCACTTGCCCGATTACGAGGTTATTAGATGGGACGAATCCAATACACCTTTCGACAGCATGCCTTTTCTAAAAGTTTTGTATAAACAGAAGCGATGGGCATTTATTGCGGATTATATGCGTTTATATGCTATTTTTAAACACGGAGGCATCTATTTCGATACGGATGTAGAAGTATTAAAGACATTTGATCATTTACTCGGTGAAAAAGCCTTTATTGGATTCCAAACGGAGATGGGGGTGTCGAGGTTTCCTTTTAATACGGCAATTATTGGATGTGAAAAGGGTAGTAGCTTTGTCGAACTTTGCTTGCAGGAAACCGAGAAGCTGCAGCGTATGAAATATCACCCTATGGCAGCACCGGTCGTCTCAAGCGAACTCTTGATGAAGAGATACGGTGTAGACACCTATAAAACCCAACGATTAGAAGATGTGCTCGTACTTACAAAGGATTACTTTTATCCCTTTTCGTGGATGGAAACGTATGATGAAAGTTGTATTACATCGAATACAATTGCGATCCATTGGTGGGAGGATTCTTGGGGGAATAAAAAGAAGAATATCGCTTACTATTGGCGATCGCTGTCCCGAAAAATAGAACGTACACCGTTAATACTAGCCTCCCGATTGGCTTATACCCTTGGAAATAGGAAGAATTTCTTTTTGTATCCTCTCGACCACCATCTTCGGCGTCACTAGATTGATAGCTTCGACACCATTACAAATACAGGATTTATTTCCATAGATGGAGCTGGGCCGGTTCGGGTGTTCTACTTGGATACAATCATCCTTCGATTGTCCATAGCCTAAAAATCCCGCATAAGGGTGTGTGGCTCCCCAGATAGATAGACAACGCGTACCTACTAGGGAGGCCATATGCATACCAGAGGAGTCCATGCTAATCATTAAATCTAAATGGCTGATGAGGTCAAGTTCGGCCTTTACGCCAAACTGGCCGATCGTATTATGAACATGGGGATGCTGTTTGCTCCATGTTGTCGCCTGCTCGAGTTCCTGTTTTCCGCCGCCAAAAATGAAAAATTTATATGTAGAGGCCGGGAATGTGCTGAAAATAATATCCCAGTGGTTCAAATTCCAGACTTTGTAAGGATGCTGCGCAAACGGTGCAATACCGATTTTGATCGCTTTTGATGTTAGTAAAGAGGAATAGGTATCGGGTACGGGGCGCACTTCTCTTTGTAGTTGATGGCTTAATTTCAATGAAAAACCGAGCATTCTAAAAACGTCGGCATAACGCTCAACAGTACGGCGTAGTGGCTTGAAAACTTTATGTCTTTTTCTTATTAGCTCTTTTTTTCGATGGCGTGCTTTATCGAGGATGGCCAGACGATAACCGGCAGTTTTAAAGAACAAGGTAAGAATCCGTGAACGAATGTTGTTATGCAGATCGGCTACGTAGTCAATATCGTACTTTTTCAGCTCGTTAAAAAGCCGCCATAACCCTTTGGCTCCTTTATGTTGTTCATCAGGAAAGATAGGGTGAAAAGTGAGGTTCGGAATGCCGTCGAAAAATGCGGCAAACTGTGGACGACTTACCATCACGAGCTGTATCCGCTTATTTTGCGCGCTGAGCTCTCGTAAGACAGAAGCCACCATCGCCACATCCCCCATCGCCGAGAAGCGTATAACCAATACGCGGACTGTCTCCATCTTTCTTATTGTTTTTTTCCGTAGAGTACCGGATTCAGGGATGGATCGTTATACATTTTCATCTGCTTATAGACTTTCATGTATTTATCTCCAGACGCTATATCGGTAAGTAATTCATCAATGCTTTGTGACAGGTCTTTGCGTTGCTCAAGCAATATTTCTAATTTCGACTGACAAGATGCAATATGTGCCTGGTCCACATCGGTGCGTTTGGTTTCTTGTTCCATGTGATATATCTTCAGCGCCAAAATAGATAGCCTATCGATAGCCCAAGCTGGACTTTCCGTATTGATTCGCGCATGTTCTTTGGCACGCACATCATGGAACTGCTGTAAATAGTAGCTATCGATATATTCTACGGTATCCGTGCGTACCTGATTCTGCTTATCGATACGGCGCTTCCAGTTCAGCCCCTCTTCAGGTGCGATATCCGGATTGCGGACAACGTCTTCCATGTGCCACTGCGCGGTATCTATCCAGCATTTTAGATACAGTAGATGTTCTAACGACTGACTGTCGTACGGATTCTCCATAGGATGGTCAATGTCATCGTAACGATGATAATCCTCAATGGCACGTTGAAATATGTTATTGGCAATTGCACTGATCATAAAAGCAAAGATAAGGATTTTTTTATCTTCTTTTTCTCCGCGAAAAAGAAGCAAAACCGAACAAAGTGAGTTCATGGACACCAAAAATAAACACGAATCCATAAAGCTCGTCGCCTCGAATGTTTTACATTAGGGATAGTACTAAGGATGAGTTTATACAGTTGTAAAACATTCGCATGCGACATTGAATGTTATTAAGGAGGGATTGTGCAATTGCGTAAACAAAACGGTTAATAAACAATTGCGATTAGGCGGATTAAATTGGCCTTGTATTGTTCGGCGGTCATCTTTGAGCAGACTATTCCGTATAGAACAGAACGTTGTTTGACCGAAGGGAGTTTCGTTCTGTTCAGGAATAGACAACAAAGATAGCCGAACGATACTCAGCCTTGATTTTTTGCTTCTTTTTATCAAGAAAAAGAAGTTGATAAATAGGCCATTAACCAATTAGGAAATATCCCAAATAGAATAACCAATATGGTTAAGGTATATGCGATACAAAGCAAAACGCTAATCTGTTTTTTAACCGCTACGGGCTGATCGGTGTCACGCAAAAAGGCGTATAACGGAATCTTGAAATAGAAAAAAAGCGAGATAACCGATGTTAATGCGCCGACAATAAGCATTACGAGAACACCTGTGTCACCGGAAGATTGAAAAAAGGAAAATGTGGAGGTAAATACCATCAGCTTCGCTACAAAACCTACCGTTGGCGGTATACCGATAAGCGAGACAGCAACCAACGTAAATGCCGTAAATAATAACGGCATCTTTTTGCCTAGACCTGCGTAGGAAAGGAGGGAAGTAGAGCCTGTTTGTTGCTCAATTTGGTCGATAAAGATAAAACTAGCTAAATTCATGACGACGTATGCAACAATGTAGAATAACAAGTAGCTGAAAGCATCTTGATAAGCAAATACGGCCATGAGGAGCAAGCCGGTATGTCCGATGGATGAATACGCCATCATCCGTTTAACGTCCTGCTGTCGAAGCGCAGCGAGATTACCGATAAGCATCGTGACGATGGCCACTCCGATGATAAACCAAGTGCTTAATTCTGAAAAATAAAATGCGGTAGATGTCCACGATTGGTAAAGACGCGCAAATAAGACAATTGCGCCCACTTTAGGTATAGTGGATAAAAAAGCGGTAATAGCGGTAGGCGCACCTTGGTAGACATCGGGGCTCCATACGTGAAAAGGTACAAAGCTAAGCTTAAATCCTATCCCGACAAATATAAAAAGTAAAGCGAGCGTGATAATAGCTTTGGGCGCATCCATTAGTCCTTGTAAATGCATGGCCGACTGGAAATCCAGATTGCCCGTTAATCCATAGACGAGCGAAAGACCATAGAGCATCACCGCGGCACATACCGACCCAAAAAGAACATACTTCATTGCGGCTTCTGATTGGACTTTATTCTGCGAAAAATACCCCACCAAAATATAGGAAGCGATAGAGACCATTTCTATTCCGATGAAAGCCATTAACCAATTACTCGTACTGCTCAATACATGCATGCCTAATGTAGCAGCCAACAGTATGCTGTATACATCTCCATTGTTTTTTTTGGAGTGACGTTGTTGTAGAAAGATAGCGATGATCAGTGTACTGCAAATAATCACAAGACGGGCATAGGTACTTAGTGGATCGACTAGCCACATGCCTGAAAATCCTGTTCCCGTATTAGGCATTTGGTCAATGAGGTAGTACAGTGAAAATGCCAGCGTAACCATACAAGCAATAAAAGTGCTGTTTTTCCAACGTTTTTCGAAGAAAAGGGCCGTGAAGATGCACACGATAAAACCGATAATCAGCACTAGTTCCGGTTTGAAAAGCGGAACGGAAGCGATGATCTGATCGAGTATATGGGGTATGGAGACGTTCACGTTGCTATGCTTAATTTTACAAGTAGGGTTTTATTAAATCAATGAGTTGTATTACGGAAGCGTTGAGGTTGCCGAACACCAGGGAAGGCATAATACCGAGCAGCAATGCCAGTGCAACTGTGGGGAACAAGACAACTTGTTCGCGTGTGTTCAGATCGGTTAATGCTTCTTGCCAGGCTTGTCCGCCTTGTAGTCGTGTTTGGCCGAAAAACATACGTTGTAGTGTCCATAAGAAATATGCCGCACTCAATAATATGCCAATAGAGCCACCCACTGCCATCCAGCGAGGTATGCCGGTTGACATGCTTTCGGCATTGAACGCACCAATGATGACAAAAGCTTCGCCAATGAAAGCAGAGAAACCGGGCAGACCTAATGAGGCAAAAAATGCTATAGCCACATAAGCGGTATATTTAGGCATCAGCGAGGCGAGGCCGCGGAAGTTATAGATATAGCGGTCGTGTACGCGGTCATAAAGCACGCCGACCAAGAAAAATAGTGCCGCACTGAGGAATCCATGAGAAACCATTTGGAACATAGCGCCTGCGAGTCCTTCCGCAGTGAGCGAGGCGATTCCCAATAGTACGAATCCCATATGGGATACGGAGGAATAGGCAATCATGCGTTTTAGGTCTTTTTGTGCCAATGCGTTGAGTGCGCCATATACTATCGATATGACCCCGATCAGTGCGAGCCACCAGTTGGTGTTGGCAGCTATATCGGGAAAAATGCTGTAACAGACCCGAATGATACCATATCCACCGACTTTTAGCAATACACCGGCAAGAATAATGGAGACGGGCGTAGGTGCCTCTACGTGTGCGTCCGGTAGCCAGGTGTGCAACGGCACAATCGGTACTTTGATAGCAAAAGCGAAAAACAAAACAATAAAGCCGATCAGACGAGCGGGTATACCAAAGACTTCATGGTAATTGGTGATATGAGCAAAGAAAGAACCATCGACATAGTTAGCGGGGTTCATCATGTGCAACATATTGAACGTATGTGCTCCCGTTGCTGGGTTGATGACCGAGAAGTAAAGCCCCACGATAACCAAAAGCATGAGTACTGATCCTAATAAGGTATAAATAAAAAACTTGATAGCAGCATATTCCCGCCGAGCGCCTCCCCATATGCCGATGAGGAAATAAAGGGGAAGCAGCATCACCTCATAGAATACATAGAATAAGAAAAAGTCCAATGCGGAAAAAACACCCATCACCGCCATATTCAATATCATCAGCAGGGCGAAATAACCTTTCGGGCTTTTATCGATGTTCCACGAAGCGCCAACGCTCATTAGCATCACCAGTGTGCTTAATACGATAAGGGGCAGCGAAATACCATCTATACCGATGAAGTAATCTATTTCTAATTTCCCTACGGTGCCCAGGTCCATGCGTATCCATGCTAATTGCTCGACATACTGGTAAGCATCCATTTGTTCGATACCACCCAACTTGGCATCGAAATTTCCGTAGAGATAAAGCGAAATACCGAATTGCAGAAGGGTGAAACATAAAGCAATGTATTTATATGTCGCTTTCGCCGACGATGGTATGGCTAGGATCAGTAACGTAGCAACCAGTGGTAAAAAGATCAATATGGATAACAAGCCCATTTCTTATGTAATTATCAGATAAAGTATTCCCAAAATAACAATCGTCAGCGCGAAGCCCAGATATCCCTGTAACTGTCCATTTTGAACATGCCGGACAAGGTGGCCGATATAATACGTCGCCTGGGCAAACGAATTGACCAGCCCGTCGACGATATATTTGTCAAACCAATAGACGGCCGCAGAAAGCCCACGTACAAACCACGAAAAAAACTTGGTGATTCCGTCTACCATGTATTGATCAAAAATATATAGTATACGGCTAAGTTCTAGTGTTCCTTTTACGAATATGCTTTCGTTAAACTCGTTTAAATAACCTTGTTTATTTGCGAAGTGTACCAGCCTGTTGTTCTCGGACAATGGATATTTCTTTTTTACGTACCAGCTCCACCCGACGAGCCATCCCAAGATAGCTCCTCCCGTTAAAAGAGCAGGGATGAATAAATGAGCTTGTGCTTGCGTAGGATAGATGGTATTAGCGTCCAATGTTTGCATAATCCAGGAGCTATGATAATCCGCTAATGACAATCCGAAAAGTGGGAATAGACTAGCTGCAGCAAGAAAAACCATGGGTATAAGCATTGCCTTCGGCGCCTCATGGAATTTAATGGTTTTAATATGAGAGCGGTATTTAAAAGAACCAAAAAACACCTTTAAAATAAGTCGTCCGATGTAAAATGCTGTTAGTATGCTGATGATAATCAACAATATCGGAATCAACACATAAGCACCGCCAAGATGACTTGCCCATTCGTATGCAGTAATCACGATACTATCCTTGGAAAGATATCCCGAAGTGGACGGGAATCCGGCAAGGGATAAGGAAGCGATTACCATACAAATAAAGGTCTTGGGCATAAAACGGCGTAGACCTCCCATGTGCCGTAAATCCTTTGGATCGAAATCCAATTGTGCTTTTGCTTTCCAATGTGTCATTTCATGTATGAGTGCTCCGGCGCACAAGAACAGTAAACATTTAAAAAAGGCGTGGGTAGTAAGGTGGAACATGGCGGCATCCCATGCACCAATGCCAACGCCGACCATCATAAAGCCCAATTGGGAAATGGTCGAAAAGGCCAGTACTTTTTTTATATCATATTGCCCCAAAGCAAAAAGAGCTCCGGAAAGCGCAGTGAGGGTGCCGATAATAACAATGATGAGTAAAACCGTTTCATTGAAAAGTGGAAAAACAGTGCATAGTAGAAAAACACCTGCTGCCACCATCGTTGCCGCATGGATAAGGGATGATACAGAGGTAGGGCCCTCCATCGCATCGGGTAACCATACATGCAGCGGGAATTGGGCTGATTTAGCCATAGCACCTAAGAAAAATGCTAACCCCGCGAAAGTAACCCAAGTGGCGTTCTTATCAATAGATGATATAAGACCGATATCAATGTCTTTAAAGAACCCTGTTTGATTAAACAAGGTAGCTAGATCTAGTGTGCCACAATGAGCATAAACAAGGGCTATCCCGATAAGAAAACCAAGATCTCCGATTCTATTAATTAGAAACGCTTTTTTATTGGCCTGTGCAGCAGTTTCTTTAGTAAACCAAAAACCTATCAGCAAGTAAGAGGCGAAACCCACTAGTTCCCAGAAGATATAGAGTTGCAACAGATTGAGAGATACCGTGAGCCCCAACATGGCGAAACAGAATAAGCTTAGGTACATCCAATAACGGTGTATACCGCTATCACCTTTCATATAGGCGCGTGAGTAAATATGTACAGGTAACGCAATAACACAGACGACCAGTTGCATCAATGCTGTGAGGTTATTTACAAGTATCCCTACATGAAGCGTATGGTCTCCAATAGTAAACCACTCCCATTTTTGTTGCAGCGATGTACTATTCCACACAGGCAAGAATACACCAAATAGACTGATGATGGTGCTTCCTAAGATAGCTATTAAAGCCATATTGCCTGAAATCGCTTTTTTACCGAGCATGGCCTGTAGAACGGAGGCCACCAAAGGAAATAACATCACGAGGATGCTGGCAATAATGGGCGATATTGGGAGAAGCATGTTCACTTTAGTCTTTCAATTCGTGGATGTCTTGGGGATTAATGGTTTTAAAATGCCGATATACGTTTAAGATAAGGGCTAACCCCACAGCGACGGACGCAGCTGCAAGAACGATGGCGAATAAAGCGAAAACTTGGCCGCCGTAATTTATCTTATCGTATTTTCCGAACGCCACAAAATTCAGTATAGCAGCGTTAATCATGAGTTCGATGCCCACCAAGATCATAATGGTGTTGCGTTTAGCAAGCACCGCATACAAACCGATGCAAAAAATACACGCACTAACAACTAAAAAATGGGTAAGACTGATCATATATCGTCCTCCTTCCGCGATACGTGTGCAGCTCCGATAAGGGCCATCATTAAGAAAACAGATATAATTTCAAATGGTAATACGTATTGGGTCATAAACTTGAATCCCAATGCTTTGATATTGTTGTCTGTAGGCAAGATAATTGACCCTTTGGCTTCGGATTGCGCAATCCATTGCGGCATGTGTTGCGACCAGCTGATATAACTGTATACCATAACGCCGAGAAAAGCGAAAGCTAGAACCAGTGCCTGCCAATTAGGCAATGAAATAAAATGCTTAGATGTAGACTGCAAATCGTTAAGTAATTCTTTATTGGATAGCATAAAAGCAAATATTAGGAGAATAAGCACTCCGCCTACATATACTAATATCTGGGTTATGGCTATAAAATCTGCCAATGCGAAAAGGTAAAGCCCTGCCATGGCAAAAAGCACGATGAAAAGCAGAAACAGTGCACGGGCAGTATTACGTATGTTGACTAACAAAAGAGCGGAAACAATGGCCATGCAGGCAAAAGCGTAGAATAATAAGGATTCTATCGTCATTATTTTTTCTTAGCTGCCTCCTTATCAGCTTGAAAGCGTGTCCACTCTTCTTTTCGTTCAGCAATTTCTTCGTCTGTCATATCGGAAAAACCATAGATTAGATCCGTCAGTTTTGATGTGCTGCGGTCGTATTGGTCGGTCATGGTAATGCACTCTGTAGGGCATACGACTGTACATAGGCCACAATACATGCATTTTGCCATGTCAATATCAAATTTCTCAGGATATAGCCGTTTAACACTACCATCTGACGTTTTCCCGATGACACCTACCGATTTGATGGCCTGGATATCGATACAATCTACCGGACATGCTTTCGCGCATAAATCGCAGACAATGCAATCTTCAATGTCAACTTGCAATTGATAACGTGCAACTTCGGGAATAGGCATTTTTTCCTTTGGGTACTGTACCGTGGTAACGCCTTTTTGTTGCTTGAAGTAGTTTTCGTCACGAATATCGAACGTATTACGGGACTTGTGCGCACCAAACAGGTGTTTGACCGTTAAAAATAAGCCTTTAACGGCAGTCATAAATCCTTGTATGGTTGTTTTTAATACCAAAGCTATCTTACGTTTACAACATAACTAATATTCTCCATAATCCCGATATAGCGAGACAAACGAACGCTAGCGGGATTAGAATTTTCCAACATAAGGTCATCAGTTGGTCAGCCCGAAAACGAGGTAGTGTCCAACGAATCCACATCTGTATACCGACGATTGTCAGTGATTTTAACAGTGTCCATACAACTCCCCAGCCTAGTCCTGTTGTCCAGTCGGCAAGACGTAAACTCCCGATGTTGGGTAGCGGACTGTTCCATCCCCCTAAGAAAATCACCACGCCCAATATCGCCACTAAGAACATCATCGCGTATTCTGCTAGAAACAGAAAAGCAAATTTAATTCCGCCGTATTCCGTGTGGAAGCCACCAATAAGCTCTGATTCTGCTTCTGGAATATCAAAAGGAGCACGATTACATTCCGCAAGCGACGCGATAAAGAAAATGGCATAAACAATCAGAAGATGGGGAGCTTGAAAAATGTGCCAAGCGAAAATTCCACCGATATCGGTTACATTCCAAAATCCCATAAAATAGATTTGCTCGGGTGATGCAATTCCTTGCAGGTAGACGATGTCATTAAGGTTTAACGTCTGTGTAATCATGACCGCCGCAATAAGTGAAAGCCCTACAGGTAGTTCGTAGGATACCATCTGTGCAATGGCGCGGATAGATCCCAACAACGAATATTTGTTGTTAGAGCCCCAGCCGGCCATCAAAATACCTATAGCGTCAATTGCTACAATAGCCATGATGAAAAAGAGCCCTGTATTGGTGTTCGCGGGGATGAAGTCAGGCGCCCACGGGATGACGCTAAAGCCGATGAATACGGCGACAAATATCACGATTGGGGCAATTGCAAACAATACCTTATCGGCCGCCGATGGTGTAATAAACTCTTTTTGGAGTAGTTTTAAAATATCTGCCAACGTTTGCATAAGACCATATTTCCCTGTTTCCATTGGACCTAAACGGTCTTGTACAAAGCCTGCGATTTTACGCTCCGCATATACGGCAAACAGCGTGAACCCCGCAATGAAAGCAAAGATTACGACAGGCACAATAATATGGACAATGAAATCGGCCAATTTGTCTTTTTAGAATAGTTCTTAATTAGATGCAAACATACGGAAAACGTAGCAAAACGCCATAATATTTAAAAAAAATATACTGAAATAGTAGATTTTATTTCGGGCCATTAAATGTTAACCTTGTAGCGCCCTTCTCAAACCTTTCGTTTAAAGGGTTGTTTAATGAAAGAACAACGAATACTTTTCGTATACTTACAAATAACTACATACAAATGAAAAAGAATAACTTTATTTATGTCGGCCTCTTGATTATGATTTTGTTGGCAGGTTGTGCGGTCCGAAAGTCGGCGAGTAACAGTGTACCGACGTTAGTAGGAAAGAAGTGGCAATTGGTCGAACTGAACGGCAGCGTCGTTCCGGCGACAGTAAACGGGAAAATGCCGTATTTGGAATTGGATGAAGAAAGTGGACGTTATGGTGCGAGCGGAGGTTGTAATGGTGTAGGAGGTGAGTATAGCTTAAAGAAGAACAATGGAATCTCATTCTCACGTGGTATGTCAACAATGATGGCATGTGAAGATATGAGCATCGAGAACGGATTACGTACGCTGTTTGATGAAGCAGATACCTATAAAGTAATGGAAGACACCATGATACTATCGAAAGGGAGAGACGGAGATGCATTGGCTAAGTTTACATTGGTTGTGGATCAATCGGATAAGTTGACCGGCACTTGGGAACTGGACTATATTATGGAACCCGAAACCGACTTTAATACGTTGTATGCCACCCGGAAACCAACAATTACGTTTGATCTGGCAAAAAATAAAGTGAATGGCAACAGCAGCTGTAATAATTTTTCGGGCACGGTGAGCATCGATGGGCATGCTATTTCATTTGGTCCACTGATGTCGACCAAGATGGCTTGTCCGGGAAATGGTGAGCAAGTGTTCTTTAAAAATATCGAGCGTGTGACATCATTTGACGTACAGGATTCCACATTGACCATGATTATGGACGATATTGTGGTGATGCGTTGGCAGAAAAAATAAAACGATAAACAAAAAAGACACGATCAAAATCGTGTCTTTTTTGTTTATCGCTTATCGAAATTGGCGTAATCGCGTTTCGTCTCGCCGACATATACTTGGCGTGGACGCCCGATAGGCTCTTTATTGTCGCGCATCTCTTTCCATTGTGCAATCCATCCCGGAAGCCGACCCAAGGCAAACAATACGGTAAACATGTCTGACTCAAAACCTAAAGCACGATAAATGATACCTGAATAGAAATCAACGTTAGGATATAGTTTTCTATCGATGAAGTATTGGTCGTTTAGTGCTGCCTCTTCTAACTTTTTCGCAATATCCAATACAGGGTCCTGGACGCCTAGTCTTTCTAAAATATCATCACAAGCTTTTTTGATGATTTTAGCACGAGGGTCGAAGTTTTTATAGACACGGTGTCCAAAACCCATTAAGCGGAATGGATCATTTTTGTCTTTCGCTTTTGCAAGGTATTTCTCCGCATCACCACCATCATTTTTAATGGCTTCCAACATCTCAATAACCGCTTGGTTTGCGCCTCCGTGTAGCGGACCCCATAGCGCGTTGATACCTGCTGAAATAGAAGCATATAAATTAGCGTTGGATGAACCCACTATACGGACGGTAGATGTAGAGCAATTCTGCTCATGATCCGCGTGCAAGATCAATAATTTATGCATTGCGCTAATAACGACGGGATCAAAATTAGTTTCTCCCGTCACTTCTCCGAAGATCATATTCAGGAAGTTTTCAATGTAGCCATAGTTGTTTTTAGGATAAACCACGGGTTGACCCAGTGATTTTTTCTGTATCCATGAAACAATAGTCGGCATCTTTGCTATCAGATTGATAATCGTCTTGTTGTCCTCTTCTTCTGTTGCGTTCGGATTTAACGATTCAGGATAAAAGGCTGATAACGCACCAACCAAACAGGACAGCTGACCCATAGGGTGAGATTTGGAAGGAAAACCGACGAAGAAATTCTTCATATCTTCGTGTATCATCATCTGCTTTCTGATATCGGAACGAAATTTTTCTAGGACGTCTTTGGTAGGAAGTACTCCGTATATCAATAAGTAAGCCACTTCAAGAAAAGTAGACTTTTCTGCTAACTGCTCGATAGGATAACCGCGATAATGTAGAATGCCCTGCTCCCCATCTAAAAAGGTAATTGCGCTTTTGGTGGCTCCTGTATTTTTAAATCCCGGGTCCAATGTGATATATCCTGATTGATCTCGCAGCTTGGAGATATCTATCGCTTTCTCGTTTTCAGTACCAATAATAATTGGCAATTCGTAAGATTTTCCGCCTAAATTTATTGTTGCTTTATCCGACATATGTTATTAATCTAAAATAATCTACTTTCTACAAATGTATAAAAATCGACGATAAAATCTAATAGCGAGACAATTTAAATGACAAAGAATTGTAACGCTATGTATTATTTTTTTGTTAAAACATTTGTTTTATCTACGAGTATTTCGTAATATTGTGAAAGGTTAGTATTTTGATTATGGAAAAGTTAACGATTCAGGAAGAAGAGGCGATGTTGTCGATCTGGCAGCTGAACGGTGGGTTTGTGAAAGAAGTATTGGACAATTTAAAAGGAGAAAGGCCTCCTTATACCACTTTGGCATCGACGATTAGGAATCTAGAACGTAAGGGGTACGTGAAAGCTGTCAAGTATGCCAACGCAAAGCGCTATGAGCCTATCATTTCGGAAGAGCAATATAAAGGAAAATTTATGCACGGATTTGTAGGGGATTATTTTCGAAATTCCTACAAGGAAATGGTTTCCTTTTTTGTGAAAGAGGAGAAGCTTTCCGCTGCGGAGTTAAAGGAAATAATGGACATGATAAAGAAAAAGAAATCTTAGCTTATGTATTCCTTACTCGCCTATATCATTCAGGTGAATATCTTATTAACTGTTGTTTATATAGGGTATTCCGTCTTATTGAAAAGATTGACGTTTTATCGTCTAAATAGAGGGTTCTTTCTTGTCGGAGCGATTTTCTCCTTTGTATACCCCTTTTTGGATATTAAATCCCTCTTTCGGAGACATATAGAGCCTGTAGGAAAGTGGATGGGGTATTTGCCGGATTTTTATATGCAACAAGTAGCTAAGCCTGTTTATACGTTGGAGAACGCTATATATAGTTGTATCGCGGTTGCCGGATTATGGTTTGCGATGCGACTATGCATACAGTTATTGAGTTTATTGCGTATTCATATTTATTCACGGAAAACGGTATGGAAAACGTATTGGTACCAAAATGTATTATTTCCTATTGTTCCGTTTTCCTTTCTGAACAAAATTTATCTCCATAAGGAACAACATCAAGAACCGGAACTTCATGATATTTTTGAACATGAGGATATTCATGTGAAAGGCCTTCACAGCTTGGATATACTAATGTTTGAAATCTTACTGATAGTTTGTTGGTATAATCCCTTCGTGTGGCTCATGCGCAGAGCTGTACGTCAGAATTTGGAATACTTGACTGATCAACAAGTGCTAAATAAGGGGGTCGATCGGCAAACCTATCAGTATTCGTTGCTGAATGTCACGAAGCAGGGTGCTTCATTAGGCATGAGCAATCAGTTTAATTTTAAATTTTTAAAAAAGCGCATTATGATGATGAACAAGAAAAAGTCGTCGAAACTCGAATTGAGCAAATATGCTTTCCTGCTACCGATCTTCATCTTCTCGGCAGGAGCATTTACGATCAGTAAAGCTGATGTGAAGATTACAGAAGCGGCGGAAGTGGTTAGGGAAAAACGATTAGATTCTTTCAAAGCTGAAGAAAAAAATGAAGGACGTAACAATGCTCAGCAGCTGTTAAAGAGCGTAATTGTAAGCACAGATACGATAAAAGATGAACAAGATACCTTATCTAGAGAAAAAAGTACATTGACCGTTAAAGGGCTTCAGGGAGAACCGTTGTATATCGTCGATGGTAAACGGATGCTGTCAGGTTATGATGTACACGAGTTGAACCCGAACGATATTGAGCGTATAAATGTTTGGAAGAAGAGTGCGGAAGCTATACTGAAATATGGAGATGAAGCCGCTAAAGGAGTTGTTGAAATTACCACCAAAGCGAAAGCTAAGGAAGACGCTGGGGTGAGAAAAAAAGGTTTGCAAGAGAAAATAATTGATACATTGAATGCGGGTATTCGTTATCGTGAAAAAATAACCTCGGCAGAACGGGTCGAGAAGTTCGGTACGGTTAAGGTTCGAGGAGTAAAAGCGAACGCGTTGGATACGGCAAAGCACCCGGTGTTAATGTTCAGGGGATTGACATCAGATGCTGCGCCCTTGTACGTGGTAGATGGTGTTATACAGCGTGACGGACAGGATGTTATGGATACTTTAGATCCAAATCAAATTGAATCCATTTCTGTGTTAAAAGACAAATCGGCGACATCTGTCTATGGTGATAAAGGAAAAAATGGCGTGCTTGTTATTGCGACTAAAAGGAAAGGAGAAGGAAATAATGCGTCAGGATTACGGGCTTGGAGCCTTCAGACACCCGAGCCTTTAAAGAATCCGGGGTATGTGGTAGATGGTTTAATGGTGTCGAAAGAAGAATATGCCAAAATAGATGAAGGCGAGAAGAAGAGTATCGTCACCCTATCTAAAAAAGAAGCAAATAATTACTTTAAGTTTCATAACCGATCAATAGATTTAGGTACATATGATGGCGTTGTGATGGTGACAACAAAAGAGTAAGTAAAGGCAAATAATTTTTTGTCCCTACTTCGTATTCAAATTCGTCATTGTCAATTCAATTCCAATGTGGACAAAGCTCTGAATCATTTTAACTGCATGATCGATAAGCGCAGGCAATTCTTTCTGTTCATCGCGATCGAAAGGACTCAATACATAATCTACTTGGCGTCCTTTTGGAAAATTATCACCGATACCGAAGCGCAGACGAGGGTAGTTTTGCCCACCGCAAGTAGCTTCTATAGAACGGAGCCCATTGTGACCTGCGGCAGAACCTTTGGGTTTGATGCGTAAAGAACCAAACGGAATGGCTAGGTCGTCTACCACAACCAGTACATTCTCCAACGGAACTTTCAATTCCTGCATCCAATAGTTTACAGCCTTACCACTTAAATTCATAAAGGTGGTGGGCTTAATCATGTATACGTTTCTGCCTTTTAATTTAAATTCGGTATAATAGGCAAGCTTCATTAATGACCAGGTTGCTCCGGCTTGATTGGCCGCTTCATCCACCACCATAAACCCGATATTATGGCGTGTATCTGCGTATTCCTTACCGATATTACCCAGCCCGACAATTAAATAATTCATGAGCGCAAAGATAAGAATTAGATGTTAGACAAATAAAAAAGCATCGCATAAGCGATGCTTTTTTATTTGTCTAAATGCTGGGTACTATTTCTTAGCTCCCTTTGCTGCTTTCGCTGCTTCCTGCTCTGCTTGACGCAATGCACGAGACATTACTACAGATACGATGGTATCATCAGCATTGTTAAGAACTTTCGCATTTTCCAATGTTACTTGTCTTACACGATAAGATTTACCAACCTCTAAGGATTCCATAGGAACCTCAATTTCTTGAGGAAGGTTGTTTGGCAATGCTTTTACGCGAAGGCCGCGTAGTTTCTGAACAAGTTTACCCCCCATTTTAACACCGGGAGAATCTCCTGTTAATTTAATAGGAATGTTTACAGAAACTTGCTTGTCATCAAACAATTCTAAGAAATCCACATGTGTTACCAAATCGGTAAGTGGGTGGAACTGTGCGTCTTGAACAATAGCGCGTGTTTTTTTGCCGTCGATATCTAATTCTACAAATACCACATCAGCAGTATAAAGAACAGATTTCAAATCAGCTGCGGATACAGCTAGGTGGGTTTGTTCTTTGCCACCATAAAGAACTGCAGGAATCTTTCCTTCGTAACGCAATTCTTTTGCATCTCTTTTCCCTACGTTCTGTCTAACAGAACCGCTAATAGCAATTGATTTCATCTAATTTTTTTAATTTTTAATGGTTGATGAGAGCTCCCCCGATAAATCGGGATCGGTTTCACCTCTTAATCATCTATTTGAGGTGCAAAAATACGGTATTTTTTTTGATTAGCAAATTTATTTGAAAACCTCTTTAACCCATTGTAATTTAACTCTTTTGTTTTAAGAAACATTTGGCTAACTTTGCGGCAAAGCTAAGTTAATCTTAACGTTTTTTAGTCCGATAGTATAAGGGTAGTACAAATGATTTTGGTTCATTTAGTCCTGGTTCGAATCCAGGTCGGACAACTTTTTGATTTTCTTTTTCTATTGGAAATATTAGTAATCCAACAAACATATAAAACACGCATAAGAAATGCCTTTGCAATTTAACACGGTGAAGCTGTTCGCAGGGTCTGGGACAGTGGAATTAGCGGAAAAAATCTCTACATCTTATGGGAAGCCGCTCGGCGACATGACCTTATCCAAATTCAGTGATGGAGAAATGCAGCCTTTTTACAATGAATCAGTACGCGGAAGCGACGTATTCCTAATCCAATCCACGAACCAACCGACCGATAATCTTTTAGAGCTTTTGTTCATGATTGATGCCGCAAAGCGCGCTTCTGCTCATTATATTACGGTGGTCGTCCCTTATTTTGGGTATGCTCGTCAAGACAGAAAAGATAAACCTCGCGTAGCCATTGGTGCAAAATTAATTGCAAACCTTATCATGGCCGCCGGTGCACATCGTATCATGACTATGGACTTACATGCTGCACAGATACAAGGATTCTTTGATATCCCAGTCGATCATCTTGATGGTTCTATTATATTTGTGCCTTATATTAAATCGTTGAATTTGCCAAACCTTACCATTGCGTCTCCGGATATGGGGGGGTCTTATCGCGCGCGGACATTTGCTAAATTCTTCAATGCTGAGGTTATTATTTGTGACAAACGTCGTAAACGTGCCAATGAAATCGAATCCATGTCTATCATTGGAGAGGTGAAGGATCAAGATGTGGTGTTAATCGATGATATCTGCGATACAGCGGGCACCCTGTCAAAGGCGGCTGCCTTGATTATGGAAAATGGTGCTCGTTCGGTAAGGGCGGTATGTACGCATGCGGTATTATCAGGAAAGGCGTATGATACCATCGAGAACTCGGTCTTGACAGAGATGATTGTTACGGATACTATCCGATTAAATCCAGAGAAGCAAAAAAGTTGCAGTAAAATTAACGTATTGTCTACGGCAGACTTATTTGCAGGTGCGATTAAAAACGTAAACGAACACGGATCAATTTCTGGTTTGTTTGATATAAAATAACAGTAACCTTGTGGTTTTAAGAATGAGGCGACTTAAGGGTCGCTTTTTTTGTTGATATGATAGAAGGTTTTCCTTATGCGACAATTAAAGTCAAGGAAGACTCATGCAATTGTATTGTCCATCCCTAAACATCAGGGTCGCCAACAAAAAAAGCGTCAAGTTTCCTTGGCGCTTTTTATTTAGTAGCGGGGATCAGACTCGAACTGATGACCTTCGGGTTATGAGCCCGACGAGCTACCAACTGCTCCACCCCGCAATATTTCTTTATTTTTAAGCTCAGCCTCGCGCTTTGCTTGTTCTGTTAGTAGCGGGGATCAGACTCGAACTGATGACCTTCGGGTTATGAGCCCGACGAGCTACCAACTGCTCCACCCCGCAATGTTTTTGGTGCCACAAAGATAGCGTTTTTTATGCTTAAACCAAAATGAAATCTGCTTTTTTAAAAAGATTAATAGGGAAATTGGATAACGTTCTAATATTCTGTATTTTCACTTTATCAATTATAATGAATTGTGATGAAAGGAAGATTACCACTAACCGTTGTAATGCTCTATTTATCCGTTCAGCAGTATTATTTATCCGCTTTGCATTGGAGGGGAAATAATGCTTTGACGTGTAAAATGAGCGTTTTTCTGCCAGACAGTCTGGCGGACAACACACCGTACTGGACCATATGGTTCAACACTCCCTATTGGTTTATTTTTAATGCTCATGCGCTATGCGTTTTATTTCCGTATTTATTTTAACCGCTGCTGTTTTATCAGGGTATAGTACGCTGGTAAAAAGCCAAACATGGGGCGAAAGCCCAGTCGTAGAACAAATTGTGGAGCAGCTTGTGGAGGAATCGGACAAAGAAATCGAAGTTGATGAACTTCTTGAGCTTCTTCGTCATTACAGTATACGGCCAATTGATTTAAACAAAACGGACGAGCGGGAACTGGCTACGCTCTTATTTCTGTCGCCTATACAGATTGCGAGTCTTTTGGCACATCGCAAGCAGGCAGGAAAATTTCTCTCGGTTTTGGAGTTGCAGGGGATTGACCATTTTGATCTACCTACTATTGAGCGATTAAGCCCGTTCGTCACGGTATCTGCTATATCCCCGCTCAGGGGATTAACTTGGCAGAAGCTTTATGATGATAGTGAGCAACAGCTGATGTTGCGCTACGGCACCGTATTCGAGAAACAACAAGGTTACCTGATTACGGATAGTACACGATCACGTTATCTGGGGGATGCAAATCGGTATATGCTGCGTTACCGTTTTAATTTTCGTAATCGATTACGCTTGGCAGTCAATATGGAAAAAGATGCGGGGGAGCCTTTTTTTCGGGAGAAGCAACGTTACGGTTTTGATCATTATGGCGTCAGCCTGTATGTAAAAGATTTAGGTGTATTTAAAGAAGTACTGTTAGGTAACTACGCGTTGCAGATCGGACAGGGGCTTGTGATGTGGAATGGTCTGAGTTTTGGTAAAGGAGCAATGATTACGAGCAGTGCCAGGCAAGGGGCAGGGCTACGGAGCTATACGTCTATGAATGAGCATAACTATCTTTCAGGTATTGCCACGCGTCTATCTTTTGGTAATTGGGATGTTACACCTTTCGTTTCTTTGCGGAAATTATCCGGCAACCGTTCGATGACAGCCGACGGAAATTATATTATTAGTTCTATTTCGACCTCTGGGCTACATCGAACGCCGAACGAGCTGCGTAACCGTCGAGCTATTAATCAAGGAGTGGTTGGACTAGATATAACCTATCGTTATAAACGTCTCAAGTTAGGAGCCATCGGTATCTATACCCAATACGATGGCACCATCGTACGCAACGGTGCGCCCCGTCACGCGTATGCTTTTGAGGGGGACCGATTGGCCAATATTGGTGTGAATTACCAATATACATTTAAGAACATGTATTTGTTTGGTGAAACGGCCCATGAGTATGGACGGGGATGGGCTACATTAAATGGTTTGATTGCCAGTTTGCATCCGAAAATATCAGCATTCGCCACTTATCGAAACTATCAACGGAACTACCATGCTGTTTTCGCGCAAGCATTGGGAGAAGGGAGCGCGGTTGTCAATGAGGAAGGTATTTATACCGGATTCATGTTTCATCCTAATAGAAAGATAGAATGGGTAAACTATATAGATGTGTTCCGCTTTCCATGGTTGCGTTATCGGGTTGATGAACCGAGTGAGGGAATGGATGTTCTATCTCAACTTACTTATACGTGGTACAAGATAGGACGTATTTCGCTGCGTTATCGCCATCGGTTAAAGCAAGAGAATAATAGTGAGAGACCTCCAAATAGGGCAGTTGTGGACGTGTTAAAGGACCAGTTACGCCTAGCCTTTCAATATAAGCTGTCCAAACAGTGGGAAATCCGGAGCCGGGCAGAAGCTGTGCGGTATGAGAAGCAACGAAGAATTGATTTTGGATGGCTAGCTTACCAAGATGTATTCTGGAAACCGACTCGTTTGCCTCTGCAGGCAAATATGCGTTTTGCCATGTTTTCTACCGATTCGTATGATGCGAGGCTGTACGCGTACGAAAACGATGTGTTGTATGCGAGTGCGTTCCCGATGTATAATGGGAAGGGAGGTCGGTCTTATATCAACCTACGATATCGTGTCGGTCGAAAAATCGATTTCTGGCTGCGTTATAGCCAAAATCACTATTTAGATACGGAAACTGTAGGCTCGGGATTAGATCGAAGCGACGGGCCTCGTCGGTCAGCTATCAAAGTGCAATTCCGATATCGATGGTAGAACAATCTGTTTATTTGGTTTTACGAAAAACACCGTTTGCCAAAGTTTTTTTGTTTTTCGGAACAGGCATTGTTTGCGGTTATTATATAACGCTGTCGATTTTGCTTTTTCAGATCGTTTATGGCTGTATCATCATTATGTTCCTGCTTTTGATGTGCAGTGAGGTATATAATAAGCGGTGGCGACGAACTGTCTTTCCGCCGGTTTTTTATATCATGTTGTTCTTTCTAGGTGTATTTTGGATCGGACGGGAACTCCCTGCACAGCAGTTACGACATTTTATGTCTGCAGAAGCCGAATATCTGGTAGGGGTAGTTAGAGACGAGCCGGTATTTGGCGAGGCGAGTATTCGCTTTCCTGTAGAGATCCGTTATGCCGTAGAGACGGAAAAAGTGCGTCCGGCGACAGGAAAAATCATGTTAAGTATTGCTCGGAAGAACGAGAAGCCTGATTTAATACTATCTTATGGCGATGAATTGTTGTTTCGTAATAACGTCGTGGAAGCACGTGCGCCGTATAACCCTAAACAATTCGATTATAAAAGGTATCTAGCACACAAAAACATATATCATCAGGCATATATACAACCTGCAGATATGCGGCTTATTGGAAGTCAGAAAGGAAATAGTCTGGTGGCAAAGGCATTGATCATACGCCAATATTTCGTCCGTAAATTTGATAGCTTTATAACAGACAGAGAAGCGCTGGAGATCTGCTCGGCGTTGATTTTAGGCTATCGGGCCAATTTTCAGACGGAGACATTAACTGCATTTATTAATACAGGTACGGTACACGTTTTAAGTGTTTCGGGGTTGCACGTCGGTATGGTGTTTTTCCTATTGAATTTTTTGCTCGGCTTTTTAGATCGGCACCCGCATGGTAGGCCCATTCGGTTCACGCTGATTCTTATCTCGATATGGGGTTACGTTTTGCTGACCGGCATGGCGCCATCTGTACTACGTGCAGGAGTAATGCTTTCTTTTCTATTAATAGCCGGATGGAGTCAGCGCGCTAACCAAAACCTTAATTCGCTTTTCGCGTCGGCATGCTGCTTACTTCTATTTAACCCCTTTACGATTTTCGAGATCGGCTTTCAGTTGTCCTATTTAGCTGTTTTTGGATTATTTACCATCTATCCGCTGCTTAATAAGGCATTTCCTGTAAACAGCAAATGGATGCGTATTATATGGCAAGTTATATTGGTTTCGGTCAGTGCTCAACTTTTCACAATGCCTTTAACATTATATTACTTCCAGCAGTTTCCCAATTATTTTCTGCTCGGGAATCTTTTTGTACCGGTACCCGCCGCCGTGTTGATGTACGGAGGTATAATTTTAGCGATATGCCCGTTTCCGTTCGTCAGTACCTATCTAGGGACGGGTTTAACCTATTTGTGTCACGTACTCCTATGGGGGCTTAAAGCTATCAAAGGATTGCCTTTTGCGACTGCGCAGGGTATAAGTTTATCGGAAACACAACTTATCTTATTTTTTCTGGTTATTATATTTTTACTTGTCACTTGGTATAGCCAATGTAAACAATTTTTGTGGTGTACACTCATTTCGGTAGCGATTTTACTACTTTCTGCCGTCATTACCTCGATACGATATATGTCCTACAGTGGTATAAAAATATATAATGTGGGACGTGAGGTTGCCATTGCGGTGATTGACCAGGGAAAGGTTTCGTTGATGTCCACGTTGGATAGTGTAGAGCATCCCCGGCTAGCTATGCAGGTTCTGCCAGATCTTAATCATTATATACGAACGGAAGATATCGTTTTTTATAAACTAGAATTAAAAAATGACCAACAAATGAGGATTCAAACTTCAGTGGGCATATTGGGCATTATGGACGGCGCTTCGGTGGAAAGAAAGCCAATGAGGTGTGATATTTTATTATGGCGTAATATGTCATCATATCATACGCTAGATGTTGGATACTTTAGCGATGTTGGACTTTTGATCATTGACGGCTCGAATACGTCTGACATTTTACTGAAAATAGAAGAAAATGCGGATGCTTTGGGAATGCCGTATTATGTCTTGAAAAATAATTTTGCTTATGTTTGGGAGAAGAAGTGATGGAAAATAAAAGTCTAGGTATATTAAAGCAATATTGGGGTCATGAGACCTTTCGTCCGCTGCAGGAAGACATTATAAATGCAGTGTTACAAGGTCGTGATACCTTGGCGTTAATGCCTACAGGCGGGGGAAAATCAATTTGTTTTCAAGTACCGGCACTTCAAATGGCAGGCATATGTATTGTGGTGAGTCCCCTAATCGCTTTGATGAAAGATCAGGTCCAGAATCTGCGAAAAAGAGGTATTGAAGCGGTCGCTATTTTTTCGGGCATGTCTCATAGAGAAGTTGATGTTGCATTGGATAATTGTGTTTACGGACGAATTAAGTTTCTTTATCTCGCCCCGGAACGTCTGTATAGTGATTTGGTAAAAGAACGGATACGCTATATGAAAGTAAGTCTTTTCGCCATCGATGAAGCACACTGTATTTCGCAGTGGGGGTATGATTTTCGTCCAGCTTATTTAGAGCTAGCAAAGTTGCGAGAGATTCATCCCAATACAGCCTTTTTGGCACTAACGGCTACAGCGACGCCGCGTGTCGTCCAAGACATCCAAGATAAGCTGGGGTTCGTCGGAGGACAAGTTTTTCGAAAGAGTTTCCGCAGAGAAAATTTAGCCTACATGGTCTTGGCAGAAGAGGATAAGATGGGACGGATGTTGCGCATGATACACAAGATTGGGGGAGCGGGGGTGATTTACGTGCGTAATCGACGAGAGACACAAGAAGTAGCGCAATATTTAATTAATCACGGCATACCTGCGGACTTCTACCATGCCGGACTTGACTCACAAACCCGTTCACAAAAGCAGGATAGCTGGATGGAAAACCGCGTACGTGTTATTGTGGCTACCAATGCGTTTGGCATGGGGATAGACAAGTCGGATGTACGGTTTGTACTGCATTTAGATATTCCCGATTCGTTGGAAGCCTATTACCAAGAAGCAGGCCGGGCAGGCCGCGACGGAAAAAAAGCGTTTCCGGTGCTGATGTATCAACAGGCTGATCGCGAAAAATTGTGGGAGAATTTTATATCCAGCTTCCCGCCGATACCCTTCATACAACAGGTTTATCATCACTTAGGAAATTATTTCCAAATTGCGTACGGTGCCGGAAAAGGGCTTTTCTTTGATTTTGATGTAGTCGATTTTTGTAAACGATATAAAATTGATGTTTTTCCAACGTTGAGTGCCTTGAAGTTCTTGGAAAGGGATGGATGGATTTCCTTATCTGAAGCCGTCTTTATCCCCTCCCGATTTAAATTTGAGATAGATTACCAAGAGTTGTATAAGTTTCAGGTGCAGTCAGCGAAGTATGACCTGCTCATCAAGCTTATTTTACGTACGACGGGCGGTGTATTTGATTTTTACGTAGCGTTGAACGAGTATGAACTGGCAAAGAAACTTAAAGTTTCTTATGATACAGTGGTCAATAGGTTGCAAGGTCTTCAGCAATTGGAAGTTGCTTCGTATCTTCCCAAGACGGATGCTCCACAACTTGAATTTCGTCAAGCACGTGTCGACTATAAGCACCTTTTTATCGATACTTCCTTTATTGAAGAGAGAAAGCATATTAAACAACAACAAATAAAAGCTATTTATGCATATCTCGATGCGAAGGACTGTCGAAGTATAGCTTTGCAGACCTATTTTGGGGAAAAAGAAGAGACGTTTTGTGGTATTTGTGATTTATGTCTGATCCGTCAGCATCGGCATGAAATACACGAAAAATTACAGGAAGAGATAAAGACAGCGTTGTTAGCAGGCGGAAAAGATGTGAAGCAGCTTGGTGATGAATTAACTTTTGGTGACGACGACACGAAGCTGCACGTGATCCGTTTGCTTCTAGATCAACAACAGATTATCTTACGTGATGGTTTGTATTATTGGAATAGTGATTTTTAGGGCAGGGATGAACCCGGCCCTAAGATTATTATTTAATCAAGCTTAGCCATGCTTCTGCCATGAGATTTGCGCCCGCCAAAGAAGTATGTACACCGTCTGTTGTCCAATAATCGCCAGCACCACGGGTTGCGGCTTTGTCAAACACCGATTGGTAGGGCAGAAACGTTGCATTATACTCTTTTGCTATTTCTCTCGCGGCTTGTTGATAACCTAGAAAGTCAGGATACCATACATTCGTTACGTGTTTTACATCTTTCACACCGAATGGTTCGCCAATAATCAGTTTAACTTGTGGAAGATGTTTTAAAGTCGTATCCAACAATTGTTGATATTGTTGTTTATATTGTTGCGGCGTATTTTGAGCGCCTCTATCGATGGTGCGCCAAAAATCGTTTACGCCGATCAGGATGCTTAATATTGTCGGTCGGAGCTGAAGCGTATCGGTGTCCCATCTGTCGATAAGGTCTGGAACTCTATTTCCGCTGATGCCCCGGTTATAAACCTGAATATTTTTATCAGCATATGTATTGAGTAGCGTGGCGCCAGCCATCATCGCATACCCGTGACCAAAAGCAGCGGTATCGTTTGGTTTTAAGTTATCTCGTTTGCGTCCGGCATCCGTAATTGAATCGCCTTGAAATAAGATGATATCATTTTGTTGTATACGTAACTTACTACCTTTCGCTAGGTTGTTTTCTGCTGCAAATAATGCCTGTGTGCCTATAGTGGCGGCTCCTAAGGTAAGGAGGCTTTTCGTTAAAAATTTTCTTCTGGTTTCCATATAAAGTGAAGGTTTATAAAACCAAGTTAGTCTTTTTAAGCGTGTTTTTCAATACCTTGTCGAATTATTTCACAAGCATGTCTTATTTCGGTTTCCGATATCGTAAGTGGTGGGGCTATTCGTAAGGCGGTTTCACAGTGTAAATACCAATCGATCATCACAGCGTGCTCAGCACAAAAGCTGCTTACTTGATATACTTGTTCAAAGGTTTCCAATTGTAGGCACATCATCAATCCCATTCCTCTAATCTCTTTTATTTTAGGATGATTCAATTCCTTACGGAACAAAGCAGCCTTTGTTTCCACTGTATCCAGCAGGTTTTCATTTTGGATGACCTGCAAAGAAGCTAATGCAGCAGCGCAACTTACAGGATGTCCCCCGAAAGTGGTAATATGTCCTAACATCGGGTTGTCTTTGATGACATCCATAATCTCCTTTCGTGCAACGAATGCACCGAGTGGCATACCACCCCCGATACCTTTTGCTAACATCAAAACATCTGGGACGATTCCAAAATGTTCAAAGGCAAACAGCTTTCCCGTTCTTCCGAAGCCAGTTTGTATTTCATCAAAAATCAGAATTGCACCCGTCTCGTCGCACTTTATGCGGAGAGCCTGCATAAATTCGGTAGACGGAACACGCACGCCTGCCTCTCCTTGGATAGCTTCCACAATAACCGCTGCGGTTTGGTTTGTGATGCTATCTAAACTACTTATATTGTTGAACTTGATAAATTCTATTTCGGGGAGTAGGGGGGCGTATGCTTCCTGGTACGCAGGGTTGCCGATTAAACTTAAAGCCCCCTGGGTGCTTCCATGATAAGCTTTTTCAGCCGCGATAATTTGCCGACGTCCTGTATACTTTTTTGCAATTTTCATGGAACCCTCAACGGCCTCTGTGCCACTGTTCGTCAGGTAAACGGCGCCGAACGAGGAAGGAAGGGTTGCTAATAATTCGGTGGCAAACTGTACCTGCGGTGCTTGGACAAATTCGCCATACACCGTGACATGGAGGTACTTCTCCAATTGCTGTTGAATAGCCATTAATACTTTGGGATGCCGATGTCCGATGTTACTGACGTTAAAACCGGATACAAGATCCATATAACGTTCTCCGTTAGCTCCATATAGATAGATTCCCTCTGCTTTTACGATTTCAAATAATCGGGGGGAGGAAGAGGTTTGGGCAGTATTTTTAAGAAAGAGTTCTCTATTGCTAATCATTTTTTAGTTGACAGGTAATCAAACAAGATGAGTGACCAGTAAACATGTATGAGTAACCAGCGATGGTTGTTTTGTTACTTCGTCACTGATTACTCCGTCATTTTAATCAACGGTTTCTTCTTTGCAATTCTTTGTAAAGCAATTCACGGAAACTTTGTTCAACTTCGAAGAACTGCGAAGCCCTTGCTGAACCGATTACTTCAGCAAACTTTTTTCGATATTCTTTTTTAATCTCTAGCTCTTTGGCGTCGTAAGAGAGTACATCCCGCTTTTTCGATCTATCGGACCTGTTAAAGGAGTTTACTCCCCTCGGAGAAGGGCTTTCGGTATTTTCTTTTTTCTGCGATCGAATGGTCCAAACGTCTTTACTATATTGATTATATATAGGAAAGAAACGCTGCGCCTCAGCAGGGGTTAAGTTAAGCTCTTTCGTGATATAAGCAATTTTTTCGCTCTCAATCGCTGCAAATCGTTTGGAATCCCGAGGCTGTGCACTCGCTGACAAGATACAAAATATAACTGCACCGATCGTGACAAATAAATGTTTAAAACGTAACATTATAACGCATAATTTAAATAGTCTTCAATATCATTTTCCTTTACATGCGTACAAACCCCGCCAGCGTCATGAGAATGATCTATGCATTCCATAATATAAAGAATATCATGACTGTCATTCAAAGCACTTAGATAGTGAATGATCTCGTCATCGGGAATAGAAGACAGATGTGATTCATAGAAACTTTCTTCAACTTCACGGTCTATACTATTGTAGGAAGCAACTCCGATCACTAAAGCCGCACAAGCTGCTGCCACATACTGAATCCATTTGTTGGAATTCAGCCTTCGCACCATTGTTTTTTTTCTTTCTTTGCTCGCTGTCTGCGCAAGAATCTTATCCTTCAGTATCCCAGTATAACCATCCGGAATCGTAAAGCCATCAGTAGCTATCCGTTCTTTTAGCTTATCTTCAAATACTGTGGTTTGAATACGCTCAGATAGGTTCTCAAAATAGCCTGCCGGAACATCTAACGCTTCTTGTTTCGCGACGGCCTCTATGCTAGTCTGGGAAAGGATCTTATCCGATAAAGTTTCAAAGTATCCTGGAGGAACCTCCCACTCTCCTTGTACAACATTTTTATACTGCTCCATTTTGACGTGGAACTGTATGTTGTCTGTTAACTGAGAAAAGTAGGATTCGGGTACCATAAAGGGATTTATACGTAATGATCCCGGTAGGTTTAAACCATCCATTCCATCGTAATATGTATTATCTTCCTTCATAGTCACTTGTTTAGAGTCGAAAAGCCTGTTAGGGTTTAATCGTGTGATGTAAAAAAGTGCTCTATTTTTTTAACTGCCAGATGATAAGAGGCTTTTAGTGCTCCGACACTGGTGCCAAGAATCTCCGATATTTCATCGTATTTGAGATCCTCAAAATACTTCATATTAAATACCAATCGCTGTTTATCAGGAAGCGTCAAAAGTGCCTGTTGCAATTTCATTTGTGCTTGGTCACCGTTAAAATAGCTTCCTTCTGTTAACGTTTCTGCTAGATAAGCAGAGCTGTCGTCGTCCAACGACATGCTCTGCTTTTGTTTTTTTCTATTTAGAAAAGTGATACATTCATTCGTAGCTATGCGATATAGCCACGTATAAAGTTGGGAATCTTCCCGAAATTTTTCAAGGTTTCGCCAAACTTTGATGAATATATCCTGCACGACATCATCTGCATCGTTATGGTCAATAACCATCCGGCGGACGTGCCAATATATTTTTTGTTGGTATTTTTTGAGCAAATAGCCAAACGCCTCTTCGCGTGTGCTTTCATCAGCAAATTTTGATATAATTAAGGCGTCTTCCATTTGTTCTCCGTAACTATTTTCTAGTGATTACCTTTCTTGCTGCTGCTACGATCGAAGCTGCATTAAGTCCGTATTTCTCCATCAGTTGTGCCGGCTTTCCTGATTCGCCAAAGCTATCATTAACCGCAACAAATTCTTGAGGAGTAGGTCTCTTCGTTGCCAAAAGCTGCGCGACACTATCCCCCAGACCACCTAAACGGTTGTGTTCTTCGGCGGTAACCACACAGCCTGTTTTACTAACCGAATTCAAGACGGCTTCCTCATCCAAGGGTTTAATTGTGTGGATATTGATAATCTCCGCGTTAATACCTAGCTTTTCTAATTCTTCACCTGCTTGGATGGCCTCCCAGACCAAATGTCCTGTAGCGATAATCGTCACGTCTGTACCTTCGTTTAACATGACGGCCTTTCCGATTTCAAAGACTTGGTCGGACGGTGTGAAATTAGGTACAACAGGACGCCCAAAACGTAGGTAAGCAGGTCCCACGTGATTGACCAGGGCTAGCGTAGCCGCTTTTGTTTGGTTAAAATCGCAAGGGTTGATAACCGTCATTCCCGGAAGCATCTTCATCAATCCGATATCTTCCAGTATCTGATGTGTTGCGCCATCTTCTCCTAACGTTAATCCGGCATGCGAAGCACATATCTTCACATTTTTATCTGAGTAGGCGATGGATTGTCTAATCTGATCGTATACGCGACCTGTTGAAAAGTTGGCAAACGTACCTGTAAAAGGAATCTTGCCACCTATGGTCAAGCCAGCCGCGATGCCCATCATATTGGCTTCGGCGATTCCGATCTGAAAGAAACGTTCCGGAAACTCCTTAATGAAGTCGTTCATCTTTAGTGACCCGATCAAATCGGCGCAAAGTGCCACAACCTTATCATTCTGTCTCCCTGCCTCCAATAGACCGGCACCGAAACCGGAACGGGTATCTTTCGATTCTGTATAAGTATATTTTTTCATTTCTTAGTATCGTCTCCTGTCTAACATCTATTAATAATCTCCTAAGGTTTCCGCATTTTGTGCCAATGCAGACGCTAGCTGTTCGTCGTTAGGGGCAATACCATGCCATTTGTGCGATCCCATCATAAAATCTACACCTTTACCCATTTCCGTGTGTAGTAGTATCATGACAGGTTTGCCCTTTCCTGTGCGTGATTTAGCTTCGTCTAAACCTTGTATAACGGCAGCCATGTTATTTCCCTGCTCTACTTCCATCACATCCCAGCCGAAAGCTTCCCATTTTGCGCGGAGGTTTCCTAAGGACAAAACGTCCTTTGTCGCACCATCAATCTGCGCACCATTGTAATCGATGGCAGCAATAATATTGTCCATTTTGTTGTGGGGGGCATACATCGCCGCTTCCCAAACCTGTCCTTCCTGTAGCTCGCCATCGCCCATCATTACATAAACTAAATTATCGTCTTGATTCAATTTCTTCGCCTGCGCAGCACCGATAGCAACTGATAGACCTTGTCCTAACGAGCCCGAAGCGATACGGATGCCCGGTAGCCCTTCGTGTGTGGTGGGGTGACCTTGAAGACGTGAATCAATTTTTCTGAACGTAGCAAGTTCACTCACAGGGAAGTATCCCGCACGGGCCAGTGTACTATAGAAAACGGGAGAAATGTGTCCGTTCGATAAGAAAAATAAATCTTCTCCGATGCCGTCCATATTAAAGGAAGGATCATTTTTCATCGCGTAAAAGTACAACGCTACAAAATAATCCGTACAACCAAGCGAACCTCCCGGGTGACCCGATTGGCAAGCATGTACCATACGAACGATGTCACGTCTTACCTGTGAAGCAATCTGTTCTAGTTTGTTGATATCTGCACTCATTTTTGAAATATAATGTTTCGGTTATTTTGGCTATAAAGTTAATGATTTTTAGTAGAGTAGCTGATAAAAAGCACAACTAAAAAAGGGAAGATTATACAATCTTCCCTTTTTTTTACTTTTTTATTTTGGGTTACAGGGCTTCAGCGACCACTTCTTCCACCTCTGGTACCATTCTTTTCAACAATCCCTCAATACCAGCTTTTAAGGTAATGGTAGATGAAGGGCAGCCACTACAAGAACCTCGTAATTCTACGGTGACCACGCCGTTATCAAATGATCTGTATGCGATAGCCCCCCCGTCCTGTTCTACTGCTGGGCGAACGTAGTCGTGCAAAACCTGCTGAATTTTTACTTCGATCTCCGTGCCTTCGAAGTTTACCTCCTCGGAGTGCTCGATTGGCTTAACTGCTAGTTCCGATTCCACTGCGCCTTTTACAAAGTCTTTTAATAATGGCTCGATATCAGACCATTCGACTCCTTCGCTTTTTGTAACGGTTACAAAGTTACTCGCAAAAAAGACGCCTTCTACAAAGTTGAATTTGAACAACTCTCTGGCGAAATCGGATTCTTGTGCTTTCTCCCGGTCAGGATAATCCAAACTACCGTTAATCAATAATTTATTGACCAAGAACTTCATGGTAGAAGGGTTAGGAGTCGATTCTGTATATACGTTAATTGTTGCCATATTTTTTTGTAATCTACTTATAGTTGACAAATATACGCCAAAAATATGCCAATGCAGGTCATTTTGACGTCAAAGCTTATCGTACCATGCCGGTATAATTACTGGGAGAAATCGCTTTGATTTCTTCCTTAATCTCGGCGCTTACATGCAAGCTATCTACAAAGGAAGCGATTGTTTCTTGTGTTATATGCGTATTGGTGCGTGTTAAATCTTTTAGTGCTTCATAAGGTTTAGGATATCCTTCTCTTCGTAATATTGTTTGAATAGCTTCTGCTACTACCGCCCAATTGTTTTCTAAATCTGCTTCGAGTGCAGGTTCATTAAGAATAAGCTTTCTAAGGCCTCTAAGGGTGGATTTGATCGCGATAATGGTATGCGCAAATGGAACACCTATATTTCGTAAAACGGTCGAATCAGTCAGATCGCGTTGTAAGCGTGAAATAGGAAGCTTTGCTGCCAAATGTTCAAACAAAGCATTGGCAAGACCTAAATTGCCCTCTGCATTTTCAAAATCTATCGGATTTACTTTGTGCGGCATGGCCGATGACCCAATTTGCCCCGCTGTAATTTTTTGTTTGAAATATTCCATTGAGATATATGTCCACATATCCCGGCACAGGTCGATGAGGATAGTATTGACACGTTTGAAAGCATCACAACTTGCAGCAAAATTATCGTAATGTTCAATTTGGGTAGTGGTTTGGGAACGGGAGAGACCGAGTTTTTCATTTACAAAATGATTGCCGAAGGCCACCCAATCCGTGGCAGGGTATGCCACATGATGTGCATTGAAATTACCCGTAGCGCCACCAAATTTTGCTGAAAGGGGGACTTGCTGTAATGATTCCAATTGCTTCTCTATGCGTTCGATAAAGACCCTCACTTCTTTTCCCAAGCAGGTAGGAGAAGCAGGTTGCCCATGTGTCCGCGCTAGCATAGGTACGTTCTCCCACTGTTTAGCAAGTGACTTTAGTTCTTCCACCAATTCCTGAATGTTTGGAAGATACGTTTGGTGCAGGGCATCTTTCCAGGAATATGGAATAGCGGTATTGTTTATATCCTGGGAAGTCAATCCGAAATGGATGAATTCGATCGAGTCATGCAAACCTAGTTTCTCAAACTCATTCTTTAGAAAATACTCGACTGCCTTAACGTCGTGGTTAGTTACTTTCTCCGTATCCTTAATCCATTGCGCATCATCTAACGAAAAGTTCTCGTAAATTTGGCGAAGGCGATCATTGAGTGAACCGTCAAAATGTGTTAATTGTGGGATTCCTGATTCACACAATGCGATGAAGTATTCTACTTCCACTAGGACGCGGTATTTAATCAAGGCAAATTCCGAGAAAAAGTCTGCGAGTTCCTTTGTATTGTTATGGTAACGTCCGTCAATAGGAGAGACGGCAGTTAGAGATGATAAGCTCATGATAACGAAAATAAAAATTAAAATTTAGATACCTGCCTTTCGGGGCGCGATAAAACTACGGAACAAAAATAAGAAAAACTCGAAAACAAACGCTTTCAAAAAAAGAAAACCCACACAGCGGTGTGGGTTTTGACTTATTTTTTAATTGATCGGATTACTGAACGTTTTCCAAAGAGTCAACGATAGAATCGCCTTCTGCTCTAACAGAGTCAGCTACATTTTCCAATGAGTCAGCTAATTGCTCAGTTGAGTTTTCAATTCCTTCAGTTACTGTTTCAGTAGCATCTTCGTTTTGAGTTTGCTGACCGCCACAAGAAGCGAATCCAATTGTTAAAGCTAGACCTAAAAATCCGAATTTTAATAAATTTTTCATTTTTAATTTTCTATTTTATTGAAACAAATTTGTTTATTACACTTTAATACCAGCAATTATAAAAGGTAACCCGTCTTTTAAATAAAAAATATATATAAAAACGAATCACGTTTTGTATATTACCTGTTACAAAGCCGGCGCAAATATAGTAGTGTTTTGCTGAAAAACAATAATAAAAAACATTTTTCATAAAAAAAATGTTACTTTTTAAAAGAATAACCCAAATAACGGAACATGATAAAGAAACTGAAAAATATGCTTCAATTGTTGAAGCACGTAGACTTACAGCAGCTGGATGCGTTGTCCAAGAAAGTCGATATTCCGGCGCTCATGGATGGAATGTCAAAAATGAGTGAAGAACAGCTGAAAGGAATGGCAAAGTTGTTAACAAGCGATAGAAAGAAACGGGAAGCCCCGGAAATCGATGCTGATTTTTACAACATAGAAGCTAAGTTATCTGCCGATGATCGCAATCTCCAATTAAAGGTGAGGGGTTTTTTAGAACGGGAAATCAAACCTATCGTAAATAAGTATTGGTTGCATGACGAATTCCCCTTTGAAATTATCCCTAAGTTAGCCGAGTTGAATGTGTGTGGATATGTTTATAAGGGGTATGGCTGCGCTGGAGGCACTTCGTTGATGGATGGCATAATAGCCGCGGAATTTGGACGAATAGATCCTTCTATTGCGACGTTTCTAGGTGTGCAAAGTGGCTTGGCAATGGGGTCTATTTATATGTGCGGTTCTGAAGAGCAAAAAAATGAATGGTTGCCCCAAATGCAGCGATTAGAGAAAATTGGTGCATTTGGATTAACGGAACCGGAAGTAGGATCAGCAACGGCAGGAGGCTTGACCACTACTTGTCGTAAGACGGCGGAAGGTTGGGTGCTAAACGGTCAGAAGAAATGGATCGGGAATTCTACGTTCTCCGATATTACCATCATTTGGGCTCGCGATGTAGATGATAATCAAGTAAAAGGCTTCATCGTACGCAAGGACAACCCGGGATTTATGGTCGAGAAAATAAAGGGTAAGATGGCATTGCGTATCGTGCAAAATGGACTGATTACGTTGACAGACTGCCTGGTGCAAGAGTCTGATCGTTTGCCGCTTGCAAATAGTTTTAAGGATACCGCAAAGGTATTGCAGATGACACGTGCAGGGGTAGCTTGGATGGCGGTTGGTTGTGCCCGTGGTGCTTATGAAAATGCGCTGGACTATACATTAAAGCGCAAACAGTTCGGGAAGCCTATAGCTTCATTTCAGTTGATTCAAAATCACTTGGTAGAGATGCTTTCCAATCTGACGGCTATGCAGACGCTGGTTTTTCGACTATCAGAGCTGCAAGATGAGGGAAAACTAAAGGACGAGCATGCTTCTTTGGCTAAAGTTTTTTGCACACTGCGTACACGAGACATTGTGTCAAGGGCACGTGAAGTTATGGGGGGTAATGGAATCTTGTTAGAATATAATGTTGCTCGTTTCCTGGCTGATGCGGAAGCTATTTATTCCTATGAAGGTACAAAGGAGATAAATTCACTGATTGTTGGAAGAAGTATTACAGGAATAAGTGCGTTTGTATAAGAGTAGAGAATATACATTAAAAAATAAAGCCCGAACATCTGTTCGGGCTTTATTTTTATTTCTTTTTGTTTTTTTGTTGTGCTTGCTGTTGGCGCATCATTTCCTCCATTTTTTGTTGAAACGATGATTTTTTTGCCGCTTTCGGATTTTTCTTATGTTCCTCAATTTTCGCTAAAATTTTATCATCGTCGATAAACTGACGGATAATAAATTGTGTGAGGAATGTCAAAACTGCTGATAAGAAATAGTAGTAGTTTAATCCTGCTGGAAAGCTGTTTAGCACGAAGAAAAATATCAATGGCATAAAGTAACCAATGTATTTCATTTGGTTGTTGGCTGCAGCTCCCGATGTCGCATTGTTATACCATGTAGTCAACAACGTTGTCAATGTCATGAGCACACACATAAAAGAGATGTGTCCAATTCCGAAAATTGGAGAAAAAGTGATCGGCGAATCATAAGTAGATAAATCCTTTACCCAAAGGAAACTCTCACCCCGCAGCTCAAATAGGTTGGGGAAGAAAAAGAAGAAAGCGAGCGTAAAAGGCATCTGCAATAAGAGTGGCAGACATCCACCTAACGGATTTACACCGGCTTGCTTATACAACTTCATAGTCTCCTGTTGGAGTAACATGGGATTATCATCACCTACCTTTTCTTTAATTTCGTCAATCTGTGGCTTCAATACGCGCATTTTCGCCATTGATTTGTATGATTTGTAGGTCAATGGAAATAATACGCCCTTTAGGATAAGTGTTAATATTAAGATGATAATACCGTAGCCTAAATGAAGACCATCGAGGAGATCAAAAATAGGCACCGTGATGAATTTGTTTATCCAACCCATAGGTCCCCAGCCCATCTTGATGATCTTTTCGAAATCATCTCCATGTGCTTTTAATACTTTATACTGATTGGGACCGAAAAAGAAATCGAACGTGTAATGATTGTCTTTTTGGGCGGAGAATTCCAAATCAGCAACCGCTTTATAATGTTTTATAACATCATCGTTTGCATCGAAAGATACACTTAGTTCCGCGTTGTTCAGCGGTTGATTTGATGTTATCGCAGTAGAAAAGAAATGCTGTTTGAACGCTATCCAACTTAATCTGTTTTCGAGGTTTTCTTTATCGTCACTTGTTTCCGAAAGGTTGTCTACGTCGCCGGCAAGTTCCTTATAGAATATCGTTGACCGCTCACGTTCGGATTTTGCGTTACGTTCTTTTCGCAATAAGGTAGTTTCCCAGTTTAACCCGATAGAATTAGTTTTGATGTCCATGAGGTTTTGGATACCTACAGCTTTGACATCAAGACCTATATTATAGTCATTACCCTTAATTGTATAGGTGTATTCTAAATATTGGGTTTCACTGTACTCTAATCTAAAGCCTATCGATTGGGTAGATTCGCCTGTAATTGAAATATTTCCACTTTGCGGTGTAAAGTTCAAGCTACTGGTGCTAATATTTTCGCCGTTGGCTTTGAAAACGAAGCCGAATTGGTTCTGCCCTTCGTCAATAATCATGAGCGGTTTGCCGTCATAATTTGTTTCGTCCTTTAATTGAACAGATTTGACTTGTCCACCTTTGGAACTTATTTTGGCGATAAGTAACTCGTTTTCCAGTGTGACGATTTGTTCTTCACCTAGTTGGGCGCTACCGAACGGTTTATTTGAGATTTCAGCAGTATCTATTGTTGTCTGAAGATTGGCGCTTGATGTATCAGCTACGGGGGGGAGACCTTCTCTTACCCTTTTTAACGAATCCTGAAGTCGCTGTTCTTGCTTAAGTTCCTGCTCTGTAGGTTTCATCAAATAAAAAGAGCCTGCTAGGATTCCAAAAATTAGCACTAATCCAATGAGGGTATTTCTATCCATTTCTTATTTTTATTTTTTAATATTATATAACGTGTATATCAACCCTTTTTGTAGGCGATAGCGGCGGCTACAAAGCTAACAAAAAGAGGGTGAGGATTTGCTACGGTCGATTTTAACTCGGGATGGAATTGACCCGCGACAAAGAAGGGGTGGTTTTTCAATTCGACGATTTCCACCAATCCTGTTTCTGGATTTTTGCCGGAGGCGGTCATACCGGCTTCTTCATATTGCTTTAGATATACGTTATTAAATTCATAGCGGTGTCTGTGCCTTTCGGATATTTTGGTTTTACCATAAATAGAATAAGCTTTCGTGCCTTTTTTAATTTCGCATGTATACGCTCCGAGACGCATGGTACCGCCCATATTTGTAATGGATTTTTGTTCTTCCATTAGGTTAATGACAGCGTGAGGCGTTTTTTCGTCCATTTCGAAACTGTTCGCTTTTTTCAAACCAAGCACATTCCTTCCGAACTCAATGACGGAACATTGCATGCCTAAGCAAATACCGAAGAACGGAACTTTGTTTTCTCGTACATATTTAATAGCGCTTAATTTACCTTCTAATCCACGCTCACCGAAACCGGGAGCAACCAAAACACCGGCAAGGTCTTTTAGTTTCTCGGCTACGTTTTCATCAGTTATGCTTTCCGCGGCGATATACTTAACTTTTACTTTGGTTTCATTCATTGCACCTGCGTGAATAAAAGCCTCTGTAATTGATTTGTAAGCGTCAGGAAGTTCTACGTATTTACCAACTAGCCCTATACATACCTCGCTCGTCGGGTTTTTGAGCTTACCCAGAAACGTTTTCCAGTTATCTAGATTCGGTTCATTCTTATTGGACAATTTCAGTTTTGCTAAAGCTGTTTTATCCAATTGTTCCCTTAGCATATTTAAAGGTACATCATATATAGTCGGCGCATCGATAGATTCGACTACGGCATTGATGTTTACATTACAAAATTGGGCGAGCTTTTTCCTGATATCGTGTGTTAGTTTATGCTCCGTACGACACACCAGAATATCGGGCTGTATACCGTATTCTAGCAACGTTTTTACGGAGTGTTGCGTGGGTTTTGTCTTTAATTCTCCTGCCGCCGCTAAATAAGGTACGAGGGTGAGGTGTATTACCAAAGAGTCGCTATTGCCAAGTTCCCAGCGTAATTGTCTTACTGCTTCAATGAATGGAAGGGATTCTATATCGCCTACTGTGCCGCCTAGTTCTGTGATAACGATATCATATTCGCCGGTTTGTCCAAGGAGTTGCATCCGACGCTTGATTTCATCGGTAATATGTGGTACGACCTGAACTGTTTTGCCTAAATAAGCTCCCGCCCGTTCTTGATCGATAACATGTTGGTATATTCTTCCCGTTGTGACATTATTGGCTTGTGAAGTTGAAACATTTAAAAACCTCTCGTAATGACCTAAGTCCAGATCGGTTTCTGCTCCATCCTCGGTTACGTAGCATTCTCCGTGTTCGTACGGGTTCAGGGTTCCTGGGTCGATGTTGATATAGGGGTCAAACTTCTGGATAGTTACCTTAAGTCCCCGAGCTTGTAGGAGTTTGGCCAAGGAAGCAGCTATAATGCCTTTTCCTAACGACGAGGTTACGCCGCCCGTAACGAAGATATATTTACTCATAGCAATAATGGAATTTCAACTATTTTAAGCCTTAAATGTGGCTTTAAATCTGCTTTATGTACGGGATACAAAGATAAGTTTTTTTTCGATACTAACCGAAATTAAAGCATAAAAAACCGCAAGCGTCACTTGGTGCAAATATACTGCGGTTATCGTGAAGGGTCAGAGGATTAACCGAGTTACATAAAAAAAACCGCTAATTTAGTAGCGGTTTTTTTATGTCTTACAATTATACGTTATTATACACGTTTTGCTTTGATACGTGCAGCTTTACCAGTAAGGCCGCGCAAATAGAATAATTTAGCACGACGAACTTTACCTACGCTATTAACTTCTATTTTTTGAATATTAGGTGAATTTATAGGGAAAATACGTTCAACACCTATGCCGTTAGAAATTTTACGAACGGTAAAAGTCGCGTTAGTACCTTCGCTGTTTAACTGGATAACTGCACCTTGGTACACTTGGACACGCTCTTTATTTCCTTCGCGAATTTTATAATGAACGCTGATGGTATCTCCGGCCTTGAAAGCGGGAATCTCATTTTTCACTACCGCTTGTTCTTCTACAAATTTTACTAAATCCATGATTTCGAGTACTTATTAAACGATTTTATATCCTGTAAAAATCGGAATGCAATATTACAGCTTTTATTTTAAATAAAAAAATACTTTTTTCAAAAACCTAATTAAACGGCTTTTGATAAGCGGGTGCAAAGATAGGGAAAAGTTTTTATTTTTTATATTATATTTATCTTTTGTGCCCGGAAGGAATTTTGAAAGCTATTCTTGGCATTCCTACGAAAGAGGTGTCATGTGTGAAATGATTTCTGGAACCCAAAAAAGGTAATTATCGCGCAATTAATGAGATATTTAGGAAATAATCTTAAATAAAGTATTGACAGTAATGAAATATGCCGTATATTTGTGCCACAGAAAAAAAAGGTACCGTTTCGGGGTGTAGCGTAGCCCGGTATCGCGCCACATTTGGGATGTGGAGGTCGTAGGTTCGAATCCTGCCACCCCGACGAAAAAGCTCGACGAAAGTCGGGCTTTTTTCGTTATAGGCAGGGTGAAGAACCGTGGTTCGATCCGAAGGATGGCTCAGAGCTGGCCCGGGGGGCGAGGGGCTGAGCCAATCCTGCACAGAAAATATTGGATAAGATATCAAGTATTCGTATTTTGCAACAAGACTATATGGGAAAGTTTATTTTGCTTATAATGTCGGCTATTTTTTTATCGAGTAACACGCCGATACAGGAGGAAAGCGTAACCTTATCGGTTACGCCGGGTGTTTTTAATCTCCCCGAGCTTCCGGAGACAGTAGAGGTAACCATGATAAATAATACGAAGGAAACTATCTCGGCGGGATTGCATTACTGGATCGAGTTTTATGAAAATGAAGAATGGATAAAAGTATCGCCCGAGCAAACTTTCGAGGATATAAGTTACAACTTCTCTCCCTCGGTTTTTTATACTTACGAAAAGGACCTTTTCACCGAACAGATTGATTATAGAGTCGGGAATTACAGGATTGTTAAATTTTACCTAAAGTCTGATTATCAAGAAACAAAGGAAGTGTTTAATGTTTACGTCGAATTTACCGTTCGGTAGTCGTTGCGATTTAAAAGATGGGTTTCCCGGCGATCAGCTGCTAGAAGATGTGAAAAAAAAATATTAAATACTTGCCTAAACAAAAAAGGAGCGCAAAACCTGCGCTCCTTTTTTGTTGTCCCACCTGGATTCGAACCAAGACTAAATGAACCAAAATCACTTGTACTACCCTTATACTATGGGACAAACTCTCGTCGAAACAGCGTGTTCCCGTTTTGACGATGCAAATATACGCCAGTTTTTAAAACTTACAAAAAAAAATAACTAAATTCCTATATCCAGACTGATTCTCAAGGAAATATTTTTCATCACGAGCATGATACGCTACGCCCGAGCCTTATTGTTTGTAACAAACTTCGTTAAAATGTGCAAATATTATTTAATAGTCGATTACTATTCCTTATTTTCGGAGCATATTTTAGAATAACCTTATCTAGTAGAGAATGGATTACAAGAAGATCAATAACCTTTTAGGGTGGATATGTGGGATCATCGCGACTATAGTATATGTCATGACGGTGGAACGCACGGTGAGTTGGTGGGATTGTGGGGAATTTATTGCCTCGGCATATAAAATGCAGATTGTGCACCAGCCAGGTGCACCGCTGTTTCTGATGATTCAAAATGTCTTTTCTAATTTGGCTATGGGAGATGTCACTCGTATCGCATTTTGGATGAATATTGGGTCGACGGTATGCAGCGGTTTAACTATTCTCTTTTTGTTCTGGACGATTACTGCCTTAGCACGCAAGGTCTTTGTTGGTACGTTACGTGATGTCGAGATAAATCCTTTGCAACTGTTTTTAATTATGGCTTCCGGCGTGGTCGGAGCGTTGGCGTATGCTTTTACAGATACATTTTGGTTTTCTGCTGTGGAATCTGAGGTGTACGCCATGTCTTCCCTCTGTACCGCTGTTGTATTCTGGGCTATATTGAAATGGGAAGCGCGTGCAGATGAGCCGCAAGCCGATAAGTGGCTTATATTGATCGCCTATGTGATGGGGCTATCCATCGGGGTACACTTGCTGAACTTGCTCGTTATTCCGGCGATTGCTTTGGTTATTTATTTCCGCAAGACGAAGGAGAGTACCGGAGCAGGTATCTTCAAAGCATTGGCTTTAGGGGTCGTCGTGTTGGGCTTTATTTTATGGGGGGTTATCCAATATTCTGTTAAAATTGCAGCCTATTTTGATTTATTTTTTGTGAATACGCTCGGTTTGGGTTTTGGCTCAGGACTTGCATTTTTTATCCTATTGCTTGTTGGGGGATTGGTCTATGGTATTTATTATTCGAGCAAAAAGAACAAATATATCTTGAACATTGCCATGATCAGTACGGCATTTATTATCTTAGGATACAGTTCTTTTGCGATGATTATGATTCGGGCAAAGGCTGACCCTACGTTAAATAATAGTGACCCCGATAATGCCTTTTCTTTTCTCAGTTATTTGAATCGGGAACAGTACGGCGATGAACCCCTCTTTAAAGGGAAGTTCTTTGATGCGCGTCCAACCGGCGTTGAGGATGGCAAAAAGGTATATCGTAAAGATGGTAACAAGTATGTGGTTGCCAAACGTAATCCCGTATACAGTTATGACAGAGAAACGCTATTTCCGCGAATTTATAGTGATAAAGGAGGGCATCCCGAATACTATCGTGAATATTTGGGGTTGGGTCCCAATGAATCTCCGACGTTTGCAGACAATGTAAAGTTCTTCTTTGGTTATCAAATAGGACACATGTATGGGCGTTATTTCCTTTGGAATTTTGCCGGTCGCCAAAATGATCAACAAGGGCATGGCTCTTTTACTGAAGGGAACTGGATCAGTGGTATCAAGCCCATTGACAATACATTGGTTGGCGGTCAGGATGTTTTGCCTGCTTCCGCAAAAACAGATCCGTCTCGCAATACATACTTTTTCCTTCCGCTTATCCTGGGGTTACTAGGTGCTTTCTGGCATTTTGGCAAGCGGCAGCGCGATGCGGGGGTAGTAGGACTGTTGTTTTTCTTTACTGGTATCGCTATTGTGCTGTACTTAAACCAAAACCCGTTGCAGCCTCGTGAGCGGGACTATGCTTATGCTGGTTCGTTCTACGCATTCAGTATCTGGATCGGATTAGGAGTCATGGCGATTGCAGATTTCCTTCGGAAGAAGACAAATGTTAAAGTTGCTGGATATGCAGCGGCAGTCGTGGGCGTATTGGCCGGCCCCGTCATCCTGATTGCACAGAATTATGATGACCATAACCGTTCGGAGAAATCCTTAGCCCGCGATATGGCCCGAAATTACCTAGAATCGTGTGCACCAAATGCGATTTTATTCAGTTATGGTGATAACGACACCTATCCACTGTGGTACGTGCAGGAGGTTGAGGGTTTCCGTACCGATGTACGTGTCGTCAATTTAAGTTTGCTTAGTGCTGATTGGTATATGAAACAGATGATGAAAAAAGTGAACGATGCCGACGCCCTGCCTATTAATATTGATCCCGAATTGATTAAAGACGGGGTGCGTGATGTCATTTATTATCAAGATTATAATATTCCGGGGTATGTTCCGGTACAAGACCTCTTGAAGGTGATGTTATCCGATAACCCGCAAAATAAAGCTCAGCTGCAAAGTGGCGAGTTTGTTAACGTATTGCCAACCAAGAAAATGGAATTGGCAGTAGATAAACAAGCGGTATTAGCCAATAAGGTTGTTCCCAAAGAATGGGAATCTGCTCTTGTGGATACGATGCGTTGGACATACAGCCAGAACTATGCGAGCCGTGCAGAACTTTCTATGTTAGCGATTCTTGCCAACAACAATTGGGAACGCCCCATATATTACACGATTACGACGCCGGAAACCAACTATATGGGATTAGACAGATACTTGGTAAACGAAGGTTTTGCGTATCGCTTGATGCCTGTCGATTTCGGATTGAAAGAAGGAGACCCTTCTACGATCGAGAATATAGATCAAATCTACGCTAATGTGATGAATAAATTTTCGTGGGGTAATATTGGGAATGCATCGTATATAGATCCCGATTCCTATCGCTATATCAGCATGTATGTGGGCTCGATATATGGTCAACCAGCACAACAATTGCTTTCATCAGGTGAAACGGATAAGGCAAAGAATTTGGTGCTGGATGCTTATGAAAATATGCCGAAAAGAGCTTTTCTGATGTCTGAGGTGATGGGGTACGTTCCGCTGTTGAGTGTGATGTACGAGGTCGGTGAAACTACGAAAGCAAACGAGATTGCACAGCGAAATTTAACGTATATTCGTGAAAACATGGCTTATTACGAAGCTGTGGCAAAAACGAAGTCTAATCTGGAATATCGGAATATGCGTTTCGGTTTAGCGTCGATTCAGCGATACAAACAATTATTAGATGAAGTCGATCAGCCCGAACTGAAAAAACAGGCCGATGCACTGTTTAATACGTATAGGCATTATTTTGAACAAGGGGGCGAATAAAGATAAAAAAGCCCGAAAAATACGTTATTTTTGCTTAAATATTCCGATGATGAAACAGTCTATTTTATTAGAAGGAGCCAAATTCCAGATAACAATTAAACGTCTGTGCCAGCAACTGATTGAGAATCATGGTGATTTTTCTAATGCGGTGTTAATTGGTATCCAGCCCCGAGGCACCTATCTAGCAGAACGTATTCAAAAGGAAATTAAAGCAATAGCAGGTGTAGACGTGCAGTTGGGTATTTTGGATATCACGTTTTACCGGGATGACTTTCGAATGAAGGGCGCTAATCCACTGGCCGCTAGTAGTACGGATATTGATTTTATGCTGGATGATAAAGACGTTGTTTTGATTGACGACGTGCTATGGACAGGGCGAACGATCCGTTCGGCTATGGACGCCGTGCAGGCTTTCGGTAGACCGGGGAAAATGGAACTCATGGTGCTTGTCGACCGTCGCTTTTCCCGCCAGATACCCATCCAACCTGATTATATCGGGATACAGGTCGATTCTATAGATTCGCAAAAGGTAATTGTGAGCTGGCAGGATATTGATGAGGCAGATAGCATTGTGCTGATTACGGAAAAGAAATAAAGCGAGAGAAAATTTTCATAACATGTCAACTACAATTGAGCAGCTAAGTACAAGACATCTTCTAGGAATAAAGGACTTGAATGAAAATGATATTCAGCTTATCCTAGACACAGCAGCAAATTTTAAGGAAGTATTGAACCGCCCGATAAAGAAAGTACCTTCCTTACGAGATATTACGATAGCGAATGTGTTTTTCGAAAACTCTACACGCACGCGTTTGTCGTTTGAGTTGGCGGAGAAACGCCTTTCTGCCGATACCATCAATTTTGCAGCTTCTTCTTCGTCCGTTAGCAAAGGTGAAACGTTGATTGATACGGTAAACAATATCTTGGCCATGAAAGTTGATATGATTGTCATGCGCCACCCATATGCCGGTGCTGGTATTTTTCTTAGTAAACACATCGACGCGCAAATTGTCAATGCGGGGGACGGTGCCCACGAGCATCCTACACAGGCGTTGCTTGATTCATTTTCTATTCGGGAACGGCTTGGTGATGTGGCTGGACGGAAAGTGGCGATTATAGGCGATATATTGCACTCGCGTGTTGCATTGTCAAATATCCTTTGCTTGCAAAAACAGGGAGCAGAAGTAATGGTATGTGGACCCACAACGCTTATTCCTAAATATATCGGCTCCCTCGGCGTTAAGATCGAACATAATCTGCGTAGGGCTTTGCAATGGTGTGATGTGGCCAATATGCTACGTATACAGCTCGAGCGGCAGGACATAGGTTATTTCCCTTCATTACGGGAGTATTCCATGCTCTATGGACTTAATAGAGAAATATTGGATTCCTTAGACAAAGAAATCACGATTATGCATCCCGGCCCGATAAATCGAGGAGTGGAGATCACATCCGATGTCGCGGATAGTAAACATGCCATTATTTTAGAACAGGTTGAAAATGGTGTAGCGGTGCGTATGGCGGTACTTTATCTGCTTGCGGGGCAACGGGGGTAAGGACCATAATAGGTCTGCGTATTTGCCGAAGATATTAAAAAATAAAAATATGCTCAACTTCTGAAAGTCGGGCATATTTTTTGGGTAAAAAGTTCGTTATAAATGCATGGTTACCAACAGATGTTAAGAACTTTTGAGGAAAACGTGAAAGTTTAGTTATAATTTAGTATCCTGAAGAATTGAGCCTTGAGGTGAGGCGTTTTTATGTATAATGCGAAGATTTTTTGTTGAATAATTCATCAGTATGAATAAGAAAATTTATGGTGTGGGACTGGCATTGAGTTTAATTGGAACCACTGCGTTTGGACAGCAAACAGCGTGGCAACAGATAAACAATGCGTACAAATCCGGAATGGAGTTGTTTGAAAGAGGGAAATTTAGTTCTGCTGTAAAGCAGTTTGACAGGGTCGAGGACATCCGAACTAAATCCACTTTGCAATTGGACGAAACGGAGGAGCTTACCCTGATCAAAGAAAATGTTCGCTTTTATCAGGCAATCTGTGCGCTGGAGCTCGGCGATACCAATGCCGAATCCCGTTTTTTGAAATATATTAAAGACTATCCGGCTAGTGCAAATTCAAAGGCGGCCTATTTTCAGATAGGTCGGTCATATTATGCGAAGAAAGAATATACCAAAGCCATCGAGTGGTTTGAGAAGATTGATAGCAAAAATCTTGCAGGAGCGGAAAACGTAGAATATCGGTTCAAACTTGCTTATGCAAAGTTTATGACCGATGACTACGAGGCTTCCAAACCGCTATTTGAGCGATTAAAAGACGAAAGTGGCCAGTATCAGGAAGCATCTATTTATTACTATGCCTATCTGAGTTATTTAAATGCAGAATATAAGACCGCGCTGAACGAATTTGAGCGACTAGCTGGATCGAAAACATATGAAACTAGTTACCCGTACTATATTACAGCACTTTATTTCTTAGACAAACGCTACGATGACGTATTGAACTATGCGCTACCTATTCTGGACCGCACTAAGCAAGAGAATGAGACGGAACTTTTCCGTATAGTGGCGGCAACCTACTTCATCAAAGGAGATTTAGAAAAATCAAAAAGTTATTACGATAAATTTCAGTCCCAGGATCAAGGCAAGACCCAAAATAATCAAGATAGCTATCAAATTGGTTATATAGCCTATAGGTTAAAAGACTATGATAAAGCCATAAGCGAACTGGAAAAACTGAGTGAACCAGATGCCTACTACCAAAGTGCGATGATTACGCTGGGAGATTCTTTTTTGAAAACGGGTAATAAACAAAGTGCGCGTAATGCTTTCTTTAGGGCTTCAAAATTGGATTTTGATCCAGAGCTTAAGGAAGAAGGGCTTTTCAACTATGCTAAATTGTCATACGAGTTGGAATTTCACCAAGTGGCATTGGATGCGACGCAAGAATACCTAGATACGTATCCACGTTCAGCACGTTTGGAAGAAGCAAAAACGTTGTTGGCTGAAGTGTTGCTAAGCACAAAAAACTACCGTGCGGCGGTGGATATCTTGGAGGGTATAGGAAAGCGTGGACGAGATGCAAATGCGGCGTATCAAAAGGTGACGTATTACCGTGGTCTAGAGTTCTACAATGAACGCGCCTTTGAGAATGCCATATCCATGTTTATCCGCTCGGAGGCGAACCGATACGATGAAGAAATATACGCGCTGGCATTATATTGGAAAGCGGAGGCAATGTATGAGGTTCGTAAGTATGGCGAATCGGTAGCCAATTTTAATAGATTTATGCAATTACCTGCAGCTCGTAAAACCGACGTCTATAGTTATGCGAATTATGCACTTGCTTATGCTGCATTCCGTAACGATCGCTATACTACAGCAGCCAACTATTTCGAACGCTTCTTGGCAACAGGCGGTAAAGACGGAATCGAGTTGAACACACGTAATGACGCTATTGCTCGTTTGGCTGACTCTTATTTCGGCATGAAAAACTACGGAAAGGCCATGGAACAATATAATCGTTTGATTAGTTCCAGTGCTGCAAGTCAAGATTATGCGTTATTCCAAAGAGGTATTATACAAGGTTTGCAAGGGAATAACAACGCTAAAATCGCGACGTTAAATTCGGTTGTTCAAAAATACCCAAAATCGAACTATGCCGATGATGTGGCTTTTGAGATTCCTTACACGTATTTCTTAATGGGCGATCATGACCGCGCAATTGATGGTTTACAGCAAATGGTAGAAGATTATCCACGTAGTAGCTATGTGCCAAGAGCGTTGGTTACGATTGGACTGGTGCAATATAATAAAAATGATAACGACGCGGCACTAAAGACTTTTCAGCGTGTAGTTGATCAATATGCTATAACTGACGAGGCGCAGCAAGCCATGCGTTCTATTGAGAATATCTATCTGGATAAGGGAGATGCTTCCGGCTATATTCGCTATGCGACGAGTACCAATATTGGTGACCTGAGCACAGCGGAACAGGACGCCCATACCTTTAGCGTAGCAAAGACACTATTTGACAGAGGGAACTATCAGGGGGCAGTAGAAGCTATTAACGCCTATTTTGATAAATTTCCGAAACCCATTCAGGAAAAACATGCACGCTTTATCCGGGGAGAAAGTTACGCCCGGTTAGGCAAGGATGATGAAGCCCTTCATGATTTTAATATAATCATGAACGACTGGACAAGTGCCTATACGGAACAAACGTTGGTTAGCGTTGCTAGATTGCATTTAAACAAAAAAGCATACAATGAGGCTGTACAGGTATTGCGAAAGCTGGAGTTGACTTCTGAATATAAATCAAATTACGGTTTCGCGATAAAAAACCAATTGATCAGCTACTATAATATAGACGATTATGTGGAGACACAACGCTACGCGAAATTGGTGAAAGAACACGATAAATCTTCCGAAGAAGATATCGCTCTTGCACACCTTTACTCTGGTAAAGCGTACGTGGCTACCAATAAGGCGGCCGAGGCGCTTAAAGAATTTAATCTGGCTGCGCTGAAGAGCAATACAATTACGGGTGCAGAGGCAAGGTATCTCGTGGCGGAGCAGCAATTGAAAGCAAAACAATACGATAAAGCAATCGAATCTGCATTCGATATTGCCGATACGTTCTCTTCTTATGACTATTGGGTGGCAAAAGGGTTTATCCTGATGGCTGATGCTTACGCTGGCAAAGGCGATATCTTCCAAGCGAAGTCAACGTTGGAAAGTGTAGTAGATAATTACGATAACGAAAAGGACGATGTGCTAAAAGAAGCCAAGTCTAGGTTGCAAAAATTAAAATAACAGAGTTAGATGGAGCCGATCCGCCAAGCGGAGCGCGCGCTCATCAGCCATAAAGAAAAAAATACTTAGATGAAATTGCATAAAACAGTATTTGGGAAGTACGCAATAATGGCGTTGTTACTTGGTATAGGTGTGAAGGGATATGCACAGCGGGATACCGTTCCGGATAGACCGGTGACGATTGATTCTTTTGATATTGTCCGTGATTATAGGCCCCTTCTTGCGGATGCTGTCAAGATTCGTCGCAGTCCGGATATGACAAACAAGCGTAGTTACATGCCGAAACTATCCTATGGAAATATACCGGACAAAAAGTTGGACATCAACACGGGATTAAAGGAACTAAATGTACAGGAAACACCTTTTTCACGGGAACAAGATCTACGAAGCAATTACGTGAAGTTTGGCTTAGGAAATTTCAATACGATCTTGGGCGAAGGATATTTCGCTTATGATGCTTACGAGGATATGCAGGTAGGTGGTTTCCTAAAGCATTTAAGTCAAAAGGGAAGCTTGGAAGGACAGAAATTTTCTCGTCAGGAAGTGGGCGTATTCGGTAGACGGATTTTACCCTTGTTTACAGTAGATGGTTTAGTCGGGTATAATCGCTATGCTACCAATTTTTATGGAATACCTTTGGCAGATGACGGCATGACATCCCTAAACCCATCACCCGAAAGTCAGGCGTTCAACGATATCTATTTTACCGGCGAGTTAACCAGTAATTACGATCCGGATGATGACCAGGCAATTAGTTACTCAGCAAAGTTGGATGCTTACTCATTTAATGATAAGTTCGATGCGAAGGAAACATCGGTTGCGTTATCCGCTTATTTAAATAAACGCGTGAATGCTTTTAATGTGGGTGCTAATGTAAGTGTTGATATAAACAGTGTCGACGGTACGAACAATATGACTAACGGTGGAAGAACAAAGAATTCCTTGGCTATTTTAAATCCGTATATCCGATTTAAAGGAGACAACTATGCCATTACTTTAGGAGCCAACTTTATTCCCGAATTCGGGGATAGCAGTAGCTTCAATATTTTTCCTTCCGCTGAAGTGGACTTCGCATTAGCGCCGGAGTACTTCCATATTTTCGGAGGAGTAAACGGGGGGGTAAAAAAAGCCTCTTATCGGGAATTTGCAAGACAAAATCCGTTTTTAGGACCAAACTTGACAATTCAAAATATGGTGGAACGTTTACACGTTTTTGGAGGTATCAAGGGAAATGCAGGGGCTACGTTCGGTTATAAAGTAAAAGCCATATATAGGCAATTGGAGGGAATGCCGTTGTTTGTAAATAATATGGAAAGACCTTTTTGGTTTGATATGGTGTACGACGGAGATGGCGACAAAGCCGTAAAACATGTTGGTATAGAAGGCGAACTCAATGTACGTCTTTCCGAACTCGTGAATTTGGGCGGTCGCTTAAACATTGACCAATATACAGCAGCACAGCAAGAGGAAGTGTGGCATACGCCTAAGCTGCGGTTGGCCGCTAACGCGCGCTTTAATATCTCGGAGAAATTGTATATTGATGCAGAAGCATTGTTCCACGGGGTTTCCTATGGAAAAGCCTTCGATTATGATGCTGTCACTGGAGGCATCATATCGGCAGATGATTACTATCGAAAAGAAGTGCCCTCGTTTTTTGATTTAAGTGCGGGCGCAGAATATAAGGCAACGAAACAGTTGGGGCTTTTTGTGAAAGCAAATAATATATTCAATACGGAATATCAGACATATTTATATTATCCGAGACTCGGATTTAACGTGCTTGGTGGTTTAAATTTTTCATTTTAAGCGCAGAACATTATAACTTTGCAAATTAATAGAAGATAGGATGAATTTAGGTAAAAACGTTTATAATCTGTTAAAAAGGCAATCCGAAGTACATGTAAACGGGTTAGGCTCTTTTAGACGGAATCACACGTCGGCGACGTATGATGAGAAGCGGAACGTTTATCTTCCTCCTATAACCTTTATTGATTTTGATAGAACTGGCAATCGAGGGTACGATTTTATTCAATATATACAACAGCTCTATCTTATTGACCGGAAGGAAGCAGAGGAAACTGTGGCCTCGCAAGTGGCGGACTTGCTTCGTCGGGTACAACAAGATGGTCAAGCGAAGTTAGATGACCTAGGCTATTTAGTAAGTTATGGAGACAGTTATGTGTTCAAAGCGTTGGATTTGTCCGGCTTTCATTATGAACCTGTAGAAGCAGACTTAGTCGGGCAACCACAACCTCTCACAACGGAAGCGCCAGAACTAGACCAAGAAGAAATGGTACCTGAAACCGAGAGGTATGCTGACGTCGATTATGAGTCGCTGACGGAAGTACAAGCAACAAGCGAAATAGAGCAACCGGTGGCAGCAGCTATCGTGGAACCTACTGTTGCCGATGAAGAAGAGGTGCCGACATCCCGCAGTAACACCATTTGGTATGTCATTATTGCGTTGATCGCGGTAGGTATCATGGTGGCTTTATATTTTGCGAACCAAAACCAATCAGGGTCGCAAGAACAAGTGTCTGTTGTCGATTCGAAGCTACGTGAGCAAGATACGGCAGCGCTTTCTCTTGTAGGAGATTCCACAATGATTACGGACTCACTAGCACAACATCCTATAGATAGTACTGAAGCAAAAGCAATAGGGCAGGAGCCGTTGATTCCCGAGCATCACAGGTGGCAAATTATCATAGGTTCACACAAGACATTGGCACAAGCTTTTGAACAAGCTGAATCCTACCATAAAGCTGGATTCCCGCGGGTAAGGGTGATTCCAAGCAATTTGGCAAAGAATCGGAAGAAAGTAATCTGGGATTCGTATGAAACAAAACAAGAAGTAGATTCGGCACTGAGATATGTGCAAAGACATCATATTAAGGATGCTTGGCCAGATAAGATTAAATAGGAAGTAAATAAACCCCATAAACAAATACAATAAAGACAATGTCATTTATGCAAGAGATGGATTCTTTGAACACAGTTCAACAGCAGGCTATAGAATTAGCAACTACAGAAGAGAGCCTAAACATGATTCAGATGTTGATGAAAGGAGGATGGATCATGATTCCGATCACGTTTCTTTTGTTTCTCGCATTGGTTATCTTCTTTGAGCGGTATATCACGATCAGAAAGGCTACAAAATCGGATACGGGGTTGATGTCACATGTGAAGAGTAACGTGATGTCTGGCCGTTTGGACGCAGCTATCTCAGCTTGCCGTTCCAGTAATTCCGCCTTAGGAAGGATGCTTCAGAAAGGGTTGTCTCGGGTAGGGAGGCCGATTAAGGATATAGAAGGGGCTATAGAAAATGCGGGTAAACTTGAAGTTTCCAAGTTGGAGAAGAACATTAATATCTTGGGTATCATAGCCGGTATCGCGCCCATGATGGGGTTCGTCGGAACAATTTTTGGGGTTATTCAGATTTTCCGTGAAGTTGAGATAGCGGGCGGGATTGATATTGGTACGGTTTCCGGGGGTCTTTATGTCAAGATGATTGCGTCGGCCAGTGGATTGACGGTAGGTATTTTAGCCTATATCGGTTACCATGCGTTGAATATGATGGTGGAGCGGTTGATTCTCCGTATGGAAACCGAGGCGGTGGAATTTATCGATTTATTGGATGAGCCGGGAGCGTAAAACATTAAGGGATGAATTTAAGAAATAGACGACATAAGCCCACGGCAGAAGTGCATACAGCTGCACTGAACGATATCATGTTTTTTTTGATGTTGTTCTTCTTGTTAGCATCTGCAGTGGCCAACCCGCAAGTGGTCAAATTATTGTTGCCAAAGTCCAGTGCGGGTGAGCAATCGGTAGCAAAAAAAACGATGACGGTTTCCATTACGTCAGACTTAACTTACCATGTAGACAAGCAGCCGGTGAGTTTAGAACAATTGGAACCCTTGATTCAGTCGAACATAGCAACTGGTGAGGAATTGACGATTATGCTATACGCGGATAGCGCTGTACCTATCCAAAACGTCATCGCTGTAATGGATATCGCGAATAGAAATCGGGTAAGAATGGTTTTGGCAACGGAACCAAAGAAAGATTAGCATTAAACGATTTGACAATCATATGGTCAAACGGTAAATGGTTATTTACGTCAAGTTCTCATTAACCGTTGAAGTCAGAAATAAATAGATGAAATAGACATGTATTACCATTCACAAGAGGAAAATAATATGCCCAAAGCAGTTGGTTTGTCGACGGCGGTGATGGGGTTATTCGTGTTAATCGGTTTCTTTATCGTTTTTGGAGGAGAAGTACCGCATTATGGTATGGGTGGTATTATTGTTAATTACGGTACTTCTGACGAAGGCATGGGAGATGATTATATGAGTGTAGATGAACCATCGATGAGTGAAAATGCTAATAATGTACAGCCTGATAAAGTGGATCCAAATACAACACCTGTACCTACACCATCCCAGCAGGTAACAGATAAGGTGGTTGCCACGCAGGATATGGATGACGCCCCAGCGGTGCCCAAACAGGAAAAGCCGGTACAGGCGAACGCAGATGTAGCTACACCGGAAAAGAAAGAGTCGAAACCAGCAGTGAATCCAAACGCTTTATATAAAGGGAAGCAAAATAATGCTACAGGAAGAGGAGATGGAACTGGAACGACTGCCGGAAATCAAGGTAGCAACCTTGGGGATCCGCTAGCGAGCAATTATGGTGAAGGGGGATCGGGCGATGGAAATATGATGTTGACGATTGCGAACAGGCGATTTGAAGTGCCCCCTAAGATAGAAGACAATGGCCAGCAGGCCGGCCGTGTGGCAGTAGAGTTTAGGGTTAACAAAAACGGAGTGGTTACGCATGCGCGCGCGGGTGTAAGAGGAACAACAATATCGAGTCGTGCATTATTGGAGAAATGTGAACGTGCAATGATGTCGGCGCGTTTGAATCAACTGCCAAATGCTCCCGAATCTCAAACGGGGATTATTGTTTTCAATTTCAAGTTAAGGTAAGTCTTTCTGTAATATCTGCATGAACTGCAAATTTCATCGCGATTAAGCAATTATTTTAATGAAAGAGACATATAGGGAGGTCATCGAGTACTTGTTTGGTCGATTACCCATGTTTACCCGTGACGGTGCAAGTGCGATAAAGAAAGATATTCACAATACCGTACGGCTATGCCAAGCATTAGGTAATCCTCATCGACAATTTAAATCTATCCATATTGCTGGGACAAACGGCAAAGGATCTACATCGCACCTGCTGGCTTCCATTTTGGCTGCTGCCGGATACAAAACTGGATTATATACCTCGCCCCATCTTGTCGACTTTAGAGAACGTATCCGTATAGACGGAGAGATGATCCCCCAAGAAAACGTGATTGACTTTGTTAGTCGGCATCGTTCCTTGATAGAACAGATACAGCCCTCTTTTTTTGAGGTAACCGTGGCTATGGCGTTTGATTACTTTGCGACAGAGCAGGTAGACATTGCTGTTATCGAAGTAGGATTGGGAGGGAGACTGGACAGTACCAATATTTTGCTTCCCGAGGTATGTGTGATTACCAATATCGGAATGGATCATACCGATTTGCTCGGAAATACACTGGAGGAGATAGCAACAGAGAAAGCTGGTATTATCAAGCCAAAGGTGCCTGTGGTCGTATCCGAGCGAGACGAAACGATAGCTCATATATTTGAACAGAAAGCAAGAGAAATGAACGCGCCCTTACGTTTTGCTTCAACAGAGTTAGCCGTGCGAAGTTGTGAACATAGTGGCCAAGGTCTACTGGTAAAGATAAAGGATAATATGCATCACCGGACTAAAGAGGTGTATGTTGGGTTAGCGGGACATTATCAACAAAAGAATATCTTGGGTGTCTTGGTCGCAGTGGATGAACTGCAGAAAAGGAATTGGACGATTAGAGCAGAACAGTTAGGTGAGGGGCTTGCCAATGTAATACGGAATACAGGTTTACAAGGGAGATGGCAAACTCTATCAACAGATCCACTCATCATATGCGATACGGGACATAATGAAGATGGTATTCGGGAGGTTCTTGCAAACATCTATTCAACACCGCATAGGAAGCTGCATATAGTCATTGGTGTAATGCGTGATAAGGACATAAGTCACATGCTACCACAACTTCCGAAAGAAGCTGTTTACTATTTTTGTAGCCCGGATATTTCGCGCGCCATGTCTGCAGCGGAATTGAAAAATAAAGCAACGCAATACGGATTGCAAGGTATGGCGTATCCTTCCGTTAACAACGCGGTGGATGCTGCAAAAGAGGCGTATCTGGAGGGGGACTTAATTTTCGTGGGCGGAAGCAATTTCGTAGTGGCCGAGGTGTTGAAAAATTACAGTTATATCCACTGATTTATCCGTTTTCATCGGACGAGTCCTTTTGTTGTAGGACACGCGGACGACTGTAATCGCGTACAATGCCTTTTCCGTATTCATTGCTGTATACTTTGACTAATACGCCAATGGAGGAGAGGATCAGCGGTCCGAAAATAAGTCCAAGCATGCCGAAGAGATTCAAACCTAGTAATACGCCAAATACGGTGATCATTGGCGGGACATTTCCGATGGTTTTTAGGATGGTAAAGCGTAAAATGTTATCGATTCCACCTACTAAAAAGAAGCAATAAAGGGTCAAACCAATGGCGTTGCCGAGTGAACCCGTTGCGAATGCGATGAGGCAAATGGGTACATAAATAGTCATGGTTCCCAAAATAGGGATGATAGATGCTATGCCTGTCAATAGTCCAAGTAAGATATAACTTTCGACCCCGAAAATCCAATAGCCTATCATAGCAACCACACCTTGGAAAAATCCAAGTATAGGGATTCCCAATGCGTTTGAGCGGACCATCATATGCACTTCGTCCCATATCTCCTGCTTACTCATGCGGCTGAATGGAATAGCGCGATAAATCGTGAGTTCCATCTTTTTTGCATGAACCTGCATAAAATAAAGGACAAAAAGCGTCACGATAATATTGATAGCTACTTCAGCAACGGAATTTAAAATGCTAGGAACATAGCGCGTTAAATTTTGCAGCAAAGTCAATAAAGCAGCGTCCGACATATCGATGTCTCTCAAAAGAGGTTTATCGGCCATGTATTCCTTCAACATATTAAACTTTTGCACAATCTCTTCGCGATTCCCCAAAAAGCTGTTAAGTTGTGCAATCAGATAATCAATAAGTGCCCAAAGGGGCAGTACGATAAACACAATTGATAATACGATGAAAAAGATACTAGCTAATGTCTTTTTCCATCGGCGAACTTCTGTAAGATGAAAATAGGACTTACGGAATAGGATATAAAGCGTAATAGCACCCAGAAATCCGGGCAAATAGTAGGACAGATTGCTGAAAACGAGGATCAATATCAAGACAATGATAATGATCAGCATAATCTGATTGATGGAGTTGTTGTTAATTTGTTTGTATTTCATCGCTTGTCACTATACCGCACAAAATACATAATTAGCGTTAGGTTTTGAAATCTTATGTGCTTTTTTCAGTGTGCCATAGCTGCTCCTATCGCTGCAATATCTTTTCTATTTCTGGTTGAATAATTTTTACCATGCGTTCAAAACCGACATCTGTTGGGTGTGTGCCATCCACAGTGCCTTCGTAGTCATCGCCAATAAGATGGTCTGCCGGTAGGTAGAAGAGGTTTTTATAACCTGCTGCAAGCAATCGTTCATATTCTGCTTTAAAATTGATGTTTTGTTCATGTCGCTTTTTCTTCCATTCGAGGTTATAATTTCCGATTTGTCTGATGATACTCTCCATCAGTAGGATCGGCGTATTTGGATGTGCTTTCCGAAGTTCCTGAACGAAGGCGAAAGTACGCTCCGTAACCTGTTGAGGCGAACAGTTGGGTACACAATCGAGCACAATCAAATCTACATCTTGAATGTCGTTTATCATTTGGGCAACTTCCAGTTCCATCTTCGCGTTTCCACTGACCCCCATATTGATGACATCCGCATGTATACTACGTGCAATCTTCGCCGGATAAGCCAAACCCGGACGACTGGCCGATGCACCATGTACGATGCTGGAACCATAAACAATTATCTTTTTATCAAACTGCTGCACGGTAGGGAAAAAAGTTGCGTGTTCGTCAATGTGTAACTGAAACGATCGGAGCTCTTTATAAAGCGGAAAATACAGTAGGAACTCCTTCTCTGTTTTCTCCATGTTTTCTACGATCGTAAAGCTGCTTTCCACGTTCTTTAGGTGTGGACGTGCTACACCAGCAAAGCGCCAACCGTCGGACTCTTTTACATAAGCATCAAATCCACGGGACATGATAGGAGTGGAGTTGTTAGCTAATGCGGCGTCCCCGGTTTCCCAGTCAATAGAGAGCTTCGTGCTATTCGTACGAAACGTGACAAACAGGCCTGCCGAATGCGTAAATAATTTCTTTACGGCGGAGGGAAGACTCTTGTATTTTGTGGTGTCTACCCGATGAAAACCAAGGTTTTCCGTAAACGCCCTGCCTTGGACAGTGAGTTTGGAGGACGGAATGACCTGTTGGGCTCTTATGTCTGAAAGGCTGCTTAATAATCCGACAATGATCAAGAGATATTTTGTTCGCATAATTATTATAGATGAGGTCCCCAAACTTAGATAAAATGTTTTGCTTTTTAAAATTCATTATTGTACCTTTGCAGACCTTATTGTAGGGATTACAAGAAGATAGAGTATTTATTAATTATTTAATTTAAGCAAAAGCAAGTGAATACGTTAAGTTACAAAACTGTCTCTGCCAACAAAAACACCGTTAACAAGGAGTGGATTGTTGTTGACGCTGAAGGAGAGATTTTGGGGCGCTTAGCAAGCCAGATTGCGAAAGTAATTCGTGGCAAGCATAAGCCGGAGTTCACCCCACACGTAGACTGTGGAGATAACGTGATTGTTATCAATGCAGACAAAGTTAAGTTGACTGGAAACAAGTTAAGCGAGAAAGTGTACACACGTTACACAGGCTACCCAGGTGGTCAGCGCTTTACCTCTCCAAAAGAGTTGTTAGCTAAACATCCAGAACGCCTTGTCGAAAAAGCGGTTCGGGGAATGTTACCTAAAAACCGTTTAGGTCGTCAATTATTCAAAAACCTTTATGTTTATGCTGGGACAGAGCACAAGCATGAGGCACAACAACCAAAACCAGTTAAATTTTAAGGAGAGCAAACATGTCAACAACGAATACTTCAGGAAGAAGAAAAACAGCTGTTGCCCGCATTTACTTATCAGCTGGTAGCGGAAACATTACCGTAAACGGTAAAGATTATAAAACATATTTCCCAACATTGCCATTGCAATATATTGTTACCCAATCTATTGAGGTAGCGGGTGTTGCGGGGAATTTTGATGTGAAAGTTAACGTCGATGGTGGTGGTGTTAAAGGCCAAGCCGAAGCTGTACGTTTAGCAATTGCTAAAGCTTTGGTTGAGCTAGACCCAGAAGTTAAACCAGCGCTACGTGCAAAAGGCTTGATGACACGCGATGACCGTATGGTTGAGCGTAAGAAACCAGGACGTCGTAAAGCACGTAGAAGATTCCAATTCAGTAAACGTTAATCAAAGGAGGATCAAAAAATGGCAAGAACAACATATCAAGAATTATTGGATGCAGGTGTTCACTTTGGTCACCTTACTCGTAAGTGGGATCCGAAAATGGCTAAGTACATTTTCATGGAACGCAATGGTATTCATATCATCGACTTGAACAAAACGCTAACGAAATTAGAAGAAGCGGCTTCAGCTATTAAGCAAATCGTAAAATCAGGTCGTAAAGTATTATTCGTAGCAACGAAAAAACAAGCAAAAGAAATAATCTCTGAGCAGGCGAAAGCTGTAAACATGCCTTTCGTAACAGAAAGATGGTTGGGAGGGATGCTTACAAACTTTGCAACAGTGCGTAAGTCTATCAAGAAAATGTCCAACATCGACAAAATGCAAAAAGATGGTACTTACACCGTACTGTCTAAAAAAGAGAAATTGATGATTCAACGTGAGCGTATCAAGCTGGAAAGCCTTTTAGGAGGCATTGCTGATTTGAACCGTTTGCCTGCAGCTTTGTTTATCATCGATGTGAAAAAAGAGCATATCGCGGTTTCAGAAGCAATTAAGTTGAACATCCCTACTTTTGCAATGGTAGATACAAACTCAGATCCTTCTAATATCGATTTTCCTATTCCGGCAAATGATGATGCAACAAAATCTATCAGTTTGATTGCTGGAATTATCGGAAAAGCAATCCAAGAAGGTTTGGATGAACGCAAACGCGATAAAGAAGAGGAAGCTGAAAAAGAAGCTGCGGCTGTTAAGGCTGCGGTAGACAACGGTGAAGCTGAAGAAGCTAACACTGGAAAACGTCCTCGTAAAGCAAAAGACGGAGAATAATATTTCTCCGTATTAAAGCCGGATAAACAAGTGTTAGTCTTTATGAAGTTCTGCTTCACGGAGTCTACCAAGGTTTGTCCGGTTTTTTTCTTACGTTGTATATTTTCAAAGGATAGAAAAGAAGCCTTGTCGTGCTTTTATCTGGCCAACGGAAATGTTTCACGAAGGTTTTCCTTTATTTAACAAAAGTTTAATGCCTGGGTTGTATATATTTGCTATACTTGTCAGGCTGTCGAATCTTAAAATTATTAAAGAAATAAAAACATGTCAGTACAAATTTCTGCATCAGATGTAAACAAATTGCGTCAACAAACTGGCGCTGGTATGATGGATTGTAAAAAAGCGTTAGTAGAATCAAACGGTGATTTCGAAGCTGCTATCGACTACTTGCGTAAAAAGGGTGCTAAAGTGGCGGCTAGTCGTCAAGACCGTGATTCTAACGAAGGCGTGGTTATCGCTAAAGCAGCTGCTGATGGTAAATCAGGTATCGTGGTAGAGGTAAACTGTGAGACAGACTTCGTAGCGAAAAATGCAGACTTCGTAGCTTTCGCAGAAAAAATCGCTGACCTTGCTTTGCAAAATAGTCCTGCTTCCGTAGAGGAACTGAAAGCCTTAACATTAGATGGTAAGCATATTGCTGATGCGTTAATTGAGCAAACAGGCGTAATAGGTGAAAAAATCGACATTTCTAAATACGAGTCAGTTTCTGCAGAGAAAGTGATTGCGTATATCCACGGTAACTATCGTTTAGGTGTGTTGGTAGGTCTATCTGCAGATGCAGCTGGTGCTGACGAGGCGGGTAAAGATGTTGCAATGCAAATTGCAGCCATGAATCCTGTTGCTATCGATAAAGATGGTGTAGATCAAGAAACTATCGACCGCGAAATCGCCATCGCAAAAGAACAGATCCTTGCTGAAGGAAAACCAGCTGAAATGGCAGAAAAGATTGCGCAAGGTAAATTGAACAAATTCTTCAAAGACACGACTTTGTTGAACCAAGAGTTTGTAAAAGACTCTTCAAAAAATATTGCTCAATTCTTGGACTCTGTTTCAAAGGGATTGACTGTTACAGCATTCAAGCGCGTACAGCTGGGAGCGTAATTTCAGGGGCAGAAGCTATTCTGCCCAAATGTCTAAAATAAGAAATATAGCCTATCCGGATAGCGGACAGGCTATATTTTTTTACCCTTAATCTTAAAATTTAACCTATTTTAAGATACAAACGGTAAACTTTTACTTTTTTTTGTCATCTTTATAAAGTGGAGGTTTGTTCCATTATAATAATAGGAAGGAATTTGAATGAATATGTATAGAAAAATAGCTTATATAGGATTACTTGTCATCGCAGGAGTGTTTTGCATCTTGGATATGTATGCACAACAGGGGCAAATTGAAGAAAAGCCTTATAAGCAATTGTTGGTGGAGGTGGAGGGGAAGCTTCGTACAGGAGATTTGGCCGGAGCTATAGAAAAGTTAGACGATATCCTCGCAAAATACCCCGATGCGGCAGAAGTATATTATGCAAAAGCGCTTTTATACGGACAGGCCCGTAATTTTGATGTCGCTATTCCATTGACCGAGAAAGCCTCGGAAATAGAACCAAAAAATATACTCTATCTCAACTATCTTATTGAGTTGCATAAAAGTCAGGGAAATGTCGCCGGAGCGATTCCAGTTATCGACCGTGCAATTGCTACGCATCCGGACAATGCATCTTTGTACCGGGAGAAGATGCTATTGTTGCATGCTTCTAAGCAATCAGATGAAGCCTTGCGAGTCTATGATGAGGCTGTTGTGAAATTTGGAGATTCTGATACCTTGGATGTTATGAAGGCCGAGATGCTGGTTGATCTGGATAGGAAGCAAGAGGCAGAAAAAATACTATTACCACGATTACAGAATAACTCCAGTCTTCGTCAAGTCTATAGCACCTTAGGGTTCATTTACATGGAAAGGAATTCAACCAAACAGGCTATACAAATATTGGAACGAGGGTTAAAGAACACGAACGACCACCTGTTGTATTTGGACCTCGCAGACGCCTATACGGCTGTAAAGAAGGATAGGCAGGCATTTGAAGCCTTGCGAAAAGCATTTGAGTCGACGGATGTCAACTATATGGATAAACATCGCGTCATGTTTACACTGTTGAGTGGCAAATCCGAACTGACGTTAGGGCAGATTCAAGATTTGGCAAATATATTAGTGTTAAAACATCCACGCATTGCCGATAGCCATGTGGCGAAAGGAGATGTGCTTTGGCGGAAGGGAAATCTGCAGGAAGCGCGGTCGTTGTTTCTTACGGCAGTAGGGATTAACAGAGCACATATCGATGCTTGGCGCATGTTGATGAATGTGGAAATGGCACTTAACGAGGTAGACCAAGCTGTTAATCATGGCCTGGAAGCATTAGAAGCAAATCCGAATAACCCGATGCTTCTCTACTTTACCGGATTAGCGTATATGGTGAAAGATGAGGGGGAGAATGCCCGTAAGTTCATGGAAGCGGCACTTGATAATAGCGGAGCGGAAAATACGTATTTGCAATCGCTTATCTACGCAGGTCTTGGTGATTTATATCACAAGTTGGAGATGGCCGAGGTATCTGATGTCGCCTATGAAGAAGCGATTAAACTGGATAGTACGAACGCAACAGCAATGAATAATTATGCGTATTATTTAGCGGAACGTAACGAGAAATTAGAACTGGCGGAGAAGTTGTCTAGGCAGTCCAACGAATTAGAACCTGGTTCTAGCACTTTTCAAGATACCTACGCGTGGGTACTCTTTAAGCAAAAAAAATATAAAGAGGCGTTAAAATGGATGGAAAAGGCTGTTCGAGGATCATCTCCATCAGCAGTACTCTATGAGCATTATGGCGATATATTGTTTAAATCAGGGAATAGTAAGGAAGCAATAAGACAATGGGAGAAGGCTTTGGCGATGCGTGATGGAAGTGGTATAGATGTGGAAAAATTAAAGTCAAAAATAGCAACGAAAAGTTATGTGGAGTAGAATGATTTTGGTGATGGTAGTAAGTGTATTAGTTTTTACTTCTTGTAAGACGAAACGAAAAATAGCAATGCCATCTCCTGATACACCAACGGAAATCAGTGCAGCCAACGCAGCAAGTATTAAGACCTTCGAAATGAATAATCTGGATTTCCATACATTTTCCGGACGAGCAAAAGCAAAAATCGAAATGGGGAAGAATCTGCATGACGTTACATTAAATGTCCGGATAGAACGAAATAAGGCGATATGGTTATCGGTTACAGCGATACTAGGGGTCGAAGTGGCTCGCATTTTAATTACACCGGATAGTGTTAAGATACTCAATAAATTTCAAGGAGAGTACATCGCAAAGCCATTTTCGTATATTTATAATTATACAAACCGCGGCGTTACGTTTACTACGTTACAGGATTTACTAATGGCAAATGTGTCCTCGAACTTGTTACGTACCGAAAATGTACAGGTAGCTAGCGCTACGGATGAGTTTATAGTGGTTGGGATTAAGGAACAATTATCTTATCAATATCGAATAAATAAGGAAAACAGGCCATTTAATTTTGTCTTACAAGAAGTAGGAGGAACGCACAATCTCGAAGCTTTTTATGGAGATTATGCTAAAACGGTTGGATATAATTTTCCGCGGAATCTAGCGTTAAATATCGTGGGAGAGGAAGTGTCATTAAAAGTACAATTAGGCTATAACCGTGTGGCTTTTAATGAAAATATAGAAATGCCTTTTTCTGTTTCTAGTAGATACAAGGTAATAAATTAGTGATTATCACAATAAAAGCACAAAATAATCTTTATTTTTGTAGGCTTGTTTGCCGAGATATAGAGAAAAACGGTTCATGGATATAAAAAAAATACTATTTAGCTTCTTGTTTTTTTGCGGTGTTGGACTAGGGTATGTTTCTGCTCAAAGCAGTGCAGAACTAAAAAAGCAGCGAGAGAAGATAGATGCGGAGATTGCCGAGTTAATGAAGATTGTGCGCGCAAAAACACAAGAAAAGTTGCTTTCTCAAAAAGAAGTGAATGCGCTAAGCCGCCAGTTAAATCTTCGGGAAGATAAGATCAAGACGATAAATGCAGAGCTACGGATTATCAAAAGTAATATCCAAAAGAATACGAAAGCGGTTAATCAATTAAAGGCAGACTTGGAAAAGATGCGGAAAGATTATGAAAAAATGATTCTTTTTGCTTTCCGGAATAAAAATGGGTATAATAAACTGATGTTTATTTTCGCGTCGAAAGATTTTAACCAAGCCTTTAAGCGCGTGAAATATTTACAGCAGTTTAACGATGCGCGTAAGATAAAAGTAGCAGAAATTGAAGCGACTAAGCAGGAAATAGAACTGAAAATTGCACAATTGGAGAGCGATCGCGAAACGCAAAACAAACTGTTAAAGGAGCAAGAAGGAGAGAAAGCAATTATTGCTAAAGACCGATCAGCACACGCACAGGAGCTTAGTCAGTTGAAAAAAGAAGAATCTACGTATAAAGGGCAACTGAGCCAGAAGCAACAGGAAAAGAAACGTATCGATGCGATGATACAGGCGGCAATCCGTAGGGAAATCGAAGCACAGCGCAGACTTGCAGAAGAAGCTCGAAGAAAAGCCGCTGAAGCAGAAGCTAAACGGACGGGTAAAACCGTTGAGGAAGTTGAGAAATCGGCACCTCGGAAGTCAGACAGCGAAGTTTTGCGTTCTACACCAGAAGCAGCTAAGCTATCAGCAGATTTCAAATCCAATCGCGGGCGTTTACCGTGGCCGGTGGCTCAAGGAAATATTGTGCGTAACTTTGGGTTCGAAACCGTGGAGCGTAACGTGCGGATTGACAACTCCGACGTAGCGATTCGCACAGCGGACAACGCATCGGTAAAAGCGGTTTTTGAAGGAGACGTTGTACAAGTAATCGGAAGTTTCGTGGTTATCAAACACGGAGAGTATTTCACCTCGTATTCCAATCTGAAAAGTGTATCGGTAAGACGTGGACAAAAAGTAGGGAGAGGGCAACAGATTGGTACCGCAGGTGAAGATCCAGATGCCGGATACTCTATAGTGAACTTTGGGGTGTTTCAAGGACAGACCGCGATGAATCCTGTTTCCTGGTTAGCAAAATAATTACAAGAAATTCAGAATTTTAATTATATATTTGTAATGCGTTGATAATGAAAGCAACGCTAAGAATTTTAAAACTATGTATACATCGGGATTATTATTTATTGGGACGCAAGAGATTATTATCATAGTAGTTTTGGTTTTGTTACTTTTTGGAGGCAAAAAAATTCCAGAATTGATGCGTGGTCTAGGACGTGGCGTGAAAGAATTTAAAGATGGACAACGTGAAGAACCTACGGAGAACCAAAGCAGCACAAATAATAACAATAACCCGCAGAACTGAATAGGGTAAAAAATAAGAGTTTCGTGGAGGGCTACCCCGCTGTGAAACTCTTTAGTTTTTTTGGAGTAAATGTACTAATTGGGGAAGATATACGTTTACATATAAAAACACCTAATACCGTATGATTAAAAACCGTTTGTGGTTAATCCTTTTTTGTGTACTCGGATTAAAGACATCACTGCATGCCCAGGATATGGTCAATGCGGAGACAGAACCCGTGCCGTTACATCTCATAGAGGCCGCATCTAGCCAACGGGAGATTATTATTTCTGCTTTGGATTCGCTTAAAACCCTGTCTTATTGTGATCCTTTGTACACGAAAGAAGATTCAATGGTCTTCAATCGTATGCGTAAAATACAAAGAACCATTCCATTAGCCTTAAACGAAAAAATAAAATCTTACATCGATAAATATATTTCCCGTAATTACAATCCCTACTTGAGCAAGTTACAGGGATTGGCGGAATATTATTTTCCGATATATGAAAAAATACTTGCTGAAAACCAGTTGCCAGATGAAATCAAATATATATCTGTTGTTGAGTCTTCATTAGATCCACATTTGGTGTCACGTTCAGGTGCTGTAGGTTTATGGCAATTTATGTATCCTACAGCAAAAGTCTATGATCTGGCGATAGATAGTTATGTAGACGAACGTAAAGATCCTTATGCGGCTAGTTATGCAGCAAGCCGTTATTTTCTTGATGCTTACGACGAATTTAATGATTGGTTGTTGGCGTTGGCTTCCTATAATTGCGGACGAGGATGTGTACGCCGTGCTATTCAACGATCAGGATTAGAAAATCCGAATTTTTGGCAGCTCTCGCCTTATTTGCCAAAGGAGACACAAGACTATATACCGAAATTCATTGCGATGACATATACGTTAAAACACGCGGACGAATATGGGATATCGGCAATGACAAATGATTTTGCTTGGGAAGCAAAACCGATTATGGTTGAAAAAACAGTCAACTTGCAACAAATTGCTCACGCCGTCAACCTACCTTTAGAAACGATTAAAAAATTCAATCCTGCTTACAAGCGTTCGGTTATAAATGGCAGTGCTGAAAGCCCAAAACGTTTGATTCTGCCGGATACCGAATATCTGAGTGATAGCTTATTATATGCTGCATTGAATAACCAATTGGACTTTTCGGAAAATATGCTGGCAAGTGCGGAAGAAACATCATCCAAAGCCGCAACGACGCACTTATCTGCTAAAAAGCCTAGATTGGCAGCAGCTTCGGAGAAATCTACTAAACGTTCTGTGGCTTATACCACATATACGGTGAAGAAAGGAGACACCTTATCACATATTGCAGCTCGATTTAAAGGGACTACCGTATCTCAAATAAAAGCAGATAACAGTTTACGGAGCACCCGGCTAAAAATAGGGCAGAAGTTAAGGATTAAAAAATCTTAAAACACTACGACAGCCACGCAGCATCTTCTCGTTGGTCAACTTCCTCAAGCTCAACTTCGACGTGTTCCTTTAATATGGTAGAAAGTTTTAGGCCATAATAATCACTGAATAACGGAAACTGATGATGAGAACGGTCAATCAATACCGCTGTTCGCATTTTTTTGAGCGGAACATTGAGAAATAAACCCAAACCGTAAGCCAAGGTACGACCACTATTGAGAACGTCATCAACCAATATAATGACCTTATTTTTTGCAGTTTCAATAGGTACATCGGTAGTTGCTTCTAAACTTCTTTTCGTTTTCGAAATAGTGATTTTAATCAGTTCGATTTTCTTTTCTGAGGCAATATGCTGTAAGAACTTTTGAAGCCTTTTTGCGAATACATACCCTCGGTCTGCAACGCCCACCAGCACCAATGATTTTTCTTCAAAATTATCTTCGAGAATTTGGTATGCGATACGAATAGATTTTTGATGGATCTGTTCTTTATTAAGAATAAGTGTTCGTTTATTAGACATATTATGCACGTTGATTACTGTGCATAAAAATACGAAATCTTATCATAAAAAAGGTTCGGATATTTATACATCCGAACCTTTTTATCATGTCATGAGAGAAAAAACTAGTGTAAATTTTTGTCATCTTCATCGGAGCTGGCATCAGCTAGCATCGCTTCGTTTATTTCTGACGGTCTGCCTCCGTTATAGTAATATCGTTTCCAATAAGCTTCATTAAGGTTGCTGATCATGACCCCTCTGCTAGACGCGGCATGGGCAAATTTGTCGTCGCCAAGGTAAATACCGACATGCGTGATTTGTCTACTGCGAATTTTAAAAAATACCAGATCTCCTGGTTGTAGGTCATTTTTGCGAACTGGTTTTACATTGGCGTATTGATTACGACTGTTGTAACCTATCGTAGTATTAAAAACATTCTCATAAACAGCAAGTGAAAATTTAGAACAGTCTATCCCTTTCTTAGAATCTCCGCCTAAGCGGTAGGGAGTACCTAACCACTCGTATACGAATTGATAAAGTTTCGTATTTGCCATTGCATTGGAGGCAACACCCATTATTTGTGAAAAATATTCTTTAGCTAGATTGTCAGGGTCAGCAGAGGTTGATTTTGCTGTTTGTGCCTGAGACACTACACATAAGCCTACGAAGAGCATGCCTGCTATCAGTTTTTTTGTATTCATTATGTTCGCCTATTTCACTTGATTATGATACGTTTAGTCTTCTGTCTTATATTTTCTACAGGACTGAAGCAAATCTAATACATAATGTCTAGGCTTCCAAGTATATTGTTCGTTATTTTGCTGTTGTTTAACGAATTTTAACATATTTTTTATTGGCATTCAGTATCATTACCTTTTATGTCAGGGTAGCTATATAACTACTTTCTATAAAAATTCATTATTAAAATTTCAATAAAAATTAAAAATATTTGATGTATTCAAATAAAAACTCGTATATTTAGATCGTTTTTCAAAAATATGGAAAGTTTACACGTGATTATTACAACGATTATTATTACCACCGACAGTATTCATCGGAGGAAGTAATTCTATTGTATAAGAAAGTGTACATAAAATATAGAGCCTTCCTCCAAATGGGAAGGCTTTTTTGGTTAGTATATACATTATTTTAAATTATAAATAAACTGAAATGAAAGTATTAAAGTTTGGAGGGACATCAGTTGGCAATGTGGAAAGTGTAAAGGCTGTATTAGGCATTGTTAAGAAGTCTTACGACGAAGGAGAAAAGCCTTTGGTCGTATTGTCAGCGATGGCTGGCGTAACGAACTTACTCACAAGAATGGCAGAAAATGCAGCCGAGCATATTTCTTTTGATGACGATTTGAAATTGTTGGAAGAGCGTCATTTTGAAGTGGTGAAAAAACTCATCGCGGTAAAATATCAAAATCCGGTTTTTACGAGATTGAAGTTGATGCTCAATGAATTAGAGGAAATTCTGCAAGGTGTTAGTGCACTTCGGGAGCTGAGCTTACAAAGTAAAGATTTGATTGTTTCTTTCGGTGAACGATTGTCGAATTACATGGTTGCTAAAGTAATGGAGCAATACATTGAGCAAACAGCGTTTCTAGATGCGTCTCATTATATAAAAACGGATTCCAATTTTGGACATGCACACGTTAATGAGGAAATTACGAATCAACTTATTCAGTCTCTTACACATACGCACGCTAATAAACTTCTGTTTGTTACTGGTTTTATAGGTTCGAATGAAGACGGTCGCGTTACAACGTTGGGAAGAGGAGGATCCGATTATACGGCCGCAATTTTCGGATCGGTATTGCGGGCTACCGCCATCGAGATATGGACCGATGTCAATGGTATGCTTACGGCTGATCCTCGTATCGTAAAGAAAGCATTTTCGCAACCAACCTTATCGTATAACGAGGCAATGGAACTTTCTTACTTTGGAGCGAAAGTAATATATCCGCCCACGATGATTCCGGCTTTTTTGAAGAAAATTCCAATTGTAATCAGAAATACGTTTGAGCCGGAATTTCCAGGTACCGTTATTCAGTTTGAAAGCGGAAAATCTGTCTATCCGATTAAAGGGATTTCATCTATTGCTGATATTTCTGTTATCAATGTTTCTGGCAGCGGAATGATCGGAAAATCCGGATTTAGTGGTCGTTTATTTACGTTGTTGGCGAGAGAGCAAATAAATGTAGTGCTGATCACCCAATCATCTTCGGAACATAGTATTACTTTTGCCGTTCATCCTAACGATGCAATGAAAGCTGTACAGCTTATTAAGACCGAATTCGAACTGGAATTGGATGCAAATAAACTGATTTTGCCCACGGTAGAAAATGAGCTTTCGGTATTGGCCATTGTTGGCGAAAATATGAAACGTACACCGGGTATGTCGGGTCGCTTGTTCCATGCATTGGGAAGAAATGGTATCAATGTACGTGCCATCGCGCAAGGCTCTTCAGAGCTCAATATATCCGTTATTATTGAGAAGGAAAACATGGCCAAAGCGTTGAATACCGTACATGACGCATTTTTCTCGGAATTAAAGAAGACCTTATATGTATTCAGTGTGGGTACGGGTAATATCGGCGCCACGTTATTTAATCAGATCCATGAACAATATGATTTTTTGGTAGAGAATAATGATCTGGAAATAAAAATTGCTGGCATTTCTAATTCTCGGAAAATGCTATTTGATGCGGAAGGTGTCGATTTAACCGATTGGCGTACGAAATTGGAAGGAGAAGGAGAAGTGGCCGATTTGTCTAACTTTGTAGAACGGATGAAAGCAATGAACCTACCTAACTGTGTTTTTATTGATAATACAGCCAGTCCGCTTCCATCCACTTATTATATCGATATATTTAAATCCAATATTTCGGTTGTCACCTGTAATAAAATAGCAAATTCCGGCGAATATAAGCAGTACAAGGCACTCCATGATACAGCACGTAAATATGGCGTAGACTTTTTCTATGAAACCAATGTTGGCGCAGGTTTACCTATTGTTAGGGTATTGAAGGACTTGATGTTGAGTGGTGATCGTATCGTAAGGATCGAAGCGATTCTTTCGGGAACTATTTCTTATATATTCAATAACTTTACAGGAGACGCTTCGTTCTACGAAGTCGTGAAACGCGCTCAGGAATTGGGTTACACGGAGCCTGATCCCCGTGATGATTTGGGAGGAATCGACTTCATGCGGAAAATGTTGATTTTGGCACGGGATGCAGGACATGTAATTGAACCATCTGACGTTGACCTCGGCGCTATCCTTCCTCAAGCCTGTTTGGAAGCAACATCTGTAGACGATTTCTATGCTGCGCTACTCAAAGCTGACCAATACTTCAATGCACTAAAAGAAGAAGCAGAAAGTCAGAAGAAAGTAATCCGGTACATTGGTAAGTTGGAAGATGGTAAAGTGTCCATTGCTTTGGAAATGGTCGATGGAAACCATCCCTTCTACACATTGTCGGGAAGTGATAATATTATTTCTTTTACGACAGAACGCTATAAAGAACGTCCGTTGGTCGTAAAAGGTCCTGGAGCGGGAGCAGAAGTAACTGCTGCAGGCGTATTTGCCGATCTGGTTAATGTAGGTGCATAATCGAAACATGAGTGATAAGTTATATATAATGAATCAGAATAAAACAGCTAAAGCAGTAGATTTCGATAAAATCATGGATACCGTACGTGTGTTTGCGCCTGCCACCGTAGCCAATATGATATGCGGATTTGATATATTGGGATTCGCGGTAGATTATCCAGGGGATGAAGTCCTTATGCACCGTGTAACGGCGCCTGGTGTACGTATTCGCTCGATTACCGGAGATGAGGGTAGGTTGCCTTTGGACGCAGATAAAAATACGGTAAGCGCTTGCGTTAAAATGTTATTGGAACATTTGGGGATTTCAAGAGAGATTGGTGTGGAGATAGAACTCATTAAGCATATGCCCATCGGCAGTGGCTTAGGGTCGAGTTCCGCCAGTACCGTAGCTGGATTATTTGCCATCAATAGTCTTTTGGGAAACCCGTTGACCAAGGAAGAATTGTTGCCATTTTGCGTGGAAGGCGAGCGCCTTGCTTGTGGTCATGGACATGCGGATAACGTTGCACCGGCACTAATGGGGGGGATTACGTTAATTCGCGGGCACCATCCATTGGACGTGATTAAATTACCGGTACCCGAAGAGCTATATGCAGGAATTGTTTTTCCGAAGGTCGATGTGCCTACGCGGGATGCTCGGCAACTTATCAAGGAAAAAGTTCTTTTGAAAGATGCAGTGACGCAGTGGGGCAATATCGCTGGATTAATCGCAGGACTTTATGAAAGCGATTACGGACTGATTAGCAGAAGTATGCACGACGTACTTATCGAGCCTACTCGTGCTATTCTGATTCCCGAGTTTTACGTAATGAAGCAAATTGCATTAAATGCTGGGGCCCTAAGTTTTGGTATTTCAGGATCGGGCCCGTCTGTGGTAGCTGTTTCTCGAGGAAAAGAAATCGCCGAAAATGCCGCGAATTTAATTCAGCAACATTTAACAGATTGCGAGATTGACAGTCTTAAATATGTATCCCCTGTCAATATTGATGGACCAAAGATTTTATAGCAATAACATTAAAAAAATGAAATTATATAGTACAAATAATAAGAACCTTCGGGTTTCTTTTCAAGAAGCCGTTTTCAATTCATTGCCTGCAGACAAAGGCCTATATATGCCGTCGGTTATTCCATCTTTAGACGCAGCTTTTATTCGTAATATCCAACAATATTCTTTGCAGGAGATTGCCTTTGAGGTAGCACATACCTTAATTGGCGACGATATTCCGAATAGTGATTTAAAGTCTATAATTGCCGATGCGATTAATTTTGATGCTCCCGTTCGGTTTTTGGATGCAGAAACAGCCGTATTAGAATTGTTTCACGGACCGTCGTACGCCTTCAAGGATTTTGGCGCGCGGTTTATGAGTCGTGTTATGGGTTATTTCTCTAAGCAAGGAGATCAATTGTTAGATGTTTTAGTTGCTACCTCCGGAGATACCGGTGGAGCTGTCGCATCAGGGTTTTTAGGCGTCGAAGGTACACGTGTAACCATACTTTATCCCAAAGGCAAGGTGTCTAAAGTGCAGGAAGAACAGTTGACGACGAACGGGAAAAATATACGTGCATTAGAGGTTGACGGTACGTTTGACGATTGTCAGGCACTGGTGAAAACGGCATTTAATGATGCTGAGCTTAATAACGTGCTGAGATTGACTTCTGCTAATTCCATTAATATTGCACGATTGATACCGCAAACATTCTATTATTTTTGGGCTTATGCACAGTTAAAATCCCAAGGCATATCCGAAGTAGTCTTTACGGTGCCTAGCGGCAATTTCGGTAATATTGGAGCTGGTCTACTGGCCTATAAAATGGGGTTGCCTGTAAAGCATTTTGTAGCGGGAACAAATGTTAACGATACTGTTCCACGTTTCCTACAATCGGGAACCTATGATCCAAAGCCATCAGTGCAGACTTTGGCAAATGCCATGGATGTAGGTAATCCGAGCAACTGGGTGCGAATACAGGATATGTTTCACAACAGCCTAGAAGAACTTCGTGACATGATTTCATCTTATACTTATGACGACGAGCAGACAGTAAAAGCTATGGAAGAACTCTATGATAAGTATCAATATATTGCTTGTCCGCATACGGCTATCGCCTATCTCGCTTGTAATCAATATCGTCAAGATTATTCGGGAACATATGCTTCCGTGTTTTTATCGACGGCTCACCCATGCAAATTTCCAGATGCTATTTCCGAAGAGATATTTTCCAAAATTGGGCTGCCTAAAGGGGCAGAAGAGTTGGCCGGTAAGGAGAAACTTGTAACAGAAATACCCGTGGATTACGAAATTTTTAAATCCTATTTGTTGGTTAATAATTAACTATAAAAGGATTAAAAGCAACCGTTCTACTATTAATGTGCTTGTTGTATTTTAAAAAGATAACCTTAATTTAACAAAAAGCTAAGGATATTTGTGCGCAAATTAATTTGGGTAGATGGCAGAAAGATTGCTATATTGTAAACGCAATATAGCAATCGATCGGATTATGATGTTCCAATGGTTCGTTATCGAGTCCGACGTTTAAGTTAGATATGACGAATTATTCGCACATAGAATATTGGCAACGTTTTATTCAGGGAGATCAAGAGGCATTCAGAAGCTTATATGACCTATATGTCAATGCGCTTTTTTCTTATGCAATTCGATATTGTGCGGACGAGGAAATAGTAAAGGATAGCATACATGATTTGTTCGTTGATTTACATCGGTATCGTTCCAGATTGAATCCCCACGTGAATGTAAAAGCTTATCTGTTTGGTTCTCTTCGCCGAAAAGTGGTAGAAAGTAAGAGAAGAAGTATAGACCGTTCTATTTTTGCCGAAAACTATCGTTTTCGACTGGGATTGGAAACCGAAGACTATATTACGTTATCCGACGATAAAGAAAACGAGGTATTAACGAAACTACGTGCTGAAATGGAGAAATTGCCATACCGTCAAAAAGAGGCTCTTTATTTGCGTTTTACCTGTGAAATGTCCTATGAACAGGTTGCCCAGATTATGGATATTTCTATTGCATCTTGTCGTACGCTTATATATAGGGCTATAAAGGATTTGCGTCTACGGATGGAAAATAATAAAATTTCTCAATTATTATTCATTGCATTTCTCCCGGTCCGGGAAATTAACGATCAACCTATTACAAGTCGCGCCATCCTCAGTTAGTCAACGTGTTTTCTGTTCCGTGTATTTAAGCTTTTGCTTTTTTACGTTGATTTCCGATTTGCTTCTAATTTTTTTCTTTTTTTTCAAAATTCCTGTCTATAAAAAGATAATTCGGCTCTCTATCTATATAGATGAAAGACGGAATTATTTATAAATCCCAAAAAGCGTTAATCAATATATGGGACGTAAAGTAGAGGACATTCTAAGTGGCGACTCACCCCGTGAGGATCTCGATAAAGAGGCGGTCGACATTAGAAAGTTGGGAAATCGTATTTTAAACATATTGCAATCGACGAGATCCCATAAATTGTCGTCTGACGCTTATATAGCATTATGGATGCGCATAGAAGAAACAACAAAAAAAGTCAGCAAACGAAACCGTCAAATCAGAGTCTTAAAATATAGTGCGGTTGCTTGCGCCTTTATTATCTTATCATTCTTTTTTTGGAATAGGCAAGATAATGATAGATCATATAAATCTTTATTGTATAATGCTACAAATAGCCAAAATTTGATAACGGAGGAAGAAGAGGTATCTATACGGCAAGGTAACGGTCAACAGATGCTTGTCTCTGATGGGCAAATTATCGATTTGCGTTCTAGTGAAGCGAATGAAAATAGGCAAAAGAAAGCGCCTACGTTCAATACAGTTACCGTGCCTTACGGGAAACGTATTGAGGTCATATTGCCAGATAATTCAAAAGTGTGGTTGAACGCGGGATCGCAATTGACGTTTCCAACCATATTTGAAACCGCTGAAAGACGAGTATACTTGGAAGGTGAAGGTTATTTTGATGTAGAAGGGGAACTCGAACGTCCTTTCTACGTTCATACGGCAAATATGGTAGTCAAAGTTTTGGGAACAACATTTAATATTAGTTCTTATAAAGACGATCCGTTTGCATCAACGGTGTTGCTTAGTGGAGAGATAGAATTACAGGGAGTAGGGGAAACATTGTTCGAGCCTAAGGTCCTAAAACCAGGAACTGCTGCCGTATTGCGCAAGGACAGTAAACGTTTATCTATTTCTAACGAAACTGTTGAAGATCATATCTCATGGAGACAGAAACAACTTATTTTGAAAAATACCCCTTTGGCAGAGATTACTGCGAGACTGGAGCGTGTTTATAATACGGATATTACAGTAGAATCTACGTCTGGGTCTAATGAAACCTTTTCGGGGAGGTTAGATTTAACACAGCCTTTAACGAGTTTACTGACAACACTATATAATCCACTTGAATATCAACTTCAAAAACAAGAAAGGAGGATCATTATCAATAAAAGATAAAACTAATGTTGATTGGTCGACGAAGACAGTTGACGGAAAAAAATAGGCAGATGCGGCTACATCTACCTATTTATGCATGTATTAATTAACAAGATATTAATTTATTACGATTGTAAATCTATGAAGTTTCTTTACAATAGGCAAACCTTTTTTGTCAGAGAAAGGCATAAAAGTCTATACCAAAAAGCAATCCGCATGATAAAGTTAACAGCGCTTTTCTTGTGCTTAGGAATGATGGCAGTGCATGCCGATACCTATTCGCAAAATGTCAGTGTTGATATCAGAAACGGTAAATTGATCGATTTATTCGAGGAAATCGAAGGGCAAAGCGAATACGTATTTCTGTATAGAGATAAATTAGTTGCCGATAAAAAGATCAGTATAACTGTTAAAAATGAAAATTTGCAACGTTTATTGAAAAAGACGTTAAATGCTGAAAATTTAGACTACACCATTACAGGTAACCAAATTACTGTTTTGCCGAAAAGAGAAGTACAGCAACGAGTTGTTTCCGGTACTGTGCGGGATGAAAATGGTAATCCCATCGCGGCTGCAAATGTATTGATTAAAGGGTCTACAGTGGGTACCGTTACAGATGATGCAGGACGCTACCAGATTACCATAAACGGTGAGGTTACATTGATGTTCAGTATGATGGGATATCAAGAAGTGGAAGAAAACACCCAGAACCGAAACCGTATTGACGTAGTGCTACGTTCGGATACGCGAGATATAGAAGAAGTAGTGGTGACAGGATATAGCGAAATTGAGCGAAGGCACGTAGCCTCTTCGGTATCAGAAGTAGACATGGACAGGGTAACCAATCGACCTATTTTTAAACTAGAAGAAGCATTTAGCGGTACGGTACCGGGAGTTACGATGTTACAAGGCAGCAATATGCCAGGAGCTGTCCCTGGTAGTATCTCTATCCGCGGCGTGAGTACGCTTCAAAGCCAAGCTCCATTGGTTATCGTTGATGGGATGGAGCAATCGTTAACAGATATCGATCCCAACCAAGTCAAGAGTATGTCTGTGTTGAAAGATGCGGCGTCCGCTTCGCTTTATGGCTCGAGAGGTGCCAACGGTGTTATTATTATTGAAACGCACCGTGGTCAGACAGGGCAATTTAAAGTCGATTTACATTCGTGGACTGGAGTTAGTTCACAAATTGACAAACCAGATTTTGTCAACGCTGCTGATTATATGCGTTTGAACAACGAAGCTCGTGGCATGCAAGGACAAACGCTACTTTTTTCGGATGAGGACATCGCAAGAGCTGAATCAGGTGAAACGCCTTCGGTAGATTGGTTGGGTGCTATTAAAGAACGTACGCCCTATTCGCATAATACGACTGCTAATATTTCTGGTGGAGGTGGTGTAGGATCATTTAATTTGATGTTGGGATATATTACGGACAACGGACTTAATGAAGTCGAAGGTTCCGATAAATACAGCGCGCGTTTCAACACGAATATCAATATGGCTGATAAGTTTGTATTGCTAGCTGATTTTTATGCACATCGCTTGCAAGTGGATCGGTTGATGGCAAATACGAACGGCCATGGTCTATATCAAGATGCTTGGAAAATGAACCCTACGCAATCTATTTTTTATGATACCGACAGACCAAATCATTATGCGCTGCATAACAACATCAATCCGGTGGCATCCATTTATCACGGGGGCATACGGAATAACGTTCACGACCGTAGCACCATCAATCTAAGACCACGTTATTTTATTACCGAGAATTTTTCCATCGACGGAAATGTATCTTATCTAATCAATAAGTCCGCATGGAAACAAGAGCGATTGACGTATCGCTTTTATGACGAAGACGGTAAGCCTGCTTTAGTTTGGGGGAACGTGGTAGAGGCGGAGCAAGCTGTCAGTTCCAGCCAATTAACAGCTCGCGCCAATATAAATTATCATGAATCTCTGTTTAACGACCGGGACAAGATTTATCTGATCGCGGGAACGGAGACCATGTCGCATATTTATACTGATTATCGAGAGATCAATAAGGCCTCGTTTTTCGGGAAACTAAATTATGCATTTGACGAGCGTTATCTGCTAGAGGTGACAGCTAGATCTGACGGTAGCAGTAAATTCGCTCCTGGCCACCGTTGGGGATTCTTCCCGTCGGCTGCTTTAGCTTGGAATGTACATAGTGAAAGATTCTTTCAGAGATTAAGAGAAAATGGCGCTATTAACAACTTGAAATTCCGTTTCTCATATGGTTTGATAGGTAATGAGAACGTGGCTCCCTATCTGTGGCAGGAAGTGGTGAATAATTGGGGGTGGACCATGCGAGTACCGAACCCGGAATTCAGCTGGGAAAAACAAAAGCAGTGGAACATCGGGATGGATTTAATGGCACTTAAAAATCGATTGAGCGTTACAGCGGAGCTTTACCATAAACACTCTTACGATCTAATTTACGATAGTTTTCCCGTACCCCCATTAACAGGTTCTAATAATTTGGAGTCAGCATTGAATATTGGAGAGGTGGAAAATAAAGGCTGGGAACTGTCAGCGAGATGGAATGATAAAATAGACGATTTATCTTATAGTGTTGGCGGAATGCTATTTGATAACGTGAACAGGGTTTTAAAAGCAGGGTATACGACAGCCGATACGCTAGTTTTTAAAGGTAATGAGGACAAAATCTGGTACCGCGGAATAGCATTGGACAATTATTATGGATATCAAAGTAATGGTTACTACCAAAATGAAGACGAATTAAATGCTCAAGGAGCCAAGCTGCCCAATACGCGTGTCGGCGATATCCGCTACGTAGATCAAAACGGTGACGGAATTATTAACGAGCAAGATCGGGTAAATTTGGGTGATCCTTTCCCACACATGAACTATGCGATAAACGTAGACTTACGCTATAAGAACTGGGATTTTAGCTTGCTGGGACAAGGTGTGGGACGCCGTACACAACGGATTAAAGGATTAGAAGCGTATCCAGTAATAATGGACGGTACGGAAAATAGTATGGGAACACCACGGCAATATTATATGGATAACCGTTGGACACCAGATAACCCATATAGTCGTTTCCCCCGCGTCTGGACCGGTGCTACACCAAATGCCAACCTAAGCGATGTTTGGTTAGGAAATGCTTCTTATTTCCGAATAAAGACCCTACAACTCGGTTATACGATTCGGAATGTAGGTAAGTCTATCCGTAACGTACGCGTGTATCTAAATGCACAAGACGCCTTCACTTTTACCAAATGGGAAGGATTGGAGCCAGAGCGTGAAGACGGCTACGCAGGCAACGGAGGTTATCCGCGTATGGCGACCTATAGCATAGGTATTAAGGCAACAATATTGTAATCCACAAAATAACGAAACAATGAAAAATATATATATATATTTGATTTTGCTCTCGGTAACGTTAAGTGGCTGTGAAAGCTTTTTGGACAAGCGGGATCCTACAGCCACTACCTTTGAAGAGTTTTTTAATACCGAAGCAGATCTACGGCGTGTCGCATACAGTTCCTATTTAGACTTTTTTACGCCGCGGAGCGATCGTAGGTTGCTATTCTATATGAAAGATGGGCGATCCGATGACGCTTATGCACGTGTTGAGACCGACCACCATCTACGGATTGCCAACGGAAATATCAATGCTAACACCCGCGCATTTGAGTATTATTATACACTACATTTTAAACATATCGGGCGGATCAATAATTATATTGCTACTATCGATGCACCTTATGTGGAAGATGAAGCCATTCGCGAGAAGTATAAAGCCATCTTGGAAGGTCTACGGGTTTGGCACTATTTTGAAGCTACAACACGTTGGGGTGACATTCCTTTTCTGCTGGAGCCGGCAACGATAGAAGAGGCCAAACAAAAGCCGTTGCCTAAACAGGAGGTGTTGGGCAGACTGTTTGAAATGTCGGAAAGCATTGCAAACCGATTGCCGTCCGGCGAATATTCTACAGATAAATTCTTTTTCAATAAAGAATCGTTTAAAACACTCGTGATGCGTTATGCTCTGTACCATGGACGATATGAACTTGCGGCCCGATTAGCACAAGAAGTGATGGATAGCGGACAATATGAGCTTTATCCGAATTATGGCGATTTATTTCAATATGCGGGAGCATCCTCAAACAAAGAATTTATCCAGCATCACAACTTAGAGGCCGTCGGTACCAATGTTACGTACTCTTTCAGGGATTTAGGCCCACATTTCCGTACAGGGAACGGTCAGTCTTATAGCGTTCCGACCAAAGCATTGGTAGATGCTTATTGGACGTTACAAGGACGCCCTATAAGCAATTGTCCGTTGCATACGAAAGAGGAATATGAACTGGATCCCAAGTTGAACAGAGACCCACGTTTCCAGGCGAGCATTATGGGGCATGGAGATATTTTTTACGGGGAGGAAATTGATATTTATAACACACAAAGCCCGATGTACTACCAAAATCTGAGAGCCAGCAAATCGGGATATTGGTACCGGAAGTTTGTACCCGAAGAAGACGCTTTTCGTAATGGTAATTTGGTCTTTGGCATCACCCGCTACGCAGAGGTGTTGTTAACTTACGCCGAGGCAAAGATTATGCAGAACGATATCAATGCATTAGCAAAAGACTGTATTAATCAGATCCGAAGAAGAGCCGGCCTAGATATGAACTATGCGGATGTGACGTTACCAGTATACAGCGCTTATACACAGCAACAATGGATTGAATTGATCCGTAACGAACGCCGTACGGAGTTTGCTGGAGAAGGAATGCGGTATGACGACATTCTCCGATGGAAAATTGCGGAAGATGTATTGAATAAACCGGCATTAGGACATACCAGAATGGTGGGGAATCAAAAGCAAACGCTACATATCGAAAATAGGACGTTCGCACCACATAATTATTTGTGGCCGCATCATGAGCTGCAATTAAAAATCGAACCGGAATTGGTACAAAACCCAGGTTATTAATCTTGGTTAAAAAGCCAAACGGGTGAAAGAAACTTTCACCCGTTTTTTTATGTATTAAAAAATAAAATATCGCTATTCTGATTTTTTTTGGCTACTTAACCCATACTTTTGCAGGTATGAACAAAATTATACTGCATAAAAACAAAGAAAAAGCAGCTTGGCAATTACACCCTTGGATTTTTTCTGGCGCAATAAAAAGCGTAGAGGGGACACCTGCAAATGGTACCGTTGTTAAGGTTTTTAATATAGATAAGGAATTTATAGCCTATGGTGTTTACAATGCCCATTCGCGGGTAGCTGTCCGCCTATTGGAATGGAACCAGCAGCATCCTATAGACGATGGATGGTGGCGCAGCCGCATACAACGTGCTGTAGAACTGCGAACGCCTTTATTAACGGATCAGAACGATACGGTACGACTGATTTTCGCGGAAGCTGACTTTTTACCGGGGCTTATTGTCGATAAATATGGTGAGTTCTTGTCGGTACAGATACATTCTTCGGGTATCGAAGCCGTAAAGACCATCATCGTTGAAGAATTGGTACAGCTTTTACAGCCTAAAGGGATTTATGAGCGAAGCGATCTAAATGCCCGCCAACACGAAGGATTAGCAGACGCGAATGGATTGTTGTACGGGGAGATGCCATCCGAATTTGTCGAGGTGATCGAAAATGGTATTCGTTACCAGATAAACATTGTCGAAGGGCAAAAGTCCGGCTTTTATTGTGATCAACGGGATAATCGCTCGTTGACAGCACAGTACGTTAAAGATAAACGTGTGCTAGACTGTTTCTGTTACTCCGGAGGGTTTACACTAAATGCTGCTAAAGCAGGAGCATCTTCTATTGTCTCTGTTGATAGCTCAGCTTTGGCTATAGAGACACTGCATAGGAATATCGTATTAAATGGTTTTAATCCTATTACGCATACAGCCGTTCAGGCTGATGTCAATAAATATCTTCGCCAATTGAGAGAAGAGGGGGAGAAGTTTGATGTTATTATCTTAGACCCTCCAAAGTATGCTCCATCCCGTTCGGCTTTGGATAAGGCAGCTAGGGCGTATAAAGATTTGAATAGACGCGCACTGCTTTTATTAGAAAGTGGTGGAGTCTTGGCTACTTTTTCTTGTTCTGGCGCAATGGATATCGATACGTTTAAACAAGTTATTGCCTGGGCTGCGTTGGATGCCGGAAAGGAAATCCAATTTATTCGACAATTTAATCAACCGGAAGATCATCCAATTCGAGCATCATTTCCAGAAGGCGAATATTTAAAGGGATTGCTGGTGCGGATAGTATAGGAAGAACGCGTATTTGACAAAAATATGAAAATGTTCAAAAAGTAAAGCTTTGATAAGAGTCTAATACTTGGTAGTTTTGTATTACTATACTGGAAAACCCTGTCTGACGGTTGGACCAAAATGGAGATTTATTTCCGGTTTTGAAAGACAAAAGTTCATAAAAATTGCGTATTATGGCAAAGAAGTTATATGTATCAAACGGAACCGAATCCGTTCGGATGTTTAAGAATAATTTTTTGGAATCCTTGACTAAAATACATTACAGTGTTCCGTTGATATTTTGGATTCCAGTCATAGGTTATTTTATTTATAAAGCCTACACAAAAGGTGAAATGTCTATGGGAAATATCGCTTTGTATTTTTTTGCTGGTTTGGCTTTTTGGACATTGGCAGAATATATTTTACACCGTTGGGTATTTCATTACGAACCAACGTCTAATTGGGGTAAACGTATACATTTTATTTTTCATGGTGTACATCACGACTACCCAAAAGATCGGTTACGTTTAGTCATGCCGTTATCAGCGAGTATCCCCCTAGCTGCTATTATTTATTTTATTTTCAGTCTATTTTTACCGGAATTTATATTAGCCGCTTTTTTCGCTGGATTTCTATTGGGCTACCTTATTTACGACGAATGTCACTATGCCATGCATCATGCTAATTTTAAATCGGGATTGTTCAAGAAAGTAAAAGATCACCATATGCTCCATCACTATGCTGATCCGGAGCGTGGATTCGGAGTGAGTTCCGCGATATGGGATGTTATATTCGATTCCGGTTTCAGGAAAAAGAAGGAGAAAAACACTATAAATGAAAAAGAAGCTGACTAATCAGCTTCTTTTTCATTTATTTACCACCGTATCAATGCAGCCCCCCAAGTAAATCCGGCACCAAAGGCAGCTAAACAGATTAAATCACCGTCCTTGATCTTTCCCTCTTCCCACGCTTCGCATAATGCAATAGGAACAGAAGCTGCGGTCGTGTTGCCATATTTTTGAATATTGTTAAAAACCTGATCGTCACCCAATCCCAACGTCTTCTGCACAAATTGTGCAATCCGGAGGTTGGCTTGATGAGGGATAAGTAAATCAATGGCGGTCGATTGGAGATTATTTTTTGCCAATGCTTCTTGTATAACTTCCGGAAATTTAACCACGGCTTTTTTGAATACGGCTTGTCCATCCATATATGGAAATGCAGAGCCATCTTCTAACATTTCTTTTGTAAATAACATACCTCCAAGTTCCTGCTCAGACCAATCTGGCTGTTTGTCCAACCATATTCCTCCGGACGTTCCAGGATAATACATGGCGAGCTTTTCAGCTTCGGCGCCATCCGAGTGTAAATGGGTGCTGAGGATACCTTTTCCGGCTTCGGTAGTCGGTTGCATCACGACGGCTCCGGCACCATCGCCAAAGATAACCGAAACAGCACGTCCGCGGGTGGAATAATCCAAGGCAAAAGAATGCTTTTCAGAACCAACAACCAGGATGTTCTTGTACATACCGGTTTTGATGAACTGGTCTGCAATAGAGAGTGCGTATACGAAGCCTGAACATTGATTTCTAATATCAAGTGCACCGATTTCTCCCATCCCCATTTCACGCTGTAATAACACCCCACAACCCGGAAAATAATAATCGGGGGATAGTGTTGCAAATATCACGAAGTCAATGTCTTCTACTGTTGTATTTGCCCGCTCGATCGCAATTCTAGCTGCTTCGATACCCATTGTCGTCGTCGTTTCTCCTATACGGTCAGCGTAGCGTCGCTCCTTAATGCCTGTCCGCTCTTGGATCCATTCATCACTGGTATCCATAAACCGGGTAAGATCATCGTTTGTGTATACATTTTTTGGCACGTAATATCCTATGCCGGCAATTTTCGATTGAAACATCTTACTTCCTTTCCTGATGATTAGTGTGTAAATCTACAAATTTTAAGCATTTAAATGATTAAGCACGTTTCGTGCTTAGGGGATGATGTCATATTATACCAAAAAAACATCTGAAATTGACTCCAAAGAAACGGTTTTGATCGTATATACTGACGTCAATATAAATTATAATAACGTAATTATCAATTAAACAAACGTTATTATATGAAATAATAACGTTGTATTATTTATACTTAACGTTGAATTAAGATATAATAACAGATTTATATTTTATAATAACGTTAAAAAATAAAATATAAACGTTAGCATATATAATATTAACACATTTATATTTAATAATAACGTTTTATTTCTTTAAATAACCGATGTTTTTATATAAACAAACGTTAAAATAGTCTTTAGTAACGTTGTTTAGAGATAAACTAACGTTTCAATAATATAAAATAACGTTAATGTGATGTGTAGACATCTGGATGTATACTAGTGTTGACCATGCTGATTATTAGCATGATAATTGTTAGGTGCAGGGCATGCGATGTCGATGATAAACAACCCTTTCATAACTTTAAAATATTAATTATTTTTGCGATATGAGTGTAGAAACAGAACAAGAAGCGTTTACGCTTGAAGAGATATTAGCAGTTGTCCAGTCTTCAAACCGTCTGATTCTGTGGAACGATGAGATTAATACTTTCGACCATGTCATTAATTGCCTAATGAAGCACTTACAATATTCAGAAGAACAAGCTGAGCAAATAGCGTGGAAAGTCCATACGAAAGGCAAGTGCGCTGTGCTCGAGGGTTCTTTGACAGAGATGGAAGTGTACCGGAAGATCTTAAAATCCGAAGGGTTGACTGTTTCCGTAGAATAATTTTTTTGTGTTCTTTTCCTGCGAAAAACCTTCCTTCAACCCCTTTTTCTTGATAAAAATGGCCGCAAAACAATATGAGGCCGTTTTAGTCCGCTTTGTAGCGAAGCAATATTGATCCGCTTTAAGCTACACATGCCGGCGCGAGCTTGCAGCTGGTGCCGTCTCCTTAACATGAGAAGCCTTGGCAACTATATATCAATCACGTTTCTCTACACCATTGTAGGATCTCTCCTTAACTTTAATTGTCGCATCGGGATTTTTGAGATTTGTAGAAACTCATTTTTAGTACGATCCCCTCCTCTCAAATATCCGAAGAGACGAGGTTTTTTGTTTCTTTTTCTACGGGAAAAAAAGAAAAATGACATCGTAATAATGCAGTTACGATAGAACGATAGCAGCTTTTATTTTGTTTTTTTGTGAAAAGGACATTTATTCACATGATATTCACTAGGAACTTGAAGCTTATTTTTTTTATTATTTTTTGTCCCCTCTTTCTTTTCGCACAACAGGGGAAGATAGAAACCATTGTTATTGATGAGGAAACCAGCGAGCCTATTATCGGTGCTAGCGCCTCTCTTCTTCAACAATCCAATCAAAGTTATGTTCAGGGTGCGCAAAGTGACATCGAGGGAAAACTCGTGTTTTCTGACGTTGATTTTGGAACATACATGATTCGGATAACCTATGTTGGAAAAGAAAATGTTCTTATTGAAAATGTAAGCGTAGCGAGCCAACAACCATTAAAACTAGCGGGGGTGTCCATGATGGATGATGGAAAGTTGATTGAAGAGGTTGTTGTCGAAGGACGGGTGCCGGAGATGCGCTTGGGGATCGATAAAAAAGTTTTCGATGTTTCCCAAAGTTTAGTCAGTGTGGGAGGTTCAGCCAGTGATTTACTGGAAAATGTTCCAACGCTAGATGTAGATGCTGACGGGAATGTTTCCCTCCGAGGCTCTAGCAGTGTGAAAATTTTGATTGATGGTAGAGAGTCGGCTATGGCCGGGTCTGATATAAATGCATTGCTGCAATCGTTGCCTGCAAACAGTATTGACAAGGTTGAACTTATTACCAACCCATCTGCAAAATATGATGCGGCGGGCCAATCAGGTATTGTCAATATCGTGTTAAAAAAGAACGTGAGAACGGGGCTGAATGGCAGTGTGACGGCATCGGGAGGCTCTTATGATAATTACAATGCTGGAATCGACCTGAATTACAGAGATCGTAAGTTTAATTTCTTTGGTGGATATAACTACGCGAATAGAGTTCGCCCGGGCGACGGCTTTAATGATAACACAGAGCTTATCGATGGCGTGATTCAGGAAAATAGTGCGCGAACGATTAGTACGAGTGACAATAACCGGAAAGGAAAAAATCATACCCTGCGATTTGGAACCGATTGGTATGCTGCACCCAAAACCACCCTTAGCTTGGGAGCGAATGTAAGTATTCGGGACAATGATAGACGTTCGGACATCAATTACCAGTATTTTAATCTTCCGGAACTAGGAGAGCGCGCTTCTCGGGTTTCGCAACAATATGAAGAAGACTTGGGTGTAGATATCACATTTGATTTTAAGCAAGAGCTCAAAAGGGAGGGCGAGGAGATTACCGCCAATATCACCTACGGAAATGATACGGAAGACGGGACGAACGATTTTTATCAAAGGTTTGACAACGGACGTGCCCCTTTCGAGCGCCGGAATGTGACGAGTGAAGCTGGAAAGAATTGGAATTTTCAAATGGATTATGTCTTGCCATTTGCTGAAGACCACAAATTTGAGGCGGGTTACCGTACCATGGTGCGTAACAGTGAAGATTCCCAATGGTCGAACGTATTGGATACTGTGACGAATCAATTTATGCCAGACTATAGTGTCAGTAATGATTTTGATTTGACCAATAGCGTGCACGCATTGTATGTGAATTATCAACGTAAACTGACAGAGAAACTGGGTGTGCAGGTGGGATTTCGCGGAGAGCAAACCTATTTAAGGTCCACTTACTATAATTTGGATCCGGATGCCCCGGAAGATGAAAGAACAAATGACGGAAATCAGGATTTTTTCCGCCTTTATCCCAGTGCCTTCTTATCATACGAAGTGGGCAACTCCGGCGATAAAGTACAGCTTTCTTATACGCGACGTGTACAACGGCCGGGTGGATGGCAAGTGAACCCATTCGTCAATGTGAGCGATGAAATGAATTACCGGCAAGGTAATCCGAACCTATTACCAGAGGATATACATTCCTTTGAATTGAGCTTTGCTAAGTTTTACGACAAATGGAATTTCATTAGTTCCGCATACTATCGCCGATCAAGCGATATGATGAGCCCGTTTTTAATAGATCCCGAAGAAATAGCCGATATTGTCGGTGATAGAAGTAACGTAACGTTTAGACGGTGGGAAAATGTATCGAAGCAGGACGCGATGGGACTGGAGCTGATATCAAAAGTGAACTTTCTGCAATGGTGGGATGCAACGGCTAACGTTAACTTGTTTTATGACAAAACAATGCCTTATGCGGAATTCAATACCGGTGACGTCGAAAACTTCAGCTGGAATGGTAACATCAATACCAATGTGAAGTTTACAAAATCTACCACCCTGCAAGCCCGAGGTTTCTACCGCGCTCCCAGAAAATGGGTTCAAGGCCGGATGCGATCTATGGCAGGACTTGACTTGGCAGTACGTCAGGATGTGCTTTCGGGGAAAGGAAGTGTGATGTTTAATGTGCGGGATGTATTCAATACACGTAGATTCCGGATGGAGAATAACCTACCGACGCAGTTCATTCAAATGGAAAACCGATGGATGCGTAGAATGTTTTCCCTATCCTTCACTTACCGTTTTGGTATCCAGGATTTAACCAAAAAGCGAGAGGATCGTGGAGGAGAGAATGGTATGGATGAGGGCATGGAAGGAGGCTTTTAAAAATTCATATATTTTTCTACCTTTAGGGGAAAACTAAAAGATATCTTATAAAATGAAGAGAAGATTTATGTATATGATAGGGGTGGTCGTCTTATTGTCCTCCACTATTTGCCAAGCACAAAACGTCACGGCTGTTGGCAATAAGGTTCCGCCGTATGAGCTAAATAACCTTCCGAAAGTTGATATTAACAAATTTCCGAAGAATGGGGATGGGGCGTATGTACTATTTAACGGAACGTCGTTAACAGGCTGGCGGGGATACAACAAAGAAAAAGTTCCCGCAAAATGGGTGATTGAAGACGGTACGTTGAAATTTTCCAACAAAGGACCGGGGTTAACTAAAGAAGATGGTGGAGACATTATTTTTGCGTATGATTTTGAAAATTTTGAATTGGAGTTTGAATGGAAGATTTCCCACGCAGGTAATTCCGGCGTATTTTTCTTAGCGAAAGAAGTAGAAGGACAACCGATATATGTATCCAGCCCAGAGTATCAATTGTTGGATAATGAAAATCACCCTGATGCTAAACAGGGAGTTAATGGCAATCGAAAATCGGGTTCTCTTTATGATATGATTCCAGCGAAACCACAGAACGGCAAACCGGCGGGCGAATGGAACAAAGCGAAGATCGTTGTAAACAATGGGAAAGTAATCCACTATCAAAATGATAAAAAAGTGGTCGAATATACTATACGGACACCGGAGTGGACAACCTTGTTACAAGCTAGTAAGTTCAGTCAGGAAAAATGGCCGTTGGCATTCGAATTACTGAATAACGTCGGTGGAGAATCCAAATCGGGTGTTATTGGATTTCAGGACCATGGCGATGATGTGTGGCTGAAGAATATTACCGTGAAGGTATTGTAAAATTTTAACAGTAAAGGCGCTCGCCGGCGTCTTTACTGTTAAAAAACCAATTGCAATTCGCCTAAATCCCGAATCATATGGCGTACATCTTTCGGTTGCTCAAGACCAACTGCATTAAAGAAGATAGCGTCCATCCCTGCGTTTTGCGCACCTCGAACATCGGCATCAAGATTATCCCCAATCATGATAGATGTTTTCCACTCGGCTTCTCCATTTTGTAAAGCATGCTCAAAGATTCTTCGATCGGGTTTATTTATGCCAAATAATTCCGAAATAACAATGGTTTTAAAATAAGATTTCAGTTTACTGTGCTCTAACTTCTTTTCACAGGCTTCTTTGAAGCCATTCGATATTACATGCAGTCTATATTTACGCTGTAGATAGGTCAACGTTTCAATCGCGTTTGGAAAGAGATTCGTCTTGGTAGGGCAGATGTTTAAATACTCTTCTTCAAATGCCGCTGGAAATAATTCAGGTTCGACGCCTAGTTGGGTAAACGTATCGGCAAACCGTAACCGACGCAAAGTCGGTTTATCAATTTTACCATGGTGATAAAGTCCCCAAAGACGATGATTGTTAACAGTATAAGTTTCAATAAAAAGGTCGGAATCACTCTTTCCGATCAACTTATCAAAACGGTATTTGTAGTAAAGCTCGTGTAGTGTTTCTTGTGCATTCTTATCAAAATCCCAAATGGTATGGTCTAAATCGAAGAAAATATCTTTTTTATGGAAAAACATACTACAAAGATAACACCTTTCTTAACCTATTGTCATAATCCATCTACTATTTCCTTTGAGGTTAACAAATGGTTATTTTTGCGTGACATTAATTTATTGGATGAAGAGAGCGCTCGTATTGTTTTACTTTTTGGTTTTTTACGCCATTACCCAATTGCTTTGGTGGGGATATCTCCTCGTTAATTATGAACCGGAACGTAAGGGAATGATTATCGGAGAAGGTCTTTTCTTTCTGTTGATTTTTATCTGGGGAGCAATGAGGCTAAAAAAACTCTTTAGTCGCGAGCATAAACAACAGCAACAGCAACAAAATTTTTTGTTAGCGGTAACGCATGAACTGAAATCGCCTTTGGCGTCGGTGAAGTTGTATATACAGACCATTCTAAAGCGTGACTTAGATAGAGAGCAACAGAAAGTTTTTCTTTCCAATTCGTTAAAGGATATCGAACGGCTGGACGACCTCGTCGAAAATGTATTGTTGACGACAAAATTGGAGAACCGAAGTTTCGTTTTTCCAAAAGAAAACTTCAATTTTACGGAATTGGTGGATAATGTAGTAGACAGATTGCAAAAGAACGCTTGTAGCTCACAGATCATAAAACCCGATTTGGACCAAGGCGTAATAATCCACGCGGATAAGTTTGCCATCACCAATGTAGTGAATAATTTAATAGAAAATGCGATAAAATATTCACCTCCATGTGCGAACGTAGAAGTGCAGCTAAAAGAAAGAGAGAACCAAAAAATTGTTTTTTCGGTAGCAGATCACGGACAAGGGATACCGGAAGAGGAGAAAAGAAACATATTCAATAAGTTTTACCGAATAGGCAATGAGTCCACGCGTAAAACCAAAGGCACGGGTTTAGGGTTGTATATAGTGAAAACGGTATTGCAAAAACACAACGCCTCTATTAAGGTAAAAGATAACACTCCATCTGGGAGTATTTTTGAAGTAACATTTGAAAATTATGCAAACTAAGCAACGTATACTATTGGTGGAAGACGAGGAGCACTTGTTGGAAGCTATCAAATTGAATTTAGAATTAGAAGGCTATCGCGTTACGACAGCGACAGATGGAAAGAAAGCATTGAAGATATTCAAAGAAGAACGTTTTAATCTGATAATTCTGGATGTCATGATTCCTGAAATCGATGGTTTTCAGGTCGCCGAAACTGTCCGTTTACAGAACACGGAGGTGCCCATCATGTTTTTAACTGCTAAGAATAGTAGTGAAGATCGTATTACAGGCTTAAAAAAAGGTGCAGACGATTATCTAGTAAAGCCGTTTAATTTAGAAGAGCTTATTCTTCGTGTCGGTAATTTAATTCGCAGAGGGCTTAAATCAGACGATTTAAAAGAATTTAATTCGTACACCATCGGTGATAAAACGGTCTATTTCAACTCCTATGAGCTTCATCATGCAGACGGAACGGTAACCTCATTGACGAAGAAAGAAACGATGCTGCTAAAGCTGTTGATTGAACGGAAAAATGAAGCGGTTTCTCGGGAACAGATACTAGAGACCGTATGGAATTACGATGTTTATCCGTCAACGCGTACGATTGATAATTTTATTTTGACATTCCGTAAATATTTTGAACCCGACCAAAAGCACCCCGTGTATTTTCATTCGATTCGTGGTGTAGGGTATAAGTTTACAGATACACCAGCATAGTATATACATGAACACACGATCAAGGATGATTGTCATCGGTATCGCGTTGACATTTCTTCTTTATGCAATTTACGAGAGGCACTACAATATCATTATTTATATTATAGGGCTAATAGGATACGTTATATGGAGCCATTACCGTGAAGGTACGGTTTTTTTAGCCACACAAGCGTTTCATAAGCAAGATTATGAAAAAACAAAAGCGCTGTTAGCGGAAATTAAAGATCCCGACAAACTACGGAAGAGACGTCGGAATTATTATGAGTTTATGATGGGAAATATCGCTCTTAAAGAAGAGCGGGTCGACGATGCCGAATATCACTTTCAGTTAGCTTCGCGTTTGCCGTGGAAGCGTGATGCGGAGAAAGGATTTGTATTAATTAATCTAGCGAACATAAGCTTGCGAAAACGCAATTACGATCGCGTTCCTGTCTATATTGAACGCGCTAGTAGATTAAAGCTAACGGAGCGCCAAAAAGCGATAATTGAAAAAATAGAAAAAGAACTAAATAAGCAAACCTAGTGAACAAAACTCTACAGAACGATTTATTGATTAGAGCTGCGTTGTCGCAGTCTACAGAGAGACCTCCTGTTTGGATGATGCGTCAAGCGGGGCGCTTTATGCCCGAATATTGGGAAATAAAGCATAAATACAGCTTTTTGGAGATGTGTAAAACACCCGAGATAGCGGCGGATGTCACCATGTTGCCAGTTGACCTTTTAGACATTGATGCGGCAATCTTATTTTCCGATATTTTGGTAACGGCCGAGGCAATGGGCGGAGAATTATCGTTCGAGCAGGGCGTTGGACCACGATTCAATAATCCCGTACGTACACAAGCTGATGTGGATATGTTGGAGACAGATTGTATAGATAAATTACAATATGTCGCGGACGCTATTCATGTGATACAAGAGCGTTTGGCAGGACGTATTCCTTTAATCGGCTTTGCGGGGGCACCGTTCACTATATTAAGTTATCTGGTCGAAGGGGGCTCATCTAAAGATTTTAAACGGACCAAATTGTTGCTTAATAACCAACCCGCTTTAGCACATCAGCTCTTGCAAAAAATAGCTGATGTAACGATAAACTATCTGAATATGCAAATCGAAGCGGGTGTGAATGCCGTACAATTATTTGATAGCTGGGCATTAGCACTATCGTGGAATGATTATCGCGATTTCTCCCATTATTATAATAAATATATTCTAGCAAATATCAAGCGTTCCGTTCCCGTTATTTCTTTCTGCAAAGGTTCGTCCGTGTTTGCACCGATGATGGCGGAAGCCAATCCGAATGTGATATCCATCGATTGGAACGCAGATCTAAAAAATGTGAAGCAATTGCTTCCCGCAGGAATCGCAGTACAAGGGAATTTAGATCCTTTTGTATTATATGCCGATAAGTATGTCATCAAGGATAAAATCATGCAGTTATTCGAGCGTATGCGTGGTGAGCAAGGATTTATTTTCAATCTGGGACACGGAATTATGCCGGATATTCCTTTTGATAACGTGAAATATGCAATTGATGTAGTGAAGGAGTTCCGTTATTAATTAACGAACAAATACATGATATATCTATACGCAAAAGCGCTACATATTATTTTCATGGTCTGTTGGATGGCGGGTCTCTTTTATATGCCTCGTTTGTTTGTCTATCACACGGAAGCAAAGCAAACGTCAGCTATGGAGTATCAGGTATTGCATAAGCAATTTATGCTTATGGAGCGGCGGCTGTGGTGGATAATTACCACGCCGGCGATGTACATCATGATTATCTCGGCTTTGGTTATGCTCTATCTGTCGCCAGGACTTTTGGATCAAAGCTGGATGCAAGTGAAGCTCGTTTTTGTGGCGGGTCTGCTCTTTTATCACTTTAAGAGTCAGCAAATCATGAAGCAGTTGGCAAAAGGTAAATCGACGTGGACCTCTGCTCAACTGCGCTTGTGGAACGAAGTGTCTACGATTATTCTTTTTGCCATCGTTTTTCTGGTTATCTTTAGGTCAGCCGTCGATTGGATTTATGGTGTATTAGGCTTAGTCGGGCTCGCTATATTATTAATGGTTCTTATCAAGCTATATAAACGATATCGAAAGAACAAAGGAGAACAAATAGACTAATTATATAATTATTTATGAAAAAGTTTTTTTTATCGTTATTTTTTCTCGCATTGATTTCCAGTGGAAAATCACAGGATCATGCCTGGGCATTTGGGTTTTATGGTGACGTGCAATTGGAATCTCCGGGATATCAAGGAGCTTTTGGTATTCAAGGGAGATATGACTTCGCAAATCACTCGGCTGTACAGGCGCAGGTATACGGCCGTGCGGGGTACGTAGCGGTTGGGGGTGATTACATCTTGTCGATATTGGATAGAAAAAAAAGTAATTTCAATGTATTTCTTGGCGGCGGAATAAGCCAAGATTTCTATCGCTATCAAGAACTTTCTGAAGAGCAGGCTTGGCCAGAAAAGCATGAAAGTTTTACGATGTTGAACGGACAGATCGGTGCCAGCTATTATTTTCCGGCCGTTAACCTTTCATTATATACCGGATATAAGCTTAAGTTTAATTTCGAATGGGAGGAGTTAGATCCAAATTATTTGATGTTGGGTCTGCGCTATCACTTGTGGTAGACGTTAAAAAGACAAAAAGCGCGTTAAAAAATTAACACGCTTTTTTATTAGGTTCAAAAAGGATCTGTTATTTCACTATTTTCAAATCCTTCGTCTGCAAATGCGTTCTGCCGAACATGTCCGTTGCTCTCACTTGAATGGTGTACTGACCAGCTTGCAGTTTGCCGGGCAACTTAGCTTGCCAGACATGAGTGGATTTTACCGCATTAGAGGGTCTACGGCCATCCATCACCGTTTCTGCATTATCAAATTTCAATACGTGATATTGAAAGCTTGGATCTTCTGTTTCCGTATGGCTCATTTTCTTCCATTCTTTGCCATCTAGGCTGTATTCTACGATGTCGCTTGAGGCGCCAATAAAGAAATTGACAGACAAGGTATGGCGGCGCAAATATTTTTGCTGTACAGCTGCCGGGAAGACGATGTTTAACTGATAATCTTCTGGTTCCCCGGCTACTTTGTAATCAAAGGTGTACCTATTGCCCTCGATGTTTAATATCGCGTACCCTTTAGGTGTTCCATCACGCATTGTCGATGTCGGTACGCCAAGGTTGTTTTTTAGCCCTGAGTACCAGTCTCCGGATGTGGTGCCGACATTGTACTCATGATGTGGGGTGTCTTGTCTCCAGCCGTCCTCTTTGGTGTAGAAGTTGTGTCTTTGAAGATGCGTGTGAGCAGAGAGGGAAAGTGTGTTGGGATATTCCGCCAACAGATCAAACAAGCGTTGCCTGTCTTCATTGCGGAAAACATCCGAGTTGTCGTGTAACAAAGGTATATGGAATGCAAGTACAATCAATTTATCTTTTGGGACAAATTTCAAGTTGTTCTCCACGAAATCTAATTGATCTTTCCGGAATCCCCCTAAATATCCTTTTCCCGTACGGGGGTTCGGATAGATAATATTATCCAATACGATAAAATGCGCACCGCCATAGTTAAAGGAAAAGTTGTTAGGACCAAAGTTCTTTTGGTAGGTTTCGTCAGAAAGTACATCTTGCTGTACATCGTAATTCATATCATGATTGCCCATAACGTTAAACCAAGGCAAACCAAGTTTGCCGACCGTCTTCTTATATGGATCGTGTAAAGTCAAGTCGTCTCCTACCAGGTCGCCCAAGCTGAGCCCAAAAGCAAACTTCTCCCTATTGCTGATTTCTTGTACAATGCCCTCATCGAAATACACTATCTCATCCATATTGTAAGCTTGGGGGTCGCCAAAAACCAGTGCGCTGAACTGCTCTTTTTCGGTGTCGTCTTTCAATAGCGCGAAATTTAAAGACTTGGGTAGTTCCCCTGTCGGTTCGCTGCCTTTATATTTTAAATCGGGAGAACCTTGAGGTTTATGAATATAATAAAATTCCGGCATATTATTTTCGTCTAAAGGGAATTGATACCCATTAGGCTTAACGACGAAAAAGATACTGTTGTCTTTAACAGGAAGTTGATAAGCTCCTGACTGATCTGTAAGGACAACGTCTACTCCGTTGCTGACAGCAACCTGAGGTAGCCCCTTTTCCCGTCTCTCTTTTTTTCCATTTTGATTAACATCTTCATATACGATACCTCGAATCATCTCCTGTGCATAGAGCACATTTGAAAAGAGTACGCCGGTAAGTAATGCAATTTTTAAATTCATATCGCGAAATTTATTTTATGACAAAAGTCCTATCTTAAAATTAGGGAATTATGTTTTTTGTTTTAAGAATATGTTAATTGCGAGGTGATCGGTTTTTTGATGAGTTTTAAATTCACCTTTTCTTTTTAGAAACCTCCTTTAGCTGCAAAGCATTTACGATAGCAGCTGTAGATGCCGTATTATTGAAATAAATATAAACTTCCTTAAACCCAACGGCGTTTACTTTATCATACAGTGTTTCAACCTCTTTCTTGGTATATTCTGAATAAAATAATTTGGGATTGCCATGCATGCGTATGTAGCCGATTGAAGTAGTTTGTTGAATTGAAGTAGGTAATGTGGGGTAGTTTACGTTACAGAAGGTAATATTATTTTCACTCAGTGTTTTTATGACGTCTTCCCGCCACCAACTTTCATGTCTGAATTCAATGACATTTTTAAAGGCCGGATCCATCACACGTAAAATAGATTGTAATCTCTCCTCGCTAAAACTAAAACTAGGCGGTAGCTGCCAGAGGACGCATGCTAATTTATGTTTAAGCCCTTCTTTGCTTATCTGATAAAAATCGTGTACTTCCTCTGCACACTGTTCCAGTCTTCTGATATGCGTGATTATTCTGGGAACCTTAAGGCTAAATTTAAAATTGTCTGGGACTTTTTCGTGCCACAATAACAGATTTTGTACCGTGGGAAATTTATAAAACGAGCCGTTGAACTCATAAGTATTAAAGTGTTCGGTATAATAATTAAACCACTCCTTTTTTGATAAGTTATCTGGATAGAATAGGGTTTTCCAAGATGGCGTGGCATAACTTGAACATCCGATATATAATTTACCTTTTTTCATATAGCTATCACGATTTAATTTAATAAGACATGATTAGATAGTAACTGTTTGAATAGTGGTTTAGTTTTACGATGCGAATGGGTAGACAAATCTGCCAGCAGCGTTTGAAGAATGACGTGGACATAAAAAAAGCCGATTTTTACATCGGCTGTATCAGTAGCGGGGAGCAGGATCGAACTGCCGACCTCAGGGTTATGAATCCTGCGCTCTAACCATCTGAGCTACCCCGCCGTTTTTCGTGTTGCAAATATAGCAATAAGTAGCCATTTCCAAAGGCAAAAAATGATTTTCATTAATTTTTTTTCCATTTTACAGTTTTCTCATTTAATTCGATACGAAATTAATTCCGCCATTCTGTTTTGAATCACAAAATAAAATTGTATACTTACCGACAGACAAAATAGCTTGGTTTTATAATTAGCCAAAAGAAACTATATGGAAAAGAAAGTAGAAATTCACTTAGAGTATATTATAAATTCATCTCCACGGATTTTGTTTCCGTTTATTCATGAGCCGAATGCCTTGGCACAATGGTTTGCCGATGATGTAAACTATAAAGAGGGTATCTATGAGTTTATATGGGATGATGAAGTGAATCGTGCTAAGTTAGTTTCCGTAAAGGAGAACAAATGTGTACGCTTTAAATGGTTGGAGGATGAACCTTATTATTTTGAAGTAGAGATTATCCAAGATGAGCTAACCAATGATGTGGCATTAGCTATAACGGATTTTGTAAAGCCTGATAACTTGGAAGATAGAAAGCAGATATGGAATAATTCCGTGGGCTATCTACAAAGTGTTATAGGCGCATAAGTTAAGATTACTTGCCAAAAAAGTAGTATCTTTGTATCCGTATTGCGATGAGCGATAAGAGGTGACATGAAGAAGATACATTTATTGATTTTACAAGCATTTATTAGGCCGTTCATGGTATGTTTTTGTATCGTGATGTTTGTCTTATTGATGCTTTTTTTATTTAAGTATATCGATGATCTTATCGGCAAGGGTTTTGAATGGTATGTATTGATGGAGCTTATCGGATACCAGTGTGCTGTTCAGTTATCTATGGCATTGCCGTTATCCATGTTGCTTTCCTCCATTATGACCTTTGGTAACTTGGGTGAAAGTTACGAATTGGTGGCTATTAAAGCTGCCGGATATTCCTTGCGAAAAGCAATGACCCCGCTTATCGTGCTCGTCACGTTATTTGCTGGTGGATCTTTTTTATTTTCTGATTATATACTACCCGTAGTCAACTTGAAAATGGGTTCTTTATTGTGGGATGTGCGTAATAAGAAAGCTGATTTTCTAATCAAACCCGGAATCTTCAATAAATCCATACCCGGTTATTCTATTCGCGCCAAGAATAAGAGTGAAGATGGAACGATATTGTATGATTTGATGATTTACGACCACCGAACAGGCAATACAGCGAATAATGTGCTGTTGGCAAAAGAGGGGTTTATGCATAATTCTGCGGACAACAACTATATGATATTGCGACTCAGAGATGGTGTCCGATACGAAGAATCACGTGTGAAAAATGCCAAGCGGTACGACCCAAGACAGCAATTTACGCGATTCCGTTTTGCGGAAACAGAGCAGAAGTTTGATATGGAAGCGTTTCAGATGAAAAGGACAGATGAAAGTTTGTTTAAGTCACATCATCAAATGCTAAACTTAAAACAGCTTAGACACTACACCGATTCGAATCGCTTGCAGTTGGATAGCGTTTCTCGCCAGATTTTATCGGAAACCCGTAGTTATGTTTCGTATTTTGCCCCATATTACCGGACAGACACAGTGCAGCAGGTAGCTGTGGACGGGTTTCATAATTTTTTAGCGGATTATGTGCCCGAAGATCAGCGCCGAAGTATTCTGAGCAACGCTTTGAGCCAAGCGCAACAAATGAGCGGTGTCTTAGAAATGAAAGATATAGAATATAGAGCTTTTTCTGATAGAGATATTCGCTACCATATTGAATTCCATAGAAAGTTCACGTTGGCGGTATCTTGTTTATTGCTTTTCGCTATCGGTGCACCGCTGGGTGCGATTATACGCAAAGGAGGCCTGGGATTGCCTGTTGTGGTAGCTATTATTTTCTTTCTCATATATCATATTATATCCACGATGGCGGAGAAAGCTGCAAAAGATGGTAGTATGGATCCTCTTATAGGGATGTGGATGGCCATTATCGTACTGACACCGTTGGCGGTATTTTTAACATATAAATCGACAACAGATTCAGCATTATTTGATGTAGATCAATATAAGCAGAAAGCGGAGCGGGCGTGGAAATGGGTCACCTCCAAATTTAATAGAAAGAAAGGATAGCCAATGGATTTTGACAAGTTTTTTATATAAAACAGCATAAAGAAATATCTACGATTGTAAACCACGAACACGAATGAATACAACTGGATATTCCATATGACCATTAAAAGACAAATTATTTACATATGAAATCTACCTTTGCATAGATTAAGAGCACACGAAGATGGATATAAAATTAAATACGATAGCCGAGGCGATAGCAGATATTAAAGCGGGAAAAGTTGTCATTGTGGTGGATGATGAAGATCGGGAAAATGAGGGCGATTTTGTTACAGCTGCCCGTAATGCCACGCCAGAGATCATAAACTTTATGGCTACGCATGGCAGAGGCCTTGTATGTGTGCCGCTGACGCAAGAACGTTGTGAAGAATTAAATCTGGGACTGATGGTTGGACAGAATACGGCAGTGTATGAAACCAATTTTACGGTTTCGGTAGATTTGCAGGGATATGGATGTACGACCGGTATTTCAGCTTCCGATAGATCAAAAACCATTCAGGCCCTTATCGACCCCAATATTAAACCCGAAGAACTGGGACGTCCCGGACACATCTTTCCTTTAATCGCAAAAGATGGTGGTGTGTTGCGACGTACAGGTCATACGGAAGCCGCTATCGATTTAGCTCGGTTAGCTGGATTTGAGCCGGCAGGTGTGCTGGTGGAAATCTTAAAAGACGACGGCGAAATGGCACGTCTTCCAGATTTGATGCAGGTAGCAGAACGGTTCGATCTCAAAATTATTAGTATTGAGGATTTGATAGAGTACCGACTGAAACATGATTCGCTTATCCAAGAAGAAGAAACCGTTCTAATGCCGACGCAATGGGGCGATTTCAAACTGAAAGCATTCACGCAAAAAAATACAGGCGAACAGCACCTCGCATTGTATAAAGGCGAATGGGAAGAAAACGAGCCTATTTTAGTAAGAGTACACAGCTCTTGCATGACAGGTGATATTTTTGGATCATGTAGATGTGATTGTGGGCCGCAGCTTCATAAAGCAATGGAAATGATTCAGGAAGAAGGTAAAGGTATCGTTGTCTATATGAACCAGGAAGGCCGTGGAATAGGTTTAATAAATAAACTTCATGCTTATCGTTTGCAAGAAGAGGGAGTAGATACCGTAGATGCTAACTTACAGCTAGGCTTTAAACCCGATTTGCGCGATTACGGCGTGGGTGCACAAATTTTACGCCACATGGGGGTTTCCAAAATGCGCTTGATGTCCAATAATCCCACTAAACGTGCAGGGCTTGTCGGATACGGGTTAGAAGTAGTAGATAACGTACCCATAGAAATAGAATCGAATCCTTATAATGAGAACTATCTCAAGACAAAAAGGGACCGGATGGGACATTCTATCATGAAAAATTTATAAAGAAAGGCGCATAGGCGCCTTTTTTGTTTGAAGGATTATCCCTCAAAATTTTTAATTTAGTAGCGCATCTATTTGCTAAGAAGTTAGGCGTATCATGAAAGGAAAACAAATATTGTTGGTAGAAGACGAAAAGAACGTAGCCGACGTGATTATTCAGGGGTTGGAAGAAGACGGCGCTATGGTGCGACATGCCACGCATTATGAACAAGCACTTCGTATACTGCAAACCAACGAGATCCACCTTATTATCCTGGATGTGTTGCTGCCCGAAACAAATGGGTTAGAGATCTGTAAGAATTTTCGTACCTTGGGATACACCAATCTTCCCATTCTGATGGTAACGGCTTTGGGTGGCCCGGAAAACGTCGTGTTAGGCTTAGATAGTGGCGCAGACGACTATTTATCTAAACCTTTCAAGCTTATCGAACTCAAGGCGAGAGCGCGAACATTGATACGTAGAAACGTAGAAATGGCGAAACAAACACACATTACCGAGAAGCATCGTTATACCTATAAGTTCCTCGAAATCGATGATTATAAGAAAATAGCTTGTGTTGCCGGGCAAGAGCTTAATCTGACGGCTACAGAATATCGCTTGCTTTTACTTTTTATCCAGTCTCCGCAAAAGGTTTTCCAACGAACCGAATTACTGGACAAAATTTGGGGAATCAATTTCGATATAGGGTCAAATGTCGTGGACGTATACGTTAATTACCTGCGTAAGAAAATTGAAAAAGCCACACCTGTGAAAGCCATCCACACGGTTATCGGTATGGGCTATGTATTAAAGATAGAGGACTAGATGAGGAGCTACAATAAGACGCTATATGCCCTGATAACCATCTTAGTGGTTTATACCATTTCCTTCGTCGCATTTATCCTCTATTCAGTTACTAACTTTGCCTTTTCGGATTTTTACAAACGCTTAGATCTACGACGAGACCTCGCTGCTGAGCGGATGTTAAATGGAAAAGAAAATCAAAAGGATTGGTCAATTACCTATTTGGAAGAACTTAACAATCAGCGAGAATTTATCGTGGAATTCGATGAAACAGGGAATATCATAAACAATAGTGGATTTAATGCGCTGTTATGGGAAAAGGTAGATAAATACGGTGCGACCAATTTTAAAGAAGGAAATACATTTTATTCGACAAAGCTATACCAACAACCGGGTAAAAGCTATATTGTTGGTGTCTCGGCAGAAAACTATTTTTATACCCATCACTTACGTTACTTACAGAATTTACTGCTGATTTCCCTTATCCTCGGCGTATTATTTGTTATTGTGGTTTCTTTATTAGTAAAGCGCTCCTTTATTAAGCCTATCTATGGAATAATCGACGAGGTGAAAAAGATCGGCTCAGAAAATCTATATCTTCGCTTACGTGAGGACAATTATAAAGGAGTACTGCACAAGCTTGCGAATACCTTTAATCGGATGCTTAATCGGGTGGAGACATCCTTCGAAACGCAGAAGAATTTTATCAGCAATGCATCGCATGAACTCAATACACCGTTAACATCCATTATTGGGATTGCTGACCTTTCGCTATCCAAAGATCGAAGTAAAGAAGAATATAAACAAGCCATGCAGAAGATCGTCGATTCCGCAGAAAATCTGGAAAAAAAAACCAATGCACTGTTATTGCTTGCCAGAACCGGCTATGAAAAAGATACGAAGCTTAACTTTAAGCCAGTCCGTATTGACCAAATTATCATGGATGCGGAGATGACGGTTAAAGCCATTAACGAACGATTTCATATCAAGACAGACTTTAGCATGCTTCCCGACGATAGCATGAAGCTTAAGGTGAACGGGTTAGCACCTTTACTTCAGTTAGCTATCTCTAACATCGTTTCCAATGCATGTAAGTATTCGCCAAATCATACGGCATATGTCGCGCTTGGTGCATTTGACAAAGGTGTTATTATTTTAATTAAAGATGAAGGTATCGGTATTCCCGAACAAGAGTTATCTTACATCTACGACCCCTATTTCAGAGCATCCAATACACAGCATTTTTCTGGATATGGTATTGGGTTACCCTTGGCTCGAAATATTATTAAAATGCACGATGGCAAGCTATCAGTTACCTCAACATTAGGAAAAGGTACAACCGTACGTATAGAATTGCCGACTTTCCGTCCGGTTTCATAACCCTCTTTAATCTCTTTTTAATACCGCCACCTCATTTTAATCCCGTTTTAATTTCCATGCTTAAAGTTTAATGGAATTCTAATTGGGGTTTTATTCCATTGCTATGTTGCTGATTTACTTTTGTATTAAACAAAAAGAAATCTATGATACAACGGGTGCTCGTTCCAACAGATTTTACAGTTAATTCTTTACGAATTGTGTTAGAATATCTGGAAAACAACAAAGATGAACAAGTGGAGCTGGTTTTAGTCGGAGGGTATAAGCTCAGCGAATCCATTAGTATGCTGCTGGGCTTCACGTTAGATGATCATCTTGCAGAATTACAGCACGACGATTTTCTCAAAGGATGTGAGATTATCAAATCGCGGTTTAAGGATAAAGTAGTGGAAATGTATGCTGATTCTATGATTTCAAAAAATAAGCGTTACATACGCAATTATCTCAAAGGCCGTAAGTTTACGCAGGTGGTGTTACCTGATGCTTTTGAATTTCAAGAGGTCGAGAACAGTTTTGATGTGGCAGCGCTGTTGCGTTCCCAACCGCTCGCTTTACCCCAAGTTATACCTGTAGTTATGGGTGAAGACGAGAGGTCAAGACACGATACACTAGATAGCTTTTTCTTTCGGAAGAAATGGAGGTTTAGTTATGAATAGGGATATATTGGTGAAATTGAATTATTTGCTGTTGGCCCTGCTGCTGATAGGCGCTTCCTTGGTTATTAGACACGCTGAAAATCCCGAGCGCCTGATACAGGGGCAATGGGTAGAAAAGGAATGGCGATTAGAAAAGGATAATGCCGGAGCAGATGAGGAATCGCAGATCCAATCTGGGCTCAAGAAGGAAATTCTGCGAAACGTAGAGGATTTGCACCTCGGTGTTTGGCATTTCAGCGAAGACGGCAGCTTAAAATCTGCATCATCCGCAGAAGGAAGCAATATGGAATGGTTTATCAAAGGGCGCGGACATGTGTTGGAGCTTCGCAGGGACGGAAAGCCGATTGAGAGTTTTCAAATCCAGCAAATCAACAGGGATCGTTTGGTACTGCATTTAAACTTCGATCTGCAAGTTAAGGGGATTATTGAAATAGTTTTGGAAAAAAAGGAGCAGTTAGACCAATATGCTAAGAAAATATAGTAATCATAGAACACAATCCGACAATGTGAAATTGGGAGCATTAACGGCTTTTTCAGCAGGAATGGTCAATGTCGCATCGGTGACGGTTTTTTTCGCCTTTACCTCTAACATTACGGGGTATTATGCCGTGCTTGCCCAGGAGATTAGCAAAGGGAATTGGTATCAAGGAGCTGTGGTGTTATTATGGGTAACGTTATTTTTTCTCGGGAGTTTTCTGTCCAATTTCGTGATTATCCAAGGAAAAGGGCGTTGGAGCCAATATATTTCCCACGCGATTCCGGTTGTTTTAGAGTTCTTAAGTATTCTGTTCGTTGGCATCTACTTGGATGCTTTTTATCAGAATTCTCTTAAAGAGACCGAAATTCTAGTTGGAGCGCTCCTCTTCGCTATGGGCTTGCAGAATGGTCTTACTGCAAGCATATCAAACTCTGTTGTAAAGACAACACACCTCACCGGTTTGACGACCGATTTGGCCATTATAGTGTCGATGTTCAGTAAGCAGGAAAATCGACATAACAAAGCGTTGGTAGACAAATTTCATCTACTACTTACGATTATGATTGCCTACGTAGCAGGCGGATTATTTGGAGGAATCGGTTACTTATATCTGGAAAATGGTACGTTCTACCTTACTTGTGCTATTTTATTAATCATCGCACTATACGATTTTTATAAGATAGGGCGTATAAAGCGTATCTTCGAGCGGAGAAAAAGGGAGGTTGTGCCGGCTTGATGCGAGCTAGTCATTCACCGTCAATTCTCCCCGTATGTCCCTTTCTACCCAATAAGCCACAGCCTCTTGGTCGGTCAGTTGTCCTTGTAAATAGATGAGTTTTGTGACAGCTGCTTCAAAAGTCATATCATAACCATTGAGAATCCCGAGTGCTTTCAGTCCTTGGGATGTCTCATATCGTCCCAGTTCAACAGAACCAACTTTGCATTGGGAAATATCGACGATGTTCTTTCCGCTACGTACCGCCTCGGCTAGCAAGTCAAGAAACCATTGATCTGTCATGGTATTTCCGGACCCGAATGTCTCCATCACGATGCTTCGGACATCTGAATCGAGGATGGCTTTCACAAAAGCTGGACTGATACCCGGAAACAATTTGAGCACCCCAACGCGGTTGTCAAGTTCCGTATGCATAATGAATTCTTTGTCTGTATTGTCTAATAATGCTTCACGGTTATAATTGATATGGATGCCCGCTTCTGCTAAGACCGGGTAATTCGGTGAACGGAATGCTTCAAATTTAGCCGAATTGTATTTGAATGAACGGTTACCCCGGAAAAGTTTATTGTCAAATAAAATACACACTTCCTGAACAATAGATTTACCATTTTCTTTTGCGGAAGCAATTTCCAATGCCGTCATCATATTTTCCCGTGCATCCGTTCGAATTTCCCCGATGGGAAGCTGGGAACCCGATAAGATAACGGGCTTTTGAAGGCCTTCCAACATAAAACTTAGGATGGAGGCCGAAAATGACATCGTATCCGAACCATGTAAAATAACGAAGCCGTCATAGTGGTCGTGATTATCTCGAATAATCTCTGCCATTTCTATCCATATGCCAGGATTCATATCGGACGAGTCAATAATAGGCGTAAAGGAATGTACCGTTAACTTATAGTCCAGCCTGTTCAGGTCAGGTAAGTTTCGGGCGATCAATTCGAAATCAAACGGCACAAAAGTGCCCGTTTCAGCATTCTTTACCATGCCGATGGTGCCGCCTGTATAAATAATAAATATATTTTGCATGGTTAATTTTAAATACCGAATACTTTTTTTGAGTTATCTGTTGTTATTCTAGCGACCTCTGCAACATCCATTTGGTGTATATCCGCAACTTTTTGCGCGACGTAATAGAGATAGCTACTTTCGTTTTCTTTTCCTCTAAAGGGGGAAGGAGCTAAGTAGGGGGCGTCCGTTTCTAGCACGATATGTTGTAGGTCTATCTCTTTAACCACCGCGTCTAGCCCAGCATTTTTAAAGGTCACAACGCCGCCTATGCCTAACGTAAATCCCAAATCAATAGCCTGTTTCGCTTGTTCGAGTGTGCCGGTGAAACAGTGGAAAACACCAAATAGCTTCGCGTCCTTCAGTTCCTCCAATAATTCGAATAATTCCTCAAAAGCCTCCCGGCAGTGAATGTCGATGGGTAGTCCCATAGCTTTTGCCCAGCCAACCTGAATGCGGAAAGCGTCGCGTTGAAAATTTAATGTGCTTTTATCCCAATAAAGGTCTAAACCGATTTCTCCTATACCGTAAATCGGGCTCTCGGAAAGCTGCTGTTCGAGTTGTTGCAATTCTTCCTTGTAGTTTTCCCTAACAGAACATGGGTGCAATCCCAACATGGGGAAACAATTCTCCGGATAGGCATCGACGGTTTGCATTACAAGAGAGAAGGAGTCGGTGTTCACATTCGGTAGAAACAAACGCTGAACGTTTTTATCGAAACAGCGCTGCAGTTGTTCATCCAATGTCGCCTTATCTGCATGATAATAGATATGCGTGTGTGTATCGGTGAGTATATAGGGTTCAGTAGACAGTGTCATTGTGGGCTAAATTTAGGGCTTTCCACCTAAATCACCTAATGAGGATAAAAAAATATGATATTTTTAACAGGTTTTGGATTTCTTTGCTAATTCCTAAAATGCGGATGCTGTGCACTAAAACCCATTTACAAGCTGGAATCCAAAGTAGGCCGAGCTCCTGTAACGCTTTAAGGACCATAAGCAGAAATAGCGCAAAACCACCTACTGCTATATTTGTTATTATATATATGGGTACACTAACTTCGATTGCGACGGCGGTACCTCGATATGGGCAAAAACAGATGCAGATATTTGAGGTCGTAAAAAAAATACATGCCAACACGGAAGAGGATGAACGCAAACTACGGTTTATGTACAGATCGAGCGGTATCGATACCCGTTATTCGGTCGTTCCTGATTTTTGTCCGGACATAGGGGATAGCAAACTTTTGGTCAACGATAGCGACACGACGATCCAGCGAAAGCTTGAAGACCGGCTAACGATATACGACGATGAAGCGATTAAATTAGCTGCAGAAGTCGTAGAGAAATGCTTGCCCGATGAGATTGAACGAGATAAGATTACCCATTTGATAACCGTCAGCTGCACGGGTGTGAAAGCACCAGGGATAGATATAGGCTTGATTCAACGATTTAATCTGCGGAGTGATATTTGTCGCACCTCTGTAAACTTCATGGGATGTTATGCGGCTATCCATGGTTTAAAGCAAGCATATTATATTACGGAAAAGGACATCGACGCGAAGGTATTGCTCGTATGCGTAGAACTGTGTACCCTGCATTTTCAAACTGATCGGACAATCGATAATGTGACCAGTACCATCATTTTCGGAGACGGAGCTGCTGCTGCACTGATAGAAGGCGATAATGCGCGTACCAGCGGTTGGCAATTAGCAGATTTCTACAGTGAAATAAATTTTGACGGCATTGATGACATGGCCTGGCGGATTTCAGCGAATGGTTTTCTCATGACTTTGACCAGCCAGATACCCGCTATATTGGAGCGTACCTGCGATGCGGTCATCGGACGTGCGCTACAACGCTACAATATAGGAAAAGATGACGTGGATCTATGGTGTGTACACCCCGGCGGAAAAAAGATACTGGAAGCCATTGAGCGAGGCGCCGATATTACAAAGGAACAACTGAACGCCAGCTACGAGGTGCTTCGCGATTACGGTAATATGAGTAGCCCAACCGTACTTTTTGTATTGGAAAAAATGATTAGGAACAGCCCACATCGTGCGAAAAAAAAGAATATGGTCGGCATGGCGTTTGGTCCGGGTTTAACCTTGGAAACTTTTTATCTTTATCATGTCTGATTTTCTAAAACGCAGTGACGAAAAGGAATTGTTAGATAATCCGTCGGTTCCATTTGAGGATATTAAGCAAACCATGCAAGAGCTGGGTACGATTAATACCTGGCTGGGTGGGCATCGCACGACTTTGATGGGCTTAAAGAAGCTATTAAATAACAGAACGAAAGTGAGTGTTTGTGAAATTGGTTGTGGAGGAGGCGATAATCTGGCCGTGATTTACAAATGGTGTCAAAAATACCGAATCGAAGCGGAGCTTACAGGTATCGATATCAATCCGCATGCTATCGCGTATGCGAAGTCACGTTATGGCATATTAGACATTCAGTTCATATGTGACGATTATCGGGCGACTAGGCTTGCTAAAAAACCGGATATTTTTTTTAACTCACTTTTCTGCCATCATTTTGATGAGGGAGATTTGGTCGAGATGCTGCGTTGGATGCGCGTAAATAGCCGATACGGCTTTTTTATAAACGACTTACACCGACATCCGTTTGCCTATTACAGCATCAAATGGTTAACAAGACTATTTTCGAAATCTTATCTAGTCAAAAACGACGCCGCACTATCTGTGCAGCGTGGATTTACGAAAGCAGAGTGGGTCAATCTGTTTGAAAAGGCAGGCCTTGGCGCGGCGACTATAGACTGGCGATGGGCTTTCCGATATCTAATTGTGTGTACGAATGGTCGATATTGATTATGATATCGGCATTGTCGGTGCTGGCTTAGCTGGCTTAACCACCGCTATACAGTTACGGAAAAGGGGTTATTCTGTTGTCATCTTTGAAAAAAACAGTTTTCCTTTTCACCGAGTCTGTGGTGAATACATTAGTTTGGAAAGCTGGGATTACCTCGTCGATTGTGGTATTGAGCTAGCGGGCATGACGCTACCGGTTATTAAGAATCTACAGGTAAGTACTTTAAGCGGGATATTGTTGAACACGGGTCTCGATTTAGGCGGTTTTGGTATTAGCCGTTATACAATAGATGGTTTACTTGCTATGCGTGCTCGGGAGGTAGGGGTAGAGGTTCAGGATAACTGCAAGGTAGACCATATGGAAAGGCGTTCAAATTATTATTTGATCCATTCCCCAACTGCAAGTGTCCGGGTTCGGATGGCTATCGGTGCTTTCGGAAAACGTAGTAATATCGATGTATATTGGAAGCGCGACTTTATATCGAGGAAACCAAATGCACTCAACAATTACATCGGTATAAAGTATCACATCAAAACCGATTTTCCAGACGATACAATCGCGCTACATAATTTTAAGAATGGTTATTGCGGTATTTCTAAAATTGAAGACAACAAATATTGTCTTTGTTATTTGACAACAGCATCTAATTTGCAAGACAGCGGCAGTATTAAAGAGATGGAACAGCAGTTTCTATATAAGAATACCTATTTGCGGCAATTGTTTGAACAAAGCGAGTTTCAATATAACCAACCACTCTCGATTTCTCAGATTTCATTTGATACAAAGGAGCCTGTTTTCGCCCGTACACCACTTATCGGAGACACGTGTGGTATGATAACCCCGCTTTGCGGGAATGGCATGAGTATGGCTATGCATAGCGGTAAATTGCTTACCCAACTAGTCGATAAATATTTACAAAAGCAACTCTCACTGGATGGAATGCTAGCAGCATACGTGGACGAATGGAAGAAGCAGTTCGCTGTACGTCTGCAGGCTGGACGCTTCGTGCAACGCCAATTGGGCAAGGAATGGCGAACGAATCTATTCATATCGTTGCTGAAAAAATTCCCTGCCATAACAAATCGGATCATAGAAAAAACGCACGGTAAAAACTTCTGAGTTATAAAAAAGGCGAACGGGATAGTTTTCCGTTCGCCTTTTTAAATAAAATAACTAAAAAATTAATTTGCAGCTGTTGAATCTGCCGGAGCTTCTTTTGGTCCAGGTACAATATCAACCAATTCCACATCAAATACCAGTGGGGCATATGGAGGAATCTTGCCGCCACCACGTTCACCGTATCCGATGCTTGATGGAACTAATAACGTTGCTTTAGAGCCTTTGCTCAATAACTGTAAACCTTCTGTCCATCCTTGGATAACAGGATCATGGCCTACACGGAAACGGATAGGCTCATATTGGCGCATTGGATTAAATACATTTTCTTTTTTTGCGACGTCGGCATCATTAGTGTCAAAGATTGTACCCGATACAAGTGAACCAGTGTAGTTAACTACTACTGTGTCTCCTAGAGCTGGCTTGTTTCCGGAACCTTCTTCTTTTACTACATATTGTAAACCGGAATCTGTTTTCTTAGGGTCCAACTTATTTTTCGCTATGTAGTTTGCCAATTTACCTTCTTCAGCTTGTTTCAGCGTTTCGATTTCTGTTTTGAAATATTCGTCGACTTGTGCATACATGGCAGAATCCGTCAAATCTCCTTTTTTGAAGTGCTTTCTTACCTTTACCTTGAAGGTAGCGTATTTGTCTGCAAATTCTGGTTTCGGCTGCCCAGTTTTTGCAGCCATAGTATCTAAGTCCAAACGGAAAATAGCGCTATCGCCTTCTCCTAACATTTTGAACATGGAATTATAATCACCAGCATATAAGCCTGGGATAGAATCTGGAGCAATATTGACGATTTGAGGTAAACCGATGTCGTATGTGCTTTGCAATAAGGAGTCCTTACGATCTGATGTTACGATCATGTCTACCGATAATAAATCGCCTGGCTGCGCTTTTTCTGCTCCTGCGTCTTTAACAATGTTATATTCAAGACCGCCATCGCCTTTCTTGAAATTTTGGCAACTGGTTGTAGCTAGTAAGCCTACAGCGGCCGAAAGGAATAAAATTGATTTCTTCATTCTGATATAGTCACTTAAGTTATGTTGTTAATATTTCTTTATATGCAGGCAATATAGATTTGAACTTGTTTACCACTTGGCTGAGTTGTTCTGTCGAACTTCCTCCCGCAGCGTTTAAATGTCCTCCTCCGTTAAAGTATTTTTTACAAATTTCATTACATGGAATTTCTCCAGTCGACCGCAAAGATAATTTAATTAATTCAGTTCTGTCAATAAATAACGCTGCTAATCGGATACCTTTAACAGACAAGGCGTAGTTTACCAGTCCTTCCGTATCACCCGTGGTCACTTGGAACTGTTCTAAATCCTCTTTTGTAACAGCGAATACTGCCGTGTTATACTCGGGGATAACTTCCAGGCAGTTTAATAGGCAATAACCCAAAAATTTTAATCGATTTTCAGTAGAGCTATTGTAAACGTGTTCGTGAATTTCCCAGTTCTTAGCTCCCGATTCGATAAGTTTAGAGATAATTAAATGTACCGCCGCAGTGGTGGAGCGAAAGCGAAATGAACCGGTATCTGTCATGATGCCTGCATATAGGCAAGTAGCAATTTCCGGTGTTATACCCGCTACGTCGTCACAGGCGTCGGTGATAAATGTATAGACCAGTTGGGCGGTAGCTGCGGCCGTAGCATCCCAATAGCTGAGGGACGCAAAATCTTCAGGATCCAAATGGTGGTCTATCATCCATTTTTGACCTTTTGCGGCGCGAAGAACAGGTTCCAAAATATTGGTACGGCTAAGTACACTGTAATCCAAGCAAAAGATAATATCGGCATCTTGTATAAGACGTTCTGCCCGCATTGTTTCATTCGGAAAGATAATAACGTCGTCACGCCCTGGCATCCAGTTTAGGAAGTCTGGGAAATCAGATGATAATACGACTTCTACTTGGTGACCTTTCGTTTTTAGCCAATGATATAAACCTAAAGAAGAGCCTAGTGCGTCTCCATCGGGTTTGTGATGAGTGGTGATAACGATATTCTTAGGTTGGGCCAGTAAATGTAAATTATTTTCTCCTGTCAGCATAAATCTTATAAGTGTGCAAACCTACTATTATTTTGCGGGTTGCAAAAATTTTTACTATTATCTCTTTCTTAAAAAATGTTAAGATTTGTAAATTGTGGGGCAGCTTAATGTCCGCTTAATGTTTGAATGCATATAATTTTCGGTCCCGTCTGACACAAAGCAAGTAGGTCGTACTATTGTAGTCGATTTTACCATAATAGAAATTCGGTAGCGCTTCAATAGGAAAACCATCCTGTATTGAGCCCTTTTCATCAAACAGATAAACAAGATAATTTTTACGAGAAGCAACTCCTAGTAAATAGTTATTTGAACGATCTGTAAAATACTGCGGACGGTCGTTTATCTCCTGCGTAAATGTAAAATCGAATAATGTGCCGTTATCCTGTATATTTTTTATCAGCAAGTGTTTTTGGTCGATAATCGCCATACGATACGCGATACCATCCGCGTTCGGAAAATACGAAATCAAAGATTGGGTTCCTCCTTGTTCCAGCTTTGTGGATTTCGGTTCTTCGTTAAAATCTATAGTAAAAGAAACCTGAGCAGTATCAATGGCATACACCGCGGGTCGGTTCTGTTCCAACTTGGTAATCGCTATAGGGTTTTTAAACTGACTGTCTGCTATAACTTCTTCTTTAAGAAGATTCCCTTGCGCATCGAATTGATAAAAATGACCATTTTCTGTCCCTACAAAAACTTGATTGCTGTGTACTTTGATATCAAATAATATTTTTCCATCCAGCTGCTTATCACCCCAGTTTTCCACCTTTTTTCCGTCTGCTGTGTACACCAGTAAATCACGGCCTGCAGGAATGAAGATCAACTGTTCGCCACCAACGTTGCTAATCGTAGGCGTATAGGTCGGTTCGCTATCCATCCCTAATGAAAAACCGGGCAAAGAATGACCCTCTGGGTCAAATCGATAAAGCCTGTTTCGGTCCGTTACTAACACAATGGATCGGTCATCCAATTGTTGAGCTTCACCAACTATACGTCCGTGGAATACGGTAGACCAAAGTTTAATACCCGATGGGCTAATAGCGTGCACAGAATGATCTTGCTCTTGAATCAAAATAAATTGGCTGGTATCCGAATGTTCAAAAACTTGCGGTGCGGTAATCGGCCGATTGTTAAACGCATACACCCAGTCGGCTGTTGCACCCAATGCATTTTTACTTTTGTACACACCGTAAATACTAGATTGGAAATTACCATTATTACCCGCTATCTGAATAGACCAGGAATAAAAATCTTGATAACCGAAATCGTTCTTATCACGAAAACTTTTGCTATAGGCCGATTTGAGCAGATTGTTAATAGTAGCTGATGATGCGCTTGTGCGAACGAAACAGGTGATATTGGCTTCGTTTCCCTGTATTCTCTCTGAATTTTTGAAACCTAATGTGTTGGTCAATAGGTTGGCACCTCTCCAATCACGTTGATACGCAGTCAATAGGCTTTGGTATTTGGCCAGCACGAGAATATTCCCTACACGCAAGAAGAATGGACGGGTGAACGATTTGAGCGGATCGCCATAAAGAGCGTATGGAATATTCGAATGGTCTAATCGATAGAGAGAATCCGATATCCTCGTGGCCATAGATGAAATGAATGCATCTAGCTTCGTAGAATCGGCGACCGAAATAAAAGCTAATTCAGTTTGGTTACTTTGTTCTACCAAAGCAAATTCTCGTCCAAAAATAGGACGTATATCCTCTTCAAAAGAAACATCTTTGCTTTTTTTCATTTCAGCAAACTGTGCCTGCAGCTGTACAAGTTCGTTCCGCCGTTTTAACAACGCTAGTAGATCTTTTTGGAATCTGTCGGAATCGCTGATAGCGAAAGAGAGGTAAGAAGCAGTGTTTTCGGGGAAATAATTATACAACGTCTGTGACGTTTTCCCCTGATTTCCGAACAGTTCGATGTAGTTTTCTTTGTTATGCTCCGTCTTGCTTTCGCCGCTCAATATAAGGGCATCATTCTTGAAACTTAGATTCCATGCGGATTGCCCGCCGAGGTTGTTGAACAATTTGATGAAATGGCCTGCCTTTCTGCGCATGAGGTGAGCTGCGATACGGGGTATCTGTTCATGAACAAAATACACACTGAGGGGAGAATTTCGGCTGTTATTTTCTACAAAAAAATCAATTTCGTCTTTCTCCAATTTGGGAGCGTGTTTGTCCATAACCTTATATAATAGACTATCCGAAAAGGAAGCAAAGAAAATGTTTTCATGATATACAATATGAAATACAGAATCCTTACCCCCCCTATCGAGGCTGTAGATACGGCTTTCAAGCGTGTCTTTTTGCCTGACGGTGTAGGTAGAAGTGACTTCCTTTAAGAACGAAGAAATGGTCTCCCTATCCATCGACGTTGACGTGGGGATAGTAAACAAGGTAGCAATTGTTTCTTTTTCTGGATGAAAAGAAACGTATAGGTCGGCTTCATTTACATAAGGTTGGATCATAGAATGTCTAAGGAGCTTAGCCTTTAACGTCTGCCATTGCTCAAATTCCTGTCTTCCAGCTATGGCTTCGAAGATTTCAAAGTCCTTGAAAATGTTGTCGGTAGTGGCGTCGTTTTTAAAGGTGGTAACCAGAAACGTTTCTTTGGGGAGGAAAGTGAGCGGCCGGAGCGTTTCTTTTTTCTCTCCTTCTAAATCTGCAAAATAATATAGGGAAGCACCAATAATGGCGACAAACAATAAAATGGTAATGATAATCGTATTTCTCATCAAACGCAACCTCTAACGGATTCAAACCTAAATAAAAAGCTTTGCATTCACGAACCAGATGTTAAATGGGCTCATGCAAGCGTTTAAAAATAAACAAAAATGCATAATACCAAGATATAAAAATTATCGCGGCTAATTCATTTTGTTTGCAATTTAATTGCGTATCAGTGTTTTATATTTGTTCGACTTCAAGTTTTCCAAATTGGAAATTTGTTTTGTAAAATTTAAAATACAATATGTGGTATATTTTATTACATTTATACCCACGGAAGAAATATCACTTGAATACAATCTCTTTTATGAATAAACAAATTATACTGATAGCTTCTTTGTTCGGGTTGACGGCCGTAATATTAGGGGCATTCGGAGCACATGGCTTAGAAGGGAAAATTAGCGATTATCATCTGGAAACATGGAAAACAGCAAACCAGTATCACTTTTATCATACTTTTGCCTTGCTCTTCTTATCGACTTTTTCCAGGGCTAAGAACGCCTCTATACGTATTTCTTTTATTGCATTTACAATTGGTATGCTATTGTTTTCGGGATCGCTATACCTGTTAAGTGTCCGTTCATTAATCGGAATAGACGGGTTGGGGTGGTTAGGGCCAGTGACACCGCTCGGCGGACTTTGCTTTATGGTAGGATGGGTAGGGTTGTTTGTGGCTGCTGTCCGGAATCGGTCTTAAGTTTTATGTTCTTTTTTTCCATAAAAAAGAACCAAAAAATTCGTCGCTTCGGATGTTTTACATGTGGGATAGTATTAAGGATGAATTTCTACAGTTGTAAAACATCCGGAGGCGACATTTTAGTGTTAATAAGGGATAATACAAATGCGTAACATAAAGCGATCAATAATTGATGGCGGTTACGTAGATTAAAATGACCTTATATTGTTCTGCGGTCATTTTTATGAAGGATATTCCGTAAAAAACAGCATGTTGTCTGAGCGGAGCGAGTTTCATGCTGTTTAGGAATAGGCAAAGAAAAATAGCAGAACAATATTAAGTCTTGATTTTTTGTCCCCTTTTTTATCAAGAAAAAAGGGGAAAGATGAATTATGTCAGAAACCTCTTTATTTCATAACGATCGAGAGACGTTGTTTGTTGATGTTATTTTACCATTATACATTGCCAAAACATACACTTATCGCGTTCCTTTAGAATGGAATGCTGATATTGCGATTGGAAAGCGTGTCATCGTACAATTTGGCCGCAACAAAATCTATGCGGCAATTGTTCATAGGATTTCCAAAGAAGCGCCTTTAAGTTACGAGGCGAAGTATATACTCAACGTAATAGATGACAATGCGGTGGTTGATGCCAACCAGTTAGCTCTTTGGGAATGGATTTCAGGATATTACATGTGCTATTTGGGAGAGGTTATGCAAGCGGCGCTACCCGCGGCTTTAAAGATGGCGAGCGAAACAAAAATCGCAGCCTCCGAAAATGCAAACCTAGATCGTTCGCTTTTATCCGACAAGGGATATATGGTCATGGAAGCGTTGGATGTGGCCGGAGAGCTGACAATAAACGATATCGTTAAGCTATTAGGGCAGAGCACCGTTTTTCCACTGCTAAAGAAGCTGTTTGATCAAGGGTATATATTAATATCAGAAGAGATCAAAAACAGATATGTGCCCAAGCGTAAAGCCTGTTTAAGATTCGCACCGGAGTTCGATGATGCCGAAGGCATACGGACCATGCTTGATTCTTTAAACCGAGCGCCCAAACAACAGGATGCGGTATTAGGCTTTATGCAGCTTCGAAAAGCTAAAACTGATATTACTCGGCAGGATATTATGGAGCTGACCGCTGTGAGTTCGGGGATCGTCGCATCCCTGATCGAAAAAGGAGTGTTTGTTGTGGAGGAGAAGATCGTCTCTCGTTTAGGAGGAGAAGAGGTCGAAGTAACATCAGATTTTATTTTCAATGCTGGGCAGCAGCAAGCTTTCGATCAAATAAAAGGCTTTTTTGAAACGAAAGACGTTGTGCTTTTGCGTGGCGTCACTGCTTCGGGCAAAACACAGATTTACATACGGCTGATTGAGCAAGCCATTAAGGACGGTAAAAATGCCTTATACCTTTTACCAGAAATAGCACTTACTACGCAGATCACGGATCGCTTGAAATTGCATTTTGGAGATAAACTAGGGGTTTATCATTCGAAATTTAATGATAATGAGCGGGCGGAGGTATGGCACAAGGTATTGAAAGGAGAGTATAAGGTGGTAGTAGGCGCTCGTTCGTCTGTATTCCTGCCTTTTCAGCATTTAGGCTTGGTCGTGGTCGATGAAGAACATGAGAATTCTTACAAACAATATGAACCTGCCCCGCGGTATCATGCTCGTGATACGGCGATCTATTTAGCGCACCTACAACAAGCAAAAGTACTGTTGGGATCAGCCACGCCGTCGATAGAAAGCTACTACAACGCGAAGGCGGGTAAATATGGGTTAGTCGAATTGACGGAGCGCTTTGGAGAATCCCAATTACCCGAGATACAAATAGTCAACGTAGAAGAGCAAGGCCGTAAAGACCAAATGTTTTCTTATTTCAGCGGTATTTTGTTACAGGGGATCACCGATGCGTTGGAGCGAAAGGAGCAGGTCATTCTGTTTCAGAACAGACGTGGGCATACACCATTTATGCAGTGCAACACTTGCGGTTGGGTGGCTAAATGTGTGAATTGCGATGTTAGTCTGACTTATCATAAGTCCACCAGTCATTTGCATTGCCATTATTGCGGACATACCGAACCTCCGGTGCAAGTTTGCCCTGCTTGTGGAATGCCACATATCGAGAGCAAAGGTTTTGGGACCGAAAGGGTAGAAGAGGAGCTGGAATTGTTGCTACCCCAAGCGCGACTGGGACGGCTAGATTTGGACTCTACCAAAGGGAAATATGGATTTGAGAATATTATCACGGCGTTCGATAACCATGAGTTTGATATTCTTGTGGGTACACAAATGGTGGCAAAAGGATTGGATTTTGGACGCGTTAGTCTAATTGGCATTATCAATGCCGATGCAATGATTAATTTTCCTGACTTTCGTGCCTATGAACGAGCCTTTTCATTGTTTTCGCAGGTAGCAGGGCGCGCTGGGCGCCGGAAACATAAAGGAAAAGTAATTATTCAAACGCATACTCCAAATCATAGGGTGCTCGAACAAGTCATTCAGCATGATTATGAAGGTATGTTCATGACGGAGATAAAAGAACGTAAAAACTATCAATACCCTCCTTTTTATCGCATCATTAAATTGGATGTTCGTCATACAGAAATGCAGTATGCTAGTGATGCGGCCAGCCGTTTGGCAAACTTGCTTCGTGCGCAGCTGGGTGATAGGGTATTAGGGCCGGAACCACCGTTGATATCCCGTGTCCGGAATCATTTTATTCAAACGGTAACCTTAAAAATAGAGCGTTCCAATGTGAGCATTACCCGCGTGAAAATGTTAATCAGCCAAGCGATAACGCAATTTGGCATGGAGAAGCAATACAAAGGCGTACGTATTTCTATTGATGTAGATCCCTACTGATCGCCTCGCTCTTTCCATTGCTTAGCGAACGATTTTTCAGCGAGTTTTGGTAATTTCCGATGCGGTCCCCACGTTTTCTTGAAGAAATTTTGTAAAAAGAAATTTTTCGTTTTTCCACTGAAAAAATCGATCAGTCCACGACGTTGGACGATATAAGCAAATATTTTCCAGGTGCGTTTTTCCTTTTTTGACACTAGATCTTGTTGCACCGAATCCCGACGATTAAGTAAAGCCAACCGGAGGAAGTCGATGTCAACAGCACATGCTTCGAAGCATTTTCCACAAAGGGGTGAAGCGTAAGCCGGATGTTTTAACTCCGATACGCTATTTAAGTTGGAAGGTACAAGTGAATTGATTAGGGTCTTGTAGCTGGTGTCATACGTTTGTCCGGCAATATTTTGGTAAGTTGGACATACATTTAAGCTGGCTTCACAACAAATACAGTAAAGCGCTTGGCGCTGATCATTTTTTTCCAATACATTGGTCCGACCGTTATCCAGTAAGATAACATACATTTTTTCTGGACCATCCGCATCATGCTCTTGTCGGGGTCCGCTTAAAATTGTATTGTATGCAGTGAGATTTTGCCCCGTTCCGTGGGAAGCTAGTAAAGGCCAGAATAAATCCAAGTCGTTGATGCTCGGGATAATTTTCTCTACTCCGGCTAATGCGATATGCACTTTCGGAAAGGAAGTAGTAAATCTTGCATTCCCATCATTCTCCGTAATGGCAATACTTCCAGTATCGGCGATAATAAAATTTGCGCCGGAGATACCAATATCTGCCCGCACGTACTTTTTCCGTAACAATTCACCGGCTTCTATTGTCAGTTGTTCTGCTGAGGTATCTAACGGCGTTTCAAAATCATGCTCGAAGATTTCAATTTTTTGTTTTTCTAAATATCGGTTAAGCTCGATTTCCTCCGCTACCATTGACTTGGATTTCGCTACAGATTGCGCTTGATGACGCGCCATAATTTTGGCTATCTCCTGGCGGGCTTCTTCCGCATCGTTCGCCCAGATCACCTGTCCGCCATTTTTAGTGAAGTTGGTTTCGAAATCCAACAAATAGCGCTCTAGGTTTTCGATGGTTTTCCACTTCATAAGATGGGCTTTCTTTTTCGAATTTTCCAAATCGAAAAATTTACTTTTGCCGCGCTCGAACGCCAGACTATATTTATCAATATTCGTGTTGATAATCTCTCGATGGCGTTCGTTAACGGAATTAACCACGGCATCTCTTAAAAATTTATCTGCAACAAGCTCTCCCATGAGGTAAAACTAATCTTTTTTCGAAAGATATACAAGGTGCTGTAATTAAGAAGGATCTTTGTGTTCGTTGACCGTCCTTCAGGTGTGGGTCACCTTCACTAGGCTTTCCCTCGGTCAAGGTTCGATAGTACTAGTAGGTGCGCGCGAGATGGGGGAGAAATCTAGGCGAAGTCGGTACGTGGCTAACTCGGACACAATACGGACTCATGTTGGACTCATCTGCTTTCTGAGTCGAAGCAATATCGCATCACTCGCGAGCCATTCCCGGGTAAGAGAGGAATATAAAGAGAGTCTATACTCCCATTGTGTTAAGTAATGGGAGTACGCTATATTATCCTTTTATATTCAGCACTAGGCTTAGTTCGTCCAGCTGTGCATTATCAATAGTCGCCGGTGCGTCAATCATGACATCGCGGCCTGCATTGTTTTTCGGGAAGGCGATAAAGTCGCGAATAGTTTCCTGCCCGCCCAAAATAGCTACCAAACGGTCGAGACCAAATGCCAGCCCGCCGTGTGGAGGTGCGCCGTATTGGAAGGCATTCATTAAGAAGCCAAACTGCTCCTGTGCTTCGGCTGTTGTAAACCCCAGATGTTTAAACATCAGCGCTTGTGTTTCCTTATCATGGATACGGATTGAGCCGCCACCAATTTCATTGCCGTTCAACACCAAATCGTACGCGTTAGCGCGAACTTTTCCCGGCTCTGAGTCCAGAAGATGTATGTCTTCTTTTTTTGGAGACGTGAACGGATGATGCATGGCATGGTAGCGTCCCGTTTCGTCGTCCCATTCTAGCAAAGGAAAATCCATGACCCATAACGGCGCAAATTCATTCGGTTGGCGTAAGCCCAACCGGTTGGCCAATTCCATCCGAAGCGCGCTTAGCTGTGCGCGCGTCTTGTTCGCTGGACCCGACAATATCAAAATAAGATCTCCCGCCTTTGCTCCTGTAACTTCTGCCCATTTGGCAAGGTCAGCTTGGTCATAGAACTTATCGACAGATGATTTGAAGGTTCCATCCAGCTCACACTTACAATATACCATGCCCGAAGCGCCTACCTGCGGACGTTTTACCCAGTCAATTAAGGCGTCTATCTGTTTACGCGTGTAAGAAGCCGCATCCGGTACAGCAATACCGACAACGAGCTCAGCATGGTTGAATACACTGAAATCTTTATGCTGTGCAGCAGCGTTCAACTCGCCAAACTCCATGCCGAAACGGATATCTGGTTTGTCATTTCCATATTTGGCCATAGCTTCATCGTAGGTTATACGGGGAAACTGTGTTATGTCGATGTTGTGAATCGTTTTTAATAAATGTCGGGTCAAGCCTTCAAACACCTTTAGGATATCTTCTTGTTCGATAAATGACATTTCGCAATCGATCTGCGTAAACTCGGGTTGACGGTCAGCTCGTAAGTCCTCGTCGCGGAAACATTTTACTATTTGGAAATACCTGTCAAGACCACCTACCATCAGTAATTGTTTGAATGTTTGCGGTGACTGCGGTAGGGCGTAAAACTGCCCGGGGTTCATACGGGACGGAACAACGAAATCTCGTGCTCCCTCAGGTGTAGATTTAATTAAATAAGGGGTTTCTACCTCGCAGAAGTCTAAATTCGATAAATAATTGCGTACTTCTTGTGTAACTTTGTGACGAAACAATAGGCTGTTTTTTACCGGATTGCGACGGATGTCTAGGTAACGGTATTTCATCCTCAAATCCTCCCCTCCGTCGGTTTCGTCCTCGATAGTAAAGGGAGGAAGTTGAGCCTCGTTCAGTATCGTTAATTCGTTGACGAGGACTTCAATTTCCCCCGTAGGAATATTCAAGTTTTTAGATTCCCGTTCGATAACGGTACCTTTTATCTGTACAACATATTCGCGTCCCAAAGATCGTGCTCGTTGCATCATGTTTTCGTCGGTGCGTGCTTCGTCGAAGATTAGTTGCGTGATTCCATAACGGTCACGTAAGTCTACCCAGATCATAAATCCCTTATCGCGTGACTTTTGAACCCAGCCCGCTAATGTGACTTCTTTATTTATGTCGGCTGCTCGTAATTCGCCGCAATTGTGACTTCTGTACATGTTCGCAAAAATATCGGATTTTATGGAGAATAAAGATTTGTTTGTTCTTTTTTTCGTTCTCCCACTTTGCCCCACATTCGGCTATGATATCGCACTATCCACCTTTTAAAACTATTCTCGACGCGGGAAAGTGCGGGGTAGAGGGATGCACCAAATTTAAAGTGGTGAGTTCTGCGCCACTTTTGTGGTCAAAGATGGGAAAAAGCCTTTTTGTAGTACTTCTTCGATGTGGAAAACTTTTTTGTGTCATATTGTGGGAGAAAGTGGGGGAAAGTGTATACTTTTACATTAAAATTTAGATTAGCTATATAGACTGTGAACTATTTAATCGGAGAATACGAATGCAAGCTGGACGCCAAAGGTAGGGTGGTGGTTCCTGCCGCGCTCAAAAGGCAACTGCCTGATGTGGAGCGGGATGGGCTTGTTGTGAACCGTGGATTCGAGAAAAATTTAGTCATTTATACGCGTGCAGAATGGAATAAAATTTTGAAGCAATTGTCTAGGCTTAATCAATTTCAGCCGAAGAACCGGGATTTTGTAAGAAAGTTCATGAGTGGGGCAACAGAATTAATGCTTGATTCGGCAGGTAGGGTTTTGATGCCGAAGAGCCTGTTAGAATACGCAGAAGTGGGAAGTGAACTGGTGTTGGCTTGTAATCTGGAAAAAATTGAGGTTTGGTCTAAAGCAAAATACGAAGAACAGTTGGATGCGATATCGGAAGATGATTTTTCAGACTTGGCTGCGCAAGTGATGGGCGCATTTGATTTGGAAGGAGGGCAGGATGGCGAGTGATCCTACAGTTTACCATGTTCCGGTAATGTTGGGTGAGTGTATGGATGGACTGGGTATTAAGCCGGATGGTGTATACGTGGATGTAACCTTTGGTGGCGGTGGCCACTCACGCGAGATCTTGAAAAGATTAGGCGATAATGGAAGATTGATAGCGTTTGACCAAGATCCAGACGCAGTAAAGAACACGTTGGATGATCCGCGGTTTACCCTAGTTCAGCACAATTTTAGATTTTTGAAAAACAATCTTAGGTTACTGGGTATCCGACAAGTGGACGGGGTGTTAGCTGATTTAGGGGTTTCTTCTCATCAGTTTGATTCGCCGGACCGTGGTTTTTCTATTCGTTACGATGCGGATTTGGATATGCGGATGGATCAGGTGGCTGATGTAGATGCGAAGAAAATATTGAATACATACGCGGAGGCGGAGTTGCACCGCATTTTTGGTATGTATGGAGAAATACAAAATGCACGTTCACTGGCAAAAACAATCGTAACAGCGCGTCCAAATGCGCCTATAGAAACTGTGGGGACTCTGAAAGACATAATTAAACGTCTAGTTCCGAAAGGAAAAGAACATAAATATCACGCGCAGGTATTTCAGGCTTTGCGCATTGAAGTGAATGAGGAATTGGGGGCATTGCAGGAATTTTTGGAACAAACCGTTGCTGTGCTAAAGCCGGGTGGGCGATTGGTTGTCATGTCCTACCACTCATTGGAAGATCGGTTGGTGAAGAATTTTATGCAAAAAGGAAAATTTAAAGGAGAGGTGGAGAAGGACTTCTTTGGGAATAAAATAAAGCCATTTAAAGTCATTAGCCGTAAAGCGGTGACGGCGAGTTTAAGTGAATTGGCGACAAACAATAGGGCGCGTAGTGCTAAATTGCGTATAGCAGAGCGTGAGGCTTAAATTTTTTGAGAGATATGTCCAAGAAAAACACGGTCAGAGACAAAGAGTTAAGCGCAGAGGTTCAAGAAAAAATGAATGAATCTGTTGAAGAGAAAGTGGAGGAAACACAGCATTTCCTTCGTTCTATTTTTTCAACAAAGCGTTTGTCTAGCTATTTGGTGGCGAGAAATCTGCCGTTTGCGGCATTTGTGGCACTTCTTGGCTTACTGTATATTTCGAATCGGCATTTGGCAGAAAGAACAGTTCGGACTATTGATCGGTTAGGGCGAGATGTGAAAGAGTTGAGTTGGGATTACAAATCACTATCTGCAGAGTTGATGAAGCTAACAACGCAAACCGAGATTGCGAAACGGGCGGATACCTTAGGATTGAAAGAACGTTTGGAGCCACCCATTAAATTGGAAGTAGTAAAAGATAAAAAGTAACAAGACAGACACGGAGTCGTATGAATATTAGGAAGACTATACTTATTCGCGTATACGTGGCATTCGGCCTCATGGTGCTTTTTGCACTGACGGTGTTCGGTAAGCTTTTGCATTTGCAATATGTAGATGGCGGAGAATGGCGCGCAATGGTGGATAGTTTGACTATTAGCGAGCGCGGAATTGAAGCCGCCCGAGGTAATATCTATGCTAATGACGGTAGTCTACTGGCTACGTCGGTTCCAGAATATGAACTTCGATTTGATGCTATGTCGATACCGTTAGAGGCGGACGATGTGTTTCACTCAAAAGTGGATTCTTTAGCAACACGTTTGTCGACACATTTTAAAGATAAATCTTCGCGACAATACTTGGTTTTATTGAAAAATGCACGAGCAAAAAGACAGCGGTATGTTCTCGTCAAACGGAATGTTTCGCATCAGGACTTAAAGATCATTAAGACCTTTCCTTTGTTTCATGCATTTAGGGAGGGTAGGAAGAGATATCCTACAAGCCTGGTTACCATACGGGAGAATAAGCGGATTTTGCCTTTTACCAATTTGGCGGCTAGAACTATAGGATATAAAAACACGAAGGGAGATACGGTGCTAGTGGGCTTAGAAGGTGCGTACGGAAAGTATATCGATGGAAAGAGTGGTTCGCAATTAATGCAACGTATTGCGGGTGGTGTCTGGGTGCCTGTCAATCGGGAGGTAGAGGTTGCCCCGGTCGATGGTTCGGATATTATTTCGACACTGGATGTCAATATGCAGGACATGGCGCAGCGTGCCTTACAGAAGCAGTTGATAGCGAGTGATGCAGACAATGGTTGTGTTGTGGTTATGGAGGTAAAGACGGGGGAAGTAAGAGCTATCGCAAATTTCACACGGGATAAGGAAGGTGTTTTTCGGGAGAAATATAATTATGCTATAGCACAGGGTGCAGATCCGGGATCTACGTTTAAATTGGCCAGCTATTTGGCTTTGTTGGACGATGGCTTTGTGGATACATCGAGCACGGTGGATATAGGAAACGGTACGTACAAAGTGCCGGCACATACGATACGTGATTCGCATGCTCCCAAAAAATCTGTCCTGACGGTGAAAGAAGCTTTTGAAGAATCTTCGAACGTAGGTGTTGCGAAGTTGATAAATACCTATTACGGACAGAAACCGGAAAAATATACGTCGAAATTACATCATTTTGGATTGGGTAAGCCTTTGGGTTTGCAGATTCCAGGTGAGGCAATTCCTTGGGTGAAGACACCCGATAGTAGGACGTGGAGTAAGCTATCGCTCGTGCAAATGGCTTACGGTTACGAATTACGGTTGACACCGTTACAGACGTTAGCGCTTTACAACGCGGTGGCCAACGATGGGGAATTGCTGGCACCGTTGTTTGTGAAGGAAATTCGGCATTTGGGTAATACGGTGGAACGTTTTGATGCGAAGGTGCTTAACAAGCAAATTGCATCGAAAGAAGCTATCCGTAAAATGCAGGCGATGTTGGAAGGGGTGATGACAGAAGGAACAGGTAAGCGTTTGAGCTCACCCTTGTATACTTCAGCAGGTAAAACGGGAACCGCACAAATGAACGATGGTGCGCGAGGATACGGGCAGCGTCGTTATCAATCATCCTTTGCAGGATATTTTCCGGCTGAAAACCCGAAATATTCTATGATTGTGGTAATTCGAAACCCAAGAAAAGGATACTACGGTGGGGCTATCGCTGGACCAGTCTTTAAGGAATTGGCAGATATGATTTATGCAAATGATTTAACCTTGCATGGAACGCTAGCAAACAGAAAAGTAAATACGTCCGGAGCAAAATTACCACTTACACTGAGAGGCTCGAAAGAAGCATCAAATATTGTTTACCAAGCGCTAGGATTTAAGCCGTCAAATTGGGAAGCGATAGCGCAGACGACAGATTCCTCCGCCAAAGCCGCTCCTTTCGTGGAGGCTCAGGTGAAAGAAGGAGTTGTACCGAACGTATTGGGTATGGGTTTGTCCGATGCGATATTTACGATGGAGAATGCTGGGTTTAAAACAAAGATTTCGGGCTGGGGTAAAGTGGTTAATCAGTCCCTTATTGCGGGAAAAAGATTAAAGGCAGGTACACCAATCGAATTGGTGTTGAATTAGAAGATATGAAGCTAAGAGAACTATTACACGCGATTCCGGTACAACAGCTCGAGGGAGCCCTCGAAGTGGAGGTGTTGTCCGTATGCTTCGATTCGCGGAAAGTACCCGCGGATAGTCTTTTTGTTGCCGTGCGGGGCGTGCATACTGATGGACATTTATACCTCGATAAAGCGATAGAAAACGGGGCAAGGGTTTTAGTGCTCGACACCTTGCCAGCACAGTTACAGACAGATGTGACGTATGTGGTTGTGGCGGACACATCGTATGTACTGGGCTTGTTGGCAGCTAATTTTTATGGCGATCCTTCCAGAGCGCTTAAACTTGTCGGCGTTACGGGAACAAATGGTAAGACGACTATTGCTACCCTTCTCTTCAACTTGTTCAAAAGTTTAGGGTATCAAGTAGGATTGCTATCTACTGTGGAAAACAAAATTGGCGAACGAGTTATTCCCGCAACCCATACTACGCCAGATCCGATAGCACTAAATAGGTTGCTTCGGGAAATGGTAGACGAAGGATGTGATTACTGTTTTATGGAAGTAAGTTCACATGCTGTCGTGCAACAACGTATTGCAGGATTACGTTTTGCCGGAGGAATATTCGCGAATATAACACACGATCACTTGGATTTTCATGGTACGTTCGAACATTATATCAAAGCCAAGAAGAAGTTTTTTGACGATTTGGATCGATTTGCTTTTGCGTTGACGAATATCGATGATCGTAATGGAGCGGTAATGTTGCAAAATACGTTTGCTCATAAGAAAACGTACGGTTTGAAAAATATGGCCGATTTCAAGGCTAAGATCGTCGAAAGTCATTTGGATGGTATGTTATTACAGGTAGATGGCCACGAAGTCTGGGTGAAATTAGTTGGCGGATTTAATGCGTATAATCTGCTGGCGGTTTATGGTGCCGCAATTCTCTTGGAACAGGAAACCATGAAAGTGTTGACCGCGATGAGTGATATCGCAGGAGCGGAAGGTAGATTTGATATCGTTCGCTCAGCAAATGGTGTGGTCGGTATTGTGGATTATGCGCATACACCCGATGCGGTGGAGAATGTACTGTTGACTATCCGCGAATTGCGGAAAAGCGGTAAACAGATTATTACGGTATTAGGTTGTGGGGGCGATCGTGATAAATCCAAACGTCCTGAGATGGCGGGGGCGGCGGTACGTTTGAGTGATAAAGTCATTATCACATCGGATAATCCGAGAACAGAGGATCCGATAGCTATAATCCGCGATATGGAAGCTGGGGTAGATTCGAAAGATCGTAAACATGTTTTTACCATTGCTGAACGCAAAGAGGCTATCCGGGCGGCTTGCCATTTGGCACAAGCCGGCGACATTGTATTGGTAGCGGGAAAAGGGCACGAGAAATATCAAGAGATTAACGGTGTGCGTCACCATTTTGACGATAAGGAAGTTTTAATAGAAACGTTTAACGAACAATAAGAAATACGGATGTTATATTATCTATTCAGTTGGCTACAAGAACACATACATCTACCAGGAGCGGGATTGTTTCAATACATCTCTTTCAGGACAGCGATGGCCGTTATTGTGTCGTTAATTATTACAACGGTATACGGAAGCCGCCTAATACGGGCTTTACGAGATAAGCAGGTGGGTGAGACGATTCGTGATCTGGGGCTAGAAGGAGAAAAGAAAAAGGCCGGTACGCCTACGATGGGTGGGCTGATTATTATCGGAGGTATTTTGGTGCCTACAGTTTTATTTGCCAAACTGGATAATATTTATATCATCATCATGATTATCACAACGGTTTGGATGGGTACGATTGGTTTCTTAGATGATTACATTAAAGTGTTCCGAAAAAATAAAGAGGGGCTAGCCGGCCGGTTTAAGATTATCGGACAAGTAGGGCTTGGTACATTGATCGCTATCACCATGTATTTCCATCCTGATATTGTCGTTCGGGAAAAAGTGCCGAATCCCACCTCGACGAAAGCGGTGGAGATTATGATGGATACTCAAACAGGTGAGCGTTATTATGCAGAAAATGTGAAATCCACGAAGACCAATATTCCATTCTATAAAAACAATGAGTTTGACTATGCGAAGGTGTTGAGCATGTTCGGTTTAAATGGTTACGTTGTCACGTTTATTGTGTTTTTAATTGTAGTCGTGTTCATCGTTACGGCCGTGTCTAACGGTGCAAATATTACGGATGGGATAGATGGATTGGCGACGGGAACCTCTGCTATTATTGGAATTACATTGGCAATTTTGGCGTACGTGTCTGGTAATGTGATTTTTTCGGACTATTTGAACATCATGTATATCCCGAACTCTGGAGAGCTGGTAATTTTTGCGGGGGCATTCGTAGGTGCCTGTACAGGGTTCCTATGGTATAACGCTTATCCTGCACAGGTGTTTATGGGCGATACGGGAAGTTTAACCATTGGCGGTATTATCGCAACATTTGCCATTCTCATTCGGAAAGAACTGTTGATTCCAATGTTATGTGGTATATTCTTGCTTGAAAACCTGTCAGTGATTATGCAGGTATCGTATTTTAAATACACTAAGAAAAAATTTGGAGAAGGGCGACGAATATTTCTAATGTCTCCTTTACATCATCATTATCAAAAGAAAGGTTATCACGAATCGAAGATCGTTATGCGTTTTTTTATTGTATCGATTATTCTTGCAATTCTGACCATTGTTACATTAAAAACACGGTAAGATGTCGAATATAGCACATACACATTATCCACAATCTGGCTTTCTTGCGATTCTAGGCGCAGGGGAGAGTGGCGTTGGTGCGGCTATTTTAGGCAAGGATAAGGGGTTCGATGTGTTCGTTTCCGATAAGGGGGGGATCAGCGATGACTATAAGGCTACATTACGAAAAGAGAAGATTGCTTTCGAGGAGCAACAACATAGCGAAGATAAAATTATGCAAGCGGCGCTGGTTGTGAAGAGCCCTGGAATTCCGGAACATGCGCCACTCGTAAAAGCATTAAAAGCGGCAAATATTCCAGTTATTTCAGAGATAGAATTTGCTGCACAATATACGGACGCCAAGCTTTACTGCATTACAGGATCTAACGGCAAATCGACCACGACTATGTTGACTTATTATATGTTGCAGCGTGGTGGCGTAAACGTTGGTTTGGCGGGAAACATCGGGAAAAGCTTTGCATTACAGGTAGCGCGTGAAAAGTACGACGTATATGTGTTGGAGATATCCAGCTTTATGTTGGATGATATGTACCAATTCCGTGCTGATGTAGCTGTTATTTTAAATATAACGCCCGATCATTTGGACCGCTACGACCAACATATGGAAAACTACGTCGCATCCAAATTTCGCATAATCCGGAACCAGACAAAAGATGATTATTTCATCTACTGCTTAGACGACGAGGAAACGATAAAAGGACTGTCTTTATTTAAGACAGAAGCGCAGCACTTGCCTTTTACACAAAAGCAATTGGTGGAGCAAGGAGCTTATATAGACGACCAAAAGAATATTATAATACAAGTACCAAACAAAGACATTTTTGCGATGAATATGGAAGAGTTATCATTACAGGGGAAGCACAATGCATACAATAACATGGCTTCAGGCTTGATTGCGAAGGTTCAGGAATTACGCAACCAGACGATGAAAGAAAGCATGGAATCGTATGTAAACATCGAGCATCGTTTAGAGCATGTTGCTTGTATAGGAGGGGTGAATTATATTAATGATTCGAAGGCTACAAATGTCAATTCGGTTTGGTATGCCTTGGAGAGTTTCTCGCCCGATATCATCTTGATTATGGGAGGAGTAGATAAAGGCAATGATTACGGAATGTTGCGGGATCTCGTAAAGTCCAAAGTTAAAGCCATTGTATGTATTGGTAAGGATACGGTACGTATTCATGAATCCTTTGAGGACGAAACCGAGGTGATTATAAACAGTTCGTCTATGCAGGACGCGGTCGAGATCGCTTCTTACTTAGCAAAAAAAGGGGATACAGTGCTGCTATCACCAGCTTGCGCAAGCTTTGATTGGTTTAAGAATTATGAGGAGCGGGGAGAAAAGTTTAAGGAAGCTGTCATGTCTTTGTAAAACGAATAAAATGTGATAGATGATGATGGATCAGATTTTCAGTAAATTAAAAGGTGACAAATGGATATGGATTATTGTGATTGTCCTATCCGGGTGGTCTCTGTTGGCGGTTTACAGTTCGGTAGGTACACTTGCCTATAAAGAAGGTAAAGGTACGGAACTGTATCTGTTCAAACACTTCTCCATTATTGCTGTAGGTTTGTTGCTGATGTATTTATCACATAAATTAGATTACCGTTATTATGCAGGTATTTCGAAATTGTTGATGATCATTACCATACCGCTATTGCTCTTCACGTTGATTGGCGGTAACAAGGTCAACGACGCTAGCCGTTGGGTAACGATTCCAGTCATCAATCAAACGTTTCAAACATCGGATTTGGCGAAATTAGCATTGATTACGTTTCTAGCCCGTATGCTGTCGCGTAAAGCACATGAAATCAAAGATCTTAAGAAGTCATTCATCCCGATAATGGGGACGGTATGTCTAGTTTTTGTCCTGATTGCTTGGGCAAACTTGTCCACCGCCTTAATGTTATTTGGTACAAGTGTATTGCTACTTTTGATCGGCCGTGTGAGCTTTAAGCAAATTGGCATTGTTTGTGTCGGTGGAGCATTCCTGTTGTTGCTAGTGATATTGATTGGGCCCCGACGCGATACTTATATCAGCCGTTTTCAAAGCTTCTTTAAAACCGAACAAACAGTACAGCGTAATGTCTCCTTTCAAGAAGATAAAAATTACCAAGCAAATCTGGCCAAAATGTCTATCGCTTCGGGAGAGCTATTTGGTAAAGGTGCGGGGAATAGCGTAGGTAGGAATTTATTACCACATCCCTATTCTGATTTCATTTTTGCGGTTATTGTAGAGGAGTATGGAACTATCGGGGGCGCTATCCTGCTTTTTCTATACGTTGCGTTAATGTATCGCTGTATACGCATCGTGACGCTGAGCCCGCGTGCGTTTGGAGCCTTCCTAGCGGCAGGCTTGGGATTTAGCCTAACCATACAGGCATTGGCGAATATGGCTGTTGCAGTTGGTTTAGGGCCGGTGACAGGCGTGCCGTTACCACTAGTCAGTATGGGAGGGACGTCGATTTTGTTTACCAGTGTGGCACTGGGTATTATTTTAAGTGTTAGCAGGAGTATAGAAGAATTAAAAGGAAAAGAAGAGCTGAACGAAATTCCGAAAAAACAACGCGTGGTTGTTGGAACGATATAGGAGTTATAAGTGATGAATTATAAGTGGGCAGTGAATAGTAGACTGGCAACTGACGACTAATTACTGACAACTAAATAAGAAAAAATGGGACACAAAGTAATCATAAGCGGAGGGGGTACAGGAGGGCATGTCTTTCCAGCTATTGCGATAGCGGATGCATTACGTCGTATTGAACCGGATATCGAAATCTTGTTTGTGGGGGCAAATGGGCGTATGGAGATGAACCGTGTGCCCGAAGCGGGCTACAAAATTGTAGGACTGGATATACAAGGCATTGATAGAAGTTCAGTATTGAAAAACTTGGTGCTGCCTTTCAAGTTGATAAATAGCTTGATAAAGGCGCGGAAAATGATAAAGGAATTTGAGGCAGATGCGGCAATAGGCGTTGGTGGGTTTGCGTCAGGACCTTTACTGATGGCAGCCAACAATATAGGAATGCCTACGTTGATTCAAGAGCAGAATTCCTATGCTGGTATAACGAATAAGCTTCTGGGGAAGAAAGCGCAAAAAATATGCGTCGCCTATGAGGGAATGGGTGCATTCTTTCCGGCGGAAAAAGTCATATTGACGGGTAATCCCATACGTCGCGATTCGGTTGCGATAACAGGTAAGCGTGATTTTGCTTTGCAGGTTTTTGGCCTGCAACCGCATAAGAAAACGATATTGATTATAGGTGGCAGTTTGGGTGCAAAGCAAATGAATGGTTATGTGTTGGATGTGATACATGAACTAGGTGAAAAAGATGATGTACAGTTCATTTGGCAGACAGGGAAAACCTATTACGAGGACATGGAGCGTATGCTGAAAATGGACAGTTTGATCCCTGGTAACGTAAAGGTGAAGCCATTTCTAGAACGCATGGATTTAGCTTACGCGGCGGCAGACCTAATTATTTCGAGAGCGGGTGCGGGAACGATATCAGAACTTTGTGTCGTGGGCAAGCCCGTGATATTGGTGCCTTCGCCCAATGTTGCGGAGGATCATCAAACGAAAAATGCAAAGGCCTTGGTTGCTAATAAGGCGGCTGTGATGATTTCTGAAGCCGATGCTAAGCATACCATGATGCACGTGGCGTTGGCGTTACTTGCTGATGAAGCTAAATGTGCATCTTTAAGTACAGAAATTAAGAAGATGGCTAAGCCAGATGCGGATGAGGCGATAGCAAGAGAAGTATTAAAAATGATTAAATAAATGAAGAACCTTGACCATATAAAACGTGTTTACCTGCTCGGAATAGGGGGGATTGGTATGAGCGGATTAGCCCGTTACTTCAAACACTTAGGTTGTGATGTGCAAGGTTACGATAAAACAGAGACCGAGCTAACGCGTGCTTTGGTGCATGAGGGTATTCAGGTAATCTATCAGGATGATACCGAACTACTGCCAGATGAATATAAACGACCATCGGAGCACACGTTACTGATTTATACACCAGCGGTTCCGAAAGATCTTAAACTGAAGGTCTATTTTTTAGATAGAGGAATTAGTTTGTACAAGCGTTCGGAGGTTTTAGGAATGATTAGCGCGAGCCGATTTACGATTGCAGTGGGGGGAACGCACGGCAAAACGACCACGTCGACGATGATTGCACATATATTAAAGGATTCGGGTTATGATTGCTCCGCGTTTTTGGGCGGAATCAGTTCCAATTATAATAGCAATGTGTTATATGGTGAAAATAATGTGGTCGTGGTCGAGGCCGACGAATACGATCGTTCGTTTCTTACGTTGCATCCGAATATTGCTGTAGTTACCTCCGCCGATCCCGATCATTTGGATATATATGGTGATGAACGACACCTTATCGAATCTTTCGAGCTGTTTTTAAAGCGCGTAGTCCAAGACGGTGTATCCATTGTGAAGAAAGGTTTGCCTTTTAGCGGAAACATAATCTACGCAAACGAGGATGAGTGCGATGCTTATGCGCGTGGCGTTCGCGTGGACGATGGTGTGTTTTATTTTGATTACGTCTCCGAACAAACGGAAATGTTAAACATCCCCTTAGGGATTCCAGGGCTACATAATGTAGAAAACGCGGTGGCCGCGATTACCGTAGCTTTACAGCTTCGGATTACGCCCGATAAAATTAAATCGGCTTTGGCTTCGTTTAGGGGCGCGAAGAGACGGTTTGAATATATCGTTAAAACGGCGGCACACGTGTATATAGACGATTATGCCCATCACCCAGAAGAATTACGCGCGTTTCTTACATCGATGAGAAAACTTTATCCCACAAAGAAATTGACCGTAGTTTTCCAGCCGCACTTATATAGCAGGACGCGGGATTTCGTGGATGGTTTTGCGGAGGTACTGGGATTAGCAGACGAACTGTTGTTGATGGATATTTATCCGGCAAGAGAATTGCCTATTGAAGGTATAACTTCAGCCTGGTTGTTGGATAAGATTAATATAGATCGTAAACAGCTTGTGTCGCCAGCAGGTGTCTTGGAGGTAGTAGAGCGAAATCGTCCAGAGCTGGTCGTGACGGTAGGAGCGGGTGATGTTGATAAATTGGTTAAACCATTAAAAAAGCTATTGGAAAATGCTTAATGCCGTTCGTAACATACCATGGAGACAACTTGGTTATGTCTGTTTAGGGCTTATTGCCTTGGTAGGGATAGGTATGTTGATGGGCTTAGTCAAGAAGAAGGATACGGCGCAAATTTGTGCCTCTATGAAAGTAGTGGTGGAAGGAAAAGAAACCTTTATCGATCAGCACGACATTTCTGATTTAGTAAATACGAAATTCGGAAATATAGTTGGAAAGCCGTTGAATGAAATTCCGATCGATCAAATCGAAAAGGCGTTAATGGAGCTTCCCTACGTGTCCAGTGCAGAGATTTATACCGATATGGACGGAATATTGCAGGTCATAGTACAACAACGAGAGGTCGTTTTGCGTATTGTGAATAAGGTAGGTAAAGAATACTACATTGATACAAAAGGGGCTAAGGTGCCCGTGACATTAAAATACGTTCCCCATGTTTTAGTAGCAAACGGGAATATACGAGAAGGGTATGAAAAGCCATTGGATACTATTCAGACCCAACTGGTGACCGACTTGGTTGCTATTGTGGAACACGTGAAGGATGATCCGTTGTGGAGCAATCAGATTGTTCAGCTTTATGTGGACGATAAGCAGGACATCGAGATCATTCCACGGGTGGGGACTCAACCACTAATTATTGGCAGTGCAGATAAATTAGCGGAAAAATTAGCGCGTTTGGAGATTTTCTATAAAAATATTCTGCCAAAGGTCGGTGCGGATGCTTACGAAAAGGTAAACGTGAAGTATGACGGACAGATTATTTGTGAACGACGAGATGGTTGGATCCTCGATAGTTTACAAATAAAACTAAAAATGAAATAATTAATATTGAATATACAGCAACAAATACACAGCATATGAAACCAAGATTAGCAGAAAACGAAAAGGATAGTCCGATCATCGTAGGGTTAGATATCGGAACAACGAAGATTTGTGTCACGGTCGGTCGTCGTAGCGGAGCCAACAAGATTGAGCTTTTGGGTGTAGGGAAAGCCGAATCTTCCGGTGTGAACCGTGGCGTGGTCGCTAACATACAAAGGACGGTAAGTAGTATCCGAGATGCAGTCTCCATAGCTGAGTCCCAATCTAACGTAGATATCAAGGTGGTTAATGTAGGGATTGCGGGTCAGCATATCAAAAGTATTCAACATCGCGGTATCCTGACCAAACGTGATTATGATGAGGTGACACGTATCGATGTGGAGCAATTAATATCCGATATGTACAAGCTGGTGCTTCCTCCCGGCGAGGAAATTATTCATGTATTGCCGCAGGAGTTTACCATCGACAACGAACCAGGTATCAAAGAACCTATTGGTATGGCGGGACGTCGGGTAGAAGCTAATTTTCATATTATTTCGGGACGCGTAACAGATATCAATAATATCAAGCGTTGTGTAGATAATTCGGATTTGGAAATCTCTTCTCTTGTGTTGGAACCGTTAGCGTCATCCGAAGCTGTGTTGGATGATGAAGAAAAAACTGCTGGAGTAGTGTTGGTCGATATCGGTGGTGGTACAACAGATGTGGCTATCTTTCACGAAGGTATTATCCGTCATACAGCGGTTATCCCGTTAGGCGGCAATATCGTGACAGAAGACATTAAACAGGGTTGCTCGGTATTGCGTAATCAAGCAGAACAGTTGAAAGTTCGCTATGGTTCTGCTTTGGCGGACGAAAATAAGGACAATGAGGTGATCTGTGTACCGGGCATCCGGGGACGTGAACCTAAAGAAATTTCGGTAAAGAACTTAGCTTATATTATCCAGGCTCGGATGGAGGAAATCATCGAACACGTTTACTATGAGATTAAGTCATCTGGCTATGAAGACAAGTTGATTGCGGGAATTGTTATTACGGGTGGTGGTGCCCAATTGAAACATTTGGTGCAATTAGTAGAGTACATTACCGGAATTGGTTGTCGAATCGGTTATCCAAACGAATATTTGGCGAAAACAGAAATGCTGCATAAACAGGCGTTGGAAGAGTTGAAGAGTCCAATGTATGCAACCTCTATCGGGCTTTTAATTAAAGGTGTGCAAGCTGTAGAAGAAGCAGAAGCCACTGAGCAAGAGGTCGAGACATCTAAGAAGATGGGAAAAGTGAAGGAAATTGCGGAGGAAAAGAACAAAAAGGAAAGTTGGTTCTCCAAACTTCTTTCAGATTTTATCAAAGATGATGCAGGGATTGACGATGACACTTTTATAGGAAGGAAGTAAGTTTTCCACAACGTGTCTTTTTTCCACAAATTCACAAATGTGGAAAACTGTTGTGAAGATTTTGGTATTATTACATTTGAATTGTTGAACCTATCGGGGATTTATAATTGGTTTAGCAAGAGTTAAATAGGGTATTTTTATGTCGATACAATTTGAAATGTTAAAGGAACAATCATCAATAATTAAAGTTATTGGTGTGGGTGGTGGAGGTGGCAATGCCGTAAACCACATGTACAAGCAAGGGATTAGCGGTGTTGACTTTATTGTTTGCAATACGGATGCGCAGGCGTTAGAGTTAAGTCCTATTCCGAATAAGGTACAATTGGGAGCGAGTTTAACAGAAGGAATGGGCGCCGGTGCAGATCCTGATGTTGGTGAAAATTCAGCTATTGAAAGTATTGAGGACATCAAACGTATGTTGGGTACCAACACCAAGATGCTTTTTATTACTGCGGGTATGGGAGGTGGTACCGGTACCGGGGCAAGCCCTGTATTGGCAAAAGCTGCAAAAGAGCTTGGTATCCTAACGGTAGCTATTGTAACTACTCCTTTTACATTCGAAGGTAAACGACGGCGTTCACAGGCGGAAGAAGGCTTGTCGGAATTACGTAAATACGTGGATTCCTATTTAGTAATTTCCAACGACCGTTTGCGTGAAATATTCGGTAATTTAACGATGACGGCTGCTTTTGCCAAAGCTGATGATATCTTGACTACGGCTGCCAAAGGTATCGCGGAAATCATTACCATTCCGGGTTATGTCAACGTGGATTTTAAAGATGTACGTACCGTCATGAATGACAGCGGGGTAGCTATTATGGGTAACGCCGTTTCTACTGGTGAAAACCGCGCACTGGAGGCGGTAACCGGTGCATTGGCATCTCCATTGTTGAAAGATAATGAGATTGAAGGTGCACGCTATATTCTACTCAATATCACTTCCGGTAAAAAAGAGGTAACCATGGATGAGGTTGCTATCGTGACAGATTACATCCAAGAGCAGGCGGGGCTTTCTGCGGACCTTATATGGGGTAATTGTATTGATGAGAGCTTTGAAGATGAGTTGTCGGTGACCATCATTGCCACCGGTTTCCAGACAGCAGAAGAGCGTGTCAAAGAAAAAGAAAAGGAAAAAGTTGCCTTACCCTTAAGTCCAGAACCGGCAAAACAATTTGTAAAGCCAGTAGTTCAGAATCAATTCATAAAAAAAGAAGAATCTGCTTCTACACAACAGACATACATTAAACCGATACAGGATACGACGGCGGAAACACCTTCCATAGGAAGTCCGTCGACCCCTCAAGGAGACTTGTTCACTTCGCCTAAACCAATTCATGCAGCAGTAGCAAAGAAAGAAGAGCCAGAAGTTATCCGTCATACGCTGAATTTGGAAGAACCAGAGCAAGAGGAAACACAAGAATCAGGCTTTGAATTGAAAACGTCACCTTCTGTGTTTGAATTTAAATTGCCATCGGTATTTGATACATATGATGAACCGAAAGATGTAGAAGATACGAGCAACGTAGCGGGTTTAGCAACGGAAGAACCGGCAGCGCAAGTAGAACCGGCGTCGGAAAAGGAGCTCGACTTTGAAGACCAACTCATGAAGACGAAAGAACGTATATTGCGTTTGAAAGAGTTGAGTATGAAGTTAAAATCCAGTAATGGTTTACAGGAGTTGGAAAACGAGCCAGCCTATAAACGTAGACAAAAATCGCTGGAAGATGTGCCGCACTCATCACAATCACAAGTGTCGAGGTTCACTTTGTCTTTTGATGATGGAGATACCGAAATTCGGCCGAACAACTCGTTCCTCCACGACAACGTTGATTAATCGGTTAAATCAAAATACGCTTTGGAAGACAGTAGGAATACTGTCTTTTTTTGTTTATTTTTACCTAAACTAAAATAAAATTTAGATTTATATGTTGGCTAAACTGAATAACCCTATTTGGGTAATGAGCTCCGCGTATGATAAATTGTCTTTGGACGAACTAATAGCCACTTCTAAAGAGGTAGGGGCGCAGGGAATCGATTTGTGTGTATTTAGAAAAGACGGAACGCGCGAAGACCACACCGCTACTCATATAGAATACGAAGACTTTTCGACGGCAGATGGCAAGCGTCTTATTGAGAAGTTTAATGCAGCGGAACTGAGTTTATCTTTGGGAGCATTTGAAAATATGATTGGTGGTGACCTCGAACAACGTATCAAAAATCAAAACCATCTTTTACGCCTTATCCGGATAGCTTATCTACTAGGAGGAGATAAAAATGATGTAAAGGTAGGGACATTTGTAGGGTATAACCATGATCTCGGAAATGAAATCGATGGGTTTCAGAAAAATTTAGAAGAGTATAAGCGTATATTTGAACCTATCGTGAAATACGCGGAAGACCTCGGTGTCACGATTGTATACGAAAACTGTCCGATGGAGGGCTGGCGTTCCGCGCGCTATACCTCTACCTATAATAACTTGCCCGCTGTATTAGCTGCAAGAAAATTAATGTATACATTAATTCCAAGCAAGGCGCACGGAGAAATATATGACCCTTCTCATGACATATGGCAAAATGTGAATCCTGTTGATGTGATGGAACAAATGGATATCGACCGATTAAAGCGTATTCACGTAAAAACCACCCGTAACTTGAAGACTAAAGCCCGTGTAGAGTGGGGAGGGATGTATCCCATGCAACAAGTGGATATTTCGTTGGCGGAACAAGCGGGAATTGCCATTCCACAACACGATTGGGATAGACATCACTATGAAGCGATGCTTCCGGGATTTGGAGGGACAGATCATATGGATTGGAATGATTTTGTTTCCGTGTTACACAGACGTGGTTTTGATGGGCCTTTCGAAATTGAAAACGAAGCTAGAAATTCAAAAGATACCGGGAATATTGCAGCCACCAATCAAGGCTTTGCTAATTGTATTCGCTTCCTGTCGCCGCTATTATGGGAGCTGGATAGTGAAAAGGGATATATGTATAAACGTAGAAGCTATCTGGAAGAACCGTCTGCAAAGGATATTCCAGTGGTGACCATTGATCAACTAAAATAAAAATGAGGGGGCTATCAAAAAGAGCCTCCTCACCTGTTTGTTATTTGCTCTCACTGTGTAGCTTGAATAACTCAATGAGCTCGGGAACGTTGCCTACATTTAATTTTTCAAAAACACGACCCTTATAGGTGCTCACGGTAGAAGAACTTAATTCCATCAATTTGGCCATCTCCAAAATACCGAGTCCTTTGGTAAGATGTTTAGCTACATCCATTTCGCGGTTTGACAATTTATATAAGGGATTGCTCTTATCAAAAGAGGACTTACTTGTGGTGAGCTTTTGTATATAAAGTTCTTTAACGGCATCCGACATATATTTTCCACGTGTCATAATACTCTCGATGGCATTTTTGAGCTCGGACATAGCGGTTGTCTTATTAAGGTAGCCACAGGCTCCCGCGTTGATGTATCGTAAAGCGTATATACTTTCCTCATAGGAAGAAAAAACCAATATTTTCACTCCGGGTTGGATATCCAACAATTCCTTGATGACTTTAATGTTATTGCCTCCAGGCATGTTGATGTCCAACAAGAGTAAGTCGAAGGATTCGTTGCGTAATTGGTCGTAGACCTCGTCGTAGGTCTGCGCCTGTTGAATGCCGGCATCGGCAATACATTCCTTAATAATCATCGACGCCCCCAATCTTACAATGCTATGGTCGTCTGCTATTAATACTTTTTTCATCTTTGGTCACTTATGTAACAAACCTAAATAAAATGCTTTGCATTCACGAACTTCATGTTAAATGAGCTCGAGCATGCCTTTAAAAATAAACAAAAATGCAATACCTAAGAGACAATTATTACAGGTAGTTCATTTTCTGAAATTTAAACAGTCGCTGGAGACCGATAAATTCGTGAATAAATATATGTTTAATTGTCATTTTTGTGTATAATTGTTTTAAAAAATAACATTATGGGGTTTTTAAAGGAATTTAAAGAGTTTGCGATGCGCGGAAGCGTCGTTGATTTAGCAATTGGTGTGGTAATTGGGGGTGCATTTGGTAAGATTGTCACTTCGTTGGTCGATGATATTATTATGCCTCCAATAGGTTATATTACCGGCGGGATAGATTTTACGGAGATGAGGTATATTATGACAGAAGCGAACGAAGCTGCGGGGGTGACCGAGGTTTCTATCAACTATGGTAATTTTATCAACGTGATTATTCAATTCATCATTGTTGCCTTGTGTATTTTTATGGTGATCAAGGGTATGAATTCGCTTAAGCGGAAAAAAGAAGAAGCACCAGCGGCGCCTGCAGGACCGTCGAAAGAAGAAGTGCTATTAACCGAAATTCGCGATGCATTGCGCAGCAAATAGTTTTAGTAAAATTTGCTTCTTTTCTAAAATAACAGTACTTTTGCACTTCCTTGCATTAGGGACGATTGATTAAGATATAAAAACAAGCATAATAGCGTCATGAAAAGAACATTTCAGCCTTCGTTAAGAAAAAGAAGAAATAAGCACGGTTTCCGTGAGCGTATGAGTACAGCTAACGGTAGAAGAGTATTAGCTGCTCGTAGAGCTAAAGGAAGAAGACGTCTTTCCGTATCAGACGAATACCGTCACAAAGGATAATAAATACTGGCCGGTGACTCCTGCGGGCTTGTGTTTCGGCAAATAGTCACAATGAGCTATACATTTACGAAGGAAGAACGATTATGTAGCAAAAGACTTATCGAAAGTCTTTTCCGTAATGGTTCTTCTTTTGTTGTTTACCCTTACCGAATAGTGTTTCAGTACGTTCCACTGATGCATAACGCTGTCCCTGTTCAGTGTATAATTTCCGTTTCCAAACGCCGCTTTCGGAAAGCGGTAGATCGAAATGCTATAAAACGTCGTATACGTGAAGCGTATCGATTACAAAAATCAGATTTGTATAATTTTCTTCAAGAACATTCCTTACATTTGCGTTTGGCATTCCAATATGTGGGAAAGGAAAAGGAGCCCTATACAATGTTCTATCAACGTATGGGAAAAGTATTAACCAAACTGAAAGATGAGCATACTCAAAATTTTATGGGAGAGATTGATTAAGAGACCATTAAAATGGCTTTTTGTGCTTATTATTCGTTTTTATCAGCTGTTTATTTCGCCATTGCTGGGTGCCAACTGTCGATACACGCCTACTTGTTCTCAATACAGTAAGGAAGCTATTATGAAATATGGACCTTTCAAAGGTGGATACATGGCGATTCGACGAATTTTGAGATGCCATCCCTGGGGAGGGCACGGACATGACCCTGTTCCATAATATTTTATGATTGACAATACGTATATCTTACAAATAGAAACGGCGACACCGGTATGCTCGGTCGCTATAGGAAAAAATGGTGAAACGATAGCTAAAATAGAAGCAGATGCTCCTAATTTGCATGCGAGTCATTTAACGCCCTTCATTGAGGAGGTTCTGGATGCCGCTGCCGTTACACGTGATAGTTTGGATGCTGTAGCAATTAGTATGGGACCTGGCTCTTATACGGGCCTTCGTATTGGCGTTTCGACAGCCAAAGGCTTATGTTATGGGTTAGACATTCCGTTAATTGCTGTCAATACCTTGGAAGCAATGGTTCAAGGATTTGTATCCCAAAAGATAGCAGCTGACGAAGCTCGTCTATACGTACCCATGATTGATGCTCGGCGGATGGAGGTTTATATGGCTAAATACAATGTACAGTTGCAATGCGTGGAGCAAACGGTGGCGCGTATTATAGATAAACATGCTTTTACCGACGACGACGGAGGAAAGGAATATATACTCTTCGGAAGCGGAGCAGATAAATTTGAAGGACTTTTCGATGAAAATGATAAGGTGCAGGTGAAGACAGGATTCCGTAACTCAGCATCGTTTTTTGACAAACTAGCTTTCCAGAAATTTCAAGATTCTTTTTTTGAGGATGTGGTTTATTTTGAACCTTATTATCTTAAGGATTTTATCGCTACTACGCCTAAAAAACGATAATTATAGCCACCGGCGCTTTTTGAACCAGTAATAAATGAGTACAGCGAGAACGGCCATCGCTATCATAATTGCCGGGTAGCCGTAATACCATTCTAGTTCAGGCATATTTTTAAAGTTCATTCCGTACACCCCTACAATAAACGTCAGCGGCATAAAAAATACCGATATGATGGTCAGCGTGCGCATGATATCATTGGTATGGTTGGATTCTATATTGAAATAAACGGAGAGAAGCTGTGCTGTATTTTCCGAAATATTGCGATACAAAGTAGACGAACGGGCATAAATGTCTTTTAAGTCTTGCGTATATATGTTTTTGAATGCCGATAAATGAAAAAAATCTACGATATCCTTGTAAAGCGTTAATATAATCCGAATCAGGTCGATTTGACGCTTAATATAATAAAGCTGACGTAAGAAGTCTTTTTTCCGTCGGTTTAAAAACACCATTTCTTCATAACTGTCCAGTTGGGTATTCAGTTTGTTGATCACTAGGTTTTCAAAGGTCTTCAGCGCTTCGGAGGTAAGGTGATTGATAAAAAGCTTGCTGGAGTTGAGTTTACTAAATGGGAAATTGTCAACCAGTTTTTCCAGATATCCAATATTTCCGCGATGAACGGTAATTACAAATTTATCGCTGAAAAATATGGATATGCGTTCGGTAATTTCAGTTAAGGTATCGGAGAAGTTGTCAAACCGGGAAGGTATGGAGCGAATAATGAGGAAATGATAATTTTCGAACTCTTCTATCTTGGGTAGTTGTCCGACTTGTAGGCAATCTTTGATGGATGCTTCATGTAGCTGGTATTTGATACGAAGCGTTTCGAAGTCTTCAAGTGTAGGCTCAGATATATCAATCCAGTCAAAGGAAGCATTGCTGGAATCTAGGATGGTGCGGACCATGTGTGATATAATATAATCATCAATCACAAAACAAATAAGGCTATTCTCGGAACAGCCTTATTTATTTGGATTTTTCTTATTTCTTTTCTTTCGCTTTTTTGTCTTTGTATTCCTTATTCAGCGCCTCTACTACTTCCGCCGTAATATCCATTTTCTTTTCGGCATATAATACGGTAGGATTGGAGACAGAGTATGTCAATACCAGTTCATAACCTTTCTCTTCCGCGTGTTTTTTCAAATATTCAGTAATCGTATTATATACATTCGTGAATTCGGTTGATTCATCCTGCGCGATAGATGCCGATGCATTTTGATCTAAACGGCCAAGTTCATCTTGTTTTCGAGCAAGTCGCTCTTCAGTAGCTTGGCGCTCAGAAGCACTCATGCTGGCCGCCTTTTGCTGATATTCGGCTACCTCACGTTGGAATGCTTGTCCTTTGCTTTGTAAGTCACTTTGTGCTTTCTTTACTTTCGCCTCTAGTTTCGTTCTAACGTCTTTATAATATTCGTATTTTTCCGATAAGGTGTCAGAGTTTATATAAACGATTTTCTCTTCGTTGTTCGCGTTTACTACAGCTGCAGCTGAATCATTCGTTGTATTGGTCGCCCCTGTGTTGGCGTTTTGGTTACATGAGGCAACGGCAAGGACCGCAATTAGCCCTAAAGATGTCTGTGATACAGTTTTAAATAGTTTATTCATTCTAATATAGTTTTCAGAAAACAAACCTAAGATAAAAAATCAACTTTTAGAAGTTCTTTGTCGTTTCATCCAAAAATTGTGTCAAAAAAACCGATGATACCCGTGTAATCTAGCGGGTAAAAGGGTTGGTGTCCTAAGTGTTATTACCTATACTATCTCTTGATTTTTAGGGAAAAAAATCGTATTTTTGAATGTTAAACGATACTCATTTTAATTTAATTTCATGAGCGAAGAAAATAAGAATCGGTCAACGTACTCCGCCGATAACATACAGGTGTTAGAAGGTTTGGAAGCAGTACGTAAGAGACCTTCCATGTACATTGGTGATACGGGTATTAAGGGTTTACACCATTTAGTTTACGAGGTAGTTGATAACTCTATCGATGAAGCCGTAGCAGGGTATTGTTCGGATATCAACGTCATTATTCACAGCGATAATTCTATTTCTGTTAAAGATAATGGGCGCGGCATCCCGACGGGTATTAACAAGAAGGAGAATAAATCCGCCTTGGAATTGGTCATGACCGTGCTCCACGCTGGAGGTAAATTCGATAAAGATACGTATAAAGTATCCGGTGGTTTGCATGGTGTGGGGGTTTCTTGTGTGAACGCATTATCTACCCATTTATCTGCTGTCGTACATCGTGATGGAAAAATTTTCCAGCAGGAATATGAAAAGGGTAAACCACAGTATGATGTTAAGGAAATTGGTGAAAGTGATATCACAGGAACGATAGTTACTTTCCGTCCGGATCCCGAAATCTTTACCATGACAACCACGTATAATTATGATACGCTGGCAAATCGTTTGCGCGAGTTGGCGTTTCTAAATAAAGGCGTGCGCTTAGCATTGACTGACGAGCGGGAGATTAATGAGGATGGCACGCTTAAGTCAGATGAATTTTATTCTGAAGGCGGTTTGCGGGAATTTGTAAAGTTTCTAGACGGCACGCGGCAACCGCTTATTCCGGAGCCGATATACGTAGAGGGCATAAAGCAAGGTATACCCGTTGAGCTGTCCTTGCAATATAACGATACGTACGCGGAGAATGTCCATTCCTACGTCAATAACATCAACACCATCGAAGGTGGTACACACGTGGCAGGTTTCCGTCGAGGACTGACGCGTACGTTAAAGGCATATGCTGATAAATCAGGTTTGCTGAAAAATCTCAAAGTTGACATCACGGGTGATGACTTTCGCGAAGGCCTAACAGCTGTAGTGTCTGTTAAAGTGGCAGAACCGCAGTTTGAAGGGCAAACGAAAACAAAATTGGGAAATAACGAGGTGATGGGTGCCGTAGATGTGGCTGTAGGCGAGATTCTAGGGGTTTATTTGGAAGAAAATCCGAGAGAAGCCAAAACTATTGTGCAGAAAGTTATCATCGCTGCCCAAGCTCGTGCTGCAGCACGTAAAGCGCGCGAACTCGTGCAGCGTAAAACAGTTATGGGAGGTTCGGGACTTCCGGGAAAATTGGCCGACTGTTCGGATAACGATCCAACGAAATGTGAGATTTTCTTCGTTGAGGGAGACTCTGCAGGTGGAACAGCCAAGCAAGGACGTAATCGTCGTTTTCAAGCCATAATGCCATTGAGAGGTAAGATCCTAAACGTGGAAAAAGCCATGGAGCATAAGATTTATGAAAACGAAGAGATAAAAAATATGTTTACGGCGTTGGGCGTAAGTGTAGGAACAGCAGAAGATTCTAAAGCGCTTAACCTGGAAAAATTACGCTATCATAAAATCATTATCATGACGGATGCTGATGTGGATGGTTCGCACATTGCTACGTTAATATTGACTTTCTATTTTCGATATATGAAAGAACTGATAGAGAAAGGTTACGTATATATTGCAACGCCACCACTTTACCAAGTAAAAAAAGGTAAAGAATCGGAGTATGCTTGGAGCGAAGATCAACGTCTTGCAGCCATTCAACGTTTGAAAGGTGCTGGAAAGGAAGAGTCTGTGAGTGTACAACGGTATAAAGGTCTCGGAGAGATGAATGCGGAACAGCTGTGGCTGACTACAATGGATCCCGAGCATCGCACGTTACGTCAGGTTACTATCGAAAACGCTGCAGAATGTGATCGGATATTTTCTATGTTAATGGGAGATGAGGTCGCCCCACGTAGAGAGTTTATTGAAAAGAACGCCAAATATGCGAAGATCGATGTATAAATGTTGTCATAAACTTAACAAGTCCCATAAAAAAGCCCCGATTGGAAATCCAATCGGGGCTTTGCAATATGGAGAAATCTAAATTATTTAGATTTCTTTTCGTCGCCTTCCATTTGTTCTTTCAATTGAGCAAGAACGCCTAAATCACCTAAAGTAGATTTCTCAACAGAGTCTTTTACTTTTTTCACAGCTGAATTAGCGGCTTTTGCTTCTTTTTTACGATTGTTGAATTCTTCGATACGTGCTTCTGATTTTTTATCCTCCCAGATACGTGAGTGAGAAATAACCAAACGCTTGTTCTCTTTGTTGAATTCGATGATTTTGAACTCAGCAACTTCGTCAACTTTCAATGGGTTACCGTCTTCTTTAACAGAGTGTTTGTTAGGGCAGAAGCCTTCAACACCATATTGTAATGCAACGATATCACCTTTGTCACCCACTTTGATTACAGTACCTTCGTGGACAGAACCCTCTGTAAAGATAGTTTCAAAAGTATCCCAAGGGTTTTCTTCCAATTGTTTGTGACCTAGTGAAAGTTTACGGTTTTCTTCGTCAAGTTCCAAGACAACAACCTCTAGTGTTTCACCTACTTTGGTGAACTCGTTAGGGTGGTTGATTTTCTTAGACCAAGAAAGATCAGAGATATGGATCAATCCGTCAATACCGTCTTCCAACTCTACAAAAACGCCGAAGTTCGTCATGTTTTTAACAACAGCAGATTGTTTCGAACCGATTGGATAACGCTCTGTGATATCTTTCCATGGGTCAGGTGTCAATTGCTTGATACCTAGGCTCATTTTACGCTCTTCACGATCTAATGTTAAGATCTCAGCTTCAATTTCGTCTCCTACTTTCAAGAATTCTTGTGGAGAGCGTAGGTTTTGAGACCAAGACATTTCCGATACGTGAATTAAGCCTTCTACACCAGGAATAATTTCAAGGAATGCACCGTAATCTGCTACAGTAACGATTTTTCCTTTTACTTTAGAGCCTATAGCTAATTCTTTATCTAAAGATTCCCAAGGGTGCTCCGATAATTGTTTAAGACCTAAAGCGATACGTTTTTTCTCGTCGTCAAAGTCTAACACAACTACGTTGATAGTTTGGTCTAAAGCCAATACTTCTTTCGGATGCTCAATACGGCCCCAAGAGATGTCTGTAATGTGAAGCAAACCGTCAACACCACCTAAGTCGATAAATACACCGAAGTCCGTGATGTTTTTAACAGTACCTTCCAATACTTGTCCTTTTTCCAATTTAGCAACGATTTCAGTTTTTTGGTTTTCTAAATCGTCTTCGATCAATACTTTGTGTGATACAACAACGTTTTTAAATTCATGGTTGATTTTAACCACTTTGAATTCCATTGTTTTACCTACGTATATATCGTAATCACGAATAGGTTTAATATCGATTTGTGAACCAGGTAAGAACGCTTCCACACCTTTAATGTCTACAATTAAACCACCTTTAGTACGTGATTTAACGAAACCATCGATAATAGCATCGTTTTCCAATGCCTCATTGATAGCCTCCCACGATTTTTGTGTTTTAGCACGTTTGCGTGATAATACAAGTTGACCATTTGCGTCCTCTTGCGATTCTACAAATACGTCTACTTTATCACCAACTTTTAAGTCAGGTAAGTCGCGGAACTCAGATGATGCTACAAGACCGTCTGATTTGAAGCCTACGTTCAATACAACATCTTTGTTATTGATCGATACGACAGTACCTTCAATAATTTCACCTTGGTTGATTTGATTGAACGTTCCAGCGTACTGCTCTTCTAATTTAGCACGCTCTGTGTCACTGTAGTTACCGAACGCTTTTTCATCTAAATCCCAGTCGAAGTCTCCTTCTGGTGTACTCCATGCAGTAGATTTGATGTCGTCGATTAAGTTTGAATCTGCTTCAGACTCGATTTGTTCAGTGTCTTTCACTACTTTAGTGTCAGCACCTTGTAGCTCTGCGTTTTTCGCCGCTAACTCTTTTTCTGCTTCTTGTTTTTTTGCCATTAATTATTAATTCTCCTTTTCCCTGCGTTGCAGGGACTGCAAAGATACGAAAAACTTTTATTTACAATAGATTATATTTAAAAAATTGAATTTTAATACGTGCTTCATTCCGAGCGGAAATACGGTTCCATTTTTTTCTGGAAAATCTGAGGCGCACGGCACGGCTTATTCTTTTCCATATCGACAAAGACAAGTTGGGTATAACCCGTATTCAACAATATACCGTTTTGGTTGTATATTTCATACTCAAACTGGATGCGCACCACCGGTTTTTCTTTGATATAGGTTTTGATGGTTATCAAATCATCGTATCGCGCGGGCTGATAGTATTTGCATACCAAATCTGTAACAGGTAGCATAACGCCCAAGGCCTCCAATTCTTTGTAAGAAATGCCTGTGCTGCGTAACATTTCTGTACGGGCTACCTCATAAAATGCTGCATAATTTCCATAATACACATAGCCCATTTTGTCGGTCTCTGCATAGCGTATGCGCAATTTAGTTTCGTGTGTAAACATGTGCTGTTTCCTTATCTCATTATATTTCGTTCATTCAACGCACGTTGAAACTTTCGCGCGTTTACCAAGTGCTCTGCTTGTGTTCTTGCAAAATTATGGTAGCCCGAAAAATCATCTTTGGCACACATATAAATGTAATCATGTTGCTTATAATTAAGAACGGCATCGATGGATGCAATGCTGGGGAGCATAATGGGGCCGGGGGGCAATCCTTTATATCGATATGTATTATACGGATTGTCAATGGTGAGATGCCTATTGAGCACGCGCCGGATAGTAAAGTCGTTGTTTGCAAAAATCACCGTAGGATCCGCTTGCAATAACATTCCTTTTTTCAGACGGTTGAGATAAAGTCCTGCGATAGCCGGCATCTCGTCGGTATGTAACGCTTCACCCTTAACGATAGAAGCGAGAACGCTTACTTCTTGTGGTGTCAACTGGACCGCCGCTGCTTTTTCTTTGCGTTCAGAAGTCCAAAATTTATTGTATTCGTCATGAAAACGAGCAACGATTTTGTTCGGAGCTGTATTCCAATATATCTCATACGTGTTCGGTATAAACATCGTGAAGAAATTCGCTGCCGTAAACCCATATGACGTTGCGACCTCTTCATTATCGAGGATCGCTATAAACGCGGTGGAGTCCGCCTCGAAATTTTTTCCGAGCAGCGCAGCAAAATTCGCTTTAAGACGGATGTTTTCAAATCTAAACTTGACGGCCTCTTGGTAACCTCCTCTAAGATTTCCTATCAAGTGTCTGTTAGACATACCCTTCGTCAATTTATACCGTCCGGGTTTCACATTATCTGGATATTCCATTGTCTCTGCCACAAAACGAAAAAAAGCCGGATTCTTGGCGATTTGTTGTTCTGAAACCGTACGTACTACATCTTCGAATGTATCACCTGTCTTTACGTACAGATATTCTTGTTTGTCTGTAATACTCGGCCCCATAAAAACCTGGTAGCCTATCCACGCGGCTATAATACCCAAAATTAATAACAGAATGAATATAATGCTGAAAGCTTTTCGAAAACCTCTTTTTTTTTCTGTCATGGCTGTTTCTTTAATTCGCTAACGTTACGTGCACAGGACTGCCTAAGCTTATAAATCCTGAGGTACTATCAGGTTGTTGGGAGACGATTGTTGTAGACAGCGAATCAGTGACTGTTTCGGAATATGTGATATTACCTAAGTTCAATCCTACACCCGAAAGTGCAAATCGTGCTTCACTTAATGATAAACCAATAAGGTTAGGCACTTCTATATCATCTGCCCCTTGTCCGTTACCCAATACAATCGTTATCTGAGAGCCTTTTGGGATAAGTCGTCCGGCTTTCAACGGTTGACCGCCAAACTTGACATCCAAGACAACATCCCGTGCAATATCAGCAATATATACGGTGTCGGCGACTTTAAGCGATTGGTTTCTCAAAATAGCTGATGCTTCAATCCACGTCTTGTCTATAATGTCGGGGAAGGCTACCTCTGGTGGTGTCTCGGTGATAATTGTCAAATAAATCGTTCTTCCCGTTTTTACATGTGATTTGGCATCAGGATCTTGCTCGATGACCAGACCAGGCTTTGCATCCATTTGATAAACATAATCAATCGAATAGGCTAAATCTGCTTTGTCCAAGGCCTTTGTTGCATCTCCGATATGCAAGCCCTCGACTTGTGGCACTTCAATTGAAACGCCATGTTTAGTATACCATTTGAGTCCGAAATAAATACCCAAAAATAGGAGAGCAAATGCTATCAACGCACCAATTAAATTTTTTCTAAACGTATCTGTTCTCAGATACAATAATAGTTTCGACATGTATTGTTCCTATAAAATTAAAGTACATTTTACCACGCACTGAACTTTCACTATAATAGACAAAATTATTCTTTTTTCCCCGTAACACAAGTTATATTTGTTTTTATGAAAACAAAAGTGGCTTTAATTACCGGCGGATATACCGGAGAGGCGGAGGTTTCTTTCAAGAGTGCCGCATTTGTACAAGAGAAACTTGACAAGGAGAAATACGATATATACCCTATAACAATCACATTAGATCGTTGGTTTCACGTAACAGAGACGGGTATCAAAATACCCATAAATAGAGAGGATTTTTCATTGGATATCCAGGGAGATATCGTAACATTTGATGTCGCCTTTATCATCTTACATGGGGCGCCGGGGGAGGACGGTCGCTTGCAAGGCTACCTGGATATGATTGGTCTACCCTATACTTCCTGTGACGCATTGACTTCAGCCCTGACGATGAATAAAGGATATACAAAAGCCGTTATATCGGATATTGTTAATCTCTACGTAGCAAAATCTGTTTTATTATTTGAAACAAATCGGAGGGAAGCTGTCGCTATGGTACAGCAAAACCTGACCTTACCTTATTTTGTAAAGCCCAATGCAGGTGGAAGCAGCATAGGCATGTCGAAAGTGAAGGAATCATCTGCGTTACAGTCCGCATTGGATAGCGCTTTTGACGCAGCAAACACAGGTTGTCAGGTTCTTGTCGAAGAATTTGTGACAGGACGTGAATTTTCGCAGGGTATTTTTCGAAATGCAAAAGGGGAGTTGGTGGTATTGCCTGCCACGGAGGTTCGCACCACACGCGAGTTTTTTGATTTTGAAGCAAAGTATGTGGCTGGATTAACAGAAGAAATCACACCGGCTGACTTAACAGCGGAGCAGAAAGAGCGCGCTTCCCAGATTATCCAGGATATCTATGTCCGTTTAAATTGCAAGGGTATGGTGCGTGTCGACTTCTTTTTTGAAAAGGATACGGATAAGTTTTACTTTATCGAAATCAATACTATCCCCGGGCAGACGCCGCAAAGTTTTATCCCACAGCAAGTCCGGGCTTTAGGTATGAAAGAAGGCGATTTTTATGCGGAGTTAATTGAAGCGGCTATATCGCCCGCTCCCAAGCCTCAAAGGTAAAATCATAGGCATGGCGCTCATCCCGTGCATGTCTGTCTTCACTGACCTTTTTCCATTCGTCCGTTGGAAGTTCGGGGAAGAAGGCATCTCCATCTAACGTGGTATGTACGCGCGTTAATAATACTTTTTGGGCGAGCGGAAGTGCTTGTTTATAAATCTTCGCACCACCGATGATAAAAATTTCTCTTTCGTCGCGACAGTACGTGAGCACCTCAGCAAGTGAGTTGGCCACATCAACATCTTCCGCCAACCAATTTAAATCTTTCGTCAGCACAATGTTACGTCGTTGTGGCAGTGGCTTTCCTATGGATTCATACGTTTTTCGGCCCATGACAACAGAATGGTCTAACGTATGCTGTTTGAAATATTTAAAATCATCTGGGAGATGCCACAACATCTGATTGTTTTTACCAATGGCATTATTCTCTGCTGCAGCTACAATTAGTGTTATTTTTAGATCATTCATCACTTATGGTTCTTCACGCGGCCCCTATACGGCTACTGGTGCTTTGATATGAGGATGAAACGCGTAATTTTGCAGTTCAAAATCTTCAAACTTAAAATCGAAAATATTTTTTACATCCGGATTTATTTTCATGGTAGGCAGCGGCTTCGGTTCCCGGCTTAGCTGCAACTCCGTTTGTTCGAAATGATTACTGTATATATGGGCGTCTCCTAATGTGTGGACGAAATCACCAACTTCCATGTCACATACTTGGGCAACCATCATGGTCAATAAAGCGTATGATGCAATATTGAAAGGTACACCCAAGAAGATATCTGCACTTCGTTGGTAAAGTTGACACGAAAGCTGTGGCTTCAGTATGCCTTTTTCAGGTTGAGCTGGTGCAACATAGAATTGGAAAAAAGCATGGCAGGGTGGCAACGCCATGTTTCCTATTTCTGCAACATTCCACGCAGACACGATAATCCGACGAGAGTCAGGTGATTTTTTTAGTTGTTCGATGACCTGTGTTATCTGGTCGATATGGCGACCATCCGGTGTTGGCCAAGAGCGCCATTGCGAACCATAGACAGGTCCTAAATTGCCATTTTCATCTGCCCATTCATCCCAAATACTTACTCCGTTCTCTTTTAAATATTTGATATTTGTATCGCCTTGTAAGAACCAGATCAATTCGTGTATGATAGAGCGAAGATGCAATTTTTTTGTGGTGACCAGCGGAAATCCATCTTTTAGATTGAATCGCATCTGGTAACCAAATACACTGCGTGTTCCCGTACCCGTACGATCCGTTTTATCGACCCCATTTTCATAAACATGCTTCAGTAAATCCAGATATTGTTTCATATGACCACGAAGATAGGTGTTTTTCTTCATTTTTTTCTTGATAAAAAAACGAAGCAAAAAAATCAAGACTGAGCACGTTTCCACTATCTTTACTTGTCTATTCCGAAACAGAATGGAACTCGCTGGACTCAGACAACATTCTGTTTTAACGGAATAGTCTGCGCAAAGATGACCGTGGAAAAGCGCAAGGTCGCTTTAGGCTACGCCATTGCACCATCCCTCTTTAACACAAAAAGTCGCATCCAAATGTTTTACAACTGCACAAACTTACTTCAGCACTATCCCATATGTAAAACATTTGAAGGGACGCTTTTTTGGTTCTTTTTTCTAAAAAAAGAACAATATATTTTTTAGTAACTTTGCAAAATTGTCATGAACAAAAAAGTAGCTTTTTATACGTTAGGATGTAAACTGAATTATTCAGAAACATCGTCTATCGGCCGGATTTTCAAAGAAGCAGGCTATGAAACCACTCCGTTTAATAGCCAGGCAGATGTCTATGTTATCAATACCTGTTCGGTAACCGATCATGCGGATAAAAAGTGTCGTAAGGTCGTGAAAGAAGCCTTGAAGCATTCTCCAAATGCCTATATAACGATTGTAGGATGCTATGCTCAGTTGAAACCGCGAGAGATAGCTGAAATCCCTGGCGTGGATATGGTATTGGGAGCTGCGGAAAAGTTTAATATTATCGAACATATTAACGACCTAACAAAGCAAGAAAAAGCTGTTGTGCATAATGCTCCCATAGACGAGACGCATCAGTTTGTTTCTGCTTATTCCATAGGCGATCGCACGCGAACCTTTCTGAAAGTACAAGATGGCTGTGACTACTCCTGTACATTCTGTACGATTCCGCTGGCACGTGGAGCGAGTCGTTCGGGTAAGATTGAAGATATTGTGCAACAAGCCGAAGATATTGCAGCTTCGGGCGTCAAAGAAATTGTGCTGACGGGTGTTAATATTGGCGACTATGGCATACGTGACGGGAAGCGACAGGATCGTTTCTTAGATTTAGTGAAAGCCTTGGATAAGGTCGCCGGCATAGACCGTATACGTATTTCGTCTATTGAACCGAACCTGTTAGCGAATGAAATCATAGAATTTGTAGCACAATCTAAAAGATTTGTACCTCATTTCCATATGCCGCTACAATCGGGTAGTAATAAAGTATTGGGAAAAATGCGTCGACGCTATAAACGTGAGCTTTATGCGGAGCGGGTCGCGAAGATCAAATCGTTGATGCCAGACTGTTGTATAGGTGTCGATGTTATTGTGGGATTCCCAGGCGAGACACGGGAGGATTTTCTAGATACCTATAATTTCTTGAACGAGATGGACATCTCTTATTTGCATGTCTTTACCTATTCAGAAAGAGAAAATACAATTGCCGCACAAATGGAAGGTGCTGTTCCCGGAGCGCAGCGAAGTGACAGAAGCAAAATGTTACATATCCTCTCAGAGAAAAAGCGACGGGCGTTTTATGAAAAACAGCTAGGTAAAATTGGAGAAGTACTATTCGAGAGTGATGTTAAAGATGGTTATATGCACGGCTTCTCTAAAAACTATGTGAAAGTACGCTCGTTATATGACCCGCTATTGGTCAACGAAATTGTGTCGGTCAAATTCACGGCTATCACGGATCAATGCGAAGTGGAGATAGAAGAGCTGCCTGAGCTATTAATGCATTCATAAGATTGCTTAGCGCTTGCGGACATTAAGCATAATAACCACCACCAATATACCGGCTACGCCTATAAATTGCCCTATCGACACGTGTTCCTTTAATACGACGTAGGACATACATACCGCGACAGGTAATTCAATGTAACTCAGGATATTTCCGAGCGATACACCTGTTTTTGGGATTCCGTATGAGAATAAGAGCGGGGGGAGGACTGTCCCGAAAAAGGAAAGCAACAATCCATAACGCCACAAGGAAGAAAAAACCGATGTGGTAAAAAGGGTAAATGGTTGCAACAGAATAAATACTAAGAGAAAAGCCCCGACAATCATGTAGGCGCTTTTTTGAAGGGGTGAGTGGTCATTGCCAACACGCCCACTGACGATAATAAATAGGGCATAGGCAGTAGCTGCGAGCAGCCCGTAGCCAATACCTACAGCACTAATCGATTTGAAGTCATGCTCTAATAAACCGGTCGCAAGAATGGTGCTTCCTAAGATGGCAGCGATACCTATGGCATGTCGTCGCGTGAGTCGTGTTTTAAAGAAAATAAATTCGATCAGTTGGCCAATCCAAATATATTGCATCAAAAGAATAATGGCTAAGGAGGCTGGAACAAGCTGTACGCTTTTATAGTATAAAATACTGACTGCGCCGGTAGATAACCCACTGACGATGATGTGCCATTTGGGCGAACCAGCAGGGTATCTTGAAAAATAGCCTTTTTTCGCGATAGATATTATGGCGATGAGCCCCCATAAGAGCGACATACCGAAAAGCGCTTGAATCCCTGTTACCTCTCCCAACGTAAAGCCTTGGGCGTAGGCTTTTTTAACAAAGGTCGATAATATGCCGAAACTGGCAGCACCTAAAACAACCGCAATAATACCTTTTATTCGTTCCCTGTCCATTCTGGCGAGCAAGATACAAAATCAGGGCAATTCCAGCACATAGCAATATTGCTAAAATAATGATTGATGCTTACTTTTGTTGCATGCAGTACCGATCATATAAGTACCTCGCGCTGATATCGTGGGTTATGGCAGTTTTGATATTGGCATCTTGTGGATCCAGAAGAAAGACACGCTACGGAAGCCATCCTCGTCACGGAACCTCCAGTACCAGTAGAACTATTCCTACAGATGCGAGTGACGCCCGAAATAAGTCGTTATCTGGTTCTGGAATAGATAATTATGCTGCGATACTCGGTGTTTCTGCCCGAGAGTTGAATAACAAATCGCTTTATGCTTTCATTGATAAATGGCTAGGGAGTCCACATCGCCTCGGCGGCGCGCAACCATCTGGAATAGACTGTTCTGGTTTTGTCGGAATTTTGTACCGCGAAGTGTATGGTAAAGACTTACCTCGTACTTCACGAGATATGGGCGATCAAGTGAAAAGGAAATACGAAAAACAGTTACGAGAAGGTGATTTGGTATTCTTTTCCTTCGGAGGAAGGAACATAGACCACGTCGGCGTATATCTGCATAATAATAAATTCGTGCACGTGTCAACGAGAAGAGGGGTCATTATTTCCGATATTAAAGACAGTTGGTACTACAAATACTTTGTACGCGCCGGTACGCCGAAAATCTAACATTTAAATTACAAAATCAGTCTAATAAGACAGGCCTGTTCATATTAAGTTCCATGGTAATGTGTATTTTTGCGACAAATTGATTTGTCATGAGTAAAAGAGCGAAGACCATCTTTTTGGGACTATGTATCATCGGTTCGTTTTTTATCTATTGTGTTTATTATTATTCCAATATGATAAAGAATGCACCATTCCGGTATTCAGACTTTGAATACGTTGCTATCCAGTATGGTTCACGGGATTCGATGCTGAATAGCTACAATTCAGCAACGCAAGATTACCAATACCTTAATCGCGAAAATGAAATCGTCAAAAAGAAATTGAAGCTGACGAGTGATGATTTACTTTTTCTACACCGAAAAGCAATGGAAATGGGGTTTTGGAATGTGGAAGACGATATGACAACACCAAGAACGGATTCCATTAAAGAACGTGTTGTACCGCGTTACATCCTTGAGTTTAAGTATAAGGAAAAAGGAAAAACGGTTACAATGGACGCGGATTATCCCGGAAATCAGAAAATGATGGATGCTGCTAAAACGACAATAGAGACAGTTTTGGAGCGGATAAATATCGCGAATGCGCGTTAAAAATATAATATTTCTTTTAACATAATGCTAATCATTACTTCATATGAATACTAGACCTTTGTGATGAGTAATTTTTGTTCGTCATTAATGTTTAATTAATGGTTAGTTAGTGTTTATGTTAAGGCTTGTTGTGAAATATGCCAAAAAGCAAGAGGTTGTCCAATTGAAAGGGCAACCTTTTTACTTTTCATATATGTGATAATTGCTACTTCGCTGCTGCCTTTTTGTTTGCTGCTATAAAATCTCCTTCTGAAATTAGATAGCGTAAATCATCGGATGCCGGAAGCTCAAATACTTCAAGGTGAAAGTATTTTATCGCGGCGAATAAATGATCAAATAAATCGGACATCGTATTTTCGAAGAATGCCCATTCGGTACCATTCGTAAACATATATAGTTCGAGCGGCAAACCATGCTCGTTTGGTGCCAGCTGACGTACCATAAATGTTAACCCTTTATGAATATCTGGGTTATGTCTCGCATAGGCGCTGATATACGCTCGAAATAGCCCCACATTCGTCATTCGTCTACCATTTACCAACATCGAGTCATCCGCGCCAGTGCGTTGATTGTAGGCCCGGATCTCTTCTTCTCGCGTTGCAATATAAGGTGCTAGCAGTTGGATCTTTTTTAGTACTGCAATTTCATCATCGGTAAGATATCGGATAGAGGAAATCTTAATGTGTATAGCGCGTTTAATACGTCGACCTCCCGAATCCTGCATGCCACGGTAATTTTTAAAGGCATCACTGAGAAGTGTATAGGTCGGCACCGAAATAACTGTCTTGTCAAAATTCTGTACCTTGACCTTGTTCAGGTTAATTTCCAATACATCACCATCTACTCCGTATTTAGGCATTTCAATCCAATCTCCCACACGTACCGAATCATTAGCCGATACCTGTATACTGGCTACAAAGCCGAGAATGGTGTCCTTAAACACCAGCATCAAAATTGCGGAGGCCGCCCCGAGCGAAACGAGAAATTGCCACGGTGAATTGCCGGTCAAAACAGAAAATATAAGCGTGCCGATAACAAAAATGAAAAATATCTGTGTAACCTGTAAGTAGCTATCCAGCGGTTTATCCACAAATGCCTTTGACAAACGCAGGATATCCCGTCCGGTTTTTAACAGGCTATTGATGAGCATATAGAAAGAAAGTATGACCAGGATACTGAGGAATTTGTTAAGACCGGCCGTGAAATTGGGAAACCCTATAAAAATAAAAGGGATCATCTGTTGGGCGACAATAATCAAAATAAGATGACTGAGGTGATTCAGCGATTTGTTCCGAATTAAAAGGTCGTCCCATTTCGTTTTAGTATTCGTGATAATTTTGGTGAGGATAGTATTAAAGATAGCACTGATGACCATATCTAGGATATAGAGTATCAAGAAAGCGACAATAAGCAGACCAGCGGACGTAACGATATGTGCCAACCGATCCGATAATCCGGTTTGCTCGATGAGGTTTAACGTCCAATCATATAGTGCACCAGTTTGTTTTGAAGTTATATCAAGCATGTCTACGTTGTTCATATTCAGCGAACAAATGTACAGAAAAATGCGCGAAAATCAGCTTGTTGAACGCTCGTGTTTATGCTTGAACAAAAAGTTGAACAAGATAGCGACTATCAATGTATAACCGGCAAAAGCTAGCCATATATGACGCCAATCCTTCAGTAACACATTTTCACTTAGCAGGCCGTTAGGTAGTATTGATATCCTGCGTGACGATATAAATTCGAGTAAAGTTTTATTGGAAGTTTCTGTTTGGAGGTAAGCTGCCAATGCTTCCAATGATGAAAATTGTAGTGTAAAGTATTGGTCTATCATCCAGCCAGAGATTAAGCTGCCTAATATCGCTCCAAAACCATTCGTCATCATCATAAAGAGACCTTGTGCAGCGCTACGGATATGCGCCATTGTAGACTTTTCCACAAATAAAGATCCCGAAATGTTGAAAAAATCAAATGCCATTCCATACACGATACAAGAGAGGATAATCATCCATAAGCCCGCTTGAGGATCACCGAATGCAAATAATCCAAATCGAGCTACCCACGCCCACATGGCGATGAGCATCACCGTTTTGATGCCAAATCGTTTCAAAAAAAAGGGAATAGCTAAGATGAAGAGCGTTTCGGAAATTTGTGAAATGGACATGATGAGCGTAGAATACTTAATAGCGAAAGAATCGGCATATTTTGGGAAAAATTTGAATTCATCCAAAAATACGTCGCCATAAGCATTCGTTAATTGTAAAGCACCTCCCAAAAACATACAGAAGATGAAAAAAACAGCCATCTTGTAGTTTGCAAACAGCTTAAACGAATCTAGTCCGAGTATTTTCGCCCACGATTGCTTCTCTTGGGATTGATGGTATTTAGGTGGACACTTAGGGAGCGTCAAAGCGTAGAGGCCTAATCCCATTGCAGCAATTCCAGCGATGTAAAACTGATACGCTGTCGCTTTGTTACCCGTTAGATTCACCGCCCACATCGCAGCTATAAAACCTATTGTGCCCCATACCCGTATAGGTGGGAAAACCTTGACCACGTCATACCCGCTTGCCACAAGTGTAGTATAAGAAATGGAATTTGATAGTGCGAGTGTGGGCATATAGAAGCACATGGCCAATAGCATAACATAGAAAAATGTCTGCGGGTTATCGACCTGGGGAAGATAAAAAAGTGTCAATGCATACAGCACGTGTAACAAGCTATATAGTTTTTCTGCGTTTATCCACCGGTCGGCTAGGATGCCCATCAGGGTAGGCATAAAGATGGATGCGATACCCATCGTCGAAAAAATAGCGCCAAATTGGGTGCCATCCCATTCTTTGGTGCCAAACCAATAATTGGCGATAGTAATTAACCAAGCTCCCCAAACAAAAAATTGGAAGAAGCTTACAATGGTCAACCGAAATTTAATAGGCATAAAAACGTTTATGTCGTTAGATAGTTACGTAGTTAAATTACCCGTTTTTTCGTCTGTCAATTTCGTCTCGTATTTTTGCCGCTGTCTCATACTGTTCTGCTTCGATTGCTTTCTTAAGATTCATCTCAAGCTGTTCGTTGCTCATCGTACGATAGGGTGACGTTGGCGCATTTTCTTTTTCGGTTGATGCAGCACTCGTCATTGTGTTTTCTTTGGGGAGCCCCTCCAAATTCTCTAAAAAAGCGAAATCGTTGCTTTCAATAACAATACCGGCCGCATCCATAATAAAATCGTATACATATATGGGTGCACTAAAACGTACCGCTAACGCAACCGCATCGGAAGTCCGAGAGTCGATATCGAAAGTTTTATCACCGTTAGAGCAGACCAGCTTTGCGAAGAAAATGCCATCTACGAGGTTATATATTAGGACTTCCTGAATATTGATTTGAAAATTGTCAGCAAAAGTTTTGAAGAGATCATGCGTTAAGGGGCGGCTCGGCTGCATTTTTTCGATTTCTACGGCAATAGCCTGCGCTTCGAATCCACCAATGATAATAGGCAACCGTCGATTACCCCCCATCTCCCCTAGAACCAGTGCGTAAGCACCAGATTGTGTTTGACTGTACGACAACCCAACGATATCTAATTTGATTTTCTTCATTCTTAATGCCTAAACTATATACAAATATGTAAATATTCGGGACAAAATAAAAATGATCGGGTGTAATCTATTACAACCCGACCATTTCACTTTGTTTCAATTGTTTGTTTAGTGATTCTTATATGCTTTGAAAGCATCGATGAGTTTAGGGACAATATCAAATGCATCCCCCACGATGCCGTAATCGGCAACTTTAAAAAAAGGTGCTTCGGGATCATTATTAATCACAACGATAGTTTTAGATGAACTAACACCAGCAAGGTGCTGAATCGCCCCGGATATACCAATAGCAATATATAAGTTTGGACTTACCGCTAACCCTGTCTGTCCTACATGTTCCTCATGTGGGCGCCAACCCGCGTCGGATACCGGTTTAGAGCAAGCTGTAGCCGCACCCAACACGTCGGCTAATTCCTCTATCATTCTCCAGTTTTCAGGACCCTTTAAACCCCGGCCAGCAGATACAACAATATTGGCTTCAGGCAATGGTATTTTGTCTGTGGCTTGCACAATATCTTTGATTATCGTAGATAAATCAGTCGCTGAAACCGATGGTTGGAAGGTTTCGATTTCGACTGTTGTCTGTGCTTCCGTGGCCTCCATGGTGTTTGGTGTCAAAGCGATAACTTTGACAGGAGCCGTGAGCTCCTGCGTCGCGATAGCTTTGCCGGAGAATGCAGACTTTTTAATTTCCCAAGTATCACCTTTGATCGTGGGAAGTGTAATCGCGCCGTCTGCAAGCGCGGCGTCCAATTTAACTGCAACGCGTGGAGCTAGTCCTTTTCCGCTGAAGGAATTAGACAGCACGATGGTTGTTGCCTGTATATTTTTTGCTACCTCTGCGATAACAGCGGCATACGCTTGGTTGACGAATTGATGCAGTTGTTCGGTATTCACTTCTACCACTTTGCTTACCCCATAACGACCGATATGCTGTAAGGATACAGGATCGACCTTTCCGATACTAAGTGCGTGTACGGGCTGACCGGTCAAGTCTCCGATAGCTTTTGCATAGGAAACCGCCTCGTATCCAGACTTTTTAAATGCTCCCGCTGTGTTTTCGATATATACTAAGATTGCCATAATAAGCGCTTTAATGAAGGTTTATATAACTTTTGCCTCGCTGTGCAACAACTCAACCAGCTGCGCGATGTCGTCCTTGTCAACAAGTTTGACGTTACCCCGAGGAGGAGGCGTGTCATAGTGGGTTATTTGAGATAGTGCAGGTACATCAACGGCCGCTATAATTTCAAGCGGTTTTGATCGAGCACTCATAATTCCGCGCATATTCGGAATTTTGGGTTCAGCCACTCCTTCCGCTGTCCCAACCACCACAGGTAACGGAACCTGCACGACTTCTTTACCACCCTCTATTTCACGTTCTACCGTCGCGCTCATATCATTGATGTCTAGCTTTTTAGCAATCGATATAGAGGGTATGTTCAACAGTTCGGCTATATATCCCTGCACGAGACTACCATTAAAATCTATGGACTCGCGTCCTGTCAAAATCAGGTCAAAGTCCTGTGTTTTGGCGTAAGAAGCGATTTGATTAGCGACAAACCAAGCATCGCGCGGACGTGCGTCTACGCGGACGGCGTCATCTGCGCCGATTGCTAAAGCTTTTCTGATAGTAGGGTCAGCCGCAGCTTCCCCAACATGGATAACCGTTATAGTACCCTGACCATTGCCGGCAAGTTCAACAGCCCTCGCCAAAGCAATCTCATCATAGGGGTTGATAATGTATTGGATTCCAGTGGTATTGAGTGCCGTATTATTATCCGTAAAAGTAATTTTGGATGTTGTATCGGGTACATTGCTTATACATACAAGTATCTTCATTGGAGTATCTTTTTTAGCCTTAACACAAACCTATCAATTTCAATGACTAAAAACAAGATGTCAAATTGTATTAGCCGTCAGTAAATTGTCATTTTTGTATGCTAGCATAGTATTTTGATTCGAATATCTTTCCTACTTTTGTTTTTATCATGCGTAACAGACTAGAAGAATTACAACAGTTTTTAAAAGATAGCCCTAACGACCCCTTCCTAAAATATGCCATAACTATGGAATATAAAAAAATGGGCGATAATGAAAACACACTCGCCGGTTTTCGAGATCTGCGGGCAAACCACCCGGACTATATCGGAACATATTATCATTTTGCTAAGTTCCTAGAAGGGGAGGGGAGGAAAGAAGAAGCTTTGGAAATCTATAAAGAGGGAATGGAATTAGCGCAACGACTACGGAACCGCCATGCTTATAATGAGCTTTTAACGGCTTATAATCTGGCCATAGGAATAGCGGACGAGGACTGGGACGACTAAAACGTTAAATAAGGTGGGAGAGGCGTTTTGTGGTATCTTTTTTGCAGTCCTTTAGCAAATCAGATGTCATGCGTTATTGTATATTTATATATGGAATATTTTCGTTGCTGGGGCTTTTTTTTATTATCGGCTGTGTGAATAGCCGAACAAACGCTAGTATAGAAAATAATAAGGTTGGTAAGATAACCGAGGGCAGGGTGGTAGGAACCTATCAGGGTAACCTTCCCTGCACGGATTGTGATGCGATTATGACATCTTTAACATTGGCAAACGATAAAGCCTATACCTTAAAATATATATACGTGGGAAAAAGTGCTGAGCCGTTTTCAAAAACCGGTACCTGGGAGTTGAGGGATGGCGAACTTGATTTGGAGGGGTTGGACTACAAATATAAAGTAGAGGCCGATCAGCTACGGCAACTAGACTTGTCCGGAAAAGAAATAAGGGGAGAATTAGCGGAGCGCTATATACTCCGTTTTGTTAATTGACTGCATTTCTTTTTACCCGCGATCTTCGCAAATCTCTTTTAATTTTTTCACCACAAAATCAATCTCCTCTTTTGTATTGTATTTGCAGAATGAAAATCGTACAGATGGTTTTTCTGGATCGCTCCCTAACGCTTGGAGTACGTGGCTGCCAATTTGGGAGCCCGAGCTGCAAGCACTTCCTCCTGAGGCAGATATACCCGCAATGTCAAGACTAAAGAGCAACATATCCGCAATTTCCGCGCACGGAAGCGATACATTTAAGACGGTGTAGAGCGAACCCTCGCTTGTAATATCACCATTGAATGTGATCTCTGGGATATTCTTTTGCAATTCCGTACACATATAATCTTTCAGGTCTTGGATATAAGCCCGATGGGCTTCCATGTTTTGATAACACAGTTCCAATGCTTTAGCCAATCCGACAATGCCATAGACATTCTCTGTTCCACCACGCATATTACGCTCTTGCGCTCCGCCATAAATAAGCGGACGAATTTTGTTTTTTCCGTTAATGTAAATAAAACCCACTCCTTTTGGACCGTGGAATTTATGTGCGGCACCTGTAAGGAAATCGACATGCAAAGTAGAAAGGTCGTGCTCATAATGACCCATGGTCTGCACGGTATCCGAATGAAAGATAGCATTAAACTCTTGGCATATTTCTGAAACTGTATAGATGTCTGTTAACGTGCCGATTTCATTGTTAGCGTGCATCAAGGAAACAAAGGTTCGTGGGTTCTGTGATAACAAGTTCCGTAAGTGATCCAAATCCACATGTCCTCGTTTGTCTACTCGTACAAAGTCCAATTGTATAATACTGCGTTGCGCCAGGTCTTCCAGTGTATGCAAAACTGCATGATGTTCCAAAGGTGAAGTAATAGCGTGCGTAATCCCCAAGTCAGTGATTGATCTTACGATAGCCATATTATCTGCTTCTGTACCTCCCGAAGTAAAGAATATTTCAGACGGTGACGCCTTTAACAGGCTCGCTATCGTTTTCCTTGCCTTTTCCACTACGGTTCTTGCCCGTCGACCGTGGGCATGGATAGAAGAGGGGTTACCAAAATGATCCTGCATGGTCTCCGTCATGACTTTTATCACTTCCGGATCTAATGGAGTAGTAGCGGCATTATCGAGATATACTTGCATGGGGGCAAAAATAAGGAATTTTTATGTTCTTTTTTTTCTCAAAAAAGAACCATTTCTTTCGACAAATTCTCTACCTCTCTTTTCTAGATAAGAATCTTTCTTGCATTTCTTTTTCCTTGACGAAAAAGAAACAAAAAGTCAAGACTGAATATCGTTCTGTTATTTTTCTTTTTCTATTCCTAAACAAAATAAACTCGCTCCGCTTCAAACAAATTTTGTTCTTAACGGAATAGCATGCAGAAAAAAGGACGCAGAACGATATAAGGCCATTTTACTCTGCATAATTGCTATTCATAATTGGTTGCGTTCTACTCGCATTGCACTACTCCTCCCTTAACTTTGACTGTCGCATCCAGATATTTGAGGTCTGTACAAATCCATTCTTAGCATTATCCACTGTCTCAAATATCTGAAGCGACGATTTTTTTGGTTCTTTTAATTTTACTACCTCACCATAAACATAACTGTCGCAGTCCAAGGACTACAGCCATGCTTATTTCGGGCACGAACTCTAAAATAAATATATTCCCCCGGCTTAAAACCATCTTGATAGGCTTTGAAAGAGCGTGATGTGGTTTGCTCTTCTCCCCAAATGGGCATATTGTTGTCATCCACTTCGGTAGCGAAACAATAATCATACAGCATATCGCGTCCGACAGACCGGAATCCAAAGACAACCTCCCCGCTCCTTCTTCCATCCGTCAAAAAAGGAGAATCAGGTATATCAGGGACTTGCCCTCTACGTTTTCCTGCTAATACGGGAAATCCCGAGTTATATAGTTTCGCCAGATCACCGTCACTGACAACGTTTACATAAAATACAAGTTTCTGCAATAGATCACTGAGTTTCTTTTTGCTTTCCCGCTTTTGTGCCTTCACTAATCGACTACCGCCAACCGATTCCACTACTTTTTGATGGTAGTCCGCATAAGCTTCCTCTATTTCCTTTATAGTCGGTGTTGGATTGACAAAAATATCGGATTCTTTCATACAACGAATAATCCAAGAAGCAGTCACGACTAGCTTCTCGTCGGCGTAACGGAAAAAATTAGCTTTTGCACGTATGTATTTCATATAAGCATGGCTAGGGCGTATAAGCAAGATTAGCAACTCTTTACTCAAAGATAAAAATTCCTCGCATAGTAAACAAGTATATAGACCGGGGCCACTTAAAAACCAATACGGTAGATATGAGCGTGAAGTACTATTTCAAAAAGCTATACCCAGGTTTCGATAAAATAAAATCAAGTGACATTGATCCAAGGACAGCCGACAAGAATACAGCGCTATAGCAGCTTACAACAAAGGTCTATTAAATCAACCAACATTGGCCTAACTTCGTGATAACCACCTATTACATGAACATGTCGCTACGTAACATTCCTTTAAAGAAACCTGAATTAACCCTAACGGCACCCAAGTTTACTTTAAAAACAATATGATTCAGTATAAAAACCATGGAGGATACTATTTTTCTTCCCTGTGATTATCGTTTTCCCACACTATCCGTCTTTTCTGTACAAGGAATGCGTCTTAAAAAGAAGGCTCCATATCAAAAACATGCTAGAAAAGCCTAAATTTAGCATGTTCGATGACATACATCCGCCTATTTTGTTGGAGATCCCCTTGTCGCAAACGCAAAGTCGCCTGTCTTTGGTATAATGACAGACGACTTTGCGCGCATGTTACGTAGCGTATGCGGGTCGCTAAGAATATTTAATCAATCCATTCAAAACCCGTATACGGAACCAAGACGGCAGGGATACGTATACCTTTTTCGGTTTGGTTGTTTTCCAGAATGGATGCTACGATCCTCGGTAATGCCAATGCCGAACCATTTAAGGTATGAGCGAATTGCATTTTGCCATTTTCATTTTTGAAACGCACTTTTAATCGATTGGATTGATATGTTTCAAAGTTCGATACCGAGGAAACCTCCAACCAACGCTGCTGGGCGGCACTGAATACCTCCATATCATACGTCAGTGCGGAAGTAAAGCTCATATCCCCCCCACACAAGCGCAATACGCGATACGGCAATTCCAATTGCTGCAATAATCCCTGGATATATGCACTCATTTCTTCCAATACTTCGTAGGATTTATCCGGATGAACGAGCTGTACGGTTTCCACTTTATCGAACTGGTGCAATCTATTTAAACCACGCACATGCGCGCCATACGAACCTGCTTCGCGACGAAAACAAGGGGTATATGCACAGTGTTTAATGGGGAATTGCTCTTCTTTTACAATGGTATCCCGGTACAAGTTAGTCACCGGCACCTCCGCTGTCGGGATCAGATAAAAATCATCACCACCAACATGGTACATCTGCCCCTCTTTATCGGGTAGTTGTCCAGTCGCAAAAGCAGAAGCTTCGTTCACCAATAGCGGAACCTGCACTTCATTGTAACCGGCTTCCACCGCTTGGTCTAAAAAGAAATTAATTAATGCGCGTTGCAAACGTGCACCTTTTCCTTTATACACCGGAAATCCCGCTCCTGTCACTTTCACGCCCAATTCCAGATCAACGATATCGTATTTGCTCAGCAGCTCCCAGTGTGATAGTGCCTCCTCTGCTAAGGTAGGTACAACGCCGTGTTCCAAAACTACCTCATTGTCGTCAGCCGAGACACCCGTCGGCACAGATGTATGGGGTAAATTGGGTAATTGCACAATTTTGTCCTGCAATGTCTGCTCAACTTCCGCCAACTTTTCTGTTAACTCTTTTACTTGTTCTTTATATCCGGACGACTTTGACTTCACCGCTTCAGCTTCTTCTTTCTTTCCTTGGCGCATCAAGTCTCCAATCTGCTTGGCGGCAGCATTGGCTTCTGCAGCAATGGCGTCCGACTCGTTTTGAATTTTACGACGCGATTCGTCCAGCGCAATCACCTCGTCAATCAATTCCACATCTTTAAAATTCTTTACCGCCAATCGTTCGATTACTGCATCCCTGTTTTCACGGATATAATTTAACTGTAACATAAATGAATAAGTAATTTAAGATGGACAAAGATAAGAAGTGTTGACTGGTCTTTCTTTTTTTTCCGAAAAAAAGAAACAAAAAACCAACCAACGGGGGCTTACGAACCTCGTATGTGACATCCATTATTAAAAAAGGGGATGCTACAGCCCCAACCTCCGTTTTAAATAAAATTTCAATAAAACGATCACAATATTATAATTATAATACACAACACTTGCATTTATTAAAAATATTCTATACTTTAGAAGTATTATCAATTATATTAACAATTATTTGATATAAGCATCATTAGGAGTTCACACTACTGTAGTATGTTTGTAGTGTAAAATATAGTAAACATGTTAAAAGATTTAGAAATTTTCGAACAAGACCATTACGTAGATCTCCAGGAGTTTGCGTATGATGGCGACGACTTCACAGATTTTGAAGATTAATCCCCCTCACCCCGAGGGGGATATTTTTTTACAAAATACATATTACGCCTACCTGAGATTACTCCTATCAACATATAATTCATAACTCATCACTTATAACTCATAACTAATGCTTATTTTTGATCATGCTATATCTAGTACCTACGCCTATTGGTAATCTGGAAGATATGACCTTTCGGGCAATACGTATTTTGAAAGAGGTTGATATCATATTGGCGGAGGATACCCGTACAAGTGCTCCACTTCTCAAACATTTTGGTATTGAGAAGAAAGTATTTGCACATCACCAACATAACGAACATAAGGCTGTCGCCGAGATTATCCGGTTTTTGAAAGAAGGGCAACATGTAGCATTAATCTCCGATGCCGGAACACCTGCCATCTCCGACCCCGGTTTTCTATTGGTAAGAGAGGCGATTAAAGAGGGATTGGAAGTGCAATGCCTACCCGGTGCTACAGCTTTTGTACCTGCATTGGTCAACTCCGGATTACCCAATGACAGATTCTGTTTTGAAGGATTTCTCCCGGTTAAAAAAGGACGTCAAACACGTTTAACACAACTCGCCGAGGAGAAGCGAACCATGATTTTTTATGAATCTCCTCATCGCATTCTCAAGACCATAGCAGAGTTTGCTACATATTTCGGCGAAGACAGAGAAGCTTCTATATCACGGGAACTTAGTAAATTGTACGAAGAAACAATTAGAGGGACGCTTGCAACGCTAAAATTACATTTTGAACAACACCCTATTAAAGGAGAATTCGTATTTTGTGTAGCAGGAAAGACATAATAAAACATGAGTATAGATAAATTTATTCAGGATGGACAGGATGCCAAAGTGGTAGAAAGAATCCATGGTAAAATACTTGATATGCTGACCACAGGGGAGTTTATACAATATATCTCACTGCAAAAGAAACCTGCTGTAACACTGTTGCCAGACAGCATTGCCATCAGTAACAAGCGTATTTTCCTTTGCGAGTTTACCAAACTGGGATTGGCCACAAATTTTGAAATTTTTTCGTGGAGTGATATTAAGGATATTGCTTTTAAAGAAGAAATTTTCGGATCGAAAGTAACGGTAATACCATTTACGGGGGAAAACCTGACTATCGATTATATTCCCAAGGTGCAGGCGCGCAAATTGTACCAGCTGATCAAGACAGCATTGGAAAATCCGTCAGGTCAAAAAAGCGAAGAGCCTACTCCGGCTATTAGCGAACAAAAACCGATGGAGCATTTTACCTTACCGGTCCAACCTGTCGTTGATGAACCAGCTTCACCACCAATAACAGAAGAACACAAAGAGGAGGAAATAACAGAACAACCCGGTATATCCGTTGTAGAAGACGATGAGCTTACGCAAAAGCTAAAAAAGCTTAAAACACTTTATGACCGACAGTTGATTACGCAATCCGAATACGAGCATAAAAAATCAGAACTCTTATCACAACTCTAATTCGTGAAAACAAATTACCTTTTAGCACTTTTAAGCGCCGTTATTTTATGGTTGGCTTGGCCGCCTATTCCCTATAGCAGTCCGTTGTTGTTTGCTGGTTTCGTACCATTGCTTATTGCTATCGAAAAGGTCATTAGAGGGAATTTTACGTATAAAGGCAAAAAGATTTTCTGGCTGAGTTTCTTAACAGGCTTCGTGTGGAATACTGCCTCTATCTATTGGGTATATAATGCGATGAATGCCTATTTACCATCATACGTATCACTCATCATCTCCCTTATTCCTTTTGGATTGGCTCCGCTACTGATGGCTCTCGTTTTTCGGTCTTACTATCAGCTTCGTAAAAAAACTTCTATAGGTTACAGCTTTATTGGGTTGGTCTCTTTTTGGCTAGGATACGAGTTTCTACACCAATGGTGGGATCTAGCTTTCCCATGGATGACATTGGGAAATGGCTTTGCTAATTTCCACCAACTGATTCAATGGTATAGCTTTACGGGCGTTTTTGGTGGTACCGTATGGATTTGGGCGGTCAATTTATTGGTGTTTCTTTTGATTTGGCAAAAGCGCGAAAAGATAGAAGCATACAGCAATAAAAAACTAGCTATTGCTGTTACGGCCACTTTGGTCCTGCCCATAACTTTTTCTGTAATACAATATCAGGCTTACACTGAACACGTCAACCCATCGGAGGTTGTCGTGGTTCAGCCGAATATCGACCCTTATGGAAAATTTGGTCCTATTCCTCCGTCAGAACAGCTATCCACGTTATTGGAATTGTCGGAACGCGTTGCCAAGCCAAATACCGAGTTTTTCCTATGGCCGGAAACCGCTCTTTCATCCGAGCGGGGCGGCATTGACGAAGAGCAATTCAGAGCATATCCAGCTTACGAAAGAGTTATCAGTTTTCTTGATAAATACAAAAATGGGAACGTACTATCGGGTATAGAAAGTTACCGCATTTATAATCACGCAAAAACCACCACCGCAAGAGATTTTGGAAATGGCGTTTTTCTCGACCCTTTTAATGCCGCCGTTCTGATAGATCAATCCAGTAAACTTCAATTCTACCATAAATCGAAGCTAGTTCCTGGTGTAGAACAGCTTCCTTTTGGCGAAACACTAAGTTTTATGAAGCCTCTTTTTGCGCATTTTGGTGGTTCCACTGGAGGGTATGGTAGCCAGGAAGAACCATCTGTATTCTACTCACAAAGCGGTATTGGAGCTGCGCCGGTTATCTGCTACGAATCCATTTGGGGCAATTATGTAGCAGACTACATTCGGAAAGGTGCGCAGTTTATCGCCATTGTGACCAATGATGGTTGGTGGGGCAATACATCCGGAAAAGATCAACACCTACTCTATGCTAAACTACGCGCAATAGAAAACCGCCGTTGGGTAGCGCGCTCTGCTAACACCGGGATTTCTGGTTTTATTAACCAACGCGGGGATATTGTTCAAAAAACAGCTTGGTGGGCACCGGACGCCCTGACACAGGAAATCAATTTGAATGAGGAGTTGACGTTTTACACCAAAAATGGCGATTTGATTTTATATTTGGCGTTATTAGGGGGGGGATTTTCTATCTTTTTTCTTTTCAAGAAACGCAAAGAAGTATCGAAATAAAGAACCAAAAAAATCGTCGCTTCAGATATTTGAGACAGTGGATAATGCTAAGAATGGATCTGTACAGACCTCAAATATCTGGATGCGACAGTCAAAGTTAAGGGAGGAGTAGTGCCATGCGTAGTAGAACGCAACCAATTATGAATAGCAATTATGCAGAGTAAAATGGCCTTATATCGTTCTGCGTCCTTTTTTCTGCATGCTATTCCGTTAAGAACAAAATTTGTTTGAAGCGGAGCGAGTTTATTTTGTTTAGGAATAGAAAAAGAAAAATAGCAGAACTATATTCAGTCTTGACTTTTTGTTTCTTTTTCGTCAAGGAAAAAGAAATGTAAGAAAGATTCTTATCAAGAAAAGAGAGGTAGAGAATTTGTCGAAAGAAATGGTTCTTTTAACAGTGCCTCTTTGGCTCCATCCTCACTAAATATTGATCATTATCATCTTCAAAAAGAATCTGTACTACCCAGCCTTCTTCGTGTGCAATTTTAATGAGCTCTTGTTGGTCGATATACAGCCATTGAAAAGGTTTTCCAAGATTTCCTTTGTATTCGTATTGAAAACGGATCTCGCCAAAGTAATGTTCTGGTTTCGGGATACGGTATTCGTCGTATAGGTAGGAGATGTCTGACGAATCAAAGAGCAGTTGGCCTTTATCAGAAAGCAGTTTTTTGCTGTGACGGAGTAATTCCCGGAACCCCATTATCGTACCGGCAAGACCAATTCCATTCATGAGTAAAAGAAGCGTGTCATAATTTCCCTGCTTCAACGCAAAGAAATCCTCTCGGATGATGTGCTGCACCCCACGTTGCTTCATGATGCTACAAGCGGCTTCCGATATTTCCAGTGCATCCACTTGAAAACCCTTATCTTGTAGATACAGTGCATGACTTCCAACGCCCGCTCCCACATCCAATACATGGCCGTCACAAAGCGCAAGGGCAATATGTTCCAGTTCGGGAAAATCGGTCTCATCCCGGAAAAAAACTTCGATAGGCATTTCTTCTATATCGCCATAGCTGCTATGTAGCAATAAAGGATCCTGTAAGTCGCCGAGCACGTGAAAATCATACAAGGCTTCTCCGTATACGTCGCGCTCCATCAATCTTCTATTTTCAATATTTGTTTGGCAATGGCTATCTCACTGGGGTTCCCGGTATGTTTGCCGGGTTCATCGGAAAGCTTGATGACAGCAGTCCAATCGCCGTCTTCGGGTTTAGCTTCGACCATCTTCAATACGATATTCATACGCGGTAAGCCAACATCATTGGTGAAATCCGTTCCGATCCCGAACGAATATCCAATTTTCCCTTCGCAAAAATCGGCGATATTTTTGACTTTGTTGTAATCCAGTCCGTCGGAGAAAATGATGGTTTTCGACTCGGGATTTATTCCTTGCTTTTTGTAATGTTCCATGGTCATTTCTGCAAAGATAACAGGATCACCGCTGTCGTGACGTACACCATCGAAGAGTTTGGATAATTTTTTATCGAATTGTTTGAAAAACACTTCCGTCGTATACGTGTCCGAAAGGGCGATACCTAAATCACCCCGATATACATCCGACCAGTGTTCCAGTCCGAGCAAATTCGCCATTTTATACCCATATTTAGCCGCATGGAACATAAACCATTCATGAGCATGGGTACCGATGGGCGTTGTTTCATATTTCATTGCAAAATGTATATTGGAGGTGCCGATAAAAGTCTTAGATGGATGGTTTTTTAAGGTGCGGATAACCAGATCGTGTACTTCATAGGAATGGCGACGTCTGGTGCCAAAATCTGCAATGGTAATGTTCAGTTTATCGTATTTTTCCATCTTATCTTTGACCACCTGACAAACCTCATGATTCGGGATCCGTGGTACACCACCCACTTCGTAATACAATTCGCAGAGCAACGACATGATAGGTACCTCCCAAAGAATGGTACGGTACCAATAGCCATCTATCGTAACCGACAGATCACCACCTGTTTGTATAATATGTACCTCATCGGGATCGTAACGATAGCCTTCCAGAAAATCCAGATAAGTGGGTTCGATGTAGGGGCATTTAGTACGTAAAAACTCTTTTTCTGCTTTGGTGAGTTTGAGTCTCGCCATCTCGTTTATAGCGTCTTTTAGCAACTTGTCAAAGCCGTCAGGAAATTGATGTTGTCCTCGGTTAATGAACTCGTACCTAGCCTGCGCTTTAGGAAACAATTTACTTGCGGCAAATTGCATGGTGAATTTGTAGAAATCGTTATCGAGAATGGAAGTGAGTGTTGCCATGTAAAGCCTTTTAAATTAGAGTGAAGATAATATTTTAAGGCTGGAACCTCAAAATATTCTAATATTTTAGGGTTTTATTCTTGGGAATGGTAAAAACGGATAGTTTTACCGATTTACCGAACTAAATCTTTTTCGATTAGCATATAAGACTCCATAGACGGTATCGATCTGTAGGCCCTTTAAAAGGCAAAATAGAAAGACGGAATAACCAATAGCAAAAGTAAAAAAGTAGCGTTAATAAAAAAGCCTCCCATCTGCATTGGCAAAATAGGAGGCTATCGCATCAATATAAAATAGAAAATTTTTATCTGCTTCCACGAGCAGACGAAGAACGGTTGTTGTTGCTCCTTCTGCTATTTGACGTTGCCGATCCTCGCGAAGAAGAACTACTGCGTTGTACGCTAGACCTATTCGAAGAGCTGCTGCGGGAGCGGTTCACCTGCGCCGGTGAACTGCTGCGTTGGCTTGTCTGATACACACTACCGGTAGAACGTTGTTGGCGCTGCTGTTGCTTAGGTGCTGTGCGTCCTTGCTGGTTCCGATTAGGTGCAGCGCGGCGCTCAACATTACTTCGGCTGCTATTTTGCTTCGACTGCGTTGCCGTCGGACGCTTTACCTCACTACGCTGTTGTGTAGCACGTGTATTGCTTGACCTGGGGCTGCGTTGTTGCGTCACGTTTTGATTCCGTTGTGTCGAACTTCGGTTAACATTTGACCGCTGCTCGTTCGAACGTGTTTGACGCTGGGTTGTCGTACCTTCGCGGTTGTTCCTATTCGGCGTACGGCTTACGTTTCGACCTTGCGTACGACCGGAAGCGGAATTGTCGCGCGTTACACGTTGATTGCTATTATTGCGGTTCGGATTATTTCCAATGTAACGTTCCTGCCTGCCGCTGTTCGATTGCGTAGCACGGGTGTTACGATTTGACTCCGTTGCACGTACTGCATTCCGATTACCGCGTGTGTTGGCAGCTCTATCTGGTCGGTAAATGGATACCGAACGATTATCTACCCGTGCACGACCCGGGCGATCTGTTGTGCGTACGTTTCGAACAGCTACACGACGGCCGATATGACGTTCGATGTCACGACGTGCTGGACCACCATAATAACGGTTATTGTTTACGATATACGTGTTGTTGATAATCGTTGTACGGTTGTAAATGTTACGACGGCCATAGGCCCAGTGACGATGTATATGCCGATCATATATACGTCTTGTTGGAAGAAATACCCATAAATTGATCGGTAAACCAACAGAAACGGTAACGCCCATCGATGGAGCCATAGGAGCCCATCCGTAATAACCACCGCCGCTCCTCCAGTCTACCCATGCAGGTCCCCACTCATAACCCGGGATCCATCCCCAACCACGATAGTTGGTATAAACCCAACGGCCATAATGGAATGGTGCCCATCCCCAGTCGTAGTCTGATACCCAGGTGTTACCATATTCGGTCATCGTCCAGTAACCGTTTGTACCGTACGGGCGAAAATTAGCCTCTGCTCTTGGAAACCAAATATCACCGTAGGCAGGATCACGATCCCAATGTCCATACGGAGATAATTCATTGTAAAATAAATCAAATGAAACTGAACCGTGAGGTTGTGCAGACACTTGTTTATGGGAGAAGACACTAAATGCAAATGCGATTAATGTAATCAGTAAGGTGGGTGTTTTTATGCTTCTCATGATCTTCGTCTTTAAATAGTAAAACTTTCGTCAATCTTTATTACTATGACTGCATAGTAATAGTAAAGGTTTAATTAGCCGATCGTGTTGATGTTCACAAAAGTTTTTATCTTTGCCGAGTACTTCTTTGGAAAACCTCATACATAAATGGGACGTAAAATAGAAAAACTACTTATCGAATTCGCTAGAATCCATCGCTTCATGATGAGTTTCCTGCGGGAAGCGGTATCTCCTCCTTATGAATTTAAAGAGATTATCCGGCAGTGTTACGAAATCGGATGGAAATCGTTCCCATTGATCAGTTTGACAGGATTTATTGTAGGTTTTGTATTTACTAAACAATCCCGACCTTCTCTTGAAGATTTTGGTGCCACTTCTTGGCTTCCGAATCTGATATCCATTGCTATCGTCCGGGCATTAGCCCCTTTAGTTACGGCATTGATCGCTTCGGGCAAGGTAGGCTCCCAGATTGGGGCAGAGCTGAGTTCGATGAATGTGACCGAGCAGATCGACGCCATGGAAGTGTCGGGTACAAACCCTACAAAATTCTTAATCTCTACCCGTATTATTGCGACGACGACGATGATTCCGGTACTCTGTTTTTATGTAGCAGGCATTGGTTTATTGGGCGGGTATTTGAGTATTGCAACCAAAGATGATTTAAGTCTTTTAGCCTTTTTTACGCAAGTTTTCGAATCTATTGCAGCCAAAGATGTTTTCGCCATGGTATTACGGGCGATAGTCTTTGGATTCACTATCGGATTTGCTAGTACCTATGTGGGGTATTATTCTTCTAAAGGAACAGAAGGCGTGGGTAAAGCGGCGAATGCTGCGGTGGTATCGTCTATGTTTCTTGTGTTTATTGAGGAGTTGCTTATCGTTCAATTGCTTTCATTGATTGGTTAAACGGTTATGGAAAAAAAGAAAGTAAATATCAATCATGATGACGTTGTTATCCATGTCGATAACGTCAGTAAATCGTTTGGCGATCTGCACGTACTACGAAATGTAGACCTCCAGCTATTTAATGGCGAAAACCTGGTTGTATTAGGGCGTTCAGGAACAGGGAAATCCGTGCTTATTAAACTTATATCGGGTTTGCTAAAACCAGATAAGGGAGATATTCAGGTACTTGGAGACATTGTTAATCATCTGGATGAACGAGAATTACGGGTTTTGCGCCAACGTATCGGTTTCTCTTTTCAGAATAGTGCGTTATACGATAGTATGACTGTACGGGAGAATCTGGAATTTCCTTTGGTGAGAAACAAGCGGAATTTAACAAGAGCAGAAATTGATAGCGAGGTAGAGGAAGTGTTGGAGAGTGTGGGATTGTCTCAAGCGATTAATCAGATGCCTTCGGAATTATCCGGCGGACAGCGGAAACGTATCGGGATTGCCCGGACGTTGATATTGCGTCCGGACATTATGTTATATGATGAGCCCACGGCCGGGCTCGATCCATTGACCTGTTTGGATATCAATTCGTTGATAAACCAGGTGCAAGAACAATATCAAACCTCGTCCATTATCATCACGCACGATTTGTCGTGTGCGAAGATGGTAGGAGATAGAATGGTGATGCTGTTGGATGGCAAATTTGAAAGACAAGGGACATTCGAAGAGATATTTGATACAGATGACGAACGGGTGAAACCTTTTTATGATTATAATTTTATTGTTTAAAGATATATGAGTACAAACGAAAGGAAGCGTTCGCTTACAGTAGGATTATTTGTCCTAATTGGCTTGATTATTTTGGTGGCGGGTATTTTAGTGTTGGGTACGCAACAAAACAAATTCAGTAAAAATTTGATCGTGACGACCTATTTTCATGATGTAAAGGGATTGAAAGTAGGCAATAACGTCTGGTTTTCAGGAGTTAAAGTAGGGATCGTCAAAGAAATAAAATTCCAAAGCATTAACGATGTGAAAGTCGTTATGCACATCGAAGAGAAATCCAGCCAGTTTATTCGAGAAGATGTCGTCGCTAAGCTAGGTTCCGACGGGTTAATCGGTAACGCTATTGTCAATTTGGTGGGCGGATCGGATGAGGTTCCGCCGATAAAAAACGGTGACGTTATCAAATCGGTGGGTGGTACCGACACGGACGCTATGTTTGCAACGTTACAAACCAACAACGAAAATTTGGTGGAGATAACGAAAAATTTTGCTGTTCTTTCCAAACAGATGGTGGAAGGAAAGGGGACAGTAGGTGCGTTAATGACCGATTCAACTATTGCGCTTTCTTTAAAAAGTGCCGTACAAGGGCTAGACAAGACGATGGAGGATGTCAATAAAGCTTCTGGAAATCTGGCTATTTTAATGAACAAACTGAACAGCAATCAAGGGCTTATCCACGAGTTGACAACGGACACAGTCGTTTTTGCGAGTTTACGGGAGTCAGCAACACAATTGCAAGGCGTAACAGAAACGGCATCGGCCTTGATGGAAAATCTGAACGCGACTTCCGCACGTCTAAATGACAAAGACAATGCCCTCGGTGTATTGACCAATGATCCCGAAGCTGCGGAGGAAATTCGGCAAATATTGCGGAATTTGAATGGGAGCACAGCGAAATTGGACGATAATATGAAGGCACTACAAAGCAACTTTTTGTTTAGGGGTTATTTCAGAAAGCAACAAAAAGAACAAGAAAAGGCTGCTAAAGATTCTTTGTGAGTAGTAAGGTACAAATGATGAGCAAAGTATCTGGTTTTTTCAGGGTTGAAGGAGAAGAGCTATTCATATGGGCATAACAGACAGTGATGTTATCTATGAAGACAATCACTACATAGCGATTAACAAACGAGCTGGTGACATTGTACAGGTAGATAATACGGGCGACAAGTCGTTAGAAGATATGGTCAACATCTATCTGACCGCCAAATACCAAAAACCAAACGGTGCTTTTGTGGGCGTTATACATCGATTGGATAGACCGGTTAGCGGTATGATTCTTTTTGCAAAGACGAGTAAAGGTCTGGATAGAATGAATCGTATGTTTCACGATCGAAAAGTATCGAAGACCTATTTAGCGGTCGTGCGTAACCGTCCGCCAAAAGACACCGATACCTTAAAGAATTGGCTATTGCGAGACCGTAAGAAAATGATCACCAAAGCCTATGATCGGGAGGTAAAGGGGGGAAGTTTTGCGCAATTGGATTATGAGGTGCTGGGTGTTTTAGACGGCTACTATTTATTAAAGGTGTCGCCTATCACCGGACGCACACACCAAATTCGTGCACAACTGGCCTATATGGGATGTCCCATTGTGGGAGACAACAAATATGGATATCCAAGAGGAAGCCTACGCCGCACGATTTGTCTGCATTCCCGTTCGCTGGAATTTATTCACCCCATCAAGGACGAGCAATTAACGCTTGTCGCAAAGCTGCCTGTTGATGGCTTTTGGGAACGGTTTAATGCGCTGCTGTAATAAAATCTACATCATATGGAAACCAACGAACTGATAACTGGAAAAGCCTTTGTCAACGGACGATGGATAGTAGGAACAGATTCATTCGAGGTTGTAAATCCGGCGACTGACACCGTAGTGGAGAACGTAGCGGATCTCACGGTGTCTGACGTACGTTATGCAGTCAAAGTTGCACATCATGCCTGGATATCTTTTAAAACAATGGACGTGGTACAGCGCGCCTCGCTATTGGAAAATTGGTATCGTTTAATACTGGAACATAAGCAGGAACTGGCGGAAATCATTACAGTAGAATCTGGAAAATCTTTGACCGATAGCCTAGGTGAAGTGGACTATGGTGCGTCCTTTGTGCTGTGGTTTGCCGAGGAAAGTAAGCGTTGTTATGGAGAAACCATGCCTGCACCGAAGATGTCGAATAGGATACTGACCATCAAACAGGGGATAGGTGTTGTTGCAGCCATTACACCTTGGAATTTTCCGCTGGCCATGGTGACGAGAAAAGTAGCACCAGCTATTGCAGCAGGTTGTACCGTTATCTTACGCCCTGCTTCCCAGACACCTTTAACGGCGTTGGCTCTTGCCATTCTTGCCGAAAAAGCCGGCTGTCCTGCGGGCGTATTCAACGTAGTTACAGGTACCGACTCTTCGGGTATCGGTTACGAGTTGAGCACTAATCCATTGATCCGAAAGCTATCCTTTACTGGCTCAACTTCAGTCGGAAAGCAGTTAATGAAGCAGGCTGCTGATCACATTAAAAAAGTATCTTTGGAGCTTGGAGGAAATGCGCCGTTCATCGTTTTCGAAGATGCTGATATAGAAGCCGCGGTACAGGGGGCTATATTTGCGAAATTCCGCAATGGCGGACAAACCTGCGTAGCGGTAAACCGCTTTTTGATACAAGATGCGATTTTTGATGAATTTTCGCAACGATTAATGGAAGCCGTAGCGACTTTGGTCGTAGGTAACGGCCTAGATGAAGGTGTACAGTTAGGTCCCTTAATTAATAAAAAAGGATTGGATAAAGTACATAAACATGTAACCGATGCGGTTGATAAAGGCGCCCGTATACTCCAGGGAGGAAAGGCAATCGGGGGATTGTTTTACGAAGCTACAGTGCTTGCGGATGTACCGGTGAACGCGTTGATCGCGAAAGAAGAGACCTTCGGCCCGGTAGCCTCGTTATTTAGATTCAAGACGGAAGAAGAAGCTATCCAGCTGGCTAATAATACGGAATTCGGACTCGCCGCTTACTTTTACAGCAACGATGTTCATCGCTGTTGGCGTGTTGCAGAAGCACTAGAAGCCGGAATGGTGGGTGTAAACGAAGGGCAAATTTCATTCGCGGGAGCGCCGTTTGGTGGTATCAAAGAATCTGGAATAGGAAGGGAGGGGTCACGTTACGGATTGGATGAATATACGGAGCTGAAATATATAAATTTTGGTGTCGCGAAGAGGTGACCGATTAAAGAATAATATCAATATATAAATAAAATACGAGCAAAGGATGCTAACCCGTTAAAATAAAAAAGAACCATGAGTAAACGCTTAGGATTATTTTTAGGACCTATACTTTTTCTGCTATTTCTCCTTTCGCTGCGTACAGATGCCCTAAGCTCGGAGGCCTCTTTGGTGCTAGCTATGGCGGTTTGGATGATCATTTGGTGGGTCACTGATGCGGTACCGTTGCCTGTCACCGCTTTATTACCCATGACGTTATTGCCCCTGACGGGTGTTTTTACCATGGTAGAAGCCACAACTCCTTATGCGCACCCTATTATATTTTTATTTATGGGCGGCTTTCTCATTGCCCTAGCTTTGGAGAAACATGGATTGCACAGACGTATAGCATTACGCATATTGCAGGTTACGGGTACGCACGTCAATGGTATTCTGTTGGGCTTTATGTTATCGTCAGCCTTTTTAAGCATGTGGATATCCAATACGGCAACAGCTGTGATGATGTTGCCCATCGCAAACTCCATATTTCAGTTGTTGGAAGAAACCGGAGAGACACAGGAAGACAATAAGGCCATGAAACGGTTTAAGGTTGAACTCTTGCTGGGGATTGCTTACGCAGCGAACATTGGTGGGATGGCTACGTTGATCGGTACGCCTCCTAATATGGTGATGGTTGGATTTATGCAGGAGTTTGCAGACGTAGAAGTAGATTTCTCTAGGTGGTTGTTATTGGGAGGGTCTATTTCTGTGGTATTGCTCGCCACAATGTACATTTTTTTTACGAAAATTTTCTTTCGACACGGGCTGCAACAATTGAAAGGAGCTGATATGATGGTGCGCCAACAACGGAAAAAAATGGGAAATATGCAGCGGGCGGAGAAGTTGGTGCTGGGGGTATTTTGCCTTGCAATTTGCTGTTGGATATTTAAAGATCAAATAAATGGGGTACTTGGTGATAATTATCTTAACGATACTGTAATTGCTATGGGAGGAGGTGTGTTGATGTTTGTGATTCCTCTTCATAATAGAAAGCCAATATTTGTGTTGCATTGGGAAGATACACAGCGACTTCCTTGGGGTATATTGTTGTTGTTTGGTGGTGGTTTATGTTTGGCAAAAGGGCTCCAGGAATTTGGGGTGATTGAATATATGGGAAATATGATTTCAGCTAATCTCGACCTACCATCAGACGTATTGACCGGTATATTGACCGTATTTACGGTCTTTGCAACAGAGCTGACGAGTAATACTGCTTTGGCGACTATTTTTATACCGGTGGTAATCAATCTGTCTGATATATTGCAGGTAGATACAATGCTGATGGTCGTGCCGGTTACACTGGCTGCAAGTTGTGCCTTCATGATGCCGATTGCTACGCCGCCTAATGCTGTCGTCTTCTCGAGTGGACATATAAAAATTATGGATATGATTAAGGTTGGGTTTTGGTTGAATATGATCAGTTTGGTCGTCATTTTATTGATGAGCAAGCTGTTGATCCCTTTGATATATGGTTAGGAGAATGCCACATCCTTGTCATGTATAATCGCACTTCTTTAGATTGTCAGCTCCGGAGTGTTCTTTTCAAATTGTACTAAACCATAAAATTTTGGTATTTTTGTATATGATTTCAAAATGGACTCCTTTTTTCGTTATACTGGCGGTAGCCATGTTGAGTATTTTGTGTTATACGGACGTGTCCGCTCAATGCGCTATGTGTTCCTTAAATGCGGAGAATAGTGCTGCTAACGGTAACACACAAGGGAAGGGATTAAATGATGGTATCCTCTTTCTGTTGGCTATTCCTTATTTGATTGCCATAGGAATAGGTGTCTTGTGGTATAAAAAATACCGCAAGAACAACGCTAAAAAAGTCTCACCCTTTGGAGAACAAATCTAATTATATGACAACATCTAGGTTCACTGCTATGGCGCAGTCTAAATGTCCGAAATGTAGAGTCGGGAAGGTGTTTGAGGGACCGGTATACGGCTTTAAAAAGCAGAAGATGCATGAGCGTTGTCCTCATTGCGGACTAAAGTTTGAAGTAGAACCGGGTTATTTTTATGCGGCGATGTATGTGAGCTATGCTTTTTCAGTAGCTGAAGTGGTCGCACTCGGTTTAGCCACCGCTATGTTGACAAAAAGCGAATCACCTTGGCTGTATGTTTCCGTCCTTTTTGGTGCAATATTAATCTTTGCACCCTTTAATCTTCGATATTCCCGTCTGGTGTTGTTGCATTACCTTTCTCCCAAAATCGTGTATAATCCAGCATACGAAATAGCATCGGAACAAAAGTAGGAATGGTGATCGCGATACTGCGTTACTCCAATGATAGGTATTGCATCTTGCTATCAAAAATAAACGCTTTTTCGGCGTGGTTGGTCATTAAATACGTTTGCAGTTCGGCCATTACGTCTTCTTGAAATTTGCCTATTGCGGCATCGTCTGCAGCAAGAAATTGTATACAATACGTATGTCCTTCGTGCGGAGAATCCAACATTTTCAAAAACGTTGTTTCGTAAGAACTTGTGCGTAAATGCGATTTAAGCCAATTGACCACTTGATCATGACGACTGTCCTCCATAATTATAGAGATGTTATATAAAATCATACGCAAAGATACGAGATTGGAGTTATAAGTTATGAGTTATAAGTTGGCCCTCGACGGAGAACGGGCAGTTGGTTATGACCGAGGCTTGTAAAAATAAGGTTGCAGATACCCTATTATTATAAAAAAATAACAATATTTGAAATTGCAATAGGATTAGAATATGTTTAGATTTTTGCTTTGGATTTTTGCTGTGTGTTTGTTTGTAGGTTCAGTTTCGTGTGGAAATAAGCAAAATACAAACAAGTTAATCCCCATAGAAGACTTTTTCGTTAAACCGGAAAAAAGTAACTTTAAAATATCCCCCGACGGTCGCCGAATTGCGTATTTGGGGATAGATGACCATTGTCGGAATATCTTTGTTCTGGATTTACAGGACAAGAGCAAATCAAAGCAACTTACCTATCAGTCGGATATGAATGTACAGTATTTTTTCTGGGCTTCCGATTCCCTGATAGTATATTCCAATAGCCATTCACCCCAGGATAGCCTGCGCATTTACAGTATCTTGGTCGACTCCGAAAAAGTCACATTGTTATTGCCAGTTAAGAAAGCTCGATTGCGCTGGCTGGCACCACACACGCTCCATGACAATTATTTGCTTGCTACCCTGAACGATCGAGATTCAACGGCGTTTGATTTGTATAAAATTTTTGTAGATGGTTCTAACCCCAAGCTGTTAACACGCAACCCTGGCAATATCTCTAAATGGTTTGCGTCTCCAGATGGAAAGGTACGACTGGCGATGACCAACGATAGCGTACAGGAGAGTATCTTGTATCGAGCGGAGGAAGATATGCCTTTTCAGCAGGTTACTACCACGGACTACCAGACATCGATAAGACCCTTAGGTTTTGTGAAGCATTCGCACACCCATATCTATGCGTTATCTAACGACAATAGAGATAGGCTGTCGCTGGTGGAATATGATGTATCTACCGGAAAAGAAGAACGACTATTATTTGAAAATCCAAAGGTAGACCTTGAGCCTGCTGGTTATTCCTACGACTTACAAGAGCTTATTTTTAGTCAGTATACCATTAACAAGGTGAAAAGACATTTTTTCCATCCTACATTTCAACAGTATTTCGCCAAACTGACGGCTAAGTTTGATAATCAGTCTATTGACATTCTCGACATGGACAAGAATATGCAGCATTGGATTGTTAAAATTTATACGGATGTGCATGCAGGTGGAATTTATTATTATGATGTAATAAGCGATACAGCAGAACTGTTGGAAGAAATGAACCCGAAATTAGCAATGGCGACGCTATCTCCAAAAGAAGCAGTTAGCTTTCAAAGCCGGGACGGCTTGACATTGCATGGCTATCTTACTTATCCATTGATTGGGAGACGAGATAAGCTGCCAGTAGTGGTGTTGGTACATGATGGTCCCAATCGTCGCGAAACAAGTGATTTCGATGCAGAGGTACAGTTTTTGGCCAACCGAGGTTATCTTGTGTTTCAATTAAACTATAGAGGGTCGGCGGGTTATGGAAAGCAGTTTTGGTCCGCCGGTTTCAAAGAATGGGGAGGGAAGATACAAGCTGATATGATCGATGGAGTGACATGGCTGATTCATCAAGGAATCGTGGATAAAGATAGGGTTGCCATCATGGGAAGTGGTTTTGGTGGGTATTCGGCTCTCCATGCGGCTACCTATAATTCTTCGTTTTATAAGTGTGCCATTTCGATGTCAGGATATACAAATCTCTTTACGTATTTTAAAGAGATTCCACCCCACCATCAGCAGTACGTTCGTCTGTTTTATAACATAATTGGTAATCCGAATAAGGAATATGAGCTATTCAAAGCAATTTCGCCTGTTTTCCATGCTGATAAAGTAAAGATTCCCGTACTTTTTGCACAGGGTGGAAAAGATAGATTTAGTTCATTGACAGATGCAAACCAATTTGTTCAAAAGTTAAAAAACAATGACGTGCCGATTAAGTATATATATAGAGAAGAAGAGGGGCGGCGATTTAGGAGTGAAGAAAACATTATAAACTATTATCAGGAAGTAGAGGCCTTTTTGAAGAAGTATCTATAAGCAATATGGCATATAACCAGCTTAAATACCGAAAGAACTTTGGGTTGCTAATTGCTTTTGTAATATTGGTGACTATATTATTCGGTGTTGCTATGCTGGCCGCGCGCTCGATGATCGCCAACTTTATTGAGACAGAGTTTAATAACAGAAAAGTAGAGGTGTTTGATCGCTCTGTGCAGCCGTTTCATGAGTTCTTTAACGATAAAATCCCTGAAATATCATATTATCAGGGATATTTGGATTCCGTAAAAGCCGCATCATATGTTAATGATATCATTCGGAAATATGCATTTGTGGATCGTGTGCTTTTTTACGATATCGCTATCACGAATTCTGATACTGTAGAGACTGGAATTAAGTACAACAACCTGCTCGTTTATCCTAAAAGTATTACCTCGTTTTACTTAAACGAAGAAAATAGGCTTATTGCTCAACGTCCTGAGAATACGCAGACACGTGCTTATATAGACGACTTTAATACCATGGTGTTAAAGTTTGTCGGCTTCCTGGATCGGGTTAACGAATCGACAAGCATGTCGAACGATGATATTTATCGGGTTTTTTATGCTTTGAACCCCGGGAAGGTAATCTACATGAATATTCCGCGGATTTCCGATTTATTAGCGTATAAACGTATGATGTCAGTTCCAGACACAAACTTTGTAGCATACGATCAAGATATGTTCATGTTTTTAATCGATCCAAGCAAGATTCAAATTAAAAATGTAGCCGAAAATTTATATGAAAAGATAGCGATATTGCCTATTGTATCTGGTAGTGTGAGTGATCAGCATTACTATTTGCAGACGGAATTATCGCTTCCAGGAGCCTTGTCCGATTATAAACTGCAGTATACAAGCTCTGAGGGCTTTATTAATAAAGAAATTAACAGGCGTTTCTTCCCCGTTAGCCTTGGTATATCGGGCGTCTATCTGATATTAATCTTTATTGCTTATCTGATTTATCGGAACGTGACAATCAACAGCAGGCTATTCCAACTACAGTATGATTTTATTAATAATCTAACACATGAATTTAAGACACCTGTAAGTGTGATCAAGATTGCTGGAAACAATATTCAGAGTAGTGAAAAGCTGTCAACGGAAGAGCAACGCATGTATGGGAAGATTTTGGATCAAGAGGCAGATAAACTGAACAGTTTGATGAACAAATTATTGTCATTTGCGCAAATTGAGAATAAGTCAATCAAGCCCAATAAAGAAGAGGTACAGGTGGAGGAGTTCTGTGAACCAATTTTCGAAGCCGTTAAACTAAAATATCCCGATTTAAACTTTACCTATACAATCGATGTCCAAAACCATATGATGGTAGACACAACGCTTTTATTAAGCGTGTTCCAAAATTTGATTGACAACGCCTATAAGTATTCGGAGCCGCAGCGTAAGTTCCTACATATTGACGTACAACAAAACAAGAAAAATTTTGTTATAAAATTTAAAGATAAAGGGATAGGCATAAATAAAAAGGAATTTAATAGTATTTTTAAAAAATTTTATAGAGTAAAGAACCAATTCAACCAACAAGGAAGTATTGGTTTGGGTTTAGCGTTCTGCAAGGAAATTGTAGATTTCATGGGGGGAGAGATCAAAGTAGATAGTGTACCGAGCGAAGGCACTACTTTTACATTGCTTCTACCTTTAGGACCGAAAAAGAACTAAATAATATTATGAGTAAAGATATCACGATTGCTGTAATAGAAGACGACGAGAACTTACGTTTTTTGGTTACACACCGTCTGCAAACAGAAGGATATAAAGTTATTCAGGCAGCTAATGGTCTCGAAGCTGAAGAGCAAATACTCCAACAAAAACCTGATGTCGTTCTGTTGGATTGGATGCTTCCCGGCAAAGAGGGTATTGATGTATGTGAATCTGTGCGCCAAGCTGGTTTTGAGAATATCATTATTATGATGACGGCAAAGTCACAGGACGTGGACAAAATTGATGCGTACAGCTATGGCGTGACGGATTACATTACGAAACCATTTAACATGGATGTGTTAGTGGCTATGATCGAAAACAAAGTGCGGTTTTTCTTGCCGAAAAATAGCGATGTCTATACTTTTGGCAAAACGGAACACCACCCTACCATACATTCCTTGGTAAGAGAGGGGCGCAAAATAGAATTGACGATTTTGGAAAACCGTATCTTGCTTTATTTTCTACAAAATGTGGGAAAAGAAATCACAAGAGAGGAACTGATGGAGGTTGTATGGGGTTATAGCTCCAATGTAAATACACGGACACTGGACATGCACGTTGTACGTCTTCGTAAGAAAATCGAAACCAATCCAGATAAGCCACATTATTTACAGACCGTTCGCGGATTGGGTTATAAGTTTATTGATACAGACGAAGAAGAATCGTAAAAGAAATTTGCTTTTTTAGAAGTTGCTTGCTATCTTAGCAAGCAACGAGCAAGACCATGTTGTCCTGGCAAAGGGCGGTATGGTCTTGTCTTTTTTTAATTTTTTTTGAATATAAATAACGTAAAAATATGGCAGAAGTAACTTATTACACACAAGAGGGATTAGATAAGCTGAAGCAAGAGTTACAGTATCTAAAAACAGAAGGCCGGGCGAATATCGCTAAAGCGATAGCAGAGGCAAGGGATAAGGGAGATTTATCCGAAAATGCGGAATATGATGCCGCAAAAGAAGCGCAAGGTTTGCATGAAGCGAAGATCGCTAAATTAGAAGGCGTCTTAGCCAGTGCGCGCCTAATTGACGAATCCAATCTGGACACGTCAAAGGTTTTGGCTTTGTCTTATGTCAAGATTAAGAACAAGAACAACAATGCTGTAATGACGTATCAACTGGTTTCGGAGACAGAAGCAGATTTGAAGGCGGGGAAGATTTCTGTAAAATCACCGATTGCCCAAGGGCTTCTTGGTAAATCTGTGGGGGACGTTGCTCAGGTGGAAGTCCCGGCAGGTATCGTTGAGTTCGAAATCTTGGAGATCTCAAGGTAAAAGATAGACGGTTATGTGCGGTTTCTGCCATAACCGCACATCGTTTACGAAATAATTTGAAACGGTTGCAAAATAGAGCAACCGTTTTTTTGCTTAATATACACAGGCGCTACCAATGTAACGAAGACACCACTTAACTACATATACGATAACTTAGAAGAACAATGCACGTATTTCAGACGGTTTTTTTATCTTTGTTTGTTATTTCTATAAATAGATAAAAGATGTCAACAATTTTTTCAAAAATAGTGTCAGGTGAGATTCCCGCTTATAAAGTAGCGGAAAGTATCGATTATTTGGCTTTTTTAGACGTTAGCCCTTTAACGAGCGGTCATGTCCTAGTTATTCCAAAGAAAGAAACAGACTATATCTTTGATATTAATGACGATGAATATATGGGTATGTGGGTGTTCGCAAAGATTGTTGCCCAAGGCATAAAAAAGGTGTTCCCCTGCCGAAAAGTGGGCGTCGCTGTAGTCGGCTTGGAAGTGGCTCACGCTCATATTCATTTAATCCCGTTAAATGAAGTGGATGATATGAACTTTGCTCGTCCGAAACTGAGCCTGCCAAGTGATGAAATGACAAAAATAGCGGAGGACATCAGGGAAGCTATTTCGGAAGTGACAAATGCTGACTCATAATCTAATTTAGAAACAAAGAGATTTTAGATCAGCTTGCTGATATACTAAATAGAAATTATGCAAGATTTGTGGCTGTCTTTTCAGCAATTGATGGATCCGGAATATTTACTAAGCCATGGTGGGTTCTATATTGTAGTGCTGATCGTCTTTGCTGAAACAGGCCTATTTTTTGGTTTCTTTTTGCCTGGAGATTATCTACTATTTTTAGCTGGTTTATTTTGCGCGTTAGGGAAGATTGATGTTGATATCGTAACAATGTATTTCGGTATTCTCGGGGCAGGGGTTCTAGGTAATTTTACGGGTTATTGGTTTGGTTATCGAACGGGGCCCATGCTTTTCAAACGAAAGGATTCGCTTCTCTTTAAGCGGAAATACGTGATTATGGCAGAGGAATTCTATCACAAATATGGAGGGACTGCCTTGATTATAGGGCGTTTCGTACCAATCGTTCGCACCTTTGCTCCCATATTTGCCGGCGTGGTCAAACTGAATTTTCGAAAATTTATCTTTTACAACATCGTTGGAGCCTTTTTGTGGGTTAGCTTGCTGACATTGACCGGGTATTTTCTGGGAGTCAAGTTTCCCGCGATCATTAACTACGTAGAGTATATCATCGTCGGATTGATTGCTATCGCATTTCTGCCGATCGCTATCGCACTGCTTAAAAGATGGTTAAAGAACAGAAAAAACAAACAAACAAATAAATAAAACAAACAGTAACAGTAATTAATGAACAAACAACATCCTTGGCACCAGATAGCTCCTGGAAGCGACGTGCCAAATTCGGTCAATGCCATCATCGAAATTACAAACGGCTCAAAAGGAAAGTATGAATTGGACAAGGAAACAGGTCTTCTTTTATTGGATCGCGTTCTAAGTTCTTCTGTTGTCTATCCTGCCAATTATGGTTTTATCCCACAAACCTATTGTGATGATAAAGACCCACTGGATATCTTAGTTATATGCTCGGTAGATATCCTGCCGATGACTTTGGTAGAGGCCAAAGTAATCGGGGTGATGAATATGGTCGATGGAGGAGAACAGGATGATAAAATCATCGCCGTAGCAAAACACGACCCTAAATACAGCTATTTGAATGATATGGAAGATTTAGCACCGCATATCATGAAAGAGATCGTTCAGTTTTTTGAAAGCTATAAGGCGCTGGAGAAGAAAAAGGTGCGTGTCGATGGTATTCACGGTCGTCAGCGTGCGCAGGAAATCTTGTTAGATAGTATCGAACTATATAACAAAGAATTCGGTAACAAATAATATATAGCATGGCTATCGATGTTTTTTGGACGGTATTTTTAGTGGTAGCTAACGGTTTTTTCGTAGCTGCGGAATTTGCAATTGTCAAGGTTCGGGCTTCCCAGATCGAGCTGCAGGCGAAATCAGGAAGTAAGGTTGCTAAAATTGCCCAAAATATCACCAAGCATTTAGATGGTTATTTAGCAGCTACCCAATTAGGGATTACATTGGCTTCTCTTGCGCTCGGATGGGTGGGAGAGGCCGTAATGACCAGGATTGTTCACGAATTTTTTGGGTTGTTCAACGTTGAACTGACGAGCACAGTGGCGAAAAACTTGGGGCATGTCCTTGCATTTAGTATCATTACCTTTTTGCATATTGTGTTTGGTGAGCTGGCTCCAAAATCTATCGCGATACAAAGGCCGGTGGCCACGACGATGCGGATTGCCGCACCGCTGCAGTTTTTCTACTATATTTTCAAACCGATTATATGGTTGCTCAATGGCTTCGCCAACTTTTTATTACGGCTTATAGGCATCGATGTCCAAGCGCACGAAGCGCATCATTCGTCGGAGGAATTGCAGTATTTGCTGGAAAAAGGAAAAGAAAGTGGCGCGCTAAATATTAACGAACACCAGTTGATCAAGAACGTATTTGAGTTCAATGAACGTATTGTAAAAAATATTATGGTTCCGCGGACTAAAATTACGGCTATCGAAATTACAGATACGGCAGAAGATCTTATTAAAACGGCTACGGAAGAAGGTTACTCCCGCATTCCTATCTATGATGACAATATAGACCAGATTGTAGGTATCGTACACACGAAGGATTTATTGCCGATTATTGTAGAGGGGAAAGAGGTGATTTTAAAGAATATAATACGTAAGCCCTACTTTATTCCTGAAACGAAAAAAATTAACGACTTGATGGCCGAATTCCAGCAAAAGCGGATGCAGATAGCCATTGTGTTAGATGAATTTGGTGGAACGGCGGGTATGGTGACCCTAGAAGATATTGTGGAAGAATTGGTTGGGGAAATACAAGATGAATATGATGAGGAAACACCGGTTGTAGAAAAGATTTCAGAGACTGAGTATATGGTTGATGCCGGAGCTAATGTACATGATGTGAACGGCTATCTACCACTAGAATTGCCCGAAAGTTCTGATTACGATACCATGGCTGGGCTGGTAAGTCATTATTTTGAGAAGATTCCAGATGTCGGCGAAGTAAGGGAAGCAGCCGGATATTCGTTCACGATTATCAAGAAGACCCAACAAAACATCGAATTCGTGAAATTGGAATTGATGGAAACACCGTACGACGATATGGATGACGAATAAGTAAAGTATGCATCTTTTTTATACCCCCACTATTGAGCCACATTATCAGGAATTTATACTCAGCGAAGATGAAAGTAAACACGCCATCCGGGTGCTACGTTTATCGTCAGGAGATGAGATTTATTTGATTGATGGTGTTGGCGGATGGTATACCGCCAAAATTCTTGATCCACATCCCAAACGAACCACATTATCCATACTCCACGTCGCGCAGGGGTACGAGAAACCCGCTTATTATTTACATGTGGCTGTAGCGCCGACAAAAAACATCGATAGGTTGGAGTGGTTTTTAGAAAAGGCCACGGAAATTGGTATCCAAGAAATCACACCGATTATCGCGGCCCATTCAGAACGTAAGGAAGTAAAGTTAGAACGGTTGAATAAAGTGGTCGTTTCCGCTATGAAACAATCACTTAAAGCCTATCTCCCAAAGATAAATCCTGCAATTTCCATTTCGAAGTTTTTCGAAGAAATAAAACAGGAAGAATATACGACTAAAACCATTGCACATTGTGCAGCGGGACAAAAACAATATTTAGCGGATATTTGTCCGCCGGCAGGTAAGTATCTTATTTTAATAGGCCCAGAAGGAGACTTCTCCGAAACGGAGATTGGACAAGCATTATCCTTAGGTTATCAACCGGTTTCACTGGGAAACAGTCGTCTGCGTACGGAAACAGCTGCACTAGCAAGTTGTTTAGAGATTGCGGTACTAAACCGTTCTTTTTAAAAGAACGGTTTTCTTTATACAAATTCTTTCATCTTCTTTTTCCCCGTGAAAAAGAAGCAAAAACCTCGTCACTTCGGACATTTGACATAAGGGATAGTGCTAAAATTAGATTTGTACAATCGTCAAATCTCCGTATGTGACATTTAGGGTTAAGGAAGGGGTAGTGCATTACGTATATGAACGCGATCGATAATTGATGGTGGTGTCGCGAATTAACACGACCTTATATTGTTCTGCGGCCATTTTTCTGAAGATTATTCCGTAAAAAACAAAATACTGTCCGAGCGATAGCGAGTTTATTTTGTTTAGGAATAGACGAAGAAAAATAGCAGAACCATATTCAGTCTTGACTTTTTGTCTCCTTTTTTGTCAAGAAAAAAGGAGTAAAAGAAATTTGATTAAAGATAACCTTCGTTTTATTTAACTAAAACAGCATCTACAATCTGAATCTCTGCATTCCCTTTTAAAGGCTCGGGATTGAACACCATTTTTCCTTTGATCTTAATAGGTTCCTCGGTAAACTTTACGGACTCGTTTTTCATGAAGATTTCGACCATAGGTGGAATGCCGTTACTTCCGCAGAAAGCACACTGCATGACGGGAAGTACCGATAGCATAAACGTCTTGTGGTTGCGGCCACTGTTTAACGGCACGAGGTAACCGGGAAGCTCTACCACTTTATTTTCTAAGGCTTTTAAAACGGGCGGATAGTGTGGAGTATATACCTTTTTATTGTTCTCTGTGGTTACCTTATACATCATTTTGTCGACGGCTTCCCAGGTGCTGTTCATCATCGGCGTATGGTCAGGTACATTCTCCCCTGGAAACTGCCCGATTTGGCCTTTTGCCGTACCGACGGTGAATAACGTTATGATAATTGCTAATACTTTTATTTGCTTCATCGTTTTTATTTATCTAATCTTTTTAATCGGACACTTGTAACGCATCACGAGCTACTTATCGGCTAAAATCGTTGAAATGGATGTCTTGTAGGCTTTAATAGCTGGAATCATCGCTGCTAAAACGCCCAATAAACAAGCCGCAAGCACTAAAATCAACTCTTGTCCATGGATGTTAAATGCTGTGATAAAATCAGCACTTTCACTGGTTTGTTGGCCTATAACATATAAAGCACCATGTCCGAGGACTAATCCTGTAATTCCGCCTATCAATGTAATCACTAAGCCTTCGACTAATACGAGGCCGAAAAGTTTAGTTTTGGACGCTCCCATAGATCGCATAATAGCCAGGTCATATTTCCGCTCTTTCAAAGCATTATAAAGGCTAATAAATACACTTAGGCCGGCGATAAGCATAATAATATAGGCTAGGATAGTAAGTGAATCCAGCCCTACACCTAATAACGAAAATAAACGTGTACTTTCGATAGCTGGCGATGCGGCTTGCATATCCGTCGATTCGTTTACCAAGCGTGGGATGACACTCATCGCCGCTGGCGAACTGTATTTAACCAACAATGCCGTTACTTCCTCCCCGCGATCCGCTAGCATGTCTGCTCCAATATTTTTGATGAACATGTCGTTTGGTTTCTCGGAGACCATTTCTTCATGGCTGTGCGCATCGTCGTCGTGATGTTCATGTTGATGTTCATCATGTTCGTGCTCGTGTGCGTGGCTATCGTGTTCATGTTGATGCTCTTCGTGGTGTTCATGGTCGTGATCGTGATCATGTTTTTCATCATGTGTATGTCCGCTATGATCGTGGTCATCATGATGGAGCCCATGTACATCCCATACGCTTTCTAGATTACACAGGATAAGGTTGTCCACTATGGAACCCGATTTCTCTAGTATGCCGACTATTTTAAACGGATGGTCGTCGTGTACATGTCCATCTTCGGAAAGTCCGTGTGCAGTGAAAAATTCATCGCCTATTCTCAAACCTCTTTTACGCGCGACCTCGCTTCCTATTACGGCTTCAAAGGAGGTTTTCCATAGATTTCCATCTTTTATGGATAATCCATAAAGTTCCAAGTAAGACGGCTCCGTACCAATGACACGGTGCCCTTTGAAGTTATCCCCTAACGAAATGGGAACCGCCATTTCGATAAAAGGATTTTCACTAAGTTGCCTAGCTTGTGTTAACGCAATATTGCCGGTAGGGTTGTCCACATGGTAAAGCGAACTCAGAATGAGTTGCAAAGGGCTCCCTTTGGCACCAACAACTAGGTCAATGTTTTTTGTGTTATTAGTGAGTTGCTTTTCAAACGTATCGCCCGTGATGTAGATAACACACAAAATGGCCACACCGAAAGCGGTGAGTAATATGCTGAGCAGGGTTGAGCCTAGCTGTTGGGTAATATTCTTCCAGACGAGTTGCAAATTATTCATAGCTACAGTTGATAGGAATTAGCAAATTGATCTTTTATACGCTTGTCGTGCGTGGCGATGAGTAGCGTAGAACCATAGCCACTAGCAATATTGAAAAGTAACTGCAGCACTAAGTCCGTATTCTTATCATCCAATGACGCTGTGGGCTCGTCGGCTAACAACAACCCCGGACGATTAACCACAGCCCTAGCAATGGCAACACGTTGCTTTTGTCCGCGGCTTAGTTGGCCCGGCAGCGCATTAGCTTTATCTTTTAATTGCAATTGATCCAACATCTCGATAATAGCTTGGTCATCTACCGGATTTTTGGCAAGGCGCTGCGCCAGCTTGATATTTTCGGTTACGGTGAGGTTTCGCAAGAGGTGTGCTTCTTGAAATATAAAGCCTAGATTCTTTGCGCGAAAAGCATCGAGTGCGGTACCGCTCATGGTATACAGCGATTGGTTCATCAGATGAGCCTCGCCGGTAGTCGGTTTGGACAGACCACTCAGCAAATGTAAGAGTGTGGTCTTTCCTGTTCCCGAATCCCCTAAGAGCAAGCTATGTTGGTTTTTTTGTATATGGATATCCGGAAATTCCAGTTTGACACCCTGTGGATATTGGTAACTTAACCCAACGGATGATAGTACCGTATCTGCCATAGTTTGTTGTTTTAAGGCACCAAATTACTAACTATTATACACAACTCCGAATAATAAAGTTACGGAAGCTGAGATTTAACGAGAAAAATACAAAACGCTCCAGCGGTAGTTAACAATTTATTAACGAACAAGTGACGTTTTAATAATTTAATGTTAACAGTTAGCTAATATTATGCTCATAATATTGCAACATAATTTTAACACGCGATGAATAAGTTAAGCTATTATGTTGCTTTAATCGTTACGCTAGTCGCCATGCAGGTTTCGGGCGTTAAAGGGCAACAATTTGGGGTGAAGGGAAAAGTTTTGGATATCGAAACTTACCAACCTATTTCAGGAGTTAGTATAAAAATTGCGAATACCCAGTACGCTACATCTACAGACAATGCCGGAGAGTTTTCGCTCACGTTGCCGGAGAAACCAGGGGAGTATGTCCTTGTTAGTACGTTCGTCGGATACAACACCGACTCTACAGCTTTCAACCTCGAACAGAAGACATGGGAGTTTGTACCGGTCGTGTTGGTTAATGCCAACTCCACTTTGGAAGAAGTGGTTATTACTAGAAGGAGAGAGCATATTAGTGAAGCGGCGTTGCTTGCAGAACGTAAGGCATCTAATTTGATGGTGGAGAAAATCGGAGCACAGGAGCTTTCTAGGAAAGGTGTCGGTGATGCGGCTAGTGCCCTAGCAAAGATGAGTGGCGTTTCCCGAATAGAAGGTACCAGCCAGGTGTATGTACGAGGATTGGGAGATCGCTATAATACGACTTCATTTAATGGTCTACCGATTCCATCCAATGATCCGGAACGCAAGAATATTGATTTGGATCTGTTTACAACGGACATCGTTGAGTATGTTGCAGTCGACAAAGTATATAGCAATTATATGTCAGGCGATTTTGCTGGTGGAAATGTCGATATCGCATCGAAAAGATATTCGGGTGATGGTATGTTGGAAGTTACTATAGGAAGCAACACGAATACCAATGTACTCGACCAATGGGATAATTTTTATCTGCAACAAGGACCGACCCGTAGTGGGTTTGTGAATTATGGTGTACCTAACGATCCGCTCGGTGGATTTAATTTTCAAAATAGTTTGAATCCGAAGAAGCAAACGCCGCTTTTTGGGAATATTGGTATACGGGGTGGGAAATCTTTTGTGCTCGGTATGGGTAGCCGTTTAAATCTGTTTGCTGTGGCGAATTATACCAGTGATTATAATTATAGAGAGGGAGTAAATCGTGAACTTTCTGCAGGTGGAAATCGAATAAAAGATCTAGATCAAATTCGTTACGGCTACGTTACGAATACTACAGGGATGTTAAACGCCGAATACGTGCTCAACCCAAATCATAAATTTTCGTACAATTTCTTGTTCATCAATTCATCCGATCAATCTGCAGATCGTTATTCCGGTTTTATTCGCGATATGGCAGAAAATGGTCAAGGGATTATACAGCGGAACACCTTCCGTCAAAGCAAACTATTTGTTAATCAAATTCTCGGTAATCATTTGCTGTCTGAAAAGATTGATTTGGATTGGGGGCTATCTTACAATAATGTGACGAGCGGTATGCCTGATCGTACACAAAATACTATGGGTATCAACGATCAGCTAGGTTATCGTGTACTTTTACAGAACCAACCTGCTGATAACCATCGTTATTTTCAAGATTTGACGGAAACAGAACTAGCATTTAATGTTGCTGCACACTATAAATTAGGAGACAATGATCAAGGCCGGATATCTCTTGGGTATAACGGTAAAATAAAAGACCGCGATTTTGAAGATTTCCAAGTTAATTTCCGAATTCCCTCAGCGGGACGTCAGCAACGTATTGATCTCAACGACCTAGATGCCTTTTTTAATCCTGATAATTTTAATCAAGGAGTATTTCGCTCAGAAGGTTTTACGTTAGATTTGCCCCAGACTTATCAAGGAAAACAGGATATCCATGCTTTTTTTGCAAATGGAGAATATAAGCTGACCGACAGATTGACGGGAATGATAGGTTTACGCTACGAAAATATCACGCAGACTATTGACTACGCTACGGTGTTGGATCGATCAGGACGCCCCAATACCTTTAAGCGGAACAGCCTGCTGCCAAACTTGATTTTGAAGTACGAATTGAATGAAAAACAAAATCTACGTTTAGGAGCAAGTAAGACCTACACATTACCACAATTTAAGGAGCGGGCTTACTTTAGATATATAGATGTTACGGAGACTAGGGTAGGTAACCCTGATTTATATCCCTCACAAGATTATAACTTAGATATTAGATGGGAAATGTTTCCACGTGCATCAGAGCTGTTATCGGTTACACTGTTTGGTAAGTATATCGTAGATCCAATGAATGAAGTAACATTTGCTTCATCTGCAAATGACGTTTCTTATATGAATACCGGGGACTGGGGAGCGGTATATGGTGCAGAGGTAGAAATAAAGAAAGATGTGTTCACTTTTGATAATGGTGATAGTAAGTTATCGGTAGGGGGAAACGCTGCTTATATGAAAACTGATCAAGAATTAAGTGCAGAGAAAGTGCGCAGCGAGACAATATATAACTTAAACTTGACACATGATCGCGCCGGTTTTACAGGAGCATCCGACTTCTTGATGAACGCAGACCTCTCCTTTACTAAGAAATGGAATAACGAATCAGACATTGTGGCTACTGTTTTATACAATCACTTCTCTGACCGATTATATGCGTTAGGAACTGAAGGTAAGGGAAACCAGATCGATCGAGGTCTTGGAACGTTAGATTTTATACTGAAATATAAGGTCAATCGTAAATTTGGTGTCGATTTGGGAGCTAGAAATCTATTAGATCCAACCTACGAACGGATTCAGGACAACACCGATGTGCCAGTGACCATCTTATCTTATAAAAGAGGTATTCGCTTTTCGTTAGGATTCAAATATAATTTATAGTCGAGTTTAACATAAAGATAATATTTCGTTAATGTATTGGAAATTTTAACCATAGATATTTGTATTAAATAAAATAAAAAGAGAGATGATGAGAAAATCTACTATTCCAATGACTAAAATGTTCTGTTTAGGGCTTTTGTCTGCTTCTTTAGCATTTACATCTTGTAGTGACGACGATACTCCAGAACCAGACGGAGACTCTTCCTTTGAGTTGGTGCGTGATGATTTCCACGGTGAAATTACAGAAGGTGAAGTTATCTTGACTTCTGGTACCTATCAGTTGACAGGAAAAGTGGAAGTAAAAGAAGGCGCTACGTTGACTATTAAGCCCGGCGTAATCATCGAAGCAACAAATGTTTCGGGTGACCGTCAGGACGTTCGGTACATTGCCGTGGGGCAAGGAGGAAAAATCAATGTTGAAGGTACTAAGGAAAATCCGGTTGTTATGACAGCTACTACAAAAAAACCTGGTGCTTGGGGAGGATTGGTTATCTGTGGTCGCGCCCCAATCAATAAAGGATTAACAGCTTCTGCAGAAGTGTCTGAATTGACATATGGAGGTACAGTCGTCAATGATAATTCAGGAACCGTTCGATATTTGAGAATTGAATATTCCGGATACTCTTACGACGGAACAAAAGAATTCAACGGCCTTTCTATGTTTGGTGTCGGAAAAGGAACAACAATCGAATATGTACAATCTTACGAGGGTTCCGATGATGCTTTCGAATGGTTTGGCGGTACAGTGGATTCTAGATATCTGGTTGCTGTGAATACACATGAAGAAGTTGGAGATGATATCTTTGATTGGACAGAGGGATGGAACGGTACCGGTGAGTATTGGTATGGTATAAGAACGAATAGTGGTAACAGAGGTATTGAAGCCGATAATAATTCTAGTAACCATAATGCGGATCCTATCTCTAATCCTACGATTAAAAATTTGACATTAATTGGGAACAACGATAGTGACGGGAGTGAAAACCAAGCTATTAAAATGCGTGTAGGAACAAATGGTAATTTTGACAATGTGGTATTAAGTAACTGGGGTGTTGGTTTCGATATCCAACATGACGAAAGTTTGGCATTTGTTGAAGCTGGTGAATTAAAAGCAACCAATGTTAAATTCCTAAATGTGGGAACAAAAGCAAAAGGTACTTCTACTGCAGATGCTGATGTAGACATCACAAAAGTATTTACAGAGAACGATGAAGCAACTGGTGCTGGAAACGGTGTTGATGTTCCAGAATGGGCTCAAGGTTGGACTGTAGGCTTGTAAGTTTACGCTTCAGAACAATAAAAAATATAATACCTCTCAAAGAGCCGGCTTCCGATAAGGAGCCGGCTTTTTACTATTTATACATCAGTGTAGAAGATATAATGCCACATGAAAGATTTAGTTAATAAGCTTAATATTTTTATGGTCAATTTTTAATGGTAACATAAATAGATCATAACGTAGAGTTAATTTATATATTTTATTTTCATATTACAGATTTATACTAACTATACTCTCTAAAAAGAAAGTAGAAATGAGCATGTGTCACGCCTTGATATAGCCATATTATCTTTTTGTTAAATGATCTTTTCAATTTTCTGTCATCCTGCCATATTTGTAATTTTAGATATGAAGATAAATCTAATGTGCTATTTAGTAATATCAGTTCTGTTGTTGACTGGCTGCGGCGTGCTCTTTAGCCGTTACAATAACTATATGAGCGAATGGAAAGGACAGGATGCAGACCAAGTCTATTTCGTGTATGGTCCGCCAATGCGTAAACAAGAGCTAAAAGATGGGAGAACACTTATAGCGTATGATTATCAAGCACCGGGCGGAGATAATATAACCACATGCGAGATTAGATTTACGTTAGGTGATGGCATTGTTGAGCAAGCAACATACACAGGCAATTATGGCGCGGTATCACGTTTTGTGAAAGGCCCTTCTAAGTAGCTACATTCAATGTATGGTTTCTGTATGTGCATCGTGCACTTTTTGCTAGTTGGATGCGATTGTCAAGAGGTATCGGGTAAGTTGGGAAGCTTATCTATCAAGGAGATAAGGAAAAAGCTTACATAGCTTTAAAACGTTGGTTTGTCGATAATTTTCCAGACATCCAAAATGTGATTCAGATTGACGATAGGGAAGCCGGAACATTGGTCGGCAAGTCGGTGAGGAAATATAATTTTAAATCAGGCGTCAATAAATCTGATTTTTCTATGTATTTTACGGTAGCCATAAATATCAGTCCCGATACGGTGGATATGTCGGTATATAATATTTATGAATCTTAGGAAATGGTAAAGTGTCTATTCCTGAAATAGCTTGACACCTTTTCGGTAAAAAGAGGAAAAAGATGTCAAACTCAACAGGAAGAAAACAGAAAGAGATTTTACTTAAGGACCGCTTCAGTGATGAGAGTTCCACCCAGCCAGAGATAGCATTCCGTAGATGGCTGGTCGGCGAGCTGGACGCAGGCCGGATGACCGAAGGGGAAGCACGTGCGCGATTTCATATAGGAGATGCTACATGGTGGAGACTGATACGCCGCTGGCGTAGGTTATATTCTTCGGATATTCCTTTAACTTTACCCCCGATGACCGAAAAAGAACAGCGAGAACTAGAGGCGCTTCATAAGCGGATAAAGGAGCTGGAAAAGCATCTGGAAGATGCCAAGGTGAAGAATACTGCACTGGAAACATTGGTCGATGTTGCCGAACAGAAACTGCGGATCAGTATCCGAAAAAAGTCTGGGTCCAAACAGTAAGCCTGCTCAGGCAGTTGTACCCACATTACAGTGTAGGGTACCTCTGTTCACTGTTTGGGTATAGCCGACAAGGCTATTATGAGCAGATAAAGCGTGCCGAAGAGAAGCATATGGCAGATGCACTGGTCATCAAGATGGTCAGGGAGGTGCGCAAAGACCTGCCCCGCTGTGGTGTCCCCAAGCTGATGGTCATCTTAAAAGACAGGTTTGACGGGCATGGTATAAAAATGGGCAGGGACCAGCTGTACAGGCTGCTGGGGGAACGTGGGTACCTGATCCGCGATCTGAGCGTGCTGACATGTGCAGGGCAGTTATGGGTAAGCGACATCACCTATCTCCACCTGAAGCATGGGTTCGCCTACCTGAGTATTGTTACAGATGCCTATTCCCACCGGATTATCGGCTACTGCCTTCACCCCACGCTCCACAGTGATGGCCCTATAAATGCTTTATTGATGGCAAGCACCTCTAAAATGCAGGGGACACTGATCCATCACAGTGACCGCGGTGTACAGTACTGCTGCCAGCAATATATACAGACACTGGAGTCATTTGGCATCCGCATATCTATGACCGAGAACAGTGACCCTTATGAAAATGCCATTGCCGAACGGATCAACGGTATATTAAAGACGGAATTCCTGTTGGACTTTTCAGCTGGGTGCGCTCTATGTTCATATTGTTTTCTAACTACATCCACAGTCAGATTTCGTTTGTTCACTTTCATCTAAGTATTTGAGAATATAGGGAGACAGCTCCTTTTTCTCATGCTCTTTTTGAGGTTCAAAATAGCCCCTTAATAAAACTTCTATCAAAGTCTTTTTATCAGGTTCAGCTATGGTAGCTCCTTTCCAAGTCCACTCTCTTTTTTCAGAGTTATCTGTGGGATGGTGCGGGTGAAAATCCAAATTGCCTACTCTTATTGTTGGAGAAGCAACTATTTGGACTTTTTCAGCTTCCTGAACAGTCCTGATTGTTGTTGATTTTAGAAAGATTTCGCAATCCAAATTATCAAATAGCTTCTGAACAGCTTGAACTGCGGAGACCAATTTTCCCTGAATGGTATCACAGGCTGAACAGGAACCGTCAGCATTTGCTGGCATCTCTACCTGAATAAATTCTACTTTTAATACATTTTTTGTTTGTGCTTCCATTTTCTTTGATTTAAAATTTACTCATAAGACTGGAAAGGCATTGAAAAGATGCAGCATTTTTTACAATTTTTATTTCAGGCAACAAGATTTGGTTATGGTATAAGACATTGAATAGCTCTCGGAAGGCTCTACTGTGCCGCATTCGTCAAATTTATTCCTTAACATTTTCCGGGCCCTTTGAACTCTTGATTTCGTAGCTGTTAACGTCAAACCGAGTTGTTCTGCAATTTCCTTTTGTGGCATCCCTTCTATATCCGAGAGCCTTAACGGTTCTGAATATTCAGTGGGCAGTTCATCTATGAAATTGTAAAGCCAAACAAAGATATTCTCATCATACTCTTGTTGGCTATGCAGGTATAACTGCCCAAAATTTGAATGGGTTGTCGTCCGCTTTGACTTCTTATGAAAATCAATGAGCGTATTTAGCGCAACTTTGTAAAGCCAAGCCTTTATGAACTTTACATTGTTTTTTGTCTCACAATAATCTGTGATCTTGATAAGGACTGATTGCATAATGTCATTAACATCATCCTCATCAGTGACCCGTTTTTTTACATAACCTTTTATCTCCTGACGATAAGCTGCCCAAATATTAAATATGTCACATTTCATCTCTTAAATGTTTTAGTGTAGCAACCAATAGGTAATGCTACCCGTAATACTTCTTCTTCATCCACAAACTTGCCCTGACTAATAGTATCAGTACCGGAACTTCTACCAATGGGCCGATAACGCCTACAAATGCCTGAGGTGAATGAATGCCAAATACCGCTATTGCGACGGCTATTGCCAGTTCAAAATTATTTCCGGTAGCTGTAAAAGCGATGGATGCATTTTTATCGTAAGGAACATTTAGGGATTTGTTGATAAAGAAGCTCACGAAAAACATCAATACAAAGTAGATAACTAATGGAATAGCTACTTTTACCACATCCATTGGTAGTTCCAATATTTTATCGCCTTTCAAGCTGAACATTAATACTATCGTAAACAATAAAGCGTACAATGTAACGGGTGATATTTTGGGTACGAACTTTCTGTTATACCATGCTATGCCTTTTGATTTCACAAGGAAGTAACGGCTAAGAAAACCTGCCAAGAACGGAATTCCTAGATAGATCAATACGCTTTCTGTAACGTCTTTCATGGAAACGCTTACGTCGAAATTGGCTAATCCTAATTTGGCAGGTAATACGTTGATGAACAGCCAGACTAAAAAGCTGTAGGTAAAGATCTGAAAGATACTGTTTAAGGCGACCAGCATAGCCGTATATTCTCTGTTAGCTTTAGCTAAGTCACTCCACACAATAACCATAGCGATACATCTCGCCAAGCCAATCAGTATCAGACCGGTCATATAATCAGGTTCGTTCCGCAAAAATAAAACGGCTAACCCGAACATCAGTACGGTGCCGATCACCCAATTCAGCAATAAAGATATACCGATTACTTTTTTATCCTTAAATGCCATGGGTAATAAGGAATAATCAACCTTTGCCAATGGCGGATACATCATGAGTATCAACCCTATAGCCAGAGGAATATTTGTGGTGCCTACAGATAAAGTATTTGTCATGTTGGAAATACCTGGAAAGGCATGTCCTAAACCTACACCTATTGCCATCGCAAGAAATATCCATAAGGTTAGGTAACGGTCAAGAAATTTTAGTTTTGGTTGCATCGGTTATTTTTTAATCATTGAAAAAACATACAACATTTCCGATGCGATCTGCAGACTTCTTTCTGCGTACACTTTGGCTTGTTCAGGGGTATTGTCTGAAATTTTTGGGTCTTCAAATGTTATAGGTATCCTCTTTTCCGCCCCCGCAATAAAAGGACAGCCGCCATCTGCCTGTGAGCAAGTCATAATAGCTGCGAAGGCAGATACAGGATTGAAAGAGCTGTCGTATTTTTTTGAAAAACCAATAATCGGCAAAGCATTGTCACTATACCTTATGGCGTACACAGGATTGGTAGTTTCCGCAATCTTGAAAATATTAAACCCCTGATTGGTCAATGTTTCAGCTACTTTTGGGAATAATGCAGTTTCTTCTGTCCCTCCCGAGTAGCAATGTACATTTGGAATACTGTAGTGTGCTGCTGCTACCTGTGCCCAAACCTGTGATAAATGGCTTCTACGTGAGTTATGGGTGCAGATGAAATTGAGATTTACTTCCTGTCTGTTATCTATTTTTTGTTGAACAAAATCTATCAACGGCTGTAATATGGTTCTACGTTCTTCGCTGATGTTTTGCAATTGTGTTATTGTTTCAATTATCTTCTGATACATTTCTTTACTTTTTATATTTGTTAACAACAATCGCCTCCAGGTGTACATGAGTTATTTTGGCTGTTTGTAAGTACCGAAAGACTTATCTTTTGTTTTTCAGAAGGAATACCGCAAGCGTCTTCAGCCAGACAAGCCGTTGTCTTATTTTTCAGAACAAAGTTTTTTCCGTTGAATTCCAGATCGTATTTACCAATGGTGTCGCTTTGGTATTCTACTTCAATTTCAGCATCTTCAATATCCAATTTTTCTTCAGATAGTTTGATGATATTCAATAGTTTCCCTGGTTTTAATCTATGCTCAAAATCGTTCGCATTCCATAGTTGGAAATTGACAACCTTTTCAGTGCGAATTACACCTCCACAGTCGATAAAGTTTTTAGTGATCTGTCCCACTTCAGTGACATGGAAATGCTCTGGAACAAAAGTTCCGTTCTCTAATTGAAATTCAACATTATTTAATGTTGGTAAGATTTCTTTAATGTTTGATAGTTTCATATAATAGCTATTTTATGATAAATTATATATTGCAATATTACGATAATAAGTACTAAAAAAATGTGGCTAACAGCACTTGCTAACCTTTACTTCCTGATTAAAAAAAACGTCGAAATCTCTTTGGATTTGTTTCCAGACATTTTCATCAATACAATAACAGACGGCCTTACCTTCGATTGTTCCCTGGATAATACCGATGCTCTTTAATTCCTTTAGATGTTGCGAAATAGTAGCCTGTGCCAAACCCAACTCCTCCACCAAATCGTTGCAGATACAGGTTTTTTGATTGATGATGTATTGGAGTATAGCAACCCGCGCAGGGTGTGCCACAACCTTAAACAGTGACGCCAACCTGTTTTGTTCATCCGTAAATATTTCCGATTTAGTAAGTCCCATAGTTCTTATTATATATTGCAATATTACGATAATAAATTATAAACCACAACATTCTTTAATTTATTTCTCATAACAAAAGCACCGAAAAATCTATGGAATAAAATTAGATTACTTTCGATGCTTACGAACCTTACTATTTGTTGGTCATTACTTTGTAGGTAGGATCTTCGATAATATTCACATCAATAACTGTTTCGGCATTTTTAAGTAATTGCCAGATAAACGTATCTCGACAACGGTGTGTTACCGAAGGGATAAGGAAGGAGTATTTGCTGCCATCCGGGAAGCCGGTGTTTTACTTTACGAAAGCAAGGGTATGATCAGTTTCTGCCCGGAGGATGCTGAATTAATTAAGAAAAATACGAGAACATTAGCCTGGTGGGAGTGAAAGTCGTTTATCGAGTCGCGGAAAAGTCAATTATTTGTTATTTTTAACGAAATATCTAATTGATTGAACTATGGCTTTTATAAAATACGGACTTTCACTTTGTTTATTAATGGTCAGCTTAATGGGCTTTAGTCAAACCAAACTGCCGTCTATGACGGTGAAAGATATCGATAAATCAACGGCCTTCCAGGAGCTAATAGAGCTTTTTGCGGACAGTGATTATTTTATCCAGAACATGGAAAAAGATGCTGGATTTATCCAGGTGAAATCTGTGATAAAACAGCGAGGTATATTTGCGAAACGAGCGGGGAATAAAATCACCCATAATATTTTGTTAAAACAAATTAGCGAGGGTCTTATCCAGATTAACTTCCAAGCCAATTTGGAAATATCGGACAGGACTGAAGACGGCTATTATTATAGAGACGAAGGCGTCTCTCATGATCCTCAAGATTATGAAGAGATACTAGCGTTCATGGAATCTCATTTCGAGAATCAGTAATTTACGACCAATCCCACACCAAATCCCATATCGCTGTCATAGTGTGTGCGGATCCCTAAATTTCGGGTCATGATATAGCGTAAATCCAGCATATATTCTTTATCGGTGTTGACCATAAAGCCGGCGCGTATCCGTCTGGAAACAGGAATATCTTCCCGCATTAAGGCCAAACGAACAATGCCGTCGTGATATACTTCCGCCTGGAAATTGACGAGCATAGGTAACGTATACATAACCCCGACGCTAAAAGCACTTCGGTTATCTTTTTTATTTACCTGTCCGAACATGTTTTTTTCCTGTTCATGCCGGCCCAGTTTTCGGTAGCGCCAGTCAAAACCTACAAAGGGCATAAGCCATTGCATTTTGCCAATGTACCGGCCAAAGTGCGTTTCTACCTCATAGCCATGTTTATCGTGATAACCTAAGCGCCATTCGGTTCCTAAGCTCCAGCGCGTATTTTGCAGCATCGCCTGTCCGTCATTCCCGTTGGTCGCAAAATCGTTCTCGGCCATGAAATGCAGCATATTGCTTTCTCGTTGTAGCACTTTATAGGCTTTTTCTTTGTCGGGAAGCAAGTCATTTTGATAGTCACCGACAGCAAAGACACGATTCATACCCGCCATCATATGGTATAAGATATGGCAATGGAAAAACCAGTCCCCTTCCGTGTTTGCCATAAATTCGATGGTGTCCGTTTCCATGGGCATGATATCCAGCACATTCTTCATGGGCGCATAATCACCCTGTCCGTTGATGACACGGAAGTCAAAACCATGCAGATGCATCGGGTGGCGCATCATGGAGTTATTGAATAGGATAATACGCAAAACCTCCCCTTTATTTACCGGGATTTTGTCTGTTTCGGATAAAACCTTATTGTCCATACTCCACACATACCGGTTCATGTTCCCCGTCAACTCAAAACGAAGTTCCTTAACAGGTGCATCACTAGGCAATGTCGTTTTGTGCGGTGATTTCAACATGGTGTAATTGAGCGTGACAGGAGCAGCGGGGTGGAGCTGTTCTTCTTGATGTTGCTGTCTGTGGTCGTGTCCTTGATGTGCTGTATGATCGTCGTCTGAAGCTGCTGCGTGATGTTGATGAGCATCTTCTGCAGATATTTCTGGGTACATCACGGCGTTCATATCCATCTTTTGAAGCCCCATATCCATGTCCATATCGTCCATATCACCGTTCATTTTCATCATGTCGTTCATCATTTTCATACCGTCAAAATACTGAAGCCTTGGCAAGGGCGAGACGAGCTGGCGAATGCCTTCGCCGATATAAATAGAAGCAGAACCGGAACGATCTTCCGCTGTTGCCATAAGTTCATATGCCGTATGTGAAGCCGGAATATCGACGATAATATCATAGGTCTCCGATACACCGATGATCAATCTATCCACTTTTACCGGTACTACATCATTACCATCGTTGGCGACAACGGTTATTTTGCCACCCGCGTAGGTGATCCAAAAATAAGAGGAAGCTCCCCCATTGATAAGACGTAAACGCACGCGGTCGCCCGCTTTAAACTCAGAAAGTTGCTGTTCGCTTGTTCCGTTTATCAAAAACTTTTCGTAGTACACATCACTAACATCCATCGCCTCCATGCGTTTCCATTCATTGGTCACTTTAGTTTTAAAATGTCCTTTTTTGATGGCTTCTGCATAACTTTGAACGGTATTTTTTTTGATGCCAAACCAATCGTTACCACTGGCTAGCATACGTTGTACGTTGTGAGGATGGAGATCTGTCCACTCGCTCAACACGATGGGGATAGTCGGGATATCATCAATCCCCTTCCGAAAGGTGGTGTCTCCTTTTCGTTTGCGAAAAATAAGCGAACCGTACATACCAATTTGTTCTTGAAAACCCGAATGACTGTGATACCAATAGGTGCCATTTTGCTTCACGGGAAAACGATAGGTATATGTTTCACCGGCTGGGATCGGCATTTGTGTTAAGAAAGGAACACCGTCTTCCCGATTGGGTAACTGCACACCATGCCAGTGTAAAGAAGTACTTTCTTTGAGTTGATTGTGCAAGCCAATTTCAGCGGTGTCGCCTTCCGTAAAGGTTAATGTAGGCATCGGGATCTGTCCATTGACCGCAATAGCCTGTTTCGTTTTTCCGCTGTAGTTTACTAATGTATCCGTGATATACAGCTCATAGCGAACTACTTGCTGAGCAAAAGCGACAGAAACCGACAACACAAACGTGAGCAGAAAGGACAGATACCGATTATACATATGCATTTTTTATAAAGCTGTTATTTATTAATGATGTTTTCCTTGACGGGATGAACCTTCACTGGAATTATGGTGCGAATGCCCGTCAGGTTTCTTATTGGTTTTGGAATGTTTCAATTTACGATCATATTGACAACAGTCATGTAAATTGGTGTAGACCTCATCGGGGGCTAGATATTTTTCGTTGTCGTAACCTACTTGTGCAATACGTTTGAGGACGGTGTCCATCGTCGTCTTCCTGGTGTCGTACGTAATAGAAGCGCGCTGATTATCGGCGTCCCAAACAACCTGTGCCTCATTTTTTGTGTTGCCCGCTTTTTCGATCGTACGCTTGCACATACCGCAATTGCCATTGATCTTTGCTGTCTCCGTTTTTGCATTTTTAATCTGTGCCATCGACAGTGTAGATAATAGCACAAGGCAGGTGGTGATGATATAAGATAATGCTTTCATCTGATTGTTTTTTGCTTGTTAATCTTGTACAGGCTCTATTTTAAAACCTGCTTCTCGTACCGAATCGATCACGTCTTGTTCGGTAGCCGTGTCGGCAACAACGGTCAGGATTTTATCCTTGTTGTTCGTGTCTACTTCCCATTCGGTCAAACCGTTCAATCCGTTTAGAAAGGAGCTTACGCCGGATACGCAACCGCTGCAATTGATGTTTGTCTTGAATTTTAATGTCTTCATGAGTTATAAATTATGAGTTATAAATTTTTGTTTTTTGCATCACTTTTTTAGTTTCAATCGCAAGCTGTTGCTAACGACACTTATGCTACTGAGCGCCATAGCTGCACCGGCTAGCATTGGGTTGAGGAGGAATCCGTTTATCGGATATAGTATACCTGCCGCAATCGGGATGCCAATTAAATTGTATATAAATGCCCAAAACAGATTTTGGCGAATGGTCGCGACAGTTTGTTTGGATAATCTAATGGCGGCTGGTATTTTTTTCAAATCAGAAGAAATGATAGTCATTTTAGCTACATCCATGGCAATATCACTTCCTTTGCCCATTGCGATGCTCACATCCGCGGTTGCCAAAGCAGTACTATCATTGATACCGTCACCCACCATCGCTACTACTTTACCTTGTTTATGCAATTCCTTGACGAAATCTGCTTTTTGCTGTGGTAGCACCTCCGCTTTGTAATGCGGAATACCTGTTTGCTCCGCAATAGCTTTGGCCGTGGCTTCATTATCACCTGTAAGCATGTATAGCTCAATATCCATTTCCTTTAACTGTTGGATAGCTTCCACGGATGTTTCTTTGATTTTATCGGAGATAGCCAATACCGCAAGCGCTTCTTTCCTATTGGCAAACCAGATTACCGTTTTGGATGCTGCACTCCACGTGTCAGCATGTTGCTGCAGTTGCGGAGCGATCTGAATACCGTTTTCTGATAGTAGTTTTCTATTTCCGGCGTAATAATCCGCACCTTCATAAACGGCTTTTGCTCCTTTTCCGGTAATACTCTCAAAAGAGGAGAGTGGAATCGGTTTAATATTCTCTAAATGCTTGACTACAGCATCGGCCAACGGATGTTCGGACTGTTTTTCCAAGCTAAACAAGACTTGTTGGCTAACAGGGTCGTCGTGCAACCATTGTATATCTGTAACTTGGGGTCTCCCTTCGGTAATTGTACCTGTTTTATCTAAAATAATAGCATTGACTTTTTTTGCCAATTCCAGGCTTTCCGCATCTTTAATGAGAATACCCTGTTCCGCACCTTTTCCCACACCCACCATAATGGCGGTAGGTGTCGCTAGGCCCAAGGCGCATGGACAGGCGATTACCAAAACAGTCACAGCAGCTAAAAGTCCATGTATAAGCCCTTCACTACCATCTAGTATTAACCATAGGATAAATGTGAGGATTGCAATGCCAATCACGATCGGAACGAATATGCCGGCAATTTTATCTACCAACTTTTGTACAGGAGCTTTACTGCCCTGCGCATCCTGTACCATTTTTATGATTTGGGCTAGCATCGTTTCTTTCCCGACTTTGGTAGCCTTGAACTGAAAACTGCCTTTTTGGTTTATTGTTCCGGCGAATACCTTTTCATTTTCCTTTTTCTGTACGGGAACAGGTTCGCCACTGAGCATACTTTCGTCTACATAAGAATTACCTGTTGTAACCATCCCGTCCACGGCAATCTTTTCGCCTGGTTTAACCAATAGCACATCGTCGACCTTTACATCGTCAATGGCAACTTGCTTTTCTGTGCCATCTGACTTCACGAGAACGACGGTCTTGGGTTGTAATCCCATCAGCTTTTTAATGGCGGAAGAGGTGTTGCTTTTTGCTTTTTCTTCTAACAACTTACCTAACAAAATGAAAGCGATGATAACAGCTGCCGCTTCAAAATACACGTGAGGTTCCAGATTTCTTTCTAGCCAGAATTCCGGAAACAGCATATTAAATACACTAAATATATAGGCTATTCCGGTACTTAGCGCGACGAGGGTATCCATATTCGCGGAGCGATGTTTTGCTTGTTTCAGCGCGTTTACGAAAAAACCTTTACCCAACCATAAGACAACCGGCGTTGAAAACAACCACATGATTTCATTTTCATAAGGCATATGCATAAAGAACATGCCAATGACGACTACCGGAATGGATAGGATAATCGCCCAAATGGTTTTGTTTTTTAGTTTTTTATATTTTTTTTCCTGGATAGCTTCTAATGTCTCTTGTTGAGCGCTTTCGTCTTCTAGGAACAAATCATAACCGATGTCTTGTAGCGCTTTTCGCATAGCCGAGGGATTGGTCATGTTGGGAAGATACTCCACTGTTAAGGTGGCATTCGCAAAATTTACGGATGCATTTAACACACCGGGCAGGGCTTTTATCGTGCTTTCCGAGCTGACAGCACATCCAGCGCAGGTCATATTAAGTACCGGGAAGGATTGTTTTACCGTGGTCTCTGTTTGTTTGTTGTCCGTAGCCATATCGTTATCTTGCTTATTACAAAACAAAATTGAGCATAAACGGTTGATTTTCGCTTACACTATTTCGGGAAAGAGTTGTAAGATTTACTCCTCGTTCTTTTCTATGTGTCTTTATTTCCACCATTATTTCTTAATTTCGGAAGCAATAAAATAGACTTTACGTGTATGTCCATAACAAACGAAACGGAATTGCTAGGCATGAAAAAAGTGAGCGAGGCTGTTGCCTGCACCTTGAAACAAATGATTGATTACGCTCGCCCCGGTATGACGACAAAGGAGTTGGACGATTATGGCGCAAAAGTGCTTTCAGATTTAGGTGCCAAATCCGCACCCTATCTCACTTACGGTTTTCCAGGTTGGACTTGCATATCCGTTAACAACGAATTTTTTCACGGTATTCCATCAGATAAGCGCATACTGCAAGAGGGAGATATTATAAATATAGATGTTTCTGCCGAACGTGATGGCTTTTGGTCCGACAACGGTGGGTCTTTTGTATTGGGAGAAGATATTAACCAACATCAACATTTAGTAGAAGCATCCAAATATATTTTAAAAAAGGCCATTGCGAATATCCGAGGTGGGACGCGGATTGCTGATATCGGTCATTTAATTGAATCAGAAGCTAAAAAGCGCGGTTATAAAGTGATCAAGAACTTTGCAGGGCACGGAGTAGGCAGAGGCCTTCATGAAGAACCGCATGATTTGTTAAACTATAGAGACAGATTCGATAAGCGAAGGTTCAAGAGAGATTCCGTTATCGCGCTAGAAACCTTTATCACAACAGATTCTACTTTGGGACAGACGTTGGCCGACGGCTGGACAGTGGTTGGGGATAAAGGAGGTTATATGGCACAGCATGAACATACGATAGTAGTAACGGGAGACAAGCCCATTATCTTAACAGAAATGAATGGGATACTAAACTAAAACACACACGCAATCTTCGACTTCACTGGGTTCGACAACTTTATTAAAAATAGTAGCCAATATTAATATTGAATCTCGCGCTCCATGTGGCCTCTGGATTGCCTGTTCCCAAGCCGTCCGTCCAATCAGGGCCTAGCCAAGGTTGATTTTTACCCGCGGCAAAATCCACGTATGTATATATTTGCCCCGCGGTGAACATCGCACCTGTTACATTCATGAACGTATTGGCAAACTCGATCTTCTTTTTATCCATATAACCAAAGTCGTTATATAGAATAACACTTGATACGGGACCCCAGTTCAACGGTATCGCGTAACCAATGCCTAACGTATATATGTCTGCCCGGGAGGCTACCAAATAAGGTGCACCGTAGGCAGTCATCGCAATTACCTCATTGGATTCTCCCTCGGGTGCTTTTGGGTTATACGTATAGGTGCTTATCTGTGCTTTGATGTCTAGATTTCGAATGTTCAGCTCGTAGTGAGCCGCCAGCGCGTAGTGATTACCCGTTTTTCTAGTATCGAGATTATATAATCCACCATATTGAGCAGATAGACCTAGTTTGTGCTGTACACCGCTTCGGTCGATCTTATAGTTGAGCAAGCCATTGATCTGGTTAATTTCTTTGTTTCTGTACGTCATTCCATCTTTCCCTGGAAGGGAACCTACATCATAGGAATATCGACTATCCGAGATGTCAGATGTACTGCCGAAGTCTAGTTCTTCCGCATTTTTAAAAAAAGCAATAGCGTAGTCAAACTTTTCGCCTTCATGGGTATACTTAATTCCCATATCGTGGTCATCTTCCAGACCGACGTAATAATCAAGTCCAAAAAACCAACTGTGGGAGTTCGCCTTAATCCCGAAAGGAACTTGCGTTAGTCCAATTTGTATGTCGCTATATTCATCAAAATCATAACCTACCCAACCGCGTTTTAAGAAGCCTCCTCCAAAACTCTGGGCGTAAAGACGGTACTCGGTGTCCATTTTTATTCCTTTATATTTCGCGTCCACATTGACTCTGAATACATCATAACCGAAATCTCCCCCTCGCTCTTTCTGTCCTTCCTTCCAAGTGGAATAATTATAGTTAAAACGCAATGCTCCACCAATATGTAGCTCAGGTTTTTCCTGTGCGTGGCTGCCGCTTGCGAGAAGAATAAGTAAAACCGTCAATAGGGGGCTTCTTTTTTTCATCATATCGGCTTTATACCTCATCCAATGGCTTGCGCTTATCTTCCTTTATTTGTTTAAAATGACTAGGCGATAGCCCTGTAACCTTTTTAAACTGATTGCTTAGATACGCTACACTAGAGTAACCCAATTGGTAGGCAATTTCGCTAAGCGACAGTTCATCATATACCAATAGCTCTTTAACTCGCTCAATTTTTTGTGCGATGTGATACTTCTCAATGGTGATGCCCTCCACTTCAGAAAACAGATTGGACAGGTAATTGTAATCGTGGTGCAGTTGATCTGCTAAAACATCCGAAAGATTTACGGAACGCTCTCTGTTCTGCTCCCGCACCCATTTTATCACGATAGTCTTAATCTGCTCAATCAGCTGGCTTTTTTTATCGTCGATCAGTTCAAAGCCTAGTGGCTCCAAGACAGCAGACACCTTATCCCGCTGTGCATTATTTAGCTCTTCCCTAATAACAAGCTCTCCAAGTTTTATTGCATCGATATTAAACCCTAGTTTTTCGACCTCTTGGCGGACTACCATAATACAGCGGTTGCATACCATGTTTTTGATGTATATCGTCATATTATATATGTTATATGAACTTATAGTTGTGATACAAAAGAACGAAGAATAATATAGTTCTTTTTGCTTAACAAAAAAAGAAAAAAGCCGAACGAAGCTGATAGACCCCAAAAGCTTCTTTTTTTGACGTAAAAAAAGAAGAAGATAAACCTTATCTTTACTCCTTATGGAGATTTTACATTCACGAATATACGGAGAAGATCAACCGGGTACACCGCTATTGGTGATGCACGGCTTGTTTGGCATGTCTGATAATTGGGGAAGTTTCGGTAGAGAATTTGGAGAACAAAGGTCTATCCATTTGCTTGATCTACGCAACCATGGACAGAGTTTTCATAGCGAAGACATGTCATTAGCGGCGATGGTTGACGACCTAGAAGCCTATATCCAATACCAGGGGCTTCAAGAAGTCGATATTTTAGGACATTCGCTAGGCGGAAAGGTAGCTATGCAATATGCGATTTCCAAATCGACAAATATCCGAAAATTGATTATTGCTGATATTGCTCCGAAAGCTTATCCGCCGCATCATCAAAAAATAATTGAAGCGCTGCAAGCGGTTAAAATTAACGAATTAAGTAATCGTAAAGAGGTAGAAGAGCAGCTGCGTCAATATATTGATGAAACTGGTGTTATTCAGTTTTTACTAAAAAATGTTTACATAAAGGAAGACAGAACGTTAGACTGGCGCTTCAATTTAAAAACGTTGACCGATAAATACGCGGAGTTTATTACCGTAGGGGTAGAGGCAGGTGTTTATGATGGTGAAACATTGTTTCTAGCGGGGGAGAAATCCAATTATATTTCGGAGGAAGATTATCCTATGATACAGGAGATGTTCCCGAATTCGGAGATCCAAGTCGTTCCCAAAGCTGGACACTGGGTACAAGCCGAGAATCCGAAAGCGTTTAACGAATTGGTGACACAATTTTTAAGCTAGGATCGATTTTTATTTCTATCTTTCAAGCTATTTGCCGTTAATTGTCGGTAATAGTATGAGAACATATTTAATCAAGTAACTATATATGAAGCAAGTACGTAATTTATTAATAGCTGCAGTTTTGCCTTTTAGCTTGTTGGTAAGCTGTGGAGAACCTCAAAAAACACAAGAACAAGAAACGGACCAAGCATGGAAAGTGGCTGATAGCATACGGACATTGATTGTTGAACCTAATTTTGCTAAGAAGGATTTTCTAATTACGGAATACGGAGCAGGATCAGATAGCACAGTTCTTAGCACGCAATTTATCAACGACGCCATCGAAGCCTGCCATACCGATGGAGGAGGCAGGGTTGTTGTCCCCAAAGGAACATTTTTAACGGGCGCTATTCACTTGAAAAGCAACGTAAATTTACATCTTGAAGACGGTGCAAAATTGTTGTTCAGCCGAAATACGGAAGACTATAAACCATTGGTCAAAAGCCGTTGGGAAGGCATGGAGTGTATGAATTACTCGCCTTTAATTTATGCTTACGGGCAGGAGAATATCGCCATAACCGGTAAAGGGATACTCGATGGAAATGCGAATAATGAGCATTGGTGGCCCTGGAAAGCAAAGAAAGTATATGGCTGGTCAGAAGGGATGGATAATCAACTTGCTGCGGTCAAGAAGCTTACGCAACAGGTGAAAGACGGAATTCCCGTGGAAGATAGGGTATACGGGGACGGGCATTTCTTACGACCACCTTTTATTCAGCCCTATAACTCTTCCAACATTTTAATAGCCGATGTAAAGATTATCAATGCACCTTTTTGGAATATTAATCCGGTGTTATGCGAAAATGTCACCGTTCGGAATGTAAGTGTGGTAACACATGGTCCTAATAATGATGGCTGTAACCCCGAATCAAGTAAAAATGTGTTGATAACCGGTTGTTATTTCGATACGGGTGATGATTGTATAGCCATTAAATCCGGTCGAAATGAAGACGGTCGGTCTATCGGACGTCCTGCTGAAAACCATATCATCGAAAACTGTGAGATGAAAGATGGGCACGGAGGTATTGTAATCGGTAGCGAGATATCTGGAGGCGCTAAAAATATATTTGCCCAAAATTTGAAGATGGACAGTCCAGAGTTAGACCGCATATTGCGGATTAAAACAAGCTCCCTGCGGGGAGGTGTCATAGAGGATATCTATATGCGTAACGTCGAAGTCGGTACATACAAAGAGGCTGCCGTTTTAGTAGATATGTTTTACGAAAACCCAGGCGATTTTATGCCTACCGTGCGTAATATTACGGTGGAGAACCTAAATGTTAAAAAAGGAGGGAAGTTCGGTGTTTTGATCAATGCTTACGAAGAATCTCCTGCAGAAAACCTGAAAATTATCAATTCGAATATTGACGGGGTGGATGTGCCTATTCAAGCTAACTATACAAAAAACATGGTGTTCGACAATGTGCTGATAAACGGAAAACTCGTAACGGACGAGGATGTTCAGTCCACTTCCGAGGCCGAGTTTGAGAAGTTTTAGCAATACCGCAATACGTTTTTAACGCATACCTTCACAGGGGATAATGTTGAACTAGCAAGAGCCGTGTCTATGGTTCAACAAGAAATGATTTATCAGGGGATACGTATGATATCCCCTGGTTCCGCTATTTATTTGTCATTACTTTATAAGTCGGGTCTTCCAGGATGTTTACATGAATAACCGATTCCGCATTTTTAAGCAATTGTCTGCAATCAGGACTTAAATGGTGCAAATGTATTTTTTTTCCTTCCTTGTGGTACTTTTCGGTGATTTTATGTAGCGCTTCAATGGCAGACATGTCAACAACTCTGCTTTCCCTAAAATCGATTAACACTTCTTGCGGATCATGGAGCACATCAAATTTCTCGATAAATGCGGTCGTTGAGCCGAAAAAAAGCGGACCATAAATTTCGTAGTGTTTTACGCCCTGATCGTCTATAAATTTCCGGGCACGAATACGCTTGGCACTTTCCCAAGCAAATACCAGAGCGGAAATCACCACCCCAATTAATACCGCCAATGCCAAATTATGTAAAAGTACAGTTATGACAGCGACCAGCATGCCGATAAAAATATCATGACGCGGCATTTTATTGATAATGCTGAAGCTGACCCATTCAAATGTCCCGATGGCCACCATCATCATTACACCAACCAGAGCAGCCATCGGGATTTGTTCAATTACAGGACCTCCCACCAAGATAATCAACAAAATGGTGAAAGCGCCAATAATTGCCGAAAGTCGAGCTCTTGCACCCGCGCCGATGTTGACTAGGGTTTGGGCTACCATTGCACATCCGCCCATTCCACCAAAGAAGCCGTTGGTAATATTTGCAATGCCCTGTGCTGCGGCCTCCCGATTGGACTGGCCCTTCGTGTTGGTTATTTCATCCACCATATTTAGTGTTAGTAGGCTTTCAATTAAGCCTACACCAGCCATGACCAGCGCATAGGGGAAAATAAGCTTTAATGTATCTAAATTAAAAGGGATTTGTGGTATATGGAAAGAGGGCAACGACCCGCTTACAGAAGCTATATCAATCACTTTCTTCGTATCGATGTTGAGAAAATAAACGATACCGAATACAATTAATATGGCAACCAAAGAGGCAGGAACAGCTTTGGTGAATTTCGGTAATATAAATACAATGGCTACGGTGAGCATGGTCAATCCAATCATTACATAGAGTGCGGATCCCTGCATCCAGCTTTCCGTGCCATTATCGACGACTTTAAATTGCGCAACCTGCGCCATAAAAATGATGACGGCAAGGCCATTTAGAAAACCATACATGACCGGTTGCGGTATTAAGCGGACAAACTTGCCGAGTTTAAAAAGCCCGACTAATAATTGTAAGATGCCCGCCAACGCGACGGCGGCAAACAGATATTCGACCCCGTGTGTGGATGCCAGGGCGATAAGGACAACAACCGTTGCACCTGCACCGCCCGATACCATTCCTGGCCTGCCTCCTAGTACCGCGGTAACGATACCCATTAAAAAAGCGGCATAAAGCCCTGTTAGCGGTGATAACCCTGCTAATATGGCAAAGGACAACGATTCTGGGATCATCGTCATAGCAACGGTTAAACCGGCTAAAATCTCATTTTTGTAATTTATTTTCTGGCTGAAATCAAATAAATTCAGAATTTTTTTCATATTAATAAAGAAGTAAATAGTAAAATTGAATGGTCACCAGAGGCGAAACACCTGCGTACAGTACGATAACCAATATCGTTATTGGAAGAAACAACTGGTTGCCCGTGCTTTAAGGCGGAGTAATTTGGGACGATATGTTTACTGTTCTTTTCATTCGATGGAGCAAAGATACAATTTCAAATAAATTATGCAATATAGTGTTTACCATGTATCTACAAAAAAATCTTTGCTTTAATCATTATTTGGTTTTCGGTAAGATATTAGAAGAAATCGGGAACATGATATAATAACGCTCCTGCTGATTCGCCTACATTTGAATAAATGTAAATAGCTGATTCAACAACACTTTTAAAGCATACCTAGCCAATAAGAGCTAAAGCATACGATTTTTAGGCGTGCATAAAGAAGTATATATCTAATTTAAATCTCTATGAATACTACTCTTTCCCGTTCACTAGCCTGTGGCTTTATCTTGTTCTGCTTATTCACGGCCGAATCAATTTTCGCACAACAGAAGCCGGTGGTTAAGGTGGATCTTAACGAAACCAGCCGCAGAGTTGCTGAAACCAACGAAGTTGGCTATTCCTCGTGGCAGGTAAAAGCCGGCACTTCCGATAGCTTTACACAGGGCGATATAAAGGTAACGTTCATCAAAATAGGGAGCGGTGGCGGTGAGCTGGCTTCCGAATGGTACAAAACAGGTATGGGGTCGCCTAATTTTGCCTACCTGGTTTCCGATGGTATTACGGTGAAGGACGGGGATGCAGCAGGAAAGATTAAAATGCGTATCAGTGGGCTCCCGGAGGGTGAACACACGTTACTGACGTACCACAACATCCCCCATAGCCCGGAGAATAACACCTTCAGCCCCATCGTAATTTTGCATAAGGGCAAAAAGCGGACGGTGCAGCCGAGCGTAAGAGCACTGAAAACGGCGGATGCTGTAACCGCTTATACGAACCTACAGGTAAAAAAAGGCGAGGACGCAGTTGTGGTGTTTGAGGCCGGAGACAGAACGGGTTCGGTTGTGAGCGATCTCGTTATCAACGCTTTCGAGATTAATACACCTGACGCAGCGAAGCAGGCGCACTCACCGTCACCGGGAAATGCCGACGAACACGCGGAACCACAGGATGATAAGCTCAATTTAACCTGGGAGTCCGCACCGGGAGCCACACGACACGAAGTATATTTTGGTTTGGATTCAACCACGGTTGCAAACGCTACACCTTCTTCTCCCGAATTCAAGGGCGAACAAAGTGCAACGGAATTTCTAGCGACCGATCTTTACAGCATGGATACCTACTACTGGCGAGTAGATGAAATAACGGGCGAAGGCAAAACGAAAGGTGATGTATGGTATTTCAGACCGGCGCAACTGGCGTTTCCAGAAGCTGAAGGCTACGGACGCTATGCACGCGGCGGCCGTGGAGGAAAAGTAGTTGAAGTCACCAACCTGAACGATAGCGGGCCTGGGAGCCTGCGGGAAGCCGTAGAGAACCATACCGGTCCTCGGACTATTGTTTTTGCCGTTTCGGGTATTATCCATCTGAAGTCCCGTCTGGTTGCAAATCAGCGCTATGTGACTATTGCTGGACAAACAGCGCCCGGGAAAGGCATCTGTATCGCCGGCGCTCCTTTTGGATTCACGGGGAATGACGTCGTGGCGCAGCACCTGCGTGTTCGTTTGGGTGCGGGGAAAACCGCAGACGGCATGGGCTTGACCGGTGCAAATTACAGCATTGTCGACCATTGCTCGATTAGTTGGACCATCGATGAGGCTTTCAGTTCGCGTGGGGCAAAAAATATTACCTTACAGCGGACCTTGATTTCCGAAGCACTGAACTCGGCGGGCCATACGAAATACGAAAAAGGGAAGATGCACGGGTATGCTGCCAGTATCGGCGGAGAAATTGGTAGTTTTCATCACAACTTGCTGGTACATTGCTATGGTAGAAACTGGAGTCTGGCCGGAGGTTTGAATGGTGATGGGTTTTATACGGGCAAACTGGACCTTCGCAATAACGTTGTGTACAACTGGGGATCCAGAGCTACAGATGGAGGTGCCCATGAGGTTAATTTTGTGAACAATTACTATAAACCAGGAGCAGGAACGACGCAGTTCTTCGCTTTCATCGGAGACCATGAAAATGTTGGTAAAGGAACGCAACGGTGTTATTTCACCGGTAATGTGATGCCTGGACACTTTGACGAGCGTAATCAGGAAGCGGGTAGAAAAGCGAGGTATAGCAATGGCGATTCCGAAAAGTACGAAACCTTTGTGGATCAACCATTTTTTGATCCTAAAGTGACTACGCATAGTGCTCGGCTGGCCTATAAATTGGTACTGTCTGATGTGGGCAACAACCGACCTGAGCTGGATGAACACGATCAACGCATTATCCAGGAAACTATCGACAGTACGTATTCGACAATAGGGAGTATATCTGGCAAACCAGGCTATCCAGACCATCAGGATGATGCAGGAGGCTACGATGATTACCCAGAAGTAAGGCGTGCTACCAATTGGGACAGCGACCACGACGGATTGCCGGATTGGTGGGAAACGCACCGGGGCTTAAACCCTAATTCTCCTAAGGGTGATTTTTCAGATGCCAATCTGGACAAAAATCGCGATGGTTACACGGAAATGGACTATTACCTGCAATGGATGTCCAAAGTGCACTACAGCGCAGCGGCGGGTGAATCTTTAGAAATAGACCTAAATAAGTTGGCTAGTGGATTTACACAAAATCCGAGGTTCAAAGCAGGTAACACGGTGAATGGTACGGTGTCGGTGGAAAATGGAAAAGCAATTTTCAAACCGGCAGCTGCGGGTGTAGGTTCATTTGAGTTTACTGTTACAGATGCCGAAGGGGATCGTATGACACGTAAGGTCAATATTCTTAGCGGAACAATCATTTAGTACGTGTGCACGATGTGCATTTTTTATAATTCTTTGGATCATTTGCGCATAAGTGAAATGATCCAAAGAATTTTTAATCGATTGACCGGTTCCGACCGCAGAATGCCCCGGAATTTTACCAGCCACCACCCAGTGCCCGATATAGATCCACCACAGCGACAAGTTCCGCCTTATGGATCTGTACTAATTCCAGTTCACTCTGTAGCGCGTTACTTTGTGCGGTGATAACTTCTAGATAGCTGGCGCTACCCGTTTCGTAAAGTAAATCAGCATGCTTAACAGCTGCTTTTAACCGATTTGTTTTGTCCTGTACAATCTCTTGCCGCTCTTTTAGCTTTTGTATGGAGATCAATGCGTCCGACACTTCACCTACTGCGTTGACGACGGATTGCCGAAACTGAACCACACTTTTTTCGTATTCAACGCGTGCAACTTCGTACTGAGTCTTTAATTCTTTTCGTTGAAGAATAGGTTGCGTTATACTACCGGTCACAGCTCCAAAAAGGGATGCAGGGATATTAAACCAATTGCTGGCTTTAAACGCATTGACACCGGCTTGCGCCGTGATAGATAAGGAAGGATACATTTGGGCTTTAGCCACCTGATGATAAGCTCGCGACGCCGTTACCGATAATTCCGCTTGTTTAACATCAGGACGCTTACTCAATAATTCGGCGGGTATACCTACTGCCAAATCCGTGGGGAGATTGACAGCATCTAGCGTCGTTGCAGTATGTATTTCTTTTGGAAAGTCGCCGCTAAGAACGTGCAGAGCGTTCTCCTGAAGTAAGATCTGCTGCTGAAAATCAGGAATTAATGCAGCTGCTGCCTGCCGTTGCGCGGCAACTTGTTCCAAGGCTAATAAATTGATATCGCCTACTTCATATTGGTGTTGAACCACTTGAAGGGTACTATCGCTCAGCCGTAAGTTATGCTGCGCAATTTCTTGGAGACGATAGAGCATCAACAGTTGGTAATAACCTTTGGCCACCTGATTAACCAGTTGTGTTTGAATTGCTTTTCTAGCCTCTTCGGTCTGTAAATATGCCGCCAGCGCAGCTGCCTTTTTTCCCTTAATCTTGCCCCAAATATCAGCTTCCCATGACAAACCTAAGCCAACAGTATAATCTTCGATATGGTTCTGGCCTAAAAATTGACCTAAACTCAATCCATTTAGACTATTGTTGGAGGGGTTGGTGCTATTGGCCTGTACCTGTAGTTGCAAGCTGGGTAGATTCCCTGCTTTAGCCTGGGTGAACATCAATTGCGCCGATTCGATATTCTTGAGCGCAAGCTGCATATCCGCATTCTGCTGCAGCGCGGTATCGATCAGTTGCTGTAAAACAGGGTCTTGAAAAAATTCCCACCAAGGGACATTACCGATACTGCTATCAGCATCTACTGCTTGCTCGCTACGGAAGGATGTGGGAGGAGCCAGTGTGATGTCATTGCTTAGCTTTTTGGTTTGGCATGCCCACAAAGAAGCGGAAATAGCCAAGGAGAAGAGAAAACTACTTTTTATTTTGATCTGCATAATTTTAAAATTAAGAATGTATGGAAGTCCTGTCTACAAAAGCGAGTTCTTGATGATGGGAAGGCAATACCTGTTCGTTGGCTCTGGATCCGCTGACGCGTTCTTGAAGATATTGAAAGACGACAAATAAAACCGGAATAACCAAGAGACCTAATAGTACACCGGCAAGCATTCCTCCCGCAGCTGCTATACTGATTGCATGGTTTCCTTGTGCAGAGGGACCTACCGCACTCATCATGGGGATCATACCTACAATGAAAGCAAGCGATGTCATAATGATCGGACGGAGGCGCAGTTTAGCCGCTTCCAAGGCAGCCTTGGTAATAGATTGTCCCCGCTTCCTTCCCTGAAGAGCAAATTCGACGATGAGGATGGCATTTTTTGCCAATAACCCAATTAACATAACGAGGGCTACCTGTACGTATATATTATTGGATATGCCGGTTAATCCAATAGCTGCGAACACACCGAATACACCGGTAGGAATAGATAAAATTACCGCCAACGGTATAATGTAACTTTCGTATTGTGCGGCGAGCAAGAAGTAAACAAATACCAGGCATAGGATAAAAATGATCGTCGATTGTCCCCCTGAAATCAATTCCTCTTTGGTCATCCCTGAAAATTCATAAGTATAGCCTGTGGGTAGGTGCTGACGCGAAACTTCCTCGACGGCTCTTATGGCGTCGCCAGAGCTATAGCCTGGGTTCGGTATAGCGTTGATACCGATAGAATTAAAAAGATTGTATCGGGACGCCGTTTCTGGACCGTATACGCGTTGCAATTGAACTAGGGTCGTAATGGGCACCATATCACCATTTTGATTTTTAACGTATATACCGTCCATTGCGGAAGGTTCTGTACGGTTTGTGAAATCAGCTTGTACCATAACGCGGTAATATTTACCAAAGCGGTTGAAATCTGAGGCTTGTGCACTGCCGAAATAAGCCTGCATGGTGTGGAGGATATCTCTCGTCCGCACGCCCAGTTGTTCAGCCTTTATATCGTCAACCTGTAATTCGTACTGTGGATAATCGGCCCTAAATGTGGTAAACGCCATCGCAATTTCAGGACGCTCCATGAGTTGTCCGATGAATCCTTGTCCAATATCGCTAAACTTCCGTAGCTCGCCTCCGGTACGGTCTTGTAAAACCATATCCAAACCGTCAACATTACTGAATCCTGGTACGGTAGGGAAGGTGAATACGAAGAAATTGGCACCCTTGATGCTAGACAGTTTTTGGTTAACCTCTGCCATGATAGCATCGATATCTTTAACTTCGCCGCGCTCCTCGTGTGGCTTAAGCAGGATAAAAGCGACACCGGCTGATGGACTTGTGGATTGGGTCAGGATGTTAAATCCGGCCATCACGTTGAGTGTTTTGGTGAAGGAGGCGTGCTGAAGCTGCTGCTCTGCTTCTTTTAGGGCTTGGGACGTTCTGTCTAACGACGCTCCAGCAGGCATTGACAAGGAAATCGCGATAAAACCTTGATCTTCCGAAGGAATAAAGCCTGTCGGTGTTCGCTGTACCATGAAAACAGTCAAAAGGACTAATACCGCTAGTCCCGATAGACCCACCCATTTGCGACGAATCAAAAAGCGCAGGCTTCCCACGTAATTTCGTGTCAACTTTTCGAAACCTACGTTAAACCCAGCGAAGAACTTTTCCTTAAAACCGAGCCGCTTACCGTTTGCGTGTCCATGATGGACCGGTTTCAGAAACAGTGCACAAAGTGCCGGACTTAACGTCAAAGCATTGACGGCAGAGATAACAATAGCGATCGCTAATGTAAAAGCAAATTGTCGGTAGAACACACCCGTGGATCCTTCCATAAAACCAATGGGGAGGAATACGGCTGACATCACCAGCGTAATAGATATAATAGCCCCTGTTATTTCCCCCATCGCGGATGTGGTTGCTAACTTGGGAGGCAAGTGTGTATGCTCCATTTTGCTGTGCACAGCTTCCACTACGACGATGGCGTCATCTACGACTATCCCGATGGCTAACACAAGCGCAAACAGGGTGAGTAAATTGATCGAAAAACCAAAAAGCTGCATGAAAAAGAATGTACCGATAATGGCTACCGGAACAGCTATTGCTGGTATCAACGTAGACCGGAAATCTTGTAAGAACAAGAAAACGACCAGAAAGACCAAAATAAACGCTTCGATCAACGTGTGCTTTACCTGATCAATAGATTGATCAAGCGCATCTTTGGTGTTATAGAGCACAAGGTGTTTTACGCCCTTTGGAAAATTGAGAGACGCCTTATCCATAAATTCCTGTATGGCAATCTGGATTTCATTGGCGTTGGAACCTGCTAACTGCATAATCCCGATATTCAACCCGGCTTTGCCATCAATGCGTGTATGGCTGGCGTACGTATAAGACCCCAGCTCGACACGGGCCACATCTTTTAACCGCAATATGGATCCGTCCGTATTGGAGCGGATAATGATATTCTCGTAATCCGCTGGTTGGTTGAGCTTTCCCTTGTATTTAATGACAAATTCAAATGCTTCTTTGCTGTTTTCTCCAAACTTACCAGGAGCAGCTTCCATATTTTTATCCTGAATGGCAGCCATTACCTCCCCGGGTGTTAGCTTGTAAGTCGCCATCTGATTTGGATCCAACCAAACGCGCATCGAGTAGTCCTTACTCCCCCCGAAGGCAATTGCTTGTCCAACCCCTGGAATCCGTTTAAGCTCTGGAATGATATTGATCTGGGCGTAGTTTGTAATAAATGTTTGATCGTATTTTGCTTCATCCTCCGTATACAAATCCAATACCATGATCAAGCTATTTTGCTGTTTTGCTGTCGTAATACCTGCTTGAACAACTTCTGTAGGAAGCTGGCTTGTAGCTTGAGACACCCGGTTCTGTACATTAACAGCTGCTTGATCAGGATCGGTACCTAACTTGAAATATACCGTAATCATCAGGGAGCCATCGTTACTGGCGGTTGAACTCATGTAACTCATGTTTTCCACACCATTGATGGATTCTTCTAACGATGGAGCTACTGCACGTAACACCGTTTCGGCATTAGCGCCAGGGTATAGTGCGACGACTTGAACAGCTGGTGGTGCAATATCCGGGAATTGCTGTAACGGAAGTTTCAGGATACCGATAATTCCTAGAATGACAAGTAATATCGATATGACCGTGGCGAGGACGGGGCGTTCTATAAATTTTTTGAACATGTTGCGCTGGAATTAAAGAAATTAGTGAATGTTTTCTGTAGTTACTATTTGAGGCGTGATCGTCTGTCCCTCCTGTAAAAGATCTATCCCCTTATACACGATACGGTCTCCCGGCTTTATCCCTTTTTCGACCAGATAGTTTTCGCCGCTCTTGCCCACAACCGTAATGGGTTGCTGACTAACCTTATTCTCGCTTGTTACCGCATATACAAAAATCTTATCCTGAATTTCTATCGTTGCCAATTGAGGAACAAGGAGGACGTCTTGGTAACGTTTTTCTAGGCGAATCCTTCCGGTGTTTCCATTTCGCAGGACGCCCTCAGGATTTGGAAAAGTAGCTCGAAGCGTGATCGCCCCAGTATGCTTATCGAATTGGCCATCGACCATATCTATTTTTCCAGGGTGTTCGTAAATACTTCGATCAGAAAGCAATAGCGTCACGGGAGGTACCTGTTGTAATTTTTGTTCCAATGTCTCTCCTTTCGTATCACGTTTAAAAGCAATAAAGTCGTTTTCTCCGAGCGAAAAGTATACGTGTAATGTTTCTACATCAGATAGTTGTGTGAGTGGTTCGCTGTCCAATGGACTAACCAAACTTCCCTGCTTTTTTAGCAACCGCCCGATAAAGCCTGCGGTGGAGGCTCTGATTTCTGTGTAGCCAACATTGATTTTTGCCGCTTCCACTGCTGATTTTGCTTGTTGTACACTTGCTTTCGCCGCATGAAGAGCACTGACCGCGGCTTTTAATTGGAAATCGGTTAGTACTTTATTGGCGACAAGGCGTGTCTTTTTTTCAACTTCCAACGCTGTATTTTCTAAAGCGGCTTCAGCCGCTTGTAAATTGGCTCTTGCTTGGTTGAGTTGTTCTTGGTACGGACGATCATTGATCTTAAATAATAACTGCCCTTTTCGCACGCTGTCCCCTTCATCAACGTAAATTCGATCGAGCACACCGTCTACTTGGGGGCGAACCTCGATTGTCGAAGCCCCTTCGATAGAAGCTGGATATTCTTGATAGATAGTCTGGTCGTCATTGGCTAACGTGACGATAGGCAGTGTGGGTGGCGCGGACGCTGCGGGTTTACTGGTACCCGTCGTACAGCCATAAAGAAAGGGTACCATACTTAAAATATATAGTATCCTTACGGGATTAAACGATTTAACAGTGTTAAATAATAATGCCTGGAGATGCTGTGAATCGGTGAATCGTTGCGTTTTCATTTGTAAAGGTTGTTTTTAAATTTAAAAGTTATTTTACAGTGTTAAATTATCTAACGTCGTATCTTTTTGCGTAAAAAAATTAGTCGTTCAGTGAACGTGTTATTCCATAAATGGCGTCTTTAAGCACCTGTTGATTGGTAATCTCTCCATTTCCCTTATCTACTAGATTGATGGATATGAGGCCGTGGATGACAGACCAATAGGTGAAATATTTTCGACAAATCAGATCTTCGGAAGGTTGCTGCTCAGCCATAATCTCTCGGATCACATCGGCGATGTGTTCACCAAAAGACGGTCGACCTTTCTCATTTTTCTCCGCTCCGCAACATGCCGTTCCGATACCAAACATGAGTTGGTAAAGCTCGCGTTCTTCGAAAGCAAAATCCCAATAACTGAACCACATAGCTTCTAGTTGTTTTTCTAACGTGCTTTCTTTGGCTTGAGCTTGTTTGACACGTTTTGCTAGTAAAAGATGGCCTTGTTTTGACAACTCATTCAAGATGGCTTCTTTATTGGCAAAATATTCATAAATCATGGGGGCGGTGTATTCGATAATATCAGCGATTTTACGCATACTTAGCGCCTGCCACCCTTCTTCCTTGACAATCTGAAGGGACGCTTCCAGAATGGAATTCCGGTTTTCGTCTTTAAGGCGTTGAATGCGCTCTTTGCTACCCATGGTTTAATCTTATAAAATCATTTAACACTGTTAGGCAAAATTGCGTATTTTAATTTGTTCCAGTGACATCCAAATGTCATTAAATTTTTTTAACTTAATTTTCATAACGGAAAGCACTAACCATGCTGCTTTGCGTGTCGGTTAATATATTCCGACGGGCTTAGACCGTACATCTTTTTAAACAATGTAGAGAAATGTGTTTGGTTTGTAAAACCCAATGCATACGCGACCTGCGAAATGTTCATTTGTTTTTCCAGCAGCAGTTTCTCTGCCTGTTTGAGGCGTATGTTTCGAATGAATTCACTTGTGGAGATACCGGTCAAAGCCTTCACTTTACGGTGTAGTTGAACGCGGCTTAAACCGACTTCGTCGGCTAACAACTGCACATTGAGGCTGGAATCTTCTAGGTATTTATTAGTGATGCTAACGATGCGTTCCATTAGGATTTCGTCGCTTGATTTAAAGGAGATCGTCTTTACTTTTCCTTGCTGCTCCTGGGCTCCTGAGTATTTCCCTTTGACTGTCATCCGATTTTTAATCACGTTTTCGGCCATAACCACCAATTCTTCCATTAGAAACGGTTTTGTGAGGTAAGCATCAGCACCCAAGCCAATTCCCTGCATGCGATCCTCGTAGTTTATTTTAGCGGTTAGTAGAATAACAGGTATATGATTGGTCGTACTGTTACACTTTATCTTCTTGACTAGTTCAAACCCATCCATGTCGGGCATGGAGACATCGGAGATAATCAGATCAGGTAACTGGGAGAGGGCAAGTTGAAACGCCTCACTTCCATTTTCGGCAGAAAGGATTTTGTATAGCCCTTGCAGTTCTTGGCTCACATACCGTAAAATGTCTTTCTCGTCGTCTACGATGAGTACTTTGAAATTCGTCTTATGCGAAACCACATTAGGAGCAATGGGTTCGGGTACCTGCATAATATGTGGCTTCTCAACTACAACGGTTTTATTGTCGTCGTCGTTTGCCAACAGTGTTTTCGGCAAATGGCTTGTTCCCATTGGAATATGTACACGAAAGCAACTTCCTGGTTCGTCTGTTCGATTTTCTGCGGACACTTTTCCGCCATGTTTTTCAACCAGAACCTGGGTAAGGTGTAGACCAATTCCGGATCCCTGCTGGCCACCCGAAATCTGGTTGTTGCCTTGATAGAACCGTTTAAAGATATTGGTCTTATCATCGTCAGGGATACCTGGGCCGGTGTCTGATACGGTTATTTCAGCATAGCTTGGCTGTTTTGTATTTTGTTTGGTTAGTGAAGAGCTAACATGGACATCTACTGTACCTCCGTCCGGTGTATATTTAAAGGCGTTAGATAATAAATTATGGAGTACTTTATCTAAGCTATTAGTATCGATCCAAACCGGTATGTAGGTGGAGCCGGAACTTACTTTAAACCGTATGTTCCGTTCTTGGGCTTGCTGTTCAAATGACTGCGCACACTGTACAGCAAGGTCTGCTAGATTCGTTTCCTTAAACTTTAATTGGAGTTGACCGCTTTCCAGCTTACGGATATCAAGCAGTTGATTGACGAGGTTAAGAATACGATGTGCATTTCTGCGCATATTTTGTAACGTTTCCTTCGCATGTGGGTCAAGCGTATTTTTTATTAGTTTATCGATTGGGCTAAGTACCAGTGTAAGCGGCGAGCGGATCTCATGCGAAATATCGGTAAAAAGCTGTAATTTATAAGCGTGTAACTTCTCCAATCGACGTTCACGGAGATAGTTGGCGATCAAGATAAGGATACCGATAAATAAAATGAGATAAACCAAATAAGCTAACGTGCTGCGGTACCAGGGAGGCATGACATGCAACGTGAGGAATCGGCTCTCCGAGTACGCACCAAATTTACAGGCTCTGATTTCCAGCTCGTGTTCTCCAGGTGAAAGATTGTTGTATGTGATAAGATTAACTCCCGGTAAAGTGGTGTTCCAGGTTTTGTTAAAACCCTTCAATCGATATTCATAATGAATGTTTTCTGGACTATTAAAATCCATTGTAGATAGTTCGAGTGTAAAACTATCGTCCTGATTGCCAAAATAAAATTCGTTCGCCGTCGCCAGACTTTGCGTGTAAATAGATCTTCCGCCAGACAAATCCCACGGCTTGGTTGTTTGGTTTCGGATGTACAAGTTTGTGATATATACCGGATGCGTATATTTCGTCAACTGAACCTGTTCCGGATAAAAGGAGGTAATGCCCTGTTTTCCACCAAAGTATATTTTTCCCTGGGGATCTTGATAATAAACAGAACGATTGTATGAACGATCAACTAAACCGTCTCCCGTGTAATAGGTCACGATTCTATCCTCAGTTGGGTTTATATAATTGATGCCGTTAAATGTGCTACACCATATATTCCCTTTTTTATCTTCACCAAGTCCAGAAATCACATTACTGGATAGGCCATTGTTGGCGGTGTAGCTTGTTAACTGCCTGCTTCTTTTATCGATCTTATGCAGACCATTATATGTTCCGACCCAGATATTCTCGTATTTGTCTTCTAATAAAGAAAGCACAATTTGTTCGGAGAGGCTTTCGTTTGCCCATTGGTTTATGAACGTTTGCTTTTGGGGGTCATAACAGCTGATACCTTTGTGATGGCCAAGCCAAATTAAACCATTGCGATCACATAAGATGGTGTTGATCCAGTCATTTCCTAATACACCGTTAGGGTTAAGGGTATCGTTCATCGTGAAGAAATTCGACGTGTTGTTGCGTGGATCGTATTCTACGAATCCATTTCCGAATGTGGAGATATACAATTTTCCGTTTTTTCCCAAAACCATCGTTCGGGTTTCCTTCCCTCGAAAGATATCCAAATATATCGCATTGCTCTTTCCTTCTTCGATTTTTCCCAATCCCCGTCTATAGGAAAGGAACCATATATCGCCTCGCTTGTCTTCTAACACTTGCATGATATCATGAAGCTCTGGATATCTCTTTAGTATATGACCTGTGCTATCTACTTTAAATAGTCCGGCATCCTCCACACTATACCAAATATGGCGTTGTTGGTCGGTAGTAATTACATTTATTTTTTTGCTATCGGTTTCCTCTGTTTCCAATATCCTCCAAAATTCGAATTGATGGCTGGAAGCCGGTATAAAAACCAGTCCGCGCTGGAACCAACCTAGCCAGAAATTACTTTCCTGATCTTGAAAAAATGTTCTTATACCGGCTTTACTATAATTCTTGTCAAGATTTGATAATTCGGTTTGGCGTATCAGCAAAGGATGTTCCGATAGCTTTAAGTGCCATATACCGCCGCCTTCCGTGCTGATAACTATGCTGCCATCCTGTGCGAGCCGTATCTCATTGATCATGGGATGAAGGTTGTTTTCAAACGGTAAAGATGTGAATTTAGTTAGTGACTTGTCGGCTAGGACCACCTGAGAATTGTAGGCTAATATGATGTCACCAGTAGGTATGTTTGTCATGTTATACTTTCCACCCTTTGGAAATGGAACCTCGCTGTCGGAAAACTTTTTAGTGTGTTGGAGATCGGCAGATATACAAATAACACCTGCACGATCCGTAGCTATCCAGACGCGGCGTTTGCTGTCTTCCAAAAGTTTACGGCCATACATACCACCTGCAAGCTTATTAACATGCTCTAACGAATGAGCAGCGCCCGCCTTTATATCGATGGAAAAAATCCCCCAGCCCGAAGTAGCGACCCACAATGATCCGTCGGCGCGTGTCAAAATATCAATAATATGGGGAGCAATCTGATCGGGGAACTTAATTCGAATAAACTGCTCTCTATTATCGTTATAGTATTGAAGGCCATTTGAACATCCAATCCACAAACGTTCCTGGTCATCCCGATGGAGTATAGTGACGTGGTTGCTCGATATCGATGTACTATCTTGAACGTCATGAAGGTATTGGGAGAAACGCACCCCGTCAAATTTATTAAGGCCATATTCCGTGGCAATCCATATGTAGCCATGCCTGTCTTGTGCTATGCTATTGATGAGGTTCGACGACAATTCACCAAATCCATAATCTCGATAGTCATAGAGACGTGTGGCCTGTCCATTTGACAATACCGTGAGGCAAATCAATAAAAGTGATAAAAATACTCTTAACATGGGGTTCTTTGGTTACTTTTTTGAAAGATACACAATCCACGATTGATTTAACAAATTAAAAGCTATTTTTTGGGGCAAAAACCTGCTCAAAGATGTTTAGGAAACGTATAGAAATGAAAATGAAACATAAATATAGGTATTTGGAACAAAAAGGAGCGGGAATGTAACGGGTGTGATAATGATACGTATCTTTTAATTCTATCTTTACTTTTGTGGTTTTTCGAGAATGAGGGTGCTTTTCACCCTTACATATAGAAAGCCGATTATAAGCGTTCCGCAAGGTTGTACACGAAATGTTTTGTTTTGACTTTGAGGTGCCAATTTTTAAACATATAAATAAACCGATGTTAGATCATTATTCATGAAGCAGTCTCTCATTTTATTTTTTTTACTTTTTATTGTTTATAAATCGAATAGTCAATCAAGCGATTTACGGTTTGTCTTTCGAGAATTCCAATCCGGCTATCTTCCGTTAATTGAGAAGGGAAAGCCACTTCCGATACATGTTGATCCAAATGATGACAAAGGTGTTCTGCGCGCTGTCGAAAGTTTGCAGCGGGATTTTGAAAAAGTCGCAGGAATACGTAGCGAGACGACACCAGGTATAAAACGAGCGCTTTGGATAGGAACAGTCGGGCAATCGTCTTTAATTGACGGTTTATTGGAAAACGGTTTACTCAATCGTAAGGAGGTTGAAGGTAAGCGAGAAAAATTTATCATCACAGTCGTCAATAATCCTACGGCCGATCTCGAATCTGCATTGGTCATAGCGGGGAGCGAAAAGCGGGGAACTATATATGGAATCTATGAGCTAGCGAAACAGATGGGGGTTTCTCCGTGGCATTATTGGGCAGATGTTCCGGTAGAACGTGCAAAAAATCTCTATGTAAAACCAGGTGTCTACACCGAAGGTGAACCAGCTGTTAAATACCGTGGAATATTCTTAAATGATGAATACCCCGCGTTGACAAGATGGGCTAACCATGCTTTTGGTGGGTATAACAGCCAATTCTATGAAAAAGTATTCGAACTATTGCTTCGTTTGAAAGGAAACTTTTTATGGCCAGCGATGTGGGGCAGTGCATTTTACGATGATGATCCACAAAACGGTGTTTTAGCTGATGAGATGGGCATCGTGATGAGCACCTCACATCATGAACCCATGGCGCGGGCGCAGGCCGAATGGAAACGACATGGTAATGGTGGCGAATGGGATTACAGTAAAAACAAAAAAGGGCTTCAGGAGTTTTGGCGGGGGGGCATGGAACGTGCTAAAAATTGGGAAACATTCGTGACGATAGCGATGCGTGGCGACGGCGATGAACCTATGAGTGATGAACAGAACACCAGTCTGTTGGAGGAAATTGTAAAAGACCAACGTAAAATTATTGAGCAAGTTACAGGAAAAAAGGCAGAACATACACCACAAGTTTGGGCATTATACAAGGAAGTCCAGGATTACTATGACGATGGTATGCGTGTACCGGATGATGTGACCTTACTGTTTTGTGATGATAACTGGGGCAATGTGCGTAAGCTCCCCGCATTGGATGCCAAGCCCCGGAAGGGCGGATACGGTATGTACTATCATTTCGATTACGTGGGAGGTCCTCGGAATACCAAATGGCTGAACGTAAGTCAGGTATCCCGTGTGTGGGAACAGATGAACCTTACTTACGAACATGGTGTAGATAAGATTTGGGTGGTCAATGTAGGGGATTTGAAACCGATGGAATACCCCATTTCCTTTTTCTTGGATATGGCCTGGAATCCCAAGCATTTTAATCCCGGAAACCTATTGGCACATACCGAGGGATGGTGTGCGCAACAGTTCGGTGAACAATATGCTAAAGAAGCAGCCCGGCTGATAGACCTGTATACTAAATTTAACCATCGTGTAACGCCGGAATTGTTAAACCATAAAACCTTTAGCTTGGAAAACTACAACGAATTTGAAAGCGTAGCGAATGCATATCGCGCATTGCTCGTGGATGCCATGCGTTTGTATAATCAATTACCAAGTGCTTATAAGGATGCTTTCGATCAGTTAGTCTTATTCCCGATCAATGGCATGTCAAACTTGTACGATATGTATTACGCTAAAGCCAAGAACGATTTTTATGCCGCTAAAGGTGATGTACGCGCTAACTATTGGGCAGATAAAGTTAAAGAAGGGTTTGAACGAGATTCCTTATTGACGTTACACTTTAATACACTTTCACACGGAAAGTGGAAGCACATGATGGATCAGGTACGGATAGGCTATACCAGTTGGAATAATCCACCTCATAGTATTATGCCAAAAATTACCTATGTAGATACTGCTTCCATTACGCCCAATTCCAAAGTCTATGTTGAAGAAGATGGCTATATAGCAATTGAAGCAATGAATTTTCATAAGGCGAACAACTCTCCAACTGTCCAATGGACGGAACTGCCTAATCTGGGTAAAACCGAATCTGCCATAACGACATTGCCGGTTACAGCGCCGCTGGATGAACAGGTATACTTAGAATATAAAATTGATATTAAATCGACCGGTGAGGCAAAGCTAATCGTGTTGACTTCACCCACACTAAACTACAATGCCAATAAAGGGTTGCGGTATGCGGTCTCTATAAACGGTGGAAAGGAGCAAATCCTGAATATTAACGGGCATTACAAAGGCGAGCTCGGAAAATGGCAAGCCAACCGTATTATTGAGAACGTAACAACACACCGTTTTGACAAGAAAGGTGAACATACGATTCGTATCCGGCCGCTCGAGCACGGCATTGTTATCCAAAAAATCATGTTGGATCTCGGCGGGTTAAAACCGACTTATTTAGGCCCTCCCCAAAGTGCGAAAAAGTAAACTATAAATAATCGCTATTCCTCTATAATGAATTCAGATAAACTGCTACCCAATGAGTCGAAAGGCTTTTATAAGTTGTCATCTATGCAGCGCATAGGATTTGGATCCGGTGATTTGGCGCAAAACCTCATCTACCAGACAGTTTCTATGTATCTGCTTATTTTCTATACCAATGTATTTGGTATTTCTGCGGCAGAAGCTGGTGTCATGTTTTTAGTTGTGCGGATTGTCGATGTTATATGGGATCCTATTGTAGGTGCTTTCGTTGATAAGCGTAATCCGAAAATGGGAAAATACCGTTCCTACCTTGTTTTGGGCGGGATACCGCTTACTGGGTTTGCTATCCTTTGTTTCTGGAACGGATTTTCCGGATCACTGGTATACGCCTATGTGACCTATGTCGGACTGTCTATGCTCTACACCTTGATCAATGTCCCCTATGGCGCGCTCAATGCATCTCTGACACGAGATACCGATGAAATTACCAAACTGACATCGGTACGCATGTTTATGGCCAACTTGGGTGGATTAACCGTAGGATATGGTGTGCCAATAATCGTACAGTATTTTTCACCCGATGGGAAGATCAATTCCCGGGAGTCGGGCGAAGCCTGGTTTATCACCATGACCATTTATGCGCTTGTAGGCTTGTGTTTACTGCTATTTTGCTATACACAGACCAAAGAGCGCGTGGTGATGGATGAAAAAGAAACAGAAAATGTGAAGGTTTCCGATCTCTGGGTTGAATTCAGACACAACGGTCCGCTGAGGGTATTGGCATTCTTCTTTATCACGGCTTTTGCGATGATGGCCACTGGAAATGCCGCAGGCTCCTATTATATGATCTATAATGTGCGGGCACCGGAGATGTTACCTTATTTCATGGCATTAGGATCCATACCGGCATTTATTTTCATGCCCTTAGTACCGACTATCAAGCGGGCCATCGGGAAAAAACAGATGTTTTATGTATTTCTGACCATAGCAATTGTGGGGATGATTATGCTTTATATCATTTCTGTCGTCCCATCCTTAAAAAGCCAGATTTGGCTAGTGTTGGTCGCCCAATTTATTAAATCAACGGGTGTCATTGTTGCTACAGGTTACATGTGGGCGTTGGTACCCGAGGTAATATCCTACGGAGAGCATACCACCGGTAAGCGTATTTCGGGTATTGTAAATGCACTGACAGGAATTTTTTATAAAGCAGGAATGGCCTTAGGAGGCATTGTTCCAGGGTTGGTGTTGGCTTATGTGGGGTTTGATCAGCACAATGCAACAACACAGTCGGTATTTGCCGAACAAGGGATTTTGTGGCTAGTGGCCATCATCCCGGCAATACTGTTGGTTTTGGCGATGTTTATCATTTCCAGATACAAGCTAGAAGATGATGTTATCGACAAAATCAACATCGAAATCGAGAATAGATACAAACAATAGAGAAAACATATAAAAAGAAAACATGAACATAGTAAAAACCATAGTTTTGGCCGGAGCAGCTACGTTAGGTGTTGCCTGTATGTCAACAAATTCACAGGTAACTAGCCAGAAGAATGAGGCCATTTTTAAGGAAGTCTATGCTGACCGGTTCTATGTCGGCGCAGCTTTGAACCTAGAACAGATTTGGGAACAGAATCCTATTGCTAGCAAAGTAGTCGAACAGCATTTTAACTCGATAGTAGCCGAAAACTGTATGAAAAGTATGTTTATGCAGCCTCGAGAAGACGAGTTTTATTTCAAGGATGCCGACCAGTTTGTAGCATATGGTGAGAAGCACGATATGCATATGGTAGGACATACCTTAATATGGCACTCCCAGGCGCCAAGATGGTTTTTTTCCGACAAAGAAGGAAAAGATGTTTCGCGGGACGTGTTGATTGAACGAATGCGAAATCATATCCATACCGTTGTATCACGTTATAAAGGACGTATTCATGGATGGGATGTCGTCAATGAGGCTATCTTAGACAACGGAGAATATAGAAAAAGTAAGTTTTACGATATTATCGGCGAGGATTTCATTCCGTTAGCTTTTCAATTTGCACACGAGGCCGATCCCGAAGCGGAACTCTATTATAATGATTACTCGACGGCTATCCCGGCTAAGCGTGCAGGTATTGTACGGTTAGCCAGAAAACTGCAGAAAGCGGGGATCAGAATTGATGGCTTAGGTATGCAGGAACATCACGGATTGACCCATGCTTCCCTAGAGGAAACAGAGAAAACCATAAATGATTTTGCGGATCTGGGGGTTAAGGTGATGGTTACGGAGATGGATATATCGGTCCTTCCGCATGCAAGAAGACATGTAGGAGCCGAATTGACCGACACGGCAGCCTATAGTAAGAGCTTAGATCCATATAAGGAAAATCTGCCGGAGGATAAGATGAATGAACTGGGAAATCGCTATGTCGATTTCTTTAAATTATATCTGAAGCATCAAGACAAAATCAGTCGGGTAACCTTGTGGGGAGTCGGAGACGCTGATTCCTGGAAAAATGACTGGCCAATCGAAGGACGTACAGACTATCCGTTGTTATTTGACCGCGACTATGAACCGAAGCCGTTCTTTAAGGACCTCATCGATTTAGCAAAATAACTTGATATACCGTTAATATGAAGACTTCTAGATATTTAGTTCAGCATGATTATATGGCAGATCCGTCTGCACACGTATTTGAGGATAAGATTTACATCTATCCCTCTCATGACCGGGAGAGCGGAGTAACCGAAAATGATAACGGCGATCATTTCGATATGCAGGACTACCACGTATTTTCGATGGATAGCGCTGAAGCAGATGTGATTGACCATGGTGTGGCACTTTCGGTAAAAGATATTCCTTGGGCAGGACGACAATTATGGGATGCTGATGTAGCCCATAAGAATGGCAGATATTATATGTATTTTCCGCTAAAAGATCAAAACGATATTTTCAGATTGGGGGTCGCTGTCAGTGATCGACCTGAAGGACCGTTTATTCCCCAACCACATCCAATAAAAGGTAGTTATAGCATCGATCCCTGTGCTTTTGAAGATAATGGAGAATATTACCTTTATTTCGGGGGAATATGGGGTGGACAATTACAGTTTTATCGAGAAAATAAGTTAACACCTCCTTGCCACTTGCCCCATTTTCATGAACCAGCGCTTTGTCCGAAGATCGCGAAGTTACAGGACAATATGCTGGAGTTTGCAGAGGAACCTCGCGACGTGCTTGTGCTGGATGAAGAGGGGAATCCGTTAAAGCAGGGTGATACCGAACGTCGCTTCTTTGAAGCTTCATGGGTACATAAATATCAGGGCAAATATTACTTTTCGTATTCCACCGGTGATACGCATTTGTTATGTTACGCCGTTGGTGATAATCCTTATGGTCCCTTTACATATCAGGGGGTTATATTAACGCCTGTCGTGGGATGGACCACGCACCATAGTATTGTAGAGTTTAAAGAGAAGTGGTTTTTATTTTATCACGACGCCGTGCCATCTGGTGGTAAAACCTGGTTGCGCAGCATGAAAATGATCGAACTGGAATACGATGAGGATGGTTCGATAAAGACAATAAAAGGACAGTAAAAGGAGAATCTGATGCTTATTATATCCCTAAAAAAACGCTTTTTATATCTATTTTTTATGTTGCCATCGTTGGTTAGTGCCGAGGACGGCAGCCAGCTATGGCTACGGTACGTCCCCGTAGAGGAACATATCGCCAAGCAGCGACAGATCAGTCTTGCCAATAACCATGAGTCTGCCCTATTGGCAAAACAGGAACTAAACAGATACTGGCGGGGGACTTCGATATCGATGCATTTAGACAAAAAAGCGAAAGCGCTTAAAGAAGGCTATCAGATTAAAAGCGATGTATCAGGTATACGGTTGACGGCTGCCGAGCCTATAGGTTTATTATACGGCGCTTTTCATTTGCTGCGTCTTCAAGGGGCGAAGGTGAATATGCAGAACTTGAATATCGAAGAAATTCCCGATTACGATATCCGTATACTGAACCACTGGGATAATCTGGATAGAACAGTCGAACGAGGCTATGCCGGCTATTCCTTATGGCGCTGGGACGAACTCCCCAACACGCTGTCTCCCCGATACGAGCAATATGCGCGTGCAAACGCCTCTATCGGTATCAACGCAACCGTGCTAAACAATGTGAACGCATCACCACAAATACTGACAAGTAATTATATACAAAAGGTGAAAGCTTTGGCCGATATCTTTCGTAAATATGGTATCAAAGTTTATCTGTCCGCTAATTTCTCTTCGCCGAAAGTATTGGATGGATTGTCAGACTCCGATCCTTCGCGCAAAGAAGTGCAAGATTGGTGGAAAACAAAAGTCAAAGAAATCTACCAACATATTCCCGATTTCGGAGGCTTTCTGGTAAAGGCTAATTCGGAAGGACAGCCGGGGCCACAGGATCACGGGCGTACCCATGCAGATGGAGCTAATATGCTGGCCGATGCCTTAAAACCCTATGGTGGTATAGTGATGTGGCGTGCATTCGTCTATAATCCGTCCGAGCAGGACCGTGCGAAGCAAGCTTATCAAGAGTTTGTACCGCTGGATGGGCAATTTCGGGATAATGTCATCATTCAGATCAAAAATGGGCCAATCGATTTTCAACCTCGTGAGCCCTTTACGCCACTTTTTGGTGCTATGAAGCATACGGCACAGATGATTGAATTCCAGATTACGCAGGAGTATCTGGGTTTCTCCAATCATCTGGCTTATCTCGCACCGCTTTTTAAAGAAACGTTGGATAGCGATACCTACGCGAGAGGTAAAGGTAGCACAGTGGCGTGTATTACGGATGGCAGTATCTTTTCCGCAAAGAGAACAGCTATTTCAGCAGTTGCAAATATAGGCGAAGATACCAACTGGACAGGGCATCATTTTGCACAGGCAAATTGGTACGCTTTCGGCCGATTGGCTTGGAATCATCAGCTATCGTCGGAAGAGATAGCAGACGAATGGATTTCTCAGACCTTTACAGATAACCGAGATTTCGCAAAACCTATCCGGCAGATGATGATGGATTCACGTGAAGCAGTGGTAGATTATATGATGCCCTTAGGCTTACATCATATTTTCGCCTTCGGTCACCATTACGGGCCAGAACCTTGGGGTGATGTGGAAGGAGGAAGACCAGATTGGATGCCGTGGTATTATCATAATGCGGATACGGTGGGGGTAGGGTTTGACCGCACAACAACGGGGAGCAATGCTGTGTCGCAATATAATGAACCGTTGCGGAGCACGTTTAATAGCATCGAAACCTGTCCCGAAAATCTATTATTGTGGTTCCATCATGTGCCGTGGACACACCGTATGAAAAATGGGCACAGCTTATGGGAGGAACTTTGTTTTCATTATGACCGAGGCGTACAGGAGGTACGGCAGTTTCAGAAAACATGGGATAAGCTCGAACAGTATGTCGACGAACAACGATTTAGCGAGATACAATCCAAACTGAAAGTTCAGGCAAAAGATGCGGTGTGGTGGAAAGACGCTTGCTTGTTGTATTTCCAGACTTTCTCCAAAACGCCTATTCCATACGAGCTGGAGCGACCCATACATGAATTAGAAGAATTAAAAAAAATAAAGCTGGATATGAAGCATCATAATTAATTGTTAACTTATATAAGCCTACAAGAATGAATAAATCTGTTTTTATGATTTTCTTGCTGCCTTTGCTATTGATAAGCTGTAAGAAAGATAATGAGACAAAGAATCCATCTATGGAGATTTCGACCAACGAAATTGCGCTGACGCATGGCGCCGGACGAGCGGAGCTCACGTTGCACTGGGGCTATTCGGAATGGGAATTGCAAATAGCAAAAGAGGGCTTTCTGTCGGATTTTACATTTAAACAGGGTGGGAGTTTAGCTCACGCGAGTGCAACCCGTATCCATTTCAATTATTCAGAGAACGCTACGGGCAAAGAACGCCAGCAAGAGTTGATATTCCGAAATCGAACCACCGGCATAGAGCAGGTAGTCAAAATCAGCCAATTGCCAAAGCCACCGATTGAACTAGCGGTCAATGTAGCTGTAAAATACCAAAACGTAAGTGGGTTTGGTGGCATGTTAAATCCGGCAATATGGCTAGGCAGTAATCAGCTAACAGAGAGGGATGTGGACCTTCTTTATGGAGAAAATGGTTTAGGGTTCAGTATGTTACGCATGATGATTTATCCTGATCCTGCAAATTGGGATAACGATTTGGCAATCGCAAAAAAAGCCCAATCTTTAGGCGTGCGTATTTTTGCTTCGCCTTGGACACCGCCCGCTCATATGAAGAGTAATAAACAGCAGGCTGGCGGAAATGGAGGTTTTCTTTTGCCGGAGTATTACCAAGACTACGTCAACCATTTAAATGCTTTTGTAGATTATATGGCAGGAAACGGTGTAACTATTGAGGCCGTCTCTATTCAAAATGAGCCCGACTGGGATCCAGATTACGATGCATGTGTATGGACGCCTGCTCAGATATTGACTTTTATGAGGGATTACGCGCAAGATATTAAAGTTAAAGTAATCGCAGCAGAAGCTGTCAATTTTAAAAAGGAGTATACGGATCCGGTTTTAAATGATCCTATCGCCGTTAACAATTTGGACATCGTCGGAACACATTTGTACGGTGGTGGAATCGGCGACTATCCTTTAGCAAGGCAGCATGGTAAAGAAATCTGGATGACGGAGCACTTGCATAATACCAACAGCCAGGACGACTGGTCATGGGATCAGGCGCTGATGGTTGGAGAAGAAATATATGGATGCATGGAAGCTAATTTTAATGCTTACATCTGGTGGTATCTGAAACGCTATTATAGCATGATCGGTGATGGACAGCAAGGAACTACCATCGGACAATTGCTACCCCGATCTACGATTATGGCGCATTATGCGCAATATGCTACGGGACGCCAACGCGTAGATATAGATAAAATAGTCGGTAATAATAACTTTGTGCTGACGGCTTATGAAGGGGAATATGACATTACGTTAGTGTTACAGAATAGCGCGGAAACTCACTTGGGGGTCATTCAATTCGATTTACCTGTTGAAGTATCCCAGGTAGAGGCAATCGAAAGTACAGAAGAAAGCACGATGGTGAATAAGAATGTCGCTTTATCAGAAAATAAAAAAGCTGTTGTCGTCAACGTAGGCGCGCAATCGATTATTTCCATCAAATTAATTAAATAAATATGTTTTATCTACGTTTTTTATGCTTATTTACCGTTGTTTTAGCCGGAAAATTAACCGCAAAGGAAGTGCCTATGGATAGTCCGGATAAAAGCGTATCGGTCTCCTGTTCCATAGACCATGGACAACTGATTTACACCGTTACTTACAAAGGGAAAGTAATCTTGGAAAAGTCACCTTTAGGTCTAGAAACGAATGAAGGTGATTTTACGACTAATTTGCAGATAGTTGCCGTAAATACAGATAAAATTGAAAAAGAATATAAACAGGATCGAATCAAAACTTCACATGCAACCTACCAAGCAAATGTTTTGACCTTAACCGTGGAGAATACCGACAAAAAGAGGATGTCGGTGGTGTTTCAGGTAAGTAATAATGATATCGCTTTTCGGTATGAACTTCCTATATGGGGAGAACGGCGGAGCGTCGTGATAGAAAAGGAAATAACAGGTTACCGGTTTCCTGAGCATACGACATCATTTTTGTCGAATATGATGACACCGATGACGGGGTTTGCCCGGACAGCACCCAGTTATGAAAGTGGTTATATTGCAGATGCACCGCTTACTAAAGCTAAAAGTGAATATGGATTTGTTTTTCCTGCGTTATTTAGCGTTGGTGATCATGGGTGGGCGCTGCTTTCCGAAACCGGCGTGAATAGCCAGTATTGCGCATCGCACCTTAGCGAAATATCAGAAAATGGTGTTTTCCATGTCGCTTATCCACATATGGCGCAGAACAACGGTTTCGGCAGCACCGCAGCAGCATTAGGTTTGCCGGGTGTCACGCCCTGGCGAACCATTACAGTGGGCAGCGATTTACGACCGATCGTAGAAACGACGATACCGTTTGACGTAGTAGAGCCCCTATATGAAGCCTCCCAGGAATACAAATTCGGTAAATCAACTTGGAGCTGGATCGTGTGGCAAGATCAGAGTATGAACTGGGATGATCAGGTGACGTTTATTGATTTAGCATCCGATATGGGATATCCCTATATTTTAGTTGATGCGCTTTGGGATGAAAATATTGGGTACGATCGCATGAAAGATTTAGTTGATTACGCCCAATCGAAAAATGTTGATGTGTTGTTGTGGTACAATTCCAACGGTGCGTCTAACGATGCACCGCAAGGGCCCCGGAATAAAATGAATACATCGATAGCGCGCAAGAAAGAGATGAAATGGTTACAGGAAATCGGCGTCAAAGGACTCAAAGTTGATTTTTTTGGAGGCGATAAGCAGGAGACCATGCGCCTGTACGAAGACATTCTTTCGGATGCAAATGATTATGGCTTAATGGTCTTCTTTCACGGGGCCACTTTACCGCGTGGATGGGAACGGATGTATCCGAATTATGTAGGCAGTGAAGCGGTATTAGCGTCTGAAATGTTGATCTTTTCGCAACATATCCGCGCTAATGAAGCGTTTTACGCTACGCTACATCCTTTTATGAGGAATACGGTAGGCAGTATGGAGTTCGGCGGCGTTTTGCTGAATAAATACCTAACAAAAGAGAACAAGGATAGAAATGAGCGTTTAACAACGGATGCTTTTCAGTTAGCTACCGCTGTTTTGTTTCAGAATCCCATTCAACCGTTCGCGTTGACCCCTAACAACTTAACCGATGTGCCAGCTTTCGAGATTGACTTTATGAAAAAAGTACCGACCACATGGGATGAAACAAAATTTATAACAGGTTATCCCGGAAAGCATGTTGTCATTGCCAGGCGTCATGCGGATCAATGGTATATCAGTGGAGTAAATGCAGAAGAAAACGCGGTGAAATTGACAATAGATGTGTCCATGATGGGACGAGAGGAAGTGTCGTTGATTATGGATAAAGCGGATGGTACGACGTACCAATCCAACGTTAAACCGAATAAAAAGGGAGAAATCGAGGTAAACATGCAACCCCAGGGAGGAATTGTGATCTTTTAATCGGGGATATTTTTAAGGTTAAAGTATAAAGAAAGATGAAAATGAAACAGCGTAGGATGAAGTATAAGTGGAATACATGGCTGAGTTTACTGGCATTAACATTGATGTCGTCTTGTCAGCAGAATAGCGGAGATCGGAAAGATACTATTGTTGCGGGCCGCGAGCCGGTATTCCAAAATTTTGAATATGTGGGCAACGATAAGATATATGCAGAACAGCCCTTACCTGACGGGCACTTTTACAATCCTATTCTCCAAGGTTGTTATCCAGATCCTAGTATTACCCGCAAGGGAGATGATTATTACCTGGTCGTATCTTCCTTTGTTATGTTTCCGGGTGTACCCATCTTCCATTCCAAGGATCTGGTGAACTGGAAGCAAATTGGACATGTGCTGGATAGAGAGTCGCAGCTAAAGGTCGAAACGGCAGGCATCAGTGCCGGCATTTATGCTCCGGATATCATGTACAATCCACATAACGATACGTTTTATATGATTACGACGCAAATTGCGTCTGGAATTGGCAATATGGTGGTAAAGACAAAAGACCCATTGCAGGGCAATTGGTCGGATCCTATTAAGCTCAATTTCGGTGGAATTGATCCAGCACTGTTCTTTGATGATGACGGTAAGGCCTATGTGATCCATAATGATGCACCCGATGAAGGAAAAGCACTATACGAAGGGCATCGTGTGATTAAGGTGTGGGAGTATGATGTGGAGAATGACCAGGTTATTGCGGGTACCGACAAGATTATCGTGGACGGTGGTGTGGATATTGCCCAAAAACCGATATGGATTGAGGCGCCTCATATCTATAAAAGGCATAATAAGTATTATTTGATGTGTGCGGAAGGCGGAACAGGAGGGAACCATAGCGAAGTAATCTTTGTGAGCGACAGCCCCCACGGTCCTTATAAACCTGCTACCACGAACCCTATTCTGTCGCAGCGGCATTTGGATAAGAGCAGACCAAATCCCGTAGAATGGGCTGGTCATGCGGATCTTGTCGAGACTCCCGATGGGGAATGGTACGGTGTATTTCTGGCCGTGCGGCCGAATGAGAAAAACCGGGTAAATACAGGTCGGGAAACCTTTATCTTGCCCGTCGATTGGTCGGGCGAATGGCCCGTATTCGAGGGCGGAATGGAGCCGCTCAAACCATCAATTCAGATGCCACAGGGTGCAGAAAATAAAATGAATACGGACGACTTTTTCCCGAATGGTAATTTTACGTTCATCGATAAATTTGAAGGAAAGGGTTTGGACGATCGTTGGATAGCTTTGCGTGGACCTCGTGAGAAATTTGTTCAGGAGAGCAAGGATGGACTTGTTATCAAACCGTTTGATGTGAATATTAAAGTACAGCAACCTATTTCAACCTTATTTTATCGCCAACAGCACGCTACTTTTTCCGCATTCGTAGATATGCATTATAAACCGGAAACAGAAGGAGATTTGGCGGGGTTAGCTTGTGTACAAAGTGAGGCGTTTAATTATGTATTTGGCATAACCAAATCAGGGGAGGATTATTCTATTGTTTTAGAACGGACGGAGAAGGGGGAATCGTCTATTGTTGCACAGGCAAAATTAGCTGAACTCGGAAAAATCTCGTTGAAGGTGGAAGCCCAGGGAGATGATTATCAATTTGCCTACGCGCTCGATAGTGGCAATTTTGAAAACTTAGGTGGCATCGTATCAGGCGACATCCTTTCGACAGATGTAGCGGGCGGGTTTACAGGCGCTATGATCGGGCTGTATGCGACATCGGCAAATGACATACATATCAATTAGTTTAGTTTTGTTGCGTGAACGGTTGCCCCAGTCCGCGGGGCACCGTTTATTAAAACCATAAAATATGATCAATCGAAATAAAACCGCGATCCTCTTGCTGACTGTTGGTCTAAGCAGTGCAGCTATTGCCCAAGATAAACTATATTCCCATACGTTCGCACTAGGCGACGTCAAATTATTGGAAAGCCCTTTTCTACATGCGCAAAACTTGAATGTAGAAACATTGTTGGAATATGATGTTGATCGTCTTTTGGCTCCCTTTCTAAAAGAAGCGGGATTAGAACCGAAAGCGCCTAGTTTTTCGAATTGGATAGATCTGGATGGCCATGTCGGTGGACATTATCTTTCCGCAATGGCTATACACTTTGCGTCTACCGGTGATCGGCGCTGTAAAGAGCGCATGGATTATATGTTAGCCGAATTAAAGCGTTGCCAGGATAAGAACGGTGATGGCTACTTGGGTGGTGTGCCTAACGGTGAAAACCTTTGGAAAGAAGTTAAAAAAGGAAACGTAGGCGAGGTTTGGAAATATTGGGTGCCTTGGTATAACCTGCATAAAACGTATGCTGGCTTACGTGATGCATGGCTTTACGGGAACAATGAAGAAGCCAAAGTGATGTTTATCAAGTTGAGTGATTGGGGAGTAAATCTCATAGCTGCATTAAGCGATGAACAAATGGAGTCGATGTTGGCCAATGAGTTTGGTGGAATGAATGAAGTGTACGCAGATGCTTATCAAATAACAGGTGATAAGCGCTACCTTACGACAGCGAAGCGTTTTTCACATAAACTGGTTTTCGATTCGGTATCAAATCGCGTGGATAACTTGGACAATATGCATGCGAATACGCAGGTACCCAAAGCGGTCGGTTATCAGCGCGTCGCAGAGCTGACATATGAGCAGGATTATACAACAGCGGCAGATTTCTTTTGGGAGACCGTATCCCTGAACCGCTCTCTTTCGTTAGGGGGAAATAGTCGCAGGGAGCATTTCCCTTCGGAGCAGGATTTCTTGAGTTATATGGAAGAGCGGGAAGGCCCAGAATCCTGCAACACCAATAATATGTTGAAACTAGCTGGAGGCTTGTTTCGCATGAAACCGGACGCGAAATATATGGACTTCTATGAGAAAGCGCTGTACAACCATATTTTATCCACACAGCATCCGGAGCATGGCGGCTATGTTTATTTTACGTCGGCACGGCCGGCGCACTACCGTGTCTATTCGCAGGTAAACAGTGCGATGTGGTGTTGTGTAGGTACGGGAATGGAAAATCACGGAAAGTATGGAGAGATGATCTATACACACGACGGAGATGCCTTGTATATTAATCTTTTTGTAGCCTCCGAATTGGACTGGAAAGAAAAAGGAATAAAGTTAACACAGCACACCGATTTTCCGGTGTCTGGTAAGAGCACGTTAACCATTGATAAAATTAACGCGTCGGATGCTAAACTCCTTATCCGGTATCCAAATTGGGTGCCGCCTGGAAAAATGAAGGTAATGATGGACGGAAAAGACTATGCGACATCGTATCAACCGGGTTCCTATATTGTGATCGATCGGACATGGCGGAAGGGAGATAAGATAGAAATTGACATGTCCATGGAATTTCATGTGGAAGAACTACGGCATCATCCGCAATATATTTCACTATTCAGAGGACCTATTTTAATGGGAAGTAAAGTAGGTAACGACGATCTGCAGGGATTAGTAGCGGATGACCATCGCTGGGGGCATATTGCACATGGATCTTTGGTGTCGCTTTTTGATACACCTGCCCTTATTGGCGAACGTACGGAACTAATCAAAAGCTTAAACCAAGCGCGTCCCACATACAACAAACCGCTGCATTTTGAGGTGCCGTCAGCGTTTGTCGAGGAACGCCATGGTCAACTCACCTTACAGCCTTTTTATGAAATCCATGATAGCCGTTATATGATGTACTGGCTGGCGATGACAGGGGAGGAGTTTAAGGAACTGCAGACGGAGAAAAAAGAGGAGGAGCGCTTAAAGTTGGAATTGGATAAACGTACCGTTGATGCGGTAAAACTTGGCGAGCAACAGCCTGAGGCGGATCATCGGTTTAAAGACGAGAAATCCTCTCGTGGTGTGCATAACGGCCAGTCTTGGCGGGATGCTGAAAATGGTGGTTATTTCTCTTTTGAATTGCAAACTGCCAAAAAGGAAGACCTATCGCTATTGATTACCTATTGGGGGTACGAATCTGGAAATCGTGATTTCGATATTCTTGTAGATGGGGAACTGTTGGCAACAGAAAAGCTGGGTGGAAAATGGAATCAAAGTAAGTTCTTCGATGTTAGTTATGAGATACCGAAAGCGTACTTGAAAGATGCAGCGTTTGTTACAGTGAAGTTTGTTCCTCATAATGGACATCGGGCTGGGCGGGTGTTTCGGGTGAGGTTGGTGGAAGATTGATTTGTTCGCAACGAGCTGTTAAAACAAAGAGGCACTGCATATTGCAGTGCCTCTTTGTTTCTAGATGTAATGCTTACTTGCAATATTTCCGAAAGCGCTGTTATTTTCGATTGTAATGATAATCCAACCATACATCGGCGTAATGGTTTCCTAATTTGCGATATCCGGCCGAACTGAAGTGTATGTCGTCGGGAGCAGCTTCGCAATATTTGGAAGAAACGATATACGCGTTTGGAATGGTCTGTGGTAAGGTATTAATGATTTCATTCATGCTGGCACATTTTCCTCCTTGCCGCGCAGATAGCATTTCCCCCGCAAGAAGAGGTGTTTCGTTAGCCGGGAGATCTAGATCATTTAACAGATTGGTGTAAACCTTGTTAACCTTATTAGGCCAGTCTTGGTCGCCGGTATTGCTTTCTCCTTGATGTAAGAGAATTCCCTTGATGACACCTTTCTGCTGTCCTATTTTCGCCATTTCAACCAATCTTTTGTAAGGATTGTTGTCGTACAAAGCGAGTTTGCTCTTCATCCAGCCCGGTGCTCTTTCCACGTAGGCGGCGGTGCTATCTTGATCGAATAGCTGAATGTGGCAACCGCCGATGGCCACGTGGATTAACGCTACGGTAATACTATCTGGTAAATTTTGGACAAGGGCTTTGCCGAATTGCTCAGCAGGACTGACACCGGTATTGCAATGGCAAAGAGGTGACTTCGCTTCATACCAATGGCCCTTCTGCCGGTCAAGGTTGGGACAATCGACAGCTTGTAAATGGAGTAGCCGAGCGTTCGTTATGGTATCCTGTGCTTCGATTTTTCCGGTACCTTCCATGTTGGATTGTCCAAAACATAAAAAGACATAGACGTTTTTGTCTTGGGCATAGGTTAAAGATATATGTAGGCTCAATAGCAATACCGTGCCTATAAAAAATTGTAAGATTCGCGTGTTAAACATGATGTCTTGTTTTTTGCTAGCTAAATGTACTCATAAAATTTTATTTGGAAATAACTAGAGAGTTGAGAACGTTAATTAATAATGAACTAATAATAACGCTTTTCCTAGCTAAAAAAGGGATCTACTGTTTGCGCGAGTAGATCCCTAACCCAAAAAAACCAATTAATTTAGGTCATTGTTATTTTTGCTGTTCCAATGCTTCAACAACACCTACATAAGCAGGTTTACGTTGAAAACCTCCGCTATTTGTCCAAAGACCTACTGGTTGATTTGGTCTCCAAGTCGCATTGTTAGGACGATCCACCGGGCTACGGAATATAATGCCTGCTCGTTGAGCTGCTGGAACTATTTGATAATACATTTGTACAAACCATTTATACATCGCAGCTTGTTGCTCATATAGGGCAGTTGTTGCTTGATTAATCGTTGTCTCTGTGCCGATATCAAACGATATCTTTATCAATTTACCCGTTTCGGATAGCTGTTGTACGGCAGATTCGATTTTTTCCTTATTATCACCGACATTTAAGGATAATTCGGCCACGATACCATCGACTGGCGTTCCCTTATCTTCGGTATAAGCAATAAGATCTACTAAACCTTGAATCTTAGCAGGATTATTGACTAAATTTGTTTCCGTAAAGAATATCTGATCACTTGCGTTGGCATATTGCTTAATCATACCGATGGCAATGCTGGCGTAATCTTTTCCGAGATAGTCTTGCCAATAGAACGTGTTGGTAGGTAACTCGGCTACACCAATGCCGCTGCGTAATTCAGAAGGGTTTTCTTCATCCATAGGCTGATATACAACGCTCCAAGAGTTAACTTTGTCTTTACCGGTGGTGCCGATGGCTGCGATCCATTTATCAAGTTCACCCGTAAATATCTCCGCTTTTTCTTCTGGAGTTTTGATAATTGTTCCGCCTACTTTTTCCCATTGCATGGAGATATTGTCTATCAGATAATCTGCAGCTCCTGTGGCCGAGCCAATAGTCAATACAAAACTGGTGAGCTGTTTTTGCGCATCACTGAGATTTAGGTTAGCAATCGGTAAAATAATGCCGTTTCTGAACCATTGACCATCTGGAGCGCCATAACTGGCGGGACTTCCATAGTTAATCAAAGAAACCGACCCTATAGAACTACTGATCGCCATACGCATACCAGCTCCATATAAGCCACAACAGCCTGCACCTTTAAAATCGATCGTCACAGATTTAGAATCACCTAATGTAATCCCTTCAGGTAAGGTGATTTCAAACTGGGGAAAGGTTTGAGGGCCTAGCACATGTAACGTCTTACCACTCTTTCCGTCCGGATCGTTTTTCACGCTTGTGCTTCCTGAACCGATGACGGGATAAGATGCACCCAATTCGTCCTCTTCAAAATTCAGTAACATTTCTGTTCCTGATTCTCCGGGAATAATAATATCGGCAACTAAAGCGTTCAAATAAGCCGATGCTTGATTTTCATGCCAGACCAAATGCCCCATATGGGTGGACATCTCGGTGGTTGCATGCGTTTCCAGAGCTGCGCTCACATTATTGTTTAAGACGATCGACCCGTCTTCTTGGACAGCGTTCACGTGTCTCAAATCTGTGGTTAAACTGACCTCATCAAAATGTTGCTGCATCAACCGATAGAAAACGTTGTTGCTCGCCAGATCGGCTAAAGAAAGCTCGACACCCAATTTAAAATGCGGTTGACCGTCATAATTGGCGTAAGTTTTGAGCTCGTTGTAGGCATCCCGTTCTTCTTGGTCAATTAAACTTTGAGGTCTGTCAGCAAAGAAATCACGGGTTTCAAATTCGGCACAACTACCGAGCAGGGTAGAGGCTGCTAAGCAAATAGCAAGCCTCTTATTCCATTTCGTATTACTTTTCATAATTTGTCTTTTTTGAAGTTAACGCACTACAGGGGTAATATACTCTGGCGACACCGCACGGTCACGCATGACGAGCGTATCTTTGCTAGCGATATTGCCGCTGATGATTCTCGTATTATCGCTACTACCCACGGAGATATTACTATACGTTACTTGATAATCTAAATACAAGGCATCACGATCTTTATTACCCCAACTGTTTTTCTCTCCTTTCGTGACGAAAGAACCTGTCCCTGTCGCGGTATAACCCGTCGTGTTCGTTGAAATCGTGCACTTTCCTTCCTGATCGAAATCTAATAATAACGTACAGGAAAAAATATTGCCTCCTTCCGCGTCCCTAAATTGTACCGGAAAAGCGGTGGAATGAAGCGAGCGGGTATTTAACTTGTTGAGTTCGTCATTTTCCACGTATGCTGCACGACGCGTAACATCGCGAACAACATCGCCCGTCATGGCATCTGTACCGCGACGTAGATAATTGCCATGCCATTGGTTGATATACTTGAGGGTATAGAGTACGAAGTCTTTCGTTGATAGAATGGAGTCGGCATGCTGTACATTTTTCATCTTCAACGGTAGCGCATAAGTATTTGTTATAGCTGAAGGATCTGCGAAAAAAGCATCCGTTAATTGGATTTGAACACCACCCATGATGTTTCCAGGAGAAATAGTGATTTGGTCTGATGCCAAACTGTAATAGTTCGCTGGAAGGGGTTCAATTTTCGGTCCGTTATTCGGAAAATATAGATCGTCTAGTAATGTATTGTCTACTTCTACATCAATAATAACATTTTCGGTGTTATTCCGTGTTCCACCGAGGGTCGCCTTTATTTCTACCTTATGTTCTTTGTCTAGCGTATTGTCTACGTTCATATCTTCGCCCAGCACCACCGTGCGAACGGGGTATTGGTTAGCAAAATAGACCGTTTGGTAATCGAAATCCGGTAAGTCAAGGGTGTTGTTTTTGCAGCCGCTCACCATTCCAAAAACAATCACTAAACCTATTAAAATTTTATTTCTTTTCATTTCTTCTAAAATTAAATTAACCTTTACGTTATTCCCAACCGGCGTTTTGTACTAGGTTGTTGTATTTGAGTATCTCGGAAAATGGGATGGGACCGTAATACATGTGGTTTTGATAGGATCGTACCTCCACAGTCGTCGGTGTATAATTCGTTCCGTTTACATCTAAGCCACGAGCGGTTTCTGTCAAACCGAGCTTCCAGCGGCGAAGATCCCAAAAACGGAAACTCTCAAAACACAGTTCTAATCGGCGTTCATTTCGAATTAATTCCCGCATCTTTTCTTTATCAGCTTTACACTCCTCTAAATAGGGATCATTATTACTCGTCCCTACACCAGCTCTTTGACGTATGGCTTTGATAACGTCGTATGCGGAAAACGAATGGGTTCCGGTGCCCGTTGGACCCCATGCTTCGTTCGCTGCTTCCGCGTAAGATAAATACATTTCTGTATATCGAATACGTGGCGTGTAACGGTTTCTCCCCACGATATTGCCCGGTGTTCTATTGACATCCATCCGCAACCCTTTCTTCATATAGTAACCGGTCCTGGTAGACGTTGCCAGTTTATTCAATCCATCGTCAGTGGCGGAAGCACTCCCCGTATAGATAGCGGCATTTGTAACACCTGCTGTACTACCGTTGTAGATGATATAATAACTCAGGCGAGGATCGCGCCCGGAATAAGGATTGTCCGCGTTATAGGTGCTATTTGGATGATCGATAGGATATCCGTCGGCCATCGGAAACGCATCTACTAAATTTTGTGTCGGGTTTGTTAAACCTTCGCCATATAATGATGGAGGAAAATTTTGAGCCTCGCGATCACCATTGTTTGCTTGGATGTTTTCTCGCCAGATCATTTCGGGTGGATTGTTACCATCACTTAAACCATCTATTTCATTGACATTATTGTAAAAAGTCAGCCCATTAGCAGGCAAAGCATCAACACCACCCTTATACTGAATAATTGCTGCCGCTGCATTGGCGGCGTCTTCCCAGGTCACCGGATTAGACGAATGCTGAAAGGCCGGACTAGCAGCTAACAAGGCTGTTCTTGCTCGAAAAGATTTAGCGATAAGTCCATTAAAAAGCTGACGACTGTATCTACCCATAACGCGGTTATAAGTGGAGGCGTTCTGTGTTATCGAAGTGAACCGTTCGGGTATTTGAGAAGCATTACTGATATCATCGTACTCTAGGGGCAAAAACCGTTCGGCACTGTCTAGATCATGGTATATCTGATCTAAGCAGGCTGCGAAAGTAGCGCGAGGCGTATTGAAATCCGCGGTGGCGGGTAAGAATTCGCTCACAATAGGAACGCCCAGTAGTTGTCCATCCGGCGTGAAACCAGCGTGATTACGTAACAGGAAGTACATATATAATGCTCGTAGACCGTACGCCTCTCCTCGCAATCGCATGTTAAAAAGTGCAGTCGCTTCTTCGTCTTCCGCCCACTTTATTTCATGTGAATTTTCCAAAAATTGGTGAAGATATAATAAGGTGGCATAGGATTGGTTCCAAACACTTAATGGATTGTTGGCAGCGCTCCAAGAGCCGGTAGCCATTTGCAGAAAGGAATTTGTACGTTGATTAGTAACGGCATCGTCTGTAGCAAAATCGCTATTATTGTAATAACCAGGAATGGCTCTATACGCAGTCGTTACAAAACCCTGTGCAAAATGTGTATCAACATGCATTTGCTCAGCATTTCTTATATTTTCGGGATCGGGTTCTAACCACTTTTCACAGCTACTTAACGTTGCAGCGATGATACCGATCATGAATAACTTCGTTTTCATATTATAATACGTTTGATTAGATTTAAAAGAAAGCTTTAACTCCTACGTTATAAAACCGCATTTGCGGCGCACTTCCAAAGCCGGTTTCCATCATTTTTCGCTCTTTTGAAATAACGAGTAGGTTATCCCCGTTTACATAAACGCTCATGCGGTTGACAACCGACGAATTTTGAAATAGATGTTCGTCGAAGTCGTAGGTAAACTGTACACGGTTTAGATTAAAACGATTGTTTTTGTACATCCAAAAAGTGGAATTTTGGAAATTATTATTATTGCCGGTTGTGGTTAAACGTGGATAAGTCGCCGTACTTGCCGTTTCTTCCGTCCAACGACCCAAAACGGGTTCAGCGTATTTACTTAATCCTCTTACCCAATAGTAGGCGTTGTTTTTAAAGCCAATACTTCCGGCGTGTCCTGACCCTAGTGCAAAAAACGTTAGGTTTTTCCACTTTAGGGTTATGTTCAATCCGTAACTAAACGGATTGACGGCCCCACCATTATGTCCCAGATCAACCTGATCTCTACTATCGATCAGACCGTCTTCATTGATATCCCGGTATTTGATGTCACCAGGTTTCAAGTCTCCGCCAAAAGTTTGTCGGGCATGGTTTTCGATTTCGGATTGGTTCTGGAAAAATCCTTCTGCAATATATCCCCAAGAAGCGTCTAATGGTCTCCCTGTCCGATACTGATACTCATTTTCGTATACCTCGTCTCTCTTTGTTGCTCTGGAGTTGTAGATCATCCCCGCGAAGCCTAGAGAATACTCTACATTACCAATTTTATCGTTGAGATTTAAAGACAAGTCAGCTCCAGTACGCATATCGTTGTTGAAATTAAGCCAAGGCCGGAAATCTCCATTGCCCAAAAAATAAGATGGAAAAACTGTAGCGTCTCCTCGAGTAAGCAAACCGTTGGTGTATTGTCTGAAATAGTTGGCATTTAATTGGATGCGGTTATTTAAAAGCGATGCATCTAAACCAATTCTGAACTCTTTGCGCTCCACAAAGGTTAGGTTCGGGTTAGCCCCACGACCAGAGAGAACAGTGGCACCACCACCACCCGTGGTGCCTCCGTCTCGCCATTGATACCATGCACCCAAAGCACCTTCCGCAGTGCTATTGCCATAATTTTCGCGGTAAAGGTAATAGCCGGTGATATCCAAGTCCTGTTTTAAAGAAGCATAAGAAGCGGTTAATTTGAGATCATCTACGAATGATATTTGGTTTTTAAAAAAATCTTCTTCGCTGATTCGCCAACCGAGTGTCGCACTGGGTGAAAGGGCTCTTCGGTTGTCGTTGGACAGTTTGGCGGAATGAACAACAGATCCCGTAAAATCGATATAGTACCGTTGTTTGTAATTGTAACCGGCATGGATACCGAGATTGGTATTTCGAAAAGGCTGGTAGTCGCTTCCACCCTGATTGGTATCGACGTCACTAGAGAACTGACGCATATAACCCCATCCTAATAAGGTACCGGTCACGTTATGATGTTGATTGAAGGTGCGTTGATAACTGAATTGAGATGTGAGTGACATCGTCTGATAATATAATGAGGTACCGATGAACTCATTGGTACTGTTCCCATCATTACCAAATTTAGTCAGCGAGGTAATCATTTCTTGACCATCGACCATTTGCCAGTGAGGTTGATACGTAGCGTAGGGTACATTATATCCTTCGGTGTAACGCGTCGTATAATCCATGCTGTAACGGGTGCTGAAACTTAGACCCGGTGTGATGCTGCTCAAATCTGCTTCCGCACCGACATTGAACATAAAAGTTCGATTTCTGTTCTTAATGTAGCCGGATGCGATCATTTGCGAAAGATCATTTGTCTGCATATTGGATAATCCGCCTAACAAGTATTTGCCATCAATAATGTGATTACTGTTTTGAACGATAGCTTGGAGATCAGGATTGGTAAGATCTAACCGATCTATAGGAACAAAAGGATGAAATCCATCGTGATTAGGGCGGATATTTGCCGTGGCACCCCAGAAGTTACCTCTAGCATAGTTGTTATCTGCTATGATAGCGACGGCATCTGTGGAAGCTTTTAGCCAACTCGTAAGGTTCATGTCCACGTTCGTACGGATGTTGAAGGTGAGGTCTTTGTTATTGTTGCCTTCTCCAACTTTAAGGATATCATTGAAGTGAGACATCCCAATGTTGGTATAATAACGGGCGCGCTCATTCCCGCCTGAGATTTCCGTTGTTATATCAGATCTAGACGAATATTTTTTTAAATATTCGTCCGAGAAAAAATTAAGATCCGGATACCGATAAGGGTTTGACCCTACCGTCGTATTATAGATCGCTTCGGGCGTATACCGCTCTGCAATACCGTCATTGCGTGAGGCTTCATTGTAAAGCGTCATGTATTCTGCCGCACTTAGATACGTAGGATAGCGCTTCGGAACTAATATTCCGGTGTTAGCTCGGACGTCAATGCTGAGCGGTTTGATCGATCCCCGGCGTGTATTGATCAGTATAGCACCTTTGGAACCCGCACTCCCATATAAAGCAACGCTGCTCGCATCCTTTAATACGGTGATGGATTCTATCTCGACCATCCGGACATCTTCTGCACGGCGTGGTATTCCATCGATTAAAATAAGCGGTGACTGTCCCCAGATATTCCCGCTATATCCGCTCACGAAACTTTCTAAATTGTCTAAGCTATAGGTGCTATAGTTTTTGTCTATCAGGGAAGAAACATCCACAGAAGTGACGGCACCTAACACGTCTCTTTCGTTGATTTTCCCGAATGCCACATGGATGGAACTGTCTGGTTTCGTCTGTGACCTATTTTCTACAACTTCTTGTGCCTGTAATCCAACCGTCGTTAAAGAGAGTGAAATAAAGACACAACAAGCTTTTATATGTTTTTTCATCATTTTAGCTAGAATTTTATACTACCAACCTGGATTCTGAGGAAACTCTTCGTATATACTGATGTCGTCTACGAGAAATGGGAACCAATAATGTCGTTTGGTGTAGTGTCTCTCGAATAAAATCGTTTGTCGGAAATTTCTTACCCGTGCGTTTCTCGGATCGGCATATACTTCGTCGTTGGGTGTGGCTCGATCAAACTCGATCCCTTTCTTATAGGTATAAGGGCGTTCGGAGAGCAGAAGCCAGCGACGAAGATCTACGAATCGATGTCCTTCAAAGGCCAGCTCGACAGCGCGTTCTCGCCTGTATTCTTCCCGGAACGCTTCTTGCGAGACTAAAAACTGAGGAGCGACATGACCCACCCCGAGTCCCGGTCTATCTCGTACAAAATTAACGGCGTCTACAGCGGTTTTACTATAACCGGCCGCTTTCCCGGTTGGAGAATTATACCCTTCCGATGCCGCTTCGGCATACATTAAATATACATCAGATAGGCGTAGTAGACTCAAAAGAACAGCATTTCCATCGGCAAATCCTTCCCATTGATTCATCTGTTTGGAGACGAATTTGGAGAACATATAACCGGTGAACACCGCTTTAGTTGGGTTGTCAGTGCGGTAAAGCCCCCCGGTAAACAGACTGGCGTATTGTCGATACTCGTTATTGCCAACAAGACCACCGTTGTTGATTGCTTTTTCGCCGTCAATCATAATGTCATGATAGAAACGCGGATCGCGGTCCCGCCAAGGATACTCCGGATCATATCCCGATTCGGGATCTGCCTGCGTCGGATTTTTTATAGGGAGACCGTTAGCCATACCGTAATAATCCACATAATTTGCCGTAGGATACACTTTGATTCCGGAGCCATTAATGGTCATCGGACGATAGTCATTGACCTGGTTCCATCGGAAACGATTGTCGGGAACATTCGCTGGATTTTCCATCATAATAGCTTCTGTGTAGCGTTGATTATTTACGACCACAGAGCCTGGAATGGCATAATTTTGATTAAAGGTGTAAAAAATGCGCGAATAGTGCGAGAAGGGAATCAATTGGTAACGGCCAGTAGATTCTACAAGATTCAAGGCTTCTCCAAATACATCTGCAGCTCGTTTGCAATATTCCGTATGATAAGATCGCTCGCCGGTAGATTCTTCGTTCATGAGTGGGCTCCCAGCCAACAATAGGTTTTTCCCCAGGAATCCTAAGGCCATGATCTTATTTGCCCGACGATCAGTATTTCCGATGGTGGGACCTACAGCGGTTTCATCCCAAGATACGGGAAGTAGATCAGCCGCTTTCCGAAGATCGGCAGCCACTTTCTCTGCCGTTTCATGATAATTCAACCGAACGACCCTTGGTGCTTCATCTGGAGGCAGCACCACATCGATATAAGGTAAACCGCCCCAATATTGCATAAGCATAAAATGAAACCATCCCCGGAAAAAATACAATTGTCCTTCAATCAGACGTCTTTCTTCCGGCGTCGCATCGATTAGTAAATCTAGATTGGCTAGCCCGATATTGGCTTTACGTATGCCATACCAAGATAGTCCCCACAGGTTTCCTTTGTTCTCGCGAACCTGATTGTTCGGATTTCCGCCAGATTTGAACCAGGACCCAAAAATTGCGGTATTCCATGCCCAATAATCTCCATGGTCTATATTATAGGCAAGTAGCCGCGTTTCCGTCGGTTCCCACATTTCTTCGTCTCCAAAATTCCAGTTATTGTGCGAACCAATGGCGGTAATCACGGGGACGCAATTATATAATTCTTCGGTAAATCCCTGAAAATTCCGAAAATCTTTAAAGGCTTCCGTTTCGTCAATATCCGCAAGCGGCGATTTATCAAGATATTTTTGACACGAACTGGCACCTAAACATGTGGATATGACAACGAATTGCCATAATATCTTTTTAAAATATGTTCTCATTTTAGCTAGTTTTAGAAGGTTATATCCAGACCCAAGTTAAAGCGACGTACGGTGGGGTACGCTCCACCACCCGCACTGGCTGCGAAATTTGATTCCCTGTCGTCCGGCATCTTTGTCCATAAAAGCAAATTATTTCCGTTTACATAGATTCTACAGGCATTGATCCCTAATCTGTTTACAATTTGTCCACTGAGCGTATAAGCTACTTCCGCATTTTTCAGGCGCACATAAGATCCATCATACAGATAGCGAGTAGCATTTCCGGCGTAAGGCGTAAGTGTACCCCACCTAGGAAGGGGAACATCGCCACCACCGTTTTCTTTCGTCCAATAGCTACCTTCCACAAACGCGACGTTTGACCCCGAATACGTGTTGAAGGTCGGAAAGTCTACCGTTCGAGATACATTGTTCACTCCGTAGAACTGTAAAAACAGGCTTAGGCCTTTCCACTCGGCACCTATACTCGCATTATAGGTATTGTGTGGAGAACCCGAATAACCGTAAGGCGCGGAATCGAATAGATCGATGATACCGTCGCCGTTAAAGTCGATAATGTTATAATCGCCAGGCAATTTTAAATGATTATTCGAGGTGCGTTCGGTGCTACCGTATATATCGTCCCAACTAGCTAAATGTCCATGATCGATATGGGTTCTGTGTTGTCCCAGTTGCCATCCGGCTTGCTTCCGATAAGCAGGTAATAACTCTGGATCATCGCGAAATAATACTTCATTAACTGCATGTGTCATGTTGGTGTTAGCCCATAAGCGTAGGCCGTTGGCAAACCGATGATTGAAATTTAATTCCAGTTCATAGCCTTGTCCGCGCACACTTCCGAGATTGGCCCTCGCCGCAGTTTGTCCAAAATAACTGGGAATAGCCCGTCCATTTCCGTCGATAATAATGTCGGTTCTTAAGTCCCGAAAGAAATCGACACTGCCAGAGAGCATCCCATTTAAGAAGGAGTAATCGATGCCCAGATTACGTTTTTCCACATTCTCCCAAAAGATATTTGGGTTACCTAAATCCGTAATCCGATAAAAAGTAAATGGAGTATTTTGAATAGGGCTACCCATTTGTGCGTTACCGCCAAATGCCCATTGGTCTCTATACAGCCAACGCCCACTAACGTTGTCGTCACCGATTTTCCCCCAAGATGCGCGGACTTTTAAAGTATTGATGAATGGAAGGCTTTGCATGAATTTTTCGTTGCTGATTACCCAACCGGCAGAAAGTGAGGGAAAGAAATCAAAGCGATAATCCGGGCCAAACATTTCCGAACCATTGTAAGCGCCGTTTGCTTCGAAAAGATAACGGGAGTCATAAGCGTAAGTTGTTCGAAACACCCAATCCTCGCGATAACGCGGAAACATGCTCCCAACAGCAAACTTTTCTCTTAAGAACAAGCCCATTACACCCACATCATGTTTATCGAACTGTCGGTTGTAGTTTAATTGGGCAGAGTAATTGATACGACGATATGTTGCTCCTTTATCTAGGGCACCAGATGCGGTCGTCCAACGGATACGATCGGAATAATCGAGTTGCGTGGACCCATCAACTTGTTCTTCCCAAGTTATTGAGCCCGTTTCGGGGTTTATCCATTTGCGTGGCGGACCATTGTATAGATCATTGATTCCCCTTTCATGTTCGACAAAGGTATTGTCTAGGGAGTAGTTAGCCCGGAAGCTAAGCCCGGAGGTAACCATACTCAAATCTTGCGTAATAATAAAATCGGTTGTCAATTGGGTATTGGTTCGCTTCTCTAACCCGGAAACGGCTAGATTGAAAACTGAATTGGGCACATCTGCATTTCGGAGGGCATACCAACCCCATGTGCCATCAGAATAAATTGGGCGCATCGCATCTGGAGACGATCGGTATGCGGACGCCCAGAATGCATTGTCGGTTTGGGCACCCGAATTCCAAGGAAATTGACGTACACCATTTGAACCAAACAGCTTTGTCGAGAATTTAGTGGTACTGGTGAGATTGAAATCTAAGTTACTGCGTACATTGACGCGATTATACCCGTAATTGGAAGTATAGCCCCTGTTGTTTTCAAACGACTTGAACAAATCTCCTTCTCTTACATAATCGACCGACCCGAAATAGGTGACGAAATCCGTTCCACCTGAAACGTTGGCATTCGCGCCGTAGGACATGGCATGTGATCGAAAAAGTTCCTTTTCCCAATCCACGTTGGGATATCGATCCCACTCCTCGGCATTGGCTGGATACCGATATTTTAATAATATTTCTTCGGGTCGTATGTTTCCCCATCCGATTTGGTCAACGATAATTTCATTCTCGATGACCCGATTACGCAGTGAAAGAGCATCGTATGCATCATATTTTGCTGGCAGTCGCGAAGCAACTTTTGCTGTGGTGTTCACACGGCCACGGATGACAGCCTTTCCGGATCGTCCCTGTTTGGTGGTAATAAGGATGACGCCATTTGCTCCTTTTACACCGAATACGGCGGTGGCGGAAGCGTCTTTTAGTACAGAAATGCTTTCGACTGAGGCGATATCGATAGCGCTCATAGACCGTTCGACACCGTCGACTAAAATGAGGGGAGAGCTACTGTTCCAGGATGTTTGTGCGCGGATTAAGATCTGTGGATCTTCGCCACCCGGCATACCAGAAGAGCTAGAGGTCACCAGTCCAGGTAAATTGCCCGTCAAAGCCATTCCGAGATTAGTGACGCCTCCCGTGCGTTCAAGCACTTCACCGGTGGTTTGTGCGATCGCGCCTACCAGACTTTCTTTCTTCTGCGTTCCATACCCCACGACGATCGTCTCTTCGATCTCGATACTTTCATTGTTGATGATGATACGCAGCTGATCTTGAATGCCTATCGTTACTTCGGCACGGCTGTGGCCAACTTTAGAAACCACTATTGTTGTTGCGTTTTGTGGTACGCGTGATAAGATAAAAGCGCCGTTTACATCGGTGGACGCCGCGATGTTGCTGCCCATTACAACAACATTCGCATTCTCTACAGGGTTTTGGTCTTGATCGACCACTATACCCTGGATAGTGCGGGTATTTTGGGCAAAAGCAATCGTTATAGCACTGATCCACCCTAAAAAAAGGATAATCAACGACCGACGGGAGAGCCCCCAAAAACTCTCCCAATATCTCCAAGGAGAATTAGTAGATTCTATCATCATAGTTTATTTAATTGATTATTAATTTTTAGTAAAGGCACAAATTGGTTAAAAATATTCCTGTGCCCCTCAAATACATTATTGCGAATGAATAGGTTTATGGACTGTTTATCTTACGCATATTACTTGTTTAAAATGGTTATATAAATTAGTTACTGCTTCTCGCGCTAAATTTATCACTGTTATACCAAGACAAATAAAGCGCTGTTTCCGAGTTCTCTATTTCTGTTAGCAATGAAGATGCTCAGGTTTATGAGGATAAATGTCAATAAAACATCTTACGTGCTCAAATTTTCTCGTTTCATTCTGATTTCTGTATGTAACATATGATTGTAAGTGTCGTATTATCAGTGTTTTATATTTATAAAATTTGTTTTCTTTTTTGATTTATAAAATGAGGAGATTTAATAACGGACAGGTGATTTCTCCTTCGTAAATGTTGCATATCCCTTTCTATTTATTTCAATTATGTCTTTTTTAGTTATATTATCGGTTTTTTATCGAATCCTGTCATGGGTTTATTGATAAAGCGACAAGCAAGTTTGTAATTTAGCCATGAGCTGACTGATGAACACACACGCATTTAAATAGATATAAGAATATGCAATTTTTTATAGATACAGCAAATCTTGCCGATATAAAAGAGGCGCAAGATTTAGGAGTTCTGGATGGTGTAACAACGAATCCATCGCTTATGGCAAAAGAGGGGATAAGCGGAGATGAAAATGTTAGAAATCATTATAAAGCAATTTGTGCGATCGTGGAAGGCGACGTGAGTGCGGAAGTAATTTCGACCACATACACGGAGATGATTAAAGAAGGAGAAGAATTAGTCGTTTTGGACGATAAGATTGTCGTCAAGGTGCCGATGACCAAAGACGGTGTGAAAGCGATTAAATATTTCAGCCAGAAGGGAATCAAAACCAATTGTACATTGGTCTTCTCGGGGGGACAGGCACTTTTGGCAGCGAAGGCTGGAGCGACTTATGTGTCGCCGTTTATTGGACGGTTAGATGATATTTCCGTGGACGGATTGGCGCTCATAGAAGAAATACGTGAAATCTATGATAATTATGGATTCGCCACAAAGATTCTCGCCGCATCTATTCGACACAGTGCTCATCTTCTCGGATGTGCCAAAATCGGAGCCGATGTGATGACAGGGCCTTTATCCGTAATCATGTCGCTTGTCAACCATCCGTTAACGGATAGCGGATTAGTGCAATTTTTGGCGGATCATGAACGTGTAGCAAAACAGATTAAGTAAGGCAGTACAATGGTAATGACTAAGAATAGCATCCATAACCTAGAGGCCATTGCTTCTCAAGTACGGCGTGATATCGTCCGGATGGTGCATGCCTGCCAGTCGGGACATCCCGGTGGCTCGCTGGGCTGTACGGAGTATCTCGTAGCTTTATTTTTTGAAGCGATGGATCGTCATCGAGAATTTGAGCTGGATGGCATAGGAGAAGATTTATTTTTCTTATCAAACGGACATATATCTCCGGTATTTTACAGTGTGTTGGCGAGAGCAGATTACTTTGATCCTGCGGAGCTGGTAACTTTTCGTCAGATAGACTCGCGCTTGCAGGGCCACCCTACAACCCATGAAGGGTTGCCAGGTGTTCGTGTCGCTTCGGGATCGCTAGGTCAAGGCCTCTCTGTCGCTCTTGGTGCCGCACAGGCAAAAAAGCTGAATCAGGACAGTCGTTTGATCTATGTATTAATGGGGGACGGTGAGTTGCAGGAAGGGCAAATATGGGAAGCGGCCATGTATGCGTTCCACAATAAAATGGACAATGTCATTGCCGCTGTAGATTATAACGGAGCGCAAATCGACGGGCCTACCGAGCAAATACTCTCACTAGGTAATCTGCGTGCCAAATGGGAAGCGTTTGGCTGGGATGTGTTAGAAATAGAAAGAGGAAATGATATGACTGCTGTTGTACGGGGTTTGGAGCTGGCAAAATCCCGTACAGGAAAGGGAAAACCGGTGATGATCATGCTCCATACGGAAATGGGGAATGGGGTTGACTTTATGATGGGATCGCACAAATGGCACGGTATTGCGCCTAACGACGAACAATTAGCTGCTGCATTAGCGCAGAATGCGGAAACTTTGGGAGATTATTAACAGATAGGAGAGGTACTAAAAAATGAAGAAATATACTTATACTGAATCCAAAGATACGCGTTCAGGCTTTGGAGCTGGCTTGGTGGAAGCGGGCCGACAGAACGAACATGTGGTTGCGTTATGCGCTGACCTCATCGGCTCTTTGAAAATGAACGATTTTATAAAAGAATTCCCCGAGCGTTTTTTTCAAATTGGTATTGCAGAAGCTAATATGATGGGCATCGCCTCAGGCTTAACGATCGGTGGAAAGATTCCGTTTACAGGCACGTTTGCTAACTTTTCGACCGGTCGTGTATACGATCAGATTCGCCAATCCATCGCTTACTCCAATAAAAACGTAAAGATATGTGCCTCGCATGCCGGATTGACATTGGGAGAAGATGGTGCAACGCACCAGATGCTCGAAGATATCGGTTTGATGAAAATGTTACCGGGCATGACAGTTATTAACCCCTGTGATTTTAACCAAACGAAAGCAGCAGCTTTGGCGCTCGTCAATCATCAAGGGCCAGCTTACCTACGTTTTGGACGTCCTGTTGTACCTAATTTCACACCGTATGACCAAGTCTTTGAAATCGGAAAGGCGGTGATGTTGAATGAGGGAAGGGATGTCACGATTATTGCTACCGGACACTTGGTATGGGAAGCGATCAAAGCAGGGGAGTTATTGGAGCGCCTTGGCATAGATGCTGAGATTATCAATATTCACACCATCAAACCCTTGGATGCAGAAGCGATTTTAGACTCGATCAAGAAAACCGGATGTGTGGTAACGGCAGAAGAGCACAATCGTTTTGGTGGTTTGGGCGATAGTGTTGCACAATTATTGGTACGTGAATTTCCTACGCCACAGGAATACGTTGCGGTTGACGATAGTTTTGGCGAGTCGGGCAAACCTGCTCAGTTGATGGAAAAATATGGTTTGAATGCGGAAGCTATTATTATTGCTGTGCAAAAGGTTTTGGCTCGGAAGGAATTACAATAGACCGTGTTGTCTAATTCCTAAATATATAAACATGTTATGAAAAAGATCATTTTAATCTTAGGAGTGGTACTAGTATGGACTGCTTCGAACGCACAAAATGTAAAAATGGCGCCAGAGGGATTTGATGTACAGCGAACCGATATTGCCCAAGGCAAAATAGATACGGTTTCGTACGATTCCAAAACCGTTGGCGTTACGCGTAAAGTATTGATCTATACCCCTCCGGGATATGATAAATCAAAGAAATACCCGGTGTTGTACTTGCTCCACGGCATAGGCGGGGATGAACTCGAGTGGTTTAAAAATGGCGTTCCGCATATTATTTTAGATAATTTATATGCGGATGGGAAGATAGAACCTATGATTGTGGTACTGCCCAATGGCCGGGCAATGAAAGATGACCGAGCAACCGGCGATATCATGGCGCGCGATAAAGTAGAGGCTTTTTCTGCCTTTGAACGTGATCTTCTAGACGATCTGATTCCGTTTGTGGAACGAAAATACGCTGTTAAAAAAGAGCAGGAGCAACGAGCGTTGTTCGGTTTGTCTATGGGAGGTGGGCAAGCGTTAAACTTCGGACTGGGAAATATGGATGTTTTTGCCTGGGTGGGGGGCTTCTCGTCTGCACCCAATACCCAGACGCCAGAAGAACTGTTGCCTAATCCACAAGAAGCGAAAGATAAATTAAAACTCCTTTGGATTTCCTGTGGGGATCAAGATAGATTGATGCGATTCACCCAGCGTACCCATGAATATTTAGAGATACATGAAGTTCCCCATATTTATTACATCGAACCGGGAGGGCATGATTTTAACGTATGGAAAAATGATTTGTACCACGTCAGTCAGCTTCTATTTAAATAAAAGCCTATTCCTAAGCAAAATAATATGAGTTTAAAAGGATATTTGAGTACATTAACCCTTATAGGACTGTCCGTTATGGTCGTATGTAGTAATTCGTACGGACAAGAGGGCGACCGACTGAAACTATCGTATGACAAGCCCGCAGACGCGAAAGTCTGGGAGCAGGCATTACCCATAGGCAATGGACGCTTGGGCGCGATGGTATACGGAATACCGCAGCGCGAAGAGTTGCAACTCAATGAAGAAACCATTTGGGGAGGCGGGCCCTATCGTAATGATAATGAAAAGGGAGGAGCGGCGTTGCCTCAAATCCAACAATTGGTCTTTGCCGGCAAAACGGACGAAGCGGACAAGCTCATCAATGAGACCTTCTTCACCAAGACGCACGGTATGCCATTTCAGACAGCTGGAAGCGTCATCATGCATTTTCCAGGTCATGAAGCCTATGCCGATTATACGCGTGGATTAGATTTAGAGAAAGCAGTAGCAACCTCTCGATATACCGTAGATGGTGTGACCTATACCCGCGAAGTATTTTCATCTTTTGCGGAAGACGTCATTGCCATGCAGCTGACCGCTAGCAAAAAGGGAGCGTTGAATTTCACCTTGGAGTATAGTAATCCCTCCGAGCATAGAGTTTTTAAAGATGGTAGCCGTTTAGTCTTGGAGGGAAGAGGCACAACCCACGAAGGTATCAATGGTAAAATAGTATATCGAGCATATACAGCTGTTAAGCATAAAGATGGGAAAGTAGCATTGACCGATAATACATTACAGGTATCTGACGCGACTTCCGTTGTTGTTTATATTGCTATCGGAACTAATTTTGTTAACTATAAAACGCTGGATGACAGTCAGATGTATCAAGCTTCTGTCAAGCTTGATTTGGCGGAGAAAAAAAGTTTCAAAACAGCACAAAAGAAGCATAGTGCGCTTTATTATAAGCAATTTGGCCGCTTTTCGTTGAACCTGGGAAAGGTGGTTGATTCCGTACGGACTATCACCGAGCGTATAGCGAATTTCAAAACGACACAAGACCCCGCTTTAGTAACCCTATTGGCTCAATTTGGTCGCTATTTGTTAATCAGCTCGTCACAACCCAGCGGGCAACCAGCTAATTTACAGGGTATCTGGAATAATTCGTTGCATCCGGCATGGGATAGTAAATACACGATCAATATTAATACGGAAATGAATTATTGGCCAGCCGAAATAACCAATCTTTCGGAAACCCATGAGCCTTTATTTCAGATGATTAAAGAACTGAGCGAAAGTGGTAAAGAGACGGCGAAAAAGCTTTACGGAGCAGATGGATGGGTGGCACACCACAATACGGATATTTGGCGCGTAACAAGTCCTATAGATTTTGCAGCGGCCGGGATGTGGCCTACTGGCGGAACTTGGCTCACACAACATCTCTGGGAACACTATTTATACACGGGTGATCGGGAGTTTCTGCTTGATGTATACCCCGTTATGAAAGGCGCAGCAGACTTTTTATTGACAACCCTTATTGAACATCCGAAATACGGTGAAAAAAGTTGGTTAGTTCTTTCTCCATCGGTCTCACCGGAACATGGGCCTATCTCGGCAGGTGTTACGATGGACAATCAATTGGCTTTTGATATGCTGACCCGTACAGCAGTAGCGAATGAAATATTGGGGAAAGACGCCTCGTATAGGGCGAAGCTTTGGGCAACAGCCGAACGTATTCCGCCTATGCAGGTGGGAAGACACACCCAACTGCAGGAATGGCTAGAAGACCTTGATGATCCGAAAAGCGAGCATCGACACGTATCGCATCTATATGGGTTATATCCTGGTAATCAGGTTTCTCCGTATCGGACACCTGAACTTTTTGAAGCTTCTCGCAACTCGTTAAACTATCGGGGAGATTTGGCGACGGGATGGTCGATCGGCTGGAAGGTCAACCTATGGGCGCGTTTGTTGGACGGTAACCATGCGTATAAAATCATCAATAACATGTTGACGCTAGCAGATGGTCAAAATAAAGAGGGAAGAACCTACCCCAATTTATTCACGGCACATCCACCTTTTCAGATTGATGGTAATTTTGGTTTGACGGCGGGCGTAGCAGAGATGCTAATCCAAAGTCATGATGGCGCGGTACATTTATTACCGGCGATTCCGGATATCTGGCCAACAGGCACCGTGAAAGGGATCAAAGCACGGGGTGGATTTGAAGTGGATATACGATGGGAAAACAGTGAGGTACAGGAGGTAACGGTGGTTTCGGCTATCGGAGGAAATCTACGACTGCGTTCGCACGTGCCATTGACGGGTAAAGGACTGAGGGCGGCTTCCGGTAAGAACCCTAATAGTTTGCTAAATGCGCTTGAAGGTGCTGAAGCGATGGTTTCGGGGCAGGCTTCTTTGAAAGGAAATGATTTGCGGAAGGTTTATGAGTACGATGTGGCTACGGTAGCCAGCAAAGAATATAATTTCTATAAAAATAACACGATAATCCATGAATAGATTTTCAACCATTTTAAAAATGTTCACCTGTATAGGGTTAATTGGTTTCTTTGACGTTTCCTATGCGCAAAAAGCGAAAAATCCAATCATCTTCGCTGACGTGCCGGATATGTCGATGATTCGTGTGAGAGATACCTACTACATGAGCAGCACCACGATGCACATGAATCCGGGGCTCCCGTTGATGAAGTCGAAAGACTTAGTGAACTGGGAACTGATTGGCTATGGTCATACATCGTTGCAAGATAAGGATGAATTGAATTTGAATAATGGCAAGAGCACCTATGGAAGGGGTACATGGGCTAGTAGTATCCGATACCACAACGGCATGTATTATGTCAGTACTTTTGCACAGACTACGGGTAAGACTTATGTCTATATCACCAAAGATATAGAAAACGGTCCTTGGGAAATCAAGGAGTTCGAACCCCTGATGCACGACCATACCCTCTTTTTTGAGGATGATAAAATATACATGATATGGGGTGGTGGGAAGCTCAATATGGTTGAGCTTAAGTCTGATTTTTCGGGAATTAAGCCAGAAACGCAGCGCGTGCTGATCGAAAATGCAACCTTGCCGGGTACGCCGGCAGGGACAAAAGGTGGCTTGCCAGCGGAGGGGTCGCAACTGTTTAAAGTGAACGGAAAATACTACCTGTTCAACATATCATGGCCGCCGGGCGGGATGCGTACCGTGATTGTACATCGGGCAGATCAACTAGAAGGGCCATATGAAGGCCGTGTGGTTCTACAGGATAAGGGTGTTGCACAGGGCGGACTTATCGATATGCCTAACGGAGAATGGTATGCTTACCTATTTCAAGACTACGGCGCGGTAGGCCGGATTCCGTTTATGGTTCCCGTGAAATGGGAAGATGGCTGGCCCGTTTTGGGCATAGACGGTAAGGTGCCGATGGAATTGGATCTTCCGGCTAGCAAAGGGCTTATACCCGGTATTGTCCATTCCGACGACTTCAGTCGAAAAAATGGCGAGCCTGGTTTACCGCTGGTGTGGCAATGGAATCACAATCCGGCAGATCATCTTTGGTCGGTGAGCGAGCGTAAAGGATACCTGCGTCTCAAAACGGATCGTATAGACGAGGGTTTCTTACAAGCGAGGAATACCTTAACGCAGCGTACGATAGGTCCCACTTGTGTAGGGTCGACAGCAATCGATGTATCAAAAATGAAAGACGGCGATTTCGCAGGGCTTTCTCTTCTGCAAAAAAACTATGGTTTGGTCGGCGTGCGTATGGAAGGCGATAAAAAATCGCTGGTTATGGTCAACGCAACAACCGGTACGCCGGAAGAGGTTGCGGACATCTCTGTAACCCAACAGACACTATATTTAAAGGCCGAATGCGATTTCACAAATAAAAAAGATGTGGCTAATTTCTTTTATAGCTTGGATGGAAAAAAATGGAACCCCATCGGAACGGAGTTAAAGATGGCTTATACTATCCCGCACTTTATGGGCTATCGTTTTGGTTTATTTAATTATGCAACAAAGACTCCTGGTGGATATGTCGATTTTGATTATTTCGAAATCGGTCAATAATGAAAGGCAATAGAGAAATAATTAATAATACAATGATTACAAAAAGATATTTCTGTCTGTTTTTGCTTATCGTATTAGGCGGAGGACATGCTGTCAATGCACAAAATCCCATTGTACAAACAATGTATACCGCCGATCCGGCACCTATGGTTTACAATGACAAAATGTATTTATATACCAGCCACGATGAAGACAATTCTACCTGGTTTGTCATGAACGATTGGAAGCTCTATACCACGGAGGATATGGTCAATTGGACAGACTATGGGGTTATCGCCTCTTATAAGACATTTCATTGGGCAAAAGGAGATGCTTGGGCAATTCAGGTCGTCGAGCGAGACGATAAGTTCTATTTATATGCGCCGATAACTTCGGCTATTAACAACCGTCCGGCAATCGGCGTCGCTGTCTCAGACAGCCCTTATGGGCCCTTCTATGATCCGCTGGGGCATCCACTAGTACAGACCAAGGAAGGCGATATCGACCCTACTGTGTTTATAGACGATGATGGGCAAGCTTATCTATATTGGGGCAATCCATTTCTGTATTATACGAAACTGAACGAAGATATGATTTCCCTGCGTGATAGTATTACAGAAGTTCCCATGACTTCGGAAGCTTTCGGTGTGCGTGAAGGAAATGTGGAAAAGAGACCCACGCTCTATGAGGAGGGACCATGGTTATATAAAAGAAAAAACTTGTATTATCTATTGTGGGCTGGTGGGCCTATACCAGAGCACCTCGGGTATTCTACCAGTGAATCACCTGTCGGTCCGTGGAAGTACGGCGGAACATTAATGCCAACGGAAGGACGCAGTTTTACGAACCATCCGGGAGTTATTAATTTTAAAGGGAAAACATATCTGTTTTATCACAATGGCGCATTGCCGGGGGGCAGCGGTTTTACACGTTCTGTCGCGGTGGAAGAAATAAAGTTCACCAAAGAGGGCGCGATCACACCTTTAAAAATGACGAAGGGAATTACCGATCCGCTGAAGCCATTGAATCCATACCAAAAGACAGAAGCAGAGACGATCGCATGGTCCGAACACGTCAAAGCAAAGCAAAATGCGGAGGTTGGCGTATTCGTACAAGCAGTGCAAGACGGTGCCTATACGAGCGTAAAGAACGTAGATTTTGCTGCGGGAGCTTCTCGATTTACCGCCCGGATTGGAACAACTCACAACACAGGTGTCACGATGGAAGTCCGTTTGGATGGAATAGACGGACAGTTACTGACAACGATAGAAGTGCCGCGGACGGGAGGAGATAATAGATGGGTATTAGTGTCAAGTGATATTCCAAAGGTCTGGGGGAAGCACGACGTCTATTTTGTCTTCAAAGCAAAAAATAAGCCCGGCATAATTATGTATTTTGATTATTGGATGTTTTCTAAAGAAGATCAGGATGGATAAACTGTTTTTTCTACTGACCATTGTTTTTTATTTATTAGGCGGAGCCGATGCCTTGGCCAAAATACGTTTACCTGCACTTATTGGCGACAAAATGGTCCTGCAGCGTGATATTGATCTCCGTATCTGGGGATGGGCGGATGTAGGTGAGAAAGTAACCATCAGGTTTCAAGGTGAACGCTATTATACGGAAGCGGGCAACGACGGCAAATGGTTTGTGTCTTTACCTCCGCAAGCAGCAGGAGGTCCGCATATCATGGAGGTCAACGAAATCGTGATCCGCGACATTCTCATTGGTGATGTATGGTTGGCATCCGGACAATCGAACATGGAAACACCCATTGCGCGTCTGACGCATCGTTACCCGGAAATAAACGTATCCAATAATCACATGATCCGTCATTTTAAAGTGCCTACACAAAACACAGCCGAATCGGTGCAAGAAGATATTGCGGCCGGCGGAAAATGGTATTCCGCGGTCGCGTCGGAAGTGATGAACTGGACAGCTTTGGCCTATTTTTATGCACGGGAAGCCTATAATCACACGAAGGTACCCGTTGGTATGTTGGTCTCCAGCTTGGGTGGCTCCGCGATCGAAAGTTGGATTAGCCAAGAACATCTTCGAGAGTTTCCGAATTTATTGGTTGATCAAGTGGCCGTAGACAGTTTGCCTAAAGCAATGCAAGACCGGGGAGCAGGAAAGTGGGCGAACCCGAATTGGGATGATACCCACTGGAAAACGATGACAGTTCCGGGGCTTTGGCGCTCCCAGGGAATACATACGAAAGGTCTGATCTATTTCCGAAAAGAATTTGAGATGCCCGAATCGATGGACGGGCGACATGCGAAAATACGCTTAGGCATGTTGATCGATAGTGATTCTGTTTTTGTGAATGGACACTTTGTGGGCTCCACCTCCTATATGTATCCGCCGCGTGAATATCATATCCCGGCGGGTGTATTGCGTGCTGGGAAAAATAATATTACGGTACAATTAACGGCGAAGAACGGCAACGGTGGTTTTGTAGAGGACAAGTCTTATAAAGTCATTGGAGATGATATGGAGGTGGATATAAGTGGTGAATGGAAATATCAGGTCGGTGTAGACTTAGATGAAGTCGCTGTATACAGAACCCGCCTTCAAAACATAAAAACAGCCGGATCCGGTTTGTACAATGGCATGATCTACCCTATCCGTGATTATAGGGTACGAGGGGCGATTTGGTATCAAGGAGAGACGAACGCTGGTCGCCCACAGCATTATCAAACCCATCTCGAGTCGTTGATGCGTAATTGGCGGGAATTGTACCAAGATGCTGAACTACCATTTTTGATTGTACAGTTACCCAACTACTTAAGAAAATCGGAAAAACCTGAGGAAAGTGGCTGGGCGGAAATACGCGAAGCACAGCTTAAAGCGATGAAACGGGTTCCGAATACAGCATTAGCCGTGACATACGATGTGGGAGAATGGAATGACATCCACCCCTTGAACAAGAAGGATATCGCACATCGGCTATTTTTAGGCGCAAGGAAAATATCTTACAGTGAAAAGTTAATCAGTTCGGGACCTATATATCAGGATATGAAAATAGAAGGCGATAAAATTGTGCTATCTTTTTCCGAATTGGGAGGAGGGCTGCAAAGTCAAAATGGAGAATTGACGCATTTTGCCATTGCAGAAGCAGATCAGAAATTTATTTGGGCGAACGCAGTGATTAAAGGTAATACCGTGGTCGTGAGCAGCCCACAGGTGAAAAATCCGGTAGCTGTCCGTTATGCGTGGAGCAACAATCCTGAAGATGCTAATCTGGAAAACAAGGCGGGCTTGTTGGCCTCGCCATTCCGTACAGACGATTGGTAGAAGATAGAAAGAATGTATAGAAGTATTATTTATAAGAGATTTAAAATTATGTTTAAGAAAAAGCAAATCGTGTTAACTGTTGTTGCTGCGACGTTGTTTTCTGTAACTGGGGTAAAAGGACAGGACCAGACCACGCAAGGGACAGCTACTCAGCAAAAATTTGTACACAAGACAGCTGGAAATCCTTATTTACCTCTTTGGGAACACTTGCCGGATGGTGAGCCGCGTGTTTTTGAGGATCCCGATAACCCAGGAAAATACCGGGCATATATTATTGGTTCGCACGATTTGAGACTAACCAGCTATTGTGGGCCGGACATTCGAATGTGGTCGGCGCCTGTAGAGGATCTGTCCAGCTGGCGGGATGAGGGTGCGATTTTTACATACGAAATTGATGGACAATGGGACGTGATGTATGCGCCGGATCTTGTAGAGGTAAAACGAAAAGATGGAACGAAAGAATATTATTTGTATCCGCACAGCCGTGGCCAGCACCGCGAGGCTATGGTGGCAAAAGGGGATCGGCCGGACGGTCCGTTTAAGCCTATCAATATGACAGCCGATGGAAAGCGTACGGTGCCGGGAAGTATCTTGGGATTCGATCCGGCGGTATATATTGAATACGTCACGGATCCGAACGATCCGGATTATGAAATCGGCTTCCGCGCATACGGATATTGGGGTTTCCAACGATCTTTGGCAGCTCAGCTAGATCAAAATACCATGTATTCGGTTAGACCGGGCACAGAGGTAATCAATTACTTTATACCAGCAAGTGCCCGATACGGAGAGCTGCGTGATCCCGAAGGAACGGAATATCCTCATATTCTGAAGGGCGAGGATTTAGGTTCCTTCAATTTTTTTGAAGCATCGTCTATACGTAAAGTGGGTAATAAATATGTGTCGGTTTATAGCGGCTATTCAGGACCTGAATATGGAATAGGAAGTTCTAATTCTACTTTACGTTATCTGGTAGGCGATTCGCCATTAGGCCCTTGGAAAAGCGGCGGTGTATTGGTTGATTCACGTGGACCGGTGCTCAGCCAGGACGGAAGTGCTTTGGAAACGACCAATGGCGGACACAATACACACGGCAGTATCGAATTGATTAACGGACAATGGTACGCTTTTTACCACAGGCCTCCGCGAAATTTTGGTTTCGCGCGTCAAGCTGTAGTTGCAGCTATTACAATAGATTGGGACGAGAAGCCGGTATCCGAGGGTGGTACCGTCAGGATCCGTGCTTACGATCCGTATGCCGCGGACAGTGTATGGACGGCCAAAGATACCCAAGGAAGGGAATATACGGGAGCAGAGGTGACATCAGAAGGCTTTAATGTCTATGGCTTGAACCCTTATCAGTATTACTCGGCGGGCTATGCTTGCTACCTGTCGGACGTGGGTACCATGCAAGATTCTTGGGATATCTGGGATAACCATATGCCGATAACAAAGGTGAAAGATGGTCATGTTATAGGATATAAATATTTTGGTTTCGGCGGGCTCGATCAGGATAAAAAAGGATTAAAAGCTTTTGAAGGAACGAAAAAAGGTAATGAAACGGCCTTTAATGTATTTCTTACACCCAAAACTGCAAAAACTTTTAAGGTGAATGTTTGGTTAGATGGACCTTGGGACAATGACGCTTGGAAAGGGGAAAAAATCGGGGAAATTATAGTTCCCGCTGGTTCTGAAGAGCAAGAGACAAAATTTACGGTAGACGTCGCTAAGTTTGTAGATCATTTAGATAAAAAGCACGCGATTTTCTTGGTAGCTGAAGGCGATGGGTCGGAGGTGCTTTTCGATTTAGCGGGTATTGGGTTTAGTTCGAACATGAAGGAAATCGTTCGCCCGATTGTTCCAACGGTCAGTATTTCCGTTAACGGTAAGGAAATCGACCTCTCTGACACGCCCGTTAGATCAACGAATGCGAATGGTATTGTTGGGTATGATCTATACGAAACAACCTTTACTCTGCCTTCGGGAACAACGGGTATACCTACGATCTCGGCAACTGCGGACAACTCGGATGTACAAGTAAGTGTTACCCAAACGAAGTCTGCGCAAGGGGTAGCGTTAGTGAAGTTTGATTATAAAGGCGTGGTGAAAACACATCGCGTAGTGTTTGCTTCGGAATAAGGTATAGCGTTAATAGCTAAAATATACATGATATGAAAAGCAGATTTTATTTAGTAGGTGCTTTTGTTATAACCATCGTAATGGCCTGCACCCACAAGGGAAATGAAAAGGATAGTCATCCTTTTAGAAATCCGGACCTCCCTGTCGAGGAGCGAATTGATAACCTTATCGGTTTGCTGACATTGGAAGAGAAGGTCGGTTTGATGATGAACGCATCAAAGCCGGTCCCGCGTTTGGAGATCCCGGCGTACGATTGGTGGAATGAAGCTTTGCACGGAGTGGCACGTTCGGGAAAAGCGACCGTGTTTCCGCAAGCTATAGGTATGGCCGCCACATGGGACGAACAAAATCATCTGAAGACTTTTGAAATTATCTCCGACGAAGCTCGCGCCAAATACAATGAAGCTGTAAAACAGGGGGAACGAGGACGTTATTACGGCTTAAGTTTTTGGACGCCCAATATCAATATCTTTCGCGATCCCCGATGGGGACGTGGACAGGAAACTTATGGAGAAGATCCCCATCTGACGACTCGTTTGGGGTTAGCGGCGGTAAAAGGTTTGCAGGGAGACGATGACAGGTATTTTAAAACGCACGCCTGCGCCAAGCACTATGCGGTACATAGTGGGCCGGAATGGAATCGACACTCGTATAATGCTGTGGTTTCCGATCGTGATCTTTGGGAAACCTATCTGCCTGCGTTTAAAGCGTTGGTACAGGAAGGAAACGTGCAGGAAGTGATGTGCGCTTATAACGCCTTTGAAGGACAGCCCTGTTGCGGAAGTGATCGGCTGATGATGGATATTCTTCGGAATAAATGGGGCTTCGAAGGCATGGTGGTATCGGACTGCTGGGCGATTGATGATTTTTATAAAAAAGGCCATCATGAATCGCACGACACGCCTGCGGAAGCTGTAGCGAATGCGGTGTTAACCTCCACTGATCTAGAATGCGGACAGTCTTACGAGCATTTACTAGCGTCGGTAAAACAAGGGTTGATCACGGAGAAACAAATTGACGGTTCATTACGGCGCGTGTTACGTGGTTGGTTTGAATTGGGGATGTTTGATCCAGAAGACCGTGTGCCGTGGAGTACGTTATCTTATGATATTGTTGCTTCCGAAAAACACCGAAAGCAAGCTTTGGACGTGGCGCGGCAGTCCATGACCTTACTAAAGAACGAAAATCAAACGCTTCCGCTAAGCAAAAATATAAAACGGATAGCTGTGGTGGGGGCAAATGCCGCGGATAGTATGATGCTCTGGGGCAATTATAATGGCACGCCAACCTCGACCGTCACGATTTTAAATGGTATTAAGAAAAAGATTCCAAATGCCGAAATAATGTATGAGAAAGGAAGCGATTTGGTCGACCCCTGGGTTAGAAGTTCTTTATATGAGTCTTTTTTAACGACCGAAAATGGTGAAAAAGGGCTAAAAGTTGAGTTTTATAACAATAATGCTTTGGGAGGAAAACCGGTACGTACCCTGACGAACCGACTGGGCATCGAATATTCGAATCGCGGCGGTACGGCCCTGGCGCAGGATGTGAATTTGGAAAATACCTCAACCCGTATATCCGGCGTGTTTGAAGCACCGTATACTGGAGAAGTCGTTTTCAAAGCAAACGCGAATGATGGTTACGTTCTGACTTTCGATGGGAAAGAACTAGGAAAAATGGAAGGGCGCGAAGCTGTGCGTGGTGCAGAATATGCAGTACAGGTACAAAAAGGAAAAACCTACCCCGTAGTGTTCGAACATAGGCAAAAAGGAAGTATTCTAACCATGGGACTGTCCGTTTTTAAAAAAGAAAAGGCCGACTTTACGGATCTGACTGATCGCTTGAAGAACGTAGATGCCATTGTGTATGCAGGAGGATTGTCTCCACAATTGGAGGGAGAGGAGATGTATGTTGATGCAGAAGGGTTTAAAGGCGGAGACCGGACGTCGATTGATCTGCCCAAAGTCCAACGGGATCTATTGGCGGCGCTTCGCCAAACGGGAAAACCGGTAGTATTTGTTTTGTGTACCGGAAGTGCTTTAGCGCTAGAGCAGGATGAGAAAAACTACGATGCACTACTTTGTGCTTGGTATGGTGGGGAACAAGCTGGGACGGCAGTTGCAGATGTACTTTTTGGTGATTATAATCCAGCGGGTCGATTGCCCATAACATTTTATAAGACATTGGCGCAATTGGATAATGCCTTGACCAAAACTGGCGACGTAGCACGGCAAGGTTTTGAAAATTACGATATGCAGGGACGCACATATCGTTATATGAAGGATACACCGTTATATCCGTTCGGGCATGGATTAAGTTATTCCATATTTTCCTATGGTCAGACTAAGTTAGCCGAACCTACTATTGATGGAAGTAAAGTTGTAAAACTATCCCTTCCAGTAACTAACGTTTCAAAGGTCGATGGAGAAGAAGTAGTACAAGTTTACGTGGCACGGCGAGATGATACACTTGCTCCTTTAAAATCGCTTCGGGCTTTCACACGTGTTCCCATTAAAGCTGGGGAAACGAAAACGGTCGATTTGGAAATCCATCCGGACGCATTTCAATTTTATGACGAGCGTGAAGATGGATTGGTGTTGAAACCGGGTGACTATTCTATCCTGTACGGTGGAACCTCGGCAGATCACAATTTGAAAACTTTGTTCCTTAAAATCGCCCGATAAGCGTCTATAAATGCAGGTGTAACAAATTGAAACGTTTTTGTTACGTATAAAGGTGTCACTCTGCAGGGATACCTTTATTATTGCCTAAGCAACCAAATAAGCTAGCCCTAGTTTAGGGTAAACAGACTTGTGGGGAATACAATTTATAAACTGAATCCCAATAATAATACTAGCGTATTAGCTGTTGTTTTTTAATCGACGCAACCGGTTGTGTAGTGTGCAAAAAATGAAAAACAAAAACTAAATTTATTATGATCACAAAACCCGATTTTTTATTAGCTGGTGTCCTGATGCGATCCACATGCCAGTTATTGCGTTCTTTTATATTGTTGCTCCTCCTGTTTGTCGGTGTCGGTGAGCTATTCGCACAGGAGCGATTGATTCAAGGACGCGTGGCTTCACAAAGTGGTGAACCGTTAGCGGGTGTTTCCGTTCATGTGAAAGGGACAGACAGAAATACGTCATCTGGAAGCGACGGTAGGTTCTCCATTGAGGCGAACCCCGGCTCCGTCCTCGTTTTCACTTACATAGGCTTCAATCCGCAAGAGCGTGTTCTGGGGGATGAAACCGATGTGCAGGTTACATTAGCAGCTACAGACGCACAATTAGACGAAGTCGTCGTCGTCGGCTACGGCACGCAGCGTAAAGAAGCTATTACCGGTTCTGTTGCATCTATCAGCGGCGAAAAGATGAACGAAGTGCCGGCAGCGAATATTACCCAGGCATTGCAAGGACGTGTAGCGGGCGTACAGATGACACAAACTTCATCTAAACCTGGAGCGGCTATGCAGATACGCATCCGCGGTACGCGGTCTTTAAATGCAAGTAATGATCCGCTGGTTGTTTTAGATGGAATTCCTTTTGCGGGTTCTATCGGAGATATTAATCCGATTGATATTAAAAGTGTAGATATTTTAAAAGATGCATCAGCGACCGCTATTTACGGTTCGCGCGGCGCTAACGGGGTCATTTTAGTAACCACACATAAAGGATATACTGGACAGGAAGCGAGAGTAACTTTTAATAGCTATACAGGACTGAAAACACTTTTTGCGCGTTATCCTATGATGAATGGTGCTGAGTTTGTCGAGCTTAGAAAAGCCGCTAACCTATATCAGAACGGTGAGGACGAAACCGATGACGTCAATGTAGATTGGCAGGATCTGTTATACAAAAATGGTATCATGACCAGTCAAGACCTTAGTGTTTCAGGCGGTACAGAGAAAACAATTTATAATTTTAGTACCGGCTATTTTCGAGATGAAGCTGTCTTACCCGGCCAAAATTTCGATCGCTTTTCGTTGCGGGGAAGTCTAGATCAAAAAATTGGGGAACGGATACGTGTCGGCTTCAGTACAAATAATAATTACTCGGTTAATAGAGGTGGTAACTTAGGTGTCTACACGACTTTGAGTACGACACCTATCGCAAATCCCTATAATGAGGACGGTTCCTTTAAAAACATCGTCCGGATGGCACAGGATAATCATTGGGTATATTCGCGGGAAACCATAGAAAACCTCGGAAATAAATGGGTCGATATGGCGAAGGGTTTTGGCTCTTACAATACATTTTTTGGCGAAATAGATATCCCTGGTATAGAGGGACTGAAATATAGGGCAAATGTCGGGCTTAATTTTAGGACGACGAACGGGGGCGCATATACGGGGGAAGGTATTTTCAGTTCGGAGATTAATAATCCGTCTACGGCATCCATCAACAACTCGTTGCATACGCAATGGACCGTTGAAAATTTGCTGACATACGATCGTACCTTTGCTGAAAAGCATAATCTTAATGTGGTAGGGCTTTACTCCGCCGAACAAATCCGCTATAACAGCTCACATGTTTCTGCTTTACATATTCCGGCAGACCAGTTCCAATTTTATAATCTAGGGCATGCCACGGGTGAGATCACAGTCGACCCTAATAACCAAGATTATTATAAGACTGGACTGATGTCTTGGATGGCCCGTGCGATGTATGATTATGACGGACGGTATATGGTAAGTGCCACGATTCGCACGGATGGGTCGTCTCGCTTAGCTCCCGGAAAGAAATGGCATGCCTATCCAGCGATTTCGGCCGGTTGGAATGCCAAACGGGAAGCTTTTTTATCAGATGTAGCTTGGTTAGATCTGTTGAAAGTCCGTGTAGGCTATGGACAGACCTCGAACCAATCCGTCGCACCTTATAAAACACTAGGGCAGCTTTCTACACGGCCTTATAACTTTGCTGATGAATTTGCGATAGGTTATTATGTCACGGAATTACCGAACGCCGCACTGGGTTGGGAATACACGAAGACATGGAATTACGCAGTAGACTTTGCCCTACTGAATAATAGGTTGCGAGGTACGTTTGAATATTACACACAACATACGAAAGATTTATTATTAAGCGTTGGTTTACCCGCTTCCTCTGGTGTCGGGAGCTACATGGGGAATATTGGTGAAACCCAAAATAAAGGTTTTGAGTTTTCATTAGATGGACTTATTTTAGATAATCCCGATGGACTGACATGGGAAGCAGGTTTCAACTTGTACTTAAACAGGAACAAATTGTTAGCTCTTTCCTCTGGTCGTTTACGCGACGAAGGAAACTGGTGGTTCGTTGGCCATCCGATAGACGTTATTTTTGACTACGAAAAGATTGGACTGTGGCAAGAGGGTGATCCATATCTGGATATCCTTGAACCAGGAGGCAATGTGGGGATGATTAAGGTGAAGTATACCGGTGAATATGACGCATCTGGGACGCCAGTAAGGCAAATTAACGCGGATGACCGACAAATTATTGACGTAAACCCAAGATTTGAAGGTGGATTTAATACGCGATTGGCTTTCAAAGGCTTTGATCTGGGACTGGTTGCGGCATTTAAGAAGGGTGGAACATTAATTAGTTCGCTTTATTCTTCTGCAAGTTATTTAAACTTGATGAGCGGACGCCGGAATAATGTGAAAGTGGATTATTGGACACCGGAGAACACCGATGCCAAATATCCGAAGCCGGGAGGTATAGCCAGTGGAGATAATCCAAAGTATGGAAGCACACTGGGGTATTTTGATGCCTCTTATTTAAAAATTAGAACGATTTCATTGGGGTATAATTTCAGTAACGAAGGATGGCTACAAAGAGCGGGTATCGGCGGATTGCGAATTTACGGAACGATACAAAATCCCTTTGTATTATTTTCTCCGTATCACCGGGAGTCTGGGATGGATCCAGAACCTAATTCGAGAGGCGATGAGAATCAAGCTGTAACGTCAGCATACCAAAACCGCCTATTACTTATCGGGACGAATACGCCTGCCAACAGAAATTACTTGATCGGACTTAATGTGTCATTTTAAAAAGAGGAGGTTAATTATGAAAAATATATATATAAAACTTATATCGGGTGCTGTCTTTTCTGTAACGTTAGGTTTGGGCAGTTGTTCAAAAATATTAGAAGAAGAACCGAGAAGTGTATTTACCCCGGAATTTTTTAAAACGGAGAAAGGCGTCGTTGGTGGGGTTACGGCATTATACGGACATTTACGGAATATATACGGGAACGGTTACTATTATAACGCCTGTTTAACGGGAACAGATGAGTATACCTATGCACAGCAAGCGGATGGGAATTTTAGGGACATAGACTTATCAGGAGTAGGCGCGTTGACACCTATTACGAGTCGCTCGGATGTGTTATGGAATGAAACTTTTCCGGCTATCAATACCGCCAACGGCGTTATCGAAAACGCCGTGGAGGCTGAGAACATTTCCACAGCGATTATTGCCGAAGCACGTTTTTTCAGAGCCTTTGGTTACTTCATGTTAGCTCAAACCTTTGGCGGAGTACCGCTCGATCTTGGCTCGGGAGAACTGCGGTTCAATACGTCCACTGTCCGTACTTCCGTCCGCAATACGGTTCCAGAAGTTTATACGCGCGCCGTATTCCCAGATTTGCTGAAAGCTATTGAAGATCTGCCTGACGTAGGTCGGGTCAAAGGTGGGGCAACCAAAACGTTAGCTCGCTTGTATTTAGCAAAGGCTTATCTAACGTATGGTTGGTGGCTAGAAAATCCAAATAATATACCGACTTATCCAGCAACAGATCGTGCCGATCCCGACGGCCATAACTCGGCATATTATTATCAAAAAGCATATGACGTTGCGATTGAGGCCATTGACAACCCAGGCCCGTTCCATTTGCAGGAAACCTATTATGATGTGCATAATGGTCCTAACGACCGGAATAACGAAATTATGCTCTACGCCGATCACACTGAGGAAAGTGAATACTTTAACGGGGGTAGTCATTCCTATGGAAGTGGGGGAGCACCTGATAATTTTGCTGTATGGATGGTTACCTGGGATTATACCTTCCTCGAAAGTGCGACAGCTGCAAATTGGTCATCTGTGGTGAGGTCTGTTCAACGTGAGGCTGCGCAAGCATATGGTAGACCATGGACACGTATGGCGCCAACGCAAAATGTGATTATCAATACGTTTGCTGATAAGAAAAATGACTCCCGCTATGATGGGACGTTTGTAACGACATGGCGGGGCAATTGGAATAAAGCCGGAGTACCCAATGAGGTTCTATACAACGCAAACGGCATGCCGGTCAGTCCAGGAGATGCAATCCTGACCATTCTAGATGACGAACCTACACAGGCCATAGATTATTCAAATACGACATACAAAAGTAATGTCGGAGCGGGCGTTTTATCGGGCAGGGCGGATTTTGTTATTGCTCCGAGCGCAATCAGTAGAAGGAAATATCCAAACTTGTGGAAACTTGGACAATATCGTACCAATAATGGCGATGGATTAGGGCAACCGAATGGAGGAAGTACACGACCATTTAATATCGCAAAATTTTCCGAATTGTATTTTGTGGCGGCAGAAGCTGCGGTCAAAGGCGCTTCAACGCAGGCGGGAAAAAGTGCTAGGGACTTAATCAATGTTATCCGTGCACGCGCTGGTGTATGGCGTTGGGATAATAATGGTAATGTCGAAAAAAACGAAGATTATAGCACGGAGATGACAGCGGCAACCCCAGCGAATATAACGATCGACTATATTTTGGACGAGCGTTCCAGAGAGTATTTTGGAGAGGGATATCGTTGGTTTGACCTAGTAAGAACGCAAACATGGCAGGAACGGGCTAAAACATACCAGATTGCCGGACCAAATATTCAAGATCATACACCTATTACATTCAACCGCGACATTCAACCATTCCATTATCTACGTCCGATACCGCAAGGGCAAATGGATGCAATGGAGTTAGATGGAGCAGAAAAAGCAGCATATCAGAACCCGGGGTATGATTGATAAAACGTAAAACATAACTTTCTCTTAAACTCGTTCATCAAGCAATTTTATTTAAAGCAGGATGGACGAGTTATATTTTACGAAAATGGACTACCTCTTTTTGGAGATAGTCCATAAACGAACTAGTGGTCATGCCCGTGTTCAGCGTGTATTTCGAATTTAAGTTCGAGTATGTTCTCACCAGCAAACGCTGTTTTGTAATCTTCACGGTTCCAGTCGGTACGCTCAATTTGTGCTTTTACGCCTTCATTAAGCTTTCTTAAAACGTAGGTTACTTCTTTCGTCGAACTTTCATTTTCATGGCCTACGATAAAATAGCTCAGGATACCGGTTGTATCATATTTACCATCTACCGCTGAACCGTCGGCATATGTTTGTTCGCGTGGCTGAAAAATCGCGCCTTCTTCGGTTTCAGAATCTGTATTTAGTTTAAAGTTACCTCCAACAAGAAACGCTTTATAACTGTTAGCGACAGCTTTGTTTTCTATAAAGGTGTTTTGAACCTCCTTACCCTCGTAGTCCCACGCTTTCAATTCTATTTTGTAAACAGCGTCTGCCTCGAGGTGTAGATGACCATTCTTTGTCGCTACTCCATCTTCATCAAAAGCGATAACAACTTTTTCCCCTTCAACTCCACCGTTCAGACCATGGAAGTGATCACCGTGTGGATATACGGCTTCCCCGCTGATTTCTGTCAGCGTAAGCTCCGCTTTTTCAATCCCTTCTTTAATAGGTTGAGGTTCGTCGTCATTGCTACATGATGAGAATCCTACTACGGTGAAACCTAATAACATCACGAATACTCCTAATTTGTTCGTCGTTTTTTTGTTCATTTTTATTTTCTTTTTAAGTTAATTGTTTTTTGCATAAAAGCAACATTGATGCAAATATAGTATTTGTGTTTTTAAAAGCAACTTAATTGCTTTGAAAAATTTCCGACGGTAGTATGATTTAATCATGGCGGCAAACAATCTACAGGTATAGTCGTTATATAAGTATATCAACCGCAGTTCTAAAAATCCATAAGAAGGAGTAGAAAAACATCTGTTTTAACTTTTCCTAATTAATAGTATTCATTACGAGGAGAATAAAATCTCAGATACGAATTCTTTTGGGTTTGGTTGCGGAGAATAGACAAAGTTTATAAAAATTTTAAAGTATGGCTATCAAAAAACAGTTAGAAAAAATTGCTGCCGAATCAGGAGCACCTTGTGTAACTATTTCTCTTAATACACACCGCACGCATCCAGCAAATCAGAATGATCGTGTTAAATTGAAGAACTACATTACGGAAGCTCGGAAACGAGTCGAGGACGAATTCGGCAAACGCCCTGCTGCTGAATTGATAGCGAATTTAGAAGAGGTCGAATCAGAGATCGACGAAAATTATAATCTGGAAAGTTTGCACCTTTTTGTGTCGGACCAAACGAAAGAAGTTATCAGATCTACTTGGCCAGTTTCAAACGAAGGTGTAATTATAGCAGACCATTTTGCTACACGGTCATTGATAAAATCTTATACACGGAGTTACGAATACCTTGTGATGCTCTTGTCACAAAGTGGAGTTCAATTATACGAAGCGGTAAATGATACTATTATTGCTGAAATAAAAAACGCTGATTTTCCATTTGGCGAGAATCCTCATTATCTGGTGAATGCAGCACAGGCAAGCGACGGTAAGCAAGTGGATAATATGGTTCGGGAGTTCCTCAATAAGGTCGATAAGGCTGTAGTACGTGTTTGTCAAGAAACAGACTTACCCTGTGTTGTGATTTGTACCGAGGACAATTACAGTCGATTACTTCAAGTAGCTGATCAAGAGGATATCTACCTAGGGTATGCAGCTATCGATTACAACAATACGGCAACGCACCAAATCGTAAAGCAATCTTGGGAGATTGTTAGGAACCGCCAAAAGCAAGTACGCCAAACAGATATCGGCGAAATTCAAGAAGCCATTGGAAAAGGTTTACTGATTACAGATTTACAAGAGATATATCAAGCAGCAATTGATGGGCGGGGAGATCTTTTAGTTGTACATGAACATTTTGCACAAGCCGTGATGATGGATGATGAGCGGACTTTCACTTTGATTGACGACCCATTGCAAGAGGGAAGTGTGGAGGATATCACGAGTACGATTGCATGGGAGGTTATGGTTAAAAATGGTCGCGTGCTATTCTTGAAAGATAACGACGAATTGGATGTTGGCGATATTGCTTTAAAGGTTCGATACTAATCGCAAACAAAAGACTCAAAATTCAACATCATAAATATTATGGAAGAAATTGCGGAAAAGAAAATCAAAGAAGTACACCGAGATAAACAGTCAACCTATATACCGCCGAAGCGTTGCATCCAAGAAAATTTTTATAGTGATATAATCGATGGCTTAAGCTATAATCCAAAGAAGTTACCCTCAAAATATTTCTACGATGAGAAGGGTGACCAGCTCTTCCAGCAAATTATGTCCATGCCCGAATATTACCTTACCCGATGTGAATTGGATATATTCAGTAACAAAACTTCTGAACTGGCCACTGGCATCATTTCCGACAGCGAACAACCATTTGATCTCATCGAGCTTGGTGCTGGTGATGCCATGAAATCATCTTTCCTCCTAAAATATCTTGTCAGGGAGGATATGGATTTTAGATATATACCGATTGATATATCAGGTAACATACTGTCCATACTGAACGACAACCTTAGAAAAGATATCCCTGATTTGGATATTGTCCCCCTTGAAGGGGAATATTTTGACATGCTCGAAAAAGCTAATTCCCTCTCCAAAAGGAAAAAAATAGTATTGCTTTTGGGAAGTAACATAGGCAATATGGAGCGGGATGAAATACATGATTTCTTTAAACAACTTAATGCCAAGTTGAATAAAGGAGATATCATTGTAATCGGCTTTGACCTTAAGAAAAACCCATCTATTATCTTGAACGCCTATAACGATAGGACAGGGATTACAGCAGCCTTTAACCTCAATCTACTTACACGCATCAACCGGGAGCTGGGGGCAGATTTTGATCTGCGGCAATTTCAGCATTACCAAAACTACGATCCTATCAGTGGAGCATGCAGAAGCTATCTTGTTAGTCTAAAAGACCAAAAGGTGACTTTTGGCAACCAGACAATCAATTTTAGAGAAAATGAACCTATTGAGATGGAAATATCACAGAAATTTTCGTTACCCGAAATCGAACACTTTGCTCAATATGCTGGTTTCGACACGATAACCAAAATTACCGATGCCCAAAAATGGTTTGTAGACGCGGTTTGGCAAGTAAAATAAATTACGTACAGAAACAATAGTAATGCATACGACAGATTACGTCAAAGAACTACAATCAAAATACATCGATATCCGGAATCATACGGTACAGATATGCAAACCACTTGAAATTGAAGACTACGTCGTACAACCCATAGTCGATGTCAGTCCTCCAAAGTGGCATTTAGGCCATACAACCTGGTTTTTCGAGACCTTTATTCTTTTGCCATTCATGCCCGGTTATTCCGTGTTTAATGAGCAATACAACTTTGTGTTCAATAGCTATTATGAAACTATTGGCGCGAGAGTCATTCGTACAGATCGCGGTAACCTAAGCCGCCCCTCGGTTGCGGATGTTTACCGCTATAGGGAGTATGTAGATCGCCAAATGCAGGCATTTCTTCGAAGTGATTTTCTGACGGAAAGTATACTACCCTTGATCGAACTTGGCCTTAATCACGAACAGCAGCATCAGGAGTTGTTGCTGACAGATATCAAATACATACTAGGACATAACCCACTTTTTCCGGCTTACACCAAAGATACGCTACCTGTCAAAGAAGAAGCTGAGGAATACAGCATGATTAAAATTCCCCAAGGAATCTATGAAATAGGATTCGATAAAGCAGGGTTTTGTTTTGATAATGAGCTCGGGCGGCATAAAGTCTATCTCCATGATTTTGAAATATCCAATAGCCTTGTCACAAATGGTGAATACTTGCAATTTATAGAAGAAGATGCCTATAATGATTTTAGGTATTGGCATGCGGAGGGCTGGGACTGGGTAAAACAGATTACTGCGAAAGCTCCTTTGTACTGGTATCTGATTGATGGTAGTTGGATGCAATATGGATGGAATGGTTTACAAGAAATTAATACGCAGGAAGCTGTCTGCCACGTTAATTTTTATGAGGCATCAGCGTATGCAACATGGAAGGGGTTGCGTTTACCGACCGAAGCGGAATGGGAAATAGCGTCAGAGAAATTCAATTGGGGACAACGGTGGGAATGGACAGGAAGTGCGTACTTACCTTATCCGGGGTTTAAAAAAGAAGCTGGTGCTGTTGGTGAATACAACGGAAAGTTCATGATTAACCAAATGGTACTAAGAGGGGCTTCGGTTGCAACCTCCAAAGGACATAGCCGCAATACCTACCGAAATTTTTTTCACGCTAGTTTACGCTGGCAGTTTACAGGTATCAGGCTTGCACGATAATATCGTTTTTGTGATATGATTACGATGAACCTGACTATGCAGTATTTTATAGAATAACCATGAAGAGACAAATAGTTAATAAAACAGTTTACGTAAATGGGGTAGCGATTTTCTACCGAGAAGCGGGCGATCCAAAAAATCCAACAGTTCTTTTATTACACGGCTTTCCAACGTCGTCGTTAATGTTTAAGAATTTAATGACGGCACTCTCTGATAAGTTTCACTTTATTGCACCTGACTATCCGGGTTTTGGCTTTAGCGACTTTCCATCGGTAAAGGAGTTCGACTACTCATTTGAAAACATTGCTTTGTATATTAACGAGTTTACGGAAGTAATTATGCTGGAATCATTTTCCATCTACTTCCACGATTATGGAAGTTATATTGGTATGCGACTTTGTCTAAAAAATCCCAATAAAATTGATTCAATTATTGTACAGAATGGGAATAACTATTTTGAAGGACATGGTCCTAATTGGAATGAGACTAAAGCCTATTGGGAAAATCCTACCGAAGAAAAAAAGAAAAAAGTATATGCCTTCCTAAGCGCGGAAGGAACGAAAGAACAGTATTTTGCAGGAGTTCCAGAAAATCTCAAACAAAACATTAGCCCGGAGAGTTGGATCATTGATTGGGAACGACTTAACAGACCACAAAACCTAGACATGCAGTTTAAGCTTAACTGTACGTATCCAACCAACTTTGAACTATTTTCTGCTATTCAAGAGTATTTTCGCAAATACCAGCCACCTGCTCTTATAATCTGGGGTAAGTATGATGTATATTTTGATGTGGCGGAAGCAAATTGCTATAAAAGAGACCTGGAACAGGCTGAGGTTCACATCTTAGAGGGTGGACATATGTTGTTAGAAACAAATTTCGACGAAGTGGTGGAATTGATAGACAATTTTTTTACGAAACGATTGGCAGAGTAACTGGGAGTTCAAAACATTATTGACGGGGACGAGATCGATCATCATTATTAATAAATAATAGTACATCTATTTTAGATATATTGGTTTTTTACTATATTCACACCAAAATAGCCTAAATATGATGCACAGATTCTTTGCTCTCATTTTGATTTATCAAGTGTGTTTCTCCAATACGCATGCCCAAACGAATGAACTACCACCGATTTCTTTTCGTGATTTTAATATACCCGATTCTCCAATAATCGATTCGGCCTCTCATGCAATAGTTATAATAGAAAAAGGAAGGTCGGACATACAGGTGGACGAAGGGGAGAGGGAGCTGCAGGTCATACACCGCTATGGTATCCGGATTAAGATTTTGGATAAGGAAGGTTTTGACAAAGCCAACTACGTTATTCCGTTGTATAAAATCGGTAATAAATTTGAGAGCGCGAGTCATATTCGCGGATATACACATTATATAGATGGGAAGATACATACTGTCGAGATGGAGAAAGGAGCTGTTTTTCATGAGAAAGTGAACGAATTTGTAAACTTAAGCAAATTCACTTTACCCAACATTACGGAAAATTGTATTATCGATATCGAATACGAGATACGATCACCCGATATCTTTAATTACCGAACTTGGAAATATCAAGACGATATACCTAAACTTTATAGCGAATATACGGCGATAATTCCGGCCGTCTATAATTACAATGTAACATTGAATGGTTTCTACAAATTAACAGACCAAAAATCAAGGCTGTTAAAAGATTATTTTTTACTGAATGGTCGTCGGTTTGATTGTTCGCAGTTAACCTATATTATGAAAGATATTCCCGCATTCCATGAGGAAAGCTATATGTTGGCGCCGAAAAACTATAAATCGGCAATCAACTTCGAGCTCATGCAGTATTATATGACGAATGGAGGACGAGCGGACCTAACCAAAGAATGGAAAGACGTGGACAGGGAGCTGTTGAGTAACCGTTCGTTCGGCGGCCAGATTAATCGAGAGAATAATTTCAAACGGATTTTGCCCGAAATATACGCAGAAGGCGATTCCGAAGAAGATAAGGCTCGTAAAATATACAGCTATATCAAAAGGCAGATTAAGTGGAATAAGGTATACGGGAAATATAGTCAATTTGGAGTAAAAGAAGCATTAGAAAAAAGAAACGGCAATATTGGCGATATTAATCTCGCATTGATTTCCGCCTGTAGCGCCGCGGGAATTGAGGCATACCCCGTGTTGGTATCTACTCGGGAAAATGGACTTCCTAAAACGATACATCCAGTTATTTCCGATTTCAACTATCTTGTCGCCCAGGTTCGAGTGCATGGTAAGAGCTATTTTCTGGACGCATCGGAAGAAAATCTGCCATTCGGTCTTTTACCACTGCGATGTATTAACGGAAATGGCCGTATTATCTATTCGAAAAAATCTTCCGAATGGATAAAGCTTGAGAACGCGATTAAAGCCTCTACGCATTTTGATATCGCCGGAAAGATAGATGATGCAGGTCAATTCAAAGGAACGATCCGTATGATCTATGAAGGATTGGACGCGTTGAACCGTAGAAACTATATTCGGGGATTTTCATCTTTGGATGCCTATATAGAGGAGCGGATGAATAATTCCGCCAGTATCAAAATTGAGGAGGGTACAATTTATCAACTGGACAGTCTGGACAATAATCTTGTCGAAAGCTACGAAATTAGTATGGATTTCTCTGATAACCTACGAGGAACAAGTTTTGTTTTCAATCCTATATTGATTAATAAAATGACAAAAAACCCTTTCAATTTGGAGGAAAGAAACTATCCGGTAGACCTCGGTTCCAGACAGAAAGAATTATACACCATTTCAGTCCAATTACCAGAAGGCTACCATGTCGAGCGGCAACCGAAGAATACCGCTTTGACGCTGCCAGAAGCTGCAGCAAGGTACACCTTCCAGTCACATTATGGAGCGGATACGCTAATACTTAAGCAGGAGTTGAGTCTGAATAAAGCAATTTATGAGGTCGATGAATATTTTCATCTTAAAGAGTTTTACTCGAGAATAATCCAACACCAAAAAGTAGATTTTGCATTCACCAAAAAGTAGACTATGACAAGGAAATTATGGTTAATTCTGATCTTCACCAGTGTCATTCACGTATATTTAAAGGGGCAAATCATATATGCCGTGGACGTCATGAGTGATCACTTAAAAGAACGGGCAGACGCAACGGTTAGAAACGAATGCCTGGAAGTTGATATGAAAAGTGCTAACGATGTCACCATCCGGATAACTCGCGCGGTGACTGTCCATAATAAGAATGGAGAGGCGCACGGAGCTATCGAATTATATTATAATAAATCAAGAAAGATACGAAGTGTAAAAGGGGAAATATTTAATGAATTTGGTATTTCTATTGGAAAATTCTCATTGAAGGATTTTCGGGATAGGAGTGCTTCCGGCCAAAGTAATCTATATGATGACACTCGGATGAAAAATTATAATCCAGCGGTATATAACTATCCTTATACCATTGCTTACAGCGTAGAAATTAAGGAGAATCAAAATCTGTTAATTCCGTCATGGGCACCGGACTATGATTACGACGTGGCTATTGAACAGAGTAGCTATGTCTTTACGTGTCGTCCGACCGATAAAATTCGTATACATCAACAAACTTATAAAGGGGATGCGATCGTGGAGGAGACCGCTAAGTCAAGAATATACAGGTGGGAGTTAAAAGATATAAAAGCACGGCGTTCTGAACCCTATAGCCCGCCCCGTCACCACTATGCTACACATGTTAGAATCGTTCCGGAAAATTTTCAGTACTTTAAGAAAACAGGTCATTTCAAGGACTGGCAGGAACTTGGAAAATGGAATTATGATTATCTGCTGGCAGATAAACGTGCACTTCCAGAAGCGACTGTTCGGCATGTACAGGAACTGACGAAGGACATGGAATCACCCAAAGAGAAAGCGAAAGCATTATATAAATATATGCAGGATAAAACCCGATACATCAGTATACAAGTGGGGATAGGCGGAATTGAACCGTTTCCGGCCGAAACGGTCGACAAGCTGGGGTATGGTGATTGTAAAGCGTTGGTCAATTATATGCAGAGTTTATTAGACATTGTAGCTATTCCATCTTATTATTGCGTTGTAGAGGCGGGTTCATATAAGAGAGACATTACGGCCGATTTTGCCAATGTTTCTGATGGGAATCATATTATCCTATGCATACCTTTTGAAAACGACACGACTTGGCTGGAATGCACCAATCAGAAAATCCCTTTTGGATATTTAAGTAATTTTACGGATGATCGGCTTGTCCTCGCCTGCTCGGCTGATGGCGGAAAAATACTCCGTACACCTAAATTCAGCGATACCGAAAGTTTACAATATCGGGAAGGCCACTTTAAGATACTGGCAGACGGCTCACTTGAAGGGGTTTTAACGACTACATTTAAAGGTGGGCAGTTTGATAACCATTATTACAACACTTTTTTAAATCAACAGGACCAAACACAAAACATCAGGAAATGGTATGATGTCGATAATATCAGCGTCCGGAAGATTGATTACGAAATGATTTCAGAAGATAAGGATTCGATTGCGTTTCGTGAAACCCTAGACCTCACTATAAAAAGCCATGTGGTAAGGTCGGATGCGTACGCCATTTTACATAACAATATATTTAATCAAGCACAACCCATACCTGCGACACGAAACCGAACCAATGATTTGTATATTAACCGTGGCTATACGGATATCGACGTTATACACTATACGCTCCCGGAAGATATCGGTACATCCGCCATACCCGTTAACAAACGGTTGGAAACCGAAATGGGCGTATACGAGTTACGTATTTCGATATCAAATGGTGTATTGACTAGTTATCGCATGATTCAATTACGGGAGGGAATCTATCCTAAGGAGAAATATGCAACGTTTCATGAATTTATGACGGAGGTATATGGTTTGGATAGAGGAAAATATAATCTATCTATCGAAAAAGAGGCTATTTAAAGCTTTTCCTTAGTCCTCCAATCATTCTACATTCGTCAGTGGAATAGACTGTTCCAGCTTCACCGATTCCATAGTTGTTGAATCGCTCAACACTTGATTGAACCATTCCTGGGATCGCTTTGTACCCGTTCGCTCCATCAGGAAACGTCCAAGCTCGATCACATCTGTGTTAGCCATGCGTACGGAACCATGCGATTCCGCCTCACCTAATGATTCAAGATCAGTGGTACCGTGTATGGTATAGGGCATTTTGTATATGATACGAGCCCGCCCCATCGGATTTCCGGACTGACCGGGTCGCTTATAACGCTCATCTTGTGCCCACTCACTATCTGGTGGTGTCCAATCCGGATTCCAGTCGATCTGGTGTATTTCGAAGTCGCCCTGCGGGGTAGGGTGTCCCTGCTTACCTACCGATATAGCATATCGTTTTATCGTGTCGTCTCCTTCAATTGCATATAATTGCCGTTGCGATATACTGATCAGCAGTCGAGTATCGGGCAGCTCAGGCGGGGTATCTTTCTTAGTTTCAGAGGTTCTATCCCTACAAGAACTGTAAAAAACTACAGCTAAAAACAAAAAAACGTAACGCATAGTGTGCATAATTCTGATTTTAATTTTCTAATCTGCAAAAAGCACACCAGAACCTCTCGTGAGGACGTTATTCTTGATCTGATCGAGGTGACGCAGAGCTATCCTGAGATAAAAAACTCTCATTCAGCCATTTTAGTTGACTGTAAGACCGAACAGCTTTCAATTTTGTTTCAATCTCTTTCTCTCGAATTTCAATTAGACTATTTTCTCGCGTATTTATCAAGAATAAGGAACTTTCTCCATTACTATATTTTGTCTCTTCGGCGCTTAGCAACTTTTGTTGGTTTGCTGCTGCCAGTGTCATCGTCTGGAGCTGCTGTTGGTAGTTGACGATATCGTTCTTATAGTTCTCTATCTTTGTCAGTATCTCCTGTCTCTTAAAATCAATATCTAATTGGTTTTGGGCCAATTTATGACGTGTTATGCGGTAATCGGCGCGCGCCTGTCGGAGAAATATGGGTATCTCAAGTTTAACGCCATACTGATAGTTGTTGAGAAATAGCGGGAATATATCTGTCTTATAATGTTGTTTATTTAAAAAATTATAGGTGAAATCTATCTTTGGCAACAATGCCTGCCGTTTCAGTCTTTGTTCGCTGGTCAAGATATCCTGTTTTTGTAAATACACGCGTAAGGAAGCATGGGCGTCGATCAGTTGCTCTTCCACGTCAGCTAAGAGCCCAGGATATAAATCGACCAAGTTGTAATCGCTAAGCCGATCTGAGGGGACGGTCCACTCGTTTAGTTTACGTATCTCCTGGTTTTCTGTCCAAAGAAAAAGTTGTAACTCCTGTGTACTTTTTACAAAATCCAAATAGGCTTGTTGTTCACGTAGTCTATAAGTTTGCAGCTGCGTCAAAGCTTCCGTTGTGTCAATCGCTGCGCTCTCTCCATATAGATGGGACTTGCGCACCATCTCTATGCGTAGCTGATTGACCTTAGCCGCTTCCGATAATAGCGTAAGGGACTCATATGATTTAGCCCATTGCCAGTATACACTTTCTGCTTCCGCGAGAAGAGCGTTGGTAAGCATAACCTGTTCGGCCTGCGTCATTTTTAGCGCAGCCTGAGCCTGATCAAGTATTGCTCTTTGTTGATTATAAATTAGATTTCGAGCTAACGGCACTGTTACGCCAAACTGATACAAACCGCCTCTTGTATCGCTGTTATTGAGCTTTTGTCCTTCTATGTGGTTAAAAGATCCTTCGAACGCCACACCATACCAAGTGGGTATCCGCAAATGAACGTTACTCTCCTCGTAATAGTCTACTTGGTCAATGGTTTTGGTCCCAGTCTTCGCGCTCAATACAGGATCAACTTGCCCTCTTGCCTTCTGTACTTCCGCCCGCGCAATTTCTTGATCCGTCTGATAAGATTCCGCCATAGGATGGAAATGCTTAACAATAGTTAGAAATTCAAGCAAGGACAATTGATGATATTGCTGTCCAAGTATGGGCTGGCAGCTAAAGCCCATTGACAAAAGAAGGATGATTATCCTAGCTATGAATTTCTTCATTTTTTCAGCGCTTGCTTTTCAGATTCGGACATATAATAATCGGGAGGGAAACCATTGATGTTACGCCATAACTCGTACCAGATCGGTACGTCGTTCAGGATAGCTATACCCTGTGTTCCAGTGCCGATCTTAATTTGAGGAGGCCAGGGTTTCGATTCACTATCGGGAACAACTAGTGCACGAAAAGCTCCACTCGGGCTGATATTACTCTCCACTGCAATTACTCTCCCAGCAAACGTACCATAGCTGCTGTTTGGCCATCCTGAGAATACGATGGCTGGAAAGCCGTCAAATATACACATGACACGTTGGCCAACCTTGAACAGCGGTAAATCAACGGGTTTGATACTTATTTCAACCGCATAGGCAACATCTGAAGGAACAACGGTTCCAATACTTTCATTCTCTTTGAGAATTTCCCCAATACCAGATTTATTGAGCTGTATGACTTGGCCATCTTGAGATGCCAATACAAAATATAATCCTTGTCTTACCTGATAATTCGCCATTTGGTTTTCAAGTTTCGCTATTTCTCCATTATTATTCTCTATTTGTCCTAGACTTTGAAACCTATCGCCCTCCATTTTGCTTAGCTTTTCTGCGTAATCTTGTCGCGTAGCCTGCTGTTCGATAGCAGCATTGAGGATATCCTGCTTTGTTTGCATTATCTTATTTTCGGCAAATGCTCTTTTTGCGACTGCATTACGGTAGGCAAGTGTACGCTGCTGAAATTGTGTCAGCGAAACCAGCCCCTCTTCGTACATTTTCTTTTGTCGATTGTATTGATCTTCACTTAAGGATAGTTCTGCTTCAATGGCTTGCAACTCAGCTTTCTCGCCATCTAGCCGGCTTTCAAGCTGATCTACTTTTACCGCTAGTTGCTCGAGTTTGAGGTCTCGTACCGACCTTAGGGCCGCTATTTGGCTGTCAGTAGTAGCTATCTTCGCTTGGTAGTAACTGCGCACGCCATGTTTAGCCGTGACTTGCTGCTGGGTGCGTTCGATTAAATTAGGATCCATATAGGCATCCTTTATCTCGGCAAGTTGTAATATAGTATCACCTCTCTTTACGAAATCTCCGTTTTTAACGTGCCACTTGATAATCTTTCCCGGTATGGGTGAGTTGAGCTGCTGCGGACGTTGATCTTGATAGAGCGTGCTAACTTTTCCCGTTACTTTTATATTCTGTGTCCATGGCAGAAATAGTACGACAACACCAAATACAAAAAAAATGATGAACCACTTTTTGATGTTATTCTTTTTGTGTATGTGATATATTTTGTCTATGGATTCTAATTTTCTCATTTTTATGATAAGATCATTTATCGGTAGGTTACAATTTTTCCATATTCAAGCATAAGATGCTGATCAGCTTCGTGGATCAATTTTTCATTTTCCGAAACGATAACGACAGTGGTGTATTTCTTTATTTGGCGTAGGTAGTCCACGAATTTTTCAGAAAAATCTCGATCCATCCCTTCAATCGGATCTTCCAAAATAAGTAACCTGTTGGAACCAAGAAGAGCTCGCAGCAACAGAATTTTCTTTTTTGTACTAAAAGATACTTCTGTATCCGTCTCCCTTATTTTTGTATCGAGGTCTTTGGTAAACCGACTGGAGAAATTTTCTATACCGAGTTTTTCCGTCAGTTCCAATACGTCTGCCCGCTTCACATCTGCCCGTCCCAATTGGATATTTTCAAACACGGTAGCTTTAATCAATGGCATGTCTTCGAGGTAGACGCCAATCTGTTCGCGTAAAACAGTCTTGTCCATATTGCGTATAGCCACCCTGTCAAAAAGAATGTTGCCCGAGGTGGGTTCATAAAATCCAGCGATGAGGTTGAGCAGAATTGTTTTTCCTGCCCCCAGATAACCCGATATTACCGTCATACTATTACTTTCAATTCGGGTGGTAATTTCCTTAAGAATCGGTTTGTTATCGACAAATGAAAAATTAACATCCACAAGATCGATTTGCATACCCTGTCCATTTTTGTGAGACGGTGCTAATTGAGCGTTAGGCTCTTCGTCAAGATCCAAGACTTTACCCAATTTGGTCAATGACGTAACGACATCGTAGTAACTCTCTAGATTTATAATCAGCTTTTCTACGGCGGCCATTATCGTAAGCAGAACGATTTCTGTGGCGATAAAAGCACCTATATTAAGTTGTTGTGTAACCAACAAATAAGTACCTATAGACAACAAGAAGAAGGTGATAATGACTTTAAAGCCAATAATTGCTTTATATTGCAATATTAAAACTTTAAAATGCGACGTGCGATTTTCAAGATAGTCGCCTACACGTTGGTCTGTTCCTCCCAGATGTAAGTCTGTTCCAGAATTTATCTTAAATGTCTTTACCGCTCCAGCAATATCTTCTAGCCAAGACGCAACCTCATATTTACTCTCGCTCTCTTCCAGGCTAGACTGGATGCCCGAATGCATAGTCTGTCTAAAGATAATAATTACAATAATGATTACTAATGCCCCAAAAACCAAAAACCACGGGTGGTAAAAAGCCAGTAGTATTAGCCCCAAAACAATTTGAATAAGCGCTGTTGGAATATCCAGTAGAATTTTCGAAACCGCTTTTTGAAGATTCTGTGTATCAAAGAAACGGTTAACTAATTCGGGTAAGAAATACTTTTTGATATTTTGAAGGTTAACTTTGGGTAACTTTTCGGCAAAGGCGATAGAATATTCTACAAAAATCTTTTGCTCGATCTTTTCAATTATTTGCATAACCTTGAGTCGAAAATACCCCGTTAACCAGGTCCCGATTACGACAAAGGCGATTAATAAATAAAGAGATGTCACCATAGTTGCTCCCATGGCATAGTTCACAATAGCTTGTATACCTAGTGGAATACTTAGCTGTACCAATCCCGCGAACAATGCATAAATATAAATATTTCCAACGTCGCTTTTTTCTTTGGTAATGTGTTTAAATAAGTTTCTGCTGGTTACTTTCAGGTCTTTATTTCGGAGCATTGTATTCCATTATCCAATTAATATGCTAAATTTTATTAAACCCATTGTTTTTCCTGCAGGATTTAGTTAAATCCTCGCAAAAATATCGATTTTAATATGTTTTTCACAATAAAAACCGCTTGTTTTTTTATAAAATGGCATTTACATAAAGGTAGGGTAGAGACTAATACTTTTTATGGATCAGGTTGGAGCATTTTGTAGTAAAAAAATAATCCTTTTCGAAGTTAACGCAGCAAATGCAAAATTATTAAAACTTTTTGATGCTCCGGTTGATACGACATAGTACGCATACAAAAGGACACATTTCGTAGCTTCATTTTAAAAATGGAAATCTTATCTTTAGGCATTACGATATACTGAATGACAAAACTCATGTAACAGAACTATAAAAAACCGTACTGATAGCCCCAATTTAATGGCATACTATTTTCTGTAACTTTGTATAGCCTTATCGGCTGAAATTAAGATGTAATGACTAACAAAACTACAGACAACAAAAATTCCTACCTTCCAGTGGCATGGGAATACCGTGAAATTATTGAAGAGCAGATCAATAAAAAGAATAGCGGAAAAGTGTTCTATTTTGACGACGACAACAAACTGGAAGAAGTAGGGGGAAGAATAGTCGAGATAAAAGAAGAAAAAAGTGCAGGAGTATTCATCTTAATGGACAATGGACTTCGAATAAGAGTAGATCGTATCATAACACTTTTTGGAAAAGTCGGCGCGGCCTACAATGAATACGAAGCGTATGCTAACGCTTGTATGGATTGTTCGGGAGGCTACACTAAAGAAGAACTTGACAACATGTAAGCACACCTGTCTTCACAAAGCTAGGTAAGTGCTTCCGAAGGTTTGATTTAACAAGCGTTTGATGTAATGAGAGCGTAACTTCATATGAAACTAATTGACCTTCAAAATGACAACAGATATTGTAGAAGTTAACAACTTCATAGTTTTAATCGAGCAATCCAACGCTGATAAGACGATTGTGCAAACTTGTGCCATTGATGGAGATGCAGTAGGCTTTGCTTTTTATGGTTCTGGTGAAGTTAATTTGGAAATTAAACATCAAAATCAAACAAAAATAGTTACTAACACAAAAGGCGTTGCTATTTCTTTTTTCGGCAACAGTAAAGTAGAGTTTTCTCATAAAATTGGGCCTAACAGACCACTACAATCTGTCAGTATCTTTTCAAAACTAAATAACCTACATATTTTACCACAAGAAGAGCACGAGATCTTTAGTGATTTTTTGCCGGAATTATTGAACCCTATCGCAGACTTTGTCGAAGGTCCAAGATTTTACATGACACCCGATATGCAAAATGCCGTTCATAAAATTATGACCACTACCTACAAAGGAAATACTAGACAAATGTTTTTAAAGAGTCAGGTAAATGAGTTGCTTTCTCATTTCTTTGCATTTCTTGCTTCTGATAAGAAAGAAAGTATTTCTAACGAAGATAAAGGAAAGCTTTTCAAAGCTAAAGAGATTATGGAAAACAATATTTCCAGTCCTCCTTCTTTGAGTGAGCTATCCAAACTTATTGGACTTAACAACAATAAACTGAAGAAGAATTTCAAAGAGCTTTTTGGTGTCCCTGTTTTTAAGTTTCTACAAGAAGAACGCCTCAACCGAGCCTACGAGATGTTAAGTAACACTGGCGAAAGTGTACAAGAAGTGGCTTGGCATGTTGGATACGATAGTCTAAGTTCATTCTCCAATGCATTCCGGCAGAAATTTGGTGTTCGGCCAAATGAAATCAAACAACAGTTCTTTTTGAACAAATCATAATTCTTCTAAGACAAACCTAAAAGAGTAAGCTCCTGTATATTAGTGCTATCATCAATCAATGACTGAAAAATGAAACATTTTAGAGCAATTTCAATAGGTGCCATGGTTTGGGTATTTATATTCTTAACATTTGCCGTATTAGAATATGTCCCCACAATTAAAGATTCTTTGAACCTGCAGGTATTAGCTGTTGGTATACTAATTGTACCATATGCAATATTTGGAGCATCCATTTTTTACAAGAACGGTAATGAAGAACACGGAATGAAAGTTGGGATCATTATGGCCCTAACCGCTTTAATTCTAGACGCCGTGGTTACCGTACCATTTGTAGAAATTCCCAGAGGTGGTAGTTACCAAAGCTTCTTTTCCTTCCCATTACTATGGGTGCTTGCTTTTATAAACATTGCAACAGTATATTTCTATTGGAGACTAAAAAACAAAGAGTCATTTCCTAAATAACCCCCATCTAATCCATCAGAAAATGTCTACTATGTGAGCTGTCTTCCGAGGCAGGCAAAATTGAAATAAAACCTGAATAAATCGTATCTTAGTAGACAAAGTACACGGACGAATTTTGAAGGTCAAGTTATTTTATTATGAAAAACAAAGATTGATATGAAGCGTTCTTCCAAAGCAGAAAACATCTTGGCTCAGATCAATACAGAAACTAAGTTAGGAGACCTACGGAAAATTGCGCGTGAGATCAAAAAAGACCACGAACTAGCTTTAGAACTTTGGTCAACAGGTCGATTTTTACCTCGACAGCTTGCCATTTTGATCATGGACAAAAAGCAACTTTCCCAAAAACTAATTGACAATTTAGACAACGACATTAGGCACCATAATGAAGATGAAAAACTTCAATTAATTGACTGGCTAATGGCAAATCAACTTTCCAAAGACAAAAAGACAGTTTTATTAATGGAAGCTTGGGAAAACAGCCAGTCTTCATTGCAAAGACGAGTTTTTTGGTACTATCAAGCCCGTTTACGTTGGGTTGGGCAAACACCCCCGCCGAACACGGAAGAATTGCTTTCTAAAATTGAAACACGCATTGAAAAAGAAGTGCCGGAAGTCCAATGGGCAATGAATTTCACTGCGGCTCAAATCGGGATTTTTGAAGAAAAATATCGTTCAAGATGCGTTGCACTCGGAGAACGTACCGGACTGTATAAAGATGAAATAGTGGCTAAAAATTGTACGCCTAATTATTTGCCTAAGTTAATAGCCATTCAGGTAGATAAGTACCTGTCCACTCGGTGAAACAAATCTCTAGTCGTAGTACTGATTAGTTGTCATAAGACAAGTGATTTCCTTTTTCTATGTTATAGTTTTGAACCATAACAATCCTAACCGACAGAAAAAAATCAATGCATAAAAATATAAGGTAAATGGAACGAATAGAACAAATTAACTACATCAAAGCCCCCGCTACATTAGTATACAAAGCACTCACAACAGAAGAAGGCCTAGGACAGGTATGGACAAAGAAATTGAAAGTAAAACCTGAGATTGGCTTCATAAATGAGTTTGATTTCAACGAAGGGTACCTCACAAAAATGAAAATAATTGAATTGCACGCAAACGATAAAGTCGTTTGGGAATGTATAGCATCTGATGAGGAATGGGTAGGGACGGGAATTTCTTTTGACCTTTCAGAAAAAAACAATACCACAACTGTCGTACTCAGACACTATAATTGGAAAGATATGACTGACTACTATAGATGGTGCAGCTATAATTGGGCGATGTTCCTTTATCGTTTAAAGATGTATTGTGAAAATGAAAAGACGTTGCCCTAGCATATTGCTTTGGCATCTTAATCGTCGTTTTCGGTATTGTCCTGGGATTGAGAGTAAGAACATACCAGAGAGCACAAATGACCTGCAAGTAAAATTAATGCCCTCCCATAGTCTATAAATGCGTGCGCGTTGGTGGGAATGACTTTTCTCATCGCTTTGTTTTTATAGAAGAACGCTTCGGGAGGATCAATCGCTTTGCCGTCCGGTAATGAATGTAGAAGAAAAAGAGAGAAGATGATTCCTGCGTAGTGCTACGGGAATCTTCTTTCCGGTAGCTGACCCGAAAACATCACGCTCACACTCCCTATCTTTACCCTGCCTTAAATCGTGATATGGACATATTAAAAAAACTAAAAGAACTTGACCTGGAACTTCCAACCCCCACTACGCCCGGTGGTAACTACGTATCCTTTAACATTCGTAAAGATATTGCGTACATTGCCATCCAATTCCCGATATGGAATAACAAAGCTGTTTATCAGGGAAAACTCGGCGAAGAACTATCGACCGACGATGGCTACAAAGCTCTCGGCATTTGCGCACTAAATGTGTTGTCGCAGATAACTGCGCACTCATCCATAGATCAGTTCATAGGGATAAACCACTTGGACATATATTTTCAGGCGACAGCCGAATGGGATGAAGCTCCCCAACTGGCAGATGGCGCCTCCGACCTCTTCGTCCGAGTTTTGGCTGATAGAGGGCAACATTCCAGAGCTATTTTCGGCGTTGAACGACTGCCTAAAAATTTTTGTGTAGGCTTGACAGCTACCTGTACCATCGCCTCCCATCAGCGCGGGGGTGGTATCCTCCCATTTTCATGCTAAAGAGACAGATCAATCGTCAAACCCCATCCCAGTAGTCTTCGTCGTAATCATCGTAGAAATCTTCGGGATGTCTTTCGATAGGGGGATGTCAGCGAACAGAACCTTCAGGGCAAGGTGAGGATGAGGGTGCCTTCAAGTCGAGTTGCCAAATTGCACTGGATTAAGAATCAGTCAATCCACGCATCCAGTTATTGAAATCTGCGTCCGACGGGATTTCAAATTTTTTACGTAATCTGTTCTTTCTGATCTGTACAGCCCTGACTGTAACAAAGGTATACTCCGCAATATTTTTTGTTGAAAAGTTGAGAAACGCCATGGCGCAAAATTCAAGCTCGGTGCTTCTAAGATTTGAATCAAGTGATTTCAACGCTTGTATAAATTGAGGATACAATTCGGTAAATAAAGTCAGGAACTCCGGGTTATTACTTTTAGCCAGCTCAATCAAGTTACTGAACTTATTTTCCCCGATTTGCTCCGTCAGCTCCCTGTTGACGGTTTCCGTTTCCTGTAAAGCCTCTTCTTTTTGATCCAAAATCCTACGGTTGCGTCTAGCGCGCCATACAAAAAACGTGATCGCCACAACAAGCAATACCATAGCAATTAATGAAACCCTAATTGATTTCGAAACCTTAGTGGCAGATTCCTGATCTTTTGATTTCAAAATCTGGTTGAGTACCAAATCTACCACCTGTCTATTTTCCCTTTCTAAAGAATCATTGAGCCGGCTAAAGGCCAATTCGTACTCGTCAGCCTTGGCTTTATCTAACTCGTTATTAAGGTAATAATCTGCTAAATGACGGTAAGTGTCCTTAATTGCATTTCTGTTGCCAACTTCCCGCATATTCGCTAAACTCTTTTGATAAAAAGCCAATGCTTTTTGATGATTTCCTTTCCTGTTCTCCAAATTGCCCAGAAAAGTGAGTGTATTATAAAATACAGGGATGTTATATTTCTCCACAAGGGCAAGGGATTTATCGAGGTATTGTTGTGCTTTCGCAAAATTGTCCTTTCTAACATATAACTGCCCTAGGTCATCATAAACCCCTAGATACATCGTAGCGGCACTCTTTTCATCAAAATCCCGCAAAGCATTCAATTGAAGCTCTATATACTTCTGCATCGAATCAAGTTGTTCCGTTTGATCAAAAACAGTACTTAAATTTCCATATGTATACACATAGGATATTTTTTGTGCATCCCCTGTCAAATTCTTTATACAGGTTAGCTGCAAATGAAACTCCCGAATCGCTTGGTTATACAACTTGAGTCGTGTATAAGCTCTCCCTTTCACCCGATGGACTTCGGATTGCATAAGCATTTTTTTCCTATAATATTTCGTACGCTCAACACGTTCAAGATGCTCAACACCCTCTTTAAACACCCCAACATTTACAAGTGCGTTAGCTGCCGAAAAATGAGCTCTTGCTTTTCCTTCATCATAGTTATGCACATTAGACAGCGCCAGAGCGCTCAAAGCAGTTTCCAGCTGCGGCAAAGATTCACCATTCATCTCGAATTCTTTTGCTTTACTTAAGATTGAATCAACCTCTTGCTTCCAGCCATCGCCAGCGATTGCATTAAACGTAAATAATAAAAAAAACAAAAATAGAAACTGCTTCTTCATTTAGTAGGTTGTCAACTATTTATTAGCTAGCTGTTTATTACAGCTATTTCAGATTAATTTCAGCGCTAAAACATATTATCTGCAAATCTAACCATTTTGAACATTAAACCGATATTAATCTCATGTTACTTTCTCTCTCACTACTCCGCCACCCACCTCTCACCCCGTTTTCGTGCCGTTCGCTCTCTTCCCGCCGAAGCGAAACAAATCCTTTTCAATCGAAGCGAGTTTAAAAAACAAGCGGGATGCGGAGAGTAGAATACATCCTGAAATTCCAGCCGAGCCTGAATGGTATATTTTTGAATGCTGTTGTGTTAGATTTTGATAAATAGCTGATTAATTCCGTATGCATCGGCCACCAGCGCAAATAGAACTGCATTAAACGCGCACTCAGAAATGGAAACACAAAATATTAAAAGCAATATAATTGCATTTAAGTATTTTATTCTTATTTTTGAATTAAAAAATGAGATAACTATGCGCATTCCACAAAATTTTGAAGATTGGAAAATATGCATTGAAAAGAAGTGTGGGATTCCATTGAAACTGGAATTCGCGAGGAAACGTCTGGCCGTTTATGAAGATGAAAATCTTCCCGAGACACGTCGATTTATCAACGTGTAAGGACGTGATCATTTGGAGCATATCAAGCAATGGTTCCAACAGGCTCTTACAACCTTTTAAAATTGCTATGCTCCATCTATTTCATTTCATCTTAGAAGTAAACTGTTGCCAACGACTCCATTCAAGAGATACTGTGAAGTTATCATAACTTTCTTTAGGTCAGGTTATCGTATATAACATAGTGATAAAAAACGCACAAGAAACCCGGCAGTAAGGTTCGAATTAATGCACTCTTTCAAACAGTTCAGGATAACTAACTACTAAGCCTGATTTGTCTACGGTTATTATAGCTTCAAAATCGTTTGGTACGTTCTCGTATTTATATTTTTCTGCACTCAGCCGCGAATATTTCTGCTCGCGCGCTGTTATTTTTTGTTCAAGTACGTCAATATAAATAACATCGATATGCGCTTGCTGGCCGTCTTTTAATTTTAACCGGTTAATCGGAAACGAGTTAGACAAGGGAGTTAAAGAAATATCAATATCCACACAGGCATACAAATTGTTTATAACCGATCCGTTTACATTCCAATGGCCATTGGTTTTCCGTCCTTCGACTTGAAACGGAGAACTGTTTATTTTTGCATTGATGCTGAAATGCTGCACTTCCCAATTGCGGTTTGCTTCGATAAAGTAGGCTATGTTGTAAATCTTATTATCCAAATGCCCCACAATCGTCGAATAGATTTTCACTGCGTTTTCATCAAGCTGAATAGTGCAATGTTCTAAAGAGTTGTAATATTCCCCCTGCCAGAGGATGATGGTATCTTCCATTTTAATAGTCTACTTTTTCCGTTATTTCATTCTAAACACTTCCTACATTAACAAGCCGCAATCCTAAGTTTATTCGAGAAAGGTACGACTATTAGTCAAAAATCTGAAACTGATACCCGTGGAAAGAAACGCTATACGAACGGGGCCTTTCTTATTCGGTTAAAACGAATTAAAGAAAAGGTTGTTCTTTACGTAGTTTAATAAACGACTCAGAAATTTTGCTGCTTATGTTTGGAATTGAAGATATTCCCAAATTTATTCTGGCTTTTTTTGTTTTACTACCCGTAATCTCGGCTATTCATGAAGGAGGACATGTGTTTTTTGCGTGGCTTATGGGTGGAAAAAATATTAGGATTACGATAGGAACAGGAAAGCCTGTTTTCCGTTGGGGCCTAGTTGAGGTCCGACAGTACTACTTTTGGTATGGCTTCTGTACTTTTGATAATATTACACGTCAAAGAACAATAGCCAATATCCTTATTTTCTCTGGCGGTGTTTTGTTTAACTTGCTGGCCGCGATAGCTGTTATTTTACTTGTCGAAAAGGATATCCTCGAGGAAGGTCTTTTTGCATATCAATTCACGTATTTTTCATTATACTACATATTCTTTGCTCTTATTCCCATTCCTTTTCCAGACGGAGGTTATAGTGATGGACGGATTATCCTCGACTTAATCAGGGGCAAAGAGAACATTATAACACCTCGAGTATACTACGTTCGGTGGGATCAGGACGGCAATCAGTGGCGGGTATTTGATGACCAGGAGGAATTGATAGCTAGTTACGAAGGGAAAATGGAAGCGCTAAACAAGGCAAATGAGGTTGCAAGGAGTAACCGTCCCAGTATGGTAATGAACAGCAAAGGTGGTAAAGAAACGGAAATTAGCAATTATCCAAGAATCCCGCTCTAGCTATTTTTTTACCTTTTTTCTTATCTTTAGCTTAATATACCATTATCAGGTGGATTTTTTTAAAACGGGTTTCCTTAAGTAACCCACATGGCATAATATTATTACCAATAAAAATTATTAAAACGATCTAAACCGAACGATGCATTGTTCAAATGAGCGTTTGAAGAAAACTTTAACTGATTTATAATTACTATAAGCCACTTATTGTAAATACGGCTCTTGCACGATAGCTTGCTGCAGGAATTGTTACAGAGACACCACTCAAGCGCAGCTGTACAGGTATATTGTTAAAGGTAGTTAAAGTAAGCACCGTTTGAATTCTGAATAGTTCTGTTGCGACTGTTGTAACAGGCAGATAAGTTGTTCCTCCCGTAACGCTACAAAGTAAACACAGCGTTTGTCCGGTGCCGGTGCGGCGGGCAGCTATGCTAAGCGATGGGTGCCATGTCGGGTCAGCTTGGTATTGAACGGATACCCGGGCTCCTGATAGCAATGCTGGCAGCGTGGCCGATACAAGGATCTGGTTGGCCGCGCTTTGGTAACTTCCAGAGTAGTTGGCTCCGGCCTCTGTTATAGGTGAAATTGGCACGGTCCAATTTGTACCCCCCACTGTCATGGTTTGCGCAACACTTTGTTTCGTCCAGAAGATTACTAACAAATAAAACAGGACAACGCTCGTACGTAGGGTATAAGCGCGACGGTTTTTGTAGTATATGGAGATATTATTCATTCTATTATCGTATAAGTAACCACAATGATGTTGTTATTTCCTGCAGCAAGGTTAGCATAATTGTTAGGTGCAATCGACAATGTCAGTCTGTGACCATTACTTGTACCGGTGCCGGTAAATGCACCACCGATACCGCTTATAATCACCTGTGGAACGGCCGTCAGGATGACCTGCCCGCTTACTGAACCCAGTATTCCACCGCCTGAACCAGATGCCGCTGCCGCCTGTAATCTAATGTCTACGCCGGGTATTGTCTGGTTGATGGCGACGGTGACTGATCTGCTCGCGCCCCCAGCTTCGATGGCTGAAGTATAGTTTATCCATTTACTCGTATTAACGGTGGGAGCCGCAAGCGGCCTTCCCGCGTCTGTTGGGGGAAGGAAATTCATTACTATTGTTCCCGCAGGTTCAATATCAAGTAAGGCAACCTTGGGCAAAGTTATAGCAATATTTCTTGAACCAGTCGTCTGGCAAATTGCGCTTATCGGAATGATAACAAGAATTAATATTTTGATCATACTATTCATTTATATTTTCGTTATAGCTTACGGTTATCGATTGTTGCTGATATTGTATTTTTGATTCTCTTTTTGTTACTGGGACTACGACATGCTGGGTCTGTCCACTCTTTAAAGACAGTTGGTACACCTTGTTGGGAATTGAGTATCTGCTGTCCAGATCGTTTCCATAAATTTTAACTGTCCAATCGCCTGGCCGTAAATAAGTAAAATCAAAATCTTCCCCAAGTGCACATATTTTTCTAAGAACTTGATCGGCGAAGGAAGCCTCGATAATTACCTTTGCAACCTCCGTTTTCTTTTTCGGGTTTATCTTTCTTTTCATTTGTATAAGGTCTTTTGAGCTCGGGGCGGAGAGGGCCAAGGTACCGGTTATTTTTGCTGCCTCTGTCAAGCCAAAATTGAAGGTATTATTTCGATCTTCAGAAAGAAAGATTGAAATGGGGAGCGGAACGTCTGGGATATCTTCAAATGCGAATGTCGTTCTGTCAATTTCAAGAAAATGTTCACCCGGGACTATGTTTTTAAAGACGTAATTTCCCTCAGAATCTGTTATAGCCTGTTGTTTGCCCAGCATTAATCTTATCCCGCCAATTTTTGTTGCACCCAAACTAGCGACAGTCCCTGACAGTGTCGTGTAGGAGGCAGTTTTTTTAACAGGTAAATTCAATTGTGCTGTATATCGAATGGAAGCAACGAAATCTTTATGTCCAAGTTGACCACGCTGAAGCATGTACCGGCCGGAAATGTCGATGCTATGGGCTGGAAGGAACTGCTGACGAAATAATAACTCAAACAGGTTACGGTCTCTAAAATACTCTTCTGGTAAAAAGTCATTCTGATAGAAAACATGCAAGCTGGACTTGGCCGACAACCGACTCATCACTCTTGCTCCGTAATACAGTTGTGATTGGTTTGTTTCCCTGTAACGGGAAGTGCGTGCAATGCTTCCGAAAACATTAAAAGATGAGTTGAATTTTTCGAACCCTAGGCCTGCCCTCAGGTACGATGATGAACCTCTTAGTCCTGTTATATGGTTGTCGGTTTTCCCCAGCTGCCCCTCTAAGTCGAGATCGAAATCCCAAAGCCTTTGGTATAAAGAGGTTCTGAAAAACAATTCATTGTAGTCAAACTGACGGGGCGTCTGCCGGTCGCGATAACGTTGGTATCCATTATAAAATGTTATATTTCCGGTTTCCGAATATCTGAAGTTAACACCATATCGCATGTTATTTCGATAAGGCGCTGCGAGGAACATGGTGTCACGACGGAAATTTTGTGCATCTTGCGTGTAGTTTGCCAGAAGATCAATCTTTTTGGCGATTGTCAACCTAATGTTACCGTTAAACATGGAACTGTTGTTAAAGTACCCAGCAAAAGACGGCGTAGCATGCATGTATGCTAGGTTCGCGTAAAGCTGTTTGTAGTATCCATCGGCCCTTACCCTGTAAGCTGCGCCTTGTGCGTTATCCATTTTACTCATTGCTATCTCCGCTTCTACGTCTATTTGCTTTAGTAAGGTGGTCTTTCCGATTAGGTAAGGTAAATGGGCGCTACTCGTCAAGTACTGAGATCTAAATAATGTCGACGTACCTCTTTCTGGTATTTTTAAAAGATATCCTCCGGAGATAGTTGTCGTACTGTCGAGATGAAATGTAGAATAGATGTTGAATTCATCCTTTATTTCTCTAAAAAAACGTGGACGGTTATAAAATCCGCCAAATGCTACTTTTCCCAGTTCAATTTTCAGTTCTGCACCTCGCCCGTACCGCGCATATTCCGTAAGAAAAGATGATGAGTATACTTTATCGCCCAAATGAGCATAGACTTTTTTGTTTCGAAACGTCGCAAAATATTCTTCGTATGGGGTAAACGTGTTAAAATCAACAGGATTTTTCGTAAGTGCTCGAAACTCTAGTTCTGCTGTGTTTTCAGTGTTTAAGCTACCACGTCCATACACCTCTCCTTGAAACCCCTGCTGAAAACTTCCTCGGTTTCTCATCCCGATATAAGATATCGATGCTGAGACGGGAAATCGGTGATAGATGTCGTCTTTGGTAGGTGTTACGGGGATAACATTTGTCGAACCGTAAGCTGCGATACGTGTGAAGGTGGAATCTGGCGAATCGGCGATGATATCTATATTTTGTATTGTTCGTTTCCCAACGGTTATATCCGTCATTTTATTTACCTGGACAATTCTTGTCTCACCAGGGGTTAATATCAAATATGGATGCCGAGCAATAGTCCCTACGTTACTTTCTAGCTTGACAACTTGTTCGACGTTCCCGCCATTTTTTAGTATAAACGACGCCGTGATCGTATCGCCCGCCTTAACATAAGTGGGTACATCTAGTTTTGATAAAGAAATTTCACGTATTTTTTTAATCCGAATTTCTTCTGAAAGGCTCATTTGCTCTGCACTTGTTTTGTCCTTAATATGTAGTACAACCTGATGGATGCCAGGGGGCGCACTTGATGAAATTTTAATCGGCACGATTAGGGTCGAAACCAGTTTGTCAGAAAGTTGAAGTCCGTCGCTGGCCAAGATAGGGGTGAGATGGGAGCTCGAGGTTTCAACATCTATGTCATAGAATGATTGTTTTTTGGGTAACTTATCAACATGGAAGAGTATCGATGTCGCGATACCTGGTTTAAGCTCTTTAGTACTATCTTGTATGCTTTTATTATATTCCTGAGATAGAAGTATGTTCGGAAAGATGATCAATAGTATGAGAGCCCAACGTTCAAACATTTCTAGATTTCTAGGTCGATGTTCATTGCAAATGTATTTTCCTCTTGGTCCGACGCAAAAACGACGGCCTTATACTTGCCGGGGGTAATATTTCCAAGTTCTATATTAAATGTTTTTGAGTTTCCGGGAAGTAGTCCCATAACAGGACTTTCTAATTGACCTTCTATCTGTTTACCTTCGGAATCGTATAACTCAATTGAAGTGATGGCCCTGCAATAAATCTCGCTTTTGTTTGAAAGGGCTACCTGAAGAATTTTATTGCGTCCATTTTTTTCGACTCCGAATTTTTCAAATTTTAGTTCTGGCTTGATCGGACTGTTCACGTAGTCTGTGATAACCTGTATAGCATAGCGTACAATTGATGTAATCTGAACACCGGAATTTGATGTGTTTGGGTTGATTTCTTCTACGGGCTCAATAATAATGGTGCTCCAATAGCTTCCTTCACGGACGACTGAGTCGGGAACAGTTACCTGATAGATGATTTCCACACTTTGATTGGCTTTTAAGTTAACAAGGTTTGTACTCAATTTTATCCAATCCGCATTTGTTTTTTTATTGGTATGGGGTGCTGTATAGTGTATAGTTCCATCAAAGGAGTAGGAAATGTCTTGTAGGTAAAGTTTGACACTTTTTGGTCCAGTCCCTGTGTTTTGGAGTTCGATCTTTCCAGAATACACTTTTGCTTTTTCAGTTTTATAGGTATGTGTCAATCCATTGAGCACAACAATACTCGCGTGTGAGCGTATAGACAGTGCGAAAAATATAATATAGAGTAAAGTGTACTTGAACATGATTCAAATAATCTAGGGGTTTATAATAATAGAGGTTAGGGAAAACCGGCTATCAAGCGGATTTCCCTTAATCTGTTAATCCAACTATTTTTAGTTGTCCGAAATCGTATATGTAACCGTTGCTTCAACGGTTGCTGCCGCAACGAGGTCTTCGTAATTCGATGTCCCGCCAGTAGAGCCGCCAAATGCCAAGGCATATGTGAGGTTATGCCCATTACTTACACCATCACCGGTATATGCGCTCCCTATTCCGGATATGATAACTTGGTCGGCAGCGGTTAATGTCAGTTGGGCGGCGGGAGTTCCTAAGGTTCCGTCGCCCGCTCCTGCAGCGGCAGCGGCCGTAACATTGATGTCTATTCCGGGAATTTCTGCGTCCAATCGCACCGAAACGGTTCTGCTATCATCGGCGGTGGATCGAATAGAGGAGTAGTTAAGCCATAAAGTACTGTTATCCGCTGGTCCTAACAAAGGTAAGCCAGCCTCGGTAGGAGCAGTAAAACCCATCGTGATGTTTTTAGCAGCAGCGGGTTCGATATCAACAATTGCAACCTCTGGCACCGAGATCGTAATCGTATGGTTATCCGTGTTGCTGTCCTGTGCATTTGCATTAACAGCTAGAGCAACAGCCGCTAATGATAGAGGAATTGAGATTGTTAATGTTTTCATAGGTCTCATAGGATTTTATTTCATTTAATAGGGTGTTATTTTATTTATCGAACAAGTATGACCTAAAAAGGTTTTAATTTTTTTAAAAAATAGCTAGACCATCACGGCTTGTAGGAAAGGGTTATATAGTATTGTAAGAATGGCTCAGGATGACACCTGTAAACGCCTTAACGAAGCAGAGAATTTCTTGCGGGATTATTCAATAAGCTAAGAGAACCCCGAAGCTGGCTCCCTTAGTTTTTTTACAAATGCGCAGGACAATATGTATGAGCTTCCGCAAGTTTATTTCATCGGTTTTCTTGCTTTTCATTGGACAAAGAAGCGAGTTATCAGTATTATTGCAATGCGGTCCCTTACCATAGGAAGAGTAAAGAACAGTTTTTCAACAAGCTGGGTTACAAGCTACTTAGTCTGCCTTAATTTTTGTTAATAAGAAGCTGAAATAACGTGGTATTCCAACGTCGATCATCCTTAATAAAATGGGGGGAGGTGATATCGCGCATAGAAGGTTGCTTATTCAATAATCTCTACCGTGCCCTCAACAAAATCCGCAGCGCGCTTACCTCTTTTACTTTTTTCATCATGGTAACTCAAGTATGCGGTTACTTTTTTCGTTTCTAAATCAATTACCTGACTTACGGTATAACCGTCAGCTTCGATCCAGCTCAAAAAAAACTGATGGTTATTGAGCTGTTTATAACTGATTGTCTCGGTACCTTCGGTATGATTGTTTTCTGTATCTGTTTGACTCCAGTGCAACGTAGAGTCATCAATATAAGTTACCTCAGCACTCAGAGTGGGATAAGTTAACCGTGCTTTTTTCCCTATTAGTTGGTAGTCGACCGAATCATTTACTTCGGATGTTGCATCCACCTTGTTCGTTTTGCCAGCACATGCGCCTAAAGCAATAATAACTGTTGATACTATTAAAAGTTGTGTTTTCATATTTTATTTTACTTTGTTGTGAAATGATTATGAATTAAGTTTTTTTGTCCTGCTTATGAAAAGTATAGGGAATATAAGCAAGGAAACTACGAGAAAAGTAATCCCCACAATTAGTAACGACCCGTCAGAAAGGTGTCCTCCCACAATCGTTATCAGGAAAGCGATTCCCAGCTGTAACGCTCCAAATAATGAAGAAGCTGATCCACTATTATCTGTGCTAAATGGTGCCATCGCTAGATCGGTTGTAGCAGGAAATAACATTCCCATCGGAAACGTATACAAAAATAATGCCGCTAAAAGAGAATGCATCGATGCTCCCGCCAACAGCATCCCTATATAAACAACAGCGAATACACACATTAGTGTAGCGGCAAACCCCACTATTTTTTGCGCACTGTATCTCTTCTGTAAACGGGAAGCAAGATAGGCACTTAGCATCATGCCCAGAGCATTCACGGCGAAGATGATGCTGAATACGTCGCCGGACATTCCTCCCACATCCATTACTATAAAAGGGGCATTTCCGATGTATAGCATTAATGCTCCCTGTACGACACCTGCGATTAGGGCATAAACCACGAACTGCCTTTTCTGTAAAACGACTATATAATTTTGCCACACACTATTCTGCCCGCCTGTAGACAACGTTTTACTTGCAGTAAAGACCCTGCGCGTCTCGGGCAATAGAAACCAAGTGAACAATACGCTTAAAGCGCCAAGTATAGCCATTGCCTCAAAAGTAAACTCCCAGCCACCCCATTTAACAAGCTGATTTCCAATAATGGGCGCAATGATCGGTGCTACGCCCATGATCATAGCCAGTATGGCGAAGACACTCATTGTTCGGTGACTTTCAAAATAATCGGTCACTACCACTCTGGCTATCACGATGCTGCCGCAACCACCAATAGCCTGAACAAAACGCATGCCCCACAATTGCTCTATGCTTTGTGCGTACACGCACGCTACTGATGCTAGTATAAAGATGATTAAAGATATCAAGAGCGGTTTTTTTCGCCCATAACGATCTGCCAATGGCCCCCAGATCAATTGACCGATAGCAAAACCCGCCAGAAAAGTAGACAGAGACATCTGTACGTTCGTAGATGATGTATTGAATTGCTCGGCCATCTGCGTAAATGCAGGTAAAAACAGGTCGATGCTTAATGGTTCCAGCGCCGTCAGAAAAGACAGAATAAGCACTATTGTAATTTGTTTTCTATTCATGGATTGCCAATTAAATTTCCAGATCTGAATAACGTCAGCAAAAGTACGTCTATCCAAAGGAGATATATTGTACAAACTGGCGGACCTCATGAACTTTCGGGTCAGCGACAAATAATTTAAATGAACCTTTGATGAGCCTTAATCAGAAGCTGAAGTTAGCCGCACTGCTTTCTGTCTATATTCCTGAGGGCTGAGTCCTGTCTTTGCTTTGAACAGCCGCGAAAAATAAGCAGGATCATTGAAACCTAATCCATAAGCTATTTCTTTTATGGAGGACTCAGGCTTCGTTATGCTACGCTTAGAGGCTATGATAAGCTGATTGATAATATGTTCTTTAACCGTTTGGCCGGTATGAGACACCATAAGTTCGTTTACACGCCTCTTGCTCAGGTGGACAGACTGTGCATAGAACTGAACCTCCCTCTGTACCTTGAAATGCCGACGTACTAAATCCAGAATCTGTATTACTTTTTGTGTATTAGCATCGTTATACTTGCTCTTTTCACCGTTCGGCTTCAAAAGGATAAAGAAAGCACGCATATACGCTTCCAGCAAATCGCGTCTACGCTTTCCTTTATATTCTATTTCTATAAGCGTCGTTAACTGCAAAAGCGTTTCAGATAAATCTGTGGGCAACGAGACCTTCAGGAAGTATGGAGCGACCAGTAGGTTTGTTTCCAGTTCAAACAAGGATTCGAAAAAATCAATAGCAACAGGAATCAAAAAGCCCCTTTTGCCCTTGACCTCCATAATATGTACCTGATGAGGGGAGAGGATAAAAATATCACTGGAATTTATCGGATAAGGTTTGAAGTCAATAGAATGACTGGCATTTTCTTCAACTTCAGTAAACCACAGAATCTCGTAGAAATTATGGCGATGGAAGTCTCGGAAGCTACTGATATCCGCGAGCTCAATCCGTTCGAAGAGGAAAAATTCTTCGGGCTCTAGCTTGTGGAGCGGAATTTCTTTATCGGTGGTTTTCATTTTTCCAAAAATCAGTTTCAATTCATAAACGTTACGGTCTTTCCTGTTAGACAATGCTTTACGAGGTCAACCGGTTTTTGACTTTATTTTTCCGGGGGTAAATCCGTAGTGTTTTTTAAAAGCCGCCGTGAAATTGGTAGAATCGTTATATCCCATTATCAGTGCTACTTCACTTACGTTTAAGTCTCCCGCCAATAATAATCGCTTTGCTTCCTGCATACGCATTTCGGTCAGATAACCATACACGGTTGTCCCAAAAACCTTCTTGAATGCTTTCTTTAGATGGTATTCGTTGGTGCCGACCTTGCCTGCCAGATCGATGATGGAACAAGGGCTGGCTAAATTACACTCAATGATGTTTTTGGCCGCTTGCATTTTTTCAAAAGTTTTTTTATCCACCTTGAAGCTACCATTTCGCTTGTGCAAAATTTCATATTGCTCCAATTGGAGCATCAACAATTCAATAACCTTTGATTCGATGTGCATTCGCTTGAATCCACTGCAATGCTTATTATCCAAAATCTCTCGCAACAACACGTACATCCTAGGCGTTATGGGAAGGGCTGCATCACAAAGAAGTGCCGTCCTGTCTCTTTCCAGCTTCTTTATGAATGTTGAAAAAAGCCTTTCTCGAGGGATATATTTTTCGACATATGCAGGGGGTAACATAATGGATATCTTTTCCTGATTTGCTCCAGCTGACCAACGGTTTTCATACGCCGTCTCGGGGTAATAAACAATGTTTTGCTGGTTCCCGTCGAGACTTATAGGGGCGCTAATATCTTCAAACTTATAGACCGATTCTGAAGAAATGGAGAAGTTCATTTCAATGGCCGGCTTATCCGTCTGTATCGCGAAATCTATCGGCTGCTGGGCATCAATGTTAAGGTGCGTTATGCAGATATCTGACATCGACAGAATTTTATTCCGGTCCACTACGCCGTCGGCTATGTTAACCCTATCAATCTCAACGATATCCAGATAATCTACTTCCTCTGCAAACCCGTTGATCACATTAATGCCGCTTGGTGATAAGCTTTGTACCGATACCTCCATATGATTCTCCTTTCAATTTTTTTTTCATCGAAATTACTCCTCTTTTCATCGTCCGAAAGTTTATGCCCGGACTATCTTTGCAGCCAAAGTTATTTATAATTAATCTTAATAAGAAACTATGAGCGTTGCAATTTGTAATCATCCTGTCAAATGCCATTGGGAAAGCGATAAGACCGAGAGCGCTGATAATCTTTCAGTCTATCGTTTGTTGTGGGTCGCCATCGCACCATTGTTCGCGTACACTCTTCATATTGACTGTTACCGTATCGAATGTTGTTAGGAACAGTAAAGCCTGAACTAATTTATCTGGGAGCTACTATGCAAAAAAGCTATGTCAATCTTTTACCACTTATTATCCTTGTCCTTTGGAGTATTCGATTAGATGCCCAAGCCCCGTCCTCCGGATCCCTATCTGGAGTCGTCCGCAACGCCAAAGGAGACAGAGTTCAGAACGCATCCCTGTACTTTGACAAAACAGAATATAGCACACATGCCGATAGCGAAGGAAAATTTTATATCAGGTCTTTACCCCAAGGGCAATATCGGCTAACTATTTCGGCAATGGGCTATGACTTGTATAAGGCAAATATAGCCATTACAGCGGGAAAAAATATGACGCACGTTGCCATTCTCAAACAATGCATAAGTGCACTTGATGAAGTGAGCGTGGTGGGGAAATCCGGCGTATTAGAGGTAAAAGAGACCCCTTTTAATGTGGTAGCACTCGATGCGAAGTCGCACTACAACGCTACTTTGGATGTGGCCGGGCTTCTCGATAAGGCCTCGGGAGTAAAGATCCGTGAAAGCGGAGGTATCGGATCAGACATGAACATCACGCTCAACGGGTTTACCGGACGTAATATCCGCGTCTTTATGGACGGAGTTCCGATGCAGGGTATGGGGTCCGCATTTCAGCTGAACAACATCCCGGTGAATATAGCTGAACGTATAGAGGTGTATAAAGGGGTAGTACCCATTGAGTTCGGAGCGGACGCTTTGGGAGGAGTGATTAACATTGTGACCAACCGAACAAGGAATACGACATTGGATGCCTCATATTCCATCGGATCGTTTAATACGCACAAAAGCAACATCAGTTTAAACCACACCTTTAAGTCCGGAATATCCTTACAATTAAATGCATTTCAGAACTACTCGGACAATGACTATAAGGTCAAGACAGTCTATCGGCTTTTTGCCGAGGGAGGGAATAATGATGACGGCTGGTCTCAGAATGCGGGCTGGTCTACAGATTCTGCTTGGTTTAGACGGTTCCACGACACCTATAGAAACGAGACGGTCATGGCCAGAGTGGGTATCGTAGGTAAAAAGTGGGCGGATCGGATGCTTTTTGGACTAACACTGGGGCAGGAAAAAAAGGATATACAGCATGGATCTGAAATGAAATATGCATTCGGTGAACGCACCGCACATAGTAAGTCCATATTGCCCTCGTTTGTTTACGATAAACGCAATCTGATCATTGAAGGACTCAGCGTACGGGTCAATGGTAATTTTAATTACCAAAAAAGCGGCACGGTGGATACCACCTCTTACAAATACAGCTGGACGGGAGAAAGGGTACCTATCGGCGGATTGCGGGGCACCGGTGTGTCCTACGGCGAAGCTGGTTTTGGTGTTACCGAGTTTACGAATAGGAACGAATCTGCCACAGCCAACATCGGCTACCGCATCGATCATAGTCATTCCGTCGCGATAAACAGCGTAGCAACCAACTACACGCGAAAGCCCGTTTTAGCAGACATCGCGCAACGACTGTATCCCGGACTGCCGACAGCGGCCGACAGCATGAGCCGAAGCAGCTTCCAGAACATACTTGGAATCGAATATCGCTTCTCCTATAAACGGAGATGGAATACCAATCTGTTTGCAAAACACTACCGTATTGATGCATCTGGGCCGCAGAGCGATGAGGGGCTTACCTACCGCAAGAACGAAAATGCACAAAAAATGGGCTACGGTATAGCCACAACCTATTTTTTTACAGATCTACAACTCAAGGCCTCTGCTGAAAAAGCGTACCGTCTGCCTAACGACCGCGAACTTTTCGGGGATGAAATATTGGAAGTTGGTAATATCACACTGAGACCTGAGCAGTCGAACAACTACAACATCGGATTCACATTGAATAAAAAACTGAGTCCCGCCTATACCCTCTATGTAGACTGGTCCGGATACTATCGGGACACATATGACTTTATACAGACCGCCTTAGACAGGATAGGCGACGATCTGAACGGAATATCCGTATACAGACGAGCTAACCACGGCCGGGTTACGCGTCTGGGAACAGATGTGGAGACGAGGATCTATTATAAAAATATCGCTACCCTCGGGGCAACCATGACCTATATGGATATTCGAGACAAAGCAAAATATAAAGATCTCAGCGGCAACCTCGTAAACGGCAACTATAACTATCGAATGCCCAATCTGCCGTATTTTTTCTGGCATGTGGACGCATCATACTACGTACACAATCTCATGGGGAGGGGGAACACCCTAAACCTGAACTATACATTCAATTTCGTAGACCGTATTTACAGAAACGCTATTGCCTACGGCGATCGCGACACCAAAGACTTTATAGCGAAACAGGTGTACAGTGATCTTTCCGCGACATATATTATGAAAAACGGTAGATACAATGTCTCACTGGAAGCCAGAAACCTGGAAAACGCAATACTATACGACAACTTCAGCCTTCAAAAGCCTGGAAGACGCTTTTCGCTCAAGCTGAGGTATTTCTTTATTAAGCGATAACAATTAAATATAAATAATATAACTATAATCTCGAACATGAAAACACAAGTGATCAGTAAATCCTGGATGTTAGCATTGACAGCAGTTGCGATCATAGGCTGTAGCAAGAACAATCCTGAACAACCCGAGCCGAACCCAAACCCAGAAGAAAATATGGAGGGACAATTCTTAGTCGCAGCAACGGTCGATAATTCGACTTACCTACTTACTGCCGCGGCATTAGACGACGAGAATGCTTCAATAACGACGATTGGACAGGGTCTTGAGTATTCAGGAACATTTTCGAACTATATGCAAAATGGTTATCAGGGCTTTACGGCCATAAACTACGGTCGTGGGGACGCGCATTTAGGTCAGCGTTTTACCGTCAGTACAGAAGGCAAACCAGAAAGACTTGGAGCGCAGTTTGAAATTCAGAACGGCTTCATTACAGCCGGTATTGTGGGCGATGTCGCGTATTCATTAATGAGCGGAGGCCGATCTTCGGACCCCACGTTGGCGACTATAAACAGGATCCCGATGTCCGCAGGAGATCCCAGTCATAAATTTTTCAAGGTCAATGAATTTCCTGGCTTCGAAGGCAGAAATGCGGCCCTGTTAGGTATAGCGGATGCCGGAAACGGATCATTTTATACAGGTCTTGATTTTCCTTCTGATAATTTAGACGACGTCATTATTGCGAAGATCAACGCCAATAGTTTAGCTACGGAGGCCGTATATTCGGATACTCGTCTTACCGTATCTGGCGGCTTCTACAAGTCTGCCCGCTATTCGCAGATTGAATCTGCTGCTGACGGCGACGTATTTGTATTTTCCGGTAACAATCCAGGAACCAAAAAAGCGGGAGCATTGGTTATCAGAAAAGGAGGTTTGGGTTTTGATAAGGATTATTACTGGGATCTGGAGGAGGCTTCCGGAGGCTACCGCTTCCGTAGGGTCTGGCATATAGTGGAGGATAAATTCTTGTTGGAGTTCTATAATGAAAAAATAGAGTCGGGTACAGCTGCCAACATTGATAATGCGGCTAGCCAGTTCGCTATAGTGGATATGTCCGAGAAGAAGCTCACCTGGATATCAGGTATGCCAGCAAAATCAGATATTCCTGATCTTAGCGTAAGCTGGCCGTATGTTTTTGCGGGGAAACTCTACATCGGCGTTACAACCTCTACTGAGGATCCCAGATATTATGTCATCAACCCAGAAACTGCTATCGCTAAGAAAGGCTTATCGGTCAAAAATGCATCATCTATTGACGCGGCTACATTCGTGCAATATTCTGGGATAGCTAAAAAATGAAATAGGATATTACGCATTGCGGAAACATGACATAATTTCAATACGCTATCAATGAAAATTCTTTTTTTTACCATACTGCTCTTGTTTTTATCCGGTATTTCGCTGTTTGTGGGCGTTGCCGACCTAACTGTAGGCGATATTGTCCAATTGGATAGCGAAAAGATATCACTCATATTCGTAAGCCGTATTCCTCGTACCCTGTCCCTACTGCTAGCCGGTATTGGATTGAGTGTCTCCGGATTGATCATGCAGCAGGTGACGCAGAACAAATTTGTCTCGCCTACAACAGCAGGAACGCTTGAGTCCGCAAAAATGGGCCTGTTAGCCGCTATGGCCTTTTTTCCATCATCGAGCATGATGATCAAAGCGCTTTTCGCGTTTTGTTTTACGTTCGCCGCAAGCCTCCTCTTTTTACGGGTGGTGGAAAGGATACGTTTTCGGAATGTCATTTTTATACCGCTGGTAGGCTTAATATTCGGTAGCATACTGAACGCTGTATCCACTTTTTTTGCAATCAACCTCAACATTATGCAAGATATGAATGCTTGGATGATGGGAGATTTCTCCGGAGTTATACAAGGTCGCTATGAATTGATCTATATATGTCTTCCCGCGGTTTTCCTGACCTACTTATATGCAAATAAATTCACGGTTGTTGGTATGGGCAAGGATCTTGCCTCCAACCTAGGTCTGAACTACCGAATGGTAATGAACGTCGGGCTTTTATGCGTATCACTTACGGTTAGCACGATCATCATTACGGCAGGAGCCATTGCCTTCCTAGGATTGGTAGTACCCAATGTCGTAAGCTTGGTTTATGGCGATAACGTTAAGAAAACGCTGCCTCTTGTGGCATTGGCGGGCGCTACGTTTCTAGTTTTGTGTGATATTATCGGACGGCTGTTGATCTATCCTTTTGAAGTTCCGATCGGTTTAACGGTAGGCATCATCGGTGGTGCTGTTTTTCTGACACTTTTATTATCCAGAAGATGAAAAGGAATCAGAGCATAATAGGTCTGCTTATACTATTAGCCCTGGTGGCTATCGCATCGTTTTTATTGTACAATCTGGGCAGCAGTTGGGAGTTTGCTCTACGCCTCCGGTCGTTAAAGATAGTGGCAATGGTCATTACATCCTGTTGCGTCGCCTATTCTACGATAGCGTTTCACACGTTGACCAACAACAGAATCCTGACGCCCTCCATTATGGGGTTTGAATCCGTCTATATGCTCCTTCAGACCATATTGGTTTTTGTATATGGAGACCAAACATTTCACGTGCTGAATAGTTTTGGCAATTTTATGTTGTCCATTGCCTGTATGATCGGTTTTGCGTTCATCATTTATATGCTGATATACAAAAAGGGAAGAAGCAATATGTACCTGTTACTACTGATCGGGCTGATTTTAGGGATATTGTTCAATACGCTTAGTGCTTTCATGCAGCTATTGATCGATCCCAATGATTTTTTCATTATCCAAGGTAAAATGTTTGCCTCCTTCAACAAGATCAATCAGCACCTGTTACCGTATGCTGCTTTCATCCTGTTGCTGGTTCTATCCATTGGCGTCTACATGGCGAAATACCTCGATGTACTCGCTTTGGGCCGAGAGCAGGCCATCAGTCTGGGATTGAATTACAACAGTATGGTTCGGTTATTCTTGATCATGATCGCCATTCTGGTTGCTGTTTCAACGGCGCTGATTGGTCCCATCACTTTTCTTGGCCTGCTGGTCGCCAATCTCACTTATGAGCTCATTCGGACCCACAGCCATCGTCTCATGATCTTTGCATGCTGTCTGGTTTCGGTAATTACAGTCGTGGGAGGGCAATTTCTGATGGAACGGGCATTCAACTTTTCTACCCCCGTTAGTACCATCATCAATTTTGTGGGCGGGGGATATTTTATCTATTTGTTATTAAAAGTCAAAAAGATATGATTGAAGTAAAACATATATCCAAGAAATACAACGACAGGGTTGTTCTGGATGATATTTCGGTGCAATTTCCGAAAGGTAAGGTAACTTCACTGGTGGGCAGCAACGGAGCAGGAAAAAGCACCCTGCTGTCCATTGTCAGCCGGCTATTGACGCCGGACAACGGCCTAGTGCTAGTCAATGGGAAGCCGCTGACGGACTACAAGAACAAGGTTCTTGCACGGCACCTGTCAGTCCTCAAGCAATTCAACCATATAGGAATGAAACTTACCGTTCAGGAGCTGGTGGCTTTTGGGAGGTTTCCGTACTCGGAAAACCGGCTGAATGTCGATGATCAGAAAATTATTGCCAATTCGATCCGGTACCTTGACTTGGAAAACATAGCGGATTCCTTTATTGATGAACTTAGTGGTGGGCAAAAGCAACGGGCCTATCTGGCCATGGTGGTTGCTCAGGACACGGAGTATATCCTGCTGGACGAACCGTTGAACAATCTGGACATGAAGCATTCGGTACAGATCATGAAAATCCTGCGGAGATTGGCCGATGAGCTGGGCAAAACAATCATCATGGTACTGCATGATATAAATTTTGCCTCCCACTATTCCGACTATATCGTAGCGTTGAAGGACGGCAAAATCAAATACCACGACCGGACAGAGAATATCATTGAGGAAAACATATTGAAGGATGTATTTGATATTGACTTTGTCATTTCCAATTCCGGTTCTAAGAAGGTTTGCAACTATTTCAACCATTAATAAAAATTAAATATATCAAAAAATGAAAAAACCAGTTTTACTATTCGCATCGGCGGTTATGGTAGCCTTTACTGCCTGTAACAGTAGCAACGGCGAGAGCCGTGAGGAAACGGCGCAGATTAAGGTCACCATCGCTCATGCGCTCGATACGGTAGAAGTGCCGGTTAATCCTCAACGGGTGGTCGCACTGGATTATAGCGCGCTCGAGAACCTGGATCTGATCGACGCCAAAATAGTCGGAATTCCCAAATCCGGATTGCCAAAATACTTAAGCAAGTACCGGGACGATGCCGCGATCGCCGATGTAGGCAATCTCGTGGAAGTTAATATGGAAAAGATAAATGAACTGAACCCCGATCTGATCCTTCTGGGAGGCCGCCTTCAGGATTCCTATACCGACATGTCCGGGATAGCAGCTACCATCATCCCCGTATGGGATACGAAGGATCAGCTGGGGGCGCTTGAAAAGAATCTTCGCAACCTTGCAGAAATTTTTAATAAACAAGCTGAATTTGACAGCGCGTTGGCCGATATCAAAACAAAGGCAAGTGCCGTAAAAGAAAAAGCCAGCATGTCGGAAGCGAAGGCGTTAGTAGTACTTCATAATAAAGGACGGTTTAGCGCGTACGGCAGTGGTTCCCGCTTCGGTCTGATACATGATATACTGGGTGTCAAAGAAGCTGCGAAAGGATTGGAAACCCATCTGCATGGCACCACTGCGTCCAATGAATTTATTCTCCAAACTAATCCCGACATTCTGTTTATTGTCGACCGCAGTGCGGCCGTGGGGGACACCCCGTTAGATAAACGGGAAGTCGAGAATAAGCTCATTCAACAGACTAATGCCTATAAAAACGGAAAAATCATTTATCTTGATCCCGAAGCATGGTATCTGTCAGGCGGCGGCATAGCGTCCATGAATGTAATGATTGACGAAGTGGCAAAAGCACTTTAATAAATCAACGTGGCGGCTTTGGGAATTTCCAAAGCTGCCTTATCAGAACAAAGGCATATATATAATAAAAAAATGAAGACGATATGGCAAAACTAGCTGCTGGACAAATAATCGTGTCCGTCACGAAAAAAGAAGTGATAACTCCTCATTATATCCGCGTCTATCTGCATGGGGAAGGCGTTGAACAGTTCGAACGCACAACTATCGGAGACAATAACAAGATACTTATCCCGCCGGACGGTGTAGAACAAGTCTATTTTCCCACCTTTGGTGCTGAAAAGGGGGAATGGAACCACCCCCCAAAGGCGGTTGCACCTGCTGTCAGAACGTACACGCATCGGGGAATTGATATAGCCAAACAGCTGCTGGTTGTCGATTTTATCAACCATGGCGAAACGGGGCCTGCCTCGAAATGGGCATTGCATGCAAAGGTCGGCGATCGGTTGGGGATTATGATGCGTACAGAGCCCAAGGTGCTGTATCCTCCTGCTGATTGGTATCTATTAGTTGGAGATGCTACGGCAATACCGGTGCTAAGTGCTATCCTCGAAACATTGCCTGCGGGTAAGAAAGGTGTGTGCATCATTGAAGTGCACGGGAAGGACGACGAACAGCTGCTACCCACGGACGCCGATATCGAATTCATCTGGCTGCATAACACCGCGCCGCAAAACAGTAGCGAGCTCGCCAGCTTCGTAAAGAGCATAGCCATCCCCGCAACCACAAAGTTCGGATACGTAGCAGCCGAGTTTTCCAGTGTAAAACAAATACGTTCGTACCTGCGAGTGGAAAAAAAGTGGGAGCAAAAAGAACTGTATGCATATTCCTACTGGAAATCGGGCGTGTCAGAAGATAGATCGCAATCTGACAGGCAAGCCGAAAAGGATACGATTCGATAATGATATACATCTTTCATGAAGTAAAGACATCGTTCTTTACTATTACTGCTGAACTTAGGATGTGCATGGACGGAAAGTTCGACTTTGTCGCAAGGTAAATTCACCAATCAAAATGTAACCTATGACGTGTGGATAAATCAAAAGTTACGGTACATGTATATAACCAATAGTAGGAATTTTAAAACGATTGAAAACATGGAAAAAGCGAATCCGAATCAGAATGACAAGCTAGCAGTTCATGCCGCAGAGGTATTGCTTCACGATCATAGGGAGCCAGACCTTACTCGGGGTGCATCATTCCGCATTACGAGAAATCGTTTTTGGAAAAGAAATGAATTTATTGAAATAACAATTTATAGGCATTTTCTACTTAGCAGATCCTTCAATCCCTCGATTTAAAGCTTCTATAAAAGCATTCTTCAATATGCCTAAAAAGGTCGCCCATCCATTGGTTTCAGGATTATTGACATTCCCGTGAATGGGAACGGTAGTTGCAATTTCTTTACGCTTAGGGTTTTCTACCGCCTTGCTAAACAGCCCAATCACTGCCTCTTTTGCAGCATTGAGTATTCCACCCTCTTCTTTTTTGTTATCGTTCTTCCAGTCTAGAACTTTTATATTTTCGATAAATGGTTTAACATAGCCATTGAGTTCCCCATCCATTAAGTCTAGTTCGCTGTATATATCTAAATTTCCTCTTTCTACATCAAACTTACCTTGTGCTTTAATAAAATTGTTCAAACTGGTAAGATTTACGCCGGTTAGCTGCATATTCATGTCAAAGTCCGGAATTTCTTTTAAGATATTTACTTTCATATCCACTTTCAATGTCCTTGACCAACGGATGTCCCCGACAAAGAAACGGTTGATGGTAATTTGGTGGACGATGAATCTTCAACATTGGCTAAATTGAGAGCTGTCAGCCTCATGCTGTCAATATGTAGGTCAATTGGGGGGCTTGAAGAACGATCTAGATAAGTAAATTTACCATTCGTAACTTCAAGCCTGTTAATTGTTAGAGGCATTAAGTCTTTTAAAGTTTCTGTCCAGTGTTCCTTAGAAGGTTCTTTTGATAGGTCAGCCGTTTCAGCTAATATGTGTATACTTGGCTTATCCAGAATAACCTCCCCAACTAATTTTCCTTTAATAATTTGTTTCCATTCGATAGAAAGGTCTGTGCGATTTATTTGTAAAAATGGATAGCTACTTGTATCTGCCCTTTTCTTCAAGACTAACCCATCAATGGCATAAGCACCGCGAAGCAGATGAATATCAATGTCCTCCACATGACCGGTATATCCGGGCAAGTCATTCAACTCTTTGTTGACATAGTTCTTAACTATCGAAGGAAGCATAAGCCTGAATATGATTAGAACAATCACAATCCCCAGTAGTATCTTGTATGATGTCTTTAAAGCTTTAAACATACTCAAAAATGGTCTTTACCCTTTTATAATAACCAGCCACTCCAGTCTTTGTTTTTAGAAGAAGATTGATAGATAAGAGATTATGTTTTATATGGCGATCCTCGTCGCGTTCCGGAGCACTTTTATTTAGATCTTTCATGGTCTCTTCGGTTAATTGTAGCTTGCAAAGCTCATGTAGCTATCGTGTAGGATGGGCTATACTTATTTCAACTTTTTTCTCAGTAGCTTCAATTTTCATAGATCCTCCTATTGGAAATCTGGCTATGAGGGCGGTGTGGCATATCTTTTAATATTTTCCAACTGAAAAAATGGGTTCATCAAATACACCCTTTAGCCGATTACTCCATTTTTCAATAACAAATTTTCTTTCATCGTCTGTTAAATGTGCAACAGAATAATTGATTTCAGGCTTTAATACGGAGAAACCAACACATGCTAATATTCCTCTACTTACAGGCCTTAATATACCATAGATGTCTCCATGAAAACCATCACTTGAATAAGTTTCTTCTGGACTTCCAGTAGTAACAGATATTAATGCTTTCTTACCTTTTAATGTTCCATTTTCATAGTAACCACCATTCTTAAAAAATCTTCCAGACGTAAAAATTCTGTCAGTCCATCCTTTTAAGATAGCAGGAGGTGCAAATCTCCATAGTGGAAATTGCCAAATCATTAAATCGCACCATTCAACTTTATCTTGTTCAATCTGAGTTTCATCGGCATAACTGTTATTCATTTCGGATGCATAAATTTCCTCTAATTGTAATTTTAGAAAATGCGGGTTTTTAACAGACTTAAAATTGCTCCTATCGTAAACTGGATTAAATTTCATTGCATATAAGTCCGTAATTTTTACTTCATGTCCATTTTCAGTAAATGTTTTGATTGCTGATTGAAATAATGCAGCGTTAAAACTTTTTGGTTCAGGATGTGCTAACACAATTAATATTTTCATTGTTTTAAATTTTATTTGAAACAAAGCTATTTTCAATTTCATACCTTTACAAGGAAGCAGAAACTTGTTAGCAACTCACAATTTTGTTAGGGATGGGAAAAAGAAAACTCACAAGTACAAACACTATAAACAGAGACTATTTAAAGAACGATTGCGGTACTATGTACGCATTAACTTTACTTTCCGGTAGATGGAAAATGACTATTCTTCATAAATTGTCAAATCAAAACTTACGTTTTACCGAATTAAAAGAGGCTATATTAAATATATCTGACAGAATGCTTTCCTTGCAATTAAAAGAATTGGAAAGGGATGGATTGATTGAACGAAACGTATTTGCTGAAGTTCCTCCTAGAGTCGAATATAAATTAACAGGAAGCACTAAAAATTTGATTTCTATTTGGGACAAATTAAATGTTTGGGGAGAAAATCATCGAGCAATAATAGAGGCAAAAGGCAAAAAAAAATTTGCTCTATAGTTTATCTTCCTTGTCCATGTATTCTTCTAACCCATATTTCCATTGATCTAGAAGCAATGTCCGTGAGCTTGAACGAGACTTCATTTGGTGAAAACTATAATGGATGTAGCTAGCTGAGGGGGCATTACACTGGTAGCTCATAAAATCTTCGTAAGCTATTCCCAAGAAAATTCTATTTATTGGGGAATTGTTTATACCCACGTAAGCAACAAACGCATTCAACAAATAAGAAGTTCGTTTAACGACTTGTAAGACTTTTCATTATTTTTGATAGGAAATACAACTGATACTTATCAGACATATAAACGAGTTATCTGCAAGGATAAAAGAAAAAACCTACAGACAAAAAATGAAATCAATAAATCTAATTTTACTTACAATTACGCTTTTATTTATATTAGGCTGCTCGTCAAACAAACGCGCAGATAACAAATCATACGATTTGAATAATAGTGACCTTGTTTTACTTGAAGACAGTAAAAAATACTTTGACAGTTGTGGTGTTGAAGGTTCCATAGCTATTTATGATATAAAAGAACAAAAATGGATTACTTCAGACACAGTAGGAATAAAAGTTGAAACCCTTCCAGCTTCTACCTTTAAAATTATTAATTTATTGATTGCTCTTGAAACCAGAACGATTAATGATGAGAGTGAAATAATCAAATGGGTTGGTAGTACAGACACAATTAAATATGGACACAGACCTGATATTTATCACGATATGTCAGTCAAAGAAGCCTTTGAATTATCAGCCGGTTGGGTTTTTGTTGAATTTTCAAAGAAAATAGGAAAAGATACTTACAAAAAATACCTCACAGAGAGCAAGTATGGAAACAATAATTTGGCCCAAACAGAAGCCGATTTTTGGAATTTTGGAGACTTTGCAATTTCGCCTAAAAATCAGGTTGAATTTTTGAAATCTTTATATGAAGAAAAACTGCCCTTTTCGAAGCGGAACATTGACATCGTGAAAAATGTAATGATTACAGAGCAAACAGAAGACTATACTATAAGAGCTAAAACAGGTTGGACTCGAGAAAACAATATCAATACTGGATGGTGGACAGGGTACATTGAAACAAAAAAAGGCACATACATATTTGCGACAAGACTTTTACAAGACAGAAAAATGAACAGGTCTGATTTTGGTAGTTGCAGAAAAGAAATTACTAAAAAAGTATTTAAGGACTTGGGGATAATTCAACGGCCTTTTTGAAGGAGAAAAGATCATCCTTGATCTTGAATACCGCCCGACAGAGCGTAATGGTATACAGGAAAACAACCGGAAGGTTATCTTTGATCTGTATTGCACGAGCGATGATGATAGCCATTTCATCATCGAGATGGAGCAGCTGTCGCAAAATTAAAAGCACAACAAGGACAGAGAGGTGAACTTGTAAACATTTTGTTGGAAGCATCCAAACTTATATCAACTTTATTTTAACAAGATTGATATGAACCTGTCTAAATACAGCCACAACATGTCACACCATGTAGTTGAGTTTCTCAAAGGGGAGTTTAAGCTAAGATATAATGAGCTACAATACCTAGTTAATATTGCAATGTAAAATCTGTCGGTGACACTATGTGGATGAATAGACATGCCGCGGATTATTAATATTTGAAACTGCATTAACGAAAATATTTTTAAAATACCCGTTTAAAGCACAACATAAAAAAACTATGAAAAAATTACTGTTTGTTTTACTTTCTGCATTTATAATTATGTCCTGTAAAAAGGATGACAATCCTGGAGAGATTACGTTTATCGGAGAATGGAATACGACTAGTTTGCTCATCGATGACGAAGAGAGAATAGTAGGTACTGGGGAAGGTCTGATTTATACTTTTGCCGCTGATTCAACTGGGACAGTTCTGTATACTTATCCCGATGATAACCCATATACAGAGGAATTTACGTGGACGTTTGAAGAGGATAGTAATACATTGTTGCTAACACAGTCTGATGTATTTGTCAGTCCGATGAAAATTATCAGTCTTTCAGAGCAAGATATGATATTAGACAACAATGGAAATATTTATACGATGAGGAGGAATTAATATATTTTGGCTCAAGACAAAATGCTAATCACGACAAACCGGCACTTGGATAAGGTCCCCCCCCTCCGCAGTACAGGTTAAAAACAGGACGTGTTTCCCAAACAACAGTGCTGCAGCCATTCGGTGTAGTATTACTATCTCTAGCTGATCGCACGAGATCCAAATGCGTTGATAATCGAATCTGCAGTAATGTTGCCGGCAGGGTCTCGTAGCCATGTAGATGCAATGAAGAGGCTGATACGATGAATATTCTGGTGATTGCCGACGGGAAACTATTGCCCCACTATTGAGCTATTCGATTCTGGATGGTATTATCAGCAACTCGCTCATACAACTATGCCGGGATTTGCGTATTTTGGTCGAAGAACGACGAATAAGCATAGCCGAGTTGGCTGATACCTTGGCTCATAACGAAAATGTGGAGGTCTTCGGTTCAGGTACAGCCGCTATTGTTTCTCCTATAGCAAGTATACAAATTGACGGAGTAGAGTATCGGCCCTACACGGGAGATAAAGCGCTAACGTACCGTCTGAAAAATGAATTGGAAGAAATAAGACGTGGGCGCAAGCCGGACACACACGGATGAAATTATTTAGTAAATATTTAGAAACAACGAACAATGGATGTAAGATACCCAATCGGACAGTTTGAGAAGCCGAGCCTTATCAGTAAACAGGAACTTTCGGGCTGGATAAGGATAATAGCCGGATTCCCGAAAGAAATAGCCAGCGAGGTTTTCTCATTAACGGATGAACAGCTAGATACCCCCTACAGAGATGGCGGCTGGACAGTAAGACAAGTTGTCCATCATTGTGCAGACAGCCATATCAATGCTTTTATACGTTTTAAGTTGGCGCTCACAGAAACTGATCCCATTATCAAGCCTTATTATGAAGCGTTATGGGCAGAATTGCCGGACGGCAAAATTCACTTGGAGCCGTCGTTAAACCTTTTAAAAGGGCTACATGAGAGATGGACTAGATTACTTGAAAGCCTTCACGACGAAGACCTAAAAAGAACGTACGTTCATCCTGAACACGGTCGACCAATTCCTTTGGATGAAGTCATTGGCATGTACGCGTGGCATTGCACCCACCATTTAGCTCATATTACGGTGTTAAAGAGAAACCAAAATTGGATATAGCTTTACAAAGCTTTATGGGCAAGGTATCCCAGCAATTTAAGATCGCGATCCAATCGCTCATTCCATAATAAACCGTAGTTTAATCGAAGGCAATTTTCATATTGACCTTGCAACGTGAAAATTCTGCCCGGCGCAAAACTGATTTTATGCCGCAAGCATTGTTCATATAATGCAATGGTGTCAATGGTTTTTGGTAATTCAACCCAAATAACAAACCCACCCTGTGGCCTGCTCGCCATTGTTCCATTAGGGAAATAATCCGAAATGGCCCTTGAAAATTTGAGTAGATTGCCATGGAGGGTATGCCTTAGTTTGCGGAGGTGGTTCTCATATCGGCCTGTTTCGAGAAACCCGGCAATAACTTCCTGCGTGATGGAAGTCGATGAAATATTGTGGTAGAGCTTCATGCGCCGTACCTCATCTTTGAACTTTCCCGGAGCAACCCACCCAACCCGGTAACCGGGAGCGAGCGTTTTAGATACCGAACCGCACCACAATACCAGGCCGCTTTCATCATAGGTCTTGCAAGATTTTGGACGTTGCTGACCAAAATATACGTCACCATTGAGATCATTCTCAATAAGCGGAACGTTATATTTTTCAAGGAGACGTACCGTTTGTTTCTTGTTTTCGTCGGGCATGCAACTGCCCAGTGGATTGCTGAAATTGCTGATAAAGAGACATACATTTATCTTGTTTTTTCTTAGTGCATCTTCCAATGCGCTCAGGTCAACACCATGCTGGGGATCTGATGGTAGTTCCAATACTTTGACACCTAACACCTGAGCGAGCTGTAACATGCCGAACGAAATAGGACTTTCCATGGCTACCGTATCTCCTTTTTTTGTCAATGCCATCATACAATATGACAGCGCGTTCAGGCAACCGCTCGTGGTGATGATTTCATCATGCTTGAAATTACACTCCATTGCGAAAGACCATCGGGCAATCTGACGGCGTAACCGCTCATTTCCCTCGGTTTTGTCGTACATGACACCACTACCTTTCAACTCCCGTGTTGCCATCATCAAACCTTTGTTAAGTTTTGCTATGGGCAATAACTCATTGGCCGGAGCTCCCAACGCGAGCGGTAAATGACCATCTTCTCCCAAGCTATCATAAATCTTACGCACCAATAATTCACTGTCGGCGTAATTTGCTTCGGATTTGGGGCTGGTTAGCAGGGGAAGCGCGGGAATTTTCGTTTTTGAATACCGCACATAATATCCGGACTGTGGTCGGGTCTCAATCAGCATTTTACTCTCTAAATAATAGTATGCACTTAATGCCGTATTTTGACTGACACCATATTCACGGCATATGGTCCGTAGCGACGGGAGCTTATCACCGGTACGCAACGTCCCGTTCAGGATTTGTTGCTCAATAATTTTAGCGATACGCATATAAGCGAACTCTAACTTTTTTTGTATTTTCTTCATTCTTATATTCTAACTGCTACCAATAAAAATAATAAAACTGCATCTGCTATCATAAAAATATATTGCCGAATTTTGTTTGACAAGATGAATTTAAAATTATGGGACACTGTAAGATTAAACCGGGATTTCATCGGATGGATTTAGGGAGCATCCACTAATTTATCTCCAAAGAAAAATCGTTCAAGATATATGTATCGCACACCTATAAAAAACAAGTAATGATGGACTTCTATCACAAGTACATATTTATCATAGGTTCAGGTGCTATTGGCAAAGCACTCGCTATCTTCCTTTCTCAAGCAGGTAGAAAAGTTACCATGATAAGAGGAAGCGTAGATGACGGTCGTACAATAACCCGCCGTTTCGCTGTCGAAATAGAAAACGGCGTTATGCACAAGGCAGATGTTGAGGTTGCAACATTGAATTCCTTTTCCCAGATTGACGGTATTGTTGTTCTCGCAACCAAATCTTTTGGGAATGAAAAACTGGCTGGTGCATTAAACTCAAAAATAGGCGACTCACCCATCGTACTTCTACAAAACGGCTTGGGCATCGAGCAACCGTTTTTGGAGCGTGGATACCAGCAGGTATACCGTTGCGTTCTCTTTGTAACAAGTCAGTCGATTGATGAAGTTGTTGTTCGGTTTAAGCCTGTGACAACTTGCCCTGTGGGAATAGAGCATGGAGATGAAGAGCAACTCAACAATATCGTGGGCCATCTAAATACCCCCGATTTTGGATTTATGAGTGAAGTACATATCCAGCATATCATATGGAAAAAAGCAATCATCAATTGCGTGTTCAATTCGGTTTGCTCGTTATTGGAAATTGACAATGGCATCTTCCACAGAAATCCTGATGCGTTGAAAATTGCCCGTAGGGTAATCGCCGAATGCACAACTATCGCGCATGCAAAAGGAATAGCCATTCAGCCTGATGACGTAGAGCACGGTCTGGTTCAAATAAGCCGGTTGTCTGATGGGCAAGCGATATCGACCTTACAAGATATACGGCGCAATAACAGAACTGAAATAGAAACTTTAAACGCTGAAATAGTGAGGATAGCGGAACAAATACATCAGCAGGATGCCGTTAGGGAGATAAGGTTATTAGGTGAACTCACGAAAATAAAATCTGAGCTCTCGCTTAATTTGTTGTCAGAGCGTAAAATACTGATATAGAATTTAAGAACAATAAAGATACTTATAATGAAAACAATGATAATAACAGGCGCCAGCCGGGGAATAGGTGCGGCCACAGCATTCCTTGCCGCTAAAAATGGTTATGCCGTAGCAGTAAATTATAAAAAGAACAAAGCAGCAGCCGACGATGTAGTTAATCGAATTGTATCGCAAGGAGGAAAAGCCGTCGCCATTCAAGCCGATGTTTCCATGCAGGATGAGATTGTTCGTTTATTTTCCGAAGTGGATAGGCATTTTGGAAAGCTTCATTGTCTGATCAACAACGCCGCAATACTCGAGCATCAGAAGAAATTCGTCGATCTTGATTATAAAAGATTGCAACGGATGTTCAGCGCCAATGTGATGGGGCCGTTTCTGTGCAGCCAAGAAGCCATCAAACGCATGTCGTCAACGTATGGCGGTGAAGGCGGAACCATTGTCAATGTTTCCTCCATTGCTTCCAGGACCGGGGCACCTTTTGAATACACCGATTATGCTGCCACAAAAGGAGCGTTAGATACCTTAACGATCGGGTTATCGAAAGAATTAGCGGACGAGCATATCCGGGTAAATGCTGTTCGTCCCGCATTCATCCACACCGACATCCATGCCGATGGCGGTGAGCCCGACAGGATCGATCGGATACAAAGTACTATTCCGCTTAAACGCGGTGGTTTGGCGGATGAGGTTGCAGAAGCTATTTTGTGGCTCGCATCGGATAAATCATCCTATTCGACGGGAATTTTCATTGATGTGACAGGTGGACGTTAACTTTTCCGAATCAAGAAGTAAATAAAAAATTGCATGAAAAATAGAGTCGTAAATATTCCAAAACCGTTATGGAAGTTACATGGAAAGCAAACTTACAAACAGGATTTAGTAATGACTTACCTCATTGCCGTAATCGTAATGCTGGTGAACTTAAAAGCAGGCAGTGAATTGGTATTATGGAAAGTGATCGTTGTGGCTATTTTGTCAATGGATATCGGTGGCGGAGTAGTCAGTAATTTCACGAGAGGTACGATAAATTACTATCGGGAATCGAAACTATCTCCTTATCTTTTTGTATGGTTTCATTTATTACAAGCATTTGCTTTAGCTTTTATTTATCAGGTTTCTTTTTTCCCAATTTCATTAGCCATGATAACAGCTATGATTGGCGCAAGTGTCGCGATAGCATTCCATAGAACAGCTATGCAGCGGCAAATCAGTGTGTTTTTCTTTGCATTAGTTGTGTTACTGTTAAGCCTCTTTCCCGAAGTCCCTATCCCGGCTAAAACTTTGACTTTGCTGATGTCATTCAAATTGCTGGCGGGATTTTCAGCGCACTATGGTAAACCAATTGAGTAATAGTTATATAGATATTATCAAATAAATGAACTGGTTATACAACGAGTTTCACAAATAGGCAAACACTCTCCATCGCCCGAAATAAGTCTGCACAATATAATGAAAGAAAGTTTGAACAAGATAAAGAAAGGAGGCATTTCACCGACGATCTTTAGAAAATTACAATGAGATATGATTAAGATTCAGGAAAAACAAGCTATTGAAAAGTTGGTACAATCGGGTAAGGAATTTATCTCCCTGCTTGACGTAAACAATCTTTCAGTCGAAATTTACGAACCCCACCTTGTGGATAAGCAAAAACCACACGACCGGGATGAATTTTATGTTATCATCGCCGGCTCAGGCATTTTTGAATTGGATGGCGAAACTACTCCTTTTCGACAAGGAGACTTCTTGTTTGTCCCGGCATTTGTAGCACATCGATTTGTCGAGTTTTCAGCAGACTTTATAACTTGGGTCTTTTTTATAAAGTAGCTATGCTATGTTAAAGAGCAATAAGTTTAAAAGCTTCCGTGGATAGTAAAAAGAAAACGGCGAGACTTCCGGCTAGATCTAAGCTAGAATCTAATGAAAGTAGTAAAATATACCATCAGAGCTGCCGGAAGCACTGTCTAGGACTTTCGGTAATGGATTCCAATAGAAATCCCCAGCCCCACTAATGTCATCCACGCGATAGCTATATTCTCTCTTCCTTTCAAAATGGGTACGATATCCCATGGTTTTTCATGGATATAGGTGGCTTCCGCCCAACCGCCCCCCTTTTCTCCTGTTTGGCCTTTTTCCGTCGGGGGACTGCTGTTATTGAGCGATAAACGGACTAATTTTTATTTTTCTATGTTTTGCATATTCTTATTATTGTTTTATATTATACCGTTATAAGCTTTTAATACTAACTAGAACGTTTGATAATGAAGAAAATATTCCTGTTGCTTTATACCATTTTTAGCGTAACATTGCTATTTTCCCAAGAGAAGGCCGTTATTGAATTACAAAAAATGGATGGCTATGGTCCTCATGGAAAGACCTCGTTCGGCATAGGTGAAAAACATGATAGCAAACGAAAAGAATTATATCCCGCCGTTAAAAATATTCCCGAAAACTGGAACGATGTTCGAGAATATTACTATGAATTAAATCCAAAGCAGTTAATCTACCAATCCGTACATCGATTGGATACGATGAGCTCAAGTCTAGCCAAACTACTGGAAACGGAGGAGATGGACCTAAAAGACTCGGTGAATTACACGGAAGAACCTCTGGCTTGCGGGATTAATATTGTAGTAGGAAGAGATAGTCTGGGAATGCATTATATAATTGATAGAAATCAGAATAACGATTTTGGCGATGACGTGGTGAGGTCTCTTGTTGGAAGAAATACTTCATCCTCGGTACCAAATAATCCAGACTATGTTTTTTATCAATACTGGTACGAAGGCAAAGTTCATAACGACACCTTAATTATTTCCCTATCGGAGATTAATAACAACGTCTTTTTTTCTTTCCCGCAATTTTATCTATCAACTTTAAAATACCAAGACAATACATATTATTTCTGTAAGAATATCATGGGCAGAGGTGCTTTCGTTGTGCCTGCTATCCCTTATTTTTCGGCGTTACCTCCAGAGAGGAGAGTTTTAGAAGGACAATATTTTAATTTGGGTGAGGATACGTTCAAGCTATCCCGCATTTTGTATGACGGGAAATTTATAGAGATCGAAGGCGCCGCTATTTTGACTGATACCATCAAGACAGTAAAAGAGAATCGAAATATTCATCAAGCTTCCGATCAAGCAGGGTTTTTAGCTCCTGCACTATCCGGACGAGATGTCTTAAACGGTGATCTGTGGACGTTGGATAGTGTGGATAAGGACAAACTGATTTTTATTTACTTTTGGAGTACGACATGTGGTCCGTGTTTACAAGATTTACCAAATCTCACACGCATTGCGAATAAATATAACGATAAGGTAGAATTTGTAGGAATCTGCGATGTAAGAACTGATCTCAACACGGTGTTGAATAAGCATAACATAAATTGGCCAATGATTAAACTTCAAGATGCTGAAACGGAAGTAAACAAATACAATATATACAAATATCCATCATCATATTTGCTAAACAGCGAGCGGGTCATTCAGCGGGTAGATATGAGGTCAGCGCAGTTAGAGGAGTTTATAATAGAGAATATTCTTTAAATATTGGTTGGTAGGTGAAAATGGAAGCAAATACTAAAACTATTCACATTTCAAAGAAAGAAAAAAATGCGCTGGTATTACGAATAATACTTATATGGTTCTTCATGTATTTTCCATTTATAAACTTTGTTGAAGATTACCTTTTGCTTTCAAAACCGATTGGAGTGGCATTTTTTATTTTGTTGCTGATTATTACTTATGCAATTGTATCGTTATTTCTGCTTATTTCGAGATTGTTTTCTAGCTGGGTAATTAAAATTTCGCCGGAAGGGGTTAAGGTAAAGTTTTTTTTGGGGACACATTTCTTTAGCTATCCTGAAATTAAGAGTGTAACTCTGTCCTATCCGAGCGCGAGACGTCGAGCGTTGCAATTTACTCTATCAAAAAAAGCGGATTTATCAGGAATCTTTAAGCCGATAAGAAAGCTGTGTATTAAGAAAGACGGAAACGGGAATCCCTATATACTGCTAGGTTTGACTGGTCTTGATGTAGATGCCGAATCTTTGATGAATTTAATAGTTTCCTCCTTGCAGAATAGTGAATCATCGATTGATAATAATATTTGAAAAAATAAACCGATTTTAAGTTTTTTTGACATTTCGAGCAATGTGGAAGAGCGGTCAAAGAATGAACTGTTTAAGTGAAAAGGAGGTTATAGTGATGCTTATGGTGGTGTATGGACAAAAGAAATTGATCAAGTATACTTGAAAAGCACTTTACTGGAAAGGAAGTAATTAGAAACCGATATTCCGCTTATTTCTCCTATTGAATCCTTCCACTTTCACTTTCTAATGCTGATTTTCTCGTACGCTGAGAGCTTGGTTGACCTTTACTAAATTTATAGCTGAAACTTAATCTGACCTGTCTGGACTCAAAATATCCATAATTACTCGATTGAAATCCAGGAAAACTTTGGTTGCTCCTGCTCTGGTTTCCTTTATATATGTCATTTACGGCTATCCTCAGCGACGCTTTATCACCTAATAATGCTTTTTGGAGTCCGACATCTACTTGACTAATCGCCCTACTGAAAATATTTGCTCCGCTTAACCTTTTTGAATTATAGGAAGCCGAGATCTCGCCTTTCATTTTAAATGGTAATCGAAAGGATTGTAAAAGACTTAATCGACCAGCAAATTGTTGTAAGCTTAGATTCCTGTATTCATCGAATGACACATCATTTTGGATATAATATAGCAGACCGTTGAATGAAAGGTCCCACCATGATTTTGGTGAAAAATTCTGCGTCAGAGCTAATGACCAATGCTTTTGATTGCCAACATTTCTGTTGACCATAACTATTTTTTCTGTCTCGAGCGTGTCGGTCACTTTGGCATTAAACTGATCGGAGTAAGCAAAGTTAAAAGTAACGACAGTTGAATTACTGCGAGAATACAATAATGTGAGACGATGGGTCAGTTCTGGATTTAGAAAAGGATTTCCTTGCCAAAACGACAGTTCATCAAGCATATATATAAATGGATTCAAGTCTTGATAAGCGGGTCGTTCAATTCTTTTTGCGTAAGACAAAGATAGGTTTTGATTCTCTCCGGGCGTCGTAGTTATAGAGAAAAATGGAAAAAGATTAGTGAAATTTCTCTTTATTTGATTGTCTCTGTCCTGACCATCTTCCTTATAGAATAAAAGTCCCTCTGAATCGGCAATCTCCAATCGTAAGCCCGCCTGAAAAGACCACTTATTGATTGCACGCCTGTAATCCAAGTAGGCACTTGAAATCCTTTCGTCAAACTGGAAGTCATTTGACCGGCGGTTGTCCAGACTATCCACAGTCGGAATAACATGAAAAAATCTAGCGTCATTGGCAGAACCAACTTGGGAATATTTGGCCCCAGCTTCGAAAGTTCCCTCCCATAGTTTTGCTGAATAGTCTATCTTGATTCCCTTCATATCAATGTCAATTCTGTTCAGGGTACGATATAGGTTGTCCTGGGTTATTTGTCCGTGTGCATCTCTATATGTATTGGATTGGAGGTTTTTGTTCCATTTGTCAAATAATCCATAATCAGCATCAATATTTAAAATGTGTCCGAGCGTGTCTTCATATCTATAATTTAGGTTAAAGTTATACCGACTGGTACCCTGTCCGTAATAATCGTTCACGGCATCCAAAGTTTCTTCAATGGAAGGGGAGGACAGTGTACTGATCTCCGTTCGGGTGTCAGTGATGCCTCCGCCAAAAATAAAGTTGCCATTTGCAAGAAAACCAATCGCGTTTTTATCGTTAAGTAAATAGTCTATGCCAAATCGAGCTGACATTTTTTGTCTCTTATCAACATCGTCGGTGTGGCTGTTATAGGATCTCCCATTCTGCGATCTGTTAGAGCCGTAAAGATAATTGTAGTTTCCAAGTGTATGGTTATAGCTCCCAAACACATTCAATTTATCCACGCTATAGTTCACAGCCATATTTTGTAGCTGTTTAGGGCTAATACCGTACGCTACGGTACTTGTTACATTTCCATTTAAGCCTTTAATTTGGTTTTTCTTTGTTTTGATGTTTATAATACCAGCCGAACCCGATGCGTCGAACTTTGCCGTGGGACTATTGATGACCTCAATGGATTTGAGGTCATTAGACGAAAGAGACTTAAGCAAATCGGTAAGTTCCCTGCCGGAAAGATATGTTTGTCTTCCGTCTAACAATACCTGAACACCTCCTTTGCCGTTCAGTGTAATTGTGCTTTCGTTTTCGACATATACACCGGGGGCCCGTTTCAGCGCTTCCAAGGCGGAAACATCCTGTTCTCCGATCGAGTTTTCCACGTTATAGGTTATCGTGCCGCCATTGACTTCGATAAGGTTTGGCTTTGCTGTAACTTCTACCGCTGTTAGTACGTTGTCCAGTTCTAATAGCTGAATTGTGCCGAGGTCATTTTTTTGTGTCTCCCTTATCAAACTTTGATATTCTTTATATCCTAAATGCTGTACCTTTATTGTAGGGTCGTCGATGATTTTATTGTACCTTAAGATGAACGAACCCATACTATCTGTTACAGCGGTTGAAACGAGCTTCTGTTCTTTATCATTTAGAATGACGGTGGCAGAACCAATTGGTTGCAAATCCTTATTGACTATCTTTCCGGTAAGTTCGTAGCTAAACTCTTGGCTAAAAGCAACTGCCCATAGGAAAGAGCAAAATGCGATCGATATAGATCGGGATAAAATTTTACTTGAGATCATCTTTAACTTTCTCCAACAGTATTCGCTTATTTTGCAATGTCATCATATTAGGGGGGATATAATCTTAAAATCTATTCTATTCGTATATTAAATATTTTTCACGGATGTCTTCCTCACTCATGCCGGAGATTACTTGTTTTTCTAATAAGGGACCTCCAGCCAATTTATCGAAAACTACAATTTCTTTGCTTTGCTTGTTATCAAAAAATATTTCTTTATTGGGAACCTTGCTGTAGGTCTCTATTAACCATGAAAGATTTATTTTCTTGGAATCTCTTATTCTCTTCAACAGAATGATTTTCTTGTTTTCATAATAAATACATTATAAATAAGCTATCGATGTTCCAAGATGGATCTATTAAGTTTATAGATGGTCAAGAGCTCCGTATTCAGAACTGACATAGACTATTCTCAATTATAATGTAAGGATATGAATAAAAAACTGAATACGCAATAAAACGCAAAAACTATCTGAAAATAGAGATTTTTGACGCTTAGGATTCTTTAGGGTATATCTAACTACATTTTATCAAGCGTGAATGCATGTTTTTGTGATAAATCTTGCATAAAGATGCATTGAGGTCAACGTTTGATTCTATAAATATTTAGCAGCTGAAATTATATCTAAATTCTTTTTGAGGGATGCTACCGATATTTCCTTATGTTCCTGAATAAATATGTTTACTGGAGAATGGGTGTCTCTGTAGCTGATATAGCTTTCTTAAGCTAGCTATAGCACTGCCGGAAGGATGATTCCACTGTTTTCTATATTCATAAAACCTACGTGGAGATAAAAACGTTTAGTGCAATTAGATTAGTGGAGTGATGTTATCAATAAAAAATTTATTTCGTTTATTTCGTTTATTTTTGTAGTGAAAACAGAAAGACGATAGATATGGAAACCTTAGATAGAATTAATCGACCTTCAAAAGCAGAGCAGAAAGTTGCAATGCAATCATACGATTCATTGGCAGCTGTTATTGAACAGCTAAGTGCAGAAAAGACTGAAATAGAAATAGAAGAGACCAAAGATAAAATAGTGGTGCCTTTACGTGCGCTTAAGCTATTTGGTGGCATACTGAAAGCTATGTCAGAGGGTAAGCCTATTTCAATTGTGCCACTTGCTACGGAGGTGACTACGCAAAAAGCTGCTGAAATGCTTGGCTGCTCCCGCCCTCATCTGGTTAAGCTACTTGAAGAGGGGAAGATTCAGTATACAAAAGTAGGAAAGCACCGCAGAATAGTTTTCGAAGACGTGGTGGAATACAAAAAGCAGATGAAAGCTGAGCAGAAAAACCACTTGATCGATATGATAAATCTTGACGAAGATCTTGGGCTGTATGATCCATAGTGTAAGATTTACGGCTGTACTGGATACTAATGTAATCTATCCGGTAATTATACTAAAGAAATAAGTAACCAGTGTTATTACAATTTTTATAACAATACTCGAATATTAAAGTACAAGTCTTTATAGTCTATAAAATCTTCATATGCTATTCCTAAAGAAATTCTATTTATTGAGGATTTGTAATTGAAATTAAAAGATTTTAATATTTCTCCCTTGTAATTCAGTTGGTTATCAAATAGTGAAGCTGTCAATGAGGTGCTGAAATTAGGTTTTGAAAACCATTTGTAGCCATATAGATGTCCTCCAATTTTATTATAATTATGAGCAATATAATCTAACCCGATGCCGACCCCGATATTTTTTTTGAGGTTTAAGCCATATTTAATTTGGTGATTTTCGAATTTGCTTTTTATTTCATCAATATTGAGTATCCTATTCTGATAGTTGTAAGCCATAAAATCAGAAAGATTTGCGTTTTGGTAGAATATGTTCCATTTACTGATTTGGAAGTTCAGATGATGGAATCCATCGTTGTCAAAGTTATATTGTAAGACAGTACTTCCGTTTATTTTTGTTTTGCCAATGTATCCTGCGGAATAAGACGAATAAAATCCTAGAGGTAATTTAGTAGCACCGCTATATCCGAGGTCCAAAGAATTTGATACATAACACATATTTGCCATTCCTCCTGAATTGTAACAGCCTTTTTTAGGTAAATCGTCTTGAAATGACGAATATATTTTTTGTAGATTTAATGTGTCTGCGAGATTTTTTATTAACTCTAAAACTACAATTGCTTCTGGAATGGAGTCTTGAGCATCTGGAGTCCAATAGCTTTTGAACCAATAATTCTTCCTGTCTGTATGTTCAATGATGTAGGTTATTCCATCGAACCCTCGCTTCCAGTTCGCTATAATGTTATCCGACTGCAAGTCTAAAATTCGCGAACTTTGGACGACGTTATAGATATTTTCTGCTTGTTTTTGTGAGAGGATTATTTTATCGGATAATATCTCCGATTTATTTCTGTTTGCTTTTTTAGTATGGTAAATGTAATTTGTTATAGCTCCGTTATATTTCGTGCTATCTTTTGAAATTTCAATGACTTGTCCGTGATCTCTAAATCTAAAATTAAATTCATCTGTAGACTTTTCAAAATCCTTTAGTTCTAAAGCCTTCTGAAGCTCAATATTTTTTTTGTACAAAAACGCTGTATCACCTTTTATTTCTTTCATTTGGCAAAACGTAGTCTGAAGCGACAGTAAAAGCAGAGCTGTGATAATATATGCTTTAATCATAATTTTAGCAAGTGGTGATATTACAGCATTTAAAATTCTGGTCGTATATATATGTTCTACATTCATAATCAGTTAGTCGTTAAACAAATATATTAAATTTTGTATCCGCCAACAAATAGTTATATTACCGATCCTAACGTGTCCAATTTAATTTGTAGACGTACATGTGCCACTCTAAGATAATTTTTTAAAATGATAATGCCATCCGACAAAGAATATAAAGTGACCAAACAGATAATGCTTGGTAGGGCAACCATCAACCCTGACTTTATTGAACTTGCTAACTTTATTGACCAAACATTTGACGTTAAGACCGTCAATATCTTTTATGACACCATTGACAAAGGAAAAAGACCACGGCTGAACATTTGCTTTGAATTTGAACGAGAAAAGCAAATCTTCAACGAGAAAGGCGGACATGTCAACCTTGACAGCGAAAAACAGAAAATTATAGCAGATAAGTTTAGTCAGACGTTAAAAGAGCAGAAAATTATAAGGCGAAAAGGACTTTTTGATGTTTTTACAAAATCCAAAAAAGAAAAATTTAGACCAGACAACGTTTGCGTTTATTATAGTGCCTTCGAACCAATAGCAAGAATTGAAGCGAATGAAAATGTTCCCAAAGAAAAAATCGCTCAATTAAAAAAAGGACTTAACAGCAAAGACCTTTGGGAAATATCAAGGTGTTTTTCAGGGACAACATTTTTCCTTTACACAGACCATCAGATGAAACAATTTGAAAATAGTGATGTAAGAAAATTGTGGGCTGACAAATACTTTGACCTTTTGGAACCATATAATGAATTCGGTTATCTCAAACGCGAAAAATTCAACATTAATCTTGACAGCAAGGAAAATTTCGACAATAATTACGAGAGCAATTGGTATTATTACTATAAATAACCGCAGACAACCGGACGCAATATCTGGCCGCTATGCAATATTGTTACCAAATGCTGGAAGATATTTCGGATAGGTCTCGATGTTCCGCTTCTGGACGACGGCACCCTGCGGCCTAGCTTAAGAAAGAAAGGCTTCCTCCCGCTCAATGATAGTATCTATATACATGCTTCGCAGATAAAATATGTCGATTTTGAAAAGCTTCAAATAGAAATCGATGACAATCTAGATCGGAATATGCGAAGAAATCTAAGAGGTGATGATGTTATTGAAAAGCTGCAACACTGCCGAAATAATGATTCCGCTATTTTCCATATTGACAAAGCTTTTGCAGAGGAGATCAGAGTTATAATTGAGCGATAGAACTGCAGTAGCGTAGCGTTTTGCACCTACTTTACAAACGAACATGTTCGATTTTTTTATTATAAAATGCTATATTTGAATCAATAACAATTATAACATGCTCCCATATTTATTATGACCAATAAGAAACTATCAAAACCACCCAAGCAAAACGATGAATTGCTCAAAGGAGCGTTTGAAGAAAATTTTGCTGATTTTCTAAGATTTCTCTATCCCAACGCCGACCATATATTTGATTTCTCCAAGAGCATACAGTTTATGGACAAAGAGCTGCTGGCGATCGTGCCGGACAGAGAGCGGAAGAAAGGTAAACGAGTAGCCGATCTCCTGGCAAAGGTCTTTCTAAAAGACGGTACAGAAAAATATATCCTGCTCAATACGGAGATAGAGGGTGGCAATGATGTTAAATTTGCAGAGCGCATCTACCAATATAATTATAGAATCAGAGATCGATATGATATTCCCGTAGCCACTATTGCAGTCTATACGGGAAGTCATAATCAACCGAAACCTTCTGAATACATCGATGTGGTATTGGATACCTCCGTGTATTTCCGGTATCGTGCTTACCATATCTTTGACCACAGCGAGGACGAATTATTAGCTATGGACAATATCTTTGCCTTCCTTGTGGTGGCATGCCAAAAAGCATTACTGGAGGGAAAGATACCGGATGAGGAATTAGGTGAAGATAGGTTAACCATCGCCAAAACCTTGTTGTGTCATGACTACGAGCATGACCGTATTAAGAATTTTCTTATTTTTCTCAAAAATTTTCTGTATATTAATGATGCAGAAATAAATCGTATATTTGATGAACAGATTATACAATTGACAGGAGGTACAATCGATATGGGTGTTATAGAAGTAGTAAAAAAACAGGAAAGGGAACAAGGGCGTTTGGAAGAACGTGCCAAAACGGCAAAGCTATTACGTGAAGAGCGTGCTAAAGCTGAGGCTGAGAAAAGAGAGTCCGCAATCAAAATGTTGCAGAACGGATTTGATGTGAAGCTGATTTCTGATATACTTGGGTTGTCTATTGAGGAAATCGAGAATTTGAAATAGGCTCTTAACAAGAATATATAGCACAGGCGCTTCCTTTATCAGAAAGCGCCTGTTTTAATTTACAACCTGAACTACAATCTTACAGGACGTTTTAGCCATCCAAGTGATTAACAATAATATATCCGATCTCGACCAGAACCTCGAAGCCGAAGCATAAGTAAAAAGCCTTAGCTTAATTAGTAGCTAAGGCTTCTTTTTCCTGTACCAGCAGATCTTGTCAGATTTGCGTATTGATCTTGGGTTTAATCGCCGGTGAATCTTTTAATGCAAAAAGACTACGCTTAATAGCGTTGATTAGTGTTTTCTGTATACTATAGTAGGAGAGACCCTGCGCTTGCTCAATTAACTTTTTTAAAGATACTTTGCGGTCAAACGCAAATTTTCTTTCTCTAGGTCTCCGTCATATAAATAAAAACGGTGTGAGAAGCCTAATGAGAACATCAGTAAAGGTGTGTGTAATACTTTTTGTGATCATTATAATTCTTTGAGTAAATTTTTTGGATCGAAGCAGCGAATTAGTATATCTGTTCTGGGGAAAAGTAATGCTTTAACTCTTTTTCGAACCTTTTGATAATCAGGATTGATAATTATAATTTCCCTGATCATTTTACTTTGTGTAAATGTGCCATTTAGTAAAAGGCATAGTTCTGCATCCAATGGATCGAGGGAAAGACCGTATAGAAGAATAGTATTTGCCTCGGACAAGAACTTATATGTTGCGCAGTGATTATAACCTAAGGTGTCATTTTCGGCATCGCTGCGGTAGTTTTCCATGGAGGTTTCTGAGGGGAGGTAGATGTGTTCGTGCTGCTCGATGCTACCGTGAATATGAAATACTTTACTACTGTCAATATTGGAATATTTTTCTTTAACCCAGCGGTCAGCTGCATCATCAATTACCGTGTCCCAATTTGCAGATACAAAGCCAAATAAACTATCACGATGTCCAAGGACGAAATTATTTAAAATTGACTCGAATTCCTCTCTAGGCTTGAGCGTACCATTTTGTTGTGCATTTTTTAACGAAAGACATACAATTTCCTTCATGGCGTTAATCATATCTCGTTCTTCATTTAATTGAGCCATGCCTTTAGGCGATTTGGAGTACAGTCTTAACGCACAGATGGATTTGGCGAATAGAAAGTTGGCAGTATCCGAATCCGTTTCCGCCCCATTTATCGGCCTAAAGCAACTAAGAACAGGTTCCCATGCATTTTGAACTGCTCCGGCTCCAATAAGTATGGCTATTTTATTTTGTTGAATTTTCAAATCTGAAAGTGATTAGCTATTGATAACTATAGCGGTTTCAAAAAGTCTCCGTCTTTTGTTATTTTTTCACTTTTTATGGCATAATTAATAGATTCTAATATTGATCTTCGCATATCCTCCGTTACTCTCGAATAACCGAAGATTTTGGCTATTAAAGGAACCGCATTTTCGGGTTGTATTGCTATCGAATTCTCTACGACTTTAGCAATAGCAAGATTCATTTCTTCGGGGGCAATGTAAATTAGTTTTCGTGAATTAGGGGTCAGAAAGCTTCTATCGCGAATAGTGGCAGTATCATTTTCGGGATACCATAAGAAGTCGTCTTTTCTAATGACTAATCCATTATCGACAGCATATGCGGTTGCATTCGTGATTGTTGCACGAATACGGCTACCAATTTTTGAAACTCCGTTTGCATCCGCTATTCTCCTTGCCATTTCTTCAAAATGTACAGGGCTCTCGATTTTTACTACTTCAGCTATCCAATTTCCAAGTATTCCATAAGAGTAGGTGTGGAGTTCCTGAAAGGAAACTTCCGAAGGAAGGGTAGATACTACATATTTTTCGTAAGACTCAGTTTGCTCGACTTTATCCTCACGAATCAAACTTTTTAAATCTTCCATTAATTCTTCTTCAACAGCATCATTATGTTCGGTCTGCATCCTTGCCTTTTCAATTGCTTCTATAAGCAATTGTAATTCTCCTTTTGGATTTCTAAACCAATCTGTGCTCCAAACATGGAATAGATTCCAACCCATGCTTTCAAGAACGGTGCTGCGCAACCTGTCACGATCCCTGGCAGACTTAGCATTATGATATGACCTACCATCACAATTTATTCCGAGCAAATACCTTCCGGGATGGTCGGTATCTACAACAGCTAAGTCTATATAGAATCCCGCCGACCCCACTTTTTCCCGTACCGTGTAACCTTGTTCCCGAAGTCCTTCCGCTACGATTTCTTCAAATGGTTGCGGTATGTATTCCATTTCTTCTTTGTCGCTCTCAAATTTTCCATGCTGTGCATAATATAGAAAGCTTTTTAATGCCCGTATCCCAAATTTTGCGTTTGGTCCGGGATTCATATCTGCAGCAGTTATATTGGTAAATACCTCACAACGGCTTTTTGCCCTCGTAATCAAAACATTCAATCTTCGCTCGCCACCTTCATTATTTAATGGTCCGAAACTCATCGGTACTTTTCCGTCTTCCGTCCTGCCATAACCAATACTGATAAAAATGACATCTCTCTCATCTCCCTGAACATTTTCGAGATTTTTGACGAAAAACGGTTCATTAGGATGACTTCTAAAGAAACTTTCTACATCCGGGTTTTTTCTACGGCGTATTTCAAGTGCATTTTGTATCGCCTGCATTTGCGCGGAGCTGAAAGCGACAACGCCAAGACTTAATTTTGGGGTGTGTATTGCATGATGCATAACCGCATCTGCAACTTTATCAGCCTCTTTAGGATTCGTACGGGTTTTCCCCTTATCATAAAAAGTATCAGGTAAATGATTGAAGGCTAATCCCATTCTATTTTTTGATCCTGGGCTTGGGAAAATAATCAGCTTGTTTTCGTAAAACTCCTGATTTGACAAACTTATCAAGGATTCATGCCTGCTGCGATAATGCCAACGGAGCATACGCTGCGGCGCGCTTTGGGCATCGCACATGCCGAGAATACTTTGCATATCTGCCGTTACGTTTTCTTCATCTTCTGTTTCGGTATTCAACCTATCGAAGAAACTTGTAGGTGGCATCTGTTTCGTGTCCCCGACAACGACTAATTGTTTCCCACGGAGTATCGCACCAAGAGCATCTACAGGGCGAACCTGGCTGGCCTCATCGAATATTACCAAGTCAAAATCGATGCTATCAGGAGGTAGGAAATTTGCAATAGACATCGGACTCATCATAATCACCGGTTTGATTGCCTGAATGGCAAGACCGGCTTCCTGCATTAGCTTTCTTATAGGCATGTGCCTTGCCCTACGATTGAATTCACTTTTAAGTACATTTATCTGGCCACCGCCGTCTTGTCTAGGCACAGCTTCCCAATGTTTGAGCGCCACCTTAGCGATGTTGTAATATTGATTCAGGATATCGAGCCTCTTGAACTTTTCGATGATGTCTTCGTGATTAGAGCGTTCAAATTTTCGTAGATCGGGACTATTTAGCATGGCCTGCTCAATTAGTGACTCGTACCATGATTTTTGTATAGCTGTCTTTAAGTGTGTTGATGCGTCAGGCCAGTTTGCCACAACGGTAATCAAATAACCTGCACCTTCCTTTTCTATATTTTCCTTAAGGACGTTCCATGATACTGCTTTGTGAATGTCAGGTAGATCGGCCGTCCAACGTTCTACCATATTTTTCTGTTCCTGAAAGCTATTTTCCTGAATTCCGCTATCATTTAAATCAAGGTGTACCAGCACGTTTCTTAGAGCCTCACCTTGAGTGTGTAGCACAGATTTTAAATCATTTGCGTATTGAGCTGCCAATTCTGGTTTCTCATTTTTTTCTAAATAATTAAGAATCGGTGCAAGGATTTCTCCTTTTTGAACGGCGGCATGTACAGACTGCAGATATTCGAATGCGTTTTGAACAGCATTCCAATCGGTGCGTTTTTTTTGCCAATAGTTCCCAAACAATCTTGTCGCTAATGGTTCGAGCGAAGATAGGGTAGCACTAAGACGCTTTCCTTCCATCATGGCATTCACATATTCTATCTTCGTTTCAAGTTCGGCAGGCGCGGTTGTGTTTAACAATCCTTTTAATTGTTTTACCGCTTTTTTATAATCGCCGATAAGGAACTTATACCACTTTTTACCATGTGCAATAAGGTTTTGGCGTATTTCCAGTACGTTATGTTCCCATGCTTCAGGAATGAACACCGAATCAAACTTCAGGTGTAAATCCCTGAGACGGATCCCGGTGTCAATAACTTCGGCAATATCCGCCTTGTTGTCTAGCCATGCCGTATCTGTAATTGCCATCGACTGTACGCCCGGATTATTTGCAGCCGTTGCTACGGTTGCTATCAATTCAGCGATTGTTTGTTTATCGGTAGGGGTATCGACATTAAAAGCTTCCGAGACTGTAGCAATAAGATTGATAAGTTTCTTGGTGTTTTTACTTGCTTCGGTAAGTAATTCTTGTGCGACTTCTTCATCTTGTGGTAAAAACACCTTCAGCCCCGTACCATAAAACAGTAGCTTTTCTGGTTCTCCAATTTTTGACAACCGTGCCTGAATCTGCTCAGCAAGAATTTCTATACCCTTCAAGTATGGGAAATCCCATGATCCAATGTCATCAACAGGAATCCTTGGAAATTTATAATTGTTACTCTCTTTATTTATCTTTAAAAGGTGCCCCATCACTTCCTGTGCAGAATGTCCGCTTTGAGCGATGACCTTATTTACTTCATTGCAGTACGCATTTAATTCGTCTATTACCGGCTTAAGGAATCGTATCTCTTCTTCCAACCGGGTGGCCGTGGGCTTGCCTAGCTCCAAAATTCTCTTTAACTCCGTATGGAGTTCACGTTTGTTTGCTTTATGGCTATGTAATTCGAGACAGGCTTCGCCGAGGTTAACGCTATCTAATCTTCGTTTCACAACTTCGAGAGCAGCCATTTTTTCAGCAACAAAAAGTACCTTTTTTCCATTACCTATAGCGTCAGCAATAAGATTTGTAATGGTTTGGGACTTTCCGGTGCCTGGAGGTCCCTGAATTACCATATTTCGTCCTTCATTTACAGCTAGCATTGCGAGTAGTTGTGAACTATCTGCATCCACAACCTGTAGAAGCTGATCAGCATTTGTTTCCTGATCAAGATGATGTTCCTCGCCGATTGAAGGTTGTTGCTCATTAAAGCCGCCATCGAAAAGCGATTGGAGAATAGGGTGGTCAAACGGTTTTTTGTCGTCTGGCCACTTCGAACTGTCCAGGTCATGATAAATCATAAACTTCCCGAATGAGAAAAAGCCAAGCTCTATGGCGTTTGTATCGACTTTCCAATTATCGATATGGTTAATCCTATCCTGTATGTCGGTAAAATAAGATTGAAGATTAAACTCTTCCTCTTCGGGCAGATCGGGAATGGTGATGTTAAAATCAACCATCATTTTTGCCTGAAGCGAGAGATTAGCACCAATTTCGGCTCCGGTGTACCTCAAACGAAAACGTTCATTAGCACTGGAACGCTCTAACGAAACCGGAATTAATAGGAGTGGGGCTTTGCGAGGATCTTCGGTATTTCCTTTCTCATACCAATTTAGCATGCCCAGTGCCAAATAGAGCATGTTGACACCTTGTTCTTCTATACTGGTCCTGGCAAAGTAATAGGTGTTTAGAATTTTCGTTTGCAGTTTCTGTTCTGTATCATCAGTTTGCAAGCGCGTATCGTTGTAAGCATCCTGTAATTCACTCTCCGTTATTTCAGGAAACAAAAATAATTCATCGTCATCTTCTTTGCCCGGTCGCGCCAAAAAAGTCATGGCCTTGTTTTGGGATACCAAGATATCATATACTGATAGAGATTGTTCCTGAACGATTGTTAAACCACGTGCTTTCGGCTTTTTGTAATTCAACAACGTATTTCGCATACCGAGATCAAGGAGTTCCTTTCTAGATGCCTCTATTTTGGGAAGTATATTTTCTGACATGATTAAAATTGTGTGACACTAAAATAGCTAAAAAAAATTAGAAAGAAGCTGAAAGTCAATCTATTTCTGTGATAGTGCTTTGGTGAAGCAACTTCTCAAAGAGCTTGGGGTTGTGATGTTAACCATGTACAATGAATTTTTATATATTTGCTTTGCTATGGCAATTCCACTTGTTTCTGTAGCACGGGAGGGTAAACTGTACTATTAGAACATGATACAGTTTTTGCAAGGTGATTTACTACAGGCTGACACTCAAGCGTTAGTCAACACTGTCAATACCGTAGGTGTGATGGGTAAGGGAATTGCACTGCAGTTTAAAAATCGTTTTCCTAAAAATTACCAGATTTATAAAGAAGCCTGTAAAAGGCAGGAGCTGAAAATTGGCCAAATGTTGGTCGTTAAAGATGGGGATTTACTCAATGAAAAATATATCATTAATTTTCCAACAAAAGAACATTGGAAATCTCCGTCTAAAATAGAATATATAGAGCAGGGACTTTCTGATTTAAAGGAAGTTATCAAACAATATAGTATAAAAAGCATTGCACTACCTCCTCTGGGCTGCGGTAATGGTGGTTTGGACTGGAATATCGTAAAACCGATGATCGTTGAATCTTTGGGAAATTTGGATGTTTTAATATCCGTCTACGAGCCTAATGCGGCAATAAAAAACTTCTTGCAAGCCGAGGAGATATCACAACAAAAAAAGTTGACTCCTGCGAAGGCAATGATACTTTATCTCATGTTTCATTATGAGGCAGTAGGTAACATCAGTAGTTTGTTTTCGGCAAATAAACTGGCCTATTTTCTTCAAGAGAGTGGCGAGAATTTACGGCTCAATTTCAAAGCATATCATTATGGTCCGTATGCTGTGCAATTAAATCACGTTTTGTACAGTATTAATGGCGTGTATCTAAAAGGACTGGAGCAAAATCAAGCTAAAGCTTTCGAACCATTGCTGCTTAATTATGATAGGTACAATGAAGTTGAATCTTTTGTTAAATCAAATTTAAGCATTTTACTGATGGATCGCTTACGATCGGTTTTGAAATTGGTTGAAGGCTTTGAATCAACATATGCATTGGAGTTACTTGCCTCGATAGACTTTTTGCGTAAACAAGAAAATGTATCGTCTCTAGAAGAGGTTAAAGCACGTATAGGAAGATGGAATCAACGTAAAGCCAATCTGTTTAAACTTGAACATATTGAATTGGCGTATGATCACCTTGAATCATTCGAGTCGTCAGCTTTTGTTCCATAAGTATAAGTATCAGTTCATCCGTATCGCGGTCTTGCAGCGTTTGATAATGCGATGGCGAACCTACCTTTTAAGTTTCGAGGTGAGAATTGACGATAGTATGTTAAAATACATACTTGACCAAAATTCAATGATTCTCCGTTTTAATGAGTCAAGCGGGCGGATAGATGGTATAATCTATCCCGAACCAGGAGAAAATTTTTATGTAAAATTCGATAAAATCAGTAAAAATAATATTACAATATAGTTTATTCTATCTATTGACTGGTATTGCCTGTTTGCCTTTCTTTCTAGAATACGAAGGGCTATACAAGATAGATCGCCGGGGTAAAGTACGAAATACAGGAATTTATTCTGAAGATACCTCGACTGATAGACAAGCTAAGTGAACTTTTCGTTCCGCTGCGCGAGCGTATTCTATGGGTGGATAAAAAGATTTCTTTTGAGGTACTTTAAATCTCAGCCAACACCGCTATTTCCGTACAAAAATAAGCAGTTACTTCAATGGAGGACCATTTTATTTAAATATAGGCCTTATTGGAAGATCAATTCCCTAATGTTGTAATGCGCCGTTTGTCGAATCTCCGAAAACGATGAGATCTTGCCACTCAACTCGATTAAAATCGAGAAATTTCTAACCGGATTGCTTTTTTGGTGTTTCTTTGCACTGATTAACAACAAGGAGTTGTCCGCTATTGTTCTGAAATTTATATTAACCTTTATTTTTTTTATTTTTTTTTTGCTAGAATAATTTTTTGACTATCAACATAATTACTGGTCCATCATCCGCAAATCAATTATATGATGCCTCCAATTATTTCTTATGCAGAACAAATAATGTATATTCGCCTCCGTTAAAACAAATCAAATTACATGTACACCCTCAAATTATTTAGTATAAACAGGCTAATGTTTGTTATTGTTAGCTGCTGTTTATTTTTTGTCTCCTGCAGTAAAGAATTCGAAAATACCAGTTCCACGCGAACACAGAAACCTCCGACTCTGAAGGAACTGAAGACCCTATATGATAATTTGAATTTAAACGATAGCACTAAGTTCAGCATAGGTGATTCGACGTTTATTCAATATAATCCTGAATGGTCAGATTTGGAATTGCAATTTATTAATGATTCCACCGTTTATTCGATTTTGCCGTTATCACCTACAGCAGTCAAAGGAGAGAAAAAGTTAGTTGTTAATTTGTCTAATCATCGTGAGTTTATCTTATTTAAAAATAATGACATCGCTTATTTTGGTAAATATATCTATCAGGAGAACGAAGATGGGGTTGTCTTAGACGCTGCATTTTTGTCAAATGGTACTCTTACATTAGACAATCTCTTAAATGGGAATACCTCCTTTTACACTTATTCTAATGGGAAAGGAAGCAAACTTCAGCTAGCTGGAGAACATAATTTACTTGAAAAAATGTCATCAAGTTCAAGTGTATCAAGCAATACATGTGCCGAATACAGAACCGTAGTAACCTGTGATTGGATGGCAATATGCCATGAGACTGGTCAAATACATATTAGACTAAGCCCAGTGGGAACTTGTCTAATGCCATCAGAAATAAGATGTGGGAAAAGTTGGGCTAATTGGTCGCTCAGAGCACAAATTCCGCAAACGATTTGTATCAGATATGGTGATCCCGAACCTCCTATTGGTGGCGGCGGCGGAGGAGATGACGGCGGAGGTAGTGAAACTCCCCCGCCTTCTGATGAAGAAAAGAAGAGACAGGCTAAGCTTAAATTGCTAAATGAGACGCGGAAGACTGATTGCGATGCGATTGCTTTGGCCAATAAGAAAGGACGAGACAATTCTATAATTAATTTGATTAATCGTATAAGGAATCGGGAAAATGAATGGGGAACTATGTTTAAATTCGAAACTCTTGGAAGTGAAGCTATTTCTCTAGGGGTAGAATGGGAAGGAAAAAAGAATTCGATAAATTATACGCCTAAATGGAATACTGGTGATGGGTATCATGTAGGATTTATTCACACTCATCCGTCAAAGAGTGCACCCAGCCCCTCGGATGTATATAATCCACTGTTTGATTTAAATAACTTTGTGAATGATCCTGAAGTAAATGAAGATCACTTGAGATCCTATATTGACAATTTCGCGTCTGTTGTCGTCAGTGGAGACTACATCTATACTATTTCTATGAAAGACACTTTTAGAGCAAGTTTGATGAAGGGGGGCTTTAACCAAGAGAATGAAAATAATTTGTATAGGCAATTCGTAAAAGATTATCTTCGTCATACAACGGATGTTTCCGTTGAACAATATCAGGAAGCCGGCGAATACGCCATATTGAAGTTATATGGTGACGGTGTGCATATCTCGAAACAGAAAATAGGGTCACCTGATTCCAACGAAATAATTAAATTAGGAGAGAAAAAGAAATCAATTAAAAAGGAAAAACCGAAATGTTAGATCAAAATAAATTAAAGCACTTATACACTCTTATTACAGTATTTGTCATGCTATCAACCAATCTTATGGCGCAGCAGAACATAACAAGAACCTATACCAACAATTACATAGATGATTCTTATAAGATTGGAACCAATGTGGAATTAAATATACTGTCCGGAAATCTTTTTAAAGATTTTTATGGAGGGAAAAGAAGGACAGATACTTATGAAATTGATAACGATAGAGCTTTCTATAAAATATACTATGAGGCTTTCCCAAAGAAAATAGAAGGACTACTTAATATTTGGGTAAAGCGTCAGTATACTGGGAAAACTGATATAAAAGACGTCCTAGATAGATTCTATAATATTTATCTACTGGATGACAACGAAGCTGATTATATTAAAGAAACTGTTAATTATCAATACCCATCGGGTAAAATCTCTGGAGGCTACTTTTTGAGCAAGAACGATAATATGATAACAATAGTGATCGAAGTTTCAGAATCGCGATCAGTGATCCCAGTACGTGTTTTTGCTTATGCAGAAATTACAATGAACAAACTATCGGTGACAGAGCGTGTTGAATTTGCAAAAGATTTTATAAGAAGATCTCGCGTGGGAGCGTTGTAAAATAAACGATGTAATAAATAGCTCACTTACTGTCCTAGCTTTCGGATTCGAGGCTCTAAGTCTCAAATCCGAAAGCTAAAAGGAGTTGCCGAAGGCTTGAACCCTATTCCATTCAGCAAATTTGCTAAAAACGATGTATGGGCTGTTCCCGTTAACACCGCTTTACAATCGTTGAAATCTGCAAAGCATCCTTAGCTACGTCAAAATAACCAGGACCAACCTCGTTCACAGCGCCCAGGTCTATATCCGTTCTTCCGATACGACAGCAACGCACTCATCGAATGCGGGAATAAATCCTTCTTTCCATTGCGAAATCAATGATGAGTTCCCAGTCTTACCCTCGATTCGTTTCTTTTGAGATTTCCACCCCGTGCGGCCGCAATTTTACTTTGGAGGCACGAACTATTGCCACTAACTTGCGTACGATACAAGAAGAAAAGTAGAAATATCAAAATTTTTTCGACTATGGTTAACATTTCTCTTTAAAAGAGCATTTCATTCAAATATAAAGAGCATGAAAGTATCTTGGATGCATTTTCGAGATATGATGATCCTTTTCATAAGAATATTCCAAATACAAACCTCCCATTCCCATCCTTCTTCTTATTAAGCTTCGGAAGACCCTTTGTACCGTTGCATGTCTTCAATGCATTAGCGACAAACAACGGTCGAACCGCTCCGATCAATTCCGCACTGCAATCGTTAAAAATCTGCAAAGCATTATTTGCGATATCAAAGTAACCAGCTTCAATCTTTTGCAGTATCCAATCATGCACTTCCTGTTCTTGTACCAATACAGTAGATTCCGGAAATTCGAGTTGCAGGTCTTTAGCTTCTGTGCCAAATTCGTCAATAAGTTCCCAGTCTCGCCCTTCAACTTGTTTTTCTGTACGGTAAATGATATTGCCATTTTCGTCAGTAACTTCCGACATCCGAATGGAGTACTTGGGCGTCGAGTTAATATCTGGAACTATATCTTGCACATCACAGTTAAAAATCTGTCGGAATACATTGGTGAAAGGTATAGTATAGACCAAGGTATGCTTTGGATTTTCTGCATCACGAACATAATAGTCTCGTTGACCCATGAGAAACGATAGTTCAAACTGGCTGTAACGCTTTTGCTTTCGTAACAAAAGCACATTCAACATTTTCTCGACCTCTATCAGTGGCATCGTTGTTATCTGTATTTCTCTGAATTCTAAATCGGGATGCATATTGGTCAACAAATTTCTGTCGAACGCAAATATACTAAACCTTTTTCTGCTTTTTGGGTAGGATGTAGGTATTTAAGCCACTGCTATTAAGGATTACCTCCAAGCGTTTGTTTTTGCCTTTTGTTGCTCTACTTAATTGTTTAGTAAAGTCGTTGGACACCCAGTTCTGGTTTTGGATGCTGTTGCATTTTTCTACAATGTCGTTCAAAGTACGTGGTTGACTAAAGAAGTTACTGAATTCTATAAGTGCATTTAGTGTAGGAGAGGGGCCGTAGCTATTTGGAATGGGGGCTATTGATTTAACAACTTTTTCATCGCTTAGAATTTCGGTAGGGTAAAAATCATAAATGTTATATTCCCTTTTTGTGCTTATTTCCAATTCTTCATTTTGATAATCTTTAATCTTTTCTGTAATGCATTGAGCAATTTCAGTCATAATGGTGTCGTCATAACTTCCAGCGGTTTGCTCATTTTCCATGGTGCCAATATAATTGATACTTTTGCCGATACCAAGCGATAGATCTTGTGCCGAAATACCGTAATGAAGTCTGATACGCCTTATGGTCGTTAAATTATAAAGTTGAATTGGTGAAATATAATTTGCGTCTGCCATAGGCAGCAAGCTCTTAATTTACCTTGTAAATGACATTTATAACAAATAATTTGATTTTTTATAAACCTATTCTTATCTTTGGTTTTAGAAAGAAAACAAGAGTCGTTTTCTAGAGAATTTTGGTGTTTAAATCAAGAGTCTTGCGCCTACATATTCTGACGCCGTAACGCAAGGCAGTAGTTTAAATACCCATATCTATCCTTATTTAGGGCATTTTATTATATTTGCTCGATAAGATAGGTGTGGGCCTACTGTTAGTCCGTGTTACGTAAGGCGTCAGAAACTTTATTGTAGGCATGGCATGTAGTCCCACACTTATCGTTTCTACTTGCCCAAGACTCGTTAATAATAACGAGCAATGAAAACCGAAAAGAAAAAACTCTACAAAAACTTGATCTCGCCACCTGACTAGGTGTATGTGCAGCCATTTTGGCTTTTCTAGAGGTGCGACAGTGTAAAAACCGAATCATAAACCAATATGAAACCCCGTATCGTTCGCACCATTTCCAACATTATTTTACTAACTGCGTGTGGCCTAAGCTAAGTTTAGCCACAAAGGAGAAATAGCGAAGAACAAGATATTGCCAAAACTCTGGGCCACACCCTTAAAACCTTAAAAATGACAAATTTTTACAAGGGTGGGAGAGGACTGGCTTTTTTTAAGCATCTGTTTCGCCTTTTCAAATCAAGAAATAATCGAAGTCGAACGCTGTTCAGTTTTGTAATACCGCTTTGTTTCATGTTGTTTAATCTATCAGACGCCTGGGGGCAGTCCGCGGAAACGCGGGCTGCCGAAAGGCAAAAAACAGTATTGCTAGGAGAGGTGCGCTCTGCTACCGACGACAGACATATCCAAGGTGTTTCACTTCGTACTAACGGTGTTTCCGCCAGTTCCGATGAAATGGGTAGATTCCGTATACCGGCGGATAAAAGTACAGGAACCGTCGAGGTGAGACACATCGGCTTTCAACCACAATCTATTGACTATGATGAAAGGACTACCTATTTAACGATATCACTGGAGCCACTTGAAAATCAGCTTGAAGAAGTCGAGGTGGTAAGTACAGGTTATCAACAGTTACCCAAAGAGCGCGCCACAGGGAGTTTCGTACAGATCGATAACGAGTTGCTGAACCGCAGGGTAGGAAGTAATGTCCTTGACCGCTTGGCAGATGTAACACCTGGCCTAATTTTCAACAACGGAAAAGGAGCCGCAGCACAGATGCGTATCCGTGGGCAAAACACGATACATTCAGACGCCCGTGTATTAGTGATTGTAGATAATTTTCCCTACGAAGGCGATATCAATAATATCAATCCAAACGATGTAGAGAGCATCACGGTGCTGAAAGATGCTGCTGCGGCCAGTATCTGGGGTGCCCGAGCGGGTAACGGTGTGATTGTTATCACCACAAAGAAAGCCGGTAACCAAGGTGGTACGCAGATCGAAGCAAATGTGAATACTACCGTAGGCCATACGCCGGACCTGCACTACCAGCCGCTCATGTCCAGTGCTGATTTTATAGAGATCGAGCGGATGCTATTCGACCGTGGCTTTTATACCAATTATGAGAACTCGGTATCCAAAACTCCGCTAAACCCCGCCGTTGAACTGTTTATTCAACAGCGTGAGCATCCGGATCGTTATGACGAGTTCGAGCGGGAGATCGAGAAGCTGAAAGGATACGATATCCGTTCGGATTATGAAAAGTACTTTTACCGCGCACCGCTCATGCAGCAGTATGCCTTCCGTACGCAGGGTAACAATGGTGGCAACCGATACCATGCATCCATCGGGTACGACCGTAACCAGACCGAAGTGGTGGGTAATATCGGAAACCGTTTCAGCGGTATCATCGGAAACACCTGGTCTTTATTGGATAACAGACTGGAGCTTTCAGGCCAGGCTTCGTTTACCTCGCAACAGAACGAAAATAATGGTATGACAGAAATTACCTACATGGGATACCGGAATATTCCTACATCTACCATATTTCCCTATGCGAGGCTTGCCGACGAGCAGGGAAACCCGTTGCCCGTGACGAAAGACTACCGGCTGGGCTATCTGGAATCGGTGGCAGGCGACGGACTGCTCGACTGGTCTTACGTGCCGCTCCTTGACAGGGACAACAACGACAGAACCGCCAGAGGAAACGATCTGCGGATGGATGCCGGAATCCGTTATAAACTGACGGAGGGGATCAACGTACACGCGCGGTATCAGTACTGGACAGGTAATACCTACAACAGGCAACTGTATAATCTGGACAGTTATTACGCGCGCAATGAGATAAACCGGTTGACGCAGCGCGATGAGAGCACTGGCGCACTTTCCTATCCCATACCGATGGGCGGCATACTGGATATGGATAATGTCCGTGCGCAGGCACACAACCTCCGTCTGCAGGCTGATTTCAATTATAATTTTAATGCTTTGCACGAGCTCAACGGTATCCTCGGTTACGAAATCCGCGATCAACAGGGGGATACCGATAAGAGGCGTTCGTACGGATATGATGACAGGGTGGGGGTGAGCCAATCCGTCAATTATAAGGATTTTTACACAAGCTATTTTAATCAGTATTATGCCTATAACCTCATACCCTTTATGGATAGGGAGTCGGGGACGGTAGACCGTTTCCGTTCGGTATTCAGTAATATTTCCTATGCGTACGACAGGCGATATACGTTTACGGGAAGCTTGCGTTTTGACGAAAGCAACCTGTTCGGAGTAAACGCCAACCAAAAACGTGTCCCGTTGTATTCTCTAGGTGTGGGCTGGAACCTGGCCAATGAACGTTTTTTTCGATCTACGGCCATCGACCGTTTGCACCTTCGTACCACTTATGGTCGTGCAGGGAATATTAACAGAAGCCTTACAGCTTATACTACGGCTTACTACAATACAAGGGATCTATTGACCCAGTTACCATTTGCTAATATTGCAACTCCGAGAAATCCCGATCTTCGATGGGAAAAGATAACAACAACCAATTTTGGAGTGGATTTTTCATTGTGGAAAAGCAGGATTTCCGGTTCGGTAGAATATTACAACAAAGACGGCGATGATGTCATTGGTACTATTCCGTCCCCTGGCACTGCCGGGATCAAAAGGATTACTGGAAACTTTGGTCAAACGAATGCCAGAGGCTTTGAATTCGTACTAAATACAGTGCCTTTTAAAGGGAAAATTAAATGGAGTAACCAGTTATTGGTCAATACCGTGAAGGATAAGATTGTGAACTATGATGGGCCTCCGTTGGTGCCGTTGAATGTAATGAGCAGCTCGGACGGACTTACCGCATTTCCGATCGAAGGACGTCCGCTATGGGCCTTGTACAGTTTACCCTGGGGAGGACTCGATGCGCAGAACGGCGATCCAATAGGATATCTGAACGGAGAACCATCCAAAGATTATCGGGAGATTATGAACTCACTGACAATGGACGGACTGGTATATCACGGTCCGGCCCGGCCGACGCGATACGGATCGATGCGTAACACGTTAGAATGGAAGCAGATGGCCTTGTCATTCAATATTACTTATAGAGGCGGTCATTATTTTAAAAAAGAGACAGTAAGTTACTACGATTTGCTGACCGGCGTAGCTACACATGGTGATTTTGATAAGCGGTGGCAAAATTCGGGAGATGAACACTTTACGCAGATTCCTGCTTTTGAAGAGGAAATCAATACACCTCGGGAACAGGTGTATACATATTCGTCTGCAAGGATTTTCAAAGCAGATCATATGAGGCTTCAGGATATACGGCTGGAATACAGTTTTCCGACAGAGAATTGGAAAATGAAAGGTTTTAGGCGTTTGAGCTTATATGGCTATGTGAATAACATAGGTCTGCTGTGGAGTAAGTCTGATACAGGATACGATCCCGATTACGCGAGCGCGGATTATGTACCTATAAGGACATTTAGCTTTGGCATTAACCTTATCCTTTAACCTAAATAAAACTGATATAATGAAACTGATCTACAAAACGTATATGCTCGCCCTATCGATGGTTTTGTCTCTCGGGGCATGTTCAAGGGGATTTCTTGAGATCAAACCTCAAAGGACCCAAGTGATAGTTGAAACATTACAGGATGTCGAATCGTTGCTAGATAATGCAAGCGTATTGAACCGCACCGATTATTATCGCTTGATCTCGGATGGTGATTTTTATTATACCGATTCAAAAATCATGTCGATTCCCGAAGTACAGCGAAATCTATACCTGTGGAACGCCATCATTGACCCGACGGAGCGCACCAACTCAGCGTGGGATATGCCTTACCAACAGATTATGTACGCCAATGTCGCCATGGAAACTTTAACGAAAATGAGCGATCACGGAGGTAACCGTCTTCAATGGGACGTATTACTCGGAAGAGCACTGTTCTTCCGCGCCTGGGCACATTATAATCTCCTACAGGATTTCGCAGAAGGGTATGATGAATCCACTGACAGCCAGCTCGGCGTGCCGATCATAAAAAATAGCAACTATCCCAGACAGATCACACGTTCGTTTCTCAAGGAAGTTTACGACTTTACAGTTGATGATCTGAATAGGGCAAAGGATTTGTTGCCATTACGATCTGACAGAACAACCAGGCCTTCCCAGCAAGCTGTACACGCCCTGTTATCACGCATTTACCTGAACCAGGGCGCGTATGGGTTAGCATTGGAACATGCAGAGAAGGCTTTGCATATCCAAGACACCCTGCTGGATTATAACGAACTTCCGTTTACAGCTGTACTGCCATTCTCCGTTTTTAATTATAATACGCATCCCGAGATCATATTCTTCACATCTTCGACATCGTCTTTTGTTGCGGTCCAAGGTATTCAGGTCAATGATGACCTTACAAACAGTTACGGCGACGGCGATCTACGCAAAAAAGCTTTTCTGAATAGTGACAATCTTTATATAGGTACATATTCTGGAGCATCCTCTTATAATTTTACAGGATTAGCAAATGATGAACTATACCTCACAAAAGCGGAGAGTTTGGTACGCATGGACAGACTGGAGGAGGCGAAGGAAGTGATGTCGACCCTTCTGATGAAGAGGTTTATCAACAATGATATTACGGTCGATATTCCGCGAGATAAGGACGAACTGCTTCGTTGGATACTCCGAGAGCGGCAGAAAGAGCTCGTTGGACGGGGCATTCGCTGGTCAGACCTGAAAAGATTGAATAGGGATGGCAATACACAGTCTGATCTGGTCAGGAACTATCAGGGCGAAAGATATGAACTACCCACCAACAGCAGTCGGTATGTCTTTGCACTACCGCTCTCAGAGATCGAAATTTCTGGACTGGAGCAAAATATGAGAGACTAGATAATATTATTAACCAACAAAGAATTTACAGATGAAATATTTTTTAACAATATGTATACTCCTGGCTTCGTTGGGAAGCTGGGCACAGGACAAACTTTTGAATGTTGATGTGGGAGATGAAACGCCCGATATCATATTATATGATATTCAAGACCGCACGGAACCTACTGTTGAATTACGTAATTTGAGTAATGAAAAACTGGTAATTCTTGATTTCTGGGCTACATGGTGCGGCGCCTGTTTAGCTGCAATGCCAAAAATGGATAGTATTGCCCGAGAGCGTTCCGACGAAATAGAAGTGATTACTGTTACTAAGCAAGATAAAGAGCTGGTAATGAATTTTTTTGAAAAACGTAAGCAGAGGGGGGACTATGTGCACAAGTCGCCTAAGTTATTCGGCGATACCGTTCTTAACAAACATTTCCCACACCGATTTATTCCTCATTATGTCTGGATGAAAGATGGTAAAGTAATCGCTCTGACAGAAGAAGTGACAAGAGCAGCTGTTCAGCAGGCGTTGTCCGAGGGAGAAACTAAACTGCGCAAAAAGGTGGACACCAAGGCGATTCCATGGAACAAGAACGAGAAGAGCCTGCTGCAGCATCTGCAAAATATCAATAGTCTCGATATGTCTGCCTGGAAACATTATTCGCTGCTGACAACCGGGTTTCTCGAAAAGGTAGGTCCACATATAGGGTATACACAGGTGCACATGGATTCCTTAAATCTGATCCGGTTCACAGGAGTTCATATGGCGCTGGCAAGGCTATATAGGATCGCCTATGGTAGAGCAAGGTGGTATATCACCAATACAGCGGTCGAAATACGGTCCGAGAGCAGTTTTTTTGCCAATCAAGGTTTAAAGGGAATGCGTGTTGTGGATTGGCTCAGGGATTACGGCGTCAGTTATGAATCGGTCGTTAGCCGTGAGACAGACATTTTTGTAAAGATGGCGTCTGATCTTAAGGAAGCTTTTCCGCAATTTCGAGCTTATACTGAGAAAACAAAGGACACGTGCCTTGTATTGGAAGTGTTTAAGGAAAAGCCTGAAAAACCGTGGAAAGTATTTAATGATGAAAAACCAAAGTATATTTCGGATATGGATTGCATATCCGTGGAAAACGGCACTGTCCGGGGATTTATGACGTCGCTGGAAACCACGGTCTTTCTGAACAGTAAGTTTCCATTGGTGGATGGTATTGGTTACCCGGATAAAATTAGCGTGTCCATTTGCGGACGTTTAGGCTCGCTGGCAGCTATCAATGAAGCGCTGGCGCCTTATGGCCTGCGGATAACGAAGAAACTAGCTTGGTTTGATAAGTTGATCATTGAGGATAACGAGTAGATTAACGACAAAAGTCTCCAACAGGTTTGCTGGAGACTTTCATCAAACTACGATTTGTGACTATTGCAAAGTCCCGAATTCCATAACACTGAAGGAACCGTCACTATTCTGTACAGCTTTGCATGGCCTTTCGGTGTCCAGCGAACAGTCGTTCTGGCCAGGGCTTCCCGGCGTGATCGGCTGCCAGTTAGGCGTCTGGTCTGGAGCATCCAGCGGTGTAGCGTTGTAATGCGTAGCGGTTTGAACATTTTTTGAACCGGCGTAACCAGCGCCGGCGGAGAACATAATAGCAGCCGCTGCCATTATTCCCCAAAAAGTGGAATTGTTTTTCATGATGTTTTTAATCATGTTGTTTATAAAATAGTTTGTATGGCCTACTCTGGTAGCGGTTTTCGGCTTCCCCGCGTGTTTGTTTATTGTATAGTATCAGACCTAAGGCTATGCCGAGCATAATGATGTTGAACCCCAAATGAAAAACGTAGCCCAACCTCGGAAATATACCTGCACATGCGCAGGTCTGTCCCGGAAATATATCTGCGAATGCGATGATTATAAATACGCTGAATGAAGCGAGTAGAGCGATCGAAAACCATAAACCGGTTGTTGTGCGATACAGGAGGAACGCCACAGTAACCAATGCCATTACGGGTATAAGGTAGGCCAGGATATCACCGATATAGGTCGGAAAGAATTGCTTGTGCATAGAGTCTAAATTTCGCTCCATGTTGCCCAGTTTCATTGCGGCGGTATATGCCCAGAGGCTAATCAGTAGAATTCTGCTAATGTTTACGATGATCTCTCTTATATTTTTCATAGTTGTTTTCATGTATACTTCATCGATTCGTTATCTTACAAAGCAAAACTAATACAGAATCAAGGGTAGGTGTTTGTCCGTTTGCGACAATCGATATGAGGGTACCCGTCGCATTTGTACAGGTTAGCGTCACAGTAGCCTATAACGGGCAGGACTTATTCCCATTTCTTTTTTGAAGGCCCGGTTGAACGACTGACTGTCACTATATCCATACATGAGTGCTAGTTCCAGAATGGAAATATCAGTTGTACGTAAAAGATCGCCCATTAACACCATTTTTCTGCTCCGTATATAGTTGGAGGGGCTACGGTTTTGATGAGCGGAAAACAGACGTTCAAGTTTTCGTCTGGAAACCGGAAAATGCTCACAGAGTTTTTCGATAGAGACCTTTCGCGGCGCTTTCAGTTCCTTATCAATATGCCGGTAAACATCGTCCATCAGTTGTTTTTCTCGGGTCTGCCTGTCTTTTCCTTTAAGAAGACCTTTGTAAGCAGAAAGCAATGGCGGCAACTGCCACAGCAGTTGCCTGTTAAAGTCTTTATAACGGCCAAAGGGCATGTCGATCAGGCGCTGCAGACGATAACGAAACGTTGGATCCATCGTGCAGCTGTTCATGGCAGAGAGTGGCTGTTTGTTTGTCCCGTCCATAAAGGTAATCAGTTCCTCAAATTCGTCGCGCAGTGGATAAAGAAGCGCGGGAGCTAAGCTGATCACAAGAAAGCGGTTATGTACACCGCCTAATTCTACGGTGTAAGAACCGGCTTCTGCATAGATCAAAAGGCATTCGTTAGCATAGAAGGTCAATTCGTTCTCCTTTTTTTGTTTAGAACGGTAGGTCAGCCAATGCTCGTCTAAAGCTATCAATACGTAGGCGTTATTTTTTGCGGTGATATCTAGCGTATAGCTTTTGTCATGCCGCGTAGAATAATGATCCAATTGAATGCTCTGCCGGCTATAATGCAACCGGCGCATATCCAACAAGGGGTTTTGGTAGTGAATCATGGAGGTGTATGGAAACAACTTCTGCTGTCCAGTTGTATCTTCTGCAACGGTAAGTGTCGTTGTAGTAGGATGGCGAAACTGGAGCGAAAACTGCATAATGAAGGTTTGATTTGGTCATAAAGTAATGCCCCACAGGCCGTGTTCCTAACCTGTGGAAGCATTTATATAAACCACTGTACGGTTTCGGGAGGAGAACGTCGTCGATGTTCCAGAACGACGCTGTCAAATTTTTTCTTCCTAAGGTCTTCCGCATGTCGGATGGCAGCTTCCAGCGGCATCACCGGCGAGAGTGCCAAGTGATCGATGATCGTGCTTAACCGTACGTCGAGATTACCACTTACAATGGTCGGCACAATGCCCATCTCATCATAAGTCTGCAGAAGTAGCTGCTCGGATGCTTCGCGGAAACGTTCGGATGTTGGGCGGTGCCCGTCGGATACGAAAGCAAATTCTAACGGCAGATGGAAAAAGACATCATAGTGTGTTTTAGCGTAGGCTTTGGCCATACCTTCAAACCCACGGAGCTGTTCCTGAAAATTGCGGTATCTGCTATATCGTAACAGCTGCTTTAGTTTTTGTTGCCAGGGATATTCATCAGGATCTGCCCCCGTGAAAAGACGGGTGCTCCCATAAAGCCACTCCTGTAAGGTACAGCCGTCGGATATAAATCCTTCGGGAAAAGCAGCTTCGGCGCGTATACGTTCCTCGAAACGCTTCATGCCCAAGCACAGTAACTCGGCATAGCTGCACGCACGAAGGGTCTTTCCCGGAAAAAGAGTCGGTAAGATCTCGCGCATGGTGAGCGCGTGTGTTGCCGGAATACCGGTGGCTAGCGAAAGGGCAAGGCTAAGTGTCGTCTTGCCGGTGCAATAGGTGCCGCTGATAACAATCCTTTTCATGTTGCTGTTATTTGATGGGCCACACGGAATTTACCTTGGTAGTTGCCAACCTGCCCGGAGAGGTCAATGATCTGCCAGGTAATGCCACCGGATAGGATACGCTGGATTCGGTCGAAATGGACGAATGCAGAGCCGCTGGGGCCAAACAGCGGGCGGTGGCACCGCAAGCTCATAGTACGTAACCATATATTTGGACATCGTTCGCGGTCTGTACTTTCCATTTGGTAAAGCAGCGCCTGCATAAGCTGTCCGAATAGCTGGATACTCTCGGTAGGAAGCAGCATATGACGAGCTGTACCAATACCTTGGTAACTTTCCTCTGCAAACATCGGATCATATTCGAATTTTGCGCGTACAACATGATTGGAAACGTCCATCTCAACATCATCGATATGCAACCCGCGGGTGCGGTAGCCCGTACCGTAAAGTTGTGTCTCGCCGTCGGTATCAACTATCTTTTGGGCTTCGGGCAGAACAAGGTAGCGCTTCCCTCCACGGTGGTCGATAGTTAATTTGCACCTGTTCCCGCCGATATCCACTTCGATGGTGCTGCAGGTACCCTGTACACAGTTTAAGCTATTGCGGCTTGCCAGCAAGCGGCAGCGGATCGGGATCTGGCCTGTGCCCAGGCTGTGACTAATCTTCACATCTAAAGCAGAAGCGAAGCCACGGGCGATGTCGGTGGGGGCTATCATCCCCAGCTGGTTGAGCGCATGCCCGCCCAGACGCATCGCCAATGCCGAGTATTCAAGGCTGCCTAGATGCACATCCTCGTTCCTTGGGCGTGCAGGACCATCATAGCATACATCTATGGTACCCAATAGGCTGTCGTCGTTTTTAGTAAGGGTGTCCATATGTACGTGATAATTTCGGAAAGCCGCTGCGAAGTAACGTGCCGTTCCGCCGCCCAGCAGTTCTTCTATGCTATCATATTGTTTTATTTTCATAACTTCTCGGATTGAGTTTTTATGCTGCTAAGTACGATAGGAAAACCAAAAATATATAATCGATTCTTAGGTGGAAATTTGGCGATAAGGGATGTTTTCAAGCATTATTTGCGTCATTGGTTACGAATTGGTTATCGCCAGGGTAAAATATGCACTAAAAGCGATATGATGGAGTCTTTCGGAGCGGAAATCGGCTGAAATGACACGATGGAATACGAAATCAGCCAAAGTTCGCATCTATGTATAGTTTTGCCAACTAGATCGATCAAATTTTGCCCGAGACTTGTCAGCTCAAAATAAAATTTTTATCTTTAGGGTGTTAGCCAACTGTATAACTAAACGCCTGCGTATTATGATAGATCAGGAAACACTTTTTAAGATTATTGAGCGACGATTTGAGAACACGTCAGACTTCCAACAGGCCATGAACGATATTTTGGGTGTTGAGGAGTCGAACATACGCAGACGCCTTAACGGTTCCACGCAATTACGCTATGCTGAGCTCCAGAAACTCGTAGAAAAATTTTCTATTTCCAGACATGAGTTGTTCCCAGACCCGGACGAAGACGTTAGTTTTAAGTATATCAGACTTGACTACCCGAGCATTGAGAATTACTTGCGCTATATCCAAGGATTTGCGAGCACGCTGGAGGGCGCTGCTGCCATTTCAGAAAGCAAGATCTACTTCGTGGCGGATGACATTCCGATTTTCCATTATATGCGTTTTCCGGAGCTGACGGCATTTAAGCTTTATTCCTACGCATATGATATGAAGATTGTGAACATGTCCTTTGAGGTGTATCTGGATATCTTCCGCGAGCAGGATCTCCTGCCCATATTTCGGCGTATCAGTAATGCATATAATCGGATACAGTCGGTAGAGGTCTGGGATGACGACGTGCTCGAAACGCTGCTTTCCAGTATCGGCGGAAAACAGGACCTGAACTGTTTTGAGCGCAGCGAAACGGTAGCGATGCTGCTTGGCCAGCTGAAAGAATTATTATATGGCTTCCGTACGCTGGCCGAAAGTGGGGAAAAAGATCCCGGTGTCAAGTTTGAGTTCTTTAAAAATGAAAGCATCAATCGGTTGCCCTATATGATGCTTAGCAATGGTAGCGCTTCGTCGCTGACTTTAAAGCTCCAGATCATCAATAGCATGAACACGGGGCAGCCTGAATTTGTGGAAGAAGGTGCAAAGTGGTTCGATGCCACGGTCAATAAGTCGCTTGCGCTCAGCATGGGTGCAGAACGGCAAAGAAACCGGTATTTTCAGCTGCTGCACGATCGGATAGAAGCAGTGGAAACACACACGACAAGTTAAGGATAAATGAACTGTACGGTGTTCATAGATTAACTAACTGTTCCCAGCTATAACAGCCTAACTGATCAATAGGGGAGGCGTGTTCCCTGATTATAGAATGGAGCGTAAAAAACAAAACAATGAATAAGCATGCTAAACAGACAATGCTATTGCTCGAAAAAGCAATCGAGCTGCTGGAGAAGTTGAACCAGCGTTTCGAAAACCTATCAATAAATCTCTTGGATCGGGTCGCCCCGTCACTCAAAGACCAATTGCTGGACAACACGGACCTGAAAGATATTCTTAAAGTCGGAGATACCAAGTTCTTCCAACTCAAGAAATGTGAACTCTTTCCTACGTATCGGCTAAACGGTAAGGATTACTACCTGGAAAACGAGATATTAGAGGCTATTCGAATACACAAATCCCGTTGAAAAATGTCTTTTTTCCCTGGAGATGCAGCGCGTATCTCCCGGGATCTTTATGTCGTCCAGCCCAAGAATGACCTTACAATCACCTAAGAAACACCTAACGACGACCCAAGAATGATCCAAGGTTGACCCAAGCTCAACCCAACAAAGGAACAACCACTAGCGAGCCTAAGCACAAGAAACATCCAAGAAAAGTACAGGAATCACCTTTTTCCTTCATAACCCTTCGTAATCCTTCGCAAGGGTCTGTAAGCCATTTATTTATGGAAATTAATACAAACCTTTGCTTCTGTAAGACAGACGAATGGGTACCCGAAAGTGCTTACATATTAATAGTTTTTTAATAAATAAAATTTAAAAAAAATGGCAAAATCAAGAGACAATGTCGTGATGCAGGGCGCATCAGGCAAAGTAGGAAGAAACCTCGTGTTTCGTCAAAGAGGAGATCAAACAATTATTGCAAAACGTCCCCGTATGGTAGCAGGAGGTCGTGAGTTAACCCCAAAGCAACAGCAGGTACAGAACCGCTTTCTAAACGCTTCGCTGTATGCTAAACAAGCTATACAGGATCCGGAATTGAAAGCAGCTTATGCCAAGAAAGCCACTATAAACCAAACGGCTTATAATGTGGCGTTCAAAGATTTCTTTGCCCGTCCGGAAGTTAGGCTACTGAACGATAGCGGATATCTAGGTAACGTAGCTGACGAGATTACGTTTCTGGTAAGGGATATACTGAAAGTGACGGCAATAGAGTTTGAAATCCTTGATCAGGATGAAACGGTTATCGAGGCCGGACAAGCAGAACCCACCGACGAGGAAAACACGGGATGGAAGTACATAGTAAGCGCACAAAATGTAGACTATGCGAATGCTATTTACCGGATCACCATGTTGGACACGCCGAAGAATATCACGGAAGTGATCAAAGCTTATGGCGAGGACATGCTGTAAATCCATAACAACGATAAGGGTAGACAACGGTCTGCCCTTATTCTTGGAAATATGTTGAGAAGCTAAACCATCAATACACAAAAAATGAAAACACTTCAAACAAATACCCCTTGGCTCATCAAGGATATGGCAGGGGAACTATCAGGAAAACACAAAATAGGAATCGTAGTCTTGCTGATGCTGGCATTGTTCCTATTCATCGGAACGATTTTACAGATTATAGATTCCACCGCGGGCGTGCTCGATATAGGCATCTTATCGGTATGGTTCTTTGGCCTATTAGTGGGCATGGCGGCCATCTTCTGTAGCCTCTGGCTGCAGGAAATCCTTTGGCAACCCTTCAAGGCATTCCGCAAAGAATTCAATTACCACTTTAATCAATTGACATCATGGCAACAATGTATTATTTATTTTTCGGTCTTATTTTTATTACTGTTTGCGGTGCTGTGGGCACTATCCATCATATTGTAGTGGCGAAACATTCGCTGTCGCTACAGGAAACAAAGGACGACAGCTTACGGCAAAAGATCATCGATATTGCACAGCAAGAGATCGGCGTGCAGGAGAAGACCGGCAACAATGATGGTGATAGGGTCGAGGAGTATCTGCGATATACAGATTTAGGAAAAGGATATGCCTGGTGTAGCGCGTTCGTGAGTTGGTGTTATGGGCAGACGGGGCTGCCAGAACCACGTAACCCATGGAGCCCGGCACTATTTCCGAATGCCCGGACGTATTGTAGGGGCGACGCCTGTCGTCGTCCCATTACGTTGACGCAAATAAATCCAGCTGATATCTTCGGTATTTATGGTCAAAGCGTCCGACGGATAAACCACGTCGGTCTTATCAAAGATATACAGGGCAAATACCTGCGTACGATCGAAGGCAATAGCAATAACCGGGTGGAATCGAAACGGCGGCATTTGTTTACGGTACACGCTTTGGCAGACTGGATAGGAGGTGGGAGATGAAAAAGCAGCTGACTATACAGGGAATAGTGTGCCTGCTCTTATTGTTGGCATCATCGTGCTACACCATGCGCAAAAAGATGAACAGCAATGTGCAGCATCAGTTTGCCTATGCGCATACGGCCTTCGCTTCGGATACTGCTATTCGGCATTGGTACTTTGCTTCCGATTCCGCCTTTGCCTACCATCCCGATAGCGGCTTGCGCACGTTTTCGGGAAGGCTACTCGGCTGGGAATCTAGCGTTAGCCATAAACTGGAGCAACACACGGTAGATAGCGCCAGCAATTTTCAGTATAGCGCGAAGGAGTTAACCCGGGATAGTCATAATATTTGGACTATCGGCTACATTTTTTGGGCATCCCTTGGAGCAATGTTGGTTGTTTTCTTTTTCGTGGTAAGGAGGAGATGACTTAGTTCTAGATTTAGAGAACCTTTTAGACAACACAATTGTTGAAGATACAAATAACAGCTGATAAGTATGATATGATGGACACGATTTCAGTAATTATAGAAACGCCGGCAGGAAGCGCACAAAAATATACCTACGATCCTGTAAATGGACGGATGAAATTAAAGAAAATCTTACCGGCCGGTATGGCCTTTCCTTTTGATTTTGGTTTTTTTCCTGGGACCAAAGGGGACGATGGTGATCCCCTGGATGTCTTAATTATATCTGAATTCAGTACTTTTCCGGGATGTTCGATGGAATGCCGAATAATCGGTGCGCTCGTTATCCATCAATCGGAATCCGCTAATAGCAATAAAATGATTCGGAATGATCGTTTTATTGCTGTACCCGTAGCTTCTCTTGTATACCAAAAAGCTAACAAACTTATGGATTTGCCGAAAGAGCTCAGGACCCAGCTGGAAGCATTCTTTACAAATTACATCGAACAGGAAGGGAAACGGCTCACGGTTGAAAAGCGGATTTCTGCTAAAGAGGCTTGGAAGCTTATTCACCGCTTTCAGGATAGGTTGGATAAAACGCTTCTTTTCGAGATCTTTCTACCGCTGAGAGACAATAAGAACAGTGCATTTCCACAACACTATTTTGATGATCTACGCCAGTTGCTCGTCAGGAAATTCGGAGGCGTCACAGTATATCAGCGATCGCCTGTTGCCGGTATCTGGGATAACCCTGAAACAGGGCATGAACAGGACGAGCTTATGATATATGAAGTGATGTCTTCAACAGGAGACGAAATCTTTTGGAAGCAGCTTAAAGCGGATTTAGCAAATCAGTTTAAGCAGGATGAGCTTCTCATCCGGAGTTCCCGCTTGAATATAATATAAGAATATCACAAAAACTTAATATCAGTTTATTAGGACTCTTTGACATCCTATACACGAGGCAGCTCTAAAAAGGCTGCCTCTTTGCTGTTCGTTACTATTCTACGTTTAATTTTGCACGTCAATTTACCGTGTGAGGATTAATGACATTTATATTACTTTGTCAATTCTTTGGTAGTCAGAATATTATTTTATTTTTCTATTGAAAATCGAAAATATATATGTTGTTTTTTTGCTTCGCAACGTAAAACGCTTAGATTTGCGCCAGTTTAAATTAAAATCAATTTTATATGAAAAAATTATTACTTACTTTAACTGCAGTTGCAGGTCTTACAGTTGCTTCAAAAGCACAGGAATTCGGTTTCCAAAAAACAGATTTCATCGTAGAAGGCTTTATCAACTCTTCGAATACAGATGACAAACAAGCAGAAAAAAAAGTTTCTCAGTTTAACTTTAATCCGAAATTCGGATATTTCGTAAGCGATAAGATCGCTGTAGGTTTAGAGTTGACTGTAGGTAATTCTAAAACAACAGATTATTCTGATGAAACAGACGTGTATACTAAAGATAACAACTTTGGTATCGGTGCATTCGGACGTTACTACTTCTTAGAGGTAGGTTCACGTTTCAAAACCTACGCTGAACTAGGTGCGGGTTACAATCAAATGGGTGGAGAACTTAATGACGGTGCTGAAACAACGAAACTTGACAAAACAAAAGGTTTTGGAGTAAACGCTGGTGTAGGGGCGAACTATTTCCTTACAAACAACATCGCTCTTGGATTTTCTTTCGGAAATGTGATAGCATTTAACTCATCAAAAGTTGACGTTGATGGTGCGAAAGCGCAAACTGAATTCAGTACCAAATTTAACCAGTTTGATAACTTCTTTAACACAGCTCACTTTGGACTAACGTTCAAATTCTAGTGTTATCCAGTTTTTAATGATATAGAAGAGGCAGCCCGTTGTGGCTGCCTTTTTTTGTCTCGGTCGGCATCTGTGGCCGACTAACATATCTCAGACCAAAGATACCTGATGGGATACTGAGATAAAAATTGGTAAAGAGATGACACTCCGTTGGGTTTTGGAAAGGTATTTGTGACCAAAAGTTTATTTTAAAGATAAAATAAAGGAATATGGAAGCTTTGGAATTTGAAAAACGGTATTGGAAAGCCTTGGAACATCACGATATTGACACGGTTAAAAATCTTACCCGCTTTCCTTGTATTATTACCGGGAAAACGGGCGTACGAAAAGTGGATGAAACTGAATTTCACAAGAATTTCGAATCTAGCAAAAACATGCAGATGAAGGTTCTTGATATTTCGGATATCAAGTCGCAAGCAATCAATGAAACGACGACTATTATTGCTTACATCGTTCAATTGGAATATGTCGTCGACGGACAGGCATCAACATTTCGCTGCGCATGTGCATCAACATGGGTAAAGGAAAATGATCAGTGGCTTTGCGCCATGCATACAGAATCCGATTTAGAGAAGTAAAATTTATTTGAATGGGGGCAGTGAAATTTGTAGCAATCTATTGATTTCTTGTTGGAGTGTCTCCTGTTCTACTTTGGATTTTGTCAAATCAATTGCCCTTGTATAGTGTTGAATTGAGGTAGGAATGTCTATGCTGGAATATAAATAGCCCAGTAGTTCATGGTAGTAGTTGCTCTCCGAAAGATTAAGCTTTTCCACCTCCTTAATGGCTTTTTCATTACCATAGACTTTAGCGAAAGCAAATGCTCTATTCAAGGCCGTAACGGGTGAATATTCAACAAGTATAAGTTTGTTATACAATTGTAGGATGTGTTCCCATTTATTATTATCGGTGAAGGTGGTATGCCAATAGGCTATACCTGCTTCCAAGTGATACGTTGAAATTTCTCCACCATTGCAGGCTTCGACCAAATAGTAATTTCCTCTGTCGATAAGTGATCTGTCCCAAAGACTTTTGTCCTGTTTGTCAAACAGGATAGCTTCCCCGTTAACACCTGTTCTTGCCTCCAATCTCGAGCTCTGAAAGCACATCAAAGCGAGCAAAGCATTTACTTGGGGTGTATTGGTCAATGGGTTTTCAGTTAAGACCAACGTTAACCTGACGGCTTCGGAACATAGTTCCTTTCTGATTAGCTGATTGTTGGTAGTAGAAAAGTACCCCTCGTTGAAAAGCAAGTACAACGTTTTTAGCACCGTTTCCAGCCTTGTTTTGATATCGGCTGCGGTTAAGTAGTCGATTTGAAACTTGTCATTCCGTAGTTTGGTTCGAGCTCTTTGCAACCGCTTTTTGATGGTCTCTCGATTTGTCAAAAAAGCATTGGCTATTTCTTCTACGCTAAAACCACATAAGATTTGAAGTGCCAAAGAAATTTGGGCTTCTATTGGGTTTGCAGGATTACATACAGCAAAAATCATCGCTAACTGGCTGTCTGCAATGATTTGATGATTAATTTCAAATTCTTTTTCTAGTTCAATTTCGAGGGGTTTTGCGGCGGACTTTATTTTGTTCTCAAAAACAGACTTATGTTTGAAATAGTCTTTGATTTTGTTTCGCGCTACTGTGTATAGCCATGCGGTCGGGTTATCGGGTACGCCGTTGATAGCCCAGTGTTCAGATGCTTTCAAAAATGTATCGCTGGCAATATCTTCCGCAATTTCAATATGGGCCAAACCAAAATGACGGCAAAGCACAGCCGTCATTTTAGCATATTCCTGTCGGAATAAGTGCGGTAAAAGTTCCTTATGTGATTTTGAATTAATCACGTTGTAAAACTTCTCGCACTTCAATGCTTCCACCTACTTGGTCGAAAATTGGATTACCTTTTGCCATTTCTACCGCTTCGTCAATAGTGTCAGCTTTTACGACGATATAACCACTGATAAATTCTTTAATTTCGGTATAAGCGCCGTCCGTTATGACATTGTTGGGTTTTACGGTTTTTGCACTTGCTGCGAAGGGTAGAAGCGTATTGCCTTTATCTGCTAATTTGTTTTGCGAGGCGATACCTGCCAACCAATTCATCCTCTCTTGCATCTGTTCGGGAGATGGTTTGAAATCGGAAATGTCTTTCAGTCTGAAAATTAATGCAAATTCTTTCATTGTATTAAAATTTAAATTAAATGTACCCTAATAACGACTGAGTTCATGAGATGGGGACAAATATAACGAATGAAGGCAATTCCAAACCCGAAAAATAATAATTAACTTTATAACGATGATTGGTAAATATCGGTTATAGATGGAGAACGAAAATATAGAAAAGCACACCCATAACGAAGAGGACCAGAATTATAAACTTCACCGTGCCGAAGTATTGCTGTCAAAGTTGCAGGAAAGCGAATCAAGATTGCAGCTGGCAATCGATTCCACAAAGTTGGGAACTTGGGACTGGAACCGGGAACGGGGGAAAGTCTACTGGTCTGCCGAATGTAAAAGAATTCTCGGCCTCCGAGCAGAAGAGCATATTTCTTTTCAGGAGTTCCTGGAACGGATAGATATAGCGGACCGTTCAGACGTAAAAGCTAAGGTGAGGGAGATCGCCAATGGTTCCGATGAGGGGAATATCGATGTAAGATATAAGATTAGAAAGTTCGACGATGACCGACCGCGTTGGGTCAGGATTCAAGGTACCGTTTTTGTTGAAAATAAGGCATTAATTCGGTTTATCGGTACGATGCTGGATATTACCGATACGATTCAGGCGGGCGAGCGAAACGCACTGCTTGCTGCAATCATCGCTTCGTCCAACGACGCCATAGTGGCCAAAACCACCGAAGGAATAATTACGACCTGGAATAACGCCGCACAGAAGATGTTCGGATATACGCCGGAAGAGATCATCGGAGAATCCATCATGAAAATTATACCCGAGGATAGAAAGGAAGAAGAACACTATATCCTATCTAAATTACGGAATGGCGAAAGTGTTGAACATTATGAAACAAAGCGGCTCACGAAGGCCGGGCGACTAATAGACGTATCGCTAACTATATCGCCTATAAAAGATGACGCGGACGAAATTATCGGTATCTCTAAGATAGCGCGTGATATCACCGAACGAAAGCAGGAAGAAAAGCGGAAGAATGACTTTGTTGCGATGGTAAGCCACGAACTCAAAACACCGCTAACATCGATACTACTATATGTCCAGCTGTTGGTTAAAAAGTCCACGAACGTAGAAGATCCTTCCTTTCTGGGTATGAGTACCAAAATCGAAGCGTATGTGAAAAGAATGGTCTCGATGATAACGGATTACCTCGGGCTCTCGCGCATTGAAGAGGGGAAGATTGATATACAGAAGACGCACTTTGCGCTGAAGCCGTTGGCTGATGAAGTGATGGAGGAAGCACGTCTGATCAGTTCGAAACATACCCTTGAAATTGTAGGGTGTGAGACCGTGGAGGTTTATGCAGATCGCGAGAAAATGAGGCAAATTCTGATAAACCTCGTCGGAAACGCTCTAAAATATTCGCCTTCGGGCGGTCCCGTCACGCTAGGTTGGGAAAGTACGTCAGACAAGCTCCGGATTTATGTCAAGGACGAAGGCCTGGGTATTACACCCGCGGATCAAACCAAATTATTTCAACGATTCTACCGTGTTGATGATGAGGAGCGACAGAATATAGCGGGATTCGGAATAGGATTATATTTGGTTTCGGAACTTCTGCGTTTGCACGACAGCACGATCGAAGTGGATAGTAAGCTTGGCGAGGGATCCGTTTTTTATTTTCATCTAGATGGTCACAGATCGATCGGCGGTGACCTCCGGTCCGACAGCGGAAAGCCCCGATCACGCTGATCCCGTAGGTGCCTGATCGAATTTAGCATCAAGTAAATGTAACACTGCGTAAACCAAAGACGTGCGTTGGTGTTCTTCCTATATAGGACGGATTGTCGATAAGGAGAAAATGCCATGAAAAACGATAACTTCAAAAAATATGCACTCATTACAGGAGGTACAGCTGGTATTGGCCTGGAACTGGCGAAGTGTTTTGCAAAAGACGCGTATAACCTGGTATTGGTAGCACGGGATGAGGCTCGACTTGGCCGGGTGAAGCGTGAGCTAGAGGCCGCATTTGATATTGAAGTGTATACCATAGCACAAGATTTGGCTACGCCTGACGCAGCGAACGAGGTTTATCGTAAAGTCAGCGACCAGCATATCTTTGTCGATGTATTGGTTAACGACGCCGGACAGGGCGAGTATGGGCTTTTTGCGAAAACGAACCTGGACCGCTTATTGGAGATTATTCAGCTCAATATCGTGGCAACGACGAGCTTGACCCATCTATTTCTGAAAGACATGTTGGCGCATGAACGTGGTAAGATTCTCCAACTTGGATCCATTGCCTCCGAAGTTCCGGGGCCATGGCAGGCTGTTTACCATGCGACGAAAGCGTTTGTTCTTTCCTTTTCTGAAGCTGTTCGACAAGAGATTGCGGATAGCAACATCACCATTACTGTGCTTGAACCTGGCGCCACAGATACCGATTTTTTCAACAAAGCAGGTATGACGGAGTCTAAGGTTATGGACCAAAAGTTAAGCGATCCCGCTAAAGTGGCGGAAGATGGCTATAACGCACTGATGGCGGGCAAAGACAAGGTGATTTCTGGTATGAAAAATAAATTAATGATTGCTGCGAGCAACCTCATGTCGGATAGTTCGGCTACTAAACGGATGGGGAAGATGCAGGAACCAAAAAAATAAGATATTATGATAGTAGGCATGCTCACTCGAACGATTAAACTGGCCACCTTGGCTGGCGCAGCTTGGTATGTTGCAAAGAAAATGCGCCGCCGGATGCACTCGACCGATTTGGCTGGTCAAGTGGTTTTAATTACCGGAGGTTCTCGTGGACTCGGCTTGGCCTTGGCAAGGGAGTTGGCAGCGAGAGGAGCCCGTATTGCGATATGTGCACGAAAAGCAGAACATCTAGAAAACACGCAACAGGAGTTTGCTGTATATGATTATCCGATGTTCACCTGTCAGGCAGACGTTACCGTGCCGGATCAAGTAAACGAAATGATGGAAAAGGTTGTACAGCATTATGGACGCTTGGATATGGTAATCAATAATGCCGGCACGATGCTCTTGGGGCCGGAGCAGGTGATGAACATAGCCGATTACAAAAATATTATGGAAGCCAACTGCTGGTCTGCCCTGTATACGACAAAAGCCGCTACACCTTATTTCAAAGCACAGGGTGCGGGATACATCGTCAACATCTGTTCGATTGGCGGAAAGATTTCAGTGCCGCACATGTTACCCTACAGCGTGAGTAAATTTGCCATGGTAGGTCTTTCGCAAGGGCTGGCAAGTGAGTTGGATCGGGACAATATTGTTGTGACCACAGTAATCCCCAATTTAATGCGAACAGGTAGTCCCCGCAACATCGATATAAAAGGCAATCATCGAGCCGAATACGCATGGTTTAAACTGGCAAACGCGTTTCCTTTATTGTCGCAAGGAGCGGAGACGGCTGCCAAGCGTATTGTGGATGGGATAGCCCGTCGAGATAGAGAGATCACGCTTTCCCTTACGGCGAAACTGGCGATAGCTTTGCAGGCACTTGCGCCCGAATTGATCGGTGCAGGCACGCGATTGGCAAGCAGGGTGATGCCCGTGAGTGATGACACAACATTGAAAAAAGGATACGAGAGTGAGTCTGTTGTTACCCGGAGTGTTACCGGAGGAAAAAAGAATGCGGATACCCTAAAGTTCAACCAGCAATGATTTCTACCAAGTGTAAGTAAACTGTTTACGGTTGATTTAACCTTCGGTGGACTTTCGGTAGATTGTAGTCGCCTGAAGCATAAAATTCTCATACACGATATCCGCTCTGTTTTGTTGTTTGTCAATAAGCTTTATTAACAATTCCAGCGCTAACCGAGCCATATCTTGCGTAGGTTGTCGGATGGTGGACAAGGCCGGATTTAAGTAGTTCGCAAGATTGGTATTGGTAAAGCCGATTACGGCGACATCTTGCGGAACGGATAGATCGAGAGCTGCTAATACGCCCAATACCTTAACGGATAAGGTATCCGTACCCCCTACAATGGCATCTGGCATGTTATCCATTGTTTGAAGTCTTCTGAAGACTTCCTTTAATTCGCTGTCGATATTTTGTGTTGGATCTTGATAATCTGTATGAATGACATATTCTTCCCGAAATGGGATGGCATAGTTATGAAGTGCGTTCTTATAACCCCGGATGCGATCTTTCGTGTTACCGATATCTTTACCACAGAGAAAAGCAATTTTCTGACGTCCTTTGTTAATGAGTTGCTCTGTCGCAGTGTACGTTTCTAGACTATTGTGTATGCCGATTTTGTAGGTTTCCAAACCGTGTTGTATGCGGTCAAAGAGAATCACAGGGCAGGTATGGTGATGGATATGCTGTAATAATTCGGTATTGGAGTTTTCATGGGCGGGTGAAATGATAATCCCGGCTACATGCTGACGAACGAGAAAATCGAGCGCTTCTTTTTCTATTTTTTCATTGTTCTGTGTTTGAAAAGGGATGAGTGTATAGTGGTGTGGCAGGACGGCGTTGTATAGCTCGTCAATAAATTCTAAAAAGAAAGGGCTGGAAAGAAACGGAATCACCACACCGATGAGGTTGGTCTTTCCCGTTTTGAGGTGTTTCGCAAAGGGGTTGGGTCTATAGTTGTGGCTAGCAGCATATGCTAAAACCCGTTCTTTAGTCTCCTGTTTTATTTCGTAGCTGTCATTTAACGCGCGAGAAACGGTGGCTGGAGATAGATGGAGTGCCGCTGCAATAGATTTGATATTGACTTTGCCCATGAGTTACTACTTATTGCTTTTGGCTAAATTATCGATTTATTTCCATATAATGCCATCTCCGCAGATATATGCTTTGGCTTGGAATTTGCATATAGTCCGAAAATAGTTGAATAGGTATGAAGAAAATTTTAGGATTTACGTTGGTATTGACATTCTTGCTGGCGCTTTCGTCGTGTTATTCACATAGACATCCTCACCGGAATTTGCCTCCAGGAAAGGCAAAAAAAATCTATGGAGACAAGTCGGCTAAGCGTCATGCTCCCGGGCAAAAAAAGAAACGACACAAAAATAATAAAAGGGGAAAAGGACATTATAAACACGATGTTTATCTTCACTTTGGCGATAGATAATTTTATTTTGTAGTTTAGTGCCTTTAAAAAACCTTAACTAAAGCTATGCTAAAAAAATATCTCGGATACAGCACGCTTATGTGCTTGTTAACGGCAAGTGTGGTTTCGTGTACTGACGAAACATCCGGACAAAAACAGGAAGAAGAAATACATAATGCTGCTACGCAGGTAGTGCCTGAAGAGGCAGAAGGATTGATCGGTCGTTGGGACATTACGATGGATAAAGATGGCAAAGAAGCTCCTTCTTGGCTGGAAGTTAAACTTTCTGGATTTAATGTTTTGGTGGGCTCATTTGTAGCTGATGCGGGAAGTGCCCGGCCTGTTTCGCATATTCAGCTCAAAGACGGTAAATTTTCATTCCAGATTCCGCCTCAATGGGAGGGAGGAGAAGGTTTCTTTACGATTGAAGGGGAATTGGCCGGTGACGGAATTAGCGGTACCATTACAACCAACAAAGGGAACAAATTTAACTTCACTGGGGTAAAAGCACCTTACCTGGTACGGACGGGAGAGGCACAATGGGGCGAACCTATCGAATTGTTCAATGGAAAAGACCTTACGGGATGGAAAACATCTGGTGAGAATAGCCAATGGATTGTTGAAAATGGAATCTTGATCAACAAGGAAAGTGGTGCAAACCTGATCAGTGAACAGCAATTTGAAGACTTTAAGCTAATTGCGGAATTCCGTTATACGGAAGGAGCGAATTCGGGCATTTACCTAAGAGGACGTTATGAAGTGCAGATTGAAGATTCACCGAAAGATAGGCACCCGGGGTCGTTGTATTTTGGCGGTGTATACGGATTCCTATCACCCAGCGAAATGGCGACTTTAGGACCAAACGAGTGGAATAAATACGAAATAACATTGCGGGGTCGGATGGTAACGATTGTATCCAACGGAAAAACAATCATCAGCAACCAAGAAATTCCTGGTATCACAGGAGGAGCACTGGACAGCAAGGAAGGCGAACCGGGGCCGATTTATCTGCAAGGCGATCACACAGGCGTAGAGTTCAGGAAAATTACGGTGATTCCAGGGAAATAGGTTAATTATAATAGTTTAACAATCCTAAAAATCAAATCTGCTGCCAATTTTGCGGTACGGTTATCGATATCATAAGCTGGATTTAGTTCCGCGAAATCAATACTGACAAATTTTGGCGAAGTGATGATACGTTCAAATACCGAGATAAAGAAGGGGTTGGGTAGTATCCCGTTATAGGCTGGTGCACTGACGCCGGGTGCGTATGGGGCAGCAAATACATCCATATCTACGGTAACATAGAGCTGATCTATCTCACGTATAAACGACGATAGTCGATCCTGTATTATTACTTGGTTTGTAACATCAAAATCCTGTGCTTCAATCCAGTTTACGCCGTAGGTCTGGGCAGTGTTGAAGAGCGCTTGTGTATTGCTTATTTGCTGTATGCCAATAGGTAGATAGTGGAAGCGCTCTTCTTGCTGTGCTATTTGATAAAAACCCGTGCCGGAAGTAGCCTTATGGTCTTGTGGTTCTCGGATGTCAAAATGCGCATCGAAGTTGATGATACCGATCTTTTTGTCGCTAACCTTCCGAAGTCCGAGATAATGGCCAAAAGTAACTTCGTGTCCACCTCCGAGCACGATAGGAAAACCACCTTTCTTCAAGATGTGAGCTACCGCTTCGCCGAGTGCTTCCTGAGATGCTTCGAGATTACTATCATGGCAATGAATGTCGCCCACATCGATAATATCGGTCTGTTGTGGTTGGTGGACGGGCAGATTCGATAAGCTTTTTCGTAGCGTCTGGGGGGCTTTTGCAGCGCCGGCTCGTCCTAAATTTCGTATTACACCTTCATCGCACGCATAACCAAGTAGCACAAAACGGCCACTTAAATTTTCGGTTTCATCCAAATGTATAGATTTTACAATTTGGTGCCAACGGAGATGACTCCGATCCGAACCATCTACTCTCCCGGTCCAATTAGCTGATGATGGTGGCGTGTAATAATTTTGAAAGGCATTCGACATATTAGTTGAAAATATTATTTAATAGATGGTCATCCACTTCGTTTGCCAGCGTAACCTTCAGCGAGTTTGTCCGGTTCAATTCTACTTCTATGGCTTGGCGAGCTTCTTTGTTGCGTGCCCATGCACGTCGTGCGATACCATTGTTGACATCGTAAAATAACATACTTTCTAGTTTTCGGTCTGCGGTAGCTGTACCGTCCAAAACCATGCCGAAGCCACCGTTGATAACCTCGCCCCAGCCGACACCACCACCATTATGGATAGAAACCCATGTAGCACCCCGGAAACTATCGCCGATAACATTGTGGATAGCCATATCTGCCGTGAATTTACTGCCATCATAGATGTTACTCGTTTCGCGATAGGGGGAGTCGGTACCACTAACATCATGATGATCACGCCCTAAGACGATAGGAGCGGTAATTTTTCCGTCCCGAATGGCTTTATTGAATGCTTTGGCGATCCGTACGCGGCCCAGGGCATCGGCATAGAGTATACGTGCTTGTGAACCGACCACAAGTTGATTACTTTCCGCCTGCCGTATCCATTGGATATTATCTTGCAGTTGTTGTTCGATCTCCGGATAAGCGGATGCTAATAATTCTTCCAATACCGCTATGGCCATGCTGTCGGTTTTGCGGAGGTCGTCGGCTAAACCGGAGGTACATACCCATCGGAAAGGCCCAAAGCCATAGTCAAAACACATTGGTCCTAAAATATCTTGGACATAAGAAGGATAGCGGAAATTGATACTGTCTGCCGCCATCACGTCGGCACCTGCGCGGCTACTCTCCAAAAGAAAAGCGTTGCCATAGTCGAAGAAATAGGTTCCCCGGGATACGTGCTTATTGATAGCATCTACTTGTCGTATCAGTGAACGTTGCACTGCTTCTTTAAAAACGGCAGGCTGTTCGACCAGTAGTTTATTAGATTCTTCAAATGAAAAACCTGCGGGATAGTAACCGCCCGACCAGGGATTATGCAAAGATGTTTGGTCTGAACCCACCGATACCTGTATGTTGGCATCCCAAAAAGCTTCCCATACATCGACTATATTCCCGATGTAGGCGATCGAAATGATCTCTTGCTGTTCGACGGCTTGTCTTGCGCGGCTAATAAGTTGTGCCATATCCTCGATCAACAGGTCTACCCAGCCTTGTTTATGACGTTTACGTGCGGCAGCTGGATTCACTTCTGCGCATACGGTGATACATGCAGCGATATTTCCGGTTTTGGGTTGTGCACCACTCATGCCGCCGAGTCCCGAAGTAAGGAATATTTTACCTCGTGGACTTTCATTTGCAGGTAGCTGGCTTCGAAAGGCGTTCATGACGGTGATAGTCGTACCATGGACGATACCTTGTGGACCAATATACATATACGATCCGGCAGTCATCTGTCCGTATTGTGTTACACCAAGGGCATTGTACCGTTCCCAATCGTCCGGTTTGGAATAATTTGGAATCATCATGCCATTGGTCACGACTACCCGCGGAGCTTCTTTAGAAGAGGGAAATAGACCCATTGGATGCCCGCTGTAAACGTGCAGTGTCTGTTCGTCTGTCATTTCAGATAAATACTGCATCGTTAGCAGATACTGTGCCCAATTCTGAAAAACGGCTCCATTCCCGCCATAGGTAATCAATTCGTGCGGATGTTGCGCCACGGCGGGGTCGAGGTTGTTCTGTATCATGAGCATAATAGCCGCTGCTTGGCTGCTTTTGGCAGGATACGCCGAAATAGGGCGTGCATACATGGCGTATTGAGGGCGGAACCGGTGCATATAGATACGTCCGTAGTCGTTGAGCTCTTCCAGAAATTCTGAAGCTAGTTCTTCGTGCCACGCAGCCGGAAAATAGCGCAGTGCATTTCGAACGGCGAGCTTTTTTTCATCTGGGCCTAAGATGTCTTTGCGCTTCGGAGCGTGGCTTATCGTGCCATCGTATACGGCCTTCGGGGGGAGCACCGCCGGTATACCCTGGATTATTTGTTCTTGAAATGTCATGCTTGCTCTCCTTTCGTATAGATGAGTGCACCGCTTTTCCAAACTTGTTGTGGCAAGAGCGTCCCTTGCTTGTACGTGATGTTCTGGTAGTTGTCGGTCGTGTAGATATTGAAATCCGCGAGTTGTCCGCGCTGTAATTGTCCTCTATCAGTTAAGTTCAATGCTTTTGCTGCACGCGAAGTAAGAGCCGCAAATACTTCTGCATTGCTGAGCTTTTCGGCTGTCGCTAAGATAGAGGCCTGTACCATGAGTTGCCCCATAGGCGCTGAGCCGGGGTTCCAATCGGTTGCTATGGCTAGGATAGCTCCCTGATCTAACAAGCGGCGTGCAGGCGTATACGCGCAACCTAGTCCTAAAGATGCGCCTGGCAGAGCTACGGCAACGGTATCTGATTTAGCGAGTATTTGAATCTCCTTTTCGGTCGATGCTTCCAGATGGTCGGCGCTGACCGCTCCAAATTCAACGGCAATTACGGAGCCTGATGTCGTGAACTGGTCGGCATGCACCGTAATGTCAAATCCTCGTTCTTTGGCGTTACGGAAATAGGGTCTTATTTCGATTGCGCTAAACGCACTTTTTTCCACGAACGCATCGATTCTGTTCGTTAGATTCTCCCGTCGTAAGATCGGAAATAGTTCGGCCGCCATCTTTTCTAAATAGGTGGATGCGTCTCCTGCAAAATCTCGAGGTTTCATATGGGCTGCAAGGCAGGTAGGCACTAAATCGACTGGTACCTGTTTTTGAGCTTGTTGTATAGCACGTAGTGTTTTGAGTTCTTGTTCGATCGAAAGACCATAGCCACTCTTGACTTCGATGGTCGTAATCCCTTGCTTGATCAAGGCATCGACCCGCTCTATAATACGTGCGATAAGCGCTTCCATAGATGCGTTCCGTGTATGCTGTACCGTACTCCAAATACCGCCACCTGCTTCCGCTATTTCCAAGTACGTGGCTCCTGCATTACGTAGGGCGTAATCATTTGCGCGATTCCCGTCGAAGGCAATATGGGTATGGCAATCGATATAACTAGGCATACATACCGCCGGTGTATCGATTTCGACGAATGTTACCGTGGAGCCGTGTTTTTCCCGCAACGCGGCATACGGTCCAATGTCGATGATGCGGTCATATTCTATTACAATACCGCCGTTTTCGATTATTTCTAATGTATGATCGGCCAAGGGGCCATGTAAGGATAAGTTTGCCAGAGGCAATAATTGCGTAAAAGGACCTAACAGTTTTTTTGCCATGATTAAAAGGTATTGAATTGTTCTGCGTGACTGCCATAATAAGGAAGGCCTTCTTCTTCGGCTACGCGCGACGCTAAAGCAACAAGCTCTCCCGACTCAACCAACTCTTGTGCTTTGGATAATACGTCTTCCATAGGTTGATCGTCTTCGATATGTGGAATATATTGACGGATTTGGTGATGGATGGCTTCGATGATTGGGGTGGACTCTAAAGGTCGGTGAAAATCGAATGCTTGGGCTGCACAAATCAATTCGATGCTAAGGATACGGTTTACGTTTTGGATGACTTGGCGAAGCTTGCGCCCACTGATTGACCCCATGCTCACGTGGTCTTCCTGTCCGAGCGAAGTGGGGATACTATCGGCACTAGCTGGGAAACACAATCCCTTGTTTTCACTTGCTAGGGCCGCCGTGGTGTATTGCAATATCATAAACCCGGAATTTAACCCCGTTGATCGGAGTAATAATTTTGGAACGCCAAGGGTATCCCCCTCAAGAGAAAGGTAGATGCGCCTATCGGATACGTTTCCTATTTCGGAGATGGCGAATGTGGCGTAATCCATCGGTAGGGCGATGGGTTGCCCGTGAAAACTACCACCGCTAATAGTCAGGTTTTCACTGATGATGACGGGGTTGTCTGTCACGGCGTTAATTTCTGTCTCGACAATATCCCTGAGGTGCAGCCAGGCTTGTCGGGATGCCCCGTGAATTTGCGGGATACAGCGTAGCGAATAGGGGTCTTGAACGCGCGCACAGTTTTTATGAGATTCGACAATCTTGGAACCCCGGAGCAAATTATAAATCGTGCTGGCAACAAATTGATTGCCCGGATGCGGACGAAGTGCGTGCAATTCTGTAAAAAACGGTTTAATGGAAGCGTTTAATCCTTCGAGCATTAGGCAGGCTATGAGGTCAGCGTTTGTTAATGCGTTGTGCAATTCGGTTATCGCCATGACGGCGTGTGCTGCCATAAACTGGGTGCCGTTAATAAGTGCTAAACCCTCTTTGGCACCTAATGTAAGGGGAGAAAGGCGGTGTTCTGCCAGAACCGAAGTGGCGTCTTTTATTTCACCATCTACCCAGACCTTTCCCAGTCCGATAAGGGGTAGGAAAAGATGGGCTAGGGGAGCAAGGTCGCCTGAAGCGCCTACAGAACCTTGTTCGGGGACGATAGGTATAATGTCGTGATCGATATGCCATAGGATACGCTCCATTGTACGCCACTGTACGCCGGAGAAACCCTTCGCTAATGCATGTATCTTCAGAACAAGCATTAGTTTAGAAAGCAAAGGGGAAATTGGTTTACCGACACCCACTGCATGGCTTTTCAAGATATTCTCTTGTAATTTCTGCGTGTCGCTGGCATTAATAATCGTCGTACAGAGCGGCCCAAAACCTGTATTCACGCCGTATACCGTGTCGCCGGAGGCTACAATATCCTGAACATATTGTGCACTGCGTTGTACTGCTTCTTTCGTGTCTGCCGATAAAATACCTTTTTGTTCCCCTCGCGCCAAGCGCAACGCGGTGGAGCTATGGAGATCATCGATACCGTATTTGAAGTTCTTCATATTGGTCATGTATTCGTGTTTTGTCGTCTGGGAGTAAAACGAAATCTTTCAGCTTTTCTCCTATAAAATCAAATGTAATAGATTTGCGTGATATTATGCAATTGGCTGTGCCGGAGGTAATTTAGCGGATTAGCAAATCGCGAAAGACAAACCAAATATTGTTTTTTTTGTTTAAAATTATAGATATATAGGTATGAAAAATCAAACATTATGCTGAAAAATTTAATTTTTATCTATTTAACAATAATGAACTTGAATCTGTTTGCCCAAGAGATAAAAGATCCTCGTTTAGAGGTCGTCGCTTCTTTCGGAAAATCACAACCGATAGGCGTAAGTGTATCAAGTGATAATCGCGTGTTCGTGTCCTTTCCGCGAAAGGAGCCGTATACCATGGGGCTGTCTGAAATCATCAGCGGTACGCGTAAAGCTTATCCGGACGGAAACTGGAATGCAAAGGAGGGCGCGTCAGATAATCACTTTGTGAACGTTCAGGATATTTATGTGGATACCGATGATCAACTATGGGTTTTGGATTCTAAGCCTTCTACGGCAGGGTCGGTTTTTGGAAAAGATGGCTCGGCGGAGCGTCAAGAAGGACAATTCAAATTGGTGCAGATTGATTTAACGAGCAATAAGGTAGTTCGTCAGTACGCATTCGACGATTTGGATAAAACGAGATCAGGTTTGAATGATGTACGCGTGGATACGGATAAAAAACTGGCCTATCTTTCGGACCCTGGACAGGCCGGCATCGTAGTATTGGATTTAAAGACAGGGACAACGAGACTGCTGTTAGCGGAATCACCCGTTACAAAAGCTGATCCTAATGTGGTGTTGAGCTACGAAGGAAGGGATATGCGTGATAGCAAGGGTAACCCATTCCGTTCGAACGTGAATGGTATCGCATTGACGAAAGATAACACGTATTTTTATTTTAAACCGATCAATGCCACTCAGCTTTATCGGATAGAAACCATTTATCTTGCAGATGTCTCACTAACGGCGGACGAATTGAAAGCAAAGGTTGAAGATTTGGGAGAAACAGTGATTACCCATGGTTTGGTAGCCGATGTTAAAGGAAATATCTATTTGACATCTTCTTTGGATTATAGTATTAAACGGTATACTCCCGAAGGTAAGGTGGAGACGGTTGTGCAGGATAGCCGTTTGATTTGGCCGGATTCTTTAGGTGTGGGAAGCGATGGTTATCTATATTTTTCTTGCGCACAAATGAACCGTTTGCCTCAATGGAACGATGGCGAGGACAAGGTTTCTTATCCGTATGAGGTTTATCGTGTAAAAGTGTTATAGACCGATATGGACGACAACGATATCTTCGTTATGGTAGGAGGGGTGATAGCTGGCAATGGCATCGTTCTGTTTATAAAAGGCTAATTCTTCATACACGGCTTGGCGAAGTACACCCTTTCCTTTTCCATGGATAAAACGGATTTCTGTGTAATCCCAATAGATCGCTGCGTCAAGCATCTCCCGCATCAATTCCAGCGATTCTGCTAATAGCTCATCGGTCTCGTAAATGTCGAGATTGCCCAGAAAAGCTTCTGCATGTAAATCTACCGTCTTTGGCGGTTTTGGTAATGTCGTTGCCATATGTCAAAAATAACGGTTATTTTAGGATTATAAATAATAAATGTTCATTTGGTCGATCAGCAAATAGACCGTTGCATGAGAAAGGTGGGTGATGATTTAAAGGAGCGGTTTAAAAGGTGACTGGCGGATATGATCAAGTTTCACCTGGAACAATGAGGCCATTTTGCGTCCTCGGTTTTTTGCCTCGTCGGCAACGGGGCCTTCGAATAAATCGTTTACGGTTTTATCAAAAAGCTGTAACCAGCGTTCGAAGTGTTTCGCTTCTATCGGCAATTGTGCATGAGGAGGGAACGGTCGTCCTTGGTATGTGTATTCGTCTAGTAGGATGGTCTGCCAAAATGTATACATCTTTTCCAAATGTACCCGCCAACGCCCTTCCAATTTGGTATTGAATATCGGACCGATAAGATCGTCTTCTTGTACCCGGCCGTAAAAGGTATCGACCATCGATTTAATATCGTCTAATGTTTGTATATCTGCTTTTGCCATAATGTGCTCCTCAATGACAAAGTTAAACAAGATATAGTGGAAAAAATATGACGAGGCGCATAAAAGGTTGCATTATTTGTCTGTATAATGCAACCTTTTAACGGACGCCTGTTGCTAATAATCGTATTTTTCGATTGATTTGATTTTGTTTTCTCCTTCTGTGAAGACAAGGGTAGGCTGATACGTATCTGCCTCTTCTGGGGATAACTGAACGAAGGAAAGGATGTGTACGGTATCACCTACTTTGGCGTGAAGTGCGGCACCGCCATTCATACAAACTTCTCCGCTGCCTCTTGTTCCCGGCAATACATACGTCATGATACGGCTGCCGCTGATGGCATTGTTAATATAAACTTGTTCATATTTCTTGATGCCAGCGGCATCGAGTAAATCGGCATCTATCGTGATAGAACCATTATATTCTACATTTGCTTCCGTCACCTTAACGGTGTGAATTTTTGCCTTTAAAATTGTTAATTCCATTTATTTGTCTATTATTATTTTTATTTTTATAAAATAGCTTTCAAGTTCTCTTGGCTACTGTTTGCATCACCAATCGCCGGCTCTGCCGAGAATATATACAGATTATCGTTTTGTATAACGGAATAGCTGGTATACAGGAAGTTGGGTGTGAGTGTATAAGGGCGATCAATTTGGAAATTTTGAGTGCATACTGTCCGTATTTTATATTCTAGTCTTCCCGAAGCGTCATATTTATAGATGATAAATACGTTTTCATCTTGTAATTCTTCCAACCGGAACCAAGCACCTTCTCCGATACCACCCATCCATTGTGCATCTTCTGGTACGGAGGATGGACGCGTCGGTTCTTCTATCATGCCGGGTGTTTGATCACATAGCAAATTTTTTGAGCCTTTTTTCGTAAAATTATCTTTCAGCAATCCGAATTGGAATGCTAACGAATCTTTGCGTCTCATTTTTTTAGTTTGGAGTATCCCTTTTTCGTAACAGAACACTTCTCGGCTAGAGACTGCATTAACCACGTTGCTTGTCGGACTTGCTTTTAAGCATTCTGGGTATAGTATTTTGCGGCGCCTGTTGTCGTCGGTGTCCATTCCTTCGGTTAATATTTGTGCCACAAAACGCGAGCAGCTGTTGTTGTCTTTGGCAAGTGCACCATATAAAATAGGGCCTTGGGCGACCAACTTTTCTGCATAAGCAAGGCATTTTGAAAAAGAAATGTGTTTGCATATCGAAAAAAAAGTACGTCCACCGCCGTGCGTAGCCTCTTCTTTTTCACAAAGCTCTTCTAAAATTTCTTCGATATTCTGAATTTCTCCATTTGGCGTGATTCGCGCGGCGGTAGAAATTGCTAAGCGTGGATCGAAAAGCACGGACCGTGCCCTCCCATAACCCCGTGGTGACAAATAGCGGCCAAAATCAAAATAACGGATCTTCCCGCTGTTTCTTTCAATAAGTAATATAGCAGCATGCCCTACTTTAAAATGAAGATTTTTTACGAGGCCTATTTGTTTTAAAAATGCCATCCACTTTTCATCTCCCAAAGCGGTTTTATCGGGCCAGGAAATAGGGATAGCGATATCGTTGAAAGTATACATATTCAGAAGTTAAATGAAGTGATACGGGAAGAACTGTTGGCTTGTTGCACGCCTCCGTTATAAAGTTTGCTGATATATCGGTTACCATGATCCGGAAAAAGTAGAACAACGTTATCCGTCGTAGTAAAATCCATCATATTGGCGTACCGTTCCAGCGAGGCGACCACGGCAGCGCTGGAAAATCCGATCATGATATCGGTCTGTGCATAATATTCCGTTGCTATACGTTTTGTTTCTCGATAGTTCACTTGAAAGATATGGTCAACATAGTCGGCATCAAATGATCCGGGAACGAAGTTTCGTCCAATGCCTTCAATGGGATCGAAGGGTACGATATTGTTGGGTAATGTGCGGTGCTTTAGAAAATGGGCGAGTATGGAACCATAAGGTTCTACTCCCCAGACATGTATATTAGGATGTTGTTCTTTTAAAAAACGGCCGACACCTGATATCGTTCCGCCGGTGCCTACACCCGCTATAAAATGGGTTATGTTGCCTCCCGTTTGCTTCCAGATTTCGGGGGCAGTAGTTTTATAGTGTGCTCTAATATTCTGGGTGTTGTAATACTGATTTGTGAAGTAGGCATTAGGATGTGACGCGGCAAACGATTGTGCGCGAAACTGCGTAGAATTGAAATCGTGCAAACCGCTGGAGTTCTCGCAAATTTCGATGTCTGCTCCGGCCTTTATCAGTAGATCTATCTTTTCTTCTGAACAGCTTTTCGACACGAATATTTTAGCACGATATCCCAATTTTTTGGCTATTAGCGCTATTCCTAGTCCGGTATTACCGCTACTAGCTTCTACGAATAGCCCACCGGGCTTGATTTTTTTTCGGGCGATGGCATCCTGAATCATAAACAGCGCGGGACGATCTTTGGCTGACTTTCCTGGATTGTGAAATTCCTCTTTAATAAAAATGTTGGTGTGATACCGAGTAGAGAGCGCATCACAGTGCCGAAGTGGGGTATTGCCTACAAATTCGCTAATCAAAATATTTTATTTTTTTTAATTTCGCTGTGTTCAACATATCTATAACGAAGAAAACGGCATTATAGTGAGTTTTCTACAAACTATTTTTTCTATGTTACATTATATGTTGACAATGTAGGGTTCAATTTGGGAAACAATTGGGAATTTATTTCCCGACAAATGTACGGTCGCTTAGCGTTTTAATAAAGGCAATAATATCTTCTTTTTCCTGTTCGCTTAGCGGTATCCTGTTGCCATTTGCTTTTAAGATGGGATCGAGGTTATCGGCCTCTAATACACCATTGTCAAAATAATCCAGAACAGCTTTTAAGGTTGGAAACTGACCAAAACTGCCATAAGGTGCTGTATATTCGGCATTTCTCAACGATGGTACTCGAAAGCGCATGTAGTCTGCTGGAATCCATGTTACCCTGCCACGTCCTGCCTCTTCTGGGCTGGGGTTTAAAGGAAATCCAACATTTCTGAAACTTTGATCTGTAAATAGTTCGGTACTGTGGCAACTTGCACATTTGATTTTAAACGCTTGATATCCTCTTGCTTCACTTTCCGTAAATGTCTCTCCTTCGTTTCGTTTTACTTTATCATACTTACTGTTGGCGGAGATGAGCGTATATTCATACTGGGCAATACTTCGATAAATCCTATCAGGAGTGATACCTTCATCGCCGAATGCTTTTCGGAACAAATCCCTATAATCGTAGTCATTCTTTATTTTTTCAATCACTTCTAAAATGGAAGAATTCATTTCTTCGTGTGTTATGATCGGGACTAAGGGCTGGCTTTCTAACGTAAGCTTGTTACCATCCCAATTGTAGAACTTCATAAACGCCAAATTTTGAATGGGTGGTGTATTCCGAAGTCCTACTCTGCCGTAGATACCTATGGCTTGGGCATGGTTATCGGCAAAGGCGCTCGACTGATTGTGACAACTGGCGCATGAAATGGTATTATTCCCACTGAATTTTTTCTCGTGGAAAAATTTCTCTCCTAGTTCCACTCCGTATTTTGTGGGTTTATTGCGGCTTACTGCAGGGTTCAACGCAGGAAAATCTGACGGAATGTCGAGTTGGATTTCGGGGTTGTCATGAGGCGTAGACTGTATAATATGTTCTTGGCTGCAGGATAGCAACAGCAATACAATAGACAAAATAATAGATGCGGTTTTCATGTCTGACAAATTGGAGAAGAGAGCTGCCATTTTTAGAGATGTTGGCAGCTCATGTAGCCATGTTAGTTTTCAACGCTTTTAACAGAAAACATACCGGTGAGGTCGCTGGAACGATCTCCGCCCAAGTTGTCGACAAATTTCACCATCTGAAGTGCTGACATCGTGTTAGGAGTAGCGTTACTATCATCGTTATGATTATGATCATCTGTTCTTGATTTCAAAATAATCGTATTTGTTTTTCCGCTCAATAATTTATCAAAATCCGCATTGATTGTGATCCGTGGAGCATCTTTGTTAACCACCGCATTGTTGGGGAGCGTCAAAGTGATCTCACGATATGCATCCACGCCCTGCGTGTATGCACCTTCAGCACCTTCTATGGTGCTTCCAGTATGTATGGACATCTGTTTATTGTCGGGATCATAAAAACCTTCAATCTTGGTGAAGCGATACCCGGTTCCCCATTCCCAATGCATTCTGGTGTCGTTGGCTCCTGCTTCCGCATAAAAATTAGGAAATCTGACTTGATCGAGTGTATTCAATTCTGATTTAACGCCCAGACCAAATTTGATCTGTTTATATTCGCCTACCGGTATGTTGGTCAATACGTAATCCAGTGTCTGTGGTTTCGCTTGATTGACAACGGTAGCCCCCTTATCCAGATCATTAACGTTATATGGCAATTCGGCTCCGTCGGCTTTTATCAAACGGATATTGCTTATCACGTATTTTAATTCGGAAAAGTGGTGAACTTGACCTTCGGCAGAAACGTTTACGGTTGCTGTAGAAGATGTGGCGTCGCCAAGTACAATCGTCTTGTCTTTAAACGTGTTATTGAAATGCAACGTGATATTATTGGCTACGGGGTTATCGTCATTGCTACAGGATATGAAAAATGCTAGCGAACACGCTGATAATAGTAAATAGTTTTTAAGTTTTTTCATCGTTTTAATAATTATTTTTTTTCAATTTGTTATTTATATTAAAATTCAATCTTCAGCGAAGTGAAAACATTCCGTCCCATTCTCGGGATATTGCCCCAATCCGCATAGGTACTGTAGTATTCGTTGAATAAATTTTCAGCACCGATCTGCAAAGCGGCTTTGTAATTTCTGAAGCTGAAGCTATAATCTGCGGCTACGTTCCAAATTTTATAAGCTGGCGTATGATCTTCGCCATATTCGGGACTATAGTTGGTTTGGGCAAGGTCGCCGTGTAAAGATGTTTGTATACTGAATTTTTTATGCATGAAATGGAGAGATGTCTGATACGTCAGTGGGCGGATAAAAGGTAGGTTTCCATTTTTATCGTCCGTGGCTCTTGCGTAGGTGACCATTCCTTTCCAATGCAGATGTTGCAGAAAATCGTATTTAGCATTTATTGTTGTATTGAAAAGCTTGGCATGCTCTAATGATGTGTAGCCTTTCACACCAACAGACTGATAGTTCATTGGGCTTCCTAAACTCAAAATTCTTCCGACGATATAATTTTGGATGTGAAAATAGTTTACTTTGGCTTCTATGGCCATCTTCTCGTATTTAAATCCAGCACTTGCGTTAACCTCGTATGAAATTTCATTTTTGAGGTTTGGGTTTCCGATATAATCGTACCGGTCGAAGCTGTTATAGATATAATATCCGTATCCCTCCGAAACAGACGGTGCCCGATGTCCATATCCTGTTCCGACAGAAAAATCGAATTGATTGATATGCAGCTGATAATTGGCATGTAAAGCCGGTAATATTCTGTTTTTTTCCTGTGGTGTGCCGGGGTAGAAAATCCAGTTGAATTCCACGTATTTGGAATAGTTGTAGTTCCAGCCCAGAGAGCCTCCGAAATTTAACCGACTCATTTCCGAAATATCCCACGCATTGTTCATCGAAAACCCTGCAAAACGGGTGGTGACCCAAGGCCAACTGTATGCAAACATCGTTTTCTTGCTTCTGTCTTGTGGGTACATCGTCATTTCTGCGATGGATAGATTGTCGTATATGTTTAACTGGATTTCAGCGCTGTAATCACCACGTTTCAAGTTCGCACGTGAAACCATCCCGTACGTGGTACTCCAGCCCGGCATATCCATATGAACCAAGTTTTCCGGACGTTTGGTATCATCCATGTAATGCTCAACGGCATTGAAATAGAGTTTTGTGTCCCAAGCGCGCACAATTCCCTCTTCAAATAATTGTTTGTAAGCGGCCGAGGTGATAATCGCGCGCGACAGCCATAAATCCATGGGCAGTGCAGGGAAACCTACATCTTTTGCCTTGTCGTAGATAGCATCTACCCGTACGGAGGAAAGCGGACTTGTTTTATAGGCTAGGCCCAATGAGGTATTAAATTTATTGTACTGTGAATGGTTCACTTCATCGTTATTTCCATCGTAATAATTACCGGCTTTCCGAAAAGCAATACTGCCATCTGCCACAAACTTATTGCCTGAATAAGATAGATTTCCGAGGTTGAAAAATTGTTTGTTATTGGCCTCGAAACCGGTTTGATAACCGCCGCGCCATTTCCTGTCTAGACCGAACGGGGTGCTTTTCCTTTTCATATCGATGCTTCCCGCTACAGTCGCCCCGTGCATACTTCCTTCTTGGCCGGATGTGATATCGATGGCAGAAAGGTTATTGCTTTCGACATATGAAGTGACCGGATCCATCTTATCTGTACACGCGCCAAAGACGTGCATACCGTCAATGGTGATGGTGGACCGCTCGGTACTCATGTTGTTGAGCAATGGTTCCCATGCGTAAGCGCCTCGCTTTATAAAGCTGATGTTATCGGAAGAGGCTAAAAATTCATCCACTGAAACGGCCATTTTCATGTCGGTCTCTATTTTTTTCTTCGTCTCGGCGATAACCTTTACGGCTTCAATACGGTGGATACTGTCATTTGGGTTCTGTATGTGTTGAGCATTTGCACTCATTCCAAGAAAGATTAGCCCACAGATGATACGTAGCTTCTTCATGATCTTAGAATAGAATATCAAGGTACAACTCACTTTTGACCCCCTCAATTCCTGGCGTGAAATCGGTAGGCACGTTAGTTCCTTTGAGGATTTTCCCATTTTGGTTCAGCATGATGAAATTCAGCGTCCAGTTTCCTGTCATAGTGTAATTGACCACGCCGCGATACAGACCATCGTTTCGCTGCACCAAATCCTCATTGTTGGGCGAAGAATGATTTCCCATGGAAGGCTCAGGCATCCGCGGATCTAATTGTAAAATGTAATTGTTTACCTCGGTGTATGAAAATTGCGAAGGATCTGGATAATCACCGGGAGAGGTAGTAGGTTTAGTATACTTGTAAATTCCGGCTATCAACTCGTTTTCGCCAACCTTTGGTCTTTGTGGCGACACCAGAGCGATGACGTACTGCTCATCGTCTTTTCCTATAAACATTGTCGTGTTCAGATTTTTATTGGTTTGTTCTTGAACGGTGATACGTTGGTTGGTCGTATAGGTTTTATTGTTGATCGCAAAACGAATATGAAGTTCCCATGCTTCGTTCGCTAAACTCTCCGATGTAAATACCGAGTATCCTGAAAAGTAGTTGCCGTCCGTTCTATATACCAAGTTATATCTATGTGGACAGGAATTCTTATTCCCGTTGGCTTTAGTTATAATAGGTAGCAATGTTACATCCGTTGCATTTGTTTCTTTACGGGTTTGACTATCCAATACCTTTAAACGGATTTCGTTGTACCCTTTATAAAAAGTTCCATTAAGGGCTTCAATCTTGATATCATAGCCTTCACTATGAATGGTAACAGCTTCTTTAAATTCGTCGTACTCTGGTACGACGACCTCTATTTCCGCTTCGTAATCCGTTTTTTCTTTTGTACAGGACAATACCGCAAAGCATGTTGCGATAAGAAAAAATATTATTTTGTTCATTATTATTTATATAGATTAATCATGCACGCACAACAATGACTTTTAGAAAAAATATGCTGCTCTTGATTTACGCTAAGAAATGGGGGCTGTATCCAAGTGGCAAAAAATGCCAAATAGAGGATACGCTAGGCTCCACGAATGGAAATTAGCTAATAGGGGGGTGAAAGATGGAGGTGTTATGATTAAATATATAATCCATTAGATAAGGTGAAAAATGGTTTGGGTTGGTTTCTTCCTTCGGCTGGCACATGGTGTACACGGTGCTCTCTTTATGCACATAGAGCGCGCTGTATTCATATACCACTAAATTCTTCTTTGTTTCCTCTTTTTCTTTTTCCTTTATTTTCTGCATCAGCACACACTGACCATCACAATGAAGCTGAGGTTGGTCTTTATTTATACATTTCGCTAGATAGTCGGGTAGGTTTATCTGATATTCCACAGCCATAATACTGCGATAGAAGGATTGCAGTGTCATAGCGATTAATAGAATATATGTACAAAGACGTATCAAAGGTTGTGCTTATTTTTACTGACCTTGCCAAATATACGGAAAGTATTTCTGTTGGGAATGATAAACATCACTTTTGTCAGTTATTAGATCTTAATTATGGAGGAAACGCCTAGGCCTCCAGTCCGGAGACTGTCCTGAAGCTCCTTCGGATCGAACCACGGTTCTTATTCTGTCCTAACACTCCTAACCGGTACTTTTTGAAACTCAATCTTCACCGGTAATTTTTATCCTGTAATAATCATATTTATTTCCAGCTTCATTATACTGGGTAACCAGTCCAAAATAAAGTGTATGATCGTCCGTCCAGAATTCCCCTTTAATTACGCAAAGCCACTTGTTGGTTTTCTTTTCAAAAATTTCATTAAGTCCCGCTACTTTCTGAAATTTACCGTTTTTCTTTTCCTGAATGAAATGATAAAAACATTCTTGCCCTTCAAACACCTTGTTCAACCGATATTTTCCAGCCGGAGAGGTCGTCATCAATTCGGGATTTCCTGCATCGTAAGTCCCTTGACCTGTTGACAGATCGAAGCTGACATCAATGGTATGACCTCCTTCGAGTAAAAGAATATCTTCTGTCGGAAAATAAGCCACAAATCCACATTCACTCAGTAGATCACTGTTTGCCATCGAAATCCCGTTCCTGAAATGGATCTGGGTAATTCCTAAATTGTTATCGTCTATTTTTTTAAACTCCACGATGCCAGCCAGCTGCTTTTGTACCACCCCAAGATCAGTAATCTTTTCTACTGGACTACTTACTTTTTCCTGCTGTTTTGCGGAATCGAACTGCTCTTTATTTATTCTTTCAATTTCTATCCTAAAGATGTTCGTATCTGTGCCATTAACTGTTTCTACTCCTATGGAGTCCGGTTTAATAATGGTATCCGGCTCTATTCTTTCGGCTACCGGTGTGCCGGCTTTTGGTTTTACCTGATGTTCACAGGAAACCAGCCCAACGAGCAGCAAGCTAAATATGAGCACTTTCTTTGCAGAGCTCTTTTGTAAACTTTTGGTTCTCTGTTTCCAATACCTTACAATATCCATAATGTTCAATTTATTGTTTTAGCTTTTTAAAGATACGTTGTACGGTTTGTCCGTAGGCGTTGTCGGTTTGGGCAAAGGAGGCTTTTCCCATCAGTAGCACGAAAATCAAAAAAATAAGTTGTTTCATATACTGTAGTGCTAAAGTTTTAAATCATCTTTATAAGCCTTCTTATACAATTCAACGATCTTTGCCAATAGAGAAGCCCGCTCTTCCTCGGAAATTTTCTTCCCGTTGTCCCATTTGCTAATACTTTTGAGGTCAATGACCGAGAATCTGGCCGATATATCACAGATAAAAGCATCATCGCCTTTTTGGAAAAAAAGTTCTTCCCCTCTTCCCAGTATTTTCATTTTGTAGATGACTCCATCTTCGTCTTTAAATTCATAGGCTCCGGTGATCGTTGATTTTATTTCTTTTTCACGGTTCATATTAAAGATGTTTTATGATTTTATAACTTACTCCCAACGTCCAGTCGCGTTATATTGATAAAATCGGTCGATATCATTTTGATCTATTATTTTCAAATCATAAAAGAGATTATCTATGATCTGTTCCGCGATTTCACCGTCTTCGGCATCCCCTGTATTTCTTGCCAAGAGTTCTAAAGCTCCATTCATCAAATCCTGCTGTTCCGGTTCTAATAAATCATTAGCTTGTTTAATCCTGAAAATAAATTTTCCGATTTGTTCTTTATTGTTTTTATTCGCTTCGTATTCTTCCTCCTTGCATGCAAACTTTGCAACGTAGAAGTTTTCGATAATGGCCCTTATTCTGTCGAGCTCATTCTTGTAGTTTTCCATTGCCATAGCTATTCAATTATTATATGCAGGTTTCGTTTTAAAAATTCCTTTCTCAAAAAGGAGAAAAGTACTGCACTGTCCATATCCGGATGAGCATCTATATTTATCCAGCTCAGGGTGTTTTTATAAAGTACATATTCTGTCAGTTCAGGTAGCTATTTGGGCATCATCGCTTCGCCTGTTATCCTAAGAACGGCCCCTTCAATTTGGACTTCAACATAATTCTGTTGAATTTTTATAATTTTCATTGTCGACTACTGAAAAGATTTAATGTACATACGGATTGATTTAAGCGCTGTCATGTCACAACTAACCGCTAAGCTCTTACTATTCCTAAATTTAAAAACTAATATCTCTTCCTTTTTGTACTCCAACTTGATATTCCTGATAGCTTCCATGCCTTTAAAGAAATACTTGCCGACAATATTGAAATTGATCTTTTCACCAATAAAGTCGATAGTCCCACAGGGCGTATTGCCCGAGTAGACCTGGAGCCGAAGATAATTTTCTGTGATGATTTCATGAGTTCGGATTTCAAGTGCTGTTGTTGGATCAGCAGTTTTTAAATTCTGGAGAGGTTTGTTTCTCTGCTGCGCCATACGGATGCCGAACAGAAAAACTACCGAACATAAATAGGGCAGGCAGTAAAACAAGGTATAGAAATCCATTGACCAAGTTACAGCTATCGTAAATACCAGTGGCAAAGCGAACAATAACGCTAAGGCCCGCCACAGCTTTGGCGTTTTCCTGCTTTTCAGTGCCAAAACAGGTAGCGAACCAAGAGCCAGCACGATATTAAATGCTATCGCCAGCCCATAGGCCACACCCAGCATATCATTGGCGGGATGATACTGTACAGCCTGCGACGACTGGGCGTGGAGCACCAACAGGCCTGTCACCACCGCGAGGCAGCCGATAAGGAGGCTAAATAAAATGATCTGCCAGTATTTCATTTCTATTGATTTTGTGCAGATGGCACGGTCTTAAACGTGCCGTCCTGTTGCAAAATGTAGGTTTTGTTTTCAGAAACAGGGTTCTCTTCGCTCATCCAGTTCCAGTCCGTTACCGTTATTTTGTCTTTTTCTATGCTGCTTGATTTTCCGAATGCAGACTCTGCAATTTCGTCGTAAGCGATCTCCAGCCTGTCGATTATTTTGTCTTCTTTACTTAGGGTAATCAAGGTGGTAAACAGTTCGTGCTCGCCGCTCTGATAGGTGACCACCGCAGAAGTAAAGTTTTCGGAAAAAGGTATTTTGTAGTTCAACCTGAAATTTTTCGCGTCCGTATGTTCAGGACTAAATTGAATACGCTTTAAAAATCCGTTATCCGGAATGCCTATCTTTTCAAAATCGTCAAAGCGCGTACTGTCTGTAATTGGCAAATCCCGGACAGGAAGCGTTTTCAACAAACGGATTGCAGCAGAGGGGACCTCTTCATGAGTATCTGAAGGAACGGTATCGTTGATGGCGGATTCCGTTTTTGGCTGTGGTACCTTGGTTTCCTTTTGCGTTTTGTTACCGCAAGACACGAGAAAAAATGGCGGTATCAAAAAAAGTACAGTTAGTCTCTTCATTTTTTTCTAAGTTAGGTTTAACAGGGTAACCACCAATGCATAAAATAAACCTTGTCGTTTTTAAAAAACAGTTTGATATGCCCATAAGTAGCATCGCTCTTTAGCTTAACGACCCACAATTCGCCCTCTTTATCAAGGGCCAACCTTCCTCTTACAGCGGCAGGAAACAGCTGTTGTATATCGTCAATGGTTGTCCCTTCATCTATCTTGATGCCTTTGTAAGTGATAAAATTTCCGTTCAGGAACCAGTATTCATCCACCGCCACACTGTCCTTACTAGATTCAAAACGTGAACCGTTCTTATACAGGTATTTGTCCTCGGGCGCTTCTGTAGCAAAGATGGTAACACAGGGCGCCTCATCTTTCAGCAGTCTGACGCTATCGGGTTGGCCATAGACCTTTTCAAACTCCGCCAGGGTGAAAAATCGCTTCAATTTACCGTTGAACCGGATATCTTTTTCGAGCATGACGTCCCTTGACTCATAATCGGTGCCGGGCTTGGCAGCCGCAACCACGGGACTGCATAGGATGAAAATATCGTGCCCTTTAAGGATATTTTTGTCGTAACGTAGTTCCTCCGGTCGATCAGGATCGTTTGTGATATCCATAAGCCTGCCGCTTGTCCTATAAAATTCCAGCCAGCCTATGGCCTGTTCCGTCGGTCGCCTTTCCGCCGCATTCTCGGAAACATCCTGGATAACGTATAGCTTGATTGTGGCTTTGTCGGGACTCATAGAAGCCATTCGAACCCTTACCGTTGTATCACCAAAATGCTTAAATGCGGTAGCATTACTGGAACGGATTAAATCCGACACCAGTCTTTCACAGGATACTTCTTTACCATGTCCTTCAAAAGCCCTTATTTCTGTTCCGGTTGTATCAGCAATCTTTGAAACTTTATCGGATCTTCCATGACATGAACTCAATAAAAATGTAACAAGAACCAGAATCCCGCACATAGCACTTCGTATTAGCGATGACACCTGTAATTGTTGCTGCTCCCTTTTCATTATTTTTTTAAATGCTCAATACTATCTTTTTGTTCTTTTCATTTATCATACCAATATACAAAAAGACAGATTGATACTCCGCTATCATTTTACAATTGGAGCTGTTTATTTATTCTTAGAATCTTTGTATTCAATTTTACCGGACGAATGTAGGAGTTTGAGATTATAATTTTGCCAAAATGCCGTTAAGGATGTGATTTCTTAAAAAATTCAGTAAAGAAAAATTTGCGCAACCGAAAGGTTGCTTGTATATTTGCAACTGAATGGTTTCGTAAAATTATAGAACTATGAGAAAGTTAAAGCTTCAAATGCATATTTCGTTAGACGGCTATGTAACCGTAGAACAGGGTGCTGTCAATTTTGTGTGGGATGGTGAAGTGATCAATTTCTGTGTGGACAATCTTAATCATGTAGACATGATCTTATTAGGTCAGCATACGGCTCACGAGTTTATCAACTTTTGGGACGGGGTAGCTGACACTCCTGACCACCCCGAGCGGGAACTTGGAAAACGGATTTCGGAAATTCCTAAAATGGTATTTTCCAATACGGTCACGCAGCATCAGTGGAAAAATACAACGGTGGTCAGCGGGAATGTAAAAGAGGAGGTCAATAAGCTCAAAAAATCAAACGGAAAAGATATTATGGTATATGGAGGGGCTATGCTTGCATCGTCATTAATCAAAAACAGATTGATAGATGAGTTCCATTTTCTTTTCAGTCCTATCTGTCTGGGAAAAGGCCTTACTATATTCCAATCGGTACAAGACACCTTAGCATTAAGACTCTTAAAGTCAAAACCATTTGACTGCGGAACGGTATTGTTAAGCTATAAAATACCTGAACGATGAGAAGAGATATATTTCAAGCAATAGCTGATCCAACCAGACGGGCCATCATGACATTGATCGCGTTGCAGGCTATGACACCCAATGCGATCGCAGAACATTTTGATACCACGCGGCAAGCTGTATCAAAACATCTCCGCATTTTAACGGAATGCGAACTGGTAAAGCAGAAACAAAAAGGCAGGGAAATCTATTATGAGTTAGAGATCGATAAAATGAAGGAAATAGACAAATGGCTGGAACAGTTCCGTAAAATCTGGGAAACACGTTTTGGCCAACTTGATAATTTATTGGAAACAGTTAAAAAACAGCAATCATGAACAGCAATTTATTATTTGACTTCATTGTCAACAAAGAGAACCACACGATCCGCATAACGCGGGCGTTTGATGCCGGTCTTGAACTGGTGTGGAAGGCATGGACAACAGCAGAACTGCTCGATCAGTGGTGGGGGCCTGAACCCTATAAAGCCGAAACCAAGTCACTGGATTTTCGCGAAGGAGGATTCTGGCTCTATGCAATGGTTGGCCCGGAAGGCGATAAAGGTTGGTGCAAAACCAATTTCATTTCCATTGTAAAAGAAAAATTTTTCTCCTCAAAAGGTGGGTTCAGTGATGAGAACGGTGTGCTGAACCCGGAGTTTCCGCAAAATGTATGGGAGAATACTTTTGTACCGGTAGACCATAAAGTACGGGTAGATATGCTGCTGATTTATGACAGCCTCGAAGATCTCGAAAAGGAACTTGAAATGGGCTTTAAGGAAGGTATGACGGTAGACTTCCTACAACTGGACCAATTGCTATCGACGCTTAAAAAGTAACCAATTACCCTACGGCAAGCCTGAATACATCAAATCAAACAGCGACGCAAATCCGGAGAACCGTGAAAAAGGGTATAAAACGACAACAACAGTAATTGCTCTATTGTCCAATGTGTGAAGAGGAGAGAAAGCCAAAGGATGGGTTTCTCTCCTTACTTTATGTGCTTGCCACCTCCTGAAAACACATGCACATGTGCCCGTCCGTTTTACTGATTTCAATCCATCTATATCCATAGTTTATTTCACATATACTTTGATATTGTTTGCAGGATTCTGCTTCGGAAAAAATAAAAAAAACCGCTTAATCGTGAGATTTGCGGGTTTTCGATCTTACTTGTCGTAAGTGTTGTCGGGGTGGCAGGATTGCTTCAGCCCCACAGCCCCTTACTCTTCCTTGAAGCTCCTTCGAATCGAACCACGGTTCTTCATCCTGTCTATAACGAAAAAAGCCCGACTTTCGTCGAGCTTTTTCGTCGGGGTGGCAGGATTCGAACCTACGACCTCCACATCCCAAATGTGGCGCGATACCGGGCTACGCTACACCCCGAAAAGGTATCACCTTTTTTTCTGTGGCACAAATATACAGCTAATTTGACTGTTGTCAAGAGATTTTTTTACGTTGACACGTAAACGATTGATAATATGGAGGATATTCTTACGTCTATTGTGATAACTGCTATAATAGCAAAAGAGCCGATAGAATAGTCTCGGAGGAAAGGAATGCAAAAACAGCCATGTGTCTCATACATGGCATGGCTGTTTGTATTTAAAACAATATTTACGAATTAATTTACAAAATCCGCATCCGTAAGTGTTACCTTAATAAAGATTCTTTCGGGAACTTCAACAAAAATATCGGAACCTAAAATAGGGTCTTCCGCCTTGATTGTTACTGATCCAACCCTATATTCAAAGGTGTAAGCAGCACCTTGTTGAGTTCCAATTGATTTATAGGTACGTTCACCGTCGTCACTATAAGCAATATTAACTACACCTTGTTGTACATAGTATTCTGTTAGTTCAGGTACCGAAAGTGTTAAGTACGCTTGGTTGTCGGTTCCTTCCCATTGGTCTGCTGTTCGTTCATAAACCATGGTAATACTGGGTACCGTATCATAATATTCTTTCGTACAGCTGCTCGTAGCGGCCAAGGTGGCAGTGCCGATAAAAATGGCTAATAGAATTTTTTTCATGTGTATCGTATTAAGGGTTGTCAAACTTTGTTTATATTCAATAAGACGTTAAAAAACGTTAATAGTTTAAATAAATGAGCAAAAAATAAGCCAAATAAAAAAGCGCTATGTCTTTCGGCATAGCGCTTTTCTTATTTGGAACTTTCTACTGTTACTTTTTTTTATCGTTAGGCTCCGAAACATCGGATTCGATAGAGTCGCCAGATGGTTGATCTGGATTTTGACCGTCAACTACAATTTCTTTTTTATCGTCGTCATAATCAATATTCAGTTCTGAGCCGGTTTTGACTTCGCCTTTTAAAATCTCTTCAGCTATCGGATCCTCCAAATACTTTTGGATAGCCCGCTTCAACGGACGTGCTCCAAAGTTGCTATCATATCCCTTCTCGGCGATAAAGTCTTTTGCTTTATCTGTGAGTGTTATTTGGTAGCCCAAGTCTTTGATCCGGTTAAAGAGTGACTTCAATTCGATGTCGATGATCTTAAAGATATGCTCTTTACTCAACGAGTTAAACACGATAACATCATCCACACGGTTCAAGAACTCAGGTGCAAATGCACGTTTGAGTGCTGTTTCGATAACACCTCTCGAATGAGAATCGGCTTGGCTCGCTTTTGCTGAAGTTGTAAACCCGACGCCTTGTCCGAATTCTTTCAACTGACGGGCACCGATATTCGAAGTCATGATGATGATCGTATTGCGGAAATCTACTCTTCTGCCCAAGCTATCCGTTAACTGTCCTTCATCAAGTACTTGTAGCAATAAATTGAACACATCTGGATGAGCTTTTTCAATTTCGTCGAGTAAAACGACGGCATACGGTTTGCGACGTACTTTCTCAGTCAACTGACCGCCTTCTTCATATCCTACATATCCCGGAGGCGCTCCGACCAAACGAGATACTGCGAATTTCTCCATGTACTCACTCATGTCGATTTGGATCAAGGCATCTTCTGAATCGAACATAAAACGCGCTAATTCTTTCGCCAATTCGGTTTTACCTACACCAGTTGGACCTAGGAAAATGAACGAACCGATTGGTTTTTTAGGATCTTTTAGCCCGGCGCGCGTACGGTGTATTGCTTTTACTAATTTTTGTACTGCGTCATCTTGGCCAATAATACGACCTTTAACGGATTCGGCCATATTCAATAACTTCTGGCTATCCGATTGACTTACACGTTGTACAGGGATTCCTGTCATCATAGAAACCACCTCAGCTACATTGTCTTCTGCGACCGTATAACGTTTTGATTTCGTCTCTACTTCCCATGCTGCTTTTTCCTTTTCGAGTTGGTCGAGTAATTTTTTCTCGGTATCGCGAAGTTTTGCCGCTTCTTCGTATTTTTGGCTACGAACTACTTTGTTTTTCTCAACCTTAACTTCTTCGATTTTTTCCTCGATGTCAATGATAGATTGCGGAACATGGATATTGTTTAGATGGACGCGTGAACCGGCCTCGTCCAGCGCGTCAATCGCCTTGTCCGGTAAGAAACGATCGGTGATATAACGCGTTGTCAACGACACACAGGCTTCTACTGCTTCTGGTGTATATGTGACATTGTGGTGCTCTTCGTATTTATCTTTAATCCGGTTCAGAATTTCTATCGTTTCGTCGTGAGAAGCCGGTTCTACGACGACTTTCTGAAAACGACGATCTAAAGCACCGTCTTTTTCTATATATTGACGATATTCATCTAATGTAGTAGCGCCTATACATTGTATTTCGCCGCGTGCCAAAGCGGGTTTGAACATGTTCGAGGCATCCAAAGATCCTGAAGCACCGCCTGCGCCAACAATCGTGTGGATCTCGTCAATAAATAATATGACATCTGGTGACTTTTCCAACTCGTTCATCACCGCCTTCATGCGTTCTTCAAATTGACCACGATATTTCGTGCCGGCCACTAAAGAAGCTAGATCAAGTGTGACAACCCGTTTATTGAATAAAACGCGAGATACCTTGCGTTGTACAATACGTAAGGCTAAACCTTCGGCGATTGCCGATTTACCAACCCCAGGTTCTCCGATTAAAATAGGGTTGTTCTTTTTACGGCGGGAAAGAATTTGCGAAACACGTTCAATTTCTTTCTCGCGTCCCACGATAGGGTCTAATCGACCTTCCTCTGCCGCCTTGGTCAAATCCCGTCCGAAATTGTCTAATACCGGCGTTTTTGATTTGATATCCGAAACTTTCTTCGGTGCTGTAAACTGCTGATCGTCGTCTGCAAAGTCGTCATCTCCGGTAGGCGAGCTAGATGCTTCGTCTGTGATGGACGTTTTATTTTGCTCAACTTCGTTCTTAAATAAATCGTACGTAATGCTGTATTGTTGTAAGACTTGAGACGCAATGTTCTCTTCATCTCGCAAGATCGCTAATAATAGGTGCTCTGTGCCAATAACATCACTTTTGAAAATCTTAGCTTCCAAATACGTTATTTTTAGGACTTTTTCAGCCTGTTTGGTCAACGGCATATTTCCGATAGGTGCACGGGACATAGACGACCCTTTTACTGCATCTTCTGTAGATTGACGGATGGATCCTATGTCGACTCCAATATTTTTCAAAATCTTTATCGCCACTCCATCGCCTTCACGAATCAGGCCGAGCAAAAGATGTTCTGTGCCAATGTAATCATGGCGGAGCCTTAGCGCTTCTTCGCGACTGTAAGAAATCACATCTTTTACGCGTGGTGAAAATTTTGCTTCCATGTATTTACCTTTCCTTTATTAAAATGATAGGATGATATAAATGTATAAAAATAAATTATAAATCCTATGGTATGTTGTACCAGATTTATCAATAATTACGCCATAGCCCTGAAACGATCAAAATGGCAGTCTTACCCGAATTAAAAATGACTATATTTGTACAAAAATAGCAATACAATCTTATGTCTGACGAGAAAATTATTTTTTCAATGGCTGGTGTAAATAAAATATACCCGCCGCAAAAACAGGTACTTAAAAACATCTATTTATCGTTTTTTTACGGAGCGAAAATTGGTGTCATAGGTTTGAATGGATCGGGCAAGTCCTCCTTGTTGAAAATTATCGCTGGGTTAGATAAATCTTATCAAGGAGAAGTGGTTTTTTCGGCCGGATATACCGTTGGCTATTTAGCGCAGGAACCAGATTTGGACGAAGAAAAAACGGTAAAGGAAGTGGTGGAAGAAGGGGTGGCTGAAATTACCGCAGTCCTAAAAGAATATGAAGATATAAACGAAAAATTTGGTTTGCCGGAGGTCTATGAAAATCCGGAAGAAATGGATAAACTGCTCGCTCGTCAAGGCGAACTACAGGATAGGATAGACGCTACGAATGCTTGGGAATTGGATACCAGACTAGAACGGGCAATGGATGCACTTCGATGTCCCGACCCAGATGCGAAGATAGTCAATTTGTCAGGTGGGGAGCGAAGAAGGGTGGCACTTTGTCGCTTATTGCTTCAAGAGCCAGATGTTTTACTTCTGGATGAACCAACCAATCACTTGGATGCGGAATCAATCGACTGGTTGGAACAACACTTACAACAATATAAGGGTACGGTTATAGCGGTTACCCACGATCGATATTTCTTAGATAATGTTGCGGGATGGATCTTGGAATTGGATAGAGGGGAAGGGATACCCTGGAAAGGAAATTATTCGTCTTGGTTAGACCAGAAAGCAAAACGTCTAGCGCAGGAGGAAAAACAAGAAACGAAACGTCAGAAAACACTTGAGCGCGAATTGGACTGGGTGCGTATGGCACCGAAAGCAAGACATGCAAAGTCTAAGGCGCGTTTGCATAACTATGAAAAACTAGCATCAGAAGAGACCAAGGATCGAGAAGAAAAACTGGAATTGTTTATTCCGCCGGGTCCTAGATTAGGAAATACCGTTATTGAAGCTGATCATATTTCAAAAGCCTATGGTGATAGACTGTTATTTGAAAATCTAAGCTTCTCCTTGCCCCCAGCTGGTATCGTCGGGATTATAGGGCCGAATGGCGCTGGGAAAACGACCTTGTTCCGGTTGATTACTGGGCAGGAACAACCCGATACAGGAACTTTTAAAGTAGGAGAAACGGTGGTATTAGGTTATGTTGATCAAAATCACGATGACCTTGATCCGGATAAAACGGTATGGGAGAATATTACCGAAGGTAATGATAACATTATGCTGGGGAATAGGTCGCTAAATTCCCGTGCTTATGTGTCAAAATTCAATTTTAATGGAGCCGATCAACAGAAGAAAGTAGGCGTATTATCTGGCGGAGAGCGAAATCGCGCCCACCTAGCTATTACATTAAAGAAATCATCCAATGTATTGCTGCTCGATGAACCTACCAACGACATTGATGTAAACACTTTGCGTGCCCTGGAAGAAGGATTGGAGAATTTTGGCGGTTGTGCGGTTATAATTTCGCACGATCGTTGGTTTTTGGATCGTATATGTACGCATATTTTAGCGTTTGAAGGGGATTCTCAGGTTTATTTCTTCGAAGGAAACTATACGGAATATGAGGAAAATCGTAAGAAGCGTCTAGGCGACACAGGACCAAAACGTATCAAGTACAAAAAGCTGGTGAAATAGGGATGATTGATTCTGCTAAGCTTCTCGAGGCCATTATTGAAAACGCGATTGATGGGATTATTACGATTGATAACCGCGGTATTGTGGAGTCAATTAATCCAGCAGCTTCTGCACTATTTGGATATAGCGCGGAAGAAGTGGTGGGGAACAACATTTCTATGTTAATGCCCGAGCCCGATCGAAGTCAGCACGATGAATACATTGAACGTTATCAAAAAACAGGAATAAAAAAGATAATCGGAATTGGCCGGGAAGTCCTTGGGCTAAAAAAAAATGGTGATACCTTCCCTTTTCGGCTGGCCGTTAGTGAAGTACATTATAAAAATAAGAATATTTTTACGGGTTTTATCCATGATTTAACCAAAGAACGTGCAGCCGAAGATGAGTTGAGGAAGCATGCGGACGAGTTGGAAGAGAAAGTGCGAGAACGAACAAAAGATCTGATTAAGTTGGTTTCCGAATTGGAGAAAGCGAAATCGGACGTCAGCCTGTCATTGGAAAAAGAAAAGGAGCTCAACCAAATGAAATCGCGCTTTGTATCCATGGCATCGCATGAATTTCGAACTCCACTGAGTGCCGTACAACTGTCAGCTTCTTTAATCGAAAAATATGCTGAACGGCCGGATTTGCCGAATATTATGAAGCATACCAATCGTATCCGTGGCGCTGTTCAGTTACTAAATAACATTTTGAATGATTTTCTTTCCTTAGAAAAGTTAGAAGCGGGCAGGGTTGTAGTTAATAAAGCAGATATTAATTTGGTGCAGCTCGCTGAGGAAATAACGGAGGAGATGCAAATGATCTGCAAGAAAAATCAACATATTGTTTACCAACACACTGGAGCTGTAGGTGTATTTTATTTAGATGCGCATCTGATTAAAAGCAGTGTTATCAATTTGATAGCGAATGCCATAAAATACTCTGGAGAAAATACTTTTATTGAATTTTCGACTGAAATTAAAGATGATACTTGTGTCATTTGCATTAACGATAACGGCATAGGGATTCCATTAGAGGATCAGAAAAGTCTATTCGAACCGTTTTTTAGAGCACATAACACCGGGAATATACCGGGAACAGGTTTGGGACTTAATATCGTTAAGCGTTATGTCGAACTGATGGATGGAACATTGGAGTATCATTCGGCCATAAATAAAGGCGCGATGTTTAGAATGATTTTTCAGCAATAAGAATAGGAAGAGATGTCTAAAACGATATTGATAATTGAAGATAATTTTGAAATCCGTGAAGGAACAGCCGAAATACTATCATTGACCGGCGAATATAAGGTGTTGACAGCCGTTAATGGGAGAGAAGGAGTAGACATGGCATTAAGATACTGTCCCGATCTGATTTTGTGCGATATTATGATGCCAGAGCTTGATGGATACGGCGTATTGTATATGCTAAACAAAAATGAATTGACGACCGATATTCCTTTTATCTTTCTGACGGCCAAATCAGAAAGAGCCGACATACGCAAGGCGATGGAAATGGGAGCCGATGACTATCTGTCCAAACCATTTGATGATATTGAATTGCTTAATGCGATAGAAAGCCGTTTCCGAAAGCGGGAGAAGCGCATGACTAGCCAGTTAGTGACCGACGCAGTAAAAAAAGCAAACTTGAGGCTGAGCGAGGATGAGCAAAATTATCTATTGCAAGACTTAGTAAAAGAGGCCCGTGTAAAACGCTTAAAAAAGAAGCAACATATATATGAAGCGGGCGATACGCCCCATTTTATTTTTTATTTGCTCGAAGGTAAAATACGTAGTTTTCTGCTGTATCAAGACGGTCGCGAGTTGTCAACAGCGATCCATATAGCGGATAGCTTTTTGGGGTACGAAGCGCTCTTGCTTAACGAACAATATAACGACAATGCCGAAGCGCTCGAGGATTGTGAAGTCGCGCTGATTCCCAAAGAGCGGTTTTTTGAATTGCTCTATAATAAACCAGCCATTGCAAGTAAATTTATCACTTTGCTTTCAGGGAATATTCGGGAAAAAGAAGAGCAAATGCTTGGTTTTGCATATGATACGGTACGAAAACGTGTGGCAAACGCATTGGTGCATGTAGCAGAAAAATCCGCCTCAACTAATGAAGACGACGAAATTACAATTCGCATTTCCAGGGATGACCTCGCTGCTTTGGCGGGTACAGCAAACGAGACCATTAGTCGTATGTTGGCAGATTTCAAAGATGAGAAGTTAATCACAAAAATGGGTAATGCTATCGTAATCTCATCTATAGCTAAATTAAAAGCAATTCGATAAGGGCTATACATAACGAAGCCAATAATGTGACCAATATCATTTTCTAACTTGATGTTCTGCATCCTCATCTCCATGGGGCCTGACTATTTTTGTATCAGTTACTTACAGAAATTGGATCTCATGAAGGCTGTTGCATATAATATTAAGGAGTATGAGAAGGAATCGTTGGCGGTTGCCAACGGGAAAGCTCATGACCTGACCCTAATTTCTAATCCGTTAAATAGCAATACGATCCATTATGCCTACGGTAAGGAGGTGGTCGTCGTCTCCGAAGATGATCTGTTAGACGGTAAACTGTTGGAAGAATTACGTCATATAGGCGTACAAAAGATCGTTACCCGTTCAATAGCAACGGATCATATCGATTTGAGCCGTGCGTATGATTTAGGTATTCAAATTGCGAATACTCCCTATGCAGATCGCACCCCTAAAGGTATTGCCGAACAAACCATTCGAAACCTGAACTTATGGGGTGATGGTAAGTGCGTAGGCGGGGCTTGCTGCTGCGCGAAGGAATGTGAAATAGTGAACGGCAAACTTAGATATGATGGAGCCAAATAATAGTTTGATCGCCAAATACAATGTAGCTGCACCGCGTTATACGAGCTACCCCACCGTACCTTTCTGGGAGTCCGATGTATTTAGTTCAGCAGCTTGGGGACAACGCTTAAAAGCTTCCTATGCCGAAAAAAAAGATGATGGAATTAGTTTATACGTCCATCTTCCATTTTGTGAAAACTTATGCACCTACTGTGGATGTAATACCCGGATCACTAAAAACCATCGTGTAGAAATTCCTTACATTAGTTATATACTCCAGGAATGGGAAATGTATAAAATTCTTATTGACGAGGATGTTATTATTAGTGAAATACATTTAGGGGGAGGTACACCTACGTTCTTTGAGCCAGCAAATCTGCAACGTCTAATTTTAGGCTTGCTAGATGGTGCAGTCGTGAAAGATGGAGCATCTTTTTCATTTGAAGCTCACCCAGCAAATACCACAAAGGAACATTTACTAACATTGTATAATCTTGGCTTTCGCAGATTAAGCTTGGGCATTCAAGATTTTGATCCGAATGTACAATTTCTCATTAATCGACATCAAACGGTAGGAGATGTACAGCGTGTGATGGATGTAGCCCGCGAAATAGGTTATACCTCCATTAATTTTGATTTGATTTATGGATTGCCCTTGCAAACACAAAATACGGTACGCGATACGATTGAAAAGTCGTTACTTATGTCGCCTGACCGCATATCTTTTTACAGCTACGCCCATGTGCCTTGGATAAAACCCGGACAGCGACGTTTCACCGAACAGGATCTACCTGTAGGAGAGGCAAAGCTTGCTCTTTATATATTAGGTAAACAGATGATCGAGAGGAAAGGTTATATGGATATAGGTATGGATCATTTTGCCCAACCGGAGGATGCGCTCTTCAAAGCGGCTTTATCAGGAAGTTTACACCGGAATTTTATGGGGTATGCGGACCGTTATACGCCCGTCTTAATTGGTTTGGGCGTATCATCCATTAGTGATGCGTGGAGCAGTTTTGCACAAAATGTAAAGAAAGTGGAAGACTATTATAAGATGCTAGATGAGGGACGATTGCCGTTGATAAAAGGACATTTACTGCATGAGGAGGATGAGGTATTGCGCCGTTATATTCTCGATATGATGTGTAAAGGAAAGGTGGAGTTGAAGGCTGAATTTTCACTTAATGACGCTATTGTTGGCCGATTACGCCCTTTAGAAGGGGATGGACTGGTGGAGTTTAGCAATGGCAATATTCACGCCACTCAAATCGGGAAATCCTTTTTAAGGAATATCTGCATGGCATTCGATCAGCGTTTGCAATTATCTAAAGGAAAAGAACAGGTGTTTAGCCAAGCGATTTAAGACCAGTTGTGCAGAATATGTCACCAAGAATGAACCCCGCAGGGCTCATGTCTAGATAACCGAGCTTTGCGAGCTCCACGAAGTTAATCACGAGCAAACTTAAAAAATGCTGGAGTCAGAACAAATTACTAAAAAAGAAAAGTGCTTCCACTGCGGAGATAAAGTAGACACCGTGTCTTATGTGCTGGATAACCATAACTTTTGTTGCTTGGGTTGTCAAACCGTCTATCAGGTATTGAGCGAGAGTAAGCTACATAGTTATTATCGCTACAATCAACATCCGGGGAAATCTCAAAAAGAGCCAATGGCTGATTTGAGTTATCTTGATGAACCGAATATTGTCGCTACGCTTGTCGATTATAAAGATGAGGACATGATCATGATTACATTCTATATTCCGGTTATCCACTGTAGTTCTTGTATTTGGCTTTTGGAGCATCTTTATAAATTACATGCCGGTGTTAAAAGTTCGCAGGTTGATTTTATGAAGAAGCAGGCGAGTATCATGTTTGAACACCGGGAGATTTCTTTGCGAGAATTGGTGGAACTGCTGGTGCGGATTGGTTACCCTCCTAAGATCACATTGCAGGATGTAGTAAAAGAAGGGAAAAAACTGAATCAACGGGGGATAATAGCGAAAATAACCGTAGCAGGATTCTGTTTTGGAAATTCGATGATGATCAGTTTCCCCGAGTACTTTGGGATGGCGGCATTTGAGCAACAGTATGCTAATTTTTTCGGTTATATGAACTTGGTATTTGGTATTCCGGTGCTACTTTATAGTGCCTCGGATTATTTCAAATCGGCATGGTTAAGCCTGAAACACAAGCGACTGAATTTAGATGTGCCGTTAGCGTTGGGAATTTTTGTTCTATTTTTTCGTTCGGCAGTTGAGATTCTTACGCAATCTGGTCCGGGATTTATGGACACCTTATGCAGTTTGGTGTTTTTTATCTTAATCGGTAAGTGGGTCCAGCAACGGACGTATTACCATATTTCGTTTGAGCGGGATTACCGTTCCTATTTTCCGGTTGCGGTGACTGTCGTAGAAGATGATGGGGAAAAGCCACTGCAAATTGCAGATTTAGAAGTTGGCCATCGCATCCTTGTGCGGAATAACGAGATCATTCCGGCAGATGCCATTTTGTTAAAGGGGAACGCCTCTATTGATTTTAGTTTTGTAACGGGCGAATCGAAAGCTGTTGACAAAACATTGGGCGAGATTATATATGCTGGGGGAAGGCAAATTGGGGAGGCAATTGAGTTAGAAGTTGTCAAACCCGTATCGCAAAGTTATTTAACGAGATTGTGGAACAACGAGAGTTTCAAGACCCAGGAAAAGAAGTTTGATACCTTTATTGATTTTATCAGTAAATATTTTACCGTTTCGTTGGTCAGTATAGCTGTTGGTGCTTGTGGTTATTGGCTCGTTGGCGGTGATTCATCCAAAGCTTGGGGTGCTTTGACGGCCGTACTGATTATTGCATGTCCCTGTGCGCTTGCCTTGAGCTCGCCTTTCACACTTTCCGCCGCGCTAAGTATCTTCGACCGGAATAAGTTCTATATAAAAAATACAGCCGCTATTGAACAATTATCGGCGATAGATTGCGTGGTATTTGATAAAACAGGAACAATTTCTTCTCCTAAGTCTTCGCTGATGCTATTTAAAGGGGAATTAAATGACGATGAATGCGCGTTGATCTCTTCGGTATGTCGAAATTCCAATCATCCTTTAAGCAGGGAGATTGTGAAATGGATTGGATACACGGTGATTCGGGTGGCAGATACTTTTAAAGAGGTTATAGGTAGAGGTATGGAAGCCCGATTTGACGCTACGGAAGTAAAGATAGGATCTGCAGCTTATTTAGGTATAAAAAACGAGTCTCAAGACGGTTCTGTGGTGTATGTCATGATAAATGAAGTCGTAAAAGGATATTTTACGTTGGAGCAATCGTGGCGACAGGGATTGTCGAAGGTGGTGGCTACATTGGATAACGCGGGATATGACTTACATTTGGTTTCTGGAGATAACGAAAGACACGCTGATACCTTGAAGTTCATTTTTCCCTATAGCTCCCATTTATTATTTAACCAGCGTCCATCGGATAAACTACATAAAATAGATTTTTGGCAACAGCAGGGAAAACGGGTGTGTATGTTGGGCGATGGACTTAATGATGCAGGGGCATTGCGAAAAGCAGATCTCGGGATAGCGGTGTCGGATGATATAAATAACTTTTCGCCCGGTTGTGATGCTATTTTAGATGGAGATTCATTTGCCAAATTACCGTCTTTTTTCGCTTTCGCAAAAGATGCTGTTAGTGTGATACACTTAAGCTTTGCCATATCATTGACCTATAATTTGGTGGGATTAAGCTTTGCGGTACTAGGTACGATGTCTCCGCTGTTTGCGGCCATTTTAATGCCTATAAGCACGATAACCATTATTTCGTTTACAAGTTTAACGACACGTTGGTTCGCCATACGCAGGAAATTATTGTCTAAATAATTCGTATTACGTAAAATTTAAATATGAGCATTATATTTTTTTTAATTGGCTGCAGCGTTTTTATCGCTTTAGTATTTTTAGGAGCATTTTTTTGGGCGAATAAAACTGGCCAGCACGAAGACACTTACACTCCTTCGGTGCGAATTCTTTTTGATGATGAGGTGGAGGAGCCCCAGTAGAAAAAAATATCTTTCAGATTTCCAGTATATTGTATTGTCTATGGTGTAAAAAGTCTGGGGTTGCTTGGAGGGAATGCATAAAATTTCTACCTTTGCACCACTCCGCGAGGGAGGGCAAATAACCCGGTGATCCGGGGGCGGAAAATTTGAAAAAACATTTTTGGTTTTCGTTAAACTTCCTTACCTTTGCCATCCCGAAAGGGGAAAAACAAGAGATAGATTCCGTGCTTTATTGAAGTACGGTCTACGATAGCCGAAGCGCGAAGCGGAGGTGCAGAAGTTCTTTAAGATAGATGATCATGTAGCGCAGCGAGTACCCTTGATGGGGGAAAGTTGTAAGATAA
>NZ_PVBS01000003.1 GCF_002980575.1 Sphingobacterium gobiense
TCCGAACAGAGCAGTCAAGCCCGCCAGAGCCGATGGTACTGCCGTAAAAGGTGGGAGAGTAGGTCGGTGCCGGTTTTTATACGGAGCCCCTTCAGATTTCTGAAGGGGCTTTTTTTGTTTATTATTCCTTTAATTTAGACATACCGGGCCAGCTTAAAGGTGTGAATACAGGCTTAGCCTTTAAATCGGTAGGGAGTCCGGCAACGATGGAAGCATTTAGTAATATGTTCGTTACCGACGTTGGATTTCAGTGTTCTCATTTTCAGAGAGCAACATCGTACCGCCTAAAATAGATTTTTTCTATAGGTAAAGCTGTAAAATTAGAAGTGCTGAATATGTCGGGAAGATCAATTTTTTGATGAAAAAAATAAGATATGATCTTCGATTAAAAATTGAGCAAACGTTTGCTTTATGCTTTTACTTTTTTTTAGCTGGGAATACTATTATACTTGTGTTAGAAAAGGTCTTTAAAGATTTTTTTGATAACCATTTGTATACTGCCTCACAATATAAGGGTTATACAAAGTTGACTGTTAGTTTGTTTTAAAATAGGTGATTTTAGAGGGGACGCAATGTTGTCCCCTTTAATGTAAAAAGAGAAATTTATTTATGGATACCAATCGAAGAGATTTTTTGAAAAAGGCATCGTTGTTGTCTAGTGCAGCGATTACATTGCCGGCAATAAATAACCGAGGTTTTGCCAGCGCCCCTAATTTTAATATGTGGGGATATGCTGCGCCCAAGATAGATACGGTACGTATTGCGGTTATTGGTCTGGGCATGCGTGGCCCAGGAGCTGTAGATCGCCTGTCTTATATTGAAGGAACTGAAATTGTAGCTTTATGTGATCGTCATGCAGATAGGGTGGCAAAGGCACAAAAGATATTGACCAACAAAGGCTTGAAAGAAGCTAAATCCTATTCCGGTGACGAAGGTTGGGTTCAGTTGCTGAAAGAAGAAGAAATTGATTTGGTTTATATCTGTACCCCCTGGGAATTTCATGCTCCAATGTGCATTGCTGCAATGAAAGCGGGAGCACACGCTGCGTGTGAAGTCCCTATTGGTTTAACTGTGAAAGAGTGTTGGGAGGTAGTTAGAGTTTCAGAGCAAACCAGAAGGCACTGCATGATGTTGGAGAATTGTTGTTATGATTTTTTTGAAATGCTGACGTTGAATATGGTTCGGCAAGGTATGTTCGGGGAATTGGTACATGCGGAAGGAGCATATATTCACGATTTATTAAGCCTGAACTTTGCTAAGAATGGCTATGATAATATGTGGCGTCTGCGGGAGAATATTAAAATGAACGGAAACCTTTACCCGACACATGGAATAGGTCCAATTGCCCAATGCATGAATATTAATAGTGGGGACCGGATGACTCACTTAGTTGCTATGCAGACGGCTGATTTTCAAATGGGAGATAAGGCGCGTGAGTTGGCAGCTGAAGACCCCTTCTTTCAGGAGTTTGTAGGTAAGCGGTATCGTGGAAATATGGATACGACGCTAATTAAAACAGAAAAGGGTAAAACGTTAATGGTGCAGCATGATGTGACTTCACCGAGGCCTTACTCTCGTCTTCATCTATTGAGTGGTACCAAAGGATTCGCGCAGAAATATCCGAAAGAAGGAATTGCATTTGGACATAGCTTTGTAAAGGAAGAGGAGCTAAAGAGCCTTAAAGAAAAATATACGCCCCAATTGGTTAAATTCATTGGTGAGCAGGCAAAGGAAGTCGGAGGACACGGGGGTATGGACTTTATGATGGATTGGCGATTGATTGATTGTTTACGTAATGGATTACCAATCGAACAGCCTGTGTACGAAGGCGCCTCGTGGAGTGTTATTGTACCATTGAGTTGTGAGTCGGTCGCTAAAAATAGTAAGACTGTGAATATTCCTGATTTTACAAAGGGAGCATGGGAAACGAATCAACCGCATGACTTAAGCTTGAAAGAAGGTGGGAATACAGGGATTCGCCCGAAAGTTTCTAAAGATAAAGGTAATCAGTTGGATGTGTGATTACATGTAAATATTAGACAGGATTGACTTAAAAACAAAGATGCTCTCTTGCAAAAGGGGCATCTTTTATTTTTAAGCTGATTATCTGTATATTAGAGCCTATGTTTTCAAAATCTTTTTTACTAGCTGTTTTTGTTTGCTGTATGGTAGCTTGTCAGTCAGGAACAAAAACCGCGCAAAATAAGGTTATCGAAGATTCGGTAGCATTATGCCATATGGGAGCAATTCCATCACGTTTTGTTCAAAAAACAGATTCTTTATCTTATGTACAGGGTAAGGACGATTTTCGGATGGTATTGATTGAAGGAGGGACATTTCAGATGGGATCTTCCAATTTTCCTGATGCGCAGCCAATACATGCGGTCGAAGTCTCTTCTTTCTATATGGATGAACATGAGGTTACTAATGCTCAATTTAAGGCCTTTGTAGATGCGACCGGATACGTAACGGTCGCCGAGCGGCCATTGGATCCAAATGAGTTTCCGAGTGTGGATCCAAATATGCTTGTTCCTGGATCGGCGGTTTTCGCTGCACCGAAGGAGGTGAAGGGCTTAGACAATTATATGCAATGGTGGCAATATATACCTGGGGCGAACTGGAAACGTCCAGAGGGACCTGATAGTTCGATCGAGGGAAAGGAAAACCATCCAGTTACACAGTTGGCATATCAAGATGCAGAAGCTTATGCTAAATGGATAGGGAAACGTCTTCCTACCGAAGCAGAATGGGAATATGCAGCTAAAGCCGGAAAACATAAAGACGAGACTTATTACTGGGGAAGAGAAAAGAAGGAAGATGGAAAATGGTTGACTAATATATATCAAGGGGATTTTCCATTCCGTAATACGAAGGAGGATGGTTTTGAAACGACAGCACCGGTAAAATCTTTTCCGCCCAATGCATATGGCCTTTACGATATGGAAGGTAATGTTTGGGAATGGTGTTCCGATTTTTATCGGCCAGATTATTATGTGAATAGTCCAAAAGCAAATCCGAAGGGGCCGGCAGATTCGCATGATCCACAAGAACCAGGTTTAATAAAACGCGTGCAGCGTGGGGGCTCATTTTTGTGTAATGATCAATATTGCGAACGTTATAAGGCAGGCAGTCGGGGGAAAGGTGAAATAAACAGCCCGACGAATAATGTGGGTTTTCGCTGCGTGAAGGATATATAACGTGGTTGCTACATTTTGTTAAATAGGAGGCTCTGTTCGGAAATGAATCACTTCTACACGAAAGCTAGCGTATAGTACGTAGAAGTTTCGTGCTTTTAAACCCTCAATGTTGTGGATTGAAAAAATAATCCCGCTGCAAAAACGGGATTATTTTTATTCATAATAATTACTGCGCATTCAAGAACATCGACTTTTTATTATACAGTTCTCTAAAGTAAGGGTCTTGCAAATCTTTGATGAAGCGGATAGCCTCACCAGTAGATTTCATTTCAGGCCCCAATTGTTTATCAACTTCGGGGAACTTACTGAAAGAGAATACCGGTTCCTTAATGGCATATCCTTCTAACTTACGTTCTATTTGAAAGTCTTTCAATTTATTAACACCTAACATAACCTTCGTGGCGATATTAATATAAGGGACATCGTAAGCTTTAGCAATGAAAGGAACCGTGCGAGATGCACGTGGGTTTGCTTCAATTACATATACGTCTTCACCCTTCACTGCAAATTGAATGTTCAATAAGCCTCGTACATTTAAAGCTTTAGCCAAGCGAATGGAATATTCTTCCATTTTTTGTTGTACATTTTCGGATAAGCTAAATGGAGGGAGCACAGCTGAAGAGTCACCTGAGTGAATACCAGCCGGCTCAATATGTTCCATCATACCGATGATGTGGACGTCTTCACCATCACAGATCGAGTCCGATTCCGCTTCCTCGGCGCGGTCAAGGAAATGATCGATTAAGATTTGATTTCCAGGTAGGTTTTTCAATAAATTAACGACGGCTTTTTCAAGATCTTCATCATTGATGACAATACTCATCCCTTGTCCTCCCAATACATATGAAGGGCGTACCAGTACAGGATACCCTACTTCACTTGCTACTTTTAATGCTTCCTCTGCAGACGTGGCAACACCGTATTTTGGATAAGGAATATTTAGCTCTTTCAAAAGATCCGAAAAACGACCACGGTCTTCTGCTAAGTCCATGTCTTCAAATGAAGTGCCGATAATTTTCACACCAAGTGCTTGCAAGCGTTCAGCCATCTTCAATGCCGTTTGGCCACCTAATTGCACAATAACACCTTCTGGTTTTTCCAACTCAATAATCTCACGGACATGTTCCCAGAACACGGGTTCGAAATAGAGTTTATCCGCCATGTTAAAATCTGTAGACACGGTTTCCGGGTTACAGTTAACCATGATGGACTCATAACCGGCCTCTTTAGCGGCGATTAACCCATGAACACAAGAATAGTCAAATTCGATTCCCTGACCTATACGGTTCGGACCAGAACCTAAAACAATGATTTTCTTTTTGTTGGAAACCACCGATTCGTTCTCGTCCTCGAAAGTAGAATAATAGTAAGGTGTGTGAGCCGGAAATTCCGCAGCACAAGTATCTACCATTTTATATACGCGATTAATTCCTAACTCTTTGCGGCGAGCATAGACATCATCTTCACTTACATTACCAAGCAACCAGGAAATTTGCAAGTCAGAATAACCTTTTTGTTTTAATGTAAGAAGGAAATCGCGAGGAATATTGTTCAACTGATATCTGCGTAGTTCTGTCTCCAGTTGTACCAATTCTTGAATTTGCACTAAAAACCATTTGTCGATACGGGTTACTTTACGAATGGATTCCAAAGGAACACCTAGTTCGAAAGCATCTTTTATATGGAATACGCGATCGGAACTTGGATGTTCTAGGCTGTGCATGATTTCTTCCAAATTGCGCAACTGACGCCCATCAGCTCCCAATCCTCCACGATTTGTTTCAAGAGATTGACAAGCTTTTTGTAGTGCTTCTATAAATGTGCGACCGATTGCCATAACCTCGCCAACTGCTTTCATTTGTAGGCCTAGCTCTTTATTAGCTCCTTTAAACTTGTCAAAATTGAACCGTGGAATTTTAACAATAACATAGTCTAATGTAGGCTCAAAGTAAGCTGATGTTGTTTTTGTTATTTGGTTCTGGAGTTCATCCAAATTATATCCGATAGCGAGCTTAGCGGCAATTTTTGCGATAGGATAACCAGTCGCTTTTGATGCTAATGCGGAAGAACGTGATACACGAGGGTTAATTTCGATAGCAATGATATCCTCATTTTCAGGATTTATCGAAAATTGTACATTACATCCCCCAGCAAAATTTCCGATAGACCGCATCATTCGGATGGCTTGATTACGCATGTCTTGATAACATTTGTCACTCAATGTCATGCCGGGAGCCACAGTAATAGAGTCTCCTGTATGGATACCCATCGGGTCAAAGTTCTCAATAGTACAAATGATGATAACGTTATCATTACTGTCCCGAAGCAACTCCAATTCAAACTCTTTCCAGCCCAATACAGCCTGTTCTACTAGCACCTCATGTGTAGGAGATGCATGCAAACCCCTGTTTAGCGCAGCATCAAACTCTTCTTTCTTATGGACAAATCCTCCACCTGTGCCCGCTAATGTATAGGAGGGACGAATTACAAGTGGAAAACCTATTTCTTGTGCAGCTTCTTTACCTTCCAGAAAAGAATTGGCAATTTTAGATCGTGCTACACCTACACCAATATCCACCATTAGCTGGCGAAACTCTTCGCGGTTTTCCGTTTTTTCAATAGCGGCTACGTCCACTCCGATAACCTTTACATTGTATTTTTCCCAAAGACCAAGGTTGGAGGCTTCGATACATAAATTTAATGCCGTCTGTCCACCCATGGTAGGTAGCACGGCATCAATTTGTTGTTCCTGGAGAATCTTTTCTATGCTTTCACAGGTAAGCGGTAACAAGTAAATATGGTCTGCAATAACCTTGTCGGTCATAATCGTTGCAGGATTCGAATTGATAATGGACACTTCGATACCTTCTTCCTTCAAAGAAAGAGCCGCTTGTGAACCTGAATAATCAAATTCACAGGCTTGACCAATGACGATGGGTCCTGAACCAATAATTAAAACGGAGTTAATGGAGGTGTTTCTAGGCATTATTTCTCTTGTTCAAAAAATTAATTATCAACTTGTTGTGTTGACAAAGCAACGAAAAATGCCTTTAAGGGAAGAGTATTCCGACTGCTTTGTCGGAGTGCAAAGTTACATTTTTTTTATAAAAAAATGCTTTTTTAAATGTTTTTCTTTTACACGGGGTGTGCAGGAGGATAATATTTATTCCAGCAGCTTCTAGCTTTGCTCACGGTTTATTTTTGTTTTTTATTACAGAATATAAATGGAACGGTTTTTGATATTGAGATTCGATAAGAGAATTAGTATTTAATAAATTAAAAAAAGATTATGAAGAAATTTACTTTAGCTGTTGTTGCAGTATTGTTTGCTGCGGGCGTATTTGCGCAAGATTACAAAAATTCAATTGGTATTCGATTGGGAAGTGGAAACTATGATGTGGCCGCTGTAGCATTTAAAACATTTTTGAATGGTCCCGGAGCATTAGAGTTTGACTTAGGGTTTAATTCAGAGAAAGCAGGTGGTGTTAAGTGGACAAATTTGGCGTTATCTGGTGCTTACCAGCACCATTTTCCGATAGGAAATATTGAAGGTTTTAAATGGTTTGTAGGTGGCGGAGCTATTTTATCCAATACTTTTATAAATGACGGTAATGTTGACGGTGGCTTTAATGTAGGTATCTTCCCGACAGGTGGTGTGGATTACAAACTAAAAAATGCTCCCTTTGCTTTCTCAGCAGATATTCGCCCAACATTCCATATTGTAAATGGGTATGACCATTATAGCGGTTTTTATGCTAATGGCGGTTTAACGGCTCGTTATACATTCTAATAGAACAAGAATATCGATATTTAGGAAAAGAGACCAATAGGGTCTCTTTTTTTATGCCCGAAAAATCGCCTCTACTCAGTGATTGTTGTTACACACAGTCCGATCGCAATCGTTTGTTCTATTTTACGCAATCGTTTTCGTTCACCTCTCTATTCTTAGTCTTTTTTTCTTGCTTTAAATTGCAATCGTTGGATTATTTAACTAGCCCAACAACTACATTAAACATAAACATTGAGAAGTATTTTATGGTAAAGAGATTTACAAATCCCTCTTTTTTTGGTAAAAGCTTACGTTTGGCATCCGTTATTACAATAGGTGTGTTAATGCCAATAGGGGTAGCTTTAGCAAATGAATCGGTTGTCCATGCCCACGCTTTCTATCAACAGACAGTAACAGGCAGTGTCACTTCAGCAGGTGGTCCAGTCGCGGCTGTTACGGTATCTGTATCGGGAAGTCTTTTGGTTTCGACACAGACAGATGAAAATGGAAATTTTTCCATCAGTGCAAAAGATGGCGATGTGCTGGTATTTACCGCCGTAGGATTTGATCCCCATACAGCGGTTGTTGAAGGGAGTATATTGCGTGTGGTGTTGAAGGAAAGCGACCAAGCGTTGGAAGAAGTAGTGGTGACCGGATATTCCACACAAAAACGAGAAAGTCTTACCGGGTCGTTGCAGGTCGTGACCGGCGACGAGTTGCGCGATATAACAACACCGTCGGTGGAGAATATGTTAAGTGCAAAAGCCCCTGGGGTACAGGTAACACCAGGTTCGGCACAGCCGGGACAAAGAGGTGCCGTCGTCATTCGTGGGCAAGCAACGTTAAGCGGGGCTACGGAACCACTATGGGTTATAGACGGGGTAATTGTGGGGTCGGAACCCGGAGATATAAATCCGGACGATATCGAATCGATGACCGTGTTGAAAGATGCGGCTTCTACAGCCATCTATGGTTCACAAGGAGCAAATGGCGTTATTGTAATAACCACTAAAAATCCAAAAGTAGGAAAAACAACCGTCAACTATGCTACACGGATGGGATTCAACAAGCTGAATAATGGTAACGTGAGCATGATGAATGGAGCGGAATTATATGATTACTACAGCTCTTTCGAGAATGCAGGTGATATATCTTTTCCGCGTTGGAATAGCGAGTTGCGCAATAGTAATTTTGACTGGTGGGATCTGGCAACCAAAACCGGATTTACCCAAAATCACAATTTAACCGTGCAAGGCGGAACTGAAACATTACAATCTTTTCTATCCTTAGGATATTATGATGAACAAGGTGCTGTGAAGGGATACGACTTCGATCGCTATAACGTCCGTTTTAGACAAGTATACAAACCTTTAGAATGGCTGACCATTAAGCCTTCAATTGTTGGTGCACGTCGCGGCGTGGAAAACCGACAATATTCTGTAACCGCTATGTATAGCCGCTTCCCTTGGGATAGTCCTTTTGACGAAAATGGTAACTTGGTGCCACACCGCTACAATGGTTGGGTCAACAATTCTGAAACCAATTATTTGTACGATTTGCAATGGAACCATTCGCAGAATACGAATTACGAATTTATGGGAAACTTTGATTTCGATATCAAACTCACCGATTGGTTAACGTTTTCTTCTGTTAACAACTATCGTTATAATACATACGCTAATGCAGGTTATGAGGATCCACGTTCAAATGCTGGTATAGGAGTAGTGGGACGCTTAACCGACTATCGATTTGAATACGCGCGACGTTATACGAACCAAATCCTTCGTGTTAACAAAACCTGGGACAAACATACGGTGAGTGGTTTGTTAGCCTATGAGTTTAACGATTACAGTTCCAAAACTTTGGATGTTTACGGAATAGGCATTATTCCAGGTTTTGAAGTGATGGATGCTGTTACGTCGCCAGAACGTACGCGCGGCGCTCGTAATGAATGGGCGGTTCAATCGTTCTTATCCGATGTGCATTATTCTTATGATAATAAATATATGGCTCAGCTTTCTTTTCGCAGGGATGGTGCTTCCAATTTTGGCGATAACGCGAAATATGGAAATTTCTTCTCCATCAGTGGAGCTTGGAATATCCATTATGAAGATTGGTTTAGAGCGGATTGGGTAAATACGATGAAAATTAGAGCAGCCTATGGTTCGGTAGGTAACCGTCCTACGGCTTTATATCCACAATATGATCTTTACTCGGTAGAGCAAGGTTCTGGATATAACGGTAGACCGGGGGCATTGATTAGTCAAAAAGGAAATAGAGACCTGACCTGGGAGAAAACCTATACAGCTGGAGCAGGAGTGGATGCCACGTTTTTAAATAACCGTTTACGGACTACACTCGATTTTTACGTGAAAGATACGGATAATGTATTATACCAAGTACCGGTAACAGGTACCGTGGGTATTACCAGTATGTGGCGGAATATCGGAGCTATGCGCAATACCGGTTTTGAGATAGCCGTTGGTGGAGATATTATTCAAAACGATGATTGGTACTGGAGTGTGGATTTGAATGTGGGGCACAATAAGAATAAGTTGATACAGCTTTTTGAAACAAGAGGTGCAGACGGCACCTTTGCAGTAAGACCAGTTATTGTCGGTGATGGATCAAATATAGCTGGATCTGCTCAGCGTGTATTGGAACCCGGGCGTCCAGTGGACACTTACTACATGCGGGAATGGGCAGGTGTAAATCCAGATAACGGAGCACCGATGTGGTATAAAACAGAAACAAATACTGAGGGTAATGAAGTGCGTACCACAACTTCTAATTATGCTGATGCAACACTGACGGAATTAGGAAAAGCCGCTCCTGATCTATATGGAGGGCTTTCGACGGCATTAAAATACAAACAGTTTGATTTGGGAGCGGTCTTTGGTTATTCAATAGGAGGTAAAATATATAATTATTCCCGTCAGGAATATGATTCGGACGGTGCTTATACTGACCGTAATCAAATGAAATTGATGCCGGGTTGGAGCCGCTGGGAAAAACCCGGCGATAATGCCACACATCCTGTTGCTAAATACGGTAATCGGGATAACGGAAATAAAGTATCTTCACGTTATTTAGAAGATAATGATTTCTTACGCTTGCGATCATTGACTTTAGGATATAATTTTAAACTGGAGCAATATAACATTCGCAACTTACGGGTATTCTTTACTGGAGAAAACTTGTTCACCCTAACTAACTATTCTGGTGTAGATCCCGAAATTCCTTTGACACCACTGGATGGAAGGCGCCAAGGAGGTAACTTAACGAATTCGGCCGGTCCATCCGTTTATCCCGCTGTCCGCCGGTTTATGTTCGGGTTCAATGTTTCATTTTAAAAATTGATAATCAACATGAAGAAGAAAATATTTATAGCCTTAATGGCGGCCGCTGCTTTCGTATCCTGCGATATTGATCGTGCACCCTATGGATCGATGGATGCCGATGATATTATGAATGATCCGGATACGTATTTAGAATCCATGATTAACGGAGCATACGGACAATTGAAAGCTTGGTCCGACCCTATGCATCGTGCGGGTGAATACGCCGGCGATAACATTGCAATCCGGGGTACATCTACTGACGCGTTTTTTGAATTTATAAGTTATAATCGTACACCAAATAATGGTCGTCTGAACCAATTTTGGAACGCGGGGTATAAAGCTATTGCACAAACGTCCAACATAATCGATATGTTTGCCGAAGGACAAAGTGAGGAAATTAATAACCGGCTGGGTGAGTGCTATTATATACGGGGATTGATGTATTTCTATTTTGTCAGAGCCTATGGACGCCCTTATTACGATAACCCCGAAACCAATTTGGGAATGCCTATTGTAAACGGTACGCCAGAAGATATTCCTGGCTTGGAATTAGAAGACCGGGTGAGTGTAGCTGCTACTTATCAACAAATTATTGCCGATCTGGAGAGAGCAGAAGAATTGTTGACAATGAATAACGGACCTACATACGCTTCCAAAGGAGCTGTTTACGCCTTGTTATCACGTGTGTACTTGTATATGAGTGGCACTTATCAGGTGCCTAATACGCAATATGCGCAGTTAGCCGTAGATTATGCAGATAAGGTCATTAATTCCGGAGATTATTCGTTATTACCGCGGGAGCGATTTATGCAATACAACACCTATACACCGGAGAACAACCCAGAGACTATTTTTGCTATCAAAAGGATGGCATCAGAGTTTTCTGGTTCCGACCATTATTATGGTGTCGGTGGTATGTATGCCAATATCGGTGGTCAAGGCTGGGGCGAAATGTATGCGAGCGCTAAGTATATCGACCTGCTGAATGAAACTGGACGAAACGACTGGCGGGAAGAAAAGTATAATATAGTGGATGCGCGTGCAGCATTCATTGCGCCAACCTATTCGCAGGATGCCAACACAGGTAACTATACTGAGGTATTCCGTTTTATACGGAAAGGAAATACATTGACTTATGCGCAAGCAACAGTGACTCGAAATGGAAACACAATTACATGTAGAGACGGCGATAACACATATACCTTAACACCTGTGGATGCTGAGCAGGAGACCTATAGTATTAACCACGCTGATGGCAATACCTATACGGGGGTAATTGATAACTTTATTACCGTAAACAACGGACTACCACAATTTTATATTACGAAAGCTTCCCGAGAAGGCGAAGAATCACACTTGCATTCACCTGTAATCAGTAGACTAGGGGAGGTTTATTTGAACCGTGCAGAGGCGTATGCTAAATTAGGCAACTATAGCGCTGCTTTGGCTGATTTAAACGAGATACGTACGCGTTCCATTGTGGATGGTGCTTACAGTTCGATTAACACTTCCAATGCCGGTACCTTAATCGATAAAGAACGTCAATTAGAGCTAGCCTTCCAAGCAGAGCGTAGTTACGATGTATATCGTAATGGCGGAACTTTGACGCGTCATTATCCGGGCGCACACAATCAGTCGCTGGAGGTAGTACCAACAGACTATCGCGTGGTTTATTATATTCCACAAGACGCTATCAATGCTTATCCGGGCAAGTTGACACAAAACCCTACCTCAAATTGATGGTTTAGCGTCTTAACTCCGCGCAGAAACCATCAAAATATAAACAGGCTTTGCAATTTTGTAGAGCCTGTTTTTGTTTTTGGGATCAGACGTTCGAACACAAAACATGGGAAAAGACTGACAATTCGCCTGCCTCTTTTTTAGCAGAATAATGTGTAACTTTGCAACATGATTGAACTACCTGTAATTTCAGCAGCTGAAACACAACGCAAACCAGATTGGTTGCGTGTGAAGTTACCTGTGGGTAAAGAATACCGTCATGTACGAAGCCTTGTGGATGAGCACAAATTACACACGATATGTGAGAGTGGAAATTGTCCGAATATGGGAGAATGTTGGGGGGCGGGTACAGCTACTTTTATGATATTAGGTAACATTTGTACACGCTCTTGTTCGTTTTGTGCAGTGGCAACAGGCCGTCCCCTGGCCGTAGATACAGATGAACCGAATCGCGTGGCAATGTCAGTAAAGCTGATGCAGGTAAAACATTGTGTGATTACATCGGTGGATCGTGATGATTTAAAAGACGGTGGTTCTACCATCTGGGCAGAAACGGTCAATGCCATTCGCAGGGAGAGCCCGGAAACCACTTTGGAGACGTTGATTCCAGATTTTAAGGGACAATGGGATAATCTTGACCGGGTGTTAGCTGTACGTCCAGAAGTTGTTTCTCATAATTTGGAAACTGTACGGAGATTGACACGTGAAGTACGTATCCAAGCAAAATACGATCGTTCATTGGAGTGCCTGCGCCGTATATCCGAAGCGGGTTTACGCACGAAATCTGGTATCATGTTAGGTTTCGGGGAAACAGAGGAAGATGTTATCGAAGCGATGCAAGATTTATACAACGTGGGTGTGCATATTCTCACAGTGGGACAATATTTACAACCTACAAAAGCACACCATCCTGTAGTAGAGTGGATAACGCCTGCCCAGTTTGAAAAATATAAACAAATAGGCTTGGATATGGGTTTTAAATATGTGGAGTCCGGACCTCTAGTGCGTTCCTCCTACCACGCTGAAAAGCATTTGTTTGATATGCAATAAGTTCAACGGTTACTTACTCTCTTAAAAATACGGTCTCTCCTGCAATTACCGTACGTAACGTTTTTACATCGCGTAGCTGATTATCAGGAATTGTCATGATGTCTTCATTCAAGATAACAAAGTCTGCATCTTTTCCGCGTTCAATGCTGCCACGTTTCTTTTCTTGGAAACAGGAAAAAGCTGCCCATATTGTCATCCCTCGTAATGCTTGTTCTCTTGTTATAGCATTCTCGATCTGAAAGCCGCCGGTTGGAACCCCATTTTTATCGACACGGGCAACAGCGGCATGAAAGCTATATAGCGGATTGAAGTGCTCCACAGGAAAATCACTTCCCAGCGCTAGTTTTCCATATTGCTCCAACAGTTTGTTGTAAGCATAAGCGCCTTTTATGCGATCAACACCCAAACGGTTTTCAGCCCAATACATATCGGAAGTCGCATGTGTCGGCTGAACTGATGGGATAATCTGAAATTGGGCAAATTTCGAAAAATCCGAAGAAGAAACTACTTGAGCATGTTCGATTCTCCATCGCCTTTTTTTTCCATCCTTTACATATTTACCGTAAGTATCTAATACTAATCTATTGGCAGAATCTCCGATAGCGTGTGTACTGACTTGGAAAGGTGTTCTGACCACCTTGCTGATAATATCATCCAGTTCTTTTGGACTTTGTAAAAGAAATCCTCGTGAAAGGGTATCGTCGCTATAGGGTTCAAGTAAGCAAGCACTGCGAGAGCCCAACGCACCATCAGCCATCAACTTCACAGAGCGGATGGTTAAACGTTCGGATTCATAAATTCCTTCTCGGATGTATCGCTCGATATCACGGGCGTTTCCACCAATCATTGCGTAGTTTCTTATTTTTAAGGAATCGCGTTGGTATAATTTTTTGAGGTAGTCCAATTTTTCTGGAGAAAGACCGGCATCAACGATAGAAGTAAGACCAACGGAAAACAGGGAATCTTGTGCCTTGCGAAGCCCTGACAATAAATAGTGTTGTTCCGGGACGGGGATATGACGGGAAACCAATTCCATGGCGTTATCTATTAATATACCTGTAAAGTTGCCAGCGCTATCGACAGCCATTAGTCCCCCGGGTACAGGACGGGTAGTGTCCAACTGTGCTATATGCAAAGCTTTACTATTCACTAAGGCAGTGTGGTAATCGACACGAGAAAGAAAAACCGGTGTTTCGGGAAAATATTTATCTAAGCTGTCTTTAGTAGGGAAGCGTTTATCCTCCCATAGATTCTGATCCCACCCACTTCCAATAATCCATCGTTTCTCGGGATTCTTTTGGTGGTAAACAATAAGCTTTTGGATTATTTCGTCATAAGATTTTGTGCCATTGAGGTTGACTTGCTCGAGCATATCTGCCAACATTAAAAAATGGGCATGTGCATCATAAAAGCCGGGATATATTGGTTTGCCTTCTGCGTCTATAGCATCTTTTGCAATATATTTACTTTGGATCTCTTCCGAGGTACCCATATCGATAAATATACCTCCTTTTATGGCGACTGCCTCTTTCTGAGAAAAGACCGAGTCCACCGTGTAGACTTTCGCATTGTAAACGATTAGATCGACCTCTTTATTGGAGGTGCACCGAACCATAAAGAAAACCAAAGGAAAGAGGAGGAAGGAGTAAAATAGTTTCATGGGGATGAGCTGGAATGTCATTCTATATATTACAAAAGAAAAAGCTCTCCGATAGCATACAGGAGAGCCTTTCATTCAAAAAATCAAAGCGTATGACTAGCAATACTCGTCGAAAGCTGCAATAAGGTTGTCTGCAATCATTTGTGCAGGCCGTCCTTCAATCATGTGTCTTTCGATCATGTGTACCAACTTACCATCTTTGAACAAGGCCATCGCTGGTGAAGAAGGAGGATATGGGAGCATATACTCACGTGCCTTATCTACGGCATCTTTTTCCATACCGGCAAAAACAGTGACCAATTTGCTAGGTTTCTTACTGTTTTCTACAGCATAACGTACAGCGGGACGTGCATTTGCCGCCGCACATCCACAAACTGAATTAACGACTACAAATACAGTTCCTTCCGATGGAATCACCGTATCTACTTCTTCCACTGTTTTTAATTCCTGAAATCCTGCGTCAACCAACTCTTGGCGCATCGGAGCTACTAAATATTCTGGATACATCTCTTATTAAAAGTAAAAGTTTAAAAATACAAGCAGGAGAAAATAACAATTCCCATGCCATGTAACAAAGATAATGGATTATCTGTAGCCAATCAAGATGCTATCCTCAAGATAATGTCAGATTCGAGGGAATAATAACTTTAACTTTTTGATTTAAGTTGGTTATCAGCTATTTTTGCATTAAAAATCAGAATATATATGTCAACAGTTGAAACAACGTACGTCCCTTACAAAGTAAAAGATATTTCTTTGGCGGAGTGGGGAAGAAAAGAAATAGAATTGGCAGAAGCTGAGATGCCAGGATTAATGAGTTTGCGCCAAGAATACGGAGCTTCTAAGCCACTGAAAGGTGCCCGAATAGCGGGTTGCTTACATATGACAATACAAACTGCCGTATTAATAGAGACGCTAGTCGAATTGGGTGCAGAGGTGAGCTGGTCCTCCTGTAATATCTTTTCTACGCAGGATCATGCAGCTGCTGCCATTGCTGCCGCAGGCATTCCGGTGTATGCATGGAAAGGGTTAACTGAAGAAGAGTTTAATTGGTGTATCGAGCAAACGTTATTTTTCGGAGAAGAGCGTAAGCCTTTGAACATGATCTTGGACGATGGTGGAGATTTGACGAATATGGTATTCGATAAATTTCCCGAATTAATCGACGGAATCAAAGGCCTGTCGGAAGAGACGACTACCGGTGTTCACCGTCTTTATGAGCGTTATAAAAAAGGTACATTGCATTTACCCGCGATTAATGTAAACGATTCCGTAACAAAATCTAAGTTCGATAATAAATACGGCTGTCGTGAATCATTGGTGGATGCTATTCGTCGTGCAACCGACTTGATGTTGGCCGGAAAAGTTGCAGTCGTAGCAGGCTATGGTGATGTGGGTAAAGGATCAGCAGAATCGTTGCGCTCGGCAGGTGTACGTGTTATCGTGACGGAAATCGATCCAATTTGTGCATTGCAGGCCGCGATGGAAGGCTTTGAAGTGAAGAAAATGGCAGATGCAGTAAAAGAAGCCAATATTGTCGTTACGACGACCGGTAATAAAGATATTATCCGTGCGGAGCACTTTAAAGCAATGAAAGACAAAACCGTTGTGTGTAATATCGGACACTTCGATAATGAAATTGATGTTGCTTGGTTAAATAATAATTATGGCAATGCAAAGGTGGAAATAAAACCGCAAGTAGATAAATATACGGTAGATGGGAAAGACATTATCTTATTGGCAGAAGGTCGTTTGGTGAATTTGGGCTGTGCAACCGGCCATCCGTCTTTTGTGATGTCAAATTCATTCACAAACCAAACATTGGCGCAGATTGAGCTGTGGACGAACAACGGTCAATATGAGAAAAAAGTGTATACGCTCCCTAAGCATTTAGATGAAAAAGTGGCACGTTTGCACTTGGCGCATATTGGTGTCGAACTGGATACCTTAACGGAAGATCAGGCTGATTATATTGGAGTAACCGTGGAGGGCCCATATAAACCAGAAGCGTATCGCTATTAAGAAAGAGCGTGAAATAAAAACCTGTCGAACATCCGACAGGTTTTTTTATCTTTAGGGCATGAGAATGTGGAAAATTACGCTTCCTATAATGATGCTACTGTGCTTAGAGTCTTGTTCTTTTTTGTATCCGATTATACTTGTAAACCAAATGGATAAGGATCTCGTATTTGAAGCTACGTTCAAGGATATAGCCGATACTTCTCAACTGCATTTGACATATGTGGCCATGGCAGATTTAGATGATGAATACAAATATGCCGAACTTCCTAGCAGAAGTAGAGACCAGAAGTTACCTTACCAACTAGTGGAACATAATAAGATTCGTTTAATTATTCCTGCGCACTATACTGTACGTATTATTTCGAGAAGAAATGGAAGGCCTGATTATTTTAAGGAATGTAAAATTACTGTTGATGAAAAGCGGTTGGTATTGGATGGCGAGGCCTTACAAAGTCTGCTGAAACGGAGGAGAAATTTTGACATTATAGGGGTGAAGAAGTATCTTAAAATAAATGATGCGGTGTTTCGTTAGGTGAATTTTTACGTTAGTTATTTTTCAGAAATAAATCAACGGCATTCAAACCGTTTTTTAATCGTTCATCACCCGCTCCTGAAATAATTTTATAGGAAGCGTCCAGTGCTTTCAATTCTTTTTTCCAGATACGCATAAAATGTTCCCGCTGTTCCGGAAAATCTCGTAAGGGGTCATCTTCCCATGGTAAATCAATATCCATAAGTAAATAAAAATCGTATTTTCTGGATTTGATTTCGTCCGTGACTTCCTGAGGTGTGCTGTGGAAAAGATGATCAGACCAGATTTTTACAGTCAACATCGTGGTATCGCAGACCAATATATCGTTTTTTGCTAGCGGAATTAAGGAATCTTCCAGTGCAATCTGCCCGTAGAACATGTTAACTTCATCCTGTAAAGTATATTCTCTGTTGAGTTTTCTGCAATAGTATCGAGCATACTCGGGTACACATACAGTTCCAAGCACGTGTGCAAGATGTTGTGCCATCGTCGATTTTCCGGTCGATTCCGGACCTACGACAGCGATTTTCATCATACTATTTGTTTTTAATGGCGATGAAGCTTGCATAAATTTCTAATCATATTGCAATTTATACAGGTTTCATTAATGGAATATCAACCAATGTATAATCGTTTTCACAATTATACTAAAACTTGCTTGAAGAACATCACTCGATTGTAAAATTGACTATTGTACCATTTTATTGGCACAATTTGTACTCGCGAATGATTCAGGTTTTGCTCGGAATTGAAACCCCATGCCCATGATATACCCCATTGCTTCTTTTAGTGCAATGTTGGATTCGAAACTAGGATTGGTGTTGATATCGACATGCACTTCAAGGTCGATATGGTACTGGTCGAGAAGTGGACATAATTGGTACGCGACATCAATAGATTTTTGGACCTCGATAAGCATACGCTCTTTAATGCCTATCCGGCGGAAAATTTTGTCGCGATTGATGAACATGAAGCCTCCTTTATGTTCGCGTAGGAAAACAATGACTGTAGCAAATTCTACTATACCTCGTTTTACTTGCGAATCTGTACCTATGTATACTTTTAATCTGTTACCTAGGTGAGCTTCCCTTTTGATGATTTCCTCAACAGCATCGTTGATGGGCGTGTGGATTTTTTCGCCATTGTATTTTTGCCAGACCATAGTTGATGATATTTTTGAATAAATTTAATGTTAAAATAATCATTATGTGTTAATTATGTTTTATGTTTTTGTTATTAGTTATGCATTTATGAAGTGATAGCAGCGGTGCTTTTTAGGTGTTTTGGACCTCAAATCGTCTCGCTGAAGTTACCTTCATTCCGTTATCACCGATACGTTCGTTTATTACTCTTTATTCCCGTAAGCTAAATCCCCCGCATCACCTAACCCTGGAACTATATAAGATTTGGATGTCATTTCGTTGTCTACATCGCCAACCCAGAGGTGTGCTTCAGGAATAAAAGCGCGCACATGCTGAAGCCCCTCTTCGGACGCGATAACGACCGCGATATGAAGCTCCTTAATGTCGTATTCCGCAAGCAGATCTTTACAGCAAAGCACCAAACTACGTCCTGTAGCAAGCATAGGGTCAGCGATGATGAGAATTCGGCCATCGAGATTAGGTGTGTTGACGTATTTCTTATACACTTGCATTTCACCACTCTTTTTTGTATGCCTATACGCAGCAAAAAATGCGCTATCGGCACGATCAAATATATTTAGCATTCCCTGATGAAAGGGTAAGCCCGCTCGTATGATTGTTGCCAACACAGGCTGTTCTTGCAAAACTTGATGAGCGGCCTCTCCTAAAGGTGTTTGGACTTTTATAGGTTCGTAATCTAACGTTTTGCTTATCTCATAGGCTATAATCTCTCCCACGCGCTCTAGATTGTTTCGAAAACGCATACGGTCTTGCTGAACGTTGACGTCTCGTAATTCCACCAAATAGTGATTGGCAATACTATTTTCTTTGGTCAGGATTGTTACCATAACGATATATTTAATATCAGCAATTTAGCAAATTAAGTGCCTTTTTCCTAACTTTATATTTCCATCAATGGAAGATTCTTAATGAAATTCAAATTAACATCAGAATATAGGCCTACGGGAGACCAACCACGCGCTATCAAAGAATTGATAACGGGGATAGAACAGGGGGAACAGTACCAGACGTTATTAGGGGTAACAGGTTCAGGGAAGACATTTACGATTGCGAACGTTATACAGGAGACACAGCGGCCTACGCTTATTCTCAGTCATAATAAAACTTTGGCGGCACAACTTTACGGGGAATTCAAACAATTTTTCCCGGAGAATGCGGTCAATTATTTTGTGTCTTATTACGATTATTATCAGCCAGAAGCATTTATAGCATCTTCCAATACCTATATCGAAAAAGATTTAGCGATCAATGAGGAAATTGAAAAATTACGTTTGGCAACGACTTCTTCGCTAATGTCGGGACGTCGAGATGTAATTGTCGTGTCTTCCGTATCCTGTATTTACGGTATGGGGAACCCGGAAGATTTTTCGCGTTCCATTTTTCGCTTTTCTGTAGGTATTACCATCAGTCGAAACGCTTTTTTACATCGCTTGGTTGAAATACTCTATGCCCGAACAACGAGTGATTTTAAACGCGGAACCTTTCGAGTAAAAGGAGATATCGTGGATGTATATCCAGCGTATTTGGATAACGCTTTCCGAATTTCGTTCTTCGGTGACGAAATTGACGAACTTAGTGAAATTGACCCCATTTCGGGACAGACAATCTCCAAGATGGAAGATATAGCGCTGTTTCCCGCAACCTTGTTTGTAACCCCTAAGGAGAAATTTACGCAGTCTATATGGGCCATACAGGAGGAGCTGGAACAGCGAAAGGTGCAGTTGGAGGAAGATGGCAAGCTGCTTGAAGCCAAGCGCTTGGAGGAACGTGTCAATTACGATTTGGAGATGATGCGAGAACTTGGTTATTGTTCGGGAATTGAAAACTATTCTCGTTTTTTTGACGGACGCCAAGCAGGTATGCGACCATTCTGTTTATTAGATTATTTTCCGGATGACTATCTCTTAGTCATTGATGAAAGCCATGTTACCTTACCCCAACTACGCGCCATGTATGGTGGAGACCGTTCGCGCAAGATTTCATTAGTCGAGCACGGTTTTCGATTACCTGCTGCATTGGATAATCGACCCCTTAACTTCCCCGAGTTCGAATCGTTAACCAACCAGACGGTTTACGTTTCTGCAACACCTGGTGATTATGAATTGCAGAAAACGGAAGGCGTAGTTGTCGAACAGGTTATTCGCCCAACAGGTTTGTTGGACCCGATTATTGAAGTGCATCCAGCTATTAATCAAGTTGACGATTTCCTAGAGGAAGTCGACAAGACGATAAAAGAGGGAGGACGTGTGTTGGCGACGACATTGACCAAGCGCATGGCGGAAGAACTGACCAAGTATATGAGCCGATTAAATATAAAAGTACGTTATATTCACTCGGAAATAAAGACATTAGAGCGTGTAGAAATCCTGCGTGGTTTGCGGTTAGGTGAGTTTGATGTGCTGGTCGGTGTGAACCTTCTACGTGAAGGATTAGATTTGCCGGAAGTAACATTAGTTGCTATCCTCGACGCAGATAAAGAAGGGTTTTTACGATCAGAACGTTCCTTGATTCAAACGATCGGTCGCGCAGCCCGTAATGATAAGGGACGTGTTATTATGTACGCTGATCAAATGACAGACAGTATGCGGGTGACTATCGATGAAACAAACCGACGAAGGGAAAAGCAGATCGCTTACAACGAAAAACATGGCATTGTACCGCGAACGGTGGGTAAAACGCGTGAAGAAATTTTAGAACAGACATCGGTAGCCGACTTTAAACCTGGTGAAGCTAAAGCGTATGTAGAACCCGATGCCACGGCATTTATAGCCGCTGATCCGGTCATGGAATACTTAGGAGATAAGGAGATGAAAAAGGCTATTGAAAACGTACGCAGAAAAATGGAAAAAGCGGCAAAAGAGATGGATTTTTTGGAAGCTGCAAAACTGCGTGACGAGATGTTCGTCATGGAAAAGCTATATGAGGATCGTTTCGGAGAAGGGAAAAAGTAAAAGCTTTTTATACTACTTCTTCTCTTCATAGAGAGTTTCCTCTTGATGAATCAACGACCAGCAGTGATTTTCTTCGATCAGCTTGTAATGCTCGTTAGCATACAAGTGGGGAGTGACGCTATCCAATAATACGCTATCATCTTCTTCCTGTATGAAAAGCTCTGCTTTCTGCTTGGTTAAATCCATCAAAACGAAAGCTGCGGTTTCAAAGTTGGTTGACGTGTCTGTGATATTCATGGTAATTGTACCTTCCCAAGGACGAATACATTCATCTTTGATTTTTGACCACGTGTAGCCCGCGGCAATGAGACAGCCGTACTTATCTTTCGCTCCGCCGATCGGAGGAAGGGAGGAAGAGCTATCATTAGATGCTTCCTTCCGAGCAGAACCTTGACAAGAAAAAAGCATAAATGAAACGAATATGAGTGCTATGTACTTCATCTTATCTCTTTTTATAAAGTAGGCGTTCATAAACCATACCAAAGTTTAATTAAATAAATCAATATACTGTTCATGCAAGTTTCATCGCCATTAAAAAAACATTTGTTCGAATGAAAAAGCTTACTACATTTACATTCTTTAAACAAGTGTGTTGTTTTTTTAATGCCAAAATAAATGAAAAAGCCCGTATTGGTCATAAAATTCGGTTCTGCTGCTATTACAACCAAAGATGGCGATGTTGATGAGCGCATTGTGCTGGAAATTGCCCGACAAACCGCTCAACTGCAATCGAAATATAACGTCGTTCTGGTGTCGTCCGGTGCCGTCGCCGCTGGGAAGAAATACCTAAAAAATTATGATGGAAGCTTATCTGCGCGAAAGGCCGCAGCAGCTATCGGGAATCCGCTACTTGTTCGTACATATAGCACGTATTTCAAGCCGTTCAACATAGCGTTGGCGCAAAGTCTATGTGAACGGCAACATTTTGCGAATAGGGCCCAGTTTCTTCAGCTAAAGGATACTTATCAAGAACTGTGGAAGAATAACATCATTCCTATTGCCAATGAAAACGATGTTGTGAGCAATAAAGAGCTTAAATTTTCGGACAATGATGAACTAGCAACGTTGATAGCTGTTGGATTTGGCGCAGAACAACTTTTATTCAGTACGTCCGTTCCAGGGGTTCTGGATAGTAAAGGAAAGGTAATTTCACAAATCTCGATGATCGATAAAGAGGTGTTTTCTTTTGTAAAAAAAGAAAAATCGGCTGTCGGTTTAGGGGGGATGAGCTCTAAACTCAATTTCGCCAGACTGGCAAATCAAATGGGTATACAAACCGTTATTTTCAGTATGCAAACGGTAGATGGAATCTTAAAAGCAGTGAAGGGTGAGACAGGAACAGTTTGTTTACCTCAGAAAAAAAAGGTATCTTCGAGGAACAAGTGGCTAGCGACCGGTAGTCTGATCAAGGCACTGGTGCGCGTCGATGAAGGAGCGGCGAACGCTATTCTAAATCGTAAAAGCCTTTTGGCTGTAGGGATAGTAACCATCAATCAAGCCGTGGAAACGGGGGAGGTATTCCAAATAGCCAATGAAGAAGGGGAAGTATTTGCTGTCGCAAAATCAAAAATTGATATTTTGGATGCGGAATCGATCCGTAAGAAAAAGAACGTAGCGATAGCGCATGCTGATGATATAGTGCTTTTGTAATTCGTGGGAGCAACCTTTGTTGTTGTCCAATGGGTAATAAATAAATTGTAAAGACGCAATATATGCGTCTCTACTTATTTTTGTAACATACATAATAAAAGGAAAGGGATTTTTAGATGAAGAAGGAAAGTATAGTAGAAGAATTAAAAGCTGCTCATGAAGCTACCATAGCAGCGAAACGCTTGTCCAATGATGCTAAACAACAGCTGTTAAAAGCTATTGCTAATTCGCTTGAAGCACATGTAGAGGATATCATTGGTGAGAATAAGAAGGACTTGGAGCGTATGGATAAAGCAGACCCACGATACGATAGATTATTGTTGGATAAAGATCGGATTTTGGGGTTATCAGCTAGCCTCATTGATATCGCGAACCTTCCAGACCCGACAGGATTATCGATTTCTCGTAAGGAACTGGAAAATGGATTGCTGGTCGAGAAGAAAACCGTTCCTCTCGGAGTAGTGGGAGTGATTTATGAATCGAGACCTAACGTAACGGTGGACGTTGCGGCGTTATGTATACGTTCAGGAAATGTCTGTGTATTACGAGGCGGATCAGATGCTTGGTATACGAACAGTGTATTGGTGGAGATTATACAGGAAGAGCTACGTAAACATAATTTAGATATACATATCGTTCAGCTATTGCCGACGGACAGAGCTTTTGTAAGTGAATTGCTTTCTGCAACCCAATATGTGGATATTATTATCCCAAGGGGATCGCAAGCGCTTATCGATCTAGTTCGTCAGCAGGCCAAAGTCCCAGTTATTGAAACGGGGGCGGGCGTATGTCACACGTATGTAGAGCGATCAGGTGATTTGGAAAAAGCAGCAAAAATTATAGCGAATGCTAAAATACAACGACCATCCGTGTGTAATGCTTTGGATACTGTTTTGGTCGACAGGGAAGTAGCGCAAGACCTACTCGGTAAGGTTGCGCCCTATTTTAAAGAGAGTAGTGTAAAAATCTACGCAGACGAAACGGCTTTTTCTATTTTACAAGAACTTGGTTATCCGTTGTTAGTATTAGCCAGCGACGAGGACTTTGGACGAGAATTTCTGTCGTTACAATGTTCGATCAGGGTAGTAGAAGGTTTTGATGAGGCTTTAAAGCATATCGCTGAGCATTCTTCTAAGCATTCGGAATGTATTGTTTCAACGGACGCTGAACGCGTCAACACGTATATGGAGACCGTGGATGCAGCTGCAGTTTATACGAATGCGTCAACACGGTTCACGGACGGCGCTGCTTTTGGGCTTGGGGCTGAAATCGGTATCTCCACCCAAAAACTGCATGCGAGAGGACCCTTTGCTTTAGAGAAATTGGTCACAGAGAAATGGTATGTTACCGGCGATGGACAAGTCAGATAGTGGATTGTCGTTAAAATTCTTGTGAAAGCTATGGGCCTTTAACAGGTGATAAACATATAATGAGTATTAGATACGAGAAAGATACGATTCTGAATTGGATTAATGAGATGGGCAAGTTTTTACGCCTGCTCATTGATAAATACGAGGCTTTTGATGAGCCTATTGAGCCTGCAGTTGTCGAAGAAGGCTACCGTAATTTTTTTGGAAAGGAAAGAGACTGGCTAGTAGGACTTTCCCAGAACGAACTTTTGATGTATGTGGAACAGGAGTTAGAGACGGAACAAATACGTCCATTAGCATTACTCTTCTTGCGGGACGCGTTACTTTCTCCCGAGGATGAGATGCAACAGCAACTCTTGTGTAATTCGAAATTTCTATTGGAGCATGTATCGCAAAAATTGGGAAGCTTCTCTTTTGAAGATTACGGGAACTTGACATTTATTGACAAAAGATTACAAAAATGAGATGCGATGCCATTTTGAAAACTCAAATAATCTACTAAATTTGTAGAGAATAAGAATTTTTAAAAAAACTTAAAATTTTAAGATATGAGTTTACGATTAGGCGATGTTGCTCCTAACTTCCAGGCGGACACATCTATAGGAAAAATTGATTTTTACGAGTATATCGACGGAGGCTGGGCAGTTTTGTATTCACACCCTTCAGATTATACACCTGTATGTACCACTGAACTCGGGCGTACTGCACAGTTGAAATCAGCGTTTGAAAAGAGAAATACAAAGGTATTAGCATTGAGTGTCGATTCAGTAGAAGACCACTTGGGCTGGATTAAAGACATCAACGAGACGCAGAATTGCGAGGTAGATTTCCCGATTATTGCGGATAAAGACCGTACAGTAGCGGAACTTTATGATATGATTCATCCAAATGCTTCTGCTACAGCAACAGTACGCTCGGTATTTGTTATCGGTCCAGATAAAAAAGTCAAATTGACATTGACTTACCCAGCTTCTACAGGTCGAAATTTCTTTGAGATTTTACGTGTGATCGACTCGCTTCAGTTGACAGACGAGTATTCTGTAGCAACACCTGCTGACTGGAAAGATGGCGAAGATGTAATTGTCGTTCCTGCCATAAAAACAGAGGACATTCCGGCTAAATTTCCGAAAGGCTACACGGAAGTGAAACCTTACTTGCGTGTTACGCCACAACCGAATAAATAAAAAAGAAAAGAGGCAAATCATCAAATTTGCCTCTTTCTTTAGTAAACTTTTACAATATAAACGTAATCCTGTAGCTTTTTTATCTGATCGGTTCGCGATAAATTGTATAATAAGTTTTTGTTGTTAAGAACCACGTTTTTACCTTTAAGAGAGTCGGCTGGAATACTGTTCAGTGTTTCCATTAGTGCCTTCGTTTTGATTGCAAAAGCTGCACCGTCTATTCCCTTTTGTTTACCGCTGATAATCCCTATTACATTCCCCTCTTTATCTAATAACGGACCTCCGCTGTTACCTGGGTTTACTGGGATTGATATTTGATAGGCAAGCGTGTCGCCGGCATATCCAGTAGAAGAACTCAGATAACCTTGTCCATATACAGCTTCATCCCGAGGGAAACCAATTGTATAAACGTCTTCTCCGATATCCGCATCCTGTCTTTTAAAAGTATAGGGGATGCTTCTGGTCAATTTAAAGGTAGAGTCGTTTATATGCAAGATGGCCAGATCCTTTTCCGGATTTGTAAAAACAATATCTGCTTTAAAAGATTCCCCCTTATGATTTTGTAAATGTACCGAGTCAGCTCCGGTGATAACATGGTAATTCGTGACCACATAACCATTTTTCGTAATCATGAATCCTGTCGCACCGTAATGCATCGTTTCTTTAACGTCGTCTTTGCTGTTGTGGATGTTCCGAATAGCTGCATTCTGTGCGTTTACATTACGCTTTACGGTGTTCATATCCCTTCGTAGAGCACTGTAATCTGATGTTGTTTTCTTTAGGTTCTTATAATACCCCGTCAACCACAACGTAGAGAATACCGATACAATGGCGATCGCAGCTGCAACAGCAGCGTTAAGTTTTAACCTATCCCATATATTGATAACCTTAGCCGCCGGTTTTGAGGCGTGCGCCTCATGGTAATCTTGTGCAACACGCTGTAATTTTCGCTTAAAACTTGATCGTGATTCCGCTTTCACCATTGTGGTTAAAAAAGCTTTGTGTTGTGCGAAAAGTTCTGCCTTTCCAGGATTCTCCGCACAATATGTCTCAAACAGCAATTGATCTTCGCGGGAAAGCTCCCCTCGAAGATACTTGTCCGCCCACGTTATAAACTCCTGTTGATTTAAGCCTTTCATGCCAATTTAATTGTAACTACTTTTTGAAAAATATCTTTTTTAAACGTTGAAGACACTTATATTTTTGCGTCTTCGCATTATCGGCGTTCGTGTAACCAAACTTCTCACAAATAGCTGCCATCGATTGTCCCTGTATATAAAAATCGTATAAGATGGTTTTACACGGTTCTCCTAACCCGTTTAATGCATCTTCCATTTGGACAAGATTGGCTTCTTTAATCTCATGATCATCGATCGCTTCTTCAGCCGTTAGCGATTCTCCATAGTCGTCTATCGAATCTGTACGATATTTCGCTTCGCCACGAGTAAGGTGTTTCAGCCACAGCCGTTTTGCAACCGCATACAAGAATGTTTGTAATTTGCTGCTCAAAACAAAATCATGATCAACAATTTTGTTATAAAGCACCATCACTGTTTCTTGGAAAATATCCTTTGCTTCCTCTCTGCTGCCACGATTGTTTATGATCATATGGGCAATGGGCGGGAAATGCATTTGATATAATTGCTGGATAGCAAGGTTATCTCCCTCCCTGATGCCGTTAACGATTTCGGAATCAATCTGTATGTCGCTTTTTTCCTTACTCACTTATTAATACCTTTTTAATCAAATAGTAACCTATTGCACCGTATAAATTTTAAAGTTTTTTGTCAAGCAGATGACAGATCAAAAGTAGCAAATAAATTTTTGTATGCTCTTTTTTTTCATCGGGGAAAAGAAAGGGTTAACTTCGTATTATGATGAAGATAAAGGTAGGTTTTGGTTTTGATGTCCATCAAATGAAAGAAGGGCATCCATTTGTAATCGGAGGCGTGCAATTGGAACACCATGCAGGTGCGTTTGGGCATTCAGATGCGGACGTCTTAGTACATGCAATTTGTGACGCCATCCTTGGAGCAGCAAACTTAGAGGATATCGGCTTTCACTTTCCGAACACGGACCCTAAATGGAAAGGGATAAGTAGCCTCCTTTTGTTGAAAGAATGCGTAAAGCTCCTAAAAGAAAAAGGATATACCTTAGGTAATATTGATGGTATGCTGTGTCTGGAAGCTCCGAAGATTAAACCGTACATCCCAGCCATGAAAGAGCATATCGCTAAAGCCGCTGGGATTGATGTGGACGACGTATCTATCAAAGCCACCACCAATGAAACGATGGGCTTTATAGGGCGTCAAGAGGGCGTTGTCGCCTACGCCGTCTGTCTTATTGAGAAATCTTAGCTGTATGACTTGCTGTCATATAACCCGTTTGTTATAAAATAAATTTGGCTACATGTCGAAGTTTAATATAATGTCGTTCTAACTTTTTTAAAACATATTAAAGCGAGAATGTTAACTTTGTACTAAAACCGTATCATAGGTGCAATGAAGAGAGAATCAAAGCAGAAATTGACAGACATAGATATCAAACGATATACCCGGAATTTTTGGACGATATTGTGTAGTATAGTTGTTCTTGGAGCACTTTTCCTAGTAAGTGTGCGTTTGGGCGTATTTGGGAAATTACCATCCTTTGAGGAACTGGAAAACCCAAAGAGCAATTTGGCTTCTGAAATATTGACGGATGATCTCCAGGTATTGGGTAGATATTACAAACACAATCGCTCCAATGTAAAATATAGCGAGTTGTCTCCTCACTTGGTCCATGCTTTGGTCTCGACAGAAGACAAACGTTTTTACGACCATTCGGGTATTGATTATTCCCGGACAGTAACCTCAGCTATCTACACGACACTGCTAAATAGAAAACAAGGGGGGAGTACGATTACCCAACAATTAGCGCTAAATCTTTTCTCTGAGCGGAGAGAGCGTAATACCTTCAAGCGCATTATGCAGAAATTCCAAGAGTGGATTACCGCTGTTCGTTTGGAAAGGAGTTATACCAAAGAAGAAATTATTACGATGTATTTCAATACCGTCGATTTTGGAGCTTACAATACCTTCGGTATTAAATCGGCGGCTAGAACGTACTTTGATACGACCCCTGATCAGCTGACCCCTGAACAAGCGGCTACATTAGTGGGAATGTTGAAAGGAACCTATATCTATTCGCCAGTACGATTCCCGGAGAATTCCATGAAACGGCGGAATACCGTGTTGAATAATATGATCGATCAGAATTTTCTGACAAGGGAGGAAGGACAACAGGCCAAAGAACACCCGTTGGATTTGAAACTTCGTATAGCTAATTATGGAGAGGGTATGGCTCCTTATTTCCGCGCTGTATTGAAACAGGAATTAAAAAAGGAATTTAAACGTTTGTCCATCACTAAGCCAGATGGGACGCCTTATGACCTGGACCGTGATGGATTGAAAGTTTATACACCGATCAATTACACCATGCAGCGATATGCAGAAGAAGCGCAACGGGAGTGGATGGAAAAATTACAACGGGATTTTGACAGACAATACCGTAACTCCGATCCGTTTAAAGGAGCCAATGCCCAGTTGTTAATATCGGGTATGCGTCGCTCTGATCGTTATCGGGTATTGAAGGAGGCAGGTATGTCGGAAGAAGAAATCCGAAAAGAGTTCGACAAGAAAGTGCCGATGACTTTGTTTACCTACAAGGGAAATGTAGATACGGTTATGGCTCCGATGGATTCCATCCGGTACAATAAGCTTTTTCTGCGGAACGCCGTAATGTCCATGGAGCCGAAAACAGGACACATCAAAGCTTGGGTCGGGGGAACCAGTTTTGAACATTTTAAATTTGATCATGTAAAGCTAGCACAAAGGCAAGTAGGCTCAACGGCGAAACCATTTACGTATGCTGCTGCGATCGATAATGGATACTCGCCTTGTTTTCCGGTGCCCAACCATTCCCGTACCTATGGCAACTGGACACCTCGTGGAACAGTGCAAGGAGGCGACCCGATAACCTTAAAAAATGCGTTAAAATATTCGCAGAATTTTGCTTCTGCCTATGTTATAAACGAAGTGACTCCGGCTACGGTTGCTTCACTAACTAAACGTATGGGCATTACCTCTAACGTGCCGAATTATCCGTCCATTGCATTAGGGGCTTATGAAGCATCTGTCTATGATATGGTAGGTGCCTATGCTGCATTTGTCAATCACGGCACGTGGATCGAGCCTACTATGATCTTACGTGTGGAGGATCAAAATGGTGCACCTATCTATGAAAAAACACCAACAGTAGTTAAGGCTTTGAACAGCGAATCGGCCTACATTATGGTGGATATGTTGAAAGGTGTTGTTGACGGCGGTACAGGTTCTCGTCTAAGACGGGCAGAGTTCGGTGGGTTCAAAAATCCAATCGGAGGTAAAACGGGCACTACAAATGATAACTCCGATGCCTGGTTTATCGGTATAACCCCAGAACTGGTGACGGGCGTTTGGACTGGTGCAGAAGATCGTGGCATCCGTTTTTATAGCATGGCATCTGGACAAGGAGCACAAGCTGCGCTTCCTATATTTGGGTTGTATATGAAGAAAGTTTATGGAGACAAGAATTTACATTACACCCAAGAGGATTTCCCGCTTCCACCGGGGGGATTGACGCGTGAAATTGACTGTAGTCAATACCGAGAGTTCTATGGGGTCCCATCCAACGAGGACGTTTTAGATGACGATCGATTGGGATTCTAATATTTCGTGCGGTTTGTTAAGATTTATAAACGCCGAACAGCGGATTTTAACGGAATTTGTTGTCCGGCATTTTTTATGTTATGAGTGTATTCGATTACAAAGAAGAGTTAAAGAAAATACCCCATAAACCAGGTGTTTACCAGTATTTTGATAAAAATAACGAACTCATCTATGTGGGAAAGGCTAAGGATTTACGCAATCGAGTAGGCTCTTATTTCATAAACGAACATCAACTTAATAGTAAAACCCGTGTATTAGTACGGAAAATAAATCGTATTGCATTTACAATCGTTGATACCGAGATCGATGCATGGCTTCTGGAGAATAATCTTATTAAGAAGCATAAGCCTCGTTACAACGTGATGCTGAAGGATGACAAAACATACCCATGGATTGTTATTAAGAACGAACATTTTCCCCGTGTTTTTTGGACACGAAAGTATATTCGAGACGGATCACGTTATTATGGACCGTACGCTTCTGTTGGGATGATGCATATCATTTTGGATATGATTCGTGAACTTTTTCCTTTACGTACCTGTAACCTGAACTTGTCTCCTGAAAACATAGCAAGAGGTAAATACAAAATTTGTCTAGAATATCAGATAGGCAACTGCAAGGGCCCATGTGAGGGATATCAATCTGAAGAAGATTACGATCAGAATCTTGCTGATATTAAAAATATTTTAAACGGCAAGATCACTGTCGTTACAAATCGTTTGAAGATGCAGATAAACGATGCGGTGACGTCATTGGATTTTGAAGCTGCGCATAAGGTCAAGACGAAATTAGAAAAGCTTTCTAATTATCAAAGTAGATCTACCGTTGTCAGCTCGTCGATAACCAATGTAGACGTATTTAATATCGCATCGGAGGATAATTATGCCTTCGTAAACTATTTGAAAGTAGCACATGGGGTTGTGATCCAAACCCAAACGTTAGAGATGAAGAAACGTTTAGACGAGTCCGAGGAGGAACTGTTAACTTTGGCAATTCCAGAGTTTAGAGAGCGTTTCAAAAGCACGTCCAAAGAAATCATCGTACCCTTTGATATACATATCGAAGGAGATACCGCTCTAAAATTTACAGTGCCCAAAGCGGGAGAAAAGAAAAATCTGTTGGAATTGTCTCGTAAAAATGTAGCTTATTTCAAAAAGGAGCGTATGTTACAATACGAGAAGTTGAATCCAGAAGTGAAAACAGAACGCATTCTAAAGCAGATGCAAAAGGATTTACGATTGAATGTGCTTCCGAGGCATATCGAATGTTTTGATAACTCCAATATACAAGGGAGTTTCCCTGTATCAGCCGTCGTGGTTTTCAAAGATGCGAAGCCTGCAAAAAAAGACTATCGACATTTCAACGTCAAGACCGTGGTCGGGCCAAATGATTTTGCGACGATGGAAGAAGCGGTTTTTCGACGTTATAGAAGATTGTTGGATGAAGACCAGCAACTCCCTCAGTTGATTGTGATTGACGGCGGAAAAGGACAGCTAGGGGCAGCTGTGAAAAGTTTGAAGCTGTTAGGGATAGCGAATAAAGTGACCATCATCGGTATTGCCAAACGTTTGGAAGAGATATATTACCCCGGGGATCAATATCCGCTGTATCTCGATAAGAAATCGGAGACATTAAAAATCATTCAGCATTTACGGGATGAGGCCCATCGTTTTGGGATTACTTTTCACCGTAATCAGCGCAGTAGAAAAACATTTGTTTCCGAACTGGAACGAATCCCTGGAATAGGGAAGACTTCCGTAGAAAAGCTGTTGAAGACCTTCAAATCAGCCAAGCGTGTAAAAGGAGCATCTGATGACGAATTGAATAAAGTGCTTAATGCTAAGCAGATTAAAGCACTCCGCGAATACTTTGTTTGAACCTACGGGAAAAAGAACATATCAATCATCATACCCAAACTTTTTCAAATAGTTTTTCTTGCGGCGCCAGTCGGGAATTACCTTGACAAAAAGCTCTAAGAATACTTTTCCATCGATAAACGCTTCGATATCCTGCCGAGCGTACGTACCTACTTTTTTAATCATTGCTCCGGCTTTTCCAATAAGAATATTTTTCTGGGAGTCACGTTCTACAATAATTTCTGCAGCAATTCGCGTAATGTTTTCTTCTTCTTTATAAGACGTCACGATCACTTCTGTACTGTATGGGATTTCCTTATCGTATAGCTTAAAAATTTTTTCGCGAATCATTTCAGAGACGAAGAAACGAAGGCTTTTATCCGTTAGCTCATCCTTTTCGTAATAGGGTGGGTGGATCGGCAGTTTCTCTTTAATATATTCCATGATGCCTGCCACGCCATGATTGAGCAAAGCAGAAACCGCAAAAACAGCGTCAGGATTTAGTTTCTCCTGCCAAAATGTTATTTTGCTTCGCACTTCTTCTTCTGAGGACTTATCGATCTTGTTGATAAGGACAGCCACAGGGGAATTTGTTTTATGCAACCTTTCGATTACATCGCTCTCGTCGAACTTCTCATGAATATCCGTCACAAATAGAATCACATCCGCATCGATCAAGGAGCCCTGAACAGAATTCATCATGGATTCCTGTAAGGAATAGTTTGGCTTAATAACCCCGGGCGTATCCGAAAATATAATCTGGTGATCTTCATCGTTCACAATCCCCATAATCCGGTGTCGCGTCGTTTGCGCTTTAGGTGTAATGATAGACATTTTTTCACCTACCAACGCGTTCATTAAGGTGGATTTTCCCGCATTGGGTTTTCCGATAATACTGACGAATCCTGCTTTATGCGACATGAAATGTTATTTAATTTTGAAATGTAAAGGTACAAAATTTATGAGCATTGTAGACTGTTTTCTGGCAACTACAAATTTGTAACGATAAACGTGGGGGAGATGACAACGTATAATCTTGTTAAAAATTGTTAAAGGGTAAAAAAAAGACAAAAAAAATATCGAACTGTAGGTCAAAAAAATTATATTTGTTATATATCACCTTTACACTACTTACTGATGAACATTTAACATGACAGGATTAAGGAAAAAAATAGCATTATTATTTACGCTAGCAAGCATAGCGATGCTTAGCGTAGGTAACACTATGCACGTCCATTCTGTCATTGGTAAAAAACATACAGCCGCCTACAACGTTTTTCATTTTGCCGCTGATCAAGAGAATGAAAAATTGATCAAGAATGTGAAGGTATTTTATAATCCTGTTGCAGAACAAATTACCTTAAATTTTACTCTCAGCGAACAAAATACGGTTGTCATCAAAGTAATGGACGCTTTAGGAAATGAGGTTTTAAACTTAATGAACGGTCGTTTGGACGCTGGTCTGCAAAGTTTGTCTTTCGATTCGGATGGAAAGCTCACCACTGGCTTCTATTTTGTGCGGGTAACTTCTGGCTCGGAAACCGTAGTAAAACGTATTTCTGTAAGATAGATAGCGTTTAGTGTTAAAGACCATACTCACCCTCATCTATCCATAACCCGTCGTTTTTGATAATCTCTATCAACTCATCTAAAGCGTTGACGGCGCTTACATTTCTCTTCACGACCTCCTTGCCTCTATAGAGCGTTATTTTATCAGGTCCTGCCCCTACATAGCCATAATCCGCGTCTGCCATTTCGCCGGGCCCATTTACAATACAGCCCATAATGCCGATTTTCAGACCTTTTAAATGGTTGGTGCGGCTTCTAATCATTTGTGTTGTTTCCTGTAAATCGAAGAGTGTCCGCCCACAACTAGGACAAGATATATATTCTGTTTTCGAAATCCGAGAACGAGTTGCTTGCAAAATTCCGAAGGATAGTGAAGCGAGCTTATCCGAAGGAGTAGCGGGTGAATCTATCCAGATTCCCGACCCCAACCCGTCAACTAATAAAGCCCCCATATCCGTAGCAGTATATAGCTGAATCTTAGAGATTGGTTCTTCGGGATCCATAATATCCCCAACAGGCCCTGAAAATTCCTCAGCGGGGTAGCTACGCTTGATAATAACGGGATTGTTGAGACCGATGGCTTGCAGATTGTTGAAGAACTGCCGTTGGTCTGCCATTCCATGAGGCTGATTAGTTTCTAAAATAAAGACAACTGTGTTGTCTATTTGCAAATCTGCAAAATATGTCCCGTCTAAGTCATCGTTTGTTAATGTGATCAGATTTAAGGAAGAATCGAACACCGCGGCGTCTTGATAGCTTTTCAATGAATACACAGGGTGTTTATTCGCTTTATCTTTTAAATTTTTCCAAATTTCATAATCATATAGTACTTTGAGGTTTCCCGGAAGCGTAAACGATGGTAGTTGGGAGCCGAGGTAAACAAAATCTACCGATTGATCACCCATGTGGTATTTATCGTTGAGTGCGTCGTATCGATATCCAACAGCTGTCAAGATGAACGGGTCTTTTAAATTCTCGCATGAAATATCCACCACCACACGTGGAACCAACGAACCTCCAATAAATGCGTTGACTTCCATTGCCTCATAAGGACTGACGTTTGTATGGCCCGCTAAATTAACAATTTCGCGTATGGAAGAATAAGGCTGACTTTGTTTGCGCTTCGTATACCGATTAGCTAAAGCACGGGCAACAGGCACCTCGTTTTCTGGTTCTTCTGTTAACGAAACCCGAATCGTGTCACCCAGCCCGTCTTCCAATAATGTTCCAATGCCTACAGCAGATTTTATCCGCCCATCTTCACCGTCTCCAGCTTCCGTAACACCCAAGTGAAGCGGGTAGTTCATGTTTTCCGCGACCATTTTTTCGACCAATAAGCGATAGGCGCGTACCATTACCTGCGGATTGGAGGATTTCATGGATACGACGAGGTTATAATATCGTAAATCTTCGCAAATACGTATAAATTCCAGTGCAGATTCTACCATACCCTCGGGGGTATCGCCGTATCTACTCATAATACGGTCAGAAAGCGAGCCATGGTTAGTGCCAATGCGCAGCGCAGTACCGTACTCTTGACATATTTTAACCAAAGGTGCAAACTTTGTATAGATACGTTCCAGCTCATCTTGATAGGCCGTATCAGTATATGCTAATTGGTCAAATTTCTTTTTGTCGGCATAGTTGCCGGGGTTGATACGCACTTTCTCCACGATACGCGCGGCTACTTCTGCTGCATTTGGTGTAAAATGAATATCCGCCACCAATGGGACATGATAGCCCCGCATTTTCAGCTCTTTTTTAATATTGGCCAGGTTTTCAGCCTCTTTGATGCTCGGTGCTGTAATGCGTACATATTCACAACCGGCATCTACCATGCGGATAGTCTGTTCTACAGAACCCGATGTATTCATGGTATCGACCGTCGTCATACTTTGGATGCGAATAGGATGGTTTCCTCCCATTGGAATATCGCCCACGCTTACTTCTCGTGTCAAAAACCGACTATAAGTTGTTCGGGAATTACAATATCCACCCGGTAATGTGATTTCGTTTTTTGCGTCCATGCGTAGGTACAAAGGTAATTGTTTTTAAGTTCTTTTTTCCCTCAAAAAAGAACAAAAAACCGAACGTAGTGAGCTCCTGAATGCCATTAAAAACAAATAATAATGAATAATTATAGTTCGGACAATTGACTAATATCGAGTTAAGGTGAAATTATTGGCGGCTCCTTCTAACTGGATATCAAATTTGTTTTCTGCGTTCTCATAATTCGCCGTTTTTGCGATGCCGCTTTCGTTCGTTTCAAAACCTTCAAAAGAGTTTTTGGATAAAATAGACGTATATTCTACTTTAATCGCTGCGTCTTTTGGGACACGAAAATAGATTTTTGATGCCCCGGTAGCCACATCAATTTTAGATATGCCAATTGTTGGCTCTCCTAACGTGAGATCCATGGTACTGGCCCCTGTATTTACCTCCAATGTTTTGAACCGCAAGGAGGATAGGTCACCTTTAAAATTTGCTGCACCATAATTTAAAATTAAATGCCAATCAACTTGGGGGTTCAACCCAATCAGGACAGTATTTGTTTTATTCTTGGACGTGCCAGGTTTTGCATTGATAACAACGGTCTGTTTATCCGCTTCCTGCGTTGTCTTGATGTTCAAGCCCATGTCGTCCGTCTTTGCTCTGGCAGAAACCAGATTGGAACCTTCTTCTACCTGCAGTTCAAATTTTCCAGCTCCGCCGTTAAATTCCAAGGTAGATTCTTTCACTGTTGGATCAAGGGGTGCATGCACAGCGTTCAATAATGGCTCATCGTCATTGATGTTGTCCATACTGATGTTTTTTCCATTAAAAAGCTGTTCTGACCAATCTGTTTTAGGAGCAGTCAAGCCCACATAGAAAATCCATCCTAAAAACAGCACATTACAACCGATTTTAATGTAGTTTCCAAATGTCTTATTTTGAGCGATTAAATTGATTCCAACAATAATGATGAGTAAAGGCCAATATTTAATTGTAGCCCAAAAATTAAAATGTATAACGTCTAGGTTGTGCAATAGCAGAACCATTCCTATAAAGACAAACCAAATGCCGGATGTGATCTTATTTTCCATACTTCTGTAAATATAACAGCTCAAAACTACAAGTTACGATTTTTTTACTAAACTACTTTTAGGTTATGTTGTTAATAGGCTCGGTGAAATAAACCGTTCTATCGGTAAAATTTCTTCCACGCAAATGTGTATATTGCAATAGTATTTAACGAAAGGTCGATTATTCTATGGTATTTCATCATTTTGGCTCCTATATCCTGTTGTTGAGAAAGGTCTTTAAAAAACCTGAAAAATGGAAGATATATTTAAAAGAGATTTTTCACGAGATGAACGAAATAGGCATAGGTTCCTTGAGCTTAGTTTTGATTATTTCTACGTTTATTGGTGCGGTTATGACATTACAAATCGCCTTTCAGCTGGTGTCTGATCTAATTCCGACCACGGTTATCGGGCAGATCAACCGTGATTCCAATATTTTAGAACTAGGTCCCACCATTTCGGGACTGGTATTGATGGGAAAAGTTGGGTCTGCTATTTCGTCACAAATAGGCTCTATGCGCGTAACAGAACAAATAGATGCCTTGGAGATTATGGGAATAAATGCGCCCGGCTTTTTGATTTTACCGAAGATTATCGCTGGTGTTATCATGGTTCCTGTGTTGGTCATCATTGCTATTTTCTGTGCTATTACCGGTGGACTAATAGGGGGCAGTTTATCGGGGGCTGTGGCTCCATCGGACTATATACAAGGTATACAAGAAGGTTTTAATGGTTTCACCGTAACAGTAGCTATAGTTAAAGCCATCATTTATGGATTTATTATCACGTCCGTTCCTGCGTATAAAGGTTTTTATGTTAGAGGTGGTGCATTGGAAGTAGGACAGGCTGGAACAAAAGCTGTAGTGATTGGTTGTATTGCAATTTTGGTTTGTGATTACATTATTACTGCGTTGATGCTATAACCCGAGGTACTCAAAAAACGCTGTGCAACAATAAAATTTATGATTGAGATTCAAAATATATACAAATCATTCGGTAACAATGAAGTATTGAAAGGAATTGATGCCATTTTCGAACCCGGTAAAGTGAACTTAATTATTGGAGGGTCGGGTTCTGGTAAAAGTACCTTGCTGAAATGTATTGTCGGGCTCCATGATCCCGACCAAGGCAAGGTGTTTTTCGATCAACAGGAATTTACTGAAATGGATTTTGAAGAACGCATACCCATCCGACGGAATCTCGGCATGTTGTTTCAGAACTCTGCGTTGTTCGATTCTATGACGGTCGAACAGAATATTATTTTTACGTTGAATATGTTTACCGATATGAGTCAAGCAGAGAAAATAGAACGGGCCAATTTTTGCCTTGATCGTGTCAACTTGAAGGATGTCAATAAATTATATCCATCCGAACTTTCGGGGGGAATGAAAAAGCGGGTGGGCATTGCGAGAGCAATTAGCATGAGTCCTAAATATTTATTTTGTGACGAACCTAACTCTGGCCTTGATCCAGCGACCTCCATATTGATTGATGAGTTGATTCAAGAGCTAACAGAAGAATATCAGTGTACGACATTAGTGGTAACACATGACATGAACTCCGTGATGGGAATAGGCGACTATATTCTGTTTTTATATCAAGGACAAAAGTTCTGGGAAGGATCTAATGAGGAGATGCTACGTTCGGATGTACAGGAGCTGAATGATTTTGTCTTTGCAAGCCCGTTGATGAAAGCAGCAAGGGATTCTATTAAGTAGTACAACATCTCATATCTAATCTTTATCTTTGTGTCGTTTTTAATGTCTGACATCTAATAGTTAAAATTGAGTTCAACAACAAACATACAACTTCTCACACCACAGCACTGGAAAGATTACGAGCTGATCGATTGTGGTGATTTCGAAAAATTAGAACGATTTGGTGATGTTATTTTAATTCGTCCTGAACCACAGGCCGTGTGGCCTAAATCCTTACCGGAGGCGGAATGGACGCAGAAACATCATATCCGATTTAAAGGCCGGTCAGCAACTTCCGGAGATTGGCTGAAGAAAAATCCCCAGACACAGGACCGTTGGCATATCAGTTATAAAAATAAAGATGCATCCATTAAATTCCGTTTGGGATTAACTTCGTTTAAACATGTCGGCATATTCCCAGAACAAGCCGTGAATTGGGATTATATATCGGAATCCGTCAAGTCTTTTAGGACACCCAACCCGAAAGTATTGAATTTATTTGCATACACAGGCGGAGCATCGTTAATTGCAAAAGCGGCAGGGGCGGATACAACACACGTTGATTCGATTAAACAGGTCGTTACTTGGGCGAATGAAAATCAAGCACTCTCTGAATTGGATAATATCCGTTGGGTGGTAGAGGATGCGCTTAAATTTGTGAAGAGAGAATTAAAGCGTGGTAATAAATACCAGGGCATTATATTGGATCCTCCGGCCTATGGGCATGGTCCTAAAGGAGAAAAGTGGAAACTCGAAGACCATATTATGGAGATGATGCGTGATGTGGTGCAACTTCTTGACCCGAAGGAACATTTTCTTATCTTAAACACGTACTCGTTAGGATTTTCATCGGTCATCGTCGAGAATCTAATCAGAACGGCGTTCCCGCAAGTGGAAAATCTGGAAATAGGCGAACTTTATTTACAAGCAACTGCAGGGTGTAAACTACCCTTAGGCGTTTTTGGGAAATTTAGGAAGATAAAATAGCGCTATTTCTGCCGATGTCCAACATCTGGATGCGACTTTAAATGTTAAAATAGTTTGGTGCAATTGTAAAGTTCCTCATGAACCTTCTATGTTAAGCCTCTATTATTAAATCCTGTTCGTAACCGTTCAAAGCCGATATAAAGCTTTGTGTTTCTTTAAAACCAAATTTCTCCATTTCAGCGGTTATCGTGCGATAGTAAGCAATCCCGTCGACGAGTTGGTTTTTAAATTTTTGAATTACTTTCAGCTTCTTTGCGTCGTCAATACCATTTTTCGCCAAGTTTTTGAGATAGTCTACGTAGAGCTGCAATTCGTTCAGAAACATATGAGGTCTATTTTTCAAACCCAGTGGACGACGACCATATATATGATCTACCATTTCCTGTAGCGTGTAAGGTCCTTTGAAATATGCCGTATTTGGACCTGGGCAGATAGAAACAGCCGTAATCTCTTTGGGCTTCTGTAAATTGTATTTCAAGTAGGCCGAAGCGGCAAGCCCTTCACACAAACAGGTTTTCGCTGTAATTTTATCAACCTGTTCCTGAAATTCCGCTTCTGAAAGCTGGATGTTTTTTAGCGCGTTGATTTTAGCATGTTGATAAACACGGGAAGCTGTACATATGGGTTCTGCTGAAAATTCCGTATTAGACACCAGATATTTCTTTGTACAGGGACTTCCAGGAACTCCCCTAGCGATACGTTCGATTCGTCTTTGCTCTGCTGTGCTGCCTTTAAAATTATTAAAAGGAACACCAAGTGGGGATGAATCACTTAAATAGAAATCTTCCTTATCCGCCTTTATCAATTTCGTTAATGTACCGTTATCGACTGTAGTTGCTTCGGGCACCAATAAAAACGGTGAGCCCCAACCGACACTGTCAAAGCCGTAATAACGGAGAAGGAATAACTGTTCTTCCGCCGTTCCTATCCCCCCTTGCACACTGAATCTAATGGGAAGGATGTGTACGTTCGATACGTCCTTTTCAAGAAGTGCTGTTCTATAAATGCAGGAAAGTTCCTGAACAAGGTCTTCTTTCTTTTGTTTAAATTCTTCCAGAATAGGGCCTAATAAATAACCGTCTGTTGCAAAAGCGTGCCCTCCACAATTTAACCCCGACTCGATACGGAATTCAGAAACCCACAGCCCCTTTTTAGCCAGATATTTTGCTTGGATATAGGCCGATCGATAATCTGAAACCTTCAGGATAATACGCTTTTCCAATACGCCGTGTCGATTTGGAAAAAAAGAGGGTAATTCGGTAAGGTAATTGTATAAACGAGGGTTCATGCCCGCCGAAAGAACAACGGATGAACGTAAGACGGATTGGGCGAAACCTCGGAGTGCGGCAGAAGCATCTGAATATTTTTCGTATAATACTTTGCCTTCTGCGTCAACATTAAGCTTATCGACCTTTGCCATAATGTTGACGTCGATTTCTCCCGGAACAACCATGGTTTTTAATTCTTCCGCCAGGGCGGCTTTTCGACAAAGATCATCGGTTTCTAACATTTTTTTATAACGTCGTTTACGGAGATCTGTATCAGGCAAAAGCTCAAAATATTTTGTTAAGTCAGCATGTGGTGAGAATTCATCGTTCTTGATATGGAAAATCTGCATATCAACGATCTGTTGTACTAAATTGAGATAAGCTGTAATTCGCTTTGCGCGATAATCCTCCTCCGTTTTCTTTATAGGGGTGTAATAGAGCTGGTTCTTCTGCGCATAGAACGCGCGTATACGCTCGATAAGCTCGTCGTCTACAATAGATATCACCGAAGAGATACCAAATTTTGCAACTTTTAAAGGCGTATCAATGGAAAAAGCTAATCCTAATACGGGAATGTGGAAATTGTGTTTCATATAACATCGAATGTCGATACGAAATACGGCAATTTCACGCGGGTATAAAGTAACGGAAGTGTGCGGAAAAAATGATTTGACTCATTTTTAACAACGGCATCCGGGCTACCATCCGACGAACAGAGCCCGAATGCTATTTCGGGAGTTTATCAAGAAGCTAAATCGAGTGTAATCGTGCCTACATCTTTTGCAATGCCCGTTTCGACGATAACCCCTTCAATAGTTCTATTTCCATAGGCATCGTTTTCAGGCTCAATAATAATCGTATACGTTCCATCTTCGATACCGGGAAAGTAGAACTTGCTCTCTGCATTCGTTATGGCGCCAATACGCTCATCTCCAATCTCGATATAAATTTTCGGGGCGGCCTCCAAAGGCAGCACGACGCCGTGAATGACACCAGAAACCGCTTCCGGTATCGCACGAATCACCGGTTTTAGACTGTAGCCACCATTACCTTGCTGTACAATCGAACTAGCTACGTCAAAGTCCAGTAAAAGGGTGTACGCTACGTTGGGAATCAAGTCATCGTGTACTTTGATCTTAACGCCCGAAGATTGTCCACTCGGTGTTGTCAAAGGGTGGGGTTGGCCATCTACAATGATTTCGTTCCCCTCATCGTCGAGTATTAATCGTACCTCTTGTAGGCGTCCAGAAGCTACTGTTTCATTTGCTAACAAGGTGTCTTTACCCATCGAGAACTCCAAGATATCGAAAGGCTCGTTGTCATCGACATCAAGTGTGGTACGCCCGTTACTAGTCAATACCTCAATCTTATCAATATTCAGTAGTACCGCATCATATCGTCCCGGTGCATCCGTTATTTTCACGGATATGGGTGTTGTGCCTGCTTTACCGTCGTCATCACTTTCACAGGCGCTTAATAGTGCCAACGTCGCTATACTTGTAAATAATACTGTTCTCATGCTAAATTACGTTATGTAAGTCATAAAAACTGCAAAACCAATGCCAGAATGGTAAATTACTACTCAAAAACAATGGTCTTATTACCTTGTAACATCACTCGGTCTTCCGTTAACAAATGGATAGCTTGACTTAATACCGCTTTTTCGATTTCTTTTCCTGCTGTAACCAGATTAGGAACATCGTAACTATGGTTAATAGATTTGGTACGTTGCACGATGATAGGACCTTCATCCAAATCATTCGTAACATAATGCGCTGTTGCGCCGATAATCTTTACACCTCGTTTGTAAGCTTGTCGATAGGGATTTGCACCAATGAACGCGGGAAGGAAAGAATGATGGATATTAATGAGCTTGTTTTCGAATTTCGCCACGAACGAAGGAGAGAGGATACGCATAAACTTGGCCAACACGATATAATCGGGTTGATACGGAGCAATGGTTTCCGCTAGTTCCTGTTCAAATTCTTCCTTTGTTTTATCTTCATGCGAGACGAAATGATAGGGGATATCGAACTTTTCTGTAAACGCTTTCAGTACTTCGTAGTTTCCAACTACCGCTCTAACAGAGGCATTAAGCGTTTGGAAAAAATGACGTACGAGGATATCCGCAAGGCAATGATGTTCTTTGGTTACCAAAATAACAAGCTTTTTTTCACGAGCAGGGTTAATAGATACCTGTGCCTGAGGAGGTAAATTGTCTTCTAAATCCTGTTGCAATAGCGGAGTAGTCGCTGGAACACCACTACAGACCACACGGACAAAAAATTTTCGGTTTTCTTCGTCCACAAATTCCCGCATGGTGACGATATTTAAATGATGCTTAGCGATAACATGGGCGACATTGGCGACCAGGCCCACCGCATCTTGGCACTGGATAAGAATTAAGGTTTGGTTGTTCATTATTTATATTGTAATAAATACCGTTGCCTTTTAGGAGGCAACGGCAGCTTTAGCAAGTTCTTCTTCCAAATCGATTTCAATACGTAGATTTTCGACGATATGCTTTTGTCTGTCGGGCGTATTCTTACCCATATAATACTCCAACAATTGAGGTAGTTTGTTCTCTTTAGAAAGAATAACGGGATCTAAACGCATATCTTTACCAATGAAAAGCCCAAATTCAGAGGGAGATATTTCTCCTAGACCTTTGAAACGGGTGATTTCCGGTTTGCCTCCTAATTTGGCAATAGCACGTTGGCGTTCTTCATCCGAATAACAATAAATCGTATCCTTTTTGTTTCGGACACGGAAAAGCGGCGTTTGTAAAATAGATACATGCCCGGCCTTCACCAAATCGGGAAAAAATTGTAAAAAGAAAGTAAGCAACAGCAAACGGATGTGCATACCATCTACGTCTGCATCTGTAGCAATGACGATGTTGTTATAACGTAGCCCGTCGAGTCCGTCCTCGATATTGAGCGCATGCTGCAATAAGTTGAATTCTTCATTCTCGTAAACAATTTTCTTCGACATGCCGTAGGAGTTTAAGGGTTTGCCTTTTAAGCTGAATACGGCTTGGGTCTGTACATCACGCGATTTGGTGATAGAACCACTGGCTGAGTCTCCCTCTGTGATGAACAGTGTCGTTTCTAAGTTGCGCTCGTTTTTATCGTTGAAATGGATTTTGCAGTCACGCAGTTTTCGGTTGTGCAAAGATGCTTTCTTAGCACGCTCATTGGCAAGCTTCTTAATGCCAGCAATATCTTTCCGCTCGCGTTCGGACTGCAAGATGCGTTTAAGCAATGCATCAGCTGTAGCCGAGTTTTTATGCAAATAATCATCCAGCGCCTTTTTAACGAAATCGTTGATAAAAGTACGTACAGTCGGGCCTTCAGGGCCGATACTTTGTGATCCGAGTTTTGTTTTTGTTTGTGATTCAAATACCGGTTCTTGTACCTTAATCGCGATTGCAGCGATAATAGACGAACGTATGTCCGCGGCATCAAATTCCTTTTTATAAAACTCACGGATTGTTTTGACAACGGCTTCGCGAAATGCGGCTTGGTGTGTGCCGCCTTGCGTAGTGTGTTGTCCATTGACAAAAGAATAATATTCTTCACCATATTGCTGGCCGTGTGTCAGCGCAATTTCGATATCCTCTCCTCTTAGATGGATGATCGGGTAACGCATAGATTCTGCATCAATATTGCGCTCGAGCAAGTCTTTTAATCCATTTTCAGAAACAAACTTTTGCCCGTTGAAATTGATGGTCAGCCCGGAGTTAAGGAATACATAATTCCAGATCATGTTTTCTACAAATTCCATACGGAACTTGTAATTCCGAAAAATGGTTTCATCCGGATAGAAGCTTGTCGCCGTACCATTACGTTGTGTGGTTTCTTTTTGCTCGTCATTCATTAATTCGCCACGTTGAAACTGTGCAATACGAGTTACGCCTTGACGATACGACTGCACGGTAAATTGGTCGGAAAGTGCGTTGACGGCTTTCGTACCGACACCATTTAAACCTACAGATTTTTGAAATGCTTTGCTATCGTATTTACCACCGGTATTAATTTTAGAAACCACATCCACAACGGATCCAATGGGAATGCCGCGTCCGTAATCGCGCACCGCTACTTTATTGTCATGGACGTTGATGTCAATCGTTTTGCCGGCACCCATCACGAATTCATCTATAGAGTTGTCGACAATCTCTTTTAACAATACGTAGATTCCATCGTCATAAGCAGAACCATCTCCCAATTTCCCGATATACATACCCGGGCGCAGACGGATGTGTTCTTTCCAATCTAAGGAACGTATACTGTCTTCGTTATATGTCGTCATACGGTTTGTTTAAGTTTTCTTTGCTAACAAAAATAGGAAAAAGATTAGATAATTTTGGCAAGCTCTTTGCCCAATCGTCCTTATAGAAAAGTTATGAAAGGAAAAGTCATTGTAAGTAAGTTTTGGACAAATATCTTTTCGGGAAGAAAGGCAGTAGCGATCGTTATCTTTCCTTTCATCTTCTTGCTGGATCAACATTATAAGAAGAATAAATTTTTATTAAACCACGAAAATATACATATCAAACAGGCCGCAGAAATGCTGGTAGTTCCCTTCTACATATGGTATGTTATCGAATTTTTGATACGTTTTTTACAATATAAAAAATTTCGACAAGCTTACCTTAATATCTCTTTTGAGCGGGAAGCCTATCGAAATGAACGAAACTTACACTATCTAAAAAAGCGAAAGTTGTGGGCTTTTAGTAGCTACTTTTAGCAGTCTCTTATTTTACCAGCCGTAAATAGCTTGCTACTTTGTTCTTCAAGTTCCGGCGATCCACGATAAAATCTAGAAAGCCATGTTCCAAAACAAATTCAGACGTTTGAAAACCTTTAGGCAGATCTTTCTTGATGGTCTCTTTGATAACGCGAGGTCCAGCGAATCCTATTAATGCGCCCGGTTCAGCAATGTTGATATCTCCCAACATGGCATAGGAAGCGGTTACACCACCTGTTGTCGGGTCAGTTAGTAAACAAACATAAGGAATTTTAGCTTGTGCTAACAGCGCTAGCTTTGCTGATGTCTTTGCCATTTGCATCAAGGAGAACGCAGCTTCCATCATACGTGCCCCACCCGACTTCGAAATCAACATGAAAGGAATCTTGTTTGTTATACAGTAATCGATAGCTCGAGCGATTTTTTCCCCGACCACAGACCCCATAGAGCCCCCAATGAAGGTGAAATCCATACAAGCAATCACGATATCCCCACCTTCCATTTTGCCATGTGCACAGCGGATAGCATCTTTTAATCCTGTTTTCGCTTGACTGTCTGCAAGTCGGACAGGATAAGGTTTGGTATCGGCGAATTGAAGGGGATCACCAGACGTTAAGGTTTCAAATAACTCGGTGTAGTTGTTGTCATCGAAAAGGATAGAAAAGTAGGCAGCGGAACCGATGCGGATATGATAATCACAATACTGACAAACGTATTGGTTTTCAATTTGTTCACTGTTCAATAGCGGCTTTTTGCAGTTCGGACATTTATTCCACATGCCGTCAGGCGCTTCTTTTTTATTCTCGGTTGCGGTATTGATACCTGCCTTGTTTCTTTTAAACCAACTCATAAGTTCACGATCATTCGGACTACAAAGAAACGAAACCATCGTGATTTATGCAAACCCCACAAAGAATGAATAAACCTGATAACTTCCTTGCTCTGAAAAACAAGTCGCTTTTAACGAACTTGTCTATACAATAGCGGATTGACCCATATAGACAGGCAAATTATGCGAATGAAAAATAAGTTAAAAAAGAGTGGGAGAGTGATGCCAGTTATAAAATAAAAAATAGGCAAGCTACTCCTATCGCACCGCTCAACCTAATACCCTTGCTTTGTTCCCAACCTGGGGGAGTCAAAGGGAGCTGGTCGTAGGAGACTTGCCTACGACAAAAGTAGGAAAAAAATAGTGCTTTGAAAAACTTTTTATTTGACTTTGTTTAGACGCTTGATTGTCAGGTAAAAATAATGGCTTGCCACTTGCACTTTAATGCATCCTGTAAATTTTCCCCGGTAGGGAGAGCAATATACTGTTCATTTCCATTTCTAAAAGTATCATCGCCAATTTGTTCATAGGCCAATCCAAATGAAGTGCAATTTCATCAACGGAGGCCTGTTCTTTTTCTTGCAAGAAATCATATACCCGTTGTTCATCTTTGCTAAGGTTGGTTGTTAATAATGGGAGTTGCATCCCTTCTTGTTTAGATTTCGGTCGTTCCCAACCCATGAGGTAGATCAGATCATCCGCATGTCGAATGAGGTGCGCACGGTGTGTTTTAATCAAATAATTACAGCCAGCAGAATATTCCTGGTCTATACCTCCTGGAAAAGCACACACATCCCTGTTATAGCTGTTCGCAATTTCTGCGGTAATTAGCGCCCCGCCTTTTTTTGCAGCTTCTACAACGATGGTCACGTCAGCCAACCCGGCGATGATGCGGTTTCGTGCCGGAAAGTTGCTGCGGTCGGGGATAGTTTCGGAAGGATATTCCGTAAGCAGCCCGCCATTCTCCAGCATGCGGGATGCAACATCCCGATGGGCAGATGGATATATCCGGTCAAGCCCGTGCCCCAGCACGCCGATGGTGGGAATGTGGTGCTTGAGCGCTAACCGATGTGCTTGTACATCTATCCCGTAAGCTAGGCCACTAACAATCTGTATATCATATTCCTGTAGTGTTGAAACCAGTTCTTCACAAATGCGCTTTCCATAAACTGTTGCATTCCTGGTGCCCACAATACTAACGCATAGGCGTGGGTTTAAATCAACGGTTCCTTTATAATACATTAGAAGCGGCGCATCTTCACATTGCGTCAGACGGCGCGGATAGGTTGCGTCCTCAGCCCAAAGCATTTCTATATTGTGCTTTTCGACAAAAGCTAGTTCTCGTTCCGCATCATGCATATAGTTCTTCGAGAAAATTGATTCCACTGTCGCTTTTCTAATACCTGGAATAGAAAGTAATTGCTTTTTGCTGGCGTCGAAGATATTGTCGACCGAACCAAAGTAAGTTAGTAAAGTACGCGCCGTTTTAGGGCCTACACCTTTAATCTTTGTAAGTGCTATTTTTTTGAGCATGGTCATAATTCAGAGACCTAAAGATAAAAAATTTATATAAAAGTTCTAACTTTGATTAAAAAAATAGAATACAATGGAATTACAAGGTGCTCAAGAACCATTTGATATAGAGATAGGCGACATCGTATATGCTGTTTTTCCGGAAGAAGAGGGTGTTTACCTTATTTTTAAGGAGGGAAAAGAATATGTTAAGATTATAAAAGATACCGACACCTCTTGGTTAAAACTACATCCAGAAACCGAATTGCCCATGTTTGGGATGGATGAGGAAGTGAACCTTATTGGACAGCACATTTCGAAGACCAGTGGTGAGTGATTTGCCGAAATAGGCGTCACATTGGCACATACACCACGTATTTTGTGTCAAAAAAATCTTCGTTGAAGTAGGAGGATAGGGGATGCAGTTCCGCTTTGAGTCGCGATTCTTTAATCTCCTCCCGAAGATCGCCTCCTTTGAGGTATATAATTCCATTTGGAACACCATTTTGATCTTGCTTTTCAAATTTATTACGAACCCAAGAAGCAAATTCACCTAAACGGGTTACCGCGCGCGATACCACAAAATCGTATTTATAATCCAATTGCTCTGCACGGATATGGTCAGCCTCTACGTTTTCTAAGCCTAGCGCCTGGGCCACTTCACGGACCACTTTAATTTTCTTTCCGATAGAATCGACCAAGTGGAACTGTACTTCCGGAAAAAGGATGGCTAACGGTATGCCCGGAAACCCACCTCCTGTTCCAACATCCAGTATTCGTGTGCCGGGTGCAAACTCCGTCATGAATTTGGCGATACCGAGTGAATGTAATACATGGCGCAAATAAAGGCCATCGATGTCTTTTCTGGAAACGACGTTAATCTGGTCATTCCAGAATGGATATACCTCCGCCAGTTGGGCAAATTGTTGTTTTTGCTTTTCCGTTAAGTTCGGAAAGTATTTGTAGACGATATCGACGTTTGGGTTCATGTTAGTCATCACCATGAAGTTTGTTTTTTGCCGCGATTAAACAGGCCATTAATACAAATATAAAAATAATACAAAACGTCAAGCAGCGGAAGCCAAATAAGCAAGTCCCGAACGATCAGTTTTGTATAAATACGGTTAAAAATTACAAGTTGGCTTAACAGCCGCACAGCATAGATACCCAACGGAATGTACCATAGGTTAGGATATAGCACGAAGCATATGATCAGCATCAAATAAAACAATACGGCCGACAACAACTGTGTAGCGAGCATGCGTTTGTGCTTGCTTTTGTATAGCGTGGAAGCGCCAGAATGACGTGCTTTCTGTTTATAATAACTTTTCCACGTTTTTTTAGGAACAGATAGTATATGCGCATCTGCGTGTATAGCGATATTGACATTCGTCGTCGTTGCATTGTGGTTGACGAACAAATCGTCATCCCCCGATTTGATGTGCATGTGTTTATTAAAGCCCTTGCCCTTGTAAAAAAGAGATTTCGTATAAGCTAAGTTGCGCCCTACGCCCATATAGGCATTTCCCTTTAACGCATACGACAAATAGCTCATCGCCGTATGGGTTGTCTCAAATCGAATTAATTTATTCAAAAACCCATTCCGTTTGAAATAAGGGGAATAGCCCAAGACAATTTCTTTTTCATATGAGAAAGCCCCGACCATTTCTGCGAGCCAAAAAGAACTCGCCGGTTCGCAGTCGGCATCCGTGAAAACAAGGTGCTCATGTTTCGCCGCCTTAATGCCCATGGTGAGCGCGAATTTTTTTGTGTGTTTTAGACGGATATGTTCCTTGATTTCTACAATCTTTAATCGTTCAGGATATTTGGACGAGAATTCCTTGAGTATCCATTTCGTTTCGTCATCCGAACAATCATCCACCAGCACCACTTCAAATAGAGGATAATCTTGTTCCAATATTGGAGGAAGAAACGATTTTAAATTTTCTTCCTCATTGTGCGCACATATAATAACACTTACTGGCGGTTGATAAGAAACGTTCTGAAAAGATTTTGTCGAATAAAAGACTAATTTTCCGTATACAAAATAGATATAATGGAGTTGGATAAGCAGCAAAATGCCCAGTACCCCTATAGGTACATACGGAAGATAAGATAAAAATTGTTCCAATATCGTCATATAAAACAGCAAAGATACAGTGTTCCGCCAAGATAACGGGGAGAAAAAGTTAAGTTTTATTAAGATTTTGGTACGCACTCGTTTCCTCGCAATTTTTATTTTATTTTTCCTCTGTTATAATGAACATTGATGACAGAGGCGAGCGAACGAAATTCATTTTATAGGCATAATGGGTATATTGCATATAAACATGAATTTCGTTAGGTTTGCATTGATTTTGCTCAAAAGGGCATGAGGGATATTATTATATGAGATTTACGCTTCAGGCAGAGGATATAGCATCTAAGGCGCGTGCCGGTGTATTGGAGACCGCACACGGAAATATTCAAACACCTATTTTTATGCCTGTTGGTACGGCGGGAACAGTTAAAGCTGTTCACCAGCACGAATTGGTACAGGATATCCAAGCACAGATTATCTTAGGGAATACGTACCATCTATATTTGCGTCCTGGTTTGGATGTTTTGCGTAAAGCAGGCGGTTTGCATAAGTTTAACCATTGGGACGGACCTATATTGACCGATTCAGGCGGATATCAAGTATATTCACTAACCGAGGTACGTAAGATTCGAGAAGAAGGCGTTACTTTCCGTTCACATATTGACGGCTCGAAGCACCTTTTTACACCGGAAAATGTGATGGATACGCAACGTGTCATCGGAGCAGACATCATCATGGCTTTTGATGAATGTACACCTTATCCCTGTGAATACAGTTATGCTCGGAAATCGTTGGACATGACCCATCGCTGGTTAAAACGTTGTATCGATCGGTTCGACAGTACCGAACCGTTGTATGGATATGAACAGACGCTTTTCCCTATCGTTCAGGGGTCGGTGTATAAAGATTTACGAGAAAAATCAGCAGAGGTTATAGCGTCTTTCAATCGGGATGGTAATGCGATTGGAGGACTTTCGGTCGGCGAACCTGCAGAGGAGATGTATGCCATGACAGAAGTTGTAACCAACATCTTGCCACAGGATAAACCTCGTTACCTTATGGGAGTCGGTACACCGATTAATATTCTCGAAAATATTGCCCTAGGCATCGATATGTTCGATTGCGTCATGCCCACAAGGAACGCGCGTAATGGTATGCTGTTCACGCAGAACGGTATTATCAATATCAAAAACGAAAAATGGAAAGATGACTTTTCGCCCATTGAAGCAGAAAGCGATTTGTTGGTCGATCAGATACATACAAAAGCTTATCTTCGTCATTTAATTAGATCGCAAGAGATTTTAGGTGCACAGATCGCATCGTTGCATAACCTTCATTTTTACTTATGGTTGGTAAAACAAGCTAGGGACAAAATTATCGAGGGTACATTTTATGAATGGAAAGAAAAGATGGTAAAAATTCTAGGGCAAAGGTTGTAAAACATGAACATCATTGACCGCTATATCATTAAAAAATACCTGAGCACATTCGTGTTCACGGTCGGTATTTTTATTGTCGTGATTGTTGTTTTTGATGTTTCGGAGAAACTGGATGATTTCCTTAAGTATAAAGCCCCGATGTCCAAGGTATTCTTGGAATACTATGCCCTGGGCAGCATCCCTTTTTTCCTGAATATGTTAACGCCGCTAATCAATTTCATCGCGGTGATTTTCTTTACCTCTAAGATGGCAGATCAAACGGAAGTTGTGCCTATTTTGAGTGGAGGAATGAGCTTTAACCGCTTCTTACGGCCTTATATGATTGCGGCGAGTATTATCTTTTTATTTACCCTTGTATCGAATATCTGGATCATTCCCTATACCAATAAAATCAAAGTAAATTTTGAAAACGTTTATGTAAAGCCACATAAGATCAGCACATCCACCATGTCTACCCATATGCAGATCGATTCCAATACATACGTGTACATCGATAATTTCGATACGAAACGAAATATTGGTTATAATTTTTCTTTGGAGAAATTTTCCGGCGACCAACTGACGGAGAAGTTGATGGCACAAAGTATAACTTGGGATTCGGTCGCTACAAAATGGAAAATCAAAGACTATACCGTTCGGACTATTGATGGCTTACGTGAAACAATGGAGAAAGGTATAGACCGTGACACCACATTAGATATGTTGCCCAGGGACTTCGAAACCTACGACAATGTATTTACCGCCATGGATACCGAAGAGCTAAACCAACGTATTGCCAAGGAAGAAACCCGTGGAACAGGCATGATGACCGATCTGTTATTAGAGAAATATAAGCGCTATATTGGGCCTTTTTCAGCGTTTATCTTAACGCTAATGGGCGTTTCACTGTCATCCAAAAAAGTTCGTGGCGGGATTGGTTTGAGTTTAGGAATTGGTATAGCATTAAGCTTTACATTTCTTGTTTTAGTACAGTTCTCCACGATGTTTTCTTTAAAAGGAGGGCTACCACCTTTAGTCGCTATCCTGATTCCGAATGTGTTATTTTTAGCACTGGCACTCTGGTTGAAATATAAAGCACCTAAATAGTGACACCATCATGATTTATTCAAACCGCGCAGGGGTATGAATAAACCTGATAGCTTCATCACCATCAAAAAGCAAATTATATACAGATGAAAAACAAAAATGTCCTTATCCTGCATTTTACCGTGCTAATTTGGGGATTCACAGGCGTATTGGGAGGTTTACTGTCTATATCGGCAGTTCATTTAGTGTGGTATCGGGTTCTGATTGCCGCGCTTTCCCTTTTTATTTATTTTATCTTCATGCGCAAATCCATACATGTCGCCAAGGAGAAACTGATACGGTTTTTAATGGTAGGAGGGATTGTCGGTGTACATTGGGTATTGTTTTTTCATTCTATCAAGGTTTCCACGGTATCCGTTACGTTAGTAACCGTATCGTCATTGACACTGTTCACCTCCATTTTGGAGCCAATCATTAACAAAACCAAAATATCCAAAGCAGATGTAGGCATAGGCCTGATTATAATATTGGGGATTTACCTTATTTTTAAATTCGAATTTCAGTATGTATGGGGAATCGTGTTTGGGCTTGGGGCGGCGCTGTGCGCCAGTATTTTTTCTATTCTCAACGCTCGGCTAGTGAAGACGACCAGTCCTACTGTGATTACGTTTTATGAAATGCTGGGCGCCTTTTTCTGGGTATCCGTCATCATGCTGTTTACGGGCGATTTCAATGAAAAAATGTGGTTGCAGGATGCTGATTGGGCCTATATTTTGTTGCTGGGGGTTGTATGTACGGCGGTAGCCTATGTACTCGGCGTTGCGGTAATGAAGGAACTAAGTGCTTTTACCGTTGCGCTCACAACCAACATGGAACCCATATACGGTATCGTTCTGGCCATACTTATTTTTGGCCAGCAGGAAACCATGAGTTTAGGTTTTTACACAGGGGCGGTCATTATTTTGGGTGCCGTATTCTTATATCCATATGTGAAAGTCAAAATAGAAAACAGAGAAAAGAGGTTGATTAATCGGAAGCTGCATTGATGTTTATTTAGCCGCAAATGCAGTATGTTTCTTTTTCCGGCGCACCACCTCGACTGCCCTTTGCCAGGGCACGGCCCTCCTTTTTGAGCGCAAAAAGGAGGCAAAACCGAACGAAGTGAGCTCATAAACACCCAAATAAACACGAGTTTATAAACTCTTTGTCTCCTTCAGGTGGCCTGTCGCACAAGCCCATCCCACACAGGGAAAATGCTAAATGCGTTGACGCTGCATGTAACATAAAGAGAAAAGCCGGGCATTGCCCGGCTTTTCTCTTTATGTAGTTAAAACTAAGCGTATGAAACTGTCTGATCTTTACATTCCAATTCGGAATATCCCATCAGGAATTCATCGACTTTTCTAGCGCACTCACGGCCTTCGGAAATCGCCCAGACCACAAGGGATTGACCGCGACGCATATCACCCGCTACAAACACCCTGTCAGCAGACGCTTTATATTCGCCTTCTAGTGCCTCCACGTTGCCTCGCCCGTCCAGTTTAACACCAAGTTGCTGCAATAAGCCTTCGTGTTGCGGGTGAAGGAATCCCATAGCCAACGTAACCAATTCACACGGGATTTCACGTTCAGATCCTTCGACTTCTTTGAATTTGGTAGGTCTACCGAAATTATCAGTTTCCCACTCCAAATCGACAACCAGCGCTGCGCGAACATGACCTTTATCATCGCCTAAAAAAGCTTTGGTGCTTACGCTCCAATAACGCTGACAACCTTCCTCATGCGATGTCGTTGTTTTCAATAACATCGGATAAGTTGGCCAAGGCATAGCAACGGTACGCTCCTGCGGCGGTTGTGGCATCAATTCAAATTGCGTAACGCTTTTTGCGCCGTGGCGGTTGGATGTTCCCACGCAGTCGGATCCCGTATCACCACCACCTATAACCAATACGTTCTTATCGGTCGCTAAGATTTCTTCTACATCAATAGGGGAGTTGCCCACCCGTTTGTTCTGCTGTTTCAAGAACTCCATAGCATAATGAACACCTTTCAGCTCACGCCCCGGGATAGGTAGGTTACGTGGGATAGTTGAACCTCCGGACAATACAATCGCATCGTAATCCTGTAATTCACTGCTAGGGACGTTGACGCCCACTTCGGCATTTGTCTTAAATACGACGCCAGATTGCTCCATGACGTCTACCCGACGGTCGATCACTGATTTATCCAGTTTGAAGTCAGGAATGCCGTAACGAAGCAAACCGCCTACTTTATCATCACGCTCATAAACAACGACGTCATGCCCAGCTTTGTTCAGTTGTGCTGCGGCGGCAAGACCCGCAGGTCCAGAACCCACTACAGCTACGCGTTTACCTGTTTTGATATAACTTTTATTCGGCTGTACGAATTTTTTCTTAAAGGCAATTTCAATAATGTGCTTCTCGATCTCTTCGATTGCTACGGGCGGTTTGTTAATACCCAGCACACAGGCTGCTTCGCAGGGTGCTGGGCAGATTCTTCCCGTAAACTCCGGAAAGTTGTTGGTCGATACGAGTATATTATACGCCTCCTCCCAACGAGCATCATATACGGCATCGTTGAATTCGGGAATGACATTTCCTAATGGACATCCCGAATGGCAAAAAGGAATGCCACAATCCATACAACGTGCTGCTTGATGATTGAGTTGGTCATCCGTGTAGCTATGTACAAATTCTTGATAATTTTGTTTTCTACTCTCCACAGATTCTTTCTGTGGAAGCGCTCTTTCAAATTCTAAAAATCCTGTTGGTTTTCCCATGACTACTATTCCTCCGCTATATTAAGCTACCACTAATTTTTTACGTAACACATTTTTGTATTCCCGTGGAAATACTTTGATAAACTTGCTCTTTTCACTTGCCCAGTTTTGCAAAATGAAATTGGCCCGCTCGCTATTGGTAAGGTGTATATGGCGCTTTAACAAAGCGATGATCTCGTTTTCATCTTCTGTGTCTAGCGGGTCAAGATCGACCATCTCCTGGTTGCAATTATCGCGGAAGTTGCCCGCTATATCGTAGATCCAGGCAATACCACCACTCATTCCCGCAGCGAAGTTACGTCCTGTTTCGCCTAGAATTAACGCCCGTCCTCCGGTCATATATTCACAACCGTGGTCACCGATACCTTCGACAACCGCTGTAGCTCCGGAGTTTCTTACTGCAAAACGTTCACCTGCCATACCATTGATAAAGAGATAGCCAGATGTTGCGCCATATAGCGCGACGTTGCCAATAATAATATTTTCGTGTGCAACCAACGGGCTATCATCTGTTGGGTAGATAGCAAGCTGCGCTCCCGAAAGTCCTTTCCCGACGTAATCATTGGCTTCACCTTCCAATTCAAAAGAAAGCCCTTTCACGGCAAAGGCTCCAAACGATTGGCCGGCAGAGCCCTCAAACTTGAAGTTGATCGTGTTGTCCGGTAAACCATCCGCACCATGGGCTTTTGATATTTCGTTTGACAACAATGTACCTATGGTTCGGTCTGTATTTTTTACCTTAAATGTACCGAATACAGGTGTCTTTGTCTCGATAGCAGATTTTGCTTGGTTCAATAATCCCCAATCTAAAATCATACTCATGCCATGATCTTGTTCTTGCGTGTTATACAAGCTTTCAGAAGGCTCGTTTCGAGCAACGTGCAATATTTGTGAGAAATCAATTTTTGCCGCTTTCCAGTGGTCTATGTTTTCCCGTTTCTTTAAAAACTGTGCGCGACCTACCATTTCGTTTATGGTACGGAAACCAAGCTGTGCCATCGTTTCCCGTATCTCTTCTGCAAGGAAGCGGAAGAGGTTAACGATATCTTCAGGTTTTCCAGAGAATAGCTTCCGCAATTCGGGGTCTTGCGTAGCAACGCCGACAGGGCAGGTATTCAGATGGCATTTGCGCATCATAATACAACCACCTGCGATCAATGCAGCGGTAGCCACACCCCACTCTTCCGCGCCCAATAAGGTCGCCATGACGATATCACGGCCGGTTTTCATCTGTCCGTCGGCCTGTAGTACCACTCGGCTACGCAATTTGTTCTGTACGAGCGTTTGGTGTGCTTCGGCCAGTCCCAATTCCCAAGGTAAGCCGGCGTGTTTAACAGAACTTAATGGCGAAGCACCTGTGCCGCCATCGAATCCGGCGATTAGAATCACATCAGCATGTGCTTTTGCTACCCCGGCAGCGATAGTGCCTACTCCAGCTTTGGAAACCAGTTTTACGTTGATTCTCGCGTTCCGATTGGCATTTTTCAAATCGAAAATCAATTGAGCAAGATCCTCGATAGAATAAATATCGTGATGCGGTGGAGGAGAGATTAGTCCCACACCTGGCGTTGCGTGACGCAGGCGCGCAATGAATTCATCTACTTTATGTCCCGGTAGCTGACCACCTTCTCCCGGTTTTGCGCCTTGGGCCATCTTGATTTGAATCTCGTCCGCTTCTGTCAGGTAATGCGATGTCACGCCAAAACGTGCAGAAGCTACCTGTTTAATGGCAGAGCGCATCGAGTCTCCGTTAGGTAATCGCTCAAAACGAATGGCATCCTCACCACCCTCGCCTGTATTACTTTTCGCGCCGATACGGTTCATGGCGATGGCAAGCGTGCTATGTGCTTCCGTGGAAATGGAACCCATGGACATCGCACCCGTAGCAAAACGTTTCATAATGTTCTCCGCAGGTTCTACCTCTTCCAATGGAACCGGTGTTCTGTGTTTCGCAAAATCAAGCAAGCCACGCAACGTATACATCCGTTCTTTTTGGTTGTTGATTAAAGCTGCGTACTTCTTGTAAGATTCAAAGTCACCTGTGCGACAAGCCTTTTGTAAGAGATGCACCGTTTCAGGATTCCACAAATGGCGTTCTCCACGACGCTTCCACTGATAAATACCACCTTCTGGCAATAGTTTCTGTTCTACACGTGTTTGTCCGAAAGCTCTCCAATGCTTGGATAAGGCTTCCGTTGCAATATCATCCAAAGTCAATCCGCCAATGCGTGAAACCGAACCACAGAAATAAGTGTCCACTACTGATTTTTCTACACCTAAGACCTCAAATATTTGGGCACCATGGTAAGATTGTAGTGTGGAGATACCCATCTTCGAGAATATCTTCAATAGACCTGCACAAATCGCTTTTACATAATTTTTTCGGAGTTCTTCCCAAGTCAACTCGGTTTCGATCTGTCCCAGTTCTTTCATGGTACGGATCGAGGCCAATGCCATATAAGGATTGACGGCCGTTGCTCCAAATGCTAAAAGACAAGCAAAATGGTGTACTTCCCAAACGTCGCCCGCTTCTACCACTAGTCCTACAGCACCTCTGTTGCCTGTTTTGATAAGATGGTGATGTACGGCCGATACGGCCAAGATTGATGGAATTGCACAATGCTGCGAGTCAATCGCACGGTCGGAAAGAATGATGACTTCAAAACCGTCACGAACCGCGTCGTCGGCGTATCGGCATAACCTTTCTAGGCCAGCTTCTAGGGAGCCTGATTTGCCATCAGCTTTGAAATATGTCTGCAACGTTTTTGCTTGGAATATACCGGTATCGATCGATCGCAGTTTCTCTAATTCACTCGAGGTCAAAATTGGGTGTTCCAATTTGACGCTATGGCAGAATTTTTTGTCTTCTACTAAAATATTGCCGGCATTGCCGATGAATGTCGCTAAGCTCATCACCAAACGCTCCCGGATCGGATCAATAGGCGGATTGGTAACCTGTGCAAAAAACTGTTTAAAATAGCTGGACAGGTGTTGTGGTTGGTCTGATAAAATAGCCAACGGAATATCCGTTCCCATGGAACCGATAGGTTCATAACCCGTCACCGCCATCGGCGTGATGATGTTTTCCAGGTCTTCACGAGAATAACCGAAGGCTTGCTGGTATTTGAATACCGATTCTTTTTTGAGATAGGTATAGGTAACGCGTGGTTTTTCCAGCTCGTCCATCCGGATTTTGTAATTATCGAGCCATTCCCCATAAGGTTGTTGGTGGATGAGTTCGCCTTTGACTTCCTCGTCGGAACGAATGCAGCCTTTCTCCATATCCACAACGAAAATTTTTCCCGGCTGTTGACGGCCTTTTTTAATGATAAGGCTTTCAGGCACGGGTAGTGCGCCTGCTTCGGAGGCTACAACTACGCGGTCGTCCGATGTAACCGCAAAACGCAGTGGTCTTAAACCGTTTCGGTCCAATGTGGCACCAATGGTATTACCATCTGTGAAACATAGTGCGGCAGGACCATCCCATGGCTCCATCAATGTCGCGTGGTATTCGTAGAAGGCTCTCTTGAGCGGATCCATTTGGGTATTGCCATCCCAAGCCTCCGGTACGAGCATCAGCATGACATGCGGCAAACTTCTTCCGCTATGTAAAAGTAATTCTACGACGTTATCCAAACAAGCAGAATCCGATTGTCCACGGTCTACTACCGGAAGCAGTATTTGCATCTCTTCTTCTGAAAAATAAGGAGAAGAAAGTGCTCTCGCACCCGCATAAAACCAGTTTAAGTTTCCGGTCAAGGTATTGATTTCACCGTTGTGCGCAATATTACGGAATGGCTGTGCCAACGACCACGAAGGAAATGTGTTCGTCGAAAAACGCGAATGAACCAATCCGAATGCCGATACAACACGCGGGTCTTTCAGATCTTCGAAATACGTGCCGACTTGATAGGTGGTCAATTGTCCTTTATAGATAATCGTCTTACAAGACAGTGAAGCGATATATAAAGGTAATGGATATGCTTGATGTTCTTTTATTTTTTGGATGATGAGGCGTCTTAGAACGAAAAGTTTCCGTTCGAACTCTTCTGTTGTAGAGACGCCGTCAGGGCGGGAGACAAAAAACTGAACAATCTCCGGTTCTGCGCCCAATGCCGTCGGCCCAATGCCTTCACGATTCACGGGAACATCGCGGAAACCTAAAAATTTCATGCCCCGTGCTTCCGTTGCCTCGATAATGGTGTTACGGCAAAGTTCGTTTAATGCTTCCTCTTTCGGAAGAAAGACCATCCCTGTTCCATAATAACCAGGCTCTTCCAATTGGATGCCGAGGTTAATACACTCTTCCCACAAAAATTCATGGGGCAGCTGAATCATAACCCCTGCTCCATCTCCACTTTCTGGGTCACAACCACATGCCCCCCGGTGTTCCATGTTTTCCAACATCGTCAACGCATCCTCTACTTGCTGGTGCGATTTTTTTCCTTTGATGTGGGCAACGAAGCCAACACCACACGCATCATGTTCAAAGTCAGGATTATACAGCCCTTGTTCCGGTAATCTTTCGTTTGTCATTTCTCTCCTCAAAATATTAGGTTGCTAATATACGAATAAAAAATGTTTTTTATTATAATTTCTCTAAAAAAAATGATTCGACGTTGAGGTTTTTGTAATTTAATATGTTTTTATTGCGGAAATTGTATTTGTTATTTAGATTCGGTCTACGGTTTGGTTCCGCCCTCTATCTGGGCAGCTTGTGTATCAGCTTTTGTGGTATTAATCATCTTTATGTACGACTTTTTGCGGTTGACTACATTTTTATGTAGGAGTTTAGTCCGATTTCTTATCCAACGGGAAGTGCTTATTTACATATTCCTGCACCCGTAAGGTTCTTTGGTAAACTTCTTCAGATGCGTGGTGTATACGGGTGTATTGTTCAGATACTTCCTTACCATAATCAAAATAGGCTTGTTGGAGTTTACGGATATCGGAAATAACCTCAAAAAAATCCTGCTGATCCCGATCCAGTGAGACGATATCTATAGAAACCGTATTGTAATGGCGAAAGACTTGGTGTATCAGTTTGTCTTCTTCGTCTTCCTGATCATCAAACCAGTCTTCGTTTTCATAGATATAGTCCGCCCAGTCGTTTAACCATTGCATTTCCATAACAACCTACGTATGGAGTTCCTTAAGGTCTTCGTTATGGCTGTCCACATCTGTGTAGAAATCGACGATATCGATTGAGAACCGTTCGCCCATATCGGTAAGTTCCACATTATCGACGAGTTTAAACGCAGCTTCTAAAAATAGAAATGTTCTCTCGCGTTGAGATGGAACAGCGCGTGATACGGACTTTCTTCCCATCCTTCCGGTGTTAATTCACCTATCAGTTCGGGTAAGATTTTAAAGAGATCAGTGAAGACATCGATCATTGCTTTTCTCGGGAAAAGCTTGTGGTTGTTGAGCAAATTTGTCATAATGGTTTTGTTTTGATGTTATTCAAATATAGAAAAAAAGATAATGAACCAAATTTGCTTTTAAAAAGCTTACGCACCCTACGGCCCAATGAGATAACGTTCGGAAATACGAATCGTCACTATTTAAGCAATCGATTGCTTAAAACTTCTTTTTGTACCCTTGCTTTTTATTATGTAATATTGATTTGCATACCGTTATGTGAAAACCTTGACGAACCATTGATATGAATAACAGCAGGAATCTACTAAAACAAGTATCCGTACTGTCTATAGGAGCTTTTACGATCAACATAGCTGCACCGGTTTCTGCACATGTAAATCGTAATCAGAAATCAGCTATGGAAGATAGGCTTTCCCTATACTTTACGGAAATTACTTTTCTTTATTTATATTGTACTATGGCTCGCTAAGGGATGAAAGAAGAAGTATATTTTGATGAGGCAAAACTTTTGGAGGAAATGAAGCAAGACAGTATAGCGGCATTTAACCAATTGTATAAAAAATATGCGCCCATTCTTTACCAACGCTTGTTGCGGTTGCTCAAGAATCCCGAAAGCGTTGAAGAGATTTTACAAGATGTATTCATAAAAATATGGAATAAACGGGAAGAGATTATACCGGAAAAGGGCTTTAAAACGTTTATCTACCGCATGGCTGATAATATGGCGATTGATCTGTTTCGTAAGATCGGTCGTGATAAAGCACTGCAATTAGAACTTTGGGCAGCTTCAATCAGCTTTTATGTACACACCGAAGAGGAAGTGTTTGACAAAGAAAAGGCACGCATTATACAGGAAGCTATTCAGAGCCTTCCTCCAAAAAGAAGAGAAATCTTGATTCAGTGCAAGCTCGAAGATAAAAGCTATAAAGAAGTGGCGGAAGTGATGGGGATTTCTGTCTCTACTGTCAGCAACCAATTAGTTTCTGCTATGAAAGATATCAGAGAATATATCGTGAAAAACTACCGGGAAGATTATCTCATTAGCCTTATTTTTATCGCCATATTGTCTTTCTGAAAAAAATCACTAGCCCAATAGTGTGTTTTGTCCCGTCGTTCGTATAGGATATAAGTAAGCGATAAACCTAACGATTGATGGCTTTGGACAAAAATGATAAAATCTATACGCTTTTATGCGCTTTTATAAATGACCAACTGGAACGATCACAGTTGGAAGAACTATTTGCTTTAATCGAGGAAGTGGATGAAGAGCAATTGCATATAGCAATCCGTAATATACTCGATGAAGAACACACGCCGGAAAACCTTGATTTTATACAGGAACGTGTAGAACTCCTCCAAGAGGATATTTTATCGAAAATCATTCCTGAACAAACACGGACGCCGCAAAGAAAGCTGTTCAACATACGCCTGGCGATTGGTATAGCGGCCATGTTGGCCGTTGTATTTACCATCACTTACCTATCGCAACGGCGTGAAAACTTATCTCCTGCAGCAGACCGCGGTATTGCTTCGACTATTATGCCGGGTGGTAACCGGGCGACAATCACGGTAAATGGACAAGATTTTGAACTGGATACTGATCAAGGGGAACTGGTACTAGGGGCAGATAGTCTTTTTTACGGCGATGGGCAATTATTAACAACCACCGGTGCGCAGCAATCGGTTCAGGTGAAAACCCCTCTAGGCGGACAATACCAACTTATGTTGGCAGACGGTTCACAGGTATGGCTGAATGCCGGAAGCGAGTTGACATATAATACAGGATTCGGAACAGATAACCGTGCCTTACGTTTAGAAGGAGAAGCTTATTTTGACGTGGTTAAAAATCCCGATCTTCCCTTTACCGTGGAGATCAATGGGCAGCAAGTAGAGGTGTTAGGAACAGCTTTTAACATCAGCGCATATACCGAAGAACCTATGGTGAAGACAACGCTCCAACGGGGATCGTTAGCGGTTGCCAATGATAGTCAAAAGTTGATATTAAAACCCAATCAACAAGCCATCCTGGATAAAGATGCACAGAAAATAGCGACACGCGACGTCAATGCTGCCAGTATTGTCGCTTGGAAAGACGGCATATTCGATTTCCACGGTATGGATGTGGAAGAATGTATGCGTGTTATTGCACGATGGTATCAGCTGGATATCGTATACGAAGAAAAAGTTCCTTCCGTCCTGTTAGGCGGTAAAATGAGTAGAGGGGTACGGCTTTCGACTTTTCTCGAGTTTCTGGAAGCGAATTTCGATATCCATGGCGAAGTGACTACTGACCGAAAATTGATTATCACAAAACATAGCAAATAAACGACTTAAAATATAATAAAATGATAAAGCTAACCCGGCGTCCACCTTAATTTTATAATGAAGACAAACGCAACCGAAAAGATTTAACAAAATGCTATTTTATTAACTATAAACCTCATTCAGTATACTATGACGAATAAACAAACCAGGGATGGAGCATATCGGAATCTGCTTGTTTTCTGTAAGATTCTTCCGTTGTTCCTGATCAGCAATTTACCATTGCATGCCGAGACATTCTCACAGACGCTTTCCTTGAAATCCAAATCTATTAAGTTAGAACAAGTTTTTAAACTGATAGAACAAAAAACCAACTACGTTGTACTTTACAACTATAATGAGTTGAAAGCTATCAATCCGGTACATGTTGATGTGCACAACGCACAGCTAAAACAGTTCCTAGATGTGGTGCTAAAAGACTTACCGTTAAACTATACCATTGATGATAAAACGATCCTGATCAGTAATAAAAAAGTAAACAGATCGCATAGAGCGGTGGAATCAACCAGTCGTAGCGGGACAGAAGAGTCCGTACAGCGCACCATTAAAGGAACCGTAATCGATGAAGAAGGGTCGCCGTTATCGGGTGTTACCGTTGCAGAGATAGGTACCACGAATGCCACGTCCACAGGCGGCGAGGGGGAATTCGAATTGCAGAGTTCCGCACCACAGGTTACGTTGAGTTTTTCGTTGATGGGATATGAACCTCATCGGGAAACGGTAGGCAGCAGCGGTGTTGTCCGGGTGACGTTAAGAGCTTCTATGAGTGACCTCGATGAAGTAGTCGTTGTCGGTTTTGGTACGCAGCGAAAAGAAAACCTAACCGGATCGGTGGCTTCCGTAAATATGTCCGAAGTAGTCGATAGCCGTCCGATTACATCGCTTTCCGCAGGATTAGCCGGGCAAGCTCCCGGCTTGTATGTCAATCAAGGATCGGGCAGACCGGGAAATGATGGTGGTACGCTGAGAGTGCGCGGGCAAGGAACACTGAACAACGCCAATCCATTGGTGGTGATTGATGGGGTAGTCGGCGACATGAACCTAATCAATCCGCAGGATGTCGAAAGTATATCCGTATTAAAAGACGCGGCATCTGCATCAATCTACGGGTCACGTGCAGCGAACGGTGTTATCCTGATTACGACCAAACGTGGTAAGACCGATCAGTTCCGATTGGTATATAATAACTACTTCTCTACGCAGCAGCCTTCCAATACGATCAATACCGTATCCAATTACGCGAACTATATGGAATTGATAAACGAAGGTTACAAAAATGGTGATCCGAATGCCAATCCTATTTTTTCGCAGGAAATGATCGATTTATGGCGTGCAAATGAGGGAAAAGACCCATTAAAGTATCCAAATACAGATTGGGTTGACGAAGTATTTCAACGCAAACTCAGCCAAAACCATAACCTATCGTTTAGTGGTGGAAGTGAAAAGATAAAATTCTTTGGGTCGTATGGTCTGCTGGATAACCCGGGTATCATTGAGCAAGCAACCTATAAACGGCACAGCGGACGTGTCAATTTGGAAGCAGATGTTAAACCTTGGCTAACACTGGGCGCAAACGTGAACGGTGTGGTTTCAAAAACGGACGCGGGAACCGATATCATTACACAGGTTTTTGAATTCGCAGGTGCAAGTACACCCGGTATGGTGCTACGTGCTCCTGATGGACGTTTTGGATCGGTCAATAACCCTGAAGACGATCCGCAGGCAAATAACGTGTTGCATCGCCTTTATGGTAGGAAGGGCGACATCAACAAAAACAGGTTGGTATCTCGCTTTTTTGCAAAACTCAAACCCATAGAGGGATTGTCGATTGAGGGATCGTATACCTATACCTATGATGACGATTTTGTTTACTGGCAACCGCTGTTTAATGATCGTTGGAATTTTTTGTCCAATACCGTGGCTTCAGCTGGAACAGGACGTACTTCGGTTACCAACGAATCTGTCAAAACATACCGGTATTACATGGACGGTATTGCGCGCTATGAAAACAAAGCAATCGATAACCGCTTAAGTTACGAAGTGATGGTCGGTGCTAGCCAGGAATACTATAAAGACGGATGGTTCAGAGCATCTAAACTCGATCTCATCGATCCAAGCCTCTCGGTATTAAATGCGGCAACCATGGATGCCGCGGCCGCCGGTAACTTGACAGACTGGGCCATGCGTTCGTTCTTCGGTCGGATAAATTTAGCATGGGATGATAAATACCTGTTGGAAGCCAATCTAAGAACAGACGGTTCGTCGCGGTTTATGACAGGCAAAAGTCGCTGGGGTACATTCCCTTCGGTATCGGCAGGATGGAAGATATCTTCGGAAGACTTCTATAATGTAAGCTGGATGCCTAGTTTGAAGATCAGGGGGTCATATGGTGCATTGGGGAATAACGGGACGATTGACACACGATTTAGATATGATGATAAAATCAATAACTACGAATACCTTACATTATACAATGCGGCAAACTATGTGCTGAACAACCAACTCTTCATCGGGTTTGCTCAAACGGGTTTGAGCAATTCACTCTTGACCTGGGAAAGTACTTATATTCTCAATGGCGGTATTGACTTCGATTTGTTCAACTATAGCCTAACAGGTTCGATCGATGTTTTTAACAAAGTGACCAATAATATTCTGATCGATCTTCCGGCGCCATTGGTGGTCGGGGATGCGACGATTCCACGTACTAATGCTGCAAAAGTCAGAAATTCCGGCGTAGAACTTAACCTGAACTACCGCGGCACAATTAAAGATGATTTCCGATACAATATTGGCGGAAACTTTACCTTTATCGATAACAAAGTCTTGAAGTTCAAAGGCGAGGACAGGGCGATAAATGGCGCAAACCTTATTCAAGAAGGCTATGCTATTAACACACAGTATATCCTGTTGGCCGATCGTATCGTGCAAACCGAAGCGGATATGCAATTGGTACAGCAGATGGTAGACAATGCACCTATCAATCCCGATACGGGTAATCCGATGAATCCCTTTGCCGCTTATGGTAGACCTGTACAAGGTGATTTGTTATATAAGGATGTCAATGGTGACGGTGTGATTAACGACGACGACCGGGTGCCGGTAGGCAATGGGACTGCACCTCGCATCACCTTTGGTTTCAATCTCGGCTTGGATTATAAAGGATTTGACTTTTCGATGTTGTTGCAAGGTAACGCCGGAAATAAAGTCGTATGGACTGACAATTACTTCACACCAAACGTGCGGTGGGGATATCAGATTAATCAAGATATAGCCGATGGCAGATGGGTAGAAGGCGAAACCGATGCGAAGTATCCGCGCTTGTTGCCCTATACCGATACACGGAATATCCGCAATAGTGATTTCTGGTTACAGAATAAATCATTTTTGCGTGTAAAGAATATCCAACTTGGCTATACCTTGCCGAATAGCATAACGGAGCGTTTTGCTGTCCAAAACCTTCGTGTTTTCGGATCGCTGGAAAACTTCTGGACACTCACCAATTACATGGGGTTCGACCCGGAAGTTAGTGGAACGCAGTACCCAACGATGAAACAAGCGGTATTTGGTTTAAGTCTTACTTTTTAAACGATTAGAGATGAAAAAATATTCGATATTATTATTAGGATGTTTAGCTTTTAGCTCCTGTTATAAGCTGGATACCGTCCCTTATGATAGGGTCAATGCGACCACATTCTGGCAAACGGAGGAACACGCCTTGGCCGGGGTATTGGGGTGCTATAATGCGCTAAAGAAAAACAATGTGTTCGGTCTGCAGTTCGCTTATGATAACCTCACCGATGTCGGAATGGGGTATGATCCCGTAGGTTTTGGTGACGTGATCGCAGGGACGTTTACCGATCGTTCGAGCGGAATAGTGGACCGATGGAAATCGGGGTTCGATTTGATCCAGCGTTGTAACCATGCTATTGCGCAGATACAACAAATAGGGGCATTGGAAGAAGGGAAGAAAAAGGTGTTCATCGGAGAGGCTAAATTCCTACGGGCACTAGTATATTTTCAATTGACCAATTTATACGGGGCATTACCGTTATATAACGAAAGTGTCGATATCAACCGCGACTATGCTGAACTAAGGAATCCACGCTCGTCAGTTGCCGATGTAATGAAGTTTATCCGGGATGATCTTCAATTTGCGGTTACAAATCTGCCGGTTTCTTATGATGCAGCGCATACCGGCCGGGTAACGAAAGGGGCTGCCTACGCCCTTCGTGGAAAAGTGGAACTGTATAATAAGAACTGGGGTGCGGCCATCGCTGATTTTGAAGAAATTGTACAGAACAAGAGCAACAATTATGGCTACTCTTTAGCGGATGATTATGCTTCCTTGTTCACGATGGAAGGGGATAATCAACCCGAAATGATTTTTGCTATCCAGAATATGGGCGGAACGGGTTTTGACTACGGTATGCCGATGGCCAAATATATGGGGACACGTTCAACATTTGGCAGCTGCTGGAACAACAGTATGCCGAGTACCCGTCTTGGAGACAGTTATGAGAACAAAGATGGCTCTCCGTTCAACTGGAACGATCACTTCCCGAATTACAACGAAAACAACGAAGTGAAAAAGCAAGCGATGGTGTCTACGCTAAGTAATGGGCAGCTCAACCACGTCCCAGATACGACAAAGCTATTGGATATATACCGGCATAGGGACCCGCGTATGATGCAGACGCTGATTGTGCCTTATTCATTTTATTTGGGATGGAATGCCAATGCGCCACGCCAGATGCAGCTTGTTCTGGCTACCGGTGCGAACGAAAACTTCGGGCAGATCCGTAACAACAGAGGTTGGATGACGTATTTATGGCGTAAATTTGTGCCTGAAGAGAATATGAATGGCGCGCTGACCAATAGAGAGCATGTACCTATTAATTTTCCATTGATCCGCTATGCGGATGTGTTGCTGATGCTTGCCGAAGCCTATAATGAAGACAATAAGCTGGCGCAGGCCATTACTGAACTGAATAAAGTACGGGAACGTTCGGATATGCCGGGATTAAACAGCGGAAATCCTTATCTTGCGGTTGCTGATAAAGAACAAATGCGTAAACGTATCAGCCACGAACGTAAGGTAGAACTTGCAGGGGAAGGTCTTCGCTATTTCGATCTGAAACGTTGGGAACAACTGGCAGAAGTGTCTAATGCGTTCATTGAAAAAAGTATTGTGGGAGATAATCTAGTGACCAGACAGTATCAAGACAGACATAAAATATGGCCAATTCCGGGACAGGAGATAGAAATCAACCCGGCGTTGGAACAAAATAACGAATGGAAATGATGAAACAGGGTATTATAATCTTATTGTTTAACATCTTTGGTCTGCATTTTACGCAGGCCAGAGACGTTGACTTATTGACCAAAAACTATACGATAGATGACGTGCAGCAATACTTGGCAACGGGTAACGGCTGGGTTGCCTATCCGGACTACAGCGACCGCACGGGATGGAAACAGTTGACAGCGCCGTTCTACGAGCAACTCCTGAAAGAGGGTGACAAGTATCTGGATTACGAGTGGCAAGTCGTAAAAGCAACGGATTATCTGGAATATGAGCGGTCTGGTTCGCGTGTCATTATGGAAAAGCCCCTCAATGAGAATATCAAAGCACTCACGGGTTTAGTGATGGCCGAACTGGCAGAAGGTAAGGGGCGATACCTGGATCAGATTATCAACGGTTCGTGGTACGTAACCGAAATCAGTACTTGGTCACTATCAGCTCATCTACCGGCGTTTCAGTCGTCCAAACGTACACTTCCGCAGCAAGGTACGCATGTGTTCGATTTGATGGCAGGTGATTTAGGCTCCCTGATGTCGTGGATATATTATTTCCTGCAACCGGAGTTCGATAAGGTAAACCCGGCTATTAGTGAACGCATTAAGCTGAATGTACAAGAACGTGTCATCGAACCTTATCTAACCCGTAACGATATGTGGTGGCAGGCATTGGATATCGACGAAGGCCAGCTCGTAAACAACTGGAATCCTTGGTGTAATTTTAATGTGTTGACTGCGCTTTTGTTAGTGGAAGGCGATACCGGTAAGAAATTACAGGGTGTTTATAAGACAATGACATCGGTGGATCAGTTTATCAATTATGTAAAAGCTGATGGCGCCTGCGAAGAAGGTCCCTCTTATTGGGGGCATGCTGCCGGCAAACTTTATGATTACCTCAAGTTGCTGTCGTATGCCACGAATAATAAGGTTTCCATCTTTGAGCATCCCATCGTAAAAAACATGGGAGAATATATTTCCCAGTCCTATATTGGCGGAGATCGTTGGGTAGTCAACTTCGCTGATGCCTCCGCCAAAGGCGGCGGAGATCCGTTGTTGATTTTCCGGTATGGCCAAGATGTGCACAGTATGGAAATGATGCAATTCGCAAAATACCTCACCGAACAAAGATCGTCTTTCAACGTGATTGAAGGAAGAGATGCTTTCCGCACACTGGAAAACTTTTTGTGTTATCCGACCTTCCAGAAGCAGCAAGCACAGCTTCCCCAAAATACCTCTAAGTGGTATCCCGAAACCGAGTTTCTCTACCTCAAAGATAAAAATACCTTTTTCGCGGCGAAAGGTGGGTATAATAACGAAAGCCATAATCACAACGATATCGGCAGTTTTATTTTATATAAAGAAGGGAAGCCGTTATTTATCGATGCCGGTGTAGGAACGTATACTAAGAAGACCTTCAGTAAAGAACGTTACGATATCTGGACAATGCAGAGCGGCTATCATAACCTTCCACAGATTAATGGACACGATCAGCGTTTCGGCGCTTCTTATAAATCTAGCGATGTCTCCTTTGATCCAAAGAAACTTGTTTTTAAACTGGATATTGCAACGGCTTATCCGGTCGAAGCGCAAATAAAAAGATGGGTACGCTCCTATGAAATGAAAGATGGTATATTGTTTATTCATGACGATTTCAATCTAAAACAGGCCAATAGTCCAAATATGGTTCATTTTATGGTCGCGGAAAATCCTGTTATTTCAAACGGAAGAATATCTTTAGGAAATGGAGAGCATGCATTGACATTTGATGTCAACGAATTCGAAGCTTCGATTGATACTATAGAACAAGATGATCCGCGCTTGAGTAAAGTGTGGGGTCAGTACCTATATCGGATAAATCTAAAAGCAAAAAATACGCAGCGAAAAGGCAGCTATACCTTTACCATTAAATAAGGGATTATTGACATAATAAAGTATGAACAACATAAAGAAAAACTATAAAGTTGGAAACCAGCTAGTGTTGGTTTTAGGATTAGGAATATCCTTGATTGGCTGTCAGCCAAACGAAAAGAAAAAGGCGAATTTTATAGATACAAGTTTTGCTGCTGCGGAAGAACAATATAAAATGCTTAGCGCCGCAGGGGAACGTATCCAGGCTTTTCCGCGCACGTTAGATAAAGATGGAAATATAATTGGTACAGATGAATGGGATTGGACAGGAGGCTTCTTTCCAGGAGCATTATGGTATATCTATGAACACACGCAAAATGAAGAGATAAAAACAGATGCGATCAAATGGACGGAAGCGCTCGAAGCGGCAAAAGATCTCGATCAGCACCATGACATTGGTTTTGTGATGTATTGTCCGTATGGCAATGCCATACGTTTTTTAGATGATGAACAGAAAGTGAAACAGTATAAGGATATTTTAATTCACTCCTCTGAAACAGCGTTAAAACGCTATGATCCGAAAGTGGGCCTTATCAAATCATGGAATGAAAAAGCATCATGGGATGGCGAGACTTTGTGGAGATATCCGGTTATTATCGATAATATGATGAACTTGGAGATGTTATGCTATGTGTCGGATCTTACCGGAAACCCTAAATATAGGGAAGTGGCTGTCAGCCACGCTACCAAGACCATGGAAAACCATTTTCGGGATGATTATAGCACGTACCACGTGGTGGACTATGATAGTGTCGGCAACGCGATCCATCAACAAACGAATCAGGGCTATGCGGATAATTCGACATGGTCGAGAGGGCAGGCATGGGCCATCTATGGCTTTACCATGATGTACCGTCAAACAAAAAATCCGGCTTTTTTGGAGACGGCACAACGCGCAGCAGATTTCTACATCAACCATCCAAATCTTCCGGAAGATAAAATTCCCTATTGGGATTTTAATGCCCAGCAGAGTGGATATAAATCGGATGTCGACTTTTCTTCCCGGAAGTTAGATTATATCCCCCGAGACGCTTCTGCGGCAGCCATTACCGCCTCAGCACTTCTTGAACTTGGACAATTTACCGATGGAGAGCAGGGCAAAAATTATATCGATTTTGCTAAGCAGACGTTGGCAACCTTGTCTGGACCGGCATATTTTGCTGAGAAGGGAACCAATGGTGGGTTTTTATTACAGCATTGTGTCGGGAGTTTGCCGCACAATTCGGAGGTCGACGTACCGTTAATTTATGCGGATTATTACTATCTGGAAGGACTGTACCGATTGAAAACATATGGGGAGTAATTAATAACAACGAATTACTCATGGTGATTTTTTTACATTTACGCATCCGATTGTAGAACATTTTTTCTAAGTTTAGCCAAAGCCAGTACTTTTTATGGAACAAGAATTAGAAGAAAAATACAGGATTGGCGAGCCCGCAGCATGGGCTACTCCATTGACAGAAGAAGAATTGTTGTCCAACATTGTCGAAAGCGACTTTTCCCAGCAGCAATACGATGAAGGTAAAGACTATTGCTATTTTCTACGAAAAATCCAATATACAGATGATACACAAAATGCGGAATATAACTGTATGGCCTATAGTGTGCAACAACCGGGTACACTAGAGTTTGCCGCTGTTAACGAGTTTGTGTTATATCCGTCGGAGCAAATGATTTTTCATCGTATTGCAATAGTGCGCGATGGGGTATTGATCGATAAGCTTCCCGATACTAAATTCAAGGTATTGGATAACGAGGGGCAGAGTCTGGATGGTGTTATCAACAGTTCCAAGAAAGTAAACATCAGTATTAAAGATGTACGTCTCTACGATATTATTCTCGTGGAAGATACCCGTGTACTAACCTATACAGACAAGGATTTTTTGCGTAAAGAGTTGACAAAGTATGTATGGTCAAGTCCGGATGTATACTGGGCGTATGGAAGTTATGCATTTGACTTTATTAATAAACGTTCAAAGCCGGTTGCTTATAAAAAACAGTTTTTTCGTGATGAACAGGGGGATTTATTGCCTGTAGAAGAAGGGTTGGTAGGATCGGGAAACACGTTTTCACTGCGCTATGAGCATTATCTCAACCCAGTAGACGTTAACCGGGAGCTATTTCCTTTTATTGACTTTGCTACACAATATACGTACGAAGAGTTGCTGGATTTGGTGGTTCCGTATTACGAAGCCGCGTTGACGGCTAAACCTCTTCCGGAGTACGCGCCCGATTTGGTCGCTAAACTGGATGCGCTTGGCGACGATATCGAAGCAAAGATTCAGTTGGCAGTTGAGTTCGTGCAGAACCATGTTCGTTATATATACAATGAAGAGGAAATGCACGGACATAAGCCGCAAGATCCATGGGTGACGTATGAATTTAAGCAGGGGGATTGTAAAGCGAAAACCGTGCTGCTCAAATGTGTGCTGGATTATTTAGGTGTCGATTCGTCCGTTGCATTGGTGAATTACAATGCCGATTATTATTTGAAATACTATTTGCCTTCGTTATTTAATTTTAACCACGTTATCGTAAAAGTGCGTCACAAAGAGAAAGCCTATTTTGTAGATGCGACCTATCGCGACGAATATGGGACGCTCGAGAATCGTACGTTTATCAGCTTTCTGAATTACATGGAAATTAAGCGAAATGGTGTTTTGCAACAACGTGAACCATTTAAAAGTTCGGATTTTTCCATTTTTGATGAAATTACGCTCGATGTCAAAGATGAAGTGGGTACGATTACGATAAAAACCACGTACCGCTATGGTCGTGCAAACGGGATGCGCCGCTACGTGAAAACCACTAACAAAAAAGCCGTAATAGACAATACAAACAACTTTGTTTTCAGTTGTATGGATTTTGTCGAAAGTGAGAATGGAAATGATAAACGTCAGGTGTTTAAAGATGCGTCGCTGACTGTGGTGAACGACGATAAGGTGGGTAATGTCTTTGTAACGCTGTATACGGCGAGGATCGATAAGCCATATTTTCTGGGGAATGATGGACGTAAATACCTAAAATTTTATGATGGTAACGTCCTGAAAAACCATTTAAAGGACTACGTACTAAAAGATGTCAGTTTCTGGCATTCGTATGATAGTGAACGATATTCAATTACTATCCGTTCCGATAAACCGATAGACACGCAGGATCATTATACGAACCGGCAGATGGACGTAGACTATGAGTTTTTTAAATATACCGTAAAGAAAGAAGTAGACAAGTATAGTGCTACGGCAAAAATTGAATATATCCCGCTTTCCAATGTAGAAGTGCCTGTGGAAGACATTCCGAGCCTGCGCGATAAATATGCAGCAATAGGGAAAGAAAGCGCGTTTGGATTAGGTGTCGCAATCGCCAAACCGGGCTTTTTTGATACGATTAAAGCATTGTTTGGCGGGAAGTAGTGATGCGATTATTTCCCAAAAACCGGTCCGCCTCTAAGGCGGACCGGTTTTTTATAATATCTTATCTTCCGAAGTCGTCCTCTACCCGTACGATGTCACCTTCATCAGACGGATTGTTGGCATCGGTGTGCTGCCAAATTTCTGCTACCACGCCGTAAGTTTTCAGGCCGATTAAACGATGTCTTTCACCTTGGGAGAGACGGATAACATCGCCCTCTTTTAATTTTTTAACTTCATTCTGCTCATCTGTAGCGCTGGTGATGATACCGACTTCGCCTTGTGTAACGCGCCAGATTTCAGCGCGGCGGTGATGGTATTGCCAAGATAAGCGCTTCTCAGGAGCGACGACTAGGATTTTAGGGCTTAATTTGCCTGCTATCTTGAGGTTTTGTACGTCTAATCCATCAAAATAGGTGTTTGCAAATTGTTGTGCCTGTTCCTCGGCGATAACAAAGAAACCTCCCCAGGGACGGGTTTGGTCAATATGGTCAATCGCGAACCCCTGTTCTTTTAATTTTTCTTCTATCTGGCTAAATAATTCACCTTTATTAACGTATTCTTCTGACATAGCGCTTTGTGCTGATAAGTGATGTTTTGTTGTTTTGTTGGTGAAGTTATGAGTTTTCTGGAAATTACGCAATACATGTTCTTAACCTCCTTAACTTTTCTTACATTTGAATCTCGGTAACATGCTTGACAATCCTAAAAAGAAAATCGATGGAAGAATTAAAATTTGATAAGCAAAACGAAGCCTTTTTGCAGGCTGTTTCTTTTGTAAATCAAACGAACCAGCATTTGTTCCTAACAGGTAAAGCAGGTACTGGAAAAACTACTTTCTTAAAATACATTCGGGAAAATTCGCATAAAAAGATGGCGGTTACAGCTCCTACCGGAGTAGCAGCAATGAATGCGGGAGGAACCACACTCCATGCACTCTTCTGGTTGCCGTTCGGAACATTTATCGAAGATTATCCCTTGCAATGGAATGAACAGGATAGCCATATCTATAATAAGAGCCGGCTGTTTTCTACCATCAAACTCACCAAGCAACGGAGAGCTATTCTGCAGGAACTTGAGCTGTTGATTATCGATGAAGTTTCTATGGTACGTGCCGATACGTTGGATGCTATTGATGTTATTTTGAAATCGGTACGTCGGGATATGCGGCCGTTCGGTGGTGTACAAATGCTTTTTATCGGAGATCTTTACCAGTTACCACCTGTTGTCCGGGAGCACGAATGGCAGGTGCTGCGTGACCATTATCGCAGTCCGTTCTTTTTTGACGCCAAAGTATTGCGTGAACATCCTCCCGTTATTTTAGAGCTTAGTAAGATATATCGGCAAAACGATGGTTATTTTATCGATTTATTAAATAATATCCGAAATAATAAATGTTCAACAGACGATTTGGCGAGATTGAACGAGCACTACCGACCCGATTTTTCGCCGGCTGAAGGAGAACAATACATCACCCTAACTTCGCATAATAAATTAGCTGAAGCGATTAATCAGGAGGAATTGGCGCGGTTGAAAGGGACGATGCATAATGTGCGGGCTGTTGTGAAAGATGAGTTTCAGCAAGCTTCTTTTCCTGCCGATGAAATGCTCCCGTTAAAAATAGGTGCACAGGTGATGTTCATTAAAAATGATAGCGGAGAAGATCGGAAATTTTTTAATGGAAAAATAGGAACGGTTAAGGAACTGAACTTAGATCGTCACCAAGTGATTGTGGGGTTTAACGATGGTTCAGATGACGTCGTGGTACGACGTGAGACTTGGGAAAATATTCGATATAAGTATAATAAAGGTGAAGATAAGATAGAGGAAGAGGTCATGGGAACATTTTCCCAATTCCCGTTACGGCTAGCATGGGCAATTACCATTCACAAAAGTCAGGGGCTTACCTTTGACAAGGCAGTCATCGATGCCGGTACCTCGTTTGCAGCGGGGCAGGTATATGTCGCATTGAGTAGGTTGACCGGATTGGAGGGGCTGGTGTTAAAATCCAAAATTCCGATGCATTCCATCCGGACAGACGCCCAAGTGGTGGACTTTATGCAACGGATGATCGCGCATGCAGAGGTGGCCAAGATACTGGAATCTTGCCAACGTAATTATTTGGGCCAGATTGTACTGCAGAGTTTTCGGTGGGGTACGCTAGTTGAAAGTGTAGATGAGCTAAAAGAATCGTTGGAAAACCGAAATATTGACAGTAAAGATGCCGCTATAGCTTATCTAACGGAGATTTCCTCCGTACTGAAAGAACAGGAAAAAGTAGCGAATAAATTCGTGACCTTATTATATACGATGTTGCGCGATAAGGAAGCGCTTGATTATGGCAAAATCTGCGAGCGGACAAAAGCTGCGGTAGCTTGGTTCTTACCTCGACTTGACGAAGAGATATTGCTAACGATGCAGGAGCATATTGAAGCCTGGCAGATTAAGAAGCGCACCAAAAAATATGTGCAGGAATTGCGCTCGATACTATTGGATTTTAGACGTAAGAAGGAGCAGTTGGCACATTGCCTTACGATTGCAGATATATTGACAGATGAAGGCGATCTTTCACAGCAGGTGCACCTGATCAGCCAACAGGAAAAAGCAAAAGATAGTGAAATCAAGGAAACAGTAGAGGAAGGTGTGGAAAAAGATACCAAGACTATTTCTTTAGATTTATTTCTGGATGGGTTGTCTGTGGAGGATATAGCACAGAAACGTAATATGGTCGTGGGTACGATATACGGTCACCTTATCCATTTTGTGGGAAATGAGGTGGAAGCGGAAGATTTAATAGATGGTCCAAAACTGGAGATACTATTGGATGTATTGCGTAAAAATGAAGGGAAGTCCTCTTCGGAGATCAAGATGATACTCGGAGAGGATTATTCCTATCCGGATATAAAGTTGGGACAAAAAGTGCTGGAAGTCGAACATTTAAAAGTAGACAGTTAAGTGTTGGCCGTTTAAAATGGAAAAATCAAATCGCAGGAAGATGGCTACATGGATCGGTGTGCCCTTCCAGATGTTAGCAACTATCTTTGCGGGTTATTGGCTCGGAAGCTGGCTGGATGAAAAGTATGCGGTAGAAAAAAACTGGTGGACAATAGGGCTGACTTTGTTCGCGGTATTGATTTCCTTATATCAACTTATTGTGCAGGTGCAACGTATGGGGAAGAAGTGATAAGTTATGAGTTATGAGTGATGAATGGGGACAAAGAAACAGCGTGTAAATAAAATAGAAGTCCCTCTTAGGGCGGAAGGAGAAACACATTGAAAATAATAAAAGCCACGGGGCAGTTTGCCTGGAAGCTATTGTTGGGAAGCGTATTTGTTTTTGGCGGTGCTTATATCATGCAGCAATCGCTAGATCTCCGTTTTTTAGATAGCACTTTTGTGCCACTCTGTATATTGTTGTATTTGGTTACGGTATTTGCCTATGCGGTATCGTATCTTGGAATACATAGTAATCCGGAACTTGGCGTGTATGCGATTCTTGGGGGTGTCATGATAAAAATGCTGGTATCGCTCGGTATTTTTATGGTTTTTCTGTATGGTTTTAAAGTAGACAATAAGGTGTTATTAGGGCTGAATTTTTTTTGTATATATTTATTAATGTCCTGCTTTGAAGTTATCATTTTGTTACGTAACTTGCGGCGCAAAATAAAATAGCTAAAAATATTGTATAGATGGAAATAAGCCACTTTTTAACTTCAGCCAGAATCAGAACTTTGATGATTTTGTGCGTTTTTCTAGCTTCTTTCTCTTCGTTTGCCTCCTCTTTAAACACCACATCTGCCTCGGAACAGCATGCTGAAACAGCAGATGATCATGCACACGAGAAGAAGGGTTTTGACATTACAGCTTTTATTTTCCATCACATCGGTGATTCACATGAATTTACCTTTTTTGGCGGCGATCCGGAAGGTAAATCAAAATGGGTAGGTATCTACTTACCTGTTATATTATATACAGAAAATGGTTTGGTAACGTTTTGTTCTAGCGAATTTGCACGGAACGACGATGGTACCAGAATCGTGGAGAAAAAAGGACAGCAATTCGTAAAATACCACGGTAAAATTTATTATGCGGCGGATCAAGCGAATGATCACGGTTCTTATATTGTATATGATGATGAACATCATGCAACAAATAAGCGTCCGCTAGATTTCTCCATTACAAAAAACGTATTCAGTATCTTTTTAGGATTCATTGTTTTAATTCTGGTGTTCTTTTCGGTTGCGAGAGGATATAAGAAAAATGCAGGAAAAGCACCGAAAGGCATACAGTCTTTTATGGAACCGATTATTCTTTTTGTGCGCGATGAAATTGCTATTCCAAACTTAGGACATCGATACGAGCGCTTTATGCCTTATCTATTAACCGTATTCTTTTTTATATGGTTTATGAATATGTTGGGACTAGTGCCATTTTTCCCTGGTTCTGCCAACGTAACAGGAAATATCGCTGTGACGATGGTGCTTGCTGTCATTACGCTATTGATTATTTTATTTAACGGGAATAAATATTACTGGGGACATATTTTTAATCCTCCAGTACCTTGGTGGTTGAAGCCACTGATGATCCCTGTCGAGATTATAGGTGTGTTTACAAAACCTTTTGCGCTAATGATTCGTTTGTTTGCGAATATTACTGCAGGCCACATTCTAGTCTTGTCTTTATTGTGTTTGCCGTTTATTTTTAACGCAAGTGCAGTAGCTGGAGGTTCGGTTATATTTACTATCTTTATCAGTTTGATAGAGTTGTTAGTCGCTTTTATACAGGCATTTATATTTACAATTCTTTCTGCGCTGTTCATCGGTATGGCTATCGAAGAACACCATGAACATTAATAATAGATTAAGGGAACAATTTTTCAACTAATATATATATTAAAACTATGACTGGTACATTAGCCGCAATTGGAGCAGGTTTAGCTGCTATCGGAGCTGGATTAGGAATTGGTAAAATCGGTGGTTCTGCAATGGAATCTATCGCTCGCCAACCTGAAGCTGCTTCAAAAATCCAAACTGCCATGTTGATCGCTGCTGCCTTTATCGAGGCGGTTGCTCTATTCGCAGTAGTTGTTTCTTTGATCGCTTAATAATTGCCTCAAGAAACACAAAGGACTAAAAGAACCTGTTTTGGGGTTGCCACTTCGGGTTCTTTTATTTATCCAAACTTACATAAGTTTACTTTTCTCTTCATCCGGTAAGGGATATTCATAGAGGAAAATTCATTAGTTAAAAAAGAAACTTTAAACGTCATATATAGCATTATAATATGGATTTATTAATTCCCGAAATTGGTCTGATTTTCTGGCACACCATTAGCTTTTTGATCCTGTTATTCTTGTTGGGTAAATTTGCTTGGAAGCCTGTGCTAAAAGCAATTAAAGAAAGAGAAGAAAACATCCAAAATGCGCTAGATTCGGCAGAAAAAGCGAAATTAGAGATGACTCGTTTAACCAACGAAAATGAGCAGTTATTAAAAGAAGCGCGCGTTGAGCGGGATAATATCTTAAAAGAGGCGAAAGAGCTTAAAGACAAGATCGTTGCTGAGGCGAAAGACGAAGCACAAGCGTCCGGCAAAAAGATATTGGAGCAAGCGAAGAGAGAAATCGAAGAGCAGAAAAACAAGGCGTTGGCTGAGGTTAAAAATCAAGTTTCTTCTTTATCTTTGGATATCGCCCGTAAAGTTTTAACAAGAGAATTTGAAGATCAGGGTAAACAGGACGCTTTTGTAAGTGACTTGCTGAAAGATGTGAAGTTAAACTAACTGGTTGTTCAGATTTAAATTAAAAATATGTCAATTTTTACAGTTGCATCAAGATACGCTAAATCTCTGCTGGATCTAACAGAGGAGCAAGGTCATTTGGATGCCGTGAAGAAGGATATGGACGGTGTGATTTCGGTGTTGAAGTCCAATTCCGAGTTGTTGGCTGTCCTTAAAAATCCGATTATTAAAGGAGATAGGAAACGTAATATCCTGGCAGCGATTTTCGATGGGAAAATCAATTCTACTGTACTTTCTTTCTTTTACCTATTGGTGAACAAAGGACGTGCAGCTATCTTATTGGATATTGCGCAAGAGTTTGTTCGTGAATATAACGAAGAAAAAGGAATTGTGAAAGCCTCCGTGACGTCGGCGACGGCTCTTTCTGAAGGAAACCTGGCGGCGCTCCAAGAAATAATCGCGGCAGAAACCATGGCAACGGTTATCCTTAAAAATGTCGTAGATCCATCGTTGATCGGCGGCTTTACGGTACGTGTAGGCGATAAGCAGATTGATGCAAGTATTGCTGGTAAGCTGGGTAAATTAGAAAAGCATTTTGCAGCACAAGGCGTATAGTCCTTGGTATTAAATTGAAATAGAATCAAAAAACCCTTATAATAATAACAATGATAGAGGTAAGACCAGATGAAGTTTCGGCAATTCTTAGAGAGCAATTGTCGGACTTTAAATCAGAAGCCGAACTAGAGGAAGTGGGTACCGTACTTGCCATTGGTGACGGTATTGCTCGTATATACGGCTTAACTAAAGTTCAGTCCGGTGAGTTGGTTGAATTTGATAATGGATTAGAAGGTATTGTATTAAACCTGGAAGAAGACAACGTAGGTGTCGTTCTTTTGGGCTCTTCGGATGAGATTAAAGAAGGAGATATTGCTAAACGGACCAAACGGATTGCATCTATTAAAGTAGGTGAAGGTATGTTGGGCCGTGTTGTAAATACCTTGGGTCAGCCTATTGACGGTAAAGGACCTATAGCAGGCGAGACGTACGAAATGCCAATTGAGCGTAAAGCGCCGGGCGTTATTTACCGTCAGCCTGTAACCGAGCCGTTGCAAACCGGTATCAAAGCGATCGATGCGATGATTCCAGTAGGCCGTGGTCAGCGTGAGTTGGTTATCGGTGACCGCCAGACAGGTAAAACAGCGGTTTGTATCGATACGATCTTGAATCAAAAGGAATTTTATGATGCAGGTGAGCCTGTATTCTGTATATATGTTGCCGTAGGGCAGAAAAATTCAACGGTAGCAAACATCGTACGCGTGCTGGAAGAAAACGGAGCGATGGCATATACGGTTGTTGTTGCTGCATCAGCCGCAGACCCAGCTCCGATGCAGTTCTACGCACCAATGGCTGGCGCTGCTATTGGTGAGTTCTTCCGCGACACGGGTCGTCCGGCGTTGATCGTATACGATGATCTGTCGAAACAAGCGGTAGCGTATCGTGAGGTATCCTTGTTATTGCGTCGTCCACCGGGTCGTGAAGCGTATCCTGGTGACGTATTCTATCTACACTCCCGTTTATTGGAGAGAGCAGCGAAAATCAATGCATCAGATGATATCGCGCGTAACATGAACGATTTACCGGAATCTATCAAACATTTAGTAAAAGGTGGTGGTTCATTGACAGCACTTCCGATTATTGAAACACAAGCTGGTGACGTTTCGGCGTATATTCCTACAAACGTTATTTCGATTACGGATGGTCAGATTTTCTTGGAATCGAACTTGTTCAATGCAGGTATCCGTCCGGCGATTAACGTAGGTATTTCCGTTTCACGTGTAGGAGGTAACGCGCAGATTAAACCGATGAAAAAGGTATCTGGTACGTTGAAGCTAGATCAAGCACAATTCCGTGAATTGGAAGCTTTCGCTAAATTCGGTTCCGATTTGGATGCAGCGACTAAAGCGGTATTAGACAAAGGTATCCGTAACGTGGAAATCTTGAAACAAGGTCAATATTCACCTGTTTCGGTGGAAAAGCAAGTAGCGATTATCTATGCGGGTACAAAAGGATTGCTTCGTGCTGTTCCCGTAGATAAAGTTCGTCAGTTTGAAGAAGAGTTCTTGACACAATTGGAGCAACGTCATCCAGAAGTTTTAGCAGCTTTCAAAGCTGGTAAATTTACGGATGAGTTGACAGATGTTTTGGAGAAAGTAGCTAAGGAATTAGCGTCAAAGTATTAGATTCTTAGGAGCTAGGAATTAGGAGTTAGGAACTATATAGAAATCTAACTGCTAATTTCTAACGCCTAACTACTAAAAAAAGAATGGCAAATTTAAAAGAAGTAAGAAGCCGGATTAGTTCGGTAACATCAACGCAACAGATTACCAAAGCCATGAAAATGGTGGCTGCGGCGAAATTGAAGCGTGCCACAAACGCTATCGTACAGTTACGTCCTTATGCCAACAAATTAAGGGATATTCTGGCACAAGTTTCTGCTTCTGTTGAAGGGATTGATTCGCCTTATACACAAGATCGTATACCCACAAAGGTATTGGTTATTGTATTGACTTCCAATAGAGGGTTGGCAGGCGCATTTAATGCGAACGCGATCAAAGCAGCTAATAACCTGATTTTCGGTAAATATGCTGAACAACACGCCCGAGGTAATCTAAGCATTATAGCCATCGGTAAACGAGGACACGATTTTTTTCAAAAGCGCGGTTTTAATGTTATCGGTAACTATAGTGAATTGTATAGCGACCTTAAGTTTTTGAATGTCTCCCAGGTGGCGGAATATGCTATGCAGGAGTTCAAAGCGGGAAACATTGATCGGGTAGAAGTAGTGTATAACGAGTTTCGTAACGCGGCTGTTCAGGTGCTAACCACCGAACAACTGTTGCCGTTAGTGCCTCAAGACAAGCCAGAAACCGCGGTAACATCGGAAACGGATTATATTATTGAGCCGTCCAAAGAAAGAATTATTGAAGAACTCATCCCTAAGGCTATCAAAACGCAATTATATAAAGCGGTTTTAGATTCTAATGCATCGGAACACGGAGCACGTATGACAGCGATGGATAAAGCAACTGAGAATGCAGGTGAGTTACTGAAAGCGTTAAAGTTGTCTTACAACCAGGCAAGGCAAGCTGCTATTACAACCGAGCTGACGGAGATTGTCTCTGGTGCAGCGGCCTTATCAAATGGATAAGATATAGTATCATGTTAAGAAAAGGGAATCTTCACGGATTCCCTTTTTTAGTATTAGCTTATATACCATCTATTTTGCGTAACTTTGTGACCTTATAAAAAGATGGAAACGTGATGGTGTTTGAGCGAGTATATAAATCTTGAGCACCGCTTGTATAAAATATAGTATGGCAAATATAGTGGCAATTGTTGGTCGCCCGAACGTAGGGAAATCGACATTATTTAATCGTTTAACAGAAAGTAGAAAGGCAATCGTTGACGATTTTAGTGGGGTAACGCGTGATCGCCACTATGAAATGGCGGAATGGATAGGAAAGAAATTTACGGTTATTGATACGGGTGGGTTTGTTCATGGTTCAGATGATGTTTTCGAAGAAGCTATTCGGAATCAGGTTCATATTGCCATAGATGAAGCATCTGTTATCCTTTTTATGGTGGATGTGACTACGGGTATTACGGATCTAGACGATGAAATTGCTGATTTACTCCGTCGGACCTCAAAGCCTGTCTATGTGGTCGCCAATAAAGTAGATCATGCCAGAAGAACCCATGAATCAGCAGAATTTTATGCATTTGGGTTGGGTGAAATTTATAATATTTCTTCTATAACGGGGTCGGGTACAGGGGAGCTGCTAGATGCCGTAGTGTCTCATTTCCCCGAAGAGAAAGAGGAAGAAGAAGTCAATTTACCCAAGTTAGCCATTGTGGGCCGTCCGAATGTAGGAAAATCTTCGTTGACGAATGCACTATTAGGTAAGGAAAGAAATATTGTGACCGATATTGCTGGTACGACCCGAGACTCTATCCGTATTCACTATAATCAATTTGGCAACGAGTTTTTGCTGATCGATACGGCAGGGCTTCGTCGGAAGAATAAAGTGAACGAGGATATTGAATTCTATTCGGTTATGCGGACGATCAAAGCATTGGAAGATTCGGATGTCGTTATTCTGATGCTGGATGCTAATGATGGAATTGAATCGCAAGATATCAACATCTTTCACTTGGCAGAAAAGAATAAGAAGGGTGTGATGATTGTGGTCAACAAATGGGATACCATTGAAAAGGATCACAAGACCACCAAAGAGTTTGAGTCACGTATCCGCGAGAAAATTTCGCCGTTCACAGACGTTCCGATCATTTTTACTTCCGTAACAGAAAAACAACGTATATTTAAAGTGGTGGAAAAAGCCATGGAGGTGTATGCGAATAAAACGAAAAAAATACCGACCTCTAAGCTTAATGATGTTATGCTGGAAGTCATCCAAAACTATCCGCCGCCAGCTATCAAGGGAAAGTATATCAAAGTCAAATATATTACGCAACTCCCTGGACGTTCGCCGATGTTCGCGTTTTTCTGTAACCTACCACAATATATCAAAGAGCCGTATAAGCGGTTTATCGAGAATAAATTGCGCGAGCATTTTGATTTTACTGGAGTACCTATTCAAATATATTTTAGACAAAAGTAAGCTGATTATAGATTTTTATGGAACCTAATCTTGTTCTTTATAATACCCTTACCAGAAAAAAAGAAAAATTTGAACCCCTTAACTCGCCTTTCGTAGGCATGTATGTGTGCGGTCCAACGGTGTACAGCGATGTGCATCTGGGAAATTGCCGTACATTTGTATCCTTCGACCTGATTTTTCGTTACTTGTTACACCTAGGATATAAGGTAAGATACGTAAGAAATATCACGGATGCCGGGCATCTAGAAGGCGACAGGGATGAAGGAGATGATAAATTTTCCAAAAAGGCAAAATTGGAACAATTGGAGCCCATGGAAATTGTACAGAAGTATACGCTAGGTTTTCATGAGGTGTTACGTCTTTTCAATACCTTACCACCTAGTATCGAGCCGACGGCAACTGGACATATCCTGGAGCAAATTGAGATGGTGCAACGCATTATCGACAATGGTTATGCTTATGAGGTCAACGGTACGGTGTATTTCGATGTAGAGAAATATGTAAAAGAACACGACTATACAATTTTAACCAACCGAAAGCTGGAGGATCTTCTAAATAATACACGGGAACTGGGGGGACAGGACGAAAAGCATGGGCGTCTGGATTTTGCCCTTTGGATTAAAGCGAAGCCGGAACACATTATGCGTTGGCCAGCTCCTTGGAGTGTAGGTTTTCCGGGCTGGCACATTGAATGCTCGGCAATGAGTAGTAAGTATCTCGGTGCCCAATTCGATATCCACGGTGGCGGAATGGATCTCGCCGCGACACACCATACCAATGAAATAGCCCAATCGGAAGCCTGCCATCACGTTCAGCCTGCAAAATATTGGATGCATACGAATATGCTGACGGTGAACGGTGCACGGATGTCGAAATCTGCCGGAAACGGCTTTTTGCCTCATGAGCTGTTTACGGGCAATCACCCCCTATTAGATCGAGGATATTCACCTATGTCTGTTCGGTTTTTTATGATGCAGGCGCATTATCGTAGTACACTGGATTTCTCCAATGAGGCATTGGATGCCGCAGATAAGGGATATAAGCGTTTAATGAATGCCATTGCATTGTTAGAAAAGATAAAACCTTCGAATAAAAATAACGGCGCCTTCGATCTCTCCTTGTTGAAGAAACGGTGCTATAAGGCTATGGACGACGATTTTAATACGCCGGTACTCATCGCGGAATTGTTTGAAGCCGTCCGCTTTATCAATGCGGCATACGACGGTAAGATGGCGATGGATCAATTGACACTGGACGAGCTTAGATCGTTTATGCAAGTGTTTGTGGTCGATATATTGGGATTGAGAAATGAAGCATTAGCAGGGGACACCGACGATACAGAAGCATTGATGCAGATTATCATCAATCTGCGAAATGAAGCAAAGAAAAGTAAGGATTTTACGACGTCAGATCGTATCCGTGAAGATCTCCAGTCTATTGGCGTTCAACTAAAAGATAGTAAAGATGGAACGCTTTGGAATAAGATTTGATTGTAAAACGGCAAAATTGTGTAAATGAACTTGACAAAAATCTATTCATTAATAGCCACGGTAGTATTCAGCATGGCATTCGTTGATGCACATGCGCAGTTACCTGATAAGGTGGGAAGTTTGATTACGGCTGATCGGACGGCGGCTAACATGGCAAAAAGAGAGACTCCGCACAAAGCGTTTATGTCTATTGTGGACAAAGAATCTATCTTGTATGTTCCATCACCGGTAAACGCATTAAATTACTTGAATAATCGGCCGAATATTCCAGATGTCATGTTTTGGGAACCAAATTTTGCGTTGGTTTCGAAAAGTTTGGATTGGGGAATTACGTCTGGGCCGATGGAGTTTCAAAAGGTAGGTGCAATTAAAAGATATGGACAGTATCTTACGGTGTGGCGTCGTGATAGGAAAGGAAACTGGAAAGTACATATAAGAGCGGAAGTCGAGAATTTTGGCAAAGGGCCGAAATCGGATTTGGTATACTACGAACCTGACGACTCATGGTACCTAAAACATCGCTCGAAGGTTCGTTTGCAGCAAAGAGAAGAAGTAGTAACACAAAGTGACGAATTGTTCTCCACGATTTTGAAAGCAAATAATGAAACAGCATTCAATGAATTTCTAGCAGATGACGTACGTTATTACTATCCGTGGGCGGCGGAAATAGAGGGTAAGAAAAACGTACTTGCTTTTCTAAAGAAAAAAAGAATTGAAATCACAACAGATCCATCTGGTGTTGGCCGTGCTTATAGTGGAGAATATGCTTACACTTCTGGAACCGCGACCGTGAGGTCTAAAGAAAAAGTCGCGAAATTTAACTATATTCGTGTTTGGCAATTAAAAAACGATTATCAGTGGCGGGTTATCATGGAAATGATGTTTGAGCGATAACGTCGTCTGTATTATTCAACCAAAGTTTCAGTTCGTCACATGTAAGGAAATCTTCCTTGATGTCAATAAAGGTGCCCACCTTACGTTGTTCGAACCATTCGCTAAGTGTTCTATTGACTTTATCTTGACTGGCTGCTTCCTGTATCTTAGCAAAATCTTGCTCTAGATTTGCTTTATGTGGTGCTATGCGTGATTTGAGATAGATGAATTTATACACTTGTTCACCTGTCTGGTCTGAAGAAAGGAAAGATTTGGAGTATTGCCCAACTTTCAATGGGTCAATCGCGGTAAATGTCTCCTTATCTAGTCGGTCTATTTGGATTAAGGGAGAACCGTCTTCCTGATTGGTAATCATCCCCCCGGAAAATTTAGTTTCGTTGTTGTCTGAATGCAGAACTGCCGCCGAATGGAAGGTTAGTTTCCCATCGGTTACTTTATCATAAATGCTGTCGATTTTAGCCTTGGCACGCTGCAAGCTAGCGGATGTAGGTTTCTTTTTTATGAGGACATGACGTACATTCACTTCCTCGCCGCGCCGCTGTAAGACCTGTAAGAAATGAAAACCAAATTGTGTTTCGAAGACAGGTGAAACTTCTCCCTCTTTGAGTTTGAAAGCCATTGCCGAAAACTCTTTGACATAGCTGTCGCGCGTAGCAAAACCGAGCTCCCCACCATACGGAGCTGAACCATCTTCCGAGTACAGGCGTGCCACCGTTCCAAAATCCGAACCGTTTAAGACTTGTTGCCTATACCCCTCGGCTTTATTTCTGAATTGCTCCTTTTCTTCTTTTGTTAATTCCGGTTTGATAACAATCTCACCAATCTCTACTTCCGTGTTAAAATAAGGGAGACTATCTTGGTCTAAGCTTTCAAAATATTGTTTTACTTCTGCGGGTGTAACGGCGATTTTAGAAACGATGGTCTGTTGCATTCTTTGTGCCTTAAGCTGTTCGGCGATATTGGGACGCATCTCTTCCTTATATTGCAAAAGTGACCGATTCAAAAATTCCTCCAACCGCTCTTTTCCTCCTGCTTGTCTTACCATCATCTGCATCCGTCTGTTCAGGTTATCGTCCACCTCTGCTTCGGACACTTCGATAGAGTCGATCGCAGCTTGTTGAGATAACAACTTTTGTGTAACTAATTGTTGGAGTATATAGCATTTGAAATCGTCATCCGGCTTCATTCCTTGAGCGAGGTTTTGCGCATATTGCATTTCTACATCGGATTGCAGGATAATGCTGGAACCTACGGTAGCGACTACACGGTCTACTAATCTCCCTTGACCATACACCGATTGCAAACCAATGATGGTCGCGATTGCTATACCCAGTAAACTTATATATTTCTTCATCATAAACGTTGCCTCTCTGCAGTACAAAATTACCATAAATAGCGAGTTTGTATCGATTTTACGCTCGGCTAATCTTGGTGATATACTTTCTTGCCAAAAGTACTAAAACTTTGCTCGTTAATTTGTTAAAAATGTTAAAAAATAAAAGAGGTGTCTTTCATGTGCTAAAATGTTTAATTTAGCGTTATTTACTTCATTAAGACAATAATAATGAGAGCAGCAATGATATTTATGTTAAGTTGTTTAACCCAATGTTCGATAGCACAGGAGATTCCGATGTTTATTGGTACATACACCCATGCAGGCAGTCAAGGTATCTATTTATATATGTTTGACAAGCATACAGGAGATGCAACGATGTACTCGTCGACGGCTAGCGAGCATCCTTCCTTTCTGGCGAGGTCAGCAAATGGGGATATGTTGTATGCTGTTAATGAGATAGGAGATACTACGGCCACGCTATCGTCTTTTACCTTTGATGGAGATGCTTTATCTTTTGTTGACGCTATCCCTACTGGAGGAGCTTCACCGTGTCACGTCGTCGTTAGTAAACGTCACCCTCTTGCCATTGTGTCGAATTATGGTGGAGGTTCCTTGTCGGTATATCGACTCGAGAAAAATGGCGGTATAGAGCAGATACAACATATCCAACAAGAGGGAACCGGGCCAAATAAAGAAAGGCAGGAAGCCTCGCATGTACACTCTGCTTTCTTTAGCCCGGATGAGCATCGCGTTTATGTACAGAATCTTGGAACGGATAAGATAACCATTTACCGGATAGATAAAACAAATGATAATTATAGTTTAGTAGAAGAGAGCTACCTATCAACCCCGGCAGGAGGGGGTCCGCGTCATTTGGTATTTGACGAAAAAGGACAAAACATGTATGTTCTGTTAGAAATGGCTGCCAAGATTGTCCATTATGAAAATGTTGATGGAACCTGGACGTTAGTCGATACTGTTTCTATTAATGAAGATGGTTTCGAAGGCGGGAATGGCGCTGCAGAAATTAAGCGTTCAGCTGATGGGAAGTTTCTCTATGCTTCCAATCGTGGCGATGCTAATACCATTGCGTTATTCGCAATAGACAAATCGGGTAAGCTGAAATGGAAAAGAGTATACCCTACAGGGGGGGAGGGGCCTCGGAACTTCAATATTTCTCCTGACGGGCGTTTTCTGCTCGTCGCAAATCAGCAAACGAATAATATTACGATTTTTGAACGAAGTCAAGAAACAGGAGAACTGAAAGATACGGGCAAACAGATTGAAGTATCAACACCTGTTTGTATCGTTTTTTAATACAGAAACGAAATGACCACGTGGCTATTCTGTTTCTTCATCGGTTTTAGCAACGTTCGGTTCTTGATCTTTATCATCACCTTTGGTGTCCTTTCCATCGCTTTCTAGTTCGTGTGTTTCTTCGTTGTACTTGCCGGCGAGCTCATCAATGATCGTGCCTTTCCAAAGTGGCGTACGTGAAAAATAAGCAGCCCTACCAATCATGTGCGCGCCAATAGGACCAGTGATAATTAAAAAGAAAATGATAGCAATGGCTTTGGTAGTCACCGATATGTCAGGGAACATGATAGCAGCACAGATAAGCAATAAGCCTACGCCTAAAGTAGCGGCTTTTACTGTCACCGACAGACGCAAATAAAAATCCGGCATACGCATTATTCCAATAGCTGCAAATAAAATAGAAAGGACACCGACTGTGCTTAAGAAGGCTAATATAATATCAATCATTTTTTTTGTTTTTCTATATAGTAAGCGAAAGCCACTGTGCCTAAGAAAGCAATCAGCGCAAGAATAATAGCAACATCCAGAAAAACCTCTTGGTTAGATCGGATGCTATATACCGTGATAATCCCGATACCGATTGTGATGACCAAGTCAAGTGCGATCACACGGTCTACTAACGATGGACCCTTAAACAATCGGATAAATACCAACATGACGGAAATCGATAATATCGGCAGGATAACGTAGTCGAAATAGGCTTCTAGTGTAATCATCTTAAAATCGCTAATAGTCTTCTCTCTAAACCCGTTTGTGTCTGTCTGACAAATGCATCTGGGTCTGATAGGTACATTACATGAATATAAATCGTCTTTTTATCATCACTGATATCCACAATGAGCGTGCCCGGTGTAAGGGAGATCATGGTCGTCAACAGGGTGATCTCAAAGTCTGTTTTGGCAGCCATTGGATATTTGACAATCCCCGGCTTGAAAAAATATTTTGGTGTAATCACATCAAATGCAACTTGTACGTTTGCTTTTAGAATTTCGTATAGAAAATAGAAAGCAAAACCTATAATCTTCGGGACCCGATAAAAATACCGCTGGTCTGTTTCGTTGCGGTTCATAATCCAGAGGATTAAGAACCCCATCATAAAACCAAATAAAAAATTGGTGTAAAACAGTGAACCAGTAAGCGCTATCCATATTCCGGCAAGCAGCAGGTTCATTAAAAAATTCTTAATCATATCTTAATCCGTTTTATTTCCTAAAACAGCCTCAATATATGCCGAGGGGTCTAGTAACTGTGTCGATATTATGTCTGTTGTTTTTATGATAGCTTCTGCATTTAATCCTATGTAAAGTGTGATAAGAGCCATCAGTCCGATAGGTAATACCATCAAGATCTTTTTGTAAGGAGGCATGGGAGCAAACAGGTTTTCCGTCTCCTCTGAAGGAGGGAGATTTTTCCAAAATACCTGTACCCACATGTTGGCTATAACGTACAGCGTTATAAAACTTCCGATAATCAACGCGGCACCATAAAAATATTGATGCTGCGCGAAGGCTTCCTGAAAGAGAAATACTTTTGGCCAAAATCCCGATAGTGGTGGTATGCCTACCAAAGAGAATAGGACAATGGCGATGAGCAGGGATATTTTGGGGTAGTCGCGGTATAAACCGCCTAGTTTGCTCATATCCATTGTGCCGCCAAGCTGACGAATAAGTCCGGCTACTAAAAACATATTGGTTTTGACCATTATGTCGTGTATCAGATAAAATACTGCACCCATCAAGGCGACCTTGCTGAACATAGCGATTCCGCCCATCATAAAGCCTATGTGGCAGACAATAAGATAAGAGAAGAAACGACGTATATTCGTTTTGATCAATGCGCCAAGAGCTCCGGTCAAAATGGTTAATACGGCGATGACCATTAACAGTGTCCGGATGAAATCGTCGGGAACGAAGATCAGACTAAATACACGTAACATAGCATAAATCCCTACTTTTGTCAACAGTCCTCCAAAGGTTGCAGCAACAGCTGAAGGAGGGGTATGATAGGAAGAGGGAAGCCAATAGTACAAAGGAAATACCGCGGACTTAATGCCAAAACCAATTAGGAAAAAGCAGGATGTGATGCCTATCAGCGCTTTATTTTGTACTTCTTCAATTCTAATGGACAAATCTGCCATATTGAGCGAACCAGTAATCCCATATAGCATTCCAATTCCGGTTAGAAAGAACATAGATGCCAGAATATTCATCGCCATGTATTTTACGGCGCCTTCTAACTGCGCTTTTCTACCTCCCAAGGTCATTAGCACAAAGGAAGATATAATAATGACCTCAAAAAATACGTATAAGTTGAAAATATCGCCTGTTAGAAATGCTCCGTGCAGACCCATGATCAAAAAGTGAAAAATGGGGAAATACCCATAAAGCATTCGTTGCCTGCTAAGTCCAACAGATGAAAAAAGGGAGACCGCAAAGCACGCGATGGAAGTAAGCAGAACCAAGGTGACGCTTAGCATGTCGGCAACAAAAACAATCCCGAAAGGAGCATCCCAGTTTGCCGCATTCATGGTGAGAATGCCACTTCCCTGCACGCGTCCAAATAGACGAAAGGCAACCATAAGCCCGATCAAGCTTCCTCCCACGCTGAGATAGCGCTGTGTGACCGTTTTGCGCCAGCATACAAGCTGGATGATGGCTGTAAACAGCTGAACAAAAATGGGTGCTAAAATATGGTTATCTATCATATGTCGTCTTCTTCGGGTGTATTTAAATCGTCCAGATCGTCTGAATCTACTAATGCGTAAACGCGCTTTAACAGCACAATAGCAAAAGAAGTTAAACCAAAACTAATCACAATGGCGGTAAGTATTAACGCTTGTGGAATTGGATCGGCATATATCTCCTGAAAAACTTTTTCCGCACTACCGATTACCGGAGGACTTCCTTTCGTAATATTTCCGATCACAAAAATCAAAACGTTGGTTCCGTTACTTAATAGCATGATTCCTAATAATAACCTTACCATACTTCTACGAAGAACCAGGTATATACCCCCGGCATATAATAATCCTAATACCAAAACCAGTAGTAATTCCATATCAATTGTTTAAAGCAATAGTGAACAGAATAGTTAAAACAACGCCAATAACGACCAAGTATACGCCGATATCGAAAAATAGTGCGGAACCAATCATCCCGATAACCGGTATAGGTTCTTCCAACCATAGTCCGGTCATAGGTGGAAGTCCAAATAATAACGGGACGGTTACGCTTACTGTCAAAGTTGCTAATCCGATAGGGATCAATGAAAGTGGTTTGTATCCAAGTATCTTCATGGTACTTTCTGTGCCGTTGGCAAAGCTGTGCAGGACAAAAGCAATGGATGCGACTAATCCGCCCACAAAGCCGCCTCCGGGGTAATAATGCCCCCTCAGTAGTAAGAAAAATGAAAACAATAATAGTATGGGTAGTAAATACCGCGTAGCTGTCTGTAATATAACACTGTTCATTTTTTTCCTATTTTATAAATTTTACACCCGGGGTGCACACTAAAATTTTTTACTTTGTACGCACTACTCTTTCTCCGAAGATTTTAAACGTAACTTGAGTAAACTATAAACCCCCAATGCCGCGACCGCTAATACGACCGTCTCAAACATGGTGTCTAAGCCCCGAAAATCTACTAATATCACATTGACGACATTCTTACCCTTCGCTAGTATATACGCATTCTCACCATAAAAATCACTGATGTCGGTAGTGGTAGGCTCGTAAAGCACCCGCAGGACGATCATCGAAATAATGATGCCGAATCCTAACGCTACGATCGCGTCCCGAATAACCACGCCTCGGTTCATGAAATTGATGAAAGGAGGAAGCTTATACAAAACGAGTACGAACAATACCGTCGTTAACGTATCAATCGTAAACTGCGTCATCCCTAGGTCGGGGGCACTGTAGAAGACAAACATTAGACAGAGACAATATCCAATGACACTCGTAGAGACAACGGAGGTTAGCCGTGATTTCGTGGTGACGATAATATACAGCGCGCCCATTAAGATGGCTGCAATACCAAACTCATACCAAGACAAGGGTGTTAAATTGGCATAGTCAATTTGGATAGGTCCGCCTAGCCAAAGTTTATATCCTAGCAAAAGTTCCGCAAAAAGGATTATCTTGAGGTGATAGGAGCGTAGGTAGCCATTATGGATCTTGTTCGTATACCAACTGGACGCTCGTCGTATGCCTTTTCCGAGTTGACGGAAAAGATGTTGCGATGAAATGACATTAAATCGTTCGAGGGCAAGTAATTTCTCTTCAGTAGGGTTGTTGGCAAAATACAAAGCGACCCCTGCAGCTAGCGTAGCACCACTTAATGTGAGAACGGTATTAAATCCATGCCATAATTGGAGGTGCATATCTGTTTCTCCACCAGCAATCGCGTTTGCCGTTTGGTGGGTGAAATAATCGCCGACGACACCTGGAAACAGGCCGAACAATATACCCAAAACCGCCAAGATAAGTGGTGGAATCCACATAGATTGGTACGGTAGGCTCGCTTGCTGAAACGTTTCCGGCAATTTGCCGGAAAAGGGTTTTATGCCCGCCCGGAAGCCGGCTGTTACCAATCCTATGTTCGTAAGAACAGCGAGGGCAGTTAACCAGATAGTCCAACTTTCTCTAAAGTTTAACGTTGCTTCATAAATCAAATCCTTCCCAATAAAGCCAAAAGTGGAAGGTACTCCCGCACTGGATAGTGCTGCCAATAATGACGCTATAAACACAGGCATCATCACCTTACGCAGCCCTTTTAGTTTGGTGATATCGCGTGTATGTGTTTCATGATCAATTATCCCTGTCACCATGAATAGCGTAGCTTTGTATAGTGCATGTACTAAAATAAAGACGCTGACGGCAACGAGTGCGTCGGTTGTACCAATACCTAGCAAAAAAGTTAAGATGCCTAAAGCAGAAACCGTAGAATAAGCCAGAATTCCTTTTAGATCCGTCCGGAATAGGGAATGGACAGCAGCGAAAATCATCGTAAAACCTCCGACAACCATGAGTGTGATCTTCCATAATTCGGTGTCACCAAGTATCGGGGTAAAACGCGCCAACAAGTAGATTCCTGCTTTTACCATTGTTGCCGAATGGAGGTAGGCGGATACCGGCGTCGGCGCTTTCATGGCACCGGGTAACCAAAAATGAAATGGAAATTGCGCCGATTTAGTAAAGGCACCAATACATAGGAGCCCAACAATTAGAGGGTATAGCGGATGACTAACCAATTGATCGTGGTATGCAAATAACTCACTGATAATGAATGTTCCTGCAATGTTGCCGACTAATATCAAACCGGCTAACAGGAAGAAACCGCCCATTCCGGTAATACTCAATGCCATCAACGCACTGCTTCGGGATGCTTTGCTATCATTATTGAAACCAATAAGGAAAAACGAACTGATACTGGTCAATTCCCAGAAGACAAATAATGTCAGGATATTATCTGATAATACAACACCTAGCATTGCGCTCATGAATAGGAGCAAATAGGCAAAAAAACGATCGAAGTAAATATGACCTTTCAGATAGCTGCGGGCATAAAAGAAGATGCCCGTTCCAATGCCTGTAATCAATAATGCAAAAAGTAATGATAAGCCATCCAAACGGAAGTCGAAGTTCACGCCTAAGCTGGGAACCCAAGCGAGATGCTGGATAACGTTCGTTCCATTTGCGATGACAGGCACATGCCATAAATAGAATAAGAAGAGTATGACGGGTATAAACGGGAGTACAATACTCCATTTCGTTTTAATAAGCTTGCCGAAAGGAACGAGAAGGCTTGATGTTATTAACCCTGTTAAAACAGTAAATAGCATGCAGTCTTTTGTTTAAAACAATGTTGGAACGTTATAAAATTACAAAAAATCCGCAATTTGCAAGGTTGTTTTTTTGAAATATTGTTCTTTTTGTAGAAGATGAAAAGAATTGACGTATTGCTCTTCCGTTCGTTTTTTTACGCTATCTTCAAATAGTTAAACAATATCAAAGACGTTTTCATCTTTGTTTGTTCTTAGGCTCATGACGCAAAATTTATCCTATAAACTCGAAGACAATCAGTTGTTTACCTTTACTTGAATTAATGAATATTATTTGAAAATATGATGTGTTTATCGTAGCTTAGTACCTACTAAAATTTAAATAAACAATTATGAAAAAAATTTTACTTTCATTAGGTGCTGCATTTTTATTGGCAGCAGGTGCGCATGCATAGGTGAGTGACGGTGTTAAATCTGGTGTTAACACAAAGCTGCACAACCGCGTTCTTTCCGTTGGCTTAGGATTTGAATTTTAATTCATTACCAGGATAAAAAAGAAAGCCTCTCGCAAGAACGAGAGGCTTTTTAATTAATAATGCTTATTTACTTTTACGTTATTTCTTCATTTCTTCTGCTCCTTTGATGATCGCTTCCACCACTGTGGGATCTTGAAGGGTAGAAGTGTCGCCCAAATTATTGATTTCGCCTTCTGCAATTTTACGCAAAATACGTCGCATAATTTTTCCTGAACGTGTTTTCGGTAAATCCGCTACAAACTGAATAATATCGGGTTTCGCAATCGCGCCAATCAAGCGTGTGATAGTTTGTAAAATATCTTTGCGCGTGCTTTCCGCATCGATATGATGATTTGCAACGATGACATACGCATAAATGCCTTGCCCTTTAACCGGATGTGGATAACCGACAATCGCGGATTCCACGACGTCAGCATGCATGTTGATGGCATTTTCTACTTCTGCGGTGCCGATACGATGTCCAGAAACGTTTAATACATCATCCACACGTCCGGTAATCTTATAGTACCCTTCAGGGCTTCTGTAACAACCGTCACCCGTGAAATATTTGTTTTCATACGTAGAAAAATAGGTCTGGCGACAGCGCTCGTGATCGCCCCAAGTCGTACGAAGCATGCCTGGCCAAGGAAACTTGATACAGAGGTTCCCGGATACGTCATTGCCTTCTATTTCTTTACCATCTTCGTCCATCAAACAAGGTTGCACACCGGGTAGTGGTAGCATGGCGTATCCCGGAACGGTAGGTGAAATACCTGCTATCGGAGCGATCAAGATACCGCCATTTTCTGTTTGCCACCAAGTGTCGGTAATCGGCGCTTTCTCTTTTCCAATTTTTTTATTGAACCAGTGCCATGCTTCTTCGTTAATAGGTTCTCCTACAGATCCTAGTTTTTTAATACTGCTTAAATCTTTACCCTCCAGGTACTCGTCTCCAAACGCCATTAGCGAACGTATCGCTGTGGGAGCGGTGTACAGAATGTTCACCTTATACTTATCTACAATGTCCCAAAGACGACCAGCGTCAGGGTAGGTTGGTGTTCCTTCGAACATTAATGACGTTGCTCCTTGCGATAGCGGCCCGTATACGATATAACTATGTCCTGTAATCCAGCCAATGTCGGCTGTACAGAAATACACTTCGTCCGGTTGGTATCGAAATACGTTGGAGAAGGTGTATCCAGTATAAACCATATATCCTCCTGTGGTATGTACCACACCCTTCGGTTTGCCGGTCGATCCTGATGTATAGAGTACAAATAGTGGATCTTCTGCATCCATCTCTTCAGCAGGACACGGCGGGTTTCCTTGGGTTTCCACTTTTTTAATTTCGTCTTCCCACCATACATCACGACCTTTTATCATGGATATCGGCGTACGTGTACGTGTTAACACAATGACTCGTTCCACAGAATCACATTGCATAAGCGCATCGTCTACAATAGATTTTAACTCCAACACTTTTCCTGCGCGGAACCCACCATCTGAAGTTACGACTAATTTACAAGCTGCATCATTAATACGGTCTGCGATAGAACGTGCTGAGAAGCCTCCAAATACAACAGAATGGATGGCGCCGATACGAGCACAGGCCAATACGGCAATCACTAGCTCAGGAACCATCGGCAGGTATATACATACGCGGTCACCCTTGACAACGTTGTTGTTCTTCAGTACATTAGCGAAAGTTTCGACCTTTGCTAAAAGTTGTTTATAGGTCAGGATACGATGTGCCTCGTTCGGATCGTTAGGCTCCCATATGATGGCGGGTTTATCCCCTAGTTTATAAATATGCCGATCTAAGCAGTTTTCGGTGATGTTGAGCTTTCCTCCTTCGAACCATTTGATGTTGGGCTCGGTAAAGTTCCAGTTTAATACGTTTGTCCATTTTCGTTTCCAAAAGAAGTTTTCAGCAATTTCTCCCCAAAATGCTTCCGGGTTTTCGACACTATTTTTATAGGCCTCCTGATACTCCTCAAAACTTTTAAGCTGTAGGTTCATGTTTAAATACAAAATTTAAATGATTAACTTTTATCCAATACAGACATTTATTTATTGAAAGATGTCTGTATTGAATATACAAGCACTAATTTAGTTTTTTTTGCCATCAATGTCAATTTTTTACCCGTAAGTATTCCTATTTTTATTTTCGATGAAGCGATTGAAGCAAGTATATTACTTTCTCATTTATACCAACCTGTTGATTGCAGGAGCGGCAGTCGCACAATGTGCATTGACATACTTATTCTTTAACGCCCCATTTGATTATCCCATTATAATTGTGGAAGGAGCAGCTACGTTACTTCTGTACAATTTTAGTATGTTGCTGTCCAAACCCAAGACCCCACAGAAGTCGGTATATAAACGTACACGCTGGATATTTAGGAACGGATGGTTATTATGGTTGAATAGCGGTCTTGCGGTATTCATATTGATTTACGCTGTATTTCACATCCATCTGTATAGCCTGTTGCTCTTGGGACTTATCGGTCTGATGAGTATCGTCTATTCTTTTCCTATTCTACCTTATCGAGGAAAATGGGTGGGACTGCGGCAGTTGCCTGGACTGAAAGTCTTTCATATCGCCTGGGTGTGGACACTGAGTTCGGTCTGTTTGCCGGTATTGGAGCTATATTTGGACGGTATACCAGTCGATATACATGTTTTAAGTACGCTGTTTGTCCTTAAGTTCATATTCCTGCTGATCTGCACGTTACCTTTTGATATCAGGGATATTCAACAAGATTCCTATTACCATTTAAAAACGATTCCGAATATGATCGGTGCAAATAGGGCTATTCTATTGTGTTATACTCTTTTAATTGCGCATAGCCTTATTGTGCTGTTATCGGCTATCCAACTGAATGTGCAGATCGGAATATTGGTAACGAATCTATTAATTGCAGTAGTCCTCAAACAGGTTGTGTTTCGAAATGCGAACCGCTATCATTATGCCTTCTTGTTGGACTTTGCGTTAATAGCACAGTTTTTAATTGTTTATTTACTTTTATAAAATTCTATAATTTTATCAGCGATAATATCCGACAACTTATAGTAACTTTCAAATGTCCATCCGGCTACATGCGGACTTAACAAGACGTTGTCCCTTGAAGCGAGGTTGGCATACCAATCTGTTTCGCTTAGCGCGGGAAATTTTTCAGTAGGTAAGACATCAAATGCTGCTCCCAAAATTCTACCCTTATCCATGTATTTTAACACCGAGGGGATATGGGCAATCGCTCCTCGAGCGCCCATCAGAAAAAAGATGGGTTTGCGGAAGTGGAAAAGATATTCATCGTTTACCATAGCTCTAGTTTCACGTGTCAGCGGGATATGGAAACTTAACACATCCGCTTGGCGAACAACTTCTTCCATGGAAACTTCTTTGGCATAAGTGTCGGTAAAGCCAGTTTTGTATTTGTCATAGGCAATTACGTTAACCTCGAAACCAGAAAGTCTTTTTGCCATGGCCTGCCCGTTGTGGCCATATCCGATAAGGGCTACTGTTCGTCCTTTTAACTCATATCCTCGATTTTCTTCCCGTCTCCATTGTCCGGAGCATATTTCCCGATGTCCACGGTTCAGGTTATTCATTAAGCTCAATAACATGCCGATCATGTGCTCGCCCACGGCATCTTTATTTCCATCGTTCGCCGAAAAGAGACAAATGCCTTTGGAGGTAGCATAGTCTTCGTCGATATTATCCATTCCCGCTCCGGGGCGGGCAATAAACCGCAGGTTTGTAGCGAGATCAAGAAAGGACTGGTCGACCTGAAATTTGGAACGGATGATTAGTCCCGCATATTGTTGGATAATGTTTTCTGCATTTGCTCTGTTGAAGTCAGGTTGGTAATCGTACGAAATTCCGGCGTCCTCCAGCTTCTCTAATAATATTGGATGTATGTCGTCTACAATTAAAATGTTCATGTTTGTTAAATGGTCATAAAATCCACAGATAATAATTTGTCCAGGTTCTTTTGAGCCAGTTTGGCCGGCATGAACCTCATCACCGTATTGCGTACGGCAATTAAGCCTTGGTTGTTCCATTGGGCTATTTCTCCAATCAGCTTGGATGTATCGGTGATATATTTTGTACGCGCTAGCCGTCTTTTTTCAAAGGAGGTGAAGGCGTCTTTTATATCCTTTTTAGATTTGAGTTCGTCGAGCAAAACGACAACATCTTCTAAGGCTTGACACGCGCCCTGTCCCATATTTGGCGTTGTGGCATGTCCGGCATCACCGATCAGCAAAATGTTGTCGTAGGCCAAATGTTGGAGTGGTTTGATATCCATAATATCATTCCAAATGAGGTCGGTGTCTTTCGTATGTGCTAAAATAGTAGGAATTGGATCGTGGTACGATTGGAAATGCGCCGACAAATCTGCTGTCCTATAGTTTCTATATATGGGATTCTTCGCCGTCGAATTGATACAGGCATACCAATAGATGCGGTCATTCTTGAGCGGCGTCATCCCGAAGCGTCCTGATTTGCCCCAAGTCTCCGTTCCTCGTTCCAGTTTTATATCCGTATTGTCAATGGTCGCACGCCAACAGGTATAGCCCGAATAACGTGGTTGAGACACAGGTATGAGCTGCTGTCGGAGTGGAGATTTTACACCGTCTGCAATAATTACGAACTTCGCCGTATGCTGTGTTCCATCTTCAAAAAATAAGGAAACCTTATCCGGATATTGTTGCAAACGTACTGCTTTTTTTCCTAATCGGAGCTGAGCCTTGTCAATTTTAGAAAGCAAGAATAGATGTAAATCAGCTCGATGGATTGCTAAGTTCTGTTGGTTGTATTTTTCGCTGATAGCACCGGTATCGGGAGAAACCAAGACCCGGCCTTTTTGATCCAAAATATTATAGCTTCTCAAGTAATAGCCAATTTGTTCTACTTCATCTTTTAAATGGAGAAGATCCAGTGCGTGCATGGCATTTGCCGCCAAACCAAAGCCAGCACCTATTCCTTTCAATTGTTCGGCTTGCTCAAACAACATGAAATCCTTGCCGATTTGCTGAAAGGCAATCGCCATCGCCAATCCGGCAACTCCTCCGCCGACAATGGCAAATTCGCTATTAGGGATTGGCGTGAATGACATGGTAGATTTCATTTGTTAAGCTCACAAAATCTTCCACTGACAACCGCTCCGCCCGGAGCTCATACAATGGGTTGTCGCTCATCCGATCTTTTGGAACAACGGCAGATAAGGCGTTTCGTAACGTTTTACGCCGTTGGTTGAAAGCACCTTTTACGACGCGCCAAAATAATTTTTCGTCACAATTAAGCGTATTACTTTCGTTCCTCGTTATTTTAATAACGCCAGAAAGTACTTTGGGAGGTGGGTTAAACGCCCCAGCTTTTACCGTAAAGAGATATTCCACATCATAATATGCCTGCAGGAATACACTGAGAATGCCGTATGTTTTACTACCTGGTTTTGCCACGCAGCGTTCAGCGACCTCTTTTTGAAACATCCCGACCATTTGTACCACACGCCCGCGCTCCTCTAAAATCTTAAATAGAATCTGTGAAGAGATGTTATAAGGGAAATTGCCAATAACTGCCAGCTTATTTGCGAAATATTGACTGAAATCTAGCGTGAGAAAGTCCCCGTGAATAAGTCTATTGTCTAATTGCGGGTAGTTGTCCGCCAGAAATGTGATGGATTCATCGTCTACATCAATCAGCCAGGTTTCGTAATCGTCTTTTTGAAGTAAAAAATCGGATAACACGCCCATACCGGGCCCGACTTCCAATACCTGTTTAAAACCCAAAGCAGGCTCGAGGGCTTCCACAATCTTCTGTGCAGCGTTCTTGTCGTTTAGAAAGTGTTGTCCTAAGTGTTTCTTTGCGCGTACGGTATTCATTTGTTGTTTGGGATGTTAGAAAGCAAAACTAAACATTATTATGCAATTTTCATTGTGGCTCAAAACAACGATAAGAAAGCTTTTTATTTACGCCGAATTTTGTAATTTTGATTCAAAGCTTTCGGACAATGAGTGAAAAACTAAAAATAGGTATTACCATAGGTGATGTAAACGGCATCGGACTAGAAGTGATTATTAAATCGTTGATGGATAATCGGGTGTTGGATTACTTTACACCGGTTGTATACGGGAATACCAAAGTTGCTTCATTCCATCGGAAAGCGATTGGTGTCCAGGATTTCAGTTTCAATGTAATCCATCACCCAGATCAGGCAAACCCTAAGCGAGCCAACATGATTAACTGTTGGCAGGAAGATGTGAAAATTACACTGGGCGAGCAGAACGAAATCGGAGGGAGATACGCTTTTCTTTCTTTGGAGAGAGCAGCAGAGGACCTCCATAATGGTAAACTGGACGCTTTGGTCACGGCACCTATCAATAAACACAACATACAACAAGATGGCTTTCATTTTCCGGGACATACCGAATATCTTCAAGCTAAGGTAGAAGCATCGGATGTCTTAATGTTTATGATTGCAGATGAGCTTCGTATAGGGGTTGTCACTGGACATATTCCTGTCAAGGAAATTGCAGGTGTAATAACAGCAAATGCGATCTTACAGAAACTACGTATGATGAACGAAAGCCTTAAGAAGGACTTTTGGATTGAGAAACCTAAAATAGCAGTATTGGGATTAAATCCCCATGCGGGAGATAATGGATTAATCGGTACGGAAGATGAAGAGATTATTACGCCGACTATCCAAAAAGCAAAAGAAGAAGGGATTTTCTGTTTCGGACCTTATCCTGCTGATGGTTTTTTTGCAAGTGATACGTATACCAAATTTGATGGTATTTTAGCCATGTATCATGATCAGGGCTTGATACCTTTTAAACATATCGCTTCTCGTAAAGGCGTAAATTACACGGCAGGATTACCTATCGTTCGAACATCTCCAGATCATGGAACAGGTTATGATATTGCCGGAAAAAACTTGGCGTCGCATGAATCTTTCTTAGAAGCTATTTTTTCTGCCGTTCATATTGTGAAACGCCGCCGGGAGCAAGAAGAGCTCGCTGCCAATCCGCTACCGTTCCGTCGCCTATCAAAAGATAGGGATTAGCAAGGGGCAGTTTGTACGAAATAATCCGTATTTTTGCCGTCTGTAGGCGTTGAGCCTGGAGAAGAAGCTATGCGAGAAAATTTACAACATCCTATTTTTCAAATAATCAGAGATTTAGCGGATACAGAACAAGTCGAATGTTACGTAGTTGGCGGATATGTCCGTGATTGTATCATGGAACGATCTTTTAAAAACGATGTTGATTTGGTTGTGATCGGAAGTGGGATTGACTTTGCTTCTAAGCTTGGTGAGGTTTTGCATACTAAAGTTGCTGTCTACAAGAGTTTTGGAACGGCCATGTTGGTGCATGACGGTATCAATTTAGAATTCGTGGGGGCTCGTAAAGAATCTTATCGTTCCAATTCCAGAAAACCGGTTGTGGAAGATGGTACGCTTGAAGATGATCAGAACCGTAGAGATTTTACAATTAATGCTATGGCATATTGTTTGAACGCTGACCGTTTTGGCGAGCTTGTAGATCCATTTGGAGGGGTAGAAGATATTCAAAATCGTATTATTCGAACTCCGCTCGATCCAGACATTACGTTTTCCGATGATCCGTTGCGGATGATGCGCGCTATTCGTTTTGCCACACAGCTTAATTTTAAGATTGATGTGAAAGCGATTCAAGCTATAGCAGAAAATGTGGAACGCATTAAAATTATTTCCAAAGAACGGATTACAGATGAACTCAATAAAATCGTTATGGCGTCTAGACCGTCTGTCGGTTTCCGATATCTATTCGATACAGGGTTGCTGAAGATTATTTTTCCTGCGATGTACAATCTACATGGCGTTGATATAATAGATGGACGTGGACATAAAGACAACTTTTACCACACATTGGAGGTGCTAGACAATGTTGCAGCCATGTCAGACGATTTATGGTTACGCTGGTCGGCGATTATGCATGATATAGCAAAGCCCGCGACGAAACGATATGATAAAAGAATAGGGTGGACCTTTCATGGTCATGAAGACCGTGGTGCTAGGATGGTGCCGAAGCTTTTTACGGAATTAAAACTCCCTCTCCATGATAAAATGAAGTTTGTCCAAAAACTGGTGCAACTACACTTACGACCAATTGTGTTGGCACAAGATATTGTGACTGACTCTGCAGTACGTCGGCTGCTGTATGAAGCAGGAGATGATATAGATGCGTTGATGCTTTTGTGCCATGCTGATGTGACAACGAAGAACGAGTTTAAGAAAAAAAAATACCGAAATAATTTTGAACTGGTAAAGCAAAAGCTAAAGGACGTAGAAGAGCGAGATAGAATTCGGAATTGGCAACCTCCTGTATCTGGAGAGGATATAATGGCACTTTTTGGAATCGGGCCAGGACGTATTGTGGGTACAATCAAAAATGCCATGAGAGAGGCTATCTTGGAAGGAGAAATTCCTAATTCCCGCGAGGAAGCATTATCTTTCATTATTAAAAAAGGCAAGCAGATGGGTTTATCAAGCAAAACGAATACGGTTCTTTAATTTTTTAAAAATTATTGTAATTTTAACCTTTGTATAGAAAACGATAAACTAAACGATACGATCAAGAATGGCTATTTACAGATTTCGGGTAACTTTTGAGGACTATGAGGACGTATATCGAGAAATAGATATGCCTTCGAAAGCTACATTTTTAGAATTGCATCAAGCTATCCATAACGCCACCGGTTACAATCCAGATGTTTCTTCTTCCTTTTATGTTAGTAACGACCAATGGAAGAAAGGCACCGAAATTGCTTTTCTACCCACGGAAAGGAAGCGAAGTAACGGCGTGCTGGCAATGGAAGGTATTCGCCTAAGTAAGTTTATCGATGATCCGCACCAAAAATTTTATTATATTTATAATTTTGACCGCCCTTATGACTTCCATGTCGAGCTTATTAAAATTTTAAAGGAGGAGGACGGCAAGGAGTACCCACTGGTATTTAAAGCTGTAGGGACAGTGCCTAAACAAGTCGCCGCTGCGAATTTCCCACTACCGGGAGTAGAAGACGAGGATGATGAGGAAGAGGATTTACCGGCAGATGAAACGGAATATGGAGTGGACGAAGATGAAGATTTTGATTTGTTTGATGGTGAGGAAGACGGAGAAGAAGAAAAAGGGACTGGTGGAGTCGAAGACGGATATTAGGTTTTATAACATTTAGATAGCTGGAATACCTTAAGTGCATACTTAGGGTATTCTTTTTTATGGGATGAAAAGCAATAAAAAGAGATTAATTGTAGTAGTTGGGCCTACTGCGGTAGGAAAAACTGCCATGGGCATTGCTTTGGCGAAACATTTCAAGACGGAAGTCGTCTCGGCGGATTCCAGACAGTTTTATAAAGAAATGTCAATCGGGACGGCGAAGCCTGATACAACTGAGCTCGCAACAGTAAAACATCACTTTATTGATTCACATACGATCGAAAAAGAATATTCAGCGGGAGATTTCGAAAGAGATGCGTTATCCCTATTGGATACCTTATTTGAAAAACATGATGTTGTAGTAATGGTAGGTGGTTCCGGACTCTTTGTGCGTGCAGTTTGTGCGGGTTTAGACGATCTGCCCAAAGCCCCAACAGTTGTACGCGAGCGTTTGAACAGTGTTTTCGAACGGGAGGGGTTGGAGCCATTACAGCTGAGACTTAAAGAAGTGGACCCTGATTATTATTCCCATGCGGATATACAAAACCCGCAACGCGTCATTCGTGCATTGGAAGTTTACGAGGCCACAGGTAAACCCTTTTCATCCTATCGTGTGCGAGAAATAGTGGAACGTCCGTTTGAGATCGTGACTATCGGGTTAAATATGGAACGGCAAAAACTATACGATCGTATAAATTTGCGTGTGGATATGATGCTAGAAAACGGATTGGTTGATGAAGTCCGTTCGCTGCTGCCCCATAGAAACAAACCAGCTTTACTGACTGTTGGATATGCCGAAATATTTGATTTTATTGATGGAAAAATTACATTGGAAGAAGCGGTGTCCCGCATTAAGCAGAACTCCCGACGGTATGCAAAAAGACAGATTACCTGGTTCAAAAAATACGGAGATACGGTGTGGTTTGATTCGGAAGACTGGAAAGGAATTTTATCTTTTTTAGCGTAGGAGCATAGCCCCCACGCTAAAAAAGACAATTATACAATAAAATTCCATCCAAACGGATCGTCAATTTTACCGTAACGCAGTTGATTTAGATAATCCAATACTTTATTGGAAAACTCCCGCCCTTCTACCGGTGGCAATTCGTAATCTTGCCCACCGTAACCAATTTTGGAAATATGGGTAACTGTCGCGGCGGTTCCGGCTGCGAAAGCCTCCGATACTTTCCCTTCTTTGATACCATCCACTAATTCTTGTACGGAAACCTTGCGCTGCTCCGCTTTGTAGCCCCATTTTTCGGCAAGCTCCATAATCGTACGACGGGTAACACCATGTAAAATCGTATCACCGTGTGGTGTAATTATCGTATTACCAATACGGAAAATCAGATTGGCTGTACCTGCTTCCTCCACGTATTTATGCTCATTGGCATCTGTCCACATGATTTGGTCATAGCCTTCGTCGTTTGCCAGTTGGGTAGGATACAAAGAGAGTGCATAATTTCCAGCATTTTTCGAAAATCCAACACCACCAGCTGCTGCACGTGTATAATGCGTTTCTACTTTTAAACTAATAGGTTTGCTGTAATAGGCACCCACTGGACAGGTAATAACGGCAAAAGTGTACGATTTGGAGGGGTGAACTCCTAATGCCGCTTCCGTTGCAAACATAAAGGGGCGGATATATAGCGAGGTACCTTCAAGAGATGGTACCCATTCACGATCTACATCCAATAAGGTTTTCAGTCCGTCCATAAAAATTTCTTCCGGAACTTCGGGCATTTGGAGACGTTTTGCAGATTTGTTGAAACGTTCCCAGTTTTTATCCGGACGGAATATGCTTACTGTTCCATCAGCAAACTTATAACCCTTAATTCCTTCAAAAATAGCTTGACCGTAATGCAAAGCCGACATCGATGGGTTGACCGTAAAGTTTCCATAGGGGACGACAGCTACATCTTGCCACACTCCGTCATCGTATGTAGCGACTAGCATGTGGTCAGACATGATAGCACCAAACTTCAAATTGCTGAAATCTACTTGCGAGAGTCTTGATTCTTTTGTCGGCTCTACGCGAATGGAATAGGTATTCGTATCGCTCATCACATTAAAATTTTAATGCGTGCAATTTAGGAAAAAAGTATGAATATATTAGGTATTCATTATTTTCAATAAGGCATCCAGATAGGTTCTTTCATTGGCGAGGCGAGGAACTTTATTTTGGCCACCAAGTTTTCCACGGCTTTTCATCCACTTATAAAAACTGTCCTTTTCTGCACGGTGAACAATAGGATAGGCTAATGCCAAATCGTTGAAGCGCTTGGCGTCGTAGTCGGAATTGATTTCCCGTAGCGTACCATCTAATGTATCGCAGAACTTTTGAAAATCGGTCGGCTGTTTCTCAAATTCGATAATCCACTCATGTGCACCGGCCTCCCCTTCTCTGAAATAAACAGGTCCCGCGGTATAGTCTCGGATAATAGCATCCGTTGCTCGGCAAGCTATTTGCAGCGCGTGTTCCGCATTATCTACAATAAGTTCTTCTCCAAAAGTATTGATATAGTGTTTTGTACGTCCGGATATTTGAAAGCGGTAGGGTGATAAAGAGGTAAACTTGATGGTATCCCCGATCTTATAACGCCATAGACCTGCATTCGTCGATATAATTAACGCATAGTTCTTCCCAATTTCTACTTCGTCTAATCGCAGGGTTTTAGGATGTTCTTCAAGAGCATGTTCCATCGGGAGGAACTCATAATAAATACCATAATCCAACATGAGCAAGAGGTCCTCGGAGTCTGATTGATCCTGCAAACCAAAATATCCCTCAGAAGCATTGTAGTTTTCGAGGTAATACATGTTATCCGACGGAATTAACTGTTTAAATAGATCACGATACGGCTTGAAGCTTACCCCCCCATGCCCATAAAATTCTAGATTAGGCCATACTTCCAAAAGATTGCTTTTTCCTGTAATATCCAATATTCGCTTTGCCATGACGATATTCCAAGTTGGAACGCCCGCGAGGCTGGTGACGTTTTCCTTAATTGTAATTTGGGCAATTTGTTCAATTTTTTCTTCAAAATTTGGATTTAGGGTCACTTCCAAATTCGGTGTGCGTTTAAATTCTGCCCAGAATGGGAGATTACGAATAAGGATGGAAGACAAATCACCATAATAAGAGTCCGGACTGAAATTGTTGATTTGGGAGGAACCTCCGATAACGACCGATTTACCTGTAAATACTTTGTTTTCTGGTTTATTGTGGCAATAAATAGAGAGCATGTCTTTCCCTCCCTGATAATGACAGTCTTCTAAAGCTTCCATACTTACGGGTATGAATTTAGACCGATCCGACGTCGTACCCGATGATTTGGCAAACCATTTGATGTCCGAAGGCCACACCAGATTTTGCTCTCCCTTGATCATGCGATCCACATATCCTTTAATATCATCGTAGTCTTGGATAGGAACGCGATCTTTATATTCTTCCGGTGTTAGAATACTGTTGTAGTCGTGTTTTTTTCCCCATTCGGTAGCTTCTGCCGTCGAAATCAGGCTTTGAAACCACTCTTCCTGTACATCATGGGGATATTTCATGAAAAGCTCAATCTGGTGAATGCGCTTTTTCATAATCCATGTGAAGAGAGAATTCAATAATACCATGTTTAAGGACCCTGTTATGCTAGTGTTATAGTTTTTTCCTTCTCAACTCAAAATGACGCCCTAAATAAAATTTACGAGCTAATTCATTGTCCGCGATTTCTTCAGGCGTTCCTGTCAGCATAATTTTTCCCTCGGTCAACAAATAAGCTCTATCAGTTATAGATAATGTCTCTTGTACATTGTGGTCGGTAATCAGTACGCCAATGTTTTTCCGTTTGAGTTTGGAGACAATCGTTTGGATCTCTTCTACCGCGATAGGATCTACACCGGCAAAAGGTTCATCCAGTAAGATAAAATGTGGATTCGCCGCTAATGCCCGCGCAATCTCGGTACGACGTCTTTCTCCTCCTGATAAAAGGTCTCCCCGGTTCTTGCGGACTCTATGTAAACTGAATTCTGTTAATAGCTCTTCCAGTTTCTCCAAACGTTCTTCTTTATTCTTATAATGTATTTCTAAGACGGCAAGAATGTTGTTTTCCACGGATAGCTTTCGGAATACTGATGCCTCTTGTGCTAGATAGCCGATTCCTTTTTGCGCACGCTGAAACATAGCATCTTGTGTAATTTCCTGGTCGTCGAGAAAAACATGACCATCGTTTGGTTTGATCAACCCGACAATCATGTAAAAAGAAGTTGTTTTTCCGGCACCATTTGGGCCTAACAATCCGACAATTTCGCCTTGTTCGACATGAAAAGACACATCATTAACAACCGTGCGTTGTTTATATTTTTTTATTAAATGTTCTGCCTTTAAAATCATCTACTACTTTAGTCGTTTTGTACACAAATATATTTTAATATCGTATTGCTTTGATATTTAATTGTAAATTCTTTTTACCTCGCCAATTGTTCTCTTCAATCGTGTAGCAAATATCAAATTCATGCCCCGCATTAATGTGGTTTACGTGCTCTGCTAGGCCAAAGCCTATACAATCGAACAATGTCGAACCTTGCTGTCTTAACGAGATTTTGATGTGATTTGCGCCTACAATATATGCCGACCCTTGTACTTTACGCGTGAGAAGGATAGGGGCTTCATTTTGTGGCCCGAAAGGCTCAAACTGTTTGAGTAGACGGCAAAATTTGTTGTCGATGTCTTTAAGGTTTAGTTCTGTCTCGATGAGAACTTCCTGCTGAAGCATTTCAGGTTTAATGCTGTTTTGAACTACTGCTTCAAATTTTTCTTGGAAGGCAGGAACATTCTCCACACGCATGGTGAGGCCCGCAGCATATTTATGTCCCCCGTATTGATCTAACAAATCGGCGCATTCACTCAGTGCCTCATAAAGATCAAAACCCAATACAGACCGTGCCGAACCGGCAATATGTCCATTAGTTTGTGTTAGTATAACAGTGGGACGATAGTATTTCTCCGTTAAACGCGAAGCGACAATGCCGATTACGCCTTTGTGCCAATCTGCCTTAAAAAGCACGGTAGATTTACGTTGTTTCAATACTTCATCTTTGTCCAAGATATCTAATGCTTCCTCGGTTATCTTAAGATCAAAACCCTTGCGCACGGTATTTTGATCATCAACCGTAGTTGAATAATCTTTAGCTTCTGCTAATGATTTTGAAGTTAATAGGTTAACCGCATCCTTGGCGTGCTCAATACGTCCAGCGGCATTGATGCGGGGGCCAATCTGAAAAACAATATCTCCTACAGAAAAATGTCCGGTTTTATTGGAAGAAAGGTTAATCAGTGCTTGCAGTCCACAACTTGGGTTGGTGTTTAATTTTTTGAGTCCAAAATGAGTGAGCACCCGATTTTCACCTGTAATCGGTACAATGTCTGAGGCGATGCTTACTGCTACTAAATCAAGATACTGATAGGCAAGTTGCATGTCCATATCGTTTTTCTGAACAAATGCTTGGATTAATTTAAAGCCTATGCCACATCCTGATAGTTCTTTATAAGGGTAGGGACAATCATGACGTTTGGGGTCTAATACAGCTACCGCGTCCGGTATGGTATCGCCGGGGAGATGATGATCCCCGATGATGAAATCAATACCTTTAGCTTTCGCATAATTGACTTTCTCAATGGCTTTAATACCACAATCCAAGGCAATAATCAGTGTGAAACCGTGTTCTGCGGCATAGTCAATTCCTTTGAAAGAAATACCGTATCCCTCTAGATATCGGTCGGGAATATAAAATGCTAAACCAGAATGGAAATCACGAAAAAAACTATAGACAACGGAGACCGCTGTCGTCCCGTCGACATCATAATCTCCATATATCAGTATCTTCTCTTTGTTGCCGATTGCGCTTTCGATTCGGGATATAGCTTTATCCATATCTTTCATCAAAAACGGATCATGCAATAAATCAAAGCTTGGACGAAAAAAATGCTTGGCCTGCTGATACGTTTCGACACCACGATGGAGAAGTAGTTCAGCTATTACAGCGCTTATACCCAATTCGCCACACAAGCTGTTGGTTTTTCGAACATCGTTTTTTGGCTTAACCACCCATCTTTTTTGCATATCGTTGCCGTTGTATTAACATGTAAATATACATTTTGTAAACGGGTTTACCTAACCGGTGCGACAGGAGTAAGAGGAATATGTTGTGCGTTAGGATATTAGGAAGGTAATTTTATTGCTTGCTCACTTCTTGTTTTTTTTGTTAGTTTTGCTTGAGACAAGTGTTCTAAGAAGAATACGAACGTTGTATTTAATTTTTTTTGCTATGTCAATAGTTAGAGAAAGCGACCTGATTGGAATAGGTAAGAAATACCAAATCGAGACGGAAGCCGGCGACAACATGGTTGTTGTTATCCACGATGATGGTAAACGTGAACTTTACCGCTCGGAGGGAGATGACAGTGAAACGCACTGCGTTATGACTCTTTCTGATGAGGAATCACGACAGGTAGCGGGTATTATCGGAGGATTGTCTTATAAGCCCAAGGCGCTGGAAACCATGGAACTCGCACTAGATGATTTACGGATTGAATGGTATAAAGTGGAAGCTCCTAGTGATGGCGTCAATAAGAGTATCGGAGAACTAGGTGTTCGACAACGTACCGGAGCGTCAATTATCGCTGCTATCAAAGAAGAGGATACAATTATTAATCCTGGTCCGGACTATGTGATAACATCTGGAACGACATTAGTCGTTGCCGGAAAGAAAGCGAATATTAAACTATTAAAAGAAATCTTAACATCCTAATTTAACGCTATGCTATCACATACCTTGGTATTAGAAGTTGGTATTGCTGTATTGCTTGTTGCAGTCGTTGGCTTGCTCGCCAACAAGTTGCGGTTTTCGGTGATACCATTTTTCATCATAATTGGTATGATAGTTGGTCAACATGCTCCTCAATTCGGGTATATTGATCTTACGTTTACGGAGAGTAAACCTTTTATAGATTTCATGGGGCGTTTGGGGGTACTTTTTCTGTTATTTTATTTAGGATTGGAATTTTCCGTAGGGCGATTAATGCAATCGGGAAAATCAATTATTACGGGAGGGACAATCTATGTGTTTCTCAATTTTATATCGGGCATTCTGATAGGTTGGTTAATGGATCTTCCTTTTAAGGAAATGATGGTACTATGTGGTGTGATGACTAGTTCATCTACAGCAATTGTTGCTAAAGTACTAACCGATCTTAAACGGACGGCAAACCCGGAAACGGAAATTATTATGGGTATGATTATGTTTGACGATCTTTTTATCGCTATGCATATCTCATTCCTATCGGGTTTGATCCTGACAGGAGGATCTTCCTTCTGGTCCGTCCTAGGAACATCCCTGCTGGCCTTGGGTTTCATTTTAACCTTTTTGATATTGGGAAGGAAGCTGGTCCCGGCTATAGACCGACTTTTGCAGGATAAATCGCCGGAGCTTTTTATTTTAATTATATTCAGTCTTCTTTTTATTATAGCAGGCTTTTCAGAGACGATACACGTTGCGGAGGCTATCGGGGCGTTGATGGCGGGATTGGTCTTTGCGGACTCTCGTTATATCAAAAAAATCGAGGGAGTTGTGCTGCCCTATCGTGATTTCTTCGGAGCGATGTTCTTTTTTAGTTTCGGACTATCCATTGATATGTACACCTTAGGGGGGGCTGTAGGATGGGCTGCTTTGGCAGCGTTTATCACGGTTATGGGTAACGTGGCGTCGGGTTATTTTGCCGCCAGATTTTCAGGCAGAAAACCCAAAGCTTCGTTTGACATTGGGTTTACGCTTTCTGCTAGGGGAGAATTTTCCATTATTATGGCAAATATTGGAAAAGCAGGAGGCTTGCTCCCGATTCTCCAATCTTTTGTTGTCGTTTACGTCCTTATCTTATCTATCGTATCGCCTTTGTTGACAAAAGAGTCACGTACATTATGGGCTGCGCTGTTTGGAAAGGATATTGCTCCCATTCAGCCCAAAAAGACGTTAGAGCAATTGGAAGAATCAGCTGGGAATATAGATGCCTAGGCGTACTTACTTTTGGATGTCGAGGTATCAATAGTCACTTTTTTATAAATGATGATTTTTATGCAGAAAATCTGCGACGAAGACGTCATCATTTAATTCTGGATAATCCCTATACACCCGATCGATTTCTTCTTTTTGTCCAGGCGAAAGTGCCTCGTTCGGGTTAAGACACCAGATGCCTTTCATCAATCCTTGCCGACGAAGTACCTCATGGATACCTGGAATGCAGCCATGAAAACTATGTGCCGAATCGAAAAAAGCGGCATTACTATCCGTGATGACGATAGCTTTACTTAATAACGAGTTTGCCGTTTGATTTTGAGGATTCTTTTTATGCTCCTTTATTTCTTCCAACAACGATACCGCTTTGTTTGTCCATACGGCCCAATGCCCTAACAATCCTCCTTTAAAATCAAGGGAAACCTGTTCGTCGCCTACCGGAAAACGATATGTCGTCATTAAATCGTTAACGATATTGTCATCATTTCCTGTATACATAGCAATTTTGTCGTGACGGCCGGAGTTGGCTAACGCACGCATCACATCGAGCGTTTGGTAACGGTTGAAAGAAGCGCATTTGATAGCAACAACATTTTCGATTTTTACAAATTCACTCCAGAACGTATAACTGAAAATACGTCCGCCAACGGAAGGTTGTAGGTAAAAGCCAAATACCGGAATAATGGCGGCTACCTCCCGGACTCTTTCCAGTATAGCCGATTCTGTCCAGTCCTGTAGTCCGCCCATACTCAATAGCCCGATATCATAGCCGTATTGGATAGCTGTATATGCTTCTTGAACAGCTTGTTCTGTCGGGCCGCAAATGCCGGCTATCTTAACAAATGGTCGGTGTAAGCCAACTTTTTCTACCTCCTCGCTCGCCCATTTTAAAACCGTTTCGAAGAGGTCTATCTCCGGATCGCGGATTTCAAACTGCGTAGAGTGCACGGCTACGGCAATACCACCTGCGCCACTGGCTATATAGTATTGTGTTAAAAGGCGTTGGTGGTATTCGTCTATGGTTCGGTCTTCATTTAATGCCAACGGGTGAGCAGGAATGACCGTGCCATTCCATAAGTGTTTTATAAGTTCTGCTGCTAATTGTTTCATTAGAATTTTCCCTTCCTTTCTTGAAAATGTGTGTCCTTATTCCATAAATCACCGCCTTCGAGGAGCCATTTTGCTGTGATGTCAATAGCTTCACGGATGGTTGTCTTTGGGTACCCAAAGAGTCGATGGCATTCCGATGCATTATTGAGCAACGCGGTTTCCGTAGCCTGATTCACAAAAGTTGGTGTGATGCCGAAATGTTCGCCAAAACGCTCTGCAATCCAACGTGTGGATAATATTTCCGGTCCGGTAATATTTAATACCTTGGCAGGTGATGCACAATGTAAGAGTGAACGCAAAGCAATCTCGTTGGCATCACCTTGCCAAATCACATTGACATTTTGGCTAGTTAAATCAATCGGACGTTGCTCTTTGACAGCTTTTGCAATTTCCACCAATACACCGTAGCGAAAATCAACGGCATAGTTCAGCCGATAAATCAATGTGGGCGTTCCGTTCTTTTTTGAGAAGTACTCGAATATACGTTCCCGACCAAGGCAGGATTGTGCATACTCTCCAATGGGTTCTGGTGTTATTTCTTCCGAAACACCGCCATCTGTCACCGGAACAAAGGGCAATACGTTACCCGAAGAAAAAGCAACAATATTTGACGTTTTGAAATGGCAGGCAACCATTCCCGGTAAAAAGGTGTTCATGGCCCAAGTAAAGTTTTCATTACCTGTTGTGCCAAATTTATGTCCCGCTAAATAGATAATGTTAGGCACTTGTGGGAGTTTTTGTAGCTGACCTTGATCTAGCAGGTCACATGCAATTGTTTCGATTCCCAGTATATTCAAAGATTGTTCTACGTTCTTATCCGAAAATCGAGAAACACCTATAACTCTTTTTTGGATTCCTGCAGCCTGTATCGCCCGTACCGCTAATGTTGCCATACTAGGCCCCATTTTGCCTCCGATACCCAAAAACATAATATCACCCTGGATTTTCTGTATGTCGGCAATCAAATCTGCAGAAGGTGCTAGGAGATCTTGTTCAAATTGTTTTAAATTTTCGTAATGCATATGTGTCGCTTTATGTTAACAGATTTTGTGCGTTACTGATGGCCAGTGTGATGAGCATAAGTAACCCAAGCATTGCCCATGCTTTGATAAGGGGTTTATTCCGATGAATACCCATAATTTTTTCGTCATTTGCGATTAAGAACATAAGTGTTCCAATAAATGGAACGAGAAATATGGTGATACTTTGTGCGAAAACAATCAGTTCCAATGGCAGATTGCCGAATACCAAGGCGATGATAGAACCAAAAATCATCACAAGCGAAATGAAGAATTTCACCATAGGGTGATCGAGATTATTACCATAGCCGAAAGTATCACCCAGTAGTGAACCTCCTAATACGGCATTTCCTATCAAAGAAGAAAAAGATCCGCCAAATAGTCCGACAAAGAATAGATGTGAGGCATACGTCCCTAACAGTGGCTCCAAAGCTTTCCCCATGTCCGTGGCTGAATTTAATTGAATGCCTAACGGATGGAGTGTATTGGCGGCAGCTATCATAACGGCCGCGCTCATAATACCTAAGATGAAAATACCGACGCGACTGCCAAGTAACTGGCGATCCGCATCTTGTGGCTTATTCGATAATTTCCGACGTGCTTGGACAAGATAACTTTGGTAAAACGCACCGACCACCGAGAAACATGAAGCGATAAATGCGATGATCAAGCCTAGAGAGGCCGGAGGAACGGACGGTATAAAACCCCCTATCAAAGAAAGTATTGGTGGCTGTACGATGATGGCTGTAGATAAAAAAGCGAATAACATTAATATAATGAGTGCCAACATCAATTTCTCTAGGATTGCGTAGAAAGATTTGAAGAATAATAAAGTAATGCCAATAACATTAAAAACCGCAATCCAAAACTTGGGGTTTGTATCCGTGCCTTCAGCAATGGCTATGGAAACTCCTGTCGCATTTCCCGATTGGAAAGATGTGGCGACCAGGAAGATGCCTAAACCAATAACAATAGCGGCAATCTTGCCAAATTTATGGCGAATTAAGGTCAATAGTGTTTCGTTTCGAGCTATCCCAATTCTGGTACCCATATCGGTGAACACCATCATAAAAAAGATGGCGATGGCGACAACCCATAAAAGAGAAAGGCCGTAATCCGTTCCCATTTTGGAAGTGATGGTCATTTTGCTTGGGCCAAAGACAAGTGCTGCCGTAATAATGCCAGGCCCTAAGATGGATAGCCAAGTTTTAAAAAAATACCTTTTTTTACTGCTGTTGTTTTCCATGATGGACTACCGTAGAGATTTTAATGAAGTGGATTTGATTTCGCTTGCATGGTTGCCAAAGTTGATGCGGATATAATTGGTTATTGTGATGATCTCCGCATCCGTTAAGAAAGAAAAACCTGGCATAACACCTTCGTATTTGATACTTTCAATGGTTTTCCCCTGCATCCCATGTAGGACAATCTGTAGAAGGGCTTTTTCCTCACCGTTGACGGTTTTGGAGTTAGCAAGTGGCGGGAACGTATTTGTAAGCCCCTCACCGTCACTTTTGTGACAAGACGTACAATAAGCCTCGTATAATGCCTGGCCGTCTTTAGCTTCCGGCTGTGTTTGGGGGATTTGCGCATGTAGAATAGGGGCATAGGCCTTATCGCTAATACGTAATCGGTAAATCACATCGTCTTCTTGCGTTGGAAACCCCTTTTGTGGATTCCAATCCCTATTGCTGGAACAAAAATAAATGTCGCCATTCGGTAAAGTAACTACTGATCTTAATCGACCGAGTATATTTTGAAATAGAATCTGCTCGCCAATAATGTCCCGCCCGTCGTCTGAGAGGGTTAGGACACGGAGTGACTGATTTTTCAATGTCGTGAGCAATAAGCTGTTTTTCCATTCAGGGATAGCATCTGATCCATAATAGGCGATGCCCGCCGGCGCAATGACCGGTGTCCAGGATTTAATCGGTTCTTCGATTGCCAATGATTTGACTTTTGCTTTTTCTTCATCCGTATCTACGGTCCCTTCAACGAGTGGCCAGCCATAATTTTTAAGTGGAAGGATGAGATTGATTTCATCTTCAATTGCATCACCATGTTCCGAGGTGTAAAGGATGCCTTCAGTGCTATACGTCAAACCTTGCATGTTTCTAAAGCCCCATGCGTATACATAGCTGTTGGCAATAGGATTATCCTTTGGGATACTGCCATCCAGATTAAGTCGTAGTATTTTACCATTAAGAGATGTGCTATCTTGGGCATATGTATCTGTTGCTGCATCTCCGGTAGCCCAATAAACCTTTTTGTCGGGGGATATGACTATTCGGGAACCGTTATGTCCGGTATTTCCCGGAATTTGCAATAACTGTACAGGATTTGATAATCTGCCAGTCGGGTTATAGTTATAACGATAAAGATTTGAAAAAATTGAACTATCTTTTTTACTGGTATAGGAAAGGTATAGATAGGCCTGTTCGTTTTCTGGTTGATAAAGCGCCATGCCCAATAGGCCTAATGTCCGCTGCTGGTAAACATCTGGTATGCTATCTATCAATAAAACCTGTTTACTTTTTATGTCGAGTCTGCGGATAGCTCCTCCAATCTCGGAAAATAAAATGGCATCGTTAATACGGTCATATTGTAGATCCCAAGGGACGTTGAGGTTTGTTGCTTCTTTTGTTAATGATAGGATGCTATTCTCCAATTGAATGCTGTTCATTACAGGGAGCTCTTTTTCAGATCCCTGCCTGCAGGAGAAAAGAAACAAGATTATGGTAGTGAATCCAATATATATATTTTGTGGCTTCATATGTTGGTTTTAATAAGACCCCTAACAAAAAGAAAATCCCATACCTTTTATTTTTTTGTTATTGCTTTGTGTGTTGGTTTGTATGGTGTGTTTCTATTTTTATTAATTTAACCAAATCTATAATATTTAAAATTAATATACAAAAAACATTATTTTTTGTATACAAATATTAGTTGTTATCGGTTTGGCTTAATCAAAATAACGATTCCTTAACTAAGTGATGTTTATTTGGATTATAAATAAATATATAAAAAAAATAGAAAAATAATTTGGTTGTATACATAATATTGCTATTATTGTATTCATTATGATGCGAATTTAAAAAAATAGAAAGAAATCTATTGCAGGTTCGTTTAATTAATACCAGATGAAACTAAATAATTAACTATTCATTTAAACCTGACGATCAATGAAACTAAAGCAGTTTAAAATCAGGGATGTCGTAAACAGGAATTGTCTTTTGATAGGTATTCCTTTTATGTCATTAGGTGTTTTGGTAAATACACCATCAGCAACACTTGGTGCTTCTAAATCCTTATCGTTGCATGCCGATGCCTCTTCCGAAAATCCAATGTATTTTCAGCAACAACTGACTGGGCGGGTAACAGATGCCAGCGGTCAATCTCTTTCTGGTGTGGAAGTACGCAATTTAAATACAGACGCCTTTGCGGTGACAGATCAAGAAGGTCGATTCGAACTGAACGGTTCAGCTTCTGACAGATTGCAATTTCGATTGCTTGGATTTAATAATCAGGTGCTCAATGGCGAAGATGTGCAGATGGTTGTGCTCCAATCTTCGGAGACGGCACTGGACGAAGTCGTTGTAGTGGGATATGGAAGCCAGAAAAAAATAAATCTAACAGGTGCGGTGTCAAGTGTACGATTCGACGAAGCTACTGATAGTCGCCCAACGATGAATTTATCGTCCGCTTTGGTCGGTATGAGTTCCGGGTTAAATATCGCGCAAACGTCTGCTGCTCCTGGTGCGGAAGGCTTTAATATAATGGTGCGAGGAATGGGGACAATGAATGATGCTTCGCCTTTAGTGGTTATCGATGGTGTGCCAGGAGCGCTAAACGATGTGAACCCTAATGATGTAGAAAACGTTTCGATTCTTAAGGACGCTTCTTCGGCCGCCATTTACGGATCACGAGCGGCTAATGGTGTTATTTTGGTTACAACCAGACGCGGTAGTGAGGGGAATTTTACGGTCACTTATAACGGGTATATGGGGCAGCAGAATACTGCAAAAGATATTGCATTTATCACCGATATGGCGACGCACATGGAATTGGTAAATGAATCCGAAGGGCGGGATAAATATAGTGTCGATTTAATCGGTCAATGGCGAAAAGAATCGGCTGCCGGTAACCCCTTATATCCGAATACCGATTGGTACGATGAAATGCTAAATAGTTCCTTATTGACAGAGCATAATGTTTCCATGCGAGGAGGCGGTCAAAGAGGAAACTTTGCGATGTCACTGGGATATCTGGATAATAAGGGGGTCATCGATAACTCTACTTATAAAAGGTATAATTTTCGTATCAACGCGGATGCTAAGGTTAAAAATTTCCTGACCTTAGGGGGGAATGTGTTTGGTACCTGGTCTGACAGAGATCCGCTTGATGTAGCCAGTTTTTTTAACAATATACGGAACACGACACCGGGCGTGATTCCTCGTTATGAAGATGGGCGCTACGGAGGTGAAATGTTCCCTGATTTGCCGCCAGGTAACAACCCCCGGGCGTATGTGGATAATATACGGGGAAATTACGAAAGACAGCGTTTAGGGATGAAATTCTTCGGTATTGTTAATTTGCTGAAGAATTTGGAATGGGAGAGTAGTTTTGGTTTTAACTATGGGAATGACCGAAACTGGGAGTACTCAAGACCATACTCCCTTTGGAATTTACAAACCGATTTTCAATATCCACTAAGGCCAGCTATTGACGGTCTGTTCAATGGTAGTCGTAGGGATTACTCTACTGTGTTGAATACTCTTTTGCGCTATACAGAATCCTTTGATGATAGCCATAACCTTTCCGTGTTGTTGGGTTTTGATCAGCAATATAATCGCATGGATCTGTTTAATGCCAGAAAGAATGATGTTTTAGGAGACGACGCCATTTATATCATGGATGCCGCAGCCAATATGGAATATATCAGAGGATCAGGAACAGACGATGCTTTGCAATCTTATTTTGGACGAGTGAATTATGATTACAAAGGTAAATATCTTTTTGAAGCCAATGCCCGTTATGATGGCTCATCCAGATTCTCGCCAGAAAATAGATGGGGATTTTTTCCATCGTTCTCTGCAGGCTGGCGAATATTGGAAGAATCCTTTGCAAGTCCCTTGAAGACCGTGTTTGACGATGTGAAAATAAGAGGTTCATGGGGTTCGCTCGGAAATAATAGAATCGGGGATTATACCTGGCAAGTGGTCTACGGATCTTATCTTTATCCGTTTGGTGGCCAACTCCCACAAGGCGTGGGCCCGGTGGAGCTGGCAAACAGCAGAATCAAATGGGAAACAACCACCATTGCTAATATCGGATTGGATTTGACGATGTTACAAAATAGATTGACATTGACAGCGGAATACTTTGATAAAACAACTTCTGACATTCTAACCAAAATCCCTATTCCATTGATTTTGGGAAATTTTGCGCCGCCATGGCAGAACATTGCCGAAATGAAAAATAGAGGATTGGAATTTCAAGTCGGCTATAGAGGAAACGTTGGTGCGGATCTGTCATACAATGTAAGTGCTAACCTCTCCACCAACAAGAATGAAGTGACAAAATTCAATGGCGACCGATCTATCAGTGGTCCGACCATTACCCAGGAGGGAAACCCTTTCAATAGTTTCTATTTGTTGGAATTTGATAGGATATTACAGGACGAAACAGAAATTCAAGCTTTAATTGATGACGGTTACACGTTCGGCGCGTATGTAGGAGGTCGTCCGCAACCGGGAGATATGCTGTATAAGGATATAAATGGCGATAAGAACTTCAATGAAGAAGATCGCGTCGTGAAAGATTATTCTGCACTCCCCAAGGTCACCTATGGATTAAATTTCGGTGTTGCTTATAAAGGTTTTGACTTGAATGTTGTCGGTCAGGGTATCGGCGGTGTACGGCAGTATTGGGGTAATGACGGTTTTAACACATTTAATATCAATGAAGGCTTCTTGCAGCGTGAAGAAATTCTAAATCGCTGGACGGAGGAAAATAAATCTACGGAATATCCGCGCTTACGTACTTCGGGGTCAGCGTTGAATGCCGTAAACAGCGATTATTGGTTGCATAGCACATCCTTTTTCAGAATTAAGTCATTGCAGTTTGGTTACGCATTGCCAAAAACCACGACATCCAAATTCTCGGTGGATCGGCTAAGGTTATATGCAAATCTGGAAAACTTCTTCACATTTACAAATTTTGAAGGGTACAATCCAGAAAACGCAGCAGTGGCTTATCCGCTCATGAAACAATGGGTAATTGGTTTAAATGTTACATTTTAAAAGAAAAGTCATGATGAAAAAGATATACAATATGATACTGGCAACAATGACTGTTTGTATGCTGGGATCTTGTAGTGATTTTCTGGATAGAAACTCATTGGTCGGCCTATCTGAAGGTGATTTCTGGAAATCGGAGGATGATGCCATTATGGGGGTAAATGCGATCTATCACGCCAACCGTGAATTTGTAAATAGCATCGTTATTTATGGGATGATGGACGACTTTACAGATATCTCCTATCAATCCTGGGCTACTGGGTTGACTACGGGCTTATTTCCTGCTGATGCAGGATTTTATTCCACTTCTTGGGGTATCTTTTATAAAGGTATCTATAGGGCAAATACGGTATTGCAGCAAGTACCATCTATCCAAATGAGCGAAACTACAAAAAATCGCGTATTGGGTGAAGCTACGTTTCTCCGCGGATATTTCTATTTTAAATTATGGGATTATTTTGGAGGTGTGCCTTTATATGATTATCCGATCAATGTCGATCAAGCTTATGAGCCACGTAATACGGATAGAGAAGTATACGAATTTATCGTGAAGGATATGACGAGTGCGTATGAACTATTGCCGGAGAGTTATGATCAGTCCAATAAAGGTCGGGCAACTAAATGGGCGGCATTGGCCATGCGCGGAAAAGCGCATCTATGGGCAAAGGAGTATGAAAAGGCAGCGGCAGATTTCAAATACCTCATGGAAAATAGCGATCGATCATTGCTTCCAGACTACCATACTTTATTCCGCGTAGCGGGCAATAATAATAGTGAAGTTATTTTTGACGTACAATATATCGCCGAACAGGGGCATGGTATCGCAACAGATCGTAACTATGGAAACGCCATGGGGCCAACAAGTGGTTCGCAGCGTACACGACCTACCCCTAAATTGGTCAATGCTTATGAAATGGTAGACGGAACACCGTTTGACTTTGCAAATTTTCAGAATGCAAATGGGGGACCATTCAATCCGAATAATGCCAGTGACTGGCATGACGGAGCATCCGTGCGGAAATTGTTTGAAAATCGTGATCCGCGTATGCATCAAGGGATCGTGGTACCATGGTCGACGTTCGTCGGAAGGGGAGGGGTGGAATATCTCTACCGGTTTCCGGTCGATGGCAACGCTCCGAATGCTTATGTGCCGATCTGGACGAATGGAAGCTATGCTTGGCGAAAATTTGTAGAAACAGGTTCCGTTTATACTTTGCAGGATAATATGCCGCAGAACTTTCCGCTTATCCGTCTGGCAGACGTAATACTTATGTATGCAGAAGCACAAAATGAGGCGTTGGGCTCACCGGATCAAAGCGTATATAATGCGGTAAATGCGGTGCGTAGCCGTCCAAGTGTAGGTATGCCGAATCTACCCGTTGGTTTGACCAAAGAACAAATGCGGGAAAGGATACGGCATGAACGCATGGTGGAGCTATGTGGTGAAGGTCAGCGCTATTCTGATATACGACGCTGGGGCATTGCCAAAGATGTGGTCGATAAGGTATGGATGACGGAATTTACGGGCGTACAAATACGGCAAAGAGGATTTCCGGATCGCTATTATTTATGGCCAATTCCGATTTCAGAGAGAGATCTGAACCCAAGTTTGACGCAAAATCCAGGCTGGGAGTAGAAAACTACTCCCTTTTATTTAATTTTATAAATTCTTGCTGTAAGAAGAATGGTTAGTAGGTTTGTTTTAATATTCCCGTTTCTGCTGTATGTACTGTTGTCTAATGGACAGGAGGAACCTACCACTGTGATTCCTTTGCATAAGGAAAAGGTAAATAAAAAAACCGCAGTTGTTAGAAAAACAGATAAACAACAAGGTGTAACACTTCGTGCGCAGGTTGATGAAGGTTATCCAAATCGACCAGCGGACATAGAGGTAGGTATTATAGTGCCCGAAGCCGGTTGGTATGTATTGGAGACAGACGCTCTCCCTGAAGATATGGAGCGGTTGAAAAAAGAAGATAGCACGGGGAGATTAACACGTTATGCTTATTTCCAATTAGGTTCGACACGGCTTACGAAACGGATTGTCTACGACAGTCATAGAGGCAGTAAACAAGAACTGGGCAGATTTGAGATAACAAACAAAAAGCAAAAATTAAAAATTTGGCTTCCAAATAGCTTGATTTTGAGTACTATCCGTGTGAAGCCATATGTGCCACCTTCCGCACCTCGGGAAGCGGAAGAATATGTGCCTAAGGTACTGCCTAGTAAAGAGAGGCCGAGACTATGGGTGAACAGCGAAAGTTTGCCAATCGTGCGCGAGAGGTTACGGGCGTCAGAACACACGCAAGCTTGGGAGGATATAAAAACGGTTGCCCTGTCACCTTATCCATTTGATGTCGATCCGGAGAAGGAGATATTTTATGACGAGAAGTTGGAGCAGGTGATCGAAAAGAAAGCTTTCTATTATTTAATGACGGAAGATGAAGCCATAGGTAAGGAAGCTGTTGGTTTGATGGCTAAGTATCTGTCGGTTTTGGAGTTTGGGAATGTGCGTTATGGAGATATTACGAGAGAGTTAGGTCGGGCGATTTATACGGGTGCCCTGGTATACGACTGGTGTTATTCGCTTATCGACTTCGATGCTAAAGCTGCTTTAAGAAAAGATTTAATGCGTCTTGTTCGGGATATGGAGATCGGCTGGCCGCCTTTCTATGGGTTGGAAAGTATTATCAATGGGCATGGGAATGAAGCGCAGATCTGTCGGGATATGTTGTCCTGGAGTATAGCGGTATACGATGAGGAACCAGAACACTATAGGTATGTTTCCTATACTGTATTAGAGCAGCTGGTGCCTATGCGTAAATTCGAATACCAATCCCCCAGACATAATCAGGGAATCGATTATGGTGGTTATAGGTTTGGTTGGGAGATGCATGCCGTATGGCTATATTACCGGATGTTGGGGTATTCGGTATTTGACGATAATATCAAGAATATGACCGATTACTGGTTGTATATGCGTACACCGGACGGTAAAATGCTGCGAGATGGCGATATGTTCAATGTGCAATATTCGGATGGTGAAGGGTTCTATTGGAAAAATCCGCAAACCATGTTACTATGCTACGCTTTTTCAGGTGATCGGATCATCAAAGGCGAATTCTATAAGCAAGGAGGTTTGTCAGGTAATCCAGTGTTATTTTTGCTATTGAATGATCCGAATTTAATGCCAGACCACGATTTGACCTCGCTTCCGTTAACAAAAGATTTCGGTAAGATTTTGGGATCTATGATAGCGCGTACAGGCTGGAGTACTGAAAAAGAAAGCGGGAATGTCATTGCAGAGATAAAAGGAGGGGGATATCATTTCGGAAATCATCAACATGCCGATGCGGGAGCATTACAGATATACCATCACGGTATTCAAGTGGGCGATTTAGGACTTTACCTTTCCTATGGTTCTCCCTATGACTTTAATTTTAATAAGCGTTCAGCCGCGCACAGCATGATGTTAGTACGTGATCCCAATGAACCGTTATTGTTCCGTACAAAAACAAATGATGGCGGAACGCGTTTTAGCCAACGTTTTCCACGAACAGTAGATGAGGTTTTGCATGATTCTTGGTACCATACCGGGGAAGTACGTGCATCGGCATTCGGTCCAGATCCTATCCGTCCAAGTTATAGTTTTTTCAATGTCGACTTAACGGCCGCGTATTCAGCAAAAGTCAAATCGTATGGTAAGAGCTTTCTATTCTTGAACCTTAATCGTAAAGACGTTCCTGCTGCTATTATTCTCTTAGATGAATTAGAGACGAACCGTGCAGAATTTGAATCCTATTGGCAAATTAATACATTGGAAAAACCAACGGTCCATCCGACAGGATTTATGTTGACAAGTAAATTTCAAGGTAAATCCGGTACCACTTATGTCGATATGCTAAAACCAAAAGCAACGGACCGTGACGTTATTTTGCATGGTGGCGATTCTTCTGCTTATGTATTTGGGGATCTTTACCAAGTAAAATCGCGTTGGCCGGAGGCAAAGGGTACACGTATTATGGTTCGTCCGAAGAAAAAAAATACACACATTAGTTATGTCACTGTATTTCAAATGGCAGAAGAATCGGAAGCTAAGCTTCCAGTAGAATTTGTGGAAGCGGAAAGTTATTATCTTTTTAAACTTGCCAACCGGATTGTTGTTATGGCAAAAGCTGACCGGTATTTAGATGAATCGATTCAGCTAGTTATTCCCGAAGATCAGGAATATGAAATTATTCTCGTAGGACTAAAACAGGGATTCTGGAATGTAAAAAATACCGTAAAAAATAGTAGCTTTAACCTGAATATTATGAAGGACAATCATACGATCAGTTGGAAGTCAACTGCCGGGATTATTCGACTAGAACCAGTGAGAGAGTATGGAGCTCAGGAAGGAGCGTATTAGTTTGTTGAATAAATTGTATACAATATGAAGGAAGATTCGCTTGCCCACAAGGTCTATACGGAAGTGCGTAAAAAAATCTTGTCAAGTCAATTAGCGGGGGGAGCTCGTTTAGTGGAAAGTGCGTGGGCAGAAAAATTAGCCGTAAGCAGAGTAGCTGTCCGGGAAGCTTTTATGCGGCTGGCCGGAGAAAGTTTGGTGGAGTTCGGAGAAAAGGGGGGGTGTTTTGTAAAAGATATGACCGCTGAAGATGTGAAGGAGATCCGAGAATTGCGAGAGCTGCTCGAAGTCGGGGCTTTAAAACTCCTATTTAAAAAAAAGAACAAGCAGTTGGTGAAGGATTTGGAGTTGATCTGTGACGATTTTACGGATATGGTCAATAAAGGATATTATGGTGGGGCTTGTGAAGCTGATGTGAAGTTTCACGAAAAAATTATGGAGGGTACGGATAATTCTAGATTAATCAATATTTATAAAAACAGTAACATCCCTTTGTTTCATATGAAGTTGGGTGCCATTATGGGACAGATGGAAGACTATAAAGATACGGATACAGAGCACAGGGCATTGGTGGAAGCACTTAAAGCAGGTAATTGGGAAAAAGCGTATAATACACTGGTTCATCATTTAGATAGAGGGGAGCAGGCCGCATTGGAGTGGATGTAATCTTCGAAGGGAAAAAATAAAAAGGCTTGTTGTCACCACAATAAGCCTTTTTTGGTGGTTTCCCATTGCAATAACGTGCCTTTTTCGGCCTCTGTAATGAAAACTCCGTGTTTCCCTAGCGGATCCAAAGCACAATTAGTCGGATTTTTGCCAATTATGTCGATTTCGTTAACAAGCCTTCCATCGGGATGTAATACGGCTATTTTTCCAGAGCCGTATAGGGCAACATACAGCAATCCATTTTGGTCTACTGCTATGCCGTCAGGTCCCACGTCGCCACCGACGTAAACAAACTTTTTAGCCCGATTAACCGTATGTGTATGGGAATTCCAAGTCATTTTCCAAATCCATTTTGTACCTGTTTCTGCTACAAAGAGATGCGCACTATTTCTTCCAAAAGCTAGTCCATTACAATAGAACATTCCAGTATGCACTTTTTTTAAGACACCTTCTTTGGATAAGCAGCAGATGTAGCCCTCTCCGTCTGTAAGATCGCTTCCCGGACAGGTAAAAAGAAGGTTCCCGCTAGGGTCAAAACAGAGATCGTTCGGCATTTTGAGGGGAACCCTCGCTATTTGATGTGCCAGTGTTACACATTCGCCGCTCAAGGGGTCATATTGGCGAATGCTGTTTTGCTTTGCGTCGCAAAACCATACTTTCCCTTGTGGATCGATAGCAATTCCGTTTGGATGGCCGTCCACGAAGATCCGCGAATACTGCTGATGACGATAGTAAACCAGGTTTCCGGCATTTTTTTCGACTAACCACAGCCCGCCTGTTGCATCGAACGCAGGGCCTTCCGGAAAATTTAAACCTTCAATTACTATGTGCATGAAATTATTTTAAAATTTATTTTAAATGTATACAAAAATATCATAAATTAGTATACATAAAAAATAAGGATTGATATTATGTTTTCACTAACTTAAATCATATTTATTGACATCATAAATTGTCCAATTATAAAAAATAATAATAGTAAAGAGTAAAATGAGCATGCTAGAAAATGAAAAATCGTCCGCCATCCTGCGGAAAAATTCAGAATGGATACCGGGAGGGGTAGTGTCTTTAAACCGGAAATCTGATCCGAATATTTGTTTTGTAAAAGGATTGGGCAGTAAAGTAACAGATATTGATGGGAACAGTTACATCGATTATCAAGCGGGATTTGCCGCTTCTTTTTTGGGGCACAATGATCCAGATGTAAATGCAGCGGTGTTAAAAACACTGCAAGAGCACCAGGTATTGATGGGAGCGGGGCCTACCTTGTTAGAAGGAGAGTTTGCCGAGCTTTTTTGCTCTTCAGTGCCCAATGCGGCGAGTATGCAAATAACAACCACGGGCTCCGAAGCGACCTATCATGCTATACGAATTGCCCGGGCGGTTACTGGCAGGGATCATGTTATTGTGATGCAAGGCGGTTACAATGGGTGGCACAACGATGTCGCCTGTAATGTTATCAGCCGAAAAGAAGATGTAGGTCCTATGCGTATAGGAGAGGAGTATCCTTTCGACGCGTTGAGTGCCGGCGTACCTAAAAATCACAGTGATTTAATCCATGTGGTTAATTTTAACGACTTAGAGAGCATTCGCAATGTCATTGGAAAACATGAAGTTGCCTGTGTACTTTTGGAACCTATTCTTCAGAATGTAGGGATTGTAAAGCCGCTTGCTGGCTATCTGGAAGGACTTCGGGAAATGGCAGACGAACTCGGGTTTTTATTGATTTTTGACGAGGTGAAAACCGGATTCAGACATGCACTTGGAGGTTACCAGTCTTTATGTGGCGTTGAGCCTGATCTTTCGACATTTGGGAAAGCGGTGGCGAATGGCTATCCTTTAGGTGTCATTGCCGGTAAAAAGGAGTATATGGATTATTTTGTCCATCCGGATAAGGAAAAACGGGTGATGATTGCGGGTACTTTTAATGCCTTTCCGTTGACCACTGCTGCGGCAATAGCTACGCTACGAAAACTTGGTAGTGCGGCGCATCAGGTCTATGCACATGTAGAACGGTTGGGAGAGCAATTAGAAGCGGGTTATAACGAAATATTTCCTAAATTGGGCATACCGTTTTATGTAGCCCGTCAAGGCTCTGCTTTTTGTACATATTTTATGGACCACGCACCTGTCAATTTTCACGATATTTTAGATCATCACAATTTTGAACTGGATTTGCGATACCGTAAAAAATTGATTCAAGAGGGTATATTTAATTTCCCTTCGGCGATTAAGCAAGGAAGTATATCCTTTGCCCATACAGCAGATGATATTAACAGAACGTTGGAAGCAACTGAACGTGTCATTAAAAACTTATAGCGAACGATGAAAATTACAGCAATTGAAACGCTAGTATGTCATGCCCGCATGCGAAATTGGATTTTTGTTAAGGTCATGACAGACCAACCTGGATTATGGGGTTGGGGAGAGGCTACGTTAGAATGGCACACCCAAAGTGTGGTCGGCGCAATTAAAGATTTATCACAACTATTAATCGGCGAAGACCCGCGACGTATCGAGCATTTATGGCAAATGATGTACCGTCAGCATTTTTGGCATGGCAACGGGGTTGTTCGGGGAACTGCCATCAGCGGAATTGATATTGCCCTATGGGATATTTTGGGTAAGATTCACAACGTGCCTTGTCATGAACTGTGGGGTGGACGCGTACGTGATTATATCAGGCTCTATTGTCATTTGGGCGGAGGACGTATGGAAGATTTTTACGAAACTGCGCCAGATGATGCGAAGCGATTTGGTGACCTGGCACTTCAGGCAGTGGAGGAAGGATTTACAGCCTTTAAATCGATGGCCGTACCTGAAACCATGTCGTTGGAAGGGCTCCGTCCGATTAAGTATGCTGAGGCTTGCGTTGGAGCAATGCGAGAGGCCGTTGGGGATGATATCGATATTATGGTGGATTGCCACGCCCGCCCAAGCCCACGGATGGGATTGCAGTTTGCGAAAGCATTAGAGCCTTATGGCTTGTATTTCTTTGAAGAGCCATGTTGGCCGGAAACGATGGAAGATATCTCACTCATACAGCGAGCGGTGAGCACACCCATCGCGTCGGGTGAACGGTTAATAGGTGTCCACGCGTTTCGGGACATGTTGGAAAAACGTGCCGTCAGTGTCATTCAACCAGATATCACGCATTGTGGCGGACTTTCTGAAGCCCGTAAGATTGGTGCGTTAGCTGAAGCATATCGTGTTTCTATGGCACCACACAATCCGCAAGGACCTGTTAGTACGGCAGCGTCGATAGAGTTGGGCTTTGCTACGCCTTCTTATATTATATGTGAAAGTGTACATAAGGATGTAGAGTGGCGTCAAGATGTGGTTTCCGAAGGGTTTACCGTGCAGGGAAAAGGCCGTATTGTATTACCTAACAAGAAACCGGGGCTAGGTATCGAGATCAATGAGGAAGAAGTGAAAAAACATCCTTTCCAACAAGAGATTTTGCAGCGTACTTTTTATAAGGATGGAAGTGTAGGCGATTGGTAAACTTAAGATATGCAGGAATATAAGAATAAAGTAATCGTAATCAGTGGCGGTTTAGGTGATATCGGTCAAGCGCTAGCGCTAGCGTTTTTAGATAGCGGAGCAATAGTTTGTGCTGGGGATCAATTCGATCTCTCGACGGCCTATGAGAAATGGACATTGCTGGCGTCTTCGACAGCAAACCTGCATTATGAACAAGTCGATGTAACCAATCCCAATCAGGTAGATGCTTGGTTATCAAATTGCCGGGAACGTTTCGGGGCGATATCCATCTGTATTCCAAATGCCGCCCGCGTCACGCTTAAAGATTATCGAGTACTGGAGCATGAAGAATGGAAAGCGGAGATGGAGGTTAATCTCCACGGCTCCTTTTTTATGGCAAATACTTGTGCTAAATACTTTGTGGAAGACAACATATCGGGCAATATTGTGTTTTTGGGAAGTTGGGCGGCTCACGCGGTTCATAAAAATCTTCCTGCATATAGTGTTTCAAAAGCAGCTATTCGCATGCTGTGCCAATCCATGGCACTGGAATATGCGCCATATGGTATCCGGGTGAATGAAATTGCACCGGGTTATGTAAATGCGGGGCTAAGTAAAGTCGTTTGGGCTGAAAACCCTGATTTACACGAAAAAGCAGTGGCTACCGTTCCCTTGCGTACGATATTGGAAGCCAATGAAATTGCGCAGCAAGTATTATGGATGTGTTCGTCACATTGTAAACATTTGACAGGTGCATCCATCGTATTGGATGGTGGACTATCCTTAATCAGACCCTAATATGATAGCAAAGAAAGACAGTTTACGGGATGTTTACGCTGGCCTAGGAGCACGATTTGGATTGGGGACACGGAATATAACACCTCCTATTGGTATTTATACACGAAATTGGGGCGCAGCAAAATTTGACCAAGCCATCGGAATACATCAAGAACTTTTGATGCAATGCTTATATACCGAGTCGGCGGAAGGGCAGGTAGCTATTGTCTTGACCGCAGATCTCGGTTGGTGGAAAAATGCAGATGATGAGAAGCGACTTCGACAGGCATTACTGGCGCGTTTTAACTTGGAAGAGACGGATTTGATACTGGCACTTTCGCACACGCATGCCGGACCAAGTATTTGTTCGACGGACGAGGACCGGCCAGGAGGAGCTTTTATCGCACCTTATCTTGATTTTTTAAAAGACGAGGCAATTGCCTGCATAGCAGAAGCGAAGTTAGCGATATTTGATGGCCGACTGACTTGGGGATATGGTGTTTGTGATTTAGCGTGTAATCGTGATCTGCAGGTTGGAGACGACTACTTGATTGGTTTCAATCCCATCGAAAAGCCGGACCATACATTGTTGGTAGGGCAATTACGTGATACTTCCAATATCTTGCGAGGGGTAATCTGTAATTATGCTTGCCATCCAACAAGCTTTGCACATGAAAACGAATTGCTATCACCGGATTTTGTGGGCGAGTTACGGGTAACGATCGAGCGGGATCTCCATGTGCCCTGTCTCTTTTTGCAAGGTGCTTCCGGAGATCTTGCACCAAAAAAACAATATGTCAAGGACCCAAAACTTGTGGAAGCGAACGGCAGGCAGTTGGGGTATGCTGTGCTGGCGACGTTGACACAAATGGGTAATGGAGAACAGAATTGGGTGTATGATAAAGCACTGATTTCCGGTGCACCTCTAGCCTGTTGGAAATTCAAAGATGAACATACCCCTGTCGATTTTAAGAAAGTAGTCTTACAAGTGCAAGTGCCTTATAAAAAGTTGGGTAGCGCAGCGTCGATCTTGGCGGAATATCAGCAATGTAAGGATAGGGTATTAAAAGATAGGCTTTGGCGAAAATACAACACCAGAAAAACGATAGGCGATCAACCGACGGCAAAGATACCCGTTTGGATCTGGAAAATGGGTAATGCCATTTTGGTGGCACAGGCAAATGAAGCCTATTCCGTTTACCAGATGGAAATAAGAAAAGCATTCCCTAATCACTGTATTGCCTTTGTCAATATCGCAAATGGTTATGTAGGTTACCTCGCGCCGAAAGAGTTGTATGAAAAAGATATTTACGCGGTATGGCAGAGTCCCTACGACTGCGGTAGTTTGGAAATATTGATAGAAGAAACACAAAAAGCAATCTTAAAACTGCTAGCGTATGAAACTGGAATGGATTGACATCACCATATTTGTTGTATATATTGTCGGTATCGTATTGTTGGGGTTGTATGCTTCGAAACATGCCTCCACTTCAAAACGGGATTACTTTTTAGCAGGAGACAAACTCCCCTGGTGGATGATCGGAGGCAGTATTATCGCAGCAAATATTAGTAGTCACCATCTAGTAGGGGCGATGGGGGCCGCTTATAGCCGCGGATTTGTGGCCATTACGTTGGAATGGGGAGCGATATTGATCGGTTTTAACGCCTTATTGTGGGTATTTTTGCCTTTTTATATTCGAAATGGGTTTTATACGATTCCCGAATATCTAGAAAAACGATTCGGAAATGCGACACGTGTTTTATATGCTATTTTAATCCTGTTTACGTACGTATTTGTCGAGATCGGAGCGGTACTTTATCTAGGCGGGCTTTCGCTACACGCCCTGTTTGGGATCCCTATTCTACATAGTATTTTCGGAATGGCCGTTTTAACGGGGTTATACACGGTATTGGGAGGCTTGCGAGCAGTGATCTGGACAGAGATGGTGCAGCTTGTGATATTGGTGCTTGGTGGGGTTGTGCTCACGTTTGCGACGATAAATGCCGCCGGAGGGTTTCAGACGGTAGTAGAATCGTCACAAGATTGGAAGATGTTTTATCCCGCTTCCGATCCGGATTTCCCGTGGACCATGTATCTAGGCGGGCTACTGTGTATCAGCATATTTTATTGTGCAACAAACCAATTTATTGTACAGCGTGTGTTGGCAGCGAAAAATGAGTGGCATGGAAAAATGGGAGTCATCTTTGGGGATTATCTTAAATTCCTAGTGCCTTTAATTATTACTATTCCCGCGCTGGTCGCACCTAAATTCTTACCACCGCTCGATCAGCCGGATTTGCTGTTTGCTACATTGGTAGAAACCCTGTTGCCAAAGGGATTGGTAGGACTGGTGATGGCCGGATTAATATCGGCAATCATGTCGCACATTTCAGGAGCCATAAATTCATGCACGACGATATTGACAGTAGATGTTTATAATCAATACATAAACAAAAATGCGACAGACGCAGAAGCTGTGCGATTTGGCAAACGTTCGGGTGTGGCTATTATCGTATTGGGGATCTTAAGTGCCGTTATCCTGATTGGCTATTCAGACAAACCGGTATTCCTGTATCTCATGAATCTATATGGACTTTTTACCCCGGGTATCGCGACGATGTTCCTCATGGGTGTATTCTGGAAACGCACAACTTCTCAGGGCGCATTAGCTGCCGGGTTGTTGACAATACCTTTATCATTGGCAATGGAATTTGCATTCCCCGATATGCCTTTTTTTAATAGAACGGGTATTGTATTTTGGGCATGCATGATGACATGCGTTGTCGTTAGTTTATTTACCCCGGCCGTTTCAAAGGCACGCTTACATCACTTGGTGCTAACGAAAGGGAGCTTTCAGCTTTCCGAAGTCGAAAAGATACAGAACCGCGGAGTGCGTAATCCGACACTTTGGTGGTTAATCATCACAGTATTGGTACTGTATTTTTATGTTAGATATTTTTAGACTTATGGCTTATATCGCCATAAGTCTGTATGGTTCCGAAAATACAAATGTCCGTGAGGATCCATGACCAAAAGCCCGGCCCCTTCGTGTAAATAGGTAACCTCCTTCGTTTGCGCATCTACCTTAAATAATTGATTATTTACTGTACCATATACATCTCCCGATGGATGAACAACGATAAAAGCACTGCGCCATATATGGGTCCCCATAGGTCCCTGTTCATATAGGTCGTAGATATTTATAAGCTGTTTTTTTTGTTGATCGAAGATAAATAATTTCCCCCCGGCAACACCCCAGAGACAACCATCAGGCCCTTCGGTTAATCCGGTAATTGCTGGTGCACCCGGTATGGGGACAAATTGATAGACAACCTCGGCGTGATCGATATCCCAGCAGAAAACAATTCCTTCTTTCGTATTTGGTTTTACGCCCAATCCACCCGAAATCGTCGTTCCTATCCACAGTTTGCCTTTTGAATAGAGCAAGCTACTAATAGCTTGCTCTGCTATGGGAATCCCGTGCGAGAGCAAGGTGTTTTTCAAGGTGTCAAATTCCAGTAGTGCTCCGCCAAGCTTTCCATATTCCGGTATCAAGCCAAAGAACATCTTTTGATGGCCTTTGGCCTCTGTGATGGCAAAAGGACGGCTTTGTCCTTCGATAGCTCCCAGTTTTACTGGGTTGTCGGCTTCCAGATCCCAGGGTTTACCCGTGTCAAAACGATATATTCCACCTTTAGGATAAATCCCAAAAAAAATATGCTTCCCCATGGTTGCCATCCCTTCTGTTTGCTCCAACCCCTTGTATTCCGTTGTTACGCCTGTTTCGGGATTGTACGCCGCATGTCCACCCGCCAGATAGCCTCCCGTCCATATGCTACCATCTGGACCCGCGTGTATCGATTGGATAGGTATCGGTTGGCTAGAAATCGGAAGTTTATCCTTTGTCGCCTTTTCACTGACCGTATTGTAACTCCATAATTCTCCCTCAGCATTTAACATATAAAGTACCTCGTCTTTCATCCGAAAAGCATTAGCACTTCCAACCTCCCCAAGCAATCGCTTTGCTTTCTCCGCCGATTGTTTTGGGTCAAAGAAGCGAAGTTCACCTGAACTTGTATAATAAATGTGCCTGTTGATATCGATAGCCACTGCTTTCAGATCCATTCCTTTGATCACCTGTTCTACGGTATGGGTACGGAGATTGTATAGCAGCGTCTCACGGCCAGATGTCAGCAATACGAGCAAACGGTCGCCGCCCTCGATATTAGGGAGAAGCTGCAGACTATAAACAAACTCTTTGTTTTGATAATCAGGAGGCAATAAGCTCCGGGTTTTGCCTGTACGCGGATCCAGTTCTAAGAGATGGGCTCGTGAACCTATCCCGGCGTACAACTTGTCGGTATCCTCATGGTAAACCAAACTTCGGACATAATTTTCACCCGATACAAGCGGGCCTTCTCCTACATCAGAGAAGCCCGTGCGGGGATGATAACGGAAAACCCTACAACCGGGATAGGTCGCACCAAATACTTCTCCATCTTTCCCAACAGCGAGGTTCCAAACATAAGTTTGACCGGGAAGTACTTTACCTAAATCTTCGACGGTCGGACTACCGATTAGGTGTTTGAAAAGTGCACCATTGGCACCTGGAATATACAGCACATCGTTGTCTGTACTCACCATATCCCAGGCGCCGTCGGTGTGCGGTAGCGATAAGTCGATCGTTAACGCTTTACTGTTCAAATCGTATCCAAGCAAATGAGCAGGTTCACCTCGAACGACTGTATATAGCCAGTCATTCCCTTTACTGTCTGTAACAAACATACTGCCTTGAATCATTGCAGCATTCAATTGAGGGCCTAAATTCTCCAATTTTCCCTTTTGCGCCATCAACGGCTGCATCATACAGAGGAACATCGTGAAGTACAGATGTTGCATCCGTTTCGTTGAAGAAAGCCATCTTGTTTTGTTCATGATGATACGTTATAATATTAAGGGTTTATTCGTTCGGGAAATGCAAAATCGTCTTCCATGTCGAAAGGTAAGCGATAGACGTTTCCTTGCTTATCGGCAAAATAAAGTCTGGAAATAGATTTTTTCCGTCCATGGCCGTCGGCCCAAAAGGCATAAAAATCCGGATGTACATTTACTGGACGTCTTGCATACGTATGATTATATTTACTTTTTTCCGTTAGCTTTTTCTTCTGCCAGCGTTTGCCTTGATCGAGACTTGTCCACATGACCATCTCTCCTCCGGTATTATAGTGCTGAGGTCCTTTATCCGTTGGGCCAACAATACGCCAAATTCCTTCATGATCGATATAAAGTGACCCCATATCATAATTGTTGTCGGAGAATGTTACCCGTCGGGTAACCCAATCTTGACCTGTATACCGTGTCGTGTACCACTTCCGCTTACCACTTACAGGGCCAGAACGGTACCCTTTACTCGTCACATAGAGGATAACCGGATAACCTTGTTGGTCGTAAGTCAGATCATTAATGTACACATTAAGCCTCTTCTGCGCATAGTCTTTTACCAACGCTAGGTGGTCGACAGCATCAATAGGTAAGGAAACGACGGTACCATCGGCTGTCTGCCAAGTCTCTCCAAAATCCTTGGTCTCCAAATAGTACAGATTGGTTCGGTAGTTGAGACCACTTTCACCGACTTTATACGGATGGTAGTTGAACGTGGTGCCGATAATACTGTCGCCTGCGTGTCCACTTGTTTGATAATGTCCTTCTTCAATGAAAGCAATGTCGTTCCATGTACCGTAAGATACTCCATCTTTACTGCGCATGAAGCTAATGGTACGACGTATTTTATCCGGTTGATCAGGCACCACGTTGACATCGTAATGCGTAAATAGGTTCAAAAATCCTTTGCCCTTTTGATACCAGCTTTGCAGATAAGAGAAATTGTCGAGGGGTAGGGGAGTACCATCAACTATCTTGATGGGTTGTACCAGTTCAAAAGCCGTAATATCATAGGGGTGCACACTTCGATGGATAAACGAAGGCCGGTTGGTGCCGTTTGACGTAGAAAATAACCATATGTATCCTTCGTCATCCACATTCATAACTGGGTTGTCGTGAGCATTATCTGTTTGTTTATCCAAGACAATGGTAGGGCGAGGTACCATACGGGTTTCATGGTCATAATAAGAGACCATATGCAGCAAGGTTTTCCCCTCTTTATCTGTTCCTCCGTAACAAAAGAATGTTTTGTTAGCCTTTTCTACATATACCGAAAAAGGGTAGTGGTTCGCCGGGTATGTTCCCAGGCCTCCACTGTACTTATATACATATTGATCTCCAGAAGGCTGATTGCTGTACCATATACCACGATAGCCGACGTCTGGAATGTTTAAGGTTTCTACTTCTTGGGCAAAGGAAATATGGTACCTTAAGAACAGGGTGGAAAGAAACAAAAAAATACGCATACCAAAATCTTTTTTTAGTCGTACTGAGGATTTTGTGTCATTAGATCGGGATTAATTTCTATTTGGCTGTTCGGAATCGGGAATAGCGCATGGTAGGGTTGCATACCGAGCGACTGTAATACAGGATATGCACGGTCTGTCCGAATCAAATCGAACCAACGGTGCCCTTCAAATGCAAGCTCTACTCGTCGTTCTTGTTCAATAGCCAACCGGAAGGATGCCTGATCGGGAATTCGAAGTGCGGGATCAGTATGGTTGCTGCTTTTTGCTAAAAGGTTGGCACGCTCCCTGACCTGATTGAGGTAATTAAATGCTTCCCCATCAGCTACATAGCTCTGCTCATTAAGTGCTTCGGCATAGAGCAAGAGGACATCCGCATAGCGAAGCACGATCCAGTTATTTTCGCCATCGAGATAAGCAGCCGGTGCGCCAAGATATTTCGCCACGTAGTTATGCGCGACGTAATTGCCGTTCAGCACATAGCTCGTCCGCATAGATACATCTTTGCGGGAGTCTCCGTCTTCATAGGCATTCCGCATGTCGTCGGTTGGGATATTTTGCCCCAGTGGATTTCCTACCACTGTCACAGCGGTGCCCGAACCGATCGGAGCAAATTGATTGGTGAACGGGCTTCCCTCTCCTGAGGCACTTTTCTTGAATTGTACTTCAAATATAGACTCTCTATTGTTCTTATTGCTGACATCAAATATACTCGCATAGTCTGGCAGCAGTTGATATTTGTTTTGCGCCGTCCCGTCAACAACCTCCTTCAGTTTCTGTGCCGCCAGATCCCAACGTTTTTGTGTCATATATACTTTTCCAAGTAGGGCCATGGCAGCACCTTTTGTCGCACGGCCGATATCGACATTGTCATATTCATAAGGCAAAGCTTCTTCGGCATCCCGTAAGTCTGCAATAATCTGTTCGTAGACCGTTTCGGAGGGCGTTCGCCTGTAGTTATAGCCCTCCTGAGGATTTTCGATGACCTTCAATACCAAGGGAATATCACTAAAAATACGAACCATATTGAAATACATGAGTGCCCGAAGAAATTTCGCTTCTCCGGTATAGCACTTTTTCAATGTTTCGTCCATCTCGACTGCAGCAATCTTTTCAACGACGATATTTGCGTATTGAATACCCTGGTAATGGGCACTCCATGTACTGCTGCTGATGGTGTTGAAGGCGTTGTTTTTGAATTCGTCTACTTCTTGTAGGTTTGCCCCGGCATTGGGATTCGGTATCCATGTATTGTCCGATCGCAAATCTCCGATGACGTGCATAGATGAATAATACATTCCGCCATACTGCAATGATCCGTATACGGCGGTGAGCGCATTTTTCATGTCTTCACCGGTTTTATAAAAGGTGTTGCCGTTCATCTGTGAGATAGGTGCTAGATCCAAAAAGTCTTTACAGCCACTCAACGTGTATATTATCATTGCTCCTGCAATAAAAAGATTCTTGATACTTTTCATGTCATTCGGGTATTTAAAATCCAACATTTAAACCAAACATAAACGTACGTGCCAGTGGGTAACCTCCAGCATCGACACCAGGCACCAGCGTGCTGCCCCCTTGGATGCTTACTTCAGGATTGTATCCCTCGTAGTTTGTCCAGGTATATGCATTCTGCACCGTAAAACTTAATCGCGCCCGAGTTAATCCGGCTTTTTGCACCAACGATACCGGCAGCGTATAGCCTAATGTGATATTGCGCAAGCGCAAATACGAACCGTCTTCGACAAACAGCGAGGTCACATTGTTTACGAGGTTACTTCCGGGGAATGCACCAAAATTACGGTTTACCATCGGCGACATCCCGTTGCCCGGTTCTTGTTCGGAGCGCCACCCTTGGGATGCGCTACGCAAAACATTGTATGAACCAGCATAATTGCCATAGTACCGTCTCGCCATATTTAATACTTCAAAGCCCTGAACACCTTGCAGGGTAAACGAAAAATCGACGTTTTTATATGAAAATGTATTGGTCATGCCGTAGGTGAAATCTGGAAATGGGCTACCCAAGATAGTTCTGTCTGCGCTAGTGATACGTCCGTCTTCATCAATATCCGCAAACTTGAGCTGCCCTGGCTTAGATTGTCCCTCAATCGATGGGCTGTTGGCGACATCCGTCTCATTCTGGTAAACCCCAACCACCTTGTAGCCATAAAAACTACCGGGCTCGTTCCCAAGACGTGTAATGTGGGTTGGAGCATTGGCTGAAGTGGACTGTCTGGAAATAATAGGTGATCCATCAGGGCCTAAGCGTAGAACCTCCACGTTGTTGGTAGATAGGTTGAAATCGGTCGTCCATTTGAATGCATTGACCATATTGCGGCTCAATACGGTAAACTCTAGCCCTTTGTTTTGTATTTCTCCAATGTTTTGGAGTGCATTTCCGTAACCAGTCAAGGTAGGGATCGGTACATTCAATAGGAGGTCTGATGTTTTTTTGTTGTAATAGTCTACTGTTAATGAAAGTCTGTTTCGGAAAGTGGAGATCTCTAGTCCGACATCCAGCTGATGGTTTTTCTCCCAACCCAGTATGCTATTCGAAACATTGGCCAACCGTGTTCCGTTTACCAAAGTGCCGCTTCCTCCGCCAAATACATAATTTTCTATTCCGGTGAGGCCTATGTGCCCATAATTGCTAATGAAATTATTCCCGGTTGCACCGTAACTCGCCCGTAGACGGAGATCGTCTAGCCAATTTACACCCTGTAAAAATGCTTCTTCAGAAAGACGCCATCCTACGGACACCGAGGGGAAAGAGCCCCATTTATTGTTGACACCGAAGCGTGAAGAACCGTCTCTTCGCATGGTGGCGGTTAAAAGGTATCGGTCGTTATAGCTGTAGTTGATGCGTGCCAGGTAAGACAGCAGTGCCCATTCTTCTTGTGTGGTCAGGGCATTGGTAATCAATCCTGCAGCATTGATTGTCTTGATGTGGTCATTGGCATAGTTCGTACCAGCCATGCTACTGTAATCTATATATTCTTTCTGTGCGGTATACCCCAATAGGGCATCGAAACGATGCTTCTGGATTGTTTTGGAGTAATTTACAGTAAATTCTGCCAACCAATTTTTGGTCTCGTTTGTAATAGCTGTCGCTGTAGGTACCTTAACGGCGTTGACACTATTAGGGTTGATAATGGAAGGACTAAACTGATTTTCCCTGAAGTTTCTGAAGTCTGTTCCCAGCAAGGTTTTGAACCGGAGTCCGTCTATGATATCGACTTCAGCAAACGTAGTACCTAATAAGCGTAATGTTCCTTGCTTATAATACGATTCTTTCGCAAGTTTTACCGGGTTATCCACTTCACTGGTGCCAATGCCCAACCCGGTTATTTTGGTGTAATCACCATACTCATCATACGGTGTCAGGAATGGAGCAGCTGTTATGGCCGACTGTACAATTCCCCCCACTTGCCAATTCCCCTCGGCATTGACTAAATTGTTATAGGTGTATGAAGGCGTTAGATTCGCTCCGATCCGCACCCTATCGTGTATTTTTGATTCAATATTGATACGGAAAGAATACCTGTCCATTCCCGAGTTTAGGATAATCCCATCCTGCGATAGATAGCCGCCGGAAATGAAATACTTAGTTTTTTCATTTCCACCGGAGAAATTCAGTTGGTAATTGTGCATCATGGCCGAGCGAAATATTTCACGTTGCCAGTCAGTTCCTTTGCCCAAAGCATCTGGATTACTGGTCATCTCCGGCAATAGATACATGACATTATTGATTCGGTCAGCATTAGGATCAGAAGCTAATCTTCCGGGGCCAGAATTTATCCACGCGTTGTTGCGGGCCTCGTTGACATATCGTGCGTATTCGCTGGCATTGAGTAGATCCAGATAGCGTTCTACATTTTGTACACCCGAATTTAGAGAAAAATCAATTTTTGAAACACCGGCTTTCCCAGACTTTGTCGTGATAAGTACAACGCCGTTTGAGCCGCGTGAACCATAAATAGCGGTGGCAGAGGCATCTTTTAAGACTTGGATATTCTCGATGTCCGTCGGGTTGATGGTGTTTAAAGGGTTGTTCGTCTGGTTATAGTCGTTCGTTACTGGAAAACCATCTATCACGTATAATGGATCATTCCCTGCACTGAGCGATCCAGCACCCCTTATGCGTATAGATGAACCTCCGCCGGGAGCGCCGGTGGCTTGGTTAACCTGAACGCCAGCCAATTGACCGGCGATGGCGTTATCCAACGAAACGACAACCTGTTTTTCTATTTTCTCAGCTTCTAACGAACTAATAGATCCCGTGATATCTTTTCGCTGCTGGATACCGTATCCGACTACAACCACTTCATTTAAGCTCTGGTTATCTAATGAGAGTGTGGCCTGTATTTGTGTTCGCCCAGTGATCGCAATCTCTTGACTTTTATATCCTGTATAGACAATTTCTAAAACCGCTCCTGTAGGGATATCATGTAGTGTAAAGTTACCATCTCCATCTGATACTGTTGCATTGTCGGTTCCTTTGACCCTTATTGTTGCGCCGGCCAAAGACTGTCCTGATTCGTTAAAAACCCGACCATTAACCGACGATTGTTGCTGTATGAACTGCGATGTGGGTATTGTTTTTTTATTGATGACGATGGTCTTGTTCTCTACCTCGTACTCAAACGGCTGATCTCTTAAACAGGCACGAAGGGCTTCTTCCAGTGTCGCATTGTTCAAATTGACAGTAACAGGGGTAGCTTCTTTTACATCGTCATACCTGTAAAAGAAGAAGTGCTTACTCTGTTTACCGATCGCTTTAAGCACATCTTCCAATGGTTTGTTTTTTGCGTTTATGGTGATGGTTTGCGAAAACGTATTTGCGCTGACACCGAAACAACAAACGATAATTAATAGTATGGTTAGTTTCATAACTAAGAATAACTTGAGGAGGCCGTATCCGAAATGTTGTCGGATTTCACCAGAAACATTTAAATTCATATTTTTGTAATGTTTGGGTTAATAGATAGTTGAATACACACACATTATTTAGCTTGTATGATTAGCCGAACATTTCTTCTGACCGTGCTGCGAACACGGTCAGTTTTCGTCCAGCCCATATTATCATAACGCTTGTATAAATTGCTTGAATTTTATCTTTTCATATTATATCAATGTTAGGTTTATATCATCGTATATATTGTCTAGTTTGAAATAATCACCTTTCTTCCTTCTATGAAAGTGTTTATTTTTCCTAATCTCAATACCCGCAGCACTTCTTCAATATCTTCTGAGCGATTTATTTCACCCACAAACAAATCGTTGCTTACAGCACCTCGATATTCTACTTCTACATTATACCAGCGCGCCACTTGCCTCATGATGGTTTGGATGTTGGCTTTTTCGAACTTGAAATATCCGTCCTTCCAGGCTATAAATTCTTCTATATCCACTGCTTCAACAATGATTTTATCGCCTAAAGCAGATAGAGTTGCCTGTTGTCCGGGGCGTAAAACCTTGCTCGTATGTGACAACTTACGTGCATCATCTGTGAGTTTAGTGATGTGTACTGAGCCTTCCACCAAGGTGGTTTTGAACATTGTCTCTTCTTTGTACGTATTGATGTTAAAATGTGTTCCCAATACCTCGACAACCTGATTGTCGGATATGACCTTGAAAGGTTTATCACCTTTCATCACCTCAAAATAGGCTTCTCCATCTAGGTTGACGACACGTTCACCGGCAGAAAAGGATGTAGGAAAACGTAGGGAACTAGCGGCATTTAGCCAAACTTTTGTGCCATCTGCCAATACCAATCGATATTGTCCTCCTTTGGGTGTAGAAATGGTGTTTTCAACAGCTTCGCTATTTGAAGCCGCACGGTATCGCAATTCTCCATCTGCCGTTTTTTCGATCTGTACACCTTGCTGGTGCGAAACCGTTCCTTGTTGTACCTCATTGAGTACAATGGATGTTCCGTCTGCAAAAACCAAGATAGCATCATCTTTTCCCGGTGTGATGGGAGGTGATGAAGGCATTTGATGCGCTTCTTTTTGTTTGGTTATATCTTGTTTTTGTCTTCCAACAAGCCAAAATGCACCGATACCGATCAAAACGGCTAATACAGCAGCAATACCTAGTTTATAAATTATTGTTCTATGCACTTTGGTTAATGTAGGATAGCTAGGGGTATTCTCCAGTTCACCTAGTTTTTTATCAATATCTAGCTTGATGGCATTCTCCAATTCCTTTTTGGCATCTGTGTCGATGCGATTAAATACATCTTCCTTTAGCTCGAAAAGTTGATAATATGCATAGAGAAATTGTACTTCCTCGTCCGAAGCCGCCCCTTTGATATATTTGTCCAGAATTTTTAAAAACGTTTCCTTTTCCATTTTCTATTTAATTAGAGAACGAGCTCTCTTTTACCTAATAAGACCGCTAATCTTCCAGTATTCCTATGTCTTTTTTAAATTTTCACCAAATTTCCAGAAACAAGAAGCTAAGTATAGCATACAACATGTCGCGTAATTGAGCGATACTCTTTCCCAGCTGGTTCTGTACTGTCTTTCGTTTGATCGCCAGACGTTCTGCAATTTGGATGGTCGATAGATCTTCGTGAAATCTTAACTTAAAAATCTGCTGTTGTGCTTTTGTCAATTTAGCAATGAGCGATTCATAATGTACGATGAATTCCTTTTTAAGGATCGAGGCATCTGCTTGGTTATCCGCTAGGGCAAGTTGATCTAAAAGCTCCGGTATGGGCACAAACCGACCCGAAACAGCTATGTGTTTTAATACCCGATTACGGACAGCAGTGTAGAGATAGGCGCTTAGGTTGTTGATAAATAGTTCTTCCTTGCGTAACCACAATTGCAAGAAGATATCCTGAACGATATCGCGAGCCACATTTTCATCTTCTGTACGTCTATATGCCGCAGCATAAATCAAGCTCCAGTATTTTTGATAAATGGCTTCAAATGCTCGTGTATCGCCTCCCCTTAGCTTTTCTACGAGTATTCTTTCTTCTTCTTTTTCTCCTTTAGGTTCAAACATGGTAACACTATTGTTAAATCATATCTTTTCTTTCCTGTTCATCCCGTATGATCTTTTTTTCGTTGCAGGCGATGAAGTGCTTCCAGAAAATAATAATCTGCATAGATTAGCGGTACATCGACCTCATTGTTACTTGGAAAGTTGCCGGTACTATGTTTGAGGAGGTAATACGGATTCGCATGCTCTATATTCAAATAAGGCTCAGATGCCAATGTAGACAACATATTGTAAGCGGCTTGTTCATATTTATGACACTTATCGGTATCCACATAGTCACGCAGCTCCAATAGGGCGGATGCGGTAATAGCAGCAGCTGAGGCATCTCTAGGTATTTCCATGCCTTTCTGGTAGTCCCAGTCCGGATGGTATCCTTCTTCACCTACATTAAAGTCCCAATATGGAATTTTATCTTCCGGCAACTGTGGATGGTCTAAAAAGAAGTCTGCCATACCTTCCGCTGTGCTTAAAAATCGTTTATCCCCTGTTTCGCGGTATACCATGGTAAAACCATAAATACCCCAAGCTTGTCCACGTGCCCATGTAGAATTGTCAGAAAAACCTTGCAGTGTTTGTTTATGTAGTGCTTTCCCGGTATCGGGGTTGTAATTGACAACATGAAACGAACTGTAGTCTGGTCGCACATGGTGGGCGAGTGTCTGCAATGCGTGGCTGATGGCAATGTCTCTAAAGGAAGAGTCTTTCGTAACCTTGCTGGCGTAGAACAATAACTCCAAATTCATCATATTGTCCATAATGACCGGAAATTCCCAGATATTGATATCTCCTTTTGATTTTCGTGTATTCCAAGATTGGATGCTACCCACCTGTTCGTTGTAGCGTTCGCAGAGTGACTTGGCAGACTGTACTAAAATTTCCTTATAGCTTGGGGTGTCTAGAAACCTGATGGCATTACCATAGCTGCAGTACATCATGAAGCCTATGTCGTGATGTGCCGTGTTATATTGATTAGATACTAGCGATTCTGTCCAGCTGATGGCTTCTTTTTTCCATTTTTCGTCTTCGGTATATTCATATATATACCACAAAATACCCGGCCAAAAGCCGCCTGTCCATTCATCAATCTGGAGGTATTTTATCGATCCGTCCGGATGGAGGGAGTGTGGATAATTTCTTAGGTTTTCTGTCGTAGTTTTTAGCAAATTTTCATAAAGTGGTATAGCCGTATCAAAGCTTCTTTCTATTAGGAGCTCGTTCTTCCGTTGAGAATCACACGACGTCGTTGCGATCATCAATAGCAAACAAATAAAGTAAAACGATTTGTTCATAGTCTTTATATTATTAAATGTGCTATGGAGTACCACAGCTGCCATTTAAATAAAGACCCCGATCATAAAGAAAATCCCATAACTTTTTTAAATTTTTCTTACCTCTATATAATTTGCCTTTACATTAAGAAGCTTCTCTCACTTTTAGAGCGTTCCGAATCAACCCATCAGCAAGCGGATACTAACATACGCCATTGCCTGCATAGAGGTTCTAAACGAATCTTCGTCCAGATTAAATTTTGCATTGTGCAGTCCGTATTGAGGTGCGTGCTGCTCATTCCGAACACCCACTAAAAAAAACAAGGACGGAAATCGATGCGAATAATAGGCGAAATCTTCTGCCGCCATCCATATGCCAATATCTTTGACATTTTCTTTGGATAATATTTCTGCCATATAAGTACCCACATCTTGGGATAAGGACGGATTGTTATATAAAAATGGATAGCCATTTTTTACGGTCAACTCGACTTCCGCACCAAACGATTGTGGTAGCTCTCGGGTTAAATGTTCAATTCGTTCAAGTGCCTCTTTTCTCCACTGTTCGTCCATAGTTCGAAAAGTACCTTCCATACATACTTCGTCTGGAATGACATTGACGGCGCCATTCCCGATGAAACGGCCAAATGTAAGAACCGAAGGAACTGCCGGATTTGCACGCCGACTGATAATATGTTGCAGCGAGGAAACCAATTGTGCACCGATATACACAGGGTCAATAGCACGATGCGGTTCTGCTGCATGTCCGCCCTTGCCTTTGATACGAACGTAAAACTCGTCGCTCGATGCCATAAATTTTCCAGGACAAATCCCTACTTCCCCGACATCAAGCTGAGGACTCACATGTAATCCCAAGACAGCTTTTATACGACCTTCATATTCGTCAAAGACTCCTGAACGCAATACTTCTTGGGCCCCTCCGGGAATACGCTCTTCTGCGGGTTGGAAAAGCAATAATACCTGGCCTGAAAACAGATGCTCCAGTTCTTGCAACACCGTCGCGACCCCCAGTAAGTTACTCGTGTGGAAGTCATGCCCACAGGCATGCATTACGCCGTCGTTATTGGATTTATACGAAATCTCGTTCAGTTCTTGGATGGGTAATGCGTCAATGTCTGCTCGCAAAACGATGACATCATCGGATATAGTTTTTTTTCCCGTTATCCACCCCATTACACCTGTTTCGGCAACTGGTAAATATGGGATAGTTAGTTTATCCAAGACTGTTTTAATGTAAGCAGCTGTTTGATATTCCTGAAACGACAGTTCTGGACGTTGATGCAGCTCCTGCCTTCTATGCACAGCCTCATTAAAATGTGCCTCAACACGTTCTTTTATGGTATTGATTAAATCCATATAACCTAAGGTAATAATAGCAGCGATGTTCGACCTAGAGAAATCCTAGCTCCAGTTTAGCTTCTTCACTCATCATGTCCTTGGTCCAAGGCGGATCGAAGGTAAGTTCTACGAGCGCCTCCTTAATACCCGGAACACCCGCTACTTTTCTCTGTACTTCTTCCATAATATCACCTGCAACAGGACATCCCGGAGCAGTCAATGTCATGACAATCTTTGCTATGCCATCTTCTTTGGTGATAATTTCGTATACTAACCCCAAATCAATGATATTGGCAGGCTTAAGTTCGGGATCATATACTGTTTCCAGTTGTTGCTGTATCGCAGTTGCGAGATTCAGCTTGTCCATGATAATAATGTTGCTCATGTTTTTATTGTTTTCTCATAAAGATCAGTCAATTGATTCATGACAGCAGTCTTTGTGAAGTTTTCCTTATATACTATATATGCGTTTTTAACAATGTCGTCTTTTTTATCCGAATTTTCAAATTTCTGAATGGCAAATAATAAGCTTTCCGATTGATAGGGGTCAAATAGCCAACCGGTTTTGTCAGGTATGATGACGCAAGGAATGGCACCTAGATTACTAGCAAGAACGGGCGTGTGGGTAGCCATTCCTTCCAGGATTGTTAAAGGAACAGCCCCCTCGTAACATACCGATGGTACAATTAGTGCTTTGCTATTTGCTAATAACTGCATAGTTTCTTGTTTGTTTTTCGGTCCTAACAGCGTTATGTTATCGCAAGTTTTGATCATGTTCTGCACCTTTTCTGTAAGGGGGCCTTCGCCAACTATCTTTAGTATTTTATTGCTTCCTTTTAAAGATTCAATCAACGGTATGATTCCTTTTTCCGAAGATAGCCTGCCGACAAATAAGTAGTAGTTACCTGTATGTAGACCATTTATCGAAAGGTCGACAAAATTGGGTTTAACAATAAATTGTTCGGGAGCAAATTTTTTACCCACAGAGAGAAAGAGTTGTTTAGCGAAATCTGTAAGCGTGATGAAGCGGTCTACAGATCGCCATGTGCCTAATCGCCAATGTAGAAAATGAGTCAATGCTGTCCAAAATGTTTTAGCAGGAGATTGGTCCAATACCCCCAATTTGATTCCTTTCCATGGAAAGGTTTTCTGGATGCTATCTACATATCGCTTACCTTGGAAAAATAACGTTGCTGACGGGCAAAGCAGTCTAAAGTTGTGCAAGGTTACGATCACCGGAACATGCTGTTTTTTTATGGTTCTAATAACGGCAGGACCTGAAGCATAATATAGGTTATGAATATGTACGATGTCCGGAGCAAAGCTCTTGATAGACTTTTTTACTTTCCAAATAGCGTGGATATTATAAGGATAGGCTAGAAATTGTAAGGCGCCTCGCCAACCTTTTTTATTGTTAAAGGTTAGTATTTTAACAGTATGCTCTTTTTTTAATTCCTCGACTTCTTGCCGGAACACGGTGTCTTCTCCGCCGGCATGTTGATAGAAATTATGGATAACAAGGATGCGCATGTGCCATTGGGTTTCTACAAAGATAGTATTTCCCATTTTATCCTTATCTTCGCGTATCATTTTTTAGCTATGTTCCAAGAGTTAGTACACGCAAAAGCTTTTCAGAATTATTTAGAAAAAGCCCATTTTCCACAGGCCCCTCAATATCTGTATGACCCAATTCGTTATATATTATCTTTGTCAGGCAAACGAATACGCCCGCTATTGGTATTAATGGGTGCGGAGCTTTTTGATAAATCCGTTGTAGAACAAGCATTACCGGCAAGTGCGGCAATTGAGTTTTTTCACAATTTCTCGTTAATTCATGACGATATTATGGATGTCGCGCCCTTGCGTAGAGGGAAGCCCACTGTACATCAGAAGTGGAATGATAATGTAGCTATATTATCGGGTGATGCGTTGCTTATCAAAGCTTATCAAGAACTAGCGAAATGCCCCACCGAGAAAATTCCGTCTTTATTGCACCTTTTCAACGTTACTTCGTTGCAGGTCTGCGAAGGACAGCAGTATGATATGGATTTTGAAATGCGGACACAAGTAAGTGAACCGGAATATATAGACATGATACGGCTGAAAACCTCGGTATTGCTTGGTTGCGCCCTGCAAATGGGAGCTATTATTGCTGGAGCAGATGAGCGATCGCAAACCCTGCTTTACGACTTTGGTGTAAATCTGGGAATCGCTTTTCAATTGCAAGACGATATATTGGACGTATATGGAAATCCAAAGAGTTTTGGTAAGCAGGTAGGCGGCGATATCCTGTCAAATAAGAAAACAATTCTTTTCATAAAGCTACAAGAGCTTATTTCTCTAACAGATCAGGAAGAATTGGATTGTTTGCTTAGACAGTCCGTTGATGTCGAACCGAAAAAAGTAGAGAAAATGATGAACTTGTATGCTAAATATGATATTCAGACGTTAGCTATATATCAAAAGGAAAAATTCACGACTATTGCTTACGAAAAACTAACGGAAATTCAAGTGGAAGCAGGCCAAAAGGAAGCTCTTTTTTCTCTTGCGAATGCACTGATGCATCGAGTACGATAGTGTTTTGCTGTTAGAAATTGATAAAACGCTAGCTTTTTAGTAAATTGTCAAAACATTAATACAAACAAAAATAAAAATTGCGCATGGCAGATATGGAACCGGTAAAAATAACGATATTTCAAGCATATTTATTTTGGGAAAACGTAGAAAAAAATTTAAAGAATCTATCATTGCGTCTATCTGGATTGAAAGAAAAAACAGATTTAATTCTATTGCCTGAAATGTTTAATACCGGCTTTACGACCAATGTCGAAAAATGTGCAGAGAAGATGGATGGGGCAACAATGCATTGGATGTATGAACATGCAAAAGCCTATAATTGTGTTATCGCAGGGACGCTAATCATTGAAGAGGAAGGACGTTATTATAACCGTTTTATATGGATGTCTTCCGATGGTAGTTTTGTGCATTACGATAAGCGTCATCTATTTGGAATGGCAGGAGAGAAAGAAATTTTTACTCCTGGGAATTCCCGTATTGTTTTAAATCTCAAAGGTTGGCGAGTGTGTCCTATGGTGTGTTATGATTTACGGTTCCCTGTTTGGTCTCGGAATTTAAGAAACGCTTACGATTTATTAGTCTATACCGCTTGTTGGCCAGATAAACGTTCTGCCCATTGGCGGGCACTCATCCCTGCTCGTGCTATTGAAAATCAAGCGTATGTAATAGGTGTGAACCGTGTAGGATATGATGGTAATGAAATCTATTATTCAGGTGGGTCGATGTGTATTTCGCCTATTGGGGATGTCGTGTATTATAAACCTGAGGATGAAGATTTGTACACATTTACACTAAATCCTGCAGATTTGATTAAAGCGCGAGAGCAATTTCCATTTTTAGCGGATGCTGACGATTTTTCAATAAAAAATCATTGATAAGGCCTATTCAATATAGCTGATTGTATAATAGCCTCGCGTAAGTTGAAAGATACCTCGCCTTTTTCCTCTATTTCGGGTACGACTTTTGACGGAATTTTCTTAAGAAGCTTTGCGTCTGCTGACCTCTCTTCCCTTGTCTTTCTCACGACTTCTGGTTTACCCAGCGAGCGTTCTACTTTTTTAGCGGGAATTGGGATATGGGCGGGTGTCGTTGATTCTGTAACTCTACGTTGCATTTTTTGCTCGGCTTCGGATATTACAGGAGGTGTCGGAGGTGGTGCCTGTGGCAGACGTCGACGCGCTTTCTCCTGTTCCTTCTGATATTCAGAATAGATCTTATAAATTACAGCGCCGATAATCAATAATGCAGGCAGAAAGTTCTCCATAAGGGTAAATCTAATCAAAATTTAGAAAAAATGATGAAATATTAAATTTTATTTGCATAGTATTTAGTTTTTTGGTTTGTTTGTATATACAATTATTCTAACCCAATATTATCCGATATGAATGACAATTTTGAAGATACGGACGAATTTTTTTCTTTTTTAACCGGAAAAGCCTATGCTGCATTAGGGAGGCGACTACAACGAAATCTAAAAGAAGAAGGAATAAAGATTACCTCAGAACAATGGTCGGTTCTATATTATTTGTGGATTGAAGAAGGACGAACCCAACAAGAACTTGCTTGTTTGACTTTTCGTGATAAACCAAGCGTATCTCGTTTAATCAATAATTTAGAAAGGCTTAAATTGGTCATCCGGGTCACCGACAAAGAGGATAAGCGCACCAATCTCATTTTTTTGACAAAACAAGGAAGACAAATGAAAGAAGCCTGTTTGCGTCAAGCAAAACGAACTATCAATCAAGCACTAGAGGGAGTTAGTAGGGAAGACATGATAAAAGCACGCAATACACTAGATGTATTGTATAGCAACCTGTCGTGATTAACCTTCTCGACCATCGATAGCACGAATTCAGAATTATAACTCCTGCGTTTCAAACGCGCTGTGGCTATTCACTAATTTACCGGTATCTCTAAAGTAAATTTCTTGAAAACTCAGTGTAGTTACACTGTCGACTTTACGAAAAAACTTATCCGCTGAAACGTCGTCTAAGGTTTTAAACCCACAGGCTTCCATGATCTCTGCCGTAGCACGCAGGGTGTTGCGGTGAAACTGTGCCACTCTTATATATTTATCTTCTACATCAAGTGCTTTATACAAATGCGGTCGTTGGGTAGCAACACCAACTGGACACACGTCTTCGTTACATTTCAACGCCTGAATGCAACCTAACGCAAACATCATTCCTCTTGCACTGTAACAAGCATCTGCACCCAAAGCAATTACTTTCAATAAATCAAAACCTGTAACAATGCGGCCTGAAACAATCACTTTTATATGCTTCTTTAAACCGAATTTGATGAGCGTTGTGGTAACAAAAGACAACGCATCATATAAAGGCATACCTAAATTGTCTGTAAATTCCAATGGTGCGGCGCCTGTTCCTCCCTCTGAACCATCTATAGCGATAAAGTCAGGAAATAGCTGTGTCGTTAGCATCGCATGACAGATGTCAATAAACTCCTGTTTGTCTCCTACACACAATTTAAAACCTACCGGTTTGTTTCCAGATAGTTCGCGTAACTGTTGGATAAAATGTATCATACCCTCAGGGGAATTGAAAGCACTATGTGCAGGTGGAGACATCACATCTGTACCGGGAACGACATGACGAATAGCAGCAACTTCAGGAGTATTTTTAGCTGCAGGTAATATTCCTCCGTGACCAGGTTTTGCACCCTGTGATAATTTTAACTCGATCATCTTCACATAGGGGCGTGTCGCCTTTTCCGCGAATAGCTCGGGGTCAAACATTCCCATTTCATTACGGCAGCCAAAATATCCCGTACCGATTTGCCAAATCAAATCTGCCCCATTTATATGATAAGGGCTGATACCTCCTTCTCCTGTATTATGGGCAAAATTCTGTAATGCCGCGCCTCTATTAAGTGCGGTGATCGCTGTTTTACTGAGTGCACCATAGCTCATAGCGGAAATGTTAAATACGCTAAGACTATAGGGCTGTTTACAAAAATCATTACCAATAGTCGTTCGAAGGTCGTGGTTTTCGATATGACACGGAAACACCGAATGAGCGACCCATTCGTTTCCTATGGCCTGCGGATCTGACTGCATCCCGAATGCTACCGTTTCTCGTTCATTTTTAGCACGTTGATATACAATAGAGCGTTGTCTCCGGTTAAACGGACGCCCGTCTGTATCCGATTCCCAAAAATATTGTCGCATTTCGGGGCGGATACTTTCAAAGAAAAATCTAAAATAACCTAAAATAGGATAATTACGTAAAATCGCGTGTTTGTTTTGATAACTGTTATAGAAAGCCAATATCATTAGCGGAAACGGGATTATGAGTAACCAAAACCAACGCGGCGTAAAGACGACTCCAAATGAGAGGATGACGATATTGACAACAATTATCGTTAACAGAATTAGTTTTCTAACGGCCATAGCTTTATATAATATGTTCTACATTGCGTAACCACCAATGACAAGCAAAGTGCGCGCCATTACTCACCATGACTTTATGGTTGTGTGCAAAATTAGGAAGTTGTTGGATGAAAGCGAAAAAAGAAACCGTTTTATGAAAGATTTGCTTGTTTGGTAATGTTTTCACCCTTAATGTTTTTTTCTTGTGATTTCTTGGGTTAGTTCTTGATATATTTTAAGCCAATGCGGAGTTTTCATAAGAAACTGTAAATGCTTTTGAATAGTTTCCATATCTCTTCGTTTAGCAGGACCCGTTTGGACATCTTTCGGGATTTGCTTTTGTACTTTCTGTGCAGTTTCCAAAATGATAGGTTTTAGCAGATCAAAAGTTAAATTTTGTTCTTTAAGGATTTCATAAGCGATCTGGAACAGCACATTACTGAAATTATTGGCGAACACTGCAGCTAAATGTAATGCCAAGCGTTGTTCCGTATTACATAAAAACGGCTTGGCAGAAATGTGCCGCGTTAACCGCAGGAGACTATCTGCGATCTTTTGATCACTACCTTCTATTCCGAAAGGGATGTCGCGCAAGGAAGCGGTAACATCTTTGCTAAGACCTTGTACCGGATAGATGACACCATGCAACGGAAAACCTGCTAAGATATTAATGTCTGTTGCTCCGGAACAATGTACCACAATTCCGTGAAGAGGTTCTGGGAGCTGGTCTGCTACCTGTTGTATGGCCTGGTCGGTAACAGCAATAAAGTACAAATCAGCCCTGTCGGTTATTTCTTCGATTGTATCTAGCGCGTCAGCGTTTAAAACCGAAGCCAATGCATGTGCATTTGCCCAATTTCTGCTGTATACCTGTAAAATTTGATGTCCAAGGGTATGAAACGCTTTCCCGATATGGGAGGCAATATTACCGCTACCTAAAATGACAATATTCATTATAAAGGCTTTCGCTTGGCTATTTTTGCATCCCTTAAACGGCGATAGATAGCCATGATAAAACCAATAGTCATAATAATCGTACCGGCCCAAAAGAAATTGATATAAGGGAACTTAATCGCTTTAAAAACGATCCATTTTTTTTCCGGTAGCGGCTTTTGATACAGCATGATTTCCAGTTTATCCTCTTTCGGTAAGATGTTGGTGAAACGGAAACGCAACCCTTGATCGCTAACATCCTTATTGAAATCGTAGCTATGCCCATCCTTAATCAAGAAAACGGGTTCTACGTTATATTCCTTATCATCAGTCGCAACGACTTTAATCTTCAATCCGACAATAATATCGTCTTTCCCTTTAGGAATATTATTTAAGGTAGCATCCCTATTGATTCCCTCAATGATATAATATCCATTTCGATAGCGCAGGGTATCACCAATGCTGACCTGATAAGTTGCGGGTTCATCGTAATCCTCATATCCTGTTTGTTCTTCAGCAGGGATGTTTTCAGCCTGTACTTGCGATTCTGCCGCTGCGGCTGTAATCAGCGTGTAAATATCATGTGTGAGATAGTGCCTTGTATCCGGAGTCCCGATTAGACCGCCCATCTCCGGGTTATGCTGTGCAAATGGTCGAAGCACAAAAGATTCCTTTACATTTCCAGTCTCTTCATCAATACGCTCATATAATATTTTATAATACACATTTGGCGGTGCAACGCTATCTCCGGTATAGGTAATTCTATAGTCGCCCATCTGTTCGGGTTCTCCCTCGGTTAAAAATAAGTTTTCACCGGGATCAGAAAATTTGTCTCCATCTTGACCGAAATTTTGGACTTGGATATAACGGCTTTCGTTAACGGAGATAACTTCATTGGTAGCTGCCGCAATAAGGGCTCCCAGAAGTAAAAGCGCGAACCCGATATGTGCAACAGCAGATCCAGCTAATCGCCATTTACCTTTCAAAGCGTCTCCCAACACACGCATATTTGCCAACAGACAGAACGTACAAGTTAGGGTCAACAGGATATACATTACATTCGTGTATGTCTTCGTGAAATAAACGATTATAGCACTAAGTATAACAGCGAATAGAAAAGATGCTATTGTGGATATCCAAAATTTTTTGGAGTCCGTTCTTTTGTATTTCAGAAATTGGGTGAAAGCCGTTACAAGCATAATAACAACTGCAAATGCGCCTTGCCATTTATTGTAATGCGGGATTGGATCTACAGGAGGAGCCACCTTTGTACCAAACAATGCATTAAATACTGGAATAGATGTAGTTGCTATCATCTGTATACAAGCGACCGTAAGAACTAAACCACCAATAAACATCCAAAACTCGCGTGAGTACACGTCCTCTTCTTGTTTGGAAGATGGCATTTCTTTATTTCTCCACACGAGCATCACCATCATTAATATAAAAAAAGTGATATTGAAAATGATGAGTTGGCCCGACATGCCTAGGCTTGTAAACGAGTGAACTGACGTTTCTCCTAATATTCCGCTTCTAGTGAGGTAGGAAGCGTATATAACGAGTACGAAACTGATCATCGTCAAGAGTGTGGCGGTAAAGAAACCATGACCGGAATTACGATAAGCGATTATTACATGGACAGCCGCGATAAGTGTTAGCCAAGGGATAATTGACACGTTTTCTACCGGATCCCAAGCCCAGAATCCCCCAAAATTTAATGCTTCATATGCCCAGAAAGAACCCATGATAATCCCTGCTCCCAAAATCATTACGGCAAAAAGTGCCCAAGGTAAACCAGGTTTCATCCATTCCTTATAACGCTTAAGCCAAAGGCCTGCTGCTGCATAACTAAAAGGAACGATCATGGATGCAAAGCCGAGAAATAAAGTAGGAGGGTGGATAACCATCCAATAGTTCTGCAATAGCGGGTTTAATCCACTCCCATCCGTAATCATAGTTAAATAGTCTGGCCGGCTAAAAACGGGACCCTGCATGGCGTCCCGTAACAAGATAAAGGGTGAACTACCGATACGGGAGCCAAATATTTCGACGCCAATCAACATGGAGCCCAAAAACACTTGGCAGAGCATCACGAATGTCATGACCGGTGCTTCCCAACTCCTAGCATTGAATATTATGACGACGCCCAATATCACTTGCCAGAACATCCATAGCCAAAAACTTCCTTCTTGTCCTTCCCAAAAAGAAGAAATAATATAATGTGTTGGAAGCGACTTCGACGAATGTGCCCAAACATAGTGGTACTCAAAATAATGATTGTAGATGAGATAGAATAGAATCGTGCCGATCGCCACAACCGATGCTAAATTGGTCCAAAACCCAATTCGAGCAAGTGTTTTCCAAGATTTAACCTCCGGCTCCCGTGTTGCGAAGAAATAGCATATCAGTGAAAAAAGAGCGGCACCAAAGGATAGAATCACAAAAAACTGACCGATTTTTCCCGGTAAAAGATGTTCTCCAACGTAATTAACGTCCATTATTCTAGTTAAAGTAAAAATTATTATAGATGTTCCGCTCAAGTGAGGGGGGCTTTTTAAACGGCTTGTCCTATAGCCGAATGGTATTATTGTCCATCCAAAAATGTCGTTGCACGTGCTACGCTCGTTTCGATGACTTCAACCTCATCTTCATTGTATTTAGACGGGCATTTCATCAATATCTTACTTGCATGAAATATATCACCGTCCATTCTACCGGTCAGTACGATCTGTTCAGACCGTTCGATATCTTGAGGTTTAGATCCCCTGAATACAACTTGGCATTCTGTACTATCATTATCGTACATATAGAAGGAAAAGTGGTTGGCGTCCTTGACAGGATCGTAGTATAAATCTTTTTCTTTATTCAGCACGCCAACAACGTAAAGTTCTGTCTTTTTCTCCTTTGCCTCGGTGAAAGTAGCATACGTGCTCGAATCCGTATAAATAACAACAATCATCGCAATCGCTATTGCGATGATAACAATTAATATAATGGAGCTTTTTTTCATATAGCACTATCTCTAAATAAAATACAAAATTACAAAATGCTTTTGCAAGATAGTAATTTGCCAAACTTTGTAAGTTATTTAGAATCATTCTACGTTTATGTGTTGCTTTTTATAATAAATTTGTAAAAACAAATGTTATTATGCAATTTGTAACAACAGCTGACGGCTCGTCCACGCTATATCATCCCGAAGTCGGAGAGCATTATCATTCCAAACATGGTGCATTACAAGAAAGTCAACATGTTTTTTTGCGTTCGGGACTTGCATTTTTCTTGCAAAAGAGTAAAACATCCAATGCAGCTGTGCTGGAAGTCGGTTTTGGTACTGGGCTGAATTTTCTATTGACGGCAGACTATGCGGAGAATCATGATATTTCTCTGGAATACGTTGGTATAGAGGCATATCCCCTTAGTGAAGAAATTATATTTAAAACTGGATATGAAAGCTTCGTCAAGCAAAAAATCTGGTCGAACTTTCAGCGCAACTATCAAAAGGCGCAAATGCAGGAAGTTTCTTTCACGGATTCCATTAGCTTGTTTATTGCGCACGAAAAAGTGTTAAACTTCCAAGTCGGGGACACGCGGAGGTTTGACGTTATCTATTTCGATGCTTTTGCGGCTGTGCATCAACCTGAAATGTGGACAGTAGAAACATTGGCGTATGTATGTTCTTTTTTGCGGCCGGGAGGAGTATTTGTTACGTATGCTATTACCGGAAATTTAAAGCGTACGATGAAAGCGTTAGGTTTTGCTATTGAAAAGGCGCCGGGCGCCCCCGGTAAACGAGAGATGTTGCGGGCTGTTAAAACATCTTGATTTGATGATGATTAAAAGACAGATATCTGTCTGCCCAATGGAAAAGGGTTGAAATACATCAACCCTTCACTTATAACGTGGATATTCAGAAAGAGTATCCTTGTCCAGAATGTTAATGACCCGACTCGCCGTCGATGCCATGTGCGTGCCCATGTGCCAATTCCTCTTCAGTAGCAGGACGTACGGCTAAAATTTCTACGTCGAAGTTCAACGTTTTACCGGCCATAGGGTGGTTCAAGTCGGCGACTACCGCTTCTGGCGTCACCTCAACAACCACGGCACGAAACTGATTGCCTTCGTTATCTTGTAAAGGTAAAACCTCACCCACAGGAGGAAGTCCTGTTTCCTTAAACATATCAGCCGGTAGTTGTGCAACTGCACGGTCGTCTTTTTCGCCATAGGCGTCATTTGGCTCTAACGTAAATGAAGTCTTATCGCCGATATTCAATTCTGCGATGTTTTCTTCAAATTTCGGCAACATCATGCCCACTCCATATAAAAAGGTCAGGGGGTTTTCAGTTGTGGTCTCTTCTACAAACGCTCTCTCTCCATCTGCTTCTAAGGTGTGAAGCTTGTAATTCAGTGCAACGACATTGTTGTTTTCTATTGCCATTTTTGTTTAATTTTTTTGGGACGAATCCCTGTTATTATTTATTAATGCTAGCAGTTCTGCCACGGAATTTTGTGGTAAACTACATGCTTTATTCTTACAAAGGTAGGATTTTGATTCCATACCCGCTTTATCTTTTAACAACGGTAGATTACTTTTTGTTCCCCCTAAGGTGATTTTATTAGGAATATAATGCTTATCCAGCTGTTTTCTCCACGACACGGCCTCCGTACCCGTAAAGGCAATTTCGTTGTTTCCGTACACGTGCTCCAATAGCTGGATAGCCCAATTGGAATAGGCCGATCCATATTGTTTGATATGCGGAAAAACATTAGCAAATACTTGATCAGCAGTAGTCATATATCTTTCTGTGTCCAATAGCTCGCCTAATCGATAGAGCACACGTACAATCGCAGACGAAGACGCAGGAATGACATTATCCATAATTTCACTTTTTCGAGCTATCAATTCTTCTGCATCGTGCGCGGTATAAAAGAATGTCTTGTCTTCCTCGCTATAAAACAGGTTGATAGCCTTTTCAGCTAAACTATGAGCTTCATCAAGCCAGCTCTCTTCAAATGTAGCCTCGTATAATGCTATAAAACTGTCAATGGTAAAAGCATAGTCATCCAAAAAGCCGAAAATCTGTCGGTTGTGGTCTGCAGGTTGATGGAGTAAGCTATCTTTATCAGAAAAACAATATTGTTTGATGAAATGTGCGGTTTGGAGGGCGAGATCAAGATACATTTGTTTATCAAATACACGATATGCATCAACGAGTCCTTTCAAAAAAAGCGCATTCCACGATGTAAGTTGTTTATGATCTAAGCCTGGTCTTATTCGCTTTTCGCGATAGCTGAGAAGCTTCTTTTTTACTTCACGTAGATATTTCTCCCAATGATCTTCGGAAAATCCACTTTCAAAAGCCATTTTATCTCCCTCGACGACACAATATAACACGTTGGTGCCCTCTTCATGCCAATTTCCGGATTTTGTAACATGAAAATAATCAATCAGAAAAGGGGCATCTTCATCAAAAAGGTTTTCAAGTTCTTCCTGATGAAAAGTGTAGTATTTTCCTTCTACTCCCTCGCTATCCGCATCCAATGCCGCATAGAAACCGCCATTTTCGGCGAGCATATCCCGCGTTGCCCAAGCGACAGTTTCCTCGACAACCCTTTTGTATAGCTGGACAGGATTTTGTTGGTAAGCTTCGCTGTATAAGGAAATAAGTTGCGCATTGTCATATAGCATTTTCTCAAAATGGGGGATATGCCATCGACCATCTACCGCATAACGAGCAAATCCGCCCCCTACTTGATCGTAAATACCGCCATTTGCTATTTTGTGTAAAGTAAAGTGCACGTGTTCCAATATGGGCTGGTCATTCGCAAGTACTGCATAGCGGAGAAAAAACAACCAATTATTCGGTAAGGGAAATTTTGGTTCCCTACTGTATCCCCCATTTGTCGTATCAAATTGTGCTTTCCAGGGGTTCACAATATGGTGTAAATCGGTAACGGTATACTTTTCGGGGATAGGAGCAATAGGAAGACGTTCTGCTTGATGGATACCGTTTGATAAGCGTTCTGCATAGTCGAAAGCTACTTGGGGTGTATCTTCCCACATTTGCGCAATCTGTAATAATACCTGTTGCCAATCATGTGGCCTAAAATACGTGCCTCCATATATGGGACGACCATCAGGCAAGCAAATGCAATTCAACGGCCATCCGCCCGCATTGGTCATCAATTGTACGGCAATCATATAGATCTGATCAATGTCGGGACGTTCCTCTCGGTCGATTTTGATAGGCACATAAAAGGTATTCATTGTTTGTGCAATGGCTTCGTTTTCAAAGCTTTCGCGCTCCATGACGTGGCACCAATGGCAAGCAGAGTAACCTATACTTACGATGATTAGTTTGTTTTCGTCTTTAGCTTTCTGTAGAGCTTCGTCGCCCCATGGCATCCAATTAACTGGATTATATGCATGTTGTTTTAGGTAAGGAGAGTGCTCGTATTGAAGTTTATTGGCCATATTGCTTTTATCCACTACGAATTTTCTGTAATTATGTTTTTTAACGACGCCGTATTTGCTGATAATAACGAATAATCCATTTCTTCTTCTAGTTCCAAATACGCTATATGAGACGTTTTAAGGTTAATTAACTGGTCGGTGGCATACCCAACAAGGTCAGAAATACCCGGATTATGGCCGAATAACAATACACGAACGTAAGATGCCGGTATATCGTTAAGGCGTTTCATCAGAAAAAGATGGTGCGCTTCATAAACTTTTGGTTCCCATACAATGCGTTCCACAGGATAACCTAAAATGTTGCAGAAGATTTTTGCTGTCTGCATCGCGCGGTTAGCGGTCGAGGAGATGACAAGTGTTTTTTCATCTATAGTCGGTAGGTGCATTTTAAGCTTTTTGGCAATATCTTCGGCACGATGGATTCCTCTGGGAGTTAAGTCTCTGTGGAAGTCATCTTTGCTGAAAGTAGGTAATTCAGCTTTTGCGTGTCGAACGATATACAGCGACTTTCTTTCCATATTTGATCCTCCCTATTTCACTAGACGCTTCGTTATGTAGTCGTAGCTTTTCTTTATACTTTCAAACTTATTTGGGAGATAGATATCATCTTGTTCCACAAATGCGTATTTTAACCCTGATTTATCAGCATAGTCTGCAATTCTGATAAAGTCTATTGCTCCGGCTCCTACTTCCGTATACCTGACTTCTTTCATGATATCTAAAAAATCGGCATCATCGTATCCTTCTCCCACAACGGGCTTGGTGTACTGTCTGTCCATGTCCTTTATATGCCACATCGGAAATCGACCTGGATATTTTTCAAAATAAGATTGCGGGTTAAGCCCAGCTTTTTCTATCCAAAAAAGGTCTAATTCGAAATCGACGAGGTCTGGCTCGGTAAAAGCGATAAGGATATCCAGCCCCTTTGTCCCGTTTGCAAAATGCCTAAATTCCCAGAAGTGATTGTGGTAACCGACTTTAATGCCTGCTTTTTTAGCCATTTCGCCAAATCTATTGAGCTGTTCTGCTGCATATTGGTAATCATCGGGTTTTAGGTTATTTAAGTCATCCATTGGCGTTACGGGGGCCACAATATAGGATTGCCCTAATTGATGGGCAATTTCGATATATTTTTCAATATTTTCATACTCGGTTAACTTTCGGTTGAGGTATTTGGACATATCATAGTGCCCACTATGTGTCTTCAGGTTATTGTCGTCCAATACTTTTTTCAACTCCGGGATCGGAAGCTTCCAATAAGTGTCTTGGGCGGCGTCAAAACCAAATGTTTCCACGTGTTTATATCCGATTTTTGCGACTGTATTGAGCGTGTTTATAGGATCTTCATTGATTAAATCACGGATGGAGTATAATTGTATACCTATGTTACTAAAAGGGTCGTCCGTTAATGTAGTCCCCTTACAGGAAGATAAATATGGACTAAGAAAAGCCGCGGATAAACCTAGACCAGCTTGCTTAAGAAATGTTCTTCTACTGTTGTACATACCTTATTTTAAGAATGTTAATCTGCAAGGAAAGTTAATAAAAAATAAACAAAAAAAGGATTCTGTTGACTAGAATCCTTTTTTATCGATTATGCTTATGGCTTATACAGTCATAATGTCTTTTTCTTTTACCTCGGCAAGTTGGTCAACTTTAACAATAAAAGCATCCGTTAACTTCTGTACTTCACCTTCTCCTATTTTGATTTCGTCTTCGGATATCCCTTCTCCTTTTAATTTCTTAATAGATTCGTTAGCATCCTTGCGAATGTTCCGTATCGCTACACGACCTTTTTCAGCTTCTTCCTTTACTTTTTTTACCAGATCGCGACGACGTTCTTCTGTCAATGGGGGTACAGCCAAGCGAATAATAGAGCCATCATTCTGTGGGTTTAATCCGATATTCGAATCAACAATTGCTTTCTCAATGGTGCTAATTAAATTTTTTTCCCAAGGCTGGATAACAATAGTCCTAGCGTCGGTAGTATTGACATTACTTACCTGAGAAAGGGGGGTCATACTGCCGTAATAATCGATGACAATTCCATCTAACATCGCCGGAGATGCTTTCCCAGCTCTAATTTTAGTCAGTTCAGACTCTGTGTGAGCAACGGCCTTGCTCATATTCTCTTTACAGTCGTCTAATTCTAAGGATATCAGTTCATTCATATCTTTTGTATTTCTTTTGCATTAGATTAACTAACCACCGTGCCGATATGGTCACCATTGGCTAATTTATTCAGATTTCCCGGTTTATTCATATCGAAAACGATGATAGGGAGGCTATTTTCTTGACACAACGTAAAGGCAGTCATATCCATTACATTTAAACCTTTCTCGTAAACCTCATGGAAAGAAATCTTATCATAGCGTTGTGCAGAAGGATCTTTTTCTGGATCGGCTGTGTATATCCCATCAACACGCGTGCCTTTGAGTACAGCATCGGCGTTGATTTCGATCGCACGTAGCGATGCTGCCGTATCAGTCGTGAAATAAGGGTTTCCTGTACCTGCTCCAAAGATAACGATTCGTCCTTTTTCCAGGTGCCGCACTGCACGTCTACGAATAAAAGGTTCACAAATCTGTTCCATTTTAATCGCTGTCAGTAAACGGGTTTTTAAACCTACTTTTTCCAGCGCATCCTGCAAAGCCATACTGTTAATAACCGTTGCCAACATACCCATATAATCGGCCTGTACGCGATCCATACCCGCTTTTTCAGCGCTTAATCCCCGATGAATATTACCCCCACCGATAACGATGGCGATTTCTAAACCTTGGCTATGAATTTCTTGAATATCGTTCGCATATTGCATCACCCGATTGATGTCGATGCCGTAACTTTGTTCGCCCATTAGGGCTTCTCCGCTGAGTTTGAGTAGGATACGTTTGTATTTCATGATCGTTTTTTGGAATATTTCCAAAAGCCAAAGATAAAACTTTTTTTCTTGCCTCCCGCGTTTATATTACCCTTTTTTCACGTTCATAATTTGTCTTTCGCCGCTTCCACTACCTCTTCATAATAGGATTCATAAAGCGGGAGAATTTTGCTTAAATCAAATTCTTTCGCTCGAGCAAAGGCAGCGTCTTTGAAAACTTGTAGGCGGTCACAGTCTTCTAAGATGTGAATTGCATGCTTTGCCATATCATCGATATCACCAATATCGCTTAAGAATCCACTTACGCCGTTAATATTTAGTTCGGGTAGCCCTCCGGTGTTAGAAGAAACAACCGGGACATGGCAGGCCATAGCTTCCAAAGCTGCCAAGCCAAAACTTTCCGAGGAAGAGGGCATTAGGAATAAATCCGAAACGGATAATATTTCCTCAATAGCATCTTGTTTTCCCAAGAAGCGTACGTTTTGGCTAACGTCTAATTGACGCGCTAGCTCTTCTGTGTTTCGCCGCTCGGGCCCGTCACCAACCATCAAAAGTTTACTCGGAATAACCTCGTTGATTTTATGGAAGATGCGAATAACGTCTTGGGTGTTTTTAACTTTCCGGAAATTGGAGGTGTGGATAATGATTCGCTCATTTTCAGGAGCTATGGCACGTTTAAAGTGCGATCTGTTCTTATTATGAAAACGAGAAAAATCTATAAAGTTGGGAATTACACGCACATCTTGGGTAATTTCAAAAGATTCCAATGTCTGTTCGCGTAAATTCTCAGAAACGGCCGTCACCCCATCAGAATGATTTATTGAAAACGTAACTACCGGATTGAAGCTTTTATCTTTTCCTACCAAGGTAATATCTGTCCCATGCAGGGTCGTCACTACAGGAACATGAATGCCGTATGACGCTAATATCTGTTTCGCTAGATAGGCGACCGACGCATGTGGAATCGCATAGTGTACATGTAATAAATCCAGTTTTTCGAATCGGACCACGTCTACCAGTTTGCTTGCTAAAGCAGATTCATAGGGCGAAAAGTCAAATAGGGGATATTGAGCGACAGCAACTTCATGATAGTAAAGGTTTTCTGAAAAGAAATCTAACCGAGCGGGTTGAGAGTAAGTTATGAAGTGGATTTCATGTCCGTTGGAAGCAAGTGCTTTGCCAAGTTCTGTTGCGACTACGCCGCTTCCGCCAAAAGTAGGATAACATACAATACCTATTTTCATCTGTATAAATTTGTTTTTTAACGGTATGTAAACATACAGCGCAAAGATAAGGATGCTTTTATAATTGCTTTGCAATAATTGGGGAAAATGATTAAATTTAAAATTATGGACAATGAATCTTTAAAGAAAGAGCTATCATATAGAACTTCTCGTTCGGGAGGGGCAGGGGGACAGCATGTAAACAAGGTGGAGTCAAAAGTAACACTTGTCTGGAATGTCAATGAATCAGAAGCCCTGACAGAAGATGAGAAAACACGTGTTCGCCAAAAATTAACGAATCGATTGAATAAAGAAGGCTTTTTGCAAATGGAGGCTTCAACCGAAAGAAGCCAAACGAAGAATAAGGAGATCGTCACCGCCCGTTTCTTTGATCTTCTCCATCATGCGTTAAAAAGAGAAAAGAAACGGGTAGCAACCAAAATTCCTAAATCTCAAATTCTGGATCGACTAGATAGAAAGAAAAAACAATCTCAAAAGAAGCAGAATCGTAGAAAGAAACTCAACTTTGATTAACAACAGCATATCTCCTATTCCCGGAAATGACTTACAGTGAGCGGCCGCCCATGTTCATCTTTTTCAAAGGCAGCCAAAAAGGCCACTTTATGTCCTTCCAAATGCAGGAATCTAGAAATGAAATCCTCATTACGCTGGGTTGATTCTATGCGTAATATAAAATCTTCATCGTCCAAATCCACTGTCGCAAATTTGATGTCCTTTGACACTTGATAGAGTTTAGCAATTAAGTGAGAACGCTCTAAAATTGTCCGAATTGAGGTTTTGAAAATCAATACATACTTGTTCATCAGTAGACTATTTTTTTTTGAATATGAATACCACCAGATTAACCTACCCAACAACCAAAACAAATATGCATGAAACGTATTGGAATTTTTAAGGAAATTCGGTCGAAACGGACAAAATATCGGCTGAACCGTCCGTTTCTTCGGCGAACCAACTCATTATAGCCAGAATCTCAAATTATCCCTCCAGCCATTGGATAAAAGCATGGTACTTCTCCTTACTTACCGAAATCTTAATGGAATGGTTAACACGCAAATTGAGGACAAGTTTACGGGAGAGTCCTAGGTTCGCAAAAGCAATCGCAACACGATTTAGAATATGTTGCCGGTTTACTCGGAAGAAATCGTCGCCAAGTAAATGTTCCATTTCTTCTAGCGACTTATTGATGAGGTATTCCTTGCCACTGTGTGTTTTGACGAAAACATTGTCGAACTCGATGTAACAAAGGGCGATATCAGCGATTTGAATGGGAATGATCTTGTCTCCGTGTATGACAACCAAAGACTTTTTGGTTCTTTCGGTTATTTTATGCGTATTGCTTACCGAATGAACCAGATCTAACGTAGTTTTATTAAACGTCTGCCGTAAGAGACGGTACTTTTCTAATGTCTTATGGATGCTTTCGTCAGAAAATGGTTTTAAAATGTAATCTAGTCCAAAATGTTGGAAAGCCTCCATCATATATTGGTTATAAGCGGTGCAAAACACAATGGGAGCAGTGGGAGGAATGGTTTTGAATATATCGAAAGATTCGCCATCCCCAAGCTGAATATCGCTAAAGATAAGGTCGACGGGTTGCGCAGTTTTAAAATAGGTTATCGCCTCCCGTACGCTTGTTAAGCGGGCAGAGAGTTGCATGTTCGGTTCTAAACGTTTCAGTGTCGAACATAAATCTTCAGCCGTCAAATCTTCGTCTTCAATGATGATCGTTCTCATGTTGGATAAGTTTAAGCCGTACCTCAAAAGTAGTTCGGTTTTCGTGGATAATTACACTATCTTGAAGATAATAGCTAAACCGCTCTTTGAGGTTGTTCAGTCCATAATTATTATTGTCGTCCATAGATGGTTTGCGTAAACAGGTGTTGTTGCTGACCACGACCCAGCCTGCTCGCTCACGAATTGTAATAAATAGCGGACGATCAATCGTATAAAAATTATGTTTCAGTGCATTATCAACCAATGGTTGCAAGGAAAAAATCGGAAGTAGGTCTTGGTAAACATGCTCTGAAACTTGAATATCAAACTGTATCGCATCGTTAAATCGAAGTTTTTGCATGGACATATAATCTTCGCAGAGTTTGAGTTCTTGTTTGACAGTTGCCAGCCCATCCTCAGAGGTCATGAAACTTCCCCGTAAATAATCTGATAATTGCAATAAATAAGGCTCTGCTTTAGCGCTATCTTTTTTTATAAGCGATTTTAAACTGGAAAGGGCGTTGAATAAAAAATGAGGTTGTACCTGTTGACGTAACATCTGGTTGACTGCCCGTTCTTTTAGTTTATCCAATTTCGATCGTTCTAGCTCGAGTTGGTTTTTAAAATAATCCGTCATTAAAAAATATAACCAAAGCAATACGATAAAATTCAAGATAACAGCCCTAAAACCTGCAAGAAGAAAGAGATTAAAGATAGAGCCCGTGATAATTTTGCGTTCCTGGGGTGTCAGCAAGCCTGAGTGAAGGAAAAAGACTACTAGCGTTAAAGATATAGTAAAGGTGATAATAAAACTTAGTATTTTCACCTTGAAAGGGGACTTAATGGGATCCTTGACGTCAAAATGCACATGAAGTGCGAGATTACTCACAATAATTCCAAAAAATGCTGCAAATCCTGCGCACGTATTGAGCCAAAAATGAGCTTGATCCTGATATAGCAGCGCATCGATAATCGATATGGATACGATACAAAGTGAAAATACTACGCTACGCTGAATCCAACACTTTAGCGGATAACGATGCTGGTTACGTATAAAACCCATGTATAATAATTTTTACAGATGACAAAGATAATGGAATATTTTTATTGCAGCCGACGTCTCAACTAGATTGATTGTTCAAATACAGAGGATTTTACACAACTATTTTTTAAAAACTAAAAAATTAGTTGTATAACTAAAAAAATAGTTATAAGTTTGTTCTTACAATCGATTGCAGGCAATATTGTCTTTTTAATAAATAGCGTTATGGACGAAATAAAAGAACTTACAAAGGCGGAGGAACAGATCATGCAGGAACTATGGAACATGAGGGGAGGATTCGTGAAAGAAATCATAGTCCGATTGCCAGATCCTAAGCCAGCTTATAATACAGTATCTACCATCATTCGTATTCTAGAAACCAAGGGTTTCGTAGAACATGAGTCTTTTGGCAAAAGCCATCGCTATTTGCCTAAGATTAGCAAAGAAGAATATAAGAAGTTAATTACAGGAAAACTCTTGCAGAATTATTTCGATAATTCCACAACGAGTATGCTATCTTTCTTTTTGGAAGAAAAGAAAATGAATGTAAAAGAATTGGATGAGATCATGCAGATCATCCAGCGGAATAAGAAATAAAATTTAAGCTATGACGTACTTGATTTTAGCAAACTTATCGTTGATGCTGTTCTTTGGAATATACATACTAGTGCTGAAACGCCTTACGTTTTTTCAGTGGAACAGGATCTATTTACTGAGCGCAATAGTTGTTTCATTCGCGATACCGCTGTTACAATTTGTAGATTTGAGCCATCACAGGGAAGTATATCGACCATTGGCAATGATCGACTTTGCAGAAATGGACACCGTGAGCCTAGCGGATGAGGCGGCACATAACCATTCTTGGTCGCCTATGGACTGGGTTCGACTGGTTTATATCGCAGGAGCAGGATTGATGTTACTCTGGCTAGGTATCCGGTTGTATCGCGTGTTGAGCGCCTTCGGAGGTAACATTTCAGAACATCGGAGTTTTTCTTTTTTCAACCGGGTGTTCATTGCCGAGGATATGCAACGTCGGGATGTTATCGCTTCGCATGAGCGTATCCATATAAAGCAGGGTCACAGTTATGACATTCTGTTTTTGGAAGTCGTGCGCGTATTCAATTGGTTCAACCCGATTTTTTATTTCTACTTGAAAGAACTTAAGTTTCAACATGAATGTATCGCTGATGAGGCTTGTGCGAGAGACAAGGTAACTTACGCTGAACTCTTGGTCTCGAATGCGATGCGTGTTTCTCGTAGTGTATTGGTGCACGAGTTTTCCAATAAATCATTTTTAAAACAACGTATTATGATGTTATTCAAAAATAAATCGAAGAAAATAAACCGAATTAGTTACATGATGATCCTGCCTGCCTTGCTATTGATAAGTGGGGTGGCAGTGGCATTCAACGTCTCTATCAGAGACACAATGGAGGCTAAGATAGAACATTTGGAACAGTTGGAGAATATATCACCTAATGAACCACTAACCTCTTTGAATGAGGTGATGGATGATATTACCCAGCAGCGGGGTACAACGAAACGTAAAGTAGTGAGTCGCTCAGGGGAAATAATACCCAAAGGAAGCTTCAGTCAAGCGGAACACCAGCGAACCGTTGCAGAAGTTACTATAGTTCCGCAGCAGAAGGAAGATACGGCGCGGGTATTTACGGCCGTCGAAGTTAATCCAGAACCAAAGGGAGGCCTAAAAGCCTTTCGTGAATGGGTAGGCGAAAATTATCATTATCCTCAAGTCGCAATAGATGCAGGTGTAAAAGGGCGGGTTGTCATTTCTTTTATTGTGGAAGCCGATGGCCAGCTAAGTGATTTTAAAATTGTAGAGGATCTTGGTTATGGGACGGGCGAGGAGGCAATCAAGATTCTTAAGAAAGCCGAGGCTTGGCGGCCAGGAATACAAAATGGTCGAAAAGTGCGTGTCGCTTATACTTTACCTATAAACATGAATCTTCAAAAATAGTGTATTCCGTCTCACGTCGCTATAAGATGGAGTAGGGGAATCAAGGTCCGGTAAATCCAAGATCGAGATAGGGCATCCCATCTTGATCTTGGATTTTTTATTCTGAGGAAGAGATTTACTCGCGTATTTCGATGCGTAACAACCTAATTTCTTCTTGCAGTTGTTCAATTTTATGTAAAAGATGTTGTGCAACCTCTATACCCTGTAGGTTGATTTCCAGTTCGTAATGCCAAGTAGCAAATTGCTCCAACGCTTTTAGTTCTTCTTCTTTAACGAATTCCTCCTCGTCTTGCACCACTACTTCAATCAAACCATTTCGAGAAAGATTTTGAATAAACTGTCGCTCTATTTTGTGGGATTGGCAAACATCTATTATCCTTATTAAAGTTCTTTCCATAGCTTATTTCTTTAGATTGGCCAATTGTTGAAACAGTTCTTTTTCTTTATCGCTGAGATTAGTAGGGAGTTTCACATGCAACGTTACATACAAATCCCCAAACTGTCCGTCTTTTTTGTATAGAGGAAAACCTTTCCCTTTTAGACGAATTTTAGTCTCATTTTGCGTTTCCGGTTTAATCTTAACTCTGATCTTCCCTGCAAATGTTTCCACCACGGTTTCCCCACCCAAGAGCGCCGTATATAAATCGATATTCTGTGTGGTGTAAAGGTCATTCCCTTTACGCTGAAAGTGAGGATCTGATAAAATACTAAATTCAATATAGAGGTCGCCATTCGGGCCACCGTTAACCCCTTCGCTACCTTGTCCGTTGAGTTTGATTTTTTGTCCGTTTTCGACACCGGCAGGAATCGTAATCCGAATATTTTTACCATTTACGGTAAACGTTTGTTGGTGCGTAGTATAGGCTTGCTGTAAGGTCAGTTCCAGTATGGAATGGTAGTCGTTCCCTCTAAACTTGGTTTGTCTGCCACCGCCCCGCCGGCTCCCAAACATTTGCTCGAAGAAGTCTGAAAACTCACCGGTATCGTAATTCCCCGAATAGTCAAAATCAAAACCATCAAACGGATTTCCTGTCGATCCTCCGCTGGCGCCACGACTACGCTGTTGCTGCTGCGCTTGTTCATAAGCTTCTCCGTGCTTCCAATGCTCGCCATATTGATCATATTTTTTCCGCTTTTCCGGATCGGTTAAGACTTCATTTGCCTCGTTGACTTCTTGAAATCTCTTTTTAGCATCCTCGTCATTTGGATTCAGATCGGGGTGGTATTTTCGGGCGAGCTTTCTATACGCTTTCTTAATATCATCTTGGGAGGCATTTCGCTCTATCCCCAATACTTTATAATAATCTACAAAAGCCATACACTTATTATGTTGTAGTTAACATAACAAGAGGAGCAGTTTTTTGTTTTTTTACTGGAAGGCATCCACGAATTGATTTATCGTTTCGATTTCGTCGGTCGTTAATCGAATGTCGATACTTTTGGCATTTTGGAGCGCCTGTTGTGCATTCCTTGCGCCAGCTAATGCTATGGTAATGCCTGGCCGTTCAATCGTCCATCGCAATACTAATTGGCTTAAAGAAGTATTTTTGCTGTCGGCGATAGGTTTTATCTTTTCTAATAGCACATTTGTTTTATCGATAAATTCAGGCTGGAAATGCGGTGAAGTTGCACGATGATCACCCTCCTGAAAGGTATAACCTGGATGGATTTTACCAGTTAATAGTCCGCGTTGAAGCGGACTATAAGCTAAAATGGATTTGTTATGTTCTATACAGTATGGGACCGTTTCCATTTCAATACCGCGGTTAACCATACTAAAAGGAACTTGATTGGAAACCAGATGTACGATTTGTTCCGCTTCCGCCATTTGCGCGCTGGAATAATTGCATACACCGGCGTAACGAACCTTTCCCTGCTCTATTAATCGAGAGACAGCTTCAAAAGTTTCTGAAATAGGTGTAGTCGAATCCGGCCAATGAATTTGATACAAATCGATATAGTCTGTCCCCAAACGTTTCAAGCTTTGTTCGCATTCATATATAACACTCTCTTTTCCGGCATATCTATAGACGTCCAACGCATTTCCGTCGTTGTCCTGTGTGTGCATGGCGAAATCACCTTTGGCGGAAGCTAAATCCCACCGCATCCCAAATTTCGTCAAGAGCTGTATCTTATCACGAGATATATTTCGTATCGCCTCACCAACGATCTCTTCGCTCGTCCCTTGTCCATATATAGGGGCGGTATCGATAGAAGTTACCCCCACATCATAGGAAGCTTGAATTGCTTCTATAGCTTCTTTTCTATCGGTCGAGCCCCACATCCATCCTCCGGCCGCCCAAGCTCCAAAGGTAATGGCAGACACTTTCAAGTCACTATTGCCTAAGTTTCTATATAGCATATCTGTCTGTTTTTTCGCTTAACGCTTGTTTGAATCAACGGGTAATCGCTTGTCACGATTCGCTATTTCCCAAGCAACATGGAAGATCAATTTCGCCCGTTTTACCATCATCGGGAAGTCGATTTTGTCAACTGTATCTTCCGGTGTGTGATAGTGTGGGTGCAACCCCGAGAAAAAGAACGCGGACGGAATACCCTTTTCGGCAAAGTTATAATGGTCTGAGCGATAATATAAACGCATCGGATCGTTCGGATCATCATACATATAGTCCAATTCCATTTGGGTGTACGTATTGTTTGCGGCTTCTGTAATCTGTTTTAATTCGGAGCTCAATTTATCTAGGCCTATGGCGTGCATGTAATTGTGGTTTCCGTTCAAATGCTTGTCATCTATCCGCCCAATCATGTCCATGTTGATACAAGCTACGGTATTTTCAAGTGGGAAAACGGGATTTTCAACATAAAATTTTGAACCAAGCAGCCCTTTTTCTTCGGCAGCAAGACCAATAAATAACAAGCTTCTACGCGGACCTTGGCCGTCCCTCTTCGCTTGTGCAAAGGCACGGGCAAGTTCCATAACGCCTACTGTACCCGAACCGTTATCATCGGCTCCTGGGAAAAATGTACCATCAGGTAGTATCCCGTCATGGTCATAGTGCCCTACGACGACGACAATCTCATCTTTTAAGTCCGAACCTTCCAATAAGCCAAGTACATTGGGATCTGCAAATTTTTCTTTCGTGATTCCCATTTCGGCATCCACTTTTGCAGGGATGGTGAAAGTCGAAGGATCGTTTTTTTGTTGTTCAAGGCTGGTTTGCTGTTTTTTCAATAGCTCATTTGCCATCCTTGACGAAATGTTGACCACCGGAGCTTGGCTAGTGCCTGATACAGCATCATTTCCATCATCCAACGAGAATCGGCCACTTGTTAAGCGCTTCCCGAACCGCGCCATATTTTCATCGACGTAATCGCCCGTCGCCAAAATCATTTTTGGATTTTTCTTGAGAAGTTCCTGCACGCGCTTAAATCGGCTACTGGCCCATTCCGACATCTTCTTGGTACCTGTAACAATGGAATTTCCGTTCGCATCTTTCGGTTCTCCTTCATTGATGACTAAAACCACTTTATCACGGATATCGATATTGGCTAGGTCATTATGTATTTTGTCTTGAATGCCGTATCCAGCAAATACGATGTCATCTGCATGGTAGATGGTCTGTTTGTTATCACCCTGTATAAAGAAATCTTTGCCATTTTCATAAGCCGTTCCGTCCACGACAAAATTTTGTACCTGATAGGAAACTCTTGCTAGGTTTACCGGTTGAAAATAGTCGCCGTTAACCGGGGCCGTCAAGCCGTAAGACTTAAACTGTTCAGCAAGATAATGTGCGGTTTTTTCACCTCCTTTTTGACCGGTTCCTCGTCCTTCAAATTCCGGCGACGCCAACAACGTCAAATGTGCCTTTGCGGTTTCTTCTGTCACGAGGTCCGCGTATTTGAGCTGTACCCGATCTTGCTGGGCTATTGCACAACTATGGAGTACAGGGACAAATAAAAATGCGGTAATCCAATTTTTTATCATAGTCAACATAAATATCTTTTAGTATCCAATATAGCTACCAATGGTTACACTACGTACAAGCAATCTTATTTACACGTGTGCCATGTCTGCCTCCTTCAAAATCGGTGGTCAGGAATGTTTTTACAATTTTTTTTGTCAGTTCAAGGTCGACAAAGCGCGCAGGAATACACACGATATTCGCATCATTATGTTGCCTGGCTAGGGCTGATATTTCGTTTTGCCAGGCAATCGCTGCCCGAATACCTTGATGTTTATTTGCTGTGATAGCTACGCCGTTGGCACTGCCACAGATCAATATACCTAATTCGTTTTGACCTTTTTCAACACTAGTAGCTACTGGATGTGCAAAATCAGGATAATCTACAGACTCGGCCGTTGCAGCGCCGAAATCTTCTACGGTATAACCCTCATCTTTGAGAAATTCAAGCACAGCCGTTTTATATTCAAATCCAGCGTGGTCACTTCCTATTGCAATTTTTTTAGACATGGCCTTTGTTTTATTTTTGATTATAAAATTCTTTTTCTTTTTCCAGTTTTCGCTTATGCACATTGGCAGAAACCATGATGCTCAACTCATAAAGTACGAACATAGGCGCGCTAACGGTCAATAAGGTGATTACATCTGCCGTAGGGGTGATGATGGCGGCGATAATTAAAATAATGACAACCGCGTATCGTCTGCTCGCCCGCATAAAAGCAGGCGTCATTAAACCCAGCTTGGACAATATGAAGATAACGATAGGCAAGAGGAAAATTATCCCACAGCCTAATGTCAACGTCGCGATCAGCGATAAATAAGAATCAATGGTAATCTGGTTGGTGATTTCGTCACTTAAAGATACATTGGTCAAGAAATTGACGGAGAGCGGAACGACAATATAATAACCAAATAGTGCGCCAACGATGAACAGCACAGTCGCATAGAATACAAATCCCCGTGCAGAGTTCTTTTCTACATCTGTTAAAGCTGGTTTTATAAAAAGCCAGATTTCGAAGAGAAGATAAGGGAAACCCAATGCAACCGCCATCAATAGACAGGAATTGATCTGAAGCATAAACTGCCCAGCCATCTCCGTGTTAATGATATTAAAAGGGATACGTTCTACGCAAAAGCCATCCAAACTGAACAAATCACCCATTTTGCACATCATCCGATACGTCCAAAAGTCAAGGTTTTTTGGACCCATGATAATCTTGTTGAAAACGAAATCGTAAAATGTAAATGAAAGAATAGCAAATACCGCTATGGCGATAACTGAGCGGATAATATGCCATCTGAGTACTTCTAGATGCTCAAAGAACGACATCTCTCCTTCGAGATTCTTTCCCTTCTGTTTTATTGCTTTAATTAAATCGTTTGATGTTGACATCCTAAATGTTGTTTCTGAAACAAAACAAAAATACCATTCTTATTTTGAAGAATGGTATTTTAAGCGTATGTAAAGGAAATTTTATTCAACCTCTTCGTCTGGATACTCCGTAAGATCGAATGTTTCCATGAATTTTGTTGTAAAATTACCTGCTCTAAAGTTTGGATCGCGCATTAAACGTATGTGCAGCGGAATGGTCGTTTTTACGCCTTCTATCACAAACTCGCTCAGTGCTCTCTCCATTGTATTGATTGCTTCTTCACGTGTTTGCGCGACACAAATTAATTTGGCGATCATCGAATCATAATTCGGTGGAATTGTATATCCTGCATACACATGTGTATCTACCCGAACACCGTGTCCTCCGGGCGAATGAAAGTTCGTAATTCGACCAGGTGACGGACGGAAATTATTGAACGGATCTTCCGCATTAATACGGCATTCAATGGCGTGCATGGTCGGCTCGTAGCTTTTTCCCGAAATTGGAATGCCTGCGGCTACCTTAATCTGTTCTTTGATAAGGTCGAAATTAATAACCTCTTCTGTAACCGGATGCTCAACCTGAATACGAGTGTTCATTTCCATAAAATAGAAATTACGGTGTTTATCGACCAAAAACTCGATCGTACCTGCACCCTCATAATTTACGGCTTGTGCTCCCTTGATAGCTGCTTCTCCCATTTTTTCGCGAAGTTCCGGCGTAATAAATGGAGAAGGTGCTTCCTCCACCAACTTTTGGTGACGGCGCTGTATAGAGCAATCACGTTCTGATAGGTGACACACTTTTCCATACTGGTCTCCGATAACTTGTATTTCGATATGACGGGGATCTTCGACAAACTTCTCAAGGTAGATGCCACTGTTGCCAAATGCAGCTCCGGCTTCCTGACGGGCAGAATCCCATGCAGGCTCAAATTCGTTGTCATTCCATACAATACGCATCCCTCGTCCACCGCCACCAGCGGTAGCTTTTAAGATAATGGGGTAACCGATTTCATTGGCCAGTTTAATACCTGTTTTCACGTCCGGAATCAAACCTTCAGAACCTGGTACAGTGGGAACACCCGCCCGTTTCATGGTTTCTTTTGCCGATGCTTTGTCGCCCATTTTTTCTATCTGCTCAGCCGTAGCACCAATGAACTTGATGCCGTATTCGGTACAAATGGCAGAGAATTTTGCGTTTTCTGATAAAAATCCGTATCCGGGGTGGATGGCATCTGCATTCGTCAATTCGGCTGCCGAAATGATATTGGGAATGCTTAAATAAGAATCTTTACTTGCGGGGGGACCGATACAGACAGCCTCGTCAGCGAAGCGTACATGTAGGCTATCGCGATCCGCTGTGGAATAAACGGCAACGCTCTTAATGCCCATTTCGCGACAAGTGCGAATGATACGAAGTGCAATTTCCCCTCTATTTGCTATTAATATTTTTTTGAACATCTTCTATACCTCACATCTAAACTATGATGGATCAACTAAGAATAACGGTTGATCAAATTCTACAGGTTCTGCATCATTTACAAAGATTTTCACAATCTTGCCCGAAACTTCCGATTCAATTTCATTGAAAAGCTTCATAGCTTCCACGATGCACAGTACCTTACCAGGAACGATTTCGTCACCCACATTTACAAACAATGGTTTATCAGGACCTGAGGCACGGTAAAAAGTTCCGATCATTGGTGATTTAATGGTTAACAGGTTTGACGACTCAGCCACAGGTGTACTGGAGGCCGGCACAGCCGGTGTTGTACTCGTTGGCACTGGCACAGGTTGCGCTACCGGATTTGGAACAGTTGCTGTAACATAGGTGGGTTCCTGATTCGTTTTTATCGTGATTTTAAAGTCTTTTTCTTCGATAGCGACTTCATTCACACCTGATTTGGCAACGAATTTAATCAAGTCTTGAATTTGCTTAATATCCATACTCATATTTTTAGTAGGTTTCATGTGTAAATAACTTTTTTTTAAGACCACATGGAGTATCCGGTTTTTCATGTGTGTTTACATGTTGAAACTGTGGATATCTCCTGTATAAATTCTTACGATAGATTCTTGCTCCAAGCGTAAGACATAAACTGGAGCAAAGTTAATAATATTTTATGCTTTTGTATAAGCCCACTTTAGATAAACGGCTCCCCAGGTGAACCCACCGCCGAAGGCTGCTAATATTAAGTTGTCTCCTTTTTTTAATTGGTTTTCCCACTCCCACAGACAAAGGGGAATGGTACCGCTGGTCGTATTGCCGTACTTATGAATATTAACCATAACCTTATCCTCAGAAAGACCTGCGCGTTCAGCAGTGGCGTCGATTATCCGTTTATTCGCCTGATGCGGCACAAGCCAATCCACGTCTTCTGATGTCAAATGGTTCTTTTCCATTACTTCTACAGCCACATCGGCCATATTGGTGACGGCGAATTTGAATACGGTACGCCCTTCTTGATATGCGTAATGAAGGCCAGCTTCTACTGTTTGGTGGGTCGCTGGATTCAATGATCCTCCACCTTTTATGTTCAAATATGGACCTCCTGAACCGTCTGTTTTCAAAACAGCATCGATAATGCCGTTATCCTCTTCGTTTGGTTCCAGTAACACACACCCACAGCCGTCACCAAATAGGATACAGGTATTACGATCTTCGTAATTAACCACGGACGACATCTTGTCGGCACCTACAACCAAGACCTTTTTATGTTTGCCCGATTCTATAAATTGTGCTGCTGTAGTCAAACCAAATAAAAACCCCGAACAAGCTGCTTGGAGGTCATACCCCCATGCTTTCTTGGCACCGATCTTATCCGCTAAAATGTTTGCGGTAGCAGGAAACAGCATGTCTGGTGTACTGGTACAAAAGATGATCAATTCAATTTCATCGGCAGAAATGCCGCGTTTTTCAAGTAATCCTTTAACTGCAGGAACCGCTAAGTCTGATGTAGCCTTGCCTTCCCCTTTTAGGATTCTCCTCTCTTTGATTCCTGTTCGTGTCACAATCCACTCATCGTTGGTGTCAACCATCGTTTCTAACTCTTGGTTAGTCAGGACGTAGTCAGGAACATACCCGTTTACAGCAGTAATTGCAGCATGTATTTTTGACATATATAATTAATTGAAAGCAGACTTGATTTTATCGATGATTTGCGACTCAATCATGTCTTTTGATAGTAAAACCATGTTTTTGATAGCTTCTGGTGTCGAGATACCGTGCCCGATGATAACCGGTGCGTTTACACCCAAAATCGGGCTTCCCCCATAACGTTCGTAATTGAATCTATCAAAAAATTCGTCTTTAAACCCCTTTTTTAGCGTAACTACATAAAAGGATTCAGCAAGTTTTAATACCACATTACCCGTAAACCCGTCACATACATATACGTCAGCCGCGTCTGTAAAAAGATCGCGTCCCTCTGTATTGCCAATAAAATTTATTTTTTTGTTCTCTTTGAGTAGGGGATAGGTTGATATGGTTAAGTTGTTTCCTTTTTCTTCTTCCTCGCCGATATTGAGCAGGCCGACTTTTGGATTTTGCAAGCCATAAACATATTCCATGTATAGGCTTCCCAAGGTCGCAAATTGCGACAGCATTTCCGGTTTGCAGTCCGCATTTGCACCTACGTCTAACAAAATACCATAGCCACTTTTAATCTTCGGAACATTGGTTGCGATAGCAGGACGAAGAACGCCAGGAATCGCTTTTACACTGAATACTGCTCCAACAAGCATAGCTCCTGTGTTACCAGCCGAAGCAAAAGAGTCAATTTCACCGTTTTTTAACAATTCAAAACCTTTAGCGATGCTAGAGTTGGGCTTTTGAGAAATAGCTTTGGTAGGATGCTCGTGCATGCCTATGTTTTCCGGAGCATGGACGTATTCAAATTTTTCGGGATCCGCTCCAGCTTGTTTTAACCGTTCTACGGTGTCTTGCTGATCACCTATAAGAACAAGACGTTGTCCCTCCTGTAGCGCTTTTTGGGCTTCAATCGCCCCATTTATTGTGGAGTCGGGGGCATAATCCCCACCTAAAACGTCTAAACCAATCTTCATTCGTTATTATTTTAGCATCAATAATACGCAAAAACATCCCAAATTAAAGTATAAAAATTGAATTTTACACCTATTTGGGATGTTTAATTTCGTTGAATGATGTCGTTAGACAGCAGCGGTGTTTTCAATAATCAATTTTCCGTTGTAATATAGATTACCATCTACTGTGTATGCACGGTGAGGTGTGTGTACTGCACCTGTTTCTTTGCATACAGTTAACGTAGGTCTTTCAGCCTTATAATGTGTTCTTCTTTTGTCTCTTCTTGATTTAGAAGTCTTACGCTTTGGATGTGCCATCTCGTATCTCTGTTTTAGTTATTTTTAATTTTCTTTAATATATCCCAACGTGGGTCTGTTTTTTCTTCTGTATCCGTCTCTGTGTCTAAGTCCGTTGAATCGTTCAATTTTGCTAGCATCTCCGGATCACAACTGGCGGCTGTGCCCTGCTCTGAACACTTGCTATAATAAGGAACACGAACGTTGATGTATTCGTAAAGTAATCCTGCGATATCCAATTCGTAATCTGTTTTGGACAATACCAACACCTCTTCTGTTTCCTCGTTCCAGTCATCGTCGCTAAACTTGACCAGTACCCTTTCTTGAAAGTCTTGCGTTGCATCAAACTCCGCTAAACATACGTCACACGTCAATCGGATTGTGCCGTATATATGGAAATTGACGATCAACATGTTTTCCTGCTTTTGCAGTTCTACATCAGCTTTGAGCTGTCCCTTCTTTACAAGCGAGTGTTCGTAACAATCAAAGAACTTATTATCGATCTCAAACTCGAAATTGTGCTTTCCAGTAGTTAAACCTGAAAAAGGGATCCTGTAATATTTTAGATGTTTCACAATCTGCATTCGAGCGTGCAAAATTAATTATTATTTCGGTAAAAAGGAAACTTTTTGCAAATTATTGCTCCTCGTCTCCATAGTAATACTTGCCAAGTTCTATTTTCTCCCTGCCGTTTGCCATTCGCCAGCGGTTTGTATCTCGTAGCGAATAAGCGCAACCGCAGTATTCCTGCATATAGAACTTTTCCCGTTTGCTGATTTCGAGCATCCGTGCCGAGCCACCTTTCTTCCGCCAATTGAGCGTCCAATACGCCATATCTGGATGACGGGAAGCTGCCCGTAGCCCGCAATCGTTGATTTGCTCCATGTTTTTCCAACGGGAAATGCCTAAAGAGCTCGATATGACGTCAAATCCATGTTTTGCGGCATATTCAGCCGTTTTTTCAAAACGCATATCGAAACACATCGTGCAGCGAATACCACGTTCTGGTTCATTTTCCATTCCTTTAGCCAACTCAAACCAATGGTCTACATCGTAGTCGGCATCAACGAAGGGAATATCGTGCTTCTCGGCAAAACGAATATTTTCTTCCTTGCGTAAATCATATTCGCTGCGCGGATGGATGTTCGGATTGTAGAAATAAATCGTAAAGTCAATGTCTGACGCGATCAATGCTTCCATCACCTCGCCCGAACAGGGGGCACAGCAGGAATGCAATAGCAATTTCTTGCCATTATCGGGCAAATTTAACTTTTCTCGTTTGAATTCCTTGTTGTCCATTATACCACCGCATTTAAATATAATGCAATTTTACGGAAAACTACCAGATTTTACAAAACCCCACCATTATTTGTTACTTTTGTGATACATGATACGATAATCTTATGTATAAAATCTCACCCATATATTATGTGTTTGCCGTTCTAACGGTTATCCTTGGTTTTTATGCATGTGAACGAGACGATGCAGAGCCAAACTTGGAGATGAGAAAGTTTACCCGTTTGTATGTTTCTTTTGAAGAATATACGCCAGGGAAAAACCCTCCCGACACCACTGTTCGTATTATTTATCCTGCAGACTCCTCTGTCTTTGCATTCAATGGTAGACATATATCGCAGGTGCAGGGGGGCGGGCCGATTTATTATGAATCCCATCCGAGTGTCAATGCCATCTTTCAAGCTAGTGTCAACCGCGCAGGTACAAATGATACATCGATCGCTGTCCTGAGTATGGGGTCATCGGGAGCATTGAATAATGCCGGACTTCCCAAAAGTCGATATTACAATAACGTAAGGGGAATGGTGTTTCATGAGCGAGCGAATGTACTCTATGTTGTCAACGGCAGCGGGCCGGATGCGGGTGTATATGTTATGGATCGTCCAAGATATGCAAACCGGGAGAAACAACCCCTTAAGAAGTTAAGAAATAACAGCTTAACCATGTGGGGGGCAGCCTATCAAAATGAGAAGCTCTTTACTTCGAAGACAACTGCAACGGAGGGATCACCGGCAGGAATCTATGTTTTTGACAACATTTCAGGTAAAGAGGTAAACCCCCAGGACTCTATCGGGAGATTAGACTATAGCCGCATTTTAGAGATTGAAGATGCTACAGATCTGCGCGGTCTATTCTACGATACCGTTAAGAATGTCATGGCGGTTGCACAGATGGGAGACGGAACGCCAGGAAGTGGCCGTATCCTTATATTTGAGAACTTTTCTGATCTGGTAGAGGAAGAAGGCACGATTACGCCCACGCGCATAATCACGGGGGCCAATACAGGCTTGGTATCACCTGTTGATGTCGTTATCGATACAAGGGAAACAGGAGTCTATTTATACGTTGCTGACCGCACAGCACGAAAAATATCCCGCTTTCTATATACCGATAATGGCAACGTAGCGCCTGACAAGGTGATTGATACCTCCAATTTAAAAGATGGCAGGACACCTGTCAGCATTACCTTGGATACAAGGGAGCATGAGCAGTGATGATTTTTAGCTATTTTATATATTTGTAATATTACACTTCGTTATGTTCAGAACCTCAATCATATACGGTGTCCTCGCTTTAGCGTTAGTCCTCGGGTTTTATGCCTGTGAAGATGAGAATGTAGAACCAGGACTGGAAATTAGGCAGATTTCCCGCCTTTACGTTTCTTTTGAAGAATATGGTACGACGGATGAGCGGGCAGATTCGAATATCCGTATCATTCAGCCGGCAGATTCATCCGTGTTTGCTTTTAGGGAAAGCCACGTATCCCAAGTGCAGGGTGGCGGACCAATTTATTTCAGTCCATTTGCGAAGACTATTTTCCAAGCGAGTGCTAATAGCGAGGAAATCAGTAATGGGCTTGATACCGTCATTGCTGCTGTTACTGTGCAACAAACAGGATTGTTAAATAATGCCGGAAACGGACTTCGGAGCAGATTCTACAATAAGGTGAGAGGCTTTGCATACCACGCTGCTACGCGATCTCTTTTGGTTGTCAATGGTGCAGGCGCAGACGCAGGAATATATATAGTCGATAACCCAAGCAGTACAGGGAACCAAAAACAACCTTATAAGAAGTTAATCAATTCGGGCCTTGACATGTGGGGAGCCGCCTATGCAAACGATAGGCTTTTTACCTCCAAAATAAGTGCGCCGGAGGGTATTTACATGTTCCAGAATTTGACGACGATGTCGGTAAGGGCGAGTGATTCCGTTGCGACGCTTAATCCCGTCCGTACATTACGAATTGAGAATGCCACGGCTAATCTGCGCGGGTTATGCTACGATACCATTAAGAATGTCATGGCTATTGCCGAAATGGGAGACGGGACAGTCGGTAGCGGACGAATCCTCCTATTCGATAACTTTTCCAATTTGATACAGGGAACGGCGGATGTAATCAGACCCTCCCGGGTGATTACGGGCGTTAATACCGGTTTAATTTCACCTGTTGATGTGGTCATTGACATGCGTGCGAGTGGTGTATATTTATATGTGGCTGATCGTGCGGCGAAAAAGGTATCACGATTTAGGTATACAGACGACGGAAATGTAGAACCAGAAGATGTAATTGACACTTCGGTATTGCGATTTGGTGAAACACCCGTTGGCTTAGCACTGGATGCGCGCGACGATTCTACGCTTGGTCGATGAGATCCAACAATAATTGTACCTCCTCACGCTTTTCGAGATTGTCTACGTATTCGTAAGCGGCAATGAGATTACGTAGAATACGCTTGATAACCTCCAAGTTACGGCACGGCTTCACATAATCATCTGTGGGAGGCAGATTTAGTTGTTGTAGGAAAGCAATAATATCTACTTCTCGCATAATCTGCCCGCGATTGAATACATTAATGTAAAAAAGTACCTCATCGGGTTTTTCCTCATTCATATAGGCCAGCACAAAGTGCTTTGGTAAATTAACGCCATAGATGGGGATGTCCAATCGTTGTGCAACGATGCTATAAACACAAGCGAGTGAAATAGGGTTTCCTTTTTTTGATTCCAGCACCTTGTTGATAAAAGAGTTTTGCGGCGCGTGAAAATCAGATGTATTGCCAGACAAGCCAAACTCACGGTATAGGATATTGTTTAACAGCTTTACCTTTTCAATCGGGCTCATGTCATACATCAAATGATACCAAGCGTTGCGACGTAGTTCGGCAAATTTCTCGTATACTTCGTCCTCGCTTAAATTGGGATATTGATAACGGTTTACGATAAGTAGTCCGTCAAGCAGATCCTCCTCGTTATTTAACTTCCATAATTGAAGGTCGTGTTTGACCTGATTGAATTGTATCTTGTGGATGATCTGCTCAACGCGTTCCTGTAATAACACATCAAAAGACTGTTCCCAAGATTCCTCCAACAACGGTATCACCTCGGGGCCACAAGTAATCAGCTTATCTTCCAAAGCCTGATAGATTTCCGCGTCCGGATCATCCAAGAGCGAAATCAGCGCCTTTAACTCCTGCTCGTTCATCTGTACTAAGATACGGGTTTTCTTTTATCTTTTTTTTCCGCAAAAAAAGATAGAAAAAAACTCGTCGCTGAAAACCTTTGGCATTTGGGATAGTACAATAATAATCCTCCTACATTTGCCAAAGCTTTTGAGGCGACCCATATTGTTAAGGGAGGTATGGTGCAAATGCGTAAATGAAAGCGATCAATATTGCTTAGCGGTTGTGCGGAGTTAAAACGACCTAGCATTGTTCCGTGGCCAGCTTTACGCAGACTGTTCCGTTAAAACAGCATGTTGTTTGACCGAAGGGAGTTTCATGCTGTTTAGGAATAGGCAAGTAAAGGTAGCGGAACAATGCAAGTCTTGATTTTTTTTGCTTCGTTTTTTTCATCAAGGAAAAAAATGAAGAGAAGAAACTACTTCACTTGCCCATCCAATAAATTAATAATCCGCTTGCCATATTCCGCATTTTTTTCTGAATGCGTGACCTGTATGATGGTCATGCCTTCTTCGTTAAGTTGCTTGAAAAGTGCCATGATCTCTTCGCCTTGTTTGGAGTTGAGATTGCCTGTTGGCTCGTCTGCTAGCAGTAATTTTGGTGAGGCAGCCAAGGCCCGGGCAATACCCACGATTTGCTGCTGCCCGCCGGATAGTTGTGCCGGGAATAAATCTTTCTTGCCCACAATGCCGAAGCGGTCCAGCATATCGCCGACGATAGCTTTTCTTTCCTTAGCGGATAGATTTTTATAAATTAAGGGTGTCTCGATATTTTCGTATACCGTTAGTTCGTCTATCAGATGATAAGACTGGAAAACGTAGCCCATATGCGATTGGAATAATGTTGTCCGCTTCTTTGGTTTTAAAGCCAATACGTCTTCGTCCATAAAATAATAATGCCCTTCGTTGGGTTCATCAAGCAAACCGATAACATTCAGAAGCGTAGATTTTCCGGAGCCAGATGGACCCATTATGGAAATAAAATCGCCTCTTTCAATTTGTAGATTAATATCTTTCAGGACAAAAGAGCGTGTACCACCTACATTATACCATTTAAAAATATGTTCTAGTTTGATCATTTTGTTTTATTCTTTATTCGTTTCTTAAACTATCGACGGGATTAGCGCGAGCCGCACGTATCGCTTGGGTGCTGACCGTAAATAGCGCAATGATAACTGCTATTATGCCAGTCAATATAAATATCCACCATGATGTATCTATTCGATAGGTGAAATCTTCTAGCCATTTGTTCATTGCCCACCATGCAATGGGAACAGCGATAATAATCGCAATAAAAACTAGTTTTACGAAATCCTTGCAAAGCATGGCTACTATTCCCGTAACGGATGAGCCGAGTACTTTCCGGATACCGATTTCCTTACTGCGTTGCTCTGCCATAAAAGCTGCAAGTCCAAACAATCCTAAACAGGCAATACCGGTGGCCATAGCCGCAAATGTTAGGCTTAGCCGGCTCATACGCCGCTCCGATTTGTACATACTATCAAAGGCTTCATCCATAAACCGATAATCGAATGCAAATCCGGGAGCTAGCTTATTCCACTTGTTTTCGATACGGCTGAGCAATAGCGGAAGATCGGTGGTTTCTATTTTAAATGCTGCCTGTGAAGGACTATGGCCTAAGAAAAAACCCAGTGGAGTAACCGGATCTCGGAGAGATTCAAAGTTAAAGTCTTTGATCACACCAATGACGTGAAATGATTCCATACCATCACCAAATTGGAAATGTATTTGTTGGCCAATAGGATCTTCCCCTAAACCAAAATGCTTAACAGCGGTTTCGTTTAAAATAACCGCCGCAGAATCAGCCCGTCGAGCGACAGCGAAATTACGTCCCGATACCAGCTCCAAATTTAACGTAGGGATATATTGTTCATCGATATGCCATGTTTGTAGCTGTACTGTATTGTTGGGCGTCATGACTGTCTCCTTGGAATAAGGATTGTCACTTCGGCTCGAATTGGAAACCGGGAGAAAGCCACTGATAGTACCTGTTTTAACGTTCGGGAGATTTAAAATCTCGTCCCGAAAGGCTTTCGTCTGATTTCCCAGCGCGTGGTAATCGTTAATTACAAGAATGTTCTCCCGCTCGTACCCTAGTTTTTTATGTTGGATATAGCGCAGCTGTGCGGTCACGATGAACGTGCCCACAATCAGCACAATCGATATGGTGAATTGAAAAACCACTAAACCACTTCGGAAGACGCTCTTTCCGGAGGAAATCACGGTATGCGATTTCAATACTTGTAGCGGATTAAATGCGGATAAATAAACAGCTGGATAGTAACCGGCTACCAGCCCAACGAATAATAAAAGAAGTGCAAATAGCGGAAGTGATCTGAAATTGATGATATCGTTTATTTTAAATTCCTTGCCGGATAGTTCGTTAAATAACGGTACGCTCAATGCAACAAGTACAATGGCGAGAATAATCCCTCCAAGCGCTAATAACAATGACTCTGCCAGGAATTGACCAGCTACACTACTTCTCGAAGCGCCCAATATTTTTTGGACACCCACTTCTTTTGCTCGGTTGGCCGACCGTGCCGTAGACAGGTTTATGAAATTGACACAGGCGATAAGCAAAATAAACAACGAAATAGCGCTGAAAATATAAACATATTGAAAACTGCTGTTAGGCCGAAGTTCTCCCCTCAGGTTGGAACGCAGATGGATGTCGGTGATCGGAATGGCATCGTAATGGAATACGTTTCCGTCTTTTCTGAATGATTCGATATCAGTGACATCCATATACCGTTTGGCTGCCGGAAGGCCGTGTTTGTGAACGTACGCTTCGAGATGGGTTTCCAATAGGGAGCGATCGGTCGCGTTTCTCAACAATATGTATGTCGTAAAGTTATGGGAGAGGAGTTCGCCCCAATTCCAGTAAGGGGCGTTTTCCATAGCAAACAGAAAGTCATAATTGAAATGACCGTTTCTAGGCATATCTTCGATTACTGCGGTGATCTGATAAACGGTGTTTCCGGCGTCGTTGGTCTCCAGTGTCTTTCCAACAACATCTGTCGAATCAAAGTAACGTTCAGCGGCTGAGCGGCTTAATACAACACTATTAGGTTCCGTCAAGGCTTGGTCAAGGTGGCCATGGAGAACTTGGTAGGAAAATATACGGAAAAATGAGGAATCAGCATGGGCAACGTGAGTCTCATTTATCCATTTGCCTGCTTTTCTTATTAATTTTGCACCAGCGGATGTATATAGCCGAGTGAAGTCTTCAACTTCCGTATATTCGTTTTTTAATATAGGACCTATCCCATCGCTCGTAAGGGCCATATCCATTTTGCTTTCACCGATATGGATATGTGTATTTAGACGAACGATACGATCCGCCTGGGTATGGAACTTATCATAACTAAGTTCGTCAAAAACATAGGTCGTGATAAATATAAAGCCGGCAAGTCCGAATGAAAGCCCAATAATATTGAGGAGGGTGAACATTCGGTTCTTTACCAGGTTACGGAAAGCAATTTTAAAAAAGTTCTTAATCATCTTGATTCGTCATGTCTGTTTCTGTCAAGACAATACCTACGCCATGAAATTAAAGTATTGATTGTTAGTTTTTTAAGTCGTTTTTGTGAGTATTGAAGCTGTTCGATATCGGACAGTGGTTGTTCGATGTCGGACAGCTAGAAAACACAATTACGTGTTCAATATCCGCCTGTATTCTTGTGCTAGCCGACTCAAACCCTCTTCTAGTAGCGCTCTGGGGCAGGCAATATTGATGCGGACGAAATGATCTCCCGCTTGGCCGTACTTTATCCCCGACTGTAACCACAAATTTTCCTGTTCAAGCAGCCTATCGGTAATCGTGGATGACGGCATATCCAAGGCAGCGCAGTCAAGCCAAACCAGATAGGTCGACTGTAGCGGAATGACCCGGAGTTGGGGAAGATGCGTCTGGCAGAAGTCCCTTAGGTATTGAAAGTTTTCATATATATATTCTTTTAAACTCTCCAACCAGTTCTCTCCCTTTTCATAAGCTACAATAAGGCTGTCGATGGCAAATATATTTAACATCGTCATTTCCCATTTCGTTAAGGTATGCTTTACCATCTTACGGAAAGACTCGTTTTCGGTAAAGAAATAAGCGACTTGTAAGCCCGCTAAGTTAAAGGTTTTGGTAGGGGAGGAGAACGTCATGGAGTTTCTGGCGTAAGCTTCCCCTAAAGAAGCAAACGGGACATGTTTGAAATCTCCATACACCAAATCCGAATGGATTTCATCGGACAGCACAACGACGTTATGGCGGATGCATATGTCACCAAGCTTTAGGAGTTCCTCCCGGGTCCATACGCGGCCGACAGGATTATGGGGGTTACTAAATAAAAGTACTTTTACGGCCGGATCGGCGGCTTTTTGTTCGAGATCTTCAAAATCAATTTTATAATTTCCGTTTTCGTACAGGAGGTTATTCTCCACGAGTTCATTGTGGCTTTGTTCAACGGTTATAAAGAAATGATTGTATACCGGAGGTTGGACAATGATTTTGTCACCTTTAGAAGTTAACGCTTCCACGGCCGCAGCAAGTGCCGGCATGACCCCAGGTGTAGCCACGATCCAGTCATTTTCCAACTGTAGTTCGTGTCTTTTCTTCCACCAATTCATAATTGCGTCATAAAAAGCGGCTGGTGTTTCGGAGTAGCCAAACACGCCATGTGAAGCACGGTCTACTAAGGCTTGAGTTATTTCAGGAGCTGTCTTAAAATCCATATCGGCAATCCACATCGGTAGGACGTCAGGTTTAGACCATTTTACACTACCCGTGTTTGTTCTGTCAATGATTTCGTCAAAATTATAAGTCATAGTATAGTTTTCCTTATTGTTGTTGTTATACAAACTTAAGGAATTACTCTTCTTCATTTTTTTCTTGATGAATCTTTCTTATACTCCTTTTTCTTGATAAAAAGGAGACAAAAATCAAGACTGAGTGTGTTTTTGCTATTTTTACTTGTTTATTCCTAAACAAAATAAACTCGCTATCGCTCAAACAGTATTTATTCATTAGCGTCTGCTTTTAATGGCATTCATGATTACTTTGTAATTTGTTTTAACGGAATAACCTTCGTAAAAATGGACACAAAAAAACACAAGGTCGTTTTATTCCACCTGATCACAATCAATAATTTTTCGCTTTCAACTACGCAATTGCACCATCCCTTCCTTAACATCCAAGGCCGCATCCGGATGATTGAAGTATGTAGAAATACTGTTTTTGCACTATCCACTATTTCAATCATACGAAGCGGCGATTTTTTGGCAAACTTTTTTCTAAAAAAAGTTGTTAAAATAAAATTATTCTATGATCAGATTAATCCCCGCCATTTCGGCTTTATACCTAATTTTTTCAACCAAACCATAATAGCTCCAATTCCGAAGTAAGAATTCATCCTCCTTCGCGACTTCCTCTTTACTGCTTTGGTTGACTAAGAGTAAAGTGCCTGCCTGTGCTTTTATACAGGTGTCGATAAGACGTCGACTGTAGAGATGTAGACGACTATCCACGTAACTGATTTCCTTTTTATTGAATTGTTCGAGGCTTTTTAGCTTTTTCTTTCGCCCCTTTCCACCTTTATTGAATGCTGCTGCTCGTTGGATACGGTGGCGTGCTGCTTGGATAGCCATCCGTCGGTAGAGGAACTCTTCTTTGTTACCGATTTGAAACTGGTCTTTGTTAATCTGCACGGTGATTGGATGCTCTACGGAGAGCGATGCCTCCGCGATAACGTGTTCCTTAAGCTCATGGTTTTTCTTTGGGAGTTCAAGCGCAAGTAATAAGAATAATTTGCCTTTCACAATCTGTAGTGAGCTGGCACAGATCTTTATCTGGCCAATAAGTGCCCGTTGCAATAATACGCGTTTGTCCGATCGGTCTTTGCCGAGGTAGGTACGAAATGGAATCTTGAACAAGGAGAATTTAAAGTCTTTACTTTTTTCGTCGTTACTTAAATTGATCTGTTTACCGGAGAAGGGGATAGGCATGGTTTTCTTGAAATTGCGTATTGACTTTTCTCCTTTCCAATAGGCCGAGCGGTCTGTATTGAAGGTTTTGATGAGCGACATATTGATGTTAGAAAGGATATCAGACGGAATTTCGCCTTTAAAGTATCGGGATAGGATCTTGTATGTGGTGTTCATACGGGATGTATTCAATATCCCTTCGGGATCTTTATTGTTATCGGCGAGTTTAACTTTGATATCTTCCTTTAAATAGATGAAATCTTTGATGTTTTCTTGGATGTATTGGTGTGTCAATACTAAGTTAGAACCGCGGTACACCATATCCTGCCAGGTAAACAATTTCTTAAAATAGGCAGTGCGTTTCTCTTTATCGTCGCAATCGACAAACACCTGTATTTTTCGGGTCAAAATGATCGTATCTGTAGCCATATGGGTGTGTGTTTTATGCTGTCTTTTTGGTTTGCTTTATTTTTGCGTGTGCTTCTATAAAGAGCTTTTTTACGACAGCGGGATTTAAATTCAAGGTTTCAGCTATTTGGTCGAAGGAAAATTGTAGATCGTAGCGCATGCGGAATATTTCTTCTTGCTGTTCATTGATTTCACCTTGGACCACATACTTGGAAGAACTGCTTAGCTTTTCCATTTTTTCAGCACTTTGAAAAATATGCCGTAGCGTTTCGATGGTTTTCTCGACCTGGAGGCTCACCTCGTAATCAGAGATACCACCCAAGTAATAGGCGATACGCTCATAATTGAAGCTATATTTCAAACAGAGTTGCAGAAAGAGCTGTTGTTCTTTTCGCAGGTGGGGTAGGATCTTTTCGATCTTTTGTAGTTTTTCTTTCTTTTCTTCTTCCAGCTGTTCGAGATAGACGAGATCTTGTTCTTCCTCCTCGTTCTCTAGCTCGTATCCTAATAAGAATTCTTGATAATCCTCGATACCGTCAAGCCGTAGGAGGCTGCGGTGGAATCGATTTCTGGTTTTGCTATAGAAAGCATTGATGGCGGCTTTCACCTGTGTCTTCAGAAACTGAAAAAGCTCTTCTTCGGATTATAAGTTTTCCCGAAACAACCATAATCGGAGGAATGCTTCCTGCGCGATGCTTTCCGCGACGCACACATCCTGTGTTGCTTTTTCGGTACGGAAAGCGAGATAGCCGTAATATCTTTTGTAAAAGAAATCCAGCCCTTTCTCTTGGCCATTTTGTAATAAAGCCAGATGTATGGCTGTGCTGTTTAATTTGTTTGGTTTATGCATCGTTCTGTTGTTGATTAGTAACCTATCCTATAACAGCTTTCCGCAGTCCCGGTGGTCTTTGCTAGTCGTTTTCAGGCAGGACTGCGTAGGCTGTTTTTATGCGTTCGATGCGTATTGGTGTTTTTCTATTCAGGACTGTCTTATGTTGTTGTGTGTACATTTTTACCTGTGATTGTCAAAATCTGTTTTTGAACGGATCACGTTCTTGTTGTGTGTGCACTTTTTAAGTGTGGTTGGTTATAAATGTTATTAAAGTGCTAATCCGGCGAACGGAGTTGTGTATACCTTTCAAAATGTGATCTGTAACACCGGAGTATCTGGGAAAGCGTATAGTTGTGTATACCTTTCAGATTGTGGTCTGTAACACCGTGGTGGTTTTGTTCGTTTTCATAATCTGTTGTGTATACCTTTCAAATAATGGTCTGTACCCCCTCTAGAGCAACTTCAGATATCGTTAAAGATATGTTGTGCATACCTTTCAAATGGTGGTCACTGCGAGTCTAAAGAAACCATCGTGGGGAACAATGGTATTTGTAACGCTAGAATAAAAATGCCAATCCTATCGGATACTCACTGTAAGTCACTTGATCGTAAAAGGGTATTTAGTGAGTGGCGAATTGCCCTCACCTTACGGCGCCACAAGGAGCCTCGTTTTGATATTATTTCTTGCTTTCGCGTATTGCCAGCGTCCTCTCTGAGCACAAAAAAATGTAACGGTATAACATTGCGCAACCGCAAATATACCATGCAATGGTAGCAAACAGGGGGTCAAATCGTGCCATTTTTTTACGCTTTTGCCCATATTTTTGTCACAATTTGACCCCCTCATTAACGCAACAAGGTGATTTTGTGGCTTTAGGGGTCAGAAACGCAGGTTTTAAAAGTTTGTCAAATTTATTTTTTTCACCACAAAAAATACTTTTTTCACTAATAAAACTTCTTTATTGTCCACAAAAATGTTCATTTGCTTTAACAAATAAACGTGATGAACTATAAACTGATTCGTATTCCAGAAATAGAAACATAATGAACTAACAAAACTTCTTTCTTGTTTACAAAAATGTTCTTTTACTTTAACAAATAAAGGTGATGACATATAAAGCGATTGTTGCTCCAGAAATAGAAACATAATGAACTAACAAAATTTCTTTCTTGTTTATAAAAAATTGCTTTTGGTCTGACAGACAATTCTGTCGGCATGCAAAAACAGCTCTTACCCCTAGAAGTGTAGCGGCAAGACTCTGTTGCGTATACCCATTGCATGGTTATCGGTTAAAGACCAGACGCTTGCAACAGCAAGAAAACTTTAAAATGAAAAGGTATTTAGTGAGTGGTAAATCTCCCTCACCTCACGGCGCCACAAGGAGCCTCGTTGTTGTTTAATAGCTATGCGATACGCCTAGCTTGTATGTTATTCGTTTCATGCTCGGAAGTTTGTATTTTTTAGTTCCTAACTCCTAACCCCTGATTTCTAACTCCTAAATAGCCTTTCACAATGTGGTCAGTAACACCAGAGTTCACTCCTTCCGAAAAGTTAACCAAGTTGTGTATACCTTTCAAAATGTGGTTAGTAACACCGTCAGTAACGTTATTCTGGCGAACACTTTAGTTGTGTATACCTTTCAAAATGTGGTTAGTAACACCATTCCATGATGCCTGCCACGCCATGATTGAGTTGTGTATACCTTTCAAAATGTGGTTAGTAACACCTGTACCACTTTCCGCCACATTGCCCCGTAAGTTGTGTATACCTTTCAAAATGTGGTTAGTAACACCATTTAGTATTGACAACATAAATAAAGCCTGGTTGTGCATACCTTTCAAAATATGATTATTGACTCACGCCGACCTCTTGCCGAATATTGACATACAAGGAGTGTACAGTTCCACAAAGACTGACAATTGTGCATACCTTTCATATTGTGGTCTGTGACGGCTGTTTTGATATTCAAGGTCGGTTTAGCAGAGTTGTGTATACCTTTCAAAACATTGAAAGATAATTACGTAAAGAAAAGGTATTTAGTGAGTGGGAAATGCCCTCACCCTACGGCGCTACAAGGAGCCTCGTTGTTGTTTAATAGCTATGCGATACGCCTAGCTTGTATGTTATTCGCTTCATGCTCGAAAATTTGTATTTTTAGTTTCCTAGTCCCTAACTCCTAATCCCTAAACAGCTTTTCAAAAAATGTGGTCAGTAACACCACTACCCTACGTGTCGCTTTTTCAATTAACGTTGTGCATGCCTTTCAAATTGTTATCTGTGCCCTTCCCTTCTCCTTGTCTCCATCAGGTATCACCACGTTGCGCATACCTTTTTCAATAGCTCAGAAGCATGTGGGCGCAACTTTAGACCTGAGAATCTTTTGACAGCGGACAGCTTTCATTTTTTTTTACTCCCACAATATTATAAATAAATAAAACACCAATACGTCAAAGAACAACGTGATTCCCGATATGGCTATTGCCATAATGAAAGGCATACCCAAGTCACGCCACTTTATATGGCAAGAGAATCGAAAAATACGTTATGGAATCCTATATGTTTCTAATTGGTTTTCTACTTATGCACATACGCTTTGCATGCATATAGGACAAAAAATACTGAAACCGGTTGTTGCTTATTAAACCGGAGACTTGATAATATTTCTGTAACTAAACTTGGTTGTCATACAATAAAGTTAGTTGGTTCATGGTCAAATATACAACAGTTTTTATTTTAAAGCAAATTAAATGAATTTATTTTTATAGTTTTTATTTGCGCAAATAGTTTGCTGTTCAATATTTGCTATTATTATTAAGGACTTGGCGAATCGCCTTAGGCAGCTCTTCTATTTCATTACGGCCAGTTTCTGTTCGCCGTTGTTCGCAAAGCGGTAATCCATTCACCGATTTTTTTGCCGTAGTTACCGAGAAATGTAGGCGCCTGGTCTAATCGTTATTCGGTAAATCTGTACGCCGACCTACCTTTGAGATATCAAATAAGAAATAACAGAGATTAAATATAAAACATTAAAAAACTACAGACATATGAAAACGACATTAAAAACTATCGCAGCGGCATTGATCATGGTAACATCCCTAAGCTCCTTTGCTTCGACGAAGGCCAACCCTTTGAAAGACGTTGAATCAAATATGGTGATAGGTACCTATCTGGAAGCTGTTACCGTGGGTAGCATCGACCTAAACAAATTCCTTTTCGCAGACGACTTTGAGTACCGCAATGTGAACAACAACGACCGCGCAGGCAAAAAGGAATATATCAAGTTCCTAAAGGCCAACAAAAATAGGCAATATAACTGCAAGAGCAACTATGAAATCCTATCGCAGGATGGAAAGGTGTGCATGGCGAAGGCAACGATGGTATTCGATAACTTCACCCGCGTAGACTATATTACCTTGAACCAAGGCAAAGACGGTTGGAAAGTAAGCAAAGTGGAAACGACCTATCCATAGGAAACTTTAGATTTTTGTTTCAATAGGGGACATGTCGTGAGATATCTCCCGATGTTTAGTTTAGTTAGCAAAGCCTGCGTCTGCAGGCTTTGATTTTTTTAAGGATTGTTTTCGTTCTTCTATTTCATCAACGGATAAACTTGTGGCTTGGACGATATCTTCCATAGCCATATCTATCATAAATCTGCCTGTTTTGTCGTCATGTTAGACTCAGACTTAACACGGACTCAGCAAGGAGAGAATACGGATTCATCTGCTCTCGGTATCGAAGCATGAGTGAATCATATTACTCGTCCCTCAAGCTATCTACTGGATTAGCTTTTGCTGCCCGGACAGTTTGAACGCTGATCGTTACCAACGTAATCAATAAGCCGATAAAGCCCGCAAGGGCAAACATCCACCATTGCAATGCTATCCGGTAAACGAAATCGTCCAACCATCTACTCATCAGATACCAACCCACGGGCATGGCGAAAAGAAACGCCAGGCAAACCCATCTGACGAAATCTTTTGATAATAAAAGCGTAATACCAGCGATACTCGCGCCTAATACTTTCCGGATACCTATTTCTTTGGTGCGTTTAACAACCATAATCGATAATAACCCTAGAAAACCTAAAGAACTTATGATAATAGAAATAGCGGCAGCTATCCATATCAGTTTTTCCAATAAGGCTTCTTTTTGGTATAGACTGCCAATCTGATCGTCATAAAATTTATAATCAAAAAGCTCGTTTGGATACCATTTTTTCCATTCTTGTTCCAAATCATCGAGTAATTGATCCGGACGATTCCCAAGATATTTTATCGCTATGTTTTTAATACGTACCCTATTATATCCGATAACGGTAGGCGATATACCTTCTTTTAAAGAATTGGTGTTGAAATCGCGAACCACACCGACAATTTTTCCCTGGTATTTATCATTCAAACCGCCGGCATGTAAATCTTTTCCGATGATCTCGTGATAATTTTGGTAGCCTAGGTTTTTGGCCATCTTTTCGTTTATCAAAAACTCGGGATGCTGTTCATTGTCTTTGAAATTATGCCCGGCCAACAATTGTATGCCGAATGTTTTGATGTAGCAGGAATCCCCAATGGCATAGCGCGGTGCCCAGGTTTCCCATTCTGCCCTGCCATCAAACTTGAACGTCCCTCCCCAAACTTTATCGTTTGATGGTGGGTTATCACAAAACGTAAAAGCCTGAATGTCACTACGACGTCGGAGAAAGGCACTCATCTTTTCGGTATCGTCCTGCATTTCGTTCTTTAACGGAAAGACAAGCACGGTTTCCCTATCAAAACCCATATCGGTGTTTTTGAGATAACGGACCTGACTAACAATAACAATGGTAGAGGCGATTAATGTTAAAGCAAGAACATTTTGAAATACGATCAATGTTTTTCGTCCTAGTCCCCAGTAGCCCACGACCTGTTTCTTTAATGCAGCCTGAATCTGCGTTTTATGGAGAAAAAATGCGGGAAAGATGCTTGTTATCACACAGATGGAAAGCCAGGCGGCAAAGGAAATAAAGAATAATTTGGATACCGATAATATCTGTAACGGTTCGTTGGCGAACAGATAATGGTTGCTCCAGTCAATGGCTAACCATAGAAATAGCCAGGCCAATAACCAAGCAAAGAAGGAAATCAGTAACGACTCTATCAGAAACTGGAGGAATAATTGTCGTTTTGAACTTCCCAGCACCTTTCGGATTCCCATTTCTGTACTTCTGTAGAGCTGCTGGGCGGAAACCATATTCGTATAGTTGATACCTGCCATAAATAGGATGCCTATGGCGATCACGGTCAGTATCCCTAAAAGGGAAAATTGCGTAGCCTTTCCATAATCCATATCGAAATGGAAAGCTGTCAAAGGAAGCAGTTTATACGTATAATATTCCAGCACATCTTTATGCCAATGCTTTGCTATCAGTTCTCGGATACCCGCTTCTACCCTCGTTTTGTCCTCGGCTTGACGTAAGGTCAAAAGGATATTGTTGGTTGAATTGGTATTCCCCCAATTATGAAAGAAACCATCATCTTGAGGGATTTGTCGAAGTTCGCTCGCGGAGGCGAGTGAAAAATATATCTCGGACCGAAAATCGGAGTTCTTCCGACTATCGTCGATAATGCCTACCACTGTTACAGGGAATTTACTTTCTACCCAAATCGTTTGTCCCATAGCTTCCTCGTTACCGAAAAAGCTTTTTGCCATGGATTTTGTTAAAGCTACCGTTCCGGGCTCGTCCAACTGTTCGGGACTTCCTGCTAACCATGGAAAAGCCATGATTTCAAAATAATCAGAAGAGGTGAAGCTGGCTTTACCGTTTGTTTTTCTAAGTTCCTTGCCTATTTTTAACGTAAAATCCTGCTTGTCCATGTATAGTGCCGCTTTTTCTACTTGGGGTAATTCTTGTCGGATAGCGTTGTACATTGCATAAGAACCACCCTTACTATGCTCGGTCTGGTCGAGGTGCAAGTCTTGCACTATGATAAAGGTGCGTTCGGCATTAAGGTGAAATCGATCAAAACCCAGCTGGTAACTATTGAACGTATAAATAAATAGACAAACAGCTATAGCCAAACCGAGACCCACTACATTTATCGTGAAATGAAACCGATATTTCGCGATTTGACGGAGAGCCGTTTTAATATATATCGTGATCATTTTCCTAGTTTTATTCTTTTATAAAAAACGGGAAGGATTACTCATCCCTCAAGCTATCTACTGGATTAGCGCGAGCAGCCTGTATGGCTTTGAAGCTGATCGTGAGCAGTGCTGTAACAATAGTCGCAAGGCCGGCCAATGCCAACATCCACCATTGCAAATCGATGTGATAGGCGAAATTCTGGAGCCAACTTTTCATTATCCACCAGGAGAGCGGTGCAGCCAGCAGGAAAGCAAGCATCACCAATTTTACGAAGTCTTTTGAAAGCAGCAACACAATACTCGAAACCGAAGAGCCCAATACCTTACGGATGCCAATTTCTTTTATCCGTCTGTTTATCGTTAATAACGCCAACGCAAAAAGACCCAAACAAGATATGGCAATCGCAATAAGCGCCGCGCTGATGACGATACGGGAGAAGCGTTGTTCATTTCGGTAGAGGTTTTGCGTATTCTCATCTAGGTAAGAGGGAGATACATTTGCTTTGGGATTTATCTTTTTCCAGCTATCTTCTACCTCTTGAATGGTTGCAGCAAGGTTATCCGTGTTTACCCGTACAAAAATATAGGCAATCGAGAATATATTGGGATTTATGGACAGTGTTAAGGGGTTAACTTTGTTTCGCAAATCTTGAAAATTAAAATCATCGATGACGCCTATTACCTGCGGGTTTCCGTCTATCTCGATATTTTTCCCTAGGGCATTCGTTACGCCACCTAATTGTTCCGCCATCTGTTTATTGATTAATACCGCGGCTGTGTCTGTTGAAAAAGCACGGTCGAAATCCCGTCCGGCTACTAATTTGATACCTAACGTCTTCAAATAATCGTAGTCTACACGCATAAAGTTGGTATACACTTGTCTTCCCTCGTAGTCAAAGCCGAAACGGCTCGTGGTGACACTGCCATCCCGTCCCCGGCCTATATTAACATCCGATGCGCTGACGCCCCTAACCCAGGGCTGTGCCGCTAGCTCGAAACGCATCTGTGAAAGTGCACGCTCGGCGTCTATACCGTTGCCGATAGGAATACTGATAACTTCCGATTTATTGAAACCTAGCGGACGGTTGCTCAGAAAATTTAGTTGGGAACTCACTACGATGGTGGCGACAATCAGCACGATAGCGATAGAAAATTGTAAAATGGTTAGGCTATTACGCAGTAATCCACTTTTTATACTGGCAGTACCTTTTAATGTTTGTATAATGTTGATGCGGGCAATGCGCAAAGCCGGATACCCGCCTGCAACCAGTGTCACCACGCAAAATACCGATAAAAAAATGGTAAGATTGGCCGATGTAAACAATTGCAGTATCGTCAGCTTGTAATTCATGTGGGCATTGTATTCTTTGAGAATGACCCATGCGAAACCTAAGCCGATAGCCAAGGCGATAAGACAGAGTAAAAAAGATTCTGTCCACAACTGACTAACGAGTTGCCGTGTCGAGCCACCTAGTGTTTTGCGGGTGCCGATTTCTTTGTTGCGTGCGAGCGAATTCGCTAAAGAAAGGTTGATAAAGTTAGAACAGGCGATAAAAAGTATAAGCCCTGCAATAAGAAGTAGTATCCATGGAAACAAGGGTGAGCCACCATTGCCCAGCCCCAGGTCGTTGAGATGATAGCGATCCAGTGGCAACAAATGCAACGAGATATAATCTCCGTTTTCATCCGCTACAGCGCCGTCTCGTTTTAACATATCGCTGCTATTCTTGTAGTGTAGCTGCATGAAAGGACGGCTAGTGGCGGTAAATGCAGCGTCATCTATTTTAGAGGAACTTAATTTAACGAATACGGCATGGTCTTCATGCTCCCAGTCGTCAATTTGGGCTACATAATTCGGTTTTTGTTCGAACCGCAGCAGGGTATTGAACGTCAGACTAGAGTTAGACGGAGGTGTCTCTACCACCGCAGAGACTGTTTTGGATTCCCACTCACCGTTGACATAGACCTCTACGTCTTTTCCGACCACATCGGTATTGTTGAACAGGTTGTTTGCCATAACCGCATCCAGCACGATGTTGTCCAAGCCTTCCAGCGCCTGCTGGTCGCCTGCTAATATCGGAAAACTGAAGATGGAGAGAAAGTCTGCGTCGACAAATTTGTTATTCGACTCAAATAGCCTATCGCCCTGACGCAACACGATGCCTGCATTGTAATAACGGCTAATCCGTTCGATATCGGGCAGCGCTGTTTTCAGCATCGGCGCAAATGGGGTAGATACTGTCGAACTATACCGCAGACCACTTTCGGGTTGCGTTTTAAAATAAACTAGACCGATACGCTCCTTTTCTTCATGAAAATCATCGAACGACAGTTCGAACATAGCTGTGAGATAGAGCAATGTAGCCGTAGCGATGGCAAAGGCCAATCCAAAAATATGGATTCCGCTTAATAGTTTGCTCTTGCTGATATTCCGCCAAGCGATTTTTATATGGTTCTTGATCATGATTTTAGGTTTTACTCATTCCTTAAACTATCTACTGGATTAGTGCGTGCAGCCTGTATGGCTTGTGTACTGACAGTGAACAGTGCTATAACAACCGCTATTCCGCCCCCAAGAGCTAATATCCACCACTGCATATCAATGCGATAAGTATAATCTTCCAACCAATTATTCATCGCCCACCAAGCAATAGGAGAGGCGAGTAGCAAGGAAATGATTACCAATTTGACAAAATCCCCGGACAGCATGGTACTGATGCCGGTTACGGAAGCGCCCAACACTTTACGGATACCGATTTCCTTCATGCGTGTTTCTGCAATATAGGAAGCCAGCCCGAATAGCCCCAAGCAAGAAATGAAAATTGCCAGTAGGGAGAACACAAGAGCTAAAGTTCCCATTTGCTTCTGTTTATGGAATTTTTGGGTATACTGCTCATCAACAAATCTATAACTAAACGGATAGGCAGGATTAAATTTCTTGATGGTTTTTTCAATACCTTGCAGATTTTGTGCCATGGAAAGCTGGCGATTGGTACGCACAACAATATTTAACAAGTAGCGTTTCGAAGGATAAACCAATAGCGGTTTGATATCTTCATAAGGTGATCCGATAATATGATCTTTTATAACACCTGCGATAGTGTAGGTTTCGTCTCCCCATTTCAGATATTTACCGACTGGGTTTTCAAGTTCCATGCGCTTGATAGCCGTTTCGTTAAGCAGGACAGAGGCGCTGTCCGCAGGTAAGCGGGCATAATCAATATCACGTCCTTCAAGTAGGGTAAGCCCTAATGTTTCTACGAAATCACTTTCTACACGTGCGAGCGCAAAGGAGCTATTGCTCTCTTGTTCCGGCGTAGCTCCTTCCCAGGAAAACCTTCCGGCATCAGATGCATAATCTCCGGTGATAGTCCATCCCGTGCGTGTCACATTGCTTGCCAGCTGGTTCCGTAGTAGTTCTGCTTTAATAGCTTCGTAATTTTTGTCCATTTCACCTTCTGTAGGTATTTCTATTAATTGCGATGCATTGTATCCCATTTGCCGTTCTCCTGCGAAGTCGATTTGTAACCGAATGACCAAAGTGGCAACAATTAGAAAGACCGCAATGGCGAATTGCATGACCACCAACCCCTCACGGAGATTGAGTAAATGCTGTGGTTTGCGGACAACTCCTTTTAAGGTTTTTATGGGTTGGAATGCAGAAAGTACAAAAGCAGGATAAACGCCTGCAAGAAATCCCGTGATAAGAATAAAAGCAAGTCCCGTTCCCCAGATCATCGGATTAGTCCACGCTACTACCAATGGTTTATCCAAGAGGGTGTTAAAAAGAGGTAAAAAGAAAATTGTTAAAACGATAGCAATTATGCCTGCAAGAAAAGCTAATAGAATAGATTCAAACAAAAACTGGCTGACTAATGTTTTCTTTCTTGCACCTACTACTTTGCGTACACCCACCTCCTTACTCCGTTTTTGGCTCCGCGCCGTGCTGAGGTTCATAAAGTTGATACAAGCAATCAGCAGGATTAACAAGCCAATGCCGCCAACTAAACGAACCTGTTCAATCTTTCCACCCACAGCTACGCCGTTCTCAAAGCGGGAATACAAATGCATCTTTGACATTGGATAGAGAAATATAGACATCCATTTTTTCTCTGGCGCATTTGCTTGCAATAAAGACTGTATCTTTTTGTTGAAATCCTTCACATCAGTGCCATCTCGAAGAGAGACAAAAGTGTAGTACGTGCTCGTATTCCAGTCATTACCATATAGCTTTTCCTTGATAAGCGGAATCAGATAGGTAAAGTCAAAATCAGTATAGCTGGGCAAATCCTCAATGATTCCGCTAACTTTATAGGGTTCATCTATGCCCATAATCACGATTTTATCCATGGGATTTTCATTACCGAACAGTTTCTTTGCAAGGCTTTCCGTGAGGACAATATTATTTGGCTCGTCCAACATTTGGCCGACTGTTCCCTGTACGACCGGGAAATCGAAAATATTTAGGAAATCAGGATCTACTTCATTACCTTTCGATTTGATACGCTGTTCTCCGTATGTGAATAGATCGTCACTGGACCAATACATACGGGCAGCATGTTCCACTTCAGGATACCCTGTCTTGAGTGCCTTTGCCGGCGCCCCCATGGTAATGTCGTGTACACGTATCTCGTTGTCTTTATCTGTACGGTTCCAAAGCTTATAAATATTCTCCTTGTTACTATAAAAATTGTCATACAAGAATTGGTTCTGTACCCATAAGGCGATCAACAGCACGGCTGCCATACCGATAGCCAGTCCGATGATATTGATAGTAGAAAAGCCTTTATTTTTCAAAAGGCTACGCCAAGCGATTTTTATATGGTTCTTGATCATGATCTTAATTTTTACTCATCACGTAAACTATCAACTGGATTAGTGCGGGCTGCTTTCCATGCTTGGTAGCTTGTCGTTAACATTGCGGTTAACGTAGCTATTCCAGCAGCTAATATCAAGATATTCCAATGGATGTCTATTCTGTAAGCAAAGGATGCCAGCCAAGTTTTTCCGGCATACCATGAAAAAGGCAGGGCAATAGACATGGCGATCGCCACCAAGACTAAGAAATTTTTAGATAATAGATAGAAAATGCTAAACGAGGAAGAGCCTAATATTTTTCGGATACCGATTTCTTTGGCACGTCGTTCGGCAACATATGATGATAGGCCATATAAGCCGAGGCAGGAAACAAAAATAGCCAGTAAAGCAAAAAAATTAAACAAGTTGCTTAAGCGTTGTTCCCCAAGATAGAGCTCCTCCAGATCCCGATCTACAAAGCCATAAGAGAACGGGAAATTCGGATTTAACTGTGTGTTAATTTTCCTCAGCGCTTTAAGTGTAGCTTCCAATTGGTTTGTTGGCGCTTTGATAACAACCATCCCTCCCCAATCATTGTATTTTAGGACAATGGGCTCAATAATCTGACTAGCGGGTTTAAAATTGAAATCTTTCACTACCCCGATAATCATTCCTTTTTTATCCCAAAGCGTAAAGGGTTTACCGATGGCTTGTTGAGGTGATAAGCCCATATGGCTTACCAAGGTTTTGTTAACTATATAATTGCTTGAATCGTTACCAAATTGAGGAGAGAAGCTGCGACCGGCTATCAATTGCATGTCAAAAACATCTAGAAAATGTTCATCGACATCCATGGTTGGTAGGATAAGGGACGAGTTAGGGTCTTTTCCGTCAAAATAATAATCTATAGTGCCACTACGCAGATTGGTAGGCACATCGTCCGTCACGGAGAAGTTAGCTGTTAGCGGATTATCACGTAGTGCGTTCCTATAGGCTTGTTGCTGTCCCCAGATATCGCCCACCATCGGTACGTACACCAGTCCCGATTTATCAAAACCGAGATTTCTGTTTTTAAGGTAATTCAGCTGCTGATAAGCTAATAGGGTGCCTACTAATAGCATGATGGAAACAACAAACTGTATAACAACAAGTGTATTGCGGAATACTAAATTTCCAGTTCCCGAACCAGCGAATATACCCTTAAGGACTTTTATAGGTATAAAACTTGACAAATATATTGCCGGATAGATACCGGCTACAAATCCCATAAATGTCGCAATGCCTAGCGCGGAAAGGAAAAACGTAAGATTGAAAAAAGCAGCGCCAAAGGTGGTATTCGCTAGGTTGTTAAATAGGGGGAGCGAAATCCATACCATGCCGATAGCCAAGGCAAAGGAAAAATAGGCAATCATTAACGCTTCGCCCAAGAACTGAAAAATGAGTTGCAGACGGTTCGCCCCGATGACTTTACGTAAGCCGACTTCTTTGGCGCGTCGTGTAGAACGAGCAGTTGCTAAATTCATGAAATTAATACAAGCTACGACAAGTATGAAAATAGCGACAAAGAACAGCGTGTTAACATATTGATAATTGCCCCGTCCAGCTAATTCCACCTGCAAGTTTTGGGAATGAAGATGGATATCTTTTAAGGGCTGTAATTGATAGGTTGTTTTAAGCAAAGTACCTTCTACATGCTCGCGATAGATTTCGTTGATATGCTGTTCCAAAGTATTAAGTTCGGTATTCATGGTGGAATGAAGGGGTTGGAGCCGCAGATAACTGTAATAGATAAAGTGTCCCCAATCGTCATGAGGATAGAGGAAATGGTCTTTGTTTAGAAAAGTTAGCGGAAGAACATAATCAAATTGCAGATGCGAATTGTTGGGGATATCTTTCAGCACACCTGTTACCGTGACCTGCTGTGTATGGTCAATCTTTAAGACCTTGCCAATGGGGTTCTCGTCGTTGAAATATTTCCTAGCCATACGGGCTGTAATCACAATGCCGTCGGGACGTTGCAGGGCAGAGGCTTTATTGCCGGCAACAAGCGGGAAAGTGAACACATCTAAAAAATTGGTGTCAGCGTAGATAACGGCTTTTTCTTCATACCGACCATCGTTATATTCGAAATAATGGGTTCGTGGTAAAGTTATACGTACGAAGTCCGCTACCTCAGACATTCTTTCTTTGAGTTCAGGAGCTAAAGGAGAGGGCGAAACAGCAGCTCTAAAATTTTCCTGGTCTAGTGTTGATGTTACACGGTAGAGTTGATCGATATCAGCGTGGAAACTGTCATAGCTGCGTTCGTGCTGTGCCCATGACAATATCAGTATGCTGGCAGCGAGACCGACCGCAAGACCCGCAATGTTCAAAAAAGCAAAAGATCTGTGTCGTATTATATTCCGCCAAGCGATTTTTATATAGTTCTTGATCATGATTTTGATTTTTACTCAGCCCTTAAATTTTCAGCAATATTTGTCCGGGATACTCTTAGGATGTTGATGCATATCGTACACGCGGCGACGATAAGGACACTGCCCGCTGCTACGGCAAACAGCCATCCGCTGAGTGAGATACGGTAGGCAAAGCTCTGTAACCACACATCAGCGGCCCACCAGCCCAATGGAATAGTTACCACGACAGCAACGGTAATGAGCCGCATAAAATCTTTCCCTAGCAAAAGACCGAGATCGGCTGCATTAGCACCTAGTATTTTTCGGATGCTGATTTCTTTCGTACGTCGTCCAATCAAAAACGCAGTAAGGGCAAATAACCCCATAACAGCGATAGCAATCGCCGTAAACCCGAAAAAAGCGACGATACGCTGCAAACGAATATGGCTGCTAAAGAGTTGCTGGAAATTTTCATCTAAAAAGGAAAACCGGATACCGAATCCCGGCTCGACACTTTTCCAGAGCTGCTCTATTGCTGTCACCTGTTTTCCGATATCACCGCCCTCCAATTTGACTAGTATCGCTCCGCCCGACTGAAAAATACAAGCGTCATTTCCGATCGTAAAAACGGCTGGTTGTATCTGCTGTTCCAGCCCAAGTACGTTAAAATCTTTCACGATGCCTACAACTTCCATCGGAATGCTGTCACAATTGGGATAAGTAATATAGGTGCCACCGGCGTGTTGAAGTCCGAGCTTCATCGCTGCCGTTTCGTTGATAATGGCCGAGCGCGTATGTTGATCGTTGTAGCTATCCGTGAACAGTCTGCCGTCGATAAGCTTGATGTCCAATGTCTCAAAATAATCTTTACTTACTTTGACTGATCCAAGACGGTGTAACTCGCCCCTATATTTAAAATTCATCGTTGATGTGTCGGAGAATTGGTCGCCGGGAACCTTGGTAGTCTTTGCTACGGTTTGTACACCAGGTATACTTAGAAGGCTGTTCTTGACTTGCTCGAAATTATCTTCTCTCGTCTTCATCATTAGCGCCTGTATGCGCAATACCTGTTCGCCGGAAAACCCCTTGTCAAATCGCTGCATGTAATGTAGTTGACGATCGACTATAACAATCCCGATGATAAAAAAAGCAGCGACGGCAAATTGTATTACAATCAATCCGTTGCGGAGGGTACCCCCCTTCTTTCCACTAGAATAATCTCCTTTCAGCACTTTGGTCGTATTGTAACGAGAAAGGAAGACGGCGGGATATAAACCAGAAAGTAAAGTGACGACAATCAAGCATAATATAACCTGTGTAACGATATCCCATGAAAATTGCGCATCGAAAAGACGTAAGGATATCTGGAATTCCCGGTTGAAATAGGGTAAGGCGATATGTAAAAGCAGGATAGCAATTCCTAATGAAATAAGACACTGAATAGCGATTTCGCCCATGAACTGCCAGAATAATCTTGCTTGGCTAGAACCCAATACCTTCTTCACACCCACCTCTTTAGCCCGTTTTAAGGAAGAAGCAATGGACAGATTACTGAAATTAACGGCTCCTGCAAATAGGAGCAATATTGCCAATACCAGCAAAATGGAAATATGAGCGATATTGCTGTTTCCATATTTTGGAAAATTGTGGATATCATGTACGGCGTCGACAAACAGACCCTCCTGACCTCCCGATTTATGGAACGCTTCATAGGTCATATTTTTGTCTTTCATTAGTCTATCGGTATAGTAAATCCGATCGATTGCAGATTCCACCTCCTCGCCCGATATAAGACTTTTGGTTTTGACATACGTGTAATAGGACCAGTTTCCCCAGTGGTAATTGTCGGTTTCATATGGCGAACGATATACCATCTGAATATTCAGATGTGTAGGTCCTTGGGGAGGTTCCATGACAGCGGTTACCTCGCGTTCGAAAGAGTTGAATACTTTAATCGTTTTTCCGATAGGATTTTCCTGTCCAAACAGTTTCGTTGCGATAGCTGCACTGATGACCATGGCATTCGGTTTGTGCAGCGGGGTAAGCGGATCACCATCGATGATTTTATAGGGGAACACTTGAAAAAATAACGAGTCGGCAGATATCGTCCCACTTTGCGATATTACTTTATCTTCCACAGATAAAGGTATTTCAAATGTTACATCAGTAGAAATTTTTGTAGCGCTCTCGATCTGGGAAGCGTTATCTCGTAATAAAGCTGCTAAAGGTGCCTGTGTATTCGGGGAAATATCGTCGTCGGCATCACGAATGGAAACCTTAAAGACTTTTTCAAGTTCCGGATCCCAACGGTCATAACTTAGCTCATAATTAAGATAAAGTAGAATCACTAAAAAGCTGGTTAACCCTATTGATAGTCCTAAGATATTAATGGCGGCGTAACCCTTGTTTTTCCAGAGCGTACGAAAAGTGAATTTTATGTAATTCTTTAGCATGGTTTATACTTTAGATCATCCTTCTTACTTACTCATCCCTTAAACTATCCACCGGGTTCGCCCGCGCTGCCTTAATGGCTAATGTACTGACTGTAAACAAAGCAATTAAAATAGCTAGGATGCCAGCGAAGAAAAATGTCCACCATGGTATGTCTATCCGATAGACAAAATCCTGTAGCCATTGATGCATAATCCACCAGGCAATAGGAGAGGCGACAACAATGGCCAAGATGACCAATTTTAAAAAATCTTTGGAAAGCATGGTGGCGATGGTGGCGACCGACGCGCCTAATACTTTTCGAATACCAATTTCTTTTTGCCGTTGTATCGTAGCAAAGGCAACTAGCCCGAAGAGACCCAAACAAGCGATGAAAATAGCTAATCCGGAAAATAAGGCCGTTAATGTTGCGGTACGCTTTTGTTGAACAAATTTTAGCGCATAGGCTCCATCTGCAAAGTGAATGTCTATCGGATAATCTGGATTGTATTTTTTTAGTATCGTTTGGAGTCGATCCATGTTGGAGAGCAGGCTGTTCGCGGTATTCAACCGGATATGTATATAGCTAAAATAGCTGGCGGGGCCTTTCACCATCATCGGCTCGATTTCCCGATACGGTGATTCCAATATGAAATCCGCTATGATACCGACTACGTTCCACGTTTTCTCGTATATCGTTCCTTTGCCCTCTATAATAGGTGTGCCTAGCGGATTTGTGAGCCGCATACGCTTAACAGCAGTTTCATTTAATAATACGGCATTGGAGTCGGAGGTGTGTGTGTAAATGTCAATATCTCGTCCAGCTAGCAATTTTATACCCATCGTTTGCGTGAAACTGGCATCTGTACTCATGGTGTTAAAGGTTACGTCAAAGTCTTCCGGTTGTGCATTGGGCCAAGAATAACCCCAGCTATTGCTGTTGTAAGATGTGATACGTCCGGCCGATTTAACAACGCTACTGGCTATTCCCTGCTGCATCAGTTCATGGCGTACGACTTCATAGTTCTTTCTTAAATCGCCGTCCAAAGCGATGTAAACCAAATTGTTTCGGTCATAACCACTGTCACGATCTTGCCCGTAGCGTATCTGCTGGCTGATAATAATAGTGCAAATGCCTAGACAGATGGAGATGGTAAACTGTAGTGTTACTAATACCTTACGAGGTTTGAAATTTCCCTTGGCCGTAACGTGATTACCTTTCAGGGTCCTGATTGGCTCAAAAGCAGACAATACGAAAGCGGGGTATATACCGGCACCAAGCGTGGCAGCACCAATCACAGTCGCAAAAAGCACCCAAAATACGATAGGCTGGTCGTCTATGCTGATGTCGCTGTTGATAAGGCTGTTGAAGAAAGGGAGCCCTACGGCGGTGAGTAACAAGGCTATGATGCCTGCCAGGAGTGTTATCATAAACGACTCCAATAAAAACTGTTGAATAAGTGTCTTCTTTGGGGCGCCGACGACTTTGCGGACACCAACTTCTTTAGCTCTTCTTTCCGCCCCCGCGGTGCTGAGGTTTACGAAGTTAATACAGGCGATGAGCAGAATGAATAATCCGATTAAAGCAAACATACGTAAGTTGACAATATGACCAGCTACCATCTTTCCATTCTCCGATTTATTATACAGGTGCCAACGGTCTGCTGGATAGAGATAAATGCTCGCTTTTACCTGATTGTTGGTGTGATTCCTCACAAGATTGGCGATATTTTGATTGGTAGATGACAGGGAAACACCCTCTTTTAACAAGACATATGTTTGGTGATTGTAGCTTGTCCAGGAATCATTGAATGTCCAACCGACGGTGGTTAGAAAATCCCACGAGCAGAAGAAGTCGTTTCCATGAAATGTAGAATTGCGTGGGATATCTTGGATAACGCCTTGCACAGTCAGGGAAGCTAATGTATCTATTTGTACTGTTTCTCCTATCACTTGCGTATGCCCAAACATTTTTTTTGCTAAGGATTCCGTCAGTACAATAGCATCGGGCCTTGTAAGGGAGGTCTCTGGATTCCCTGCTAAAAACGGAAAATCAAATAATTTGAAAAATCCAGAATCGCTTACCGTACCGGAAGCTTTAAAACGCTTTTCGTCGTCATGGAGAAGGTGATTGACGGTAGCGGTTCTAACGACTTCTTCTAGATCTGGATGCTCCTGTTTTAGGATCGGACCAAGTATTGCGGGCGTCGCACCCCATGTGTGGGATTTACCCTCAAATGTATCGAGCGTATACACTTGCGACAGACGGTCGGTTTTGGAGTAAAAGCGATCGTATTGTACTTCAGCGTTTATCCATAACCCGATGATGAGCGATATGCTCATACCCAGCGCTAAACCAAGAATATTGATAGTGGAATTCCCTCTGTTTTTCAAAAGGTTTCTCCAAGCTATTTTGAAATGGTTTTTTATCATGATTTATATTTTAAATCGTAATTACTCATCCCTTAAACTATCCACCGGGTTTGCTCTGGCTGCACGTATAGCTTGATAACTTATAGTAATCACGGCTATGATCATAGCTAATACACCACCAACAACAAATGTCCACGCATTTAAATCTGTTTTATAGGCGAAGTTTCCAAGCCATTCATTCATCAGATAAAGTGCAATAGGACAGGCTATCAGAATTGCGATACAAATAAGCATAACGAAGTTTTTTCCTAATAACCGGACAACACCGAATACACTTGCGCCTAATACCTTCCGGATGCCTATTTCCTTTACCCGCGTTTGTGCCTCGTGGGTTGCTAAGGCAAACAGGCCAAGTGCGGATATGAAGATCGCAATACCGGAAAAAATATTGAATAATACACCTGTCTGCTGTTCGGATTTATATACGCTGTCAAATTGTTCATCAACGAATGTGTAACTAAAAGGCGAATCCGAAGGATAACGATTGTATATGGTTTCCAGAGCGTTGATGGCTTGTTGTACTTGTGAGGTGGTTGTTTTAACGTATAAGGTACCTGCCCCCCAACGTGTCCAGAATACCATCGGACCTATTTTCTCTTTAACGGATTTGAAATGAAAATCTTTCACCACGCCGATAATCTGACCGGGAAAATCATGGAAGCTCATACTTGCGCCCACATAAGGCGGTGTTAATCCCATTTGTTTGGCCAATGTTTCGTTGATGATATAGCTCGACGAATCCGCAGGTAGCCCAGTAAAGTTTTTCCCTTCAAGCAATTCGATGTCCATCAGCGGAATGAAATTGTCGTCGATGGTTGCCTGTGATACAATTAATTTGTTGTCTTTGGATTTGCCCGGCCAGTCAATATCACCGGTGGAATGACCATAATCTGTAAGATTCCATATACCGGTGAGAGAGATCCCCTGGATAGCACTGTTGCCGTTGAGCTCATCGCGGATAGCATCGATATGTTTATATGCCTCATTGGGAAGACCGAGAGTCAATACATGGTCTTTGTCATATCCGAGATTAATCTGTCGGATAAAAGCCAGCTGGTTTTTGATGACCAATGTGCATACGATAAGCGTGACGGATATAGTGAATTGGAAAACGACCAATATTTTTCGCATGGTATTCGAGGAAAACCGTGTTAATGATTTTCCTTTCAGGGACGTTATAGGGCTGAATGAAGACAGTTGCACGGCGGGATAGATACTCGATAGGCATAGTGTGCCAAAAATCGCCAATCCGATGTATAACCATATCAATCCGTTATGGAAGGAATAGCTCATGGACTTTTGAGCGATTTGATTATACCCCGAGCGCAGCAAAAAGATAAGGAAAAATGCAATCAGCAAAGCGAAAAAGACGACAACAACTGTTTCGGTGACAAATTGTAAGAATAAGCGCCTTCGGCTGGCACCGACGACCTTTCGTATACCAACCTCTTTGGCCCGATCTAGTGCTCTAGCGGTGCTGAGATTCACATAGTTTACAGCCCCTATGACCAACAGTAGGATGGCGATAATGCTGAAAATCTGTACCATCCGGAGCCCCGATTTATTTCCGTCTGGCGCAATTAAATGTATCGTTTCCAGTGGGGTTAATACGAATACAGTTGAGTTTTCACCGTCGCGTGCCTTCGTGTAGGAGTCCGTTATCAATTCGCCGATCGAACTGGGAACGGCATCGTGCTTCACTTTGATATAGGTCGAGAAGCTATAATTTCCTAAATCCTCATCGATAGTTTTCCATTTACCGTTGCCACCCCATTGCGTAAAACGTTGTGCATGATACGCTAATGGGATGACAACATCGAATTCTATTGAAGAATTCTGTGGTACATCTTTTAAAACACCCGCAACAGAAAACAGGTCTTCGTTATAACGGAAAGTTTTACCAATAACCTGTTGCGTACTGAATAGTTTTTCCGCGGTTGACTCCGTGATGAACGCATGGGTATAATTTGCCTGAAAGCCGCTGAGTGAGCCTTCTAACAATGGAAAATTAAACATGCTGAAGAAATTGCTGTCAACATAACAGATCGTCATACCCGTTATAGGGCGCTTCTGCTCATCATTGACCAATGTTACATTCCAATCTTGAGATACGCGGGTTGCATGTTCCACCTCTGGAATATTCCGGGCGTAGTTAGCGATAGGACCGGGGGAACTCCCCCATATAGAACCATTATGTTCAGGGTCTAAATGAGAATTGACTTTATATACGCGTTCATAATCCGGATGGAATTTATCAAAGCTCCGCTCATCCTGCACCCATATTAGGATCAATATGGACGCGGCGAGACTGATCGATAACCCCAATATATTGATAATGGTGTAGAATTTCTTTTTCTTCAAGCCTCGAAAGATTGTTTTTAGGTTCCTTAGCATGTGTTTAACCGTTTAATAGTATAATCGATATCCTTTTAAGAGCCTACTGTCTCCATAATGACCTGCCCATCCAACATACGGATCACACGGTCGGCGAATTTAGCATCGTGTTCACTATGTGTTACCATCACGATGGTCGTACCAGCCTCGTTTAATTCGGTCAACAGTTGCATGACCTCGTTACCATTATTTGAGTCAAGATTTCCAGTCGGCTCATCGGCTAAAATGAGCTTCGGATTGTTGACAACTGCGCGGGCGACGGCGACACGTTGCTGTTGACCACCCGATAGCTGCTGTGGGAAGTGATTGCGCCGATGCATGATCTGCACTTTTTCTAATACTTCTTCTACACGGCGTTTGCGTTCTGCGGCAGGTACTTTTGTGTACACCAATGGAAGTTCCACATTTTCAAATACAGTCAGTTCATCAATCAGATTGAAACTTTGAAATACAAAGCCTATATTATGTTTGCGCAGATTGGAACGATTGCTTTCCTTGAATTTAGCCACTTCCGTGCCGTTGAATAGATAACTCCCTTCGTCCAAATCATCTAATAATCCGACGATATTTAACAGGGTTGACTTGCCACAGCCGGAAGGCCCCATGACCGCCACAAATTCGCCTTCTTTTACGTGGATGCTCACATTGTTCAATGCGACTGTTTCCACCTCTTCGGTGCGGTAATATTTCTGTAGGTTGGTTATTTTTATCATGCTTTATAATAACTAGTTCGATCTAACATTCAATTCCTGTATCTTATCATACGTTTCATAACTCGACACGATAACTCTATCGCCAGGTTGTAAACCTCCAATTACTTCGTAATATTCTGGATTCTGGCGCCCGAGCTGTATATCCGCCCGATAGGCGGTGCTTCCGTTCTTATCCAATTTGAAAATCCAATTTCCCCCCGTTTGTTGATAGAAACCGCCTTTTGCCAATAGCAATGCTTTTGTCTCATCGCTCAATGCCAAGCGGATCTGCAAAGTCTGTCCGCGACGTACACTGGAAGGTGTTTCTCCATCAAATTCCATGTCGACTTGAAAACGTCCATTGGTTACTTGTGTATACACTTTTTTGATTTTCAGCTTATAAACTTTCCCACTCAAGGTGAATTCGCCAATCTGTTCCGTAAAGATACGATTGATGTAATGTTCATCAATGTCAGCACGTACTTTAAAACCGGTCAAAACATCGATTTGTCCAAGCCGTTCGCCGGCGTTTTTATTTTGACCGATTTCAGCATCAAAAGAAGTGAGCTGCCCGTCGACCGGTGCCCGGACGATAAGATCATCTACTTTCTTCCGCATAAGCTCCAATGCACTTTGTGTACGCTCATACGTTTTTTGATCTTGTAGCGCTTTTTGATTATTGGAAATGGAATCTTGGCGAAGGATTTGCTGGGTCAATGTCACACGTTGCTTTTGATAGTTGTATTCGTTAGCCGATTTTTCGTATTCCTGCGAACCGATAGCTTTTTCCTTATATAATTTTTGGTTTAAATTATACACGCGCTCCGCTTCTCGGAACGCCTGCTGCACATCCGCCATTTGATTGCGGTTGTTGATGGTCATTTGCTCCGCATTGGTGCGTGCAATCTGCGCCTGTGTCAAGAGATTGAGCACTTGGGTTTCTTGCTGAACGAGACTCAGTTCCTGATCTGTATTTGCCAGTCGCATAATCGGATCACCCTTTTTTAAGATCGCACCATCTTCCACGTATTTTTCTTCTACACGACCGCCAACCGAAGCATCTAAATAGATGCTGCTAATGGGAAGCACTGTTCCATTAATTGGAATAAATTCTTGAAAAGTACCTTCTTTTACCTCGGCGATACTGATGCGGTCGGCATCAACATTCAAACGGCTGTTTCCGCTGGTGAAATAATAACTTGCTCCAATTAAGGAGATAACTCCAACAATACCGACGAGCGTTAAAATCCGCTTACTGTTCCATTTCTTCTGCTGTATTGGTCTGTCCATTAAAAAATTAGAGATTTATGTTTGTCCACTTTTTACTATACAACGCTGTGCCAATATTGTAATCGGCTTATTCATAGTATTTTAATTTGCTTGTTTCACAAAAGGTGTCCGTATACGGACAGTTAGCTGTTCGGTGGTGAACAAGGGAACAAACGCGTGAGCAAAGAGAAAATTTCTACGGCTCCCATGCTAGTTGAGCGGAGCACGGAAGCCAGTAGAAATAGAGAGAGAAATAGAAAAGTGTATTTTGTTATGATTATTTAGAATCATTTTAAACTGATGTAAAGATGCTTGTTATTTAGAAGCAATCCAAACAAAATATGACGCATAAGGAAATTGTTGTTTAAGAATTGGAAATAATGAGGGGTATTACTTTTTTTACCTCAAAAAAGTAATCAAAAAAATCGTCGCTGAAAACCTTTGGCATTGGGAATAGTGCAAAATTAGTGTTTCTACATTCGCCAAAGGTTTGATGCGACATGTGGGGTTAAGGTAAGGATAGTGCAAATGCGTAAATGAACGCCTTCAATAATTGATACCGATGCCGCGGATTAAAATGACCTTATATTGTTCTGCGACCATTTTTCTGAAGGCTATTCCGTAGAGAACAAAATACTGTCTGAGCGGAGCGAGTTTATTTTGTTTAGGAATAGACGAAGAAAATAGCAGAACTATATTCAGTCTTGATCTTTTATTTCTTTTCCATCAAGGGAAAAGAAAGACAAGGATGTTCGTTGACGAACAACAACTGTTCGATAGCGGACACGTGATCTCTTTTATGTATTCTATTGTGTTATATTATAGGCTTTTATGTTTTTGGCACGTGCTATGGAAAGAATAGTAAAATACATGGTGAATGAAGAATTTTGTTATCCTTATTGTCATTTTTACAATCAGCTATAGTACTATTGCGGTGGGACAAACTCCGGCCCGTTTGTCTCTTGGCGAATGTGTGCGGTTGGCGGTGGAGCATAATCCAACCTTGAAGCAAACTGAATTGAACCTATATCGGAATGAGGTAAATTATAAGCAAGCGCGCTATAATCGATTACCATCTTTAGAAGGAAATATAGAACATGGATATAATGAAGGACGAAGTGTGAACGCCACGACCAATCAGTTTGTGAACACGAGTTTCTTCTCCGGAGGACAGTCACTTTATCTCAGTGCGCCGATATTTAACGGATTTCAAATTTTGCATGACATCCGGCGCAGGGCTAGTGCTAGGGAAGCGGGAAAGTTTGAATTTGAAGGTGCCGTGAATGAATTGAAGCTGGATGTTATAGAAGCCTATGTGTTGGTGTTAACGGCGCAGGATATGTTGCTGCAGGCAGAGGGGCAATTGGCCGTAACACGAGAAAATGTAGACCGGATGGAAATTATGCAACGGGAGGGAGCCGCTGATCCGGGAGATTTCTACGACTTAAAGGGACAATTGCGTACTGATCAGAATATGTTGGAAACAAACAAGCAGGTGTTGTACGATCGGCGACTGCGTTTAGCCGGTTTATTGAATAGGACTATTGATGAATTGCCAGAACTCGAACCATTACCATTCGCTATCGATCAAAAACGTTATTCCGGCCTCGAGCTGTATCATACCGCGATGGACGTCTTACCACAATTTAAGGCCTTGAATTGGCGCATCAAGGAAGCCCAACAACAAATCAAAGTGGCAAAATCCGATTATTACCCATCATTATCGCTAGCTGCTTCTATCCAGTCTCGTTTTTCCAGTATTGATGAATCGGGGTTTAATTATGGGCAACAATTCAGAAACTATCCTGCAAAAGGCGTTTCGCTGAATTTACGCATTCCGATTTTTAGTAAGATGCGGATAAGGACACAAGTAAAACTGGCGAAATTAGACTTGGATGAGGTGAAATGGGAACAAGAAATTCAAGAAAACGCATTACGGGAAGAAACTGCCAAAGCGGTGTTTAGCATGAAAACACTTCGGGAGAATGTAAATAACCTGCGTGAACAAGAGCAAAGTTATCAAGAAGCTTTCCGCATTGCGCAAGTACATTTTGATGCCGGAAATAGTAACTCTGTGATTTTTTTGACAGCGAAAAACAAATTGGACAACACCCGAAATGCATTGGTGATTAAGCAGTACGAGTGGATAATGCAAAAATATATCAATGATTATTACGCAGGAACATTAAGTTTGTAACTTAGAAAAAGATTACCTTAGTTTGTGATGAAAAAAGCCGCTATTTTAGTAGTTGATGATGACCAGGATTTGCTAACAGCCGTTCGCATCTTGTTAAGACCCAAAGTAAAGCAGATCATAGTCGAGCCCAATCCTGAAAATATTTTCCGTACGCTGGAGCGGAATGCCATTGATATGGTATTGCTGGATATGAATTTTAAAAGTGCCATCAATACGGGTAACGAGGGCTTGTTTTGGCTGGGGAAAATCAAAAGCCAATATCCGCATATCAAGGTGATCATGATTACGGCCTATGGCGCGGTCGACCTTGCCGTACGTTCGCTCAAACAGGGAGCATCTGATTTTATCGTAAAGCCATGGCAGAACGAGCAGCTATTGCAGACGTTGACGGCCGCTTTTGAGGAAGCAAAACAAACAAAAGGACGAGACAAAACACCCACCCAAGTCCATCGCCAAGAAGATGATTTGATAGGCCGCTCGGCAATTATGGAAGACCTCCAGTATAAAATAGATAAAGTCGCACCGACAGAAGCAAATATTTTAATATTAGGCGAGAACGGGACAGGAAAAGACTTGATTGCGCAGGCTTTACATCGGCGTTCCTTGCGGGCAAAGCAAACGTATATTAAAGTGGATGTAGGGGCCTTGACCGAAACACTTTTCGAAAGTGAACTGTTTGGGCATAAGAGAGGTGCTTTCACAGATGCGAGAGAAGACAGACAGGGGCGTTTTGAGGCAGCAAACGGTGGTACTTTGTTTTTGGACGAAATAGGCAATATCAGCCTACAGCAACAAGCAAAACTATTGAGCGTTCTGCAAAACCGTCAAGTCGTGCCGTTAGGCTCTTATCAACCTGTTGCGGTGGACATCCGATTGTTGAGTGCGACTAATGTACCTTTAAAAGCGCTGGCTGATGAAAGCAGGTTTCGTAAAGATTTGGTATATCGTATCAATACGGTAGAGATACAGGTGCCGCCGTTACGGGAAAGAGGGGAGGATATTGTGCTATTGGCAAATCACTTTCTAGACTTCTACAACCGGAAGTATCATAAGCATATGGAGGGCTTTGAAAGCGATGCTATCCAAAAATTAAAGGCCTATCATTTCCCAGGTAACGTTCGTGAACTTCAATACAGTATAGAACGTGCCGTTATTATGGCGGAGCAAAAAAGTATACGGGATAGCGACATTTTGTTTTCTCCTATCGAGCAGGCGATGCAGGAGAATAGTAAGCTGGGCGAACCCGCTTATGCCAATCAGAGTCTGGAAGAAATGGAACGTCATGCTGTTCAATCCGCAATCGAACGTTATAATGGCAATATCAGCAAAGCAGCACGCGAGCTGGGATTAACAAGGGCTGCGTTGTATCGGCGGATGGAGAAATATAACATTTGATAAATGGGGCGATTGCGGGATTTTTTCTTTTGGAAAATACTATTATTACTATCGGCTGCGGTGGGAATAGCCTATCTATGCTTTCTAAAATGGTATTTACTTGCAGTGGTAAGTTTTGTTGGACTTTTCCTGCTCGCTTTTCGATGGTTCGGCAAACAGCGTAAATTAGTCGGGGAAGTACTTGATTTTTCCGAGGCGGTGCGCTACCGGGATTTTACGCGACGGTTCGTCATCAAGCATCCAAAATCCACCGAGGGAAGACTGTTTGCGGCGTTCAACAACATTAACGAGGTGTATAAGCGTATCAGTATGGACAAGGAAATTCAGCATCAGTATCTCAATAAGGTTCTCAATATGCTGGATTCCGCTATTATCTTTTACCAGGAAGATACCGGAAAAGTGATGTGGATCAATGAGGCGTTCAAACAGCTCTTTCGAACGCCTCACGTCGGAAATATCCGTGGTTTGACAAAACGCCAACCTGAGTTGTATGAGAAAACAATTCACTTGAAACTTGGAAAGCAACAAGTGGAATCGATAAGCTTCGCGATGGGGAAGGTTAAACTACTCATGCATGGTTCCACGTTTTCAACGCAAGAAGGGACATTTCGCATTGTTGTTTACCAAAATATCAGCGAAGCAATAGACGAGACGGAAACCAAAGCTTGGCATAAACTACTTCGCGTGTTGACGCATGAAATTATGAATTCCATAGCGCCGATCAGCTCGTTGGCAGAGACGTTGCACGCTCGCTTAGAGCAGGGATATGAGGAAGAAGATATAGAAGATATTAAACTTGGCATTTATACAATAAAGCGGCGCAGTGAGGGGCTTTTGCAATTTGCTAAGAGTTATCGGTTAATTAATAAGGTAGATCAGCCCAATTTTGTAGATATACAATTAAAGATGCTCTTCGAGAATATCTACCAGTTACTGGAACCTACGCTACTACAAAAAAACATTGATTTGGATATCATTTTGAAGGATACGCGTTTAGTTCTCCGGGCAGATATTAACTTAGTGGAACAAGCTCTGATTAATCTGCTACTTAACGCAATGGAAGCGGTCAAAGATTGCGCTGAGCCTTATATTAGTATAGCGGGGCTGAAAAGAGACGACCACCTGTTTATCAAAATCCAAGATAATGGGCGAGGGATGTCTCCCGATATTCAGGAGCAGATATTTACGCCGTTTTTCACGACCAAGAAATCGGGCAGTGGAGTAGGGTTGACGCTCAGCAAGCAAATTATGCTCCTGCATAAAGGAAACCTTTTTGTGGAAAGTGAAGAAGGGAAAGGGAGCACATTTTCGTTGCAGTTTTTATCCTAAAATTGTGTCGTTAATCACAATGTGTATCAAAAATATACTGATGTGTGTAGCATGCACAATATGAATACCGTTTCTATGACAAACATTTAAATTATTATATTAAGCTTGAATAATGAAGAGAAGACTAATCGTTCCGTTTCTTAATGCGTCGTTTTTGTCTTTGCTATCCTGCAGTAGCACAGATCCTACACCTCCCCAACCGATCATTGACCCTATTGCCTATGTAGAGTTTGCGTGTCCGCAAGAAGATAATATTTACAAAATATGGCCAGACACTATTCTTCTCAATAACAAAGGCGAGTTTTATGGAAAGCTGGAAGAAAATATCTTTGAGTTAAAATATGAATATGCTGAATTTGTACTGGGTACATGTGAAGGAAAGCTGGATTTGAGAAATAAAGCAATTAATAGCCCGCTCGCTTGGTCAGTAAAAGCAGATGCGGGCGGAAAAAGCGAGAATATTCCAACACGGTCTGGCGTTCTTTACATCAAAGAAGTTTTATTACAACAAGATATCGATCGAATTTTGAAATTTAAAGGAGAGGAGGAAGTTGATTTTAAAGTTGCTTTGTTGAACTTTAACCGGGATACGATACAGTCCAGTACTATTAAACTTATCTACAAACCGGATTTCAAAAAAGAAGAATAGTCGCTAGCTCTTAATTACTACCTTTGTAACATGCGTTACTACTGGGATCTGATACGACATTTTTTTATCGCCAATAGCCGACACGGTACGCATTCGCCGTTTGTTTACGATCTGGCAGTAAACGCAGTTTATGCGGTTTCATCTGTGTATACGCACCATGTCAATGTCCCCCTAGGTCTTAAGCCGCGTTATAAAAAATTGTTGTTACGTATCTTGGAACGTATGGAGAAGAAGGAGGTTGCTTATTTTCAAAAAGCGACAGATGCCGATGTGCTTTGGGTAGATTTGAAAGAAACATCAATGCCAGTTCCGAATATCATCGAAGCTGTTCGTCAAGGAAAGGTGATCATTGTACACGAGCCTTTCCAAACTATCAAAACGAAACGACTATGGCAACAACTAGTGCAAAGTAAGGACGTCGTGGTATCTATTAACCTATTCCACTTTGGTCTGTTGATGTATCGTAAAGAACAGCAAAAGGAAAATTTTAGGTTACGCTATCCGTTTTGGAGATGAGCGATAAACATGCAAATATCGGATTATTCGGTGATAGATAGCAGTCTATCTCTTAAAAGTAAACAAGCGCCTATTGCGGCAAACTTCTCTCCATGGGTAGAAAGAACAATTTTGGTATCCTTATTAACGACAGATAAAGAATATTTATTTATGGAGTTTTTGAGGGGAAGGCTTAAATATTCCTCTGATTTAGCAAGGATACCGCCTATAATAATTAATTCGGGGTTGAATATATTAATGAGCGCAGCCATGCCGCGGCCTAGTTTTTCACCTATTTCGTTAATAGCCTCAATAGCGAGTGTATCGTCTTTTTTTGCAGCCTGCATGATATCGTTAAGCCGGACATCTTCAATAGAACTGAATTTTTTTGTCAGAATACTGGTGGCTCCGTTTTGGATTGCTTCTATAATCTTCTTGCGTAAAGCGTGTCCAGAAGCCTCTGTCTCCAAACAACCTTTTTTTCCGCACCGGCAGATAATGTCGTTGTCAAAAATGGGAATGTGACCAAACTCGCCTGAAAAACCAGATTTTCCATAATAAAGTTGTTTGTTGATCATAATCCCCAAACCTATCCCATTATCGACGTTGATGAATAAGGCGTCTTTTTCGTTACTCAAGCCCCCGTTTGTGAATTCACCGTACGACAGCGCTTTGGTGTCATTTTCAAGGAACGTATGTATGCCGAGTTGCTGCTCGAAAAAGTTAGACAACGGATCCTCGTAAAAATTAAAATAACTATAGGAATAGCCTGTCCGATAATTTATCCTTCCAGACAAATTAACGCCAATACCTAATATCTTCTCTTGTTTGATAGCAATCTTCGTGATAAAATCTTTTATCTCTTTACATAAATGTTGAAGAGACCGTTCGTTGTTCTCCAGTAAAAATGGGATTTCATCTTTATGGGCGACCAACTCCTTTTTCATGTTGATCATGGCGATAGAGATATAATCATCGCTTACCTGAACACCGATAAAAAAAGCGGAATTCGCCTCTAGCCCGTAATTGTTGGGCTTTCTTCCTACATTGGACGTTTGTTTGCCATAATCTTTGACCAGTTTCTCTTCTATCAGTTCGTTAATCGATTCATTGATTTTCGGAATGCTGACGTTAAACGCTTTGCTTAATTCAGCAATAGTGCCTAATTCATGTGTCGCAAAATAAGCCAATATCTTCTTCTTTAGTTGGACGTTCTTATACGCCACACCGCTGATATTAGCATTATGTAAATCTTTCAGAAAACTCGAGCTCATCTTGTTAATAAAACTTTATTCAATTAACAAGCTAAGTTAGAAAAAAACTCTCTAATAACGTGATATTAGTCTGGAGTCATTTTTTGTAGGTGACTAATTATTAAAAAAATTTAATAATATATTTGAATTGTCTAATTTTTTTAATAATATTGAGCGTTTGGAATTTTCTAAACATGAAACCTTAACAAATTATATATCCTTCAATATACTGTGAGAAATACCAATAAAAAAACTATCCATCCTATATACTGGATCCCGGCCACGTGGTTTGCTATGGGCCTACCATTTGTTGCGCTATCAGGAGCGAGTTCCATCATGTATAAGAATCTCGGAGTATCAGATACGCAGATTGCGTTCTGGACGTCTATTATTATGCTTCCGTGGACGTTAAAACCATTGTGGGGACCATTTTTAGAGATGTATAAAACCAAGAAATTCTTTGTATTCATCACGCAGATGTTTACAGGCGTGCTATTTGGCTTGGTTGGACTAACTTTACAACTCGATCATTTTTTTAGTTTTTCGATAGCTGTACTAACAATTATTGCTATTAGTGGCGCTACTCATGACACGGCTGCCGACGGGGTATATCTAAATGAACTGAATGCCAAGCTGCAGGCAAAGTATGTCGGCTGGCAAGGTGCCTTCTATAATATAGCTAAAGTCTTCTCGGGCGGAGCATTGGTGTATTTGGCAGGGCAGTTGGAAGAAGAATTAGGCATACGGAACGCCTGGATGATCGTCATGTTTGTCTATGGTATAATCATGTTGATACTGGGCGTGTATAATATGCGTGTATTACCTTCTACACAACGGGCGGCGAACACAAGTTCGTTAAAAGCGGGATTCGTTACGTTAAAGGACGTCATCATCACTTTCTTTCAAAAGAAGAATATAGTATATAGCTTATGTTTTATTGTGTTATATCGCTTCGCCGAAGGACAGGCTATCAAGATTATCCCGTTGTTTTTTAAAGCGCCCCGCGCCGAGGGAGGACTGGAGCTGAGCACTTCTCAAATTGGGCTGCTATATGGGGTGTTTGGCTCCATAGCATTTGTGCTGGGATCTATCGTGGCAGGCCATTACGTGTCTAATAAGGGACTCACCCGGAAGACATTGATGATGCTGTGCGCAGCCTTTAATTTGCCCTTTGCAGCTTACGCATTTTTAGCCATAGGTATGCCGACAAGCCTTTTAACGATCGGGGCTGCTGTGGTCACAGAATATTTTGGGTATGGTTTTGGTTTCGTGGGACTCATCCTATTTATGATGCAGCATATTGCACCTGGCCCCTATAAGATGGCACACTATGCCTTTGGAAGTGGCTTGATGAACTTAGGCTTTATGATCCCTTCGATGGTCAGCGGACTATTAAGTGATTATTTGGGTTATAAAGAATTTTTTATCTGGGTGTTAATCGCAACTATTCCGGCTTTCGTAGTGACCTGGTTAGTGCCACTGGAAAAGGTGGATGCCGATAGTAGTTTGTGAATAAATAAAATAAATACACCAGTATTATTAAAATATATTAAAAATATATTGTTTATTTAAAATTTTATTTCTTATTTCGTGTATCAGAAACCTAGCACCTTATGATCAAGATACGTTACATAGCGCTTTTGTCAGTTTTCTTATGGTTATGGATCGCGCAGTTATCCGCGCAAACAAAGACAGATGTTATTGTTGTTGGTGGAGGAGCTAGTGGTACTATGGCCGCAATTCAAGCTGCTCGTTTGGGGGCCAACGTGACCGTAATCGAAGAGACGATTTGGTTAGGAGGCATGTTGACATCGGCGGGGGTGTCGGCGATAGACGGTAACCATAAGCTGCCATCAGGTCTTTGGGGCGAATTTCGTCAACATTTATATGATTATTACGGCGGACCGAAAGCCGTGGAAACGGGTTGGGTGAGCAATACACTATTCGAGCCCGCTATAGGTAATGACATTCTCCATAGGATGGTTAGTGCAGAGAAAGGCATCCAAGTATTGTTTGAGACCTCCTGGAGCGACGTGCGAAAAACAAACGGTAACTGGTTCGTGGAAATTAAATCTAAAGCTGGCAAGAGATCCACTGTCCAAGGAAAAGTTCTTATCGATGCAACGGAATTAGGTGATGTCTTCGCTTTTTTGAACGTGCCTTACTATTTGGGGATGGACAGTAAATCGCTGACTGGAGAGCCTTTTGCCTTGGATGAAGCAAATGATATCGTACAGGATTTGACCTATGTCATCACACTCAAAGATTTTGGCAAAGGAACAGACAAAACGATAAAGAAACCAAAAAACTACAACAAAGAAGAGTTTGCCGGCTGCTGCGATGTATCTGATCCGGCTACATTTAATAAAGACAATAACGATTGTTTCAAGATGTTGACCTACGGTCGGTTGCCTAACAACAAGTTCATGATCAACTGGCCCAAGAAAGGAAATGATATTTATCTGAACATTGTTAAAAAAACACCAGCGGAACGCATTAAACTATTGGACGAAGCCAAACAGATGACCCTGCGGTTCGTTTATTACATCCAATCGGAACTAGGGTTTAAAAACTTAGGAATAGCCTATGATGAATATCCTACAAAGGATGGTTTCCCGATGATACCATATCACCGTGAATCACGGCGATTGCAGGCTAAATCTCTATTTTCATTACAGCACCTGATTACACCCTTTGATACGCCGGAAGCATATTATCGCACTGGTGTAGTTGTAGGTGATTATACGATCGATCATCATCATTATAAATATGGTAATGCGCCGGAAATCGATTTCGTCAAAATTCGCGTTCCGTCTTATAATGTCCCTATGGGATCGCTGATACCAAGAGATTATGAGGGATTAATTGTAGCGGAAAAAAGTATCGGTGTGAGCAATATTGTGAACGGCGCTACCCGTCTACAGCCGGTTGTCCTGGGTATTGGACAGGCCGCCGGTGTAATTGCGGCAATCTCAGTCGAAAAAGGAATAGCACCATCGCAGGTAGGGATCCGCGACGTTCAATCAACCCTGTTAGACCATAAAGCCTATATCATGCCCTATATCGATGTGCCTGCGTCAGATCCGCATTTCAAGATACTGCACAAGGTGGGAGCTACGGGTGTATTAAAAGGTGTGGGAATTCCGTTTAAATGGGCTAACCAAACTTGGTTTTATCCGGAGCGTGAAATCAGCGAATACGAACTTCTGGTTGGTTTAAGGGATTATTTTCCACAGTTGGAGAACAACTGGACGGCTTCGGGAGAATCCTTAACTATAAAAGGTTATCAGGAGATTGCGAAATCTATAAACAAAGAGATTTCCATTACTGATGTGAAGCAGACGCTATCCGGTGTGGGATATCCGGGAAAGGTGCATTCCGATACGAAGCTAAGCCGTCGGTGGACGTCTGTTTTGTTGAATGCTCACCTGCAATTGTTTGAAAGAGATATCGATTTTGAAGGAAACATCATTTAATACTATATTAATAATTTTTTTAAACCCCAAATTATGAGACATTTAAACTTCATAAAACCCTATTTATTTAGGATAAGTTGTTTGCTTTTCATGCTTGTACAGGTGATAGCCGTCCAGGGGCAGTCGCCCGTAAGTGGAATTGTGCTAGACGATCAAAAGACCCCCCTCACGGGCGTTACGGTAAAGACGAGAGGAGGGGCGCAGGTTGTCTCGACCGATGAGAAAGGCGCATTCGAGCTAAGCGTAGAAAAGTATCCTGTTGTGCTGGAGCTTAGCTACATTGGGTACGAAACGACCTCGGTATCCGTATCATCCAATCAACCTATTACGGTAACGATGACTTCCGGTGGATCAAAATTGGATGAGGTAGTGGTCGTAGCTTACGGCACGCAAAAAAGACGAAACATCGTAGGTTCTGTTGCGCAGATAGGAGGAGAAGAACTCAGCAAAGCACCTTCGATGAACATAACGAACTCTTTGGCAGGACGAGTACCTGGGTTAACCACATTACAGCAGTCCGGTCGCCCCGGGGCGGATGACGCGACACTACGGATTAGAGGTGTTTCGACTTACGGCAATGCTGCACCCCTAATTATTATTGACGGCGTGGAACGGGCGTCGTTCAGTTATTTGGATCCGACAGAAATAGAGAGCTTAAGTTTCTTGAAAGACGCTATATCGACGGCTCCTTATGGTGTGCGAGGTTCCAACGGAATCATTATGATTACCACAAAAAAAGGACAGCAAGGCAAGCCTAAATTCGCTTATAATGCGGGGGTTAATATCGGACAGAATACACGTTTTCCTGAGTTCTTGAATGGTCCAGATTATATGGAATGGTACAACAAAGGAGTCGAGGTAGATAATGATTATCTTATCCACACCGGCTCGAGCGCACAGCCCATCTTGTATGACCCCGCTTTGATTGAAGCAGTACGCAACGGTACCAATACGAATCCTTTATTTGGTGATACAGATTGGATCGGGATGTTGGTTGGTAGAAACAGCGTGTCCCAAAACCATAGTTTGACCATGAACGGCGGAACGGAGCGCCTAAGTTATTTCGGTGCCGTGTCGCATATGCATCAAGATGGAGTTGTAGAAAACACCAACTTTAAACGTTATAACGTGCGTTCCAATGTAGAGGCTAAAATTAATGAATATATAACGGCTGGAATTAATATCGGACTCCGCCAGGAACTGACGAATACACCGGGTATTGCACCGGACAATACTGCTTATATGAATCCGTTTTACCAAGCGGTCCGTATGTTGCCCAACATGCCGATGTATGCCGAAAATGGATTGCCCGTTAGTTATAATTCAAATGCAGGATGGGTAAACCCGATAGCGGCTGTCCAAAACTCGGGATACCAAAAATGGACTAGGAATATACTAGAAGGGACAGCAAATATCAATGTTAAGGTGCCTGGCGTACCTGGTCTGGAGGCACGCGTTATTACGTCCTTCGATTGGACGGGCCGGTCTACAAAGGGGTGGTTAACGCCTTATGAGACGATGGGTCGTGTACGCGAACAGGTAACGGGAGATTTTACTCATCTAGCCACGTTGCCTGGCATCACTAAGAATTCCGTCAGGCAAAGTTATCAGAATACTCAGCGCAAAACGTTCCAACCAGCGATACAATATAATAAGGTGTTCGGAGAGGATCATGCTGTAGGACTTTTAGCTGTATACGATTATTCTCGGTTAGAAGGATTTATCTTTTCGGCAGGAGCGAGTAACCTACCCATAGACATCATCCAGGATATTGATTTTGGAAGTGCGGAAGATGACGACCGTATCGCGCCTACCGGAGGTACAAACACACCGGAGTCCAAAGCAGGTTATGTTTTCCGTGGCACGTATGGATACAAAGACCGTTATTTATTAGAAGTTGCTTCTCGCTGGGATGCGTCTGTCTGGTTTGCTCCGCATAACCGCTGGGACATTTTCCCAAGTGTCGGATTGGGGTGGATTGCCAGTGATGAGCAGTTTTTTAAGGATAATGTCTCGTTTATTGATTTCTTAAAAATCAAAGGGTCTTACGGTAAAACAGGTAACGATCAGGTCGGTAATGCGCGGTTCGCATATCTAGCTACGTTGTCGTTAAATGATCGTCCCGTCGTCGTGATGGATGGACAACCCGTCAAAGCACTTTATACCAATGCGATAGCAAATCCCGACGTCAGATGGGAAACAACGTACACCCGAAGTGTCGGATTTGAGTCCATATTCATGAACGGAAAATTTGGGTTGGATTTTGAGTGGTATTACAAGCTCACAAAGGATATACTGGGACAGGTGGGTAACTTATATCCGCCGTCTGTCGGAGGTTATTTTCCGGCTATAGCAAATATTGGAGAAGCGGATAACCGTGGTTTTGATGCACAGTTACGCTATAACGAACGTTTTGGCGATTTTCAGTTACGGTTGACGGGAAATATCAACTGGGCACGCAACCGTTACCTAAAATTAAATGAGGGTGATAATATTCCGTCTTGGCAAAGCTTGATTGGAAAGCCGATCGGTACGAAGATCGGTTTCGTAGTAGACGGTATGGTACAAAGCTGGGAGGAGGCGGCAGATACGCCGTCCCCATCGGGCGGTATTGTAGCTCCTGGTTTCTTCAAATATCGTGACTTAAACGGTGACGGCCGTATCACCAGAAATGATGATATGACCTATATCGGTCGGTCAAATTTGCCAGAATTAATGTATGGATTGAATATCGATTTGGCATATAAAGGATTTGATTTTTCTGCCCTATTGCAGGGTGCTGGATTATCTAGCGTTAATTTAGCGGGTACTTATGAAGGATCAAGTGGTACCAGCGGAGTTGATGACAATACGCCATTTACACGCACATTCTATGGTTATGGAAACTCACCCTACTTTTTAGTCGAAAATGCGTGGAGACCGGATAATCCAGATGCTGAGTTTCCAAGACTGACCGCCTATAAAGCACAGTTGTCGGCTCACAACGCTCATAAAAACTCCGGGTGGGAGCGTAAAGGTGATTATTTAAGGTTGAAATCTGTGCAGATAGGGTATACCTTGCCCCAAAGGTGGATTGCGGGCGCCAAATTACAGCAGGTACGTTTCTATGCAACCGGATCAAACTTAATGACGTTTGATTACCTGAAATACCTAGATCCTGAAATGCCAAACGTAAACAATGGGTTCTATCCTCAGCAGCGAATTTATGCTTTTGGTGTGAATGTTACCTTTTAAGGACTATTTAAAACCATGAGAACAATGAAAAAGATAAAAGAAATAAAAAGATGGATCGCTGGAGCTATGGTGCTGTCGACAGTCGTCGTATTCCAGGGGTGTAAAATCGATATACCTCTACAAGATCGATATACAGAAGAAGCTGTGTGGAATGATCCTAAGTCGGCAGAACTGTATGTAAGCGGATTATATGCGGAGTTTAAGAAATTTCAGTTCGGCTTGTTTCCGAATTTGGGTTACGATAACGCAACAGACGCATTGTCAGATATTATGAAATATACAGCTACGACAGCGGGAAACGGTACGGTGAATATCCTAGTGTCAAATGCTAACCAATTTAACGCAGGAAGCGTGGGGCTTAACTATTGGGGGGCAGGGTATGAGCGTATCCGACGGGTGAATGAATTTTTACATGGGTTGGAAACGAAATCAACGCTGAGTGATGAACAAAAATTGACGTATGAGGCTGAAGCCCGTTTCATTAGAGGTTACGTTTACTTTTGGTTAACGCGTATTCATGGTAGTGTTATCATCTATGAAAATCTAGAACAATACGCAACAAAAGATCACCCCCGTTCGAGTGAAGATGATTGTTGGAATTATATTGCGAACGATTTCGCCTTCGCCGCGGAACACCTGGATAAGACGAACCTAGATGGAAGAGCAACTAAGGGTGCTGCGTACGGTATGCTTGCCCGTACTTGGATTTATGCTGCATCTATAGCGGATAACGATCGCAAACGGTTTAATGACGATCCACTGACAGGGATTCCACAAGAAAAAGCTACTGCTTATTACAGTAATGCAATGGATGCGGCTAGTGCAGTAGTAGCACTAGCCAATGAGGGATTGTATGACCTGGATGCGAATTTTGCATCGATTTTTACAAATAAAAATACAAAAGAGGCGATTTTTAGGGTTGATTTTTCGGCACCGCTAATGCGGCATCAATATGATTTAGGATTTGCGCCTCCGGGAGATGCACCAGGGAATACATTGGTATATGGCGTTCCCACCGCGGAGCTAGTCGATGAATTTGAAATGGCAGATGGAACAAAATTCTCTTGGTCTAATTCTGTGCACAGTGTCGAACCGTATGAAAACAGAGAACCTAGATTTTACGCGACAGTGCTGTATCATGGAGCTAACTGGAAAGGAAGAACTTTAAACCTTTCTGAATCAAACTCCGAGGGTTTCATACCATACGGCTCTATGGGTGATCCGAAACGGACAGTTACCGGATATTACGCTAAAAAGATGCTCGATCCACAAAATACTGACTTCGTTGTCAATGGAAGTACGCAGAGTTGGGTTGAATTACGATACGCGGAAGTGTTGTTGATTTTAGCAGAAGCACAGACGGGCGTTAATCAGTTAACAGATGCCGTTTCGACCATCAATAAACTGCGTGGTGTCCGAGGGTTGCCTAACGCTTATGCGAATACTAAATCCGCTGTGATGGCATTGATAGAACATGAGCGTATGGTTGAACTGGCTTTCGAAGGGCACCGTTTCTGGGATCTAAGAAGGTGGCGGAAAGCACATACCGTACTAAATGGTGTCCAGTTTACGGGGCATAAATATACGGGATTTGATTACGAAGTTGTATCTGCAGATAATACAGACCGTAGCTTTATCGGTGCATTGTATTATCTGCCTATTCCCGAAGCGGAGGTACAACGAAACAATGCATTGGACCAAATAAAGGGATGGTAATACTTTAACCGAATAAGATGAAAAGATTTTATAAAACCTATATAGCGTTCTTAGTTTTTTTAGGTGCGTTATGTACAATCTCTTGTCAGAAAGTTGAATATAGAGAAAGATATGAATTGAATGAAATCAGCGATATATATGCTACGTATGAAGGGCAGGGTAGAGAACGTCTGTTTGAGGCAAGGATTGTCGACGATAAAATTTATCTGGACATAGACTATTATCATCCGATAGATTCGGATAATGAAGTAGATCTGTCGAAGGTATTGATTCGTGCGACTGTGCCATCGGACGCTCTCGTTTCACCATCGCTTAGTGATTTTTGGGATCTAACATCGCCAAAAGAGTTGACTGTTACATCAGGAAGCGGTGAAAAAAGGACATACACTGTTATTGCCAACAAACAAGGTAATACCGACGTTTCCAATGCTACCCTACGTTATAATGATGAAGGCGGCAACCCACAAGAGGTTCAGGCAATTATCATTGGCGACAGAATCAATTTCTCTTTGGTTCCGGGGACAGTTTTGAACGATGCTACGCTGTCCTATACAATCAATAGACATGCTTCTGGATCTCTTCCTAATGAAACCGATATAGATTTGGCAACGCCACAACCGTTTGTAGTAACAGCCCCTGGAAATGCGCAACGCGATTATACCATCCAAGTTATCGAGGCTGTCAAGTTGGCTAAAGGTATTCGTCCGGGCAGCGCCAAAATCATGTTTGCTAAAAGGTTACGACACGATTTGGGAATAACCGTTGATGATGTCACAGGAGGTATAGCGGCCACAGGCTCACATGTAGTGTTGAATACGAGAAATCAAAACAGTATATATATCGATGCATTTACCGGTGCGAAAGTAGGGGAAATTGATTTGGGGTCTATTCGAGGTGGTCTTCGAAATTTCTATACAACTGCGGATGATGCAGGAAATATCTTCGTATGTAATCTCGTTCCGAATGACGGGAATACATTCAATATATGGAAAATATCTTCGGTGACAGGCACGCCTCAGCCTTTTATCCAGTGGAATTCGGGAAGCACGTCGTTTGGACGGAAGTTCTCCATTATCGGGGATGTAAACACCAATGCGATCATTACAGTTCCTGTCGTCGGTGTTTTGTCAAGTAGTTTTGCGAAATGGCAGGTCGTAAACGGAAATCTCGTGTCTCAAACACCGGAGATGGTGTCGATTTCAGGATACTCTTGGAGTAATAATAATGTCGATGTTATTTATACTTCACCATCCGACATGCGCAGCGATTATTATGTTATTGGATATTCCAACAATCGCCTTACACGAGTTAACGGTTCTACGAATAGCATCATGGCGCAGCTGGACCAATTAGAAGCTAACTTTATCGCTAATTCAGTAGATTATATTGAATTTAACAATGCCAAATTCGTTGCCTACAACCATGTGAACGGTTTTGAGTGGGGGTCGGCTGACCAAGTGTTCTTAATTGATACGGAAGGAGGTTTCTCCGGGAACCCGTCGGCCAATACCACCCCGGGACTTATTTGGTCACCGGATAAAGGGAAATATGGAGCGAATGCGGCGCTCAGCGCGAAAAATGGAAATGGTACGGGAGACGTCGCTATGACTGTATCGGAGAATGGCTACTACTTATATCTATACTTTATGTTTACTAACGGATATGTGGTTGGTGTACAGTTTGATTGTGTGGATATAGAGTAACAACAGCGAGCATTAATTTTGGACCAGGCAATACGAGATTTCTCGTATTGCCCTTATAAAAATAGCGTATGAAGTATAAAATAATTGTCTTGGCAATCGTATTTTTTGCCCTGCACGCCTGTAAGAAAGACAGTGGATCGACTCCGGACCCGAAAGATCCTGATATCGAAAATCCTGACGAAGAAGAAAATAATAAGGAAGTATTGGTTTGGGTAGATGCAAACTCGAATGTGTTTGGAACTTATGGGAAATTTAGTCAAAAAGAGGGGATAATCGAGATACTGGATAAGTTGGAAGATGTTGGTGTGACGGGACTCGTTGTGGATGTTAAAGGGAGCTCAGGCTATACGATGTATTCAAGCAGCTATACCGGCGAAATGACAGAAAGGGATGGTAAGACACGGTTGAGTGACTATATCCCCTTTGTGATCGCTGAGGCGAAGAAAAGAAACTTTAAAGTTTATTTGTCCATGGTGACTTTCGTAGATGGCGACCGAAGAGGATTTGGATATGTTTTCGATAACCCAACGTACCGTAGCAAATATGAATCTATTGTTGTAAAGAATACTTCCGGCATTTTGGGACCCATTTCTGAAACGGGCAAAAACGTTTTTGTTAATCCTGCGGCACCCGAAGTACAGGAAAAGGCACTCAATATTATCAAAGAGATCGTAGGCAAGTTTGATCTGGACGGGATGATTCTCGACTATGGTCGATACACGGATATTACGGCTGATTTTTCTGAATTGAGCAAACAACAATTTATCTCTTTTTTAGAAACAAAGTATAACGATACCCAGGCAAAAAACATGAATTTCCCAACGGACATTGTTTCTTCTTGGAGAGAGAGCTCGAGCCAAATATTACCTTCTGCCACGGGTAAGTACTACAAACAATGGCTTATTTATCGTGCACAGGTAATAAAAGATTTTATGACAAAAGCTCGGGCTGTTGTAAAATCAATTAAACCTGACGTGGAATTCGGCGTATACGTTGGTGCATGGTATACAACATATTATCAGGTTGGTGTGAACTGGGCGAGTGAAGATTACGACCCTTTTCAAGATTTTGAAGTTCGTTTTGATTGGGCGTCACCCGGTTATGGGGCAACGGGTTATGCAGAAGAATTGGATATACTTATGACGGGTAATTATTTCACCCAAATCATGTTGGCTGATAATCCAGCAACAGCTGGGATGAAGTATCATTGGTGGAGTATTGAAGGATCTTTAAACGGAGCCAGCTATATTACAAAGAACAAGGTCCCGTTGTATGGTAGTATTGATGTGGGGAATGTCGCATATGCCAATAAAGGTGAGATAACAAAGGCTGTTCGCTATATTTTATCTAAAACCAAAGGTAAAATCATGTTGTTTGATGTCGTGCACATGTACGCACCTCAATACAATCAATTGAAAGAGCCTCTTTTTGATGCAATAAAAACAGGTATTGAAGATTAACTTATTTTTTATAAAACATGAAGCGTTTATTTAATTTTTTTCTTGCTGTTACGTTTTTCTTTTTTTCCTGTAATAATGTCGATAGTGCATCAGATGGAAATACAGATTATTTTGTTCATCGAAATATCCTATGGTTTGATGCAACGGCGAATTTTGATCGTTTTTGTGAGAAGGACTCCATTTTATTTTATCTTCAAAAATCTAAAGGGGTAGGTGTAACAGACATCGTAGTTGACGTAAAACCCATTACCGGTGAGGTCCTATATCCAAGTAAAATAGCTCCGGTGATGAGTTCTTGGGGAGAAAGTGAAACGGTTAAAGATACCACATGGGATATGCTGAGCTATTTTATAGAGGAGGGTCATAAACTCGGTCTGAAGGTACACGCTTCGGCAAATGTATTTGTCGCGGGACACAATTATTTTGATAGGGGTGTTGTATATGATGATCCATCAAAGGCTAGGTGGCAGACATTATCCTACCTGCCGGAAGGCATGACGTTGATTTCGGAGCAAAAAAACAAATATTCAACGATGCTGAACCCTGCATTACCGGAAGTACAGGAATACGAATTGTCTATTTTAAAAGAACTTGTCGGTATGTATCCTCGATTGGACGGTATAATTCTGGATCGTGTCCGTTTTGACAACTTGAACGCTGATTTTTCAGAACAAAGTAAACGGCTGTTCGAACAATATAGAGGAGAAAGTGTAGAAAATTTTCCAGCCGATATTTATACATTTCAGGGAACGGAACGACAAGATGGCCCGCTCTTTAAGGAATGGTTGGAATGGAGGGCTAAAGTCATTCATGATTTTATCTATAAAGCCAGGGGGGAATTAAAAGCCATTCATCCGGATATTATCTTCGGAGATTATACAGGGTCATGGTATCCACTTTATTTTGACGTCGGCGTAAATTTCGCGAGCAAAGAATATGATCCTAGCGAAGAATTTAATTGGGCTACTGTTAAGTATAGAGAATATGGTTATGCGGAAGCTTTAGATTTGTTTACGACGGGGAATTATTATTTTGAAGTAGAGAAATCCGAGTTGCTTACACAGGCTAACACGACCGAAAAGACATTGGAATCTGGATTGGTTGTGAAAAAAGAAGACTGGTATACGGTAGAAGGATCAACGGAGCTGGTCAAAAAAGTCACCATGGGAAAAATACCAGTATACGCAGGCTTATATGTAGAACAATATAAAGGTCACCCGGACCAATTTATAAAAGCACTGAAGATGTGTCGTCAGAAATCGCATGGCGCTATGATATTCGATATTGTGCATATTATTAATTATGGATGGTGGGATCAGGTTAAAGAGGGTTTGAACAATTAAATTACAACGAATGAAAGCAAGTGTATTATTATTTCTGTTATCCGTTTTTATATGGAATTGCCGGGCGCAAAGTAAATCCGAAGTTATTTCCGCAACCTTAAGCTCGGCTAAGCAGGGGGATGTTGTGATTTTAGAAGATTTCTTAACGACGGACTTTCCAAAGATTGCTTATGATAAAGCGGTTATGCCAGGTCCGCAATTTATGATATCCGATGACCCGGAGTATATTCGTATTCCCGAAGCTATTGTTATGCAGGAACGGACAGATGCAGGCGCGGTGCGGTTATATGTATATAACGTCAATGGTGTAAAGGAACCCGAGAAAATGCCCAGAAAAATATCCGCAGTAATAAAAAATCTCGGTGAGGAGAATATGCATTTGAGAATGCTCCGGTATTCTTCACAAAAGCCTAGTATGAATTACTTTCAGATTGGAAAACAAGGGTTGTACGACTATTTTTCGTCGCGTGAAACGAATAATGTCAGGACAATCAAGCCAGGGGAGGTGATCGCTATAGACGAGCGATTGGAAAAGCAGGTTATAATGTACGACGAGTTGGTGCACGGTTTCTATGAGTTTGTAATAGATCAGCCAGCATTGATTAGCGTGCTTCAAACATCACCTGATAAAGAAGGTCCTAAGGCATTCCATGAGATAGATACTATTATACCATTTAGTCATGTTAATGCTGGGAGGGGGATATTTCCGATAGCTAATTATAAGGTTACGAGTAAGGATACAATAGACACCAACGATGGCGTGTCGCAGCTTATCGTAGCTGATGGGAGCGATGATCCGTGGATTACAGGAACAATCGGAAAAAAAGCGGAGCTTGCACGAAACGTAGGGAATTATGGTGTGTTATACCATACAAGTATCAAATGGAAAAGCACAGGAGGAAAAGGTCTGGCTTTGATTACTTGGAACTGTAGATCGGAAGACAGCCAGTGGTGTGGCGGAATGGGTTTAACAATGGAGATGTTTGATGAGCATATGAAAAAGAGCGTTATTCAATATCCATCCAATCAATTGGTAACAAAAGCGGCGCCAGAAGCTATCTTGATTGGGATTTATAAGCCAGATCTGTCGAAAGATATTCAAGAGATAAATTTTACGTATTCACCTCCGGGGGCATCCTGCTTGCCAACTCCCTTGGTATTGGTTCCAATAGATTTATAGGCCGAATAGAAAGTTCAATGATCAAAAGAAACCATAGTATAGACTTATTGCGCGGGGTAGCAATTTTAGGAATGGTTTTGGCTGCGGTGATTCCATGGAGCTCAGCGTTTCCTGCATGGATGTATCACGCCCAGGTCGGACCGCCGGATTTTACGTTCAATCCAGATAACCCGGGTATTACATGGGTGGACCTTGTCTTTCCTTTTTTTCTATTTGCTATGGGAGCTGCTTTTCCGTTGGCATTGCGAAATAAACTGGTCAATAGGCAATATGGAGTAATTGCTTCAGGGCTGTTAAGGCGGGGAGTTTTGCTTGTGTTTTTTGCGATTACGTTGGCTTATCTTACTCCGGAAAACCTAACAGGGCCTAAATGGTTAAATTACGCGACCTCCTTGCTCACCTTTGTTGCTTTTTTCCTTGTATTCATGCGCTTTGAAGGAAGGGAGCTAAGAAGGTATGGCTTGCAGCTGTTGGGTTTTCTGATAATAGGATTATTGGTATGGTATCATAGCGAAATACTCGGGAACACATTTGATAGATTCAAAAGTAATATCATCATCCTGGTGTTGGCCAATATGGCGATATTTGGGTCCGTATTTTGGTTGCTGACTTCCGAAAGTTTTCTGTTACGCATAGCTGTACTCATCGCTTTTATGGGAATATGGTTTACCAAAGACATTACGGGTAGCTGGACACAAGTGCTTTGGAACTTCCACCCTGATTTGCGGTGGTTCTATAGTTTGTCATTTTTGAAATACCTCTGCATTGTATTACCCGGTTCGATATTGGGTGATCTGTTGGTGCAGAATAAAGACGTGACTAATTACCGGTATACGAATTCTGAACGAGGAAACGCGAGATGGTTAGCTGTACTCGGTGTAACTTTTGTGGCTTTTCATGTGGTTACCTTGTATATGCGTCTGCTACAGCTCAATCTATGTGGGCATGTCATTTTTGGAATAGCTTTTTTTCTCTTTTTTACGAAAAACCATCAAGGGCAATTTGCATTCTACAAAACGTTGGTTAGTTGGGGATTTGTTTTGGCTTCCATAGCCTTATTCTTTGAGCCGTTGGATGGCGGGATCAAGAAAGACCCCTCGTCTTTTAGCTATTGGCTTTTAACAAGTGGGTTGGCTTTCATCTTTTATATTTTCTCTGATTATTTGACAAAGCGTTTTCCTGAAAATTTTGTGGTGTCTTCGATCGTTAAAAGTGGACAAAACCCAATGATTGCTTACTGCGTTTCCGCATTCTGCATTACACCCGTTTTAGGGCTATTGCATGTATTGCCGGCTATTGATTCATTGTCTGTAAGTAGCCCTTATTTAGGGTTAGTGAAGACTGGTATATATATGTTGTTGATGATTTTGCTAACGAACTATGCCACAAATAAGAAGTGGTTTTGGCGATCATAAATTTTTAGATAATAGTGATGATAAAAATTAGATTTATAGCCCTGCTTATTATGTCGGGAAGTTTACCAGCGTTAAAAGCGCAAGTAACCTCTGCAATTGATAGTAATTACATCTTTTCGGGTTATACCGAAAAATTGGCAGAATTCCGGAAGATGCCGGTTCTTCCAAATGCAATAGTATTTGTTGGGAATAGTCTTACCGACGCTGGTCGGTGGAACGATATTTTGCCGGAGTTGCCGGTATTGAACCGAGGTATTAGCGGGGATATTTCTTACGGTGTATTGGCCCGACTGGACGAAATAACCAGACATCAACCCGAGAAAGTATTTCTGATGATTGGCGTAAATGATCTAAAGCGGGGTATACCGACAACGCATATTATAGAAAATTATACCAGAATTGTACGTAAGGTGAAACAGCAATCACCCATAACGAGGGTCTATCTTCACAGTGTATTACCTGTTAATCCAGCTAAATTGATAGCGTCGTTCAAGGCAGTGAAAAACGATGATATCCAATTATTGAATGACGGCTTGAAACGTATTTCTCAGACTCAAAACGGTGTATACTTTGTTGACCTGCATACTATATTGGCCGATCGGCTGGGCAACCTTCGTGCTGAAATAACACCCGATGGTATACACTTGGAGGTAGCTGCGTATGTGGAACTGGTTGACTATCTGAAAAAAATAGAAGTGTTATAATGATGAAGAAAATCACCATAATATTGTCGGGAATGCTCGGAATCATGCACCTGCATGCGCAAGATAGTACTTATAATAATTGGTATTACGAAGGACGGGAAAAGTTGTATCAGGCATTGAAGGAGAAAGCGTACCATGTCATTTTCTTCGGGAATAGTATAACGGAGAGAGGCCCTTGGCAAGAATTGTTGGGACGTGAATACAAGGTCGGAAACCGAGGGATAGGAGGAGATAATACGTTTGGTATGAAGGCGCGTATTGCAGATGTCGTGGCGTCGAAACCAAAAAAGATATTCCTGATGATGGGGATCAATGATGTGGGGCGGGGCCTGCCTCTCGAATGGAGTTTGAGAAATTATGAAGCTATCATTAAGATCATTCAAAAAAAAAGTTCTGGGACACAAATATATCTCCAAAGCACGTTGCCTCTCAATGAAAAGATGCTGAAATATGATTATTTGTTTGGAAAGGAAAACTTAGTGAGAGATTTAAACGAGGGGATATTGGCTTTGGCAAAAAAGTATGATTTAATCTATGTTGATGTCAAAGAGGCTTTAGCTGATGGTTATGTATTGAAGACGGAATATACAACGGATGGCATTCATCTCAATACAGATGCCTACATCCGTTGGGTTGAGTATTTAAAAGAGAAACAATATTTATAGATGAAGATTACAGGTACTTTTTTAGATGAGATTAGTCATGATATACCGCATCAAAATTGGGGTAGAGAGGAGTGGGATCGTGATTTTGGATATATGAAGGCAATAGGGATTGATACGGTTATTATGATTCGTAGCGGATATCGACGATTCATTACCTATCCATCAGCATGGTTACAGGATAAAATGGGATGCTATGCGCCTCCAGTGGACTTGGTAGATATGTTTCTGCAATTGACCGAAAAGCACGGTATGAAATTCTTTTTTGGTCTTTACGATAGCGGTAAATATTGGGATACTGGAAATATGCAGTATGAAATAGATGTTAACCGCTTTGTAATCGACGAAGTGTGGCAGCGATATGGTCATTACGCGAGTTTCGGAGGTTGGTATCTGAGCATGGAGATCAGTCGTCAAACCAAGGGGGCGTCCAGTGCCTTTCGTATTTTAGGTGAACAATGCAAAGCAGTGAGCAACAATTTGCCTACATTTATTTCTCCTTGGATCGATGGTAAAAAAGCGGTAATGGCAGCGTCTTCTGGTCTTGTCAAAGCAGATTTCGTATCTATACAGGAGCATGAGAACGAATGGAATGACATATTTCATGAGATACATAATGTGATCGACGCGGTCGCGTTTCAGGATGGGCATATCGATTATCACGAACTAGATGATTTTTTTCTGGTCAACAAGAAACTAGCCGACAAATATAATATGCAGTGTTGGACTAATGCCGAATCTTTTGATCGGGATATGCCAATTAAGTTTTTGCCGATTAAATTCGAGAAACTTCGTTTGAAACTGGAAGCCGCAAGAAAAGCCGGATATGATAAGGCGATTACATTTGAGTTTTCTCATTTTATGAGTCCTCAGTCCGCCTATTTACAAGCAGGACATTTATACAATAGGTATAAGGAATATTTAGAAACATTGAAATAATTAGCGTAGAAATGAAAGGATTTGTTGAACGGTATAAAAAGGAGCTTTTGGAGAACGTTATGCCGTTTTGGGTAAAATATTCCAATGATAGGGAATATGGTGGTTTTTTAACTTGCTTAGATAGGGATGGGACAGTATTTGATACGGATAAATTCATGTGGTTACAAGGTAGACAGATTTGGACACTGTCAATGCTCTATCTTAGCGTCGAACCAAATGAAACCTGGCGAGAAATGGCAGAACAAGGATCTGCTTTTATCTTAAAGAATGGACGGAACCAACATGGTGATTGGTATTTTTCGCTCGATAGGGCAGGTCGTCCGCTGGTGCAACCCTACAATATCTTTTCAGACTGTTTTGCCAGTATGGGGCTGGGGGCGCTTTACAAGATAACGGGAAAAGATGAACATGCACAAGTGGCATACGAAACATTTGACCGAATATTGGATCGTCGGGAGAACCCGAAAGATCAATATAATAAAATATATCCCGGTACCCGGTCTCTCAAAGGATTTGCATTACCGATGATCTTAAGCAATCTTTCTTTAGAGCTTGAACATATAGTGGGGACGAATACGGTGGAATCGCTGATAGATGAAATCATTCACGACATCATGGAAGTTTTTTATCAACCAGATACGGGGCTGATTATGGAAAACGTGAACGTAGATGGGTCGTTTTCCGATTCGTTTGAAGGGCGATTGGTGAACCCTGGTCATATTATAGAGGCGATGTGGTTTATGATGGATCTGGCAGGAAGACGTGGGGATAGTGCGCTTATGGCGAAGTGTGTTGAGATAGCACTCGGGGCATTAGCGTTTGGTTGGGACGATGAATTTGATGGCATAGTGTATTTTAAAGATATTCTAAATAAGCCTCTGCAACAATTGGAATGGGATCAAAAACTTTGGTGGGTACATCTCGAGGCATTGGTGTGCATGGCAAAAGGTTATGCATACACGGGTGATACGCGTTGTAAAGAATGGTTTCAAAGGTTGGATACATATGCTTTCCGTCATTTTTCAGATCCGGAGTATGGTGAGTGGTATGGCTATTTAAATAGACAAGGACAGCCATTGCTTAGCTTGAAAGGAGGGAAATGGAAAGGATGCTTCCATGTTCCAAGAGCTTTATTAAAGGTGTATTCCGCTCTTGAAACGCTGGAACGACAATCACTTTCGCTGTAAGGTTATTTCAAGACCTCTTCGCTTTTTGTTTAGACCTTGTTCGCACCTGCTTCGGACAATTACCGTGTTTTTAATGACGTTTTACCGTGCATTTACCGTGTAGACCCCGGTAAATACACGGTAACCACACGGTAAATCCTTGGTTAATGAGCGAAGAAGTTCCGAAGCATGTCCGAATATAGTATTAAAGATGTTGGAGGAAACCCTAAACTAAAAAGCCTCACTAAGACTTAAATAAAATCCCGTTTGTCTTTTTTCGCCTGGTCTTTTTTCGCCGATGGCATAGTCAAAACGGACAGTACTGTTATGTTCTAAGCTAAAGAAGTATCGGATGCCCCCGCCGAAGCTCGGTACCAGACGGAAATTGTGTTTTTGGGAAAATGTGCTACCCGTTCCACCAAACCCAACGACACCCAGACGTGGCATAAATCGGTACCGGAATTCAAATTGTGCGGTAGCATAATTCTTGTCTTTGTATCGTCCTAGGTAATAACCGCGCATGGTCATGTCACCTCCTAGGTCACGATAAGCATAAAAAGGGACATTTTCCCCGAAAGTGCCTCGGTAAAGGGTTTGTGCAGCAAGGGTTATCTTCGGCGAAATCGCATGAAACCCTCTGATATCAACTTCCAACTGGCTACCCCTGAAATTATCTCCGCCCCAAAAGTGAGGCGCATAAGCATATTTCAGTCGGGAGTAGAGACCATTGGTTGTATACGTGGTGTTATTTCGCGTGTCATATAGGGAAGAAACTCCGAGAGCCAAGTACTGGCCGCCTGTCTTCCCCAATACCTCGGGTTGTGCAAAAATGCCTCCAGGCTCACGATCCTTGAACTTGAAACTTTCGTATTCCACATTTACACCGGCATACCATCTGGGGACAATTTTCTTCTCTATATCTATTTTTGCCCGCGCGAGTTGATGTTCCAAAAAATCCTCATCCGCCAACCAGGTGTCTGATCCCAAGCCATAGAAGTTAAAGGGCCAATCCCTATAACGCAGTTCAGTTAAAATATGATAATCGTTGTCTTTTGTCCATATATCGGTTAGCAGTTTGATGTTTTTCTGCTTTTCTGTGGTAAGTGTCCCCATAAGTGTTATGTTGGATGTGCGGCTGTCCGGATCAGCTTTATCCAGATAAAAATTATAGGTTCCGGCGATACCGTACTCTACCCCGGTTTCCTGGGCGTAGCCTAGCGCAGGCAAAACAATCAAACTAGCACTGCGTGTAGAGTCACGTTCCGCAGCGAGAAACTTTTTTGCCATTTTTTTGATAAACGTCTGTTCTTGTGCATAAATAGGTGAAAAAAAGGATATCGTGAACAACGAAATCAATAGCAATATATTTCCGAAACGCCGATTTTGTTTGATGAACATAAGTATCTTCTTGAAAAATGCGGTGCAAGATGTAAATTATTTCGTTGCATATCAAGTATATGATGTAACCAGCCATTTTTTTTCGTGAAATATTTTTGTAGTTTGGATGTAGTCGCTATCTTTGCCTCATCAAAATCAAATGAGCTAATGTTGTTTGAGGCTGATGATTAGCGTTCTTTAACACGATAAAAAAGTTTTTAAAAAACTTGCAAATATCAAAATTAAGTTGGATTTTTGCACTCGCTATCTGGAAAGGTAGGTGTTCTTTGGAGAGTTTTTAAAAAAAAATAGATATTGCCTCTTTAGCTCAGCTGGTAGAGCAACTGACTTGTAATCAGTAGGTCATTGGTTCGATCCCGATAAGAGGCTCTAAATGCAATTAATTTGCAGGTTTGGAGGGGTTCCAGAGCGGTCAAATGGGACGGACTGTAAATCCGTTGCTTCGGCTTCGAAGGTTCGAATCCTTCTCCCTCCACCATCCGATTTTAGATATGTAGTATGTCGATTTGAATTTTTTTTACAAATCGAGTAATCTAAAATCAATCAGCGGAAGTAGCTCAATTGGTAGAGCGATAGCCTTCCAAGCTATAGGTTGCGGGTTCGAGGCCCGTCTTCCGCTCTTTTTTTAACGTTTGATTTAAGTCTCTGTCTTTTTTGATGAATTTTTCTGATAAGGTAGAGGCTATCATCTGTAGATAGGCTTTTGATAAGCCGAAGTAGCTCAGGGGTAGAGCACTTCCTTGGTAAGGAAGAGGTCGTGGGTTCAAATCCCATCTTTGGCTCAAAAAATATGGAAGTTTATTACTTTTGTAAAGGATTTAATAAAGAAACATTTTATAATTACTAATTCGCATAAACATGGCAAAAGAGAAATTTGACCGGAGTAAGCCGCACTTAAATATCGGTACAATCGGTCACGTTGACCACGGTAAAACAACTACTACAGCTGCTATCACTAAAGTATTGGCTGACAAAGGTTTTTCAGAGGCTCGTTCATTTGATTCAATTGACTCTGCTCCTGAAGAAAAAGAGCGTGGTATTACAATCAATACAGCGCACGTAGAATACCAAACAGCGAACCGTCACTATGCGCACGTTGACTGTCCAGGTCACGCTGACTATGTAAAAAACATGGTTACTGGTGCTGCACAGATGGATGGTGCTATCATCGTAGTTGCTGCGACTGATGGTCCTATGCCTCAAACTCGTGAGCACATCTTGTTGGCTCGTCAGGTAGGTGTTCCTGCGTTAGTAGTGTTCCTGAATAAAGTTGACTTGGTTGATGACGAAGAGTTGTTAGAGCTTGTTGAGATGGAAGTTCGTGAACTATTGTCATTCTATGAATTCCCAGGTGATGATATCCCTGTGGTCAAAGGATCTGCTCTAGGTGCATTGAATGGCGAAGAGCAGTGGGTTGATAAAATTATGGAATTGATGGATGCTGTAGATAACTACATTCCAATTCCTCCACGTTTGACTGAGCTTCCTTTCTTGATGCCGATCGAAGACGTATTCTCTATCACAGGTCGTGGTACAGTTGCTACAGGTCGTATCGAAAGAGGTGTAATCAACTCTGGTGACCCTGTTGATATCTTAGGAATGGGTGCTGAGAACTTGAAATCTACTGTAACTGGAGTAGAGATGTTCCGTAAGATTTTGGATTATGGTGAAGCTGGTGATAACGTAGGTTTATTGCTACGTGGTATTGAGAAAACAGATATCCGTCGTGGTATGGTAATCTGTAAACCAGGTACAGTAACTCCTCATACAGACTTTAAAGCTGAGGTATATGTATTGTCAAAAGCTGAAGGAGGTCGTCATACACCATTCTTCAACAAATACCGTCCTCAATTCTATTTCCGTACAACAGACGTAACAGGAGAAATCGCGTTACCAGAAGGTACTGAAATGGTTATGCCTGGTGATAACGTAACAATCACAGTAAAGTTGATTAACGCAATCGCTATGGAAAAAGGTCTACGTTTCGCTATCCGTGAAGGTGGTCGTACGGTAGGTGCTGGTCAGGTAACTGAAATCTTAGCGTAATCTTTAAGATTATCCTAGTATAACAAAACAAGCTAATTGGCTGATGCTGGTTAGCTTGTTTTTTTTCCGGTTATCCAATAGGGTATAAAGTAGAAAAAAAGTAAATAATATTTGCGCTAATAGCGTTGAAACACTATATTTGCGTCATCAAAAAAACCAAGGGATATAGTATAATGGTTAGTATAGCGGTCTCCAAAACCGTTGGTCTGGGTTCGAATCCTGGTATCCCTGCTAAAATAATTTAGGTAAACTAAAAATGGCTAAAGTACTTGATTTTTTAAAAAGCTCCTATGTCGAGGTTACAGAGAAGGTAACTTGGCCTACTTGGGCGCAATTACAAAACTCGGCGGTAGTGGTACTTGTAGCGTCTGTCATTATTGCTTTGTTGATATTTGTGATGGATAAAGCTTCAAGTAATCTATTGGAGTTGTTGTACGGAATTACTTCCTAAATTTATCATTAAAAATTTTATGGCAGATCAATCGTTAAAATGGTATGTAGTTCGTGCCGTTAGTGGAAAAGAGAAGAAAGTGAAGCAATACGTCGAGGCAGAAGTTGGCCGTTTGGGTATCCAACATCTGGTACCTCAGGTATTGATTCCTATGGAAAAATATTACCAGATGCGTGACGGGAAGAAAGTTGCTAAAGAACGTAACTACTATCCCGGATATGTGTTGATCGAAGCTGCGCTGGATGGAGAGATTGAGCACGCAATTAAGAATTTGAATAGTGTGATCGGATTTCTGGGTGATAAAGAAGGTAATGCGATCCCTTTGCGTCCTGCTGAAGTTAACCGAATTTTAGGTAAAGTAGACGAGATGGCGGAACAGGGGGAAAGCATGAATGTTCCGTATTACGTGGGTGAAACGGTTAAAGTGAATGACGGACCGTTTAATGGCTTTACCGGAGAAATAGAAGAGGTGCACGAAGATAAGAAGAAATTGACCGTGATGGTGAAGGTTTTTGGGCGGAAGACACCACTGGAGTTAAATTATATGCAGGTAGAGAAGGAATAAAAAACTACTATAATAAATAAAAACGAGGGGCCGATAATCGAGCCCCTCGTTTTTGTTTATTATAGATCAAATCGATCTAAATTCATTACTTTATTCCACGCTGCAACAAAATCATGAATAAATTTAGTTTGTGCATCAGCTGTTGCGTATACTTCAGCGATTGCTCTTAGCTCTGAATTCGATCCGAACACCAGATCCGCTCGAGTAGCCGTCCACTTAAGATCTTTACTTTTACGGTCATAACCCTCGTAGACTTCTTTTTCATCTGACTGTGCTTTCCACTGGGTATTCATATCCAAGAGGTTGACAAAGAAGTCGTTGGTTAGTACGCCTGGCCGGGTTGTGAATACACCATGCTTAGCGTTATCGTAATTTGTCTCTAGCACACGTAGACCACCGATTAAAACAGTCAGTTCAGGCGCGGTTAATGTCAGCAATTGCGCTTTGTCAATCAAGAAAGCTTCTGTAGGTGTAGCATATTTTGTTTTTAGATAGTTGCGGAATCCATCAGCTTTGGGTTCAAGATACTCGAACGATTCTACGTCTGTTTGTTCCTGTGAAGCATCGGTTCGGCCAGGTGAGAAGGGTACCGTAATATGAACGCCTGCCGCTTGCGCCGATTTTTCGACCGCTGCATTTCCCGCTAATACGATTAAGTCCGCAATTGATACTTTTTTGTTGCCGTTTTGTCTGTTATTAAACGCCACTTGGATATGTTCCAATACCTCCAACACTTTCGCTAATTGTGTCGGATTATTTACTTCCCAGTTTTTTTGTGGAGCCAGCCGAATACGGGCACCATTGGCACCACCTCGTTTATCACCACCTCGAAATGTAGAGGCAGAAGCCCATGCAGTTGAGATCAGTTCGGAAATATTGAGACCGGAATCTAGGACTTCGGATTTCAATGCCGATACGTCTTCTTCATTAATGAGTTCATGATCAACTTCAGGAACAGGGTCTTGCCAGATCAGGATTTCCGCTGGTACTTCGGGACCTAAATAACGGGATCGCGGTCCCATGTCTCGGTGCGTCAACTTAAACCACGCACGTGCAAATGCATCCGCGAATTGGTCTGGATTTTCTAAAAATCGTCGGGCTATTTTTTCATATTCAGGATCAAAACGTAAGGCAAGATCTGTTGTAAGCATAGCAGGGGCATGCTTTTTATTTGAGTCATGCGCGTCCGGAACTGTATTAGAACCCATGCCGTGCTTCGGTACCCATTGGTGTGCTCCTGCCGGACTTTTCGTCAACTCCCATTCATAACCAAACAGGTTCCATAAAAAATTATTGGTCCATTTGGTTGGTGAAGAAGTCCAGGTCACTTCGAGTCCGCTGGTAATCGTATCTCCGCCTTTACCCGTGCCATAACTGTTGTCCCAGCCTAGTCCTTGGGATTCTAAATCGGCTGCTTCAGGCTCTGCACCGACGTGGTCCGCGGGTGCAGCACCATGTGTTTTTCCAAAGGTGTGTCCACCGGCAATCAGTGCCACGGTTTCTTCATCATTCATCGCCATCCGTTTGAAAGTGTCGCGAATGTCGTAAGCAGCAGCGACCGGATCGGGATTACCGTCGGGCCCTTCAGGATTCACATAAATGAGTCCCATCTGTACAGCTGCAAGTGGATTTTCCAGATTACGACTGTGTATTTCCCCATCCGCGTCATCGTCAGATACCAGCACGCCGTGGTCTTTCTCTACGCCTTCAGAGCCGCGTGCATAACGGTCGTCACCACCTAACCAGGTCGTCTCCTTGCCCCAATAAACGTCTTCGTCTGCTTCCCATACATCCTCACGTCCGCCAGCAAACCCGAATGTTTTGAAGCCCATAGACTCTAAAGCTACGTTCCCCGTAAGAATTAGCAGATCCGCCCACGAAATCTTATTGCCGTATTTTTGTTTGATCGGCCAAAGTAGCCTCCGTGCTTTATCTAAGCTTACATTGTCTGGCCAGCTATTTAGTGGTGCAAAACGTTGCTGTCCTCTTCCTCCACCACCACGACCGTCCTGGATACGGTATGTGCCCGCACTGTGCCAGGCCATACGGACGAAAAGGGGACCATAATGCCCAAAATCCGCCGGCCACCATTCCTGAGAATCTGTCATGAGGGTATGCAGATCCTTTTTTAAACCCTCATAGTCCAAACTTTTGAATGCCTCGGCATAATTAAAATCTTTGTCCATTGGGTTTGTTAAGGAGGAGTGCTGGCGCAAAAGATTGGTTTTTAGTCTATTTGGCCACCAGTCATTGTTTTTAGTGCCATCGCCTCCCGTAGAGACGACTTTTTTTTCGTGATGTTGCCCTCCACTATGGAAAGGACATTTGCTAATGTCATTACTGTTGTTTTCCATTTTTTATTTATTGATTTAATTTATTTTATTTTTCATTGATGTTATTACTATGGTCTTTACAATCAAAGATACGTTAACGTAGATGTTAGTTACTATCGATAATCTCGATGCCATATTGGTTTTGTTTATTAAATTATCTTCTATGTTTTTTATTTCCAAAATGTTTATTATCTTTGCACCTCGTTTGATTATATACTGCTTTTATTATATAGTCTACGAAAGATAATAAATGTTACGTTATAATGCTTCCACCTTACTAACAAACATTTAACAATTAAATTCAAAACAAAATGGCAAAAGAGGTCAGTGCGTTAGTAAAATTACAAGTAAAGGGCGGTGCTGCAAATCCATCTCCTCCTGTAGGGCCTGCATTGGGTGCTAAAGGGGTGAACATCATGGACTTCTGTAAGCAATTTAACGCTCGTACGCAAGACAAACCAGGGCAAGTACTTCCTGTTGTCATTACAGTTTACAGCGACAAATCATTTGATTTTATCATCAAGACACCACCGGTAGCTGTTCAGTTAAAAGATGTAGCTAAGCTGAAAAGTGGGTCGGGTGAGCCTAACCGTAAAAAAGTTGCTTCTATTACTTGGGAGCAGGTTGAGGTTATTGCTAAAGATAAAATGCCTGATTTGAATGCATTTACTGTAGAGTCTGCTATGAAAATGGTGGCTGGGACAGCACGTAGTATGGGCATTACCGTTTCTGGTAACGCTCCTTGGAACAATTAATTTAACGAAATCAGTTTAAGAAAGTGGCTAGATTAACAAAAAATCAAAAAGCGGCACTATCCAAAATTGAAGCTGGTAAGGCGTACTCTTTAAAAGAAGCAGCCGCTTTGGTTAAAGAGATTACAGCGACGAAATTTGATGCTTCTGTGGATATCGACGTTCGTTTAGGCGTGGATCCTCGTAAAGCAAACCAAATGGTTCGTGGTATCGCTACGTTACCTCACGGGACAGGTAAGACTGTGCGTGTTTTAGTATTGTGTACTCCTGATAAGGAGGAAGAAGCTAAGGCTGCAGGCGCGGATTACGTAGGTCTCGATGAGTACATCAGCAAAATTGAAGGTGGTTGGACTGACGTTGATATCATTATTACTATGCCTAGTGTTATGGCTAAAGTGGGTAAATTGGGACGTATTTTGGGTCCAAGAAACTTGATGCCTAACCCTAAAACTGGAACAGTGACTACGGATGTAGGTAAAGCTGTAACGGAAGTGAAAGGTGGTAAAATTGATTTCAAAGTCGACAAGACAGGTATCATCCATACTTCAGTGGGTAAAGTGTCGTTCGAAGCAGATAAGATTTATGACAATGCATTAGAGGTGTTACAAACACTGGCACGTCTTAAACCTTCCGCTGCTAAGGGAACATACTTCAAAAGTATTCACATCTCTTCAACCATGAGTCCTGGTATTCATGTGGAGACTAAATCAGTAGCAGGAATTTAATCATGAGAAAAGAAGAAAAACAAGCAATTGTTCAAGCTTTGGCCGAACAGATTAAATCTTACGGTAATTTCTACATTACTGATACTGCTGATTTAACTGTTGAAAAAGTAAATAACATCCGCCGTAAATGTTTTGAGCAGGGTATTACGATTCAAGTAGCTAAAAACTCCTTGATTGAAAAAGCCCTTATCGAAGCAGGAATCGATTCAGAAGAATTGCGTAGCGTGCTTAAAGGTGCTTCTACAATGATGTTCTCTGAAACCGGAAACGGCCCGGCGAAATTGATCAAACAATTACGTAAGGAAGGTGACAAGCCCGTTCTAAAAGCGGCTTACATCCAAGAAACTGCATTCGTAGGAGATAACCAACTAGAAGCACTAGTTAATCTTAAATCCAAAGACGAACTTATCGCAGACGTTATTGCTTTGCTTCAATCTCCTGCGAAGAATGTTATTTCCGCACTTCAATCAGGTGGAAATACAATTTCAGGTTTGGTAAAAGCTTTAGAAGAAAGAGGCTAACGGACACCTCGTATAAAATGTTCGTGTATTTTTAATTAACAATTTTTATTAAGTACATTCAAAAATTCAAAATAAAATGGCAGATTTAAAACAACTTGCTGAACAGTTGGTTAACTTAACAGTAAAAGAAGTTAAAGAATTAGCTGATATCCTAAAAGATGAGTATGGTATCGAGCCTGCTGCTGCAGCTGTTGCAGTTGCTGGTCCTGCTGCTGGTGGCGAAGCTGCTGCTGCTGAAGAGAAAACTTCATTTGACGTTATCTTGAAAGAAGCTGGTGGTCAGAAATTAGCAGTAGTTAAATTGGTTAAAGACTTAGCTGGTTTAGGCTTGAAAGAAGCTAAAGATTTAGTTGACGGTGCTCCTAAGGAATTGAAAACAGGTGTTTCAAAAGACGAAGCTGAAGCTTTGAAAAAACAATTAGAAGAAGCTGGAGCTGTTGTTGAGATCAAATAATCTCAGCATAAAAAAGCGCCTTAAGGGTTTAGACTCTGTCAATACGTTGTCAGAGTCTATTCCTGTTTATAATATTATTACATGTATCAGATGGGTGCTGACATCTGATAAGAACATGATTACAGCATAGTTGGCTCAGTTTTTTTAAACTAAAATACTTATTCCCTTGGCAAACAATAATATTCAAAACGAAAGAGTAAATTTTGCTACAAGTAAGAAGGTTATCGATTATCCGGATTTCTTGGATGTGCAATTGCAATCTTTCAAGGAGTTTTTTCAACTAGAAACTACTTCTGACAACCGCCATCAGGAAGGGCTGTTCAAGGTTTTCTCGGAAAACTTCCCTATTTCTGATTCAAGAAACATCTTTGTGCTCGAGTTTTTGGATTATTTCATCGATCCGCCTCGCTACGATATACAAGAGTGTATTGAGCGTGGATTGACGTATAGTGTCCCACTCAAGGCAAAATTGAAGTTATCTTGTAATGATGAAGAACACGAGGATTTCGAAACGATTGTGCAAGACGTATATTTGGGAACAATTCCTTACATGACACCAAAAGGTACCTTTGTGATCAATGGTGCTGAGCGCGTTATTGTTTCCCAGTTGCACCGTTCCCCTGGCGTGTTCTTTGGTCAGAGTAGACACACAAATGGTACAAAACTTTATTCTGCAAGGGTAATTCCTTTTAAAGGATCTTGGATCGAATTTGCAACGGACGTAAACAACGTGATGTATGCTTATATCGACCGTAAAAAGAAATTCCCAGTTACTACTTTGTTGCGCGCGATCGGCTACGATTCCGATAAGGACATCCTGGAGCTGTTCGATCTTGCAGATGAGGTTAAAGTAAGTAAATCTGGTCTTAAGAAATACGTTGGTCGTCGTTTGGCGGCTAGGGTATTGAAAAAATGGATCGAGGACTTTGTAGATGAGGATACAGGTGAGGTAGTGTCCATCGATCGTAATGAGATCATCTTAGAACGTGAAACTGTTTTAGAGGAAGACCACATTGAGATGATCATCGATGCAGGGGTAAAATCCATTATCCTAGCGAAAGAAGATGGCGCTAACAATGCGGACTACTCGATTATATATAATACTTTACAGAAAGATACCTCAAACTCTGAAAAAGAGGCTGTAGAACACATCTACCGTCAACTGCGTAACGCAGAACCACCTGATGAAGAAACAGCACGGGGTATCATTGATCGTTTGTTCTTCTCAGACAAGCGTTATGATTTGGGGGATGTAGGTCGTTACCGTATCAACCGCAAGTTGAAATTGGATACAGCAGATGATACGAAAGTATTGACGCGCGAGGATATTATTGCCATCGTTAAGTATTTGATTAATTTGATTAACTCCAAAGCGGAAGTCGATGATATCGACCACTTGTCCAATCGTCGTGTACGTACGGTGGGCGAGCAGTTATATGCGCAGTTTGGAGTTGGTCTTTCTCGTATGGCGCGTACTATCCGTGAACGGATGAATATTCGTGACAACGAAGTCTTTACGCCAACGGACTTGATTAATGCACGTACACTGTCGTCCGTTATCAACTCGTTCTTTGGTACGAACCAGTTGTCTCAGTTTATGGATCAAACCAACCCATTGGCAGAGATTACGCACAAGCGTCGTCTGTCAGCCTTAGGGCCAGGGGGGCTTTCTCGCGAGCGTGCAGGTTTCGAAGTACGTGACGTTCACTATACGCATTATGGTCGTTTGTGTACTATTGAAACACCAGAAGGTCCGAACATTGGTTTGATTTCTTCCTTGGCTGTACATGCGAAAATCAATAACTTAGGCTTTATCGAAACTCCTTACCGCCAAGTTAGAGATGGCAAAGTTGTGGTTGATGAACCCGTAGTTTATTTATCAGCCGAAGACGAGGATAACAAAACCATTGCACAGGCGAATGCGGAATACGACGATAAGGGTAACTTTATCGATCCCAAAGTTAAAGCGAGATATGAGGGTGACTTCCCGATTATTGAGCCGGAGCGTCTGGATTATATGGACATTGCACCGAATCAGATTACATCCATTGCGGCATCCTTGATTCCTTTCTTGGAACACGATGATGCCAACCGAGCATTGATGGGATCGAATATGCAACGTCAAGCTGTTCCTTTATTGAAACCACAGGCACCTGTCGTTGGTACTGGTTTGGAAGCTCGTGTAGCATCCGATTCTCGTACGTTAATCAACGCCGAAGGGGAAGGTGTGGTTGAATATGTAGACGCCAATGAGATTAAAATCCGCTACAAGCGGACAGATAACGACCGTTTGGTATCATTTGATAATGATGTAAAAACATACACACTTACGAAGTTTAAGAAAACAAACCAAAATACGTGTATCAACTTGAAGCCAATCGTTACGAAAGGTCAAAAAGTAACCAAAGGTCAAGTATTGTGTGAAGGTTATGCAACCGAAAATGGCGAGTTGGCACTTGGTCGTAACTTGAAAGTGGCATTCATGCCTTGGCAAGGATATAACTTTGAGGATGCGATCGTAATCTCTGAACGTGTTGTATCGCAAGACTTATTCACTTCCTTGCATATTGAGGAATTTGAATTGGAGGTTCGTGATACGAAACGTGGTGAGGAAGAATTAACATCCGATATCCCTAACGTTTCAGAAGAAGCAACGAAAGATTTGGATGAGAATGGGATTATCCGGGTTGGCGCCGAAGTGAATGGTGGCGATATTTTAATTGGTAAGATCACGCCGAAAGGCGAATCCGATCCTTCACCGGAAGAGAAGTTATTACGCGCTATCTTTGGAGACAAAGCTGGTGATGTTAAAGACGCTTCATTGAAAGCATCACCTTCTTTGAAAGGTGTAGTTATCGATACGAAGCTATTCTCTCGTGCGAAAAAAATGTCTAAAGAAGCGGAAAGAAAAGCATTAGACAAATTAGAAGTCGCACACGATAAAGCTGTAAAAATACTGAAGGATCGTTTGGTAGAGAAATTGTTCACTGTGGTGAATGGTAAAACCAGTCAAGGGGTGTATAATGTGTATAAAGAATTGCTCGTACCTAAAGGAGCTAAATTCACACAGAAGATCTTGATGGATTTGGATTATGCACACATCAATCCAACGGGATGGACTACAGATGAAGATAAGAACGAGCTGATCAAGTTAGCACTTCACTTTTATAATATTAAAATCAACGAAGAGCTTGGTGCGTTTAAAAGAGAGAAATTTGCTATTTCTGTCGGAGATGAGCTCCCATCGGGTATCGTTCAGATGGCGAAAGTTTATGTGGCTAAAAAACGTAAGTTGAAAGTTGGTGATAAGATGGCTGGACGCCACGGTAACAAAGGTATTGTTGCTCGTATCGTTCGCGATGAGGATATGCCGTTTTTGGAAGATGGAACGCCCGTAGACATTGTGTTGAATCCATTAGGGGTGCCTTCACGGATGAACTTAGGACAGATTTACGAAACTGTTCTGGGATGGGCAGGTCAGAAATTGGGTATGAAATTCGCTACACCAATCTTTGACGGTGCTGAAATGGACGAGGTGGAAGAGTGGATCGCTAAAGCTAAATTGCCAATGTCAGGTAGAACTTACTTATACAATGGTTTAACAGGAGAGCGTTTTGACCAACCCACTACAGTAGGTGTGATCTACATGTTGAAATTAGGTCACATGGTAGACGATAAAATGCATGCACGTTCTATCGGACCGTACTCGTTAATTACACAACAACCGTTAGGTGGTAAAGCACAATTCGGTGGTCAGCGTTTCGGTGAGATGGAGGTATGGGCATTAGAAGCATTTGGTGCATCAAATATCCTGCAAGAAATCTTAACAGTGAAATCAGATGATGTTGTTGGACGTGCGAAGACTTACGAGGCTATCGTTAAGGGTAACAACCTTCCGACACCATCCGTACCGGAATCGTTCAACGTATTGGTACATGAATTACGCGGTTTAGGATTAGATATCACATTAGATTAATCAAGCATACAGCTTTAACTTTTTATAAAGTATGTCTTACAAAAAAGATAATAAAATTAAAAGTAACTTCACGTCGATTACGATCAGCTTGGCTTCTCCGGAAACGATTTTGGAGCGCTCTAGCGGTGAGGTTACAAAGCCAGAGACGATTAACTATCGTACCTACAAACCTGAGCGTGATGGTTTATTCTGTGAGCGTATCTTTGGTCCGGTAAAGGACTATGAATGTCACTGTGGTAAATACAAACGTATTCGTTATAAAGGTATCGTATGTGACCGTTGTGGTGTCGAAGTAACCGAGAAGAAAGTACGTCGTGAGCGTATGGGACACATTAATTTGGTGGTTCCTGTTGCACACATCTGGTATTTTCGTTCCCTTCCTAATAAAATCGGTTATTTATTAGGGCTTCCAACCAAGAAGTTGGATATGATTATCTACTACGAAAGATATGTGGTTATTCAGCCGGGTATCAAAGAAGATGATGGCATTTCCTACATGGATTTCTTGACGGAGGAAGAATATCTAGATATTTTAGATACACTACCAAAAGAAAACCAATATTTGGATGATACCGATCCTCAGAAATTCATCGCCAAGATGGGGGCTGAGGCGATGGAGGAACTTTTGAAACGTATCGACTTAGATCAATTGTCATACGATTTACGCCATCAAGCCGCGAATGAAACTTCGCAACAGCGTAAAAATGAGGCATTGAAACGTCTTCACGTAGTAGAAGCTTTCCGAGGAGCCAACACGCGTATTGAAAACCGTCCGGAGTGGATGATTGTAAAAATCGTTCCAATTATTCCACCGGAATTGCGTCCATTAGTGCCGTTGGACGGTGGTCGTTTTGCGACGTCGGATTTGAATGACCTTTATCGTCGTGTCATTATTCGTAACAATCGTTTAAAACGTTTGATCGAAATCAAAGCACCGGAAGTAATCTTACGTAATGAAAAACGTATGCTTCAGGAAGCAGTTGACTCTTTGTTCGATAACTCGCGTAAAGTGAACGCGGTGAAAACAGAAGGTAACCGCGCCTTGAAATCGTTATCAGATATTTTGAAAGGTAAGCAAGGACGTTTCCGTCAGAACTTATTGGGTAAGCGTGTGGATTATTCAGCACGTTCAGTAATTGTCGTTGGTCCGAACTTGAAATTACACGAGTGTGGTCTTCCTAAAGATATGGCAGCAGAACTTTACAAGCCGTTTATCATTCGCAAGATGATTGAGAGAGGTATTGTAAAGACGGTAAAATCGGCGAAAAAAATCGTTGACCGCAAGGATCCGGTGGTGTGGGATATTCTAGAGAATGTACTGAAAGGACACCCTGTATTGCTCAACCGTGCGCCTACGCTTCACCGTTTGGGTATTCAAGCTTTCCAACCTACGTTGGTAGAAGGTAAAGCGATTCAATTACACCCGTTGGTGTGTACAGCGTTCAACGCCGACTTTGACGGTGACCAGATGGCGGTCCACTTACCTTTAGGTAATGCAGCTATTTTGGAAGCTCAGATATTGATGTTGGCTTCGCATAATATTCTTAATCCAGCAAACGGTTCGCCGGTAACGGTTCCTTCGCAAGATATGGTATTGGGTCTTTATTATATTACAAAAGGCCGTAAATCTACAGAAGATCATAAGGTACGAGGTGAGGGAATGACGTTTTATTCTCCGGAAGAGGTTATCATTGCCTTGAACGAGAATAAAATTGATCTGCACGCTTTTATCAAGGTAAAAACGAAAACTAGAAATAAGGACGGTGAAATCGTTGAAAGTATTCTTGAAACTACGGTTGGACGGGTTATTTTTAACCAGATCGTGCCTGATGAGACGGGCTACGTTAACGAACTCCTGACCAAAAAATCATTGCGTAATATCATCGGCGATATTGTGAAGAACACGGGTATGGCTCGTGCAGCACAGTTCTTGGATGATATGAAAGAGCTAGGATTCCAAACAGCCTTTAAAGGTGGTTTGTCATTCAATTTACAAGATCTGAATATTCCTGCGGCGAAAGCAGATCTAATTGAGCAAGCAACTGGCGAAGTTGAAGAGGTAATGAACAACTATAATATGGGTTTCATTACGAACAACGAACGTTACAATCAGATTATCGATATTTGGACACGTATCAACAACCGATTGACAGCATACGTGATGGATATTCTTTCCAACGACAACCAAGGATTTAACTCTGTTTATATGATGTTAGATTCTGGTGCCCGTGGTTCCAAAGAACAGATTCGTCAGTTGTGTGGTATGCGGGGTCTGATGGCAAAACCGCAGAAGTCGGGTACTTCGGGGGGCGAGATCATCGAGAACCCGATTCTGTCAAACTTCAAAGAAGGTTTGTCGGTATTGGAGTACTTTATCTCTACCCACGGTGCGCGTAAAGGTCTTGCCGATACGGCGTTGAAAACAGCCGACGCGGGTTATTTGACTCGTCGTTTACATGATGTTGCGCAAGATATGATCGTCGTAGAAGAAGATTGTAATACGTTGCGTGGTTTATATAAAACGGCACTTAAAGAAAATGATGATATTGTTGAGCCTTTGTACGACCGTATCTTAGGACGCACACCATTAAATGATGTGTATCATCCGACAACGGGCGATCTGATTGTTTCGGCTAACGAAGATATTACAGAAGAGATTGCGACGGCGATTGATGAGGCTGGTATTGAGGGCGTTGAAATTCGATCGGTATTGACTTGTGAAGCTAAGCGTGGCGTTTGTGCTGCGTGCTATGGACGAAACCTTGCCTCTGGCAAGCGTGTCCAAATGGGCGAAGCAGTCGGTGTTATTGCTGCACAGTCAGTGGGTGAACCAGGTACGCAGTTGACATTACGTACATTCCACGTGGGTGGTACGGCATCGAATATTGCGGCTGACTCCAGTATTATAGCGAAATACGATGGTAAAGTTGAGTTTGAAAATGTACGTTCTGTCGCTAAAGAAGGCGAAGAAGGACCTTTCCAAATAGCCATAGGACGTTCTGGAGAACTTCGTATCGTAAGCGATGATAGAAAAGTATTATATAACCAAATTATCCCTTACGGTGCAAGTATATATGTAAATGAAGGCGATAAGGTAGAAAAGGGTAAGGTATTAGCAGATTGGGATCCGTATAATGCGGTAATCATCTCTGAGTTCCCGGGTAAAATCGAATTCGAAGCCATTATTGAAGGCGTAACCTTCCGCGACGAATCTGATGAACAAACCGGACACAAAGAGAAGGTTATTATTGAGACACGGGATAAAACCAAAAACCCGACGGTTAAGATTGTAGACTTAGCTGGTGATACCTTACGCTCATACAACATTCCGGTGGGAGCGCACGTCTCGGTTCAGGATGGGAAAAAAATCAAAGAAGGAACTATCTTAGCGAAGATTCCTCGAGCTACCGGTAAAACGCGTGATATTACAGGAGGTCTTCCTCGTGTAACCGAGTTGTTCGAGGCACGGAATCCATCTAATCCTGCTGTTGTTACCGAAATTGATGGTGTTGTTACGTTAGGTGGTGTGAAACGCGGTAATCGTGAGATTTCGATAGAATCCAGAGATGGACAGATCAAGAAATACTTGGTGCCACTTTCTAAGCATATCTTAGTACAGGATAATGATTTTGTAAAAGCAGGTATGCCATTGTCAGATGGTTCTATTTCGCCAGTAGATATTCTCTCCATTAAAGGTCCAGCGGCCGTTCAGGAGTATATCGTAAATGGTATCCAAGAAGTTTATCGCTTACAAGGGGTAAAAATCAACGATAAGCACTTTGAAACTATCGTTCACCAGATGATGCAAAAAGTGAATATTGAGGATCCAGGAGATACCCGTTTCTTAGAGAAAGAAGCTGTTAACAAATGGGACTTCATGGAAGAAAACGATGCGTTGTTTGATAAGAAAGTTGTCGTTGATGCGGGAGATTCGAAAGAGTTGAAAGCTGGTCAAATTGTAACCATGCGTAAACTTCGTGAGGAGAACTCCAGCTTACGTCGTCAGGACTTGAAAACAGTAGAGGTTCGTGATGCTATTTCAGCAACTTCAAGCCCATTATTACAGGGTATCACGCGCGCGTCATTAGGTACGAAGTCATTTATTTCGGCTGCGTCTTTCCAAGAGACGACAAAAGTCTTAAACGAAGCTGCTATCGCAGGTAAACGTGACGATTTGTTAGGATTGAAAGAAAACGTAATCGTAGGTCACCTGATTCCATCAGGAACTGGTTTACGTGAGTATAGCAATATTATCGTCGGTTCGCGTGAAGAGTACGATCAGCTATTGGCTTCGAAAGAAGAAGACTAGCGAGATTTTATAAAGCAATAAAAAAGGCAGCAAAATCGCTGCCTTTTTTATTGCTTTATCTTTCCGTCACCAAAATCACCCTTCACAAACAACTTATGATAACCTGCTCCTGTTGCAGCATCGATGACCTCCTGTGGTGCCATCTTGTTGACCAAGGCGTGTATATATCCCGCCATAAACGCGTCCCCACTGCCTATCCGGTCAATCACCTCGAAAGTTTCCATAACGTCAGAACTGACGTGTTTTGTAGGCGTATGGTATGTCCCGTAAAATAAGTTATGATTCGGGCTATCCATGAAGCGAAAGGTATAAGCTACATGTTGGCACTTCGAATATTTCTGGAAAATTTCATTAGCGGATTCTTTTGCGGCGGCGAGATATGTTTCGCGTGGTGTATTTCTGTCAAAAGACTCGTCAACAGCTGTCCCCAGCATTTTGTTCGCAGCCCAAATATTTCCCATAATGACATCGCAATGCGCAATGAGTTGAGGCATAATATCGATAGGCTCTTTGCCATACTGCCATAAACGGTTCCGGTAATTCAAATCGACGGAGATCGTAATATTACGGTTAGATGCTTCTTGAAGCAAGACAGCCATGAGATCCGCCATGTTTTGGTTAAGGGCCGGCGTAAGCGCTGTCCAATGGAACCAGGAAACGCCTTCGAGCAACTTATCTACGTCGATATCCTGTTTAGTTAACTGGCTAAAACTGGAATATTTACGGTCATAAATGACCTCGCCTTTGGATAAACCATTCGCGGACATCAAAATATAGGTACCTAGCCTATCGCCGATACGCAGTGCTTTGCTAGTATGTACACCGAGACTACCAAGTATAGCTAAGATTTCATCGGATAAAGCATTTTGTGGTAACGCACTACAATAAGCTACGTTACTCCCCATTTGTGCCAATGAGGCGGCTACATTCGCCTCCGATCCGCCAGGAAAAATCTCTAAACGGTTATTCGTTTTGTCAAAGAATGTGTTTCCGAGACTCTGTTGTCTGACTAATATCTCGCCAAAAGATAATATAAGATTCATGAATAAAATTTATTTTGGAAGTGAAAATAGCGCTATTTTTTTAAACTTTATAGTGTTGTCTACGAAATCGTTGCCATTCCATCTCGTATCCAATCACCGGATGCCTGTCAAAATTCATAATTTCATAACATCATTTTTGTCTGAGACCCAAAGGCTTTTAAATACTTTTGTGACTAATGTTGGATTTTGTACATTTGTTTGGTACACCTATTAACTTTATGATGCGTTCAAATCTGTTTGATGAAGAGCTGGCCAGTGCCCTTGCTGAAGGATCTGTAGAGGCATTTCGTTCGCTATATGACCGATACCGCAGACCGGTCTACGCCAACATTCTGAAAATAGTAAAACAGCCTGAGCATGCTGAGGATATTCTCCAAGAGGTATTTGTTGCTTTGTGGGAACATCGATCTAGGATCAAGGCCGATCGATCCGTAGGGGGGTGGCTGTTTGTCGTAAGTTTTAACAAAGCAACGACTTTCTTGAAAAAAAGACTGAAAGAGTCTCTCGATTATATAGAAGAATACACCGATTATGAACATATGCTTCCCGAGGAAACTGTCAACGAAGAGGAATACCTCTCCCAATGGACGATTGTTGAAGAAGCGGTCAATGCACTTCCCGCCCGTAAAAAGGAGGTGTTTAGACTTTGTCGTTTTGAAGGAAAGGCAAAAGAGGAAGTAGCGTCCATAATGGGAATATCTACGGTCTCTGTGGGCGATTACCTCAAGCAATCCAATCGTGCCATCAGAGACTATATCACACTGAAATACCCCCATCTTTATACCATTATTGTCATTACAAAGGCTTTTTCAGATAATTTTTAATTTTTTTGTAGAAAAACCATCCCCTTTTTTACCGATAGGAGTATTTAATTATAGAGGCTTGGATAAACCTAGCTCCTGCAATACGTCATTATAAATGTATAACTCTGACTAAAATGTCGTGTCTAAGCGTAGATGTCCATGGATAGAATAACCTATTTGGTTGAAAAATTTTGGCGAGGAGAAGCGACCGAAAAAGAGAAGAAAGAGATACTCCGTTATCTTGAACAGCATAAGCCTGAATGGAGAAGCCGTATGGAGCAAGCTTTTTTTGCAGATGAACCATCTGAGGATGATTTGGGAGTTGAACGTGCCGAACATGTCTTTGCACAAATAGAATCGATCACCCACATTAAAGAGAAGACGCCGATCACGCGTATACACCGTATTCGTCCCTATGTGCGGATCGCGGTAGCAATAATCGTATTGATGCTGTTCGGATGGGGAATGTCCGTCTATTTGATGGATAGTAGACCGAAGCAGATGATGGTATCGACGTCTATTCCAAAGTTAGATACCATCGTACATAGAAACCTGAACCAAGAAGATCTTATCCTACGGTTGGAAGATGGCTCTAAGGTGTTCTTGACATCAGGAAGTTCGATTACTTATCTGTCTCATTTTGATGTAAACAAACGTGAAGTGTTTTTAGATGGGAAGGCCACATTTGACGTCGCGAAAGATACGTTGAGGCCATTTACAGTTTGGGCAGACGGATATTCAACAACGGCTTTGGGAACTACCTTTTCTGTTAGTGCTTATCATACAAAAGTGTTTAAGGTGAATCTGATTTCAGGCAAAGTCGTTGTACGCTCTTCGTCTAAAAGTCCGGTAACCCTTTCGGACGTTTATCTAGAGCCGGGGGAGGAGCTTCGTGTCAATCCATTAAGTGGACGGTGGGCTGTTTCTGATAAGAAGTTGTTGCCTACGCCGCTCGCTAACAAGCAGGTGCCGCGAAGGAAAAAGGAGGAAATATCGGAAGCTTCCGAAGACACACTATTGGTGTTTGATAAAACTCCTCTGAATGAAGTATTTCACCGCATTTCACGACAGTTTGATGTAAAGATAGATTTATCTGGTGTCGATGTGAGTCAATTGTCATTTACCGGCGATTTTCATCCAACAGATTCCCTTGATGTCGTGGTCAGTATTATATGCAACATGAATGATTTAATGTATCATGAAGAGAAACGTACGATTCGGATAGAGAAAATTAACAAATAAAGGATGTTTATGAATAAAAAGTGTGAATCGGTCCGAAAGGAGCGGACGGAACCGTTTTGTCCAATTTTAATGTTTAAAAAATGAAATAGATGTTATGAAGCAAAAGAACAAATTATTAGGTATGATGAAGAAATACGTGATCATACTGTTGTTAATGATACCGTTAACCTCTATCGCTCAACAGGCTGCGGTCATACGGGGCACGGTAATGGACAGTAGGGGACAACCGTTGGCAGGAGTTACGGTAGAAACGGTAGATTCTGTCAAAAATCAACGTTTTCAAGCATCTACCAACGCCAACGGGATTTTTTTCCTAGGGGGATTGTCTTCGGATAGATCGTATGATGTACTGTTTAGTAGACTTGGGTATGAACGGTATGTCGAGCGTCGTTTCTTAGTCCGGGCGGGCGACAATAACTCTTTGCTCGTAAGAATGTCAGCAGGTAGTGAAAAAGTAGATGAGGTCGTGGTTGTTGGATATGGTACGCAACGACGAGCACTTGTTACGAGCGCGATTAGTAAAATGAATGTCGATGAGTCGACCTTGCGACCAGTAAGTAGCCCAGCTCAGTTGTTGGACGGCCGAATTGCAGGTGTCTCTACGGCGACGGGATCAGGCAACCTTGGAAGTGGGGAACGCGTCAGCATACGGGGAATATCCTCGCTTAGTGCAAGTAATGAGCCGTTATATGTAATCGATGGTGTACCTATTACCAATTCGAATAGTAATCTCTACAATTTCGGCGAATCGATGAGCTCGCTGGCTACGCTGAATATCGCAGATATCGAGTCTGTAGAAATACTGAAAGATGCTGCTTCAGCGGCTATCTACGGTTCCAGAGCGACAAATGGCGTAGTGGTGATCACTACCCGATCGGGAAAAGAAGGTCGTGCGGATATACGGCTTAATGTCAATGGCGGAATGACGAAATTCCCTTACCTAAATAAGATTAAAATAGCGGATTCAGAACTGTATGTAAGGAGCATGAACGAAGGGATTGCCAATTACAATGAACAGTATGGATTGCAAATAGGCGATTCGGGATACAAAATGCCTATTTCTAATCCATTTGGAAATTTACCCGACACAGATTGGATGGACATCATTACGCAGACAGGCTCATTTTTCACCGTAGATGCTGCCGTTTCGGGGGGAACAAAGAAGATGAAAAACTATTTTGCCGTCGCCTATACGACGCAGGAAGGTGTCATCAAAACGAACGCAATGGATAAAATCAATCTGCGGGGCAAGATGAATTATGAGGTAGCACCTTGGTTGGAAATTGGAACGAACAACTCTGGAAACTACGTTAGAAATAACCAGATTCCGGGAGCCACGCTGGGAACGACCATTATTGGTCGCGCGATTCAACAACGTCCGTTTGACCGTCCTTATAAGCCAAATGGTGACTATTACGTGGGTGGAACAAATGAACTGGTATATCATAATCCAATGCAAATTCTCAACGAACAGACGGCTTATATAGAGGATTTACGGTACTTAGGGAATTTCTATGCAACCTTAAAGTGGAAAGATAAGCTCTCGTGGAAATCGTCATTCAACGCAGATGTTACGCAGACGTATGATCATACTTATTACAATGAGAACCACCCTTATGGCGTGGGGATAGGAAGATTGTTGGATCGCAATAGATTGATTCGAAACTATTTGTTTGAGAACGTCTTGACTTACAATGAAAAGTTTGGCGATTTTTCATTGAACGCAATAGCGGGCCACTCTTTTCAGAAAATAGATACCCGAACTACATATATTGACGCACGGGGGTTTCCTTCTCCGTCTTTCGTGGTGGCAAGCGCAGCGGCAGAGACAATGTCGTCGTCGGGGCGCGGTATTTATACGTTGGAGTCCTATTTTAGCCGTGCCACGCTTTCGTATTTGGACCGTTATATCCTAACAGGTACTTTGCGTACAGACGGATCATCGAGATTTCATAGAGATAACCGTTGGGGATGGTTCCCGTCAATATCCGCCGGATGGAATATTTCGGAAGAGGAATTTATGCGGGGAAGTGGTACCGATCTGAAATTCAGAATGAGCTACGGGCGAACTGGTAACCAAGATGGTCTGGGGAGCTATGTTTATCAAGCGTTGATGGAGGGTGGTTTTAATTACGGTGCCAATAGCGGTATTGCTGTGACAACTTTCGGAAATCGGGATTTGACCTGGGAAAAAGCCGGGCAATACGACATTGGATTTGACATCGGACTATTCAACGGAAGGGTAAATATGATGTTAGACTGGTATCAGAAAAATACGACCGATCTGATTTACTCGATGCCTGTACATGCGACAACCGGTGTCACTTCAATTACTACGAACATAGGATCGATGCGAAACAGAGGGGGCGAATTCACTTTGAATACACATTTCAATTTCGGTCAATTCCAATGGCTATCCCAGTTTAACATCGCTACGAATAAAAATAAAATTACTTCACTCATTGGAGACGACGAGCCGATTAGTATCGGCGGGAACAGGGCGTTACAGGTGGGACAGGAGATTGGTGCTTATTATTTGTTCAAGATGGAAGGTATTTATCAATACGATGGGGAAGTACCTAAGGAGCAATATGATATTGGGATACGTGCCGGTGACGTGAAATGGAAAGATGTCGATGGAAACGGTATCATAAACGACAATGATCGTGTGGTTATGGGGTCTTCTAATCCAGATTTCTTCGGCGGATGGAACAATACGTTCCGCTATAAAGGGGTTTCATTGGATGTGTTTTTGTCGTATGGATATGGAAACGATGTCTTCGCACAATGGCAGGGTGAGGTTGCTCGGCTAGGACATAACAGTGCAATTATGACGGAACATGCGGAAAATCGGTGGACAGGCCCCGGTTCAACGAACAAATTTCCGCGTGCGCTGAATGGGGACATTAATAATGTACGTAACTCCGATCGTTGGTTGGAAGACGGTTCCTTTATTCGCCTGAGAACATTGATGCTAAGCTACAATTTTCCTACACAAATGTTGAGCAGATATCACATCAAAGGTTTACGAGCCTTCCTCCAAGGAGATAATTTATTTTTGATTACAAATTATCCTGGATGGGATCCCCAAGTTAGCAACAATATGGATCCACGTTTCTTTAGCGTAGACACCTTCAATGTGCCACAACCAAGAACGTTTACGGTAGGACTCAATGCAAACTTTTAAATATATAGCAATGAAGAAATATATAATAGCAATGATCGTTTTGGCATTATGTAATGCATGCGCTAACCAATTGGAACAGTATTCGTTTACGGCAATATCCCCCGATGGGGTGGATATACGAGATATTCCGGCTGTGCGGAACGGTATGTACAATAGTGTGCAAAATGACCCCACTGTACGCTCGTTTATCCTTTTTGATATGCTCGGCGGAACGCTACAGACCAATTCGGGAACATCCCGGGACCTGATAAATGCAACGTTAAGCCCGCTGAACGCTACTATTGGATCGAGTTGGAATGGCTACTTTAGCGCGCTCTATCAGGTCAATAATATGCTTGCTGTGGCAGAACATTTTCCAGAAGCCGAGCTCGCATTCTTATCTAGGGGAGAGGCTCACTATTTTCGCGCATACATCTATTTCTGTTTAGCAACACGTTGGGGCGATGTGCCTATTTTACGTAGTAATACAATGGAACGGATATCTCGGGATCCAATAGCAAATGTTTGGGCATTTATTGAGGAAGAATTGGATGCTGCTGCTACACTATTGGGGACGGCTTCAAGCTACTATTACGTGTCTCGCGACGCCGCTATTGCCCTCAAAGCAAGGGTTCTGCTTAGCCAAGGGAAAAAACAGCAGGCCGCCGATTTGGCCGAAAGATTAATTACTAGTGGGGCGTATCGACTGGATGCTTTCGAGCGTATATTCCGTAGCGGAGCGAATACGGAGATTATTTTTGCATTCGAGAACCGTACGGAGGAATCGAGTATCAATATCAGTGATTTGTTTTATACTTATGGTCATCCCAATAGAGGACAGGGGTCATATAAACCTACGGCTGAAACCATTGCACTGTTTGCCGACGAGGATAATAGAAAGGCGATATCGTTAATCAATATTGCGGGTACGGAATGTATCAACAAATATCCAAGTGGACAGACCGGCCGCGACCCTTTTATCGTTTCTAGAATTGCTGAAATGTACCTCATTAGTGCCGAAGCACAGGGAAGATCATTAGGTGTGGAGCGATTGAATGAATTGCGAAGATTCAGAGGTTTAGCGGATATCTTTCCAGTTAGCGATGAGGATTACCTGACTGCAATATTAACAGAGAGAAAACGCGAGCTTTTAGGGGAAAACTTTATGTATCACGACTTGGTAAGGACAGGACGGGCGCAAGAGGAATTATTTTTGCTCGATCATCAGCACGTATTGCCTATTCCGGGCAGAGAACTGCAGTTGAATCCTAATCTGGTACCTAACCCAGGCTATTAATCGTATACAAGTTTAACCGGAGATCGAATTAAAATTTAAACAGATGAACAAGACAAAAAATATATGGTGGATGACGTTAGCGATATCGCTCGTCCTCCTCCAATACAGTTGTGATAAAAAAGAGTATCATTTCGAGTATAAGGCAGAACCCAAAACTGAAACCGGCAGAAAACTCGTGGACGGAACGGATCTTTTTGCGCAAATATTCACCGATACGATGTATACGGTAACGGATGGTGTCGTCGCTAGCGAAATAGAATACCTATCACAAAAGGGGTTGGCGATGAAGATTTTTATCTTTGATGTTGACCTTAGTCATCCAAACGTAGATATCGTGGCTTCGTCCCCAAACAATGCAAATGCCTTTGCCATGCAGCGTATGACAGAACAAGCTGTCCATGCAGATAATGAGATTAACCGGGTGTGGGCTGGTATAAATGGAGATTTTTACAATATGGATAACGGTACTCCCCGGGGGGTGTTTTATAAAAAGGGTGTTGCGCTGCGTACAACGTTTGATGGTGGAGATAGAAGCTTTTTTGCGATCGGCGATGATGGTCTTGCGTTTGTGGCGACTAGAGAAGAGTATCCAGATATTGCCGCGGCAGGTGTTATCAAAGAAGCGGTGGGCGGTAGCGTAACGCTACTACGTGAAGGAAATGTGCTTACACATACTGATAATACCATAGAACCGCGTACTTGTATTGGTGTTTCCGCTGACGGCAAGCGGGTATTCATGATGGCCGTGGATGGTCGGAACTTTTGGTATTCTAATGGAATGTTATTCGAGGAGTTGGGACACTGTTTGAAAGCACTGGGTGCCGAAAATGGTATCAATCTGGATGGTGGAGGTTCTACCACATTTTTCGTTCGTCATTCGCCTGATTTTACTGAGGATCGTTTTAAAGTGCGTAACTGGCCTACAGACAATGGAGGACAGGAGCGCTCGGTTGCGAACGGGTTATTGATTATTTCTGAATAAGAACAGTTTTAACGAAAATAATATGAACAGATATATGAATTATAGGATTGGCGTACTTCTGCTGTTGTTACTGGGTATTTGCTTCTCCTGTTCAAAAATCGATGATTTAGGTGATTTTAATCCGCAGGATCCTGATCTGTCTTTAGCAACAGACGTCATAGAAGTGAGTAAGGACGGTGGAGCGTTTACCATCAACGTGGAATCCAATTTACCGTGGCGTGCGAAAAGTAGTGCGGACTGGATTAGTTTATCGTCGGAGAATGCGTTAGCTACCGGTGAGATCGCATTCAACGCTGCACGAAATAGGAGTACAGATCAAAGGAGCGCAGAGATAACTGTATGGATTACTAAGGATTATGAAAAGAAAATCCGTGTTATCCAGGCACCTGCGGAGCTTAGCGACCTGATTACACATTACTATGTAAAGGTTTCTGGAACGGACGAAAATTCAGGATTATCTTGGAACGAGGCAACAACGTTGGAAAAGGCACTAGACGAAGTGATTCCGGGCGATGTTATCCACATTGCAGCAGGCACCTATACGCCTACAAAGACGATTACGGGTGGCAGTGCGAGTAATTCAGCAGATAAGACCTTCGAGATACATAGTAACATCAGCCTGATCGGTGGATATTCGGCCGATGCGACAGAGGGGGAGGTGTCTGATCCGACCTTGCACGAAACAGTCCTGAGTGGAAATACCGCTTCCGGAAAGGTGTATCATACCGTAGCCATAACAGCTCCTGTTCAGGGAGACCAAAAGGTTGTCTTGCAAGGTCTTTCCATCAAGTATGGACAGGCAGCCAATAGTGGTACTGGACATATTACTCTTAATGGTGCCCAATATTATCGCTTTTATGGCGGAGGATTAATAGTGGCTCGATCGGTTGTAGACATTATCGATTGCGAAATATCGGAAAATACAACGGGCTTCCATGCGGCTGGTGTGTTTGTCTTTTCAGGTGCCATTGTCCGGTTTGAGCGCAGTACCATTAAAAAGAATAATGGTACCCATAACGGCGGCAATGGCGGAGGGGTGTTTAATGAGGCGGCAACGGTCTATTTTAATGACTGCGAGATATCGAGCAATACCATTAGTGGTGTTGGTGCGGGGATTTATGCATTTTCGTCGTCAGAACCTACATATACTTACATCTATAATACCACGGTAGCCCATAATAATAATGATATTGGCAATGTTAGTCAGACCCGAAGAGGAGGGGGGATTTATGGACGAGAACGTTCGGTGACAATAATTGTCAACTCTACCTTTTACGGGAATACCGGTGGTCATGGAGCAGGTATCAGCTTATATGGAACAGCTGCGGCGCCATCGCGAATGGATGTAATCAGTAGTACGGTTACAGGCAACCAAGCCTTTAATAATGGAGGAGGTGTAGAGTTGACGGCCAATACAACACTTAACATCTTTAATTCCATCGTTTCGGGTAATACTGCTGGCAACGGAGGGGATATATTTGCGGGTTCTGGTGCTAATCCATCATTTTCTTCGAGTGTTCGCGGTAACCAATTGTTGGATAACAACGGTGCTGTCATCGATGCGCAGACATTTGATTTTGAAACAATGTTGGGTAATTTTACGAACAATGGAGGGTATGCTGAGACTGCAGTGCTATCTTCAAGTTCGCCTGCAGCAGCATTGGGAATGTCCGCTACTCAGCTGGAAAATTTAGGCAACACGTTTAATCCTGCTATACCACCTGAAGTGACTGCGTATGATCAAAACGGTAAGTCGCGTAGTGGTGCAGCTATGGGGGCCGCTATACCGTAATAAAAGTTTATCATCAAATACGACGGCCGATCAAAGAACGCAATAACAAGAGGCAGTCCATTGTGGACTGCCTCTTGTTATTGTATGCTTTTTCATCGCGTTATTTCTTTGGTAAAAAGTCTTCCCGGAAGGGAGAAAATACATCGATTAGCATACCTGGCTCGATGCAAATACATCCATGTACCGAATGCGGCGGAACATAATATCCATCTCCTTTACTTATTATTTTCTCCTCACCATCTATCGTCATTTTGAAAGAACCACTCTCTACATAAGTCACCTGTGCATGAATGTGGCTATGTAGTTCGCCTACGGCACCAGCTTTAAATTGTACTTTTACAAGCATAATGGTATCATCATAACCGTACACCTGACGTTTTATTCCATTTCCAAGATCTTCCCACTGTCCTTGTTTTTCAAATTGAAAATTTTCACTTCTTATCATATGGTGTTTTCTTGAATGTATTGTTCTTATTTCGACCACTGAATTTTTTTATCAAAACTGTTAAGTCAATATCTTTCTGTTAACGAATTTAAGAATTATACTCGATAAAAAACAACTAAAACACCTTATGACTTAGTGTATACGAAATCGTTATCGTGAATATTATGGTGTAAACCGTTGAGAATGACTAAAAAAATAGCTAAAATTGAAAGTTATAAACTTACGACTATAATAGCATGAATATTTTAGAGAGATTCTCGTTAAAAGGGAAAGTTATCGTGGTAACCGGCGGAACGGGCATTTTGGGAAAAGCTTTTATTAAAGCCTTAGCAGAATCCGGAGCTAAAATTTGTATTATTGGAAGAAGCCAAGAGAAAGCGGATGAGCGGGTAAAAATGGTAGAGACATTAGGCGCCGAGGCGTTAGCCGTTGTTGCAGATGTAATGGATGAAGATTCTGTTCGAAAAGCTAAAGAGCAGATTTTGGCTAAATGGGATACCATTGACGGATTAGTGAATGCGGCGGGAGGAAATATTCCGGGAGCTACTATCGGACCGAATGATGACCTATTTGATAACAAAATTGGGGATACTATTAAGGCTATAGAACTGAATCTATATGGTACCATCGTTCCCACACTCGTCTTTGGAGAGGTTATCGCAAAGCAAGGAAAAGGCTCCATTATCAATATATCGTCTTTGGCTGCGAGCCTGCCGATTACACGCGTTTTAGGTTATACGGTGGCGAAGCACGGTGTAGAAGGTTTTACGAAGTGGATGGCGACAGAATTGGCATTGCGGTATGGTGATAAGGTACGTGTAAACGCCATCGCGCCAGGTGTGTTTCTAACGGAACAGAATCGTACATTGCTGACCAATCCAGATGGTAGCTATACGGAACGGGCGGGTAGGTTTGTACAAGGCACACCCTTCTCCCGTTTAGGAGATCCATCAGAATTGGAAGGTACACTGGTGTATTTGTTAAGCGATGCCTCGGCATTTGTTTCAGGTGAAACCATCTTTGTTGACGGTGGTTTTAATAGTTGGTGTGGAGTTTAGGTTTTATAATATGAATAAAAATTTTTTAGAACAGACGTGGCGTTGGTATGGACCCAATGACCCGGTATCCCTACAAGATGTAAAGCAGGCTGGAGCAACGGGAATTGTGTCTGCATTGCACCATATTCCGCACGGTGATGTATGGCCAAAAGCGGATATTTTGGAGCGGAAGAAAGTAATAGAGGAGGCAGGACTTGTGTGGTCAGTAGTGGAGAGTGTAACGGTACACGAAGCGATAAAGACACGTTCGGGGCAGGTGGATTTTTATTTAGATAATTATCGTCAAACACTGACTAATCTAGCGGAGTGTGGAATCAAAACAGTATGCTATAATTTTATGCCGGTACTGGATTGGACACGAACGCAACTAGATAAGGTGATGCATGATGGATCCAAAGCACTTTATTTTGATTGGATTGATTTGGCCATTTTTGATATATTTATTTTGGAACGCCCTGATGCTAGCGCGTCGTATTCAGCTGAAATTGTGCAACAAGCAGAAAGTCGTTACGCTACTTTCGATGACGAGGCGAAGAAATTTTTGCTTTCTAATGTATTAATGGGTATTCCTGGGGAGAAAGATCCGTCACTGGAAGATTTGCAACGCAGTATTGATATTTATGCGGCGATAGGCTTCGATGGACTGCGGGAGAATCTAACTTATTTTCTTTCTTCTATTGCGGATGTTTGTGAGGAGCATGGCATAAAAATGACAATACATCCTGACGATCCTCCTTATGCCATCCTAGGACTACCGAGAATTGCGAGTAATTTAGCGGATTTTAAGTATATTATCCAAACGGTAGACAAGTCGTTTAATGGCGTTTGTTTCTGTACAGGCTCACTAGGTGCGGGGCCTGATAACGATCTGGTGCAAATATTTAAGCAAGTACAGCACCGTGTTAATTTCGTGCATCTACGTAATGTAAAGAAAGATGCTATAGGGAGTTTCTATGAAGCAGATCATCTGGACGGCGACGTCGATATGTATGCCGTTATGAAAGAGCTGGTTGCTGAAAACCAAATACGGGAGAAACCCATTCCATTTCGACCAGATCATGGACATCAAATGTTGGACGATTTGAATAAAGTTACTAACCCAGGGTATTCAGCGATTGGTCGCTTACGAGGATTGGCAGAATTGCGTGGACTAGAATTGGGAATAATACGTAGTAGGTAGACTATTATCCAATAGTAGAGCGTCGAAGTTGAATGGCAGTGGGAAGCTTAATGTCTTCCCACTCGATTTGGCTTCGATTCTTTTTGTGCATAATTTCGACGAGCTTGTTTACTGAGATTTCTCCGATTTCCGACGTTGGTTGCCGAATGGTGCTTAACGCAGGATTCAAAGACAAGGCCAGGTCGGTATTGGCAAAACCGATAATCGCTAGGGTTTCCGGTACTTTTATTTCTAGCTTAGCCAAAATACCCAATAGATGGGTGGTGATGGTGTCGGCAACGCCGATAATAGCATCTGGTGGACTTGGTAATTGCAGTAAATATCTCACATGTTTTTCCATGTCATCTTGCAAATCTGCTAGGCTTTTCACGTTACAATGTACAATATATTCCTGCGTGACGGGTATTTGAAAATCTTCGTGTGCATCGATGTACCCAGATAGTCGTTTGGTTGTGATACCTTGATGCGCTCCACAGAATATGGCTATTTTTTTTCGACCGATGTCCAGGAGATGTTTACACGCGTTATAAGTTCCTTCCGAGTTTAGCACACCTACTTTGTGTGTTTCGATGGGATAATACGTTCTGTCAAATATAACGAGAGGCGTAGTTCTGAGGATCTGCTTGGCCAATGATATATTTGATCCTTCATGAATAGGGCAAAAAAGAATGCCATCTACCGATTTGTCTAACATGGATTGGAGAGCTAATTCTTCAAGCTCTTCATTTTCCATGGTGTTCATAATGATAATCCTGTAATGATGCGTAGCGGCAGCATTTTGCATTCCTGCGATAATCTGCGCCTCGAAAGGTCCTGTCATCTTGGGGAGAACAACACCAATAGTATTTGTTTTTCCCGTTTTAAGGAACTTGGCAAGAACATTAGGTTGATAGTTGTGCTTTTTTGCAAACGCTTGCACCGTTCGTTTGGTTACCTCGCTAATTTCGTGGCTATCATTCAATGCTTTTGATACTGTCGAAACAGACATATTTAATGCCTGGGCTAAACTTTTAAGTGTCGTCTTCGCCATTATAAATCTTATCTAAGGTCAACTATCTCATAATTAGGATAATCTGACGTTTTGAATGTAAACCTTGCTGCGGGAATTTGATGGTTTACATAGAGCGTGTTAATGGTGTAGGTATATCGAGATCCCGATTTATCGTACACGGTAACATCTTGAATATGTTTGTTTGGATTTATTCGCAGCTTGATTTTAGCATAGTTTGTCTTCGTATCTGTAGGTGTCAATTCTACGACGTTCAATACGCCTTTGTTTTGCACTTCGTCCTTTGTGCTTTTATAGTCAAATCCTTTTTTGTAGAACGTAAAAAGATTGTTAGGGCTAATACTTTCGGTGTTATTGTCTGACTCGCTCACTTGTACCTCCTGATCTTCTTTGAGAACGGACCAAGTGCTTCTACCATCACTGATAATATCTTGCTCATGCAACTCGATACGGAACTGGTTCTTCGGTTTGTTCAAGAACAAAGTTCCCTTATCTACATGGCTCCCTCCCTGTGCTTGCTGCATTGAAAAACTGAAGTCAGACTGTATAGTCTGATAGGCGTCGTATTTTGCAGAGACCTCGTCCAACAATTTTTTTGCTTTGGCATCCACCTGTCCGAATGCTACGACAGCTGTACAAATGAAAGCAACGAAAAACGCTATTTTTTTCTTCATCTTATTCGCTATTTCTTAACGTTTCCAAATACTGTTCCAGTGAATACTCGTCGGGATAAAGTACTTCACGTGCTTTACTCCCCTCAAAAGGGCCAACAATCCCTGCGGCTTCCAGTTGATCGATTATTCGCCCTGCTCTGTTATATCCAAGTTTTAGCTTGCGTTGAATCAATGAGGTCGAGCCTTGTTGGTGCATGACAATCAACCGGGCAGCTTCTTCAAAAAGTTGGTCACGATCACGCGAGTCAAACTCCATACCACCGCTCCCTTCTCCGTTTTCGTCTACATATTCCGGCAACATAAAAGCAGATGGGTATCCACGCTGATTCCCGATAAACTCCGATATCTGTTCTACTTCTGGAGTGTCCACAAAGGCACATTGGATACGGGTTAAATCACTTCCAGTCGCTAATAGCATGTCCCCACGGCCAATCAGCTGGTCCGCACCTCCAGCATCCAAGATTGTGCGAGAGTCTACTTTGGATAGAACCCTAAACGCCAAACGTGCTGGGAAGTTCGCTTTAATAGTACCTGTAATAATATTTACCGATGGTCTTTGTGTAGCAATGACCAAATGTATCCCAACAGCACGAGCCAATTGTGCCAATCGTGCAATAGGTGTTTCTACTTCTTTTCCCGCTGTCATCATCAAATCTGCAAACTCGTCAACTACCAGAACAATATAGGGTAAGAATCGATGACCCTCTTCAGGGTTTAATCGCCGGTTAACAAATTTCGCATTATATTCTTTCAAGTTACGTACCGCCGCATTCTTCAGCAAGTCGTAACGTTGATCCATTTCGATACATAAGGAATTGAGCGTGTTGATTACTTTTTTGGTATCTGTGATAATAGCTTCGTCTTCGTTCGGTAATTTCGCCAAGAAATGACGCTCTATCGTTTTGAAAAGAGAGAGTTCGACCTTCTTGGGGTCAACCATGACAAATTTTAGTTCGGCAGGGTGTTTCTTATATAAAAGAGAAGTCAGGATTGCGTTGATACCAACAGATTTTCCTTGTCCTGTCGCCCCTGCAACTAACAAGTGAGGCATTTTTGCTAAATCCGCTATATATACCTCATTCGATATCGTTTTACCTAGCGCTATAGGTAAATCCATGTCCGTTTTCTGAAACTTTTCTGTTGCCAGCACGGAGCGCATCGATACCATCTCTGGGGCGCTGTTGGGCACCTCAATACCAATAGTTCCTTTACCAGGCATAGGTGCAATGATACGTATACCTAAGGCCGCAAGACTCAAAGCAATGTCATCCTCCAAGTTTTTTATTTTAGAAATACGTACGCCTGGCTTTGGGATGATTTCATATAACGTTACCGTTGGGCCGATTGTCGCCTTGATATGTTCAATCTCAATGCTGTAGTTGCGCAATGTCTCTACGATACGGTTTTTATTGGCCTCTAGCTCTTGCTGGTTAATGGTAATTTTGCCGCTTCCGTATTCTTTTAGCAAATCCAGCGTAGGGTATTGGTAGCCCGAAAGATCTAATTTGGGATCGTATTCTCCAAATTCGGCAACAAGGTCGTTAGCCGTAATCGCTTTTTCTTCTACCACTTTCTCTACACTAAGCGCGGGTCCATCAGCCATCGGTTTCTGTTCATGGTGTACAGGCTTTTCAATGACCTCAGGAACATCCACCGTAAAGGTAATTTCATGTTTGTTTTCTTCTTTATTTTCCACTTGCATATTAAGGGTTGTTTGTGCAGAGGCAATAAAGTCTTCTTGGGCTATATCTTCTACTTCTTCCTCCTGTATGGGGGTATGAAGGGTGTTTTGCGAAGTATTTGCAGTGGAATTTATTTTGTCCGTAAACGGTTCAAAGTTATCTTCTTCCTCGTCTTCTAAGTCCTCATCTATCTTTTTTGATGACCAAGTCCACCGCAAATCTAAATTGTAAACCAGGATGAGTACGGCCAAATAGGCAAAAGCTAGGAGAGCGGCAATGCCGGTACTACCTATCTGAATTTTGAGTAGCTGATTTGTCCAATAACCAAACTTTCCTTCAAGTATATGAGGAGAATCTGTTAGGAAATCCTGTAAGAACCCTAATGTTACTGATAAGTAAATGATGGTTGTGGTTGAATAAATGATCGTCTTCCATACCGGCAGAAGAGATTTTCGATATAGAAATTTATATCCAACAATAAAAAGTATGAATGTAAAAACGAAGGAAGCTACGCCAAACCATTCGTAAATAAACTGATTGGCGAGTAAGGCTCCTAGCTTTCCCAGCTTATTTTCAACAACAGGAAGTTCTATAGCGTCATCTGCTATTTCATCGGCGCTCCGAAATAAGGTAGACCAGCCGCCGTTTGTTTCCGTTATGTAACTTTGGTCTTGTTTCCATGTAAAAAGATACGAAACAAATGAAACGGCCATAATGAAAGAAACAAATAGCAGAAAAATGCCAAATATCTTCAGGGCTTTACGCTGTCCTTCTGAAAAATTGATGCTTTCAAATGAACTAAAGCGTCTCTTCTTACTATATGTGACATTCCCTGCGGTACGCGGAGCACGTTTAACACTGCTTGCATTGCCGGTATTTTTAAATGTATTTCCTTTATTTGACATGAAAATTAGATAACTTTCCTAATTACAAACTTAGGAAAAATAAAAGAAATGTTGACCTCGTAAAAAGCGGTTGTCACTCAAATGTATTTTCCTTTCATATCGTCTACATACAGGCGGTTTACGAAATACATAAAAAAGCGCTCCATTTCTATTGGAACGCGCTCATTATTATTGCTGATGAAGTTATTTTGCAATAACTAGAAAGTAATTTTTCTTGCCACGTTGCGCCACGATGTACCTGCCGCTGATCAGATGTGTGGTGTTAATCGTTAATTCAGCGTCATTGATTTTCTCTTTGTTGATAGCGACACCGCCTCCCTGCAGCATTTTTCGTGCTTCACCCTTTGACGGGAAAACTTGCGTATGAACCGCGAGAAAATCCAATACATTGATGCCTTCCGTCAACTGGCCGGCAGTAACTTCGAACTGTGGGACTCCATCGAAAACCTCTAATACACCATCGTGCGCTAATTCAGCCAAAAATTCCAAAGAACCATTGCCGAATAAAAATTCGGAAGTTTTAACTGCCGTTTCGTAATCTTTCTTCGAGTGCGTACGTATCGTGATATCCTTTGCCAGTGCTTTTTGTACCGTTCTGGTATGCGGTGCGGCATCATGTTCCGCAATGATAGCGTCAATCTCTTCTTTTGTCTTGAGTGTAAAGATCTTAATCCAACTTTTGGCGTCATCATCTGTTGTGTTCAACCAAAATTGATAGAATTTGTACGGCGATGTTTTCTTTGGATCTAACCAAACAGCTCCCGACTCCGTTTTGCCAAACTTTTGTCCGTCTGCTTTTTTGATCAATTGGGTGGTAATCGCATAAGCTGTTCCCTGGTCTTGACGACGGATCATTTCGCTTCCAGTCACGATATTTCCCCATTGGTCTGAACCTCCCATTTGTACTTTACAGTCGTGATGCTTCCATAGATAGTAGAAATCGTACCCCTGTATCAGTTGATAGGTAAATTCAGTAAAGGAAAGACCATTGTCTCCTTCAAGACGTTTTTTTACAGAATCTTTCGCCATCATGTAATTTACAGTGATCAGCTTGCCAACGTCACGGATAAAGTCCAAAAACTTAAAATCCTTAAACCAATCATAGTTGTTAACCATTTTCGCGTCGTTGTCACCATCTCCGAAATGTAGGAATTTGGCGAGCTGTGTTTTTAAACTGCTAACATTGTGTTGTAATGTGGCTTCATCCAACAGATTGCGTTCGGCAGACTTAAAGGATGGGTCGCCGATCATTCCTGTTGCCCCACCAACTAATGCCACGGGTTTGTGTCCTGCGTTTTGAAAGTGGATGAGGGTCATTATCTGTGTTAGGTGTCCTACATGCAGTGAATCTCCTGTTGGGTCGAAGCCGATATAGCCCGAAACTTTTTCTTTATTAAGTAATTCTTCTGTTCCGGGCATGATATCTTGTAACATCCCTCTCCAACGTAGTTCTTCTACAAAGCTCATTTTTTTGTGGTTAAATTTTTTTAATTAAGATTGCAAAGATACAAGATTAAGCTGTATCTTACGATAATTAATAAGATGTTTGGGTTCGTGAATTTTTTGTCGCATTATTATTTTGAACGCTATAGCCCACATTCTGAAAGGATATTAGGCGCGCTGCTTCCGGATTTACTCAAGAATGTGGATAAGCGATATAATTTTCATCCACAGCGGTTTGAAGATGTACTTTTTGCTCATCCAAAAACGATGTGGATATCGGAAGGCTGGTACAGGCATGTAGAGGTCGATAGGCTCTTCCATACATCCGACTTCTTCCTCGATCATACACATGCATTGCGACGCAGACTAGATTCTGTTGTAGCACACCTTCCGGTACGGGCATCCTTTTTAGCGCATATCGCACTCGAGCTGTTATTGGATCATTTGCTAATCGATCATACATTAGTCAACCCTAGTAGGTTATACGAGCATTTAGAGCATGTTCAGAAAGTGACCATAGACAAGTATTTACGGACCATAGGAGAGGTTGATACGGAACAATTTTCTGTTTTTTTTAAACGCTTTGTGACTTCCCGGTATATTTTGGATTATGTCGATATCAGCAATCTTTCTTATGCACTCTTTAATATTTGTAAACGTGTTTGGACATTTGAAAGCACCGGCGAAGATCGGGATAAGCTAACAGCATGTTTGCGATTGTATAAAGAAGAGCACCTATCGAACTACATGTATATTTTCCACGAGATACAAAGTAAACTACCTTAGTTTGGTTTATTTTTGTCATTTTTGCAACACACTCCACTGTATATGATAAATAAACTTTTCCGTAAGAAGAGTGTCGACCAGATAATTGCAGATGCTCAGGAAGGAACGGGACTTGCTAAAGTGTTGGGCGTCCGCGATTTGGTTTCGCTGGGGATTGCAGCGATCGTCGGGGCCGGAATATTTAGCACCATTGGGCTAGCCAGTTACGAGGGAGGGCCGGCGATTTCCTTACTTTTCGTTTTTGTGGCTTTTGCTTGTGTGTTTACGGCATTGGCGTACGCTCAATTTGCCAGCACGGTTCCTGTTTCGGGAAGTGCCTATACCTATGCCTATGTCGCTTTTGGGGAGCTCTTTGCCTGGATTATCGGGTGGGCACTGGTTTTGGAGTACGCCGTATCCAACACGGTCGTTGCGATTTCTTGGTCTCAATATTTTGTTTCGATGCTGGAGGGGTTTGGCATAAATATTCCGAAGTGGTTGGCTATGGCTCCGGGATACGCAATCGATGCTCATGAAAAGTTTCTTTCAGCGGGAATGACTGCCCTTAGTGCTTCGGATAAGGTCGGACTACATGCTTATCTCTCCGCTCCTCGAGTGGGTGATGTGCCGATCATTTTTGATTTGCCAGCTGGCTTAATTACGGTGCTTGTCACTTGGTTGGTATATGTAGGTATTAAGGAATCGCAGCGGGCAAGTAATATTATGGTTGCCGTTAAAATCGGAATTATTTTACTGGTGATAGCGGGCGGAATGTTCTTTGTGAAACCGGAGAACTGGACACCATTTATGCCTAATGGTGTCCCCGGTGTGATGGGCTCTGTAGCTGCTGTATTCTTCGCTTTTATCGGGTTCGATTCTATTTCCACAACAGCGGAGGAATGCAAAAATCCGCAACGTGATTTGCCGCGGGCAATGATTTTATGTTTGGTCATATGTACGGTATTGTATGTGGCCATCACATTGGTGCTGACAGGAATGGTGAATTATACCGAGTTGAACGTGAAAGACCCGTTGGCATTTGTATTTAAATACGTCGGTTTCGACCGGATGGCAGGTATTGTGTCGATTACGTCGGTTGTCGCCATTACGAGTGCATTGGTAGTGTATCAGCTTGCACAACCAAGAATATGGATGACAATGAGCCGGGATGGTTTGCTTTGGAAAAAGTTTGCTCGTGTGCACCCAAAATATAGGACTCCTTCTTTCGCTACCATCGTAACGGGCGTGGTCGTGGCAGTGCCGTCGTTGTTCTTTAAAATGGACTTTTTTGTCGATTTGACTAGTGTGGGGACATTTTTCGCTTTTATCCTTGTTTGCGCCGGAGTGCTGTATATGGATTATGCTGGTTTATCTGCAAAATCGAAGTTCAGGGTACCGTATATCAACGGGAAATATTTAATTGGATTGGGTTTTATTGCCGCATGGGTTATCCTATATCGATATGGCCAAGACACGCTAAAAGAATGGATAGAACTGCCTTGGTTGGAAATAATTGAACACAAATCACTGCTTGTGGTTTTCTGGCTAGCCTGGCTGATATTGGCCGTAATGGGATTTAAATATAGATTTTCCCTATTGCCTGTCACCGGAATTTTGATTAATCTTTATTTAATGAGTCAGCTCGGAGCAAGTAACTGGATTATATTTTTAATCTGGTTGGCGATCGGATTGGTACTTTATTTTATGTATGGCTATAAACACTCTAGGTTGAATAAGGATGTTTGATAGTTAAAATATTGTGAGAAATATTTCCTTGAACGTGCGATTGTCACAATAAAATTACTATCTTAGCGGTTATATGCAGGGTATTTGTATCCCTTTTTAACTTCAAACTATTTTTTCATGCTTTCTTATGACATCCGTGCCAGAAGATATCTATTTTACTTTCTTTTATCCTTCTCGATACTTTTCACCTCTGGATTTACAATAGCGCAGACTCCCGCATTAAATTTTGAGGGAAAATACGTGTATGCTGACTCCATTTTGGGCAACGCTGCTTATCAATACCTGATGCAGGCGGACGACACTATAAAACACGGAAAATTTAAATTTGAATCCACTGAAGAACATTTTGAAGAGAGTCACATTGTTGAAGGGATCTCGTTAACTGGTAATTATAGCAATAATCGGAAAGACGGTGCGTGGACCTATACCCATCAAAAACTAAAGCTTACCGGTATTGCTAAGCTCAAAGGTTTAGGGGTAAACTACGATGCTAATGGTACAGAATTTCTAATCAATGCTTCTTTTCGCGAGGGAAAAATACACGGTATATACGAATTGCTGAGACGGACGGTTAGACAATCAAATCCGGCTGATACGCTATTTTATGCCAGATTACAGTATACTGACGGAACGTCAACAGGTACCTTTCTTGGCTTTACGCCAAATTTAAAAGTGAGCGGACAGTTTGATGAGGACGGTTTCCCACATGGTGACTGGTTGTTTGTCCACTGCTCGGATAGTGGAGAGCAAATGCGTGAGATGAGACGATATGACCATGGCTTTTTTAGTAAGCATTTCTACAAATCGAATGAGGAGCTAGTTGAAATCAAACATGCCGGTTTCGATACGGTTGTGACGAGTGGGTTGGGGTTACTCACCCATCTTCGAGCCAATCCTACCTATTTTAGAGCTTTGGATTACACCCCTATTGTGATAGAACATGCTTTTGATGATACGGAGGGGAAGGTAATCCCTTTGGATACCGTTCAGGCATGTATCGTACAAGGAAATCTCTTTTTAGAACGAGTTTTTGTCGAACCCGCGATGCATCGGGGAAAAGACATATGGAAAGGAATAGGGGGGAGCGAATCGGTATTGCCGGTGAAGTTGAAAGTCAGAGAGTTTGCGTTTTCACCGGATGAATTTTCCTTAAATCAGAAAAACGAGAAATTATTGATAGAAACCCGAAGCTTAATCCGTACGGTTATTGATAATCCAGCTATGGAGGTACGCCGCTTTGTGAATCCAGAAGTGGGTTTTTATTACGGAGTGTTGGGGATATATCAACGGAATCTCGAAAAGATAAGCCCTGTAGTACGTTTTTTGGCCGACACAGCAGCTGAATATATTGACCACGATGCGATCCTTTTCCATAATATACATCAAATTAGCTACCCTGACGCGGTTGAATTCCAATATCAGGATCAACCTCAAACCAGGCAATATGCTTTTCCTCCAGAGTTGGAGGCAACGGACACGAGGGTGCTTCATACGCATCTCCACATCGTTTATACGGACGTAAACAGGATTTTGGAAATTTTAGAGAAAGCCGTGCAAGACTATGAAATACAAGGTGAATTAGCACGTAAAGAACGTCATCTGATTGGGGTGCGGGATTCGGTTATCCGCCTTTTTATGGATGTTGACTCGAACGATGACTACAATGAATTTCATCGGTATTTGCGAGATAGCGTGCAGTATTTTATGGAATACGCTTTTGCTCGATATGCTAAACAATCAAGCAGTGAGCGCGTAGCAAATATAGATGCTGTGCAGGATTGCTATACCTATTTTCTTACGATTTATGAAACCATAGCTAACTACCAGGAGAAACTAGAAAAGTTAGATCAGGAGTACACCCGGAGTGTATGGAACCCTTATACATTTACGCACATGGAAGAACGTGTGAAGAGTAGACTGTACGATGTATTTGAAAGCCTCCTGTTGCCCTTCTTTTGGAATGACATTCGAGAAAATATTTCCTGCGACACGCTCCCTGGTAAGCTGCAACAATTAGACGCGCTTTTAGGTCGGATGACAGATTTGAGATGGAAAGACACCAAAGATATGGAACGGAAGCTTAGGCGAGCGCGTAAAGATATACCCACTAGTCTGGAAATTCTTGGTTTGCGCCAGCAGATTAAATGATAAGAACGCTCATTAAATTGAATGTCAAACGTATGTGCATTGCAGTGATCAAAAAAATACATTTCAACTATTTACTTCTTTGTTTGGTATGGACCGCCGGCTTTTTTCACCCCGCTATAGGGCAATCCGAAAGACCTGACCAATCCCTCACACAACCCACAACAACGGCCACCTGGAATGGACTGTATGGGAAGTTTCGCCTCGGGAATCGCCTTTATTGGGACGCGCAGTTCCATTATCGCAGAGTGAGCTCGGATGATACGCCGCTTGTGGGCAGAATGGGGCAAATATACAATCGGCATGCGCTGAATTATCAGGTAAACGATCGATTAGCGGTGGCGTTGGGTGGTGTTTTACGGTTGAATTTTACACCAGACCCCGGGAACCCAGCTTTTGAGGATATGGTACTGGAACCCCGCGTATGGCACGAGTATTTATTTGCCATGCCTTTTAACATTGGAATGGCATATCATCGTATCCGTATTGAGCATCGGTGGAATCGTTCCAATGATGTCGGAGCAGATTGGATTTTTCGGAATCGTTGGCGTTACAAGTTTTATATGAATATTCCTTTAAATAATCGCAAACTTATCCCTGGCACATTTATGTTTACCCCAGATGTGGAGATTATTATGCAAAGCGGAAAGCCGGTTATTGATAGTCCGTTGGAAGACTTTCGGGTTAACCCGTCCATAGGCTATATTCATAGTCCGCGTTTAAAATATAGCGTAGGAATGATGTATACCACGGGTCAGACGTTAGGCGCAGGATATATGTATACGTCTCGTTGGGTTTTGCGTACGAATATTTATTTGTCATTGGACTTTCGTAAAAAGCAATCCCGGATACCTGGGGTGCGCTTGTTTGATTAATCTGTTTAGAATACAAAAAAATGGCTAAAGAGCGTAAAAAAACAAACAAAACAATCTCAATACTTATCGTACTTTTACTAGTTTTAATAGTGACAGTGACAGTGCTCTATGTTGGCGCGCGAAGAGATGCGGCAAAATGGAAAAGTTTGCACCATGCTGAAGTCAAAGCGACAGGGGACGATCATCTCAGAGAGGAGCTACGTCGTTTGTTGGAGCTGGATAATCAAGTTTTTAATCAACAATACTTACAAGCCTTGCAGGGCTACGGTCAACTGAGAACCTCTTTGCATGAAATATCCGATAGTCTTATTCAAAGCAGAATATCCTATGTTCAGTCGAGACTGCAAGAGCTGGGTAGCACCATGAACGGCGAACCAGATAGTAATTCGTTGGTGGACTTGACAGCGGATTCTGTTAACCTATTAAGGCAGCGTATCGATAGTATGCAAACCACCTACGGACGTTCAACGGATAGCTTGGCTGAGAATATAACGGAATTGAATCGACTAGTACATGTCCAAAATCGGGTATTAGAGAAAAAGGAACAATTGAATAAGCTTGAATTTATAAATGCAGAGGGCGTTGCTGTTCAGTACATAGGAGAGGTGGTTGACAGTATGGCCAGCGGTGTCGGAACAGGTATGTGGGAAAATTCGGGAGGTGTTTATAAAGGTGAATGGAGGCGCAACCAACGACACGGAAAAGGGGTTTATACATGGAAGGATGGCGAACGTTATGAGGGGGCTTTTAACAACGATAAGCGCACAGGTTTCGGGTCGTACAGTTGGTCCAGTGGCGAGCGTTATGAAGGAAGTTGGTTGAATAATAAGAGACACGGCGAAGGCACATTGTACGACCGTGATGGCAATATTAGCTATCAGGGACATTGGGAAAACGATAAACCTTCAAAGAAATAAAATAAAAACACCAGTCGCGGGGTGGACAAAAGAGTCAACCTGAAAAAGTACGAAATCTTTTTGAAAGCGAAACCGATCAATGAGCGCTCGCCGAAGGCCCCCCCCGCTAAAAAATCGTTAATCAATCGATTGCATTCGTAATTTTTTTATATTTATATCCTATTTAAAAACAAACTAAAAAAATATGTGTGGAATCGTCGGCTACGTCGGTAGTAACCTAGCTTATCCGGTAATTATTGACGGATTAAAGAAATTGGAATATAGAGGGTATGACAGTGCAGGGGTCGCGCTGCATATGGGAAATTCAATTGAAGTTTACAAAAAAGAGGGAAAGGTGGCTGCGTTGGAAGAATCCGTTTACGGAAAAAATGTCCAAGCAACAATAGGCATTGGACATACTCGTTGGGCAACGCATGGTGAACCCTCCGATCGAAACGCCCATCCACATTATTCTAATTCGAAAAATATAGCGATGATACATAATGGTATCATCGAAAACTACGCCCAGCTTAAAAGCGAGCTCCTGCAAAAGGGGTACACATTTAAAAGCGATACTGATTCCGAAGTATTGGTGAATTTCATCGAAGATATTAAAATTAATAATGAATGTTCGCTTGAAGAAGCGGTGAGAATAGCGTTGAAAAGGGTTGTGGGAGCATATGTGATATTATTGCTCGATAAAGATCTGCCAGATACCATCATTGCTGCCCGAAAAGGAAGTCCTTTGGTCATAGGTGTCGGGGAGAAAGCACATTATTTGGGCTCCGATGCTTCACCTATGTTGGCCTATACCAAAGAAGTGGTGTATATAAATGATTACGAGTTGGCGATCGTACGTCCAGATGAATTGATTTTAAAAAATCTGGGCAACGAGCGCATTACGCCGTTTGTGCAAAAACTAGATATGGAATTGGCGGCGATTGAAAAGGGTGGCTTCGATCATTTTATGCTAAAAGAAATCTTCGAACAACCGCAGACTATTTTTGATTCTTTGCGTGGTCGTATGGACGCCGAGCAGCAATCGATTACGTTAAGCGGTGTGGACAAAATTGCTGAGAAGTTTTTAAGTGCAAACCGGATCATTATTGTTGCTTGTGGAACAAGTTGGCACGCCGGTTTATTAGCAGAATATGTAATTGAGGAACTGTGTCGTATTAATGTAGAAGTTGAGTATGCTTCTGAATTTAGGTATAGAAATCCGATCATAACCGATCAAGATGTCATCATTGCGATTTCCCAAAGCGGTGAAACCGCCGACACACTAGTGGCTTTGGAAAATGCCAAGAAGCAAGGCGCTACTATCTTCGGATTGGTCAATGTTGTAGGTTCTTCCATTGCCCGGATGTCTGACGCAGGGGCTTATACACACGCAGGGCCTGAAATTGGTGTGGCAAGTACAAAAGCATTTACGGCACAATTAACCGTACTCTATTTGATCGCTTTGAAAATCGCCCAATTAAAAGGCGCTATTGAGGCTACGTTGTTCAATAGATTGTTGGCAGATCTAGCCAACGTTCCGGCATATGTAAAAGAAATTTTGGACGATCAGCATGCCGTCATTCAAGCGATTGCAAAAAAGTATAGTGACGCCAGAGATTTCCTTTATCTAGGAAGGGGATATAACTTCCCCATTGCATTGGAAGGAGCACTAAAGTTGAAAGAGGTTTCCTACATTCATGCAGAAGGATATCCTGCAGCAGAGATGAAACACGGGCCTATTGCATTGGTTGATGAACAATTGCCTGTCGTTTTCGTCGCCACAAAAGATAGTTATCACGAAAAGATAATCAGTAATATCCAGGAGATTAAAGCCAGAAAAGGAAAAGTCATTGCTGTAGTGTCACACGGCGATATCGTTGCTACGGAGTTAGCTGATGACGTGATGGTTGTGCCGCAAGTGCATGAAATAATCGCTCCTGTTTTATCTGTTATCCCATTGCAGTTGCTGTCATACTATATCGGAATATATAGAGGATTAGATGTGGATAAGCCAAGAAATTTGGCAAAATCGGTAACCGTTGAATAAGGGGGGATGTCAAAGATAATAAAAGAAAAACTAACCGACCTAGGGTATCGTTTCGTTCCCGAGGCTTATTTGCAAAATGGAGACGAATACTATTTTCGTAACCAGCAGTTTCCCGATGACAGAAAATTCCGAAATCTGACGACAGAAGAAATTAAGATTCTGGTCAGGAACGACAACTATTCCAATAATTGGAATCATGTTTTGGTGACCGATAAATTTCTTCCCGAGCAGATTCAACATTCCAAATTTTATGGACTTGTCCGCATAGGTGACATGGAGGATGTTTATCTCGATTTCCGAGATCTTCGTTTACCCTGCGGTATTTATAATTCTACCATTATCAGCAGTGATTTTGGAAGTACCGTAGCCGTTCATAATGTGCGCTATATGGCGCATTTTATTATTGGTGAAGAGGTGATGTTAGCCAATATCAGTGAAATGGAAACTAGCAATAGCGCTAAATTTGGAAATGGTATTCTTAAAACGGATGACGTCGAAGAACGTCGGATTCGATTAGAGCTCTGTAACGAAAATGGGGGACGCTCTGTATTCCCTTTTGATGGGATGCAAGCAGGCGATGTTTATCTATGGTCCCGCCATCGAAACGACTATGAGCTACAACGGCGTTTCCAAGAAATGATGGAGGCACAATTCTCGCCCCATCATGGTTTTTATAGTGAAATTGGTCATCATTCCGTGGTTAAGAACACCCATACCATTAAAGATATTAAAATGGGTTCACACGCTTATGTGAAGGGGGTAAATAAACTGAAGAACCTGACCATCAACTCTTCGGCGGAGTCTTACACACAAATAGGAGAGGGTTGTGAGCTGGTTAATGGTATTATCGGATATGGATGCCGGATTTTCTATGGGGTAAAGGCTGTTCGCTTTATCCTGTCTTCCAACTCTCAGCTGAAATATGGTGCTCGATTGATTAACTCTTTTTTAGGGGATAATTCTACGATTTCCTGTTGTGAAGTTTTAAATTCATTGATTTTTCCGGCACATGAACAGCACCATAACAATTCATTCCTTTGTGCTGCGCTGGTGAAGGGGCAAAGCAATATGGCTGCAGGCGCTACGGTCGGATCTAACCATAATTCTCGGGCAGCAGATGGTGAAATTATTGCTGGACGCGGGTTTTGGCCGGGTTTATGCGTCAGCCTTAAACATAATTCCCGTTTTGCCTCCTATACGCTTATCGTGAAGGGAGATTTCCTGCATGAGTTGAATGTCCGATTTCCGTTCTGCTTGGTAAGCAATGAAGCGGATACTAATCGTTTGATTGTATTGCCGGCATACTGGTTTTTGTATAATATGTACGCCATGATGCGCAATACGTCGAAATTCCAATCACGTGACAAGCGAAAATTTAAGAACCAATATATCGAGTACGACGTATTGGCGCCAGACACGGTGAACGAGATGTTTGATGCATTATTGGAGATTGAAAAGGCGGTAGGCAAGACGTACAGTAATGATCGTACATCGGCAGACCCACAAGCTTTGGGCAAAGAAATCTTATTATCTGATCAGCAGCTTACAGGAAAAGATATTTTACTGGACAACGTAGAATTTTCTAGACGAAAAGTTGTATTGGCTAAACCTAAAGAGGCGTATGTGATATACGGACGTATGATCCGTTATTATGCTGCGACGCAAATTATTAGTTTCTTGGAAAGTAAACCGTTGGCTGACTTACAGACGCTTATCTCGTCGTTTTCAACATCACGTAGCGCATTTGAAAATATCGGTGGACAATTAGTCCCGAAAACAAAATTGGACACCTTATTAGCGGATATTCGTGACAATAAGATTTTATCCTGGAAGGATGCTCATGCGCGTTATCATGCATGGAGTGATGTCTATCTGGAAGATAAGTTACAACATGCGATTGCTTCCTTGGCGGAACTAAGTGGTGTCAACCCAATTTCTTGGGATAAGCAATATCTAAAACAACTCATCGAAGAGGCATTAGACACCCGTCGTTGGATCTTCGATGAGATTGAGGGATCGCGTGCTAAGGATTACCAAAATCCGTTTAAACAAATGGTCTACGACTCCTATGAAGAGATGGAAGAAGTCGTTGGCCGTTTGGAGGATAATGACTTTATTAATAAGGAACGCAAGGGGCTGAAGGTATTTGAGTGTGCAGTGAAAAAAATATTGGAGGAGTTATCAATTATTTGATTCCTTGTTTTTTATAATGTATAAATAGTAATTGACCTGCTGATTAGCAGGTTTTTTTGTTGTCTTTTTACTCGATATAGTTGGTGTTTTTGTATTGTCGTTTACTTAGAATATTGGAGAAAAGGCAATCTATTCTTTATAAATGGTTAATATGTAGTTAATAATGTAAGACTAGTTTTGCGCTCATACAAACGATAGTGTCTATACACACTAACAATTCAATAAATATTATGAAGCATACATTCTCTTCCTGTCGATCCAACGTTCTTTTGTTTTATTTATCGACTACGCTGATTTTGTTTTTCATTTCGTGTAAAGACAATAATGAGCATACCGTGCAAAAAATGCACGATCCCTCAAAACCGATTGTGCTGACATCCTTTTATCCTTTAGAAGGCGGAGCCCGGGATAAAATTCTTCTGGATGGAGAGAATTTCGGAACGGATTCGAAGGCTATCAAAGTGTATTTCAATAACGCAAAGGCATCGGTGATTTCTTCGAGCGGCGAACGTATCTACGCTATTGTACCACGTCTTCCGGGGAAAGATCCGCGCATATCAGTAGTGATTGGTGAAGATTCAGTGATCTACGAAAATTCTTTTGTTTACCATACCCAAGCACAGGTAACTACGGTCACAGGAAACGGAGAACAAGCGTTTTTGCCCGGTCCACTATCGGCGGCGCAGGTGTATGGTAAATACTTAGAGTTGGATGCCGAAGGCAATATATTTATGTCGTGGCGGGATGGGGGAAGCTGGGGTGTGGCTCGTATCAATGAGCAGCAAAATATAGTGACTCCACTTATTGAGGCGAAAACTACTTCCGAACGGGTATTGTATGCTAATGGACTGACAGTGGATAGGGCTACCGGTATGTTGACCGCTGCTCACGAGTCGGTAAAGGAAGTGATGTTTACTTTTGACCCACGAGAGGCTTGGTACCCACGTCAGAAAAACATGAAGTTCTCTAGGACTGAACTGAACTCTATTGTTGATGCTGACCGTTACAATAACTTTATAACTTTTTCACCATGGGATGGGAATCTTTATACGCGCTTTCGCGACGGAAAAGTGGCAAGAATCAATCCCGAGACTTTAGAAGCGACTATTGTTCACCAGGGGCCTACGGGGTCACAGTACGGGCAAGCGATTAACCCCACGAAACCCTGGTTATTGTATATGACTCTGCATTCGAACGCGAGCCCGACGGACTACCGACAAGGAATTTCTGTACTAGATCTTCGTCCAGAGTATATCGACGAGGGATTTAAGCGCCTGAATGCACCTGGCGGTAGTGCCTTTCGTGATGGTCCATTGGAAGAGGCTTTGTTCAATTACCCGAAAGACATCAAGTTCGATAACGATGGAAATATGTTTGTAGCCGATTATGGCAATCATTGTATCCGTATGGTATCGGCGGATAATATCGTGACAACTGTCGCAGGACAGCCGGGTACGGCAGGCTATAAAGACGGTGGACCGATAGAGTCCCTTTTTAATCAGCCTTGGGGTGTCGCTGTCAATGAACAAGGGGATATCTATATCGCGGACTGGAGTAACGCGAGAATCCGTAAACTAGTTATCGAATAATAAAACTGCTATCGTAAAATAATGAAAATAAGAGTTATACAGATCTTGTGCCTGCTTTCCATATGTCTTTGGCTAAGGGAAGCATATGCGCAGCAAACCAAAGAGTTAACCATTGCCGGTACCGTGGTCAACGAGGCTGGTCAGCCTTTATCAAACGTATCGATATATATCAAAGACCGTCCGGCGGGCGGTGCGTCAACAGACAATAACGGCCGCTACAGTTTGGAAGCCAGATATGGAGACAAGCTGGTATTTACTTATGTAGGTTATGAGACCTTTGAACATCTAGTGGTTGATATAAATCTTGGTTTGACGATTACACTTGTGGAAACTACTGAGGACATTGAAGAGGTGATGGTTGTCGGTTTGCAGAACGTACAACGGAAAATTAGTTCGGTCGGTGCGATTACGACAGTAGACGTGAAAGATCTACAGTCTCCAGCACCTTCTTTGACCAACCTCTTGGGAGGAAGGGCACCCGGAGTCATTTCCTTACAAACAAGTGGTGAACCCGGAGCAAATATTGCTGACTTCTGGATTCGGGGAATCGGTACCTTCGGGGCAAATGCCAGCGCCTTAGTACTGATCGATGGTCTGGAAGGTGACTTGAATACGATCGACCCTGCGGATATCGAAAGCTTTTCCATTTTAAAGGATGCTGCGGCTACCGCTGTATACGGCGTGCGTGGTGCCAATGGTGTCGTGATGGTAACGACCAAGCGAGGCTTGGTTGACCGTATACAGATTACCGCACGTGCAAACACCACTTTATCAAGTCTTACCCGCATGCCGGAATATTTGCGAGCCTATGATTATGCACAATTAGCTAATGAAGCAAGTGTGATTCGTGGAGATGTACCCCTATATAACCAGACGGAGATGGGGATTATTCGTGACGGACTGGATTTGGATATGTATCCAGATGTGAGTTGGCAAGACGAAATTTTGAACAATCATTTTTGGAAGCAGAGCTATTATGTCAGTGGTCGGGGCGGATCAGAAGTAGCACGTTATTTCTTGAGTTTAGGAGGGAGAAGTGAAACTGCCGCCTATAAAGTGGATAAGAATAGTGTATATAGTTCGAATGTTGGGTTCAATACGTATAATTATCGGATTAACTTAAATATGAACTTGACCCCTACTACGGAAGTATTTCTCGGATCCGACGGTTTCCTTTCTGTACTGAACCAACCTGGTATAGCTAATACGGATTACATATGGGGAGCACAATCTAGACTCACACCCTTAGCAATTCCTACACAGTATTCAAATGGACTGTTGCCGGGACTGGGGGGAGAAGACCGGTCATCACCTTATGTCATGATCAATCGCACGGGACAAGCTTCCGAACAGGCCTATAAAGGGAAAGCTACGCTTGCTTTAAATCAGGATCTCTCCTTTGTGCTCGATGGACTGAAATTCCGTGCACAAGGTGCTTATGATATACATAGTTACTTTAAGGAACGGAGATACATACAACCTGCTCTTTTTATGGCCCAGGGAAGGGATTACAATGGAGCGCTTATTATGCAGGAAACCGTGCAGGAACAAGCTGCAAGATATGCCGATCCAATGTCGCGTCAGTATCGTAAATATCACCTGGAATCCGTGCTGAACTACGACAGAGTATTCAATGAGGATCACCGAGCATCGGCTTTGGTGTATTATTATATCAGTGACGCTAAGGACACGAAGGACGCAAAAAGTAGTCTAGAGGCTATTCCGTTACGCTATCAAGGAGTATCCAGTCGCTTTACCTACGGATATAGGGATACATACTTACTGGATGTGAACTTCGGATACACGGGTTCAGAGAACTTCCAGCCAGGGAGACAATATGGTTTTTTCCCCTCGATTGCATTGGGGTGGGTGCCTACTGGATATAAATACGTGCAAGAAAATATGCCTTGGTTGAACTATTTTAAAATTAGAGGATCCTACGGTTCGGTGGGTAATGATCGGATTACGGACATCCGTTTTCCTTATTTGACGAAGGTTGATCAAGACACCGAAAATGTCTGGGGAATAGACGGTGTTGAAACGATTACTGAAACTCGCATCGGAGCGGATAATCTAGCGTGGGAAAGAGCAATCAAATCGAACATAGGAATCGAAGGAAAATTCCTGAATAATAAATTGGAGTTTGTAGTGGACCTTTTTGAGGATCAGCGTAACGGAATTTTCCAACAGCGAGTTCAGGTTCCGGAATATGTTGGCGTTATATCCAACCCTTTTGCGAATGTAGGCCGTATGAAAAGCTCGGGTGCTGATGGGAGTATCAGTTATTCGGCCGATCTTTCGCCGGATTTCGGTTTTACGTTACGGGGTAATTTTACCTACTCGAAGAATATGGTACAGAATTGGGAGGAAGCCTATTTGGAGTATCCTTATTTGGAACGGAATGGTTTTCCGCACAATTCTCTTCGCGGTTATCAGGCTATCGGACTATTTAAAGACGAAGATGATATTAAGTACAGCCCGCAGCAATCTTGGGGAGAAGTGCTTCCGGGAGATATTAAATACAAGGACGTAAACGGAGACGGCGTCATTGATGAATTAGACAGAGTGCCACTAACACATAGTAACTACCCGCTGACGATGTATGGTTTTGGGGGAGAGTTCCGGTACAAAAACCTGACTTTAGGCGTATTATTTAAAGCAACCGGTAAAACGTCCTTCTTTTACGTAGGGCAGTCATTGAGAGAAAAAGCGCCAGCATCTTGGGACAAATGGGAAGGTGAATATCGAAATGTTACAAACGGGATGGGGTATTTTCCTTTCTTTCAGGGTAATACGGGTAATGTGTTGGCTTTGGCTGCCGATCCGAGCAATCGCTGGATACCTAGAGAGTATGCTTTGGAGCATGGTATCGATCTGGCTTTAGCCGAAAATCCTGATGCCCGTTTCCCACGTCTGCAATATGGAAACAACGCTAACAACAGTCAGTTGTCGACTTTTTGGGAAGGCGACGCGCGTTATCTGCGTTTACAGGAAGTTACCTTGAACTACCGTGTTAGCCCCAATTTTCTGAAACGGGTAGGAGTTTCGTCCATGGATTTACAGTTTGTGGGAAATAACCTTTATATATGGGACAATGTGAAGATTTTTGATCCGGAACAGGCAGCCTGGAACGGGCGTAAATATCCAATTCCGTCTACCTATTCCCTACAAGCCTATATCAATTTTTAGTATAGAAAAAGAAAGACAAAAGATGAGAACTTCGATCATAAAAAGAATAATAAAAGCAGCTTTGGTTATTCAGGTAGTGGTATTAGCGAGCTCCTGTAAGGATTATTTAAATATCGATAATTACTTCGATGATGAGTATAATATTGACTCGGTTTTTACCAATGCACGTTATATGGAAGCTTACATGTGGGGGGCGGCGGCGATGTTCCCCGACGAATCTAATACGGTTCGGTTTGGCTATACGCCCGGACCAATGGCGACAGACGAAGGCTTTAACGGACTTACCGGTGGCGGATCCAATAACGTGTATTATGGGATGGATTACGTAACGGGAAATATCACTCCAGATTTTTACGGAGCGGGAGCGAGTGGCGAAAATTATAACCTTAACCAATGGGGAAGATATTACAAGATTATTCGAAAATGTAATGCGATTCTGCAAAATTTGGACACACCAAAGGATCTAACCAATATGGATAGACTCCGCCTTGAAGGCTATACGCGCTTTATTCGCGCTTACGCTTACTATAATATATTAGTGGATTACGGGCCCGCGATTCTGCTTGGTGATGAGGTCGTTAATACGAACGAACCGCTCGAATACTATGACCGCCCCCGAGCAACTTATGACGAGACAATGGATTATACGTGCGAGGAACTCGAAAAGGCGGCGCACCTGCTTCCCAAGGAAGGAAATATGTTGAACTTTGGGCGCCCTACAAAAGGAGCTGCGTTTGCACTGATAGCACGTTTACGCTTGATACATGCTAGCCCGCTATTCAATGGAGGACCTGTTGCCGCTTCGTATTACGGTAACTGGACTCGGAAGACGGATGGTGTGCACTATGTATCGCAGCAGTACGATGAAAGTCGTTGGGCAGTTGCGGCGGCGGCGGCTAAACGGGTAATGAATATGGGGCAATACAGACTATATACTGTACAAGCCGATGACGCGACGGCGCCACTTCCTGCGGGTGTAACCTCGGATCCGAATTTCTATAATATCTATCCGAACGGAGCCGGCGGTATTGATGCTTTTCATTCCTATTCGGATATCTTTACTGGAGAAGCTGTGGCACGTATCAATCCAGAGATTATTTGGGGTAGAAGTACAGCCTATATCAATGAATATATTAGTAAAGGGTCGTTTCCGCCATCACTAGGTGGTTGGGGGCGCTTTTGTGTAACACAGAAAGTGGTGGATGCTTATCTAATGGATGATGGCAGGACGAAGGAAGAAGCAACACGGGATGGCTACTATTCTGAAACTGGCTTTACGACGGAGCCACGAAATTTTTCGGGCTACCCGATGAATGCTGGCGTGTACAATATGTACGCGAATCGGGAGATGCGCTTCTATGCTTCTATCGGTTTCAACGAAGCGATTTGGCAAGCATTGTCCAGTAGTACCTTGAACAACCACACCGCTAAATATTACTATCAGGATGTGGATGGCCGTGGAGGGGTGACGGCGACATCACCGAATTACCCGATTACCGGTTATGTCATTAAAAAGTTTAACCACCCAATGGATGCATTTAACGGAACGGGGGCGCGGCACATGGAGAAAGCCTATGCTATTATCCGTTATGCGGAGATTTTACTTTCCTATGCAGAGGCGCTAAACAATCTGACAGGCAGCCATACAGTACAGCTAGGCGATCAACAGCATACCATTTCTAGGAACGTAGACGAGATCAAAAATGCTTTTAACTTAGTACGCTACCGTGCCGGGCTACCCGGACTTACGGATACGCAGTTGGCCTCATCATCGCAAGTTCAAGCACAAATCGAGCGGGAACGTATGGTCGAGTTTTTATGGGAAAACAGGCGCTACTACGACGTGCGCCGGTGGGGGATATATGAAGAAACCGAGCGCGAGCCTATCCGTGGGATGAATCCGGACGGCGCGACCAGAGAAACCTATTATCGACGTGTTATCCCGGGTACCTCTTCCTTTTTGACACGAATCGTCAACAAACGTTCGGTTTGGGTACCCATTCCACGTGCCGAAATGAGAAGGCTACCTTCAGTTGATCAAAACCCAGGATACAATTAGGCCAAACTATAAAGAAGAACGAAATGAAGAAATACCAAATAGCAGCTCTAGTCATCGTCTTGATGTGTATGTCCTGTAAGGACAATGAATTGTTTGAACGAGAAATGTATAAAAATGTCGTTTCCTTGATCAGTAGCGACTATCACAATACCTTTGAGGAGGTTGTTCCGTTGACGGGCGACGAAGTAATCGGGTATATCGCGGCGTCCGTAGGGGGGACAGATGCCACGACACAAGATATTGTCATCGGCTTGGAAGAAGATCCCACACCGCTGGAGATTTACAATAGATCCCTCTATGATGAGGACGAAAGTTTATACGCGAAGCTCCTGCCAGTCGATAAATATGAAATTAAGGACTACCAGATCCAGATCAATGCTGGAGAGCGAACCGGTCGGACTTTGGTTCGGTTACGACCAGAAGGTTTGTCGCCAGATTCTACTTATTTTATAGCCTTGAAGGCGACGGATATCGCTGATGTAGAGATTAATGCGAATAAAAACACCATACTCTATCAAGTGCTCATCGCCAACGAATACGCCTCTCAGGCTGATGATGCCTTGTACAGTATGAGCGGCATGGTCGATGGAGTCGTCACGGCAGGGAATAAAGCGCTATTTCCGCTTACAAAAAACAGTGTGCGGGTAATTGCGGGAACAGAACCCTTCGAATCGACGATATCCAATATTAACAAAACGGCCATTGTACTCGTGGTTAATGAGGATAATACGGTGTCGATAGAACCTTATAGGGATATCGAGGTGAATCAACTGAACAATGACCCCAGTTTTCCAAATACCTTCCACAGGGAAACTGTGTTCGGTCGAACCTACAATTCCTTTTTGCTCTCGTATGAATATACGGTAAACGGTACAACACGAGTGATGAAGGAAGAATTAAGAATGGAAGTAAACTACTAAAGGAGCATTAAATGAAATTACATTGGACTACCTTTTTTCTTACGTTTGTTACGCTCTTTGTCGCTTGTAAGAAGGATAACGATGACGAAGGCTATTTTGAATTACAAGATAACGTAGACCTTTATGAACCTTTGCCGCAAGGAGCAACCGAAACTTATTCCCTACGCGCTGATGGGTATTGGCAGGTGGAGCCGTTATACAATGAGAATTGGTTGAAAATTGAGCCCATGTTCGGAAATGGAGATGGAAGTATCTTGATCACAGTGGACAGAAATTCAACCCTCGAAGACCGCCGAGAAGTACTTATGTTCTTGATGAATGGACGCCGTCAGGAGCATATACTGGAAATTGTGCAGGCAGCAAGTGAAAATGGTGTTGGCAACGAGGAACAATATATGCGGGTCGATGGACTCCCTGACAAAGAGGTCTTAATTTCGGAAGAAGGTATCTCCGGTCGTTATACGGTACGTGCTACGGGGACATGGCGAATTGAATTGTCAGAAGAAGCGGATTGGATCAGTGTCGAACCGATGATGGGGACAGGCGATACGCCGGTAGAGTTAAGCATAGCAGCGAACAGGGATGACGAGCGCTCGGTCGACTTAAACTTTTATCTTGATGAGGTATTGCAGCCGAACCCTTTACGTGTCTTGCAAGAAGGCATGGCCGTGCAGGTTATCCTGGAGGAAGATTTTAATTGGTTGCAATACGGTAGTGCGATCTTCTATACCAACACCGACGAAACTAGATTGGATCGTTGGACTTCTGATGAGTTAGCAAGGGGGTGGGGATATCATCAACTGGATCCCACGGGTGTTCCTTCGACTTATGCGCGTCAAGGGTTTTTGAAATTGGGAAGGACAAATTATGGAGGCGATATCCTTAGCCCTAAATTGTCGGCTATACAGGGAACACAAAATGTGAAGGTGACTTTCAAGGCTGTGCCTTATAAAACTGCTGGAGGAGCTGAAGATGTTACACTTCTTAAGGTTGGTGTGGCGGGACCTGGTGTTGTCAGCGTTGATGAGTTTGATATTAATAACTGGCCGGATTATGACGTTGACCCGAATTGTACGATTATCTGGACAGAGGAAAGAACCGCGCGTTCTTTTACGATTGAAGGAGCAACCGCCGAAACACAAATATGGTTTTTGGGTGGTGATTATGATCTACGCAGCGAGAGTGGCTGGTCGGGAGCGAGAAATGTAAACCGTATATTTCTAGATGATGTTTTGGTTACGGTATTGAAGTAAATACGTAAAAATAGGTTGATCCGTTTTTGATGTGAAACGGATCAACCTAAAACCTTTACAATCTAACTTTAGAAACCTTATACGGTTTCCTAACCGCTTTATAGGCTGCTTCCTTAGCTATTTTTGCTTGCAGTTCCGTTACTTTCTCTGGTTTATAAGAGTTCTTACGCACATCGTCGCCGAAAATTTTTTCATACCACGTACATGCAGCTGTAAAGCGACCGTAATCTAATTGTAAATGATAACCATCACGGGTAAACGTATCACCGATGGAGCTGGTTCGTGCATTCTGAATCGCCGTGCCAGCGGGAATAATGTATTTAAAATCGCCCAGTTTGGATAATTTTTTGGAGACGTTAGCAATCGCATTGTACATGGTCAGCTGGTCACGTTCGTAGTTTGCGAAACCTTTATGGTCCGAATCATGTTGGTAAGCCCATGTTTGGTGATAAACAAATTGTGTTTCGGGACTTACCTTTTTGCGTACATAGCTGACGAGCACAGGTAAGTTTTCCATGATCACATCGTACTTACCGGAAAGTGAACTGACCTGTTGAAAGCTTATATAATCCCAGCTTTCATTTTCTAGTGCTTGTGAGATGCTAACGTTCTTTGTTGTTACTTTTATTCCGTCGAGTCCTATTTTGCGGTATTGATAATTCTCCGCGTTGTCATTGGCGTTCTTTACATGCAAGGACAGCGGTGCTCCGCCGATATAGAGATTACCAATAATCATCTTTTTACCTGTGCTTAATGCTAAATCATATAAGTAGTTTTCAATACCATCTTCTGAAAAACTATTGCCTATCGCTAGGATTTTAATGACATGATCTTGTTTCGGCGACACTTGCGCGATAGCCACTAACTGTATGAAGACTGCAAATAGTAACAGACTAGATTTTCTCATCTTTATTTAATTATGTTTTTGTCTTAATTTCCAATTTATTTAGAAACGGTTATTCTACGAATATAAAAAAACTATATTTTTTTATCGTATTGAACGTAAATATTTTGCACTTTAATACACGAAACCGAAATGTAAATAAGCATTAACACACGTGAGAATGGTTATTTACTCGAGCTCTCATCAGCCATAAAAAAGAAAAATAAATAGATGAAATGTCTATTAACAATGGTATTTTTGGGATATAATGGCGTATAAGTTTGTAGATAATTATCGGGAAAGAGGCGCAAGAAAGCAACTCGTAAAGCATCTGGAAAAACGAGGAATTGAGGATAAGCGTGTATTAAACGCTATTGGAAAAGTGCCTCGTCATTTTTTCTTTGACGAGACATTCTGGAACCAAGCCTATCGAGATATCGCATTTCCTATTGGTGATGGACAAACTATCTCGCAACCTTATACCGTTGCTTACCAATCGGAATTGCTCCACGTCAAAAAAGGAGATAAAATACTAGAGATCGGAACAGGATCAGGTTATCAGACCTGTGTTTTAATGGAATTGGGAGCGGAAGTGTATACGATTGAGCGTCAGGAAAGTCTGTATCGTCGAACCATTCAAGTGTTGCCTTATATGGGATATAAGCCACATTTTTTCCTAGGGGATGGTTCGCGAGGTATTCCTGAACATGCACCGTATGATAAAATCATTGTCACTGCCGGAGCTCCATTTGTACCCGAAGTCATGCTGAAACAATTGAAATACGGAGGGCTCTTGGTTATCCCGGTAGGGGATGAGAAATCTCAAAAAATGGTGACTATCTTACGTGTTGGAGAGAATGATTTTGAACGTATAGAGCTGGACACCTTCCGCTTTGTTCCATTAGTAGGAGACCAAGCGTGGTAGTACGCTAAGAATTATTAATAAAGATGATCTATAACAAATATCAAGACCGTATTCAAAGGACGAAAGAAGAAATTCTGCGTCTAAATAAAGCCATTAATCAAAATAGTTTCGCCCGTTTATTTGTGATTATTAGCGGTGGTGCATTACTATTTTATTTGGTTCAGAAGGAGAATCTGTTGCTGTTATTTTTGGCTGTTTTGACCATTGTATTCCTATTTGCGTTTTTAGTAAGGCGGCAGAGTAAGCTGGAGAAAGTACACGCTGATGCAGAGGCTTTTCTACGGGTCAATGAAAATGAAATAACGCTGAGGAATACGCGTCGCACGATTTACAATGATGGGGCAGAATTTGAAGACGGCGGCCATCAATATACGGCAGATTTAGATGTTTTTGGTCAATTTTCTTTGTTTTCATTAGTGAATCGATGTGCTACGTCCTTGGGTATAAATAAGTTAGCGGGTTGGTTGCAATGTGCTACAACTAAAGTCGAAATTGAAGAAAGACAGAAAGCAATAGCGGAAATTACAGAAGATTTGGACTGGAGTCAGAAATTTCAATCAAGGTTACTATTTAATATTGGCCAGAAAATAGAAGTGAAATCTTTTTTATTGCGTTATTTTGAGGGGTCAAGCTTGACATTTGGGGGGAGATTTATGCGCCTATATGTGCCTATCGCTCCCTTTATATTGTTGGTGGGCGTATTGTTTTCACTATTTGTGATGCCGATATGGACGGTTTTGCTTTTGCTGGGATTAATCCATTTGTTCTGGACATTAGGACTAGCAGGAAAGGTAGGCTTGTTTTCCAGTAGGATAGATAAAGTGGGGCAAATTTTAGCAGCTTATGCGGAAGGCCTTGCCTTGGTGGAAGAAAGGACGTTTGTGGCAACGGAAAACCAACGCTTGCAACAACAGTTAAGTGTTGACGGGAAGCCGTTGTCTGGAGCCTTTCGGGAATTGTCCAAACTAATCAACAATCTAGATGCGCGAAATAATATGCTCATGGGAGCTATCCTCAATATTATTTTGCTATGGGATTTTAAATACGTGATGAAAATTGTAGAATGGAAATCGAAGTATGAGGCGGATATTTTGGAAGCCTTCGATATTATCGCGGAATTTGAAGCGTTAAATTCATTGGCCATTTTAAAGCGTAATCATCCCTCTTGGACGACTCCCGAATTATTGAGCAATACGACGAACGACAAAATTGTAGCAGTGGAAATTGCACATCCGTTAATTCCGGCAGTACAATCTGTAGCGAATGATTATAGTAACGAACAGCATCGTATTGCCTTGATTACCGGCTCAAATATGGCGGGCAAGAGTACATTTCTTCGAACGATTGGTATCAACGCGGTATTGGCGTATGCAGGAGCAGTAACGTGTGCTACCGTATTTAAATTGCCTATTTATAATCTTATTTCCTATATGCGGATCAGAGACTCTTTAAATGAGAGTACATCTACGTTTAAAGCAGAATTGGATAGGATGAAGTTTATATTAGACACTGTGAAACAGGATAAAGATAGTTTTTTTCTTATTGATGAGATGTTACGTGGAACCAATTCGGTAGATAAATACTTGGGATCCCGAGCGATCATCCGTAAATTAATCGCTATGGAAGGTAAGGGAATGGTAGCGACCCATGACTTGCAATTGGCATCACTCGAAGAGGAAAATATAGGCAGGGTACAAAACTACCATTTCGATATTCGCGTAGAGGAGGGAGAAATGCTTTTTGATTATAAATTGAAAAACGGCCGTTGTACAATTTTCAATGCATCACTATTATTGAAAGGTATTGGGATTGATGTAGAGTCGATTTGATATTACTCACCATTATAAAATGACAGTAGAAGAGAGAATTAAAACGTCAGAAACACGCGTATGTACGACCGTATTTCCGTTTTTGACCAATCATCACGACACCTTATTTGGTGGGAAGGCAATGGCCATTATGGATGAAGTATCGTTTATGGCAGCGACTCGGTTTTGTCGTAAACGTTTGGTAACGGTTTCCACTGATCGTATTGACTTCGAGAAGGCGATTCCGAACGGAAGTATCATTGAAGCTATCGCACGCGTGTATAGCGTGGGCAACACAAGTGTAAAAGTGAAAGTAGAGGTCTTCTTGGAAAAGATGTATGAAGATGGCCGTGAATTGGCTATTCAGGGGATGTTTACCTTCGTGGCTTTGGATGATAACAAACAGCCTATTCCGGTTGTGCAGGGATTGGATTTGGAGTAAGGTCTACGAACAATAGGCTAGCCAGTTCGAAGCGTCATACGGGAGCGACCGGCATACGCCAGAAAGCAATTGGAGCTTCCGGTAACGACACATAGGCAATACGCCGGCGTATAAAAAGGAACTACTACCTTTTCATCACACGGTCGAGTTCCCTTTTGCTTTCCCGTTCTTTGATAGTGTCTCGTTTATCGAAATCTTTTTTACCTTGCGCTAAGGCTATTTCTACTTTGGCATAGCCTCTTTCGTTGATGAAAATACGCAGGGGGACGATAGTAAAGCCCTTTTCTTCCCCCTTTTCTTTTAATTTTTTCAGCTCCTTTTTGGTCAACAAAAGTTGGCGATCCCTTTTTGCTTCGTGGTTGTAGAAAGATCCAAATGAATATTCGGCAATATGCATATTCCGAATGTATAAGCCATCTTCAAAAAATGTACAAAAGCTGTCGTTAATATTTGCTTTTCCTTGTCGGATAGATTTGATTTCGGTACCTAGCAAACCGATGCCTGCTATATACTTATCTAACAGGTGATATTCAAAGGATGCACGTTTATTCTTAATATTTATATTTGCTGATATTGCCATTTCAAATTGATTTAAACGCAAAAATAGCGATTTTATAAGTTTATTGAACTTTTCGTGATAAACTGTTGGTAATATCTTAACAATAATTTAATTTTATGATATTTATATGGTTTTTAAATATTATTCGTTCGCGAGAATTTTGTATGTTTGCTCCGATTTTTTTGGACTGAAAATATACAAGAGGAGTCCTATAGAGTTGTCAAATAATAACATAATATGTTAATGGCTTGATGGGAAGGGAATTGTATATTTTTGTTTTTTTTAATTTATTTTTGACGATTGATTGAAAAAGGTCAAAAGTTAAATTAACTTGCGTTATAGAAATTATGTCACATAAAATACAAACACCTACAGCATGAGTACGGGAAAGTTAAGTGGAAGAACGTCTAAGTTCCTGAAAAGTGAACTAGAGCCAATTAAGTCTAATAATCTTTACGCTTATTTTAGACCTATTCAATCAAAACAGGATACGGAAGTTTTGATCGATGGCAAACGTGTGCTGATGTTCGGATCAAACTCTTATTTAGGTTTGACAACAGATAAGAGAATTATAAAGGCCGCGCAGGACGCACTGGAAAAGTACGGTACAGGCTGTGCGGGATCTCGTTTTCTTAATGGAACGCTGGATATCCACGTGGAATTAGAAGAAAAGCTGGCAAGCTACGTAGGTAAAGAAGCAGCGATATTATTCAGTACGGGTTTTCAATCTAATTTGGGACCGTTATCGTGCTTAACGGGGCGTAATGATTATATCTTACTAGACGAAAGAAATCATGCTTCTATTATTGATGGTAGTAGATTGTCTTTTTCTAAAGTCGTCAAATATGCGCATAACGATATGGATGATTTGCGCTCCAAAATAGCTCGGCTTCCGGAAGATAGCTTTAAGCTCATTGCGACAGATGGTATTTTTAGTATGGAAGGTGATATTGTAAAGCTTCCAGAACTGGTTGCCGTAGCCGACGAGTACGATGCCGCTATTTTATGTGACGATGCCCATAGTTTAGGTGTGATAGGTGAAAAAGGAGCCGGTACAGCTTCTCATTTCGGGTTGACGGACAAAGTCGATTTAATTATGGGAACATTTAGCAAATCGCTAGCTTCCTTGGGTGGTTTCGTGGCAGCAGATGCGGATACCATTGAATATCTAAAACATCGAGCTCGTTCGTTGATGTTCAGTGCTAGTATGACACCTGCTTCAGTTGCTTCAACGCTAAAAGCATTAGAGATAATTCAGACTGAGCCGGAACATATAGAAAAGCTGTGGGCAAATACGAATTACGCAAAAAGACTTTTGCTTGAGCAGGGCTTCGACTTAGGTTTTACCGAAAGTCCAATCTTGCCAATTTTTGTCCGTAACAACGATAAAACATACTATGTTACGAAAATGCTTCAGGATAATGGTGTTTTCGTCAATCCCGTTGTTGCTCCGGCAGTACCTGCCGAGGAATCGCTCATACGCTTTTCACTGATGGCAACACATACTTTTGAACAAATAGAAGAAGCTGTAGACAAGATGTCTAAAGTATTCAAGACATTGGAAGTAGAGTCTTTCATAAATTAGGGAAATGATAGAGATAATTCCTGTTCAAACAAAGAAGCAAATCGCTCAATTTATTGATTTGCCACATGATTTGTATGCAAAAGATCAAAATTATGTCCCCGAATTATTTTTAGGGCAACAGGACTTACTCTCTCCTCATAAGCACCCTTTTTATAAGCACTCGTCAGCGCAACCTTTTCTTGCCTATAAAGATGGACATATTGCAGGGCGGGTTTTAGCGATATGGAATGCTAACCATAATGCTTTTAACAACGTATCTGAAGGGCAATTTGGTTTCTTTGAATCTATTAATGACCTGGCGGTAGCGAAGAAGTTGCTCGACACGGCTGCCGAATGGGTGAAGTCTAAAGGAGGAACTCGTATCATAGGGCCTGTTAACCTTACTACGAATGATACTTGTGGACTTTTGGTGGAGGGTTTTGATAGACCGCCCATGGTCATGATGCCTTATAATCCTCCTTACTATTTAGAACTGATTGAACATGCCGGCTACAGTAAAAAAGTAGATTTGCGTGCTTATCTCGTTAAGACGAAAACAGCCAATCAGCGTTCGGTACTTCTGTTGGAAAAATTAGAGGGCCGGTTGAAGCGATCGGGCATTATTTTGCGGCAGATAAATTTAAAAGATTTTGCGAACGAAGCGAAGAAAATAAAGACGGTGTATAATAAAGCTTGGGACAAAAATCTGGGTTTCGTTCCGATGACGGATGACGAGTTCGATTATACAGCTAAAGAATTGAAGATGATCGTGGATCCAAAATATTGTATCGTAGCGGAGAAAGAAGGGGAAATTGTCGGTTTTGCTCTAGGGATTCCGAATATTAACGAAATTTTGATTCATATAAAGAAAGGTAGGTTATTGCCTTTTGGTATATTCAAATTGCTTTTTGGCTTGAAAAAAGTCAACATGATTCGGGTCTTGATGCTCGGGGTGCTAGAGGAGTATCGAAAATTGGGTATAGAAGCGTGCCTATACGGCCGCATTATAAAAAATGCAGTTCCCGCGGGAATTGAAGGCGCAGAATGTTCCTGGATGTTGGACGATAATTATATGATGAACCATGCCATTGAACAGATTAACGCCGAGTTCTATAAGCGCTATCGTCTGTACGAGAAAGCGATATGAAGAGGAAAATATTAATAACTGGAGCTAGCGGATTTGTTGGCTTTCATTTAGTTTCTGCAGCATTCGAAGCCGGTTACGAAGTGCACGCCGCTGTGCGTCGATCTAGTCAAATTGCCGATATCGAACCATTCGTTGAAAAATTCCTTTACCCCGACTTTAATCAAATAAGTTCATTAGCAGCACTTTTCTCTTTAGAAGCGTATGCATATATTATACACGCCGCAGCGATGACAAAAGCAAAATCGGAAGCAGAAATGATTGCTATGAATGTGGGGGTAACCGAGCGACTGTTGGAAGCGGCTTTTCGAGCTCCACAACCACCTATTCGTTTTGTCTTTGTGAGCAGCTTAGCGGCTATTGGGCCGGTAGGTTACCTCGATGAGCCAATAACAGAGGATACGCCATATGATCCCGTGACTATGTATGGGCGAAGTAAGCGGGACGCGGAAAAGATGATCCGTACGAAATTTATTGAAAAGCCTGTTTCTATTATCCGACCTACAGCGGTATATGGCCCGCGTGAAAAAGATCTTTTTATTTTGTTTGATACGATGAACAAGGGATTGGATGCGTATGTGGGAAGAGCACCCCAAAAGCTTTCCTTTGTATATGTAAAAGATTTAGCCGATGTTTTATTACGTGCGTGCATTTCTCCGCAAGAAGGATTAACTATTTTTAATATTTCAGATGGACGTATTTATTCCCGTTATGAAATGGCGGAGATTTTTAAAAAGACATTCCGTAAAAAGCTTATTCGCATTCATGTGCCGTATGCTATAGTCAAAACGGTGGCGCAGATTTCGCAATGGTTGTATCGCAAATCATCCCAGACTCCTGTAATTTATCCCGAACGTTTAAGGGAGTTAACTGCGGAGAATTGGGGTTGTGATATCACACATGCAAAGCAGAGGCTTGGGTACCAGCCACAATATGATCTGGATAATGGGTTAGTGGACAGCCTACTTTGGTACAAAAAAAATAATTGGTTTTAAAGACTGTAATATGAGTCAAAAAATAAATAAAAAGCTTTTCCAAGACCGAAAGAGGACAAATGTTTTAAGCTCTTCGGAACAAAAACTGATTTCTTATCTAGTGCCACGTATCCCTAATTGGATTTCGTCTGATGGTCTTACGGCTATTGGGCTATTTGGGTCACTGATGATACTGGGAAGCTTTCTCTTGGCAGAGTATGTCGCGCGTCCATGGTTGCTGTTAGGAATTATAGGCTTTTTTGTTCAATGGTTCGGAGATTCACTAGACGGACGTATTGCTTATTATCGCAACAAGTCACGTAAGTGGTATGGCTTCGCATTGGACATTGTCATGGATTGGATCAGTACGGTGATGATAGGGTTGGGGTATGTGTTCTATGCGACGGGAGATTTTAAATATTCGGGTTTTGCATTAGTCGCATTGTACGGTTGGGCGATGATTATTTCACAATTACGCTATCGAATAACGGATAAATACACTATTGATGCAGGACTATTGGGGCCGACAGAGATTCGAGTCATTATATGTGCAGTACTGTTATGTGAAGTCCTTTTTGCTGGGAGCATCAATTATCTGGTAATTATTATCTGTATTGCTTTGTTCGTTATCAATTGCGTAGATACCAAGAAGCTATTAGATATGGGTGATGAGCGAGACTGGGAGGAGAAGAAAAATAAGGAGATTGCGGCAAATGAAAAAGAAGCACAAAGTAGTAATACGTGATTTTCTTCTTTCTTTCGGAAAGGCACAAGTGTCTGCTTTTTTAGGTGGACTATTTGACTTCTCCGTTTATACCATTTGTATACAAGTCTTAGGTTTCACGGCTTATATATCAAATATAATCAGCGGCTCGTTAGGGGCCGTTGTTAATTTTACGATTAATAGATGTTGGACGTTTGGTAGTACGGGGGCACCTGTAGGTAAGCAGTTAGGGAAATTCGTCATGGTCGTTATAGGTAGTATATCTTTAAAATCAATGGGCATATTCTTTTTAGTCGATCATCTCTTGTTAAACCCGTACTATTCGAAAATTATTGTAGAAATTCTTGTTTCGCTTGGTTTTAACTTTTTGATGCAGAAATATTGGGTGTTTAGAAAGTAGTTAATCAGTTCGTCATGGTTTTAATTCGCGCTTTATTAAAAAAATATCTTTCAGATTTCCAGTATATTGTATTGTCTATGGTATAAAAAGTATGGGGTTGCTTGGAGGGAATGCATAAAATTTCTACCTTTGCACCACTCCGCGAGGGAGGGCAAATAACCCGGTGATCCGGGAGGCGGAAAATTTGAAAAAACATTTTTGGTTTTCGTTAAACTTCCTTACCTTTGCCATCCCGAAAGGGAAAAAACAAGAGATAGATTCCGCGCTTTATTGAAGTACGGTCTACGATAGCCGAAGCGCGAAGCGGAGGTGCAGAAGTTCTTTAAGATAGATGATCATGTAGCGCAGCGAGTACCCTTGCTAGGGGAAAGTTGTAAGATAAGAGACAATTTTTTCGGTCCGGGCCGTACAGTACATTTACTGACGATCCGGTCATAAGAAGATGACCGGGGTCAAATTACATTTTTACAATGGAGAGTTTGATCCTGGC
>NZ_PVBS01000004.1 GCF_002980575.1 Sphingobacterium gobiense
TCTTCCCATTCCGAACAGAGCAGTCAAGCCCGCCAGAGCCGATGGTACTGCCGTAAAAGGTGGGAGAGTAGGTCGGTGCCGGTTTTTATACGGAGCCCCTTCAGATTTCTGAAGGGGCTTTTTTGTTCATTCTTCATAAAACTCTATAAGAGAAGCTATATAGGTATCATTCCAACCTTCTACAATATCATCATAAGCTTCCTCCGGGATATTGATATGTTGTACTTCCAAAGAAGTACCTCTTTTATCTTCGTGTAGTTTGATAGTCACAATAGAAGCTTCTTCTTGTTCTCCAAAGTACCATTGCTGGACAATTTTTTTATGAGGATCAAGTTGTATAAATTTCCCTGTGATAGCGCCATCCCACATGGAAAACTCTCCACCTTCCCAAGGCTCTATCTCTACTGCATCTCCTGTCCAGAGTCGGATGGTGATTTCTGTCGTGAGCGCTTTATAAATATCCTCAGGAGGAGCAGCTACGATATAATACTTTTTAAAATTCTTCATGCTATTTAATTTACTTATTCTATTTCTGTCTATTTTGTAATTTCTTGCTTATTGTAGTAAATTTACAGATAATAAAACGATAACACGATGAGTAATTTTTTGCCCAATGCGCTTGTTAAACGATTGAACGAGCAAGAAGGGTTTGACTCCGAAGCTTTCAATAAAGTACACGAACAGGGTGATAAGGTTACCTCGATTCGGATAAATTCACTAAAACAAAACACCGTTTCTTTTCGTAACACGAAGCCTGTACCATGGTGTGATAAAGGGTACTATCTCCCCGACCGTCCTGTATTTACCTTGGATCCTTTATATCACGCTGGATGCTATTATGTACAAGAGGCCTCCTCAATGTTTGTCGCCCATATTTTAAGGAAAGTAGGTTTAGAGGATAGCGCTATCAGAGCCTTAGATCTATGTGCAGCGCCTGGTGGCAAATCTACCCTACTAGCAAGCTATTTAGGGAGGGAAAGTTTACTCGTATGCAATGAAGTAATCAAGTCAAGGACTAATGTTTTAGTGGATAATATGGTTCGTTGGGGAACCTCAAACATCGTCGTAACAAATAGCGATCCTTCAACATTCAGCCGTTTACCCGGATATTTTGATTTGGTATTAATTGATGCGCCATGCTCGGGTTCGGGAATGTTTCGTAAAGCCCAGGAAACGGTAGATGAATGGTCTTTGGCTAATGTAAAATTATGTAGCGAGCGGCAAAGAAGAATTCTTCGAGAATCAATAAGCACGTTAGTTAGGGACGGCTATTTGATATATTCTACCTGTTCCTATTCTAAAGAAGAGAATGAAGACATACTGGATTGGATATTGACCGAGTATGGGTTTGAGTCTGTTCCGATTGCCCTAGATTCCAATTGGGGGATTGAAGAGACGAGATCAACAAGTCACCAAGCCTTTGGCTATCGCTTCTATCCTCATAAAGTAAAGGGGGAAGGATTTTTTGTTGCCGTATTGCGAAAAAAAGAAGACCAACCTACCTTTAGCCGTAAAAAGAATAAATTTGAAAAAAATGGCGTGCCTCCGCACGTGGTTTCTGAGTGGGTAGCACAGAGTAGTAATTTTACCTCTTTTATGCATGGAGACCATATCCACATCTTCCCGAAAAAATATGAAGAAGATCTAAAATGGCTTCAGCAAGTACTGTATATTAAACAAGCGGGAACAACAATTGGAAAATGGACGGGTCGGGAGTTGCTGCCTTCGCATGATCTGGCATGTAGTGTACATATAAAAACAGATTTGCCCGCGCAGGAGGTGACATTGGATGCGGCACTTCAATTTTTACGAAAAGAGAGCTTGAATACAGGAGATTTTACAGGAGCAAAAGCGGGTTGGTGTCTGGTACGGTATAAAAAGGTAAATTTAGGATGGGTGAAGGTATTGCCTAGTAGAATAAATAACTATTATCCCAAAGAGGTGCGAATCACGAATTTATAGCCCCTTGATGAGCGGCAATAATAGAAGCAATATCATCGGCTACCTTTTGTTTACTTTTTAGTTCGAAGTGCTGGATTTGCCCTTTGCTATCGATAACGGTAATTTTGTTGGTATCTCCAGCAAAACCGGCCCCTTCATCCTGCATAGAGTTTAATACAATATAATCTAGGTTCTTTCGTTTCAGCTTGTCTTGAGCGTTTTGAAGCTCATTTTCCGTTTCCAACGCAAACCCCACCAAGGTTTGATTGGCTGTTTTTTTCTTCCCCAACGTTGTTAAAATATCTGTTGTCTTTTTCAGGGCTATTTCGAGATTTCCATCTTTTTTCTTGATTTTCTGGGACGCTACCTTGAGCGGAGTGTAATCGGCCACAGCTGCGCTCATAACGATAATGTCCGAGACATCAAAATACATGGAGCAAGCGGCCAGCATCTCTTGTGCTGAAGTAACATCGTGTCGGCTAACCTTTTGGGGTGTCGGTAAGTGGGTCGGACCACTAACTAGCGTTACCGATGCTCCCAACGATTGCAAAGCAGACGCAATGGCATACCCCATTTTCCCGCTGGAATGATTTCCTATAAAACGAACAGGGTCGATAGCTTCGTGGGTTGGGCCTGCAGACACAAGCGCTTTCTTGCCTGCCAAAGGCAGCGGACGGTAAAAGAACTGCTGAATCTGTTGTAGAATTTCTTCCGGTTCAGCCAGCCGTCCCTCACCGACTAAACCACTAGCAAGCTCACCATTTCCGGGAGCAATCAATATGTTTCCGAATCTTAAAAGACGTTTAACATTCTCTTGCGTGCTAGGATGAAACCACATATCCAAATCCATTGCAGGGGCAAACATAACGGGACACCTAGCTGAGAGATAAGTTGCTAATAACAGATTGTCACACGAGCCATAAGCCATTTTGCTCAATGTGTTAGCTGTGGCGGGCGCTACAAGAAGTAAATCAGCGTTAAGACCTAACTCCACATGATTGTTCCAAGTTCCGGTATGCCGATCAATGTAATCCGAAAAAACCGGACGCTTGGACAGGGTAGCGAGTGTCAGCGGGGTGATAAACTCCTTGGCATCCGGAGTCATTAACACCTGCACACAGGCTTCTTCTTTGACCAAAAGACGTACAAGGGACGCAATTTTATAAGCAGCAATGCTGCCACTAATACCAATTACTATATTTTTGTCCTTAAGCGACATCCCTGGAACAGACTATTCTTGTTCTTTAGCCGGATTTCTAAAGTAGACTTTGTCGTTTAAAAACTCGTCTATTGCCACAAGAGATGGCTTAGGCATGCGTTCGTAATGTTTAGATATTTCTATCTGTTCCCGGTTTTCAAAAACTTCCTCCAGATTATCATTGGTGGTTGCAAACTCAGCCAATTTACCATTCAATTCTTCTTTTACATCTACTGCGATTTGATTGGCACGTTTGGCAACGACGACGATAGATTCATAGACATTGCCGGTGCCTTTGTCCAATTGTCTTAAATCGCGTGTAACCGTTGTCGAAGGAATAGAAGTGTTTTTATGTTGACTCATTGTAAAATGTATTATGAATTTCAAATTAATTATTGCGTTACTGAAGTACCTTCTTGTACAGCAGCTGCTTCTTTTGTAATACCTAGCTCTTGTTCGTGCTCTTCACGCATTTTATTTATCTCGTCCATGCGTCTTACAACGTAAGCAATCTGTTTTTCCGCCCCGGAGCGTAAATCATCAGCTTCTTTCTTGAATTTACTCTGCGGATAGCTTTCTACAAATGATTGGTAGTAATCGATTGCCTCATTGAAGCGTGCCTCTTGTCTATAAGGCATGCTATTTTGAGCGAATAGGTATTGCGATTTTAAAATCAAGAACTCAATTTCCTCTGCATATCGTGTATCCGGATACTGTCTAAGCATACTTTCGAAAGCGATTACGGCCGCTCGATAATCATCCGGCTGCCCCATATCATAATATAATTTTGCGTTGGCAAAGGCTTTCTGCTCCAACTTATCACGTAAGTTTTGTATTAATTGTCCAGCCTCCTCTGCCCGTTCACCATCCGGGTAAAGGTTTATAAATAACTGAAGCTCGTCTATCGCTTTTCGGGTATTTTCTTGATCGAGCGAAGGACGGGGCGAATCCACATAGAAACAATATGCCGCCATAAAACGACATTCCTCTGCGCGAGGGCTGTTTGGGTAGGTGGTAGCAAAATTCTTAAAGTGGTATCGAGCTGAGGTATAATCTCTCAGTCTATAGTTTGTATAAGCCGTATAATAGTAAAGGTCCTCCGCCTCAGCCTGCCCACGGTACTTGGTCATCAGGTCCTCGAAAAGGATAACGGCTTTACTGTACTTTTTCTTCTCGTACAGCTTGACAGCCTCTTGGTATTTCATGGCAATATTGTTGCTCGCTCGAAGTTTTTCAAACTTACTTTTACAACTGCTTACCAATACGACTAGCAGCAACACTGCCCATAATGAAACAATACGTCTATTTAAAAACATTTTACAAAGATACGTCAAATTCAAATAAGATTCAATTAAATTTTAGTGTCACAATATACTGCAATATTGCGGTAAAAACCACTTAAACAAAGGGGTTTAACATTCTTTAACCGGAGCTTTCCTGGTCTGTCAATGAAATGTTGAATTCCAGCGCTTTGTTACACTATAACACGTATAATTTTAATAAATTGCCTATCTTTACACTTTAAATAAAGAGTTCAAAACGAAAATGACATTACAAGAGCGCGTAGAGCAGGCATTAGATACCATCCGTCCTTATTTGGAAACGGACGGAGGAAACGTTGTTGTAGAAGAAATCACTCCAGACAATGTCGTTAAATTGAAACTGTTGGGAACCTGTGCAAATTGTTCCATGAGCATCATGACGTTTAAAGCTGGGTTGGAGCAAGCAATAAAAAAGGCAGTTCCTGAAATCATCAGCGTAGAGGCAATCAATTTGACGGATATGGATGATCCCAATGCCATCAATCCCATATAAAAAGGGTTAACAAAAATTAACAGCCTTCTTGAAGAAGATTGTATAAATTTGAAACATGGCGGGAAGATTTTATTATATATTCACCTTGATTCTCCTTCTATCGTCAGGGACTATGCTTGCGCAGGAAAGGAAAATAGTACAATTCAGCGGACTGATAAGTTCTGTGGGAGGTGAGCTTCCTGTACCCTTTGTTACGGTAACAAACGTCAGCTTTAATAGCCAAGTACACGCCGCTAATAATGAAGGTTTTTTTTCTTTTGTCGCTCATGTTGGTGACACAATTCGATTTACATCTGTTGGTTTCGATCCTGTAGAATTTGTCATTCCTCAAACTACAGCTGATAAGTTTACCGCAAAGATAAACATGAAAAGCCTCGTTATTGAATTACCTGCGGTAATGCCTTTTCCTTGGGCGAGTATAGAAGAATTCAATATGGCATTTATGGCATTAGACGTAAGTGATGACAACATATCTCGTATTCGGAATAGCCTTTCGCCGGAGGCTTTGGCAGCGTTGTCACAGGTCGTGCCAAGAAGCGCGGAAGAAATCCAAACATTTAATGCCATGCAGCGTCATATTAACATGTCTAATAAGACTACTAATCAACGCTTTGCCAACCCATTATTTAGCCCGTTCGCATGGGGTTCTTTTATAAACTCCATTGTAAAAGGCGACTATAGCAGAAAACGTCTCGAATACTAATTCGATTAGTCTACCGAACGCATGCTTGACGTATCTCTTTCCAGTTCTCGCACGCTTAGCAACGAAGAAATATACGATACCAGAAGGGCAACTAGCATTACAGTAACAAACACCAGTACAAAATCTAATGCACGTATATCAACAGGATAGACTTCCATGATGGCGTTTGCTCCATCCCCAGTCCGAATAATACCAAACTTTTCCTGCATTAAACAGAAAATAAATCCTATTCCAATACCTATTAGTCCACCGATGAAAGCAATCATCACCCCCTCCAGAAAAAAAATGCGCTGAATAAGTTCTTTATCTGCGCCTAGACTAGCCAAGATGATCATATCTTGTTTCTTATCGATAACGAGCATAGTTAATGAACCAATAATATTAAATATGGCAATAATTCCGATCACCGTTAGGATGAAAAAGACGATCCATTTTTCAGAACGCACAGTTTTATATAGCAGGGGGTTCTGCTGCTCTCTGTTTTTAACGACGAAGTTGTCGTCGAGGCTTTTCTGTATATCTTTTTGAAAACTTTCAACACGACTGGAATCTTTTGTGTAAATTTCGATAGCCGAGACATGCTCGTGTTCATTGAGCAATTCTCTCGCAAATGCAATAGGTGTAATAATAAGATCGTTGAACCCTGGTTCATAATGCAGCACACCTATAGGAGCAAGCTGGCGGATGTTAATATCATCCATCGGGTTGATACTTGTCCCCGACCCTCCTTTTCTCGGAGAAAAAAGCTGTATGTCATTATCAAAACCATCGATCGGAACACGTAGATTCGCTTGTATCTGCGCACCAATTAGCGCATTGGAAATGCTGTCTCGGGCGATCTCTAAACTTCCTGCGTACAGCATGCCTCGATGATCTACCTCTAATAGGCTTTGAGGCTCTATACCTTTGATTTGCGCTACAAATTGTTGATTGTCATATTGAACAAGTACCTTATCCTCTAGTATCTCTGAGTAGCTAAGTATATTGTTATTTTTGCGTAGGTCTTCAAAAACTCGTTGATTAGCGTCGAATACTTTGCCCCTTACTGGTTCTATACGGAGTTCAGGAGCAAACGTGCTATATAACGAAAGAATAAGATTCTCCATGCCATTGTAAAAGGACAAAACGATAACCAGTGCTGCGCTGCTTACTAAGACACCGATGACACTAATTGCCGATATGATGTTAATCGCATTTACCGATTTCTTGGAAAACAGGTACCGTTTTGCAAAAAAGAGAGATAACTTCATGTCTTTTTATCCCCTAACAAATGGGTTAGTTTCTTTTTCAAATCCTATTGTTGTAGAAGGTCCATGTCCGGGGTAGACGACCGTCTCATCGGGTAACGTATACATTTTTTGTCGGATATTATCGAGCAATTGCTGGTGGTCGCCACCAGGTAAGTCGGTTCTTCCAATACTATTGCGGAATAATACATCTCCTCCGATTACAAACCTATTCTCAGCAGAGTAGAAACAGAGGTGTGCTGGGGAATGGCCAGGAATAAACAACAGCTCCAGCATATATTTACCGATTTTTACAGTTTGATTTTCTTCTAAGAATAGCTCGGGAATGGGAGAGGTCTCATATCGAAAACCATACATTGGAGCCATATTCTGGACAGCGACGAGAACAGGAACCTCTCCCTCGTGAAACTGTGGAATCAATCCATATTTCTCAAATACGAAGTGATTTCCTAGTACGTGATCTATATGACAATGTGTGTTATACAGCGCAATGGGGTTTAAGTTATGTTGCGTTATAAAGGAAGTAAAAGCAGCCTCCTCTTCGTGGTTAGACATACCTGGGTCGAAAATTGCACATGAGCCGCTGTCATCGTATACGATATAAGTATTTTCTTGAAAAGCGTTGAATACAAAAGAATGTACGTTTAACATATCAAAAATAATTTCTAATCTTCCTGATTCCAGATTTCCCAGTTTTTCTCAGCCTGAAGAAGAAGCATCTCATACCCATTTTTGATGACAGCACCACGTTCTTTTCCTCTACTCAAAAAAGTTGTTTCTTCAGGATTATATATTAAATCATAAAGTAAGTGTGCCGAACTGATACCGTCATAAGGAATATCAGGAGCATCTTCTACATTTGGAAACGTTCCAACCGGCGAGCAATTAATGAGTAATTTATGTGAAGCAATAGTCTCTTTAGTAAGATCCGTATACGTAAGATCCCCGTTGTTTCTACTTCGACTCACGGTTTTAAAGGAGATGCCCAGTTTCTGTAGCACATAAAAAACAGATTGCGCTGCTCCCCCGTTTCCGAAGACTAGCGCAGTTGTGTGCTGAGGTTTTAAAAGCGGGCGTAGCGATTGCTCAAAGCCAAATGCATCTGTATTGAATCCCTTAAGGTAAGGTTTTCCTCCTTGCCAACGTACCTGTATACAGTTAACCGCATTAATCTCAGCCGCTTCGGGCGAAAACTCATTCAAAAACCGCATCACATTCCGCTTGTGAGGAATCGTGACATTAAATCCATAGAAAGCTAGGTCTCGCTCGTATAATGCGGGAAAAGTCGAAATATCCTCAATCGGATAAAGGTCGTAGTGAATATCCGGAATATTTTCTCGTTCAAACTTATCTAGATAAAACTTTTTCGAAAAGGAATGTGCAATGGGATAACCGATTAGTCCGAGTTTCTTCATGAGTTATTTTTATACTTATTGATGATGTCGACGATAATCTTATTACCCTGTAATTGAGGTAAGTAATCAAACAAGATGTGAAATTTATCTGGATTCGTTGCTAGCCCTAGTTCCAGAAAGTTCAAGGCCTCGTTGTATTTGCCCTGTGCGAACAGATAAGCAACTAATCTGTAATAGAGCTCGGAAGCATCTGGATTCTGCTTGATCGCATCTCCAATAACATCAATCGCTTCCGCATATTTACCCTGCTCGAAATAGATGGAAGAAAAGTCTAGCCAAGCCTCCACATCTGTGGGATTAAGTTGTACGACTTTTTTATAAGCAAATTCAGATTCTTCAAACTGCTTTAATTTATATCTAGCGTCCGCGATGGCAAACCAATAATCCGGACTGCTATCGTCTAACTCCAAAGCTTTTTTATAGAAATGAAGAGACTCAAAATGTCGTTCATCAAAATCTAACGTCACACCTATCCCAAACCAAGCATCTGCCAGAAGGGGATCAAGCTTAACAGCCTTTTTATAATTTTCCCGTGCTTCATCCATCTGCTCAAGTTTTTCATAACATTCACCTATGGCACAGTACACATCAGCAGTGGGACGTTCATATTCAAAGGTTTGCTTATAGACGTGGATGGCTTCTGTGTATTTTTGTAAGTTAACGAGTACATTCCCCTTGTTAAAGTAGGCGGGAACAAAAGTTTCATTAATAAGGACCGCATAATCATAAGCGTCGATCGCATCCGGAAAGTTCTCCATTCGCTCATATACCAACCCAAGATTAAACCATGCAGCGTAAGAATACGGATCGGAATCGATATACGATTTATAGAATAGCACGCTCTCTTCCGGTCTGTCCACGATTTCATAGCAGAAAGCCAAGGCATGGAGTGCGTCGTCATTTTCCATATTTGCTTCGAGCGATCGCTTAAGATATGCTATAGCCTTTTCGTATTCGCCTTTGATCTGGTACAGTTCAGCTATTTGAAAATAAGCTTCTGCAGAATCTTCACCCAATTCAATAGCGTTTAAGAAAAGTTGTTCTCCCTCCTCTACATCGCCCTGCAATAGCGCGATATTGCCCTTCAAAAGAAACGCCTCTCCGCTATTAGGCTCTAATATAGCGGCCCTATCCAATTCTTCCAATGCCTTCTCCAGTTGATTCGTTCGTACAAAAAGCTGCGCTTTCTTGAGCAAGAAAGTCGATTCGTAAGGATGTTGGCTTTTGGCGTACTCTGCCACCTGGAGTGCCTTAACGGGGTCGTCTTTGTCCGTGTAGTAATCAATGATACTTTCGAAGGCCTTCGCATCAAAAAAATATAGATCTTGATTGCGAAGCATCTCTTCGTATCGGTCTACGGACAATCTTTGTTCTTCAGGTGAGCCAAATTCGAAATCTTCTTCCATATCACTCCTTTCATTTTTCTATAAGTGTTGTCTCTCTTCCACAACTCCTCACCACAGAAGAAATTTATGAAGAAAATGTGAGAACTAATGATTTTGTTTTCCACATTTTCACATATAGTTCTGCAAAGATAGCGTAAATTATTGATAATAAATAGAAAAGCCGACCCCGTATAAAGGGCCGGCTTTTGTTATGGATAATTCTTTCTTAAGAAGAATTCCTTATTTTACTTTGATCTCAACACGACGGTTTTGGATACGACCTTCTTCTGTAGCATTTGATGCGACAGGATTGTCTTCACCGTAACCAGTTGCTGTTACACTTGAAGCAGATACACCAGCGTTAACTAAGTATTGCTTAACTGCGTTAGCGCGGTCTTTAGATAAGTTCAAGTTGTAAGCTTCAGTACCTTCAGCAGAAGCGTAACCGTCTAAGTTTACAGAAGAATTGTTATCACGCAATTCTTTAGCCAATTTATCTAAAGTTGAGTACGATTCAGTTTTCAATACAGAGCTATCAAATTCGAATTGAATAGGTGAGTAATAAGCTCCTTGAGTAGCGTTGTTTTGAGCTACTGGCTCAGGGAATTTGATAGGACATCCAGAACCATCAACTGGCGTACCAGCAGGAGTATTTGGACATTTATCGAATTTATCAGATACACCGTCACCATCAGAATCTTTGCTCAATTGATCAACAGTTCCTTCTAATGTAGAAACGCGTTGTTTCAATGCTTCAACTTCGTTACGCAATGAAGGATCTTTCAATTCGTCGTACAACGTAGACACTGGGTTTGTGAAAGTTAAGTTTTCTTTGTCACGAGAACCTAAAGTAAATTCTAAACCACCGTACACGTTAGAGAAACGTTGTTTAGTATCTCCTTGTCTGCTAGGACCATACAACCAAGCTTCATCAGTGAAGTTCATCGTGTAACCTAAGTTCAATGCAACAACTTCAGATAACTTGAATTTTGCACCAACTCCTACCGGTACATACATACCTAGACGGAAGTCACGATCTCCTACTGCAGTACGGTCACCGAAGATCTCAGAACCCCAGTTACCTTTATTGTCCCAAGCAACATTTTGGAAATCATTATCAGAATATTGCACTGGGTTGAATGCCATTACTCCCAAACCTACTTTAGCGTAGAAGTTAACTGCATTTTCTCTTCTCATGAAATCGATCGTACCTAATTGGAATACACCGTTCAAGCTACCAGCCCAGTTTACTTCTGTTTCAGCAGAAGCTGCGCCGTGAGGACCTTCAGTAGCAGGGCCAGACAAGTCGTGGTTGTACGTTTTGATACGACCGCGGTTAGCTTCCAATTCTAAACCGAATAAGTGAGAGAATTGTTTACGGACAGTTAAACCGTAGTATTCACCTACTTTGTTTTGGAAGTAACCGACTTGTTGACCAAAAGCATTGCTACCACCGATAAGTGTGTTTGGTGTAGTAATACCACCTTGGACGCCGATAGACCAAGTTCTGTATTGTGATCTTCCACCAAATACAGTTGGAGTTTGCGCTTGTGCGTGCTCAGCAAAGCCTAATGCGGCTACTAAAGACGCTGCAACAGCTGTTTTTTTAATTGTAGAATAGTTCATACTCTTGTTTTTAAGGTTATTAAAAATTTTAAATTGTTTCCCTTTTTTCAAATTTAACATAACATTAACAAGAACGGTGCCAAAAAATGCCGGTTTGTTAAAATTTTATATTAAGGCTAGATTTTGTTGTTGTTCAACGAATTTGCCCGCGTAAAAGTATAGATATTATTTAGAATACCCAAATTTTCTTCGTTCTTTTTATCTGATTATCAATAAAACGATACAGTTTGTAGTGTATCCCTTACATGCTATAGAATAAAGTGAATGACTGCGAGCGTTATTCCGCCCAATATTGCGCTCACTGGGATAGTCAATATCCAGGCCCATAATAAGCTGATAGTAACCCCCCAGCGGACGGCGGACACGCGTTTCACTACGCCCACACCGATAATCGAGCCGGTAATTGTATGGGTAGTAGATACCGGAATGCCGAAGTGTTCCGTTATCCCGAGCGTAGCAGCACCGGCAGTTTCCGCAGCGACGCCTTCTAGTGGAGTCACTTTCGTAATTTTGGTACCCATCGTTTTTACGATTTTCCATCCCCCACTCATCGTTCCCGCGGCGATCGCGGCGTAACACGATAGTGGAACCCATGCAGGCATAGCTTCAAAGTCCGGGATTACCTGCTCTGCAATCAAGGCTGTGGCGATAATACCCATAACCTTTTGTGCATCATTACCTCCATGCGCAAAGCTTAATCCCGCCGACGATATCAATTGCCCCACCTTAAACCACTTCTCCGCGGTTGCCGGTCGGGCTTTCTTAGCTATGTTCATGATAATCAGCGTGATAATGACGGAAATGATCATACCGATGACAGGTGCCAAGACAATAAACGATGCGATTTTTAAAATCGCCGACTGGTTAACGGCTGTTACAGGATTAGCGCCCATAAACCAAGCATAGGCCATTCCTGACCCTGCAAATCCCCCTATAAGGGTATGCGATGAACTAGAAGGGATGCCATAGTACCATGTAAATAAGTTCCATGAAATAGCCGCAACCAAACCTGCAAATATAACTTCTAATGTGATATATTCTTCAAGGACTGTTTTAGCAATCGTATTGGCTACTTTATGGTCGGTAAAATAGAAATAAGCAGCAAAGTTCCATATAGCTGCCCACAGTACGGCCATAAAAGGTGTTAATACTTTGGTTGATACGACGGTCGCAATGGAATTGGCTGCGTCATGAAAGCCATTAATGTAGTCAAACGCAATAGCCAGAACGACAACGACGATCAATAAGGTGGAAATCATCATAATATGTTATGCTTTCTTAATGCCAGAATACTAGGCATTTTTTACTAAAATACTTTCTAATACATTGGCCACGTCCTCACACTTGTCCGTAGCATCTTCCATTGCAGAAAGCACTTCCTTGGTTTTAATGAGCGTGATAGCGTCTTTTTCGTATTCGAAAAGCTCACTTACCGCCTTATCGAAGATATAATCAGCTTTGTTCTCTACGCTATTAATCCTTACACAAGAATCGGTTATGTTGCGGATATTTTTAAGATCTCTTAGTTCATTAAGTGCCTTTGCAACATGTTCCGTAGCTTCCAAAATTAAGTCAGCTATCTCCTTCATGGCTTGGCTTGGCGTTTGCACCTTATAAAGCTCCATGCGATTGGATGCTCCCTGTATAAAATCCGCTACGTCATCCAGCGAGCTTGCTAACGAATGTATATCTTCACGGTCAAAAGGCGTAATGAAGTTCTTTCCCAATTCTAAATGAATTTGGTGGGTGATGTCGTCTCCCTTATGTTCGAGATCTTCGATCTTTTTGTTCAGTTCAGCGCGTTTAGACAAATCTGTGATGTAAACGGATTCTTTCAACGCTTTTGCCATCACGATAAGATTTGCGCCCGCTTGTTCAAACAAAGGAAAGAACTTTTTGTCCTTCGGAACGAAATACTGAAAAATGCTATTTAAAGACATAGTGATTGAATTTATGCAAAAATATGAATGAAATGTTAAGTTAATGTTAAGTTTAAAATGTTTATTATATCTTAGTGGTGTTTTGGCTGCTCCAATGTAAATCCGAAAGTGGTGCCAATACCCTCCGTACTACGTACATTAACATTCTGTTCATGTGCTTCAATAATATGCTTGACTATCGCTAAACCAAGTCCAGAGCCACCAACTTCGCGCGAACGGCTCGCATCCGTGCGATAAAAGCGTTCAAATACACGCGAAAGGTTTTTTTCTTCTATACCTATACCATTATCTGTCACTTCTACCAAAACTTGCTCGAACAACGGAAAAATAGAAACAGTGGTCTTACCATCTTTTTTACCGTACTTAATGGAATTATCCAATAAATTTATGAGCACCTGTTGAACACGCTTGCGATCCCCTTTAACAAGGATAGGATGATTTAACTTGCCATTATATCGCATCTGAATACCATGTTGCCTCGCTTTCCCCTCCAGATCCTCTATACAGTCTTTAATAAGTGCTACGATATCAAAATTTTCTATTGTTAAGGAGATAATACCGGTCTCCAATTTGGATATTTCGTCTAAGTCCTGAATTAAATAGCTGAGACGGTCAAGGTTGCGGGCCGCTTTTTCCAGAAAATTTTTCGCCATTTCTGGATTATCATCTATTAAACCATCCTGCAATGTTTCGACATAACCCTGCGTTGCAAACAGCGGCGTTTTAAACTCATGGGAGATGTTGGAAAGAAATTCTTTACGGAATTTGGCCTGTTCTCTAAGTTTGTCAAGTTCGGACAAGCGTTGCTTGGCCCAATCTTGTACTTCCCTTTCTGCGTCGCGGATAGGGTCGTCCGTTATCTGTTCACCCAATGCATCCTTAAGCCCTTTTCCTAATTTCAGGTTACGGATAAGCTTATACACATTTCGGATTCTTTTGTGAATAAACCGTTCGAATAAGTTGAGTAAAATGGCATAAGAGACAAGGACGATTGTAACAAATATCAAAACCGCTATGGTCAGGCTTCCTCTATGAAAGTAATCAATCACAGCAGCTAGGAGTCCGATACTGCTAGCTATAAGAAGAGTAAAGATGCTCAGATTCATGAAACTTCGTATAACGAATAACTAAAGTACAAAACCTGAACCAAATTGCGTTATATTTTTGCGATTACTGTCTTTCCCCCAACTACCTTATCGCCGATATTCACCGATATTTCCGTGCCTAATGGTAAAAACAAATCCACTCGAGAACCAAATTTAATGAATCCAAACTCCTCACCTTGTGTTACGGAGTCGTTTTCCTTCACATACCAGACGATACGTCGCGCCATAGCGCCTGCAATCTGTCGGAATAGTACCTCCACATTAGATTGGTTTTTTATCACGATGGTCGTTCTTTCGTTGTCCGTAGAGGACTTGGGGTGCCACGCCACCAGAAATTTACCCGGATGATACTTAAAGTATGAAATTACACCACTGATAGGGTTTCGGTTTACGTGGACATTTATCGGCGACATAAAAATGGAAACCTGTATCCGTCTATCCTCAAAGTACTCCGTCTCCTCCGTTTCTTCAATCACCACAACCTTTCCATCTGCAGGGCAAAGGACGATTTGCTCATCTGGTGTAACCCGTTTGACGGGGCTTCTGAAAAACTGGACAATGGCAATGAATAGAAATGCCGAAAGAGCGTATAAAAACCATTTAAGGTAGGCGGGCGCATCATAAAAATCGGCAAGCGCGTTAATCACGAAAACAAACAATACAACGATTGCCAAACTGGTATATCCTTCTTTATGGAATTTCATCTCGTAATGGGTAAAACTACGCTACAAATATAGTATACTTCGGTGAAATCCACTAAGGTTGTTTTTCTCTTATAATATGAAAGCTATGAAAATGAAACTGTCCAGCGTCATTAACGCTAAGGCTGCCATGAACCGTCACTGTGCCTGCAATAGCATTCCCGTCTTGGTCAAGAGTCGGGAAATAGAAAGGTATTTCGTTAAGTACCATTTCCAAGTAGCGATTTAACTCTTTGGTCGCCAATGCGTCTTTCAATGTAACTTCCGTTGGATTTCCCTCTTTATCTAATTGTATTTCGTAACTAAATTTATCCTCAATATTCGTAAGCGTTGGGCTGCTTCTAAGCATAGCGCTGAATTTTTCCGATAAATACGTATTGAATCCGCTATAATCATCAAAGCTGCACGGCTTAGATAATAACCTCTCTGCCGTGTAGAAATACGATATCGGGACGAAAGCCATAGGCGTTCGATAAGTTGCGTCCAGAAAGAGGTTGTAACCTTCACTGAGTATACCCGTGTTATCATCGAAAACCTCTTCCGTGTACAATGTTTTTTTTCCGTCGTGATCCACCATGTGGGTCGTCCAATATCCCCTCGGGAGACCATTTCTTACTTTTCCTTTACGCTCAAAAAATGGATAACCGTATTCATTATAAAAGGCAAAGGGCATGGTGAACTCATAACTACCGTTCCCATCCTTTATTCTTTGTCGGCCCCTTCTGTCCCAAAAAGCCATAATTCTAACCGCCGCCTCATCATAATTGACCGTCAGCATAGGTTTTCCATCTGGATAGTAATATTTCCAATCGCCTATCGGCCTATCTTGTTCGAAAGTCACCTCCCATTTCAAAGTACCATTAGGATGATAGGCTTTAAACGGCCCTTCTTTTATACCTTGATTATGATACCCTCTGAGCACCACCGTTCCGTTTTGGTCAAAATCCCGGAAGTCCGCATGAAAAACATTTTTTTCCACGATAAATTGCGATACCCGTTCAATGGATTTAAAAACACAATCTTTATCGACCAAATAATAATAATCATCAAAATAGAATCGCACAAGACCCGTCGGTATTTTCTCGAACAAGGTTACTGTTGCGGCCGTATCCGGTTGTTGCCCCCTCGCAAAGAGCGTAGTAAATAAGAGAAGTAATAGTCCTGTCCGTTGCATATCTTTAATGTGCTTCTAACCAATTGTTCCCCGTACCCGCCTCTACTTCAATAGGTACCTGTAAGTCGATGGCGTTTTGCATGCGCTCTGTAATGATAGAAGATAGCTGTTCTACTTCATCCTTAGGAACATCAAATACCAATTCATCATGTACCTGCATAATCATTTTGCTCGTTAGTCCTTTATCAACGATGTCTTGCTGGATATTAATCATCGCTATTTTGATTAAGTCTGCTGCAGAACCTTGTATGGGTGCATTAATTGCGTTTCGTTCAGCAAAGCCACGAACGGTCATGTTCGCAGAATTGATATCTCTCAAATAACGTCTTCGCTTTAAAATAGTTTCCACATAGCCATGTTCTTTTGCAAACTCGATGGCTTTTCGCATATATTCTTGAATGCCGGTGTACTGCGAGAAATACTGGTCTATGATAGCAGCCGCATCTTTTCGAGGAATACCGAGGCTTTGTGAAAGGCCAAAAGCAGACTGCCCATATATAATCCCAAAATTAACCGCTTTGGCGTTTCGACGCTGATCCGAGGTTACCAGTTCCAATGGTATCCCATATACGCGAGCCGCAGTAGCGCGGTGGATATCGTGTCCGGCGGCAAAAGCATCTAGCATATTCTTGTCCTGACTGAGCGATGCCATCAGGCGAAGCTCAATTTGCGAATAATCGGCAGATAAGAGCACGTGCTCTGATTCTCGTGGAATAAAGGCCTTCCGAACCTCGCGCCCCCTTTCTGTCCGAATCGGAATATTCTGTAAATTCGGGTTTGTAGAGCTCAACCTTCCCGTTGCAGCGACTGCTTGGTTGTAGGACGTGTGTATTAGTCCAGTTTCTGGATTTATTAGTCCAGGCAAGGCATCCACATAAGTTGATTTTAGTTTTTGTAGTTGCCGAAAGTCAAGTATATCTTTCACAATGTCGGATTTATGCGCTAACGCTAGCAATACATCCTCGCCCGTTTTATATTGGCCCGTTTTGGTTTTCTTTGCTTTCGGATCGAGGTGCAACTTGTCAAAGAGTACTTCGCCTAACTGTTTAGGGGATGCGATATTGAATTGTATACCCGCTTTTTCGTATATAACCTGTTCCAGACGTTTAATGTCATCATCGAGCGATAGCGAGAATCCCTTTAGCGTATTCACGTCAACTTTCACTCCATTTTTTTCGATTTCAGCAAGGACATAAATAAGCGGGAATTCAACTTCCTCCGCCAGCCGCATGGTATGCGTTTCCTCCAACAAAGGCTTTAGTACTTCATGTAACTGCCAAGTAATATCGGCATCTTCGCTAGCGTACTCCACTACTTTTTCTATCGCTACATCCCGCATGTTAGCTTGTTTTTTACCTCTTGGGCCGATGAGTTCGGTAATCGACACGGGTGTATAGCCCAGGTAGTTCTCTGCCAAAATATCCATGTTGTGGCGTGTATCTGGATCAATGAGATAATGCGCTATCATCGTGTCAAATAACGGGCCCTGCACACAAACACCATAGCGGGACAATAGAAGAATATCGTATTTTAAGTTTTGCCCCACTTTTTCAATGCGAGGATCTTCGAAGACAGCTTTAAAAATATCGATGATCGCCTGGGCTGCGGCACGATTTGCGGGCGTAGGTACATAGTAGGCTTTGCCTTTTTCGAAAGCAAAGGAAAAACCAACAATTTCAGCTGCTAAAGCATCGATGGAAGTTGTTTCCGTATCGAAGCAAAATTTGGATAGCGCAGCCAATTGCAGCGCAAGTTCTTGCTGCTTTTCTATGGTGTCCACCAATATATATTCGTGCGGCGTGTTATGGATGTTTAACCCAGCCACGGTAGGTTCTGTAGGTGCTACAGCAGAGGTCACTGCAGTTTCGGGTTGCGCTGCTGCAAATAAATCCATTTGACCAGACGCACTTTTTTCAGCACTCTCCACAATGTTGTAGTCGTCGCCAAATACCCGTTTGCCTAGTGTCCGAAACTCTAATTCTGCAAAAAGAGGTTCCAATAACATCCGATCCGGCTCTTCCATTTCCAATCGCTTCTCCTCCAATTCCACCGGTACATCCAGTAAAATGGTCGCAAGTTTTTTAGATATAAGGCCTTGTTCAGCGAAATTCTCTACATTTTCTCGTTGCTTACCCTTCAATTCATGGCTGTTTTCGATGAGTTTTTCGATAGAACCATATTGTTGGATCAACTTCTTTGCGGTCTTTTCACCTATGCCGGGGATTCCTGGAATGTTATCTACCGCATCACCCCAAAGTCCAAGGATGTCAATCACTTGCGATACTGTTGATATTTCCCATTTTTCCAAAATTTCAGGTACTCCCAAAACTTCCGCACCATTGCCCATACGGGCTGGTTTGTATATAAATATTTGATCAGATACCAATTGTCCGAAATCCTTATCAGGCGTCATACAATAAACAGTAAAGCCTTCGTTTTCCGCTTTCTTTGCTAATGTTCCGATAATATCATCCGCCTCGTACCCGTCTTTTGTGATGATGGGGATGTTGAACCCTTCAATAAGACGAAAGATATAGGGGATAGATTTCGCCAGATCTTCCGGCATGGCTTGTCGTTGTGCTTTGTAGGCCTCAAATTCAAGATGCCGATTGGTAGGAGCCTCCGTATCAAATACCACAGCAATATGAGTCGGCCTTTGGTTCTTCAGAACTTCCAATAAAGTATTTGTAAAACCCATAATAGCGCCTGTATTCAATCCGTAGGAAGTCAGACGAGGTACTTTGCTCAATGCAAAATAAGCCCTGTATATCAAGGCCATGCCATCTAGCAGAAATAATTTCTTCACCATGAAACAAATATAGTCTTCTTCCCCTTTTTCTTAATAAAAACTTCTCTTCATTTTTTCCTTGATGAAAAAACGAAGCAAAAAAATCAAGGCTGAATATGAATTTGCTATTTGTCCTTGTCTATTCCTAAACAGCATAAAACTCGCTTCGCTCAGACATTATGCTATTTTTAACGGAATAGTCTGCTGAAAAATGGCCGCAAAAACAATATAAGGCCGTTTTAGTACGTATTATCGCTGACTTTTTATTAATCGTTTTTATTTACACATTGCACTACGTTATATTAACATTAATGTCACAGCCGGATATTTGACGACTGTAGAAATCCATCCTTAGCATTATCCCTTTCTGTCAAATATCCGAGGTGACGAGGTTTTTGCTATATTTGCTCTATGACAATATCCAAAAACGATAGGTTATAGATATGCGCGGCTTAGTAACGAAATCGACAGGAAGTTGGTACTTGGTGGAGAGTGAAGAGGGCAAGCGTATACAATGCCGCATCAAAGGTAAGTTTCGTACAAAGGAAATTACGACTACCAATCCGATTGCTGTAGGCGATTGGGTGCATTATGAACTAGAGCCAGACCAAGATAGTGCTGTTATTACTGTCCTCGAACCGCGGAAAAACTATATTATCCGTAGATCTATCAACCTTTCGAAGCAAGCTCAGATCATCGGGGCGAATCTCGATCAGGCCATGCTGGTTGTTACGTTAGCGTCGCCTCCTACTTCCCTTGGTTTCATAGACCGTTTTTTAGTGACTGCGGAAGCCTATGATATTCCTGCCATTTTAGTATTCAACAAACTGGATCTGTTTTCCGATGAGGGGTTGGAAATACTAACAGACTATATGACCATCTACGAACATATCGGTTATCCCTGCTATGCGACGTCGGCTAGAGAAAAGACCAATATCGAAGAAGTGCGGCTTTTACTGAAGGACAAAACCACGCTGGTATCCGGCCATTCCGGTGTCGGCAAATCCACGCTCATCAACGCTATAGAACCTTCAGTTGACTTAAAAACAGGCGAAATATCAGACTGGTCCGATAAAGGAAAGCATACCACAACTTTTGCCGAAATGATTAATCTTTCATTCGGCGGGAAGCTTATCGATACACCAGGAATAAGGGAATTGGGTATTGTTGATATCGAAAAAACGGAACTGGCCCATTTTTTTCCCGAAATGCGTGCTCGTTTGAATGAATGCCGCTTTCACAACTGTCGGCACATAAATGAGCCGGGATGTGTTGTTCTCGAAGCAGTAGAAAACGGTGAGATTGAATCGTCACGTTACGACAGTTATTTAAGTATATATCATAATCAAGATACGAGGAACTAAATAATAAAGAGCGCTACCAAAACATAAACGGAGGTTTGATTGTATTACATATGGCCATTAAAAAACGGATTATTTACATATGAAATCAATTTGGAAATGGGTCATCGGCATTCTTATATTGATTGTTATGGCTTTCGCGGGAATATCTTGGTATTTTTCGCGCAACTGGAAACCTATAGTAGAAGAGAAATTAAAAGAACTTGTCCGAAATTCAACAGATAGCTTATACAGTTTGACGTATGATAATCTCGACATGGCCATTGCTTTAGGGAATGTCACGTTAAAAAATGCCCTATTAAAAGCAGATACACAAGTGTATGCTCGTATGGAGGCTGCCGAACTAGCGCCAGACAATCTCTACGAGATTAAAATCAAAGAACTGAAAGTAAAGCGCTTTGGTATCTTGGATGTGCTTCGCGATAAAGAACTGAACATCAAATCCATTGATTTAATCGATCCACACATTCATCTAACGAATAAATACCACGCGTACAACGACACAGTTTCGACAGAGAAACCGAAGAAAAGCTTATATGAAAAAGTAAAAGAGGTGTTTACATCAGTGAATATTGGACGAATTGACATTGAAAGTGCTGCATTTAGATATACCAAACTGACAGACGGCCAATCGAGAAGCTTTGGCTTAGATAGCGTTCAAATCCGGGTGGAAGACATTTTAATCAATGAAAACACCCAAGCAGACACGTCGCGTCTTTACTATACGAAAATGATTGAAGCTATGGTGCCAGGCTTCGAATACGAATTTTCGAATGGATTTTATGCGGCTAAGTTTGACGCGCTCAAAATCAATACGCAAGAGCAGACGCTTTTATTAACCAATGTAGCTTATAAACCGGTGCTTGAAAAAACCGCTTTTTATAAGAAACACGGCAAAAATGTAACGCGCGCCGATTTGCATTTTGACACACTGTATATCGAGCGGCTGGATTTTAAAAAGTTGATAGAAAAACAGCAGACCATAGCCCATCGCGTATACATAAAAAATGGGTATGCTAAATTATACGGAGACAAAAGATACCCTAAACAGCCTGTTAACCAAATCGGGCAGGCACCACACCAGAAGTTGATGCGAATAGATAAAATGATTCGCTTAGATACCGTTTTTGTGAAAAACGTAGATGTCATATATGGTGAAATGAGCGGTAAGTATCATCGGGAAGGCGAGATTAGCTTTAATGGAACAGCAGGTACGTTGACCAACGTGACAAACGACACACTTACGTTATCGAACGATAAATATATGCGGGCCGATCTGTGGGCGAAGATTATGAACAGGGGCAACCTACACGCCAAATTTTCCTTTGATATGTTGAGCAAAACCGGCGAACACAGTTATAATGGGACAGTTGGAAGCATGAATGCAACAGCATTTAACCGTATTTTATATCCGCTGTTGAATGTCGAAATAAGGTCGGGTAACATTCGCCGTATCCGTTTCGATATCAATGGGACAGACTATCGCAGCCGAGGCGACTTCCGTTTCGATTACGATAATCTTAAGATCGATTTAAAGGCAAACCCAGATGAGCCAAAAAAGAAAAGCTCGCTCAAAATAGCATCTTTTTTAGTTAACCAGCTTATCATAAACGATAGTAATCCAGACGCAAACGAGAAATACCATGTAGGAAAGGTAAATCACCGTCGCGTTCCAGAACATACGTTCTTCAAGAATCTGTGGCAAAGTTTGTTGGACGGAATCAAACAAACCGCAGGGATTAGTAAAGAACGCGAGAAAAAATGGAAAGAGCGTGCGGAAATAGCAAAAGAAACCGTAGAGAAAACCAAAGAAACATCACAAGAAACAAAAGGATTTTTTAGAGGTTTGTTTAGGAAAAAAGAAAAGTAGCAAAACAATGCGCTCGTGAGGTATCAACTAAATGATTAGATTTTTCAAATTTTTACTAAAATACAGAAACAAATTAGTAGATCAAACCATGTTCTATCTGTGTATGGTTGGTGCGCTAGTAGCACTCGTCCATATCGGCTACATAACAGATGGAGAAATAGCCGAAAAATTTCAACATGGTGTCATCGGGACGTTTTACATCCTCTTCATATTAAGTGCGCTCCGAACAATTGCCACGATCTTAATTGCGCGAAAAATCAATGTATCTCATATTTCCGGTCTGGTGCTGCTCCTCTATTTCCTCGTCATTAGTGTTTCAAGGCTAGCAGATTGGGTATTTCTTGCCAAAATGGAATGGGTTTACCTCGGCATTGCGTTAGTTTTTCTATCCGAATTGTCGCGTAATAGCCTTTTTTTCGACAACTTTTATTTCAATCCTACTATTCTATTCGTTATTAGTTTTCTAACGTTGATACTTTTAGGGACCCTGCTCTTAATGTTACCTCGTACAGCCCTTGTCGCCCCGTTGAGTTTTGTAGATGCTCTATTTATGGCTACGAGTGCCGTTTGCATAACGGGACTTACAGTTACTGATATATCCACCAATTTTTCGGTTTTCGGACAAAGTGTTATTATGTTGCTCATTCAAATCGGCGGATTAGGAATCATGACGTTTACCGGTTTTTTCGGTTACTTCTTTTCGGGCGGATTCTCTTACAAAAACCAGCTTCTGTTCGGTGAAATATTGGGAGAGAACAAACTTAATTCCGTAATCTCGACATTGCTCAAGATTATCCTTATTACTCTTTTTTTCGAACTTATTGGCGGGATTTTCATTTTCATGTCGCTGGACGCAACACAATTTGCATCTGTAGGAGACCGCATCTTCTTCTCCGCTTTTCATGCTATTTCTTCATTTTGTAATGCGGGCTTTTCGGTTCTCCCGGAGGGGATGAGCCACGACAACTACCGGTTTAATTACGCATTTCAGATAGCAATTGCCTGCTCCTTCATATTAGGAGGACTAGGTTTTGGCACAGTATACAACTTTTACACATTTCTACGACAAAAAGCAATACAGGTAATCAGTAAGCTCTTCCGTAGACGACCCTATACACACAAACCGCGTGCATTTTCATTCAACACACGTTTTATGCTCTCCTGTAATGCAATTGTACTGCTGCTAGCTACCGTCTCCTATTTCTTGTTAGAACAAAATCATACCCTTGTCGAGGATAGCACTATATTTGGAAAATGGGCCACCTCCTTTTTTATGGCGAACTCGTCCAGAACCGCAGGGTTCGATAGCGTGAATATTAATATGGTTGCTACACCGACCTTAATCATGATGGTTACCCTAATGTGGATAGGAGCTTCTCCCGGATCCACTGGCGGTGGCGTGAAAGTTACCACCGTAGCGCTAGCACTAATGAATATTGTCACCTTAGCACGAGGTAAGGAATCTATTGAAATGTATAAACGCCGCATAGCGTCAGAGTCGGTCAATAAAGCCTTTGCCATCATTATCCTTTCGGTGCTTACCATTACGTTCAGTTTTGTACTGTTAAACTTTACAGACCCTGCGCAGCAAATGAAAGCACTCCTTTTTGAAGTAGTTTCTGCCTATTCTACCTGCGGCCTAAGCTTGGGTATTGCGTCCTCGCTATCTTCCGGAGGAAAAATTGTGATCGCCACCACAATGTTTGTAGGCCGAGTAGGAACCTTGACTTTATTGGTTGCGTTCATTAAGAACATCAGAAACAAAAGCTATATTTACCCTACCGAAAAGATTTTATTTTAATGAATAATAACAGCGAATGAAATATATAGTATTAGGACTAGGCCACTTCGGGAAATCACTCGCGGTACACCTTACTGAACTAGGACACGAGGTTATAGCTGTTGACAAGAAACTCGCTATCGTAGAACAGCTCAAAGATCGAATTACGCACACCGTGTGTATGGACACAACCGATAGAGAAGCGATGACGTCCCTGCCACTAAAAGATGCCCATGCCGTAATCGTCGCGATTGGGGAAGATGAGGGCGCATCCTTGTTGACTACGGCCCTGCTTAAGCAGTTGGACGTAAAACGCATTATCGGACGGATTGTTTCTGAATTACAGCGAACGGTATTGGAGGCGATGCAGATAGATGATTACATCATGCCGGAGGAAGAGGCGGCCGAGCGTTTGGCTATGCGACTCGATAATGTAGATATTATTGACTCATTTAAGATCTCAGATCGCTATAGCATAGTAGAGACACGCGTGCCCAGCAAATATGTAGGGATGACGTTAAAAGAAGCAAATCTTACCAATCAATACAAAGTTATTGTTTTGACAACGGTCAAGTCCTACGAAGAAAAAGTATCCGGAAAGACCGTCCAACGAAACGAAGCATCGGGCATTGCCAGCTCCGAAACAAGGCTTGTAGAGGGAGACTTACTCGTGCTGTTCGGAGAACTCTCCGACATCCAGCGGCTGATACAAAAAACCAATTAATAGCATTAGGATTCCAATTATTTATATATTTTTGGCCTTGACGCATTAAAAAACAATTTATACCCATATGAAACAATGGTTTAAGGAGAATTCAACGCATTTCATCATCTTGGCGATATTTATCGCGTTGGTATTTTTTTATTTCTCGCCAATTTTTGGAGGAAAAACGTTGGTTCAATCCGATGTGGTTCAAGCCGTGGGCAGTCAAAAAGAGCTTTTTGATTATAAAGAAAAGGATGGGCACGCTCCCAGCTGGACAAACTCCATGTTCGGCGGTATGCCTACCTATCAAATATGGTATGAACATGCCAATAATGTGACGTCTTATATTAACAAAGGGATCAACACCATTTTTCCAGCCCCTACAGATATCGTTCTGATCTATCTTTTAGGCGGCTATTTTCTGTTTTCTGTCCTGCGCGTGAAACCGTGGTTGGCAGCTGTTGGAGCTGTTGCATTGGCGTTTACATCCTACAATTTTATTTATATCGAGGCAGGCCACCTCAATAAAGCATACGCCATTGCTTATCTCCCACCGATTATTGGTGCCATCCTGTTATGTTATCGCGGGAGCAGACTCTGGGGTCCCGTTTTGCTGACGCTTTTTCTGGCGTTGGAAATTCGGTCGAACCACATCCAAATGACCTATTATCTGTTTATTGCGTTAGTGGTACTTGTCGGATTTGAACTCTATTATGCCATTCGAGACAAACAATGGAAACCCTTTTTGCAAGTATCCGCTCTTCAAGTAGGAGCCGTACTTGTTGCGGTGTTGGTGAATGCATCTGTCTTATTCCCCACCTACGAGTATAGCCAATTAACCATTCGCGGAAAGGCAAATATCCAGAAGGTAGATGATAACAGTGGTAGATCCGGAGGCCTCGACAAACAATATGCTTACGAATGGAGCCAAGGCGTTGGTGAAAACATTACATTTTTGATTCCGAATGCCTATGGCGGGCGTTCAGGAGGCGTCTTGGACGGTAAGTCCGAGGTGACAAAAACGATGACCGGACTGGGCGTTCCAGAGATGCAAGCAGCGCAGTTTGCTAACCAGCTACCAACGTATTGGGGAGAGAAGATGTTTACATCCGGGCCGTGGTATTTTGGAGCCGCAGTTATATTCCTGTTCATTCTAGGACTGGTTATTGTCAAAGGCAAAATCAAGTGGTGGATTCTCTCCGCGACGGTATTGACCATCCTTTTGGCTTTCGGACGTCATTTCCCATTGATTTCCGATCTGTTTTTCGATTACTTCCCGATGTACAATAAGTTTAGAGCAGTCGAATCTATCCTCGTTATTCCGGCTATCCTCATCCCTATATTGGCCATTTTGGCGATAAATGAATTGTTCACAAATGCCGACCGGATTCCAAACCTAGATAGAAAAATACGATATACTTTTATCGGTGTCGGTGGATTCTGTTTGCTGATAGCCTTCATGCCAAGCCTGTTCTTAGAATTCAGAAACTCCCAACATCAACAATTGGTTTCTTCTTTAGAGCAGATGTTTGGTGATAAGCAAGCAGCTGGGCAGGTAGCTAGTGCGTTGATCAAGGATAGAGCGTCGCTGGCAACGGCAGATGCCTATCGTTCCTTTTTTATTGTGTTGATTACATTCGGATTAATATGGTTCTATATCAAGAAGAAACTAAGCATGCCGCTTTTTATTGGCATATTAGGTGTCGTTATTCTCGCCGATTTATGGGCGGTAGATAAACGTTATCTTAACAATGATTCCTTCGTAGATGAGCGTGCTTCCAACACTCGAATTCCCGAGCGGGAAGTCGATCAGTTGATCCGGATGGATAAAGATTTGAGTTACCGCGTGTTCGACCTGACGACCAACCCGTTTTCTGATGCACGTGCGTCCTTTTATCACAAAAATTTAGGCGGATACCACGCCGCCAAGCTGATGCGTTTCCAAGAGGTAGTCGAGCATCAATTCAATGGCGCGATTAACGAAGACGTGTTGGATATGTTCAACGTGCGCTATGTAATCACAAAAAATCCCGAGAATAACGCGGAGCAGATTAAACGGAGAAGTACAGCAGCTGGTAACGCATGGTTTGTTGATAGGGTGACATTCGTCAACAGCAATGCACAAGAGATGCAGGCTATCAGTAGCTTCGACCCGCAGAAGGAGGCATTCGTGCATGAAGCGTTTAAGAATGTGCTGAATACAGCTCGTCTGGGAAAATCAGAAAACGCCGAAATCAAGTTAGTATCTTATCATCCAGACACACTTAAATACGAATATACTTCGCCAACAGATGCTTTTGCCGTGTTCTCTGAAGTGTTTTACGATAAAGGGTGGAAAGCCTATATCGATGGAGAAGAAGCGCCAATCGTTCGGGCCGATTATATTCTCCGTGCATTACAGGTACCTGGAGGAAATCATACGATCGAGTTTATTTTTGCTCCAAAAACAATGCAGATTAGTAATATTGTTTCGTTAATCGCATCGGTTTTATTGGTTTTAGGTCTTGGTTTCGCCATTTGGAGAGGGAATCGTAGGGAAACGAAACAATAGCCATCTTTCATTGATTACTAAGGAAATTAGTATATTTGTGTTATGGCAACATCGATACCTTTAGCAGAGCGAATGCGCCCAAAAGGTCTTGCAGATTATATTGGGCAAAAGCATATTATAGGAGAAGGCGCTGTTCTTCGTAACGCCGTAGAGCAGAAAAATATACCCTCGATGATTTTTTGGGGACCGCCGGGTGTAGGCAAAACCAGTTTGGCATTGCTTATTGCTCGGGAGTTGGAGCGTCCCTTTTTTTCGTTAAGTGCTATTCAATCCGGTGTTAAAGATATTCGAGAAGTGATTGAAAAAGCAGATAAATTGTATCAGTTTAATCAAGAACAGCCCATTCTTTTTATCGATGAAATTCACCGTTTTTCCAAATCACAACAAGATTCCCTTTTGGGAGCCGTAGAACGCGGATTGGTAACCCTTATCGGAGCCACCACAGAAAACCCCTCTTTTGAAGTAATCTCTGCTTTACTTTCCCGCTGCCAAGTGTATGTGCTTGAACATCTCTCCGAGCAAGAGTTGACTGCTATTTTGGAGCAGGCTATCGAACGGGACAGTTATCTACAAGAACATCCTGTCCAAATAGAAGAATATGAAGCCTTGTTTCGACTTTCCGGTGGAGATGCCCGCAAGCTGCTCAATGTATTCGAACTAGTAGTTCAAGCAGCCCACACCCAAAAACAACCCATTACCAATGCGTTTGTGCTTAAACAAGTACAGCAGAATATGGCTTTGTATGATAAAACGGGCGAACAACATTACGATATTATTTCTGCCTTTATCAAGTCCATTCGCGGAAGCGATCCGAATGCTGCTTTATATTGGCTTGCGCGGATGGTGGAAGGCGGAGAAGACCCCTCTTTCATCGCCAGGCGCTTGCTCATTCTTGCGTCTGAAGACATAGGTAATGCCAATCCTAACGCCTTATTATTAGCGAACAATTGCTTTCAAGCTGTCAATGTCATCGGCTGGCCGGAGTCCCGTATTATCTTGTCCCAAGCTGTTACCTATCTCGCTTCTTCGGCAAAGAGCAACGCCTCTTATGAAGCCATTGGTAAGGCCCAGGCATTAGTGCGGAAAACAGGCGACCTGCCCGTGCCCCTACACTTGCGAAATGCGCCCACCAAACTAATGAAAGAACTAGACTACGGCACAGCATACAAATATGCACACACCTATCCTGGTAATTTTGTAGAACAAGAATTCTTTCCCGACAAGCTAAGCGGTACGCTGCTTTACGATCCCGGAAACAACCCTTCCGAAAATAAGCTTAGAGAATCCCTGCGTGCCAAATGGCGCGAGCGGTATCGTTATTAGTTTTCTTTTTTTTCCGCAAAAAAAGAAACAAAAAAGCTCGTCCTTCGGATATTTGACAGGAAGGGATAGTGCTAAGGATGAATTTATACAATTGTCAAACATCCGGATGGACATTTAAGGTAAAATAGGGATAATGCAATCCTGTGAGGCGTGTTAATTCCTTCGTTTGATGGTTAAACATAATTGTTAATATTGGATAGTACAAAGCGTTCAATATTGCTCTGTGGTTCCGCGGGTTAAAACGACCTTATATTGTTCTGCGGCCATTTTTATGAAGGCTATTCCGTATAGAACAGCATGTTGTTTGAACGAAGTGAGTTCATGCTGTTCAGGAATAGTCGAATAAGAATAGCCGAACAATATTCAGTCTTGATTTTTTTGCTTCGTTTTTTCATCAAGGAAAAAATGAAGAAGATGTGGTATCTTTGTAAAGTTTTAAAAAATAGTTAATATATAATTAATGACCTTTACGGCAATAGATTTTGAACTCGCTACCGCAGCTTATACAAGTGTGTGTGCCGTGGGCATCGTAAAGGTGGAGAACGGCGAAATTGTGGATCAATTTTATAGCCTGGTACGTCCGCCAAAAAACCAATACATGTGGCAAACAACCCGTGTACACGGTATTAAACCGAAAGATACACTAGCAGCACCCACGTTTTTGGAGCTATTCCCGACGATAGAAAGCCGCCTCAAAGGAAGTAGAATGGTAGCACATAACGAGAAGTTTGATAGGGAGGTCCTCATAAAGACGATGGGGCTATATAATTTGAACTACAGTATGCTGCAGCTTTCGCCCACTTGGGAGTGTACGAGTGAAATATACAGATCCAAAGGGTTTAAGAGAACCAAATTGAGCATCTGTTGCCATATTATGGGTATCGAGCTCAATCACCATGATCCGCTGTCAGATGCTAGGGCGAGCGCTCAGCTTTACCTCAAGCGGGATCAAATTACGCCCGCTCTAATAGAACAACACTTTCAAACACAAGAACAAACCGATATTTAAATTATGGGAAAGATAATAAATGTCATATTATCAGGTGGGATAGGGTCAAGATTATGGCCCTTGTCCCGTAAATCAAAACCAAAGCAGTATCTGCCTATTTTCAACAAAAAATCGTTATTTGAGCTAACTATCGAGCGAAACAAATCCGTGTGCGAACATGTGGTTTTGGTGGGTTCCGTACAGAATATTGATTTGGCAAAAGAGAATTTAAAAGTTCTTTCACACGACATTATCGTGGAGACCGTTCCCCGAAATACGGCTGCTGCTATAGCCTTTGCCGCACTATCGCGACACCCCGATGATATCTTGATCGTTACCCCTTCAGATCACCTAATCGAAGGGGAGGAACAATATCTGCAGGCTATCAAACGTGGGATAGAGTTTGCAAAAGACGGCAGCCTTGTCACTTTCGGAATAAATCCGACACGGCCGGAAACGGGCTACGGTTATATTGAATCCGAAGGAAATGATGTCCTATCCTTCCGGGAGAAACCCAACTATGAAACAGCAAAAGATTTCTTGAAAAGTGGCAACTTCTTGTGGAATTCAGGGATATTCTGTTTTAAAGCCTCAACCTATCTACAAGAGCTTGAGCGTTTCGATCCGAAGGTATACACCGCATCAAAGTGTGCTTTTGAAGCGGCGGAAGAAGGTGTTTTAGACGAAGAGCTCTCCCGTAAGATACCGTCAAAAAGTGTTGATTACGCCATTATGGAGCGTAGCGATAGCATCAAAGTCGTGCCTTCGTTCTTCCATTGGTCGGATATGGGATCGTTTGATTCATTATACGATTATCTTATTTCCAAAGGGCACCCGAAAGACGAGTCCGGAAATATCGTCATTGGCGAAACCCATAGACATACCGTGTTCCTCGGTTTACGAAATTGTGTAGTGGTCAATACAGCAGATGCAGTTTTGGTTATGGATAAAGCTTTTGCGCAAGACGTAAAGCACGTTTATGAACTTTTAGAAAAAGAAAATTCTCCGTTAATTTAACAATTATTTAATTAATAGTAGCATTTTTGTAGCAATGCTCGTTTTATTTTTATAATATTGGCTGTATTATTGTAGCTTTATACATAAGGGGGTTTGAAAAGGGGAATAGCTAAGTAAAAATTATTAACAATGTCTTTTTGGAAAAATTTATTTACAAGTAATCAAAAGAAAAATGAAGCTGTCGGAAAATTAACCTGGATTGGGGTAGATATGCATAACCATGTGCTACCCGGTATTGATGACGGCAGCCCAGACGTAGAACAGTCCCTGAAGCTTGTTCAAGGATTAAAAGAATTAGGAATTCATAAATGTATATCAACACCGCATGTAATGCATGGTGTGCACGATAATACACCAACTACTATCCAAGACGCTCACGCCAAACTAAAAAAAGCGATTACTGAGCAAGGAATTAAATTCGATCTTCAGTATTCTGCTGAATATATGGTTGATGATCAACTTGAAACGTGGATTCAGAGCAAAAATCTCTGCCCGTTACCGAATAGACATATACTTATCGAAATGTCCTATTTAGCAGAATCAAGAGCACTTTTCCAGACCATAAAAGATATCCAAGAGAAAGGCTATCAACCGATTTTGGCACATCCAGAACGTTACAACTACTATCACCAGAACTTTAAAGTATACAAAGAAATTAAAGATGCAGGCTGCTTACTGCAACTAAATCTCCTAGCCATATCCCGATATTACGGAGAGCATGTTAAATCAATAGCACTTACACTGATAAAATCAGGTATGTACGATTTAGTCGGAACAGATATGCATCACGAAAAGCACCTTCGCGCGCTTAAAATGGTGGCGGCTAAATACGATACTTTTGATTTGTTGAAAGACAATCCCATAAAAAATGCTACTATATTCGAGGATAGCCAGAAATTAGCGATTTAGATGTACTTTTTTCCCGAAAAAAAGTACGCAAAAACCTCGTCGCTTCAGATATTTGACACAATGGATAGTGCAAAAAGTAAATTCCTAGAATCGTCAAATATCTGGATGTGACCTTTTCGTGTTAAGGAAGGGGTTAGTACAATTGTCTATGTAAAGCAAACTTATTTGTATTATATTTTACGCGTGAAGTGCTGATTATAAATAACGTAAATACTAATGTCCGGTGATTACGCATATTAAAACGACCTTATATTGTTATGTGGTCATTTTTCAGAAGGCAATTCCGTTAAAAACAAAATACTGTCTGAACGCAGTGAGTTTATTTTGTTTAGGAATAGACGAAGAAAAATAGCAGAACAATATTCAGTCTTGACTTTTTTTGCTTCGTTTTTTGTGTCAAGACAAAAAATGAAGAAGAACTTTTATCTTTGAATCATGAACAAAAAGATTTTCATTACAGGTGGAGCCGGCTTTATCGGCTCGCATGTGGTTCGCGAATTTGTAAACAAATATTCCGATTACCATATTGTGAATATTGATGCCCTAACCTACGCCGGTAATTTGGAAAACTTAAAAGATATAGAGCGAAAGCCCAATTATAACTTTATTAAACAAGATATCCGCGATGCAGGAGGTATATTGGCGCTTTTCAAAACGCATCGGCCTGATGGCGTCATCCATTTAGCAGCCGAATCCCATGTGGACCGGTCTATTGCGACGCCAACCGATTTCGTAATGACGAATGTCGTAGGTACGGTGAACCTTCTGAATGCCGCACGTGAAACGTGGAAAGACAATTTCGAAGGCAAACGCTTCCATCATGTTTCGACAGACGAGGTCTACGGGACTCTAGGAGAAACCGGACTGTTTACGGAGGACACCCCGTACGATCCGCATTCGCCATACTCAGCGTCAAAAGCCTCCTCCGACCATTTTGTACGCGCCTATCAAGACACGTACGGATTGCCGGTCGTGATCACCAACTGTTCCAATAACTACGGGCCGAATCACTTTCCCGAAAAACTGATACCTCTTTGCATTCTCCATATACTGAACAACAAACCGCTTCCAATTTACGGTGATGGGAAATATACCCGCGACTGGCTGTTTGTGGTAGATCACGCTAGAGCCATTGATCTAGTTTTCCATCAAGGAAAAAATGGCAGCTCGTACAATATTGGCGGCTTCAATGAATGGAAAAATATTGATCTTGTTAAAGAACTCTGCAAACAGATGGACGAGAAGCTTAGCAGGCCCTCGGGAACGTCGGAAAAATTGATTACCTATGTAAAAGATCGACCGGGCCATGATTTGCGTTACGCTATTGACGCCACCCGAATCAATACAGAATTAGGTTATACACCATCGGTTACCTTTGAAGAAGGACTTTCCCTGACTATCGATTGGTTCTTGAAAAACAGGGAGTGGTTGGAGAATGTGACCTCGGGAAACTATCAGCAGTATGATGCGGAGCAATACGGTAAATAAGGACGCAAAAAAACAATAGATGAAGAAAATAGAAACGAAACTCGAAGGATGCTTTATTTTAGAACCCCTTAAGCTGGGCGATAAGCGAGGCTATTTCTTTGAGAGTTTTAATGAAAGGACGTTTCAAGAGCTGACCGGAACGGAAACACATTTTGTACAAGACAACCAGTCTTTTTCCACCAAAGGTGTGCTCCGTGGGTTACACGCTCAAGAAGGCGAACATGCGCAAGCGAAACTGGTGCGCGTATTGCAGGGACGCGTCTTAGATATCATGGTAGATGCACGTCCCAATTCGGCTACCTTCGGGCAATATGAAGCAGTCGAGCTCTCCGATGAAAACAATCTGCAAGTATTTATTCCGCGCGGCTTTTTACACGGCTTTGTCGTGCTCTCCGATGCCGCTACATTTTTTTATAAATGCGATAACTTCTACCACAAGGCTTCCGAATGGGGTATACACTATAATGATCCGACATTGGCCATCGATTGGCAACTTCCAGAAGACGAGTTGATTATCTCCGACAAAGATAAAGTATTACCGTTCTGGGAGAAATAAACCATAGCATTCAGCAGAAGCCATGCAAAACAATCAAGAAATTATGCATACCGAATCGCCAACGCCAAGTCCTAGACCACGAATCCTTATAACAGGATCAAATGGGCAGGTAGGCTCCGAGCTAAAAGAACTGTTGGGAAAAGAAGAAGGCTTCGAAACCTTCTTTTTGGACAGGAAACAGCTTCCTCTTGAACAAACGTTGATTATCCAAGATATACTAGGGATGTATGAGCCTGATATCATTATCCACGCAGCGGCGTATACAGCTGTGGATAAAGCGGAAAGTGAACCGGAACTCGCAGATACCGTAAATCATTTGGCTACAGAGGAAATCGCACAATATTGCCGTATGCATGGGGCAAAACTGCTTGCAATTTCCACCGATTACGTTTTTGACGGCCATTCCAACGAGCCTCTAAAAGAAGACGCCCCCACGTCGCCATTAAATATCTACGGGCTGACGAAGTGGAAAGGTGAACAAGCTATACAAAAATGGGCGCCCGAAAACATTATTATACGTACGTCCTGGGTCTATTCAGCTTATGGAAATAACTTTGTCAAAACCATGATTCGCCTATTGCATGAACGAGAAGAGCTGTCCGTCGTTCACGATCAGATAGGCTCCCCAACCTACGCCAGAGACCTTGCCCAAACCATGGTGGATATTATAAAAGCAGCTAAATGGCATCCCGGTATATATCACTATTCCAATGAAGGCCAGCTTTCATGGTACGATTTTGCAGTCAATATCCAGGAGTTGATTGGCACCACATGCCGAATAACTCCCATTCCGACATCGCAATATCCCACACTAGCCAAGCGTCCTGCCTATTCGCTATTGGATAAAAGTAAGATAAAGCGTACTTTTAACGTTCAAGTTCCGTTTTGGTTAGATAGCCTTAAGGAGATGATTGCGTCAGAACACTAAAAAGTTTCTACCGATAAAAAGCAAAAAAATGAAAGGTATTATATTGGCCGGAGGTTCCGGCACGCGTTTACACCCATTAACACTGGCCGTATCCAAACAACTCATGCCGGTGTACGATAAACCGATGATATACTACCCACTATCTACGCTGATGTTGGCCGGTATCCACGAGATCCTCATCATCTCCACACCACAAGACTTGCCGAATTTTCAGAAACTATTAGGAGACGGTTTTCAGATCGGCTGCCAGATCTCCTATAAAGAACAACCGAGTCCGGATGGACTTGCACAGGCGTTTCTGTTGGGAGAAGAATTTATTGGTAAAGACAAGGTAGCACTTATTTTGGGAGACAATATATTCTATGGGTCGGGAATGTCCAAATTGCTGCAAGGTTGTGCCGATCCGGATGGCGGGGTGGTATTTGCCTATCCGGTGCACGATCCCGAACGGTACGGTGTCGTCGCATTTGACGAACAGAAAAATGTGATATCCATCGAAGAGAAACCGGTTGTACCCAAGTCAAACTATGCCGTTCCGGGGCTCTATTTTTATGATAATGAAGTGGTTGGAATCGCTAAAAACATAAAACCTTCCGCGCGCGGAGAATTGGAAATCACCGACATTAATAAAGAATATCTCCGTCGGGGCAAGCTTAAAGTAGGCGTATTCGATCGCGGGACGGCCTGGTTGGATACCGGAACCATAAAATCATTGATGCAAGCCGGTCAATTTATCCAGGTTATCGAAGAGCGACAAGGGATGAAGATCGGCGCTATCGAAGAAGTCGCTTACCGGATGGGCTATATCGATAAAGAGCAACTGCTACAGCTCGCCGAGCCCCTGATCAAGTCGGGATACGGAGACTATTTAAAGCGAATTGCAAAAGGAAGATAACTAAAAGCGGTATCTAAAAGATACCGCTTCTATATCGACCGGAATATTATACTACTCCCAACCCGGATTTTGTCCCAATGCCGGATTTCGCTCCCTTTGTACCTGTGGAACAGGCCACAGATAATGCTTAGGGTCTTCAAACCTTCTGTTCCATTGCACCACCAAATAGCCCTCCGCATTTTTACGATAAGTATTCGAGCTTAATGCTGGAAACCAAGAAGCTTTTACGCCTTCGATATCCTGACCGAGGCGTTCACCTTCTTTCCATCTTCTCACATCAAAATAACGATGGCCTTCCAACGCCAATTCGACTCGACGTTCTCTGCGGATCTCTTCGCGGACATCCATGCCATGCTGCGTCAAGAAAGCGAGGTCCATTCTGGTCATGCCTACTCGGTCACGAAGCAAGTTGATGGACATATCGAGATCATTCTGCGTCAGCTTACCCTGTTCGAAACGCGCCTCCGCATAGGTAAGCAACACCTCTGCGTAGCGGATATGATGGATATCATTGTCATCTCGGTTATAATTAGGGACCGCGCTCGGTTCCACGTATTTCTTATAATAGTACCCTGTTGTCGTTACTGATCCCCGGCCATCTTGACTAAACTTAGGCACCATGTAGATGCTTGGATCAGGATTGTCCGCTACTGGTCTACCGTCATAACGACCACCCCATGTATCCCCAGGCACGAGGATGGTTTGCGTCATGCGCGGATCCCTGTTTTTGAATACATCTGCATAGGTATCGTCCTTATAAAGGGGCGATTTATCAATCGGCAACCCATCGCTACATAAATACGATTCTACAAGGGAACGTGTAGGCACAAAGCGGGCGAATTGATCCGGTACCTGAATTTCTCGACTTAAGTTATGCATAATGATATCCATTTTGTGCATGCGAGCAAAGATTGTTTCTTTATTGCGTCCTTCTGCGAGCTTACCATTTCGTGTGAACAGATCATAGTACGATGTTTGCGGATCACCGGTGCTGTACAGCGAATAAATACCCATATCCATGACTGCTTTTGCTGCTTCTTCTGCCACATCGAATCGCCCATAAGTAAGCGCGATGCGCGCTTTTAGGGCTAATGCGGTGGCTTTGTTTACCCGCCCCAGGTTATCGCCTGTCGGAATTGCTTCCGGCAATTGCTGTGCAGCAATATCCAGCTCGCTTAGTAAAAAGTCGATCACCTCGCTCTGTGATGTCCGTTCGCCATACACCTCGGGGTCGTCGAGCTCCAGTGGGATAGTAATCAAGGGCACATCACCAAAAAAAGAAGTCAAGAAGCTATAGTTCAGTACACGGATCACCCGTACCTCTGCCGCCAAGCGTTCCTTTGCCCCGGGTTCCGTTTCCTCCGCATCGTGGTAATTCTGTAAAAACGCATTACATTCCCTTACATCACGGAACATATTGCGCCATTCGTTGTTTACGGTGGGTTGCGTTACCGGAAACACGCCCGAGCCTATATCTTTGTACTCATGGGTTTGTGGCCACATGGTGTTTTCGCCCATGTTCTCCATATCCACAAAGTTTTTGGCCTTTACACGAGAGTAGATAGCGGTTGCCGCCATCTCCAACTGTTCCTGTGTTTTCCAGAACGTCTCGTCAATGACTTCATCTTGGGGGTATCGGTCTAAAAAATCGCTGCAGCTTATCGCCCCCAAACCTAACAGCAACAGGGCCAACTTAAAGTTTTTTCTATATTTTTTATGAAAGATCATGATTGCCAATTATTTAAGATTTAAATTGAGACCTACTATAAACGTTTTCACTTGCGGATAATAGCCGCCCGTATTACCTACCGGCACTTCAGGGTCATATCCATAGAAGAAATCCGTTTTTGTAAATAAGTTATCGCCAGACACGTAGAGCCTTAGCTTGCTTACCCGCATCTTCTCCATCCATGGCGTCGGAAACGTATAGCCCAACTGTACGTTTTTCAGCCTTAAATAGGACGCATCCTCGATCCATTTGGACGACATGCGCGTGTTATGCGTCCGTAAGTATACAAAACGTGGATACGAGGCATCGGTGTTATCCGGCGTCCAGCGATCCAAATGCACTTCTTGCGGCATCGCGCTGTTGTTAATGAAGGGATGTCTGGCAGAACCCGCCAAGTACCCATCAGCTTTTCCAACACCCTGCAAGAAGAAACTGAAATCGAATCCTTTATACGCGAGGTCGCCTCGGAATCCGTAGGTATATCGGGGTATATCACTTCCAAGAATATGTCTGTCGTTTTGTACGGTGATTTCCGTTGCGTTAGGATCGCTAGGTTTGTATATTAAATCACCAGGCGCAACAAGGTCACCCCGTTGGTAAGGGAATTTTGGAATATACTCTCCATTAACGATATCGAAATCCGATTCTTGTGCAATGCGGTCAGCTATAAAACCATAGAATGCTCCTATGGGGTGGCCCACTAAGCGTACTTGGTCATTAAGCACTTCGCTGCGGTCTTCTAGATGCGTGACTTTGTTTCTTACGTCCGATAGGTTGAAGTTGGCTCCATAGCGCACTTCGCCAATATTGTCCTGCCAACCTAGAACGACTTCCCAACCTTTATTTTGTATTGAACCTAAGTTATATGCAGGATAGTTCGTTCCTACACCGATTACATCAGGAAGAAGTCGTGCTAATAAAATATCGTTGGTATTGTTAATAAAGTAATCAGCAGTTACATTTAATCTATTGGATAGAAATGCGAGATCGAGACCAATATTTGTTTTCTCCGCGGACTCCCAGGTCACCTGCGGGTTCGGGATGTAGCTCTGCCGGAATCCTACGCGTTCCTGGTCGCCGATAGGATTGTTAGATGTCACGCCAGAAGGTGCCAAGGTTAGCAAATAAGGGAAATCGCGCACGGAGTTGTTGTTCGGGTCCATCACCTTGTCGTTACCCTGGGTACCATAAGAGAACCGTACCTTACCCAAATTCCAGAATCCCTTTAAATCCTCAAAGAAATCCTCCTCACTAAATACCCAACCGGCCGAAAAGGAACCAAACCAATTCCAGCGAACGTCTGGATGGAATCTCGACGAACCATCGTAGCGGAAGTTACCTTCTAACAGGTATTTGCTGTTGTAGTCATAATTCACACGACCAAAGAAAGACATGAGCGCGTTTTGATTACTTGAACTACCATTCAGCTGGTTCTCCGTTCCGATTTCCAAAGAAGGTAAGTCCTGCGAAGCCAAGCGCTGTCTGGACCCCCAGAAATCATTTCCTACCGTCTCTTCCAACGAGTACCCCAACAATCCTGTTATGTTATGATTGTCTAGAATCGTCTTGTTGTAATGGGCTGTTGCGATAAACGTCTGGTACGTCTGGGCGTAATGGTCCATCCGCATACTATTCGGGTAGTTCGTGCGGTAGATCAATTCATTATCGTCTGGGCTGAAATAGTGGATGGTTTTGAGTAATTTATTCCGCTTGGAATTGTACTTTACCAAACCATATTGCCCCCTTAGATCCAGGCCCTCAAAAAGGTTGATCGTTGCTGCGATATTGGCGGTAATCTCTTGCGATGTAAAGCTATCTGTCCCACCATCTTGTGCCCAAGCCACCGGATTACTCTGCCCACCATGATAACCCCAGCTACCATTGGTAAAACGTACAGGAACTAGCGGTCGGATAGATATCGCGGCTGAAAGCGGACTCGTTCCTGAGGCCGATCCATCATACCCACGATCCACATATCCCAAGTTACCATCTAATTTAATGCGGTCAAAAACTTCCGTGTTTAACCGTAAGCGTGCGTTGTGTCTTCCCGCTTTGAAATTGTCGCCAACGACGAGTCCACCTTCACCTAAATAACCATACGACGCATAATAACTTGTTTTGTCATGGCCTCCCTGTAGGCTCAGGTTATAATTTTGTTGCGGAGCACTCTTGCGGTATACTTCATCAATCCAGTCGGTATTTGCGAAATAGTTTGGGTCCGATCCATTACGTGCAATTTCAATCTGCTCCTCCGTATAGGTGGGATTTTGCCCGGCGTTAATATTTGCTTCGTTCTGCAGCATCATGTAGTCGGGCGAACCCAAGAACTTCGGTAGTGCAGTGGGCGTCTGCCAACCAACGTAACTGCTCATACTCAACGTTGGGCTGCCGGACGTACCTTTTTTGGTCGTCACCAAAATAACCCCATTTGCGCCCCTTACCCCATAAATAGAAGAGGAGGCCGCGTCTTTCAGTACCGAGATGCTCTCGATATCGTCCGGATTCAGGATATTCATATTACCACCGGGCACGCCGTCGATAACAATCAACGGTTCGGCATCGCCCCAAGTACCCACGCCGCGAATACGAATCTTAGGCGCTTGTGCACCGGGGGCGGTATTTTCTCCTCTCACTGTCAACCCCGGTATCTGCCCTTGTAATCCGCGTCCCACATTGGTAATCGGCCTGCTTTCCAAATCTTCGCCCGAAATCGAGCCCACAGCGCCCGTCAAATTTATTTTTTTCTGCGTACCATAGCCTACCACGACTACTTCATCCAAATCACCGGCAGTAGCATTAAGTGTAATGGATAGCTGTGTTTGCCCATCGTATATCAGTTCGCCCGGTGAATGGCCGATATAGGAAACTACCAAAACATCCCCCTTCTCTACGCCCGTTAATTGAAATGCTCCATTTACGTCCGTTTGTGTCTGCAAGGTTTTTCCCCGAACCACCACGGTAGCACCAATCAAGGCCTCTCCCAGGTCGTTGACTACAGTACCCGCTACCTGTTGCTGTATGGCGGGAGCAGCTACAGCGGAAACTTTCTTTAGTACAATATTTTTACCGACGATATTGTATACGATATTCGTCCCCTCCAATATCTCGTTCAATGCTTTGGTAAGTGGTACATTTTTCAGTTGAACCTGGTCTATTGATATCCCCTTTATTTCGGACTCGCGATATACAAAATAATAGTCGACTTGGTTTTCCAGATTTTTGAGCACATTACCTAGTGGGGTATGGTTTGTCTTTAAGGTAATATTTTGCTGGCCGTAACTACTCGCCGTAGCGGTAGAAAGCGTAAAAAGCAATAGCATAGCTACTAGTTTCATCACTTTTTTAAAATACATCATTTTTTAGATCTAGCGTTTTTCGTTTTTAACTTGTCTTTCATAATGTGGTTATTCCTCAATTGGCAATTACATTTTAATTGTTTTTTCATAGGCATGTTCTTTTTGTATCATGATCAATTTATTATCTTTTAACTTCGATTCTATTCCTAAATAGTGTAGCATTTTCATGACTTCAGAAAGCTTGACGTCTCTGGTTATTTTTCCCGTAATCCGTTGGACGGCCAAACCTTCGGCCAACTGCACCTGGATATTATACCAGCGGCCTAACTGTCGGCCCACATCGGCGAGTGTCGCGTTCTCGAACAAAAACAAACCATTTTTCCAAGCGATGATATCCGCGATATGCCCGTGTTGAGATACCGAGATCCGCTGAGAGGCTGATGCAACACCTACTTCATTGGGTTTAAGGACAACACGATCCGAGCTCGTTTTCATTGCCAAGCTGCCTTCAACCAGTGCCGTTTGCATCAATTTATCTTCTGGGTAGGCACGTACATTGAACTTGGTGCCCAACACTTCGATCTCGCCCGAGGTACTTTTTACCGTAAACCGCTTACCGTCCAATTTTGCGACCTCGAAGTATACTTCTCCCATTACCGTTACCTCGCGATCTTTTACGCCCAAGTTAGATAGGAAAGTAATGCGTGAATCGGCGTTGAGCCACACTTTCGTACCATCGGGCAGTTTCATACTGATCTGTCCGCCTTTGGGTGTTTGTACGAAGTGTTGTGTTCCAAGGTCTTCGACCTGTGCTGGTTCATAAGAGAGCAAACCGTTGTTGTTTACCAGCTTTACGTCACCCATCCGGATACTGTCTCCAGCTTTGATGTCGTGCAGGGACAACGTTTCTCCTCCTTCTAGTGTAAGAATTGCCTCTTCTTGCGCAGGATTCACGTCTTGTTCCATTTTCTGTGAAGTGATGGATACAGCCTCTTCGGGAAGCGACACCTCTCGGTTGAAATGGATCCAACCAAACGTTAACAGGATTCCCACGGCACAGGCTGCTAGCGCATAAGCTGTCATGACCTTCCCCTTCGTTTTTCGAGGCGTGATCGGAACCTGCGTTATAATATCCCGAAGCACAGCATCGGCCTCTTCGTCCGAAAATAAAGGATCGGTATTATCTTGTGATAGTGGTGTATTGTTCCAGAGAAGGTCAAAAGCCGCCTTGATGTCGTCTTCGTCGCTCTCTTCCAATAGGGTGTGGAGTAGCGATAACTCCGCTGTTGAGATATCACCATCCAAATATTTCTGTAGAAAATACGAGATACGATGTATGTTGTTGTCCATGTCGGCGCTAACTTTATCTATAAAGATGCCGGACTATGTAAAAAAGGGGGTATGCGATCTAACTTTTTGTATAAATTAAAGACCGGCTTAGCTAATAAAAAAAGAGAGAAATAAAGAAATTACCACGTCTTTATGTCTTTTGATGTACGATTGGATAGATTGGTTGGCCAACTGTAGATATTTCTTGACAGTTTCTTTGGAAATATTTAGTTCGTCGGCGATCTCCGCATATTTTTTGCGGCTGTGCCGGCTCAGCAAGTAGACTTTTTGTTGTTGCGGAGGCAGATCGTCGATAGCACGATCTAGCAGCTCATATACCGCGTTCGGATGCTCGTCTGGGACAAAACGCATGTAGGTCTGCTCTTCTTTCCAAACTTCGATTTTTCCTTGTTCCCGGATACGCGCACGGATAGAAGCTAAGCAGCTGTTTTTGGTTGCGATGAAGAGATAAGCATCAAAATCGACGATGGTCAAAAATACATTATGCTTCTTCCACAGGCTTAAGAACACATCCTGCACAATTTCCCTTGTCTGTTCCCGGTCCTTTAATATACGAAAAGCATGTTTCGCAACGGTATCTTGATACTGATAATAGAACCTAGCGAAAGCCCTTTCATCGCCCCTCGCTATTTGCCGTCGAAAATCATCTTCGCTTATTTTCATGTTCTCCTACCGATTGCAAGCTACAAAATTAAGAAATCCAACATAGTCTAACCCCCTTTGGTCTATTAACTTTATATGAACAAATAAAACAGCAATAGTTTTTTCTGCTATTTACAATAAAATCCCATATTTGTAATTTGTAATGAAATAAACTTACCCATAACAACCCGCGAAATGCCTGCCAGAAAAATAGATTTCCGATACGATATAGCGTTTTTGCGTGCGATTGCTATCGTATCTGTTGTTTTATTTCATTTGGGTCTGCCTTACTTTAATGATGGCTATATGGGCGTCGATATATTCTTTGTGCTATCTGGCTACCTCATGACCAAGATGATTTTAGGACGGATGGATCAAGGTACCTTCCGTTTGGTCGACTTCTATCAACGCAGGTTGGCGCGTATACTGCCCGCACTACTGGTACTGATTATTTTCTTTTATGTCCTCTTATATCTTGTATTAGGCGCAAAACTGTACGACTTTAGTCGATTTGCGCTGTCCAGTAGCCTCTTCGTTTCCAATATTTATTATTACCTGTCTTCCGGCTATTTTCAGCCCGCCTCTCAGTTAAATTTCTTGCTCCATACCTGGTCACTATCAATCGAATTGCAATTTTACGTTCTATATCCGTTAGTATTGATGGGGCTTAGACGGTTGACGCGTAATCGTTCCCAGTACGATAGCTATTTACTTTATGTGCTAGGGGCATTGTCGGTATGTTGTATGTTGTACTACGCCCCAAGAAACCAGTCATTTACCTTTTATATGTTCCATACCCGGGCATGGGAGTTATTGGTCGGAGGAATTGTGTTCTTGCACGAAAAATCTTTTCGACAGCTGCTTACACCGCGTATACGGAATACGATAGCGATATCATGTATAGTAATCTTACTGCTGTCGGTCAGCGGTCTCTTGGGGATGCGGTCATCCGGTTGGCCCTCCGTTTTCACCCTGATCCCTGTCGTTGCGACAGGATTACTTATTTTAGTACAAAGTGACTTCAAATTATACCGATTGTCGGCAGTAAGATTTATTGCCGCCATTTCCTATTCCTGGTATTTGTGGCATTGGCCACTGATCGTGTTGGGGACTTATTTCTCCCTTTCACGGCAATGGTACTATCTTTTAGCAGTTTTCGTACTGTCCTTTGTATTAGGATCCCTATCTTACCGCTTTGTTGAAATACGCAGCTTTTTGCGGGCACCTAAATGGTTATTGGCTACAGCACTCCTCGTTATCACGACCACCATCCTCGGGACACAATTTCCCCTTCACAAACTGTTCGCAAATCCACAGGAGGCCAACCTTATTGCCTTTCATCATCACTACCCGAGGGAGCGCGCCGCAGCGCAATTCGGTTTTGGGGGAGCTCATTTGCTATCGCGTGCTAAATTTGAAGACTTCGATACGACACAGCTGTTTCAGTTTTCCGAAACCCAGCCAAACTATCTCCTGTTAGGCGATTGCCATGCCGGGATGTTTGCCCATACCTTACAACGGCTGGCAAACGAAAATAACGTCAATCTGTTACAGGCAACGGGCGACGATGTATTTCCTGCCCCCCATGTAAAACCTATTTTTGCCGGGCCCACGTCCCTGATGCATTATATCTATCAGGACTATCTGCCGCAGCATTACAATAGGATAGATAAAGTTATTCTGTCCGCCAATTACGCTGGCTACAAAAAAAGTGAGGTCGACGACTATCTCGATTCCATAGAAACGTATTTTGCAGAAAAAAATATCCCGGTGATCTATATCGGACAAACGGAAAGCTATACAGTGGAGTATCCCGTCATAGAAACACTGCATCTCAAATTCGGGATCGATCCACAAAACTATCTACAAACCTACCGGACCAGCGCCAACAATTATCTCAAGACATCGGAAATCGCCGAAAAATATATAGATGTGTACCGCTCCCCCTCGCTAAAAAGTACAAATGGCGCCGAAAGCTACATGTACGATGCCGACCATTTCTCCATCTTTGGTACCGAGCAATATAGGTCCATTTTGAGCGAAAAAATATTCCTAAGCAAATCTCACCAAGATACCGACGGCTGATAATGCGCAAAACTTTTTTGATTGGTTGCGTGTTTAACAATAAAAGAAAAGTTATGAAAAAATTTTCGCAGATTTTATTATTATCGTCTAGTATATTATTGTTAAACAGTTGTGGAATAGTAGAAGGAATTTTCAAAGCCGGGATGTGGTCAGGCTTCTTGATCGTCGGGCTGGTCATTGCTCTTATTATCTGGATTTTAGTTAAAATAACAGGCGGCCGAAAACGTTAAATAGTAATGAAACGGTACTGGGGGTGTAATCAACCCCCTTCCTAGTATAATGAAACCATATTAACTCCTCAAAACGTATGTTCATAGGTGCGCCAGCACCTATCGGTGATTTTTTTTGCCTCCTTCAAAATAATATAACAATTTCACTTCGTGATCACATTGTTCCGGTGGCCAACGGACGAAAGTGACCTATCTAGGAACGGTAGGTACTAATGGTTAAAGTTAAACCCGGATCCGCAGAGGGGAAGAAGAGAGGGAACTTTTTTAGCGTTTGCGGGTTGTGCGGACTCCGGGTTTATCAAAAAAAATGGAGCAACTAATTTATGAACTTCAAACGGCTACATCCGTGGCCATCCAATCGCTGGACACAAGCGAAAGCTTCTGTTTATTTATCCAAACAGAAAGCTCAGAGAAATGCAAGCTTTTTTATATCTAGCAACTTAAGATAGTTTCATGGTTGGTGAGAGCGTTGTGGGGAGAAATCTATCAGACTTCCCACACGCTCTATATGGTGGCCGTAGGAACCCGTACATTATTAATACTATTTCAATGAAAGCCAAAAAGCAAACAAAGACGAATGCGCTTATTCCGCAGGCAGACACCACAGAGGCTATTGCCTGGAATGAAAGCGTAAAACTAGCAGCGATGTTGCTGCATTGGAATATAGCAGATGGTAGTTTCGATTTGATCCGTTTGATGCACATGCATCAAGTATGGTCGGCGCAGCGCATTTTGAAACAGGACGATCAATTATTAGCGCAATTACTAGACCAATGGCCAATAGCAGATACAGCACCTCGTATATGGGCCTGTTTTCACATCGGACCTTATGCACTGATCAGTCGCGCATTAATTAAAAAAGGGATAGGTATCGCCGTACTATTAAAAGACGACGTTTACGAAGAACAGCATCAGGTGTATGTAAAACATTTTAGATCGTATTTTGGACACGATCCTCGGTCCTCTGAGCTACAATTTATCCGTTCGGGGAGCAAGGCCAGCTTAATACAGCTCAAGCGCTGTTTGGCGGATGGGTTACATGTCGTTTGTTTTGTGGATGGCCAAGAGGGAGGTACATCCGTTAAAAGCCGTGCAACCATTCAACTGTATAATACCGAAATAGATGTACGGCTTGGTGTAGCGATGCTCAGCCACTGGACAAAAGTGCCGGTACGACCACTTGTACTTACTGTGCAAGGGGAAGAGCTCCATGTTAGAAGTCCTGCGGACTATAAGGTAGAAGCCTATGAAGACTATACATCGTTGTTGCAGAACTGCTATAATATTATTGCTACCCTCACACCGCAGGAACTCGTACAGTGGGATGTAGTTCCAACATTATTTGATACATTGATGCCAGGCCGCCCCACGGAAGAAAGTAAGGCCACTCTATTTAAAAATGCGTTATGGATACCGATTTTCGTACGTGGTCAGCATATATTGGTCGATCTCCGTTCGGGAGTAGGGGTATCGATCTCCCGGTCAGAACATCAGCTGATATACGGGTATATACAAGAAATTATGGCTAGTTTTTAGGGAAATCTATTCTTTTTATCGCCCGAAAATCTTATCTTTAAGTGTTTTTATATATACTTAGTAACCAATTGGGCGTGAATGCCGCTTCGTGATCTCTCCCAAAATGTCGGAGATATCTATGTCGAATAAAGACCTGCTTAAACCGTTTTCTGTTACTTTTCACTGTCTAATATGGAGCATCTACCTGGCCTGGCTAATTTGGGGTAATGTGGCGAGGTTTGGCCTAAGCCATCTATTTGTTGTGATCGCCGTAGTTCCGCTCCTGCTTGGCTTAGTTTACCTGCATCGTTATTGGTTGCGAAAACTAGTTGTTGCCAGGAAAGGACGAAAGAAAATCCTCTTCTGGTCTTGTCTGGTCATCATTGCTTTGGGAGGTCTTATTTACACTTTCCTCTACAAGTATCGACTCGGCATAAGTAAAATGCTGTTGCCAAACCCGGAGGAACAGCAGTTTCGCGACTATGTGCTAGACTATATCGACTTTTACTTGCGATTTGCTAGTATAGGCTTTGTGCTGGGAGGCACGGAAATGTTCGTAAACCTTTTGCGTGAAAGGGGTAAGACATTTCGGCAAAAACGATATGATATGGCAGCTAAACAAAAAAGCAAACGGCTGAAGCGCTGGATTACCCATTTTGCAGGCAACATCACAAATGGTACTGTGTATTCTATGAAAAAACAGGTACACCCACAGCAGGTGTCAGCTTCCGTAGCGATTAACGGGTATATCGTCCGTTTGCTGGCAAGAGAAAATATGTTTTGGGTTTCTTTGCAAGAAGAACTGTATTATCTCCAGCGATTTAGAGAGATGTTCAGCATATTTCCTATCCAGTTTAAGATTCCTAGCGAGACATATCAACATCAGGTAATGCCGCTATCCCTATTGGTTCTATATAAAAATATCTGCAAACATGGTGCTTTTGACACGGATGCACCCGCTGCGAGCTTTTGTGTTGTGGCGTCTCCAGATAGGCTAGTGGTCACCACTCGAAACACGATATCCTCCGACGCGATGTGGGTATACAACGAAGGAGGTACAGGCCTGGAGCAACTAAGGGGGCTTTTATTGGAAAACCACGGCGACAACATGAAATTTGAGTATGGTATGGAAGGGAACCGCTTCTGGCTGCGGTTAGAAATTGTATACAACACAGAATTATATAACCAAATGATAAACAATTATGGAAAAAAAACAGCATGTGTTACGAGCGATGGTAGTCGATGACGATATACAGGCATTGCAGTACATGGCAGAACTTATCAACCTGACCGACGGCATAGAACTGGTCGTCAAGACAACGAATCCACGAAAGGCATTAGCCAAGCTACGCACTATTCCCATTGACGTACTTTTTCTAGATATCGAAATGCCGATCATAAGTGGTTTACAGTTTATGGCACAATTGAAGCTCCTCCGAGAAACTAATCCATCCATTTCCCGTATGCAGATAGTCGTATGTAGCGCTTACGAACATTTTGCCGTCAAAACATACGACTATAAGGTAGCGGACTACCTCATAAAGCCCATTTTCTTCGATCGGTATATAGAAGCGATAAATGAAGTGAAGAGGCGGATACTTCCGTTGAGCCTGAATGTGCTCTCGTCCGATAACAGATGCTTTCTGATACATAGCGAACGTGGAAAGATCGTGCATCGGGTGGTGTTTTCCGATATCATTTATTTGGAAGCAAGAGAGCAGAAATCAAGATTATGGATAAGCGATACCAAATACTATGATGTCCATATGATCTTGAAAAATGTACTGCTTCTGCTACCTAAATCTCAGTTTGTCAAGATACACCGAAGCTATGCAATCTCCATCAGCCATTTCGATGCAAAAGTAGGGCGGGAGGTTGGCCTAAAAGACCTAAGCAGACGACTTCCGTTGGGAGAAAGCGGCACTTATCCACTTTTCGAAAGCTGGCTAGCCGAAAATGCGATAAATGGGAAGTTGGTGGCGGAAATCAAGAATAACGAATATTAGAAAGGAAAACTAAAATTGTGTAATTTGACGGTTATTAGCGTATAGTGCTGATTATAAAATCATCTGTAAAAAAGAGATAGGTTTCAAATTAATATAAAATTAATCTGAGATCTATTTCTTTTTTACAAAAAATAATTACATTTGTGGACTACAATCTACAATCTACGTTCTTGAGGGGTAGTTTTACTACTCAAAACAAACAGTTTTTGATTATTAATCGAATAAATTGTGAAAAAACTGTTTGTGCTTAGGATGAAAAACAAAAGTATTAACTTAAACAAATTAAAAAAGAAGAAATTTAATCGGTAATTAGCCAGTCGCGGTACGACCCATGCGTTTGTCGTAATCAAATTTTTGGAGGTGGTGTTAAAAACGCTACAGGGAATTTTATTGCATTATGTTATCGTTTTAGGATAATGATTGGTCTTACATGTATTTATTGAATCTTTTTAGTTTAATATAGTTCTTTTAAATTTTTTATATAAACATGTAATTTAAAAATGATGTACAGATATGTTCAAAATCGCGTTTTAGCGTACCTAAAAATACTACTCGTTTTGACGGACGCCATATGCTTGAATATATGTTTTGTCTTGACGTTTTCCGTATTGACTGCCAATGGGCTCGTGAGTCCGCAGGAGGTACAGTCTACCAATTATTATTCACTATGGACACTATTTAACCTCGTCGCTATCGTTTCCGCACTATATCTACGGCTTTATGCGAACGTCACGATTGAACGGCTAGAAAACGTGTTCCGGCAGACATTGCGCACGACATTACTGCTGTTGGCAGTGTTTGCCGGCTGTGCCTTAATCGGGCACAGGTTTATAGGTTTCTTCTACTTCTTGATAGGAATCACGGCGATGATATTGCTATATGCAGCGTCGTCTAGATTTGCCCTCACCTATGTGTATACCGTGCTATCGAAGCGTTTTAGATGGAGTAAAACCGTGGCGTTAATCGGCCATCATGAATACTTAGCCTCCGTGGAGGAAAGCTTCGGACAAAATCATGCGTTCTATCATGTCAATACCATTAAATATTTTGATGAAGTGGAACAACAGAGTAAAGCAGAGAAAGTTGCCCAATTTCGCCGTTATTTCGAAGAGGTCTCGAAGCTTGGTATTCACGATGTATTTCTTATCAATTCCCCGGATATCTCGGATTGTAGCCGAGAACTTATTATGGCGGCAGACTATCAATGCGTACAGTTGAATTTTGTAACTACAGCTGCGAGTATACCTTATCGCGGAACGGGCAGCACTGCACTGCCGATGGAACTTCCCGTATTGCGGTCGCACGAAGAGTCCTTGTCCACCATGGAAAACCGAATAAAAAAGCGCATCGTTGATATCTTTATTTCGAGTATGGTTATCGTCTTTATATTAAGTTGGTTAGTTCCTGTTATTGGTTTACTTATCAAAATTCAAAGCCCTGGTCCGATTTTTTTTAAACAGCCACGATCAGGGAGGAACAATCAAACATTTGGGTGTTATAAATTCCGAAGTATGGTAGTAAACGGCGATTCGGACAAAGCCCAAGCGAGCAAAGAAGACAAACGCATTACACCCATCGGTAAGTTTTTACGTAAAACCAATTTAGATGAATTTCCACAGTTTATCAATGTGTTTCTGGGGCAAATGAGCGTGGTCGGGCCACGTCCCCATATGTTATCACACACCGAACATTATAGCAAACTGATCCAACACTATATGGTACGACACTTTGTAAAACCGGGTATCACAGGCTGGGCACAGGTAAACGGTTATCGCGGCGAGACAAAAGACCCCGGACTGATGGCCAAGCGGGTAGAGTATGATCTGGAATACATGAGCAACTGGTCCGCCATGCTCGATTTTAAGATCGTCTGCATGACCGCACTGAACATGCTACGTGGTGAAAAGAATGCGTATTAATAACAACGATTTAACAAGCAAAATAAATAATACAAACAGAACAAATAAAAATTATGAAGAACAGGTTTTTCAAACATGTTATGATGCTCGTCAGCTTCTTAACGTTGGGCGTGTATGCACAGGCGCGCGATACCGAGCAGCGCGACAGTGTCCCTGCGTCCGCTTATTCCAATGGCTATCCCTATCCATTTGCTTTAGGTGTTCACTTAGGGACCACCGGTGTAGGATTACACCTTTACCAGCCGCTCGGGACGAAGTTCGGATTGCGGGTCGGTGCCAGTTATATGCCCTTCAATACGCATATTGCAGGTACCTACAATAATTATGCGACCCGTAGCAACGTAAAAGCAAAATCGGGCAATGTATCGCTTGCTTTTGGCTGGACGCCTTTTGTGCAGCAGGGCGGATTTTTTCGAAGTTTCAATATTCAATTGGGCGGAGCGTACTTCTTCCAGCTCGATGGAGAGCTGAGCACGCGTTTGCGCGATCCATACAAGTTTGGCGAAATTGACGTACATCCCGATCACGTAGGAACGATCACGACCCAAGTTGAGTGGAAAAAGACAGTCAATCCCTACGCCGGTGTCGGCTGGAGCAACATTGTGATCGATAGCCGCTTCTCCATGCATATCGACTTAGGCTGCTACTACCTTTCCAAGCCTAGTGTATCCATGGAAGCAACAGGGCTCCTAGAAGAGAATGTCAACAATGCAGCTATTATCGAACGTAACATGAAGAACTATCGCTATCTGCCGCGTGTAGAATTCGGTTTCAGTTATCGGTTTTGGTAGGGTAATAAGTAAAACATAATCAAGATGAAAAGATTTAGAAAAATAGCAATATATACGTTGGCTGCGGCGCTTTTAGGCGTCTCCTCCTGTGAAAGCCCATTAAAAGATTTCAACCTACAGATCAGTACGGAAGTTATTGAACACTACGTTACGCTACGGGTCGTGGATACCGACGGACAGAACGTCAATGGCGTTTCGGTGGCACTTGTATCGGGTGATACACAGGATATCTATAACATGGATGGATACAAAGATTTCAAGCTGACCGATAACCTTATTACGTTAGGCGTTGATCCGAAACGTACACCAACTGCGAATAACCCTATTCGGTTTCGCGTGCAGTTTACGGCAAGCGGTTACAACACCCAAACTGTACCGGTAGCGATTACCGATGCCTCAGCAGGTATACAGACCGTTGTCCTTACCCAACCTAGCGAGGTGCCCGATGGCGCAGAGCAAGTCGTAGAGAACGTTGAACTCGGTACCGATGGGTCCACAACGGCCGAAACAACGGTAGAACTACCGTCTGCCAGTGGAGCGGGCGATATGACGTTGACTATCCCAAGCGGTACACAATTTAGAGACGAAAACGGAACGGTCATTACAGGTACGAATGTGCAGATCGTGGTCACCAGTATCGATGCCGATAATGAAGAGGCCGTGGTACTTTTACCCGGAGGCGATTTACGTAGTGACGAGGTCGTGCTTGAGGACGGCAGTACAACTGCCGGAACATTCAGTCCTGCCGCTGTGGCCGATATCAAAATGTTGGTTAACGGTATACATGTAAGACAGTTTAGCCAGCCTTTGGTAGTAAGCATGCCGGTTCCGGCAAACTATGTGAGCCCGATCACCGGACAACCACTCGCTGCCGGAACCGCGTTTCAGATCTTTAGTAACAGCGGTGATGGTGTTTGGCGCTTTGAGCAAAACAGTACGGTTACCGGTTCTGCTGCTGCCGGCTTCCGCGTGAGTTTCGCGATAGACCACTTAACATTCTTCATGGCAGCCGAATTTTCAGCGGTCTGTGTAGTCGCGCGGGTAATCAACTTCTCGGGCGATTGGATGAGCAACGGCACTACGGCACCGATCCTGGTAGAAGCTCTATGGGGCGGAAAAGTGATCTTCACCGGCGACTATTCCATCAATACGACAAACAACAGCATCAGCTTGATGAACCTTCCACTTACCGGCGTGACAATCGTCGTACGCAACGCAGCCGGTAATATATTGGAACAAGGCCCGCTAGCCGCCTGTGGTGAAGTCACATCTATGCGGCTGCCGAACCCTGGTGATGCCACCGCCACAACCTCCACATTACAATTGTATGTGCGTTGTCCGGGACAGACGACGGTCATCACCCTATTGCCCACATTCCAAATGTTCTACCGCGAATCCGGCACCACCGAATTCAAGTACCTAGGTTCGGTAGACAATGGCTTCTTACGCACAAGCATGCTTAAAACGGATGGCACCAAATACGATTTCAAGGCCATTTGGGGCGAGCGTATGAAAATCGTGAACGACCATACGGTGAATGAAGACAATACGGCTACGGTAGGCATACAGCCAGGTGACATCATCGGTACAAAAGCCGGTGCGACTAACTTGGCCATATTGACCGAAGAATGTAATAAACTATAAAAGCAAAGATGTTGAAGAGCTCAAGTGTAAGCTTGTGATTGTAGGGAAATACTCCGGCCGGGCGAGCTGGCCGGGTATTTCTATTTTTCACAAACAAACCGAAAGCATCCTAATACATCGCATAGAAACAATCATGTGGACTATCTTTAATCGAAAGCGTCAATACCCCGATTTGCAATGGATGCAGGTGGATATACACTCGCATATCCTTCCCGGCATTGATGATGGTTGTGAGAACGCTGCAGAGAGCGTCGCACTGTTGCAGCGCTTGGAGGCACTCGGTTTAGCGAAGTTCTATTTTACACCACATATCTTTCAGGATGTGTACCCCAATACAGCAGAGACCATTGCTGATGCATTTCATCGCCTGCACCAAGAAGAAGTGGGGCAATTAGCAGCCGGATATGCAGCCGAGTATATGGTGGATACGGCCTTTGATCAGCAATTAGCAAAGGAGCCGCGGCATTTACTTTGCTTACCTGGCGGGCATGTATTGATCGAGATGTCGTATATGGAGGAGAGCAAACTGATTGAAAAAGTAGCGTTCGACCTCCAGATGGAAGGTTATATTCCGATTCTGGCGCATCCAGAGCGGTATATCTATTATCACCGGGATCACAAAAAAATTGAACGCTTTCAAGATATCGGTTGCCTGTTGCAGCTCAACCTGCTATCACTAATGGGTTACTATGGACGCAACGAACGTCGAGTGGCGAAATACCTTTTGGAACAAGGGATGATTGATCTTGTCGGTACCGATGTGCATCATGAACGGCACGTACGCGCTTTAGAGGTTGGCACACAGCGGGAGGATATCCGCGCTTACTTTAAACATTGCGAGATAATGAATGAAGAACTTTTTAGTGGAGTAACCACTTAAAAAATGAACACCATAACAACACAACTACAATCTACAATCAACAAGTTTAAACAATGAAAAAATTAATGAAAAGACCAATCTTTTCGCGATGGGGATTCGTCCCACTCGTATTATTGCTGCTGATCAGTAGCTGTTCGGTCAAGAAAATTGTTTATTTCAATGATCTACCGGCCGATACCACCCGTATCCTCAAACAAGCCGCCGCTTTTACCGAGCCGGTTATTCAATCGGATGATATACTAAGTATTACGATCCAGACTTTAGATCCTACAACAGCTGCGGTAGCCAACCAAGCGGTGGCTGTACAAGCCGTAGGTGCCAGCTCAGCAACGAACGTAGGAAGTCAGGTAGTTTCCGGCTTTTTAGTCGACAAGGATGGTTATGTTCATATGGCACTAATTGGTAAAGTAGAAGTGAAAGGTTTAACGACCTATCAAGCCCGGGAACGCATCACTTCGTTAGCCAGCCAATATTATAAAGATCCTACCGTACAGGTGCGTTTCGCGAACTTTAAAGTAACAGTATTGGGCGAAGTGACCCGCCCGGCCACCTATACGGTACCTAATGAGAAAGTAACCGTGTTTGATGCCCTGGGTTTAGCTGGTGATATGACTATCTACGGTAAGCGGGAGAACGTGCTGCTCGTGCGGGATCAAGGAAAGGAGAAAGAATTGGTACGGCTAAATTTGAATGATAGCGACGTATTCCAATCTCCCTATTTCTACCTACGACAAAATGATGTGATCTATGTAGAGCCGGGTAAGGCAAAGGCAGCGGCTAACAATGCCGCAAGAACACAGACTTTTGCCATAGTGGGATCTATTCTGTCGGTATTAATTGTGGCATTGACCCGTTTATAGATACTATTATAATTTATGAGTAAGAAAAATATAGATTGGGAGGACGAATTTGATTTCGAAGAAAAGAAATCAGACAACAAAGATCTACTACGTTTTGTGGGGCGTGTCCTGTCAAATTGGTATTGGTTTGTGCTGTGCGGCATATTAGGCCTGGCCTTCGCGTTTTTGTATCTGCGGTACACGATTCCTGTATACAAAATTCACGCGAAATTGTTGGTGTCGGATGACAAGAAAGGAGGGGGGATGTTATCGTCTTCCGCTCTGGGAGATTTATCCGGGTTGATGGGAGCAAAGAACTCTGTGGACAATGAAGTGGAGGTGCTCCGAACCGCTGATCTGATGCGGGAGATGGTCCTATCCGAGAAGGCGTATATTGGTTATTTTAATAAAGGTACGGTACATAGTGTCCCCGTGGTAGAAGCACCTTTTCATGTGGAATTGTTAACGAATCCGGATTCTATTGAAAGGGCTTTTACCTTGCAGGTGGAGCCGGCCGACGAGGAGACGATCGTGTTATCCAATGCGGATACGTTATTTCATGCCCGGAGGGATGAGCCATTTGCATTGCGGGGAGTTGGTTTGTTAAAAATCACAACGGGGCGTGTCTCATTCCTAGCTGATTATGGTTTTCGTGTTGCACCTGTGCGGACGGTAGCTGCCACTTTCAACAACCGCCTTTCAGTGGAAGTAACCAATAAGAACGTATCTACAATCGATTTGATTTTTGAATACACGTCACAGAAGCGCGGCGAGCAATTGCTCACGACCTTGATCGATAAATATGTGGAGGGGAACCTGCACGACAAGAATGTTATTGCCGACTCCACGTTAGCATTTATAAGTGCACGATTACGGAAGATTACGGAAGAATTAGCGGGTGTAGAGGACCGGATTTCCGGATACAAGAAAAATGCGCAATTAGCTGATATCTCGGAGCAGAGTAAGATTTTGTTACAAAATTCAGCCGATTTTACGCGGAACTTAGCTGAAGTAGAAACCCAATTAGCCGCCCTGGACGCGATCAGTATTTATCTACGGGATAATACGAATCTCCGGGTTGTACCGTCGGCCGTCATACAGCAGGATGTCGGGTTCAACGCCTTAATTCAACGTTACAACGAACTGGTGCTACAAAGAGAACGGCTCCTGTTGGCCAATACCGAAGATAATCCACTTGTTCAGAACATTACAGCACAGATTGCCGGTGTACGACAGGATATGATCGCGAATGTAGCTTCTACGCGCCGCCAGCTGGAACTTGCCAAGCAGGGGCAACAGCAGCTGGCAAACAGTGTTTCCTCGCAAATCAATCAAGTCCCGACGATCGAACGTGGGTATATCGACTTGGCACGTTTGCAACAAATTAAGCAGGCACAATATATCTTCTTACAGGAAAAATGGGAAGAAACCGCTATAGGTCGCACAGCAAATGTATCCAACTCTAAGGTTATCGATTCACCAAAGGCGGAGAAAGAACCATTTTCCCCGAAACGAAAGGTAATTTACGTACTGGGGTTGGTACTCGGATTGGTTTTCCCGATAGTAGTATTGTATCTGCGTGATCTGTTAAATGTTCGGGTGCAGGGCATGGAGGATGTGGAACGCTTGAATCTGCTGCCGATTCTTGGTGTGATTGCCCACTCAGACGAAAGTGACCAGGTGGTCGTCACGAAAACGTCCCGTTCGCCTATCGCGGAGCAATTCCGTGCTATGCGTACAAATTTAGAGTTCGCCCTCAACGGTGGCAAGAGGATTCTATTTACCTCCTCCATGTCGGGTGAAGGAAAATCATACGTCGCACTGAATCTCGCGATATCCTTAGCTTTGCTGGACAAAAAAGTGTTGTTGATGGAATTGGATTTGCGAAAGCCTTCGGTGACGACAAAATTGGGGCTTCCGGCAGGAAAAGGTTTTTCCCATTATGTGGTGCGCTCAGAAATGCAAGTAGGAGAAATTATTATGCCTTCGGGTGTCCATGAAAATGTCGATTTAATACAGGCAGGAGCGATTCCTCCTAACCCTGCCGAGCTGTTGATTCACCCGCGGGCTAAAGAACTCATGGAAACACTATCGCAATGCTATGATTATATTTTGATGGATGCGCCACCAGTAGGAATGGTTACAGATGCACAGCTTTTGTCTCGCTATGTGGATTGTTGTCTCTATTTAGTGCGTCAAGGGTATACGTATAAAGAACAAATCCGAATTCCAAATGACTTAGTTGCAACAAATAAAATAAAACCGATTCAATTAGTCGTTAATGACGTTCAGGCGAAGGGTGGCTACTATAGTAATTATGGTTATGGATACGGTTATGGATACGGCTATGGGGATTATGGAGAAGTAAATAAAAAGAGGAAATGGTGGCAATTTTGAGTAAATGACATAAAGACAAGCGAAATTTCATTCGCATTTAGCTGTGCCGAATTCGATATTCTAACTTGTGTGACGGTGTTGTGAGGGCTCGGTAAGGAGAATAGATTCTATCAGAGAGACTCGTTGGTTTTATCTTGAACGAAGGAAGTAAAAAAGAGTAAATATGATTGTTGTAAAAGAAATATGGAAAAGGAGAAGGGGGTCCAGATCGATACTTTATACAATATATTTTAACTTTCGATATTTGTCTGTAAATCAGGTATGGAATCTTCCCGACGTACTCTACAAACCCAAATTTTAAAATTAAAAGGATAATTATTGATTCAGAAAACATAAGAATGGGCATTATTCAATTGGGCTTTCCGACAGTATTAATATATCCCAGCCAAGGAATTATTTTTGAAAATCCTGGCGGTGTTTGTCGTTTTAAAGGTAGATGTTGTATAGGTAATTCTTCTGCGGTCTCTATCGGAGAGAATGGGGTGTTGACCTTTGGAAAGGAATTCAGTGCTTCCGCTACTCTTAAACTAGTCTGTTATCATTACACTTCATTTGGAGACAACGTGCGAGTAAGGTGGGAGAATCTTTTTTCAGATACTGATTTTCATACTTTATCTCGGTTGAATGGAAAATCAACAAAAGGTTATAGATCAATCAGGATCGGAAATAATAATTGGTTTGGCTGTAAGAGCACTATTTTAAAAAATACATATACTCCAAATTATTGCGTAATAGCAAGCAACTCTCTACTAAATAATAATTACAGTTATTCCAATCCCATTTTAATAGGAGGAAATCCTTGTGCTAAGATCGTTGAGGGACTTTATAGAGACTATTAAATGATAAAATTAATTATGAGGACTATAAAACGGAGGACATTTAAAGCGGAAATATCGATAGCAGTCTGGAACGGTTTCATCCCAAACAATCCTGTTTTTATTTATCTATTCGTTTTAGCAAACTTTCTCCAGAGTCGAGCAATTCCGTTAATTCATTTTTCAAATGAGCGATAATACCAGTGCCTCCAAGCGGGTAATCAAGAATACTTTGTTTATGTATACACGAACATTCGTAATAATGTTCATTTCGTTGTACACGTCCAGACTTATATTGCAAAATTTAGGGGTCTCCGACTATGGTGTGTATAGTTTGGTAGCTGGTTTCGTTACGATGTTTTCGGTTATTAGTTCAACCTTAACTGGCTCAACTCAACGGTTTATAAATTTTGAACTGGGGAAGCGAGAATATAAAAATCTACAGGGTGTCTTCTCTTGTTCCCTTTTAATTCATTATATGCTAGCAGGAGCAGCTTTCTTTTTGCTTGAAACGGTAGGTTTATGGTTTATGAACTATAGACTAAATATCCCTTTGGAAAGAATGTTTGCTGCGAATGTCGTATTTCAATTTTCAGTATTAAGCTTTATTGTGAATATTATTAGCATTCCGTATAATGCGCTAATAATTGCTTCTGAAAAAATGAATATAATTGCCTATGTCGGTGTTTTGGAAGCCTCTTTGAAAATTCTTCTCATATTTTTATTGGGTTTCGCTAATAGCGATAGATTGGTGTTGTTTGCAGTATTAATGTTTATAGTGGCTCTCATTGTTCGGATAATTTTTCAGGTCTACTCTCGAAGAACATTTAAAGAGCTTGAATTTAAAGCTGTTTTTGATAAACAACAAATAAAAGTAATGTTGGGATTTGCGGGTTGGAATTTTATTGGATCTGCATCAGGTGTACTTAAGGATCAGGGTATTAATGTTGTTCTCAATTTAATTTATGGTGTCACCATAAACGCGGCTCGAGGTATTGTTTTGCAAATTGAAAGTGCTGTTAATCAATTTGTTGTAGGGTTTACCACATCCTTTAACCCTCAAATCGTTAAATCTTATGCGAGTCGAGATTATAGCTATACATATACGCTTGTTTTTAATGGTTGTCGATTCGCGTTTTTTCTAATGTTAATTGTCGCGTTCCCAATTATTTTAAATGCAGAGTGGGTATTAAATATATGGCTTGTAAAAGTGCCCGATTATACATTAATTTTTACTCAACTGTCCCTGATATATTCACTCATTCTTAGTATATCGTATCCGTTGATCACATTGAATATGGCCACAGGCAAAATAAAGATATACCAGTTATTAGTCGGTGGGGCACATTTTCTGAATTTTCCAATATCATATTTTCTTTTGAATAGGGGTGGCGAACCTTATGTCATCTATATTGTAGCTATCATACTAAATATAGTTTGTTTAGTATTAAGAGTTGTAATATTGAAATTTAATATAGGATTATCGGTATATCACTTTTTCAAGCTAGTCTTACTCAATATAATGTTAGTGCTGTTGATTGCTGTCCCTATACCGGTTATTTTAAAATCGATTCTAACAAATACTCTCTTGAATGACCTTATTTTATTTATAACTACATTTTTGATATCTCTATCTGCAGTATTCATAGTCGGACTGAGCGCTTCCGAGAGAATATTTTTAATAAACATGGTAAAATTAAAGTTGAGAATAAAATGATGAATAACAAGTTGATAATTTTAGCACCAAATGACCGATATAATTATGGGGATCTATTATTTTCATATATAATCAAGTTCCACCTCGCTAAGTATTATGATGATGTAGTGGATGTTTCCACGATAGAAAATGACCTCACTGATGTTGGAGGAGACAAAGTAAAGGAGATTTCATACCTCTATAGTCTGGAGGACAATTCTCATAATGATATAATTGTTGCTGGCGGAGAGTCATTTTGCTCAAAGTGGCAAGTATGTGTATCCTATTTATCGCCAAATTATGGGAAATTTTTAAAAGTTGTCAGAAAGGGAATTTCAGGAATACTTAAGTTAAATAAGGTTTATAATTCTGTAGCTGATTATGTTGCTAAAGTTGTCATTGGGGGCAAGACGTTTTTTCCGTATACCATTGGTAAGCATGAAATTAATAATGTAAGGAATGTATTTTATAACTCCCTTGGTGGTAGCTTCATTAAGGAGAGCCATTTCCCCAAAAGAGTAGAAGATATATTAAAATCTATAGATTATCTATCGATAAGGGATCGCGGCACTCACGAGCTTGTCAAGGGTGCCGGTATTTCGAATTATCTTTATCCAGATTGTGCTATCCAAATGTCAGACCTATTTGACAAGGATTATCTCGAAAATTTGATTTCAGACAAAAACAAAGATTTTATTTCTTCTCAGGATAACGGCTACATTGTCTTTCAAATTAAGAAATCGCTAGGATTTGCAAACTATCGAGAGATAGTACACTTGCTTAGGCAAATTAAGAAAACATATAACAAAAAAATTTATTTATGTCCGGTTGGATTTGCTCTTGGTCATGAAGATCATATTGTTTTGGAGAAGATTTATAGAGACTTAGGAGATGAAGATATCGTATTCTATCAATCTGGAAATACTATTTGGGATATAATGTATGTTATTTCTTCATCGTCTCTGTACATTGGTACTAGCTTGCACGGTGCGATTACGGCGATGAGTTTTGATGTTCCATATTTAGGGATTATGGTTAATAAAACGATAAGGTATATTAAGGAATGGGGTATTAAAGATATGCGAACTACTTCTGAAAACTTACAGGTTTTGGAAATAATTGGCGATCTGTTGATGACACAAAAAGATGTTTTGAGTATTAATAGCCAGTGGCAAAAGAGTTTTGTCACGGAATCTTTCGGAAAGATGATCAAATTGATAAAACAATCGTCAAATTAGTAATTAGCATCTCTTTAGAGGCATATTTTGATCCTAGCAACCGATTTAATAGAACAGGTTCAATTATCTAAATACGAGTTTGGCAAAAAAATAGATTTAGTGGGGAAATGAACATTCAATTTAAGTCGATTAACATATCTAATAGAATAGATTATTATTTATTTCTGTTATTTCCGTTGTTTTCGTTCTATTTCTATCGTTATGTGGGAATTGGCGGTGGTCTTCAGAAAGGAGCCTATTTTGCTTTTTTTCTTTTAACGACATTATGGGTCGGCAAGTTTATTTTGCGGTCATTTTTAAGCTATAGATACGCAAGATTGGTTCGGATGATGTTATTTCTGATGTGTTTGTCAATTTTCGTCTCGTATTTGTATTGGGGACAAGACATTGTATTGGGGTTTAGAGTGACTGCTTCTTATATGGCAATAATTTATTTTTTTGTTCTTCTGAAATATAGGCCAACCTTAAGAGATTTAAAAAAGTTAATTTATATATACACGTTTGTTTATATCTTATGTTGGACTTATGGAATGATTAAAGCCCCAGAAATAGTTTTTGGCCTGGAAAAAGAAGATGGATTGAAAGACGACCGAGGGCTTTTTCGATTGTCCATTCCTGGTAGAGGGTTTCTAACCCTATGTTTGTTCATGTGTTTGAATGAGTATACATTAACAAAGAAGAAGCTGTGGGTTTTATTTACTATAGCGCTATTTCTAATAACCGTGATGCACGTTATTAGACAGGTTATATTATTATCTGCATTTATCTCGATCTGCTACCTCATTAGAAAGGTGCGATATTTTTGGCTTTACTTTATCATTCTAGTCGTCTCTGCAATTTTTATTGGAAGTATTGATATTAAAGACGACGGTATTCTGGGGAGCATGTTGGCTCTCACGGAGCGACAATTGGATGAACAACGATCGGGGGAAGAAAATGTACGGATTACAGAATATCGATATTTTTTTTCAGAATATTCAAATAGCATTATAACAGCGATTTTCGGGAATGGAGTCCCACATAGCGAGTCGGGATTTGGAAGACGGGAACTAAGAATAAATTCTGATTTTGAATTCTTTGCCAATGATGTAGGGTATGCTGAAATATTTATACGATTTGGCACTTTGGGATTACTAATTTATGCATCCATTTTTATTTCTGCTTTCACTCAGACCGCTTCCGAAAAGACGAATTTTGCTAAACTTTTCATCATATATATAGCGATTGCCAATTTTACTGCTTCGTGGGTTTTTCATGATGTAATTTGTTTAGGCATTTGTCTATATATATTAGAAAGAGACAGTTTATCACAAAAAAGATTTTTCCGAAGAACTGAAGAGTTAAAGAATTTGGTGATCTCTAATAGATTTTTTACTAGAAAATAAAGTGAAGTGTTTGTAAATATGGCAATATATGGAAGAGTTAGAAGGTATTACAGATTTTAAACTAGCGATAGTGATACCGGGGTACAAAAATATTTTTATTGAGAACACCCTTGAATCTATAGCTAATCAAACTAATAAAAACTTTACCGTTTATATCGGCGATGATAATAGTCCTCATGATTTGGGACGGATTTGTAGAGAATATTGTGGGAAAATTAGGTTAGTTTATCGACGATTTGACGAAAATTTAGGAGGAACAAATCTAGTGAATCATTGGAATCGTTGTTTAGAAATGGTAGCGGATGAAGAATGGATTTGGCTATTTTCGGACGATGATATTCTTGATGAGAATTGTGTACAAAACTTTTACGATGAAATAGCTAAGAGCAAAGATATTTTTGATGTCTATCATTTTGATATAAATATCATTGGAGAGAACAATCAAATTCTGTCTTCTCAGAATCAATTTCCAGAAGTGTTACATGTTAAAGACTTTATTTTAAAGAGAAGCGTAGGTTGTATCAAGTCGTATGTGGTAGAATATATTTTTAATAGGACGGTTTTAGAAAATCTTGGAGGTTTTGTGAATTTTCCTATCGCTTGGCATAGCGATGAGGCGACAGTGATTTTTGGAGCATCCAAAACAGGGATTAAAACTATTAGAGGTGGACGTGTAAATTGGCGATCAAGTGAGTTCAATATAACTCCTAACTCAACGTCGTTGAAGGTTGTTGAACAAAAGATCAAAGCTAGTAAAGAGTTTTCAATTTGGCTACAGAAATTTTTGGACACTAATGACATTCGGCTAAATAGAGGCATGTCGTATTATTTGATTAAAAGATTTTGTTATGAATTGCATCTGTATCGGAAATGCATCTCCATGAGAGATACATTTGCTTCACTTAAAGAGTATATCCATAACCTACGATTAGATTATTGGTATCCCTTTTCTCTTCTTATTCTTTTAAAATTTCACATCTTAAATAAACGTTAATGAAGGCATTTGTTTACCCGATGAAGAGTGTTGATACGCTAAAGCTGGAAAATCCTTATTTAAGCCGTTTCACAGAGGCCGTGAACGCTGAATATCCGGTGCTTAATATGGGAGAAAGAACCCGGGGCTTCCTAAATGTTTTTAAATATTTTTTTAAATGTGATGTCTTCTTCCTGAATTGGGTTGAATCTCTTCGTGGATTTAATCTGCCGTTTATTTATCTGTTGTTAACCTTGGCAAAGACTTTTAATAAAAAAGTGATATGGATCCATCACAACTTACAGCCTCATAATGGACTGACTCCTGCTTCCAAGATTATCTTGCAGGCTTTGATGTCCTATTCCTATAGGATAATCATACATACTAAGCAGAGTTTCAAATACCTTCCTAATGAGTTTCACAAAAAATGTATATATATTTTACACCCATATTTTGAAAATCTAAATTATAAAAAAACAGACGCGGTATATGATATTTTAATATGGGGCAGTATGCGAAAAAGTAAAGGTGTTTTGGAATTTCTAAATTATTTTTCTGAAAGTTCTTCACCATTTAAGATTTTGATTATTGGCAAATTTTCTAATGGGGATTATTACCAGAGAGTAAAGGATTCTGTTAAGGGGAACCCAAATGTAACCATAGAAGATAGATATTTATCCGATGAGGAGTTTTTAGATATCCACTGTCTAGCAAAAAAAGTACTGTTTATATACAACGGTCCGAGTGTTCTAAATTCTGGCGCATTGATTAGATCGCTGTCTACCGGAAGGGACATTATTGGGCCTAACAGAGGAGCTTTTATCGATTATAAAGAGCTGGGGTTGGTCGAGACATTCGAAACCTTCGAAGATATTTTAAACCTCGTGAGCAAATCATCTCAAGAAAATGAATCTAAATTGTCTAAGTTGAAAACTTCAATTGAAATGAATAGCTGGGAACAATTTGGAAAGAAAATCAGAAAAGCGCTTCAAACAACCGAGCAATGAAAAATATAATATTCTATCAAGGAAAAACGCAATACTCGAATACTGGGGACGCTCTCATAAACAAAAGTCTAATAGAACATCTTAGACCGTATGCCCAAATCGTTTTAAATAATAAAGGAATGCCGGAGGGTTATTTAAGGGAACTGGGGGCAAATAGACATGAATTGTCGGAAAGAGGAGGCGGAAAATTTATTCTTTATATGGTGAAGGTTGCGTTTTTCAACTTGTTTAGCCGAAAGCACAAGTTGTTTTTCCTAGCTACTCCCCCTGGCCATCAATTTGGTAATGGACCGATAAATTTTATCAAACAGTTTTTACTTACGATCCTTTATTTTCTGCTTTATTTACTTAGGATAAAGATAATCAAAATCGGCTTTTCTATCGGGCCAATCGACAAGGGGGGCGGAATGTTGGAAAGGTGGAAAAGTTACTTTATCCCCTTCTATTATGTACGCGATCCATTATCGTTAGATCTCGTACATCGCATCGGAATTAAAAAAGCAAAATTTTTCCCAGATCTTGCATGGACATATTCCACAGATTTTTGCAGTAATCAAACTGATACGGTTTTCTTTTCTTTTCGAAGTCAAGTGGTTACTGGGGCAGAATGCAACGGATATACCGACGACTTAATAAGTAAGATTGAGCATTTGGCTACAGGAGTATTTGCCACTTTTAAGATTGTAATTGGTTATCAAGTAAAAGAAGATCGAACATTTTGCAAGCTTCTTTACCAAACTATTCGAAAAAAGCGGGAAGTAGAGTTCTACGATAAACAGATACTGCTTTCTACCGCAGAAGTATTTTCATCGTACAAATTTGTTTTAACTAATCGCCTTCACGTAGCCTTGTTGGGATATCAATATGGAGCATTGCCTATCATCTTGTCTGATATAAAAAAACATATGAAAATCAAAGGAATATTTGAATATGCCGCGGCCTCTCCTTTATTGTTGGACGTAAACCAAGAGAAGCTGGCACTTGCCGCCACTACAAGACATTTAGTAGATGATAGTGGCATTATGATGAATGTCCTTGGAGTGAAAGAAAAAGAATATGAGATGCTGACGAACAGTATAGTAGCAGAAATTTTTGAGTAAGAACAATGACATGAAAAACAAGATCCTTTTATTAACTACAATCTACCCTTCGCCCGATATGGATCTAATGAATAGCACCAACGTGTGTCATTATTTTGCTAAAGAGTGGGTTAAAGCAGGCTATGAGGTTCAGGTGGTTTTCAATTATCCTGTATATGCACCAATTGTGCACAAGTTTGCAGAGCTATTAGGCAAACGAGCGGCCTCTGTCGGGCAGAGTTATTTTATTACAAGACAGATCAAAGAATGTAAAGAATATGAAATGGATGGTGTCTCAATATGGAGAGCACCTTTGTATAAAATGGTGCCAAAAGTTGCGGTAAGGCGATCTACCATAGAACATCAAGTAAACCTTATTACATCTCATCTTACAGAAAAATCATTTAAACCTGATTTTATTGTAGCCCATTTTTGTTACCCGCATCTTGAAATGATAGCAAAGCTGAAAAAGTTATATCAAGCAAAAACGGCTATCGTAAACCATATTCAATCGTTACCGCTACGAAAATATATTGGTCCTCAATATTCCGAATATTTTAAAGAAATAGACATCTGGGGGTATCGATCGAAAAATATAAAAAGTGATTTTGAAAAGCAGTTTGGTGTTCAAGCGCACTCATTTATGTGTCATTCTGGTGTACCTAAAGAATATATTGTTAATGAGCCGAGAACATTTTCAAACTCGATTACCAAGTTTATTTATGTGGGGTCTTTGATCAGACGTAAGTATCCCCTTGCTGTTCTACAAGGAATTACTGGTGCTAATCATACTTTAAAATATAGCTTGTCTTATGTCGGAGAAGGCATTGAGCGTAAGAAAATAGAAAAATTTTTAATGACTGCTGATAATCAAATAGCGGTTAGGCTGTGGGGAAACCTTTCCAGAACCGCGGTTTTACAAAAATTGGATGAGGCGGAGTGTTTCATCATGATAAGTAAAGGGGAGACTTTCGGCTTAGTTTATCTTGAAGCAATGGCAAGAGGTTTAATAACTATTGCATCAAAGGGCGAAGGTATGGACGATATTATCGAAGACGGGGAAAACGGCTTCTTTTGTGAATCCGGCAATCCCACATTTTTAGCATCGGTTATCGATCGTATTAACCATTTATCGATTGAAGAAAAGCAACGGATTTCGGCAAATGCTATTGAGACTGCGCGCATGTTCTCGGATGAAGCAGTAGCGGTCAATTATTTACGAGCAATAACAGACTAATATGAAAATATCCATTATCATAGTAGGAATGAATCATCTCCAATATTTGAAAGACCTGTTTCCTTCTATCTTTTCTCTTGGCGCGATCGACGCGACGTTTGAGGTAATCTATGTAGATAATTGTTCTTCCGACGGCTCTGTGTCCTATCTTGAAGAATATTTTCCTCAAGTCCGTATTCTTAAAAATGAAAGCCCCAAAGGGTTTGGAGAAAACAATAACATTGGCGCAAAAGCTGCTAAGGGGAAATATTTAGCAATTATTAATCCTGATATCATTTTATTTAAAAATAGCTTAGACGCATTATTAGAATTTGCCCAACGAAATCCAGGTGTGGGGATAATGGCTCCTAAATTATTAAATAAGGATGAGACTTATCAATATTCAGTAAGAAGGTTCATTACTCCGAATCTTTTTTTGTCTCGCGCATTAGCGAAAGGAGACGACGCCAGGAAAATAAAAGGCAACGCCTATTATCTCTGTAAGGATATGGACACGGAAAAAAACCAGTATATAAACTGGTCTGTAGGAGCCGCGTATTTTATCGCTAAAGAGCATTATGATATGCTAGGCGGATTCGATGAGGACTATTTTCTGTATATGGAAGATGAGGACCTGTGTTTAAGAAGCTGGAAAATGAATCGCCCTGTAGTCTATATGCCCAAAGCCGTTATGATACATAACCATATGCGATCAAGCCGGAAGATTAATAAAAATATGAAATATCACTTCATAAGTTTATTTAAGTTCTGGAAAAAGCACGGAATCGGGATAAAAGATTACGCAGCAGAAGAAAATATTAAAAGATATGATTAATCATATAATTTTCAACGACTTAAAGGCTTAATAGATGATTTCAAGAAGTGGAGTTATTGTAGTATCGCTACTGTATTTAATAACTTTATCACCTTGCAATTTGTTAGCGCAAACTTGGAAGGGCGGAGTTCAATTACAAACGGGAGTTACGTCTAACAAGACTGTACCGTTCTGGCTTCGAACGAATCAGTATGGATCGGTGCCTGTTGATGGTTTTTCCGGTAGTGTTAATGCACAAGTGCAAAGAACATATCGCTATATAGATACGGTGTTGTGGAAACCGGATTTTTCGACTTCTTTTCAAAGTCGGGTTAATATAGGCGAACAGACACAAATACAGTTCATCGAAGCAAAACTTTCGTTAAAGTATGGGTTTTTAGAGTTTGTCGCTGGCAGAGAGAAAGAACATTCTGGCCTCGTGGATTCAACATTGTCTACGGGGTCTTTTTCTTTATCGGGGAATGCGTTGGGTATACCTAAAGTAGAAGCTAGAATTCCGGCATATCAAACGGTGCCATACACCAAGCAGCTATTTGCAGTTAAGGGAAACTTTGCCCTTGGAGCCATGGGAAAAGTTCCCATTCACTATGGACAGAATCAAGGAGATAATGTGAACGCTTATTACCATCACTTGTCATTTTACGGTAGGCTAGGTAAGCCGCGTTGGAGGTTGAAGTTAGAGGGTGCGATCAACCACGATGTAATCTGGGGTTCAGATAAGCATATTTTTGGCGAGCAGTATGATCTGAATGCCATGGAGGCAATATGGTATGTTGTTACAGGCAAAGGATATCGAGGTGCTGATAATTTTGACGGTCGGCTCGACATATCAAAGATTGGAAATCATTTGGGGACGCTAGACTTGGGGCTAACGTATGATTTTAACGCCCTGGAATTAAAACTCTATCATCAATTCTTTTATGACAAGGGCGCATTAAGATATTTAGCAAATGTACGAGATGGCTTAAATGGTCTAAGTTTACGAAATAAGCGGCAAGCCAATTCTGCCTTTCGCTGGGAAAAAATACTTTTAGAGTTCTTTAATAGTAAGGATCAAGGAGGACAATTCGGAGCTCCTTGGACACCTTCCGGTCCCGAATATTACTATAATCACGGTGTATATAGTGAAGGTTATTCATATAAAGGTAGAAGTATCGGCACGCCTTTAATCGTTCCGGCAAAAGATGTCAGAGAAGGAATGGCACACAACCCGAAAGACTTTTTCGTCAGTACACGTGTTTCAGCTTTTCACTTGGGTATTGAGAGTATAGTGGCTAATTGGCGTACTCAAGCAAAATTGACTTATGCGCGGCACTATGGTGATTACCATACTAGCGGTCCACAGGAACAATGGTTTAATGGGCAGCGAATACCTCAAGATTTTTCCTATGGCTTATTCGAACCTGTAAATCAGCTTTCCTACTACTTAAACGGAACGACTACAATTGGGAATAGAATTGATCTTTCTTTTGCCGTAGCCGGCGATAGCGGACGTCTATTTCAGAACAGTATAGGGGGGTATATAGGTGTCGGAAAGAGATTTTAACCCTTAAGATCGACCAAGTTGAAACGAACAGCAAAAAGCATAAAACTAGTCAGATATGAATAAAACTATTTTAATCACCGGCGGTGCCGGTTTCATCGGATCCCACGTTGTCCGTCAGTTTGTTACGAAATATGCAGCATATCAAATCATCAATCTCGATGCGCTTACCTATGCAGGTAATCTGGAGAACTTGAGCGATATCGAAGATTTGCCCAACTACACGTTTGTAAAGGCAGACATCACCGACGAAGCACATATATTGAACATTTTCCGAGAATACCAACCTGACGGAGTGATTCATCTTGCAGCCGAATCACACGTAGATCGGTCGATTACCAACCCGACCGCTTTCGTAATGACAAACGTAATCGGTACCGTAAATTTGCTGAACGCTGCACGCGAAATCTGGAAAGACAATTTTGAGGGTAAACGCTTCCATCATGTATCCACGGACGAGGTATTCGGAGCTCTCGGCGACACAGGCCAATTTACTGAGGAAACGAAATACGATCCTCATTCCCCGTACTCAGCGTCGAAAGCATCTTCCGATCATTTTGTACGGGCGTACCATGACACCTATGGCTTGCCGATCGTGCTGACAAACTGTTCGAACAATTACGGACCAAACCACTTTCCCGAAAAGCTTATACCTCTCTGTATACATAATATCTTAAACAATAAGCCGCTGCCGATTTACGGTGATGGGAAATACACGCGCGACTGGTTATTCGTAATCGATCATGCAAAAGCCATCGATTTGGTCTTCCATAATGGGCGGAACGGTGATTCCTACAACGTCGGAGGTTTCAACGAATGGCAGAATATCGATCTGGTTAACGAACTGTGCAAGCAGATGGACAAAAAATTAGGACGCCCGGTAGGCACTTCCAAGCAACTAATCACTTACGTGAAAGACCGTCCGGGACATGATCTGCGCTACGCGATCGATGCCACCAAGATAAATGCAGAACTGGGATATCGCCCCTCGGTAACGTTTGAGCAAGGGCTTTCTAAGACGATAGACTGGTTCCTGGCTAACCAAGAGTGGTTGGACCGCGTAACGTCGGGCGACTATCAGCAATACTACGAAAAACAATACAAATAGAAACGTTAACAAAATGAAAGTAACAGAAACAAAACTTAAAGGCTGTTTTATTTTGAGTCCCAATAAGTATGGCGATAGTCGCGGCTATTTCTTTGAGAGTTTCAACCAACGTACGTTCAACGAACTGACAGATACAGACACACACTTCGTCCAAGACAACCAATCTTTCTCGACAAGAGGTGTTCTGCGCGGTCTGCATGCCCAGGCCGGAGAACATGCACAAGCCAAGCTCGTCCGCGTGCTGCATGGTACGGTTCTCGATGTAGCCCTTGATGCACGCCCCGAATCAGAAACCTTTGGCCAGCATGTGGCCGTTGAACTTTCCGGAGAAAACAACCAGCAGCTATTCGTGCCGCGTGGTTTTTTGCACGGCTTTGTGGTGTTGAGCGAAACGGCTACCTTTTTCTATAAGTGTGATAATTTCTACAACAAAGCGTCTGAGTGCGGTGTCAGGTTTGACGATCCAGCCTTAGGCATAGACTGGGGTACTCCGAAAGAGAAACTGCTTATTTCTGATAAAGATGCGGTACTACCGAGCTTTAATGAAGTGTTTAACACAAAAGTAGAAGGATAAGTAAAGATGAAAATTTTAGTTACAGGAGCGCGTGGACAGCTGGGATCGGAAATCCGTGAACTCAGTAAGGGAGATAATATACATGAGTACATCTTTGTCGACCGCGATGAATTGCCGTTGAATGATTTGACGACTATTGTAAACGTATTGGATGCCGTCTGCCCAGACGTTATAATGAGTGGGGGCGCCTATACGGCGGTTGATAAGGCAGAGTCGGAACCAGAGTTAGTGGACACCATCAATCACCAAGCTGTTGCAGTGATTGCCGAATGGTCAAATCATCATCGGAAAAGGCTGATACATATCTCTACGGATTATGTGTTCCAAGGAACGAGCGATACGCCTTTAAAAGAAGATGAGCCCACTGATCCAATTAACGTTTATGGGCTGACCAAACAACGAGGTGAGCAGGCTATTCTACAATCCGGTGCGGATGCCGTGATTATCCGTACAGCTTGGGTATATTCCAGCCACGGGGCGAACTTCGTGAAAACGATGATCCGCCTGATGAAGGAACAGGAGGAGATTTCTGTGATTGCCGATCAAATCGGCTCGCCGACTTATGCCGGGGATCTGGCGAAGGCGGTGATGGACATCATACAGAGCGACAACTGGACAAAAGGAATTTATCATTTCTCGAACGAAGGACGCATCTCTTGGTACGATTTCGCGGTCGCTATCCGGGATCTTCAAGGGCTGCAATGTAAGGTCAATGCGATTCCCACTACACAGTATCCTACTCCAGCCAAACGTCCACAATATTCACTGCTGGACAAAAGCAAAATAAAGGCCGTGTATTCGGTAGCTGTTCCCAAATGGTTAGACAGTTTAAAAGTAGCGTTAGCACGCATTAATTCAGACGAACTAGCCTCAACAAATAAATAAGTATCCAATATTTTCATAATTATGAAAGGAATTATACTCGCCGGAGGATCCGGCACCCGACTTCATCCGCTAACTATGGCGGTATCCAAGCAGTTGATGCCCGTGTACGACAAGCCTATGATCTACTACCCACTGTCAACTCTAATGCTAGCGGGCATCCGTGAGATCTTAATTATTTCTACGCCACACGATCTCCCTCATTTTGAAAAACTGTTGGGAGACGGATCACGTATCGGATGTAAGTTTTCATACAAAGTGCAACCCTCGCCCGATGGGCTGGCACAGGCCTTCATATTGGGAGAAGAGTTTATCGGTGATGACAAAGTTGCGCTGATACTCGGTGATAATATTTTCTATGGATCGGGCATGTCCAAACTATTGCAGTCTTGCGCAGATCCGGATGGAGGCTGTGTATTTGCCTACCAAGTGCACGATCCTGAGCGTTATGGCGTTGTAGAGTTTGACAACGATAATCAAGTCGTTTCTATCGAAGAGAAACCAAAAGTGCCGAAGTCCAACTATGCAGTTCCAGGTTTGTATTTCTACGACAACCAAGTGGTTGAGATTGCTAAGAATATAGAGCCCTCGCCTCGGGGAGAGCTGGAGATTACAGATATAAACAAAGTGTACCTAGAGAAAGGTAAGCTTAAGGTCGGTGTTTTCGACCGCGGCACGGCTTGGTTAGATACCGGTACTATTCAATCGTTGATGCAAGCAGGCCAGTTTGTGCAGGTCATTGAAGAGCGACAAGGGATGAAAATAGGTGCAATTGAAGAGGTCGCCTATCGAATGGGGTGGATCGACCGAAAGAAGTTATTGGCAGTAGCCAATCCCTTGCGAAAAAGTGGATATGGAGATTACCTAATGAAAATTGTAGGATAGAGAGTCAAGTAGCGTCAAACAGCAATTTTATGAGTAACATTACACACGTTATTTTATCAGGAGGAGTCGGGAGCCGGTTATGGCCATTATCCCGCAAAAGCAACCCGAAGCAATACTTAAATTTATTTAAGGAGGGCTCGCTTTTCGGTATGACCGTCTTGCGCAACAAGGCATTGTGCGAAAAGGTGACGGTAGTCGGTAACTGTGATAACTACCAATTGAGTAAAGAGGTATTGGAAAGCCAAGGCGTGGCCTATACCGATATTATAGAAGCTACCCCCCGCAATACAGCCGCCGCTATCGCTTTCGCCGCTTTCGCCGCTGAGCCCGACGACATCCTTCTTGTAACGCCATCTGATCATGTCATCGTCGGCGAAGAAGCCTACGCACAGGCCATAGAGCAGGGGATCGAAAAGGCAAGAGAAGGTTATATCGTGACGTTCGGCATCCAGCCCACACGCCCGGAAACAGGGTATGGCTATATCGAATTTGAGAACGATCGTGTACTTTCATTTCGGGAAAAGCCCAATCAAGATACAGCAGAAGATTTTATAGAACAGGGTAACTTTTTATGGAACTCGGGGATGTTCTGTTTTCGAGCCGATACCTTATTGCAGGAGTTGCAACAGTTCGAACCGAAGGTCTATGCGACAGCACTCGCAGCGTGGCAACATCAAAAAGACGGTAAACTCGATGAGCACCTTTCAAAGAAAATCCCATCGATCAGTATAGACTATGCGGTCATGGAGCGCTCCAAAAAAATTCGGGTTGTCGCTACGGAATTCGAATGGTCTGATCTGGGATCATTTGAAGCCCTGTATGATTATCTGCTATCTACCGGATATTCCGTTGATGAGCAAGGGAACATGGTTCTTGGATCCGATATGTATACCGCTTTTGTCGGGCTGAAAGATACCATTGTGGTCTGCACGGATGATGCACTACTGTTTGTACAGAAAGAAAAATCCCAGGATGTGAAGAAAATTTACAACACCTTAGAAAAGCATCAATCGAAATTGATCGATTAACGCAAGACATCTATCAAACACGGAAGATGTAGAAAACGATTATTTAAAATGAAACCAATAAAAAAAATCACCTGCATCGGAGCAGGTTACGTTGGGGGGCCTACGATGGCTGTCATTGCGCAAAAGAACCCGAACATTCAGGTGACCGTAGTCGACCTGAACCGCGCCCGTATTGCCGCCTGGAACGACCACGACCTGAATAACCTACCAGTATACGAGCCAGGTCTGGATGCCGTGGTTAACGAAGCCCGTGGACGGAATCTATTTTTCTCCACCGAGGTCGAAAAGGCAATCGATGAGGCGGATATGATCTTCATCTCTGTCAATACACCGACCAAAACCTACGGTAAAGGTAAGGGGCAGGCGGCCGACCTGAAATTTATCGAACTCTGTGCACGTCAGATCGCAGCAGTCGCTAAAGAAGATAAGATCGTGGTGGAGAAATCTACGCTACCAGTACGCACTGCAGAGGCGCTGAAAAGTATATTAGATAACACAGGCAATGGCGTGAATTTCCAAATCCTGTCCAATCCGGAGTTCTTGGCCGAAGGGACTGCCGTCACGGATCTGCACAACCCTGACCGCGTACTGATCGGCGGCGAAGACGAACAGGCCATAGAAGCATTAGTGCAGGTCTATGAAGCCTGGGTACCACGCGAGCGCATTTTGACAACCAACCTATGGTCGTCCGAACTTTCGAAATTAGTAGCAAACGCTTTCCTAGCACAGCGCGTATCCTCCATCAATGCCATTTCCGAGTTATGCGAAGTGACCGGAGCCAATGTGGATGAGGTTGCCAGAGCTATTGGGCAGGATTCACGGATTGGACCAAAATTCCTCAAGGCATCCGTAGGCTTCGGCGGCTCCTGTTTCCAGAAAGATATCTTGAACCTAGTATATATAGCCAGAACATATAACCTGCATGCAGTCGCGGACTACTGGGAACAGGTCATTATCATGAACGACCACCAGAAGACGCGCTTTGCCGAAAAGATTATCCAAACGATGTACAATACCGTGAACGGCAAGCATATTGCGTTCCTAGGTTGGGCCTTTAAGAAAGATACGAACGACACACGTGAATCCGCAGCCATCTATGTCGCTGACCACCTGCTGGACGAAGAAGCCCATGTAGTAGTGTATGATCCAAAGGTATCCGCAGAACAGATATATAAGGATCTGGATTATCTAGGCACACGTTCTCCGGAGGATAATCGCAGATTGATTAAGGTAGTCGATAATCCTTATGAGGCGCTGGACGCTGCACATGCTGTGGCCGTGTTAACGGAATGGGACGAATTTAAAGGTTACGATTGGGCAAAGATCAAAGAGGGGATGAAGCGACCATCATTCGTTTTTGACGGGCGTAAACTATTGGACAGAAAAGAATTGAATAGATTAGGCTTTGCGTATTACGCTATAGGGGAGTAACTCTTCCATTCGTACAAAAACAACAAGATTTTCGATTTACCTAAATAATAATAATTATGAAAAGCAAAGAAAAACCAGCTACAAGAAGAAGAGAAGACTACAACCCCGGCCCACGTGTCGGGATCACCTTTTCGACGTTTGACCTACTACACGCCGGGCACATTATGATGTTGGCCGAAGCGAAGCGCCAATGCGATTATCTTATCTGCGGCTTGCAAATGGATCCTACGTTGGATCGACCGGAGAAAAACGCACCTACCCAAACGGTAGTAGAGCGTTACATCCAACTAAGGGGCTGTCAATATGTTGATGAAATTGTCCCCTATTCCACGGAGCAAGATCTGGAAGATATCCTTCGTTCCTTTAAGCTGGACGTGCGCATCGTAGGTGATGAGTATGCTAATAAAGACTTCACGGGTAGAAAATATTGCGAGGAAAAAGGCATTACGTTGTATTTCAATAGCCGTGATCATCGTTTTTCCAGTTCGGGACTACGCAAGATCGTATACGATAAAGAGAACGAAAAAAACGGAAAAAGAACGGGCTAGCAAAGCCCGTTCTTTACATCTAATATCGCCTGGAAAGATCGTTAATTCAAACGGCTGATGGCCGTTATCGTTCCACCTTCCACCTTTAGCCCTTGGGTAGCCGTCGCTGTTTCCGCATTTATATTGTATACATAACTGATACCACTTTTTAAGGTAACGCCGATAGCTACCGTCTTACCGTCTAGTGGTGTATAGTTATTGGTCGTCACGTTGGCAATGTTGCTCGCGTCCGGAAAGCCCGTTACAAATGCTACCGACTTCGATGCAAAATCAATGATACCGATGTGTGCACCCACACTATAAACGCCCTTCTCCGCTTTTGATGTGAAATGGCCAACGGCTTTGCCGTTCCCGATATAGGTCCAGTTAGTGATATTGTGACCACCCGTTTCGGCCTCCAGATCAAAATAATAATCATCAAATTCTGTTGAGCCCGCTTTGATACGTGTGATGGCAGATGGTTTTGTCGAATTGAAGACATTATCCTTACCATTGTTTATGGCAATAGCGGGAGAAAATGCATAAACATCGCCGTTTTCCACTTTCGCCAAACCATCTACAAAATACCGACCGATATAGCTGGTCCGATCATCTTTGATCACTTTTTCCAATTGCATTTGGGGGTAGGAGTATACAGCTATCCACGCATTGTCGGGATAATCGGTACCCCATCCAGCCTCTTCTGTGGCTTTGATGCTGAAGAAAGGCGCGAAGACCTTATTTCCTACTTGTTTTATCCACGAAAAATGGGCAATTTCACTATTTCCAGTGAGTTCCTCGTGTGTGTTGATTTTACCACTTCGCACGATGTTGAGCGCATCGGTATCTACGCTGTACCATTGTGATTCCTGAGTCGTCAAGTTGCGCGCAACTTTCACCAGCAAGATGTCGTTATTAACCGGAGCGAAGGCGTGGACCGTTTCTGTCTGGAAATTGGTCACCTTACGTAACAAACCGTCCTGTAAGTTGTACGCGGTAACAGCACCCGGGTTTCCTTGTCCGTACAGCATGCTATAAAATCTATTATTGTGCGTTAAATAGTAACGATAGGTTCCATCTTGTTCGGTCCCGTTTCCCGCCGTACTGATCGTTCCACTTTCCAGTGTAGGTGCATTGATCAGGTAATCGGCTACACCGGTTTGCGCAACCGGTGTAACGGCTACTACGAAATTGCCTCTGGTCTGTCTGTCGATGTCTTCATCTTTGTCGCATGAACTGAAGCCTAGCGCTAAAAAACCTAGCCCCAGCGCAACATTTTTAATTGCTTTCATTGTATTTAAATTATGATATAAACGAATTGTTATTGATTGTGTAAGAAATACCGAAATTTGATATAGAAACCACGACTTGGCTTCTGTAGGCTGAAGTTATCGTACAACAAAGCGTCGGTCAGATTTTTACACTCCAGCGCGATATTATATCGTCCGTTCTGCATGGTATAAGTAATATTGGCGTCGTGCGCCAGCTGCTGCGGTACAAACTTTTTATCGCCTCCCCGGCTCGGCCAGTACAGATAAAATTGATGGACATACAGCAGGTTGTATCCTATGCTTAGCCGATTGCCCTTTCCGCCAAAATCTTTGAGGAACAACGAAGCATCGGCATTCCCAAAAGCGTAAGGAAGGTTAGGCATGCGGTCTTGATAAACCGGGCTGATGCTGGTGTAGCCCGGCTCATACTTTTGTTCGTTCCGCACATTTTGATACGTAAAGTTAGCCCCGGCAATAAGAAGATCACGGAACGAATAGCGCACCTCGACGTCACCACCCATATTAGAGACACCGTCTAGGTTGGCCGGTACGTATTTCGATTGGTTGTTATTCAAAATCCGATAGATATAATCGGTAGAATAACGGTAGATCGCGCTCCCCGAAAAGGAAAAATGGTGCGCATCGTGGAGCGAGAAGAAATAAGACAATCCGAGATTAGCGTTATGGCTCGACTCAGGTTTTAAACGGTAGTTACCTTCCAAGTTTTCTACATCTCCATATAACTCATCGCTTTCGGGCAAGCGTATACTTTTTTCATACGATCCTTTTAATTGTAACTTGGGGTTCAAAAAGTAAGTGGCCGCAGTTCCGTAACCGAAGTAGTTGTGACTTTTCCGGGCTTCCTGATAAAACTCTTGCTTGGTTACTGGATCTGTTCCCAAGGTATCCGTGATGGCCGTCTGATGGTAAAACTTACCAAAAACAGAAATATTCCATTTATCCGCAACATCATAAATATAGCCTGCGCCCAAGATGTTCTTGTTTGTCTTCTTGGGCACATTATAGCGTGCTTGGTTCGGATTCAGCTCGTTTTCACCTTTACGATCAAACGTGTTGAAAACGTTGTTCAGCGTTATCTGTTGATTTTCGTTTATTCGATAATTCACGGTTGTCGTAGCCAGACCGTTGTTGTTCCGGTAACGGTAAAGTCCGCCATCACGCTCACCGCCCCCGCGGCCCGTCTCGGTTGGTTCACCTATCCAATAATAGCGCAACGCAACGGTATCAATGCTCCTTTCCTCTCCAAAATTATAGTTGGCGTTGAGGGTTACGTCCAGCCCTTCCAATAGCAAGTCTTTTTTCTGGTAGCTCAGCGATGGCATCAAGAGATTGCCCCTACGGTGCCAGTCCCCAAACACCGAAACCATCCGTGCACCGGTTTGCATCTCCTTATAATTCTGACCAACTGTCATCCCTAATAAGAGCCTATCCGCATAGACTTTATTGACAACGCCTAGCTTCGCTACAAGCGTTTCGTTATGATACTGGTCATGAAACCGTCTCAACCGCTGGTTGCGAAAGTATTGACCGGATGCGTCGGAGGCCTCATCTAGCGTTACCCAGTAGTTGTTGTCCGAATAATTCTGAAAGGCACTGAGCTGTAGGGTAAATCCCGTTTTGCTCGTCATGCCTGCATTGATGGCCGTCCGATGCGTATTGAACGAGCCATAGGAATAGGATACGTCCACGTAATTACCGATATTGCGGGATGAAACAATGTTAACGGCACCGCCCAAAGCATCGGAACCCAACCAGATGGGCACCACGCCTTTATACACTTCTACTCGGTCGGCAAAATTGATCGGAATATTATTAATCTGGAAGGAGGTTCCCATATTATCGATCGGTACCCCATCCAGAAAGAACCGGACGTGATTGCCCGAAAACCCATTCAAAGAGAAATTGATATTAGAGCCTACACCACCAGTCTCCCGGACCCGAACACCGGACACCCGGTCCAGGGCATGGGAAAGATCAAGTGTCGTATTGTGTAGGGATTTTGCATCCAGCGCTGTCACGTTAAACGCCTGCCGGTTTACTTCCTGTACCTGCGTGCGCCCATGAACCACCACGCTGTCAATCAGCCGCCTGTCCTGTGGTATACCGGTATCGCTTGTATCGCGCCTAACCGCCTGTGCTTGGAGGGAACCCACAGAAATCACTATAGCCCATAGCACGGCTGTGTAAATTTTATTATATTGCATCACTTTAGTTTGACGATTAAAGTTTGGTAGACAACATCTACCTTATGGAGGTCTGGTTGCCGCCAGGCCTCTTCTTGTTATATAACTTCCGAAACAGATTGCCGTCTATTATCGGAGAGTTGCGTTTCATTTACTATATTATTTAGATTAAATATAAACAACACGACAAAGTTATCACTTGAGATCACAAATCCAAAAAGAAAATTTTTTTAACGGTTGAACCCCTTTCGCTTAGCATCATCCCGTTGTATTTTAATAAAGGCGATAATCGCAACGATCGCTATGGCTATCCACAGCAAATCAAAAAAGAGAATATCGGTCTCACCAGCTGCAAAGGTTTTCCATATCCATTTACCACTATATACACCATTCACCACCGGAATGCACAGCCCCAATATGGCGCCTGCTAAAAGCGTCTCCTGGTTAGTAGCGCGAAGATTTCTCCGTAACACATAAAAAACCGACAAAGCAAGCCAGCTGTAAAAATATACCGAATAGATAAATTGCTGATCCACGTCTGGATCAACCTTAACAGCGATAAAAGTCAGCGCTGTTACAGGAAGCATGGTCAAGCATATGGCAATAAATACGTTGCTCGCCCAAAAGTTGAATACCCGTTTGCGCTTCGGAACATTCTTTTTATCCCGCGCCACCAACCATATCAGAATTCCCGATATAATAACTATGCAGCCCATAATACCCAAAATAAAAAAGGTTATTTTGACAGGATAACCACCGAAATCCCCAAAATGGAGATGATAGATAATGCTAGACACTTTATCTTTATAAGACGAAGCCGTATGCGGATCTTTTTCATAAACCAGCATATTATCCTGAATACGATAAACCGCTTTACCTTCACCAGAAAAATTCAGCTTGGGATTAGGCTTCGCATGCACAATGAGGTGCATGCTTTCATCGCCATAATTTTTGATAAAGATGCGGCTAAATTCGGCCCCTTCCCATTTTTGCTCCAATTCGGTGAGGTACTGCTGCATGTTGAAATCCTGATCGATAGGCTTGTAAAGGTATTCGTAGGTTGTACCATCCGAGAAACCCAAGTCCTGATAAAGCTCTTGCTGTTTGCCATCATAGAGATATTTGCTCAATGGTGTGACGAGCACCCAATTCACGATCAGAATAATGCCGGTCAAGGCAAAAATAAACTGAAAAGGAAAGCCAATGACGCCCAATGCCGTATGCATGTCCGTCCATACGGTTTTCCATTTGCTCCACGGCCGGAAAACAAAGAAATTCGATACGATCTTATCCCAGTGCAGCAGTAGTCCGGTAATCAGCGCGAAGAGAAACAAAAAAGATACTAATCCAGCCAAGGTATAACCAAATGGAGCGCCTATATTAATCGGAACTTGGTTCAGTTGGGCTAGAAAATGCAGTCGGTAAAGAAACTCGCCCATGTCATAACTTTCCGTATAGGTACTGGCTTTTTCATGGTGGAAGTCATAGTAGAAGAAAGTCGCATCTCCGCCTCCACGGCGTCCGCGCCGCCCACCTTCGGTTGCCACTTGTTGCGTTTTGCTGACGGTGGTATCCTTGGACACCCCCATATTGACCGAAGCACCCAGCGAATTGGGTTGCATATAAAACGTAATGTCCCTCCCCTTCAGATCATGTGTTTGGCGAAGCGAATCCAACAAGAAATCAAAATCTTTCTCAGCATTCTTATTCGCCTCATACGAGACACCATGTTGCCAGGCCCGTATCTCATGCTTGAAGAAAGAGAAGGAACCGGCAAAAAAGATAACATATAATAAGGCACAGATAATAATGCCGCTGATCGTATGCGTATTGAAATAGATATTGTAGTTACGTGTGTTCATCGTTAGGCGTGTAAAAAATGAAATAGGAGATAAAAAGCTACCGTCAGCACCGTGTAAATCAGCCATGTCCACCAACCATTCTTTGCCAGAAAGGCGTACAGCAGGAGAACCGCCCATAGCACATAACCCGATAAATAGGCGGTGATCACCACATCCTTATCGTGGAATATACAGGTTAGCATTAGATGGAAGCTCAGCATGACCAAATAACCTCCCACAAAACCTCCTGTAATTTTCAGAAAACGCTGGAAGGGACTACTTAAATATTTCTTATTTGCAGGCATAATCGATAAACTAAAAGATGAACGTTTCCATGAGGAGCGATAAAACAAAGAGACTAAGGAGCTGATTCCAGCGAATATACCTTAAGGGGTTGAGGAGCACGATGACACAGAGCACCGCCATGAGGTAACCGCCAAATGCAAAGGTCCCCGAGCCGATGCCTTGATCGATAATAACCACGACCCATGATACTATAAACAGCACGGTAGCTATTGCCTTTGCTCTCTTACCGTCTTGCGTAACACGCAGAAATGCAGCGGGCACTTTGCCCAGCCTTGCTTTTTTGGAGGTAATGTACAGTAAGTAACAACCTATAAAGAGTACCAAAAAGAGTAAACTATACATCTGCTATTTAGATTTGATTTAAATAAAGGCAAATATAGACGTTTTTATTAAACCGGTGAAAAATATTTAGGATGCGAACGTATTTTTTGCAGAATTTGCGAGGTAATACTTAATAATTTGATAACACATATCCGATGTCGCCATGCTATGTTTTTGAATAATTTTGCCCTGAGTTTCCCGTTTGACGGGCTCAAAAGTTCGTATGGAAAAGCTAAAAAATGAAGAATTAGACATACAACGCCTGACAGCCGGCGATGTATCGGCTTTTAATCGATTATATGAACGCTATCACAAAGCCGTGCATGCAAATGTACTGAAGTTGGTAAAAGCGCCGGAAACAGCTAAAGAAGTACTCCAAGATGTTTTCTTGGCATTGTGGCAGAACCGTTTCAAATTCGACGGAAAAGATTCCGTTGCCGGCTGGCTATTTGTTGTCAGCTATAATAAATCGCTGAAAGTGCTGCGCCAAAGACTAAATGAATCGGTATCATATGTAGCCGAATATACCGTCGAGCCCGTCGATGATAGTGACAAAATTGCTGCAGAAGAGGAGCGCTATCTGCTACAGATGGACCTGCTTGATGAGGCGGTGGCGATTCTTCCCGCTCGAAAAAAAGAAGTCTTTACATTATGTCGCTATGAAGGGCGCACAAAAGAAGACGTAGCCGAAATGCTCGGCATCAGCCCGCAGTCCGTAACCGATTACCTGAAACAGTCCAATGCTGCAATAAAGGAATATGTGGGGCAGCATTATCCGACATATGCACACAGTATAGTTTATTTATTCTTCATAATTTCTTAATCTAAAAAACCATCCCTTTTTTAAGTCAGCTGGGTATTTACAGCTGATGATGGAAGAACTAAGAAAGCGGATCACCAATTTTTGGAAAGGGCACTTGAGCAAACAAGAGCAACGTAACCTGCTCGAGGAGCTTCAGGAAAAAGAAGAAGATCTACAAGCGATGTTAGCGCAGGATTTCGAATCTGAAAATCCAGAAAAAAGGGAACTGCTATCCGATAGCGAATATCGACAGTTACTAACTGAATTGCAGGAGCGTATGCTGCCTGCAAGCGATAATTCCAGAAAAGTGGTCCTATGGCGGCGTGCGCTGATTGCTGCTGCAGTCCTCCTCATCGGTATCGGCACTTCGATCCTTGCCTGGAAAGCAAACCATCCACAGGTTAGCACCGTAGCGTCTACCCATACCGGACAGGACACTATTCACCTAGTCAATAAGGAGAAAGTAGATAAACAAGCCGTCCTGGCGGATGGCTCGATCGTCATCCTTTCGCCCGGGAGCGCGTTGTCTTATCCTTCGGATTATGGTGCAAACAATCGCGAGCTGCACTTGCGTGGACAAGGGCGTTTTTCAGTCGTCCGTGATGCATCACGCCCATTCGTCGTATGGGCTAACGGTTATACCACGACCGCACTGGGTACAGAATTTACCATCGACACGCGGCATGCCGATCGGCTGCATATTCAGCTCTTATCGGGAAAAATAGTCGTGAAATCGACGTCAAGTGCTAACCTGTCGATGGTCGATCAATATCTATTTCCCGGCGATCAGCTTGAAATACAGACGAGAACAGGCACATTAGCGTTGACCAAACAAAAAAAGAAAACGAAACAACCAAAACCGGAAGATACTTCGGACAGCGTTATTGTTCCGGCTGTCGCGGTCATGAAGTTTGAAGACACCCCGCTGCAGACCGTGTTCGAAACTGTTGCACGTCACAAAGGTACGCCAATATTCATCGAAGAAAATTTGCTTACCGGACTCAGTTTTACGGGCGAGTTTAGAGACGACGAATCTTTGCAGGCTATTGTCAGTGTCATCTGTCAGATGAATAACTTAACCTATACTGAAACCGGTGAGCATATCCATATACAGCAAAAGCAAAATAATACAATCGAAGAAATTAAGAAGAGTGAAATACAAATCAAGTAAATAATCAAAATAACGACATGAAGAAAAGAAACATTGTCAAAACCTTTAGATTGGCTATCGGTGGTCTTGCACTATTTGTGGCAGCCAATGCCTGGGCGCAATCCGGAGGGCAGTTGCGCGGAACCATTATGGACCATACCGGCGCCACGATTCCGGGAGCCACGGTCCAACTTCTAGATGCCAACGGAAAACCCGTCGCCCATGTTTCTACCGATGCGAAAGGTATGTTTACGCTAGGTGGCATGCATACGGATGGGAAGTACCGTATCAAGGTTAGCATGCTTGGATACGAACCTTATGAGACAGCAGCCAAGCAGGTAAAAGAAGGGGAAAGCAATTCGATGCTGATTCGTTTGAGCGAAGAATCTTCCGAATTAAATGAAATAGTTGTGGTGGGCTATGGGCAGCAACGCCGTGGCGATCTGACTACAGCCGTCAGCTCATTGCCTAACGTAGATACACAAGTCAATCGGCCGGTGACTAACTTAGGCGACATGATGCAGGGCAATGTGGCCGGCGTAACGGTGATGTCAGCCGGCGGAGACCCCTCCCAAAACCCCAAGGTGTTGATCCGCGGTATGAATACACTGAACGATAACGAACCCCTCTATGTAGTGGACGGTATGCCCTACTACGGCGGGCCGATCAATCCCAATGATATCGAGTCGATGGATATTTTAAAAGATGCCGCCGCCGCAGCAATATATGGTGCGCAGGCTTCCTCAGGTGTGATCGTTATTACGACAAAAAAGGGCGTAGCCGGAGCGCCTAAGCTCAACGTAGATCTGTACCGCGGCTGGCAAACCGCCAATAACCTACCTTCTGCGCTTAACGCCCAGCAGTATGCACAGACTTATAACACGGCCTATGCCAATGATGAGCTGAACCTTCTGCCGGCACACGATCCGGAACAGAACCCGTGGGGGCAGGTAACGCGGACGAACTGGATGGACGAAATTTTCCAGACCGGCGATATCCTGAATGCCAATGTGCAGCTTTCGGGCGGTAGCGAAAAGGCGGCTTATAGCTCTTCCTTTGGTTACCATGATAAAGAAGGGTTACTGCTCAATACCGGTTATAAGCGTTTTGCTTACCGATTGAAATCCGAATTTAATTTCGCAGACCGTGTTACCGTAGGGCAGAACTTCTATCTGAACCATACCGCGGCACTTGGAACAAACACCGAAAGCAGTTACAGTGGCTCGATTATAAACGCCATCTATATGAACCCTGCAGCCCCGGTATATGATGAAAATGGCCTATTCCACGGCACCGTCCCATTCGACCTATCCGGTTTTTCCAGTGCCTATGGTGATACCTATAATCCTGTGGCGCTGCTGTTGCGCCCCAGTGTCAACAATCCTACGGTCGACGTTAATGGTAACGCTTTTGCATCCGTAAATATGCTAGACGGCCTGACGTTCAAGTCCAATTTTGGTATTAACCTGCGCCGTTACTCTTATAAACGGTTCGATCCTAAAATTCCAGAAATCGGCCGCACAAATGGCAATAATTACCTCACGCATGAGGAACAACGTGAAAACCGCTGGATATGGGATCAGCAATTAAACTATACCCGTAACTTTGGCAGCCATAATCTTGATGCGGTGGCGGTTTACTCTGCGCAAAAGGCACGTTATGAGCAGTTCTATATACAGGCTAGAGGTTTTGAACGCGAAGAGGGTTGGAACCAGTATATCGGCAATGCGGCTGAAATTCCGGAGCTACCTACGAGCGACGTTTGGGAAGATGTCCTGACCTCGGCTATAGCCCGGGTTAACTATAACTATGACAATCGGTATTACGTTGGGGCAAGTATCCGCCATGACCGTACTTCGCGCCTATCAGAAGAAAACCGTTCGGATGTATTTCCATCGGTTTCTGCCGCTTGGAAAATATCCTCGGAGCCGTTTTTCGACAGTTCGATCATAAACGACCTTAAGCTTCGTGTTTCCTGGGGCCAGATTGGCAATATCCGTTCGGTAGAAAAATATGCCTACAATATCCCCCTAACTACAGGTGTGTCTACACCCCTAGGTTCCGATAATACCTTAGTTCGTCATTACGCCAGAACAAAACAATTCAATCCCGACATCGTCTGGGAACGTTCCGAGTCGTTTGACGTGGGGCTCGACATGATGGTATTCAATAAACTTAGCATCGTAGCTGATTACTATCGGAAAACGACCATCGGCATGATTCAAGAAAACGACGCCAACCCGCATGTGGGGGTGGAGAGCGGTCCGACAGCGAACGTTGGAGACGTGCGCAACGAAGGCTTCGAGATCGGCGCTCGCTACAACGATCAGTTTGGAGATTGGCAGATCGGGTTTAATGCGAATGTCGGTTTTAACAAGAATGAACTCTTGAACCTGGATGGTTATTTTAACGACTTTATTGCACATCCTTCCCACGTGCGGGGAGTGCTGTTGCCCTATCGCTCCACAACCGGCCAACCGCTTTATTCCTACTACATGATCCCTACAGCGGGTCTTTTTGGATCAGATGCCGAAGCCGAAGCTTATAAAAACTCTTCAGGCGAACGGCTGCAGTCCAATGCAAAAGGGGGGGACCTGAAATTTGTCGATACCAACGGTGATGGCGTGACCAGTGACGCCGACCGGGTCTACATGGGCAGCGCTATCCCCAAGTTCACCTACGGATTTTCCGCTAATGTGGCGTATAAGAACTTCGATCTTAGTATGCTTACTTACGGCGTATCGGGAACAAAGATCTTTAATGGGTATAAATATACGGCTTTTAATACAGGCTTGCAGGGCTATAACCTAGACAGCCGCGTGCTCGATGCCTGGACACCCGAAAACACGGATACCGATATACCCCGGTTGACGAGGAACGACCCTAACGGAAACTTCGGTAAGGTGTCCGACTGGTATCTGGAGAACGGCGATTATTTCCGGATTAAAAACATCACGATAGGGTACCGGGTTCCGTCATTGTTGGGTAAATTACAGACTAGGGTATATTTCTCGGCAGAGAATCCTTTTACGTTTACCTCCTACTCCGGCATTGACCCTGAAGTAGGCGATATTGGCCTGGATGTGGGCAGGTACCCTTTGGCAAAAACTTTTACCGTAGGACTTAACGTTAATTTTTAATATTTCAAAAAAAGCAAGATGAACTTGAAATTCCATACATATATTGCACTTGCCATCATCGGTCTGGGAATAAGCACCCAGTCGTGCAACAAATCATTCACCGACCTGACACCGGAAGGTTCGACGACAGAAGCCAACTATTGGAAAAGCGAAACCGATGCTATATATGCCGCCAACGGTCTATATGAACATTTCAGCGACAACAATATGTTCGGACGAGGACTGTTCTGGTTTGTAAACGCCTCGGACGACATGGTGACCGGACGTACAGACGCCGGTTCAGCTGCTGTCCGCAATTTCACCGCTGATGGAACTGAGAGCCGTATTAACAGCATGTACAAAAAATTCTATCAGATCATCCAACGTGCCAATACCATCCTTACTAAGGTGCCTTCTATGGAAATTGGCGAAGAAATCAAGAACCGCGTACTCGGGGAGGCCTATTTTATGCGGGGCTATGCCTACTTTTATCTGGCGCAGTACTACGGCGACCACCGGGCGGGTATCCCGATCGTCACGGAAGAAAACATGGAAGAGTTGTTTTTTGAACGGCCGGCACACGTGCAGGAAAATCTAGCGCAGGCCCAGGCAGATTTATTACAGGCTGTTGAACTGTTGCCCCTACTCACTACCTACAGCGCAGCAGATCTAGGACGGGCGCATAAAGATGCCGCTTATGCTTATTTGGCCAAAACCAATCTCCAGTGGGCGCGTTATGATGAAAGCAAATGGGCAGAGGTGGTTAAATATTGCGATATGGTAACCAATTCGGGCTCAGGGCGCGCGCTGATCGATACAGACAAGCCAGAAGTCGATTTCGAAAGTGTATTCTATATCGAAAACAACTATTCTTCCGAATATATCTTCTCCGTCGTGTCGAACAGAACCCGTGGATCAATCTTGCCGGCCGTCCTGTTTGAGAATACCGGGTATGGTCTGTATAACGGCTGGGGTTATTTCCACCCTACTGTGGAGTTGTATAATTCATTTGAAGACGGAGATCCCCGGCGGGCAGCCACCATCCTAGAATTTGGCGATACCTACACCCTATTCGGAACGGAGCGGAAATACTATTCGGCCAACTCACAGACCGGTTTTCAGTTCAATAAATACATGCATCCGTTCCGGTTCCCTGCCAGCGAGCACCTGAACCCGAACGGAGACTATCCCACTTCAGACCTGAATATCCCATTGGTGCGCTATGCAGATATTTTACTGATGAAAGCGGAAGCGCTGATCCAGCAAGGCATGAACGGCGATGCCGAAATCAACAAGGTGCGGGATAGGGCCGGTTTAGACCCGATTTCAGGAGCCAGTATGGTCGATTTGAAAAAGGAACGTCGTTCCGAGTTTGCCGGCGAGTATACCGATCGACATTCAGATCTGGTCCGCTGGGGCGATGCCGAAGCTACCTACGCTAAACCTGCAACGGGCAGGCAACATAGCAATAGAAACGATCCGGAGTCAGCCTACGAGCTCATCGAGGTCTGGCCGGCACGTGCGTTCAATCCAAGCATCCATCATGTGTGGCCAATCCCACCACAAGACCTGAGCAATGCCAAAATTCCACAAAACGAAGGCTGGTAGATCTTGCTTTTCTCGTTGAAGACGTATAGGGGGCTCCTGTACGTCTTCTTTGTTTTTAATATACGCTAGGGGAAAGCTGCACGTAAGGTGCTGTTTAAACTTATTGTTAATTCTGTTTTTGGGTCCGTTCTTTATCAGATATTTGTCGTTATTTTGTTGTAATATATTGGTTACAAGAATGATACTATGGGCTCCTTAATCTATCCAGTGCTCGCAGTGCTCGCGCTGCTGCTGATTTTCTTACTCCTCGTCAACGAGAGACGAAAATATCAACGCTACAAACGCCTCATGGAAATGGATGTCACGGTGCAATTTCAGGAATCGAAGAATTCTCATGATCAAATGCGCCACGGCAGCGTTATGATCAACCTGCATGAGACCGCAGATCAAATTAAAAGCATCGTTATTAAAGACGTTTATTTTAGCCACGGTGCTTTCTATGTACCTGTGTTTGATCAATTATACTTTAAAGGCAACAGCGACAATAGCCAACTTCTCTCGGCACGTTTTCGGATCAGCCGTAACAACCTACACCGATTGGAGGGAAAGCAGGTCCACATCATGCTAAAAGGATCGGTAACGGATAAAGAAAATGAGGCCAAGGCGTTTAAAGCGCGTGTTCCGTATGTTACCGAGTTAACAAAATAATAACTTGGATTTTAGAAATCTATCGAGTACCTTTGTTGCTCAATCTATTTCAAGTCTATGTTAGGTGCGTTGATCACTTCCAAAACAAGATTAAAACTACTGATCAAATTTTTTGTATCGGCAGGGAATACCGGCTATCTGCGTGGTATCGCTGAAGAATTCGACGAATCCACCAACGCCATCCGCAAAGAGCTCAATCAATTAACAGAAGCAGGCTTTTTGGAGCGGAAGCAAGAGCAGAAGAAAGTACTGTACCAAGCCAACACCCAACACCCCCTGTTCAATCCTGTTCAACGTTTAGTGCATTCCTTTTTAGGAGTCGACAAAGTAGTTGATCAAGTCATGGAGCGGGCGGGCGACGTGCATGAAGTTATGCTCGTGGGTGCATACGCCAAAGGACAGGAGTCTGATCAGTTAGATGCTGTTGTGCTGGGAGAAGACCTAGACAAAGACTATTTACGCAATGTAGCGGCGAAAACAGAAAAATTGATCAATAAAAAAATTGGGTTGCAGTTCGAGAAGCCCAGTAGCGGGAGTTACATTGTAGTGTACCGCAAGGAACGTGTGTCGGATAAGCAAATGAGCGCTCAACATACAGATAACAGATGAAGCAAATTAAAAAAATAACCTGTATCGGAGCAGGCTACGTAGGTGGGCCGACCATGTCTGTTATTGCCCAAAAGAATCCTCATATACAAGTAACAGTGGTCGATATCAACCAAGCGCGCATAGCGGCATGGAATGAGGAAGATTTATCGAAGCTTCCGATTTACGAAAAAGGACTGGATGCGGTCGTTGCCGAAGCACGCGGTCGTAATTTGTTTTTCGATACCGATGTTGACAAGGCGATTGAAGAGGCAGATATGATCTTTATATCCGTCAATACGCCAACCAAGACGTATGGAAAAGGTAAAGGACAGGCGGCCGATTTAAAATTTATTGAACTCTGTGCCCGTCAAATTGCTGAAGTCGCGAAAGATGATAAAATAGTTGTCGAAAAATCGACGCTTCCCGTGCGTACGGCAGAAACACTAAAAAGTATTTTAGATAATACCAGTAGTGGAGTGAACTTTCATGTTCTCTCCAATCCAGAGTTTCTGGCAGAAGGAACAGCTATTGCGGATCTACATAACCCAGATCGGGTGTTAATTGGAGGTGAAAATACCGAAGCCATTAATGCACTGGTGGGGATATATGCCAGCTGGGTACCAAACGAGCGAATTCTAACAACAAATCTATGGTCGTCGGAATTGTCGAAACTAGTGGCCAATGCCTTTCTTGCACAGCGTGTTTCTTCGATCAACGCCGTTTCTGAGCTTTGCGAAGCAACCGGAGCTAACGTAGATGAAGTCGCAAAAGCTGTAGGTATGGATTCCCGTATTGGGCCAAAGTTCCTAAAAGCTTCGGTCGGTTTTGGAGGTTCGTGTTTCCAAAAAGACATTCTGAACCTAGTGTATATTGCACGTTCTTATAACCTGCACGCCGTAGCCGATTACTGGGAACAAGTTATTATCATGAACGACCATCAGAAAACCCGATTTGCCGAGAAAATTATACAGACGATGTATAATACCGTAAATGGTAAACAAATTGCTTTTTTGGGCTGGGCATTTAAAAAAGACACCAATGATACACGGGAATCCGCTGCTATATACGTTGCCGACCACCTACTGGATGAGGAAGCACAGGTTGTTGTCTATGATCCGAAAGTGTCCGCAGCGCAGGTATATAAAGATTTAGATGCGCTCGGTACGCGCGCACCAGAGGCAAATCGACGCTTGGTGAAAGTGGTCGATAACGCTTATGAAGCTATGGATGGTGCGCATGCTATTGCCGTCCTGACCGAATGGGAAGCATTTAAAACGTATGATTGGGCACAAATTAAAGAAGGGATGAAAAAGCCCGCTTTCGTTTTTGACGGTCGGAAATTGCTGGATAGAAAACAGTTGGAAGAATTGGGGTTTAAATATTATGCGATAGGGGAATAATTTAGGATACTCTTGGCACTTTTATTGCTCATTGCGGTGCAACGCATACCGATATGGAGCAGTTAAGCATTAAATAGATGATAATATGGAAGAAAAAATAGTTAGAAAAAGAGATGATTATAATCCCGGACCACGTGTCGGCATTACCTTTTCCACTTTTGATTTATTACATGCCGGGCACATCATGATGCTTGCCGAAGCAAAGCGTCAGTGTGATTATCTTATTTGTGGTCTGCAAATGGATCCTACCTTAGACCGTCCAGAAAAAAATGCACCAACACAAACCGTAGTAGAACGTTACATCCAGCTTCGTGGCTGCCAATATGTTGACGAAATCGTGCCATACTCTACCGAACAAGACCTCGAAGACATCCTGCGTTCATTTAAGCTCGATGTCCGTATTGTTGGTGATGAATATAAAGACAAAGATTTTACCGGCAGAAAATTCTGTGAAGAAAAAGGCATCGAGCTGTATTTCAATAGCCGCGATCATCGGTTTTCGAGTTCGGGATTGCGTAAAATCGTATATGATAAAGAAAACGAGAAAAACGGGAAGAAATAAATTAACACGTCAATAGTAAACAATAACAAGAATTAGAAAATAAACATAAATGAAAAAAATAGCCGTCATAGGTCAGGGATATGTAGGCCTACCTTTAGCAATAGAATTTTCGCAATATTTTTCAGTAATTGGGTTTGATATCAATGAAGAACGTGTAAAAGAGCTGAATAGCGGAAAGGACCGTACCTTGGAAGCTGACCTAGAAAAACTTAATAAGGGAATCCAGCTAGCGGTTGATACAAATTTTGAAAAAGGGTATGCAGCTTCATGTTCCTTGGAAGAATTAAAAACGGCTACGATTTATATTGTTACGGTACCTACACCAATTGACCGTTACAACGCTCCTGATTTGACACCTTTGTTAAAAGCTTCTGAAATGTTGGGTAAAGTCATCAAAGAAGGTGATATCGTTGTCTATGAATCTACAGTTTATCCAGGTTGTACGGAAGAAGACTGTGTGCCTATTCTTGAAAAGTATTCAGGTTTGACATTTAATAAGGACTTTTTTGTCGGTTATTCGCCTGAACGCATTGTGCCGGGTGATAAAGTCAATACCCTAACCACGATCAAAAAAGTAACTTCTGGTTCGACACCGGATATCGCAGAAGAGATTGATCAACTGTATAAAACGATTATTAAAGCGGGGACGCATAAAACCCCTAATATCAAGGTCGCGGAAGCTTCTAAAGCTATTGAAAATGCCCAACGTGATGTTAATATCTCCTTTGTCAACGAGCTAGCGTTGATTTTTGATCGGATCGGAATCGATACAAACGATGTGTTGGAGGCGGCGGGCACAAAGTTTAATTTCTTGAAATATAAGCCAGGTTTAGTTGGCGGGCATTGTATTTCGGTAGACCCGTATTATTTGGCTCACAAAGCCGTACAATTAGGATATCATCCAAATGTGATTTTGTCCGGTCGCCGGGTAAATGATTCAGTCGCGGAGTTTATCGCTTCTAAGGTGGTAAAGCTTATGATCAAAAAGGATATCAAGGTGAGTGCTGCAAATGCTCTGATTCTTGGAGTCACGTTCAAAGAAAACTGTCCGGATGTTCGTAATACGAAAGTAGTTGATGTGTATCGGGAACTGAAAGAATATGGCGTAGACGTTGATATCTACGATCCTTGGGCAGAGGCGGAAGAAGTGAAGCATGAATATGGGGTAGATATCGTTTCTGCGTTAGAACGAGGAAAAAAGTATGATGCGATCATCGTAGCGGTTTCACACACTGAATTTTTGAGGATGGATTTAAATATTCTGAAGAAAGATGATGCGATTGTGTTTGATATTAAGGCCTGTTTAGACCGGAGCTTGGTAGACGCAAGATTATAAGAAATGGATATATTGAATCTAATAGGCAGAAAGCAAGAGCTGTTTTCTGAAGACATAGAAAAGCACGAGAATGAACTGTGTCGTATTGTTTCATCATCGAGATTCTTGGTTATAGGCGGAGCAGGATCAATAGGCCAAGCAACGTCAAAAGAGATATTTAAAAGGAATCCTAGGAAATTACATGTTGTTGATATTAGTGAAAATAACATGGTAGAGTTAGTTCGAGATATTCGAAGTTCTTTTGGATATATTGATGGCGATTTTCAAACTTTTGCATTGGATATTGGATCTATCGAATACGATGCTTTTTGGGAAGCTGATGGCGAATATGACTATGTACTTAACCTGTCCGCGCTAAAACACGTAAGAAGTGAGAAGGACCCCTATACATTGATGCGGATGATTGATGTCAATGTCTTCAATACTGACAAGACGCTAGAGCAAGCTATCAACAAGGGCATAAAAAAGTACTTTTGCGTCTCGACAGATAAAGCCGCAAATCCAGTGAATATGATGGGCGCTTCGAAGCGTATTATGGAAATGTTTCTAATGCGTAGGAGTAAAGATATTGCCATTTCCACAGCGCGCTTCGCCAATGTGGCATTTTCTGATGGATCCTTACTTCATGGGTTCAATAAGCGTATCGAGAAAAAGCAGCCTATTGTAGCGCCAAATGACATCAAACGCTACTTTGTTATCCCTAAAGAATCCGGGGAGTTATGTTTAATGTCTTGTATTTTTGGTGAGAACCGTGATATCTTCTTTCCAAAACTAAGTGAAGAGTTACATTTAATCACTTTTGCTGAAATTGCAGAGAAATATTTAAAAGAGATAGGGTATGAGCCTTATCTTTGTAAAGATGAGGCAGAGGCTAGAAGGCTAATCCATACTTTGCCGGCAGAAAAGAAATGGCCATGCCTATTTACAACAAGTGATACCACTGGGGAGAAAGATTTTGAAGAGTTTTTCACAGATAAAGAGGTGTTGGATATGGAACGTTTTATGAACCTAGGAGTGATTAAAAATACGCTTAATATAGAAGAAGACAAATTGGCTTTATTTGAAGACAAAATAAGCAGTCTTAGGGCGCAGCGTCGTTGGCAGAAGGAAGAAATTGTTGAACTCTTCTTCAAAATGATACCGGATTTCGGGCACAAAGAAACAGGCAAATATCTTGATGCAAAGATGTAATGTATGAATAATGTAAAACAACTAGTGTCTTTTGTCAGAGACCAATATAAGACAGATGAGTTTATTCCCCTTCACGAACCACGTTTCCGAGGAAACGAAAAAAAATATTTGTTGGAGACGGTAGACTCAACTTTTGTGTCATCGGTGGGAGCTTATGTAGATAAACTCGAATCGATAATGCAAGATATCACAAATACACATAAAGCCATAGCCGTTGTAAACGGAACCTCTTCTTTACAAGTTGCACTGCGCTTAGCGGGCGTTAGTCCGGGAGATGAGGTGATTACTCAAGCGTTGACTTTTGTTGCAACCGCTAATGCTATTGCTTATAATCAAGCAACTCCCGTATTCTTAGATGTTGATTTAGATACGATGGGGTTATCTCCCAAAGCTACTGAATCGTTTCTCGAGGAGCTTGGTGAGCTGCGAGACGATGGTTGCTACAATAAATTAACCGGGAATAAAATAGCGGCGTGTATGCCCATGCACACGTTCGGTTTTCCAGTACACCTTGAAGAGTTATTAACTGTCTGTAACAAATGGAAAATTCCGGTTGTTGAAGATGCCGCAGAATCACTCGGGAGTTTTTACAAAGGCAAGCATACGGGTTCGATAGGCCTGTTAGGCGGCTTTTCTTTTAATGGAAATAAGATCGTTACCAGTGGTGGTGGTGGGATAATCGTTACAAATAATCTGACAATCGGAGCAAAGGCCAAATATTTAACGACCACTGCGAAAAAACCGCACCCGTACGAATTTTTCCACGATGAGCTAGGCTATAATTTTCGAATGCCTAATTTAAATGCGGCTTTAGCATGCGCACAATTAGAACAGTTAGAAGGGTTTTTACAGGCTAAAAGGAATCTCGCTAAAGAATACGCTGATTTTTTTAAGACATCAAATATCAAATTCCGCGAGGAACTTCCCAATACGCGTGCTAACTATTGGTTGATGTGTGTAGAACTGAGTGATAACGCAGAACGAGACGAGTTTTTGAAGATAACCAACGAGAACGGTGTAATGACTCGGCCAATTTGGACATTGATGTACCGCTTGCCGATGTATCAAAAATGTCAACGAGATGCGCAAAAAAATGCGGAGTTTTTAGAAGAAAGGATAGTAAATATACCTAGTAGTGTCAAATAGTGTTGCTATAATCGGTTACTCTGGTCATTCTTACGTTGTTATTGAGGCGGCGCGAATGAACAATATCCATATTTCTGGTTATTGCGAATCGGTCCCTTCGATAAAGAATCCATATGACTTAATATATCTGGGTAACGAAAGAGCGCAAGATTACGACTGGCAGAAAGATATCCGTTATTTCATTGGGATAGGAGACAATACAATTCGCCGTCGGATAACCGAGCATGTTATAGAAAATGGAGGAAGATTTACGAACATCATCCATCCATCGAGTTGGGTGAGTGATACCGTTATTTTTGGAGCGGGTGTATTTGTAAATGCTCATGCTTCCGTTAATGCATTGGCAAGTATTGGAGACCAATGTATATTAAATACAGGAAGTGTCGTGGAGCACGAATGTACAATCGGACGGTTCGCTCATATCGCTCCAGGTGCGGTGCTCGCAGGGAATGTAAGTGTAGGTAATGGCACTTTTATTGGTGCGAATGCTGTGGTTAAGCAAGGCGTCAGGATTGGAGAAAACGCTATCGTGGGAGCTGGTGCTGTAGTAATACAAGATGTTGAAGATGGGCAGGTTGTTTTCGGAAATCCTGCGAAAAGGAAAATAGTATGAGTAAAGTTATTATAATAGCAGAGGCTGGTGTTAATCATAATGGAAGTCTAGAAAACGCATTTAAATTGATCGATGCTGCGGTGGCAGCAGATGTAGATTACATCAAGTTCCAAACTTTCAAAGCAGATAAATTAGTCGCCAAGTCAGCGAAAAAAGCTGATTATCAAATTCAGAGCACTGGAAATTCAGATGGTTCTCAATTGGATATGTTGAAAAAATTGGAGATTTCCCACGAAGACCATGAACGTCTGATTGCATATTGTAAAAAGAAAGGTATAAAGTTTTTTTCGACGGCTTTTGATTTGGACTCTCTACAATATCTGAAAGATATAGGGTTAGATTTAGTAAAGATACCGTCCGGCGAAATTACTAATTTACCTTATTTACGTAAAGCGGCTCAGTTATTTGACAAGGTGATCCTGTCCACAGGGATGTGTACGCTTAAAGATATACAATTGGCGGTAAACGTTTTCAAGAAAGAGGGAATTGACGACAGTCAAATAACGATATTGCATTGTAATACGGAATATCCAACTCCTATGGGAGATGTTAATCTTAAAGCAATGTTGCAGATTGGACAAACGTTTAATACAGAAATAGGTTATTCCGACCACACCCTTGGAATTGAGGTTCCGATCGCTGCGGTTGCGTTGGGCGCACGTATTATAGAGAAACACTTCACCTTAGATAAAACTATGGAAGGTCCTGACCACGCTGCGTCATTGGATCCAGCGGAGCTAAAAGCGATGAGCTCGGCCATTAGAAATATAGAGCTGGCGATTTCAGGTTCCGGTATAAAAGAACCTAGTATGTCCGAAAAAAAGAATATGGACGTAGCAAGGAAAAGTATTGTGGCAAAATGCGCAATTAAAAAAGGCGAAGTTTTTTCGGAAGAAAATCTCACGGTGAAAAGACCTGGTACAGGTATTTCACCTATGCGATGGGATGAGGTGAGAGGAAGTATTGCTATGCAAGATTTCGAAGAAGACGATTTAATTAGTATGCCATGAGAAAAATCTGTGTTGTTACAGCTACGAGAGCTGAATATGGTCTACTAAAACCACTGATGGGATATCTCTTTGAAAGCGAGCGATTCGAGTTACAAACCTTGGTCACAGGTGCTCACCTTTCTCCCGAGTTCGGATTGACGTATAGATTCTTAGAGGAAGACGGATTTCAAATAGATGAGAAAGTTGAAATGCTGCTGTCAGCAGATACGCCAACGGGCATTGTAAAATCGATGGGATTAGGAATGATTGGTTATGCGGAAGCTTTCTCCAGGTTGTCTCCCGACGCTGTCATTATTTTAGGTGATCGATATGAGATGTTGTCTGTCGCCTCCGCAGCTACTATTTTCAATATCCCGATTATTCATTTGCATGGAGGAGAGATTACAGAAGGAGCGTATGACGATGCGATAAGGCATGCGATAAGCAAGCTAAGCGCGTTACACTTCGCCTCGACAGAAGGATATAGAAAGAGGGTAATCCAGATGGGCGAACAACCAGAACAGGTTTATAATGTTGGAGCTATAGGACTTGATAACATATCAGGCGCGTCATTATTTTCCAGAGAGGAGCTCGAAGCCAACTTGGGGATTCGATTTAAAAAGTATAATTATCAAGTTACTTTCCATCCAGAAACGTTATCGGACTTGTCTTCTGAAGAACAATTCCGTGTCTTGTTAGAAGCTGTTGAGGAACAGGCAGACAGTTATTTTATTTTCACGAAGGCAAATGCCGATACAGACGGACGTGTTATCAATCAAATGATCGATGATTATGTGGCTAAAAATCCTGATAAGGCGTCCGCCCATAGTTCCCTTGGTAGTTTACGCTTCTTATCTGTTGTTAATATTTGTGACGCCATAATAGGAAATAGCTCCAGCGGCATAATTGAAGCACCCTCATTGAAAACGCCTACGATTAATATAGGCGATCGTCAGCGTGGGCGGATACAGGCAGAAAGTGTGTTGAATTGTAATGTGGAAAAAGAAGCGATAATGTTTGCTTTCGATAAAGTGAAAGACGCCTCATTCCAGGCATCCATAAGAGAGGTCGTTAATCCGTACGGCGACGGAAACACCGTGGAGAAGATAGGAAGGGTGCTTACAAGCATTGATTTAAATAAGTTGCGAACCAAGAAATTTTACAATATAAGTATATCATAATGAATATTGTTGAAAAGCATACTATAGATCGATCGGAATCTGTACGCGATGCACTAATTAAGCTGGATCAGCTAGCTTCTGATGCTATTTTATTTGTTGTTGACGATCAAAATAAATTGTTAGGGTCGTTGACCGATGGGGATTTACGAAGAGGATTTATTAAAGGACTTGATTTTGATCATGGACTGTTGGATTTTATTCAACCTTGTCCAAAATATATTCTGGACAAGGAATATAGCTTAGATGCATTGGAAACATTGCGGGCGAATAACTTTAAAATTGTTCCTATATTAAACGAGCATGATGTTATCGTAGACATCCTAAATTTTAGGACAAAGTCAACGTTAATACCCGCTGATGCGGTTTTGATGGCTGGAGGAGAAGGCAAAAGACTACGGCCTTTGACGGAAAAAACGCCTAAACCTTTGCTAAAGGTCGGTGAAAAGCCTATAATTGAGTACAATATAGATCGATTACAAAAGGTCGGAATAAAAAATATCAACTTAAGTATTAATTATTTAGGAGACCAGCTGGTAGACTATTTCGGTGACGGCGCTGATAGAAATTTAAATATCAAGTATGTACGGGAGAATAAACCTCTAGGTACAATTGGATCGATTCTTTTAGTAGAAGATTTTGAACATGAGGATGTGATTGTCATGAATAGTGATTTGTTGACGAATATCGATTATGCTGATTTCTTCAAAACATTTAAGAATTCCGACGCTGATATGGCAGTAGCTGCAACCTCTTATCATGTAGATGTTCCTTATGCAGTATTAGAGGTAGACGATCATAATAGTGTTAAATCGCTGAAGGAAAAACCTCGTTACATTTATTATTCGAATGCTGGGATTTATATTTTGAAGCGTGATTTATTGAAGATGATTCCTGAAGATCAATTTTTTGATATTACAGATTTGATGGATCGGGCTATTGAAATGAATTTAAAACTCGTAACTTATCCGATAAATGGCTATTGGTTAGATATTGGAAAGCACGAGGATTTTGAGAAGGCACAAGAGGATATTAAACATATAAAATTATGAAATTAGAAGCGAAGCTAGCACTAGTGATTTTTAATATCTTCGTGTTTTTACTTTGAGAGGAGAATCTTCAAGTAACAATCGATAGAGAGAGAAGAAATTTATTTTATATCATAGTTTCTTCTAGAAATATTCTGAAAAACTTTTTAATAAAAATAAAAAAATATGTTAGCCATTATTCCTGCGAGAGGTGGTTCGAAAGGACTTCCTGGAAAGAATATAAGACCCTTATGTGGGAAACCTCTTATTGCTTATACTATTGAAGCTGCGGCAAAAAGTAAGTATATAACAGATGTTTTTGTATCGACCGATTCGCAGGAAATAGCAGAAATCGCAACCGAATGGGGGGGATGGGTTCCGGAATTGAGACCTAACAGGCTTGCAAGCGATACCGCTAAATCTATAGATGTTATAATTTATACTATCTCGCTTTTAAGTGAGAAATTTGGTAAAAAATATGACAGTGTCGTCATCCTGCAACCCACAAGCCCGTTACGAACTGAATGCCATATTGACGAATCTATAGAACTGTTTCACAGAAAGAGGGCGGATTCAGTTATAAGCTATACGGAGATGGAGCATCCGATTTTTTGGAGTAAATATATAGATGAGGAACTTCGGTTTATTGATGTATTTCATAATAGTATGATGAGTAATAGACAAGAATATAAAAAGACATATTTACCAAATGGAGCAATTTATGTTGTTAGTACAAAACAGATCGAAACTGAAAATTTGTATTCAAAAAAATCCTTTGCGTATGTCATGCCGAGAGGTGCTTCTATTGATATAGATTCGGATATTGATTTTAAATTAGCAGAACTGCTTTTTTTAATGCAAAAAAATGAAAGTTTATAATGTAATCTTTATATTCTATTTTGCTTTTTGCTTTTTATTCCTCAATATATGGGGAATAGACGCTATTGAAGAAAGAATAGACTTTGATTTTTTTGCTGATTCGGAAACCTATATGATGCTTTTTAGGGCTGATTTGAGTTTGTCAGAGCTACGAAATCTAAATTTTAATTTGCTAGGCCCATTATCCGTTTTAAAGCTGTTAAATGGTAACTACTATTTGGTTTTTTTTCTGAACATGTTTGTTTTTTATACTGCATTTAAGAAAATTATATCTAATTACAACATAAATGGAACGAAATTTTTGTGTCTTTTGATTGTATCCCCATTAATGATAGGAAGTGTTATTGGAATTAATAAGGAAATTTTTTCATTTCTAGTTCTGGCTCTTTTATTACAGTATAATAGTACTAGAAAAACTAAATACCTTTTATGGGGGGTATTGTTGTCATTTCTTGTGCGATGGCAGCTTTGTGTTGTATCTATTATTTTTGCTCTTGCTACTATGTCTATTAATCCTTTTCGGAAAAGAAGGTTTCTGACACTGTTTGTTCTAATTGCTTCCATTTCAATAATTTATCCGTTGAATTTGTCCAGTTTTTCTTATGTCGATGATGTTGCTACTCTTGGAGCAGAGAACGCAACCGAAGGATCAGGCCTTTTTTCCGTTCTCATACAGATTCAAAATCAAATTTTTGGATATGTCATAGCGTTTATACCAAAAGCATTGTTTTTATTCGGCGGGTTAATATTTAGATTCAATAAGGTTTTTGATACTTCTGATCTATATAACAATCTGTTTGTATTCTCCCAAAGTCTATTTAATATGTTTCTTTTGTATCATGCTGTGAGAAAAAAGGAATGGCTAAGAAATGATTTTATATACTTTGGATTTATTTACTTAGTGATATTTTGTATCTCTCCAATATTCGCGCCGAGATATTTATTCCCAGTATCCATCTTATTTGCATGCCACTTATCAGAAGTTTCGAAAAAAAAGAATTATGAATAATCTCTTTGTTGTTGCATCGCCATTTCAGACTTTAAGTGCTTTTGAAGCGATAAATCGATTTTCCCAAAGTCACGAGGAAAAATCTTGTATGGTGATTTATTTTGGTGAAAATAGAAATCAAAATGAACAAATAAAAAGTGTGATTGAACTTCTCCATCAAGCCTTTGATGTTGATTATTTATTTATAGAGTATAGAAATTCGTGGGGTTATTTTCTGAGCAAGTTGAAAATTATAAAAAAACTAAGCAAATTGGAAATAAAAAATTTATTCGTAGGACATCTTAGAGAATATTCTAATAGACTATTTATCACTAATATTAATTTTCAAAACCTATATTCGTTGGACGATGGGGCTGCTACTCTGACACTTGATAAGGAAATTAGTTCCAAAAATTATTTTATTGACTGCCACCCTCTTTTCAATATTGGCACCTTGATAAAAAAAATGGTTTGTAGTGGATATGGACTGGCAGATAGAAAAAAGGTTGAAGTTAATTGGTTTTCAATGTTTTCCTTTTCCCCGAAGAACCGGAATGATTTGATTCAGCACTCATTTGAATTATTACAATCTTTTAGAACCAATGTAACTAAGCAAAATGAAGAGATTGTTTATTTTGTAGGAGCCAATCTTGTGAATGCTGGTGTTTTAAAAAGTGTGATTGTTTATCAAGAAATGTTAACTGAGGTTTTCGGCAGTATTAATTCGTCTAAAAGAATTATATACTTGCCTCATCGGTTTGAAGACGTCAGTGAGTTAAGTGAATTATTTAACCAATTTAATATCTCTGTTTTAAAGCTCACAGATATTATAGAGATTTTTTGTGTAAAAAACGGTGTTATTCCTACAGATATTATATCATTTTATTCTACAGCGTTGTTTTCTTTAAAAAAAATTTTTCCAGAAACCAACGTTTCTTATAAAAAGATTCCGATTGAGTATGTTGAGACCCCTTTTAAGAAGGGGGTAGATACAATACAATCCTATTATAATACGTTTTTTAAGAGCATTTAATTATTATGCTTAAAGTAATAACTTCAAGTCGATTGTTTAAATCAGTTGCTGTTTATACAGTGATTAATTTTTTAAATAAGGTATTTCCATTTTTATTGTTACCATTGTTTACGCGAGAACTTTCATTGAATGACTATGGTATTTATTCATTAGTTAAAGCTCTGACTAATGTGCTAATTCCCGTTATCGGATTCAATGTGTCGGAAGCAGTCATTCGTAATTTTTACAATTTCGAAAGAAAGCAATTTGGTAATTTTATTACGTCAGCGTTATTCATTATGACGTTAATATGTACTTTTTGTTTGATTCTAGTTTTTTTCATACCTCAAGATATTTTTGAACGGATGTTTGACCTTAAGAGTAACTATATACTTATAGCAATGCTAATTAGTTATTTCACGGCGATAAATAATATCGAAAGAGGACTATTAAGGTGTGAAAATCGGAATAAAGTTTTTGCAATATTAGTGCTTTCACAAACAATAACATTTTTTATATCCGTTCTCATTCTAAATTATACTAATCTACTTAGTCTTCAAAATATAGTTTTAATGGAATTAATTTCATTCTCTCTATTTGGCTTTATTAGTCTTGGTCTTCTAAAGAAAAAATATAATTTAGGAGTCTTGCCCAATTGGGTATTTATAAAATCTATCCTTTCTTATTCTTTCCCTCTTGTTTTGAATAGTTTATTGGCTTATTTGTTCGCGTTATCTGATCGTTTTTTAATAAGTAATAGGATTGATAATTCTGCAGTGGCTTTGTATTCTGCAACATTTCAAATAGTGTCGATTTTGCAAATATTAGCGGTTTCCTTTAATGGAGCTTGGGTCCCGTATGTTTTCAAATATTTAGCCGATGAAAATGTGAACACTCTCGCTTTGAATAAAAAACGATATAGTCTGATGATAGGCTTTTTATTGATAGGAATATTATATTATTTTTTGTTGAGTCGTTACTTGGTTAAAATCTTGGGGAATAAATATGAAGGGAGTGACTCGCTTATAATTTGGATGATATTAAGTAATATTTTACAGGCCTTCTATTGGATATATTCTCCAATTATTCAATTTTTTAAAAAGAATTGGTTATTAGTTTACTCTTCGTTACCAGCTGTTATTTTTAGTTTGATTATGAATTTTGCCTACCTAAGTGATAAAGGAATAGTTTTTGCAGCTCAAGTTAATACAGTGTCTTGGCTTATTATATTTTCTATAACATTTTTTAGTTCTAATTATCTTTTTAATAAAAGAATATGATTCATTCAATTTATCTAAAATATAAGAACCTTAAAGGTTCCCTCTATAGATGGCTAGTGATGCGTAAAGCGAGATCTGTAGGAAAAGGCTTGAAGGTATGGGGGAGATCTGAACTCAATAATTATACATTTATAGGGGACTTTGTAAATTTCAATGGAATAAAAATTCATGGAATAGGCAAGGTCGTTATAGGAAATTATTTTCATTCAGGAATTGATTGTCTTTTAATATCTAGCAATCATAATTATAATGGAGAGAAGATACCTTATGATGAGACGCATATTCCAAAAGATATAACAATAGAAGATTTCGTGTGGATGGGATCAAAAGTGATAGTTTTGGGAGGAGTAACTATTGGTGAAGGTGCAATAATTCAAGCAGGGGCACTAGTGATAAAAGATGTGCCTCCATATGCAATTGTTGGAGGAAATCCTGCAAAGGTTATCAAAATGAGAGACATTGAAAAATTCGAATCGCTAAAAAAAATAGGAGCATATCATTAAAATGGAACATTCTATGCTGAAAACTTTATTAACATTTCTTCTTCTTAATTGGGCAAGTTTGATTTTTTCTCAAACAAAATTACTTATCGGAATGGATGATTTGTCGGAGACAACATATACTGAATTGAAAAATAAAAATATAGAAACATTAAAGGTTATCTATGGAGTTGATATATATCCAAAAGATCCGTTAAAAGCTGATTTGGAGGTTATGAAAGCAGCCATTGTTAAGGCGTTTCCTGATAAAAATGAATATGGATATGGTATGCTTGATTGGGAAGGAAAAGCATACCATATACTGGCCCATTCTCGGACAGAAACTAAAGCTTTTAAAGATATAAGAGCTGAGTTTATTCGTGCAATTTCTTTCGCTAAAAAACTTAGGCCTAATGTAAAGTGGGGATTTTTTGAAATTCCTTTTCGTGACGTAAGATTTTCTAATAAAGAGACTAAATTAAAAAGCCATAGTAAAATATTAGAATTGCTAAGAGAATGCGACGTTTTATACCCTTCTATGTACGGCTACACTCCTAATTATATTGGTTCACTGAACGACGTTTCTTATGCTATTTCTCTTGCATCAGAATTGAACAAGGAAGTATTCCCAATGGTTTGGCATAGATATCAAGGAGATAATAACACTAAAGAGAAAAGGTATTGGTTTGAGGTGATTCCCAAGAATCTATTTGTAAATAGAATAAGGGATATTAGGAAAGTTAAATATAACGGGAAACAGGTTGATGGAATTGTATGGTGGGGAAAAGATACCTACTTCTATGAAAAGAAAAATCGTGTTGTAAGAATGGAGGCTCAAAATATTAATGACTTCAAGACCATATATAATAATTTAGTTAAGGAATATGCAATAGAAATAGTGAAATAAACTATTGATGGACAGAAATAATGTACTTATTTTAATAAACCATTACATTCCAGGGTTTAAATTTGGGGGGCCAATTCGAAGTATCCAGGCTATACTTTTAAAGATAGGTGGTTTTTATAATTTTCGAGTATTTACCACTGATAGAGATTTTGGAGAAGATAAACCTTATCCAAATTTGGATTTCAATACTTGGGTAAAAAGAGATGGAGGGCATGTGTATTATTTTCAAGGAAATAAATTGAACATGTTATCTAAATTGATTAAAGAATTTGGAAAGGTGGACACGGTATACCTAAATAGTTTTTTCAGTCCGTTATTTAGCATTGGTGTGCTGTTCATACATACTTTATGGCGTTTTAGAAGTTCTGTTATAGTAGCTCCTCGTGGCGAATTTAACTCAGGAGCTTTAAGTATAAAATCGCTAAAAAAGAGAATTTATATTCGATTAGCATTATTTTTAGGGCTTTATAGAAAAGTTATATGGCATGCAACAACAGAAGATGAATACAAAGCAATAAAGTCAATCTTTGGAGAGGATTCGAATGTTTTCTTAGCGGAAGGAATGTCACCACAATTTGTTCATGATAATATTGAAACAACTATAAAAGAAAGAGGAAAACTCCGGTTAGTTTTTATCGCTAGGATAGCAAGGATTAAGAATCTTTTATTTCTTTTGGAAGTTTTAAAAGGTATTGAGGCTCAAGGTAAAATAGAACTAGATATATACGGACCGAAAGAGGACGAAGAATATTGGAATCGTAGCAATCAAATGATTCAAAAGGTTAACAATGTTAATCAGGATGTCTCAATATCTTATAAAGGGGAATTACAATACGAAAAAGTTTTGTCTGTTCTTTCAAATTACCACTTTTTTGTTTTACCTACGTTGGGCGAAAACTTTGGACAGTCTATTTCGGATTCTTTTTCCGTCGGAATACCCGTTATTATTTCACAAAATACTCCATGGAGAGATCTTCAAGATAGAGGTATAGGATGGGATTTGCCTTTGGAAATATCTTTTTTTCAAAGTATCATAAATCTGTGTTGTCAAATGCCCCCAGATAAATATTTAATAATGAAAAAGAACTGTTCGGAATTTGCCGAGAAAATTCTGAACAATCAGGAATTGATTAACAAATATAAAACGCTTTTTTCTTATGGAAATTCACAATAAAGTCCTTCTCATAACTGGGGGAACAGGTTCATTCGGGACCGCTGTATTAAATCGTTTTTTGGAGACAAACCATTTTAGAGAGATTCGTATTTTCTCTCGCGACGAAAAGAAGCAAGACGATATGCGAAACCACTATAGAAATGATAAAATTAAATATTTTATCGGTGACGTTCGAGACTATAATAGCGTAGAGTACGCTATGCAAGGGGTTGATTATATATTTCATGCAGCAGCATTGAAACAAGTTCCTTCTTGTGAATTCTTTCCTATGCAAGCTGTTCAAACCAATGTTATAGGGACACAGAACGTTATTCGCGCAGCAGCTGTCAATAAAATTAAAAAAGTGATTTGTCTATCAACAGACAAAGCCGCTTATCCAATTAATGCAATGGGAATCTCTAAAGCTATGATGGAGAAAGTTGCTGTGGCGGAAGCACGTAATTTGACTGAAACGGTAGTCTGTTTAACACGTTACGGAAATGTAATGGCATCTAGAGGGTCAGTTATACCCTTGTTTTTATCGCAGATAGAAAAAGGAGAGCCGCTTACGATTACTGATCCATCTATGACTAGATTCTTAATGTCTTTGGAGGAGGCTGTTGAATTAGTATTATTCGCATTTGAGCACGGGAATCCTGGTGATCTGTTTGTAAATAAAGCCCCTGCAGCCACGATTGGCGATTTAGCATCGGCAATTAAAGAAATAAAGGGTGCAGAGAATGAAATTCAGATTATTGGCACACGTCATGGAGAGAAGCTGTACGAGACACTTTGCACACGAGAAGAAATGTTAAAATCGGAAGACATGGGGAATTTCTATCGTATTCCTGCTGACAATAGAGATTTGAATTATGCTCAATACTTTTCGGAAGGAACAGAAATTCGTCCAGAAATAGAGGATTACAACTCTCATAACACAAAAAGAGAAAATATTGAAGGAGTGAAGAAACTATTAAAGAAATTAGACTTATTTAAATAGAACAAGTAGTTTAAAAAAGGTTGTAATGAAAAAAATGAAGGTAGTAACTATTCTGGGAACGCGACCAGAAATAATTAGATTAGCCGAATGTATTAAAAAATGTGATATTTACTTTGATCATATTTTGATTCATACTGGACAAAATTATGATTATGAGCTTAATGAGATTTTCTTCGAAGATCTTGGCTTACGCAAACCAGACCACTTTTTAAATGTAGCGGGAAGTCATTTGGGAGAAACGATTGGAAATGTTGTAGCAAAAAGCTACGAAATATTATCTAAAGAGATGCCTAATGCGCTTCTTGTTCTTGGAGATACAAATAGTGTACTGAGTACGATCGCAGCTAAACGGCTAAAAATTCCTATTTTTCATATGGAGGCCGGTAATAGATGCTTTGATCAAAATGTTCCTGAAGAAATAAATAGAAAAATATCTGATCATATTTCAGATATAAATTTAACATATACAGAAAATAGTAGAAGGTATTTGTTAAGCGAAGGATTTAGAAAAGATCATGTTTTTGTTACAGGCTCACCACTACGGGAGGTTTTAGAACGTTATAAAACTGAAATCGAAGGTAGCGATGTTTTAGAACGATTAGGACTCATGGAAAATGAGTTTATCGTGGTGAGTGCACATAGGGAAGAGAATATTGATCTTGGAGATAATTTTGAGGAATTAGTCGACTCGATCAATAGTGTTGCTGAAAGATACAATAAACCAATCGTTTTTTCCACACATCCAAGGACAAAGAATCGGATAAATAAGAATGGTATAGTATTTCATGACCTTGTTTCGAATGTTGTTCCTTTAGGATTTTTTGATTATGTTAAACTACAGAAGAAATCGTTTGTCGTGTTATCGGATAGTGGAACTATCAGCGAAGAATCTGCAATGATGGGATTTCCAGCCGTAAGTATTAGAACAAGTACTGAACGGCCAGAAGCTATAGATGCAGGTACAATAGTATTAGGGGGAATTGAAAAGGAACAAATGATAAATGCTATCGAGATCGCCAGGGGATTATTCAATCCAGAAATAAAACTTCCTTTCGAATATGATGTAGAGAATAGTTCGGATCGAGTTGTGAAAGCTATAATGAGTTATACATCAATTGTTGATCGAGTAATCTGGAATAAATAGAAGCACTCATGAAGAAAGTTTTAATAATAGGAATAAAAGGAATGGCAGGACACTTGTTGTTTAATTATTACTTAGAAAATAAAATCTTCGAGGTATTTGGTATGGCAAGAAACATATCAACTTGCGAAAATATATTCAATATAGATGTCAGTAAATCAGAAGAAGTCGAAGCCATTCTTAACAGTCATGATTTTGATTATGTAATTAACTGTATCGGTATATTAAATGAAGATGCTGAAAATAATCCTGACAAGGCGATTTGGTTTAACAGTTATTTTCCTCACTTTCTAGAGAAAGTATTAAAAAATAGCCAGACCAAATTGATTCATATCAGTACGGACTGTGTCTTTTCGGGGAGTCGAGGAGAGTATACGGAAAAAGACGTCAAGGATGGAATTGGGTTTTATGCACAATCGAAAGCCCTTGGTGAAATTGTCAATGAAAAAGATCTTACAATCCGAACATCCATTATTGGCCCTGAAATTAATAATCAAGGAATTGGATTGTTTCATTGGTTCATGACGCAAACTCGAGAAAAAATATTAAAAGGCTATTCTGAGGCTTTTTGGTCGGGCATAACGACACTTCAATTAGCAAAAGTAATAGTTGAAGCTATTAGCCAAGATTTAAGGGGACTTATTCAGATTGCTCCAAAACACAAAATAGACAAACATGGCTTATTGGTTTTATTTAATCAAGTTTTCAGAAACAACGAAATGATGATAGAGCCTTATACAGGATATAAGATCAATAAAAGTTTAGTGAGTATCCGGACGGATTTCGATTATAAAGTTCCTGGTTATCAGACTATGTTAGAAGAGCAATTACAATGGATCAGAAATCATCCAGATTTATATAAACAATATTCTATTTAATGCGTATACTTATTGTCTCTCAGTATTTTTGGCCTGAAAATTTCAGAATTAATGATATTGCTTTAGGATTGAAAGATCGGGGGCACGAAATTGTTATTTTAACAGGCTTGCCAAACTACCCCGGAGGTAAGCTTTTTAAAGGTTATAATAATAAACCTAAATTTGAAGTTTGGAATGGTATTAAAATTTACCGATCAAGGCTTGTTACTCGAGGAAATGGTCGTGGACTACGCTTGTTTTTAAACTATATATCATTTGCCTTTTGGGGAACTATAACTGTGTTGCGTATAAAGGAGAAAATTGATAGTATTTTAGTTTTTGAACCATCGCCGGTAACGGTAGGAATTCCAGCGATCGCGGCTAAATATATTTTTAAAGCTCACATAGCATTTTGGGTACAGGATTTGTGGCCAGCTTCGCTCTCTGCCGCTGGCGGAGTAACGAATAGATCTGTGCTCTATTTTTTCGATAAGTTAACTCGTTGGATATATAAGGAATCAAGATACGTATTAGTTCAATCAAGAGCTTTCAACGAATATATACTTAAACAGGGTGTTCAAAGACAAAAGATTGAATACTTACCAAACACGACGGAAGATTTTTATTTTCCAAAGGAAGCGTTAAAGTATGAAGATATTCTTCCTAAAGGGTTCAAAATTTTTTTTGCTGGTAATTTAGGTGAAGCTCAGAGTTTAGACACCTTTATTGATGCGACGACGATAGTTCTAAATAAAGGGATTGCTGTTAATTGGATTATTATAGGTGACGGCAGATATAAAGATGTTCTGCAAAAAAAGGCAAAAAGACTAGAGTTGATGAATTATATTCATTTCATGGGAAGATATCCACCTACGGAAATGGCTGATTTTTTTGCACATGCAGACGCTTTATATGTTTCCTTAAAAAGAGACTATATTTTTTCATTGACCATTCCTTCAAAAATTCAATCATATTTAGCCTGTGGGAAACCGATTTTAGCTAGCTTAGATGGTGAGGGGGGACAAATTGTGGAGGAAGCGCAGGCAGGATTTATTAGCCCAGCTGAAGATGTCATTAAACTAGCAGAAAATGTAATGAAACTATATTCTCTTTCTGAGGAAGAGAGGAATATCATGGGGGCGAATGGACTGGCTTATTTTAATAGCGAATTTAAAAGAGACGTTGTTTTGGATAAACTAGAGAGAATCCTATCTGTGGAAAAGTAAAAATATATGAATTATATGAATGTTCAAATAACAGGGGCGTCCGGTTTTGTTGGAAAGAATCTGATGGCGTATCTTAATAATAAGGGGGCGCATATACAGACTTTATCTTTGAGGGATCCAAATTGGAAGAAATTGCTATGTCATGAGGGAACAGCTATTATTCATTTGGCAGGAAAGGCACACGATACATCTAATACGTCTCAGCCAGAAGAATATTTTGAAGTGAATCGTGACCTGACCGTTACGTTATTTGAAGAGTATTTAAAATCGAATATTCACGACTTCTTTTATTTCAGCTCAGTTAAAGCTGTCGCCGATACAGTAAAAGATATTTTACGAGAAGATATCGATGGCAAACCATATACACCCTACGGTAAATCGAAATTAGAGGCAGAGAAGTACCTCCTGTCGCAGGCATTGCCCGAAGGCAAGCGATTGTTTATCATCCGTCCCTGCATGATCCATGGCCAGGGCAATAAAGGAAACCTAAACCTATTGTACAAAGTGGTTGAAAAGGGTATTCCTTGGCCACTGGCGGCATTTCACAATCAACGGTCTTTCTTAAGTATAGACAATCTGAGCTACCTGATGGAGCAAATGTTGATCGATACGACTCTGCCCTCGGGTGTGTACAACTTTGCCGATGACGACGCACTATCAACCAACGAACTGGTGGCACTGATCGCTGAGACCTTGGGCAAGAAGCCAAAGCTGTGGCAGATCCCTTCTGGGCTGATCAGAAGCCTCGTGAAGATTGGGGATATCTTACCCTTACCACTAAATTCCGAACGCCTTAAAAAGCTGACCGAATCTTATGTGGTTTCCAACACCAAGATCAAACAAGCCCTTGGTATCGTTAAGTTGCCACTCACCGCAAAGGAAGGCTTGGAGAAGACGATTAAGAGTTTTCGTAACTCGTAAAATTACAGATAGCAAAACAATGACATACCTTACAATATTCATCACCCTATTTGTTTTAGAACTGCTGTACTTTCGTGTAGCAGACCGATTCAATATCATAGACAAGCCTAATGAGCGCTCCTCGCATACCGCTATCACCCTGCGTGGTGGAGGGATTATATTCTATGTGGGCGCTTTGGCTTATTTTATTTTGTCCGGTTTTCAATACCCTTGGTTCTTCTTGGGCCTGACGATGATGACCGTCGTTTCTTTTCTGGACGATATCTTAACACTGTCCAATAGGATCCGTCTGCTGGTTCACTTTACATCCGTGTTGTTAATGACCTACCAATTGGATGTATTTGAAATGCCTTGGTATTATCTACTGATTACCTTTATTGTGGTGGTCGGGGTGATCAACGCCTATAACTTCATGGATGGGATCAATGGTATCACAGCCTGTTACAGCCTAGCTGTCGGTGGCCTGTTGATGTTGGTGAACCGTGAAGTAAACTTCGTAGCACAAGATCTTTTGGCGTATACGATGTTAGGCGTGTTAGTATTCACGTTTTTCAATTTCCGCGCGAAAGCAAAATGCTTTGCCGGCGATGTAGGCTCTGTGGCCATCGCCTACATTTTGCTGTTCGCTTTAGGGTCGCTCATTATCAAAACCGGTAACCTGCTTTATTTCCTATTCCTAACTGTGTATGGTATCGATGCGGTGTGGACGATTATCCGCCGCTTATATCTCAGAGAAAACATCTTTGAAGCACACCGCTCCCATCTATACCAGTTCTTGGGTAACGAAGCCGGTGTCAATAAGCTGCTGATCTCCTTTTTATATGGAGCCATTCAGTTTATCATAGGTCTTGCTGTAATCCACTTCGCCAATAAGGACGTCACCACACAGTGGATATTTGCGCTGGTACTGTTAGGTGGATCAAGTGTGCTATATCTAATTTCAAAAACATGGGTGATTTGTAAATACTTCCGTATCTAAGAAACAGCTATAAAAGTATAGTAATGAAAGAAAATACAGTAAAATCCATCATAGGAGGAATTGCAAAAGACCATCGGGGTCAGATCAGATTTGTCAACGACTTTGATATGAGCCAGGTGAAGCGTTTTTATATGATTAAGAATACAGACACCGAATTGATCCGCGGTTGGCGGGCCCACCGTATGGAACAACGTTGGTTTTATGTACTTTCAGGCACCTTTGCGTTAGACTTGATACAGATCGATGATTGGGAAAACGCATCGCAGGAATTACCCGTCGAAAAGCGGATATTGAAAGCCGAAGACCAACAAGTGTTACATGTTCCCGTAGGGTATGGCACTGCATTCCAAGCGTTGGAGTCGGAAAGTGAGCTGCTAGTGTTCGCCGATTACGGTATTGAAAATGCGAAGAACGATGATTATACATGGCCGGAGGATTATTTCTTGAAGCGTCTCAGTTTGTAATAATTTGGGTTTACTGATGTTTATTCATGAAAAAAAAACTATTTTTGCTCGAAATCAACAAAATTTGGAGAGCTTTTTGTCATCCCATATAAAAGTAAAAAATATGTCTAAACGTATCTTCGGTGGACTCCTTTCATTGTTCACTATCACCCTATTATTTTGTACGTCTTGTGCGAGCAAAAAAAATATGGTGTATTTTCAACCCGATTCAGTGGAGTTGAATACATTATACGAATTGAATGCCCCGAAATTGCAACCTGGTGATATCTTGGCGGTTTCGGTGACTGCAGATGATGTAAGGGCCACACTTCCATTTAACCAGGTTTCGCCATATCAGGGAGCAGCTGGAACAATTCAAGCAACGAATCCATTTATTCCTACTTATGCCATTGACGCCAACGGAGAGATCGATTTTCCAAAGGTGGGGAAGATTAAATTGGCGGGTAAGACCCGTACCCAAGCGATGGACCTATTACGCCAAGAAGTGAGCAAATACATTGTTGATCCTGGAATCTCGATGGTAGTACGGAATTTCCGGGTAACTGTATTGGGCGAAGTCGCTCGGCCGGGAACCTTTACGATTGAAAATGATCGGTTGACTATTATGGAAGCGTTGGGATTAGCCGGTGATATGACGATCTATGGAGAGCGTAATAATGTATTGGTCATCCGAGAACAGGATGGAAAAAAGGAAGAATTTCGGTTGGATTTAAGAAAGCGGGAATCGATGAATTCTCCGGCTTACTATTTGACACAGAACGATGTGGTCTATGTGGAGCCTAATGGCGCGCGTATACAAAATTCAAAATATACCGCAACGACATCGATTTTTGTATCGGTCATCGGTTTGATCGTGACAGTCATATCCGTTGTAACCCGCTAAAAAATTAGAGAAGAAGCAAAAGCATTTATGAAAAATACGCCTTACCCTCAAGTGAAGGAATCGGACGAGTCAGAGTTAAACCTCAAGCAAATTTTTGAGCAATATGCTTTCTATTGGAAGTGGTTTGTTATTTCCGTGTTTGCCTGCTTATTTATAGCCTTTGTCTACTTACGGTATGCCCAAAAAATCTACAACACCAGCGCAAAAATTCTCTTGCAGGACGAGAAGCAAGCGTCTGGTGATATGGCTGGACTGGCTGAGCTGTCTAGCATGACAGGAATGGGAAACTCGTCGGCCGCTTTCGTTAACGATCAGATCGAGGTGCTCCGCTCCCGGCGCCTGATGCGGAAGGTGGTGGATGTAAATCGCTTGAATATCAGTTATTTTTCGAAGGGGAAAATCAAATCCTCAGAGATGCTGGAGAAGCACGCGCCGTTAAAGCTGATGCTATTGGAGCCCAACCATCCACGCTTGGATTCCGTTTTTTACACGTTTACGGTGAGCAAACAAGGCGAGCGCTATCAGGTGAAGGATGAGGCGAACGGCGCGCAAGATTATCAACTCGGCAGCAGATTGGAAACGCCGATCGGACCGATCAGCTTAGTTCCACAAGAAAGTAGTCGGTTATGGGAAGGAGATTTACAGATTTCTTATATGCCGGCAGAGACGTCGGTGGATTTTATGCGTGCAGGGGTGCAGGTGAGTCCAAACTCAGAGCGGCAATCGTTCTTGGTGAATTTCTCGATGGATCATCCGTTGATTCCTAAAGCGGAACTTGTCCTCAATTCCTTGATCGAACAATACAATAAGGATGTGACTTACGATAAAGCGCAGGTGACACGAGCAACCTCGGCTTTCATCAATTCGCGTTTGGAGCTAATCTCTAGAGACCTCGAGGAAGCGGATGCGAAGGTCGCTAATTTTAAGGACCGTAACCAGATGACGGACACGCAGGCGGAGGCGCAGTTGTATATGCAGACTGCGACGGAGAATGAACGCAAGCTTGTTGAATACCAAACACAGTTGAGCCTCGCCGATATGATGCGGGAAGCGACTTCAAGCACGGAATATAACTTGTTGCCGTCGAATATCGGCTTGAGCGACCCGTCTATCCAAGCTAATATCCAGAGCTATAACGGTCTGGTTCTGGAACGGGACGATTTATTAAAATCAGCAACTCCGGATAATCCGGTCGTACAGCAGTTGTCCCGCAACATTGAACAGGTAAACAAAACGTTGCAGATTTCGTTGGATAATTACCGGAAGGTGCTACAAGGCAACGTGGATGCGTTGCTGGTTCAAAAAGACAAATTCGAGGGTCGGCTGAACCAGATACCAAACCAGGAACGGGGTTTTAAAGATATCTCCAGACAGCAACAGACGATCGAAACACTATACCTCTTCTTATTGCAAAAAAGAGAGGAAACAGAGATTAAAGCAGCGGCAACGCCGGCCAATATAAAGATTGTGGATGCGGCTTATGGTTCTTGGGTGCCGGTGTCTCCAAAAAAACCGATCGTTATGCTCGGCGCCCTAATCTTGGGCTTCCTAGTTCCTTTTGGTATTTTATATATTAAATTTCTACTCGATAACAAAATCCACTCCCGTAAGGATATCGAAGAAGCGATGCACGCGCCTATTCTGGGTGAAATACCATCGTCAGACCACCCGATTATTGAAGATAACGACCGTTCGTCTTTGGCAGAGGCCATTCGTATTTTGCGAACGAATATCACTTTTATGCTGGGCAGTGCTAAAAAGCAAGAATCGTCTGTGTTATATGTAACATCAACTACATCGGGTGAAGGAAAATCCTTTATTGCTACGAACCTCGCGAAGATATTATCCATGTCTGGCAAGAAGGTGTTGCTAATTGGTGCGGATATCCGCTCACCGAAGGTTTTAGATTACTTAGGTTTATCGCATTTGCAGCATACTAATATCGGTATTACACAGTATCTCGTGAATCCGGATATGTCGGTTTCCAACATCGTCATCCAAAAACCAGCACCATACAATTTCGATATTATCTATTCGGGCTATATTGCACCAAATCCGGCGGAATTGCTGATGAATGGCCACTTTGCGGATTTGATCGCTTACGGTCGTATGCAGTACGATTATGTAATTGTGGATACGGCACCGGTGAGTATGGTAACCGATACGTTATTAATTGCAGAGCATGCCGACATGACGATCTATGTGACACGTGCGAACTACTTGGATAAACGCTTATTAAATATTCCGAAGGAACTCTACGAAGAGGGCAAATTGAATAATATGGCGGTTGTAGTGAACGATGTGGACTTCAAACGTGGTTATGGTTACGGCTATGGTTATGGATATGGCTACGGTGAAGGTCAGGAGGTATCGTTTCGTAAACGGATCATGAATATTATCAAGGGGAAGGGCAATAAGCCGAAGCCTAGAGGTTAAATAAAACTCCTGTATGCATAAAAAAAGACGAGCAGCGGACCTTAATCTCTCTGCTCGTCTTTTTATAATGCTTGAAATAATAACCTCTTACTCTTCTCCGATCTCCTTAACTCCTACTCCTTCAACGCCTCTATATACAGCTTAATAAACGCTTGGTTAGAATAGGGATTTTGGCTCGTGATGAGCTCCCTGTCCCGGATGGCAAAGTTTCCCGCCGGTCTTCCCTTTTTATGTATCAAGCCCGATTTCTTTAGCTGTTTTGCAATTTTTCTGTTCATTGGTTTTCCTTTCATCACAAACGTCTCAATAAAAAACTCTTCCAGCCCAGTTACCGAATTCACACGATAGCCTACAAAAGGATTCGTTTCTTCCGGTATCGTCAGTATCAGTGCTGGCGCGTGGCAGATTAAACCGATGACTGTGTTCCTATTCGAGAAACCGATCAATAGCTGCGGGATGATCTTATCATGAATTAAATCCGTCATTAATCCTTGGCCCCCAGGAACAATCATGCCTGAATATCGATCGATGTTTTCCAGTACTTTTTCAAGTGTATGAGGCTTACTGAAGTTTTCATTGTTCCGAACGAAATCTTCAGCCTCCGCAATTAAATGACTTCTTTTACCCCAATATTTTTTATTACGGCTTTCAGCGTCAATCGATGGTTTGATGCCATTGGGAGTCGCAAAGTCCACCTCATAACCTAATAGCGTGATATCCTTATACGCCAGATAAAACTCACTCAGAAACACGCCTGTGCTATAGGTCTTGTTATCTTTAAGCTTTAGTTCGTTGGCACCGCTCATTACAAATAACACCCTTTTTTGTGCCACTGCCGTAACGGACGCCATAGCAAGCGTCGTCAATAGAAGAATTTGCTTTGTCATCTTTTTAAATGTTAATCCAATAACAAAGGAAATCTAATGGAACAACACTTTCATTTACATATGTAAAGGAATTACTTTTTACTAAATTTTCTTCTAATGCGGCTCAGTTGTGTGGGCGTAATTCCTAGATACGATGCAATATGATACTGGGGGATTAATTGTTCCAGATTCGGAAATTGACGTTGGAAAATAAGGTATCGTTTATCCGCCCCCAGCATCACAATATTGACTTCACGCTCCTCTTTATGTACGAAAAACATTTCGGCAAGCCTTCTTCCAAAACGTTCGAAATCCGGATGATCATCATAGAGCATGATCAGATCATGATAATTAGCCGTTAACAACTGACAGTCCGTAAGCGCTTGCAGATAAATTTTATTGGGCGTTTTTGTGACTAAAGATGAATATCCCCCCACGAGATTATTGGACGTAAAAAAATGCTTGTTATATTCCGAGCCTTCACCGTTTCGATAAAAGGCCCTGATAACACCATCTTTTAAAAAGCCAATCTTTCGAGCTGTCACCCCTTCCTCCAAAAAATAATCTCCTTTGTTAAGTCTTGTTTCCGTAAACAAGTCTTTCACCAGACCCCAGGTGCTGGCCTGAATAGGCGAAATCGAAGACAGGTATTTATAGAGTCCATCCATGGTTAAATTTGTGCAGATCAATATTTTATCTGCAAGGTACTAATTGTACCACAATTTCTCCCGTTTGATCAGGTGCGACTTTTATGTCGAAGCCAACGATTACCGTCTCGTTCTTTCTATAATCAACGCCAGTAGCCCACGTTTTTAAAATTACATCGTGTGGAGCGTTTACCTGTAACCGCAATTTTTTGCCACCTTTTGTGAGTTCCGCGCGCATGCCATCAACCAAGCGCACATCTGCATCCGTAAGCATCGACCACCGTATGGTATTTTCTTCTGTCCCACCAGCATATAAGTCACTGATGGTTACATTTTCCGCATTGTTGACCGTGATTTTACGCTTCAAGGCTTTCAATTGAGGGTAGAGCGTCGAAATATCCATTGTCGCTGTTGTACTTTCAGCCGTTTCGGAGAAATCGATCAAGGGTGCATGGCCTTTAACACTTTGCAATTCTCCGTTAACCGTCAACGTATTATGCGCCAAATTGGAGTATTTAAATACGCCCCATCGCTCAGAATCTTGGTCGAATTTCCAGATATTTATTTTTTGCGCTTCGAGCAGTCGGTAATCTTCCCGGCCAAAGTCTATCGCCCATCGCACGCCATCGGACTCCATGACAAAAGATCCAACATCCATATGCCCGTGATTGGTCGATGGCGACCCACCTTTAAATCCCACATATAGGGCTGTCGAGTCCACCCATGACGAACGCATGAGCGCTACCGGCGTCTTACCTTTACCTACCCACAGCTTACCTTTCGGAGGATCGATAGCTTGGAGATCGCTGTCCTTGCTCCATATCAACGTTAGTGGTAGCAAACGGTTATCTTCTCGCACATTCGCGCTTAACTTAATCATATGTTCTCTTTCGATCCAAAGCAAAGAAGGGTTATCCGTCTTTTGAGCAAACCAGAACATGGCCGGCTGCAAAACACCGCCCAGATCAGAATCAGAAAAATTAAATGAGTCCCCCGTCACGCCGGTCATATTTTGCATAAAGGAAGCCGTTCTTACGAAACCCGGGCTTGATGACAAATCATAAGCTTTGCCAAAAGCGCGTTCCATCGCATTTATAAATAACACATGGAACGTCGTTCCGTATCCCCAATACATATATCCTTCGGGGTATGCCCCGTCCGGTTCATAATCTTTCATCGGCAATTGGATGCTTTCCTTGCCCCTTTTGATGAGCTGTTCAGCAAGTTCAACGTCATCTTCATAAATGGCCAAGGCCCCCATGAGCATTCCGGCATTACATACTTGATTCCAATTATGGGTGGCCTTTAGCCACCAGTTATACTGGCTATCAAGCGAAGGCGCCAAGCCTTTCGTGCGGATCGCTTCCCTGATTTGCGCCCGTTCGTCCGACGACAATTCATCATATAGCCAATCATACCCGATGGCAGCGGCGATGGTCATTTCCGCGACATCCAAAAAATGCGATGGATTCCAGTCGCTAAATAACGAAATGGCGGCAAGCTCTTCCTTTGCCCGCTCCACATAGCGTTTGTCGTCGGTCATTCGCCAGGCATAGGAAAGGTAAAAAATGCGTAACATGGCTTCGCGAGAAGCCGAGAGCATACGCATCCCGATTTTGATGCGCTCTACCCGAACGGTGTGGAGGATTTCTTCGCACTCCGCGAGTATTTCGTTATGTACCTTGAGTTTGTACCGATCCGCTTTGACGGCTTGATCAAGTGCTTTTTCTTCTCCTTTTAACAAGAGTAAGCGCGGATGACTAGCTATGGTAGCCCTATCGCCGTTAAACTGTGCGTAAACCGTAGCATACGGAATAACTAAAACAAAAGCGATAAAAAAAGAGAAATATCTCATAATCTGTAACGCTTAATTCCGATTACGGCACTTCCATTCGTATTGATAGAATTGACATAAATATAGCCTCTGTATTTGCGGTCTGCCGTTTCTATCCATATCCCCGATTGCGCCAGTATATTGATAGCATAATTGGGGGCTGCACTAAGATTCAATGTCTTAAAATCTTCATCATCTAAATAGACATACGAGTTATTCCCAGTACCTGCATTGGCACCAAGATGGATATCTCTTACGTTCCAAGCTTTTTGTATTTTCGTATTTCGGTTAACCCCATTTGGCAGTGTTATCCCCGGACGATACTTAGCATCCGCTGCTGGAGCGACTAACGAGTGGCCAAATGTTATTCCGCTAATCGTTCTGAATAAGTAGAGCACGTCAATCTTATCTGGCCTTGCTGCAGCCTCCGCCTCGTCATAAACAGCCATGTCTTCTACGGAAACATAAAATTTGTTGCCATCGGAAACGGCCAAATTTGGTGCTACCTCCATTCTCCTGATCTTGTAAGGGCCCATTTTGTAGGTAACGGTCTGGCCATTACTACTCGTGGCAGAAAAAGTAAAAGAGACGTCCTTATCAACGGACGCGGCTGTCGGTCTGTAATAATACCTTAAAGTGGCCGCATTGGTATCCACGTCAAAAGTAACCTTAGTAACGGCACCATTAGTTACAGATGGTTTCGCTACAGGTATACCGATATCATCCCCAATAGCATTCGTGTGAAATGAGCGGTGCTCTAGATAGGTCTCGGAAGCTCCTGGGATGGAGGCCTCTACTTGTGCTGAGATGAGTTTCCCTTCACTTTCTTGAATCGCCATGGCATACATAAACTCCATGTCTATACCGGCTAGCCCAGGACCAACCGACTTCTTAATACAATCGTTTTGTAAACCACTTTTCGGTACTGGAACAGCATACTCCTCCTCCTTACACCCGACAATTAGCGTCGCGACACCGAGTAAAAATGTGGCTTTATATAATAGTTTACGAATCATAATTTTTACGTTTAATTTGCTAATATAGTGTTCTACGGCTGCTCTACGGTTACATTCACCGTGTACACTTTTCTCACCTGTCTGTTGCCCGATATGACGGTCCATTGTCTAGGTCTTGCTAAATCAGAAAAATCAACAAATCCGGTGATTTTAGGTTCCAGCTTCGCATCGGTAATCAAAGAAAAACGTGGCCATAGTCTTGTTAAGTCCGTACCAAAACGTACCTGTAAGTCTATTGTCTGCGCGACGGTGTCGACCACAGGTGTCCCCACTACCACCGTTTGATGGGTGGGGTCCCATAAATCAAAGCTTCCCACATAAGCGCTTGTTCGATCAGTGATTAATAGACCATCTTCATCTACGGGAAAGCTATCTTTCGAACACCGTACAATCGCAAAAGCTACAATCATCAAAAGCGCCAAATAGCAGTTTTTATATTTCGATATTTTCATCATTTTTTTATTAAAATTTACGTCTATAAATACGGTGCGTTTTGTCTCAGGTTTGGATTACGATCCATTTCACTCTGTGGTATCTTGAAAATATAACATTGCTGATAGGCTCTTTCACTTTTATTTTGAAAATAAGCCGTAACGTTATTACCCCATGTGTTTGTCGTAAACTTTCCCGGACCGTTGGGTGGCCCCCAGATATCTTCAATTTTTCGCCAGCGTCTGATATCAAATGCCCTATGCCCTTCTAATACCAACTCTACTATACGCTCCTGTTCTATGGCATCAAAGAACAAATCGCTGTTCGCGTACTTTTCAGGCTTAAGGCCCGGTAAATTTCCTCGAGCCCTTACTTTATCTACCAGACTCACGGCTTCAGGGGTAGGGCCAAAAGCCTCATTCGATGCTTCGGCAAACATCAGATATACGTCGGCAAGGCGGATCACCGGCCACGTCATATTTCCTTCTTCCCTGCCTTGTCCAGCATAGTTTCTGACGAACTTGCGGAACAAATAACCTGAGTTTGTCCCTGAATTATAATCTATATAGCGAACACCATTATTAACACCTTGGACTCCGTGATGGTAAGGAATTAGTCCCTCCGCCTGTAACCCTGCCAAGCGTTGGATGACTTCACCGTTCCAAAGAATAGTACTTTTCATCCGGTAATCTCTTCCGAGGTAGGTTTGTGGGTTGAGCGTTGAATTTGGTCGCGTAGCGGCATCTGCTGCATATTTAGCGTCCTGTGTCCGATCACTCAATTGCTCCATTGGCGGCAAAAAATCACCCGTTGTCGTAGACTGATAACGATCAGCCAACCAGTAGAGCGGTGACACATTTACTTCGGAACTTTCGGTCTCTCTTGGCCCGATATCGCGCATTAATTTATCACTGACCCCGGATCCAGGCCCTCCATGGGTAAAGCCAATAATGGTCTCATTGCTGGCATTCGAAGTCGGCATAAAAAGATGAAAATAATTAGGCAATGTTTCTGCTTTCCCCAGATCATCGATTTCGCCCGGCGCACCACCTCTAAATAAAGTTAATCCGTAGTCGTTGATGACCTTCCTGAAGTCTTCTGTAGCATCTCTAAAAGCCTGATCTGCCTTTGCTGCATCCGGCGTGAAGGTGTCCAGTTCAGGCCATCCATTCTTGTTCCAACTACCCCAGTAAAGATTGACTTTGCCCCTTAGCGCCAACGCTGCCGCTTTGGTTACTCTTTCTTTTTGATCAGGAGTACGCGTAGCAGGTAATTTTTCAAACGCATAGTCTAAATCCGCCAGAATACGATTCTTCACCTCTTCGATCGGTGTCCGTGGTATAGATATCACATCATCATTACTTACTACTATCTTATCGATGTATGGCACATCTCCCCACATCGTGATTAATCGGAAATAAACCAACGCCCGCATTAGTCTTGCCTCTCCAATAATTCCCTCCAAATTTTCTGTAGAAGCGGGTAAGCGAGGTAACATATTAGTCACATTATCAATTACATAGTTTGCTCTGTTAACGCCTCCATACAAGAAACGAAACATATTGTCATATGCGGATCCATACCCCTCCGGATAATAATGACCATTGGTACTTCCCGTCCAATAAGCCCCACCGTTACTTGGCGTCCCCAGAGAGGAGATACTACTTACCGCTCTCACCCGCACATAGTCACCGTGGCCGTCAAAGAAATAGTCTTTATGGAACACATTCTTAATATTATTATACATTGCCATTGCGCCACCCACGGCATCGGCTTCCGTTTGCCAGTACGAATTATTGTCAAGCTCTGTTGTCGCTGGCTGATCCAACAGATTTTTCACACAGGCAGATGTAGAAAGCAGTAAAGAGCCGGCAAAAAAAGAAACTAAAAGTTTATTTATCTTTTTCATATTATTTACATCTTATAGATTAATATTTAGTCCTAAAGAGAAGGATTTCAGCAGGGGATATACGTCGTTCATACTGGCTGTAGACTCGGGGTCTATCCCTCTGTAGGAGGTAAACGTATGTATGTTTTCTCCCGAAACAAATATTCGAAGGTTATTAATACTTGCTTTCCTTAATATACCCTCTGGGAGATTATAACCTAACTGTACGTTACGTAAACGTAAGTAGGACAAATTATCCAACCAAAACGTCGTTTGTGTCCTGTTTCCACCAGCAGTACTGTTTAACCTTGGCCAGATTCCATCTCTGTTATCCACACTCCACGGATTATTCCAGTGATCCCATGATGCCGCGTATCTTTCCCCTATACTCAGTTCATTATAGTTGCTTAACCAGTAATCTTTCCTACCTGCAGCCCCCTGCAGTTGGAAACTTAAATCAAAGCCCTTATAAGCGAAACTTGAATTCAAAGCAAAATTGGTATGCGGCATGTTGGTTTGCGTATTGGGATCAGCTTTCCTATCTTCATCCGTAATTCTCCCGTCTCCGTTCAGATCTAAACGGATGAGATCTCCTGGCACAATACCTTGAGGGGTCGCATCATAAACTTGTTGCCAGTTTTGTGCTATACCCACATCTTCGTAGCCGTATACGAAACTAATAGGCATATCAATAAACCGGTTCCCTCTTAACAACAATTGTCCCCATTTTTCCAGTGTATTTCTATTATAAGCAGCATGTAGATTAATGCGGTACTGAAAGCCGTTTTTATTATCGCTCCAAGTAACGTTCCCCTCGACACCACGATTACTCATTTCTCCTATGTTGTGCCGCGGTGCAGTATACATTCCGGAAATAAGCATCGAAATATCTAAAGCATCTGCCATCCCAGCAGTTTTGCGCTCATAGTAATTAAATTCCGTCGACAAGCGATTATTAAGCATGACGAGATCTAATCCAAGATTCAACGCGTTGACTTTCTCCCAACTGAACGCTTGGTTTATCATCCTGTTATTCGAGAATCCGCTTTGGGCCGAACCGCCTAGAATATAATTAAATGCCGTCAGTACTTCTCTTTGTTCATATAGAGAATTGGTGATTCTGTTATTGCCTAGCCCACCGTAGCTCGCTCTCAATTTACCGCTATTCACGCCCCACTCTTTGATCTTAGAAAGAAAACTTTCTTCTGTAAATCGCCATCCCACAGAGGCTGATGGAAAGAATCCCCACTGATGGCCTGGGAAAAACCTAGATGAGCCATCGTAGCGGGCATTCAGTTCCACTAAGTATTTATTAAAGGCAGCATAATTTAGTCTTCCAATGACAGACCGTAATCCCTCTTTTGTGGACGATCCCCTATTCGTTTGTCCGTCCACGCTTGCAGCATCTAGCTCCGTTAAGGAAGGATGTACCCGATTTAATCTTGCACCGGATAGGATACGGCTATTCCAAAACTCTTCGCTATACACGGCTAATGCTCCAAATTCGTGATTCTCAGCAAATACTTTATCATAACTTACCCTACCACTTGCCATTGTCTTATAACTATTCAAGTTATCATTGGTGATGCCCACGTTGGGTCCTAAAATCCACCTGCCGGTAAAAGCCTCATTCTGGAAATCATAAGCTTCGACCGCTTTGTTGGCGTTTACGGTAAACTGATCACTATAATTTAAGGAGTAATCCACTCGGGTTTTCAATCCTGCTATAGGCTCCCACTCCAAATGAAAAAGACTATTTAATTGCTTTTGCTCCCTTTTTGAGCTTAAGTGATCATACAAAGCCAAGGGATTAGCCACGAGCGTGTGCTCACCGTACGCCGATCTACCGCCGTAGAATCCGGTAAACGGATCGTAAGGCGTGACCCCTGCGACAGCGAAACGTAGGTCGTACGCATTTCCTGAACTACCGCCGGTAAACCCCTCATTAAAGCCGAACGTATAGTTAGACCAGTTGCCCGTGACCCTTGCGCCAATGCTGATATTTTTACGTATTTTATAATCGTAATTGATACGGGCATTATATCTTGAAAAATCGTTCCCGATTTGCAGCCCCCTTTCATCCATTATTCCGGCAGATATAAAAAAATTAGATACGTCATTGCCGCCATTAGCCGAAAGGTTGTAGTTTTGCTGAACGGCATCCCTCATCGTCACGTCGAACCAATCCGTATTCGCGTATCGAATGGGATCGACCATGCCTAAAGCCATCCATTGCTCAATGGTTCCGTACCTATACGTTGCGGTGTTAGCTGCGGCACTCATCGCCTGCGCGTTCCGATGAACCATTAAAGATCTAGGATAATCCGCCATAAAGCCGATTCCGTTCGTGGGGCTCTGCATGGCTAAATGAGAACTGAAATTGATGCTTGGCTTCTTGCCTGCCCCGGACTTGGTAGTTACCAAAATTACCCCGTTGGCAGCCCTAGAACCGTAGACAGAAGCAGCTGTCGCATCTTTCAAAACAGATACGCTTTCGATATCGTGCGTATTTAATCTGTTGATATCAACATCTGGTACACCATCTACCACGATTAAGGGGCCAGCGGCACCCGAAGCGAGGGTTCCCAAACCCCTGACCATCAATGTAGAGTTATTGTTACCTGCCATTCCGCTGGACTGGTTAACTGCCAACCCCGGCAATAAGCCATTCAGCGCAGTTGACACATTTGAGATAGACCTACTGGTTAATTTTTCATCAAAGGTCACACTTGCTACGGCACCTGTCAGATTCCCTTTTTTTTGGGTACCATATCCCACCACGACCACTTCATCTATGGTGGACATATCGGGCAGCAATGTTACGTTTATTACACGTTGGCTATTACTAAATGGAAACTCCCTACTCAAAAAACCGACAGATGTAAAGACGAGTACACCGCCAGTTTGCGGCGCATCCATTACAAAATTTCCATCTACGTTGGTCACCGTAGACGCGTTAGTACCTTTGAGATGAATGCCCACTCCCCCCAGAGGTTCGCCAGCACTATCCGTCACCCGACCGGTCACACGGGTAGTTTGTATTCCCTCGGTCGCTGCACGAGGTACGTCGGGACTGCTGTTTTTGGTTATCATGGCGATGGAGACGACTTCATTGCTTTCCTGAGCAAGAAGCCCAAAACTATGGAAAACAAACCCAATCCCCACACCGAGCTTACCCAACCAAAGTTTAGTTGTTTTGTGCATCATATGTTTTTAATTTGGTTTATAATAGATGATTAATAGTATTATTTTTAGTTATTCCCTGGAAGAAGCCTTATAAAGACCTAATTCTGCTAGTTGCACAGGTGATTTAGATTTCTTTACGGTAATTCTGATCTTGTCTGTGGTTGTCAACGGTACCCGCAATAAGCGCTTATAGCCGATAGTGGTAAGTTCACTTAACACTGTCCACGCTGTTCCATCCCAGTACTCCAGCAATGCTTCTTCATTTTTTTGCCCGTCTGCAATGTTTTCTTGAAGCGCAATCCGGTTAAAAGTCGCTTTTTTCTTCAATTTTACAACGAAAGGTTTATTTGTATGGAGGGTGGTGTAACTTTCTAGATGCCCGTCAGTTAAAGTTTTGTCAGCGCCTGCTTTTGCCAAGTTGTTGCGAAACGTTTCATCTAGGATCGACCGGTATTCATATAGATTTGCTACATCCTGTTCGGCAAATAACCCCTCTTTGTTTGGTGGAATATTGAGCAACAGTACACTGTTTCTCCCTACGGAAGTGTAATAAAGATCGACCAAGTTTTGAGCAGACCGTACCTTATCATCTTCTTCCTCATGATAAAACCAGCCTGGTCTGATCGACACATCTGTTTCTGTCGGTATCCATAATTTGCCGTTCGGGTCCCCTACATTTAGGTATTCTGGCGACATTTTTCCGGGTGCGTTCTCGGGTTTCACATCGATTGTAGACCACATCGTTTCGCCGGCGATTCCTTTCTCATTACCTACCCAGCGAACATCAGGACCTACGTCCGAAAACATCACCGCACCAGGCTGTAATTCACGAACCAAATCCCAATATCCGTCAAAATCGTACTCCATATCGATGGCCTTTTTATCCTTTGCGCCGTCAAACCAAACCTCGGCTACGTCGCCATAGTTCGTTAATAACTCCCGGAGTTGATTTTTATAGAACGCGTTGTATGCAGATGTGCCATAGGTAGGATGGTTTTGATCCCAAGGTGAAAGATAGAATCCAAACCCAATGCCGTATTCGCGACATGCCTGCTCGATCTCTTTTACCATATCGCCTTTGCCATTTTTCCATGGGCTGCTTTTGACAGAATGATCCGTGTATGCCGTCGGCCAAAGACAAAATCCATCGTGATGCTTAGCTGTTATTATTGCCATCTTAAACCCGGTTTCCTTCAGCACTTTGATCATCTTACCGGCATCAAAATTCACGGGATTAAAAATTTCAGGACTTTCGGTCCCATCTCCCCATTCTTTGCCGGTAAAAGTATTGACTGTAAAATGGATGAAAGCAGTTGTTTCCAGCTTCTGCCATTTCAATTGGATTTCACTAGGCACCGGCTCATCCTGTGCTCGAAGTGGTATACTTATTACAAAAAGTAATAAGATCATATATAGCTGTTTGTTCATCAGGTAATTTTATAGTACATGTTTATTTTAATGTGTCAGCAACATGGCGTCTGTCAACTTAAATACCCAAGCATGCTCACAAGGCGCGTTCGTCGGGTTAATTTGGGGTGGATGGATGCGCAACCTATTCTTTGCTGTTTTGCATTTTACGGGTAAATCTGTCCCTAGCAAAGTCACAGTGCGCGCATGGCGAACGCCGTCAACGATCAGTTCCTTCTCGGGCCACTTGGTACAGATGACATACAAGTCGTTACCTTTCCGGGTATAATAGATGCCATTTTCTTCCTGTAGCGGTCGTTCGTTCCATGCGGTCGTGCCGTAAATCGCCTCTCCGTTTACACGTAACCAATTACCGATAGCAAGCAAACGCTCTTCCATAACGACAGGAATCAGTCCCCTTGCATCCGGTCCGACATTAAGCAAAAGATTACCGCCGTTTCCGACTTTTTCTATCAGTAAATCGATCAACTGTTTGGAGGAGTAATAATGTGCGGTGGTTTCAAAACGATTATATCCATAAGAAGTTCCAATCCCGCGGCTCTCTTCCCAAGGATGTAGAATTCTACCCGTGGTTAGCGTGTCACCGATCAGGTTATATTCTGTCGTGTAATATCCCCCATGTTTGCTTCTTGTTTCTTTCCCCCATCTATCATTAACCACTACGGTATTTTTCACCGGGGACTCGTTGTAAAGCCATGTCAAGAATGTCGTACTTTTTAACTTGTCACTTGTATAATCCCATTCTCCGTCTGCGAAAATAATTTCTGGACGATAATTATTCACTAGATCTTTCATTTGTGGTATCATATGTTCTGTCGTCCAACGCTCCATATTGCCCGAGGTATAAAGTGAATTATTCCATTCCAACAGCGAATAATATAACCCAAATCGTAAACCAGCACCTCGTACCGCGTTAGATAGATCCTTTATGATATCGCGTTTAGGACCTGAGTCTACACTGTTCCAGCCTTTGCTGTGCACACTCGGCCATAAGCAGTAGCCATCATGATGTTTCGACGTCAATACCACGTAACCTGCGCCAGATCTTTTAAACAAATCGGCCCATTTGTCCGGATTGAAAAATTCTGCCTTAAACATCGGTGCGAAATCTGCATACGTCGAATTTGGTCCATAATTACGTTTTTGGTAATCGGTGAATGCACTATTTTTTTCCATAAGACGCATAAGGTAATGCTCAGCATATTTTTCGTAAACCCCCTCTACTTCGTCAACGGGCGCGTAGGCCGGGACAGAATAAAGCCCCCAATGGATGAATATGCCGAACTTGGCATCTGACCACCAGGATGGTATCGGTCTCGAGTGTAATGAGGTCCAGTTATTATCAAACTTTTGGGCAATCACCTGTCGTGTTAGCAGCGTGCATAAAAACACGGTTAAACACATCTTGATAGCTACGTTAGTTTTCATTTTCCTGTTTGATGAGGTTTTTATAGCGAAGTAGCGCTTCTACATAATAATAATCAGCATAGGTTAACGGAACATCGACTTCGCTATTGTGTGGAATCGAACCTACACTATGCTTCAGTAAAAAACCACCATTCGAACCCAGTTCAGCGGTATATGGCGCAGTAGACAAATTGTACAGCATGGTTTCCGCTGTTTTCAAGTAGTTTTTGGAAAGCTTTCCTTTCACCATAGTACTCATTTCAATAAGGGCGGATGCGGTTATTGCAGCCGTAGAAGCGTCTCGATAGTGTTTATATTTTACATATTTACTATCTGCTGGAAGGTCAGGTGCATCATAATCCCAATAGGCAATCAGGTCGTCGGGCATGTTGGGGTGCGCTAACATATATTTTGCGATTTTCTTCGCAAACGAAAGGTACTTCTTATCTTTTGTATCACGGTACATCATAACGTATCCATACAAGCCCCAAGCTTGACCTCTCGCCCACGCCGATTCATCAAAGGCGCCCTGGTTGGTTTTCTTCTTGATAATACCGCCCGTTTTGGGGTTGTAGTCGACCACATGGTAACAGCTATAATCCTTGCGATAATGATTTTTCATGGTCGTGTTGGCGTGCGTTACAGAGATATCATAAAATTTTTGGTCGCCACTCAATCGTGTTGCGCTGTTCAAGAACTCCAAGTTCATCATATTGTCTATAATGACCGGAAAGTTGTCAAAGTCCCACGAACGAATTGATTTTGTTACTGGGCTGTACCGGGTAGCCAACGATTCGGCGCCTTTAAGTAAAATTTCCTTATATGCGGCTGTATCTCCAGTAATACGCATCGCATTTCCAAAACTGCAGTACAACATAAAACCCAGATCATGTGTTGTCGTATTAAATTGTTCTTTTTCCAGAAGTTTCAATTTCTGCTTTGCTAACGTCAATAATTCTTTATCACCCGAATGTTCGTACAGATAAAGTAATGTACCCGGATAGAATCCTGATGTCCACCAACCTGTTTCTGAATCAAAGTTCTTTCCATTGTCGTAAGTCTTTGGCAACATATTTTTGGCGGAACGCTGCGCCAGCACTTTTATCTGCTGTACAGCGTTATCCAACTTCTCGTCTATCATACTAACAGCTAATTTTTCCTGTGCCTGTGCGGTAGTTAAATTCAATTTTTGCGGTTCAAAAAAATCCGTTGTCGCCTGACGCGGAAGCATGAATACCGCTCCTTCCTTAGTCGTAAAGTAGATGTTGGATTCCGAAGGTTTACGCCCATCGCCATCAGCCCATAGGCCGTAAAAATCTTTTTTCGCATTAGTAGGCTTCCGAACATAAGCGTGGTTCCGAGAGCTGTTTTGGGTTATTTCCTTTTTCTTTTTCCAGTTCGTTCCCCCGTCTTGGCTTACCCATATCGCAAGTTCGCCACCGGGATTGTACGCCTGCGGCCCTGTCTCCGTCGGACCAATGATCCTCACGCGCCCGTTGCTCTCCGCATAGACCGAGCCCATATCATAATTACTGTCCGAAGAGGTAATGACCGTATTATTCCATTTTTTCGATTTTTTGTCTACATGGAAGAAATGCCAATCCCGAGACCCATTTCGTGGTCCAGGTTGCGGTCCTTTACTAGAGATTGTTAAAATCAACGGATTCCCGTTTTCATCAAGATCGATATCGAGCAGATAGTTGTTCAATTTATCCGAAGTAAAATCTTTCACTAACGCAGTGTTGTTCCGGGTTGTTAAGGGCAGTTTCATGATATGCTTGTCCACTGTCTGCCACGATTTACCCCAATCGGATGTTTCGAGGTAATATAAGTTTGTCCTGTAGTCCAACCCTTTCCCATCGGGATGAAAATCAAAGGCGACTCCGATTTTGCCATTTGACATCGCACTAATTTGGTAATGTCCGCCCTCTATATTACCTAGCACCTTCCATTCATCCCAATGTTGACCGTCTTTACTGGTATTATAGCCTATGACCCGTCTATGTTTGGCATCGTATCTTGAAAAAAGAGCAAGAAAGCCCTTGTCGTCATCGTAATAGACTTGGAAATAAGAAAAATTAGTAAAGGGTTTCTTCTCCCCATTTACCATCTCTGTTGCTTCAACCAATTCGAATTGATCAATGTCGTGTGGTTTGGTCGATTTTGAGATATAGGATGGCCGTTCGACCCCGTGTGATGTAGAAAATATCCAGATATAGCCTGCGGCATCGACAGCGATTACGGGGTTATCGTGCGCATCCACGGTTTTTTTATCGAGAACCGTAGTGGGATTTGCTATCTTCTTGGTGCGGTGATCATAAAAAGAAACATTATGCAATAATGTACTGTTGTTTTCATCCGTGCCACCATAACAGAAGTAGGTCCTGTTTACTTTTTCAACATAGACTGCGAAAGGCCTATGATTGGCAGGGTAAGTCCCTAGCCCGCCACTATACTTAAAGGCGTATTCGTCGCCCGTAGGCTGGATCATGTACCATATTCCCCTAAACCCATTCGCTTTACTATTGGTCAACTCTTTCGTTTTGTTTGGCGTATGCTGTGCAGTAGCGACGGAACAAAACATAGCGCATAAAAATAGAATGCGGTAAAAACTTGCAAAATGTAATTTCATATTAATCAATTAGTTAGTTTGCATCCCCACAATTACAATAAATCGAAGGGCTGAAAACGGATTTTTAGACTTTTACGCTTCTTTATATATTGCTGTTAAGAAAAATAAATAATGTTAATACTTTATAATTGTATCTTTTCTGTTTAAAATTGTTGATGTAAAGTACTGAAACAAATTTTAGTGATACTGTATCTTAACTAAACCATTTTATGTACAAAATAAACATACCATGATTAACAGGGTTCCTCACGAAATTAAAATTGATCCCTCTTCCATACGGCAGACATTCAGGGAAATAAACATAAAACTCTTCTGCTGTAGATACTGGATATTGGAAGAGTGGGCGTGCTTTGACTTATCTGTGCCGTTTTGGCGTATCTATTACAACACCGTCGACGGTGCCGAGATCATCCATAATAATAGATCTATTATGCTGAACAAAGATAATCTGGTTATTATACCGCCCAACACTTCATTTTCAACTCGTTTAAATACAACCAACGTTCGAGGCAATAATGAAAGTATCTCCGGACGGAAGTTTACCGAGGCCGATATACTAGAACAAATAGAAGCAACAAATAAGGTGGATCATCTCTTCATCCACTTTTCGTTAGGATTTCCGTTAGACTACGCCGGTGGTGGCGTGTATTGTTTGGAGCTGACTGATCAAAAGCTGAGTTTGATAGCGGAAATTATACACACCTGTATACAAGACCACCCGTTCAATTTTTTTGATTGTCTCAAAGTTAATATGTTAATAGGTTTATGTTTAGTACAGCTAGAGAATTTGCTCACTGAATTTAAGACGATGGATCAACGTATTTTTGGAGCGATGGCATATGTGGATAATAATTACGATAAAATGATTACCAATGATGCACTCGCGACGATGGCAAACATGGCGGCCAACTCATTTGCTAGACTTTTTAAGAGAGCAACAGGAATCACCATTCAGCAATATATCATAAAAAAACGCATTGAAAATGCGCTTAACCTAATGCATCACTCTGATAAAAGTTTAGATGAAATCGCGCATGATTGTGGTTTTTCCGACCGTTTCCATTTTTCTAAATCTTTTAAGAAACATGTACATATGAGCCCATCCTACTATCGGAAAAACCTAACGCTTTTTTAAATGATAAACGCTATGATATGAGTTTAATCTCATAATCGCTTAAGATGATGCGCTTCTCTTTATATAGCCCGCCTATCGCTTTTTTGAATGCTTTTTTGCTTATCTGAAAGCGATCATGTATTTCTTCCGGATCACTTTTGTCGCCCAAGGGGATGCGTCCACCTTCATCCATGAGGACACGTAGCAGCATTTCCTTGGTGTCAAGCACATGCCCAAAACCCTGTGGTTGCAAGCTGAGGTCTACTTTGCCGGCTATGGTGATGTTTTTTACCCAGCCTTTACGCTTATCGCCAACGGCGATATTTGCAAATAGCTCGTTGTGGTATAATAATCCAATGTAACGGTTGTCGATGATGGCGTTGAAACCCAAATCGGTCTCTTCGGCGATCAACAGATCAACTTCGTCCCCTACTTCTAGGTCTACATCTTCCTCCTCAATAAACCTGCGTAGTTTTGTAGAGGCAAGCATACGTTCGTTTTCTTCATCCAAATATAAGTATACCACATAGGCTTCGCCTTTTCGCATGGGCCAGCGCTGTTCTTTAGTAGGAACAAAAATATCCTTGTCGATACCCAGATCCAAAAATGCGCCTATTTCAGAGGCAGCGACAACGTTTAGAAACGCGAAATCACCGACTTCGGCCAATGCCGGTTTGGTGGTTGCGACCGTCTCTCCCGCTTTATTGACAAAAACAAACACCCGGATGTCGTCATCGATCGTCACTTCTGAGGGTACCTCGGCCGAAGGCAATAAAATTTCTGTTTCACCATCGGATAATCGTAAACCATTACTGTTCTGACCGGTGACTTTAAGGGTGTTGTATGTTCCTATTGCTATCATTGTTTTTTAATTATCGTTGTAAATGCTCATTTATCATACATAAAGAGACTTCGGTATAAAGTAAAGAAAAAATATAAGGATAGCGCATAAAAAGATAGAATTTTGGGTGCTAATAAAAAAGTCCGCAGGGAGAGACCTGCAGACCGATAAGCATTGGATTAGATGCACTATGCTAACTAACCTTATTATATGTAGACAGCTGTGCCTGTAGAAATTTACGTGCATGGTGTATACGTGTTTTGACCGTACCATCTGGCATGTTAAAATACTCCGCTATCTCCCTGTATTTATAGCCTTCGATATGCATGTTAAAAATTTCACTGCTCTCAGCTGGTAATTTTTTCATTGCCGATTCAATATCCTCCATCGTAAATTTCCCGTAAGCGTTGTTTTGGCTAAAGGGTTCACTGTAACCCATAGCACGCACGTCGCACATATGTGCGTTTTCATATTCTAACCTCCTTTGGCCGCGACGGTATTGATTGATAAACAGATTTTTCATGATAACGTAAAGCCACGACATAATTCGAGGGTTATTATCGTACTCATCAATGTACTTGATCGACTTGACTAACGTTTCCTGTACCAGATCTTGGATATCATCCGGATCCTTTGTAAACTTTCTTGCAAACTTAGTAAGAACAGATCTGCTTTGCTCAATTTGTTGCTGTAACTGAATTGTGTTCATAATCAATGTTTTGTATGTAGGTAGACTAATTTTTAATGTCGGGAATATGTATACAAAAGCTGTGCTAAAATTGATCGGTTTTGCAGCGGTAGACACGTTCAGCGCAGCGGTATGCGAGAAATACCTAGAGCACGTATTTATACGTATAAAGCGCTCTTTTAGAGCTTAGGTCGAGTCTAAAGTTTGTTTTCTAGCTTCTGGCATGGACTTTCAGTATTATTTTATTTATTGTTTTTCGGTATTTATTTTTTCCGATAACGTATTTTACGTGTTTCTTGACGTAGCTTTTGTGTCCTAACCCTCTTTTGTTCTACCATGCTCTGTTTGGCCAGATACAACTAGGATCCGTACGTGAGGAATAATGCGCAATAACTGGTTATTTGGGCTTATATTTGATATCGGAAATGTAGATGAAATATAGGAAATCAAAAAAGTGAAATAACAATGCTTAACGATAAACAAATTAAAGAGATTGCTGATTCCCTTCTTTCGACTTTTTTGCCGAAGGACGACTCAGCTACAGAACTGACGTTTAATTTCACTGTCCCGCCAAATCACACTTATAAAGTTTGGTATGAAAAACGCCATACTGCCTGGACGTTTACGAAATTTGAAAAAGTACAGATTCAAAAATGACAGAAGCACTTATATTAGTTTGGATAATTTAAATTCTAACTATAGAAATATTATGCCAGAGCATCTTGATATTATTTCTAGACCAATATATCTTTGGCATCTAATACAGGTAGTATTTTTAGTAGCGGACTATCTGAATTGTTAAAACCGGAGCGGCAGGTTAATAAGCTGGTCTATTACCTTTGTCACTATGTTATTAGATGAAAACATAGAACATAAAAAGGAGCTTAGGCACGATTGGAGCCGACAGGAAATAACAGCAATCTACAACAAACCCCTGCTGAATTTGATCTATGAAGCCGCCACCGTGCATCGGATGTGGCATAAGGCTGACGAAATTCAGCTATCAACCTTACTTTCTATCAAGACCGGGGGATGCCCGGAAGACTGTTCCTACTGTGGACAAGCTGCCCGCTATCATACCGATATACAAGTACAGGCATTACTTCCGCTGGATACGGTACTAGACCATGCCCGCCGGGCGCAAGCAAACGGCGCTTCTCGTTTTTGTATGGCCGCGGCATGGCGCGAAGTTAGGGATAACCGTGATTTTGACAGGGTGCTGGAGATGGTTTCTGCTATCAACGCGATGGGATTAGAAGTCTGTTGCACACTAGGCATGCTTACCGAAGATCAAGCAAAAAGATTACAGGAAGCTGGGCTCTTTGCTTATAACCACAATTTAGATACTTCTGAAGCCTATTACGACAAGATAATTTCGACACGCAAGTTCGATAATCGGCTTCATACGATCAACAATGTCCGAAAGGCCGGGATGACCGTATGCTCGGGAGGAATAATCGGACTAGGCGAGACTGTTGAAGACCGGATAGCGATGCTTTGTACATTATCCAATATGCCCCAGCATCCCGAATCTGTTCCTATCAATGCGCTTGCACGCGTGGAAGGGACGCCACTTGAAAATCTACCAAAAGTTAGAATTTGGGATATGGTACGGATGATAGCGACAGCAAGGATTATTATGCCTTCCACGATGATTCGCCTAAGTGCAGGGCGTATGGAAATGGAAGAGGAAGAACAAGCTTGGTGCTTCATGGCAGGAGCAAATTCCATATTCACGGGAGAAAAAGAGACGTTGCTAGTCACTCCAAATCCAGGTGTTTCGGAAGATATGGCTATGCTTGATAACCTTGGATTAAAGCCTATGGTTAAGAAAGATTAAAGCTCCGTCATTAAAAAATCGATAAGGTTTTTTTCTTAGATTTTTTATCAAAAAAAGAAAGTTTTATGTATATCGTATCTATACGTATAAAGAACTGTTCCATAGATTTATTATTGTCCTGCCAAGTCATACTTACAAAGTTTGGTATGAAAAGCGCCACACGGTTTGGGCTCGCCCGCCTCTATGATCACCTTCACTTCTTATTCCACCACACCAAAAAACCCGTAATAGGCAGGCTGGCACAAATCAAACTGATAAAAAAAGCGAAAATTTTACCGGCCAGACCACCTATGGAGCCCACGTGGATATCATAGTTCATCATGGCCAGCTGATCAGCAAATGATGCTTCCCTATATTTGCTGCCTTCCATTTCCAAGGGGGCTAAGGTGTATCGATCATAAAAATATTCACTATGGTCGTACCACTGGCCCCTGAGGTGATAAACGGTAATGTCAATAGGGTCGTCGTCATCCGCAGGGTAAGGCGTCATGTACATGCCGTTAATATCATCCGCTGTTTCCAGTGTCGTGTACCAAGCCCTGTCGAGCGGTGTCATGGCATCTTCCCATGGCAAATCTTTATTAGATAGATCGGAGTGGGGATGATGGTGCCCCTGCTTCATCTCGCCTCCAGAAACGACGTAGTATACGGCTTTATCGAACCATTCAAAACTCCATACCAATCCTGTTACGGCGAGGATGAACGCAAAAATTAGGCTATAGAACCCAAGCACATTGTGTAAATCATAGTTAGCCCGCTTGAAGCTTCCTGTAAGTTTGATCTTAAAACTCTTGTTCCTAGTTGCTTTACGCCATCTTTTCGGCCACCACATCACTAAACCAGTAAATAACAGCACAACAAAGATCAACGTAGCTACGCCCACAACCGGTTTCCCGATTTTGTAAGGTAACCACAATGCTGTATGCCCATCCAAGATGAAATTAAAGAAATTGAACTCACCACCTCCACGGGGTGTCTGTTTTTTCAAAAACTCGCCCGTATATGGATTAATGAAAACCACCGAAAATGTCGCCTTACCATTTGTCCGCCCTATATAGCCGACAGCTGCAGCTTCGCCGCTATGTCCGTAGGTCAGGCCGGTAGGCTGCTGCCCGGGCATATACACCGCTGCCATATCCAAGATGCGGCTCGGCGGTACAAAGGGCTCTGTGCGTTTTTCCACGAAGCGCCATGGCTCGATTCGATCTTTTATTTCCTGCTGAAAGGCGTAGAAGCAGCCTGTGATACTCACAATAAATACGATAATACCCGAGATTAACCCCAACCAAAGATGCAGCCAATCATTAATCCGCCGTATGGTTGTCTTTTTTTTCTTTTTTTTCTTCACCCGTTGCATCGTGCCATGCGACCACTTTTTTATGCGTGATCTTTGTTTTTGTTTAAATTCAGTCTAAATAATATTATATTTGCCCACAAATATAATAACTCCTCTATGGATAGGTGGAAAATGATGGCAAAAAAGATGACTCTATATCCAAAAAGCGTACGGGTTCTGTTGTTACTACCCTTAATTTGGACAGCCCACACCCGCTTGGCGATGGCACAAGATACCACCAAAACTGTATCACAGCAAAAAGAAATTGATGCGGTTCATATCCATAAAAAAACAGAAAGCCGTGAAATTAAAGAGGAACCTTTTAATGTCAACGTCGTAGAAACCAAGCAATATTATAATTCTACACTCGATATCAACCAACTACTGACGCGTACCACAGGCATCCGTGTCCGTGAAGATGGTGGACTTGGTTCCAACTTTAATTTTTCCTTGAACGGTTTCAGCGGCAAGTCCCTCAAGTTTTTCCTAGACGGCATCCCGATGGATAACTTTGGTTCGTCGTTCTCGCTCAACAACTTTCCGGCGAACATGGCAGAAAGAATTGAAGTTTATAAAGGCGTCGTACCTGTTTCGTTGGGTGCCGATGCCCTCGGTGGAGCCATCAATATGGTTACCCGCCGCAACCTCAACTATATGGATGTCTCCTATAGTATAGGATCCTTCAATACCCATAAGGCCGGTTTGAACGGTGCGTATACAAATGCAAAAACCGGGTTGGCTGTCCGATTCAATGGATTTTACAATTATTCCGACAACAGCTATAAAGTGAACGTGGAACCGATCAGAGGCAACACCGTGCTCCCGGAGCAAGAGGTGAAACGTTTCCACGACGGCTACAGTTCGCTGGGAGGGCAGGTGGAGGTCGGCGTGCGCGATAAAGCCTTTGCGGATCAGTTGTTTGTAGGGATCCTTGCCGGGCAGAACGATAAAGATATCCAAACCGGTGTGGTGATGGACCAAGTATTTGGTGCCATGACCCAATCGAGTAATTCGATCATTCCTACCTTGAAGTATAAAAAGGACAACCTGTTTGTGAACGGATTGGATTTCAACCTCTACGGAGCCTACAATAGTACCCGCAACCATTTTGTCGATACCGTAGGTTTAACATACAACTGGCTACAGGAAACCACGCCCCGCAGTGGCGGTGCCGAACGGCAGCGTACCCAGTTGCGCCAACGCGATGGCGAAAGCCTGCTGACAGCCAACCTCGCTTATACACTGCACCAAGACCACCGGCTGTCCCTAAACTACGTATTAACAGACTTTAAGCGGAAGTCCAGTGATGTTGAACAGCCGAATAATGTGGCTTATACTATGCCGCAGCGTCTGCAGAAGCAAAACCTGGGACTGGGGTTGGACAGTCGTTTTGGTGCATTGCGCACCAACGTATTTGCCAAGTATTATGGCCTCCATGCCGAATCCTTTGAGAATATTTCCCAAACACTGACGCCCGAGTATGCCGAAATAGCCACCAGCCAGGATAATGTAGGGTATGGTCTTGCAGGGACTTATTTTTTACTGCCCCGAATGCAGGTAAAAGCTTCCTACGAACATGCTTATCGGCTGCCTGAACCGCTGGAGCTGCTGGGCGATGGATTGTTCACCATTCGCAATGAAACCTTAACGCCAGAAAAAAGCGATAACATCAATATTGGGGGCTTATATGCCTTTACCGTCAATCAAGTACACAACTTCCAGACGGAAGCCAATTTTATTTACCGGAATTCTACTGACTTCATCCGGCAGGAGCAAGGCCGGAATCAACCCACGGGACGTAAATTCATCAACGTAGGCGATGTCAGAACCACGGGCGTGGAAGGCGAGATACGCTACAATTGGAAAAACAGGCTCTACAGCAGTGTCAATCTAAGCTATCAAAATATCATTGATAAAACGGAATTCACTACCGGTGGAAATCTGAGTGGCGAGACCACCCAACCGAACCTCAATTACGGATACAAGGTGCCCAATATACCTTACCTCTTTGGTAATTTTGATCTGGGGCTGCAGTTACCGAAAGTGGGCGGCAAAGGAGGGGCGGCCAACATCCAGTACCGGCTCAATTTTATTGAGGAATACTACCTTACCCCAGAACAGCTGGGCGCTAATAATCCCGACATGATCCCGCGGCAGTTTGCACACAGCATTCTGGCAGACTACAGTATCGGCCAGGGCAAATACAACATTGCCGTAGAATGCCATAACCTAACGAATAGTAGGCTGTTTGACAACTACAGGATGCAGAAACCCGGACGCTCTTTCAACGTAAAAATTAGATACTTTATACAAAAATAAATGGCTATGAGAAAGTTAAAACAATACAGGAGTGTGGCCTTGGCTTTAGGCTTTGCAGTTGCTGCCTCTTCTTGCAGTAAAGATGACAATGGGGGCAATGACCGCCCCAACGAACCGATAATAGAAGGTGGTCAAGCTTACGTTTTAGGCGTAGGTGTAGAGGCCGGTACCGATTATATCAACTATATCGTGCATACCAAGGACCTGTTGAATGGCAAGATTTCCCTGTTGAATAATGGTATCCTGCAGGAGGGTTACCGCGAATACCTGAACATCAACAATTACTTTTATTCCATCGGCGGATTGGGCGTCAACAACGTCGATGCGTATTACATTAATAACGAGAGCCGACTGACCGCGAAAACAGGGGTTACTTCCAATACTGGAGCCGAGGATTACCTGAGCGTCAATAATGACAAAACCTTCTTGGGCGCTAAGCTCGTGGTTGATGATAAATTTGACGGCAACATGGAATTTTTTGAGGTTGATACCGATGGTTACACCGTGAAAGAGACGGTAAAAGTTCCGGCCAAAGATGTCTACAAAGATCCGGAAAACAAACACGGCTGGCGCCATACCGGCATGGCGGTCAGCGGCGACCGGGTTTACCAAACCATCTTTCCTTACGCGAACGGCGTTAGCCCGAATTTAGACACGAACTACGTTGCGGTATATAGCTATCCAGAATTTGAACTGGAAACCGTTATCAAAGACGACCGTACCGGCCCGGCAGGTGCTCCCGTTAACATATCGGGTATATTCACGGCAGAGAATGGCGACGTGTATACGGTTTATCACGGCGGCTATGGATTCGACCCAAAAGGAAATTATAAAGAAGGTGGTATTTTACGCATCAAGGCAGGTACTACCGAATTTGATAAAGGCTATCATTTTAAAACCGAAGGTATACCGAATGGCGGTAAGCTTATCAAAGCAACCTACATAGGTAATAATAAGCTACTGGCGCACAAGTATACGGCCGAACAAAATGGACAGTGGGATCAAACCAACCTCACGTTCGTTATTGTGGACCTGGTCGCGCGAACCATTACAGCGGTGAAGGATGCACCCATCTATCAGTATTCTGAGCCGGCCTTTGTGGATGGCGATAAAGCTTATGTACCAGCCAAAGTAGGGGCATCATTACATATCTATCAAATCGATATCCCTACAGCAACAGCTACAAAAGGAATTGAGATCGAAGCTTCCTATGTAAAGGGAATAGGTAAGTTGCACAAACAATAACGATAGGATTTGTTTTAATGTTTAAGCCTCGGTCGTATCCGAGGCTTAAACATTATGATTTATCCATAGCTGAAGCACCTATTAAGTACCCATTTTACGTTAGGTGTTAGGACACTAAAACTTCTTGTCCCGCAGGCATTTTATCTGGATCTTTTTTCAAGATGATCGTCAAGATCCCTTCTTCGTAGCTTGCGTGCACATTTTCAATTAGTAAATCGTCTTGTAATCGAAATGCACGTTTAAAAGCACCTACATGTTGTTCTTGGTAAACATATTTTAACCCAGGTTCTATTTCTGCCTCTTTGCAAGTAATCGTGAGCACCTGCTCTGTGATATTTACTTGAAACTGATCTTTTTTTCTGCCTGCTGCAAATACTTGGATTTGATAGAATTCATCGTTCTCCGCGATATTTACCGGAATATAAGTTTTCTGATCACCTTTGCTGGCAAACGGAGGTGAATCGTTGAATAGGTGATGTTGTAATTTTTCAAACTTTCTTCTAAAATCCCCACGGCAGTCCCTGCCGAGGCCTTGATTTACACTGTTGTATGCATCTTTTCTAAACATTTTTTTTTCTTTTAATACGTTAATAGATAGGAACAATTTTCGGTGTATCCTGTAAAGAATTTTCTAATGGCATAACTGCGTGCTGTGGATCGCTATGCGCTGCTTTCATTCTACGCTTCTGGATCTTTGCGTGCACTAACGTGCCAATAGTAAATAATGCCGTTGCGAGCAGGAGGATTTTAAATATCGCTCCTATCACTATTGTAACTAATCCAATTACTGCCGTTATGAGGAGTAATCTGGGTAGTAAAAATTGAAATTTATTTTTCATGTTCTTTTAATTATTTATTTTGTAAAGGCCTTTGTCGTAGTAGACGTACAATAAGAAGCTTTTACTTTAAACTTTTTGAAATTTTTCGATTTTTTTTCCAAGACTAAAATTTACAACGTGAATCAAAGCGTCGTTTCCATTCCTCACGCAAACGCTGACGATCTTCTTCCGAAATGTCTTCCCTATCCATATCTCTATTTTTAAATCTTCGTCTGAAACCACCCGGTCTACCGAATCCTCGGCCAAATAATAATTTAGATAATAGGAATAACCCTAAGGCTTGCCAGTAACTAATAGCTTTAAACCCAAAGATTTCAGGGACTAAAGTATTCCATAAAAATTGGAGCAGGGCAATGACTAGGAAGAAGAAGACTACGATGGCGAGTCCTATAAAAATCTTTTTACCCTTTCTTTTACTACTCATAAATCTTTTCATCACTATTTAATTTTAAGAATTTAACTCATCATACAACCCCCTCAAGCGAAGACGCAAATGTTTAACAGCATAGCTTTTTCGACTGATGATGGTTTTAAGGTTTTCATTTTCTTGATTGGCAATCTCTTGGAGGGTCATATCCTCGATCTCATTCATAACAAATACTTTCTTTTGCTTCTCCGGCAACTCGTCCAAGGCTTGCATCAGCTCATCCCAAAAAATCTCTTTAAACATCTTGAGTTCCGGACTACTGGATTCATCCGCAACGAGGAGATGGGCAATAGAGAATGATTCATCATCTCCTTCACCAGCGAGTTCTTCTAGTGATTCATGCTTCTTCTTTCGATAAGAGTCTGTAATTTTATTTCTAGTTACCGAATACAGCCATGCCCCGGCATTGCCCAAATCGTCTATATTGGTAACCCTTGAAAACTGATACCAAACTTCTTGCAGAATGTCTTCAGCGTCAGCAGTACGCTTGACCCTCGCTTTTACGAAGCGTAGTAATTGGGCGCCATAAGTCTTGACGGTTTCTCTAAAAGATTTTGTATCTCTCGCTGACATTATTTGTTGCTCTGCCCGGTCCATGTATACGTAGACGAATCCAAAAGCATTTTACTTTAAATAATCTGCATTATTTAAATATATAGAATTTATGGTGACGATCTCAAGAATAATTCTTATTTCACCTTGCTGAATAAGGTCATAAGAATTAGGACGGCTCAAAATTGAAATAACGTTTACTATAAAGTAAATAACCTCAAATGCTCCCCATCACCGTAGAAGTGACCAAACTCTATTTTTGCTATCCTCTAAAAGACTGTTCTTTAATTTTGTAATCTGCCGCGCAATACTCATCGGTTCCTCTCGTTGTTAAGAAAATTTCTATATCTTTGAGAAAGAGGTTGAAACAAAATTAGGCAGGAGTGATACCATGGGAACAAGAGAATATTTATTGGACAAAGCGAAGAGGCAGGGCTTGGAGAAAGGTCTTCAGAAAGGCAAGCAAGAAGAGCGTGCTAAAGCCGAGGCTGAAAAGTTGGCTGAGAAACTGAAGTCCGCTTTAAATTTCAAAAAAATGGGTATCCCCGCACGGGATATTGCCGAAGGTTTGGGACTTACAGTTGAGCAGGTTGAAAAATTGAAATAACGCTTACTATAAAGTAAATAACAGAGATAGCCGAACAAAAATACGTTCGGCTTTATTGTTTTAGAGATTCCTACATCCATACTACCGGCCGTTCGCCATTGCAATAGATAAAAGTAATTTACCCTGCCGACACCGTCACAAATATCTTTCTCATGATGCCATTCTGCTCAACAGCTTTCACTTGTATACGTAAAGATTGCTCGGGAGCCTGATGAAAGACTCGGCAATGGATTTTCTTGATGTATCCAATCTCATGTCCATTAAAAGATAATTTCACTGCTTCTTTGTCAAACTGATTGTCATCTTCAAATGTATACTGGAGAAAATCTCCTTTTTTAACGGTATCCTTTGGCAGGTTAATATGGGAGAGGCCGGAAAGATCTGTTAGAAAATGTACATTTGAATGATATATATACTCTGCAAGAAACTCAAAGTTATCACTTGCTGTCAACCCCTGCGTTTTCCCTAATAAATAGAATCTGTCATCCGCTTTGGAAGGATCGACCTCCCAAAACGCGTAAAAGTTATTTATGTCCGGCCGTTCAGCCTTAATCAATCTATGGGAAAAAATTTGCAGGACATTATTGTCGTAGACTTTATCTAAATGTTGAAATTCAAAATAAGGAATAAAGCCCTCGGATTTTACTAAATCTTTTGTTTGCGGAAGATATTGAAACGTTACATTATTATCTTCACTTCTTTCCAAAAGTCCAACAATATGCCTACGGGAACCCTTTCCCTTACGCCATGCAAGATATATTTTTGAAAACTCAGCCATGGTGAATGTTTGTAATGCGTTATAATAACATATTAGTTCTCTGCCGGGTGATAATGCTGGGGAATTTTGTTTATGATGTTGTCATAATATATCATTACCGCTAAAAGTTTCGGGTCGATCCAGTCTGTTATTTGGAATATAAATTTTCGGATTTGTATAGCTTGCGAAAAATCGACGATATTGCCTTTAAAGCAAATAGGTTCTTTATGGTACACTCTGTTCCTGAATTCACGAATTTCTCTTAGCATAAACTTTTTGTATATTTGCATTGTTATGCTTGGTCAAGCCTCTTTCCTAACGGAAACGTAACCAAGTCAAGGTTTAAGCTTCGGTCGTATCCGGGGCTTTTTTTGTGGAAATATTTTTCAGCGGTATTTGATATTTCCCAAGCTTGCATAGCACTTCGTTGCAGGAGATTCAAATGATCTGCAATTGGCAAATGATGTTTTGTGAATATGAGCATGAATTGGTTTTAAAGTTTATAAATAAAAAGACCCGCAAGCTGTTCTGGTGGGAAGCAATACGAGTACCGTTATAGCAAAGATAGAAAAAAGATTTTAGAAAAACTATTTATAATTTGTTTTTACAACGAAACCCACATACCGGGCGTACTAGGGGACTTCTAACTGAATTATGAATTCCTAATTTCGTGATTTTTTGGTAGTAATTTCCAATAGCCCGACCTCTCGCCTTCCTTCCTAATCACCAAATTTTGGTTCCTAAGATTGCGTATGTTTTTTTCTACCGCCCGCTCTGTTATCCCTAGTCTTTTAGCCATCTCAGGTATTGTTATAAATTGGTTTATATAAACCATTTCTAAGATTTTCAATGCGCTTTTTCCTATTTTTACCGGAGATTTAGCTATTAGAAGTTCTATAGTCTCCGCCCAAGTACGCTCGGAACTTTTCCCCGAACTTTTCCCCGAACTTTCCCCCGAACTTTTCTCTTCTGCTCTTTGAAAAACCACTGTAAACATCCCATCAGTTTTAAACTGAGGTTCGGGAAGTTTAGCAGATTTCATTAGATCCCGAATCCTGCTAATACCTGAGCCTACCTGTTCCACCATGTGGATGCGAACAAATAGACCGAATATGAGAGGATTTCGGCTGTGGCTCTTTGTTCCAAATTCAGCTAACGAAATGGCACTGGTTAAGCCTCCAGGGTTGCTAATTTCAACTCGGTCTTTAAATAGCTCGATGGTTATCCTTGCGCCTTTATCATAGTAATCCCGGTGCGAGAGCGCATTGATAATAGCCTCTTTAAAAGCTGTTTCAGGGATTTCCCAAATTTCCTTCCTTGGTCCGCTGCCTTCAATTTCATAACGAACAGAAAGTTTCCCTTTTAGCCATTGCATGGTTTGTTCGTATTGTTTCATTAAGGCACCGCCGTAAACCTTATCGTCAATAATGTTGGTTTTATTGATTCCGTCAAAAGCTATACAACGGATGACAGCGGTTTCTATAAATTGCTCCGGTGCAGTTCCAAAAAATAGTACCCCTCCATTTTTTATGCTCCCATCTAGTAGTATCAATTTTAAATTATGAATGATTTGCTCTTGACTAACGGTATTGGATAAGCCACTTTGCAGCCTAAATTCTTCAAACCAATTTGGGTCTATGTCTTTTGATAAATCAAAATCATTGCAAGGAGCTTCATCAAAATAAATGCGATCTGACTGTTGGAAGAAATCACGCATCTGTTCAACCGTAGTGAGTTTTTGAGTATTTGGTCCTTGGCGGACGTAAATAACACCAGATAGGGCATAAGGTTTTTGGATGCCGGTATTCACCTCAATCACCCAAATAGTTTTCCCCTCAACTTCCACTGAATAAAAATCAGTTGCCAAATGGGGATTAATTTCATTTATAGAATTTTGTATGGCAGACCTTTTGGCATTATCGAGCGTTGTGCCATGAACTACATTATCATCACTCACTCCGATCAGCAAAACACCTCCGGCAGAATTAGCAAAAGCACAAATCTCTTCTGTTATCTCTTTTACCTTATTGGGCACATGTATTTTGAACTCGGCATTGTAGCCTTCTCCTGCTTGCGCAATGCTTTTTATATCTTCGGGTGTGAGTTGTTTGTTCATAATTATCTTTGGTTAGCAGTTTTATTAAGAGTAAATCCATCACTCCGCCTTTCCGAGCCGCAAAACTTTCTTGCCTGCTTCTGTAGTATAATATTTTTGATCGTGGCGACGGGGGGATTCGGGATAGAGCATCGCTATCCAATTATTCTTAAGTGCTATGCTGAAAACTATATTAAAGTTCTTACTTCTAGAAAGTAATCCCACTTTTTGGACAAATATATTTTTTGGAACCGTTGTAAAGCCAACAATAAGTATTTTTCCTAGTCGCTGGATATCTTCATCTCGTAAAGTGATCAATATTTCATTTCCATTCAATTTTTTCACTTGGTTCTTTACATGTGTTATCTGTTCTGTCGACAACGGCTTATCCGACTTTTCGATCAAAGGTTCAGATAAGTTGGCCAGTTGTTCGGCGATATTTTCACTTCCTTCTCGAAGGCCTTTAAATATCTTATGCAAGGTTTTTAGCGTCATCGGTATTTCGCCTCTTTCGTACTTTCGGAGCTGATCTTCATCCATGTCGATTGAATTAGCGAAGGTTTCCGCGCTCTTGTGGCCTCGGGATTTTCTTTTTTCTCGGATAAAATCCCCTAGCGTTTTCAGAAAATTTTCGAATTCCTTGTCCTGTTCTTCATTGGTGTTTGCCATAAAGCAATTACGATATTAAGTTTCTTAGTAAACAGGAGTTATAATTATTGTTTTTAATTTGATTTTGTGGATTTATATAGTTATGTTTGTTCTGTGAAATATGCGATGTAGTATGTAAAAGTGTATGCGAATCGTATAAAATATTATTATTGTGCAAAGGGCTTTTGCATAATAACAACATAGAATAACTTAAAATCTTGCGGAGAAAAGTAGGACGTTCGAGCGCAAGGAGTAGGAAAGGCCTTCGTCTTATACTATCTTTGTATAGTCATAAGGCGGGTCGCCCTGCTTGCTCTGTGCTCGGCCGTTGAAAAACGGTGGCCGTCCTACGCCTTCTCGGCAGAGCAAGCAATAGGGTGGCTTTTTACATTCATTTTCTTCTCTGCTAGTTTCTCCTCAGCCAGAAAATAGAAGAGTATGAACCACAAAAAACAACTTTATAAAAATCTAATAGCGGCCCCCGAGTAGCTCGGATGACCATTGTAAACCATGGATGCGTGTTACGAAACCGATTACTAAAAATTATGAATACCCGGCCTTCTCGCATTCCAATTACATTTTATTTATTAACCGCGAAGCGGTAAAAGCTAGAACAGCGGGATAGCTGCAGAATCTTGCTCCATAGTTTCAACCGCTTCGGCTAAAACCAAAAAGAATGCAAAAATTATGCAATAGGGAGAACTATGCGCTGTGGCGAAGCATACTATCCCGAACTTATAACCGCCTTTTTAAATCAAGATATAACCGAAGCCGAACGTTGTTCAGCTTTGCGGTGTCCGTATGTTTTTCAATCCGATCATTTTCATTAATGGCATTGAAGAACAAAGGAGTCCTTCTTTATGGACTTCTTTGTTTCATGTTGTTTAATCTATCAACAGCCCAGGCGCAGTCTCCCGAGAACGGGGAGGCTGCCGAAGGGCAAACCGAGATCCGTCCTTTACAAATAGGAGAAACGATACCGGAGGAATTATGGAACATGCCTTTACAGGTGGTAAATCATCCCACGGGAAAAGAAACCATTTCGTTAAATGATTATCGGCATAAGGAGTTGATCATACTGGATTTCTGGGCAACGTGGTGTGGGAGTTGTTTGAGTTCAATCCGAACCTTATATCATCTATCTGACAATAACCCCGATGTTGGAATGCTGCCGGTAGCCAAACAAACGGCTGACGAGATCGATAAAGCGCAATCTATCAAATATTGGTTTAAAGATATCAAACAGGTATCTGTTGTTAACGCGGATTTCCTTTCTCGTATTTTCAATAGTGTGTCCGTGCCCCATCTCGTGTGGATTAGCGATGGCCAGGTTAGGGCGATAACAAACGGTTTGGCACTTACACAAGATAATATTGATGATGCTGTCTCTGGGAGGTGGTTTAAAATTCCTTTGAAAGCACTTGATCCCTATAACACAATTTCGCGGCAAAATAAAAAAGGGGGTAGGGAATGAGAACATTTATTTTATGCATCCTTTTCGTTTTGCCCTACACAGTTTTCAGTCAGGAAGGTGTAGTTTTCTCGGGAACAATTAGGGATGCCGAGACGGGTATCGCGATTCAAGGGGCTGTGGTGAGCTTGAGGAAGTCGAATATCTCGGCATTGACTAATCCGGAAGGCAGGTATAGACTTTTAATTAAGCGATCTAATGCAAATGATACGCTGTCAGTGAGAAATATCGGCTACGAACCTTTGAGTCAGAGGGTTTCTCTCGGCATAGATAGGCATTTCGAAATCAACCTCGAACGAAAAAATACAATTTTGGAAGAGGTGGAAATTAATACAGGATACCAAACACAAAAGAGGCGCTCATCTACCGGATCCGTTGAACTGATCAGTAAAGAAGACTTAGACTACGGTGCGGGAGCAAATCTTCTGGACAGGATAGAGGGGCTTTTTTCCGGCGGGACATTTGACAGGACGAATTATAACTTTAACGGGATTCCTCAGCAACCTGATCTCACGGTTCGAGGCGCGTCAAGCCTGATGGCTGAAACGTTTCCGTTAATTGTTGTCGACAATTTCCCTTTTGAGGGGTCGTTGGACGACATAAACCCAGATGATATTGAAAATATAACTATTCTGAAGGATGCGGCCGCTTCATCGATTTGGGGTGTTAAGGCGGGTAATGGTGTGTTGGTAATAACGACAAAAAAGGGTAAGCTAAACCAACCGCTAACCATTGATGTTGGAACCAATCTTATATTGGGAGCCAAGCCCGATCTGTTCTCGGAACAAATAGTTTCTGCCGCCGATTTTATCGAAATGGAAACCTTTTTGTTTGACAAGGGTTTCTATACGAACCAAATCAATGACAGTCGAAAGCCACCACTATCACCAGTTATACACCTCTTACTTCAACATGAACGAAACGAGATTGACAGAGCGGAAATGGAAAAGCAATTTGGCGTCCTACGAAATAGAGACGTGAGAAATGATTTTTTGAAACATGTATATAGAAATCCTGTTGAAAGCAATACTACTTTCAACATGAGGGGAGGGGGTGATAAAACAACATATTCGTTTACTTTGGGCTATAACAGCAACTTGTATAATATGCCGATGAATGCAAGAAAACGATTGACCGCACGGTATAACCAATCGTATAGACCTATTGATAAGCTTTCCATATCGACTGATCTGGCCTATACTTACCTAACTACATCGCAATATAATAGTAGCAATATGATAGGGTACAATCAAATGCTCGTGAATGGTAAGAAATTATACCCTTATGCCCAGTTGCATGATGCGCTGGGAGGCAATGCTATTTTGTACAAAGATTACGATAAATCCTTTATTGACGATAATGAATCCAAAGTGACAAGGGATTGGTCTTTTAGGCCGCTGGATGAGATGAATAATCACGGAAGCAAATTGCAGCGGGATCAGATCGTTGCAGGATTAAATTTGGATTATGAGTTTGTGCAAGGGGTCAGGGTCTCCATAAATTCACAGTTTAACAGAGCTATATCGGAATCTTCTTCCTATTACGAGGAAGAAAGCTATTTTACTAGAAATCTTTTCAATAGGTTTACATATGTAAGCGATTCGGAAATAGAGCATAATATTCCCAAGGGCGGAATCATGGATAAAGATAATACTAAACTTTGGGGGTACGCACTTCGTTCACAATTATCTGCCAACAGGATGTTTGGTGATAGGCATAGTTTTGATGGTTTACTAGGGGCAGAGGTAAGGGAGGTGAATAATAGTGGTGATCAAAGGAGAAACTACGGCGTGTATGAAGATAGAAATATCTACGAATTAGTCGATTTTACCGCGACGAAGAGAATATTTCCCGTGTTGGGCAATCGGGCATTTATACCCAATCGGATCGGGTTTAGCAGGACGAGCAACCGATTTGTGTCTTTTTACTCAAATTTCAATTACGGCCTAGATGAGCGTTATTATCTTTCATTAAGCGTAAGAAACGACGCATCCAATATCTTTGGAGTAGATATGAAAAACAAATGGTCGCCATTGTGGTCGGTTGGAGGCGCCTGGGAAGTATCGAGAGAACCGTTTTTTAAATCAAATCTTGTCGACTACTTCAAACTGCGTGCGAGTTTCGGTTATAGTGGAAATGTGGACTCGCAGATCCCGGCCGAACTGGTTCTTCAACGTGTGTCATATTTAGATTTCTACACAAACTTACCGTTTAATTCAATCGTTTCCCTTCAAAATCCCGAACTGAGCTGGGAGAAGGTGAGGACGTTTAACGTTGCAGCAGACTGGCGTATGCTTAACAACCAATTAGCTGTTACGATAGACTACTATAGGAAAAAGTCAATGGACCTTCTAGGTTCCGCTATTGTCGATCCTACGTTGGGCGTAAGTGCAGTCACCATGAATTCAGCACAGTTAATGGGGCAGGGACTAGATTTAAGTATCAGTGCAAATGTTAGAAGAGGGGAGTGGGGCTGGAATGGAACACTGAGGGCAGGTTATAATAAAACAATACTGGATAAATATTTCGCTAGGCCCCAGACGGTAACTAGCAATGCAATCAACGCGGCTGATTTTGTTGGAAAGGAACATAAGGTATTAACAAGTTTAAAATGGCACGGATTAACAGAAGATAGTGGCGCTCCCGTTGGCTATATAGGAGAGGAGCCATCAACTGCATATCTAGATATACTTCGCAACACGCCTCTTGACGAGTTAGTTTACCATGGTTCCAGTATTCCGAGAACGAGTCTTCTGCTTAGAAATATCCTGAAATATAAATCCTGGGAAGTAGGCTTTACGTTTTCTGGCCAATTTTTTTACTTTTTTAGAAGAAACAGCATTGACTATGGCCAGTTTTTTAATAGATGGGAAGGACATGCGGATTTCGCCGATAGATGGCAACAACCGGGCGATGAGAAAACGACTAGTATACCTGCATTCAACTATCCAGTCGATACCAACAGAGAGGGCTTCTATGGGTTAAGCGAAATTTTGGTTAGGAGAGGCGATCATCTTCGTCTACAGGACATACGTGCTGCCTACCGGACTGCAATAAATAATAGAAAAATGGGTGCAAGAAATATAGAACTGTTCATGATGGCTTCCAATCTTGGATTGGTCTGGACAAAAAATGCAGAGAGAATTGACCCTGTTTATGATTCTGGAATTGGTCCGTCGACGACAATAACGGGCGGGTTAAAAGTTGGATTTTAAAAATTAGAAATATGAAAAAGACACTTATAAGTTTGTTTTTTGTGACTATCGTATTTGTCGTCAGTTCTTGCAATGATTATCTAGATAAGAAACCGGATGACAGTTTTGCTTTGCCACAAACGCTTGATGATTTGGAAGGATTGTTAAATAGCAGTGATCTGACCATGAATTTTGCCACGGTGGCACTTGGTGAGATCGCGAGCGATAGTTATTATCTGGATGAAGCGGCTTGGCGGGCTATGCCTAACGAATCTGATCGCACAATATATACTTGGCAACCATATAGTCCGGAACTTGCTCATTGGACATTGCCCTACCAAGCAATCTTATATGCAAACGCTGTATTGGAATATTTGCCGGGTATTGCAGCAGCTGAAAATGAGGTGCATCGTGCAGAAAGACTAAGAGGTTCGGCGTTGTTCTTTAGGGCGCATCAGTTATTCAATCTGCTGCATGTTTTTTCAAAACCATACCTTCCGGGAGGCGAGAATGCACAGATGGGTGTAGTATTGAGAAGTAAAGCCTCATTAAATGAAGAATTGAAGCGAAGTTCTGTTGAAGAAAGTTATGATTTTCTGATACGGGACCTAATGGAAGCGTCACAACTTTTGCCCGAAGCAAGTGGACATGCAACTCAGCCGTCGAAGGCAGCGGCGTATGGTGAACTGGCGCGCGTATTTCTTGTCCGGGGAGACATGGCTAGCGCTAAAGAATATGCTGATTCGGCTTTGTTTCTGCAATCGGATCTTATGGATTACCAAAATGAGATAGATCCATCGGCTACCTTACCTATCCCGCGTTGGAACAAAGAGGTGCTGGTCGATCTCTCGTTGAATGGTCATACTTTTTTAAACACAACCCGGATACGTGTTCCGTTGAAGGAATACAACAATTACGAAAGTACAGATATACGTAAACAAGCTTTCTTTACGGAGAATGCAAACGGCGAAATCATCTTTAAAGGAAACTACAACGCAAGAAACGGGAATAGGTTTTTTTGTGGTCCGACCACAGGTGAAATGTATTTAATAAGAGCCGAAGCGAACATTCGGCGGAATTTGTTGTCGGATGGACTGAAAGATATTAATTATCTTAGACAACATAGGTTCCGAGAGGATGATTTCGTATCGCTGGATTTCGACGACAAAGAGCATGCGTTGGCGATCTTGAAAGCGGAGCGTAGAAGGGAACTTATTTTTAGAGGTGTTAGATGGTCAGATATTAAGCGGTATATTATTTTAGATGAGACCGAAGAAAGCATGGAAAGGTTAATAGATGGTAAAGTTTACAAGATGACGGCTGAGGATATAATTGACTATATATATAAATTACCAGATGCTGTAGTTGATAGTGGGAATCTAATTCAAAACTATTGAAAAGCGCGCCGTGAAGAACAGATAAACAGATAGGGGAACCTCCCCTATCTGTCGTTAGCAATCTACTGGCGTAACTTTACATTCGCGGATTCTACTCCCGACGAAGTAGCGTTATTAATTTCGGTTTGCAGATTGCTGTCAATATCAGGCTGATTATTAGATCCCATTGGCGCATTTAAGATGCACACTTGGTTTCCTGAAGGACAGTCTGGAAGAGGTTCATTCTCCTCTAAAGCACGATATTTTGTGTGGTCCGTCGGCGAGTCGGAAGGTGTACCGATGAACTCAAACCATTGAGTGGATTGTACCGTCTTTTCAGCCTTCACCTCTTTCTTCGTCTCCTTCTCATCTCCGTTCCCATTTGGAGCAGCTGTCGCTGTTCCGATTAAACATAGTGTAAAAAGTGTAACCGCACCTTTTACATATTTTATTATTGAACTTGCCATCGTAAATAATTTAAAATTTTCAATTAAGTTTTTTTATAACCAGTTAAAGGGCATGCCCTACCGCCAGTATAGACACCTGCAGGTGCCTTGGGCATTGATGTGCTCACCCGGCTACCGGGGAATACCGCAAACTTTTTTCTGTACTTTTCCATTTCTTTTTCGTTGTTTCTTATTCAATGGACTCAATAGCCACCGTCCACATTTCAAAGATCGAAACACTAAGAGGTTGATTCTGGTATGGTTTAAGCAGGCTATTTTAAATGTGCTTTGGACATCAGCAGGAACTTTTGTGCTTTTTGGACGGTATCGCGCGAAATGCCGAGAAAATCGGCCTGTTCGCGTTGACTGGTAACCTGGCGTATTTCGGGCATCAGTTTGTCAAACAGGAGGTAGCGCTCAAAGGGAGAGGTGCTGTGCAGAATCTGAATATGCGCTTCCAGCTGCCGTTTCTTTTTATGGGTCAGGATATCGACCAACGTTTCGATAGCGGGCTCTTCTGCCTTAAAGGCTTTGATCGCCTTATAGGAAATGCCGACCACAATGCCCGAGCGGAGCGCTACAATATCACCTTCATGCGGCGTGTTGCGGTACAAATGGGTGGTACTGGTTAGCGCTAACCCGGGCAAGGCTATGCTCATGATCTTGCGTTTGGCAATCCCGTTGACCTCGATGTCGATTATCCGGCCAAGCATTCCCTTACATACAAAATAGACCTTCTTTGTTCGATCGCCCGACCAAGACAACACTTCTCCTCTAGGTATCCGCATCACATCGATATGTTGATGCGCCCATTGCGCATGCCATGGACTGAGGTCGCAATAACGCGACCAGAAAGCAAGCAGCGCACGCAGTCCTGGATTATGCTTTCGGATGCGGTTAACTTGCCTGGTCTCATACAGGTCTGATTTTGAGTACTTGTGGCTCATAGTCAGGTAGATAGTGTACTGTGTAAAGGTGCAAACAATATTTCATGGATTTTTTTTGTAGTGGACATTTGGCGTTTGCTCCCCGTTTAAACCGATTTGCCCCGGAAATTTGGGGCAAACTGCAAATGTCAGATGGCAAGCCACAGATGTTAGCTAAGGATTTGGAACAGGTTTTTTTAACACTAATCTTTACCGCAGATCGATCTAAAAGTCTTCAGGCCGGAAGCCGTAAAGGTAGTGCGAGACTACCGTATGGTTTTATTTTAATGGATAAAAACATGGACACACAATTGTTTTTAGATCTATACGCCCTATTGGATGTCGCCCCCATCTCAGTCGATGAGATGATGGAAATGGCATCTAAGGACGCTCCTCGGAAATGCAAAATAGTTTTTCCGACCTAATGAATGTAATGTGTACGGCCACTCGCGCCGTACACTTTTATAAACCTAAACATAAGTACGCACATGGATTTTATTTGGGAAAGCATCCAAACCGATAGGGATGCAACAGAATGGATGGAATTTGCATTTTTTTCAGCCAACTTTCAACATGTTATGCAGCTATATGGTCATCCATTACAACTACAATATTTTGATCAAACGGTAGAATTTGCCCAGCAACAAACGAGGGCCGATCTATCTACTGGATTGGCGGCAGCTTGTAGCCCGATGCTGAGTCAAGCTTTGGAAGACAATGCCGTTATCGTCACCTTTCACTTCGGGTTCTACCGGACCATCCCTGTATCCTTACTGCGCATGGGATACCGTGTAGCCCTCCTTGTTTCGCGCGAGGTGTTTGAAAGCCAGCAGGCATTTTATGCCCAGGTGCTGCAACCCGAATGGTTTGCCCGACTGCTATTCGTACTGGCCGAGAATCCGAAGCTGTTTTTCAGGGTCCGGCAGCTAAGGGAGCAGGGCTATCAAGTGCTGTGCTACGCCGATGGCGGTGCCGGCGTAAAGCAGGGGCAGATGGGGGCCGAAAAAAGGACGCAGGTTAGGTTGGGGGAGGCCTATCTCCCCGCGAGGTCCGGCTTTGCCGATATGGCTTATTTGCTGCAGGTGCCCCTTTGCCTGTTGATGCCGCCAGCGGTACCACCAGTGACAGACTGGGTGTTACAGGAACTCGAAATCCACTCGCCAAAGGAGTATCCGTCGCGGCAAGCATATGTAGAAAAAGTGATGCATAGCGCTTACGGACATTTGGGCAACGCGATAAGGCAGACGCCGCACGCTTGGGAATGCTGGTTTTACCTGCACCGCACCATGCAGCCTCGCTCGTTTATGGAGGGCTGGCCCATTGCCGAGCGGTTTATACCGCTTCTCCATGGCCAGCAGGGCTTTGTACTGGATAAAGGCCTGTACAGGGTGTATCGCTTAAAGGAGTCGAAGCTGAAAAAAATAGCTGAATTGATTTTGCAACATTAGGTAAAATTTTTAATTTAAAGGATTCTAGCGGAGAAATAACAATACTCATATGATCAATTTAAACATCAAAAGGGAGCACATCGGCTTTTGGGTGCTCTATGGACTTTACTTCTATGCGTTGAATGCACTTGGAAATGAGGAGATGACGATAGGAATGGCTTTGCTTTCGCTACCCTTCTTTGTCTTCGTGTTTTACACGGTCCATTACATCATAAAACGGTTTTTCGCGCGGCGGCGCTATTTGAGCGGTACACTGATGTTAGCGTGTTTTTATATCTTTTCCTCCGGTCTCATTTATATGCTTTCTTATGGACAAAGCGGTGCGTTGGTTTACGGAAAGTATATTGTTGCCGGTTATGAGTTCAGCTGGAGGGAGTTTCTACAAACGTTGTTGGTCCTCCATGGGCATTTCAGCATACTCGCGCTTTTATATTTTTACTACCGCGAAAAGCTGCGTGCTACGCAAGAAAAGCTGGCCGAAACAGAACGGAGGCTGGCATTAGAGCAACAGAAGGTGGCGCTGGAGGAACAGAAAAAGCGTTATGAGTATGCAGCGCTGGCGGCTCAAGTAAGTCCGCACATGATGGCCAATATCTTTCAAAACTGGAAACAGGAGCTAAAGGCCCTCAAACCGGCTCTAGGTCAGCAGGTTGATAGGCTATATCATCTTATGCGCTTCTATATGAAGGCGGATCATGCTGATCGACTTCGGACTATTTTGTTGGACGACGAGGTTAAAGCCGTGTACAACTATGTTGAGGTCCGACGGGGAAGCTTAGACCGCAGGTTCTTCATAGAATTCGATATAACCGGCAATCTGCTGGGATTCTCCGTGGCGCCGACGACCTTGTTGACACTGGTCGAAAACGCATTCAAACACGGTGAGGTACACCATCCCGATTTTCCGATCCATGTCCAGGTTCGTACCCAACGGACGGGTTACAGGATCGTGGTGGAGAACAGAAAAGCACGCGTTGACAAAAATATCATTCGCCACGGATACGGGCTAAAAAACCTTAAGCGGCGCTTGGAAATTTTGTACGGTTCCCAAGCGTCCATAACTATTAAAGATACAGAAGAGTATTACCACGTTATTATCTTAATCAAATTTAAACACTTGAAACATCTACAACCATGAGAACATTGACAGCAATTGTTATTGACGACCAACAGTTAGCCATTGACCACATTCTAGACCTGACTAAAGAAATCGACTACGTGGAAATCGTAGCAACTTTTACAGACGAAAAACTCGCACGGGGCTTTATCCAAGTGAATCCTGTGGATTTTATTATCCTCGATGTCGAGTTGAAACACACAGACGCATTTCGGTTCCTGAGAACGTTACCCGACCCGAAAATACCTACAATTCTCTACACAGGGCACCAACAATATGAAGACCAGGGTTACGAACGCGACATGGTGGACGTTCTTCTGAAGCCTGTTAGTGAAAACCGTCTAATGGCAGCATTACGTCGGATGCATAAAGACCTTCGCGCCACGACTTCGGTCGACGATGACAGTCTGGAGGCTTATGAGCAATATTTTCAGATCAAAGGCCCCGTGCGGGCTGGACGCCAAATGGTGCGGCTAAAGGAGCTTGTGTATGTAGCTTCCGAGGGAGGAAAGGTTATCATCCACTTAGTCGATGGGCAGAAACTGGAGAGTGCCGTGTCGTTTAAGGCTGTTGTGAGCAAATTGCCTCGGAAATGGTTTAAGCAATGTTACCAAAATATCGCTTTCAACGTAAATTTCTACGCAGGTTATCGTGAAAAGCAGGTACTATTGACCGTTACGGATAAGACTTTGCCTGCTGGAGGTAAAGCTCGCTATACTGATTTTTATGCGTTTGTGAATAGCAATTTATTAGAAGACTAAACGGGACAAACATGAAAGAGAAAAGGAAAAATAGTAAAGAATATATGAAATGGCGGGCTAGAACGACGGCGAAAATATTGCTGGCCAGAAAAGCTGTATATAAAGAGATCCGGACGCTATTGCGTAAGCGAGCATCTGCAGAAGTGGACACGCAACTCTTATCGGCAAAAGACGTTCAGGCTTTGTTTAAAATTGGCCACAGCACCTACTATCGTTGGATTGCCTCGGGATGGCTAAATCCTACACGGATACATGGACGACATTATTTCCAAAAACAGGTAATTATGGACCTTTTGGAAAAACGTCGGTATAGATCTCGAGGCGGGTTGGATTAGCCAATTTTCTTCGGGCGTTGTTCGGGTAACCTTCGGGAGCTGTTCGAGCGGCCTTCGGGACTGCTTCGGGATTGCTTCGGGACTGGTTCGCTTTTCGTTCGGGTGGTGTTCGGGTGCGTGCCGAACACCACCCGAACACCACTCGAACACTATCCGAAGCCCACTCGAAGAAATCCCCTACATGGTCCGGAACGCTCCCGAACGAAAGCCATACCGCTGCCGAATATTTCTCGAACAGCTATCCCATAATATCCCGAATTGTCCCGAATTATCCCTTTAATTTTTTGACCATCGAAACCACTTTACTTTAGCTCTCGATATCACAGAATGGATAGCCGAGCATGCCGGCTGATGGTTTAATAAATTTAATAACATAAGAAAATGGCAAAGTTTTTAAAAGGGATTCACGGAGCGTACTCCGGAAAAGTTGGAAATGTGGTGGGCAGCAATTGGCGGCAAGTAGATTATGTCCGCTCCCTGCCAAAACCTAGTAAGAAACCGGCGACACCAGATCAATTGGCGCAACGGGCAAGATTTGGGCTGGCAGTTTCGTTTCTTTCTCCGATCAATGATTTATTGAAACTGGGTTTTTCGGATAAACAGCAGGGTAAATCAACGGGGTATAACAGGGCGCTTCAACATCTGATTAATCATGGTATCAGCGGCGAGCACCCTGAATACGAGATAGATTACGAAGGTGTGGTGATCGCTCGAGGTGGTCTGTCAAATTTGATGGGCGTAGCTTGGGAGGAAATTGCACCGAAAAACATCGAGGTGAGCTGGTTGCCCGAGATCAACAAATTCAATGCGTTTCCAGATGATTCGGTGATTTTACTGTTTTACAACATCGAACGTTCGTTCTTCAGCATCCTCGAAGAGGGAACACGAGCGGATGGTAGTCTAGGATTTACATTACCGGATGTTTATGAAGGGGACCGTATCGTTGGTTGGGTATTCACCGGACACCGTGACGGCGTGAAGACCTCTAGTAGTTTTTATCTTGGCGAGATCACGATTTCGTAATGACAATGGGCACTCCGCGTGAGTGCCCTTGTTCTATTTTGCATAACAAATGGAAAAAATGAATACACTACAAACAAAAACACCATGGCTTATCAAGGATATGGCCATGGAACTCTCCGGAAAACATAAGGTCGCATTGGCATTGCTTTTCCTGCTGGGCACCTTCCTACTGGCAGGCACGATATTTCAGTTCATCGATCCAACAGCAGCGGTACTGGACATCGGCATCCTGTCGGTGTTGTTACTCGGCCTGCTTGGCGGAGTCGCTGCGGTGTTTTGCAGCCTTTGGCTACAGGAAATATTATGGCAGCCATTCAAATTCTTTCGTAAGAATCTAATCTATCACACCCAACAATTAACATCATGGCAACAATGTATTCTTTATTTCTCGGTATTCTTTTTACTGCTGTATGCAGCAATCTGGATGCTGTCGATCATACTATAAGTGCGCAAACTTCTTTGCATCAGGGAAATGGTGATAATGTGATACGCGTCCGGATAGTCGAAATCGCTGCAGCCGAGATCGGCGTTCGGGAAGCCACCGGCAATAACGATGGAGAACGCGTGGAAGCGTACCTCGCCTACACGGGCTTGAGCAAGGGACATGCGTGGTGTGCCGCCTTTATTTCTTGGTGCTACGGGCAGGCAGGCTTAACCGAACCCTGTAATCCCTGGAGTCCAGCACTGTTTCCCAATGCGCGGACATATTGTAGGAGCAATGCTTGCGCGCATTCCAAGATAATGATAAAACCTGCAGACGTTTTCGGTATCTACAGCCACAGCGCGAACCGGATCAATCATGTAGGGCTGGTGCGAGGCATAGCGGGGAAATACCTGCTTACAATAGAAGGCAATGTAGAGAACAAGGTGCTGTCAAAAAGGAGGCATTTGGCAACGGTTTACGCGCTGGCGAATTGGATAACGCATGATTAATTCTTCTTCACCATGAAACATATACTCATTTTATTCATTATAACAGCTATGTTCTCCTGCCGTTCCTATCGGGAAAAGACTCGTCAGGAGCGTAGCGCGGTTCAGTTCTTGGAGGCAAGCAGTGATATCAGTTACGGTTTCCGGCTTACCGAAAAAGACAGTCAAAACCGCGCCTGGTATTTTGCTACAGACAGTGTGCTGTATTTCCATCCCGAATATGGATTGATCAGCAACGGCGGGCGTCTCCATGTCAGTGAAAGTCGAATCGGCCTGCAACAAGTGCAGGTCGAGGTTGACTCTCTGGAAAAGCAGCGGACGGAGATAGCCACGCAGACACAGGAGCATGAGTCGCGAACCCGGTACAGCACCCCATGGTGGATTTGGGGACTGGGTGGGTTAAGCATTATCGCAGCCATAATCGCTCGAAGGGTTTACGGCAGAGGGTAGAGATAAGTGTACCGATGGTCAAGGAAAAGGTTCATTAAGCAGACAACTATGGTAGGTTCAATTGATACCGAACAGAACGCCCAGCTCCCTCCTGAACCAATACCCCCATTTCATGCAATTGCTGTAAATCGCGCGTAGCGGTGGCTTTTGAGACCTTGGTAATGCCCATGTACTTCTTGGCCGTCATCCCTCCATCGAAACCCTCGGCTCCCTTGTCCAGCATTTTATTGATCGCCTTCCATTGCCGCTCGTCAAGCCGGGTTTTATACCGATCATAAAATTGCGCTTTCTTCAACGTAAACAGTACCATGGCTTTGGCAGCCCGCTGCGCATCCAGGATCACGCTTGCAAAATAAACCATCCATGCAGTGATGTCCAACGCACGCTGCGCTTCCTTCAACGCATCGTAATAAGCTTTTTTATTCGCCTCGATGGTTTTAGATAGGCTCAGCATAATGGGGCGTCCAAGCGATTGTGATAGTGCATTCTCCGCTATCGCCCGTCCGATGCGACCGTTGCCGTCTTCAAAGGGATGGATCGATTCGAAATACAGGTGTGCGATTGTCGACTTCAGTATGGCCTCGGGCACTTGCCCTTTTAGTGTGAAGTTTGCTGAATTGTACCATCCGACAAAGCGTTCCATTTCCTCCGGTACCCGTGTCGATGGCGGTGCTTCGTAATGGACGATTTCCCGACCGTAGGCTCCAGAAACAATTTGCATAGGGGTATCGCCCTGTCGCCACTCGCCCGGATTGATACGCCCTACATTGGCAGCAAAAAGTAAGCGGTGCCAAGCTTTGAGCGTATCCAGAGTCAGCGGCTGTTGAAAGTTCTGTCTTACTTCCACCATCAATTGGGCCACGCCCGATGCCCGCTGATCTTTAACGCGGACCGGCGTATCGTTTAATCCCAGATTATTCCGGATGGAAGACATCACGTCCTCACGACTTAAGTACTCTCCTTCGATTTCGGAGGTTTTTACCGCTTCCGAAAGCATGAGCTGGAGCAGAGTTTCTTGCTTGAGCGTATCCGGTAATCCTTGGATAAGGCCATTGACTTCTCCCGTTTCCTGTGCGAAAGCAAGAATAAATGGCTGAATTTCCGCGATGTCGTAAGTAAAGTTAGGCCATCCCTGTAGTTGCCAATTATACATCATGAGCTAATCATATTTCTTAATCGGCTCAAATTTAAGCAAAAAGTGAGCCGATTACAAGTTTTATTCGGCTCATTAATCAATCTTTCAGACACGCTCAGATCGGGACTGTCGCAATCGAAAAGCAGGTAATACGAGCGCCATGTTTTTGCCAAATCATTTCAAGATAACTTGTTCGCTACGAAAAAAGTTGTTTATTTTACCGGCGCAATAGACACGATCAACTTGAAGACTTACCACAGCTTTTCTGACGAAGAATTATGGATCTTGATCCGAGACGGAAACCAGTTCGCATTTGCAGCGCTTTACAACAGGTATTGGGAGAAGTTGCTAAACACAGCGTACAGTCGATTGGACGACCCGGTGGCTGCTCAAGATGTTGTTCAACAGCTGTTTATTGATATCTACGTCAATCGGGATAAGATCGTCATCCAGTCTTCGTTGGTCGCCTATCTGCAGGTTGCCTTAAAATACAAAGTGATCGATCGTTATCGGCAGCGATTAAAAATCGATAATAAGCTGGTATCGCTGAAGGAGGCTGCTACGATGTGTTCGGATTCCATGGAAGAAGCGATCGAAGCTAAGCATGCAATGGATAAGCTTGGGGAACTACTGATTCTATTGCCTGAAAAATGCCGCCAGGTATTTGAGTTGAGTCGATTTGAAGAAAAATCCCAAGCGGAAATCAGCGAAGAGCTGAATATCTCCGTTAGTACGGTAAAAAAACACATGAATAAGGCGATCAGCATACTACGATCGGCCATGAAGAGCGATTTCTTGCTCTTTATTTTGCTTTACAGGTATCTGTAGAAAAAATATTTACAATTCGAGTAGAACCTACGTTAATTTATTGCGACTTTATTATTAACAAGCGGTGAATTATTCACGTAAGGACTAACGTATTACAGCAAGGTTATGAGCGATAAAGCGATGAAGATCCGTCTCCAACAGCTTATGGACAGGTTTATGGAGGGCACATTGACGGACGTGGAAGCAGAGGAGCTTTCCATCTGGTACGAACAGCACGCGGAGGTTAATTTTTTTGATGATTTTCCAGATATCGACCGGGAGTCGCTACGCCATATCATGATGGAGAATGTCATGCATGGCGCAGGGATCCGCCAGCCAACTCGTGCCCCTTGGATGCGGCGAATGTTTCCGATAATTGCCGCCGCTGCTGCCGCAGTGATTGTTATGATGACGGTTTACTGGCGAGACTATGCTTCCAACAAACGAAATACGATCGCTAGTGAAACAATCTTGCCGGCCAATGAAGATGCCACGCTTCAACTTTCCGATGGGCAGTTGCTGGATTTGGCAACTATGGCTACTGGCGACAGTACAATCGACGAAGGAATTGCTATTTATAAAAACCAAAACGGAGAGATCGAATATAAAGTGGTTTCCGATAGGGCACATCTCGGGGTCAATGTGGTGCGGTCGCCATTGGGTAGTGTGGTTCGGGTTGTCTTGCCAGACGGTAGTCGCGTGGTTTTAAATGCGCGCTCTGAGTTGCGCTATAGTCTAAATATGATGCAGGATAGTGTTCGATATATCCAGCTCAGCGGAGAGGCCCATTTTACGGTCAAGCATACCGATAATGACAAACCCTTCGTCGTTCAGTCAGCAGGTCAGGAGGTGTTTGTATTGGGAACCGTGTTCAACGTCGAAGCTTATGCCGGAAGTGAGCCTATCAAAACGAGCCTCCAAGAGGGGCGTGTGGAATTAAAGATTAATCAAGTAAAAGGTAGGATACCGTTGCGCCCAGGACAACAGCTCGTTCTCGAGCGGCAAAAGCATGATTATGTGATTAAACCTTTTAGTGCAGAAACAGAGCTCGATTGGGTGGATGGTAACTTCATTTTTCAGGGTGACGAGCTATTTGGCGTACTGAAACGTATTGCGGACTGGTATGATCTGGAACTCGATGTTCCACACAAAAAAGTCAAACAATATACGGTCTACGGCGTCATTTCACGTAAAAAACCGCTGAGCGATATCCTTTCCGTCTTAGAACAATCGGTCGGTTTACGGTTTGGTGTGGAGGAAGAGCCATCAGGAAAGAAACTACTAGTTCTATTGTAAATATATTTATTAATCAACCATTATGAAGAAAAATTTCTTATTTATGTTCGTCCTTTTACTGGTCGTCAATGCTTATGGATATGCCGTTGCACAAAAGGTATCGATCCGAGGGAAGCAACTGTCGCTTTTTCAAGCATTGACCGAGATTCGTAAGCAGACGGGCATTGATTTTGTGATTACGGGAGATCACCAACGGCAAAGCCGCAAGATGGATCTTCAATTGAATGAGGTCTCATTAACCGAAGCATTGAAAGTCATTTTCAACCAACAAGACTTCGGTTATGAACTATCTAAAGAAACGATCGTCACGGTAAGGCGGACAACGACCGAGCGCAGTGCCGATAAGGTAGTGCAAGCCCTGCCGCAAGAGCGGATTAACGTACGCGGTCGGGTGGTTGACTCGTTGGGGAATGCCATACCGGGCGTGTCGGTTCATATCATTCCACTAGATTCCAATAAGCCTATTATCCGGCAGACCTATACCAATCAGGACGGCGATTTTCTATTGGAAAATGTTCCCGACCAGACACGGGTCGAATTTCGGTTGATTGGATACAAGGTACAGGTCATGCCACGTCGCGCCGATTTAGGTACGATTATCCTACAAAGGGAAATAAATGTGCTGGAGAGACTGGTTGTCACCGGTTATCAAACCCGTAGAGCTTCCGAAGTTACTGGATCTGTTCAATCTGTCAGTGGCGAAGAACTCCGTAGCACTGTAAGTACGCCTAACGTACTATCGATGTTGAAAGGAAAGACCAGTGGTTTGTACATAACCGAGAGTAATGGTGAAGCTGGGCAAAGAGGTCAGGTCGTGATGCGCGGCCAATCTTCGATGACGACGCAATCTACTCAAACCAATAATTACCTAGGACCACTGATTGTTGTAGATGGTGTCATCACCAACTACCAGTCCTTGCAGGACGCGGTCAACCCCGCAGATATTGAAGATGTATCTGTGCTACGGGATGCCGCTTCGACGGCGATCTATGGATCGCGCGCAGCGCAAGGTGTCATTCTCGTGACCACCAAGCGGGGGCAGTTGGGTAAGAGTATGGTCGAAGCACGTGTGCAGACCGGCGTAATCCAACCGGTCCGGGATATCCGTTTTATGAATACCACCGAATTGATTGACTTTATGGATACCCAGATGACTCGGTATTGGGAACAGACGCCCTCCATACGTGTTACCTATCCCAACGTGGCCGACTTTATTCGAGAGCGGCGGGTATACACCGACGAGGATCGTACCCGTAATTTCAACTGGGAGGATGCGATTTATAGCAACGGCAATTTTACCAATACCGAAGTTGGGGTACGACATGGGGGAGAGAAAACAAGCTTTTACGCCGGTGTGGGTTGGTTTAAAGAAAACGGAGCGCTCTACGATAATACCTTTGACCGGAAGAATATACGGATCAATATCGACCATCAGGTATCGCAGAAATTCCATACCTCGATTAACGTGAGTTCGATTATTGATCGTCGGTCACGGCGAAACGGTGTTCCTGACTTATACATGATCCAACCTTTTATGTATCCGTATGATGCCAATGGCAATTTACGGGACAGCCTTCCCGTGAGACAATCGAGCAACTACGGCGAACCCTTTACGACCTGGTCACAAAACTTTCTGGCCGAGACGCCGTACGATAATACAAACTTAAATACAACTCAAAATCATTTGGCGAGTTTGCGTTTGAAATATGACATCCTTCCCTATCTGAGTGTACAAAGTTCCAATTCGGTAAATTATATGGGGACAAGCGGCAACTCCTATATGGATCCGCGGTCATATACCGGTAAGTATGCAGGCTTTCCTTATCTGTTTAGTCCTACAAGCCCTATATTGCCCAATGGATCTTTGCAAATTAGCGAGACTAAATTTTTCGATTACTTGATGTCAAACACATTGAATTTTCGAAAGACCTATGGCGAAGCACATACTTTTACAGCCCTTGTTGGACAGGAATGGGGGAAACGGACAACTGAGAATATGGCCATCGATTTTTATGGTCTTTTGCCCGGTGAGCGTAATGCAGGGGCTGCGCAATCTGTTGGAGACGTAATTGGCCTTGCTTACGGTTGGCCATACAGGCCCGATGGCTATGTACGCGAGCGCGCGACTTTTTCTGTGTTTGGACAAGCGGATTACAATTATGCCGGACGTTATATGCTTTCCGGATCCGTCCGTACCGATGCCACGACTAATTTTGGGCGGGACAGTCGGTATGGAACGTTCTTTTCCTTCAGTGGCGGCTGGTTAATTTCCCAAGAGGACTTTTTTAAGGATGTCCGTGTTGTGAATAACTTGCGGCTTCGTGCATCCTACGGTACTTCTGGTCGGGACCTCGGTGATGGTTATTTAAATACGACATTTTACCAAGAAGGACGACGTTATGAACAATTGGAAAATATTGGAGCAACGATTTCGCAATTGGAAAACCCGGTAATTTCTTGGGAGACTTTACACAATACCAATCTTGGACTGGATGCGACATTTCTAAATAACCGTATTGACCTGGTTCTCGATGTGTATCATAAACGCAGTGATGGCTTATTACAACAGGTGATCTTGCCTTCTGCGCAGGGTGCGCTCAGTCAATTTCAGAACGTCGGTCAGATTGTGAACCGCGGTATAGAGGTGATGCTCAATACACATAATGTGAAAACAACAAATTTCAACTGGCATTCGAGTTTTAATTTCAGCTATAATAAGAATGAGATTACCAAACTTTATCAGGATTCATTATTAGATTCCTATTCGCGCTCGTATTATCGAAATATAGGTGATGATATTAACGTCATCAAGGCCGTCCGTTTTGCGGGAATCAATCCCGAAAATGGAAATATGCAGCACTATAACTTTGATGAGAACGGTAATGAGATTATTGTCGAAGGGATCGGATCTGCAACCAATTTGCGGAACTGGCAAACCGTTGGGCAGGCAACCCCACGTTTTTTTGGAGGCTTTTCCAATACCTTTCAATACAAGAACTTTACCTTGAGCGCCGACTGGTGGTTTCAGGTAGGAAATTACACACAGATGGCCTTAGTGAACAATTTTCAGGCGCCTACTGCTCCGCGGTTAGGACGTAATAATGTGGTGTTTGCTGACAACCAACGTGTCTGGCAGGGGCCGGGTGATACCGACGCGAATTATCCTGATGTATTTAGCCTAGACCCTAATGCTTGGCAGGCATTGACATATCGATCGTCAAGAATCTGGGGTAACGCCAGCCATGCGCGGTTACGGACTGCCCGATTGACCTATAGCTTGTCTGAAACAGCGTTGACGACACTCAGAATGAGCAGGGCCGACATCTTTATCAGCGGCGACAACTTATGGGTAATCAAGCATAAAGATTTTGTGGGCGCTGATCCCGAAGGTGCCGTATTAGGGGGGGTTAATACAAGTTTTGGCGGCGCAGGGACAGGTTTTGCTAACCCGAGACGCTTTGTGGTAGGTGTTCAAGTTACATTTTAACCGATATTATCAATCATGAAAAAGATACAAAAAATGACAATATATAAGCAACGTATATTCTTGGTGTCGGTTTTCCTAACTATTTTATTTGTTGTGGGATGTGGCAAGCAGTTGGATGAACTCCGCCCACACAATGTGATTTTTGAGGACGCACAGTTCGACCGGCCCGAGGGGTACAGTAAGGCGGTTACGGGACTTTATGCATTGGTAGCTAGTGGACCAGAGGCCTCATATGTTGGAGGCTTTACCGATCAACAGATTTTCTTTTCAGAAGCAAAGGGCAACACGATCAAATCCCTGGATGCGCAGATCAATAGACTAACGGACGTATTTGACTACATCAACTCTTCCAATAAGGATCTTTCAGATAGTTATACCTATTGGCGCAATGCTTACAATGTGATGCTGCATATCAATAAAATTCTTGGAAGGATAGCTCCTGAGGAAACCAATCCAACCATATTGCAGGCCAAAGGAGAAGCACTTTTTATGAGAGCCTATGTGTATTTTAATCTCGTACGGCTCTATGGCAAGCCTTACTATCAGGAACCAAATACTTCGCCAGGTGTCATGTTGGTGCTGATGGATGATTTATCCCCGGACTTTGCTCCGGCGCGCGCCTCCGTCGAGGAAGTGTATCAGCAAGTTATTGCAGATCTCGAAGCTGCTATGCCTTTGCTGCAAGAGCAGAAATCGAACAGTTATGCCAGCCGGAGTGCAGCCGATGCGCTACTTTCCCGCGTGCAATTGTATAGAGGCGGTACGTTTACTGCTCCTAATCGCGAAGCCAACGAAAAAGCCTTTACGCACGCTGATCGGGTGATTCGCGAAGGCGGATATACGCTGTTGCAAGGTGAAGAATACCGGACGTATTACGATACGGGCAATATTGGGAATAAAGAAGATATTTTCGCCATCAATGGGGAATATATGAATGGACAGATTGCTAGCCGCTGGAAAATGCCCCCGCAAATAAACTACACCGGGGGCTTGTATCGGCCATCACCATACTTACTTTCCCTGATGGAAGAGGAGGACATGCGCTGGGCTTTCTATGTGGAAAATCTGACGCCCGGATTTCCCGATGATAATATCGCGGTCAATAAGTACAACATTGGCTACGATGCTATATACAGTCGTTCTCCGTACCGCGTGTTGCGGCTTGCTGAAATGTATTTGAACCGGGCAGAGGCGCTCGTGAAGCTAGGGCGCGATGCGGAGGCACTTGCAGATGTCAATACCATTCGGCAGCGCGCAGGCTTGGAAATTCTCTCCGGACTTTCAGGAGAGGTATTATTCAGAGAGATTCTCAAGCAGCGGAAAATTGAGCTGGCATTCGAAGGCCACGCAAGCTATGATGAGTTCCGAAATGGTCTTCCCATGGTACGTAATTATGTATCTGGTCGTTCTGGAGAAATGACGGTACAACCCACAGATCCGGGGATATTGATGCAGATTCCAGATGAAGAAATTGCAGACAATCCGAATTTGGTGCCAAATCCGCGTTAAATAACTTATAAAAAAGACGATATGCATACAGTAAAAAAGAAAATGGTATTGGTATTCGTGGCGATAGTTGCCCTTATGCCAACAGTAGTTGCGCAAAAGAAATTTCAGTTAAAGGGAGAGATTGGCGGGGCTAACGGAGAAGTTATCCGTCTAACTTATGGTCAAGCGGCTAAAGGCGAGATGACTTCGGACAGTGTAACAGTAGCCGAAGGTAAATTTAGTTTCGAAGGTGTCATTGAAGGTTCCACATTTGGTTACATTACAGTGGGTAACCGGGATTCCAGGTCTCGTAATTATTTTATGATGATTATGGAGCCGACATCCATGAAACTCGTCTTGAATAAAGAGCAGCTAGATCAAAGTATCTTAACAGGTTCAAAGGAGCATGCGAAATATGCTGCTCTAGAATTGCAAAAGAAACCGATTATAGAGGAGATGAAACCTTTACAGGATCGCTATTCGGAAGCAAGCACTGCGTATGCTGAGGCAAATAAAGCTTTGAAAGCGCTAGAAGCGAAAGCGGATAGTCTAAAGGAAGAAAGTGCGGCGATCCGGGAGCAGTTTTCGCCATACCAAGAGCGTATGGGGAGAATCGATGAGGAGTTCATACGTCAAAATCCAGGGTCAGTCGTGTCGGCGTATTTATTACGGTTCAAAGTATCGAGTATGTCTTTGGAAGAAGTCGAAGCGTATTACAACGCATTTACCAAAGACGTACAAAATAGCAGCTTTGGACAGGATGTGTGGAATGAAATTCAAAAAATGCGTAGCGGATCACCGGGGAGTAAAGCATTCGTTTTTGCCAAAGAGGACATCCACGGCGAACCATTAAGTCTAGCAGATTTTAAGGGGAAGTACGTACTAGTCGATTTCTGGGCGAGCTGGTGTGTGCCTTGTCGCAAGGGTAATCCGCACCTGATTGATTTATACAATAAATACAAAGCAGATGGTTTTGAAATAATAGGTGTATCCGATGACGATCGTGATGAAGTGGCTTGGAAGAAAGCGGTTGAGAAAGATCAAATTGGTATTTGGAAACATGTGTTACGCGGTCTGAAACGGGTTGGAAATACCTTTGACCGTTCACAAGATATATCAGAACACTATGGTGTGCATACCTTGCCTACAAAGATTCTGATCGATCCGGATGGTGCGATCATAGGTCGTTATGCAAGTGGTGCAGGGTCAGACGCAGAACTTGATGCGAAATTGAAAGAAGTTTTTGATAAATAAATAAAGAATCCATGAAAAAAGTATTTCCAATTTTTGGTTTTGCAGCATTGTTCATATGTTGCATACATGGAGTGTTTGCGCAAGCGCAAACCAAGGCATTTCGGATCGATGGACGGCTAAATGGGAAAACGAATATTCCAATCTATTTGCACTACGAACGAGAGAGTGACCAAAAGCCCACGGTGGATAGTACGAAGGTAGAATCAGGAAAATTTTATTTCTCAGGTTCCATTTCACATCCGACCGCTGCAACCATTACGACAGAAAGAGAATTAACCTACTTTACTGATAAAAGTCTATCGGTCATATTGGAGCCATCGGCAATGACCCTGAACATCGATTATGCTCATTTCGATCAGGGGAGCTTGCAAGGCTCGATAGCTAATCAAGAGCAATATGCGCTCAATGTCGCGCAGGCAGACGTACAGAAAAAAATGCGACCGTTATATGAAGAATACCAAAAAGCCACATCCATTCTGATGTCCAACCGGGAAAACAGCGATCCTGCAGTGGTGGAGGCTGCGAGAAAGAAATTGGATGAGGTTCAAGCCAAGATGGCACCGTATTCCAAACAACTGAATACGATACAGGATAGCATTGTTCAGGTTTTCCCCGGAGGCTTTACAGCGGCTCAACAGTTGATGCATCGCCTCAGTGATCTTCCATTGTCCGAAGCCGAAGCTGCATATAATACCCTATCGGCGGGTGCGAAAATGAGCGTAAACGGGCGCTATATTGCCGAAAAGCTCATTGGAAAGCGCAAGGGATCGGTAGGAGCAAAAGCCCCTCAATTTGCCGGCAAAGAGTTGCGAGGAGAACAGCTACGATTATCCGATTACCGCGGTCAGTATGTGTTATTGGATTTTTGGGCTTCTTGGTGCGTGCCATGCCGAAAAGGCAATCCTCATCTGTTGGATCTTTATGCGTCTTATAAAGACAAAGGTTTTGAAATCATCGGGATTGCGTCCGATGACGGAAAAAAAGAAGCCTGGAAGAAAGCCGTAGAGGACGACCAAATCGGCATATGGAAACACGTATTATCAGGACAAGATATGGAAAAGCGTCGTCGTGGGGAGAAGAACGAGTTGTACATTGGCGGACAATATGGAATAGCTACATTGCCAACAAAAATATTAATTGATCCCAAAGGAGTAATTATCGGTCGCTATGGAAGCGATGGCGGTACAGATGACGATCTGGATAGGAAATTAGCAGAAATATTTGAATAAGTAAAGACTGAATAAAAAAACGTGATATCATGAACAAAATTAAATTATTAGCCGTCATGATGACGGTATCGGGAGCGGTGATGGCACAAAAGGCGGAAATCACAGGTAATATAACCGGTTTGGAAGATGGACAAATCGTATTTACGCGATTAGTTGACGGCGAGTATAAGCAAGATTCTGTTGAAACAGCAGGTGGTAATTTTACATGGTCCGCCGATTTGAAGACGCCGCAAAAGATCGGTATGATGTTCCCAAGCCGGTATTTTAGTTTCTTTGCGGCAGGCAATGAGCAAATTAAGATAGCTGGAACCGCAGATTCGCTGTGGGCACTAAAAGTTTCCGGTTCGAAACTGCAAGATGAAGCCGTTGCGTATGAGAAGAATTTGCAGGACCTAACAGATCAAGAGATGCCCCTTTATCAGAAGTGGGGCAAAGGGACGGAAGAGGAGCAGCGGGAACTCGAAGAGAAAATTGGGGAACTCCGTCGTCAAAAGCGTGAACGTGCGCGTGCCTATATTGTGGCACATCCAAATAGCTATTTTAGTTTAGATCTGGTAAATGAACGCGCGATGATGGGGGCTTATGAGGATATCAAACCGGTATTTGATCTTCTATCTGCGGAAAAAAGAAATACAGAAGTTGGCCAAGCCCTCGTGAAACGTTTGGATGTGTTAAAGCGCAGCGCAATTGGTGAACCCATGCTTAATTTTACACAGAACGACCAAAACGGTAATCCGGTAATCTTCGAAGACTTTAAAGGCAAATATGTGCTGGTCGATTTCTGGGCGAGCTGGTGTGGGCCATGTCGTGCTGAGAATCCCAATGTACTGAAAGAATATAACCTGTATAAAGATAAAAACTTTACGGTGCTGGGTGTTTCCCTTGACGACAATGCAGATCGTTGGAAAAAGGCCATCGAGGAAGACAAGATGCCTTGGACCCAGGTCTCCGATCTAAAAGGGTTCAAAAATGAGGTGTCCACGTATTATGGTATCATGGGGATTCCAAGTACCTTGTTGGTTGATCCTAGTGGAAAAATTATTGCAAAGGATCTTCGGGGTGAAATGTTAGCCAAAAAATTAGACGAATTATTTAATTAATCCTTTATTTAATTACCATGATAAGTTTACAGAGTATAAAGAAAGGGATTATCCCAGCCATCGCGATCGTTGTAATGGCAAGCTGTGGACAAGCAGAGAAAACCGAATACCATATCAAGGGGTCCATTGCCGGGGTGGAGACAGGTATGCTGAAAATGATTCGTTATAATGACGAAGATCGTACGTCCGAGACACTCGACAGCGTTCAATTAAAGGATGGAACATTCGCATTCTCCGGTAAGCTCGCCCATCCCGAAATGTTAAGCTTTTTAGTAACACCGGGCAACTGGCGCTTTATGGCTTTTATAGAGAATGGCGACCTAACATTAGAAGCTGATACGACAGGTGCTGCTCATTACGATTACAGCGAATACGGAGGTGCTAAAGGCGCAAATATAGAAACGATACAAGTTATAGGTTCAAGTAGTCACGATCAGTATTTATCCTATCAGAATGATGCGAAAAATGTGGCTTTTAAGTCGGCTCTGAAGGAAATACATGCCCGCTACGAGAAACCCGGCATCACAGCGAAAGAACAGGACGAAGTCCGGTCAGAAGTAGATTCTATCCGCAAGTTACAGCAAGCTTGGGAGATCGATTGGATTGGCAAATTTGTCGATGATCATCCTGAATCGGTAGTAGGTCCCTATCTATTTTACAATCATTATATCTTTAATACCAGCCTACCTTTACAACAGATGGAAGCGATAGTTGCATCATTCGAAGGAGAGGCTACACAGTCTGCGCATTATAAATTATTGGACAAAGACGTCAAAAAGCGCTCAGCATTGATGCCGGGTAATAGTGCGCCTGATTTTACTGCACTACGTCCAGATAGCACGGAGTTTGCTCTTTCGTCCTTACGTGGTAAACACGTCTTATTAGACTTTTGGGCGAGCTGGTGCGTCCCTTGTAGAAAAGCGATTCCGCATTGGAAAGAGGTCTACGCGAAGTATCAGGACAAGGGTCTCGAGATTGTTGCGGTCACCAATGATAACAACTGGGATGCTTGGTTCAAAGCCCTTGAGGTGGAAAAAATGCCTTGGATCCAAGTTGCTGATGACTTTCCAATAAAAAATATGCCATCTCGCATCGGAACGATGTATATGGTACCCGCATTACCTTCTTATACGCTTTTAGACGCTGATGGAAAGATTGTGCTGCACAATGCATCCAAGGAAGAAATTACGGGTGCGATTGAAGAAAGATTGAAGTAAATTTTTGTGATAATAAGTATATGCCCCAGATGTATCGTTTGGGGCATATTTATTTTATAGCGTACAAAATTGCACAAGCAGTTTAAATATGATTCAAAGTTTGAGATAGCCCTTCTCTTAAAAATTATTCAAAACGGTATACTTTTTGAAGTTACGAGCGGATACCGTTAAATAAAATATTACTTTTGGGGCTATACCGCATAAAAATATGAGATATCTACGCGTAACGTTTTTCATCCTAGCCTTCCTTTTTGCCAAGGAAACCATCTCCCAAATCCATTACCAGCCCTATTCATACGAGCAATACCAACGCCATATGCAGCAGGTATACCCAGATAGCTTGACCCACACCGCGGTTAAACCATTTGTGGGAGCGAATATCGATACACGCCACGCGATCACGCAGCCAGATACCGCTAATAGCTGGTGGTACCGCAAGCTGTTTAATGAGCACTTGATTGAGGTGGCTAAAGACGACCATACCTTTTACCTGGATTTTATGCCGGATTTCATCATTGGAGGCGAGCGCGGCACCAACAGTAAAACACTGTGGACAAATACACGTGGCGCGCAGGCAGGGCTCTCCGTGAATAAGAAATTTTCTTTATACGTTAGCTTCTACGAAAACCAAGGGCGCTTTGCCAGTTTTATCGATAGCACCGCGCAGCGGAACGGTAATCTACCGGGACAAGGCTTTTCGAAAAACCTACGTACGGCCGAATACGACTGGATGAACGCCACGGCCAATATGAGCTATCATTTCTCGGATGCCGTTCAAGTGGCCGTAGCCTACGATAAACTTCATATCGGCGAGGGATACCGCTCGGTCTTAGTTTCAGACAATCCGTATAATTTCACGCATGCACGCGTATCGGGAACCGTCGGCCGCTGGCAGTACCATTCAATTTGGGCATATATGAATGATTTACGGAATCCCCGCTTGGCAGATGTCAACGATCCCTTTTCGACGAGATTGGGGGAGGGAATCAAATATGGGGCCTTCCAGTATGTCGATTACTTAGCCAGTGACAAGGTATCCATCGGGCTGTTTCATTCCTTGATCTGGGCACAGAATAACCAACGCACGGGTGGAAAAACAAATGGCGGATTGGGACTAAATGCGAAATTCCAGCCCTGGAAGAAATACATCTTTTACGGACAGCTGTATGCCGATGATATTTCGAAGTTTGGTTTCGGAAGTAGCAGCAACCACCGAACGGCTTTTCAACTGGGTGGAAAAACGTACGATTTGTTCGGGGTTGCAAACCTGAATGTAACGGCGGAATACAACCAGGCAGCTCCTTACACTTATCAACATCCCAATAATCGCATCAACTATACGAGTAATGGCGAAGCTTTGGCCCATCCTCGAGGAGCCAATTTCCGGGAGGCACTGGGTATGGCTACTTACCGTTGGAACCGATGGGAAGTATATGGCCAGACAATGTTTGCGCGCTACGGACTAGACCCGACGGACACCCGTAATGTTGGAATTGACTTATTTAAAGAGGAAATCACCGAAGATGGTTTCCGTATAGGCCAGGGCAGCCAGAATAACTTGTTTTACAATGAACTGCGTGTTTCATATGTGATGAACCCCAAGTATAACCTGCGTTGGGAAGTAGGGCTAATCGATCGCCGCAACAAAAACACCGTGAGTGGAGATTACCATCACGCGACGGTATTTACCTTTGGACTCCGATCATCGTTTAGAAGATTTCAGCAGGAGTATTAAGCAACAGGAGTACTAAGTAGACTTGGTGTATCGCTTACGATACGATATCGGTATAAAAACGTATCGTCCACGATACGTTTTAAGGTTAATTTCGTACCTTTGACGATACAATGGAAGCGTTAATTAACAAATACAGAGATTTACTGCAACAGACTGATATCAGTTTTGTCCGTGGATTGAGCAATAAAATCAATTGGGATGCGCGTGCTGTATGCATTGAGGGAGCGAGAGGTACGGGCAAATCTACCCTTATGCTACAGCATATCAAGTCTACGCTGCCTCTCCATTTGACACTATATCTCTCCTTGGATGATCTATATTTCAAGCAACATAGCCTGCTGTCTGTTGCGGAACGCTTTTATCAGGAAGGCGGAAGATACCTTTTTTTAGATGAGGTGCATAAATATGCCGATTGGCAAACGGAGGTGAAGAATTTATATGACTTCAAACCACAACTCCACATTGTGGTGTCTGGCTCATCCATATTGGCTTTACAACAATCCAATGCGGACCTTAGCCGACGTCTGTTACGCTATCATTTGCCTGAGCTATCTCTTCGGGAGTTTGTTGCCCTCAAAACAGGTGTCGCCCTTCCGGAATATCAGCTACACGATTTGTTAGAAAATCATCAAGCTATAGTAGACGACATCAAAAAATCTGTGACCTCTCCATTAAAATTTTTTCGAGAATATCTGACATACGGAGCGTACCCCTTTTTTAAAGAGGGAGAATCCGGATATCTCATGCGTATCCAGCAGCTGATCAACGTTATTATTGATTACGATCTTCCAGAAGCACGACCGATGGAAGTCAGCACATTGGCTAAGTTGAAAAAATTGCTTTATATCATATCGACGGCAGTTCCCTTTACACCGAATATCACGCGTTTGGCTGAACAAATATCCACTTCTCGAAACAGATTGCTGGATATGTTGGAACTTCTTGAAAAGGCGCAGCTGATCCGCAACTTACGCAGCTCTTCCTTTGGCATCAGCCTCATGAATAAGCCTGAAAAAGTTTTTCTTCACAACAATAGCCTAATCATGGCGCTGGCAGAAGGGCAAGCTAATTCGGGCAATTTGAGAGAGACATTTTTCTACACACAGCTCAGTGGTGCAGGCTATCGCGTGTCCTACCCTAAAATGGGTGACTTTTTGGTTGAACAAAAATATACCTTTGAAGTCGGCGGTAAAAATAAGACTTTCAAACAGATCGCCGATGAGCCAGAGGCTTATCTTGCCATCGATGATCTGGAATATGGAACTTCGCGTAAAATCCCGCTTTGGCTTTTTGGTTTTCTTTATTAGCTCAACTCGACACATCTTAAACAAAGCCCGAGTAACTCATTTTACCTTTTTCGGCCGATGTAAAACAGTGTTTACATCGGCCGAATTTGACAAATTGAATATAAAAATTAAACGTGCTCTGGATGGATCCGAAGATCAATAATCCAAATAAAGATCAGCATCCACCTGTTTTTTGGCTTCCCATACCGCCGGTGGGTACGCTCCATTAGCGACTAAGAAAGCAATACGCTCTTTTACCACCTCTTTATCTTCCTTGTAGGTCACACCGAACCATTTAGCGGAAGTGGGTAAAACTGCGCAGCTTGCCATGCCCTGTTTCACCATGTAGTCAGGGATATCAGGGATAAAAAATTCAGCTTTTGGATTTTCCTTATGCTTCTCCACAAACTCGGGGAAAAGAGCCCGGGCCACCTCAAGTACCTTCGGGGAAAAACCCCAGAAATTCATGGAGACGCGTGCGTCAGGGGCTAACTCATGTTCCGTGCCACCTTCTTCAAAGACAATGTGCTCCTCTTGGTCGGTGTATCGGCGATAAATATTGGTTCGCTCGGTCACGCTGCGCATATAGCCGTTCTGATCTACATCGCATACGCCACGGGAAACATACCCATAATCAGACAACGTCTTACCGACCTCAAAGCCCACCATGGCCATTTTATCGTCTGCTACGTCGCGCTGCAAAAATTGGCTCATTTTTTCGAATGCTTCATAACCATAAAAGTCATCGGCATTGATTACACAAAACGGCCCATCGATCTCATGCTCGGCGCTCATCACAGCATGTCCCGTTCCCCACGGCTTCTGGCGTTCGATATCAAGGTCGATCCCGAACTTGCGCAGGTTAAAATCCTGAAAAGCATAGGCGACGTCAATTTTGCCGCGTAGTTTATCATCGAAGTTTTCTTTCATGATGTCGAGAAATTCCTCGCGAATTACAAAAACGACTTTTCCGAATCCCGCTTTGATGGCGTCGTAAATGGAATAATCAATAATTTTCTCTTGGTTGGGACCAAACCCGTCCACCTGTTTAGCCGATCCATAACGGCTGGCCATACCAGCCGCTAAGATGACCAGCGTAGGTCTCTTATTCAGCATGATTCTTTATTTTTTTTAGTTCTAGAATGATGTTATTAATCGTCGTTTCCATCGTTTGGCATTCTTGTTCCTGCTTTCTGATAAAGGCATTATCGTGTAGTGCACCGACGACCTTATCCATCTCGTTGTCGTTGCCATATACCATTTTGCGGAAAGGGTTAGTATAGTCCTTTTCCCTGGACCGAAAAATTTGGGTACATAACCATTTTTTTGTTTCCAGCGTATCGTGCAGCAAATGCAATAGCCACTCCAAGTCATGCTCATTTTGCCACGGCGCTCCGCCTTGCAGCTCCGCATAAGATGCCAGTGCATGCTGCAGACGTGTCATCGGATAAGAAGCGCTGGTTTCGTGATACCAACTATGAATCTCTTCCCAAGAATCTATTTCGCCTGTTTTCAGGCGTTCCAATACCCCTTGGAGTTCCTCCACGTCCACCAGCTGTCCGCCGACATTATCGAATGTGGCACGACCTGTATCCCCGAGGGTGTCAAGCAATAATAGGAATTCGCCCATCGAAACGCGATCGAGCGCAGTCATAATCTCCGATCCTGCATAGTAGGCAATCATGCGCCTATATACTTGATAAGCTTCGTAAGGTTTTGCAAGCACGACATCCCGTTTTGAGCATTCTACCCCCTCAATCAGTACTTCGCCCAACGGAGTAGGTTGGTTGCTAAGCAGGACGGATTGCCCTATTTCGCGATACGCCATATCGTTTAAGCCTGATTTTCCGGACAAAGATTTGCCTACGGCCAATTCGATAATCTCTAGGCCTTCAAACATCGCGTTTACGGTGTCTGGTGCCAGAATATCGTATTCAAAGTACTGGTTTTTTAACTTTCTATTGTCTCGGCCGGCAAATTTATCCGTATTCCGCATCAGTGCATAGGCATTGTATAAAAACCAATAGCCCGGTAACAGCACTAAACGGTCGTTCTTCAGATCTAAACTGACCAATGAAAAGGGAAGCCGGATATCCAACTCATACAGGAAATCTCCCTTTACAAGTAACGTATAAGCGGCAAAGCGGGAGTTATGCTTCAAGCTGACGCATAAGCCTGGCCAGAATCCGCGTTCGGCAATAATCTCGCCGTCTGCCCCCCGGGAGTTGTGGTTAGAGCCCACGGTAGCTCCCGCCGCCATGTTGCTCTGTCCTTTTACCAACGCAGCACATAAGAAGGAGTTGTTGTGATGTTGCTCGTGCGCAGGGAAGATCAGCGCATTAAGCACTTCGCAACAGGAGATTGTTGAATTGTCGCCCAAGAAGGAGTTGATCAAGCGTGCGCCGTATTTCAATTGCGAAAATGAGGAAAGAAAAAAACGGACTGCTTTCACACCGTAAAAAACGCGGCAACCGAAACCGATAATACCATTTACGAGTTCACAGCCCTCGCCAATCTGCGTGATGGCATCGGCGCGTGAGTTTACCGTTACATTCTTTAGTTTATTGATGCCTTTGATGTAGGCGTAGGCGCCAATGTGGACATCTTTGATGGTCTTGGAATTTTTTATGACTACACCCTCACCGACGACGCTGTAATACCCTCTTCGCCGATCAAATTTTTTATCGGTGATTTCCTGAAAGCGACGTTGAAGGATATCATCATCGCGGTATCGGGTCCAGAGATAGGCATCTGATGCTTGCATACCCTCAAAAGCCGTAACTGCTCGTTTACCATTCTCGTTACACAGCTCCAGCACGATACGTTGCTCTTCTTGCTCTCCCTCTTTTACGATGCCATTTCCAAACTTCGCTACAGGGCTGGTTAACATTTCGTCAATGGAAGAAAGCATCACTTCCCTTTCCAATATAAAGTGTGCCAGGTATTTGACGTTGTGGACGGCCGCATCTGGACCGATATCACAACTCACAATGTGGCTGTTATAGATGCCCACTGGTAGCTCCAATCCTTTATGTTCCAGTACAGAAGGTGTCATGTCGCCAATCCGAACCAAGCCGGAAAAGGATGAATTTCGGATCATGTCCGGGAGGAAATGTGCCGTCACCTTAACGTTATCCCAGTTCGCAGCATAATTGCCATTGCGAATTAGGAGCTGCTTTTCCTGTTCTGTTAAAGGGCGATAGGCAATCGTATCCTTTTGTTGTTCAAAGCGCCTGCTATATTCCGATTCTCCTGCTGATAGATAGGGAGCATCCACGAAGCCGTAGCCGAAGTCGGATACTGTTCTCTTCTGAATTTTTCCCATAGGTTATTCTACTGTTACAGATTTCGCTAAGTTCCGTGGCTTATCTACATCTACTTGTAATTCTATACCCACGTAATAGGATAGTAGCTGCAAAGGAACGACAGCCAATAGCGGTGAAATCAATTCATCCGATTTTGGCACTGTTATTACGTCCTCGGCCAACTGCTCTGCCATTTCGTCACCTTCGGATACAACGGCGATCAAGCGGCCTTTTCTAGCTTTGATTTCCTGCATATTGCTGACAACCTTCTCGTAGAATGGGTCTTGTGTAGCCACGAATACCACCGGCAGATGCTCATCTACCAACGCGATTGGGCCATGTTTCATTTCTGCCGCCGGATAGCCTTCGGCGTGTATATATGAAATTTCCTTTAGTTTTAGGGCTCCCTCGAGTGCGATCGGGAAATTATAACCTCTTCCTAAGAAGAGAAAATCGCGTGCATCTTTATATTTGGTAGCGATCCGCTTGATATTGTCCAATTGGTTGTCTAATATCCATTGCACCTGTTCTGGAACGGCGTGCAAGGCCGCGATCAGTTGACGCAAACGTTCTGGACTGGCGGTCCCTTTCATCTGCGCAAGCTTCAGCGCGAAAAGTTCCAATACGACAAGTTGTGCTGTAAAAGCTTTCGTACTCGCGACACCAATCTCGGGTCCGGCGTGTGTATAGGCCCCTGCATCGGCCATCCGTGCGATAGAGGACCCTACGACATTCACAATACCGAAAATAGTGGCTCCTTGTTTTTTTGCATTCTCTAACGCCACCAGCGTATCGGCGGTTTCGCCACTCTGGGACACGGCAATAATGACATCGTTTTCGTCGATAATCGGATTTCGGTAGCGGAATTCCGACGCATATTCCACCTCCACATTTACGCGGCAAAGCTCTTCGATCAGGTATTCTGCCAAAAGGCCGGCGTGCCAGCTGGTGCCACAGGCCACGATGATAATGCGGCGCGCTGCTAGCAATTTATCTTTTATAGCGTCCAACCCGCTCAGGGTCAACATAGCCTGTTCCACATCTAGTCGTCCGCGGAAGGAGTCGAATATCGTCTGCGGCTGTTCGAAGATTTCTTTGAGCATAAAGTGCTCATAACCGCTCTTTTCGATCGCGGCTAAATCCAAGTCCAAGCGTTGCACGAACGGCGTTAATTTTTCGTTAACTAAATTCTTCAAGATGAGTTCGTCCGGACGGACAATCACCATTTCGTAGTCGTTTATATACACGACGTCTTTTGTATAGGCCAGCATAGGGGATGCATCTGAACCTAAGAAATGCTCATTTTCGCCCACGCCGATTACCAAAGGCGATCCTTTCCTGGCAGCTATGATGGTGTCTGGCATGTCGTTGTCCAGAAGCAGAATCACATAAGCACCCGTAATGCGTTTCAAGGCTATCCGAACGGCTTCTTCTAACGAGCACTTATTGTTCATACGGATATCGGCGATAAAATTAACCAATACTTCCGAGTCGGTATCGCTCGCAAAGGTATAACCTTTCTTTTCTAGCTCTGCCTTTAACTGGGCGTAGTTTTCAATAATTCCATTATGGATCATCGCAATGGAGCCGTCGTTGGAGAGATGGGGGTGCGCGTTGCGGTCGCAGGGTTCGCCGTGCGTAGCCCAGCGGGTGTGGCCGATACCAATCTTGGATAGTGGTTGTTGCTCACCTACCACCCCTTCCAAGGCAGCTACTTTGCCTTCTTTTTTGAACACCTGCAGATTTCCATCGACAAGCAGGGCGACGCCAGCGCTGTCGTATCCTCTATATTCCAGGCGCTTTAACCCTGAGATTAGTACAGGGTAAGCAGGTTTGCTACCTACGTAGCCTACGATTCCACACATAATTTACTGTTGTTTGTTTTAACGATACTGTTTTTTTTAAAATACGTATCGGCATTGTGACAAGAACTGTGCCATGGCGAGTATGATATTTTATTAAGCACTATTAGTATTCCAGCTTGGCAGTCTATGAAAACGTTTTTGTTTCGAAGGTTAATAATGCAACTATAATATTGTGTTGATCTTTACTTAATATGTATATCCTAACATTGCCTCCATAATTTACGGAATTAAAATAAGGATATGCGAAGCAATTTTAGTAAGGTAGCATTGGTTTTATGTGCAGTTTTCCTCTCTCCAATTTTAACAAAGGCAAATATCGCTCATCAATCGATAAGCAGTAGGTTGCAGCAGCAAGGTACGATCACCGGGCAGGTCATCAATCAGGCCGGCGAATCGGTTGTTGGCGCATCTATTACCAATCTATCGACACAAACTGTCGTACGTTCGGATGACAGCGGTATTTTTGCCATTGCAGGTACGGTTGGCGATGACCTTCAGGTAAGTTTTGTCGGTTACCAGACACTGGTGCAACCGATACAGCAGCCCTCAGGTAACCTTTTCCAGTTGCATAGTCAGGAGAATACCTTGGAAGAGGTGACCGTCTCCATTGGTTATCAAACCGTTCGAAAATCCGATTTGACCGGGGCTATTTCAAATGTAAAAGCAGAAGAGCTTAATTTGACCGCCCCAAAACTTTCGCAAGCTTTAGTGGGCAAGCTAGCCGGTGTGCAAGTTTCGCAGACTAGTGGAGCTCCGTACGACGGCACCAAGATTCGGGTACGTGGTATAGGGTCTGTAAATGCCAGTTCGGATCCACTTTACGTTATAGACGGCTATCCCGCGGGGAATAATCTAAATATAAACCCAAATGATATTGAATCCATCGATGTATTGAAAGACGCTGCTTCCGCAGCCATCTACGGATCGAGAGCGGCGGGCGGAGTAGTCTTGATTACCACCAAAAGAGGCAAACAGGGGAAAAATAATGTTGATTACGAAGTATTAGCGGGCTTCGGTCAGCTCTCCAAAAAAATCGATCTATTGGATGCTGACGAATTTATCGACCTGATTATCGATGGCCGCAATAATTCGTATAAAGATCTATTGATGAGCAGAGGTATGGAATGGACAGATGCACGGCGTTTTGACACCAACGCGCAGCGCGTCGCTAATGTGGGCAATGCGGGATCAGTCTCCATACCCGAGGACTACTACGATTTCGCTACTGGAACGGCAAAGCCAGCAAAATACAATACCGACTGGCAGGACGAACTTTATCGCAATGCCCCCTTTCAACGCCATAATGTCTCCGTATCGGGTGGCAATGAAAAGAACCGATATTTTGTGAGCGGATCGTACCAAAACCAGGATGGAATTATGCTCGGAACGGGCCAGCAGGTATTCAATTTCCGTACAAATGTAGATACGAAAGTGAAGGATTGGCTCACCTTTGGCGCGAATGTTTCGTATACCTACAACGATAATAACGAAGTGACGACCGGACGCTATGATCGGAGCCCATCGATGGCAGCGTTAATCTACTTGCCAACGTTGCCTGCTTATAATGAAGATGGCTCTTACGCGCAATATCTTATGGCAGGCTTCAGTGCTAATAATTATGGGATCCAAAACCCGGAGAACCCTTTAGCTTACGTCACGAAAATAAGAAACAACCGCAAACAAAAAAAGGGGTTGTACAACGCATTCGCCGATTTCAGGATGATGGAAGGTTTACATTTTAAAGTGAATGGCGGTTTGTCCACGCACGAAGAAAAGTACGACTATTATCGTCCCGTTAGCATCTCGAACGGAAACTATAGACCTTATTCAGATCAGGCGAAAACCGCGGCGTATGCAGACGCGTTGACCAATAGTTCGTTGGACAAGTTATTGGAGACGACACTGAACTATAGCAAAACCTTTGCGGATAAACACGAAGTGATGGGCTTGTTGGGTTACTCCGCACAGCAAACGGATCTGGACTATGTCGGGGTGCGTGCAAGAGGGTTTGAAAGTGATGCGGTGCCTGAGATAACACATAAAGGAGCAGACCCCTCATTTTTTGAGTTGTTGCCGAATGATACCTATAAAACGAGAACGACGATGCAGTCTTATTTTGGGCGTGTGAACTACGCGTACGATTCCAGATACTTTATTTCCGCAAGCTTTCGACGGGATGGATCCTCTCGATTTGGACCAAACAGTAAATGGGGTTCATTCCCTTCGGTATCCGCGGGATGGACAATTTCCAATGAGGATTTTTATAACTCCTGGTTGGGAACTGGATCTAGTTTAAAATTGCGGGGAAGTTGGGGTAAGAGTGGTAACAATAATATTGGCGATTATCGCGCCATCACGGCGTACAATACACCGGGTGGAGTCATCATCGGCGATAAAGTAGCCACCGGTTACTGGCCTGACGACCTTCGGGATCCAAATCTAAGTTGGGAAACCACAGCACAGACCAACCTGGGACTGGATGTAGGCATACTGAACAATAGACTGAACGTAATCACTAATTTTTACCTGAGTCGCTCATCCAATCTCCTGTTCAATCAGCCTATAACGGCAGTGTCTGGCGCGACAACGATTTTGACCAATCTGCCCAATAGTAAAGTGGAAAACAGAGGTTTTGATATACAGGTCGACGCGGCGCTTATCAGAAAGGCAAATTTCAGTCTGGGATTCAGTGGAAATATCAATGTGAACCGGAATAAGGTACTGGACCTGGGAGGCGCTTCGACGATTATAACAAACGGCGCGGAACGCTCCTATCTTACCCATATCACGCAAGAAGGTAGCCCTATCGGAATGTTCTACGGATTTAAAGTGTTAGGCATAGCCAATGAGGAAAATTACCAAACGGTAGCTCCATCGGCGGCGTCCTCTACACCGTTGCAACCGGGCGATCTATATTTTGAAGATGTTGATGGCAATGGTATCGTCAATGATGAGGATAAGCGGATCATTGGTAATCCGCATCCGGACTTTACGTATGGATTCGCTTTTGATGCGCGCTATAAGCATTTTGACATCCGTGCGTCGTTCAACGGCTCGCAGGGCAATCAGGTGCTTGATGGGTATGACTATTACCTCTATAATATGGAAGGTTCGGGGAATCAATATGCCGATGTTGCCCAACGGTATCGGTCTCCCCAGGATCCAGGCAATGGTAAAGTGTACCGCGCATCACGTGGAGGTACACAAAGTAACAGCACCCGGTTATCGACGTTTTACCTGCAAGACGGATCCTACCTACGGATGACTAACATCTTGCTTGGATATTCGCTGCCGGCCGATATTGCGCAGAAGTGGACATTGGCCGGTGTACGCATCTATGCGAGCGTGGACAATCCTTTCACGATAACCAAATACAAAGGATATAACCCTGAACCAGATTACGATCAACGAGGCAATTTGACGCCAGGGGTAGATTACGGGCTGTATCCGTTGGTGAGATCATATAATCTGGGACTAAAAGTAACTTTCTAAAACTGATACTAATGAAAAAAAGATATTTATTACCGTTTGTTTTGTTCGCGCTTACTGCTTGTGATAAAGATTTCCTGAATCAGGAAGACCCTAATGGGGTAGCCATCGAGAACTATTTTGAAACGGAGAACGATGTGCTGTTGGCGATCAATGGACTTTATCAAGGGCTCCGTTCTGGGAATACAGTTGGTGAAGGTAGTACGCTGTTCAATGAGGAGCGATCGGATAATACCGGGCGTAATGATAATCAGTCGGCGGCGGGCGAACCCTTCCAGTTCAACGACTTCGCTATTCTAGCCGGGAATACGTATTTAAAGTCCCATTGGTCTGACATGTACAATGCTATTGCACGGTGTAATGTAGTTTTAACACATATCGACCAGGTAGCTTTCACGGGCGAAGAACTCAAGAATCGTTACAAAGCGGAAGCGAAGTTCGTACGGGCTTTACTCTATTTCCACATGGTACGAAAGTTCGGTGATATTCCATTATCCATCGAAGAGATCAAGGATAAGGCACAGGCAGATGCCATTGGCTATCGGCAGAAAGAGGCCGTGGTCTATCAGCAAATTGTAACCGACCTCACCGAAGCACTTGAAAGTAATATCCCAGATACGCAGCATGAATATGAGGTTGGGCGTGCATCCAAGGCCGCCATCAATGCGCTCCTAGGACAGGTTTATCTCACCATGGGCGCTACTGCAACAGACAATAAACAAGAAAATTTCATAAAAGCCGAACAACATCTTGAAGCGTCCTATGGTATGCGGAACTTCGGAAAACTGACGGAGATTCCGTATGAGGATGTATTTGATGTAGCTAAAAAGAATACCTGTGAAGAACTTGTATTCCAGGTGCAATATCTCCAGGGTAATAACCGGTTTAGTTCCGGCATTGCCCGAAATTACCAGGCGAGAGGGGAAACGATCAACTCACAATATGAATCTACCGGAGCAGGACAGGTCGTGAAGTTGGACTTGGTGAAGGATTTTGAAGCAAACGATAAACGAAAAGACTTTTCAATTAAGTTTGCGGCAAGCCCTCAGGTAAACGACTGGTTTGTGACCAAATTTAGAGATGTTAGCCAAGCAGCCGGTACAGCAGGTTGGGGCGGAAACGATTGGATTCTTATTCGTTATGCTGATGTGATGTTGTTATTGGCGGAAACAAAACTACATCTAGGAAAACAGACGGAAGCTATTGCCTTGCTGGATGAAGTGCGGCAACGGGCAGGTTTACCGGGCTATGCCGTCGCAATGCAGGACGCGGGCTATAAAGAAAAATACCCCACGCTAAAAGATGCCATCCTGCACGAAAGACGCGTGGAGCTGGCCTTCGAGAACCACCGCTGGTTTGATTTAGTCCGAAACTATGCTGCCGAAGAACTGGTAGCCTATTTTAATCAGAAAGATCAAGCTGATTATGGTAATGCAAAGTTGTCTAATATTTCTACGAAGGATCGCTATTTTCCGATTCCGTTTGACGAGCATAAATTAAACCCCGAGAAAATGTACCAGAACCCGGGGTATTAAGTGTCACGGACAACGTAAAACCAAAAGCCATATCCTGTTGTTACTTTATATATGGCAATTTTCGGTAATAATAGCAATAAGTCCGAGCAACATAATTGGGCGGGAAATCTTCGGTTTACGCCTGCCAAATACCATGTAGCCGACGGCGAACGGGAGCTGATAAGCCTGCTAAAAACAGCGAATCAGAAAGGAAAAATAGTACGGTCGGTGGGAGCGCGTCATTCCTGTTCTCCTATAATCGAAACGGACGACATGCTCGTATCACTGGAAAAGTTTAATCAGCTTCATGCCGTGGATGATAAACGCTTGGAAGCTACTGTCGGTGCCGGAATGACGGTCGAAGAGGTAGGAAAAGCGCTATTCAAACATCATCTGGCTATGGAAAACACGGGTCACATCGACCAGCAGTCGTTAGCAGGCGCGATCAGTACTGGAACCCATGGAGCAGGGAAGGCGCTTACTAATCTTTCAGGACCGGTAACATCGATAAAACTGATTACCGGGGCCGGTAAATGCGAAATGTATAATCAAAACGATCATTCCGATATCATGCGGGCATTACGGGTGTCGCTAGGGGCGTTGGGTATATTTACACAAATCACCCTGAAGGTACTCCCTGCTTTCCGCTTAAAACGTCAGCATTATTGTACTTCGGTGGAGGATTGTCTGAAGCATTTACCCGAGCTGATGGAAGAAAACCGGAACTTTGGATTTTACTGGTATCCGCGACGTGACGAAGTCAGCCTCCGTCTTTGGAATGAGTTGGGTATGGGTACACAAGAACTTCCCTATGCACGCCTCGATAAGGAAGAAATTGGATGGAGCCAGGATTTGCTGCCGACTCCTCACGAACTTCGCTATGTAGAACTGGAATACTCGCTCGCGATCGAGCAGGCTACAGATTGCTTTATGGAAATCAGGGAACGCATTTTAAAAAAACATCGGAAGGAGGTCGGTTGGCGAGTACTTTTTAGACCAGTAGCTGCAGATGATAATTATCTGAGTAACGCATATGGGCGTCCGACTGTGGCCATAACGATCCACCAGAACGCATGTCTGCCTTACGAGGCATATTTCAAGGATATCGAACAGATCTTTCAAGCGTATGATAGCAGGCCACATTGGGGAAAGATGCACAGTATGACTGCTAAGGAATTGAAACGATGTTATCCGGAATGGGACACTTTTCAGCGTGTCCGTGAGGCGTTTGATCCGAACAATACCCTGTTAACTCCTTACTTGAAACGTATTTTAATAGTGTGATGATGAAACACTCGAGCATAGGACATAAGATTTGGGCCCTGCCAGGCTGTTGTATTCCGGCCGAAAGTACCGGCGAAGAGCCTGCGCATACCAGTCGGGATGAAATCAGTATATTGAATACGGGTGAATCGGTCGCTGCCATTGAAATCTCGATCTACTATACCGATAGGGAACCCGTTGGACCCTATCGCATTACCGTGGATGCTAAACGGATCCGTACGATCCGATTCAATGATTTGATAGATCCAGAGGCTATTTTATTGGCGAAAGAATTTGCTGCACTGTTACAATCTGACCGGCCTGTAGTGGTACAGTTCAGTCGGCTGGATACGGCCCACGGTGGACGGGATCACAGCACGACAATCGCCTTTCCGGTCACATGAACGCGGTAACAATGGAGAATTTTGCACAAGTACTTACTGTTCTTTCTTCCATGATTACACCCGTGGTGCTCATCATGGCAAACGGCTCGTTGATTCTCTCAACCTCACAGCGTTTGAGCCGTGAAATCGAACGCACTCGGAAGTTAGGCAAGGAACTGAAGCAATTAACAGATACAGAAACAAAGGAAAGAGACGACGATGAAGAGATTCTTGCCGTCTATAAACAGCTGAAGCGATCGACTAAACGGGTGTTGCATTTGCAGCGCGCGATGACGAGTTTATACGTCTCGCTGCTTTTCTTTGTTGCGACCAGCGTTAGCATTGGCGTGGTTGATATCTTACACTTAAGTTATAACTGGATTCCCGTTACACTCGTCCTGATGGGAGCCGTTCTTTTATTTTATGCCTGTTTGGAGCTAATCAGTGAATCGCGGCTTGCTTTTATAGCTGTTCTTTTCGAAATGACAAGGGCGATAAAAGCGGTTGGTGGCAATTTTCGGAATGGAAACCGCCATCGATACGATTAACATAATCTTGATATCCCCGTATCAGTTAGTTAACCGTGCGCTAATAGCTTTGTCGCTAACAAATTTAAACGGTGAAATGATTGTAAACTTCAAACAGCAAGCTTTATTTTATGTCGTATGCTTTATCGCTACAATGATGGTGGGCGTACAGACTTATGCACAAGGAACACAGGCTTCCATTAGAGGAGGTATAACGACGCAAGCAGAGACACCCGTTTCGGGAGCTACCGTCCGTGTTAAAAATGAGTCAACCGGCTTCACAACCACTACCATCACAAATGAGCGGGGAAACTATGACCTCAAGCAGCTTCCGCTAGGCGGGCCTTACACGGTAACGGCCACTCATATCGAGGAAGGTGAGGGGTCAGTTACGGGCGTTCATCTTAATCAAGGCGATGTCGCGCAGATCAACGTACAGATTGTACCTAACCGACATGCTTTAGATGCTGTAGAAATAACGGCTTCGGGTCTTAAAAATACGCGGGATTATCTTGGAGCGGCGACCGCATTCTCGTCGCAAGATATCAAATCATTACCGGTAAACGGGCGTAATTTCACATCGCTTACAGACCTGTCACCGTTGGCCCGGGGCGGAAGTATTTCCGGTCAGTTGGGTTCTTCGACTAATTTTACGATTGACGGTATGAACGCCAAGAACCCTACTTCCGCAGGCTCCACGACCAGCCGGAGTGGCGCACCTTATTCCATCTCGATGGAGGCCGTACGCGAGTTTAAGGTGGTAACCAATCAATACGATGTTACCTACGGACGCAGTGGCGGAGGAACCATCAGTGCGGCGACAAAGGCAGGAACGAATACATTTGAAGGGTCGGCTTTCGTCTTTGGACGTACAGATTGGCTCACTAGTCAATATGATATTAACGGAAACCCTCGTATTGGAGATTATTCTACTTATCAATATGGATTCTCTTTAGGAGGCCCTATCATTAAGGATAAATTGCACTTCTTCGCCGTTTGGGACAGGCAGCAAGACAATAGATCCTTGCTGATTGCCGATATCCGTGGTGGAGATAACGAAGCTCGCTATAGGATCAACCAACCCACATTGGACCGTTATCTGGGTATTGCTCGTAGCAAATACGGCGTATCTGATGCTCCTCAAACGGGTGCGATTAATAAAAATAGAACATCCGACGCTGGTTTTCTCCGTTTAGATTGGCAGATCAACGAAAAAAACTTGTTGACTATCCGCAATAACCTGACCTATGACTATAATCCTTTAGGGCTTGCAGATAATACGTCAATCAATATTCTGGAGTCATATGGTAACGATAAGAATTTTGATAACAGTTTTTTGGCCACTTTGCGTACCTCGATTTCCCCACGCATTACGAACGAGCTAAAACTGCAACATTTGTATGTTTACCAAAATAGTACGCAGGGTGATCAGATTGGCGATGGTTATATACCACGTGCGATCGTGGAACGTGTTACTTCTCAGATTGGCGGCGACGACTTGCAGACCAACATTCAGCTAGGCGGGCATCGGTTCGCGCAGGAGAGTTTTAAAAACAACGTATTACAGTTAGTAAACAATTTGTATTTTGATACCGATTGGGCGAAGTATACGTTTGGGGTTGACGTGATGTCCACAGCTTCCAATTCCATTTACGGGTCTGAGGTGAACGGACGTTTTCATTTTGTTGGCTTAGATAATTTTGAAAACATGAAACCCTATCGCTATTATCGGGAGGTACCGTTAAAAGACGACGTAGCGGTAAAGGGAACCATCATGAATTTCGGATTGTATGCCCAAATGCGGAAAAACATTGCGGCGGGGTTGGAGATGACCGCTGGTTTACGTATGGACTATGCTGCTTATCCAAAGGCTACGTTCAGTCAGTTGGTATACGATGAGTTAGGGATACGCACGGACAACAGGTTAGCTTCCTTTATTTTACAGCCCCGTTTGCAATTCAGTTGGGATATTAACCAGAATCAAACCGATTTTTTGCGGTTTGGTGCCGGGATTTTCGCTTCCGATATTAACAACTACATGATCATCAATAACCTGACGTTTGATGGCTCTAACTTTGCTACGGTTGATGTGCGTGATGGTGACATCCCGCCGATTGATTTTAATCGTTATCGGCAGGATCAAAGTACCATCCCCGCTTTAGCCGCACATCAGATTCCGACCATTAACTATACGGGAAAAGATGCCGATGTACCTACTGTATATAAAGCAAACCTGTCGTATACCCGCTTTATAACCGATCGTTTCAAAATGACGGCTACCGGTTTCATGACATTAGGACGGAATAATTATACCTATGTGGACCGTAATATGGTGAGTGAACCGTTTTTTAGGTTGGCAAATGAAGGTAACCGTGGTGTATTTGTCCCGGCAGAATCTATCGCGGCCAATGGAACGCCCGATTGGCAGCAGGGACGTATTTCGGATAAGCTAGGCCGTGTGCTAGAATTGACGAGCATCGGAAAAATCAACCAATTTGCGGTGGTGATCGACGGAACGTACAAATATTTCCGCGACGGCGTGATCAACGCAAGCTATACATGGAACGACACCAAGGATAATACGTCGTTCAATGGTAATGTTGCCAATAGCGCAACACTTTCGCAACCTGTAGTTGACGATCCCCGAGACTTAGGCGCACTAGCTTATTCGAACAACCAATTCAGACACAAAGTTGTCGTATATGGTAAGGCACCGACGTTCTGGGGCGTAAATATAGGCGTGCGGTATACTGGATTGGGCGGAACGCGTTTCAATATTCTCGCTGGTGCCAATACCAACGGCGACTTCGTGGCCTCGACGAACGATTTAGCCTTTATATTCGACTATAACAACCTGAATACGCCGGAAAACATCCGTACTGGCCTTCAGGCTATCTTGGATAACCCCGAAGCCAGTCAAAGCCTGAAAGATGTCATTGTAAATTACGCTGGACGTATTGCTGACCGGAACGCGGGGGTTAACGGTTTCTTTGGAACCGTAGACCTGCGTATTGCGAAGAAGTTTATGATGCAGAGAACGCATGGTATTGAGGTATCTGCAGAAATCTTCAATTTGCTGAACATGGTGGATAAAGAGTGGGGTGTAACCAAGACATTGGGAAACCAAGCGTTGTATGGTCTGCTGGCGGAAGGCTTTAACGCCGACGCGAAGGAGTTTAATTATAGGGTTAACAATGTCGGCTTGGCAAGTCCGAGCGGAAATCCTTTTCAAGTCCAGTTGGGTGTCCGCTACTCGTTTTAGCAAGTTGCTATAGATTAAGCAATTGTCACGTGGCAGAAAGGAAGCGCATAATGATCAAGTTATGCGCTTTCTGTTTTTATGGCTGACCTCCTCCTCCTGCAGCCCCATAGATCTGCCCGGTGGAGTAACTGGCGCTATTGTCTGCCAGTTGTACATAGATAGAAGCAAGCTCGGCAGGTTGCCCGGCTCTGCCCAAAGCTGTGTCTGCTCCGAAGTCAACTAAGGTTTCCGGTTCTTTGCTGCATACTTGTAAAGGCGTCCAAACTGGCCCGGGCGCGACACCGTTTACTCTGATGCCTGCTTCCCCTAGCTGTTGCGCTAGGGCTTTAACCAAAATGACATTCGTCGCCTTTGTTTGGGCATAATCCATCAAGGCCGCCTCCGGATCGTATGCCTGCACCGAAGCGGTAACGATAATGGACGATCCGGCTGGCATGTGCGGAATAGCCGCCTTTGTTATCCAAAACGGTGCATACACATTTGTTTTCATGGTTTGGTCGAAACTCTCATCGGGGATATCCAAAATCGATGCGTAACTTTGTTGGTAAGCGGCGTTATTGACCAGAATATCCAATCCGCCTAATTTCTCGACTGCTTCCGCTACGAGCTGTTGGCAAAAATTCCGATCGGTAATATCGCCGGGGATCGCGTAACCTTTGCGTCCGGCTTTTTCAATGAGGTCGATGACCTGCTTTGCATCTTCTTCTTCGGCCGGCAAATAGTTGATCGCTACATCGGCCCCTTCTCTGGCAAATGCAATAGCTGCGGCTCGGCCAATGCCGGAGTCGCCACCGGTAATCAATGCCCGTCGGTTTTCCAAGCGCCCAGAGCCTAGATAGGTGTTTTCCCCATGATCGGGAATGGGCTCCATTTTTCCGGTTAATGCCGGGAAAGGTTGTGACTGTTTTTTGAAAGGTGGTCTTGGATATTTGTCCACCGGATTTTCAAGTTTTGATTTTAGCTCCATGATCTCTATATATGTCCTCTATGTTCTCTTCTGAATTGAACAATGTATTCGATATTCCGTTTTGTTTTTTTCTGATTGAAATTCGTGAATGCGAGGCATTTTATCTAAGTTTGCGATTTTAAATGTCGCTCAGCGCGTTTTTGATGCTGTCCTATTCATGGCTAAGTCGTATAATTATTCTGAAGAACAGGCTACACTCCTTTTGTTGAAACAGGGTAACTTAGATGCGTTCAATACACTTTATAATGAACATGGTCGCAAGTTGTTTATCCACATCCAGCAGATGACGAAGGATGAAGATGCGACAGAAGAACTGTTACAGGACGTATTTATGAAAGTCTGGGACAACCGTAGCGGCATAGATGCTAGTCGGCCGTTCCGCCCTTGGTTATATACGATAGCGAGGAATACGGTCTACAATTATTACAGACAAGTCGCAAAAGACCATAAAATTCAAGAACAGTTATACCTCCACTTCGAAGACCTGTATCACCTCGAGACAGATGAAGATATACGCGATAAACAAGAGGCATTGTTGGCTCGTGCTTTGGACACGCTCACCGAAAGACGGCGTACCATTTTTACCTTGTGTAAGATCGAAGGGAAAAGCTACGAAGAGGTCGCATCTCGTTTAGGGATTTCTGTGTCTACGGTTAGTAATATGATGGTTAAGAGCAACCAGCAGATCCGCCGCTTCGTGCAAGAGCACTACGACGAACTTTTGATGATACTCCTCGCCATACATCTTGTATAAACTAATTATTAATAAATCTTTATTTTTTTTGCCGTTCGGATAGTGTTTTTACACAAACGCGGTGTATATATTAATAGTATGTCACAAAACATAGCCAAAATTTATAGGCGTTACCTAGAAGGAACGTTGACCCGAGTCGAGCTAGATCTCTTGTTACGCTATTTTGAACAGGCTTCGGAAGAGGATCTCAAAAAACTGATAGACGACGGCTTTGACTTTTCGTCGGACCTGCCTGTTGGTGTCGATATTGATGAACGTTTGCAACGCGTGCAGCGTAAATTGATCGATCACACCTTCCGTCGTCCGGTCCGCTCGATGAGAAAGCAAACCTGGGTAGCGGTAGCCGCAAGTGTGCTGGTGATTTTAGGCTGTTTTTATTTCTTCGTGGAGCGCTCCACAGACCGTGCAGAAGATATCTTCGCTCCTTCCCCTATGTTGTTTGTTAAAAATGCAAAGGGCGAGCAGATAACCATCAACGATAAACAGGATTCGGTTTGGCTTGCAGATAATATGCTGTTGAGCCGGGTCGATAGCCTAACCTTCCGTTTACTATCAAGCCCAGGCACAGCTGCGGCTTCTGAGCAGCAGACACTATATACCGAGCAATCTGACTTTAAAGTCATTTTGGAAGATGGGTCCATTGTTACCTTAAATGCGCATTCTTCGCTCACACTAGGTGTCCCGTTCGATGAAGGTGAACGGCGTGTAACACTGGTAGGAGAAGGTTTTTTTGACGTTGTGCATGATGCAAAGCGCCCATTTAAGGTGCATATTGGGAACACCCAGATAGAGGTTTTGGGAACACAGTTTAATGTGCGAAGCTATCCCGAAGAGATGGCGGTAGAAACCGTTCTTGTTCGAGGAAAGGTAGCCCTATCACAAAAAGGAAGATCCGAGCGGGTGATGCTCGTTCCTGGTCAAAAGGCGATTAGCAATGCGGATGGCATTCACCTTGAAAAGACGCGGACACAGCAGGCTACCGCTTGGAAAGACCGTTACTTTATGTATGAAGATGAATCCCTCGCAGCGGTGTTGCAAGATATTGCAGAATGGTATGGCACCGGTCTGGATACGCTCCATATGCCACAAGACAATCGAATTTATATGAAAATCAACAAAAATTTGCCGCTTTCAGAAGTGCTGCGGTTACTCAATGAGACGAGTGGCGTAGCGTATACCTTCGAACAGGGGCAAATCAGAATACAGTAATATCATAATTTTTAACCTTATCCTAACTACAATGTTTAACCACAACAGACGAAGAAAGCTGCTGGCCGGATTGCGGCATAACCGATACGCATTATTGGTTTTTATCACTTGCTTTTTTCACCAACTATCTGCGCAGGCACAGCGCATTAATCTTGTGTTTCAGCAGGCTTCCGTTCGGGAAGTTATTCAAGAACTATCCGACGAATATGGTTATGAATTTATCTTCGATGCAGGCCTATTGAAGCAGGCCAAACCTATCAGCGGACAATGGTCTGAGGTGCTACTAGCGGATGCCCTTTCTGAATTGTTTCAAGATCAGCCGTTTGGCTATCGTATCGACGAGAAGCGGATTATTCTCTTTCCTAAACCCGTCGATAGGCAAGACGGCTATGTGGTGCGTGGCCGGGTCATAGATAGTCTGGGGAAGGCTATTCCGGGCGTTTCGATTCATACAGAAGGGCTATCGTCCCAGACCATCTCTAACGAGCGTGGCGAATTTCAGCTAGAGACTCGTCCAAACAAGTCTGTGCTGTATTTCCACCACCTCAGTTACGATCTGCGCTTTATGGATATTCCCCCAGCGATGGCCGAGCGGCCATTGACCATCATGCTGTCTTTAAAAGAATCGATGCTGAACGAGGTCATGATTACGGGCTACCAGCAAATCAGCAAGGAGCGATCAACGGCAGCTTATACCCACGTAGACAATGAACAGTTGAATAGGCATATTAATGTTGATCTGCTTTCGGCTTTGGAAGGGCAGGTACCAGGTTTAATGATGACTAAAAATCCACATGGAGCAGCGCCGGACGCACCGTTGCTCCGGGGAATTGCAACCTATTCTTCGTCTATAGGAACCTCTCCCCTGATCGTTATCGACGATTTGCCAACGGAGTTTACGTTGTCGGATGTTAACCCGTATGATGTGGAATCCATCACGGTATTAAAAGATGCAGCGGCGGCGTCTATCTATGGCGCACGGGCAGCAAACGGTGTCATCGTTGTGACGACCAAGCAAGGCAAAGGGCGAGGTGTGAAGGTAACAGCGAATGCTGATTTCTTTCTCACGGGTAAGCCGGATTTGGACAGGATGCGGTATGCAGGTACATCTGATCTCATTGATTTTGAAATGGATTTGTACAATAGGGACTTAGCTCGGGTAAATGGGGATGAATCGGAGCTGTTTAAGGCCTATGGAAGCTTCGGCGGTAGACCCAGGTATTATTCGCCATTATTCAATCTTAACCGCATGCTTGCCAATGGGGAGATTGTTCAAGATGTGTACGACGAGCGTTTGGCATCCTGGCGGACAAATGATTTTTATCAAGAATACCGCGACTTAGTGTGGCGTAACGAATCTAGACAGCGCTATAATGCCAATATCTCCCAAGCTGGGGCAAACAGCAATACCTATGTTTCCTTTAACTACGACAAGGCCAATGGGCGTGTACGGCACAACGAAGACCAGCGCTTCAACCTCAATATGAAGTCTACCTTTAACCTAACTAACTGGTTACGTGCCACAGTAGGGGTAAACGGTACGTACAACGCCGGTCAATCCACCGAAAATGTGTACAACTCGATGCAGATACAGGAACGTTATACGCGTATAATGGATACAAACGGAAATCCGGTTATCCATCCCTATGTCGATCTGGGGAGCAGTATTGCGGGTGCTGGTGCGGTCAACGGTGCCATAGCCGAGCAAATCGCGGGCAATGCTGCGCTTCGTTCTACAGGCTTTCATCTCCTTGATGCATTGGGTCAGGGGATGACACATGGCAAAACCCTTAGCCTACGTTCATTCACCAACTGGAAAGCGGACCTTTACAAAGGCTTGTCTTATCAGGTGCAGTTTTCGTATGAACTTAACCAGGCAGAGACTAACAACTACTATGACGAACAGGATTACATGATGCGTATGGCGCACAACGGCTTGCTGAGTTATCAAAGCGCCAACGACCGCTATGTGGCGAACCTCCCGGCAGGTGGACGTTTCTATCAACGAAACAATAAACGATATAATTACAATTTTCGTCAACAGCTTAACTATGACAACGGTTTTGGTTCTAGGGGGCAGCATCAAGTAGCGGCTTTGGCTGGTTTTGAAATGCGGCAAACGAACAACCCGGTGGATATACAGCAACTGCTATACGGTTACAATACGACAACGTTGGCTTCTATCAATATCAACTGGCTGGACGCCATTGAAACCGGTTTCGACAGCTTTTTGTATGGTGGTCGTATGCGGATGAGTAATCCGGCATTTGCTGCACAGCAAGAAACATTGCACCGCTATGTATCGGCTTTTGCCAATGGAGGCTATACTTACGATAGCCGTTATAACCTGACCGGTAGTGTCCGGGTAGACCAAGCGGATTTATTTGGTGTGGATCCAAAATACAAGTATCGCCCTTTGTGGTCACTAGGTGCGGGATGGAATATCAGTAATGAAGCATTCATGCGTGAAGTGACCTGGGTGAATGGCTTAAAAGCCCGTTTGACGTACGGTATTACCGGAAATGTGGATCAGACATCTTCGCCTTACTCGACGGCAAGATGGCGGACGGATCGGCTATATACCGATATCGACTACTTGGAGATAAATTCGCTTCCTAACCCACGCCTACGCTGGGAAAAAACGGCGACTTGGAATATGGGTGTGGACTACGCGGTACTAGATAACCGCCTGAGTGGTAGCATTGATTACTACAACAGGTATAGTAGCGATTTGCTTATTTCGACGATCTTGGATGCGACGGTAGGAGCAACCTCACGGGTACTGAATGCTGGCGCATTGCGCAATAAGGGGATTGAATTTAATATAAACGGTGTTTGGTTTCAGAACGAAGACTGGCGTGTTGCTTCGAGCTTTGTCTTTGCACATAATACCAACCGGGTAGAGAAGGTCAATACACCAGCTTCTACGGCAGGATCTTATGTGTCTGCTCCGTCTAACTATTTCTTTGAAGACGAGCCGTTTAACTCACTGATGGCGTACCGCTACGCAGGAATGACAGAAGGTTACCCATATTTTTATAACGAGAACGGGGAGGTGAACGTGGCATTTGACGATGATGGGGTGCCTTTGACTGCGCAGTCGATCACCAATCCTGATGCGCTGGTCAATATGGGGTCCCTGATACCGAAGTATAATGGATCTTTTACACAGCGTATCCGTTACAAGTCGTTTGACCTCTCGACCATGTTTGTGTTCTCCGGTGGTAATAAGTTGCGTTTGGACGTGATTGACATCGGAAGTGACGAATTGTTGCATGAGAATTTAGTAAATCGTTGGACGGACGGCACGACAGCGGATTTTCCGAGACTGTTGGTAGACTATCCGGAAGATCGATTGTCGTATGCGAGAAACTCATCGTCGATGTGGCGGAACGCCGATATTCATGTGCGGGATGCCGATTATGTTAAGCTGCGAAACATAGCACTAGGATATAGCCTGCCGGCGCATTGGACACGAAGAGCTGGACTGGTCGGCGCAAAGCTGACTGCCCAGATCAACAATCTCTGGTATTGGAGTGCTGTTGGAAACGACATTGACCCCGAATTCTATTCGCTAAATAGTGGTACACGCACCTTGCCTGCGCCGAAATCATTCTTATTCGGCTTATCCGTCAACTTTTAATCTATTCACGATATGAAATTAATTAAAACAGCTTTACTTTTCTTTTGCATTTTTAGTTTTACGGCTTGTGATAAGTATCTGGACTTGGTGCCAACTGGAGCGCAATTGATCAGTACCACACAGGATTACTACGAATTGGTTTCTGTACCTGGTCGCGGCTACCCCGTTAATAATTTTCAATATTTGGTAGACGACCAATGGATGCGCGAATCCTTTGTTATCGGGGCCGCTCCTAATATTAATACGATTAACTTCCTGTTTCAGGAGAACGAGGACAGGATAAGCCGGATAAACAGTTCGTCGATGTACAACCAGACATACAAATATATCGGCCAATGGAACACGATTATTTCCCTGGTTGACGGTAGTACCGGCGATGCAGACTTAAAACGGCTGGCAAAGGCCGAAGCGAAGATTTTTCGAGCTCACGACCATTTTTTATTGGTGAATGTGTATGCGAAGGCCTACGATCCCAACACCGCGGCAACCGATGGCGGGATATGTATTATGGATGAATTCAATTTGGAAGCCGTACCGACAAAATCGACTGTACAGCAGGTCTATGATTTTATACAGAAAGACATCGACGAGGCGCTTCCGTACCTGCAGGAAACACCGGGGAATGTGTATCACCCATCATTGGCATTTGCTTGGGCCTTTAAGGCAAAAGTACACCTCTTTAAGCGCGAAATCGCCGAAGCAAAGGCAGCCGCTGAGAAGGCCTTGACGTATAACGATGCTTTATTTGACCTCGTGGCATATGCAGCACTTGGCGGACCATCTGCGATGGATGTTCCCGCTTCAGCCAACCCAGAGGTGTTGAGCTATATGTACATGACCGGTTATAATGAGATGAACTGGGCGTGGCAGTACATTATTAGCCCGGAACTCGTCGAGATGTACCAAACAGCTGATGACAAGCGCTTCACCTTATTTTTTAATACGACGAACAATAGCTTGCAGGATGCGGCTGCTGGTACGGCTTATTATGATGTGCCGTACACCAAATTTTTCTATCCGACCGTCGGTATGAAAACACCGGAAACGTATCTGATGTTGGCCGAGTGTTACGCCCGGGAGGATAATAATGAAAAGGCCATGGAAGTGTTGAACCGATTGCGCAAGACCCGTATCGCGGGAGAGGAGGCTATGCTAAATACGCCGGCGACACGCAAAGAAACGATGGAACTGATTATCAATGAACGCCGGAAAGAGTTACCGTTTGGATACCACCGTTTCTTTGATTTGAAGCGCTTTAATCTAGAACCAGACTATGCAAAAACATTGGTTCGCACGTTTCCCCTCGTCAGCGAGGCTGTGCCGCAGCAGACATACACCTTGGCACCGGACTCAAGAATGTACAACATTCCGTTTCCGAGAGATGTCATGGAGCTTAATCCCAATATCCGACCGAACACCAATGAAGTTCTCCCATTTTAATAGCTAAAAGATCCACACGTTAATACTATGTTTAGAAAATTTATTACTTGTTTGATACTCAGTTTTTCATTGTCCTACGCATTCGCAGCAATGATGCCTGCTGACAGCAGCCGGAACGATAAAAATGATAAGAATGACTATGCGAAAATTACCAAAAAGGCTACACTCGAACGTCAGGGCGTTTTTACGGTGTATGAGTCTGAGAAAAAGTGGTACTTGGAAATACCGGACACGTTGCTCAACCGCTATTTTCTGACCGTTACGCGGCTTATCGCTTCGCCTGTCGGTTTTCCGATGTATGGCGGTGAAAAGCTGAACGAGCAAACGATCTATTTTGAAAAGGGAAATGCTGATCGACTTTTTCTACGTTCTGTAGACTATCGACAGGACGCACCTGAAGAGGATGCCATATACGGTGCGTTGCTGAAATCTCAACAAGAGCCGATCATAGCGGCCTTGGATATCAAAGGTACAAACCAAGAGAAGAATAGCTATCTGGTCGAGGTGACGGATCTATTCCGGAAGGACAATAGTGTATTGTCCTTGGCTAGCAAAATTAAGAGCGATAACAAACTCGGGTCATTGGCAGACGACCGCTCGTTTATAATCGATATGCGTACATTTCCGATTAATTTGGAGGTGCAGACCACCAAGACCTATTCGACCTCTTCGCCTTCAGTAGCTGTAGGCGCACAGACTTTTACGGTAAATACATCGATGGTATTGCTACCTAAGGTGCCCATGCAGAAGCGTCTGGCTGACCCGAGGATCGGCTATTTTGCCAATCGGTTTACACACTTTGCGGATGATAAACCACGTAGCGAAACATATCAGCTGATTCAACGTTTTCGTCTGGAACCGAAAGAGGAGGACATGGCGCGTTATAAGCGTGGTGAAAAGGTAGATCCCAAGAAGCAAATCGTGTATTATATCGATCCGGCAACGCCAAAAAAATGGCGCCCGTATCTTATTGCAGGTATAAATGATTGGAACAAGGCTTTCGAACAAGCAGGATTTAAAAATGCGATCGTGGGTAGGGAATGGCCGGAAAGCGATACGACCATGAGCCTGGAAGATGCCCGGTTCTCGGTTATTCGCTATTTTGCTTCCGAAAAATCGAATGCATACGGTCCACGTATTGTCGATCCTCGCAGTGGCGAAATTATCGAAAGCCACGTTGGTTGGTATCATAACGTCATGAAACTTTTGCAACAGTGGTTCATGGTACAAGTGGGGCCTTTGGATAAGCGGGCGCAGAAGATGGATTTAGATGATGAGGTGATGGGTGAGTTGATCCGATTTGTATCCTCCCACGAAGTGGGGCACGGCCTGGGGCTTCGCCACAATATGGGAGCAAGCAGCCAAACACCTGTAGAAAAACTGCGGGACAGGGAATGGCTTGAACGGCATGGACATACTGTGTCCATCATGGATTACGCCCGGTTCAATTATGTTGCGCAGCCGGAGGATAATGTGGGATTAGCCGGCATCTATCCCCGTATTGGTATGTATGACAAATGGGCTATCCAATGGGGCTACCAATATTTGCCACAATTCAAGGATGCGTATCACGAACACGATTTTTTGGTCAAGCAACTCACGGATAGCTTGAAGAGAAATCCAAAGTTATGGTTTGGGGGCGAAGGCAAAGGTGAAGATCCCCGCAGCCAGTCTGAGGATCTTGGCGACGATGCGGTATTAGCCAGTACGTATGGCTTGAAAAACTTGCGTCGCGTGATTGACAATCTAGTGGACTGGACGGCTACACCCAACGACGACTACACCAATCTCAAAAATATGCATAAAGCCGTCCGTTCTCAGTTTAACCGCTATTTGTATCATGTTTTGAAAAATATCGGAAGTCGTTATGTGACCGAAAAGGTGAGAGGAGATGAAGGGGCTGTTTACGCGGAGGTGCCGAAAGCAAGGGTCAAGGCTGCGGTAAAATATGTAAACGATAATGTGTTTACGCCTCCGATGTGGCTTTATCCAGCGGATATCCGGCAGTACCTAGGGAACGACGATGGTAAAGAAATCTTGGATCAGCAGCAACAGATGCTCAATATGTTACTGAGCCCTGGAATGATGCACAATTTATACCAAAAATCACTTACGGATAAGGATGTTTACCCCTTGGAGGAGCATCTGGAAGATTTGGCTGCAGGCGTTTGGACAGCTTTGGATTATGGAAAAGAAGCCAATGCGTATAAGCGAAGCCAGCAACGTTACTTTCTGGAGAAGATGGACGTGCTGATAAACGGAAGCAGAACAGATGGTAAAAATGAGATTATCACCCAAGCGCAGCGCAGCGATGTGGCGCTGTACGTTTCTGCCTTTCTGCCAGCTTTACAGCAACGCATACAGCAATTGGCCATGAAAGCGAAGTCGCCGTTGGACAAGCAGCATTTCCGTCAAGCTATAGAAGAAATTAAACGTATACAAGAACGAAAAGATAAATAAGATGATGATACTAGCTAATAAAAGTTATACGAAGATATTAAAAGGACTAATGGTCTGTGTTTTGTTTAGTTTATCTGGCACCCTCTTCGCGCAAGAAGAGGCTGCCGATACTGATTTTTTGCAACGGGAACGACTCTTGACGACTTATTTTAAAGCAAAAGATGCTTATGCCGAACAGGACTTGCCGGCATTTAAAGCTGCGCTAACGGCTTTTCAATCGGAAATTAAGATTTTACGTCTAAAAGGACTGGTTTTCGAAGATATGGTACGCTTAAAGAAGGTTCGGGATTCGCTACGCATCAGTAGCGCAGAACTTTTGCAGGCTGACAATATCAAAGAAGCTAAGGTGTCTCTGTCTGATATGGGTTCGCAAATGTGGGCCTTGGTAGAAAAAATGAAATTCAGCGAAACTCCTGTTTATTTGCAATACTGCCCTATGGAAAAGGCATATTGGGTAAGCGATGAAAAAACCATCTTTAATCCTTTTTCTCCCGTTATTATGCCCGCTTGTGGATCGGTTGTGAACAGCCTATCAGAAGTGGATTACGTGACGGAAGCCTGTTGCCTAGAGTAATTTCGTATTTTTGTGCTTAACTTGTATGTCCGAGGCATGGCCTTTCGGAAGAAAGTAAAAGGATGTCAACTACAATTGAAGCACAATGGAACAATTTTATAGCGGGGGATAAATCTGCTTACGAGCAGATTTATCGGTCGCTGTTGCCACATTTGTATGAATATGGCATGCGTCGTACGGCGGATGAAACGCTGGTAAAAGACGTTATTCAAGATCTTTTTGTTAAACTATGGGAAAGCCGTGAAAAACTCAGCGGTATTGCCAATCCCAAACACTATTTATTAGTTGCGCTTAAAAATGGTCTCCTCAATGCCCAACTGCGTGGTGACCGACTTAGCGCAATAAGTGAAAAGGAAGAGTTTGCCCTCACCTTTAATCTCGAAAGTCAGATTATAAAGACGGAAGACGAGCGGATCAAAGCTGCAAAATTAATGCAAGCGTTGGGGCAGTTGACCGCAAAGCAGCGCGAAGTAATCTACCTTCGTTATTTTGAGGAATTAAGCTACGAAGAAATTAGCACGTTGACCAATATTTCCGTGAAGAGCCTGTATAAGCTGAACCATCGGGCGATGGAGGCGCTTAAAGAATTTTTAACACTCCCGAAAGCTGACATTATCGCGCTTTTATCCCTACTTAGATTTATATTTTCATAACATACCTACTATATTTTTTTATTTTTTTTAAAAAAACTTTTCTTTTCATGGGATAAAAAGAAAAGTTCGTTTGTCCTACAGATAACAATTCCTTAATAATGGATCAATACGATGTTTACACGACGCAGGATTTTCTGACGGATTTGGATTTTGTCAAATCGGTCAAATATCCAGACCACGCAGAAGCCCGACGTTGGGCAGCTTGGCGTGCAGCTCAGCCACCGAATGCCGCTGCTTATGACGAGGCGTTATTTTATCTGCGTGGGATATTGGGTTTAGAACGTTTGGTTCCTACCCAGCTATACGCCGATCAATTGTATATGGATATTGAAGAAGGTATCGAAAAGAGCAGACGAGATAAAAAGAGAAAGATGCGGCGGCTGTGGGTATACCGTATCAGCGCCGCAGCGGTCCTACTGTGCACGGGTCTCTTTTGGTATTTTACCTCTTTGATAACCGTAACAACGGGTAATGGCGAAATCCAAATGGTGCAACTACCAGACAGTAGCGTTGTGCAACTTAACGCAAATTCTTCTATTGTTTATCGCAGGGCGTTGATGTGGCTGGACAATCGGGAGGTACGCGTAACCGGAGAGGCGCTTTTTGATGTAAAACATATAACGACGGGCAGTTTCCTGCTATCGCCTGCGCCTGCATTTATAGCCTATTCTGGTGATATCGCTGTAGAAGTTTTAGGAACAAAATTCAATATAAAAAACAGAGATGCAAAAACCACCGTTTCGCTATTGGAAGGAAAAATTGCCCTTCGAAATGTAAACCTTCCGGACGAAGTTAAAGTATTGGAAGCAGGTGACGTAGCCACGTATGCGGAGCGTAACGTGCCGGAGATAGAAAAGAACGCCGAGGCTGTAGCGCAAGCGTCGGCCTGGGTAGAGAAAAATTTGGTTGCTACGAATCTGTCTGTAGAGGAACTGATCGACGAATTCCGTTATATCTATGGGCGAGAAATCGTGGTTACGGATACGACTTTATTAAAGACGCGAATCGATGGCCGGATATCGCTAAACACCGCGGAGAACGTGATTTACTCGCTGGCGAATATCTTACAAGCAAATATTAGGCTAGATCAAGACACGATCTACCTGGATCCTAAGAAATGAATAACTAAATAACAAGTTTTTATAATTAACCTATCATCAACGAATGAAAATGAACACAATCCAAACCAGATGGAAATGCAGGGCGTTACTGCTATGGATCGGCGTTTGCCTATGGGGCGTATCGCAACCAGCGATGGCACAGCAGCGGTTGGCACTCACTGAGGCCATCAAACACATCGAACAACGGTTTAATGCTAACCTCAGTTATGAACACAACCTGTTGCAAGGCAAGTATACGGATACCGATGCGCTAAAAGGGACACGACTGGAAGAAGTGTTGAAAAAAGTGCTTTATCCAAATCAACTGGTATTTCTCTATGTGGATGAAAAAGCGTATACGATTGTTAAACGGACAGAAGACAGCGGCCGTACGCGTACGACAACCATAGAAATTACGCATACGCAGAACCCGAATGTTATTGATCGGGTATCTGGGTCTGTTCGGTCGGCTTCGGGCAGACCGATCAGCTTTGCAAGCGTATGGGTGCAAAATACGCGTAAAGGAGCAAAGACCGATGAAAACGGTGTTTTCTTGTTGTACGACATCCAACCAGCAGACATTGTCGTGGTGTCGGCACTTGGCTACGCAGACGCCAAAATAAACGTAGCGGGACGGAAGGAATTGGTCGTAACGCTGGAAGAAGAAGAAAATTTATTGGAAGAGGTGGTGATATCCACAGGCTACCAGAAGATATCGAAAGAGCGGGCGACAGGTTCGGCAGCCGTGATTACAGCAAAAGATCTGGAGAAGGTCCCGGCCGCCAATTTGATCCCGCGGATAGAAGGAGCGGTACCAGGCTTACAGATTTCGCTACTCTCCGGTGATCGATCGTTTAATTATAATAATAATCAGTTGGCGTTGCATTCCAGCACGCGGACGATCGGAACGAATGATTACAACATGTCTGTGCGCGGAGTGGGATCGGTTGCTACCAACACGGAAAAGTCGCCATTGGTGGTTATTGATGGTGCCATTTCGACGATGGACCTGGGAACACTTAACCCGAATGACATTGAAACGATTACCGTATTGCGGGACGCGGCTGCGGCATCCATTTACGGTGTGCGTGCAGCAAATGGCGTAATTGTGGTCACAACCAAAAAAGGAAACATTACGGGAATTCCCCGCATCAATTTTTCTGTTAATAGTACGTTTTCGGGCCGACCCGATTTGGACTACCTGAAGATGATGAATAGTGGGCAGATGATTGACTACCTGGAGGAGCTGGTGGATAAAGATATCTTAACCGTAAACAACGTGGCAGATGGCGTTTACCAAAACGCAACCTATTATGGCGGTGCCGTGGCGGAAGCTGCTATCCGTTTGAAAAGCGGCGACATCACACAGCAGGAATACAATCAACTCGTTGATCCATTACGCGGACTGAACAATCGACCTGATGTTGAAAAATATATTCTGCAGCCGATGCACAGCCAGCAATATAACTTTTCCATTAGTAACGGTACGGAGAATAGCCGTTATTTCTATTCTGCGTCATACGCGAACGAAACGCCTTATACGAAAGGAGATAATGGCAAACGGTTGACCTTGAATATGAATAACACATGGGAAATATTCAATCTGGCTACGTTGAGTACAAGCATCAAGGGAAATTTTCTACGTCATCAGGAAAACGCATTGGGACTGGGTATTTATAGTACCGGATCGACGGCGCTTCTACCTTTTCAGATGTTGGCCGATGAACATGGGAATGGCCTGTCATACGATCGTTTGACCCCGGGGTATGTAAGCGGTCTCGGCCCAGCATATAAAGACTGGCGGTACAATTACCTGCAAGAGCTGGATCTTGCAGATAATCTATTAAGAAACAACAACTACTTGGCAAATATCAATCTTGATGTTCCGTTATATAAAGGCTTGAAAGCGTCGGTTATGTACGCCAACGAGCGTACATTTGGCAACAATCAGATGTACCAAGACGAACAGTCCTATTATAATCGGGACTTACTAAATCGCTTTACGCCGCTGGATCAAAACCAGAATGCGATCGGGATTACCCGCGGGGGTGTTTACACGGTTATGAATACGAATGTCAATAACTATACGCTTCGCGGACAGTTGAATTACGATCGATTGTTTCAGCAGCTGCACGAAATTACGGCCCTGGCGGGGTCGGAAATACGGCAAACCCAACTGAGCCATGGAAGCAGTACATTATATGGGTATAACCGGGAAACCGGCTTCAATACGGATGTGAGTTACAACCAGCTGTACGGGTATCCAACGCTTATGGGATGGCCTGCCGGGTTACCTGGCGCGCCTAGTTACGGAGATCGCCGTCGCCGCTTTCTCTCTTATTTCGGAAATGCGGCTTATACCTACAATGGACGGTATACGGTGTCAGGAAGCGTACGTTACGATGATTATAATAACTTTGGCTTGGATCGGAGTTTCCGGGCAACGCCCCTGTGGTCGGCGGGTGCCAAATGGAATGTCATGCGGGAAGATTTTATGCAAGGGCAGACCGCTTGGTTAAACCAGCTCAGTTTACGGGCAACTTACGGCGTCAATGGTAACATCTCACAGGATCTGCGTCCATTTACCTACATCGCCATGAATTCGGGAAATCTGAACGTGACGAACCTGCCTAGTGCGGATATTATTGCGTTGGCTAATCCGCAGCTGCGCTGGGAAAAAACGTATGTGACCAACATCGGATTAGATGTTGGCTTGTTGTCTAACCGGTTGACGGGCACGATTGATTGGTACCATAAAGATGGCCGTGACTTGTTGTACAATTTTCCGATTGCTGCCGCTTACGCAGGTACTGTAAATGCGGGGAATCTCGATCGTAACACGGCGACGATGGTTGGAAAGGGGATCGACATTGGTTTGACAGGGGTGGTGGTGCGCCAAGAGGACTGGCACGTGGATCTCACAGCAAACCTTTCCTATAATACCAACAAAATCACGGACAATCGTTTCGACCCGGAAGATATTCCCTCGTACAATTACTCGTATACCCCGATTGGTATTCGTTATATACAGGGGCGTCCAAGTGATCAAGTATTCGCGTTCCGTCATGCGGGGTTGGATGAAAATGGCCTGACGCAGGTGTATAATAAAGCGGGTGAAATCGTAGCGGTTGATGAACAGCTATCGGGCGTGGATGATTTGTTGGCGGTAGGGCGTAGGACTGCGCCGTATTTTGGTAGCCTGCGTACCAATATGCGCTATAAGAACTGGTCGGTATTTGCCTTGCTTACCTACCAGTTTGGCAATGTATTCACCAAGCCAAGTGTCGAGGCCTATATGACACCGAGCCGCGGTTTGACGATTCCAAAATTTGATTTAAGTGCGGACATAGCGGACCGTTGGCGCGAACCCGGCGATGAGGCGCGGACCATTACCCCGGCCTTGACGAACAATATTAACGGTCAATATAGCTTGCAGCGTTATACATATTCGGACATTAACGTGCTTAAGGGAGATTACATCCGCTTGCGGGAGATTTCCTTAAGCTATGCCTTGCCAAAGTCGTTCGCGAACAGCATGCGCTTAGAGCGGGTGAACGTATCGGGATCGATACGTAATTTAGGTTTGATCTGGACAGCCAACAAAGAAGGTTATGACCCCGACTTTGTCGATTTTGTGGGGCAGACAACGAATCTTCGCCCGGTTCCTTCCTATAACTTTTCTGTAAATGTTAGCTTTTAAAGAGTACAGTACCATGAAAAAAACACAGCATATTATTTTAGCTTTAGTTTCTATTCTCGCGTTGGTGGGATGTGAAAAATATGTCGATATCAAGACACAGGGGCAATTGACGCCCGGTTCGATCGAAAACTTTCGATACCTGCTCAACAGTACAACGAACTGGGAAGCGGCGCCGGCCCTGCCAGATATCGCTTCCGACGACTTGGAGATCGTTGACGGTAGTGCGCAACAACAGGCGCTGGCGAGCAATGATTATCAGGGGTATTATGCCCGCGCATACCAATGGTCTGCTGTTATTTACCCGATGGATAACCAGTATTATAAAGATGATAACTGGGCGAGGATATATAACACGGTGGTTTACGCCAATACGGTTATCGGTGAGACGCCGAATGCCAAGGACGGGACAGCAGCCGAAAAAGAGGCGCTGATAGCCGAAGCAAAAGTACACCGTGCCAGTGCCTACCTGATGTTAGTCAATACCTACGCGAAACCCTATAAAGCAGAAACGGCATCGACCGATCTAGGTGTGCCGTTGGTATTGCAGCAGACGACCGAACAATCATTAGCGCGTGCCTCGGTGCAGCAGGTCTACGATGCGATTATAGAAGACCTTTTAACGGCGATACCCGCATTGCCAACGGAACAACAATTTAGAACCTTGCCCACCAAAGCATCTGCATACGGTATATTAGCGAGAACCTACCTGTATATGAATAGGTACGCAGAGGCTAAGGAAGCTGCTGATCAGGCATTGGCTACACATAACGAACTAATTGATCTGACCGCGATTCCGGAGTTGAATGTGGATGCCTACCCGAGGCGGTTTATAAATCCGGAAATCCTGTTGACAAAAGTACCCGTCAATGGGGTTACTGCGTATTCGCCAACAGCCTTCCGTTTGAGTGACGATTTGCTGAGCCTCTTTGATGAACACGATCAACGTTACAATTTATTTACGGTGCCTGGAAGTACGATTTCATCTTGGGAAGTTTATGAGGGAAGGTATTACTATTTGGATAACGTCCTGAATGAAGGCCGGAATGTAGGACCTACCGTACCGGAGATGTTATTGATCAAGGCTGAAGCGGAAGCGAGAAGCAATCAGGCTGCCGCGGCGATGTCGCTCGTGAATCAGCTGCGCGCAAAACGAATTTTGATAGATGGCCAAGTGGAACTTCAGGCTGCGAATGCCGAGGAGGCTTTAATCCAAGTTATAGCGGAGCGCCGGCGGGAGTTTATGTTTCGGATGCTGCGCTGGTGGGATATGCGACGACTAAAGGATGAGGCGTTGTTTACAAAAACATATACCCGTACTTTTGGCGGCCAGTCGTTTACGCTTTCGCCATCAAGTAATCGGTATGTTTTTCCCATAGCGGAGTATGAAATAGATTTAAGCCCGGGTTTGCAGCCTAATCCATAAAGGCGATAACGACAGTTATGTTATTGCTAAAAAAGTATAATAGAGATGATAAATATGAGTAAGATAATCAAGAAGGTGGGGGTGTTAGTGCTAGCTATATTTTGTTTCCAAGCAGCTGCGGTCGCGCAGAAAGCAACTTTTAGTGTGATACCAAAATACCCGAAAGAAGGCGATACCATTCAATTGGTCTATGATATTCGCAATGCCCCGTGGAAGGACGCAACGTCTGTGTCGGCAAATTTGACGGGCTATCAGGACTTTCAGTGGGTCTATGACGACCTTGTTTTTGAGAAAAAGGATTCGGCTTGGATAGCATCCTACGTCGTACCTGATAAGATGAGCCTAGTCAACCTGGTGTTCCAGGCCGACACGATACGCGACCAAGGCGGCGAAATAACGTACTCTTATCTTATTTCGGGTGATGGGGGCCGTCAGGTTCCGGGTGCGAAACTGGGCTGGGGCATGTTACGTACGCCGCATATTGTTCGAGGTGTACCGTATGTGGTAGATTCGGCATCGTATAAAACGGATGAGGTATTGCTCATGTGGGTGAAATATGAGCTACAAGATTATCCGGAAAACCGCTTTAAGGTGTTGTATGCGGCGGCTAGTGCGCTCAAGCATATGGGTACGACGGATGCGCTACAGAAGTTAAACAACGAACTTGCTGCGTTGGAAGATGTGCCGGATCTAGGAGAGGAAGAATGGCTGGCGATCCTACAGGTATATGAAGGTGTGTTGCAGGATTCAGTCAAATCGGCGGAGACCATCGCGCGCATCAGAAGGGATTTTCCAGAAGGGAAATACGTCACAGATCAACAGCGTCTAGCTGATTTTAAAAAGATTCAGGAGGCAAAAACGCAGGAAGAGTGTGCACGGGCTGCGATGTATTTTGTGGATAAATACCCTTATACAGAAGCCGACGAAGCATTTAATGAGGCCCATCGCATCCGCTACGTGGATGCGTATTGGATTATTGCGGTGCATACCAGTATGGTGCGGGACCTAGAAGCTTTTAAGCGGTATATTTCAAAAGCCGAACCGTACATGGCTTTAGCAAATGTTGCCTATCGCGCCATCTATGTGCCCTTCGAGGCCCAACAGTTAATGGATGCGGCAGAAATCCTACCCTACGCACGTGTGGTTATGGATAGGCTGAACTATTATAAGGAGAATTTTGAAGGCGAAGAGTATTCCCGCCTGTATTATTCCAATGCTGCTCTTTTTGCAAAAATTTTAGTGCAGAATAAACTATACGATGAAGCTTTTGTTTATGCTGCTGCTGCCCAAAGCACTTCTTCTTACGAAGACGCGGATGTGAATGATACCTATGTACGTGTATTGGAGGGACAGGGAAAGCTGCAGGAGCTGCGTTTGGCCTTGGAAGAGAGTTATAAACGGAACCAGAGCTCAACCTATATGTTGGACTTGATGGAAAAACAGTATGAAGCACAACACCGATCGACGGCAGGATATGCGGCATACTTAAACAGTTTGAAAGACGCCGATAAAAGTGCTGCTTTAAAGGAGAAAGTACAACAAGCATTGATTGATGAGGATTTTGCAGGATTTGAACTGTATGACCAATATGGCAAGCTGGTGCGCTCGGCCGATTTACGGGGTAAGATTGTGGTGCTTGACTATTGGGCATCGTGGTGTGCTCCCTGCAAAGCGGCGTTCCCGGGCATGAAGCTCGCGGTGGAACGTTTTCAGGACGACGAGGATGTCCTTTTCTTCTTTATTGATACGCAGGAGCGTAAGGATATGAAGGAATATGTCACGAAGTATATGGAAGAAAACAACTATCCATTCACCGTTTTGCTCGATACAGACAGTAAGGCTTCGAAGGCTGCGGGTGTGAGCGCGATTCCGCACAAGATGGTTATTGGCACGGATGGTAGGTTACGTTTTTCGGAGGTGGGCTATATGGGTAGTGCTTCGGAGTTAGCCGATGAGATCACCGAAATGGTGAACGTATTAAAAGCAGAAATAAAAAAATGAACGGAATAAAATGGGCGATAACCATTGGGCTTGTCATTGTGACGAGCCTAGGTTATACACAGCAGTTTACAAGTGAAGATGTACGGTTTAATGCGCAGCGGGACACGATTACCTTCGGGGCAACGATTACGAGTCCAGAACAAGCGGGCAAGTTCCCTGCCTTGGTGCTGGTTACGGGTACGGGGGCACAGAACAGGGATTGCGAAATGGCCGGAAACCCGCTCTTTCGTCCTATTGCCGAGTATTTAAGTGCACGAGGTTATGTGGTGCTCCGGATGGACGACCGTGGGGTAGGCCAGACCACAGGTGACTATAGTATGGCAACAACAAGTGATTTTGCTCAGGATGCTTTGGAGGCGGTAACCTACCTCAAAAAGCATCCTAAGGTGGATAACAGGCGTATCGGACTACTGGGCCATAGCGAAGGGGGAGCAGCGATTGCTATTGCTGCATCGCAATCTGCTGATGTTGCATTTTTGGTTAGTCTGGCCGGTTTAGCTACCGATGGACTGGAGTCGTTATTTGTACAGAATGAAAATTTGGTGGCAAATTCGCCGATGTCCGCCGTGGACAAAAAGCGTTCAAATGAAATCAACAGGTTGATGTTTGCCGTGGCCTACCAATATGCGGATTCGGACAGCTTGGAAAACCGGTTGGAGGAAACATATGCCTACTGGAAGGAAAAAGATAGTATTTACGCCGCTTCTTTAGGAATGGAACACGATCGTTTCCGTTTCCCTATCTGGTATTATGTACAGCAGGCGACAGGCCCTTGGTATCGTTACTTCGTTCGTTATAACGCAGCGAAGGTGCTGAGCCAGGTGGATGTTCCGGTGCTGGCCATTAATGGTGATAAAGATCCTTTTGTAGACCCAGTAAATTTAACTTACTGGGAAAAATACACGCGGTCGGCAAACAAGGGGCTAGTGACAACGAAATTGTTGCCTAACGTAAACCACTTGATGCAAGCTTGTGAAACGTGCGACACGAAAGAATATGCCGATTTAAGTACGATACCCGACAGTACTTTACAGCTGATTCTGGATTGGTTGAACCGTCTTTAAGAAAAATCCAACCAGTCACTTTCGCCTTGATAGGCTACAACGAGTTCGGCGTGGTTGTGGAGTGATAGGTTCGATGCCAACTGCGCTACGTCGAGCTGCATATTATATAGGCAGTTCTTTACAAGGTCGTTTCGGAAGCCTTTCTCCTGCATGTTGATAACATATTGCATATTGACGATCCGTGCAATAATTTTACCTAGATCAACTAATTTTCGTTGAGGAAGGTTATCGCTCAATATAAATTGCAGGTTTTCCCGGAAATGTGGGGCGGACTTTTCGGTTGGGGCGAACGTCGAGAGGGATTGATAGAGCGACGATTCTTTTTGCTTTTTCATTCGTTTTAAAACGATTTCCGCAATCTGCGTGTAAAGCATTTCGTTCGATCCTTCAAAGATCTGGAATGGCCGACTATCCACGATCCCCCTACCGGCGATATGGCTAATTTTGTAACCATTTGCGCCCGAAACTTGCAGGCATAGCTGTGCTGATTCCTGCATCAAGTCGGTTACCAAAGCTTTCATGCTGTTGGCTTCAAGGCCTTCGGTCGCCAAGTTATGCTCTATACCGCTGATATCGCTGCTCCGGGCACACATGCCCGAACATAAGGTGAAAGCTGTCTGTATTCTGGAAAGTTGAAATTGTACCGAATCCAACGCCAGGAGGTTTCCCGCTCCGACCATGCGCGTGGTACAATGTTGAAGCGCTTCGTCCAACATGCGTTTAATAAAGCCCATACCCATACCAGGGAATTGTAACCGACTGCGGTGCAGGATATCCAACATCATTTTGATACCGGTACTTTCGGGTTGTAGACGCTGATCCTTGGGAACCTCGACGTTGATAACATTCATTCCATAAGGAATCATGTATAAACCCAGGTTGCTATATAAGGATTCGACCTCGATACGTTGTTTTTCGTCAGCGTTGTTGGTGACAAAAAAGTCAACATCTCGCGCAAGTTCGCCGTTTTCTAAGTCTTTTCTAGCGGCAACCAACCAATAGTCGGCCTGACCGGTCAAGCCTTGCCAGTGTTTCCGGCCGTTGATGGTATAACCTGTGTCGGTGGCCTGGTAGGAAGTCCGCATATTTAACGCATCACTGCCATAGTCCGGCTCGGTGATCATCAGGCCACCCATACGATGGCTTGCTAAAAAATCCGGAAAGATTTCTTCTTTGATGGTATTGTCGCCATATTTGGCCAGCGGTTCTAAAAATAAGGCGATATTAATGCCAAATGTTAAGGATAAAGGAAGCGATTCGTACGAAGCCGCAGAAAGGAGGCTCAAGCATTCTTTAACGATACAGCCACGGCCGCCATATTCCGTCGGAACAGCGACAGCGAGGGGATGCGTGTCCATGATGCCGCGCCACACCTCGGGAGGTAAACCCCGGTCGTGGCTCAGTTTGTTGATATCCTGTTGCTCATGAAACACCTGCTTAAGTGCTTGATTAAATCGTGCTATAAATACAGCTAGTTCTTCCTTCGCTCCTTTCATGTAACGCTTTTTATTATTTTCTTTAGTCAGCAAACCTAAATAAATTCATTTTTATATGCAATTTAATTACGCAGTATAAAATGAATTTATTTCGCTCTCCTCTGCCATTCAAGGCTTTTTTTTATAGAGGAAATATATCTGTTTTTTTTCCGAAATTACGATTTCTAGTGGTTTTTCCTAAAGTGGGCAACCTATCCCAATAAATTTCTGTATTTTCGAAAGAAGAAACTTTTTTTATAAATTTAAAACTGTTCTGGATAGGTTTTTTGTTCGAAATCTACCCTAGGTCTGGTACTTTTGTTGAATATGAATATAAAAAATAGCCTTTGCGGCATCCTGATTACGCTACTCCTGTTTAATGGCCTGAATGCCCAGTCGCAAGATGGGCTTTCAAAGCATCGAGCGGGTATTGTTTTAGAAGAGTTTTTATTCACGGAAGCAGATTTTCCGTCTTGTCACTCGGCGACTATTGTCGAGTTGCCCAATAGGGAGCTGCTCTGCACGTATTTTGGAGGCACCTATGAGCGGCATCCTGATGTGGAGATACGTTTACAGCGCAAAAAGCGGGATGGTACTTGGACAGCCCCGATATCGGTCGCGCATGGTGTTCAACCGGATGGCGAACGGTTCCCGACGTGGAATCCGGTGCTGTTCCAGCCGAAGGGTGAACCGTTAATGTTATATTACAAAGTAGGTCCCAGCCCGAAAGAATGGTGGGGTGAGTTTATCACATCAGAAGATAATGGCCATACTTGGAGTAAGCCACAAAGGCTTGCTGGCAAATTGCTAGGCCCAATCAAAAACAAGCCTATACAACTAGCCGATGGGACGATCCTGTCGGGGTCTAGCGATGAGAATGATGGCTGGAAAGCACACATCGAACGGAGCACGGATGGCGGGAAAAGCTGGACGTTTATTGGTCCGCTGAATGATGGAGAGCAAATAGGTGCAATACAACCGGCCCTGCTCACACACGCTGATGGGGGGATACAGATGCTTTGTCGTACCAGCACGAAGGGGGAGCGCATTGCGGAAACGTGGTCTCGCGACGGTGGACTTACCTGGTCGGAGATGACAAAGACGACCTTGCCTAACAACAACTCAGGTTTAGATGCTGTGACGCTCCAAGATGGAAGGCACCTGTTGATCTATAACCATGCAACGCGGGGTCAAGAAGGAATGGGACATAAGGGCCGAGGGGTGCTAAACCTGGCTGTGAGTAAGGATGGCAAGGAATGGGAAGCGGCGCTGGTGCTGGATTACTTGGATGCACCGGAAAAGCAATATTCGTATCCTTCGATTATCCAAACCTCGGACGGTTTGGTTCATATTGTATACACCTGGCATCGCGAGCGCATCAAGCACGTGGTGGTTGATCCTAATAAATTAGAGACGTTCCCTATCGAAAGTGGAGAATGGCCGCTGGAAGAAATTCCGCTTGTCGTCAGCACGGAGCAATAGCGGGATACGGGCTTGACTATACCAAAAAAAATACGACCTTTGAAAAGATGAAGGACAATCTCAGAGACATATTTTTTCAACTGCTCCGGATGGGACTTTGGGGGAAAGGCGGGTTAGCTATTGCAGCGCCGCTGTCCGATGAAGATTGGGCTGTTCTGTATCAATACGCGCTGAACCATACGGTGGAAGGAATTTTGTTTGATGCTTTTCCATTATTGGCTGAAGACCAGTTGCCGCCTCGCGCGTTGCGGATGAAATGGGCAGTTCGGGTCGATCAGATTGAACGCCATAATACACGGATGGCGCAGGTTGCTGCCGAACAATTTACAGATTTTAGCCGGCTGGGCGCAAAACCTATTCTGCTCAAGGGACAAGGTGTAGCGAGTTGTTACCCAAATCCTTTGCATCGAATATCGGGCGATATCGATTGGTATTTTGATGAAACGGATGGTTATGATAAAGTGGGTAAACGTCTTCAAGAGAAGGGTCTTCTTGTCGATTCGGCTTTGGGTTTCAGTTTAGGTTACGATTGGCAAAGGATACATATCGAACACCATCGACGCCTGTTTGATATCCGTAGCCTTTTCAAGCTACCTTATTTGAAAAAACTGGAGCAGGCTTATCGGCCGAAACAACAATCGGTTTTGATCGAAAGCCAGGCTATTACCTTGTTGGCTCCAGAACTGCAAATATTGCAGGTAAATATTCATATTCTAAAACATTTGTTGTCTTTTGGTATTGGTCTACGCCAAATTTGTGATGCTGCGGTTTTATATCATGCTTATCGGGATAGGATCGATGTAGAGCAGCTTCGTAACATGTATAAAAAGACAGGGATCATAAAATGGGTACACGTGCTACACGGTATACTCGTTAACTATCTGGGCTTGCCAAAAGCAGACTTGCCCTTTCCTTATCCGGAAAAGCTAAAAACCGATTGGATGATGGACGAAATCTGGTATTCCGGCAATTTTGGTTTTTACGATGAACGTTATTTACAGGGTGAAGTTTCTTTTGTTTCGGTCCATCCGGATGGCGCCCGTCGCTTATGGCGGGGTCTGCGCCTTTATTTTCCCTACGCTCCCCAAGAAGTGATCTTCTTTCCGATTCGGCGTGCCACCACTCGATTGAGCATGCTTATTTCTTCGCGTAAGTCTGTAGAAGAGTAAAACGCCGTACCCTGCGGCGACCTTTTCTCCTCGCTTGTTGCATCAACTACTTATCGATGTAGCACTGCAGCTACAAAAAAGTTAAATTTTTACAAACAAAACAAACAGTGTGTTTGTTCTATTTCCGTTGTCTGGGCGCATTTTATTGTCGTTTCGGGCATATTGTTTGCAATAGGGTTAGCAAAAATTTGATTTAATTCTTTGTTTGTTTTATTGCTAATATGTAGTTTTATGAAGTTTTTGTAGTTGCATAACTACAAAATTGTTATTAATTAACTGCCACACGTATGAAAAGTTACGCTGAACTATCCGCTAAGGAAGGGCTGTTTTTGATCGAAAATTCACGTTGTTCCACTAAAATTATGGGGTCTATCCGCTATGTAATCACTTTCCGTTCGGTTAATCAATAAAAAATAGTAATCAATATAATTTCAACTAAATAGTATTAATATGAAAACAATTAAAAAAATGCAGTATGTAGCGCCTACCGTGGAGGTGCTGGAAATCGAAATGGAAGAAGGTATAGCTGGTGGATCGGCGGTGCCGGGTTCAACACCGCAGGTAAACGATTTTGGTACCGGTTCAACAACGAACGGTTGGAGTGACGACAGTCAGTTTTAAACAATTAATGACGATTAAGAAATCATGAAGAAGATATATACAAACTCAATGGGGAAATTGGCGACTGGTGTATTGCTAGCGCTGGGTACAGTCTTTGCCACTGGATGTGCCAAAGACGCTAAACAAGATATTGCTGAAGATGGTGGTGAGGGTACACGAGTAGTGATTCGTGTGGCTGGCGTAAACGATGGACAGGGGTCTCCAGCTTTGAAAGGAAAAGCAGGAGGTTCGACATCTGCATCTATTGCTGAAAAAGCAGAGCTAATCGAAAGCGACGGTTTTGACGTTTTCGTTTCTCAATCAAATAAAATTGATAAGAGTGCAAACCTTGTGGCTAAACGTGCTAACTCTTTTGCCTCTGGTGCTTTACGTAGTGATGCAATGGATGATGGATTTAGCTATAGACTATTTTTATATGAGAGTGGTAGCATAGCAGCATCAGAACTTTTTATGTCGGGAACGCCAGGGTCCATTGCTGTTGAAAAAGGTAAGTCATATACTTGGTTCGCGCTCTCTTATAACTCAACCGATGAAGTGCCTGTTGCAGATGGAAGTAATATGGTGGATCTCGTTGCTGGACAAGATGTGCTCTATGCTTCAGGCGAGTTCGAGGTGGCAAACAGTGATGGTGACGTTGTGGTGCCGTTGAGTATTACATTTGACCATAAGTTGTCACGCGTTGCGATTGAGTTGAACACCATGGGGATGTTTGCGCCGATTAATTCCGCTAACGTAACTGTAAAAGGACTGAATCTAATCCCAGATGCGATCAATATCACAACAGGGGAGTTTGTTGGAGATACAGAACAAAATGTAACGATAAGCTTCAATGATTTCCAACCTTTAAATGCGGAAGGTGACCGTTTAATCTATAACGGCTATTATGGTGGAAATGCGTCTGAGAATATCACGGTAGAGGTATCTAATTTGGTAATCGATTTGGACGAGAGCGCTGGTGAGAATGCAACAAGAAATTTTGGAAGTAGTAAATTAACACAGCAATTCGCGGTACAACCAGGAATGAACCAGAGTGTTGTGTTAGGTTTTGTAGAGTCGCCTTTGACTTATGGTGGCGTTCAATGGTCGAGATCGCCTCTGTATTATACGGGTAATAGATCTGCGACATCAGTAGCACAACTGTCACACAACCCTTACCGTTTCTATCATGCAAACCCTGCGTTGACCGCGAGTAATCCAGAAGCATATTTTTCTTATGGAGGTGCTATTCCAGGTAGGTTAGCTAGACAAACTAATCCGCAGGATCCTTGTGCTTTGGTGTACCCAGCCGGTCTTTGGAAAACTCCGAGCAGCGGAAATCTGAGTGCGATTAAATCAAACGGTCTAACCGGTCTTTTAGAGGCGCTAAACCTAAATGTAGCTGGAACGTTAGATGCTCTTGTACCTGTTTTAGCCACTTTAGCCGCTAATGTTTCAGGGGCTACAGCAGTGACGGGTCCGAATGCACAGCAATTTACACCAAGCGCAGGTGTAAATCCAGCCTATGCAGCAACGCCGCGAGCAAATACGCTAAGATTCAATTATAATGGTATGATGAAGGAGGTCAGCGCAGTTGAGGGTCTGGTTGAGCTTAGCTTGGGTAATACAGCCGGAAGATATGCGGCTTTTTGGACCAATGACCGTGCGTTGGGCTTACCGCTAGATATCGCCAATCTTGGTGTAATGCACTACTTAGGGCATACACATAGTGGAGTTTTAGTTCTCAATCCAGGTCCTAAAGCTTATCAAGCTACTAACCTTTTGTCTGTTGACCTAGTGGGCATAGACGTTCTAAAATCTTCTTTGATGAACGTACGCTGTGTTCGGGATGCAAGCTGGAATCCTGCTGCCATCGGGTACAATCCTACTCCAGATTACTCGGTAATATTCAATTAATATATTACAATATCAAGCAATTTAAAAGCCACCCGCAAGGGTGGCTTTTCTTGTTATTTCTGCGAGAAGTTTCCGTTAAATTATAGTACCATTCATGAAATATCTTCAGTATTTCCTTGTCTCTGTAGGTGTCAATCCGTATTTTTGTGCAAAATTATAGCAGATAATTTACAACATATTATTAATTAACCTACAAGACAAATCAATCATATCATATACCATGAAAACAACCAATAAAATGCAGTATGTAGCACGAACTCTTGACGTGTGCGAGATCGAGCTGGAACAAGGGATTGCGGCCGGATCGGCGACGCCGAGCACAACTCCGCAAATTAACGATTATGGAAATGGATCTTCCGTTTCTACAACTTGGAGTGATGACCAATTTTAGATAGTTAAGTAGGCGAATTTTAAGATGATAAAAAAACTACATATGAGTCTATTGACTAAGTTGACAGTTGGCGTGTTACTGGCATGGGGAATCATCTTTGTAACGGGGTGTGCCAAAGATGCAAAACAGAATATTACGGAAGATACAGGGGAAGGTACGCGTGTGGTTATCCGGGTAGAAGGTATTAATAATGGACAAGGCGAGCCTGCGCTGAAAGGAAAGGTTGGCGGATCAACTGCCTCTTCGGCGGCGGCGACGGCATCTTTTGTGGAAGCGGAAGGGTTTGATGTGTTTGTCTCGCAACAACAAACGATCGAAAAGTACCCGAAACGGAAAGCAGCGCGTACTGCGAGTGCTTCATCAGCTGGAGCGCTAAGAGGCGCAGCGATGGAGGAAGGGATTAGCTATCGTGTGTTTTTGTATGAAAATGGTGCCTTGGCTGCATCAGCGCTTTTGACTTCTGGAACACAAGGCAGTATTGCGGTTGAAAAGGGCAAAACATATCAGTGGGCTGCGCTTTCTTATAATTCGATAGATGAGGTTCCTGCTGCGGACGGAGATAATTTAGTACAATTACTTGATGGGCAGGATGTGCTGTATGCTTCGGGGAACTTTACGGTGGCAAATGACGACGGCGACGTGGCGGTGCCTTTAAATATTACCTTTGATCATCGACTGTCGCGTGTAGCCATCGAGTTGAACACGATGGGTATGTTTGCTCCGATCATTTCTGCTAATGTTAAGGTTACAGGGCTTAACTTGGCGCCGGAAGCGATTGATATTAAAACCGGTGACCTCGTTGGAGATACTCAGCAAGAGGCAACCATAGCCTTCGGCGATTTTAGCCCGATTAATGATGAAGGCGACCGTATGGTTGCTTATGCTTATGTGGGAGGACGTGCTTCGGAGAAAATGACCGTTTCCGTTTCGAATTTGGTGGTCAGGTTGGTAAACAATACACCGCGGAGTTTTGGAGACGTAACACTGACACAAGAATTCCTGCCGCAGCCCGGAATGAACCAAAGTGTGGTATTGGGATTTATTGAATCGCCTTTATGGAAGGGCGGTGTGGCTTGGGCACGAGCAAACTTATATTATCAGGAAGGGCATAACCCTTATCGTTTCCATCACTTGAATGCGCAAGAACCCACATTCAACGGCTATTTTTCATTCGGAGGGCATATCCCTGGAAGATGGGCCGACGCGGACAATCCGATTGATCCTTGTTCGTTGGTTTACCCGGCCGGCCGTTGGAAGCAGCCTAGTCTTGCGGATATCGATCATCTAACGGGAGGATGGGGCATGATGGGATATCTTTTTACGATGCCGGCTGCCGTGGAGGCCCCTGGTGCGATTCAGGGATTCGGGTACATCGAGTATCAGGCTGATGCTGGCGTGAGCAGTGCCTACGGAACTCCTAGTTCGGCAACCAATAGACTGCGGTTCAATTTTAATGGTGCGGGTAGACCAGTGAATCTGATCAGCAATGGGTATCAAGCCGTGAACTTGGAAGGTTCTTATTTGCTAAACGCAAGCGTTTGGACGAGCGAAGCGGATATGGATTTGCTAGGGCTTTCCGGGCTTGCTGCCTGGAGTTATGAAGCTGGCAATAGACAATTGTCGCTTGGCACGGATCCGGTGCGTCCGGTTGCTAATAATACCGCCGGGTTGCTTAACAATGTCAATATTGTGGACGAGGGTATCATTTCTTCTATGCTTAGAAATGTGCGCTGTGTACGCGATGGTGCCTGGGATCCTGACGCTCCTGGTTACGATCCTTATCCGGTTTTTCCTAACTGATAGGGGGTGCGGTGCATAAAATTGTTTTATAGGGAGATAGGCCATCCGCAGGGGTGGCTTTTTTGTTTGCGTAATTACACATAAAGTGCTAACTTAACCGACAAATCACCAAGTTATGAATTTAGTATTGCTACATAGAGGGAAGCTATATTGGGCAATAGCCATTCTATTGATCGGAATCTCCTGTGGCAGCCCACGGGAAGGGCAGTCTGTGAACAACAATAGCACAAACCCGGATAACGCGGTTATGGCTTCTATCCCTGCCAAGCGTTTGCTTAGTTATTGGGATAACTTTGATTTTAAGGCCAAGATGCACGTGACTAATCCGGAAGAGGCAGAACAGAAATTAGTAGACTTTATCGCGCTGTTTCCGAGCGTACCCGATACCGTTGTACAGGTCAGCGTGCACGACATGCTAAAAAAGGCTTCCGTAGAACCGAGTATCTTTGCGTATTTTCTGGATAAATATACCCACTATCTGTACGATCCCAATTCGCCGATGCGAAATGAAGATTATTATGCACACACACTAACATACCTTGCGTCAGATACGACCTTGTCACAGGATGAAAGGAGTAAATATACCACTTTGCTGGAGCTTGTACGGAAGAATCAGGTTGGAACGGTTGCGACCGATTTCGCGTATTTAGCTAAAGATGGGAAATATCGAAATATGCACGAGGGTACGAGACCGTACAAAATGCTTGTTTTTTACGACCCGACGTGCACGCACTGTGCAGCTATTATGCAGGATCTCGCGAAAACACCTGCAGTAAATAATTGTATAACGAACGGATTTTTAGATATTGTATCGGTAAGTTTGCATCCGGACAAGGATAGCTGGATAGGTTATCAACAGCGTATACCAGATAACTGGACCAATGGCTGGGATGATAAGGGGAGTGTCATCAACGAGGGTCTGTACAATATACGTGCTTATCCGACCATCTTTTTGCTCGATGAAGCAAATACGGTGTTGCTGAAAGATGCGCCGCTCGATGTCACCCTACGCTATTTGGTGAATTTGGTTTCTCGTGGTTAATCATCAGTACGAACGAATGGATCTGAACGATAGGCAATTTCTCCGAGTGGAGAACGAAGATTTTTTTAGTATAGTACGACAACGACTCGATGTAGGCGACCGGGTGCGGATTCCGGTAGTGGGTAAGAGTATGGAGCCTTTTCTGCTAGAAAGGGACGAGGTGTTGTTAAAAACGGCAAATACAGCGGAGATTGCTATCGGTGATATTGTATTGGCACAATGGGGGCAGAAGTACATGTTGCACCGGGTGGTGCGAAAAAAAGGGGCATCGGTATGGCTCGCTGGAGATAACAACCTAGTGCAGCTGGAGCGAATCGTTACGGAAGATATCGTGGCGATATTGGTGGAGGCAAGGCGCGATGGAAGACGACTGCTTGTTTCGGGGCTGTTTTCCAAAATGCTGGGCATGTGCTGGTATTACTTACGCTTGCCAAGACGTGTTGTTGTAGCAATTAGACGGAGAATTACGAATAAGAGAATTGGAGCATAAACTGACGTATCAAATGAAGTGGGCTTGGGCTTTTTCAAAGCCTTATCGCGGTGCTTTGATGCTTTATTTTTTAGCAGAACTGATTGCCTTGGGATTATCCTTGCTTTTTATCTATTATTCGAAATATGCCATTGACTACGCGATTGCTGGCGACACCGCCCTCATGAAGCAGTCGTTGTGGTTGGCGATATGGAGTGTGGTAGGGGGGCAAGCAGCAAGTTTATATGCATCTTGGGTAAACGATCGTATGCGTTCCCGAATGTTGATACGTTTGCAGCAAGATGTGGTAGATGCGCAAATGCGCGCCACATGGGCATTGGTGAAAAATTGGCATACAGGGGATGTCATGATACGTGTTAATACGGATTGCCAGGAGGTGGTGCAGATGATTGGCACAACAGCCGTGGACGCAATAATCACCATTTTTCGATTGCTTTCGGCGTTTGGATTTTTGTGGATTATGGATCCGATGCTGGCGGTGGTGATCCTTTGTGTTTCTCCTTTGGTGGTGTTTTCTAAGTTGTATTTTAGACGACTGAAGAAAATGAACCAGGAGCTGAAGCGTGCAGAAAGTAACCTCGGAAATGTAGTGCAGGAGAATATGCGGTTTCGGTTGGTGATTCGAGCCTTAGGATTACAACGGATTCGTTGGGAGAAGGTTACCGGAAGCCAAGCGGCGATTTACGCGATGAAGATGCGCGTCTTGAATTTTTCTACGGTTTCGAGGGGCATTTTGCGTTTTACAGTCAATGCCGGATTCCTACTCACCTTCATCTGGGGTGTTTTTCGGTTGCATGCTGCAGAGATTACCTTTGGTACTATGTCGGCTTTTTTACAATTGGTTGGACGTATCCAAGGGCCTGTCTTGACTTTAATGGGATTTGTTCCGACGTTTATCCGCTTTAGGACGGCACTGGAACGGGTGGACGAAATGTTGCAATCGGAAAAGGAAGAAGAAGTAAAAGCAGAATACCTGCCTAATATACAGCAGGTAAGCTTGCGAAGTATTTGTTTTCGTTATGAAGATAAGGAAGTCTTTAATCAGTTTGATGCAGATTTTGCACGCGGACAACCTACAGCGGTGGTCGGTGCAAGTGGAAAGGGCAAAACAACCCTTATCCGTTTGTTGCTCAGTTTGCTTAAACCGAATGACGGTACCCTCCAGCTCCACGTTGACGGAAAGGAAATACCATTAGATAGTGCGCATCGCACAAATTTTGCCTATGTGCCGCAGGGTGACAAGCTTTTTAGTGGAACGATCCGCGAAAATTTACAGGTAAATAGTCAACCGGTTTCGGACGAACGTATTCGGGAGGTGTTAACAACAGCTTGTGCCACGTTTGTGTACGACTTGCCCGCGGGTTTAGATACCTTGGTAGGAGAATCTGGGTATGGGCTTTCGGAAGGGCAGGCGCAACGGATAGCGGTAGCGAGAGCGCTCTTGCAGGATTGTGCTGTATGGCTGTTTGATGAGGTAACGTCGGCTCTTGATCCATCAACTGGTGTAGAACTAACGGACCGTTTGCTGGAAGCTGGAAAGGATAAGATATTGGTTTTTGTAACCCACGATCTTATGCTAACCGAGCGATGTAGCCGGGTTTTATATATTTCGTAATCCGTGGCGAGCCACGGATTACGAAATATAATTAAAGATCAAATGCCTTTTTAATGACATCCACATAATCCAATTTCTCCCAAGTGAACAATTCCACTTCCATGGTTTTTTGTTCTCCGTTGGAGCTTTCGAATGTTTTGGTTACGATTTTTGGTGTCCTTCCCATGTGTCCATAGGCGGCTGTTTCCGAATAGATGGGTTTGCGAAGCCCTAAGCGGGTTTCGATACCGTAGGGCGTCATGTCGAATATTTCAGCTATTTTTTCGGCAATTTTGCTATCATTGAAATTAACGTTGCTTTTGCCATAGGTGTTCACATAGATCCCCATTGGATCCTTTACACCGATAGCATACGATATCTGTACCAATATTTCATCTGCAACACCTGCCGCTACGAGGTTCTTTGCAATGTGGCGGGTAGCGTATGCTGCCGAGCGGTCAACTTTTGATGGGTCTTTTCCAGAGAATGCGCCACCACCGTGAGCACCCTTGCCTCCATAGGTGTCTACAATAATTTTACGACCGGTTAATCCCGTGTCGCCATGCGGTCCGCCAATAACAAATTTTCCCGTAGGGTTAATATGGAACTTGATGTTGTCGGTAAACAATGCCTGCAACTCGGGGTGCAATTGGGCTTTTACACGCGGGATAAGAATATTCTTAACGTCGTCCGTAATTTTCTCTACCATCGCGGCCTCGGTGGCGAACTCGTCATGTTGTGTCGAAATAACGATGGTATCAATCCGTTGTGGTTTATGATCATCACTATACTCCAATGTAACCTGTGACTTGGCATCGGGACGTAAATAGGTAATGTCCTTATTTTCTCGGCGCAATGCAGCGAGTTCGTATAATAACCGATGGGCAAGGTCTAAGGCCAATGGCATATAATTTTCCGTCTCGTTGCTGGCATATCCGAACATGATACCTTGGTCGCCGGCACCCTGCTCTTGCTTGGTTTGGCGATCGACGCCTTGATTAATCTCAGCGGATTGTTCGTGAATAGCCGATAGTACCCCACAAGAGTTGGCCTCAAACATATATTCGGACTTGGTATACCCTATCGTTTCGATAACAGAACGGGTGATTTTCTGCACATCTAAGTATATGTTTGATTTTACTTCGCCGGCTAAAACGACCTGTCCTGTCGTTACTAGGGTTTCGATAGCAACTCGGGCATCTTCGTCCCAAGCTAAGAAATTATCAATCAGCGCATCGGAGATTTGATCCGCTATTTTGTCAGGGTGTCCCTCCGACACCGATTCGGATGTAAATAAATAAGCCATTATTACCTATATCTTTTGTGATTAAACGTACAGGAGAGTTGTCTAAGTAGAAGTGGAAAAACGACTGTAATTCTGGTTTTAGCACTTTTTTTTACTGTGGTTGCAATCTCCTTCTGACATATTAGATTAACATAATATGCAGCACGCAAATCAGTCCACATTTTTCGTGGACAAAAGTACGATTCTTTATTTATTTATGCGAATGGTTGAGAATTTTTATCGAGTTGACACCTATAAATGTTTTAAAAATGGCGTTTAACGATGTTGTTGTAAAATCTTAATGAAGGTTTTCTTTAAGCAACTTTTTTTAGAAAAAAGTTGCGCAAAAAAGCGTCCTTCGAATCTTTGAGGATAGGGGTAGTACTAAGGATGGGGTTCTACATACCTCAAAAATTCGGATGGACAATTAAAGTTAAGGAAGGGTTGGTGCAATCGTGCAGCGGTTCGGATTCCGCTCGACTCTCAATAGCAGATGGGGTGGCATCAAGGTCTCCTTACCAGTGGCGGGCAGACAAGGACAATGCTTGGGGTTTTGAGCGAAGGGAAAGGCATCACAATTATGATCGAAACCCACCTCAAAGGGTTTCGATCGTTATTCTAGCCTTGACAAGCATTGCCCGTGTGCGGGACGGGCTTGTGCGACGAGCCACCTGAAGGAGACAAAGACTTTTTGCCTCCTTTTTGGTCTCAAAAAGGAGGGCCATGCCGCGGCAAGCGGCGGAAAGGTGGTGCGTTGGACAAAAAAAAGAATTTGTCGAAAGAAAACCTTCAATTTTATACATATTATATATTCCTTTTACTTTCTATGGTATAGGTAAAAGAATCCGCCCGATAACACCCGACATTGAACTCGATGGGGTTGTTATTGATGTCGTAGACATAGCGTTTCCGAATAAGGATGGGTTCTCCCTGTTTAATTTCCAACTTGGCGGCGATAAAGGAATCGGCGGCTGCGGCATTTATCTCTTCTTTTGAGGTAAAAGCGACTATCCCATAGTCTCTTTCCAGTATTTCGTACAGCGGACGATTGAAATTTTCCGATGCTGAAATGGGTATCTGTGGGCTGAATTCCGAAATGAAATATACGAACGGCGCGTCCTTTTTCCCCCGAAGTCGTTCTAGCCGCATCACCTTCGTACCCACCTCGATACCGAAGAACGCAGCAACTTCTGCAGAGACTTCATGCCGGATAATCTGCAATTCAAAATTATGGATCTCGATCCCTAGAATGCGCATCTCCTCGGAAAAACTCAGCCAATTGCTGGCGCCGCTAAAGATTTTCTTTTTTTGGACACGCGTCCCTACCCCTTTTTTACGAACCAGCAGCCCTTCGGCAACTAACGTACTAATCGCTTGCCGTAAAGTGTTGCGGGATATCTTCAATTGTTCAGACAAATAGACTTCCTTAGGAAGGTATTGTCCATCTCTATATTCTGGTGTGTCTATAAGATTCCGGATAAGCTCTTCTGCTTGTTTATGAAGAGGTTTCGGGCTGGTATGGTCGATTTTTAAATTCATGGTGTTTCTACAAAAGTAAAAAAAATTGAAGAATAGTGTTGCATGATAAAATAAAAGTATTCATATTTGTTGAAATAGTATGTGCATACATACTGAACATATAGCTGAACAATAATACAATTATAGACATGGTAAGTACTTACAAGAAGAAGCCTGCAATCAATTTAGACGGTTTTGTTGTTAAAGGATGGGATGCGATTATTGCTGTTTTGACAAAGCAAAGCAACAGCGAAGGTGTCATCGTAATCGATTGTTACACCGGGACAAGCCAAGAGGAGCTGGAAATGCAGTTAGTGCAATTAAAGCCGGATATCTTTTTGCAAACCAGTGACTTATTTATATCCGAATCAGAAGTAGCAGCCTTAACCGATAGGTTTATGACCGAAGATACGCTGTTCGGGTATAACTCCAATATTACATTAGATGAATATTTTGACGAGAAGAAGTTGAAATCTGCGCGGGAGGCAATTGCAGCATCCAACGGACGTGTTATCGTGCTTGGTCCGGGCGCGCAGTTGGTGGTTGATGCGGATATCTTAGTTTATGCAGATATGCCGCGTTGGGAAATACAGCAACGGATGCGTAAGGGGCATGCGAAAGGTCTGGGCATTGATAATAGCAAAGCACCTTTTTCTCACCAGTATAAACGTGGGCTATTCAATGACTGGCGGGTACTGGACAAGCATAAGCGGTCGATTTATAACCGCGTAGACTATTGGTTGGATACGGTGGTACCAGATGAACCTAAGATGATAGACAGGCAGACATTCTGCGCTGGTATGGACAAAGCAGCGGCGTCGCCATTCCGCGTGGTACCGTTCTTTGATCCTGCACCCTGGGGTGGTCAATGGATGAAGGGAGAATTTGCGCTCGATGCGTCGAAAGTAAATTACGGATGGGGCTTTGATTGTGTGCCAGAGGAGAACAGCCTGCTCTTCGCTATCGATAATATGGTGTTCGAGATGCCGGCTGTGAATCTCGTATATACAAAGAGTGGTGAGGTGTTAGGAAAGCCGGTAGAAGCTCGATTTGGAAAGGATTTTCCGATCCGTTTTGATTTTTTGGACACGGTTGGCGGGGGTAACCTTAGCCTTCAGGTACACCCAACTACCCAATATGCGCGTGATCATTTCGGACTGCATTATACGCAGGATGAAAGTTATTACATCATGGACGCAAAAGATGATGCCCATGTATACCTCGGTTTTAAGAAGGATGTGGACCGGGATGTCGTGATAGACGAGCTGGAGAAAGCAGAACGAGGTGAGCTGGTTTTCGATGCAGAAAAATATGTAAACAAAATTCCAACGAAGAAACACGATCACTTTCTTATTCCGGCAGGAACGATACATTGTTCGGGCATGAATGCCGTGGTGCTCGAGATTAGTTCGACACCCAATCTATTTACGTTTAAGTTGTGGGACTGGCAGCGGTTGGGCTTAGACGGAAAGCCTCGGCCCATCAACGTACAGCGAGGTAAACAGGTGCTTAACTGGGATTGCGATACCGCGTATGCCCAAGAGCAGTTGGTAAACAACGTCCAGATTGTGGGTAAGGGTGACGGATGGGTGGAAGAAAAGACCGGGCTGCACAAAAGTGAGTTTATAGAAACGCGTCGGCATACGTTCTCGGTTCCGGTTACGCACGATACGCAGGACAGTGTGAATGTGCTGAATCTCGTAGATGGCGATGAAATTATCGTGGAAAGTCCTTCGGGCGCATTCGAGCCGATGATTATTCATTACGCGGAAACGTTTATTATTCCGGCAGCCGTGGGGACATATCGTATTCGACCATATGGCGCTTCAACGGGTAAAACCTGCATGACGATTAAAGCGTCGGTCAGAATTTGATTAGGGGAGTTAAAACCAAAACGCTATGCCAAACAACCAACAAAATAAACCATCCCTAGTACTAATACCGATATTCCTCAATTTCTTTATCATGGGGTTTGTCGATATCGTGGGGATTGCGACCAATTATGTGAAGAAAGATTTCGCGCTGTCGGATAGCACGGCCAGCCTGATACCGATGATGGTATTTGTGTGGTTTGCTATATGTGCTGTACCGACGGGGCTATTAATGGACCGAATCGGACGCAAGTATACCGTATCTGTTTCACTGATTATCACAGCTATCGCTATGGGGATCCCGTTTGTGAGCTATAGTTACGCGGGCATATTGTTCGCTTTTGCTTTGCTCGGAATCGGAAATACGGTTTTACAGGTTTCGTTGAACCCGTTGGCTGCATTCGTTGTGCCCAAGGAAAAACTGACCAGCACACTTACCATGGGGCAGTTTATTAAAGCCATTTCTTCTTTTTTGGGGCCCATACTAGTGGGTGTCGCTGCTGTACAATTGGGCAACTGGCGTCTTACGTTTTTATTTTATGGCCTGGCAACGGTGCTGTCTATCATTGTGCTGCACACGATGCACCCGAACGAACCGAAAGCGGACACCGCAGTAAGCTCTTCTTCTTTTCGCAAGATATTTGCTTTGCTGCGCGATGGGTTTCTCATTCGCTGTGTCGTGGTTATTTCATTGATAGTAGGAATTGATGTTGGCCTGAATACCAGTATTCCCCAGTTATTAATGAATCGTCTTGCCATGCCCTTAGAAGATGCAGCATTGGGCACGAGCCTTTACTTCGCAACCCGAACCGTCGGTACGTTTGTTGGGGCGATCCTGCTAGTCAAACTATCGGCTGTAAAATTTCTGCGCGGGACTATAGCATTGGCTGTTTTAGGTTTTATAGGTATGTTATTCGGCTCCTCGTTATGGGCATTATTACTGTCTATTGCTGTGGTCGGTCTAGCCTGCGCCAATGTTTTTTCGATTGTTTTTTCACTGGCAATGCAACATGATATGAAGCATGCCAACGAAATCTCGGCATTGATGATTATGGGCGTATCCGGCGGCGCGCTGGTTTTGCCATTGCAAGGCTTGATTACGGACTTGACGAGCTTTACGGTTGGTCTGCTCGTGATTCTGATCAGTATGGTAATTATTGGTTCAATTTCGTATAAATTTAAGTATTAGTCATATGTATAATCACGATAACCGCATTGTATTGACACTGGACGCCGGCGGCACAAATATGGTGTTCTCGGCTATTCAAGGTAACGTTAAAATAGTGGAGCCCTATTGCTTACCGGCTTATCCGGATGATCTGCAGAGATGTCTCGATACGTTGATTGATGGGTTTACACACATCAGAAATCTCTTGCCAAAAGCGCCGGTTGCGATTAGCTTCGCATTTCCAGGTCCGGCGGATTACAAGAACGGGATCATTCATGATTTGCCGAACTTTCCTTCTTTCCGCGGCGGTGTTCCCCTTGGTCCGTTTTTGCAGGAGCATTTCCAGATTCCCGTTTTTATCAATAATGACGGTAATCTCTTCGCTTATGGAGAAGCATTGGCAGGTGCGCTTCCAACCTTAAATGAACGATTAAAAAAACTGGGTTACAATAAAGAGTATCGCAACCTTATTGGTGTCACGTTTGGAACCGGCTTTGGATCAGGCGTTGTGATAGATAATCGTTTGTTGACGGGCGACAACGATTGTGGTGGCGATGTATGGGTATTCCGCAATAAACTTTACCCCAATAAAATAGCCGAAGAAAGTGTTAGCAGACGCGCTATCACTAGGGTGTATAATGAATATGCTGCTGTGCGAGACGAAACATTGACGCCTAACGATATATTTCGTATTGCAGAAGGCGAAACACCGGGCGACCGGCAGGCGGCCGTGCGAAGTTTTGCCCAATTGGGTGAGGTTGCCGGCGATGTTATTGCGCATTTATTGACCTTTGGAGATGGAATCGTTGTTATTGGGGGTGGAATCATCGGCGCAGCGAAGTACATTATGCCTGCACTGATAGGCGAACTGAGGTCTTCTTTAGCTACCTTTTCCGGTGATAACTTGTCACGGCTGCAGATGGAGGTGGTTGATGCACAGGACGAAGATAGTTTGAAACAGGCTGTTTTGGAGGAGTGGCGCGAGATTGACATTCCCAACACCAATAAAAAGATCAATTACAACCCGCATAAAAAAACATTTATTATGAGAACATCTCTAGGAACGAGCACAGCCATTTCGCTAGGTGCCTACGCTTATGCTTTGCATCAATTGGCGGATTAAATTATAAAATGCTAAACATTAAATTATGATCATATGAAAGAGCAGTTAACTAAAAAAATTAAAATCCTGCTGCGGTACCTGGTACTCGTTGTATGGGGTACTCAGGTATTTTCAGTAGCGGCGCAGGAGAATCAACATGCGGTAGCGGGCCTCGTCGTCAATACGTCTGGCGCGGCTATTTCCGGCGCATCTATAAAGGAAGTGGGGGGAACGAATTCGGGGCGAACGGATGCTGAAGGACGGTTCACGTTAGAGCTTTCTACTGCGGATGCAACTTTGCAGGTATCTTACGTTGGTTATGTTACCCAAGAGGTATCGGTGGGTGGGAAATCGAGCCTGCGCGTAGTACTTATGGAAACGAACGAGCAACTGGATGAAGTTGTCGTTGTCGGCTACGGTACCCAACGGAAAGCTAATGTAACCGGTGCAATTTCTTCGGTCAATATGAAAGAGCTGGAAAGCAGGCCTGTCGTTAATGTGGTAGAGGCTTTGCAGGGTACTACACCAGGTTTGACTATTCAACAGAGTAATTCGCAACCGGGAAGTCGTCCCGCTATCAATATTCGTGGTATAAATACGTTGAATAACAACGATCCCATGGTTATTATAGATGGGATATTGGGCGATATCCAAAATGTAAATATGGCGGATATCGAAAATATTTCGGTATTGAAGGATGCTGCTTCGGCTGCTATCTACGGTTCGCGTGCCTCCAACGGTGTCATTCTTATTACGACCAAGAAGGGCAGCAAAGGCGTTTCACGTGTATCGTACGATTATATTTTTGCGGAGCAGACGCCCACGTTTATGCCGCAGATTGTCGACTCATGGGAATATGCGGAGCTTCGAAATGAAGCGTTGATCAACTCGGGCCGTCCAACGCAGTTCACAGCTGAACAAATAGCCGATTTCCGCGCAAATGGTCCGAATACGAATTGGATGAAGGAAATATACCGCACTAGGGCGCCGCAGCAATCACATAATTTATCGCTTTCGGGGGGCGGTGATAAAACGACTTATTTGATTTCGGCCGCGTATTTGGATCAGGAAAGCATGTTTAAGGGGCCAGATTACGGGCTGGAACGGTTTAATTTTCGTACAAACGTCGAAACGGAAGTTTCTGATCGCTTTAAGGTGGGCGTACGAGCGGCATACGCGCGTAATACACTGAAAGATCATGCGTATTGGACAGATTGGCTCATCGAGCAGGCAACCCGTATGCCGTCGATATATCCGATCCGCAACGCGGAAGGCGAATATACCTATCCCAGCGGTAGCAATTCCAATTCCTTAGCCCGTCTGGAACAAGGGGGGGTGCGCAAAAGTGCGAACGATGATTTATCAGGAATTCTGAATGCCGAATATAAACTATGGGATGGATTGAAGCTTCGGGGAATGGTGGGTACACAATTGTATTACAACCGGATGAAAGAAAACCGCAAGGCGATACCGGGCTCAGGAGATTTGGAGAACCGATCAACCAATGGCTCGCAGCGTATACAAAATATAACGACCAACCTGATTCTTTCGTACGATAAAACGTGGGGAAATCATACGGTGAACGCCCTAGCCGGATATTCGTATGAAGGATCGACTGACAACCGGTTCGAAACGTTCCGGATCACGGAAGAGTCGAATTATGATATCATGGGCGGTTTGCAGACGGTGAATACCGGTAATCAAGAGTGGCAGCATGAATGGTCTATTTACTCGGCCTTTCTGCGTATGAACTATAATTTCGCGGACAAGTATCTCTTTGAGTTTAACCTACGGGATGATATCTCTTCCAAATTTAGGAGGGGCAATCGATCGGCTTGGTTTCCTTCGATGTCTGCCGGGTGGGTTATATCGGAAGAGGGCTTTTATTCCGAAGGTTTGAAGGGCATTATGCCTTCGGCTAAAATCAGGTCTTCTTGGGGTTTGGTCGGTAATAACCGCATCGCAGACTACCAGTACCAAGCAAATGTGAATATTGCCCAAGGCTATAATTTTGGGAATACCATGTATCCGGTTGCCTCGTTTGACGCGGCGAATCCGGACTTAAGGTGGGAAACAACACAGATGTTCAATGTCGGAGCAGACCTCGGATTTCTAGACAATGCATTGACGTTGTCGGGGGAGTATTATGTCAACGACACATACGATATCTTGATCGAGATTCCGATACCGGGCTTATTTGGTGGTGGCACACCGATACAGAACGCCGGCAGGGTACGGAATAAAGGATGGGAGATCGCCGCACGTTATCAATTTAACACGGGAGCGGTGAATCATACAGTATCCGGAAATTTATCGGATAGCAAAAATAAAGTAATTGATACGAAAGGCACGGAATGGATCAATGGTTTTGATGTAAACACCATCGTTCGGGAAGGGTATCCGATAAATTCGTACTATGCATACCGTTGGGATGGATACTTCCAAACAGCGGAGGAGGTGGCTCAAGGCCCTCATGTGGACGGAATCACACCGAAACCTGGTGATCTGCGGTATTTGGATAAAAATGGTGACGGTATCGTGAAGGAAGACGACGACCGCTTTGTATTAGGCAATAGATTCCCGCGCTTTTTATATGGGTTTAACTACGCTGTAGGCTGGAAAGGTCTTGATTTCTCGATGTTCTGGCAGGGAGTCGGACAACGACAGGTATGGTTAAGGGGAGAGTCTGTCGAAGCTTTCCACAACAACAACGAGGGACCAGTGTTTGATTTTCATATCGATCGGTGGACGCCAAACAACCCAAATGCTACGTATCCGCGGCTGACTGTGGGCGCAGAGTCTGCAAACAATGCGATAAAGTCAAATTTCTGGATAGAAAATGCAGCCTACTTACGACTCAAAAACGTGCAATTGGGTTATACATTTCCGAAGCACTGGACGGATAGGGTCTCGTTGAGCCGCCTTCGTATTTACACTAGCATACAGAACGCGTTGACTTTTGCTGACATGAAAGGTGGATGGGATCCGGAGACTGCTGACGGAGGTGGTCGTATTTATCCGGTAAATCGTACCTTCTCCGTAGGGTTGAACCTTAACTTTTAAACGTAAAAATTATGAACAAGTACATAAAACGATCTAGTCTAGCAATCGCGATCACATGCCTGGTTTTTGGAGCATGCCACGATCTTGACCTCACACCACACGATAGAGAGACCGATACGGAATATTGGAATAAACCGGAATCGGCGATGTATATGATCAATAAGTGTTATCAGGGGATGAATAATGCGGATGAAGTGCTATATGCCGATGCCATGACGGACAACGCTTATACGAAAGTGAATAGTAGCCACAATCAGGCCATTGGTAATGGTTCGTACTCTACAGCGGACAATTATGTACGGTCTGTGTGGAACTATCGATACAGTGGTATCCATCAATGTAACCAGCTTCTTGATAATATAGACCGCGTACCGGGATTAAGCGACGAGCTGCGTAACCGTTATCGGGGAGAGGCTATTTTTATTCGGGCATACCATTACTTTGAGCTTTACTCGAAGTTTGGGGATGTTCCCTTTTTTACAACGGTTATTTCCATCGATGAATCGAAGACCATAGGCCGTACGGCGAAGTCTGAAATTGTTAATAGCTTACTAATGCAGTTAACTGAAGTGATCGACAAGGATTACCTTCCGACTTCGTATGACGCGGAAAACACCGGGCGGATAACGCGTTGGGCGGCCATGGGGCTTAAAGCCCGCATGCTTTTGTTTGAAGGCGCGGGTCGGTACAATGAGGTGATACCTATCACAAACCGGATTATAAATGAAGGTGGGTTTTCGTTGCATGGTGATTATGAAGGCCTGTTCACGATTGCGCATGAAAATAACGCCGAGGTAATGTTGGACGTGCAGTATAAACCGGTAGATCGAGAACATTCGGTGCAGTATCATTTTCTTCCGCCTTCACTGGGTGGTTATTCGCAACTTTCTCCTTTGCAGGAGCTGGTTGATAGTTATATTACATTGGACGGATATCCAATTGCAAATGCTCCGTCTTCCAGCTTCGATCCAGCGGATCCTTTTGCTAATCGGGATCCAAGATTGGCTGCTACGGTCATCTATACGGGCAACTCGTATACTTTGGCGGACGGCTCGGAACATGCCATCGACAGCAGAAGAGGGGTGGCTCCCGATGGATTTGATTTCTCTTCCGATGCGTCGGCTACGGGTTATTACATCAAAAAATATTGGGACAATACGTATCGTTCCAATCTGCTATCAGGCCTCAATATTATCTTAATGCGGTATGCTGATATCTTGTTAATGCATGCTGAGGCGCTGGCTGAGCAGGGTCAGTTGACGTCCACAGAATGGAACCGGACGATACGGCCGCTGCGTATTCGCGCGGGGTTTACGGAATCTAGGGCATTGGAATTTCCCACTGGAGGCGACTTGAAAGAGATTGTGCGACGTGAGCGTCGTAGTGAGTTGGCACTCGAAGGATTACGCCATAAAGATATCATCCGCTGGCGAATTGCCGAACAGGTACTCAACGGATGGAACCATGGTTTATACACCGGTGATGCTGTGGGTACAGATAATGGGTATGTGCGGGTGGAGAACCGGCGGTTTGATGCCGGAAAACACTATTTGTGGCCTATTCCTCAGAATGAGCGGGATTTAAATAGCAACCTGACACAAAATCCCGAATGGTAACCTTATAGAACGACTATTATGAAATATCTATTTTTATCGATTATAGCCGCTTTTCTGCTCTTATTAGGCAGTTGCGGGAAAGAATACCAGCTTTCCACCGATTTTATGGTGCCCACTGAATTAGCCTCGCCTGCAAAGGTGATGCTCGATGTGACGTCGGCCGATAATATTGTCCTGTCTTGGAATGGAGGGGGAGCTGATGATGGTTCGTATGTATTATATGAAGTAATCTTCGCGAAGAAAGGCGCAGACCTATCCAATCCTGTAGAACGGATAAAAAGCGATTTCGGTGCGAACCCCAGGTTGACAATTACACACGCCACATTAAATACGATTGCCCGCAAAGCTGGCATCGCCCCCGGAGAGACGGGGGAAATTTCTTGGTCGGTATTGACCTCAAAGGGTGGTGATATCAAGGCGACGGATGGAAGAAAAGACATCGAAGTAACGCGTGGTGAGGGTATAGATAACATGCCTGATAACTTATATTTATATGGTGAAGGTAACGAAAGTAATGGAGCTGAAGGTTCTTTATTTCGCAAAGCGGCAGATGGTATTTATATCCTTTATTCTAAAGTATCTGGCAATGGTGAGTTGGAACTGAAAGGAAAAGTGGGGGAGGATGAGTTTGATTATTATCTGGATGGCGGCAAGCTTAAAGAGGGTACGGGGACAATCCAGGTGGCAGCAAATACGAATCCATATCGTATCACGGTGGATTTTAATACACTGACCGTCAAAACGGAGATCATATCGAATGTGCGATGTATCTGGGGTGCCACATACGATGTCATTGGTCAACTGGATTATGTAGGCGACGGTAGGTTTGTTGCCGCGAACCGTCCGATCCGGTTTATCGACCCCAGCAAGCCGGAGACGAATCCGCCTAGTTGGCTGAGTTGGATTGAAGAACGGTATTATTTTATCGCTACGGTAGGCGGTGCGGATAAGTGCTGGGGAAGGATGGACGGCGTCAGCCCTGAGCGCCCTACGGGAGGCGAACCCTTATCTTTCTATGAAATCGGCGAGTTTACCTGGAGCCAGTGGGACCACCTTTGGAAGATGAAAGGAGACTTGAATGGCAAAAGAGCAACAATTACCATCCATACGAATAAGGAAAACCTGATGGTACATGAGTTTTCGAATATCAGTAACTTATAAACAGATGAAAAAGATACTATATATTTTATTGATGGGGTTTGCCATCGTCGGCTGTGATGATGGTTCGGAACCCTATGTAAAGCCGGATATTAAAGATCCGTCGCCGATCGAGACAGTGAATTCCGCTGTACGGGCGAAGGAGATATTCGATCTTATCAACCAATATTATAAAGCTGGGAGCTTGTTTAAGGAGAATTACCCTGCACAGTCGGGTGATGCAACGTATTCCTATCTCTGGCCCTATGATGCGGTGGTGAGCGGTGCGTCCCAACTTCATCAGTTGGGGTATGATGTGGGTTATAACGGAATAGTAGATGGATTTGAGAAGTATTACAGACAGACTGCTCATGGAAACAATATCGGTGGGTATGGATCTTCCACAAATGGTGGCACGGGCGGCGGGACGCGTTTTTATGACGATAATTCCATTATTGGCGTAAATCTGTTAGAGGCGTATCATATTACGCAAGATCAGACTTACATTGAACGAGCCGCACGGATTGTGCCTTTTCTGGAAAGTGGTATTGATGACCGACTAGGCGGGGCAATGTGGTGGAACGAAGATTTTCGGTATAATCCGTCGTCTGCGGAAGCGAATAAGCCTACTTGTTCTAACGGTTATGCTACACTCTTTTTGCTCATGTATTATGAGGTATGTCCGGAAACAGAAAAGCCTCACGTGCTGGCGCTGGCGACAGAGCTGTACAGTTGGTTACGAACCAATCTTTACGACCCGGCTACAAAATGCTACTGGAACGATGTGAACGCAAATGGTACGATCAATACCCGGTTGTGGACATATAATGCGGGGGTAATGGTACAGAATGGCATTCGTTTAGCGGAGATTACGGGAAATAATCAGTATCTGGAAGAAGCAAAAACGACAGCGCAGGGGGCATACGATTATTTTGTAAAAACGCGCAATGGCATCTTATCCTATACCGATACGGATCCGTGGTTTAATACAAAGTTGTTGCGGGCATATATTGATTTGGCGGAATATGACGAACGCGCCGATACATACATTAATACGTATTATAATTTTATAAACAACGGTTATACAAAGGCGCGCACGGATGTTGGGTTTTTCTATGAAGATTGGACAGGTGCAAATCCGGGCCGGTATTACTCCTTGCTTATGCAGGGTGCTGTGGTTGAGTCTTATGGCGCTTTAGCACTTTACCGGGGAGAAACGAAAGAATGATGGGGATGAGAAAAGAGCTTTTATTACTGTTATCGCTGTATTTAATGTGGCCTGTAGCGCAGGCTCAGCCAAAGGATACCTATCTCCAGCGGGCTAAGGAAACGTTTCACTTGGTATGGGACAAATATCGTGTGTCTGAGCACGGGTTATTCGCTGAGTATTATCCCAATAGTTACAAACCGGATCTTACGTATTTTCAAGAGAGCGGACATAAAGCGCAGGAGGTATCTTATCTGTGGCCCATGAGTGGTGTCTTTTCGTCTGTAAACATACTCATGGAACTGGATCCAAAAACCTATAAGCCTTATCTGGATTCGATGGTGGTAGCGGTGGAAGAATATTTGGATACGACCCGAACCCCTTATGGGTATCAAGCGTATCCATCGAAGTTCCAAATAGTGGATCGTTATTATGACGATAATGGGTTGGTCGGGATTGATTATATTGATGCCTATATGATGACGAGGGATGCATCTTTTTTAACGAAAGCCAAAGCAGTGATGACCTTTATCGAGAGTGGATGGACGGATGATTTTGGAGGGGGAGTGCCCTGGCTTGAAGGGGTGCACGATCAGAAACCTGCCTGCAGTAATGGCAAGGCGACCGTACTGGCAATAAAAATCTATCAAGCTACCGGTGAAAAGGAGTATCTTCGATATGCCATAAAATCGTATGATTGGATGATGGAAGCGTTGCGTGATGATACTTTGGATATCATTTGGAATGCGCTGCTTATTCCGGACGGTACAACAGCGGGACGTAAAGATACGGAAGTTCAGAAACATGCGTATACGTATAACACGGGAACCATGATCCAGTCGGCCGTTAGACTTTACAAAATCACAGGCGAAAGGGGATATCTTGACGACGCACAGGCGTTAGCAGATGGTTCTTACAAATACTATTTCGGGCATACGGCGGACGGTATTCCATATGTCAAGGATATACCTTGGTTTACCTTGGTGTTGTTCAGGGGTTATCAAGAACTGTATGAAATTGATAAAAACGCCAAATATGTGGATGCGGTGATTGAGCGGGCCGATTGGGCGTGGGTACACGCTCGAGACGAAGTTGGACTGCCATATGCTGACTGGACGGGGCGAAAGGATGAGCAGAAAAAGCCAAAATGGTTGCTTGATACGTCCTGTATGGCGGAGTTGTATGCACGCATTGCATTGATTAAGGCACAGGGCAAATAAAAAGAATGTCAATAAAGTAAATAATATGAAGAAGCATTTATCAATACTATTAATAGTTTGCGCGTTCGTGGTGTCATCCTGCGCGGGGAAGAAAGAAGTGATGGAAAAGTTGTCGGACTATGTGAATCCTAACATCGGCTCTGTACACAGCAGGTGGTTTTTCTATACGCCAGGCGCTGTGCCGTTTGGAATGGCCAAACTGGGGCCGTCCACAAATGGTTCCTATGGGAATGCCAATGGTTGGGAAGCGGTTGGCTATGAAGATAACCATAATTCCATAGAAGGATTTGCTTGTTTCCATGAATTTCAGATCGGTGGCGTGATGTTGATGCCTATCGTAGGAGCGTTAAAAACTACACCGGGTACGCTCGAAAATCCTGCCGAGGGCTATCGTTCCTCTTTTAAGAAAGAGAACGAGTATGCTACCGCGGGATTCTACCATGTTTTGCTGGATAAATACGAAACCAAAGTGGAGCTTACGGCGACCGACAGGGTTGGGTATCAGCGTTATACATTTCCGCAGTCAGAAGAGTCTTATATCTTATTTGATATTGGAAATAAATTAGGCGAAAGCGGTGCGGTAAGTGATGCGTATATTAAAGTGGTTGACGAAACCACTATTGAAGGGTATGTTGTTACCAAACCCGAGTACGTCAAAAAGTATCAGCCGGATGCGACCGTGAACATGTATTTCTATGCCAAATTGAGCAAACCTTTCAACGATGTTAAGACGTTCCTGCGCGCAGATTCGGTTAGTTCGACACGAGAAATAAAGGGAGTGGGCGCCTGTTTGGCTGTTCAATATGAGACAGCTGCTGATGAACAGATTACCGTACAGATTGGCCAATCGTATACCTCGATCGAAAATGCAAAACAGAATTATGAGATGGAAGCTACCGATCGGAGCTTTGACATGGTCAAAGAAGATGCTTCGCTCCGGTGGAATGATATGCTGGGGCGTGTAAAAGTCGAGGGAGGCCGTAGAGACGATAGGGTTAAGTTTTATACGGGGCTGTATCACGCTTTGCTGGGGCGTGGCCTTGCTAACGATGTGAACGGTGCTTATCCGAAAAACGATGGTACGGTTGGGCTTCTTGAACTAGACGAAGATAAACAGCCGGCCTTTAATTACTACAATACGGACGCGATCTGGGGCGGATACTGGAACCTTACGCAGCTATGGGCATTGGCCTATCCGGAATATTACTCCGATTGGGTGCAGAGCCAATTATTGGTATATAAAGAAACGGGCTGGCTGGGAGACGGTATTGCCAACAGCAAATATGTTTCCGGGGTAGGTACAAACTTCACTAGTCTGGCTATTGCGGCTGCCTACAATTGTGGAATCCGTGATTTTGATTATCGGTTGGGATATGAGGCAGCGCTAAAGAATGAGATAGATGGTCAGAACCGTCCGGCTGGCGCAGGTAAGCTGGATGTTGCTGCATTTGTGGAACGTGGTTACTGCCCCTATATTCCAAGTGATGACTATTTTATTACCAAGCAGGATGAGGGGTCGGTATTTGGCGCATCCCACACCATGGAGTACGCGTTTAGTAGTTACGCCGTCGCGCAGTTTGCGAAAAGCTTAAACAACGAAGCGGATTACCAACGCCTTTCTAAAATGGCATCGAACTGGGAAAATCTCTTTGATACCGAAACCGAGCTTATTCGTCCGCGCATGTTGGACGGAAATTTCTTGCCAAATTTTGATCCGATGGCCGCATGGGCGGGTTTTCAGGAGGGAAATGCTATTCAATACACATTTTACGTGCCACATGAGCCCGGAAAATTGATTGACAAGGTGGGGAGCGATGTGTTTAATGATCGCCTCGATAGTATTTTTGTCCGCTCGCAGAAAAATACGTTTGGTGGCGGTAAAACTGTGGATGCTTTCGCGGGTGTACACGCACTTTATAATCACGGCAACCAACCAAACCTACATATATCTTGGTTGTTCAACTTTTCTGGAAAACCCTATTTAACCCAAAAATGGGTACGCACGATCTGTAACGAATTTTATGGTGTTGATGGGCTTCATGGTTATGGCTATGGTCAGGACGAAGACCAAGGTCAATTAGGCGCATGGTATGTGATGGCTGGTATGGGGCTATTTGATGTGAAGGGTTTAACACAGATCGATCCTCAGTTCCAGATTGGTAGCCCGATATTTGATCGCATCGAGGTCAAGCTGAATAAAGAATATTATAAAGGAGATAAGTTTGTTATCGAAGTAGCGAATAATTCGCCGGAGAATATCTATGTACAATCTTTAAGCAAGAACGGAACAGCACAGCAATCGGTATCCATTCCATTCGCGGATGTGGTAAATGGCGGTGTGCTGAAACTGGAGATGGGAAGCGAGCCCAACTTGGATATTCGGCAATAGAATCCTGTCTACACGGCATTGCACCATCCCCAACTTAACACGCAATGTCGCCTCTTTTTTGTTGAGTATGTAGAAATTCCCTTTTTGCACTATCTAATAAGGATTCAACAAAAAACAGCGACGAGTTTTTTTGCTTCTTTTTTTGAGGGAAAAAAAGAAGAGAAATAACGTTATCTTTATAACCTATTTCAGATGAAGATATGCGGCAACGTAAGCGAATATTGTTTGTTATCAACCCAATTTCCGGAGGGAAAAAGAAGACAGCGTTCAACAAGCAGGTGTTGGAAGTGCTTGATCTGGAGAAGTTTGATCCGACATTTAAGATTACCGATCATGCCAACCATGCTTTCGAACTGGGAAAGGCTGCGGTTGAGGAAGGATATGATGCGGTCGTGGCTGTAGGAGGTGATGGTACGATTAACGAGCTGGGGTCTGCGATCTTGGGAACCGGCATGCCTTTGGGGATTATTCCTGAGGGCTCAGGAAACGGCTTAGCGCTCTACTTGGGGATTCCGCTCAACGAATCAGCAGCTATTAGACGGATAAATCGGTTTGAGACGGCAGAGGTCGATACAGGGGTTGTCAATGGACGACATTTCTTTAACATTGCTGGACTTGGTTTTGATGCATCGGTGAGTGATCGATTTGCGACAGATAACATCAGAGGGCCGATAGGCTATTTACGCTCGGCTATCAATGTACTGAGCGATTTCCAACCTAGCATGTATACATTGCTGATCGACGGAGCAACTTACAAGAGAGAAGCTTTTATGGTCAGTGTGGCCAATTCCCCTCAATATGGTAATAATGCGTATATTGCACCGCAAGCTTCTATCAACGATGGTTTGCTTGATGTATGTATCGTCAAAAAATTTCCGCTCTATCTTTTTCCAAAAATGGTGTTTCATTTGTTCACAAAAAGCGCAGACCAGTCGGAATATGTGGAGATAATTCCTGGAAAGGATATCACCATTTTGCGGGACCAAAAAGGTCCTGTACATGTGGATGGTGAGCCCGTGGAAATGGGTGAAAAATTGGAAATTTCGATCAAACCGAGATCGTTGAAAGTTATATGTTAAGGAGTGAAGAGTAAAAGAAATGAAGAAGAAAAAGCAACGTTTTGAAGGTGTCGTTTATTCTACCGCGGATAACTTTGAATATGTAGACACTGAAAGTACACAGGAAGAGGAGACTTTACCAGTCTCGCAGCAAAAACTAAAGGTCTTATTGGATCGCAAGGCGCGGAAAGGAAAAGTTGTTACAATTGTGAAAGGATTCATAGGAACGGAGATTGATTTGAACGAATTGGCAAAAAAGTTAAAACAGAAATGTGGTGTTGGCGGAGCTGCAAAAGACGGCGAAATTTTGATCCAAGGCGATTTCAAACAAAAGATCTTTGATTTGCTCAAAGAGGAGGGGTACGGTGTTAAAATGGTTGGTGGATAACGATTTACATAGTAAGGGGCTGTCGAATTATGACGGAATCCTGATCGTTAGCTTTGAAAATATGACAATACGCTGATGCTGTTTGTAATCGAAAATAAGGCGAACCATCGTGAGTAAATACTTACTTATTTTTTTTTATTAATGATTTTTTAATTTGCATAAACCAAAAAAAATGGTTTTCATTGTAAAATATTAACGCAGTACGGGCGTTAAGTATTAATGTGAATCCGTATCGTTAATACATATTAGGAAGGAAATGGAACCGCTGATGGTTTACTAATATGTGACGCATTGAAAGATGTATAAATTAATGTCAGGAAAATTTTATTTTTAACACAAAATAGTATATTTGTTTTGCTTTATAGCAGAATAAGTGCTTTTGAATTGCACAAATTGAATTAAACAATTAAATATTAAACAACAGTAAAAATTAAAAATTAGTAAAATGGCAAACGCACCAAAAACTAGTACTCCTGCTAAAAAACAAGAAAGCGGAAATTCAGGTAATTTATTTGCGAGCTTAGCAATCATCATTTGTTTTGCTGTCGGAATTGTTGTGTATAAGTTTGTATTGGGTGATCCATCGAACTTTATCGATAACAATCCGGAGAACCAACCTCTCCCTGGGAACTATATGGGGATGATGTACCATGGTGGACCAGTGATTCCTGTCCTATTGTCTTTATTTATGATGGTTTTCGTGTTCGCAGTAGAACGCTTTATTGTAATTGGTAGAGCATCGGGTACCGGTAATGTAGGCAACTTTGTAAGAAAAGTACAGTCTTTAATCAACGGCGGTGGTATCGATTCGGCAATTGTTGAATGTGATAAGCAAAAAGGATCAGTAGCAAACGTAGTAAAAGCAGGTCTATTGAAATATAAAGACGTGTCGGCCAATCCGGGTTTAGACTCAGAAAAATCTGCTATAGCAATCCAGAAAGAAATCGAAGAGACTACGGCGCTGGAAATGCCAATGTTGGAGAAAAACTTGAACGTATTAGCTACGTTGGTTTCTATCGGTACATTGACCGGTCTATTGGGTACAGTAACGGGTATGATTAGAGCATTCGCGGCTTTGGCAACAGGTGGTGCGCCAGATTCGGCACAGCTGGCTAACGGTATCTCTGAAGCTTTGATGTGTACAGCAACTGGTATTGCAACTTCGACTTTCGCTATTGTATTCTATAATATGTTGACGGCAAAAATAGACAAGTTGACTTATTCTATCGATGAAGCTGGTTTCTCTATTGTACAAACGTACGCAGCAAACCATAAATAAGAAAAAGATGTTTTTCAAATTCTTTTATGGAATTTGTGAAGAGCATGCATCATACAGATAAAGGAATAAGGATTGTTAATTAAAAGAAGTAAAGATAATGGGTAAAGCAAAAGTAAAAAGAGCCAGTACCTCCATCGACATGACGGCGATGTGTGATGTATCGTTCTTGCTTCTTACATTCTTCGTATTAACGGCGACGGCGCGTCAACCTGAAGTATTAGTGGTGGATACACCGCAGTCGACAAGTCCGGAAAAATTGCCCGACGATGGCTTAGGGATCATTTCGGTGTCAAACGGAAAAATATTCTTTAGTGTTAAGAACCCTAATGTACGGGAACTTACGCTAAGAAATATTTCGCAGAAGTACAACGTGAACTTTTCCGCAGAGGAATATGAGAAATTTAGACAGTTGGATGAGTTTGGTGTTCCTGTCAATAATTTAAGACAGCTGCTTTCATTGCCGAACGAGCAACGTACAGAAAATATTCAGCCGGGCATTCCTGTAGATAGTACGGAGACAAATTCGAACGAATTGTACGCTTGGGTGCAGGAGGCGCGTAGGGCAACTATCGAATTCAACCGCTCGCGAGAGGGGGAAAAGGGATATGTGGATCCAGGTCCGATGAAGGTAGCAATAAAGGCGGATGCCGAAGAGAGGTATCCGACGATCAATTTGATTATTGAAACGCTGCGAAACCAGAAACAAAACAAATTTAGTTTTGTAACGGGTTTGAGAAGGGAGAATTAAACGCATAAATGAGAAGAAAATGGCAGAATTAAATCAAGATGGTGGTGGTAAGGACAAAGGTGGCAAAGTAAGAGCCAAGAAAGCCGGTGGCAAGGTCGATCTGACCGCCATGGTGGACTTAGCGTTCTTATTGATTACCTTCTTCATGCTGACCACGTCACTAAATACTCCACAGGCTATGGATGTGGCGATGCCGGATAAGAATAAGATGGATCAAAACGATAATTTGGAAATTGCCGATAATCGTTCCATCACGCTTTTACTGGGATCGGATGATAAAATCTCTTGGTATTATGGTCAATTGGCGAAACCTATCTATCCGCCTACAACAATAGATTATGGTAGTGAAGGGATTCGTCAAGTGTTGCTCAGAATGCAGAAAGAGGTTCCTCAGCGTGCCGGAGGTAAAGATTTGATTGTTGTAATCAGGCCTAGCGAAAAATCTGTGCAACGTAATTTGGTCGATATTTTAGACGAGATGCGTATCGTAGATGTAAAGCGCTACATGATTTCAAAAATCAATAGTGACGAAATAGAAGTGTTGAAAAGCGAGGGTCTTTTTAACGATTAATCGCATAATTTAAGTAAAATATGTTTGGTTCTAAATTAGATATATTCAAAAAAGAATGGCTTGAGGTCGTTTTTGAGAATAGAAATAAAGAGTATGGCGCCTATGACTTACGTAAGTTTGCCCCACGAGCAACCAACGTTGCGCTATTCTCGATTGTCTCAATCGTTCTTGTTTTGAGTGCTCCAAAAATGTTTAACATTAAGGTGTTTCCAGACAAACCAGTAGAAGAAGCTCCCGTGATAACGGAGGTAACGCTGGAAGATTTAGAAATACCGGAGCCAGAAGAAGAGGAAGAAGAACCACTTCCACAGGAGGAAGAGCCGGTGCAAAGGATAGCACAGGAACCCCCGGCAGAAGACTTGGTGCGTTTTCCGGAGCCTAAGGTGGTGCCTGAAAGCCAGGTAAAAGAGGAAGTGGTATCGCAAGAGGAAATTAAGAAAGAAAATAAAACACCAGCACGTATCACCTTAAAAGGTACAAAAGGTGCATCAGGCGTACCTACCGGAGAGTTTGGCCCGAAGAAAGTGGAGGGACAGATAACAGGTAGTGCGACAGGGGATCCAGATGGTGGCGCAGACAAGATCTTTACCGCGGTAGAGGTGAATCCGGAACCACACGGTGGCTTAAACGCTTTCCGCGAGTGGGTGGGACGTAATTATAGCTACCCGCAGGGTGCTATCGATGCAGGTGTTAAAGGTCAAGTTGTTGTTTCTTTCGTAGTAGAGCGTGACGGTAGCTTAACAGACATCAAGGTAGTAAAAGACTTGTCGTATGGTACAGGAACAGCTGCGGTAAATGTGTTGAAAAAAGCGAAGCCTTGGAAGCCGGGTATTCAGAACGGCCGTCCGGTACGTGTTGCTTACACATTGCCTATTACGTTGAACCTTCAACAATAAATATGCGTGGTTTGGGTAACAACACGAGTAAATTTAAACAGAAATCGCCAACAAAGCGATTTCTGTCTATTTTGGGGTTGGCGATGTTTGCCTTTTATTTTATTTTAGGCATCTTAGTTATCTTTTGGGATAATTTCCCCTTGGATATCGATCCTACCTATAAGAATATGTTTGGTATCCTGCTCATTGTTTATTCTTTTCTGCGCTTTGCTCGTTTGTGGCAGAATAATTTTTAATACGAATTAGATGGGGCGATCAAAAAAATGAAGAAAGTAATTAACATAAGCATGTTGGCGATCCTGTTGCTCAGCATGGCTGGTTGTGCTGGCTGTTCACGGACAAAGAATAAGGATGCTTCAACTGGTGACAGCTCGGTAGCAAAAGAAGTATCCCCAAGGGAGGACGTCTTGGTGGGCGTGCTGAATGTTGCGGTAGATGAAACAGCCTATCCAATCTTGAAAGAGCAGGAAGAGGTCTTTTTGGCGGCGTATCCTAATGCTAGGTTGAACTTTATTATGAAGCCAGAATTATTGGCTATCCGGGAGATGCTGTCCAATGAAGCAGGAGTGGCGGTGTTAGCAAGGGAATTGAATGAGACGGAGAAGGATTATTTCAGCAAACGTTCGATTAATCCGAGGGTATTCCCTGTGTGGACGGATGCAATTGTGGTCGTCAATAATACTAAACTTGTGGATACGACCGTTACTATTGAATATTTGGTGAATGCAATGAAGGGAGAAAGCGTCGACCGGAAAAAGATTGTTTTCGATAACCTTAATTCAAGTACGTTTAGACACTTGAAAGACATGGGTAAATTGAAAAAAGTTGCATCAAATTACGTGGAAGCACAAGGTGATAGTAAGAAAGTGCTCGAAGCGGTGGCGAATGATCCGGATAAAATTGGGGTTTTGGGGTATAACGTCTACTTAGATTTGATTTCCTCATTTCCAGATAAGAATAATATTCGTATCTTGAGCGTGCAGAATACGATGGGAGAGCAGGCTGACAATAAATTTTATAAGCCCACTCAGTCCACCATTGCCGCAGAACAATATCCGCTGCGCCGTACATTTTATGTGCAGAATTATCAGCCTAATTTAGGGCTGGGTATAGGGTTTTCTGCGTTTTTGACTGGTGATCGCGGACAACGTATCGTTTTGAAATCGGGTTTAGTGCCTGCAACAATGCCGGGACGCGATATTATTATAAGAGATGATATTTCTCTTTAGAAGAAGCGTTATAAATGGCAAAATTGTTCATTAATTAAACATTTTGGCAGATAGGGTGTCAAATATAGGCGAGAGCGAAATACAAAAAAATCGTATAATTCATTTAGATTTGCGATAATTCGTGTTAAATTCGTGGGTAATTAGTTAAAAAGGAAAAAAATAGAACACAAATAGATTATGACAAAAAGCAAATTATTTTTAAGTCTTCTATTGGCGGGTACAATAGGGTCTGTAAGTGCACAGAGCTTAAAGGATGCGAAGTCCGCTATAGACGAGGAAAGATATGATGAAGCGAAGAGTATGCTTCAGAATTTGGTGGAGAAAAAAGCGAAAGATGGAGAGAACTGGTTTTATCTTGGACAAATTCACTTGATCAACGATAAAATTGATTCCGCAGCCTATGTGTTTAACCAAGGGGTAATGAATGCACCGAAGGAGAAACTGAATAATGTAGGACTCGGTATCGTTGATTTAATGAAGGGAGACAAGACGGCGGCCGAAACGAAATTTTCAACAGCTGTTTCGGATTTGAAACGTAGGGAATATTTGCCGCTGCTTTATATCGGACAAGCTTATATCAAAGCACCAGAACCTGATTATACTAAAGCAATAGAATACCTAACGCAGGCAAAGGAAAAGAATGATAAGGACCCGGATATATTGATCGCCTTAGGTGACGCGTATGCGGGCATGGGCGAGAGTAGTCAGGCTTTTGTAAATTATCGTGATGCGGAGTATATGGATCCTAGTCTATTAGCGCCAAAAATTGGACAGGCGTTGATCTCAAGAAGAGCGCAGGCATACGATGTGGTGATCGAATCATTGACTAAGCTCTCGAGCGAGAATCCGGATTATGCGCCACTTTACCGTGAGCTTGCGGAGACGTATTACTTATCTTCATTGAAAGCTCCAGAAGACGACTATCGGGAGATCAATCAGAAAGCATTGGAGTATTATCAAAAATACCTAAGCTTGACGGGAGATGCGTCTGTAGAGGCAAAAACACGTTATGCTGACTTCTTGGTATATTCTGGTAACTACGCAGAATTGAAGACGGTTGCCGAAGAACTAGCGAATATGCCGGGGGTAGACGCAAAAGTTTACCGTTATTTAGGATATATTGCTTATAACCAAGATAAAGATTATGCGAAAGCTGCAGAGAACATGAATATTTTGTTCGAAAAAGTACAACCGGAGCGTTTGATCCCACGTGACTACCTTTACGCAGGTTTAGCTAATCTCAGTGCTGGAGACGCGGCAAAAGGTGAAGCGTTGTTGAAGCAAGCGGTGGAGAAACAAGCAGAAGAGGATAACTTGGAAACGGAAATTGCAGAGACAGCGTTTCAGAAGTATCAAGACGGCGAGGTCGAAGAAGCTGTAAAGATTTTCCGTTTACCAGCGGCAAATCCAGAATCTGATTATTATTTCGATGCAAACTATTTTGTCGGTTTAGGTCAGTATACAAAAGGATCTAGATTGGTGTCGCCAGCAGAAGGTGAAGAAATAACACCAGAGCTTGGTGCGCAGAAAATTGCAGCAGCAAAACCTATCCTTGATGAAGCGATCAAATCGTTTACTACTGTTATTGGAACGGAAAAAGAGGACGTAAAAAAGAAATACTTGGTAAACTCGCTGTACTATAAAGGCCTATCTGAACTTGCATTGGACGGAGTAATGTATGATCCGGAAAATGCGAAGGGACTATTTGTAGATTCTTTCACGAGATTATTACAGGAGATTCAGACTACAGAGTTACCTGAAACTACAGTAACCTCTTATACCGTTGATGCAAATAACTACTTAGGTTACTACTTTTATTTAAAAGGAGAAACGGAAAAAGCGAAAGCACATTTTCAGGAAACGATCAAGGTCAGCCCAGAAGATGAGTTCGCCGGACAATTCGTTGATCAACTGTAATTTAGAATGGAAATAAATAAAAAGGGGCTTTACAGAGCCCCTTTTTTTATTTGGAAAAAATGATATATTTGTTAGAGAGAACAAATTAGTGAACTGTTATGGAAAGTGTAAACTTAGAAAGCACTTCAGTAGATTATATACCTATCCTGATACAACTGGGGGTGGCTGTGGCATTTGGTGTTTTAACCATTATCGGCACGCACTTGATTGGACCAAAAGTTCGTACAGAGAACAAATTGGGTGCATTTGAGTCGGGCGTTGAGGTAATTGGTAACGCGCGACAACCTTTTTCGGTGAAATATTTTATGGCTGCCATTTTGTTCGTCATTTTCGACGTGGAGGTTATATTTATGTATCCTTGGGCGGTCAACTTTAGAGAAATGGGTATGGATGGGTTATGGAAAATGGGGATTTTCTTGAGTATAGTTGTTCTCGGCTTAATCTATGAAGTGAAACGCGGTGCGTTGGATTGGGACTAGTGTTTGGTAAATTAAAAAACGATAGCCATGAGTAAAGTGACATTGGCAGAAGCACCTCCGGGCATAGAAGGAGCGGGTTTTTTTGCGACATCTTTAGATAAAGTGATCGGTTTGGCTAGGGCCAACTCGTTGTGGCCACTTCCGTTTGCTACGTCGTGTTGTGGAATTGAATTTATGGCGACCATGGGATCTACGTACGATTTGGCCCGTTTCGGTGCCGAGCGCCCAAGTTTCTCGCCGAGACAGGCTGATATGCTGTTGGTGATGGGCACGATAGCAAAAAAAATGGCGCCCGTCTTAAAACAGGTATATACGCAAATGGCGGAACCCCGCTGGGTGATAGCTGTCGGCGCCTGCGCCTCGAGTGGTGGAATTTTTGATACCTATTCGGTGTTGCAGGGGATAGATGAGATTATTCCGGTAGATGTATATGTTCCCGGCTGTCCTCCACGCCCCGAAGCGATATTGGACGGTGTGTTGAAATTGCAGGAAATCGTGCGGAATGAATCCCTAAACCGCCGGAATACGCCGGAGTATAAGGCATTGTTGGAGAAATATGGAATAGCGACAGACAATGGATAAACTGGATAATCAAATCGTTATAAAGCATCTGCAGGATAAGTTTGGGGAGCAGGTACGGATAATAGCAGAGCCGCATGGTTTACTGACAGTGGCGACGGAAGCAGATGCTATCCTAGATTTGCTTTCTTTTGTAAAGGATGACGCGCAGTTACGTTTTAATTATCTGACGGATATTACGGGTGTGCATTATCCAAATGAAGACCGGGACTTCTGTGTGGTATATCATCTGCATAACCTGTTGCAAAACCTACGTCTACGGATAAAGGTATTTATTAGTGGGCCTACGCCGACGATTCCTTCGGCTACCTCCATATGGCACGGGGCCAATTGGATGGAGCGCGAAACTTTCGATTTTTTCGGGATAGTGTTCGATGGACATCCCGACTTGAGACGGATCCTGAATATGGATGAATTGGAAGTGTTTCCGATGCGCAAGGAATATCCGCTCGAGGATCCGAATCGGGTAGATAAAAAGGATTTTTATTTTGGACGTTAAACCCTACAGGAGAGTAAGATGAGTAAACCGATAACCAAGATAACACCGAATGCAGCCGTATTCTTTGACAACGATCCACAAGATGAGTTTATCACCCTCAATATAGGCCCCACACACCCGGCTACGCACGGGGTGTTCCAAAACGTGGTGCAAATTGATGGCGAACGCATTATGAGCGGTGTCTCTACAATAGGTTATATACACCGAGCTTTTGAGAAAATTGCGGAACACCGGCCTTTTTACCAAATAACCCCGCTGACGGATAGATTGAACTATTGTTCGGCCCCGATAAATAATATGGGGTGGCACATGACAGTAGAGAAGTTGTTGGACATTGAGCTGCCGAAACGCGTGCAATATATGCGCGTTATCGTGATGGAATTGGCGCGTATCACGGACCATATCATTTGTAACGGAATTTTAGGAGTGGATACGGGGGCTTTTTCTGGGTTTCTATATGTGATGCAGGAGCGGGAATTTATATACGAGATTTATGAAGAGATATGTGGATCGCGCTTAACCACTAATATCGGACGCGTCGGCGGTTTCGAACGTGATTTTAACGAGATTGCGTTCCGTAAGATAGAAGAGTTTCTCAAACGTTTTCCGCCCGTGCTCAAAGAATTCGAAAACTTATTTGTCCGTAATCGGATTTTTATTGATCGTACTTCGGGAGTAGCGGCGGTTACGCCGGAAGATGCCTTGAGCTACAGCTGGTCGGGACCAATTCTTCGTGCGACGGGTGTGGATTACGATGTGCGTGCCACAGCACCATATTCTTCGTATGAGGAATTTGATTTTGATGTTCCTGTAGGGACAAATGGTGATGTATACGATCGCTTCATGGTGCGCAATGATGAGATGTGGCAATCGCTACGCATTATCGAGCAGGCGCTGGAAAAGATTAAGAAAGAACCTGTAGGTGTATTTCATGCCGATGTACCGGATTTTTACTTGCCACCGAAGGAACAGGTATATACCAATATGGAGGCGCTTATTTATCACTTTAAGATTGTCATGGGGGAATGGGAAACACCAAAATCAGAGGTATATCATGCGGTGGAGGGCGCAAATGGTGAATTGGGATTCTATCTCATCCACGACGGAGGTCGCGCGCCTTATCGTTTACATTTTAGAAGACCATCGTTCGTTAATTATCAGATGTTCGCTCCTATGAGTAGTGGGATGCTGATCTCTGACGCGATTATCAATATGAGTAGTTTAAACGTTATTGCAGGAGAATTAGATGCTTAGTGTTAAAGAAAATATGACGGTGGAATTTAGTCTGTCTTTGTTGGAAAAGTTTGCGGAAGTAGTTGCGCGCTATCCAAAAGGTAAACAGAAATCTGGGCTTTTGCCGATCTTACACTTGGTACAGGCTGAATATGGTTGGCTTAGCGTGGATGCCATGGATAAGGTTGCCGCGTATTTGGATATCCGACCTATAGAGGTGTATGAGGTTGCCACCTTTTATACGATGTTTTTTCTGGAGCCCAAAGGCAAATATGTATTGGAGATTTGCCGAACAGGTCCTTGTTGTTTAGTTGGTGCCGAGCGTATGATGCAACATATAGAAGATAGGTTGGGTGTGAAAGAGGGAGATGTGACAGCGGATGGCTTGTTTTCTTGGCGTGGTGTAGAGTGTCTTGCGGCTTGTGGTTATGCTCCGGTGTTACAGATCGGCCCCGAATACACGTTTTATGAAAATCTGACGGAGGAGAAAGTGGACCAGTTGATTGATGAATTGAAGCAAAAAGCACAAACAAAATAGGTATGGCACGTAAGTTATTATTGGCACATATTGATGTTCCGGGGATCCATACTTTTGACGTTTATCGTCAAAACGGAGGCTATCGTGCAGTAGAAAAAGCACTTCGGACGATGTCGCCAGACGAAGTGGTGGAAGAGGTAAAGAAATCAGGACTTCGCGGACGTGGTGGAGCGGGATTCCCTACAGGGATGAAATGGGGCTTTCTGGCGAAACCGGAAGGTGTTCCACGTTATTTAGTTTGCAACGGAGATGAATCAGAGCCCGGGACCTTTAAGGATCGATATCTAATGACCTATATTCCTCATTTACTGATTGAGGGCATGATCGTTTCCAGTTATGCATTGGGCGCAAATACCTCGTATATCTATATCCGAGGAGAAATGATGCCGCAGATTCATATTGTAGAAAAAGCGATTGCAGAAGCGAAAGCGGCGGGTTTTCTGGGAAAAAATATATTAGGTACGGGCTACGATTTAGAAATACATGTTCAACCTGGCGGGGGTGCATATATTTGTGGAGAAGAGACGGCGTTGTTGGAATCGCTTGAAGGCGAACGAGGCAACCCGCGCATCAAACCTCCTTTCCCTGCGGTGGCAGGGCTATATGGTTGTCCAACGGTAGTGAACAATGTGGAGTCGATTGCGGCAACCGTGCCCATCGTGAATGACGGTGGAGAAGAATATGCGAAAATCGGAATCGAGCGTAGTACCGGCACGAAGTTAATATCGGCTTCAGGCAACTTGGTGCGTCCGGGGGTATATGAAATTGAAATGGGCTTACCCATGGAAGAGTTTATTTATTCTGATGAATATTGTGGTGGAATCGCAAACGGAAAGCGTCTAAAGGCGGTGGTTGCGGGTGGTTCATCGGTGCCGATTTTACCGACTCACCTTGCGCTGAAGACAGCGAACGGGGAACCTCGGCTGATGACGTATGAGTCGTTGGCAGATGGTGGCTTTGTAACGGGTACGGCAATGGGTTCTGGTGGGTTTATCGCGTTTGACGAAGATCAATGTATCGTGCGCAATACACTAAACTTTACGCGTTTTTATCATCACGAAAGTTGTGGGCAATGTTCTCCATGCAGGGAAGGAACAGGCTGGATGGAAAAGGTATTGCACAAAATCGAATATGGGTATGGTGATATTTCCGACATTGATCTTTTGTGGGACATCCAGCAAAAAATCGATGGACATACCATTTGTCCGTTAGGCGATGCATCGGCTTGGCCGGTAGCGAGTGCCATACGGCATTTCCGGGATGAATTTGAATGGCATATTTTACATCCAGAAGAAGCGCAAACAAGGAATTATGGATTGGTAGGTGAGGTAGTGGAGAGTTAAAGGGATAAATAATGGCAGACGAAAAATTTAAGGTAACGATAGATGGGATTCCGGTAGAAGTGGCACCCGGAACGACGATATTGAACGCGGCGCGTCAGGTCGGTGGGGATATTGTGCCTCCGGCGATGTGCTACTACTCGAAATTGGAGGGTAGTGGTGGAAAGTGCCGTACATGTTTGGTTAAGGTATCCAAAGGATCAGAAAAGGATCCTCGTCCAATGCCTAAATTAGTCGCTTCTTGTAGGACGACCGTGATGGACGGCATGGAAGTACAGAATATTACCTCGCCGGACGTACTGGAAGCCCGCAAAGGTGTGGTGGAGATGTTATTGATCAATCATCCATTGGATTGCCCGGTTTGTGATCAAGCGGGAGAGTGTAAACTACAGGATCTGAGTTATGAACACGGTGTGTCTCAAACACGGTATGAATTTAAACGACGCACGTTTGAGCCCATCGATATCGGCGATAATATAAAGTTACATATGAATCGCTGTATTTTGTGCTATCGTTGTGTTTACGTGGCGGATCAACTGACTGGCAAGCGGGAACATGGTATCATTAACCGTGGCGATCATGCGGAAATTTCTACTTTTATCGAGAATGCATTGGACAATGATTTTATCGGAAACGTCATTGATGTATGTCCTGTGGGTGCATTGACGGATAGAACATTCCGTTTCAAAAGCCGAGTGTGGTTTACCAAGCCGGTAGATGCGCATCGCGATTGCCCTACGTGCTCTGGCAAAGTCACTTTGTGGTATAAGGGCGAAGAAGTTTTGCGTGTGACGGCCCGTAAAGACGAATACAACGAGGTGGAAGCATTTATCTGTGATACCTGTCGCTTCGATAAAAAGAAGACAGTTGACTGGATATTGGAAGAGCCTACTCCAATCAGCAAACAATCTGTCATTGATGCCAATCACTACAACGTGTTCAGTCCACCTCCGGTCATTAAAAAGAACCTGCAGTTGCAGGAAGCGAACGAGGAACAATTGGAAAGAACGGAACGTTTAAAATAAGCAAAGAAAACACATGGAAGGAGCTTTTATTTTAGAAAAATTGATTCTGGTGGTGGTTGTTTTTACGATTTCGTTGGTTATTGCGATGTACTCGACGTTGGCGGAGCGTAAAATAGCTGGCTTTATGCAGGATCGCTACGGACCTAACCGAGCGGGATTTGGTGGGATTTTGCAGCCGCTCTGCGATGGTGGTAAGTTCTTTTTTAAAGAAGAAATTATTCCGGCGGGAGCACACAAGCCGTTGTTTATATTGGGCCCCACTTTAGCGATTATTACGGCTTGTATCAGTTCGGCCGTTATTCCTTGGGGGCAGACGCTAACAATTGGCGGACGCGAAGTGGTCTTGCAGGTGGCTGATATCAACGTAGGCGTACTTTATATTTTTGGTGTTGTAGCCTTGGGTGTATATGGTATTATGTTAGGCGGATGGGCATCAAACAATAAGTTCTCGTTAATGGGGGCTATTCGCGCGGCATCGCAGAGTATCAGTTATGAAATCCCGATGGGGCTTTCTATTATCGCTTTATTAATGGTGACCGGAACGTTATCTATGGGAGAGATCGTTGCCCAACAGTCGGGATTCGTCAACTGGAATATTTGGGTGCAGCCATTGGGATTTCTGATTTTTATGGTATGTGCTTTTGCGGAATGTAATCGGGTACCATTTGATTTACCAGAGTGCGAAACGGAACTGATCGGAGGATACCATACAGAGTATTCTTCGATGAAACTCGGTCTTTATATGTTTTCCGAATATATCAATATGTTTGTGTCTTCCGCGTTAATGGCGGCATTGTACTTTGGCGGATATAACTTCCCGTTCATGTACGAGTTAGGCCTATCGCAGAATTGGATCACGATTATTGGTGTATTGGTGTTCTTCCTTAAAATCTTTGGTTTTATCTTTTTCTTCATGTGGGTGCGTTGGACGTTGCCCCGCTTCCGCTACGATCAATTGATGGGTCTGGGGTGGAAGATATTGATTCCGCTGGCGATAGCAAATATTGTGTTGACAGCAGTGGTAATCGTGGTGAAGGATACTTATTTTTGAGACTATGCAATCTTTATCAAATAGAAAAAAAGTTATCGAACAGAAACCCATGAATTTTTGGGAGCGTATGTACCTGCCTGCTATCGCAAAGGGACTAGGTATCACGATACGACATTTTTTCAAGAAAATTCCGACGGTTAAATATCCGGAAGTGCAACGACCTTATTCGAAGAATTTCCGAGGGCTGCATTCATTAAAGCGGGATGAAGAGGGGCGTGAGCGTTGTACTGCTTGTGGTCTTTGTGCGCTTTCGTGTCCGGCGGAAGCGATTACAATGATAGCCGCAGAGCGGACAAAGGAGGAGGAGCATTTGTACCGGGAGGAAAAATATGCTGCAGTATATGAAATTAATATGCTGCGTTGTATTTTTTGTGGTTTGTGTGAGGAAGCCTGCCCGAAAGAAGCGATTTATCTGGATGGCCCCCATGTGACAGCGGAATATCTAAGAAAGGATTTTATCTACGGGAAAGACAAATTGGTCGAGCCTGTATTTGACATTACGAAACTAAACCCGGAAAAAACGAACTAACATGTCCTTATTTTATTTTGTCGCTTTTGTCGCTATTTTTTTCGCATTGATGACAATCTTTACTAAAAATCCTGTACACAGTGTGTTGTATCTGGTGGTTACGTTTTTTACGCTGACTGTTCATTATATTTTATTGAACGCGCAATTTCTAGCTGTAGTCAACTTTATCGTATATATGGGTGCCATTATGGTGCTCTTTCTATTTGTCCTCATGCTGCTGAATCTCAACGGGAATACGGAACCCATGAAGTCTAACTTGGTGAAGGTTATGGGTGTCGTTGCAGGGATGTGTTTGTTTGCAACCCTTCTAGGTGCTTTTCGTGTAATTGAGCCATCGAATGAGGTCGTAACTGGCAATACGAATATTGGACTTGTAGAACACTTGGGAGATGTGTTGTTTAATGAGTTTTTGCTGCCTTTTGAGATTTCGGCAATTTTATTGTTGATAGCGATGATCGGAGCGGTATTATTGGCTAAAAGGGAAGTTAAAGAGATTAAAAAAGCATAATGGAGAATATAGTAACGCAGATTCAAGGTGTTCCACTTAACCATTACATCATTTTTTGTAGTATTATTTTCGCCATCGGTGTTATGGGGGTGCTTATCCGGCGGAATGTAATCATTATCATGATGTCCATTGAGTTGATGTTGAATGCTGTCAATTTATTGTTGGCCGCTTTTTCGGCCTATCGGGGAGATCCGACAGGACAGGTGTTCGTTTTTTTTATCATGGCATTGGCGGCAGCAGAGGTAGCTGTTGGTCTTGCAATTATCATCATGGTATACCGAAACACCAAATCGGTGGATATCGAATCATTAAGCAAATTGCGTTGGTAATTGAATAGGAGAATTTTTAGTAACAAATTATATGTCTGAATTAATCTGGCTGATCCCATTGATACCTTTTATAGGTTTTGTAATAAACGGCTTAATGGGAAATCGTATGCCGAAAGCGGTTACGGCTATTGTAGGCTGTGGGGTGGTGCTCGCTTCTTTTGTATTAAGCTTGTTGGTTTACTTTGAGATCGCAGCTGCGCGCGCGACTGGTGCCTCGGGAGAAATATATGTCCATCTCTTCGACTGGTTTACAGTCGGTAAGCTGCAGGTAGCGCTTTCTTTTTTAGCGGATCCGCTGAGTGCTATTATGCTTTTGATTATTACTGGTGTCGGCTTTTTGATTCACTTGTATTCGTGTAGCTATATGGCTGGTGATGCAGGATTTGGAAAATACTTTGCTTACCTTAACCTATTCATTTTCTTCATGACCATCCTTGTGTTAGGTTCCAATTATCTGGTGATGTTTATTGGATGGGAAGGCGTTGGGCTTTGCTCTTATTTGTTGATCGGATTTTGGTTCAAAAATGTTTCTTACGCTTCGGCAGCGAAGAAGGCATTTGTGATGAATCGTATCGGCGATTTGGGCTTTCTTATCGCCCTATTTTTTATCTTAGAGACTTTCGGTAGTTTGGAATACGGAACTGTATTTGCCGCTGCTGCAGGTATGCCGATGGGTGATTCTATACTACTCGTGATTACGTTATTATTATTTGTTGCGGCGACAGGTAAATCAGCGCAGATTCCTTTGTTTACCTGGCTACCCGATGCGATGGCGGGACCAACGCCGGTATCTGCCTTAATTCACGCAGCCACTATGGTAACAGCTGGTATCTATATGGTCGTCCGTTCAAACATCTTGTTTACGCTTTCTCCGGTAACAATGGAGGTAATGGCGATTGTCGGATTGGCGACGGCGTTGTTGGCGGCGTTTATTGCGATTACACAAACTGATATTAAAAAGGTATTGGCATATTCTACGGTATCTCAGTTGGGATACATGTTTCTAGGCCTCGGGGTAGGTGCGTTCACCGGGGCTTTTTTTCATGTCTTGACACATGCATTTTTTAAAGCTTTACTGTTTCTTGGAGCGGGGTCGGTAATTCACGCGATGCACAATGAACAGGATATGCGTTTGATGGGTGGTTTAAGAAAGGCGTTGCCCATCACATTTATAACGATGTTAATCGGAACGATTGCTATTAGCGGTATCCCACCCTTTGCTGGTTTCTTTTCTAAAGATGAGATATTAGCACATTCATTTCAGCATCAGCCCGTTTTGTGGGCAATCGGCTTTTTGACCGCCCTATGCACCGCATTTTATATGTTCCGTCTATTGTATTTGACATTTTTTGGGAAGTTTCGAGGGACAGAAACGCAGAAACAACATTTGCACGAGTCGCCTTGGCAAATGACGGTGCCGTTGATTGTCTTGGCGGTGTTGTCTGTAATTGGTGGTTTTATCAACATTCCAGAAGCTTTGGGCGGACATCATAACTTGGCGATCTTCCTGGCTCCGATTTTTGAAGCGGGTAGTGAACATGCTGAAGTATTGTCGTTAAGTCATAGTACGGAATACCTGTTGATGGGTATTTCCGCCGGGGGTGCCTTGATTATGGCTTTTATTGCTTACAGCCGATATGTAAGAAAAGAAGCCCTTCCGGTAGCAGATACACAATCATCAAAAGGATTACATAAATTATCCTTTCGCAAACTATATGTGGATGAATTTTATAATGCCCTTGTTGTACAGCCGTTAAACAGATTATCAGTTAGCCTTTATAAATATGTGGACCGTTTGGGCATTGATGGATTCGTGAATGGGGTGGGCAACTTCTTTATCGGAACTGGGAAAGGTATAAGGCAATTGCAAAGCGGTCATGTAGGGTTTTATATCATGATGATGGTGATTAGTGTGATTGCTATTTTGCTTTACGCTGTATTTAGTATGTAATTTTGACAATTAAACAATGAGTAACCTATTTATATTACTATTAGTACCTATTATTTCAGCACTAGTATTATGTTTCGTAAAAGACATGATACGGGCAAAATGGATAGCACTGATTGCTTCACTGCTTGAATTGGGGCTTTCTATCCCGTTTTTATGTGGATTTATACCGGATGCGAGCATACAATTCGAACAGCGTTGGACGTGGGTCGAATCCTTAGGAATTCAGTTTCATATTGGCTTAGATGGTATCAGCCTCCCCATGTTGTTGTTGACAAATGGGTTGATTCCGCTCATTGTGTTGTCTTCCTTTCGTAAAGCGCATAAAGGTAATTTCTTTGCGTTAATCTCTTTTATGCAAGCGGGATTATTGCTTGTATTTATAGCGTTAGATGCTTTTACGTTCTATGTTGGATGGGAGGTAGCTTTAATTCCTGTTTATTTTATCTGTGCGTTGTGGGGCGATGGCGACCGTATTCGTATTAACCTTAAGTTTTTTATTTATACGTTTTTTGGAAGCTTGTTGATGTTGGTGGCGCTTATTTTCCTGTACAACCAGAGTGCTACGCCAAGCTTTGAATGGAGTGCATTCGTAGCATTGGACTTACCCGAGTCTACGCAACGTTGGGTATTTTGGGCATTTTTCTTAGCGTTTGCTATAAAGATACCGATCTTCCCATTCCATACTTGGCAGCCAGATACCTATACACATGCGCCTGCAGCTGGAACGATGCTGTTGGCCGGTATCATGCTTAAGATGGGCGTGTATGGGCTGATCCGTTGGTTATTGCCGGTTGCTCCACTTGGTGCGTTGGCTTATAGTCAGGTTATCATAGTGCTGTGCGTGATTGGTATTGTGTATGCCTCTATCATTGCTTTTAAGCAACAAGATGCTAAACGTTTGATTGCGTATTCTTCTATTGCGCACGTCGGCCTTATTTCCGCAGGTGTGTTTTCGTGGAACTTGGAAGGGCTGCAGGGGGCAATCATCCAGATGGTGAACCATGGTTTGAATGTGGTGGGGTTGTTTTTTATTATTGATATATTACAGGAGAGGACAGGAACGCGCACGCTCGCGGAGTGGGGAGGAGTAGCGAGCAAAGCTCCTCGTTTAGCGGCCGTATTTCTCTTAATTTTGATGGGTGCAGTAGGACTGCCTTTGACTAACGGATTTATCGGCGAATTTTTGCTGTTAAAAGGTGTGTTTGATTACGGCGTATGGTATGCTGTGTTCGGTGGACTAACTTTGATTTTAGGAGCTGTATATATGTTGCGTCTGTATCAGAAATCGATGTTGGGCGCCTTACCCGAACGATATATAAAGGTGGTAGATATTAAAGGGTATGAGTTATTAGTATTGGTAATTATTGCGTTTTTTACTCTATTTTTAGGGGTATGGCCGAAAGCGATTTTACAGCTTTCAGAAGCGGCGGTAGCCAATTTGTTGAATCAGGTTAAATTTTAATTAGCGATTGTAGAATATTATGGGGGCAATTATTACATTGTGTATTTTGGGAATAGTGGTGTTGTATCTAGGTTTGTTCAAAGCGAAGAATGCACTCATTCCTGTAACCTTGCTGGGATTGGTCGCAACGCTAGGTTTCCTGGTAGCGGGATGGAACAGCGAAGCGCTGCCGCAATTTCACGGGATGATGATTTTTGATCGTTTAGCTTCGTCTTTTTCTATTTTATGCGTGGTGATTACCGGTTTTGTCATTTTGCTTTCTAAAGAATATTTTAAGAACATCAGCAAGTATCTTTCCGAATACTTTTGTTTGATTATATTTTCGTTGACGGGGGCACTGCTGGTCAATGCCTATCACAATTTTGCGATGCTCTTCATCGGAATTGAGGTGATGTCCGTCGCTTTGTATATCCTTGTGGGAATTCGGAAAACTGATCTTGCCTCTAATGAGGCGGCGCTCAAGTATTTTTTGATGGGCGCGTTTTCTACTGGATTTCTTCTTTTTGGGATCACACTCTTGTATGGCGCTTCCGGCACATTTGACCTAACGGAATTACAAGCCTATGTACAAACATCTTCCGAGATTTCACCATTATTTTATGGTGGGGTGTTGCTGTTGCTTTGCGGTTTATGCTTTAAAGTGGGGGCGGCCCCCTTTCACTTCTGGACGCCGGATGTATATGACGGAGCACCGATATTGATCACCAGTTTTATGAGTACCGTCGTAAAGGTCGCTTCTTTTGTTGGGTTCTTACGGCTTTTTAGCACGGTGTTGATCCCACTGCACGACTTTTGGACGCCGGTCTTATTGGTGATTGTCATTATCACGCTCTTCGTGGGGAACATCACGGCACTGCTACAGTCTAGCTTTAAGCGAATGATGGCCTATTCGAGTATTTCGCATGCAGGCTATATGCTATTTGCTATCATCGTTATCGGAACGACTTCCGCATCGGGAATGTTGGTTTACGCAACGGCCTATTCGTTAGCTTCAGTGATTGCTTTTGGTGTGCTAATTCTGGTGAAACGTAGTACAGGTTCGGAGGACTTCGAGTCGTTCAATGGATTAGCGAAAAAGCAGCCGATGTTGGCCTTGATCTTGACATTAGCAATGCTTTCCCTCGCGGGTATTCCGCTGACAGCAGGTTTTATGGGGAAGTTTATGATGTTTAATAATGTGATGGGGACATATAACATCACTTTACTGATCCTAGCTGTTATTAACGCCGCAATTGGTGTGTATTACTATTTGCATGTGGTGGTCAATATGTATTTCCGTAAACCAGAGGAGGAAGTAACAGCGCAACATGTACCGACGAGCTACAAGGTAGTGTTGGTTGCTGCGGCTGTATTGACGCTGATTATCGGGGTTTATCCGGATAGTATTTTACGATTTCTATAATTCTTAATCGCCAAACCAACGCTGGTGTTATATGTAGTGTTCGAATACGACGGTTTGTACATTTATTTTTTTGTATAAAACAAAAAGTCTACTATCTTTGTAGTGTATTCAGAATTGCACTACTGTGCAATGCCAACCGAGTGTAGTCACCACGGTGGAAAGATAATACGGGCATCGTCCAAAACAAACGTCGTCTTCCCGATTTTCTGAATACAATTTATGGTTAAACATTTTAATTCTAAATTGTATGGGCACAAGAAACGAACTTTACAACCACCTTATCAAACGATTTCAAGACTACAGCGCTGAAGAATTGGTGCAACTTAATAACGAGCTGGTATCCGGAAAATGGGGGACAAACCGAGGGACTTTTCGTACGGCAGTCTTAAATGCGCTGTCCAAGAAGGGAGTTGATCTATCTGCTATTGTCTATCGTTGTGATGGCTTTACGACGATACAGATTGTTCCTGTGGCACTGGCAGAAAACAATGTGCTCATTCCGCTAGTGGAGAAAGGCCGAATCGAGCCATATAAAGGCGAATGCGGCGGGGTCAAGGTATGATAAAAAAATCAATTTCATTTTAATCTTATTGTACAAATTGTATCTTTATGGCAGTGCCATTTTGAATATGAGGAGAATAAGCTTGCTGAAATTGTTGATGTTGATATTTACTCTCGGCGTTGCTGCACAGCATGGCGCGGCTCAACAAAAAATCATCGGAAGAGTTGTTGATGACGTAACAGGACAAGGTGTTCCACAAGCGAGCTTAAAGCTGCGGGGAACGGCGGATGGTACTTCATGTGATTCTGCTGGACGATTTTTTTTAACGACAAATGCTCGGTTGCCGTTGCAGCTCGTCGTATCCGCTATAGGATATGAGGAACTACTTGTGTATGTCGACACGCTGCAGGAACATTTGCATATTGCGCTAGAGCATGATAAAAATATAATTGATGCGGTAGAAGTATCGCGCCGGCAGAAATATAGGAACCGAAATCCTGCAGTTGATCTTATTCATCAGGTCATCAAGAACAAGCGGTCTAATCGCTTGGAAAGCCAACCACGGGTCTCTTTTGAACAGTATGACAAATTGCAGTTTGGACTTGTAAACCCCTCAGAGCAATATAATAAGCGAATGGGGAGCTTAGGTTTTTTCTTCGATAATGTGGACACACTGACATCGCCCGGAAATAAGCTACTTACCATTTTTATGCAGGAACAGCTTAGTGATGTATTTTCTAAAAATGATCCCAAAGCGTTTAAAAAGCGAGTGAAATCTATCAAACAGACTGATTTTGACGATCGATATGTAAATAATCATAATATTCAGTCATATTTATCGTATCTATTTCAGGAGGTAGAAATTTATGATGACAATATTTTTTTGATCAATAAGTTATTTCTAAGTCCGATAGCGGACAATGCCCCTGTTTTCTATAAGTACTACATCGTGGACACGATTAATACAGAAGAAGGACGTTTAATCGAATTAAATTTTGAACCGCGAAACAAGACTGACCTGTTGCTTAGTGGTAAGCTGAGGATTACGACCGACGGTCGTTTTGCAGTGCAGGGTGCCACGCTACGTGCAAATAAAGAGGCGAATCTGAACTGGGTGAATGACATAACCATTGATTTACAATTTCGGCCAAACGAGGAGCAATATATGTTTCTAGTGCGTAGTGATGTAGACATCATGTTTGGTACGAATAAAAACGATGCCGTTTACGGTCGTAAGACGACACATAATTATGATTACGACTTTTCTCCGTCGTTCTCTGACGATGTTTTTAAAGGGGCGCCTACGGAGATATTAACATCGGCAAGAGATAATGAAAAGCTTGTTCATCAGCAGCGTCCGGTGCAGCTGTCGCCTGTTGAAAATAGGGTCTACACAAATGTTGATTCACTAAATAATAACCGTACATTTCGAACGATGCTTGCTGCTGGCTATTTGTTGGCACAGGGATTCTATCCGGCAGGGCCCGTGGAATTTGGTCCTTTAGAGTATCTATATTCGCGGAATAATATAGAGGGTAATCGGATACGGCTTAGCGGACGGACGACGCTTGGGTTTTCAGAGAAAGTATTTATTGAAGGGTATTTGGCATACGGGACACAAGATGGCGCAATGAAATATTTTGTTCGACCAACGTTTTCATTAAATGGTGAATCTGTCGCTACGTTTCCGGCGCACTACCTGCAGGTGGCGGTGCAGCATGATATTTTTGACCCGGGCAGGATGCTTGGTTTTAAAAAGGGAGATAGTTTTTTTCAGTCTATACGAAGTAACCGCCCGACGAAATGGATGGACACCTATGCCTATCAACTCAAGCATCTAATAGAATTTGGCAATCATGTGAGTTTGCAGAGCTCTTTTATCCATCATCGTAGGAGAGCAATAGGTGATTTGGAGTTTGTTTCTTCCGGAGATGAGCCTGTCGATATACCCCATATAAATACCAACGAGTTGGAATTTATACTGCGATGGGCGCCAAAGGAAAAATTTTACTATCGTAATCTGACTCGGCGTACAATTATAGAGAAACACCCCGTATTTACGCTACAGTATAATCGCGGGTTGAAGGGGTTTTGGAGTGGGGACTATGCATTTGATGCAGTACGTGGTTCGGTATCGAAACGTTTTTTCTTGAATCAGCTCGGTTTTGCCGATATGACGTTGAGCGGCGGAAAGATTTGGGGTACCTTGCCTTATCCGTTATTAGAAATGCCAAATGTGTTTCGAGATGAGGATACCCGTCATGAAATAGACTTTTCGATGATGCGCAGCATGGAATTTGTGGCAGATGAATATGTCCGTCTCGCATTTGAACATCAACTCGAAGGATTTATCTTAAATAAGATTCCGTTTATCAAAAAGCTTAAACTACGGGAGCTCTGGGGAGGAAAAATGTTTTATGGTCGACTGAGCGATGTCAATAACCCTTATCTTAGCAAAGATGTGGTTCATTTTGACACCGACGCTGATGGGCATATCATGACCCACGTGTTTGATAATAAGATTCCATATTGGGAGGGTAAAGTGGGCATTGACAATATTTTCCGTTTACTGCGCGTTGAGTACATACGTCGGTTAAACTATACGGCTTTGCCGAATGTCGACAAAGACAGGTATCGGGTCAGCCTTCATTTAAATTTTTAATGCTATGCGACCATCATGATTTATCCTTTAAAAATAATTTATTACGATGAAAAAAACACCTACTTATTTTCTGTTCGACATCAAAAATAATACGGCATATATCACCGTGAATAGGCCGGATAAGTTGAACGCTCTGAATACGCTTGTCTTAAAAGAACTTTCCGAAATTTTAATAACACTGGAAGCAAATGAAGACGTGCGGGGTATCATCCTAACCGGTGCTGGAGATAAAGCGTTCGTTGCCGGTGCCGATATCAAAGAATTTCAAGAGTTTTCGTCTGATGAGGCGTGGCAATTATCAAAATCCGGGCAAGAAGAGGTTATGGATAACTTGTATACGTTTCCCAAACCGGTGATTGCGGCGATTAATGGATTTGCGCTCGGGGGGGGATTAGAATTAGCGATGGCATGCCATATCCGCGTCGCAAGCGAAGAGGCGAAGATGGGGCTTCCAGAGGTTTCTCTGGGGATTATTCCGGGATACGGTGGTACACAACGATTGCCACAGCTTGTTGGACGTGGGAAAGCATTAGAAATGATTATGACTGGCGATCCAATCGATGCACGCGATGCGTTGCAATGGGGCTTGGTTAATTACGTGGTATCGCAGAAGGAACTGATTTCTACTTGTGAAAGGCTCTTGGAAAGAATATACCAACGTTCGAACATGGCGATTTCCGCGGCTATCCGCGCGGTGAATATAGGGCTTATGGAGCCGGAAAAGGGGTATGAAGAAGAAATGGATGCTTTCGCAAATGCCTTTGATACGCCCGACTTCCAAGAAGGCGTAGCGGCTTTCTTGGAAAAGCGAAAACCAAACTTTTAGCATATTTGTTCAACAGTTAATATAGACAGTTAACTGTATGAGCAATCCTGTTTTCTCACAAAGAGAGAGAAATATTATTATTCTCTTAATTGTCCTAACCTTGGGCGGTATACTGTTGTACGCCACACGCGGGATTTTTGGAGCTTTTCTCGGCGCATTGGTTATGTATATACTCTTTCGTAAACTTAACTTTTTATTTATCGAGAAATGGCGCTGGCCTAAACCGTTAGCTGCTGTAATTATTATCATCCTGTCCATTTTTATCATTGTCCTCCCTTTCGTTGGTATTGGGAGTATGCTTGTTCGGAAAGCACTGGAATTACAGGAAAATCCGGCCTGGATAAAGCAGGTTATCGATGCGATAAACCAATTTGCTGGTGATAAATTGGGGAAACCCGATTTGCTGCAAGAACAGCTCGAATCGAGTGCTGCTTATTTAGGAAAGTTGTTGACGACCGTTCTGGGAGGAGCGGCAAATGTATTTCTGGAAGTAACGGTAATGTATTTCATTTTGTATTTCTTGTTTGTTAATTACCAAGCGTTCGAAAACGGCATATTATACTATTTGCCGTTTGACGAAGAGCAGGCAGTGGTGTTTAGCTCCGAGCTGAAAAACATTACGTATTCCAACATCCTCGGGCAGTCGATCATTGCTATTGTTCAAGGTGGATGTCTGGCGATTGGATTCGTGATTTTTGATGTTGGCGATCCTTTATTCTGGGGGGTAATTTGTGCTATTTTATCATTTATTCCTCTTTTGGGCCCACCACTGATTTTTGTGCCAGCTGTGCTGGTCTTATTTTCGCAAGGGAACTCTTGGCAAGCGCTGGGTCTGCTCGTTTGGGGATTTGGGTTGGTGATAACTATCGATAATGTATTGCGCTTTATCATCAGCAAAAAAGTGGGAAATATTCATCCATTGATTACTGTGATAGGGGTGATTATCGGGTTGCCACTGTTCGGATTGATGGGGCTGGTGTATGGTCCCTTGTTACTAGCTTACTTTCTTATTGCCGTAAAAGTATATAAAGCGAATAAACGTCTGTCTCTTCAAAAAGAGCAGTTGAAAGGAAATAAAGATTAAAAAATATCCCGCAAGTGGGATATTTTTATATTACATTTTCAATAGTCTTTCAGGGAATTGATTCACATTTTCTATCGTGAGTTGCTGCATCACTTGATATAGCTGCGCTTTAAATAGGTTGATGGTATGCTCTCCACCGTCGTCGCCTAAGGCACCGACGCCGTACATAAAAGGGCGCCCCATAAAATTAAATTCTGAACCTACGGCATGCGCCCGGGCGAGATCGACACCGGAACGTATACCACCATCCACCATAATTTTTATTTTCTCTTTGTAAGAGGAGTTGCTGGCTAGGTGTATTAGTGAATTAATAGAAGACTCTCCCGCATCTATTTGACGGCCGCCGTGATTGGATACAATGACACCGTCAGCGCCGATGTTAATGACCGCTTCCATATCTTCGTCGCTTGCAATACCTTTTACTACGAGTGCCCCTTTCCAAATATCGCGAATGGCTTTTACTTTTTCGATGTCTACTTTACCCGTAAAAGTGCGGTCCATAAATTTGCCCAGCTGTGCAAGGTCGAGCCCTTTTTCCATATAAGGTTTTAAGGTCGCAAAAGAAGGTATGCCGTGCTGTAGCGTTTTAATACCCCATAGCGGCCGCATCATGGCTTGCGTAATGTTAGAAATGTTCATTTTGGGCGGCATGGACAAACCGGCTTTGATTTCGCGATAACGAAGACCAAAAGATGGAACATCTACTAAGACGACGAGTACTGGACATTCTACCGTTGCTAGGCGGCGCAAGATATCATCGCGAAGCCGGTTTTCGGTTGGATGATAAAGCTGGAACCATGCTTTACCTTCGGAAACTTCTGCGATACGTTCGATGCTACTCGTGGATACCGTGCTTAACGTATATGGAATATCATTTTTGGCCGCCGCTTTGGCTAAAATTTCCGGTGCATTGGGCCACATCAGCCCTTGGAGACCAATAGGTGAAATGCCAAAAGGTGCACTGTAGCGTCTACCAAAAAGCTCCACAGACATGTCGATATCGCCAGAGACACGAAGGTATTGCGGTTTGAGTACGATGTTGTCGAAATCACTTTCGTTTTTTGCTAAGTTCCATTCTTCGTTACACCCCCCTTCGAGGTAATCAAATGCAAATTTGGGAATTCGGGATTTCGCTTTTGCTCTTAAATCAACGATAGACGGATATTTTGAATTATATCGATATACGATTTTCTTACTCATTTTTGAAACGGTATTTGATAATAGCGGAGCGAATATACAGACTATTTTGTTAATTACCGTCCTGTTGTGTGTCGTTCTTGGGATAATGCAATTGCATCATGAACTCTCCTTTAACTTTTGAGGTCGGACCAGATTTGAACTCACTTCGTTTGGTTTATGCTCTTTTTGTCAAAAAAGGAGCATAAGAAAAGTTTTGACAAATCCCATTTTTATTCTTATCTTGGCTCCGCTTATAGAGAAAGGCCGAGGGAGTAGACCCGCTGAAGCCTTAGCAACCTGTCTCTTGACAAGGTGCTACATTCTACTCCTGGTTGGGAGAAAGATAAGCTGAGCACACTCGTTCTGGTGTCCTTTTCTCCAAAGCAAAAAGATAAGAAAATTTAACACAACAACAGATATATTATGTTATTAACAAACAATTTAGGGTACCCGAGAGTGGGTGCATTCCGCGAATTGAAAAAAGCCAATGAAGCGTATTGGGCTAAAAAGATCAACGCGGAAGAGTTATTGCAAGCAGGACTTAAAATCCGTGAAGGCAATTGGAAGACACAGAAAGAGGCAGGTATCGACTTGATTCCATCCAATGACTTTTCTTTTTATGACCAAGTATTGGATTTATCTCTAACAGTAGGCGCTATTCCAGCTCGTTACAGCTCGCTGTTAAACAAAATTGATCGCCAATATAATTTAGACTTATATTTTGCGATGGCACGCGGATTTCAAGAGGAAGGTGTGGATGTCACGGCGATGGAAATGACTAAATGGTTCGATACGAACTATCACTATCTTGTTCCTGAATTTACGAAAGACCAAACGTTTAAATTGACGTCGGAGAAATTCTTGAGCGAATACAATGAGGCTAAATCATTGGGCATCGAAACGAAGCCTGTATTGATTGGCCCGATAACTTATCTTTTAATAGGTAAAGAAAAGGAAGAGGGTTTTAATCGTATTGATTTAATTGATAGATTATTGCCTGTTTATGAGGAGATCTTAGTTAAGTTGGCTGATGCAGGTGCACAATACGTGCAGATCGATGAGCCGTTCTTAGCGCTGGATATTGATGATGCGACGCGCGTTTTATATGGTGAAGTGTTTAAAAAATTGGCGGACGCGGCTAAAGGCATCAAACTAATTGTTGCAACTTATTTCGAAGCTCTCCGCGACAACGAGGAAACGGCGGTGAACCTACCGGTTCATGCGCTTCACCTTGATCTTGTTCGTGGAGAAAATCAACTAGATACTGTTCTATCAAAAGTTCCTGCATCTTTGACACTTTCTTTAGGTGTTGTGGAAGGCCGAAACATTTGGAAAAACGACTATGAAAAATCGTTGGTGAAAATCAAACAGGCAGTAGATGCATTGGGAGCTGACCGGGTGTGGATTGCCCCTTCCTCGTCGTTATTGCATGTTCCGTTTGACTTGGATAACGAAGATAATGAAGAATCTTTGCCAGCTGAGGTGAAGAACTGGCTGGCTTTTGCAAAACAAAAGTTGGTCGAAGTGAAAGACTTGGCGGTGTTGGCTGGGGGGAAAGCGGATGCAAAAACCACTGAGCGTTTTGAAGCGAACAAAGCAGCTGCGGAAAGCCGTCGTACTTCACCTTTGATCCATAGACCGGAAGTGAAAGAGCGCACCGCGAATATTACGGATGACGATGCGACACGTACGTCTCCGTTTTCCACTCGTAAAGCGGCTCAGCAGGTGAAATTTAATTTGCCGGCATTTGCTACGACGACAATCGGGTCTTTCCCGCAGACGAAAGATGTCCGTAAATGGAGGGCAGACCTGAAAAAAGGTGCGATTACGCAGGAGCAGTACGACAAAGAAATTGCGGAAGAAACCGAAAGAACTATCCGATTGCAGGAAGAACTGGATATCGATGTGTTAGTACACGGTGAGTTTGAACGTAATGATATGGTGGAGTACTTTGGTGAGCAATTGGCTGGTTATGCGTTCACGAAGAATGGATGGGTACAGTCTTATGGTTCTCGTTGTGTAAAACCGCCGATTATTTATGGTGATGTTTATCGTCCTGCGGATATGACTGTTCGCTGGTCTGCGTATGCACAGTCCTTGACAAATCGTCCTGTAAAAGGGATGTTGACAGGACCAGTTACAATTTTACAATGGTCATTTGTACGTAATGATCAACCGCGTTCAACAACGACTTACCAAATTGCGTTGGCTATTTTGGACGAAGTACAAGCATTGGAAAAAGCGGGTATCAAAATCATCCAGATTGATGAGCCAGCTATTCGGGAGGGACTCCCTTTACGTAAGACCGATCAGCAAGATTATTTGAACTGGGCTGTTCGTGCGTTCCGGGTTTCGTCATCCAATGTGGAAGATGATACGCAAATCCATACGCATATGTGTTACTCGGAATTCAATGATATCATTGAAGACATCGCGGCCATGGATGCAGATGTAATCACAATAGAAACATCACGATCACAAATGGAACTGCTTGATGCGTTTGCCGGAGATTTCAAATATCCGAATGATATTGGTCCGGGTGTGTACGATATACATTCACCACGTGTGCCTGGTACTGAGGAGATGGTACACTTGCTTCGCAAAGCGAAAGCTGTTGTGCCTGCTGAGCAGCTATGGGTAAACCCTGATTGTGGTTTGAAAACTCGTGCATGGCCAGAGACGAAAGCAGCGCTTGAATCTATGGTAGAAGCAGCTAAAATATTACGTGCAGAATAATATTCACGGTAATTAGTATTATAAAAGTAGATGCGGCCCGTGGGATTTTTCCTCGGGCCGTTGTCTTGTTAAACGTATGGTTAACACTTTTTTTACAATGGTAGAGTAGTTTACTTCATATAAGGTTAGTATTTTTGCCTCAAATGTGGTTTAAAATCGTTCACGCTTTGGTGTTGTTGTGCTATCTGAATATTCTGGTTTATCAGCCGGAGACAGCGTCTGGCATAAGGCATGACGATTCTCTTCTGAATGGCGAATCACTTTTGGAGATCGTGCTGGATGATGTATTAGCTCTTCCCATTGATAAGGATGCGGCTGATGTTGAAATTCCCTACGACGAATACAGATCGCACGGGCAGCAAGCCCTATCGCTATCGCTCTTTGTATTAGTTCTGGCAGTCCTGTTTTCTTTTAAGCAGCTAACCTCATATATCAAACATCCGGTATACGACGGGAGGAAACGGCGTATTGTGCCGGGCTATTACATGTACTTATATAGGCTACAACCCTTCTAGCTTTTCTATTCCCAATAATTTCCCAAATCTTCGATTATTTTCGTGGATGTTAGCGATTGGTTTTAACCCAAACGTTACAAATAGGCAATAGTGAGTCGTCGGCTGACTTGCTACGGTGTAATCTTCTCGAGATGAATAAAATTTCCGCTCAGGAGAGACTCATTAATCCGTATGACCTATTGTAAGCGCGCTAGAGTTTAATTACAGATTTCATCATTTTTTAAGTAATAATAATACATGAAGACACTTTCATTGGTATTCCCGGTAGTGGGATTGGCATTGTTTGCTAGTAGCTGTACCGTTAAGAGTACAGAAAACAAGGCCGAGGTAATGACGCGGGTGCCGGTAGCGGACCTTATGGTAATGGATACGACCATTTATCAAGAATATATCGCGGACATTCAAGCAAACAAGAATGTGGAACTGCGGTCGCGTTTGACGGGCTTTTTAGAAAAGATATATGTAGATGAGGGGGCGGCCGTTAAAGCAGGGCAGGTGCTTTTTCAATTGAATGACGAAGAATATAAGGCTGATTATGCAAAAGCAGAAGCGGCCTTGAATATCGCGATCTCCGAAGCAAAAAAAGTAGAATTGGAGCGGGAACGAATCAAGAAGCTGGTCGAAAAAAATATTGTGTCGTCGACAGAAGCGGATCTTATCAAGGTACAATATAAAGCTGCACTTTCTAAAATAGAAGAAGCGAAGGCGGTGAAAAATCAGATGCAGACCAAGCTATCCCAAACGCGCATACGTGCTCCATTCAGCGGCCGTATTGATCGGATTTTATTGAAAGAAGGTTCATTATTGGAGGAGGGTTCTTTGATTACAACGATATCCGATTTAGGTGCTGTAAATGTTTATTTTGATATATCGGAAACGGAATATTTGAATCTTGCCAGCGACTCCAATTTTAGAAAGAACACATTTAAAAGAGAAGTAAAGCTTGCTTTGGCGAATGGTCTGGAGTACCCGCATGCTGGAGAAGCGAGAATTGTGGAGAGCGAGTTCAACCCCGGTACAGGCTCTATATCGCTGCGGGCAAAATTTCCAAACTCGGAGGGGTTACTAAAACACGGTGCATCGGGTAAGATAGGCGTACCTGTAGCAACAGGAGACACAAAGTTCGTGCATCAAAAATCGGTGGTAGAGATCCAAGACAAGGCATACGTATATGTATTAAATAGCGACTCTACTGTGCAAATGAAACCTTTTCAGGCTGGCGAACGTGTCGGCCACTATTATATCGTCGCTAGTGGTTTGGACGATGATCAAAAAATTGTTTTCGAAGGCGTACAGGGGCTTCGTGATGGTATGAAGGTGAACCCTGTAGAACGGAATGCCTCAGAAATAAATATAAATTAATTGCCAGATGTTTGAAACTTATATAAAGCGGCCTGTACTTTCGTTGGTGATATCTATATTCATCACATTATTGGGTGTCCTGGCCTTATTTACTTTGCCCGTTACACAATTTCCGGATATTGTGCCCCCATCAGTGGTGGTAACTGCGAGTTATACTGGTGCAAATGCAGAGGTAAGTACCGATGCAGTCGCCATCCCGTTGGAAAGGGCAATTAATGGAGTCGCTGGTATGACTTCGATGAATACGGTGACTACGAATAATGGGACCACACTTATTCAAATAGCTTTTAATGTCGGTGTAGATCCCGATGTCGCTGCGGTTAATGTGCAGAACCGGGTCTCGACGGTGATAGATGAGCTGCCTGAAGAAGTAATACGTGCGGGTGTACTTACCGAAAAGGAGGTAAATAGTATGTTGATGTACCTCAACATTTATACTTCGGACGAGACGGCGGATGAGCGATTCATATATAATTTTACAGATATCAATATTCTTAAAGAACTGAAGCGAATCGAGGGTGTCGGCTTTGCTGAAATTATGGGATTTAAGGATTATGCCATGCGTGTTTGGCTGAAACCGGACCGTTTGGCGGCTTATCAGATATCTACAGAAGAGGTAATAGAAGCCTTGCGCCGGCAGAATATCGAGGCGGCACCGGGACAAACAGGAATTGGATCAGACAAAACGGTAAACATGCAACAATATGTGTTGCGCTATCCCGGCCGGTTTACCGAACCTCAGGAGTATGCTAATGTACCTATTCGGGCCAACTCAGACGGTTCTATCTTACGGATTCGTGATGTAGCTGAGGTAGAATTTGGGTCGTTAGAATATGAGATGGCTTCTAAAGCAGATGGACGGCCATCGGCTTCCATTATGATGAAACAGTTGCCCGGATCAAATGCGCAGGAGGTAATCCAACGTGTAAAAGACCGCATGGAGGAATTAAAGGTCATGACTTTTCCACCGGGAATGGAATATAGTATGGGATATGATGTTTCCCGTTTTCTGGACGCATCGATGTCCAGCGTGGTGAAGACGCTATTGGAAGCATTTATCCTTGTATTTTTGGTTGTATTTATCTTTTTACAGGATTTCAGAGCTACTATTATACCAATTCTTGCTGTACCGGTAAGTTTGATTGGGGCTATGTTTTTTATGTTGATGATGGGTTTCTCCATTAACCTGCTGACATTGTTTGCATTGGTGCTGGCAATCGGTATTGTGGTGGATAACGGTATTGTCGTCGTCGAGGCTGTCTTTGCTAAAATGGAGGAGGAACATCTGCCCCCTATGGAGGCTACACTTGCTGCAATGAAGGAAGTGGGTTCGGCTGTTATTGCGATTACCTTGGTGATGTCGGCGGTGTTTATTCCGGTAGCCTTTCTTTCGGGTCCGGTGGGGGTATTTTACCGCCAGTTCTCTCTGACCTTAGCTGCGGCGATCGTGATTTCCGGAATCAATGCCTTAACATTGACACCAGCACTATGTGCGCTTATCCTCCGTTCGCCACATGATAAAAAAGAGTCGAATAGCTGGTTAAATAAATTCTTTAAGAAATTTAACTCCTCGTATGATAAAACAGCGGGTGGCTATCGAAGGTTATTGACGCGCATAGCCGGTCGGAGGGTAGTGACAGTTGGGATGCTTATCTTCTTTTTTGTTGCCACTTGGGGTGCCAGCAGTATATTGCCGTCGGGCTTTATTCCTACTGAGGATCAAGGGATGGTTTATATAAATGTAACAACTCCGCCGGGTGCGACGGTAGACCGCACAGAACGGGCGTTGAATGAGGTGGGCGAGATTGCGCGAAGTCTGGAGTCGGTCGAGACCGTTTCTACGCTTGCGGGTTACAGTCTGTTGACCGAGGTGTCAGGCGCATCGTACGGTATGGGTATGATTAATCTTAGGCCTTGGGATGAGCGGAATGTTACGGTGGATGATGTGATGCGAGAATTGCAGGAAAAGACCACGCACATTGTCGATGCTAGGATCGAGTTCTTTCCACCGCCGACCGTTCCGGGATTTGGTAACGCTTCTGGGTTTGAATTGCGCTTATTGGATCGTAGTGGAAATGAGGATTTAAATCAGACGGCAAAGGTCGTCGATGAATTTGTAACAGCCCTTAATAACACGGAATCTATAGAAGGAGTTTCGTCGAGTTTCGATGTCAGCTTTCCTCAATATATGTTGGAGGTAGACTATGATATGGCAGCCAAAAGGGGGATTTCGGTTGAAAACGCCATGACAACGCTGCAAACGCTAATGGGGAGTTTTTATGCCACTAATTTTATTCGTTACGGGCAGATGTATAAAGTGATGGTGCAGGCCGATCCGCATTATCGTCAACGACCGGAAGATGTCTTGGATCTGTTTGTAAAAACTAAAGACGGGGAGATGGTGCGCTATTCTTCTTTTATAAAAATGAAACGTGTATATGGCCCCGAACAAATAACTCGGTACAATATGTTTACATCGGCCATGTTGAACGGTCAACCTGCACCGGGTTATAGCACGGGGCAAGCAATCGAGACGATACAGCGATTGGCAGAAGACCTACCTCAGGGGTACGCTATAGAGTGGTCGGGAATGACACGAGAGCAGGTTATCTCCGGAAATCAAGCGATTTACATCTTTGCGCTCTGTTTGGTGTTTGTGTATTTATTGCTATCCGCGCAATATGAGAGTTTTTTGTTACCGCTGCCAGTTATCTTAGGGCTTCCGCCGGGTGTTTTTGGATCTTTCTTGTTCTTGAAATTGCTTGGGTTGGAAAACGACATTTATGCACAGGTGGCAATGGTCATGTTGATTGGTCTACTTGGTAAAAATGCCATTTTGATTGTGGAATATGCTGTATTGAAACAAAAACAGGGGATGAATGTATTACAGGCGGCGATAGAAGGTGCTTATGTGAGATTACGGCCTATATTGATGACATCGTTTGCCATTATCGCTGGGCTGATACCATTGATGCTAGCGTCTGGTGCTGGTGCGATTGGAAACCGGACAATCGGTACGGCATCTGTGGGTGGTATGTTAATCGGGACGTTATTTGGTGTTATTATTATTCCGGGATTATATGTGATGTTTTCGCGAAAGAAAAAGGAAAAGAAGAAAAGCATGGTGCCAAAAGCCGTGGCATTATTAGTTACTTCGGGTTTGGTGGTATCATGTACCGTGCCGAAAGAACTGGGAAAAGAAACACATGCGGAACTGCCGGTACAATTTCATCATGATAGTCTGGCATTGGTAAATACGGATACCACAAATATTGCTCACCAACCTTGGAAAGAAATATTTACGGACCCTCACCTAAAAGCATTAATCGATTCGGCATTAATCTATAACTATGACTTGCAGCAAGCTATTCAGCGCATTGAGATTGCACAGGCAAGCTTTAAGCAACGAAAAGCGGCTCTTCTACCTAGTTTAGACCTAGCTGCGGAAGCCGGATTGAGAAAATATGGTTTCTATACGGAAGAGGGTATTGGTAACTATGATACCGGATTTTCGGAAAATTTAAAAGACGATGAACAGATTCCGGAAGTATTGCCAGACTATTTTGTCGGTGTCCGAGCGTCGTGGGAACTAGACTTGTGGGGCAAGTTACGGGCGCAGAAAAATGCGGCATTTAACAGTTTGCTGGCAGAGAATGAAGCGCGACGACTGGTAGAGACGGAGTTAGTGACGAATATCGCTTCTGCGTATTACGAGTTACTTAGCTTAGATGCAAAGATTAAAGTATTTGACAACAACATCGTACTGAACGAGCAAGCGTTGGAAATTACGGAGTTACAAAAGGAAGCTGGACGCGCCACACAACTTGGTGTGCAGCAATTTAAGGCTTTTCTAGCTAATTCGCGGGCTGAGCGTGAACGGACTAGGCAGGAAATCACGCTGTTAGAACACCATATTAACTACTTGACAGGAAGATTTAATAACCAAGTTCGACGGACAGAAACTAAATTTGGAGACCGTCCTCTATTTGAAAAGCTTGATGTAGGGGTGCCTTTTCAAATGCTTGCCTTACGTCCCGATATTCGAGAGGCTTCTTTCCTGCTTATCGGAGCAGAGCAGGATGTGAAATTTGCTAAAGCGGCTTTCCTTCCCAGCGTCGTATTATCACCTTTTATGGGGCTGCAAGCATTTAGCCTTAACAAGCTTGTCAATGTCGACAAATCGTTGACTTATGGTCTGGCGGGCGGCCTGACAGCTCCAATTTTCAATCAACGTCAATTAAAACGCCAATATGAAACCTACAAAGCGATGTACGGGCTAAGCTTTTTAGAGTATGAAAAGCGGGTACTCAATGCCTATAATGAGGTGTCGAATGCGGTGAAAACGCAAGATCATATTGAACAGCGACAACAATATATTAAAGAAGAGGTAGAAGCACTCAAAGGTGCCGTAGACGCTGCCAACGAGTTATTCATCGCCGGACGAGTATCTTATCTGGAAATCATCACAGCACAGAAAGACGCGGTTGCCGCCGAGCTGGACGAGGTGGAGATACAGAAAGAGGAATTATTAAATGAGATCGTTATTTATAAAACGCTTGGGGGAGGGTGGCAGTAGCATGCTACAGCTCCTCTCTCAATATTTTCTCCAATTCTTCCGGACTGAGGTTCATATTGACGTTTCCATCTTTAGCAAAGGATATTTCACCCGTTTCTTCGGATACGATAACTGCAACTGCCTCCGATACCTCGGTGACACCGATGGCCGCCCGGTGGCGTAATCCAAATTGCGGTGGTAAATCCTCGCTATCGGACAACGGTAATACACAGCTCGCCGTCATGATGCGAAAGTCGACAATAACAACGGCACCATCATGTAGCGGGCTATTTTTGAAAAAAATACTCTCTAATAAACGTTTTGACACCGGGGCGTCAATATATTCGCCGCTGGATTGATAATATTCTTCGTCAAAGTAGCGGGAGAATACGAGCAGGGCACCAGTACGGGATCGCGACATGCTGCGGCAGGCATCAATGATGGGTTTTAGTTGTTCGCCGTTGTCAATTTGTGAAGTTTTTTTGGTATTCAAAAAAGACCAGAAGAACCTCTTCCGTCGCAGCGAAATGTTCTTTCCGATGTGAATTAGAAATCGCCGTATTTCCTGTTGGAAAACGACGATTAGCGCTATGGAACCAACGGAAATAAATCCTCCAAAAATTTCAGTAAGCAGACGCATTTCCATTTGTTTTACAACAAGATAAATACCATAGAAAAGAGCTACTCCTATCAGGATATTAACAGCAATGGTACCTTTTATCAAACTATATATATAATAGATGATAATGGCCACCAGTAAAATGTCAATGATGTCCAGCAGGCGAAAGCCACTGAAAATATTTGGATCAAGATTGTTCATTATCTGTTTGCAATTTAAGGTTTTTTTTGGAATTTCGTGAGGACGTATTTGGAATGCGTAAAACGAAATAATACTATGACTAAACTATCGGTAAATATTAATAAAATTGCTACGCTACGAAACGCTAGGGGAGGAAATGTGCCTAATGTGGTAGCTGCTGCATTAGCTTGTGAACGTTTTGGAGCACAGGGAATCACGGTACACCCCCGTCCGGACGAAAGACATATCCGTTATCAAGATGTTTATGATATCAAGGCTGAGATTACGACGGAATTCAACATAGAGGGAAATTGCCGAGAGCAAAAATTTGTAGATTTGGTGTTGGCGAACAAACCGACACAAGTAACATTAGTTCCGGATTCGCTTAATCAGATTACTTCTAATCATGGCTGGAACACCATCGAACATAGAGATTATTTGAGAGATGTGGTAAAACGATTTCAAGACAACGGAATTCGGGTGTCTATTTTTGTTGATCCTGATGAGGAGATGGTTGAAGGGGCTGCGGAGACTGGTACCGATAGGATAGAGCTTTATACGGAGGGCTACGCAGCGGAATTTGGTTACGATGATCAAAAAGCTATTGCGCCTTATATTAAGGCGGCTCGAAAAGCACAGGAAGTAGATCTTGGATTAAATGCCGGTCATGACCTGGATCTGCATAACTTAAAATATTTTAACGAACGCATTCCTGGACTCCTTGAAGTAAGTATTGGTCATGCGCTTATTGCCGATGCATTATATCTGGGATTGGAAGAGGCCATAAAACGGTATTTGGCTTGTTTAAGGGCGTAACTGAGCAACCAGTGATGAGGAGTTACGAATAACAAAGTGACAAGTGCTTATTGCGTACTCGTCACTTTGTTAATACATGTTACTAATTAATCCCCTTAAATATCCTACTCCACCGTATTTTGGAAAGGAACGTTCCTTTTTCATCCCAGCTCATCCATGTAAATAGTGCTTTTCCTACAATATGGTCTTCCGGAACAAAACCCCATGAACGGGAATCTAATGAGTTATGCCTATTATCTCCCATCATCCAATAGTAATTTTGTTTGAAGGTATAGCTTGTTGTTTTTTCTCCGTTGATGTAATAACCGTCAGATTTTTTCTCTAATGTGTTGCCTTCGTAATCCCGTATAGCGCGACCATATAACGGAATGGTAAGAGAGTCTAGGGCTATTGTCCAGCCTTCAGCAGGAATGGTAAGGGGACCGAAGTTATCCATGCTCCAGTTGTAGTGTTTATCGTGGGGATAGGCGGCGGAACTCTCGTCAATGTACATTTCGACCTCTCTTACGTTCCCCCAACTCTTGATTGTCTCAGCTTGTTTTACAGTTAGGTGCATCATGAAGACACTGGGATCAGACATCTGTTGGAAGTCTATGCGCAAGTCATGCATTCTTTCTCGGTTGAGTCCTGATCCGTCCGTATAGACAAAATAGGCCGTTTGCATGTCAGGAGGGGTAAAGGCCGGTTCCCCATTTATAAACAGTTTCGCGCGTTCTAAGGATACCACATCACCAGGCATTCCCACGCAACGTTTAATATAGTTTTCGCGCTTATCAATTGGACGGGTCGTGATTGTAAATTGGTTGTGCACCGCTTCTTTCCCCATGTTCCGTACTAGATCCGCATAGGTGGTCTCTTGATATTCCAACGCTACCGTGTCTCCTGCCGGAAAGTTGAACACGACGACGTCATTCCGTTTTATTTCTTGAAAGCCCGGCAGACGTTTATAAGGTAGCTGAACCACTTCAGAATAAGCTTTTCCTCCTGTCACTGGCATCGTATGGTGTGCAAATGGAAAAGCGATGGGTGTAATAGGAACTCGTGGTCCATAATTCAGCTTACTTACAAATAGGAAATCACCAATCAATAAACTGCGCTCCATCGATCCGGTAGGGATCATATAGGCCTCAATAAGAAAACCTCTAATCAACGTTGCTGCTATTGTTGCAAAAATAATGGCATCAGCCCACTCACGTGCTACCGTTTTTTTGTAGGGATATTTCTTGTGAAAGGCCTCCGTGTTGGATTGCCCTAAGTATTTTACATTTGGATCTCGTCCCCATAACGGTAAAAATATAAAAGGCAACAATACGGCCACAACAGTTTCCCAAAATCGACGTTTTCCGAAACTTTTTAGGAAATCGAGGTATAGGGCGTAAAAAATGAAGATATTTACGATGGGTATAAGTAGCAGGATGACCCACCATGTAGGGCGGGCGGTTAATTGTGCCATGACGTATTCCCGGTAAAAAGGAATGATGGCTTCCCAACCCTGCTTTCCTGCTTTTTTGAATAGCAACCATAATCCGTATAATGTGGCTATAGTTAATATGGTAAAAATGATATAATACATATTGTTGTTACATAAAATCAAACATCTCTGTTATTTGATAAAATCCTTTTTTATCTTGCACCCATTCCGCAGCGACTACGGCTCCTAAAGCAAAGCCGGCGCGACTATGTGCTGTGTGTTTAAATTCGATTTGATCCACTTCGGAGCTGTACAAAACCGTGTGTGTCCCTGGGACTTCTTCAATGCGGTGACTTTCAATTAATAATTCATCCGATTTTGGGATTAACCCCTCGCCCTCACCAATAATATCGTTAACCCATTTTGTTTTATCGGATGTGTTTTCTAAAATGCCTTCGGCAATGGTGATTGCGGTTCCGCTTGGAGCATCGAGCTTATGGATATGGTGTATTTCCTCCACCTGTACGTCGTATTGCTTATAAGGGCTCATGGCTTTTGCCAATAATTTGTTTACGTGAAAGAAAACATTTACGCCGATGCTAAAATTAGAGCCATAGAGCATTGTTTGATTTTCATCTTCACATATCGATTTTACTTCATCTAAATGATCATACCAACCTGTAGTTCCTACGACAATAGGTAAATTTGCTTCAAAGCACAAATGGATATTGTCCAGTGCAGCTGCCGGTTCACTAAAATCTATGGCGACGTCTGCTTCCGCAATATCATCTGCTGAAATCGATTCGCGATTATTTTTATCGACAACGAGAAAAATTTCGTGGCCTCGCTTCATCGAAAATTTTTCGATGAGCTGTCCCATTTTGCCGTATCCTAAAATTACTATTTTCATTATAATAATTATTTCATGAGCTCGCTCGGCTCGTAACTGGTTAATTTATTTTAAATTCATTGTTAGTTTGATACCTGGTGTTACGCCAAAGCCTCCTAAAGCGTGAGATCCGACCAACGCCGTATTCATTGAGGGCATAAGGGTAGGGCGGATCTTCATTGTCATGTCAGAACCAATATTCCATCTATATTTTAACATCGAATCCACGTATGCTTCTACAACATTCAAGCCCCAAAAACCCGCCGTGATAAGAATCGTTAAATCCCGGTTTCTGCGACCATAATCTTTTTGCTGAACTAGACCTTGGGTGCCCCAATTGATGAGGTCCGGATCATTCGGTTCGTCATTGTATTTTATACGATAGTCCAATTCATCCAAGAATTTTTTATAATACCATTGCCAGTAATCGAACACGACATACCCCGTGACCAACCCCCCATATATAATCGGCACTTTGACCCACCATAATCCTTTATTGGTATATTGTCCCCAACCGGGTAAAATCAAAGAACGCTTCCAGGCGGTACGAGAAAGATGTTCAATTTCCAAGCGCGTCGAATCTTTTTTGATATCCTTATAATAGTATTTTTCGCGTTCTTTCTCTGCTTTTTCCCTCGCTCTACGCTCTTTTCGCGTTTCTTTTCGTACGCTGTCTTGCACATTCCCGAGGGTATCTTGGGGCATATCTGCCGAATCCTGAAGTGCGACCTTTGTCATAACGGTATCTATTGCCGTAGTATCTATAGCTTTCGTTATCGTATCCCGCTCCTGTGCGTGTATGCTAAACGTGGCGACTACAATCAAGAACAGTATAAATTTATAACGCATTACCAGTCCAATAATTCCAAAATACGACTTAAGTCGTCTTCACTTTCAAACGGGATTTCAATGGCCCCTTTGCCTCTACTGTTTTTCAAGTTTAACTTTACACGGGTAGAAAATCTAGAAGCCAGATCATCTTCTATTTTTTGGTATTGGAAGTCCAATTGCTTGCCTACCGGATTTTTTTTCGGTTTGTTCTGTTGTTGTATATTACGTACCAAAATCTCGGTCATCCGTACAGAAAGCCCTTTGTCGATAATTTCTTGATAAACATAGAGCTGCTTTTCTATTTCGCCTACGTTGATCAGCGCACGCGCATGCCCCATAGAAATCTGCCCGTCACGGATACCTGCTTGAATAACGGGAGGTAATTTCAACAAACGAAGATAGTTTGTTACGGTTGAGCGATTTTTACTTACCCGTTCGCCAAGCTCTTCTTGTTTAAGGTCACACTCTTCAATCATACGTTGAAAGCTCAATGCGACTTCAATTGCATTGAGGTTCTCGCGCTGAATATTCTCAATAAGTGCCATCTCCAGCATCTGCTGGTCATTGGCCGTGCGAACGTATGCAGGTATATCATCGATTCCGGCTAATTTTACTGCTCGTAGTCGACGCTCTCCACTGATTAATTGGTACTCATTTTTGCTTACCTGCCGTACCGTAATAGGTTGGATTAATCCTTGTACTTTGATCGATTCGGAAAGCTCCTGTAAGGCTTGTTCGTCGAAATCCGTACGGGGTTGGAAGGGGTTAACGGCGACCTGGTTAACTTTAATGAAATTGATACTGCCAGCAGCCGTATTGGTATTTTCTTTCGCTACAGAATCTGTTTTACCCGCGTTTTTTGTCACTTGTACATCATCGCCTTGCAATAGTGCACCCAAGCCCTTTCCTAATCCTGTTTTTCTTTGTAATGCCATACTATATTGTTGCTGTTTGCGAGTTTTCTGTAACTAAACCGTTTTTCTGTAATATTTCACGCGCGAGGTTCAAATAGTTGATAGCGCCTTTGCACGATGCATCGTGCATGATAACCGAAATACCAAAGCTAGGCGCTTCACTTAAACGTGTATTTCGTTGAATGATGGTGTCAAAAACTAAGTCACTGAAATGCGTCCTGACTTCTTCGACCACTTGATTCGAAAGGCGTAAACGTACATCGTACATCGTTAATAGGATACCTTCGATTTCTAAACTGGTGTTCAACCGTGTTTGAACGATTTTAATGGTATTCAATAGTTTCCCCAAGCCTTCCAATGCAAAGTATTCGCATTGTACAGGAATAATAACCGAATCAGATGCTGTTAAAGCGTTGATGGTAATTAATCCTAAAGAGGGTGAACAGTCTATGATAATGAAGTCGTAGTCGTCTTTTACTTCATCTAACATTTTCTTCATTTTGAACTCGCGTTCATGCATATTGATCATTTCAATCTCTGCACCTACGAGGTCAATATGTGCCGGTAGCAGATCGAGGTTAGGTGTGTCTGTTTGCTGAATAGCCTCGCGTGGGGGGAGGTCGTTTACCAAACATTCGTATACGCTCGCTTTGATCATTCGGGGGTCAAAACCAATCCCCGAAGTGGAATTTGCTTGAGGGTCGGCATCTACCAACAACGTCTTATGCTCCAAAACAGCCAAACTCGCCGCCAAATTGATGGAAGTTGTTGTTTTTCCTACACCGCCTTTCTGATTGGCTATTGCTATTATTTTTCCCATGAGATTGAAACCCTTTTTTATCTAAACGCCGACCGGATAAAACTTTTCCAAAGTTACGGCCAAATTTACATTCCTAAGATAAAGCAAATGCTTAAATGATGTTAAAAAACGTATTTTTGGCAAAAGCTCTTACCCAACGGCTAAGGTTGCTAAGATACAAAAAAATAGCATTACCCTTTTATATAGAATGAGGGCTTTTTGTAAAAGAAAAATAATTAGATGAACTTAATTATATCGGGAACAAATCGCGAACGGAGCAACTCTTTAAAAATTGCTAAATATTATCAACAGGAATTACAGCGCAAGGGGGAATCGTGGGAATTGCTCTCGCTGTCTGATTTACCACGCGATATTACGGTGACGGATTTGTATGGGAAACGTAGTGAAGCTTTCGAACCTATACAGGCTTTAGTATCTAGGGCGCGTAAATTTGTTTTTATCATCCCCGAGTATAATGGCAGTTTTCCTGGGATATTAAAGGTTTTTATGGATGCTTGCTCTTTTCCTGCTTCATTTTTTCATAAAAAAGCGGCACTAGTGGGCGTTTCCACAGGAAAATATGGGAATATACGGGGTGTCGACCACTTTACCGGGGTGTGTAACTACATGCGTATGCATGTATTACCTTTGAAAATTCATCTGCCTAAGGTGCAGGACGAGTTGGGGGATGATGATCAGCTTATTGACGAATTGACCGCGAAATTTGTACAAGAGCAGATTGAAGAGATAGCTCGTTTCTAAACCGGACCGCTTATGATACTGTGAAGCAACTCTTCGACAGTGTTCTGAATTTTAGGAGTTTCCTTGGGGTATTCTCCGAGCGAACCTTTCTGTTCTTCGTAGCTAAATAGATTCCATTGGCCTTGATGGTATTCTAAGGCGGTAAGGTTTTCGATCCAATCACCGGAGTTCATATAGATACAGCGGCCTTTTTTCGTCTCTATATTTCGGATTTGTGGTTGATGGATATGACCGCAAATCACGTAATCATAGTTGTTTTCAATGGCCAGGTGTGATGCAGTCTCTTCAAAGTCTGAAATGAATTTGATAGCTTTTTTTACGGAGTTTTTGATCTTTTTCGATAAAGAATATTTATCGTATCCTAGCTTTGTCAAAAACCAGTTGATGATGTTATTCAACTGTATCAAACGGTCGTATCCCCAGCCGCCCAGTTTGGCAAGCCATTTTGTGTGTTGGATTGATGCGTCGAATACGTCTCCGTGAAAGAGCCAAGCTTTTTTGCCATCAATGTCAAGGAGTTTTCTGTTGGTAAGTTCAATTCGGCCAAACTGCATTTTGCCGAATTTCCGCAACATCTCATCATGATTTCCGGTTATATATACTACTTCGCAACCGTTATAGGCAAGGTCTAGCACATATTTAAGTACACGGAGGTGTGATTCTGGAAAGTAGCTTTTCCTGAATTGCCAGATATCAATAATATCTCCATTGAGGATGAGTTTTTGGGGAGCAATAGAGGTGAGGTATCTAAGAAGCTCTTCCGAGCGACAGCCGTACGTTCCCAAGTGAACGTCAGAAATAACGACAAGATCAACGTTTCGTTTCATATTCGTTTTTTTAAAGTAAATCAACTTTTGTTAACCCATCGTGTGCCGGAGATTAACAAATTGTCAAATTTACTTTCGGATGTCTATCAGTTGCTGTTCAGTCAACTACGTATCCTAGCATATAGTCTTGAAACTTCTCGTAATATACCTGAAATGATTTTTCTATGCTGTCTTTACGCAATATAAGGGTCATGACACCTTGTGGTTTATATTGGAAAGGTAGGATGGTCATGTTTTCAAGAAAAGAGACGCCCTTATTACCTTGAAGTTTATAAACGGCTTCTTTGGCACACCAACAGGCATACAACTGTTCTACGTTATTGTTTTGTATAAAGGCGAGCTCATTAGGCTTCATGAACTTTTCCTGGATACGCAATACTTTATCTTTAACAATTTCGAGGTCGATGCCACAAGGGCCTCTTTGGCTCATAATGAGCCCGGCGTAGTCGTAAGAATGTGTAAATGATATCTGATAGGGGTAATTCGGCAAATAGGGTTTTCCGTTTTCGTCCGATGGGCAGGAAATGAACCCATCTGTTTTGAGAAGGCAGCGGAGTAGGACACGCGATGCTAGCCAGTGTAGGGTACGTTTTCCCTTACTGAAACGTTCTAAAACGGATTTCTCTTGTTCGTCTAGCTGCAAGCGGTTTAACAGCTCTTCGGCCGTTTCCTCTATTTTCCATATAGCGAACCTCGTGTCGTTATCTAATTCCCGAAGGTATACCAATGCCATATCCAAAAGTAAGAAAAAGGCTGCAAATGATTATGAGAATCGTGATATTCTATTTTTTCTCCGATGTGCTTCGGATGATAACTTTGGGCGGGAATGTCCTATCAGGGATTGTATCATAGTTATCTAAGCTATCTGTTCCCGGCATCGGGGCTAGCCCTTTTCCAGACATCTTTCGCACAGGTGTAGTATAGCCTTTTGTGATATCATCTCTATGTGTAGGAATCTCCATGCTTTTGGATTTACGACGTTTACTGTTCTCGCTAATCATCATTTGACTAGTGTCGGACTTTAACGAATTTATTGAAGTATCGATCGTTGCAAACAAGGTGCTGTCAGAAAGAAAAATGCTTCCTCTTTTTTCGGTTTGTTGGGCAGATGCTACCATGCATAGCAAGCCTGTACATATGGTAAAAACGAACTTCATATCATAATGCGTAAGTTTATAGTTATTAAAGTTACGTAAAAAAGTTGATTTATAGGCTATTTGCTGTTAAATAGTGTTAAAGGCTAGTCTTTAACGGTTAGCCATACCTATTTTTGTAGATAGAGGATGAAGAAGCGTAGTATCACACTAATTATATGGTTAATGTCTGTAGCCCTTGTGGGGGTAATGGCCATGCAATACTATTTTATTAGGGAGTCTTTTAAACAGAAATCCCAGCTTTTTGACGAGGCAGTTACGGCTGCACTTGCTTCGGTTGCAAGCAAGATTGAAAAGCAAGAGATTTTCGAGTTTGCCCGCGAGCAGGACCGAATTAATCAAGAGAAGTTTAAAGCCGACCAAGCTATGCGAGAGCGTAATGAACAGCTTTTAGCTGGTCAATTGGAAATTCAGGAGCGGATAAAAAAATTACAACAGCAACAATTCGCCTATGAGCAGCGTTATCGAGAAGAGGAAGAGAACTTAAAAGCACTTGCCCCGAATGCGATTTATGTTAACAATGCGTTCTACGAAACATATATCAGAAGAAAACGTTATCAAACCTATATAGATTTTAATGTTGTCAATAAATATGTGGGCGAGGGATATTTTGATACAGATATACAATTATCTGCCAAGCGTGAAGTGCCGTTAGTTCCGGCAAAAGATGACAGTACGCGGTTTATCATTCCGTATTTTAGAAATAACCGGGTAGAGGCAATGCAGACCGCTACGCTGATTCCTCGGACTAACGGGGAAATTGCAGACCAGCTACAGGAACTGGAGAACCAATTGGGAGCACTAAACGTGAAGAAATTGCAACAGGCGACTACACTTTTTGATACGTTAGCTATCATAGGTGGTAAAAGTGAAGATATTCTAAAAGATATAGAATCGAGTATATTGCTTGCAAAAAAGCCGTTTCGTGAACGCTTGAACATAAAGTTTTTAAAAAGAGAACTTGACGCGGAGCTAAACAAACGTGATATTTATGTTCCGTTTAATATTGAAGTACGGGATGATCAAAGTTATATTATCTATGAAACGTTGCAAAGCAACAATCCTAAAACAAAAAAGCAATTCGCGAAGTATAGTACAAAATTATTTGAAAATGATCTGAACAGTTCGCCGGGACTTCTCTCGATTTATTTTCCGAATAAATCTTCGGTGATTCGGGATACGATGAGTTATATGCTCTTACCCATGATCGCATTGTTAGCGTTGCTCATCGGCGCCTTTGCTTATACGTTAAGCATTATTTTTAAGCAAAAGAAGATTTCGGAGATGAAAACGGATTTCATGAATAATATGACCCACGAATTTAAGACGCCGGTGGCAACTATTATGATAGCGAGTGAATCTCTCCGTGATCCCGAGATTGCTGCTGATGGCAAGCGTGTAGATAGGTTGGCAAATATTATTTACGATGAGAATGTTCGGCTTGGTAACCATATCGAGCGGGTATTAAACATAGCTCGTTTAGAGAAAGAGAATTTAAAAATAGAAAAGGTAGATGTCCATATCAATTCCGTCGTTTCTGGTGTTTTAGATAGTATGAACCTACAGCTCCAACGAGCAAACGGAATACTCCATATGGATATAGCTGCTCCCGATGATTTAGTGGTTGGGGATGAACTTCATTTGTCTAATGTGTTTTTTAACTTAGTGGACAACGCCATCAAGTATAGCAAAGACGCTCCTGAAATTACAGTAAAGACGTATAACACAAAACATACTATAATTGTGACTATCGCGGATAAAGGAATGGGGATGACAAAAGACCAAAAGGAAAAGATTTTTGACCAGTTCTATCGGATTCCGACAGGAAATGTACATAATGTTAAGGGGTTTGGGCTAGGACTAAGTTACGTCAATGATATTATAAAACGGCTTAATGGTAAAATTCAGGTGAAAAGTGAAAAAGACAAAGGCACAATCTTTGAGTTAACTTTTCCCTTAAAAGGTATAACACCTGATCGAGAAGCATAAAAAACTAACATTGTATGCAGAAAATATTATTAGCTGAAGATGACCCTAACTTAGGTGAACTTCTAAAAGATTACTTGGAATTAAAAGGGAAATTTGATGTGACATTGACTCAAGATGGCGATGAAGCGCTTACTGCTTTCCGTAAAGACGAATATGACTTGTGCATTTTTGATGTGATGATGCCGAAAAAGGATGGGTTTTCGCTCGGCAAAGACATCCGTAAAATGGATAAAACGGTGCCTATTATCTACGCTACGGCAAAAGGTATGATGGAAGATAAAACGCAGGCATTCGAATTGGGAGGAGACGATTACATCACGAAGCCGTTTCGAGTAGAAGAGCTATTACTCCGTATAAACGCATTGTTAAAACGCGTGTCCAAGGATAAAGAAGAGGAATTAGCAGATAAGTTCGAGATTGGGGATTATTTCTTCGATTATACCAGTCAGCTAATTTCTTATAAAGGTCAACAACAAAAGCTGTCGACTAAAGAAGCAGAGCTGTTGCGGTTATTGTGCCTGAAAAAAAACGATGTGCTTACCAGAGAGGAAGCACTGGTGAAAATTTGGCACGATGACAATTATTTTACGGGCCGTAGTATGGATGTTTTCTTGAGTAAATTACGTAAATATCTCAAAGAAGATGCTAATGTCGAGATTGTCAATGTACACGGTAAAGGGTATAAGTTATTAGTAAGTTAATAGGGCGCACAGAATGCGCCCTATTATTTTATAATGATAGAATTTCCACAATTCTAGTTAAATTCTCGTTTATTTTATCGATATGTTTGATCGCTTTGTTAAACGGCGTGAAATGTACCTGGCCGCAGATAAGTCCGGCCATTTCTCCCCGCCGTCCCTCCAATAGTCCCTCTACCGAAGCGACCCCTAGTCTACTTGCTAGGACTCTATCCATACAGCTTGGCCTTCCACCACGTTGGATATGTCCTAATATAGAAAGACGTACATCGTAATGAGGAAAGTTCTCCTTGATTTTATCGGAAACGACTTCTCCGCCCTCTTTATCTCCTTCTGCGACAATGATAATACGTGAGGATTTATTTTTACGTGATTTATCGAGACGCTTCATGATGGCATCGTAGTCTACGTTTAGTTCCGGAATTAAGACGGCTTCAGCTCCCGTGCTAATGCCAGAACGTAATGCGATCAAGCCAGAGTCACGCCCCATGACTTCAATAATGAATACGCGATCATGAGATTCGGCTGTATCTCTTATTTTGTCTACAGCGTCAACCACGGTATTGATAGCTGTGTCGTATCCAATAGTAAAATCCGTTCCGGCTAAGTCGTTGTCGATAGTCCCCGGCATCCCTATAATAGGAATATCAAATTCTTCAATAAATTTAGACGCTCCAGTAAATGTTCCATCGCCCCCGATGACAACTAGGGCGTCTATTCCTAGCTTTTGGATATTTTCATAGGCTTGTTTACGGCCTTCATAAGTTCTAAATTCGTCACTTCGGGCCGTTTTGAGGATAGTTCCGCCGCGCTGAATAATATTGGCTACCGATTTAGCATCCATAGGTATGATTTCACCCTTTACTAGACCGTCATAGCCTCGGAGCACACCAAATACATTTAAATTATTGTATATGCCTGTACGAACCACGGCACGTATGCCAGCATTCATCCCCGGCGAATCTCCACCCGATGTTAAAACTGCGATGTTTTTTATCGTTTTCATATATTTTTAGATTGATTGTTTATTCGTTAAAAGCATCGATTCCGCTCTGTAGATAGGCTGCGTAGCTGTTTACGTTGTAGTCAGCTCCGGTGGGGGGCACCAGCACCTTTCCGTCGGTGTCCACGATGACATAAAGCGGCTGGGAGTTGCTGTTGAACACGGAAGCCTGAAAATCGCTGTTCTTCTTGCCGATGGTATTTATCTTCTTGCCGGAGTACTCCGAGACATACTGTTCCTGTGGCGCCAGCTCTGTCCTGTCGTCCACAAACAGTTCCACCATCACGAACCCCTCGCGGAGCAGTGCGGCCACCTTCGGGTCGGTCCACACATTGGCCTCCATCTTGCGGCAGTTGACACAGTTCCAGCCCGTGAAGTCGATCAGCACCGGTTTGTTCAGCTCTCTGGCCGCGGCAAGCCCTTCCTCGTAGTCGTAGTACGGATCAAATCCCTTGGGGGTGCCCCGGTCGTGGAAGATCTCGTAATATTTTTTCTTCTCCGTGCCGGCGCTTGCCGCAGGAGCTGTCCCGAAGTTCACCGTGGAGAGGTCGAAGTCCTGCGTGGCCGAGGGCGGCAGGAATGCCGAGATCGACTTGAGCGGTGCCCCCCACATGCCCGGCACCATGTACACCACGAAGGCGAACACCGTCACTGCCAGTATGGTCCGGGTAACGGACAGGTGCTGCAGGGGACTGTCGTGCGCAAAGCGTATCTTGCCGATCAGGTACAGCCCCAGCATCCCGAAGATGGCTATCCACAGGGCCAGGAATACTTCCCTGTCCAGCCAGTTCCAGTGGTAGGCAAGGTCTACGTTGGACAGGAACTTGAGTGCCAGTGCCAGCTCCAGGAAACCCAGTACTACC
>NZ_PVBS01000005.1 GCF_002980575.1 Sphingobacterium gobiense
ACTGTACGGCCCGGACCGAAAAAATTGTCTCTTATCTTACAACTTTCCCCCATCAAGGGTACTCGCTGCGCTACATGATCATCTATCTTAAAGAACTTCTGCACCTCCGCTTCGCGCTTCGGCTATCTGAACCGTACCTTAATAAAGCACGGAATCTCTATCTTGTTTTTTCCTCCGTTTCCGAAGGGACTGCAAAGGTAGGAAAGTTTTTCAGAAAAGAAAAAAAATATTTTTTTTATTCCCGCCCCTTCCTGCTCCCGGGTCCCTAAGGACCGCATCCCTCCCTCGCGGAGTGGGGCAAAGGTAGGGATTCTGACCCTATCCCGCAAGGACGGAAAGCCCTTTTTCGCCGGAAACAATCCAAAACACTGGAAATCTGGAGTATAGTTTTTGAAAACTACAAAACCGCGACAATAGATTGCTTAAATCGTGTACGAACAGCCTTTCCATTTTTTAACGCTGGTGTCCATTTTGGCGATCTATTCATCACACGCAAAGCTTCTTCAGCAAATTCCGGACTTATTTTATCCTTATTCACAATTTCAATATCACAGACAACACCATCTTCGCATACGGTAAATTCTATTATAGCCGTTTGTTTAAGCCCATAATCCACGTACGCCGTACTATCCATTGAATTGACAAGATCACGAATATCAAGATTATCACGAACAAATAGGTTCCACCCAGTAATACCCCCCTTAAACTGCGCATGTGTGTCTACATCATATACAATAAGGGAGTCTCTAGACGCTTGTGCGAATAACATTCCGCATGTAACACTTAACAGGAAAGCAAACAACCACCACTTCATAACTCCTCCTTTGTTTACTTTAAAAGTACAGAAAAACTATGCCTTCACCAAACCTACTATTTCCGGAAGCTTATTTTCATTGTTAAAAAGAAACGTCATTGGTTGTTCCGGATTCTTTATAATTTCAAAAAGTGTGTAGCCCCATGGTTTCCAGAAATTCTCCAACACTTGCCCATACGTTTTGGTCTGCCAATTATCAAAAATAGGTTTCAATGTCCAATCATTTAAAGCCATAGGCTCTACATACACTTTTTCAGGCGTTTCCATAAAGGTATATTCTGGCAAACGATTAAATAAATAAGCGGAATAGAAATACCGCGCACAGATTTCTTCGAATTGTATGGGGTGTAAAACATGTCCTTTTACGTGATTTAAAGTCTCTTCATGATAAATAGCATTCGTACCATTGTCCTGCAAAGTCGCTATAACACCAAAATCTCTCATGCGTAAAGAAAAAACCAAAGTATTAATCTCATCTCTGTACAAGAAGGTTTCGGGGGCGTTATCTATGGGAAACACTTGTATGTTAAATGGATTGACATGCTCAAATTCCATGGGCACAACGAGTGACTGCAACATAAAGTGTAGATTTCGGAACTTATGTACCAACGCTTGAGAAAAATTCATCTCCTCTCCACTATGTACTGCCTGTCGAATCCCGACCTGTATCTCGTTGAAAACAACGCCATATAAAATCTTCCCTATCCATTGAAACAACATTTTTTCATCTAGATTTTTTACTTCCTTATACCCCACTTTCATAGCTCTTTCTACATCGTTCTCTATCTGCTCGAACGCTTGGGCAACTCCAACAGAACAAGGTAATTTGAGCGATTTATAGGTCACGAGATTTTCATCCAACATTTTAAAAGGCTTTTCTTCCAGATCGAATGCCCGCATCATCCATACAGGAAACACTTGAACTTCTTCCTCTGGGGTCCGAAGCTTTTCTCCGGTCAAAAAACACGCTTGATTATCGAACTTAAATGCGACGAATGGATTATAAAGTCTTGATGCCATAATAAAAACAAAGGTAGGGGTTTGAAGTTAATTATGCACCATCCACAATCACCTTAAAATCTTTGAACAAAAGTACCGCATCAACTTGTTTACCATCTTTGTTTTTCACACCTTTTAACATAGAAGTCCTTCCTTTCTCCAAGAGATTTTTCATCTCTTTTTCCTCTAGAAACATCCCATTTAATGTACGCCAAATCTTAAAATCACAGCCACGGGCATAATGGTCACATTGCGCCACTTTATCATACAAAAGTATATTCCCTGATGCGCATTTCGGACATTTTATTTTTCCTTTTTGTTGAGGTTTTATTTCTTCCTGCTGTATCGTCACGCGCAATTGGAGCAATTCTTTCGTGATTTTCAAGGTATAATCCTTAATATGCTTCATAAAAACATCGTACGATACTTTATTGGCCCGCATCTCTTCTAGCTTCTGCTCCCACTTTCCTGTTAGTGTAACCTTAGCTATCGAGCGATCCTTAATTAACCGATAAACCGCAAGTCCCTTTTCTGTCGGTATAAGCTTCTTTTTATCTCGTTTAATATAATCCCGTTGAAAAAGTGTTTCTATGGTCGCTGCTCGTGTAGCCGGTGTCCCCAGACCACAATCTTTCATAGCTTGGCGCATTTCGTCATCTTCAATTTCTTTACCAGAGGTTTCCATCGCTTTTAAAAGCGATGCTTCGGTATGGATAGGCTTAGCTTTTGTAAAGCGTTCTGACAATTCCAGCGACAAAATTTCGAGTAGCTCTTCTGCTGACAATTTAGGCAATTGCGCATTCTCGTTGTCGTGGTCGTCCGTATTTTTTTCGTCATCGGGTAAATCTACCTGCTCAGCCGATAGACGCCAGCCATATTGTTTAATAACAGTTCCTTTGGCAATCAACTCCACTCCTTGTGCATCAATTGTAACGGTTGTAATATCTTTCAAACAAACATCCGAAAAACTCTCCACCATACGCTTCGCTATCATATTATAGATCTGTTGCTGCTCTTTCGGCATCGGCCCTGGTTTCTCGTCCGTAACCAATAAGGCGTGATGATCCGTCACTTTCTTATCATCAACGGAGCGTTTATTCAATCTTGCGCCAATGAGGTTACGGCTTATGGAAGCGATTTCTTCTCCTGCAGTATCCGCAAGATGTTGAAAAAGTTCTTCAATCTTTTCAAATACGTCCTCTCCTATATAACGAGATCCCGTACGCGGATACGTGATAACCTTTTTTTCATACAATGTCTGTGCAATATTCAATGTTTGATCAGCCGAATATCCGTATTTTTTGTTGGCATCTTGCTGCAAAGATGTCAGATCGAATAGCAGGGGGGGTTGCTCCTTGGTTTCCTTAGCCTCTACTTTTACCACTTTTGCTTCCGTTCCGATAGCGAGCTTTGCTATAGCTGCTTCCGCTTCTTCCTTTTTATCTATTTTATTGGACGTTGCCTTAAACTTGATATTGTCTTTTTCAAAGCCGGCCTGTATCTTGAAGAAAGCTTGCGGTTTAAAGTTCTTGTTCTCTACATATCGTGAACAAATCATCGCCAACGTTGGTGTCTGTACCCGTCCTAACGACAAAAGCCCTCTGTTTCCAGCGGCCAATGTCAGTGCTTGCGTAGCATTTATACCTATCAACCAATCGGATTCTGCCCTTGATTTAGCAGACATGTATAGGCTATCATATTCTTTTCCGTCTTTTAGGTTGGCGAAACCCTCTTTGATCGCTTTGTCTGTCTGGGAAGAAATCCAAAGTCTTTTAAACGGGGCTTTCGCATTAAGATAATAGTATATATTCCGAAAAATCAACTCTCCCTCACGTCCCGCATCCGTCGCCACAATGATTTCTTCTGCCTGCGAAATTAATTGCTTAATCGTATTCAATTGTTTCTTCGCACCAGCATCGTCTATCTGCTTTCCATCTCTTTTTACTTTCTTCACTTCTAAGCGAAATTCGGGTGGTATGATAGGCAGATTAGACACTGACCATGTGGCGTATCCGTACGCCTGCGGTGTACACAGCTGTATAAGGTGACCAAAGGCATAGGTAAAAGCATAACCATTGCCTGTAATATATCCGTCTTTCACCTCCTTGGCTCCCATCACACGAGCCAAATCCCTAGCCACAGACGGCTTCTCTGCTATAACAACTTTCATCTTAACGCTTCAGCCCTTATTTTAATTATATATCTAAAATTACTTCAATGATGGGATGGATATACCTTTTATTTTCCGGTACAAATCCACAGCGTAAATATCCGTCATTCCCGACACATAGTCCAATACAGCTCGAATTTTGGCATATGTATCGGTTTGTGCTGTATGGAATTGATCGGGAATCATCGCTACTATTTTTTTATCAAAATGTCCTTTGTCTTCTTTTAAATAGGGCGGAATAAACTCTTCCAACAACGCATTCATTACCTTAAAACCTGCTACTTCAATTTGCACTACGGTCGGCGCGTTATAGATACGGGCTACCGATATCGCCGAAATCTTCTTCATTTGCGCCACGATGTTATTATCCAACGCATCCACCAGTGGCGTCTCAAACGTACCTGCCAAAAATCTATCTTGATTTTTGGCGAATACCGACGCACAGCCGTGAATCAAAGTATTGATTGCTTTAGCGCGCAGGAGCTCTACACGACTACCCGTGTCTGCTAGAGCATCGAGTCGGTGTCGCAAGTCTTCTCCTCCACACAGCGGCAATAATAGCTCCTCTACTTCTGTATAAGAGAGTATTTTTAGATGATGGGCGTCTTCCAAGTCTATAATATTATAGCATATATCATCGGCGGCTTCTACTAAATATACCAATGGATGTCGCAAATACCCATTTGGATTCGTCGGATCTGCTTTCAATCCCAGCTCCTTGGCAATTTTTCGGAACGCTGCTGTTTCTGTATCGAAGTAACCATATTTCTTACGATGATGGTTATTTTTCAGATGCCCCTCAATAGCGGAACAAGGATATTTGACAATAGAAGCCAGTGTCGCATATGTCAAAGCAAATCCTTTTTCATCTTTCCCATTGAAAGCATGTGTCAATATACGCAATGCATTAGCGTTACCCTCAAAATGTGTTAAATCTGCCCATTCTTCGACACTAACGAGTTGTTTGTATACTTGACCTTTTCCTTCCGTAAAATAGGAAGAAATGGCCGCCTCACCCGAGTGCCCAAAAGCGGGGTTGCCCAGATCATGCGATAAACAGGCTGCGGAAACGATATTGCCTACTTCTTGCAGAAACGGATATTCTTGATCTATGTTTGGATTTTCTTTTTTCATAATATTATAAAAAAGACGTCCCAACGATCGTCCCACACTTGCTACTTCCAGACTATGGGTTAGTCTGTTGTGCACAAAAACTGCTCCGGGCAAAGGGAAAACCTGCGTTTTATTTTGCAATCGTCTAAAAGGTGAAGAAAATATCAATCTATCATAATCTCGTTGAAATTCTGAACGCGCATCAATCTGGTCACTCACTTCACGATGCTCGTACCCCCAACGTTTTGTAGATAATAACTGTTTCCAATTCATGTAAAGTATACGTTTTACGTTTGCCACAAAGATAAGGTTTATTAGGATATAGTTACTTTCCGCTTTATTTGAGCTTATCAAGCTAATTGCTTATATTTACGGTGTAAACCCTATATATCATGGATATCTATTCACTTCCGGATTATCGAAATTTTGAACACAAAATTAATGGAAAAAAAACACATCTTTTTATCTTAAAGAATCGCACAGGGATGCAGGTAGCCTTTACAGATTACGGTGCACGTATTGTTAGTGTTCTGGTTCCGGATAAGGCCGGGAATCTTCGGGACGTCGTATTGGGGTTTAATTCTATCCACGAATATTTGCAAGCAAACGAACAATATCATGGCGCTACCATAGGTCGTTTCGCTAACCGCATTGCCAATGGCCGCTTTCATTTAGATGATAAAGAATATACATTACAACAAAATAATGGCCCCAACTGTTTACACGGTGGCCCATCGGGATTCCATGCCAAGGTTTGGGACAGACGAACATCTTTCAAAAAGAAAATAGATTTTTGCTATGTCTCACCGGATGGCGAAGAAGGGTTTCCAGGAAATTTGAAGGTCACCGTATCTTATGAATTAACAGACGACAATGAAATTGTTATAAAATATAAAGCGGAAACAGATAAAAAAACAGTCATCAATCTCACTAATCACGCCTATTTCAATTTGGATGGTGAAGGGCAAGGCGATGTACTCAGCCACATCTTACATCTTCCCTCCAGCCATTTTCTGCCTATTGATGAAAATCAGATACCATTGGATAGTGAAGCTTCGGTATATGGCACTGCATTTGATTTTCGCTCGCCCAAGAAAATATCACAAGATATCGACAATGACGAGGTGCAATTAAAGCACGGCAACGGCTATGACCATACATTCGTAAATCGCCAACCGATTTCACAAGTGGCCGCATCTGCCTATTCCCCGAATTCGGGAATTCGTCTTCAGGTGTTCACCACAGAACCGGGGATACAACTTTACACTGGGAATTTCCTTTCCCGCAAAGATACCGGAAAATCCGGACGTCAATATTCGTCCAGATCAGCTTTTTGTTTCGAAACGCAACATTATCCAGATAGTCCTAATCATCCACAGTTTCCATCCACGGTATTGGAGCCGGGGCAAGTATTTGAGTCAGAAACGATTTATAAGTTTAGTCTTGTCAAATAAAACAAGCCTGTTCTTTTTAAAATATCTTATAGAATATAATCCATGAAAAGAAAATTATTAATCCTTGCAATGTTAGGTCTTGTATTCGTGTTCCAAACAGTGAATGCTCAAATAGCCGCTAAAAAAGGAACTACGTTGGACGAAATAGTGAAAGAAGTCAATATGCTGCTGCAAAAGGGCGATGACGACTCCAAAGCACTAGCGGAAAAAGAAGCTCGTGTCATGGCAAGCTCCAAAAACGAAATGTTTGTACTGATGGCTGCAAGCCTGTACAACTATCTCGGAAAAAAAGAGGAAGCCGACAAAACAAAAAGCAGTATAACAAAGAAATTTCCGCGGGGAATCCAAGCCAGAAAAGATGCTTTCGAGGCATTCATCGACGACGAATCGCTGACTGCCGAACAATTGGAAAGAAAATATGCCGATTGGGAGAAAAAATTCCCGAAATCATATTTCGAGAAATTAAACACTGGCGAGGCAGATTATGGATTCAGTATCATGACCTACTATAGCCAGGCTGCACAAAGAATGGCCAGAAGGCTTATCAAAGATGGCGAATACGACAAAATAACGACATATCTTGACAAAGAAGCAGGCGTTGACGGAACTCTTATCGCACAGGATTTATTCGAATCCGGGCAATATGAAAGGGCGCTACCTATCGCTTCATCTGCCTATAAAAAGAATGCAACGGTATTGGAAACAACCCAAAAAGAAGAAAACCCTACATATACCGCGAAGCGGAACTACAACAGCTCCGCAGCACTGTATGCCAAAGTGCTGATGAAAGCCGGAAAGAACGATGAATCTGTAAAAATTGCGCAGCAATTATTCGATTCTGGACACACCTTGCCGAGCAATACCGCTTTACTGGCAGAAGGTCTGCAAAAACAAGGCAAAGACTTAGACGCATTCCTGGTATTGCACAACGCTATGGTTAAATCCGGAAGGTCTTCAGATAATGTCGTCTTATATCAGGCAATAACGCCGATATATGGGAAGCTGAACAGTGGTAAAGGTGATTTTGAGCAATACACGTCATCTTTGGACAGCGAAATCAGCGAGGCTTTGACGGCAAAATACAAATCCCAAATGATCAAAAAGGAAGCCCCTCTGTTTTCTTTGGTGAACCGAGAAGGCGAAACGGTCTCCTTAGTTGACCTAAAAGGCAAAGTGGTTGTATTGGATTTTTGGGCGACGTGGTGTGGGCCTTGCGTCACGTCCTTTCCGGGCATGCAAGCGGCCGTAAACAAGTTTAAAGAGGACAAAGAAGTCGAATTTCTTTTTATCGATACCTGGCAGCGTGAAGAGAACTACGTAGAAGAGGTCAACAAATTTATCGACGATAACAAGTACACGTTCCACGTATTATTTGATGAAATGAAAGACCGCGATAAAGCGACAACTACGGCCTATGGCGTAAAGGGAATCCCGCACAAAGTGGTGATTGACAAAGAAGGATTTATCCGCTTCGAATCATCCGGAAGCACTGCGGATGTCGATGCCATCGTAAAAGAAATGGAAACTAAAATCGAGTTGGTCAAAAACGCTGGATAAACAGGAACGGCGATTATTGGATCGCCGTTCCTATCATTTTAACAAATCTTCCAAAGCCTTCTCTACTTTCTCAAAGCCGAACTCAGCTTTCACTTCATTAAACATCCGTGAAATTTCATCGTTACAAAGGTTACCTATACTCCCCTCGTGGGTATGGCGTACTTCTTTTGAAGGCTGAAATGTTCCGTTGTCAATATCTAAGCCTATCTGACGATAAGCCTCTCGAAATGGTATCCCCTGCAATACCGCATTATTTACTACTTCCACACTAAACAAGTAATCATATTTAGGATCATCCAAAATATGCTCTTTTACCGAAATATGTTCCAGCATAAAAGCCGTAATTTCCAAACAGTCACTTAAGGATTGGAAGGCAGGGAAAAGATTTTCTTTCAATAATTGTAAATCCCGATGATAGCCCGACGGCAGGTTTGTCGTCATTAACGCGATTTCGTTCGGTAGCGCTTGAATCTTATTACAACGCGAGCGTATCAATTCAAACACGTCTGGATTCTTCTTATGCGGCATAATACTAGATCCCGTGGTCAAATGAGCTGGGAACGATATAAAGCCAAAATTTTGATTGATGAACAGACATACGTCCATCGCAAATTTGGCTAACGTAGCAGCTAAAGCACTCATTCCCTGCGCTAATATACGTTCTGTTTTCCCTCGCCCCATTTGTGCATAGACTACATTATAGTTCAAATCATCAAAGCCTAATAATTCGGTTGTCAATTTACGGTTAAGCGGAAACGAAGAACCATACCCAGCAGCGGAACCCAATGGATTTTTATTACACACCTTCCATGCCGCTTTTAACATTTCCAGATCATCCACCAGACTTTCAGCGTATGCTCCAAACCATAAGCCGAAAGATGAAGGCATTGCAATTTGTAAATGTGTATAACCAGGAATCAATACCTGTCTATGTTGTTCACTCAATTGGATAAGTTTATGGAAAAGTATATCCGTTCGTTGTACCAAATGTTGTATTTCAGAACGAAAATATAATTTGAGATCGACCAGAACCTGATCGTTGCGAGACCTTCCTGAATGGATTTTCTTTCCCGCTTCTCCCACACGCTGCGTCAGTAGCATCTCAACCTGGGAATGCACATCTTCCACCGAATCCTCTATCGCAAAATTTCCGACTGAAATATCGCGATAGATTTGCTTTAATTCCTTTTGAACGACATCTAGATCCTCATCACTCAACAAGTTTATACTATTTAACATTTGAGTGTGTGCCAATGAGCCTAACACATCTGCTGCAGCTAAATGTAAGTCCATTGCCCTGTCGTTGCCTACAGTAAACGCTTCCACAAAGGAATCTACATTAATGTTCTTCTGCCAAATTTTCATTCAATTTCGTTTTTACCGGAACAACAAGTATTTCCTCTCCTACAAATCCTCTTAGCTTCTTGAAGCTCTCTTTTTATTTACTAATTTCTGTCACAAATTTATCGATTCTTAGCCAATAAACATAAGGTCAATTTGCTCCGTTAAAAAACACAATCGTTTCGATCAAATAAGTGGTCACTCACTTTTTTTTAAAAAATGTCTTTGTGTGAATAATTTATATCCCTATGTTTGTAAACACAAAGGGGAAATGGAATAACAAAATAAAGGCAAGTGAGTTAATACTCACACTTTATTTTACCAAGCTAACAAACTAAATTTGATAGACGAAGGTCTTAAAACTTGAAACGAAATACGGCTGACCACTTATAAACTAATTTTGTTCTGAAGCGTATCACAGAGAGGGGTGATACGCTTTTTTTATAAATTATGTAGTACCTTTGTTATTAAGGACAATACCAAAAACAATATAAGATATGGGAACAGAGAGCAAAAGACAGCAACGGTTTGCGGGCGTTATTCAAGAGGATCTTGCAGCGCTATTTCAACGAGATGGCAATTCTTGGGCTCCAGGAGCTTTTATAACCGTAACAAAAGTACGAGTTACACCGGATTTGGCAATCGCTCGTATATATTTGAGTTTTTTAAATACGAAGACAGCTAAAGAAAGTTTAAAGCAGATTCAAAGTAAGATTAGTGAAATACGTTATAAATTGGGTATTAGAATTAAAAATCAGGCGCGGATAGTTCCCGAGTTGGAATTTTTCTTGGACGACACCAACGAATACGTCGAGCACATGGACAAATTATTTGAAAAAATAAGTAAGGAACCCAGACAGCCTGATTAATCAGTGTTGATAACACCTCTCTATGCCTTATGCTTTGAATGATCGCCTCGTTTTTCCTCATCCCGCGTTGGCGGACGACGATGGCCTGCTCGCCGTTGGAGGAGATTTAAGCGTCGAACGTTTGTTATTAGCATACCAGCATGGCATTTTTCCTTGGTTTTCTGATGAGACACCTATTCTTTGGTATTCGCCACCGGAGCGTTTTGTACTCAATCCGAAAGAACTTAAAGTAACAAAGAGTATGCGCCAACTTATACGCAACTCTTCTTTCCACACGGCGCACAACACGTCTTTCGTGGAAGTCATAGATAAATGCGCATCCACAAAGCGAAGGGATGAGCAAGGAACGTGGATCACAAAGGATATGCAAGAAGCTTATATCCGTCTACATGAATTGGGTTACGCGCACAGTATAGAAACATACGACAAAAACGGAATACTGGTGGGAGGACTTTACGGAATACAGATAGGATCAATATTTTGTGGTGAGAGCATGTTTTCACATGTGCCCAACACCTCTAAGCTGGCTTTAATTTATCTCTGTAAAGAATTTAATTTCGATTTAATTGATTGCCAAATATACAGCGAACATTTAGCGTCTTTAGGTGCAAAGCTTATTCCAGGCTCCTCCTACTATGAACTTTTACAAAAACAAACTGTTGAACCCTTTGCTATTTAGACCACGCTGGGCACTCCTCAACCATGAAAAAAACTAAGTATATAATTATATAAAAATATTAAAAGCTTCAATAAATAGTAAGATGAAATTTAAAATCGGAGATTTTGTTCGTTTTGTAGACGAACCCATTGAAGGACACATAACTTCTTTTCAAGACAACGATATCATCGGTGTAACGGATAATTCTGGTTTTGAGATTCCTGTTCCTGCCAATAAGATCACATTGGTACACGGAAATATGCGCCGCGATGACGATGAGGTGGAAAAAGCACAAGTCACTACTGTCCCACCTCCCTTTGTAGAACGTGGCATTTACCTAGGTATAGCAGGAGAACAAAGGGATGGACTTGCTAAATTTTTCTTTATCAATCATACTTCTTATGATATTTTGATAACCGCAAACGAAATTAATAGTACAAAACGTACTGGTATATTCGCAGAAAAAATATCCGCCAGAGATTTCATTCAGTTTTATACGGCTAATTTCACAAACGTTAGCAAATGGCCAAACTTTGAAATACAAATTCTGCGCTATAGCATGTTACCGCATAATGCAACTACCACGCTACATAAAGAGTTTCGGTTGAAACCGCTCGATCTTATCCACCCCAAAGAAAACGACGAGCTTTTAGGAATGAAAGTTTGGCGTTATGAACTGGACAAACCCGAGGAAAACATCGGATTGGACAAATTAAAGACCCATTTTATTTCCCACCGTCCAGGTCGACGCTAGACATTATAAAGTCATGAAAAATTTATGTACCAGGTCATTTATTCATCGTAGGAATTATGATGTTTATCATATTCGCGAATCTTGAAATCACAACCATTTGTAAATCAAACAATTTAACAAGAAATTAACATTATTTAAAACCATTCTAAATTCATTGTATTGACAGATTTTTGACAGAAAACAAGGGCTTTTACTCTACATTTGCAAGGATAAAATTATTGAGCAAGATCTGGGCCTTGAAGAATTTAAAAGTAATAGCATTTACTCACAAGCACGTCGAACTAAAAGACTTGGGGAGTTTGGTCATCTGCAACGAAGAGTTAGAAGATCGCTTAGTCAATCTAAAAACTAGGTTGGATATTCCGGAAATTTTTTATATTGCGACTTGTAACCGGGTGGAGTTTGTGTTTTGTGGTGCGCATGAGTTAAGTGATGAGTTTGTAGCCGATTTCATGGGCCAAATGAACTTCTGTGTCCCAGCAGAGCGTCTCCAATGCTATTTAGGGCAGGTTACGCGTTATTCCGGCATGGACGCGTTGACTCATCTGTTTCGTATGTCTTGTTCGCTAGAGAGTTTGGTTGTTGGTGAGAAGGAAATTCTGGCCCAAGTACGTCGCGCATATGAAAGATGCCGAAAAGCAGGCTTTACAGGCGATTATTTGCGCTTAGTTATGGATCGTCTAGTTAGAACAGCTAAGGACGTATACACATATACAAATATTTCCCGTAATCCAATCTCCGTTGTTTCATTAGCTTACCGTAAACTTAAAGAGACCAAACTACCGGCTAATCCTCGGATTTTAGTCATTGGCTCAGGTGAAACCAATCAAAACTTAGCTAAATATCTAAAAAAACACCAACATTCGAATTTTGTGGTTTTCAATCGCACGTTGAAAAATGCATGGAAATTAGCTCGAGAATTGAATGCAGAAGCCTATTCATTATCAGAATTAGCTCATTATAAGAAAGGATTTGATGTGATGATTGTATGTACAGGTTCACCCGAGGCAATTATCGATATAAACCTTTATAAATCCCTTCTCAATGGGGAAACCGATAAAAAAGTAATCGTTGATTTAGCGATACCTAATGATATCGACGCCGACGTAGTAGCACAATTCCCTATCCAGTATATCGAAGTCAGCAGTCTACAAGCAATTGCCGAAAAAAATAAGCAAGACCGCTATGCAGAGCTGGAAAGTGCGGATGCTATTATCCAACAAAATATCCAAGAATTTTTACCGATTATTAAGCAACGTCGTGTTGAAGTTGCCATGCGTGAAGTGCCTGAAAAGATCAAAGAAATCCGGTCATTTGCGTTAAATGAGGTATTTGCCCAAGACCTTAAAAATCTCGACCCTCAAGCACGTGAAGTCTTAGAAAAAGTCATCAGCTATATGGAGAAGAAATACATCAAGGTACCCATGGTAATGGCTAAAGAGATTTTGGTTAAAAATTCCCAAACGGAAATCAATTAAAAATCTTCCAAAGACAGAAAATATACCATAATTCTGACAAAGACTGTCGGGATTGTATAGCTATTTAGTTAAATTTACTCCAACAATATTTTCAATGGAAGAGTAGAGCAAAATAAATTCATTTTATGGTGCCGATACGATTTCATTGCAATTGCATATGAATATGAATTACTCACAAGTAAATTTATATTATGGCATTATGCATTTTTGCTTATTTTTAAAGGCATGCATGAGCTCATTTAACATTCGGTTCGTGAATGCAAAGCATTTTATTTAGGTTTGTATGCATTTTCAAACCATTTAAGCAGGAGACGGTGAATAGAAAACTTATCATTGGAACTAGGGGTAGTCAACTGGCATTATGGCAGGCTGAGTTCATTAAGGCAAGGCTCGCAGAGATTGGCGTAGAATCCGAATTAAAAATTATAAAGACCCAAGGGGATATCATTCAGCACCTACGGCTGGACAAACTAGAGGGTAAGGGATTCTTCACAAAAGAATTAGAAGAAGAGTTACTTACAGGGCAGATAGATTTGGCTGTTCACTCTCACAAAGACTTGCCTACCGTCAACCCTCCCGGACTGACCATTGCGGCGGTGTCGGAGCGGGAGGATCCATCGGAACTACTGATTATCCATAAGGACTGTGTCGATATAAAAAAAAGGCTGTCGCTGAAACACAATGCATCTGTCGGCACTTCATCCAATCGACGTAAGGCTCAATTATTATCTTTGCGCCCAGACTTAGAGTTCACCGACTTACGGGGTAATCTCCAAACACGTATCCAGAAACTGCGCGACGAAAAGTATGATGCTATCGTTTTAGCAAAAGCTGGCATCGCTCGCGTTGAAATGGATCTATCAGACTTTCACATTGAAGAGATCCCGCCGATCGAAGTAATTCCCGCCCCGGCGCAAGGCGTGTTGGCGGTACAGATCCGGGAAGCAGATAAAGAATTGTTTGAACTTCTGCAGAAAATACACGATGAAAATGTTGCGAAAACCATTACCGTAGAGCGAAAAGTATTAAATTTATTCGATGGCGGCTGTCATGCTCCTTTAGGCTGTTTTTGTCGCGAAACAGAAGACGGACAATACGAAGCTTGGACATCCATTGCAGAAGACAATGAAGATTTTCCAAATCGCCTATATATGCGTGCTGAAAGTACAGATGATATGGCTGACCGAATTTTCGCCAAATTCCAAAAAGAAAGAAAGCTACCAAAGAGTGTTTTCATTACACGCGACCTAGACGAAAACTCTTACTTAGGTCGTTATTTAGTAAAACACAACATTCAGGTTGACGCACGTTCTCTCATAAGGATATATCCAACTATCAACAAATTGGATTCTTTTATTTTAAAACGTGCGGATTGGATTTTTTTCAACAGCAAAAATGCTATTGATCATTTTTTCAAATTAGAACCTTGGATTTTAAAAAAGACAAAACTCGCTGTACTCGGCAGAGGTTCGGAAGACGCATTACGCAAACACGGACGTGTTGCTGACTTTTCAGGAGATAACTTAGGCATCAAAACGGAAGACATTGCAAAAGAGTTTGCTAAACTTGTCGATGGCCAAACGGTCTTTATTCCCCGAGCAAAAGATTCTTTAATGTCGATTCAAAACGCACTTACGTCCAATACGAAAGTTATTGATATGCCCTTATATGAAACCGTGATACAAGAGAATGTTGATAAAACCAACGCAGAAGTGCTCATTTTCACAAGCCCTAGTAATGTAGAAGCATATTTTCAAGAACACCTCATCGACCCTGGTCAAAAAATTATTTGTATCGGACATTCTACTGCCAAGGCGATAGAAACTATGGGGCTAAACTATACGCTTCCTTTCACACCCGATGAGATTGGCCTGTCAGAAGCAATCTTTGGATTGGATTATGAATAAGTGATAAGCGATGAATAAAGAAATATTTAATCTCTAAATACTAAAGAATGTTGCACCGTCCAAGAAGAAATAGAAAATCTACTGTTATACGGGATATGATTCAGGAGCATCATCTAACCCCCGCCAACCTTATTTTCCCCCTTTTCATCATAGAGGGAAAAAATCAGAAAACCGATGTTTCTTCTATGCCCGGGATCTATCGACATTCTATTGATAACCTACTGCGCGAGGTAGAAAACTGTATGAAACTGGGGTTATACGCATTCGACCTCTTTCCCAATATTGACGACTCACTTAAAGACAAATACGCTACCGTAAGCTATCAAAAAGGCAATCTATATTTGAGAGCTATCGAGGAGGTAAAGAAAAACTTCCCTGACGCCTGTGTAATAACGGATGTAGCTATGGACCCTTACAGCTCGGACGGACACGATGGCATTGTGGAGAACGGTGTTATCCTGAACGATGAAACATTAGCTATTTTAGGAAAAATGGCGCTTGCTCATGCAGAAGCGGGCGCAGATATCATCGCTCCTTCAGACATGATGGACGGACGCATTGGCTATATCCGTGGAGTACTTGATGAAAATGGGTTTTCGGACGTTTCGCTGATGTCCTACACCGCTAAATATGCTTCGGCTTTCTATGGTCCTTTTCGGGATGCCCTTAATTCGGCACCAAAGGCAGGAGATAAAAAAACTTACCAAATGAATCCTGCTAATTCACGGGAAGCGCTCATTGAAGCGCAGTTGGATGCAGAAGAAGGCGCGGACTTCCTGATGGTTAAGCCCGGACTTCCTTATTTAGACATCATTAAATTACTACACGATAATTTTGACTTACCTATTGCAGCCTACAATGTGTCCGGTGAATATGCTATGTTGAAAGCTGCCATTCGAAATGGATGGTTGGATGAAGAGCGGGCCATTATGGAAACATTGATGAGCTTCCGTCGCGCTGGCGCAACATCAATCTTAACTTATCATGCAAAAGAGGTGTTAGAAAAAAAATGGCTATAGCCTGTTCTTTTTTAGAAAAAAGAATCAAAAAATCGTCGCTTAAAACCTTTGGCATAAGGGATAGTGCAATTAGGGTATTTCTACATTCGCCAAAGCTTTTGATGCGACATCAAGTGTTAAGGATGGGATAGTAGCAGAAATCTGGTTCCCCTCCTTCGGAGAGGTTAGAGGAGGGTCAACTTTACAGATCACAAGTCATGAACTACGAGAAACGAATCACAAAAATGGAACAAGATATTTCCCGCGTAAAATCTGCGGAACTTTTCGAGAAGGCAAAAAATTATTTTCCGGGGGGCGTAAACTCTCCAGTACGGGCGTTTAAATCAGTATATGGCACACCGCTTTTTATTGAACGAGGAGACAAGGCCCGAATATGGGATGCAGATGATAACGAATTCATTGACTACTGCTGTTCATGGGGCCCGCTTATTTTGGGGCACAACCATGATAAGGTACGGGATGCGGTAGCCCAGCAGTTAGACAAAGGACTGAGCTTCGGCGCACCTACCCGACTAGAAAATGAATTAGCAGAATTGATTTTAACCAATAACAGCTACATCGAAAAAATTCGCTTTGTCAGTTCCGGAACCGAAGCAGTTATGTCCGCTATCCGCTTGGCTAGGGGATACACCAAAAGAGATAAGATTATTAAATTCGAAGGCTGTTATCATGGTCATTCCGATTCACTATTGGTCAAAGCTGGTTCTGGATTGGTTACCTTTGGCGAAACGTCATCCGCCGGTGTACCCAAAGCATTTGCCGAAGAGACCATTGTCATTTCATTAAATGACAAACAAGCTTTAGAAGAAGTTTTCTCGTCATTTTCTGATCAGATAGCCGCTGTTATCATAGAGGGTATCCCCGCCAACAACGGTTTATTAATTCAGGATAAGGATTATATTCATTTCTTACGCCAAATTACACAAGAACATGGTGCCTTACTTATTTTTGATGAAGTAATCACCGGCTTTCGATTAGGGTTTGAAGGAGCTGCACGCTACTATGATATACAGCCTGATATTATTACTTACGGAAAGATTATCGGCGGAGGCATGCCCGTTGGCGCGTATGGCGCTTCCAAAGAGCTCATGGCACATATTTCGCCTGACGGCGGTGTATATCAAGCAGGCACGCTATCCGGAAACCCGATAGCTATGTCTGCAGGAATTGCTGCGCTTCGCATATTAGCGGAGCCCGATTTTTATACCAAACAAGAAGAGAAAACGAGAAGTTTTATAGATACAATACGCGCTTACATAGATCGGAGAAACTACGCGGTTCAAATCTTCACGGTTGGGTCTATCTTTTGGTTTGCTTTTACAGATCAAAAAAGTATCAAACGGGCGGATGAAATTGATCCGCTTTCTATGGAAAAATATAAAGTCATGCACCGTTCGCTGCTCAATCAGGGTATATACTTCGGCCCTTCGGGATACGAAGTCGGATTTATTTCCAGTGCCCACACACAGGAAGATCTAAACCAGACGATAGAAGCTATCAAGACAGCGTTGGACACGGCTTTTGCGTAATAAAACTTTTTTCCGTTATATTTGTTCAATAACAGAAGTAGTAAATCATAAAAATAATTAAATCAAAGGTATGAAAATGACCAATTTGAAAACTGCCCTAGCATTTGTTGCTGCATCAGCGACACTTGTGGCATGTAATCCAACTACAAAAAATACAGATGCCGAAACGCAAGATAGTACAGCTTTGGCTGACTCCGTTGGTAGTATTGCCGTAAATCCTTTAGCGCACGCGAAGGAGTTTCCGGGAGCAACACTGGAAATCGCGTCGATTACAGCTGAAAAAGTTGGCTCAGATTCCGCAAAAGTTACCGTTAAATATAATGTTAGCAATTTTGAACTGACCGCACAAACAGAGCATGACCACCACATGGCAAACTCGCATGACGGACAGCATATCCATTTCATTTTAGATAATGAGCCCTATGCAGCGTTGTATAAGCCTGAACATAGTGTGACGGTCGCCCTTAACTCTGAGCACTATTTGATGTCGTTTTTATCACGCTCGTTCCATGAGTCTATCAAAACAAACGATGCTTCTAAATTAGTAAAGTTTAAAGTTACTGCGGATGCTAAAATTGAAGAGTTACCAGATTCAGGACAAGCGGCGTTATTCTACAGCCGTCCGAAAGGTGAATACAAAGGAGATGACACAAAATCCTTGCTATTAGACTTTTTCACTGTTAATGGTTCTTTAGGTGCAGATGGCAATAAGGTTAAAGCAGACATTAACGGACAAGAATTCTTATTGGATCAATGGGTGCCTTACGAAGTATTGAACCTTCCGATGGGTGAGAACACATTTAAATTAACACTTGTTGATAAAGATGGAAATGCTGTAACGGGCGATAACGTTTCCGTCGAAAGAAAAATTACGCTTTCTGCGGAGTAAGAAATAAAATCAATAAAAAAGTAAGGGCAGACTATACGTCTGCCTTTACTTTTTTATCCGTATGACAGTGCTTTCTGTGGTCAAGTTTGTTTATTTTTCACGGGAAAAAGAAAAATCAGAACCCTATAGACTTCAAATTAAGCCCTGCTCTTTCATCCAAGCCGAACATCAGATTCATATTCTGAACAGCTTGGCCCGATGCTCCTTTCAACAAATTGTCGGTTGCATTTAGAATCAACAATTGATTGCCGTGTTTCTCCAAATGCATGATACTCTTATTGGTGTTGACGACCTGTTTCAAATCAATATTTGCTTTGCTTACCCATGTAAAAGGGTGGCTCGCGTAATAGTCCTCATAAAGCGTGTAAGCTTCCGCTTCAGTCAATTCGGAAGTCACGTATATCGCTGAAAAAATCCCTCTTGGAAATGCCCCCCGTTGCGGAATCATATTAATCCGTTGCATGGCCCGTTCAAGTAAGGATAAGTCAGATTGTGGTAGAAAATCTGGTTGAAGCTGATTCAACGATTCGGAGACTTCCTGCAAATGTTGATGTTCGAACGATTTATAGGCAGAAAGATTTCCACTACGCCAAGAAAAATGCGAAGTAGATGAAGGTTTTTGCCCTGCCCCCGTAGAACCCGTTGTAGCATTGATATGAATCTGCCCTGGCAATAGTCCTTTAGCCGCTAAAGGAAGTAATGCCAATTGTATATTGGTAGCAAAGCATCCCGGATTGGCGATATATTGTGCCGATTTAATCGCTTCCCTGTTGAGCTCGGGGAGACCATAGACAAAATACCCACCTTGGTGGGCGGTGTTCGCTTTCAATCGGTAATCTTGCGACAAGTCGATAATCTTAACGCGTGGATCCACTGGATTTGCATTCAGAAACTTTTGCGCATCGCCATGTCCAACACATAAAAATAGCACATCGATATCGGAATGGAAATCGGAAGAAAATTCCAATTCGGTGTCACCAAACAAATCATTGTGAACCGCATAAATTTTGTTGCCGGTATTTGAAGCCGAATTAGCGAAAACAATTTCTACATCAGGGTGATAAATCAAAACACGGAGCAGTTCACCTCCTGTATATCCCGCAGAACCTACTATACCTACTCGTATCATTCTGTTCCTCCACTATTAACTTTATGCCAAATCAATGCTTGGTTACCGAATATCTTAGCAAAACCTTTTACGTCATCGCCCGTGTACCCTTCATTCATTTCGCCATAGCTACCAAATTTAGTTGACATCAAATCATGTTCAGATTCGATTCCAACAACGATAAACCGATAAGGGTGTAGTTCGATAATAACGCGTCCTGTCACTGTTTCCTGTGCGGAACGGAGGAACGCCTCGATATCCCGCATGACGGGGTCATGCATTTGTCCTTCGTGCATATAGTTACCATAAAAAGCAGAAATCTGATCTTTCCAGGATAATTGCCATTTCGTTAAGGTATGCTTTTCCAGTGTATGGTGGGCTTTAACAAGGATAAGCGGTCCGGCAGCCTCAAAACCGACGCGTCCTTTGATTCCGATAATGGTATCCCCGACGTGTATATCGCGTCCGATACCATATGGTTGCGCTAAGTCCTGCAGCTGTTGGATAACTTTAACCGCACCTATTTGTTCACCATTAAATGCCACCGGCTCTCCTTTAACAAAGTCGATAGTTACCGTTTGCGGTTCGGAAGACGTCACTGGCGTAGGCCATGCAGTCTCTGGCAGATATTTATTCGAAGTCAAGGTCTCCGCTCCGCCGACGGAAGTGCCCCATAGTCCTTTATTGATAGAATACTTTGCTTTTTCGGCGTTGATTTCTACTCCGTGTTTAGCCAAATAAGCTATTTCTTCTTCTCTGGATAGCTTAAGATCGCGGATAGGTGTTATAATCTCCACGCCAGGAATGAGGGTATTGAAAATCATATCGAAACGAACCTGATCGTTTCCAGCCCCCGTAGAGCCATGGGCCACACATGCTGCACCTATTTTTCTCGCGTAATTGGCGATCGCGGTCGCTTGACAAACGCGCTCCGCCGATACAGAAAGTGGATAGGTAGCATTTTTTAATACATTCCCAAAAATGAGGTACTTTATAGTATCGCGGTAATAGTTCTCCGTTTCATTAATTGCAGTATGGGACTTCACGCCTAGGTCGTAAGCACGCTCTTCTATAGCTTTCAATTCATCATCCGAAAATCCTCCGGTGTTGACCACTACAGAATGTACTTCTAGTCCTAAATCTTTTGTTAGATAGATACAACAGAAGGACGTATCTAAACCACCACTAAACGCTAATACTACTTTTTTCATCTGTATATAATTATTTATGAGTGTGAATTTCAATTGTATAAAAAGCTCGTTACACTCGGTTTGTTCTTAAAAGGTGATGAAGCTATCAGATTTATTCAGCCCCCTGTGTGGTTTGTATAAATCATGATGGTTTCATTGGATTACGTTGTTTTACTAATTATATATTTTTTGCGAGGCCAGTACCCACAGGGAATATCGCAGCAACTATCTTCTTGGACGATTTCCACAATTTTGCTTCAATACGTTTCAAAAGTGATTGCTTCTTCACAATACGATCTAAACGTTCTTTCGCTTCAGCACGACGTTGAATTTTTTCTTTGAGCTCGCGTTCCTTCTCGATAGGGTCCCACAGCATTGCGGTACACATACAATTCTTACGTTCTTTGCTTACCAAAATATCAAAGTTCACACAGGATTGACAGCCTTTCCAAAACTCCTCATCTTGGGTCAGCTCGCCATAGGTTACCGGTTCATAGCCTAGGTCCGAGTTTATTTTCATAACGGCCAATCCGGTCGTTAAACCAAATATTTTCGCGCTGGGATATTTTTCGCGCGATAGATCAAAGACACGTTTCTTAATTGCTTTTGCCAATCCTACTTTTCTAAAATCCGGCGCCACAATCAATCCAGAATTAGCGACATAGTCACCGTGTCCCCAGGTTTCTATATAACAAAACCCCGCCCAACGACCATCTTTGTGCAAGGCTATGACCGCTTTGCCCTCCTCTATTTTGCGAACGACATATTCCGGTTTACGACGAGCAATACCTGTTCCACGTGCTTTCGCAGACTCAAACATTTCGTTACAAATCGTTTCTGCATGTCCTATGTGCGCAGAGGTGGCGGGAATAATTGAAAAATCTGAAAGTGTCATCGAAGATGTCGACCTAATAAATTACACATAATGTGTTCTCAACAAAACTCTGTTAATTAACGATTGAGAAACCACCGAGCCGAGTGATTGTTCATATTGGATGTCGTCCTGCCCCCCAATCAAGCTCGAGGCAGAATAGGTCGTCGGAGCCGTAATATAGGACAATTGAACCCTTTCAAAGTATACAATATATCCTTTATAAACTTCTGCGGAAGTTTTTCGAGAGTGGATGGGTGTATACCGAAGCCGTTCATTTATCTATCTATTGACTATTAATAAGACAAAAGTAAAAAATATTTTTTTTCTTTTATGCAATAGCTACTTAGTTTTTTTGTCAAAAAAATATTTATGGCGCTTCCTTCTCGCCAATCTATTAATTAGACCTCCTTTTTGATGAAAGGTTTAAAAGGAACGACCGGGCTTTAATATCACTATTTATTTCGTACTTTTGTATCGGTTTAAATTTCTCGCAAGATGGTTGGTCCAAGTATTATATTCTATATCTTTTTCGCGATACCTTATATCTTTCTTATGTATTGGCTAGTAAAACAAGACAAAAAGAAGTATGCTTGGGGACTTGCTATCGTAACTATTATCGCAATAGTGGGTATTATCGTGTCCCAAAAGGCAAGTAAAGTGGCTATTGAAAATTACAAACAGCATCAGATTGATGCCCGGGAAATTGAAAGGGAAAATCGACAAGATTCGTTAAATAATCGATAAGATGGTGTCTAAAATATTAGTTACTTATTGATAAATGTCGTGTATTATTGTCTGTTAAAAACCAAATATTCTAAACTTTTTTAGACAAAAAAATTCTTAAAAACTATTCTTTTTGAAGCATTGGCTACGTGGCGAGATTTTGAAAAAAACGTAGTGGAAATAGAACAGAAGTTGAAGAAAATAATCTAAGCTTAGGGATTTGATGTTATACTTCGAGTTATTCGCTTATATCTGCTTACCGGTTTATAGAGGGTTAACAGGGGGTTAGTAGGGGTATAATAGGGTGTTAATAGAGATTGTACCCCTATTAACACCCTATAATTTCCCTGTAAAATCACACTCAACGGATAATCTATATATAGCGAGTCTAAACCTCGCATTCCAGACAATCCATATCAACGTTCTTTTTGCCTGCGGATCATTATCTATAAGACACGCTGGTGCTTGTATGGCTAGACTATATTATTCTGTAATCCCCTCCAATTTAAATAGAAAAGCATAATTCAGCGCAACGTCCTTCAGATAATCAAACCGACCAGAAGCTCCGCCGTGTCCATATTCCATGTCTGTTTTAAACAAAACGACCTGATCCCCTTTCTTTATTTCACGTAACTTTGCTACCCATTTTGCAGGTTCGAAATATTGCACTTGACTATCGTGAAGCCCGGTGGTAACCAATAGGTTTGGATACTCCTTTGCTTCAATATTTTCATATGGCGAATACGATTTCATATAGTCATACGCTGCTTTATCATTCGGGTTCCCCCATTCATCATATTCGTTTGTGGTGAGTGGAATAGTATCATCTAACATGGTATTGACTACATCCACAAAAGGAACCTGTGCAATGATACCATTCCATAAAGCAGGAGCCATATTGATAACCGCACCCATAAGCAAACCGCCAGCACTACCACCTTGTGCATATAGATGGTCGGAACTGGTCAGTTTTTCTGAAATAAGATATTTGGCGCAATCGATAAAATCAGTGAACGTATTTTTCTTGTTCATCATTTTACCATCCTCATACCACTCCCGTCCCATCTCTTCGCCACCACGGATATGCGCAACGGCATAAGAAAAGCCTCTATCCAAAAGGCTCAGCCTCGACGAATTAAAGGTAGGATCCATAGACATACCATAGGAACCGTATCCGTAGAGCAACAAGGGTGATTTCCCATTTTTAGAGAAACCTTTTTTGTAGACTAGCGAGATAGGAATCTGGGTGCCATCAGCTGCTATAGCAAACAAACGTTCTGTTATATAGTTCTCTGCATTGTATCCACCGACAACCTCCTGCTGTTTCTTGAGGGTTCTCTCTTTGGTATTCATGTTATAGTCATATGTCGAAGATGGGGTCACGAGCGAAGTATAGCCATAACGTACCATATCGGTATCATATTCAACATTCGTGCTTGGATACACAGTATAGGCCGCCTCCCCAAAATTCAGATAATGCTGCGTTCCGCTCTTTAAAGATCGTATCGCCATTTGTGTCAAGCCATTCTTGCGTTCTGAAATCACAATATAATCCTTAAATTCATCGATATCGGAAACGAGTACGTCATGGCGGTGAGGGATAAATTCTTTCCAATGCTCCTTGGCAGTCTTATCTAACGGACACTCCATTACCTTAAAGTTTTTTGCCCCATCATTGGTCAAAATTAAAAATTTGTCTGCCAGTGCCGTCACGGAATACAACACCCCTTTCATCCGAGGTTGGAACATCTTGAAAGTACCATTCGGTTGATCAGCATCCAATATGCGAACCTCGGAGGAAAGTGTTCCACCTGAATAGATCATAATATGCTTTCCGTTTTTTGATTTTCCTACACCGATATAATTCGTATTGTCTTTCTCTTCATATACGACGACATCGCCTGCAGATCCCGAGCCCAACGTATACCGACGGATTTTCTCGCTCAGCAAGGTAGCTGGGTTTTTGGCCGTGTAGAATAACGTTTTATTATCGTTTGCCCAAGTAGCACTACCCGTTGTACGATCAATCTTGTCCGGTAATAACGCGCCGGTTTCGAGATTCTTCACATAAATCGTATACTCTCTTCGAGATACGGTATCCACTCCAAAGGAAAGCAACTTATTGTCCGGGCTTACCGAAAAGCCACCCGCAGCATAATAGGCATACCCTTCCGCCATATCATCCACGTCGAGCAATATCTCTTCCGGAGCATCCAGACTCCCCTTCTTCCGACAGAATTTATAATATTGTTTACCTTCTTCTGTACGGCTGTAATAATAGTATCCATTTTTAAAATAGGGAACGGACTCATCTTTCTCCTTTATCCGTCCCTTCATTTCGTGAAAAAGCTTTTCCTGCAGCTTTTCCGTGTCTTTCATCATCGCTGCGGTATAGTTATTTTCTGCTTCCAAATAAGCAATCACTTCTGCCGAGTTGGGACCTTTCTTAAAATAATCGTTCATCCAATAGTAATTATCCACTATTGTATCGTTATGGATAGTACGCTCATATACTTTTTTTTCTGCCACGGGGGCAGTAACATTTGGCCAAGTAGCCGCATTTTCTTTCGTGTTATCAGAACAAGATATCGTCATAGCCCCAATAATAATCATATAGTTCCAGTTTTTGTACATAAAAGCGAGTTTTGACAATAAAGTTAATGTAAAAGAATAGTGATTTATATTTTTTTAACAACATCAACTCGCGAGTTACCTTATATTTGTCTCTTGACGAAACAGAAATATATGACTAGAACAGTGAAACTTGTTGCCTTATTAGGTATCAGCATACTTCCGTTATGGGGAAATGCCCAATCAAAAACTACCAACCCACCTAATTGGTATAATCTTGATTTCGAAACAGACGGTGTACACGGAATCAGTACCGAAAAAGCATACGAGCTTTTAACAGGTAGGGAATCAACTCCCGTCGTTGTGGGTGTATTAGATGGTGGTATAGATTATAAGCACGAAGATTTGAAAGACGTCATGTGGACAAACGCCAAAGAAACTATGGGAAATGGCAAAGATGATGATGGAAATGGCTATGTCGACGATGTGCATGGATGGAACTTTATGGGGAACGCCAACGGCGAAAATGTACAATACGATAACTTGGAAATCACCCGTTTGATTCGCATTTACGAACCTAAATATATATCCGTATTACCCTCCACGCCACTTAGCGAAGCTGAACGCCGGGAGTTTGTAGCATACCAAAAGATGATAAGCGAATACACCAGCAAACTCGATCAGGCAAATTTCGGAAACCTAAACTACGGCAGACTAAAGGAAGAAATTGATATTGCCATTAAAAAAATAGGCAAAGACATCATAGAGATAACAAAAGCTGACCTTGATGCCTACAAGCCAAACACTGACCGTCAGAAAATGGCCATCCGCATGACGAAAAGGGAACTTAGTGATGAAAAGAGCTTTGAAGACTTTTACAAAGAGCTGGAAGAAGGTGTGAAATACTTTCGTGCCCAAGTGGACTATCATCTAAACAAAAATTACGACCCTCGCCACATTGTCGGCGACAATTACGAAGATGCCAGCGAACGTTTCTATGGAAACGCCGATATCAAAGGCCCAGATGCAGAACATGGAACGCACGTGGCAGGTATCATCGGTGCGAAACGCCACAACGGTATCGGAATCGACGGCGTAGCGGATAATGTGCAGATTATGGGAGTACGTGTTGTACCCGATGGTGATGAGCGTGATAAGGACGTTGCAAACGGCATACGCTATGCCGTTGATAATGGAGCAAAAGTAATCAATATGAGTTTCGGCAAGGGATATGTATTTAATAAAAAGACGGTTGATGAGGCTATAAAATATGCCGAGGAAAAAGACGTGCTTATGGTACATGCCGCAGGGAATGATGCCAAAGATATCGATATCGTCAAAAATTACCCAACGAAATATTACACAGATAGTCTGAATGCCGTATTGGGCGAAGCGTCAAACTGGATTACGGTAGGAGCTACATCATCGGGGCTCGACGGTGATTTGTTGGCTGAGTTCTCCAATTTTGGATACCGTTCAGTGGATGTCTTTGCACCCGGTGTCAAAATTAATTCTACTATGCCCGGATCTACATATAAGGAACAAAATGGAACAAGTATGGCTGCTCCGGTAGTATCCGGACTAGCGGCAGTATTACGCTCTTACTATCCGGAACTTACGGCCAAAGAAGTGAAAGACATCATCCTGAAATCCGTAACAAAGGTAGACGAAAGAGTAAAAATAAAAGTAGATGGATCTACTAAAAAAGTTTATTTGGATGAAATTAGTGTATCGGGTGGAATTGTTAATGCGAAGGCCGCTATTGAGGAGGCTGATCAGCATATCGGAAAAAAAAAGTAAAAAAATGTTAAATTTCACATAATATAAATATCTATCTTGCGTTTTATATATACTTAGATAAATAAAATGCTTATGGTAGAATTCTTTACAAAAGAACATGATACGGAGTTAAGCGAGGAGAGGGTGAGTATGGTCAAGATAGTTGATGAAATATTTGAACAAAATCTAAAATCCAATTTACAAGAATTGGCAAAAGATCCAACCCCCAAAACCATCGAGAATATATTGAACTATTCTCGTAGCTTAAGGAAGTAAAATGGCAAAGTCTCTAAATAAACTTAGAGACTTTGTTTTTTTGAATATCTTTGTTCATGCTAAAGAAAGAAAGATATCAGGAATTTGTTAAGTATTTTTCGACACACAACCCTGATGCGCAAACGGAATTAAACTATAGTAATCCTTACGAACTTCTGGTTGCCGTCATTTTATCCGCACAATGTACAGACAAGCGCATTAATCAGGTGACTCCTGTCCTCTTCAGACGTTTTCCGGATGCCGCCTCATTAGCCGTCGGCACCCCGGATGAAGTATTTAGCTACATTCGTTCGGTCAGTTATCCGAATAACAAGGCAAAGCACTTGGTTGGAATGGCTAGAAAATTGATGGAAGAATTTCATGGGGAAGTACCCGAAAAAGTGGAAGACCTTATCAAATTGCCAGGCGTCGGAAGGAAAACTGCCAATGTTATATCTTCCGTAATATACAACAAGCCCGCAATGGCGGTGGACACACATGTGTTTCGTGTAAGCAACCGTTTAGGACTAACAAGCCGCGCTACAACACCATTGGCTGTGGAAAAGCAATTGGTCAAATATCTCCCAGAGGATACAATCGCTATTGCGCATCACTGGCTTATCCTCCATGGGCGGTATATATGTGTGGCAAGAAGTCCAAAATGTGAGGCATGCCCTATTACGTATATTTGCAAGTATTTTGAAACACACTATATCAAAACGGCAAAGACGGATTAAACACAATTGAATAACTAAAAATATTAGTAAATTAATTTTGTAATTTTAAATTTTAATTTTACTTTTGACTAGATAATACTAAAAATATGAGCAGCACAGATAAACTAAAAGCTTTACAGCTAACTTTAGATAAATTGGAAAAGTCGTACGGTAAGGGCACGATTATGAAACTGGGAGATTCCGCAGTAGAACGTATTGAGGCTATTTCTACTGGATCGCTGGGTTTAGATATAGCATTAGGCATTGGAGGCGTACCCAAAGGACGTATCGTCGAAATTTACGGTCCGGAGTCATCCGGTAAAACAACCCTCGCCACCCATATTGTTGCGGAAGCACAGAAAAAGGGAGGCATAGCAGCTATCATCGATGCAGAGCACGCTTTTGATAAGTACTATGCACAAAAGCTGGGGGTAGATGTCGAAAATCTGCTTATCTCCCAGCCCGACAATGGCGAGCAGGCCTTGGAGATTGCCGATAACCTTATCCGTTCTGGAGCTATTGATGTCATCGTTATCGACTCGGTTGCTGCATTGGTACCTAAAGGAGAAATTGAAGGAGAAATGGGAGACTCAAAAATGGGGCTCCAAGCCCGTTTGATGTCACAGGCTCTGCGGAAATTGACGGGTACAATCTCTAAAACCAACTGCTGCTGTATTTTTATTAACCAGTTACGGGAGAAAATTGGTGTCATGTTCGGAAACCCAGAAACGACTACCGGTGGAAATGCACTAAAATTCTATGCTTCCGTTCGCTTGGATATTCGTAGAACTTCACAGATTAAAGATAATGACGAAGTAGCGGGTAACCGTGTTAAAGTAAAAATTGTGAAAAATAAAGTAGCCCCCCCGTTTCGTCTGGCAGAGTTCGACATTATGTTCGGCGAAGGAATTTCTAAAGTTGGCGAAATTATTGATTTAGGTGTAGAATACGGTATCATCAAGAAGTCTGGCTCATGGTTTAGCTACGGTGACACCAAGTTAGGACAAGGACGTGATGCTGTAAAGAGTTTATTATTGGACAACCCCGATTTAAGTGACGAGCTCGAAAGCAAAATTCGAGCGGAAGTCAATGGAAGTAATCTTGATGAACATGCCGTTGGAATAGAAGAATAAAAAAAGCCTGAGCATGTCTCAGGCTTTTTTTATTCTCGTCTCTTATTTTGCTTCGTCATAGCGTTTTGCAACGGCATCCCAATCGATAACGTTGAAAATCGCATCAAGATAGGCTGGACGTTTATTCTGATATTTCAAATAGTATGCGTGTTCCCATACATCAATACCCAAAATAGGTGTACCCTGTACTTCTGCCACATCCATCAGCGGATTATCTTGATTCGGAGTTGATGTAACCGCTAGCTGGCCGTCTGACTTCACGATTAACCAAGCCCAACCTGAGCCAAAGCGAGTAGCACCCGCATTCTGTAATTGTGTTTTCAGTTCCGAAAATGAGCCAAAGGTTCTGTTAATGGCCTCCCCCAGCCCACCTGTGGGTTCTCCTCCTCCATTTGCGCTTAAAACAGTCCAAAAAAGCTTATGATTAAAGTGTCCTCCACCGTTATTACGAACAGCAGCGGGATATTTAGAGATGTTTTTGTTGATTTCTTCTAAGGATAGGTTCTCAGCATCTGTCCCTGCAATCGCTTTGTTCAGATTGTCTACATAAGCTTGATGGTGACGGTCATGGTGGATTTCCATGGTGTCTTTGTCAATGTGCGGTTCCAATGCATTGCTCGCATAAGGTAAAGCTTCTAATTCAAATGCCATAATATTTCTATTTTTTTGATTATTATTAATAATGAACACGAATATAACAATTTCAGATTGGCTTAGGTTTTATTTAACCTCCAAAATCTTATTTTCTTTACCTTTTATTACGAAAAAATGATTTTATAAGATCCGTACATTCCTCCGCAAGTACGCCCGAAGCTAACTCTGTTTTTGGATGATAAAGATTCCCATATCGGGAAGCCCCTCTTTTTTTATCCGCTGCTCCATATACGATCCTAGCTATTTGGGACCAATAAGATGCCCCCGCGCACATTACACAAGGCTCTACGGTAACATACAAAGTGCAATCTTTCAAATACTTCCCGCCCACATAATTGGAAGCTGCCGTAAACGCTTGCATTTCTGCGTGAGCGGTCACGTCGTTCAAACGCTCGGTGAGATTATACCCCTTTCCGATAATCTTACCGTGGCTAACAATTATGGCCCCAATAGGAATTTCCTCCTCTTCATAAGCTTTTTGCGCCAGCTTTAACGCTTCCCGCATGTAGGCTTCATCCGTTGCTATGGGATCGAAGTCCGTTGGTTCAAAATTATACACTTTCATTTAACCTACATTTTCAGTTTTCCTAATCTACATTAATTTCGTTCCATTTGGCACCTGTCTTTCTATCGAACACAATACAATCTCTCCATTCTCATCCGGAAATCCTGTGATCAAACACTCCGACATAAAGTCTGCAATTTGCTTTTTTGGAAAATTAACTACCGCTACGATCTGCCTCCCTACCAAATCCTCTTTTTTATAATGTACTGTAATCTGTGCACTCGATTTCAATATACCTAATTCACCAAAATCGATAAGCAATTGATAGGCGGGTTTACGTGCCTTCGGAAAATCCACCGCTTCCAATATAGTTCCAGCACGCAAGTCTACTTTTTCAAAATCGTCCCATGTAATCAAGTCTGCCATTCTTATAGACGATTTGATTCCAAGTTTGAGAGTTCTTTTGCCAACGTGAATGTAATGTATTCTTTATCGCGCCGAAGCCTCTTCGCTAGGCGATTTACCAATGCCTCCTCTTCCCCGGACGTATAAACTAAATCATCATCTGTGAGGTGATTATATTTTCGACTCAATTTTATCTTCAAAACTTCCCAGTCCGAAGCAGTTATTTTTAGTATGCTCATATATAAATATTGAAATAAATACGTTATTATTGTGGTGTATTAAAATAAACAAATATTTTTCACATGAAAAAATCTATACTTACTTTAATTTGTTTAATTGCTGCTATCAGCATTTCACAAGCACAATTATTCCCCACATTTAAGGTGGGATTAAAAGCAGGTTTAGGCTTTTCCAGCCTAAGATCAGAAGGAAGATTCCTTAATTCGGACACCAAAACTGGATTCCAGTTGGGCGCGTGGGGACGCGTGGGAATAGCCGGATTCCATGTACAACCTGAAGCTTATTATGCGAGTAAAAAAGTTGGCATCCAAACAGAAAGTGGCCAAGACGGTGACGCTACCTTTAAGAGTTTTGACGTGCCTATTTTATTAGGTACAAGAATCGGACTCGGTCCAATTGGAGCACGTATTCAAGCAGGACCTGTCTTCTCTTTTGGTCAAAACGAGGATATAAGCTTCACGAAGCCTGCGGAGTGGACGGATTACAAAAAAAGCTCTACCGGAATCATCGGCGGTATCGGTGCTGACATTAGCAGCTTCACGGTCGATTTACGTTATGAGCATGGCTTGAGCAATCTGAATGAAACGGGCAATCAGAAAATAAGAATGTGGACCATCGGCGTGGGGTTCTCTTTCTTATAAGAGGAAGTCTTTTCGAAAATTTAATTTCATCAAAAAGAGGTTGTCCAAGCGGATGACCTCTTTTTGATTAGAAACGTTCTAAATTATTCGTTTTCTTTCGACTTTGTCATAATTGTGTTAACAAATAAATAGATTTGCGAAAATAATATATAAACATCTAGGATAATGAGTAATTCAAAGCCAGTTTTAAGTTCTTCACTCGGAAGAAAACTAATCATGAGCTTGACGGGGATTTTTTTATGTACGTTCCTGATCGTTCACTTGATTGGTAACTTGCAGTTATTTAACAATGACGAGGGGTACGCTTTCAATCAATATGCGTATTTCATGACCCATTTCACCCCTATTAAAGTAGTATCATACTTACTTTACGCTTCTATTATTCTACATGCTATTTATGCCTTAGTCTTAACGATGAAAAACAAGGCTGCTCGTCCGATTGGCTACGCACAGTTCAACGGCGCTGCAAATAGCAAGTGGAACTCCCGCAATATGGGAATCTTGGGAACAATCATCTTGGTTTTCCTAGCCACACACATGTACAACTTCTGGTGGAAATATCACAATGATCAAGTCCCTTATGTAGAATATCGCACGGACTTGGCTACAGGAAACACCACTGCACAGGAGATACAAGCCACGGAATTCAACGATTATCAAGTTACAACGGAAAACAATGTAGAAATCATAAAGGCACGTGATCTCTACAAACAAGTTGACTTTGCTTTCCAGAATATTGGAATAGTCATCTTCTATGTCATCGCCATGGCAGCCCTGTCCTTTCACTTAATCCACGGGTTCAAGTCGGCATTCCAGACGTTGGGCGTTTCTCATAGAAAATATGTACCCATTATTGAGTTTTTAAGTGTTTGGGTGTTTGGTATCATCATTCCAATTGGTTTTGCACTGATGCCGCTATATTTTTATTTCGTTAAATAATATTTAGGATATATCCATATCTGTTAAATATAAAGTATTTAAAATATGTTAGATTCGAAAGTACCTGTAGGCCCTTTAGCCGAGAAATGGTCAAAACATAAATTCAATATGAAGCTGGTCAACCCAGCCAACAAACGTAAATTCACTATCATTGTGGTAGGTACCGGTTTGGCGGGAGCTTCAGCAGCTGCTTCATTGGCGGAACTTGGTTACAACGTCAAAACATTCTGTTATCAAGATTCTCCGCGCCGTGCACACTCTATCGCTGCGCAAGGGGGTATAAATGCTGCGAAAAATTACCAAAATGATGGTGACTCCGTTTATCGGTTATTTTATGATACTATAAAGGGAGGAGACTATCGTGCACGTGAAGCTAACGTTTACCGTTTAGCAGAGGTCTCTGTTAATATCATTGATCAATGTGTAGCACAAGGTGTGCCTTTCGCACGCGAATACGGCGGATTACTGGATAACCGTTCTTTTGGAGGAGCGCAGGTATCCCGTACGTTCTATGCTCGTGGACAAACAGGACAGCAATTGTTGTTAGGTGCATACTCTGCATTGAACCGTCAGATAAGAAAAGGAAAAGTAACTTCTTATACACGTCATGAGATGTTGGATCTGGTAAAAATCGACGGACATGCACGTGGCATTATCACACGCGACATGGTAACAGGTAAAGTAGAAGCACATGAAGGGCATGCGGTATTGTTATGTACCGGAGGTTACGGAAATGTATTCTTTCTATCCACCAATGCTATGGGCTGTAACGTCACAGCCGCTTGGAGGGCCCATAAACGCGGTGCTTACTTTGCCAACCCTTGTTATACACAAATTCACCCTACCTGTATACCGGTAACTGGCGATCATCAATCCAAACTGACATTGATGTCTGAATCACTTCGTAACGATGGACGGGTTTGGGTTCCTAAGACACAGGAACTTGCTGAAAAACTACGTCAAGGGCAACTAAAACCTGTAGATATTAAAGAAGAGGATCGGGACTATTTTTTGGAAAGAAAATATCCATCCTTCGGTAATCTAGTACCACGTGATGTAGCCTCCCGTAACGCAAAAGAAATGGTAGATGATGGTCGTGGTGTCGGTAAGTCCGGAGTGGCTGTATTCTTAGATTTTGCAGATGCCATCAAACGTTTAGGTAAGGATACAGTAGAAGCTAAATACGGTAACTTGTTTGATATGTATTACCAAATTACAGACGAAAATCCGTACGAACAACCTATGCGTATCTACCCTGCGGTGCACTATACCATGGGGGGGGTGTGGGTGGACTATAATTTAATGACTACCGTACCAGGTTTGTACGCACTAGGCGAATGTAATTTCTCTGATCACGGCGCGAACCGTTTAGGCGCATCTGCACTTATGCAAGGTTTATCTGATGGTTATTTTGTTATTCCGTATACAGTGGGTGACTATTTAGCTAATTTAGGAAGCTTTGCTCCGGTTGATAAAAATAATCCTGCTTTCGAACAAACCCGTAAAGAAGTAGAAGATAAAATAAATACTTTATTAAGCCTTAAAGGTTCTAAAACCGTAGACGACATTCATAAAAAGTTGGGCAATATTATGTGGGAATACTGTGGTATGGCTCGTACGGCGGAAGGCTTGACAAAAGCAAAAGGTTTGATTCAGGAATTGAAAAAAGAATTTTGGTCCGACGTGAAAGTGTTGGGTGAAAACGAAGAGCTCAACATGTCGTTAGAAAAAGCCGGACGTGTCGCAGACTTTCTCGAATTAGGTGAATTGATGGTAGATGATGCATTAAACCGCAGCGAGTCGTGTGGAGGACATTTCCGCCTTGAATCGCAGACAGCAGAGGGAGAAGCAAAACGCGATGACGAAAACTATACGTATGTTGCTGCTTGGGAATTTAAAGGAGAAAATCAAGCTGAAGTTCTACACAAAGAGGAGTTGGTTTTCGAAAACGTCAAATTAACACAAAGAAGTTATAAATAGGGGATATATTATCATGGCACAACATATGAATTTAACGCTGAAAGTTTGGCGTCAGAAAAATGATAAAACCAAAGGTAAATTTGTTACTATTCAAGCAAAGGATATTGCAGACGATATGTCTTTCTTAGAGATGCTTGATATAGTAAACGAAGATCTTACACACAAGGGAGAAGACCCTATTTACTTCGATCACGACTGTCGTGAAGGTATCTGCGGTATGTGTTCACTAGTTATTAACGGTCGTCCTCACGGGCCTAAATACGGCATCACTACTTGCCAATTGCATATGCGCTCGTTCCACGATGGACAAACCATCGTCATCGAACCGTGGAGAGCCGCTGCATTTCCAGTACTGAAAGACCTAGCGGTAGATCGCACTTCCTTTGATCGTATTCAACAGGCGGGTGGTTACGTAAATGTTAACACAGGGGGAGTTCCGGACGCAAATGCTATCCCCGTACCAAAACGCATTGCAGATGAGGCTTTTGAATCCGCAACATGTATCGGTTGTGGTGCTTGTGTAGCAGCATGTAAAAATGCTTCCGCTATGCTATTTGTATCTGCCAAAATTTCCCAATTTGCTTTGCTACCTCAGGGACAAACAGAACGCTATGAAAGAGCACAAGCGATGATTGACCAAATGGATGCAGAAGGATTTGGCAATTGTACGAATACGGGCGCATGTGAAGCAGAATGTCCTAAAGGCATCAAATTATCTAACATAGCACGGATGAATCGTGAGTATTTTACAGCTAAGTTTGTCCGTGAAGAAGATATTCATACACATTCTTAGTATATTTAATTATAGAAAACAAGGTGTCCCCGTTATGCGTGCATAACGGGGACTTTTTTTTATATTTACATTCATCGTATGGAGAATAGAGATGCTTACTAAAATTCGGTTTTTACTTTTGGTTTTGACGTTATCCCTTATGGGAACGGCGCTTACCATACACTTCACCATTACTGATGAGGATATGCTCGAACTGGATGAAAAAAAACTTACTCGAAAAATCCATTGGTATGAGGACAGAATTGATGAACTATTGGGGGATAGCCTCATCATCAAAACGTTTCAGCACGCCGATAAATATCCGGTGCAGCTGACAAACATAACGACGGAGCTTACTCAAGAACACATTTACGTTAATATATACAGGGACAACCAGATTATCCACTGGTCAACGAATATATATGTCCCATTTAGTGATGTGGGATTACGTAGGAATACTTCAGTTATTCAAACAGAAAACCGTTCCTTTCTAGCAAAAAAGAAAGAACTAACTAACGGCATTTCGATACTTGCTTTGGTTCCTATAAAGCGGAATTTTGAGAACACAAACCAATTTTTGAACAATAATTTTCTTTCTACTATTGGTGTTAACAATCTTGAAATCGCACAGTATGACGATAATAAAAACATACGTAATATTTATAGTAAAGACGGCGGTTATCTATTTTCAGTCAAGTTAATTGAAGGAAAGAAAGACAACCTATACATCAACTTACAATTCTTTTGTTGGGTGACCGCGCTCGTGTGTTTACTTATATTAACCAATAGTATAGCAGTCTATTTAGCTAAGAAAGGGGAAACGTGGCTAGGAATTATTTTATTTGTAAGCATCTTGGTTGCCGTACGATATTTAGATTTAAAATCTAACTGGCTGTTCATTCATTCCAGTTTGGAACTATTTGACCCCAAACATTACGCCTATAACCAATTCCTGCCAAACATCTGGTCTTTTTTTATAACCACATGTGCTATGTTTTGGTTTATGTGTTTTATTATGTCCATTCAAAAGTATCTTCGGGTTCCTACTTTTTTATCCAAAAAAAATTATGCTATAGGCATTTCCATCATCGGTATTTTCTCTATTTATTTCTTTGGTCAGGTAATCTATTATTTTCTAGGCACACTTCTCACACACTCTCCAATTTACGAAAATGACTTTACGAAAATACTAAATCTCGGCTTCTATGGTTGGCTGTGTATCTTGCTATTTTGTATAAACGTGCTCACATTGGTATTGTATATCGATCGCATCGTACAGATGGTACGTCAACTACTCAATAACATCACTATCATACTAAATATTGAGTTGGTTTGTTTGGTTTTTGCCCTTATCGCTACAGCTCTTATTGGCTTTAATATTCTCTTCGGCATCCTCTTTGGCATCTTAGTTTTCCTCCGGACATACAAAGCTTATCATTTTTCATCACCTTACCAGCTCTCTACCTTTATTTTAACCATACTGTTATTTTCGTCCATTTCGGTCATCTCCTACAACCATTACAACGAGATAAAAAAAATAAACAGAATGGAACAAGCTATTTCTTATCTCTTAGCCGAGGACGATGTAAACGCAGTTTCATTGTTTACTGACCTCGAGAAGAATATTATAAACGATTATAGATTAAGTAAGCTCTTTAGTCTGCATGATAGCGTTCCCGATATTCCCTACATAACCGACTATATCAAAACAAGATATATGAGCGGATATTTATCAAGATTTGAATTTCAAGCTTTCTATTATGACAACGAAGGGATACCTCTGGAGAACTACACCGTGGATAAGCCTACAGAATATCGGGAAAATGTAATCAAGACCGCCATCAAAATTCCGTTCACAACGAACTTTTACCGCTTACGTAGCGAACTGGGGACCCACGAATACTTTACCCATCTTTCGATTCCTTATGAGGACAACCCCGACAAGTTTCACCATATATATATCAATCTAAAAAATCTGTCCTACAGCACATCACTTCCGTATCCGGAGGTATTAACAGATAACAACACTACGGCATGGCAGTTTGATTCCTTTGAGGACAATTCCTATGCGTTGTATAAGGGAAATAATCTAGTTACACAATACGGGAACTACAACTATACCGAGAATGATCTAAGCATTCCAAGTAAACTAAGGGAATATATGAGCCTGGAGGAAAAGGACAATTATTATCATCTCGCCTATAAACCAGATCAATATACCACCATTATTTTAAGTACACAAAAGGCCTCTTTTTGGGAATACCTCGCTTTAGCATCCATTATCTTTATTCTCTTACTGATCTTTTTCGGTCTATTTAATCTCACTAATTACCTTATCAGTACCTTTTCCAGCATATCTTTTCGATGGAATAGAATCCAATACCATTTTCGTATATTACTCAACAATATCCAGTATAGTACACGGATTCAGGCATTGGTTAGCATATCCGTTCTGCTGGGAACGTTGATATCCGGAGCGGTTGCCTTTATAAGCTTAAATAGACAGCTGGAAGAAACAACAACCAATAACCGATTAAAGGAGATTGCGGAAATCACCAAAAAAATTGAAAATCATATGGCTAGCAGCCAAACCCGCGAAGGATTTAATGAGAAAATCGCGGATATGCTCAAAGAGATGGCCCCTTCCACCATGACTAACTTCAACTTATACGATAAATCTGGAAAACTACTTTATTCCTCACAGCAACGTATTTTTGATCTCAAGCTTATATCAGAATTTATGAATCCTGTGGCGTTAAATAAACTCTCTGTGTTGCGAAAATCCGAAGCTTATGAACGCGAACGTATCTCCAATTTCTGGTTCTCTTCGGTCTATGCCACTATCAAATACGAAGACTACACAACAGCTGCTTATTTAAATATACCGTACTATACTACCGAAAAAGACGCCGCAAACAATAAAAATCTATTGCTAAACACGATTTTAAATATCTATACCTTCATTATTATTTTATTTGGATTTATCGCCGTAACGCTTTCTCGGAAAATAACCAAACCGCTAGATATTGTACGGATGAAATTGGCTGAAACGCAGCTATCGAACAAAATAAACGAGCCCCTATATTGGGATAAGAATGACGAAATTGGAATGCTCATTAAGGAATATAATCTCATGTTGATTAAACTAGAAGAGAGCGCCAAACAGTTGCGGGATGTGGAGCGGGAAACTGCTTGGCGCGAAATGGCAAAACAAGTGGCACATGAGATTAAAAACCCGCTTACACCGATGAAATTAGGTATGCAGCAACTGACACGCTCTTATCAAGAAAATGACCCACGTTTTAAAGAACGGTTTCAACGCATATCCACTTCTATTATTGAACAGATTGACATTCTTTCCAAAATCGCAACGGAGTTTTCTGCTTTTGCTAAATTACCGGAAACAAATATTGAAAAAATCGACCTTGTTGAAAAAATTCGAAAGGCTATCAATCTCTTTAGTAACACCGGAAATACGACGATTACGTTGATCAACGAAACGCCGGACAAATCGGTGTTTGTACTCGGAGACCGCGATCAATTCCTCCGGTCGTTCAACAATCTATTTAAAAATGCAATAGAGGGGAGCCTAGGGAGAAAAAAAATCAAAATTAATGTTATTTTACGTTATTCGGACGCAAATTGGGTAGAAATCCTGATTCAGGATAACGGCTTCGGTATTCCTCAAGATGTTATTCCGAAAATATTTAAACCTAATTTTACGACAAAAAGCTCGGGAACAGGATTAGGATTAGCTTTTGTAAAGCAAACGGTAACGGGAATTGGAGGAAAGATCGAATTTATGACTCAAACGAATACAGGGACAACATTTATTATAACACTACCTGTTTATACAGGTTAGGCTTTTTTATACGTTTTTGTATCCTCTTCTGTCTTATTTCAGTACGACGCTAGCGCGTCCCATAATTGCATTATCATTATATAGTAAAACCGTATATGCCCCTTTTTTAAATTTATCTTGTACCCAAAGGAACTGATACTCTTCACCATTGTTAGTAAAATCAATGGTTTCCTTGAATGTATACTGTAGTTTTTCGCCGTGCACATAAAATATATTATTAGCATCACCGAACAAATTGCCTGATGGGTCAATAACACGAACAAACACTTCTTTATTCCCTTTTGTTGTTAACGTGTTATCCGCAATAGAGAACAGCACTTGTAATCGATCTACTCGGCGAGCGCGGGATTCTGTCTCGATTTTCTCCTTTTTTGATACGGAAATTCCATTTACCTGAATATTGGAAACTTTTAAAGCCGATGCAATATTGACTTGATCCTTTAACTCCGTATTCTCTTGAGATAGCGCAGTCACCTTCTTGTCAGTAGTAGAAACCTGTCTGGAAAGCGTTTGATTTTCTTTTTGAAGAATCTCATTTCTAACTTTTAACTCGTTAAGCGCAAGGCGTAATCCAGACACATCTCCCTTTAATCGCGCGACCTCTCTTGTTGCTAATAGCATATCTTCCTCTGAAATAGTTTGATTTTCAAGCTTGGCCCGTAGTTCACTAATAGCCTCTCTCGCACGCATTTCGGAGGCCTGCACCGTCGAATCTACTCCAGCTACCTTTACCGAGACAAGATTATCCAATTCCGCCTCAATACGGTCAATCTCGATCTGTAAGTCCTGTTTCTGAATAGCCACCGTGTAGAGTTTCTCTCCAGACGATTTGAACTTTACATAAAAATAAACATTGGTTGCAAGCAATGCTGCAATCGCTATAATGAAAAAATAAATCTTCGGGTTACTTCTTTTAGACGGCTCTTCTGAATATTTGCTGGGTGCGTCAAGCGTCGCATCCATTTTATCCATATCTTGTTGTTTGTACATTCTCTTTTTCACATAAAATGCCGTAAATCATTATTATTTCATTAATATAACAAAAACTATTCCAATTAACGCTTCGCCAATAACCGTGCATTTATTCAAAATAGTTCAGAATGGTGAATCCTCCTTTTCTCAAGTACTCTTCTTTACGCATCAACTGTAAATCACTGTCTACCATCTCTTTGACCAACATAGGCAAAGTGTATTTTGGGATCCAGCCGAGTTTATTTTTTGCTTTAGTCGGGTCACCAACTAATAAATCCACCTCTGTTGGACGAAAATATTGTGGGTCGACTTTCACAACAGTCTGCCCTAATTTCACATGTTCGATAGGAATCTTCAATCGGTTCAATATTTCTTCGTCACGATCGATAACTACACCTTTTTCCATTACATCTTTACCGCTAAACTCGATCTCTATTCCTACTTCTGCAAAAGCCATGCGTACGAAATCCCTAACCGTAGTGGTTATACCTGTCGCGATAACATAGTCTTCCGGTTGCTCCTGTTGCAGAATTAACCACATAGCTTCCACATAGTCCTTAGCATGGCCCCAATCCCGTTGCGCCGATAGATTACCTAAAAATAATTTATTTTGTAAACCCAACGCTATTTTAGCCACTGCCCGTGTTATCTTACGCGTGACGAACGTTTCTCCGCGCACTGGGCTTTCGTGGTTAAACAGGATACCGTTGCAAGCAAACATGTCGTATGCTTCGCGATAGTTTACGGTAATCCAATAACCGTATAACTTGGCAACTGCATAAGGGCTGCGCGGGTAAAACGGTGTCATTTCGCTCTGCGGAACTTCCTGTACCAAACCATATAGCTCCGATGTAGATGCCTGATATACTTTTGTTTTTTTAGTCAGCCCTAATAAACGAACAGCGTCCAGAATCCGAAGGGCGCCAACGCCGTCTGCATTTGCTGTATATTCTGGTGTATCAAAACTCACCTTAACATGGGATTGCGCAGCTAAATTATATATTTCATCCGGCTGAGTTTCCTGAATAACCCGAATCAAATTACTCGAATCTGTTAAATCGCCATGATGCAAAATAAAATTACGTTTGTTTGCATGTGGATCTTGATAAAGATGATCGATACGGTCCGTATTGAATAGAGAAGAACGTCTCTTCAAGCCATGGACAACATAGCCCTTTTTTAATAGAAATTCAGCTAAATAAGCTCCGTCCTGACCCGTGACTCCGGTAATTAAAGCTATTTTGGTTTTGTTTGTATCCACTCGTCACTCCTTAGTCTTGTACGCGCGAGAAATTAAACACGAGATTACCTGTTCCATTATCCAATGGGATGGGCATACGCATTACCAAAGATTGTCCGTCGGAGTAAGAAAGATCCAAACGATAACCTGTCGTAACATTTCTGGCTTTCTCACCCGAATATATCTTTTTAAATTGGAACTGGGGATGTAAGTTATCATTCGGTATATCGTATACCGACCATACCATGTTGCGTACCGCACCATCCGCACATAGTGTTCCAGACGCGTTGAAAGCAATACTTCCTTGGTAGTTCCCACCTGGTAGAGTCCATACACTGCCGATAAAACAATCAACCGGTGCTTCATCAAAAATGTTTTTAATCGTATAAGCAGCGGGGATATCTTCTCGGTCTACCGAATTTAATACCCATTTACCTTTTAAGCCATTTCGCCATTCGCGAGCAGATGGACCGTCATTACCTAAAGATGAACCACCGCCTCCGGCAGAAGATTTTCTCTGAGCACCACATGATACCAAGAGCATCACCAAGGTAAAGATTGTACAAGCGGATAAGATATGTTTTTGCATAATATAAAAATTAGTTTTCTTAATGGAGTATATTCGCAAACTTAGATAATTTCATTTTTATATGCAATATAATTGCGTGCACATATAAAATGAGTTTGTTTTGAACCTCCGCAGCCATCAAGGCCTTTTTTTTAACGGAAATATAATAACTTTGCATGGAATGGATTCACCCAAAAATCATACCATAAGCAAAATTGTTGCAAAAGCCATCTTGCGGATTACCATTATCCTTATTGCGTTTCCTATAGTCGTCTATTTCACGAATCCTGAGGTAATGTCGCAACGGGTTTTCTTTCCCCACCGTTGGGCGGTCCTATTTCCAGTCTTATTGCTTTTGGTGTTTATAGCGCTCTTAATACCGGTTTTAAAGGATAGATACACAAAAATTGAATATAACTGGCTGTTTTCATTGACCGGCATCTTTGTATGCTTATATCTTATCTTATTCTACACACGTATTTTATCCATTTTGTAATGATGATGGCATCTTTCATTATCCGTGTCCATAGGCTTGTAATATGAAGAAAAATAAATTCTGGACATATATTAAAAACATCTTTAAGATACTCATTACAGTAGCAGCGATCTATTGGGTTTCTCAAAAGATATCGTTTACCGAGCTCAGAAGCGCATTAGAAAAGTGCAATCCGCTTTACCTCTTTCTGGGCTTATTGTCATATGCTGCATCACAACTAATGGCGTCATCCCGATTAAACAGCTTTTTAAAAGTTATTGGATTGCATATCAGTGAACGTTATAATCTAAGGCTGTATCAGGTCGGTTTACTCTACAACTTTTTCTTACCTGGAGGTATCGGAGGAGATGGCTACAAAATATATTTTCTGAAAAAGCATTATGCCATCAGGGGAAGAAGAGTATTGACCGCGGTATTCTTTGATCGGCTAAGCGGTTTGTGGGCATTATCGATTATTACTGGATGCCTTATCATATTTATGCCTCGACTCTCTATACCGAATGTGGTTACTATTAGCGTACTTATAATAGGCACAGCGACTTACCTTTATTTTTTACAACTATTTTTCAAAGAATTTTTATCAAAATTCATCATCACTCATATCAAAGCACTTGCTGTGCAAAGCTTTCAGACTTTAAGCGCCATTGCTATCTTATATGCACTGGGATTCGATGGTAAGTTCTCTCCTTATCTACTAATTTTTTTGGTATCGTCGTTAGTTGCTATTGTACCGTCCATACTTGGCGGAGCGGGTTTACGCGAATCGCTCATGGCATTTGGCGCAGAATATTTTCAGCTTGACCCACACCTAGCGGTTTTAGTGAGTTTACTTTTTTATATTATTTCACTGCTCGTGGCATCCTCAGGTCTTTATTATATCTTGAGGCCGCAACGTTTGGGCATCAAGAAATTACCATCTGCAGAAGAAGTAGAAGAAGAATTAGAAAACGAAGAATAAATACTATGGCAAATATTATTATTACAGGAGCAAGTAGTGGAATCGGTTTTGAGGCAGTTTTAGACTTAACCGCAAACAAGGAAAACAGTGTTATTGCATTGGCTCGCTCTGCAGATAAGTTACGAAAACTCCATGAAATTTCTACTTCACTCAACCCAGAGGGAGGAAAGCTTTACCCTGCTCAATTCGACATTGTGTACGACAACTACTCCGATTCTTTAGTTCCTTTTATCCAATCGAAGTTCGAAACCGTAGATATTTTAGTGAACAATGCGGGGATGTTGATTAATAAGTCATTTCTAGATACCTCATTAGCCGATTTTGCTCAAATATTGCAAACCAATTTGCTGGGACATATCAACATGATCAAACACGTCACTCCGTTAATGAAAAATGGAGGACACATTGTCAATATAGGCAGTATGGGTGGCTTCCAAGGTTCTTCTAAATTCGCGGGTCTTTCTGCTTATTCCACAAGTAAAGGGGCATTGGCTACATTGACAGAATGCCTGGCAGAGGAATTTAAAGAACGGAACATCAAAGTGAATTGTCTCGCATTAGGCTCTTCGCAGACCGAGATGTTTGAAGAAGCCTTTCCCGGTATAGAAGCAGGCACGCTCGCTTTTGAAATGGGACGTTATATAGCCGATTTTGCGCAAAACGGGCATAAATACTATAACGGAAAAATATTACCGGTTTCAAACACAACCCCATAGGAATACTTCCATACGTTTCTACAGGTTGTTAATCCACTGCGCCAAATCCGATAGCACCTGTTCATTAAAAGTTTCTTCGATATCAATATATTCCGAAACGGCACCTGTTTCAGCTTTTTGAAAGAGGTGATTCAATCCGTCGTACGCTTTTAGAAAGTTCTTTTCATTTCTCGGTAAGTGATCAGTTAAACTTTCTAAATTAGGTGCAAAAGGTACCTGCACGTCTTTTGTTCCAAAAGCAGCAAATACCGGAACGTCGATTCTTTTAATGAACGGAACGGGATCAATGCGCATAAAATAACGATAGGCCGGTAGTACCATCATTTTTATTTCGTTCTTTTGGTTATTGGAAAGATTAGGTAACGGCGATGACATATTTTCCAAAATCTGGCGGTACGCATGCTCATCACCCAAATCACTTTTTACCGCTGCGAAATTTCGACGGTTCACTTCTTTCGCGTCCCGAAGTTCTTCAGCAGACATCCCCATAACTTTCCCGATTTCATAGGCCTGCAACACCATCAATGAATCAATGGGTATCGCGGGTGCTCCCAAAAGCCCTATAAATCCGACATCGGCGGAAGATTCTCCGGCAATCAGTTCTGCAATAAGCGCCCCCTCACTATGCCCAATAATCCCCACTCGCGTGGGGTCTACTCTTTCTTGCTTTTGCAAAAATCCTATCGCAGCAATGACATCACGGCTAAAATCACCAATGGTACTTTTAGGATAATTTCCAGTAGAAGCGCCGATGCCACGTTCGTCATACCGCAACACGACAATACCTTGCCTTGTCAGATAATCGGCTATTACTTTAAAAGGTTTATGCCCCATGATTGTCTCGTCTCGATCCTGCGGACCGCTCCCACTAACCAGGACAACAGCGGGTAATTTTTCGCCTTCACGAGGGGTCGTTACGGTTCCCGCCAGCTTAACATTATCGTATTCGCTGGAAAACGCCACATCTAATGTGTCATAATTATACGGTGGCTCGGGCAGTTGTGGTCTTCGTCGTTTTGCTAGCGTCTGACCAGTTTTTGATAGGCGCATAGGGAATGTCATACTTTTTTGGGACACGACGCCTTCAATATGTTCATTTGTTAACATCTTACCTTTGTAGGTTAAGCCAATGGCGGCAACAGCTATCGATATGGAATCCTGTTGAATATGGATTGCACTGATAGGAAGTTTAGCATCTCCCTGCGCCGGGCTCTCCATCGTTCCTTTCCATGCCGAGGTGTTCTCCAAATGGAAAACGAGCGGTAGTGCAACACCCTGTACCTTTAGTTCCCCCTGCCAAGATCCCACAAATTTTTGACCATACCCCAAACAGGATTGAAGCAATACTATTATAAAAATATAATATTTCATATAAAAAGTCCTCTATATACCAATAATGCCATGCCGTCCAATACGAACACCGCAATTACTATCAAAAAACCATGCCCAAATTTCTTACTATTGATAGAATGCCGAATCCCGACTACAAGGAGATAGAAAAAATAAACTATCATGAACAGCAGGAAAATAGCTAAGAGGGCAATCCACATCATGTCCGATTGATCTAATGACATAGCGAGATTAATTTCTGCTGCCTTTTCCATTGGAATCAGCTTTACCATTCAAACAACTAACAAACCGGCAAATAACATGGGTATTCGAGCGATCAGTACATTGTTTAATATATCAACAAAACGAGTTTTTTTATACAGGACCTTCGTGAGCATGAACATTCCTAATGTCAAAATTCCCATATTCGACAGATTTCCTAATATAATAGCAGTTAGACTTGTTGCGCCCATGTATATTTGAATAATACCATCAAACACAATTTTTCCAAAATAAGAAATTGTTATCCCGACTAAAAAACCAACCATATCTATCCATAATAGATTTTTCTCCGAGTAATCTTTAAGTGGGTTTAAGAACAGCCGTTCCATATTATACTTCATATTTTATTCTTGATTAACTTGACGGTATAATTTTAATACTTCGTTTACCTCTTCCGGCTTTTGTGTCCCGATAAGCATTTTAGCGCTGTTTTGATTATTCTTCATTTTTAAGCATTTTTATCCTGTTTATCAAATCATCAAGCTTGTTCCGCACCGTCGGGTAACTCTTCCCCATTTGATTAGCCATTTCCTTCAGACTTCCCGAATTTATTAGGAACTGTAAGACAAACTCCTGTTCTTCAACACTTAACTGCATGAGCACTGGCAAATGATATTTACCAGAAACTTCCGTTTCACAATCCATACAAACCAGTTTTGATACTACTAGTTGATTCTCGCAACTTGGGCAAATTGTCGGTAATTTCATCATACCACCTTCTTTTTTCAAATATAAAAATAAATTATATTAAAATAAACATAAATATATTTAAACATATACTTATTATTATTTATAAACAAGGAATATTAATTAACTTTGTCCTCCTTTTAAGGCAATAGGACTTTAGGTCAGCGTCGCCGCGCTCTATTCCCGATTTCCCGTTAATAATCGTAAATTCGCAAAATTTTAGTCAAATGAGAAAGACACTTGGTTATATACTTACACCCCTATTTTATATCTGCTTTGCTTTGTCGTTGCTAATTTTCCATCCTATTCAATGGCTTTGCCTAAAACTTGGCGGATATGCTGCACACAAAAAAAGCGTAGACCTCTTGAACGGCCTTCTGGTAGCTTGTAATTACACCTTATTTAACCGGACTCGGTTTATAGACAACAAAAGTATTCCGACGGGTAGACAGATTATTTTTGTCGCGAATCACCAGAGCATGTTTGATATCCCACCGATGATTTATTTCTTACGGCGGTTCCATGGAAAATTCATTTCTAAAATGGAATTAGCCAAAGCGGGAATTCCGAGCATCTCTTATAATTTGCTGCATGGTGGGGCAGCAAACATAGACCGTAAAGACCCTAAACAATCCATTGCCGAAATCTTAAAGTTAGCCAACAATATGAAAACCAAAAAGTGGTCGGCTTTTATTTTTCCGGAGGGAACACGTACAAAAACAGGTAAAATGAAAGCTTTTTCGGTAGGCGGAATCGCTACGTTACTGAAAAAAAATCCAGAAGCGCTTGTTGTTCCCGTTGCTATTAAAGGCTCCTATTTAATGGTAAAATATGGGATGTTTCCGTTACGCCCATTCACCTCCATGCGTTGGGAAGTATTAAGTCCGTTGGATACGACCGGGCTCAATGCGGAAGAGATTGTAAAGAAAGCCGAAGAGATTATCAAAGAAAGAGTAGAAGCTTAATTAAGTTAATTGACTTTTCTGCCCTTCCAATCGTATTTTCCAACATTGCCTGCTACCCCTATATATACAAGGTAAACAGCATGAATAAATGACAACGGGAACAAATTGGCCAACAAAGCATGTCTGTTTACCAGACCACAAAGCGGATAAATAAAGGCCAATTCCGCAAGCACCTTCATTCCAAACGCCACGAGAAACAACACATTAAAATTCGGCAAATCAATAATAAATTGTACGAAGCTTGCAATTAACGACAAATTAAACAACCATATACTGACACCTAACCAGACAACCCGCTTGTCCCTATATTTCGTGCTTTTTGATGCCCAACGCCGCCGTTGGCTAATAAAGGACGAAAGGGTTGCTTTCGCATCGGTATATACAATAGCGTCTTTTCTTTTACAGAACCCTATCTTTTCCGCGTATTTTTCCGCTACTTTATGTAAAAACAGCTCGTCGTCACCGGAAGCAAGGTTATCGATACCGTTAAAACCACCCATTTCGTAGAATAGATCCCGTCGGTAAGCAAGATTTGCCCCATTGCAGGTCGTTGGGTTCTTATTCCCAATACCGGCGGCTCCCAAACCGATAAGATACAGAAACTCTAACGTTTGAAGACGTTCAAAATAGCTTTTCTCTTCGGAGTAAGCCACAGGCGATGAAACCATATAAGCCCCCGATTCCTCAAAATAGCCTACGACCGTACGTAGCCACCCTGTATCCATTCGGCAATCTGCATCTGTAGTAACAATTATTTCACCGGAAGCTTGTGCTATGGCTCGGCTAATAGCCAGTTTTTTGTAAGAATTTAATTTATCTCCTTCATTCAATTGCAGCAAGGTAACACCTCTTGAAGCATAGGACGCAACGATTGCAGCCGTATTGTCAGTAGAATGATCATCCACAACAATAATTTGCAAAAGTTCTTTTGGATAGTCTTGATGGACAATACAATTTAGCGTACGCGCTATATTGTCTTCTTCATTACGGGCGGCAATTAATACCGAAACAGATGTATGAACTGATGTCTGCTTCGGTTTAAAATAAGGAACCTGCATCCATCCACGCAACATATAAAATACTAACACGACATACACCACCGTCATAATAACGAGAAATATATCAAGACTTGTTGTCACCCACATAATTTACATTTAAAACAAATACAGACCCCATAATAGCGGGCAGGATAAGGTTGACAAACCAGATACAAGAAACAATCGCCATAACAGCTATTTCCTGCGTCGTAATATAACTATACAAATTACTTGCAACAAAACTACGCACACTAAAATCGAAAATATCGAGCGACGGAACGGCAGATTGAACAAAAAACAAGATGAAAATCATCAACACCATCGACACAAATGGCAACTCAGGTAAAAAGACTAACATCAACACGACATATTGCGAAGTAAATATAGCAAAGCGCGCTAACGAAAGCAGCAAGACACGCAAAAGTTCCCGCGTAGTGAAATCTTCCAGTATGGAGAAAAATGGCTTTATCTTCCGTAAAAATATAAATTTACCAACCAGATAATCTACCCAATGCACGTTGAAATAGAGCACAACAAATGCCACTGCATAAATTATAGCTAACAACCAAACGCCAAATTTGACACTATCCGGTGTCGGTAAATAAGTGGCTACAAACCAAGCGATACTCAAAGAGCCAAATACACTAGTGAGAACCAACTGTGCAAAGAGGCCCACACCCATTGCTATTGCACCTCTTGCTCTGTTACGTGGTTTTAGAAGAAGTATACGACCTCCATACTCACCAATCCTATTCGGTGTAAATATAGCCCACGTAAGACCACAAAAGACGGATTTTATAGCTTTCCACCAGCTAATTACCTCAACCCGTCGACTGAGATATTTCCATTTAACAACTTCTATGGCCCAATTCAGCAACATCATCAGCACGACTACAACCAGCGTTGCGCGTACCGTCCATGGACCGATATTTTGTAGTAGTGCGTTGAATTCGCGGAGGTTCTGTTGATTATTAACCTTCGAAACAATGAACCAGGTCGCCAATCCAACGATGGTCAATTTAATTCCTAGATTTAGATATTTCTTTTGCTGTTTCGTCAATGTTCTAATGTGATGACCGCAAAGTTAATGTAAAATCGTAATATTGCAACATGCAAAGGGAGAAGGCTAAAGAACGTATCATTTTGGGAATTGACCCGGGAACTGTCGTTATGGGCTATGGACTAGTTAAACAAACCGGGCAAAAGATAACACTTTTGAGCCTAGGTGTTGTCAAAATGGGGCATTTAGACGACCAAGGACTAAAACTCCAGCGCATCTTTAAGAAAACCATGTCTCTGATAAAAGAATACCAGCCCGATTGTGTGGCACTGGAAGCACCCTTTTATGGAAAAAACATCCAAGTCATGCTAAAACTTGGAAGAGCGCAGGGTGTGGCTATGGCGGCTGCACTGAGCGTAGACATCCCCATCTTTGAATATTCACCACGTAAAATAAAACAATCTGTCACCGGAAATGGCAGCGCCAGCAAAGAACAGGTGGCCGCTATGCTAAAAACGGTTCTGCAATTCAAAGAAACACCCGAATTCCTAGATGCGACAGATGGGTTAGCTGTAGCCGTATGCCACGCGTTCCAACAAAATAGCGGAGTGGAAAAAAAAGCCTACTCGGGATGGGAGGCTTTCGCCAAAGAAAATCAACGCAGACTACGCTAATCTAGAGTTTCACCTGCCGAATAACATTCTTCACATTGAGCTCTACAATATCCGTCATGGATTTACAATCCAAATAAGCTTCATTATTATAAAAAGCTTTATATCCTTCTCGTAACTTTGCTATATTTTCTGGCGCAGACAACTCCTGTAATTTCGAAGCATCCCGCAAGTCTTTAATGCGATGACGTTCGCTACGTACACGGTGCACGATGGAGGAACGTTCTTCTTGTTGATACTGTAACACGGTCTTTTCGTTTAAATGCTCCATAGCCAATTTAACATAAGGAAGATTTTCCTTGAAATACTGGGGCATGTACACTCTTGGATTTCCTTCATAAAATTGCTGATCGAAATCAATGCCCCGTATACGAAACTGAAAATCGTCGAAATCCGGTGTAATCTGCATCACAAAGTTGTACGCTCGCATGTCTCCAAGCAAGGAGATAATACAACGCTCATTAAACTTAACAAATTCTTTTGCAATACGGGTTTGATTATATTCTGTATTATGTATACCAGATTTACTAAACACATCGCCCGGTATCCCAACGATATGTTCTTCGACTAACGTATCACGGTCTACAAGGTAGTTTACTTGGTTAGGTGAAAGGATCTCTTCTAACTCCAGCCCATATATCCGGGAGGCATCTGCCTGCTTGATATAAAAATAGTCGTATACATCATTTAAGCGGTTTATAATACGTACCCGAAAGGGCTTTGTATTTCCAAATGCACAATATTCTATCCTGTCTATGATTTTATGTTCTACAATACGTGTATTGCCGGAAGCTTTGAGCTGTGCATATACTACCTTTAATGCGTCATATAACTGATCTTGTACATGAGGAGGGTACAGCGGTGTTTCCCATAGGGTATCGTTCCCATATTTATCCATTACCGGCGCAGTTTCCCCAAAATTCAGTAGTTCGCTATATGCCAATGGTAACCTCGTATCCCGCTGATACATGCGAAGGTACTTGTTCAAGCCTATACCTACCGGATAAATAGGTTTTTTGCGTGATATTTTAACGTCATCTTCCATTATGGAGTATTTTTTGAAAAATACGAAATTTTGACTAAAAGAAAAGAAGAAACAATTATAGTCTAACGCAATTCAAGAACAGAAATAACACATTTACAATAAACAGCCGTTATTTTACGAAGAAATAAAATTATAATACAAAAATACTTAGTATTTTTGCAAAAATAAAAAAAATCAAATAGCTACGGTTTAAGAAACGGTGCGTATACAAATGAAGAAACTCCCCGGGGAGAGGAGTTTCTTACGCTAACCAATTATAAACCTATGTTATTTTGAGGGAAGTAACATGCTATTTTAAAACAAAAGTTGTTTTTATCTCCTTTTGTTGTTACAAATATATAAATACATCAAAATATCTGAAAATTTTATTTTATTTTTATATATATTTCAAAATAAAGGCAATTTTTTAACAAAAAACACCATTTTTATGGATAAAAAGTATTCAAATTACGATTTAGACAACCTAGATATTCAAATATTGTCTATTTTAATGGAAAACGCTTCAATTCCGTACACGGAAATAGCAAAAAAACTAATAGTTTCAGGAGGAACCATCCATGTAAGGATGAAAAAAATGGAAGAATTAGGAATAATCAAAGGTTCTCAGCTTATTATAAACCCTCAGAAGGTAGGTTTTGACATTACGGCTTTCTTAGGTATTTATTTAGAGAAGGGATCCCAATACACAGATGCTGTAAAACAACTACAAGACATAAAAGAGGTGGTCGAGCTGCATTATTGTACCGGGCAGTATAGCATGTTCGCCAAGATTGTATGTAGAGATACCGCTCATTTACGTAAAGTACTGAACGAGGATATCCAATCGCTCACTGGAATTCAACGTACAGAGACCATAATCTCATTAGAAGAGAGTATAAAACGGCAAATCACCTTATAAAAAACAGAAACGGGGCGAAATTTCGCCCCGTTTCTGTTTTTTATAATATATTTTTTAATAAATCAACGTAAAAGGCAACGCCTTGCTCAATTTCTACTAAAAATATATACTCGTCTGCAGCATGCGACCGTGCCGAATCTCCCGGGCCGACTTTGACAGATGGAATGGGCAACAAAGCTTGATCACTCATCGTCGGGCTACCAAATGTCTTTGCTCCCAGACGCATGCCTGATTGGACAATAGGATGCTCCAATTCAATCGTAGAAGGATTAAGCCTGGTGGAGCGGGGATTCACACTTACCGAAGCGTACTGTTTAATGATGTCTAGCACCTGTTGATTGCTATAAACATCGGTTGTACGTACATCGACGACGAACGTACAAGATGCCGGAACGACATTGTGCTGTGTACCACCATTCACTACGGTAACAGTCATCTTTACCGGTCCTAAATATGATGAAACCTTCGGAAACTGAAATGTACGAAACCAATCTATGGCCTCCATGGCTTTATATATTGCGTTCTCGCCCTCCTCTCGTGCGGCATGTCCAGCAATACCAACGGCTTCACAATCCAAGACCATTAGTCCTTTCTCTGCGACAGCCATCTGTAGTTGGGTGGGTTCTCCAACAATCGCAAAATCCATCGGCTTGATATGCGTTATCGCTTCTTCAATACCATTTCTTCCCGAAATCTCTTCCTCTGCAGATGCCAACAAGCAGAGATTATACTGTAAATCTTCCCGCTCATAATAATATAGGAATGCTGCAATCAACGATACCAAACATCCTCCGGCGTCGTTGCTTCCCAAACCAAACAGCTTACCTTCCGTCACTACGGGATCAAACGGATCTTTTGTATAACCGCTATTGGGTCTTACTGTATCATGATGAGAATTCAAGAGAATATACGGTTTCGTTTCATCCGTATATTTATTATAAGCCCATACGTTATTGTCTGTACGTTCATAAGCTACCCCTCTTGCATGAAAAAAACGACACAACAAATCTGCTGTGTCGTCTTCTTCTTTGCTAAAAGATGGCAACGCGATCAATTGCTTCAATAGCGAAGTTGCTTCTTCTATCAAATAGGAGATATCGCTACTCATTATATAGTCCCCCTGCCTTTTCTGCGGACAGTTTGATTCCCTTGATAAAGGCTGAACTAAATCCGTTGTGTTCCATCTCATTCAGTCCCGCGATCGTACATCCTTTAGGCGAAGTTACCTTATCAATCTCTCCTTCTGGATGATTTTGCGTCTGTAATAACAAATCTGCTGCGCCCTTAGCTGTTTGTACAGCCATTTTTAAGGCATCATGTGCATGGAAGCCTATTTCCACCCCTCCTTGCGATGCCGCCCTGATAGCGCGTAAGAAAAAAGCAATACCGCATGCGCAAAGCGCTGTTGCGGACGTCATGAGATCTTCTTGAATCACAACTACAGCCCCCACTGCTTCGAATAGCAGCTCTACCTTCTTTATTTCTACATCCGCGACGCTATCGGTCGCTATACAAGTCATAGATTGCCCAATGGCAATAGCTGTATTTGGCATCGCACGCACCACTAATTTATCCTCACCAATCACTTGTTTAATATCAGCACAACTTACACCCGACACCACCGAAACAATAATCTGACTAACATGTACGGTGTCCTTCACTTCTTCCAATACTTTACGAAGTTGTTGAGGCAAGATTGCCAACACCACTATTTCAGCACGTAAAACTGCCTGCGCATTGTTATCGCTTACCTGAAACCCAAACGCAGCTTCTTCTTGTAGATTGGCAATGCTTCTTCGCGTAAGCGTTATATCAGCCTGCACATACTGTCCCGATTTTACAAGCCCTTTAGCAAGGGAAAGGCCGATATTTCCACTACCGATTATCGTTATTTTGCTCATTTTAAATAAATCATGATAGTTAGCCTATTTCGACAACAAACACGTTCCAAATTCTCCCTGTTGATATTTATACAAGTTTAAGGCATTACCAATATATACATTTTTCACTCCTTTTCCAAGCGCCTCAAATGCATTTTCCAACTTCGGGATCATGCCTTCGTAAATTACGTTTGTTGCTTTAAGTTGTTCGAATTCATCTGCTTTGATTGATTGGATGACGGAATCCGAATCGTTGACATCACGCAACACGCCATCTTTTTCAAAACAGTAAATTAACTTCGTTTCATATATCTTCGCTAACGAAACAGCTAATGCGGAGGCAATGGTATCCGCATTAGTATTTAGTAATTGTCCTAAACCATTATGGGTAATGGCCGAAAACACTGGTGTAAACCCCGCTTCTAAAAATTTCTTTATACTATGAGGGTTAACAGAGTCCACTAAAATGTCTCCGACATATCCGTAATCAATCTCTCTAACAGGTCGCTTTATCGCTTTGATCGTATTACCATCTGCTCCGCACAATCCTAGCGCATCGCATCCCAATTTTTGCAAAGAAGAAACAACGTGTTTATTGGTTAATCCTGCATACACCATCGTTACTACATCCAACATGGGCTTATTCGTAATACGGCGGCCATCAACCAATTTTGCCTCAATACCTAAATCTGCTGCAATTCGCGTGGCTATCTTCCCGCCTCCGTGAACTAGTATTTTTTTACCGCGTAAAGCCGAAAACTGCTCCAGGAAACGCTGCAACTGAGCATCATCATCAATGACATTTCCCCCAATTTTAATAATATGCAACCCACTATTCATAGATAACGTGATACTTTTACTTTTTTAAACTTTCCAACATACGTTTTAACACCACCTGGGCCGCCCAAACACGATTACCAGCTTCTTTAACGACTAAAGAATTAGGTCCATCAAGAATTTCCGACGACAGTTCTAAATCTCGTCGCACAGGCAGACAGTGCATTACTTTTGCATCATTCGTCAAGGCCAATTTATTGTTGGTCATCAGCCAATCTCCCTCCACCGGATGAACCTGTCCATAGTCGTGATAAGAAGACCAGTTTTTAACATAGATAAAATCAGCCGCTGTCAAAGCATCATCCAAATCGCCAACTATACGTGCTCCTGCTGTAAACTCGTCGTTCAATTCATATCCGGTAGGATGAGCAATAGTAAAATCCACCAGACCTTGCTCCTGTGCCTTGCACATCCATTCCGAAAAGGAATTCGGAACGGCTTGAGGCAACGCTTTGACATGAGGTGCCCAAGCTAATACCACTTTGGGCCTGGCCATCTTTTTATATTCCATAATGGTAATTAAATCCGTTAAACTTTGTAAGGGATGACGCGTAGCACTTTCTAAAGAAACAACCGGAACCCCACAAAATTTCACAAATTTATTAAATAATTCCTCTGTATAATCCGCTACTTTATCTTTCAAACTGGGGAAAGAGCGTAGACCTAAAATATCACAATACTCACCCATCACAGCGGCAGCCTCCCGGATATGCTCCACTGTTGTTCCGTTCATGATAACACCATCCTTGGTTTCTAATGCCCAACCTTCTTTATCCATATTGATGACCATAACGTCCATACCAAGACTCATTGCCGCCTTTTGCGTACTCAAACGCGTACGCAAACTCGGGTTCAAAAATACTAAACCCAATGTTTTGTTCTTTCCTAATTCCCGCCAACTGTAAGGATTGGCTTTTAGCGACAAGGCTTCTTGCACGACCAAATCTAAATTGTCAATATCAGCAACTGAAAAAAATTTCTCCATCTTTCCATGTAAAAAATAAGGTCATTCCGCTCCATGGTCGAAATGACGGTTAATATTCGATTAAACTGCCTTCAATCGCTCGTCAAGAGCAGTCAAAAATGCATCTGCCATATCGCTCGTTATATTCAAAGCAGGTAAAACTCGAATAATATTAGGTTTCGCCTCTCCGGTAAAAATTCTGTTCTTTATCAACAGATCTCTTTTAACGCTTACTAATTCTTCTGGTAACACAACACCTATCATCAACCCCCTCCCCCTTACCTCTTTTACTCTGTCAAACTTATTCAATTCCTTAATGAGATAGTTTCCGACATTTTGGGCATTTGTCAGTAAATCTTCCTCTTTCATCACATCTAATACGGCAATTGCCGCTGCACAAGCAAGATGGTTTCCCCCAAAAGTGGTTCCCAACATACCGAAAGATGCTTGGAATTTAGGTGATATACTGATTGCGCCAATCGGGAATCCATTCCCCATTCCTTTCGCCATCGAATAAATATCTGCATCTACACCTGCATAATCCTGCGAATAAAAATCACCTGTACGACCGTAGCCGCATTGTACAGCATCCGCAATAAATACCGTTCCATACTGATCACAAAGTGAACGGATCAACCGAAGAAAAGCAATCGACGCCTCCCGTATTCCCCCGACACCTTGTATACCCTCGATAATGACAGCAGCTATTTCGTCTCCGAAATCTTGGAAAGCACGAGTTAAGGCCTCTTCGTCATTAAAAGGCAGAAATACGACATTTTCGGTTTGATTTACGGGAGCTACAATAGCAGGGTTATCCGTCGTAGCTACGGCCAATGAAGTACGTCCATGAAAAGACTTAGTGAAAGCAATAATCTTTTTTCGGCCGTTATGGAAAGATGCCAATTTCAAAGCATTTTCATTCGCCTCGGCGCCTGAATTGCAAAGAAACAACGTGTAATCATCTTTGCCCGACATCTCACCCAGCTTTTGTGCTAGCTGCTTCTGCAACGGGATCTCTACCGAATTTGAATAGAATCCGATTTTATTCAATTGTGCCGTGAGTGCTTCAACATAATGTGGATGGCTATGTCCAATCGAAATCACAGCGTGCCCACCATACAGGTCGAGATATTCGGTACCTACTGCGTCCCATACAATAGACCCTTTTGCTCTTACTATGTTAATAGGGTTTATGGGGTAAACATTAAATAAATCCATGTAAATTAAATAATTGCTAACAAATATAACGAAGAGCAACTAAAAAACAGCACAGTTTATAGAGTTAACAATACTAAATATTAAATTAACATCGATATAACACTAAAATAATATTAACATCTTACATTTAAACTTATAGCTCGAACTGAGACAGGGCAATAATTTGATATGATAATTTTATTCAAGTATTTATTTCTTCCGGTATTCTTGTTATGCATGAGCAGTGTATTATTTGCCCAAAAACACACTTTCTACGCTCCGCTCACGCAGGAATCGATGCGCGAAAATCCTGATATCGCATTTAAGCAGATAAGACGAACCTTACACAATGCTTTAGCGAATGGGAATGATTACGAAGTGGCCGTCTGCTATGGACAGATGGGCGAGTTATACTATTTTCAGGCAGCTTATCTGCAAGCACTGGATAATTTCTACCGGGCAGAGTCCCTGTTCAGAAAACAAAGCCAAATACCAGAATTAGCAGCGATATGGATTAAAATCGGCGAAACCAACTTTCATAACAAACAATATCCGTCGTCCTTAAAGGCCTTTGAACAAGGACTTGCACTATATACATCAGCAGACACACGAGAAGGTATCGCGGATGCCCTGGCGCACATCGGACAGGTTCATGAGAAAAACGGGAATCTAGAAGAAGCTAACCGTTACCAGCATTTGGCACTCGCACAGCTTGGTGAGCAAAGCAACTCAGCACTCGCTGCCAAAATTTATGAAAACATCGGCAGCGTTTACGAGGATAAACTTCAACTTGACTCGGCACGTCTATATTTCAGCAAAGCACTGGAAATCAGTAAAAGAACGGATGACAAAACTCTCCATATCGAAATCACCAATAATATGGGGGACATTTACCGAAAAACAGGAGCATACAACACCGCGCTCGATTACACGCGCCAAGCGGCTTCCTTGGCAAAACAGATGAATGAACACTACCAGCTGTCCAGCGCCTATCGCGATCTCGCCAAAATATTTTCTCTGGTGGAGCAACACGATAGTGCCTACCATTATAGTGAAGCTGGGAGAAATATCCACGCCGACATGTTCTCGGAAGATAATGCCAAACAACTAACCGTACTCCAGACTTTATTTGAGCTTGAACAGAAAGAAGACGCTATTACCCAATATGAACGGGAACGCGGAGTACACTTTACGATGTTGCTGTTTGGCGCAGCAATCGTATTGCTGTTACTTTTCTTAGGCCTTAGTATTATCAGTCGGCAACGATTAAAAATCCTAAATGAACGCAAGCTGCACGAGCAAAGCCAAAAACTCTACGAAACACAGAAAATAGCCATGGAGACGGATCTCCATAACAAGCAATTGAAAGCTGAAAACCTTCGGAATGAACTAGAGCTCAAAAGCAAAGAATTAACCAGCCATACGCTCCATCTCATTCAAAAAAATCAACTGCTCGAAGAACTTAAGGACAAATTGGACGCAATCGTTAAAAGCGACAAAAGAGACCAACGTAAAGAACTAAAACAGGTAATGAATCTACTCCAGCTCAATCATAACCAAGACAAAAACTGGGAGGACTTCCGTGTTGTATTTGAGCGTGTTCATGAACACTTCTTCGACGGATTAAAAGCACACTGTAGTAAATTGAGTTCCGCTGACCTCCGATTGGCAGCATTATTAAAAATGAATTTGAGTTCCGCCGATATATCGACCCTACTAGGTATATCTCAAGACAGTCTTCGCATCGCCCGATATCGACTAAGAAAAAAACTCGCTCTTCCGGAGGGAAAAAGCTTAGGCGTATTTATCCAACAACTTTAACCACTTCCTTATCAAGATAATTTAATATACACTTAATAAAAATTTAATGGCGACCTAAAAACTCCACAAAAAACTAATAAACAACCAAATACGGAATTAAAAAACAAAATGTTGCTGTGTCGTATACGGTCGTAATGCCGATGTTAATGTTTTGTTTACGGCCGAGAATTGGTATTGCCAGCTCGGTCTCCAATCTTTGCCTACGTATTTAATTAATGCTATGTACATCACACCAAACAATTCTTTTATGAAACTTATTTACACTATTCTGTGTTTATTTTGCTGTTCAGCATCTTATGGACAGACGACCATCCTGAAAGGCAAAGTCATGGATGCTATGGATCGCTTTTCACTACCCGGGGCAACATTAAGACTTGAGCCCGGCAATCGTTATACTGTCTCGAATGTTAATGGAGATTTCGAGTTTTTAAGTGTTCCCGCAGGCACTTATACCCTCAGCGTGAACTATTTGGGTTATCAAGCGTATACCAAGCAGATTTCGGTGAATGGTAAACAAGAGCAATTGGAAGTCTTGTTATCGTCTTCTAGCCAGACTATCGGCGAAGTCAGCGTTATGGGAGACATCGTTAAAGGACAAGCCAGAGCCTTAAACCAGCAGAAAAATAACAGCAATATCACCAACATCATCTCGAGTGATCAAGTCGGACGTTTTCCTGATCAGAATATCGGCGATGCGTTGAAACGAGTTCCCGGTATTACCATGCAAAATGATCAAGGTGAAGCGCGTAACATCATCATACGTGGTCTATCGCCAGAGTTGAACTCCGTAACGCTGAACGGCGATCGTATTCCATCAGCCGAGGGCGATAACCGGAATGTCCAAATGGATTTGATACCAGCCGATATGATCTCGACCATCGAAGTCAACAAAACCTTGACACCGGATATGGATGCCGATGCTATCGGTGGCTCAGTAAACCTGATTACCCGAGCCGTACCGAATAAACAACGTATTTCGGCTACATTGGGGGGAGGCTACATGCCAATCCGCGAAAAAGGCATTTACAATGGTTCGCTGGTGTACGGTAATCGATTCGCGGATAACAAACTGGGCATTGTATTAAGTGGTACAATCCAAACTCAAAATTTCGGTTCTGATAACATCGAGGCTGTATGGGACCAACACGACAACCGCGTATTTATGGATCAAATGGATATTCGAAAATACGATGTACAGCGCATCCGCCGTAGTTTTTCCCTCGCAACTGATTATGAAATCAATTCCCGAAACCGATTGGAACTGAACGCTATCTACAACTGGCGCGATGACCGGGAGAACCGTTATCGCACACGGTATAGATCGATGGAATGGGATAAAGATAAGCAGACCTATATCGGCGATATCCGTAGAGAAACCAAAGGTGGTATCGATAAAAATAACAACAACACGAGGTTAGAAGATCAACGCGTGCTAAACTTCTCTTTAAAAGGCGAACACTTACTGACTTCTAAACTGGATTTTGATTGGGCTGCTTCGTATTCTAAGGCGTCTGAAGACCGACCACATGAACGCTACATTGACTATCAAATGCGTAAGGTAGAACTCGGACAAGATTTGACAGACCCAAATAAACCGCTCGTAATCGATAACAATCAAGATTACTCAGCGTTTGGGATGCGAAAACTTACCGAAAATCATGATTATACATCAGAAGATGAGTTTGGTGCCAAGTTTAATTTTCGGTTGCCCCTAAGTATCATCGACGGACAAAAAGGGCGTTTACGCTTTGGAGGTCGTTTACGACTTAAAAATAAGAAAAGAGACAATATCTTCTACGAATACACCCCCGTTGCTGCCGTATTTGGCGCCATGAGTACGTTGCCCATGGAAAATTGGTCGGGCAATAACTATCAACCGGGGAGTCAGTATATTCCCGGCGGATTTATCAACAAGCGATTCCTTGGAGTCTGGGATCTAACAAATCGTGATCTGTTTGAAGAAAAAGCTGATCCATCCGAATATCTAGCCGTAAATTATAAAGCCAAAGAAATTATCACGGCTGGTTACGTACGCTGGGATCAAAACTTTACAGAGCGCACGTCTATGATTGTGGGAGCACGTATAGAGCATACCAGCATCGATTACTCGGGTAATTTCGTCGAAGATGAAGAAGATTTAATAAGCGCTGTAAACAACAAAAACAGTTACATCAACATTCTCCCAAGCTTAACATTGAGACATGATGTTACAAACGACTTCATACTTCGCGCGGCAGTAACAACTAGCTTAGCTAGGCCCAATTATTACGCATTAGCTCCATTTATTAACTCGCTCCCCGGTGACACGGAAATCGACGCTGGAAATCCCAACTTAAAGGCAACTTACGCTACGAATTTCGACTTGATGGCAGAAAATTATTTTCAAAACGTTGGTCTCGTATCCGCAGGAGCCTTTTATAAACGACTAAATAACTTCATCTATCGCTACGCCGATAGAAGTTATACAAGCAGCAAATTCGCCAACGATTTCCCGGATATCTCAAACCCAATTCCTACAGGTGAAGAATGGAGATTTACCCAATCCCGTAATGGGAATAACGTCGATGTGTATGGCTTCGAAGTGGCGTTCCAGCGCCAGTTAGACTTCCTACCCGGCAAATTCCTGAAAGGCTTCGGTATCTATACCAACTATACATACACATATTCCAAAGCACATGGTATCCAGAGTAGTGAAGACGGAGATGAAAGAACAGGTCTGAGACTACCTAGAACGGCTCCACATATGTTCAACGGCTCCCTTTCTTGGGAAAACAATAGATTTTCAGCTCGTGTATCGGCAAATTACACAGCCGCATACCTGGATGAAATCACGGAATCGTCGTTTTACGATGCATACTATGATCGTCAGTTCTTTATAGATGCTAACGCATCCTATAAAATTACAGGGCAGTTCCGGATATTCGGTGAAGCAAATAACTTAACGAATCAGCCCCTACGTTACTATCAAGGAACCAAAGAACGCATGATGCAGTTGGAATATTATCGTCCACGTTTTAACTTAGGATTGAAATTTGATTTATAGTAACTCGATTATTATACCATGCCAAAACCAGCAGAGAAACGTCTTTGTTAGTTTTGGCATAAATAAAGCATGATATGAAAAAATTACTCTTAGCCACTATAATCTCCCTCAACCTGTCCTTCGCGTGCGGACAGGTGAATCCATTTGAATTCGAGAAGCAAACAGGATATAAAGGCAACAACATTCCGGATTTAACCTATCTGGAAGACAGTTACAGCTTTCTGGTGCTGGGAGATTTCGGTCGTGTAGGAAACTATTATCAACAAGATGTGGCACGGGAATTAGGTCATGCAACAATTGTGCTTGATGCGGAATTTATCGTTTCCGTAGGTGACAATTTTTATCCAAATGGTGTAGCAAGTACCACAGACTACCAGTGGGTTTCATCGTTTGAGTCCATTTACAATGATGCTAGCCTTTATCGCGATTGGTATGTAGCCCTAGGCAACCACGACTACCGGGGAAATGTGCAAGCCCAAATCGATTACTCCAATGTAAGCAGGCGATGGAATATGCCGGCACGGTATTATAGCAAAACATTTCACGTCAACAATGATGAAAAGATGCTGCTCATCGTGATGGACACCAATCCCTATATTGAGAGTTATCATCAAGCCTCCGAAAAATATATAGGCGTAGCAGAGCAGGACACAGCAAAACAAACTCAATGGCTGATCGAACAACTGAAAACAAGCGATCCGCAGATAAAATGGAAGATTGTCGTAGGCCATCATCCGTTATATTCGGGAGGAAAACGGAAAGACAGTGAAGACACCAAATTATTTGAGAAAAAATTTGCCGACTTATTTGACAAACACCAAGTCGATGCTTATATCTGTGGGCATGAGCATGACCTACAGATTATCAAACCTAAAGAGCGCTTTACCACCCAATTCCTTTCGGGCGCAGCCAGCGAGGTACGCGAAACGGGTAACCGCGAAGGAACAATATTCGCTACCGCTGAACCTGGTTTTATGGCGTTTTCCGTCTTCGGCAGCAAAATGCTGGTACAGACTGTCCGTGCCGGTGAAACAGGAGCAACTGTGCTACACAAATTTGAATTAGCAAAATAAATATTACCATAAACACATAACGATGAATAAATATTTTTTTTGGTCAGCATTAATCCTTTTGGTATCCTGTCAAGACAGATTAGCACCTGTGGCAGAAAATGCTATTAAACCAACCGTCATTACAGAACCTACTCCGAACGACACGGATGACCCTGCGATCTGGATTCATCCCCAAGACGCTTCCAAAAGCTTAATTATTGGTACCGACAAGGAGGTCGGCGGCGGACTCTACATATACAATTTAGCAGGAAAAATCGTCAAAAAGTATGTAGAGATGCAACGCCCAAACAATGTGGACGTAGCCTACGGACTGATGATCAACGGCGTAAAGACGGACGTCGCCGTGACCACCGAACGTAAAGCGAATACCATACGCATATTCGCTCTCCCCGACTTGACTCCGATTGACAATGGTGGTATACCCATCTTTGAAGGTGAAGAGGAGCGGGATGGTATGGGGATTGCCTTATACACCAAGCAAATCGACTCGGTGACTACCGAGATACACGCTATTGTCGGGCGGAAATCCGGTCCTTCGGGGAGTTATTTGTGGCAATATAAATTAAGTGGAGCTACGGATGGCAGCGTGAAGGCGGAAGTGATCCGTAAATTTGGCACCTATAGCGGAAAGAAAGAGATCGAAGCCATTGCCGTCGATAATGAATTAGGTTACGTATACTATTCCGATGAAACAGCCGGTGTACGTAAGTATTACGCCGATCCTGCAAGGGGGGATGAGGAATTAGCTTTCTTTGCCCGAGAGGATGCAAGGCGTGATCATGAGGGAATTGCAATCTATAAAAAAGACGACGCCACGGGTTATATCCTCGTCTCCAATCAACAAAACAATACGTTCTTGGTATATAAACGCGAGGGCGAAAGCAACGGTCCACATGTGCATACACTCATAGCAGATGTTCCGGTATCTAGTATAGAATGTGACGGTGCGGACGCAACTTCTGTATCACTAGGCGACAGATTTCCAAAGGGTGTGTTTGTTGCGATGAGCAACGGAAATGTTTTTCAGTTATACGATTGGCGCATTTTGCAGGATTGGATTGACCGTCATCCTGTTCAAGATGAATAGCGAAGCGCTATAACAAAACACAGGCGGCTCTTTATGTAGAGCCGCCTATGTTTTTGTCGAGGAGCAGATTGAATTATATACCGTTCACAGTTTGTATAACCCAATATTAACATTAATATATCAACACTAACTAAAACAAAAAAGCCGCCTCCAAAAGGGGGCGGCCATAATATTAAAAAGACTTTATTAACCCTTTTTCTCTTCTGTATCCGAAGACTCTTCAGTCGCGGGAGCTTCCTCTGCTACCGTTTCAGCACTAGGAGATTCTTCTTTAACTTCTTCCGTCGCCTCAACTGTTTCAGCTACCTCAACTTCCGCAGCTTTTTTCTTGCCACCACGTCGGCGTGTCGCTTTCTTCTCTGTCTTCGCTATTTGACCGTAGATTTCATTATAGTCTACCAACTCGATGAATGCCATTTCCGCGTTATCACCAAGACGATTCTCTAACTTGATAATACGTGTATAACCTCCCGGACGAGAAGCTACTTTCTCCGAAATCTCGCGAAATAAAATCGTAACTGCTTCCTTGTCTTTTAAGTAAGCAAATACTGTACGACGAGAATGCGTTGTGTCATTTTTTGATTTTGTGATCAATGGCTCTACATACGCACGCAATGCTCTAGCTTTAGCCAAAGTCGTCGTAATACGCTTATGTTTAATCAATGAAGTCGCCATGTTAGCTAACATCGCCTTACGGTGACTGTCAGTGCGCCCTAATTTGTGTACTTTTTTTCCGTGTCTCATTTTTTTTGTTTTTTGTGCGTACCGTTCTTATCTTCATACTTATAACTCGCCTATCACTTCACAAGCGTGTTTAGTATGACAAAGAGGAATTACGCAACAGGTCGCTTATTTGTAATATATTATTCCTCGTCCAATTTGTATTTGGATAAATTCATACCGAATGATAAACCTTTCGATTTAACTAGCTCCTGAATTTCACTCAATGATTTTTTACCAAAGTTACGGAACTTCAACATATCCGCTACGTCGTATGTCACCAATTCCGCCAGTGTACGAATATCAGCTGCTTTCAAACAGTTTAACGCCCGAACAGAAAGGTCCAAATCCACTAACTCCGTTTTCAAGATTTTACGCATGTGTAAAATTTCCTCGTCAACAACTTTGGTTTCCTCTTTCGTTTGGGACTCCAACAACATGTTTTCGTCAGAAAATAACATGAAATGCTGAATTAAGATCTTGGCGGCTTCTTTCAAAGCCTCTTCGGGATGAATAGAACCGTCAGTAGAAATATCCAACAACAATTTTTCATAGTCAGTTTTCTGTTCTACACGATAGTTCTCTATAGTATATTTTACGTTCTTAATTGGCGTGTAAATAGAATCCACAGCGATAAAACCTACCGGACCGTCTGTAACTTTATTTTCTTCAGCATTTACATATCCGCGTCCCTTAGCGACCGAAATTTCAACCTCTATGGTGACCGAATTATCCATGTTACAGATAACCAAGTCGGGATTTAAAACCGTAAAATTATTGGAGAACTTAGTAATGTCGCCCGCCTTAAACTGATCTTGACCGTTGATAACAACAAAAATTTTCTCGCTATCACCCTGCTCACCAGTCTTCTTGAAACGGACCTGTTTCAAGTTCAAAATGATCTCTGTAACATCTTCAACAACCCCTTTGATAGTAGAAAACTCGTGCGAAACGCCTGAAAACCTTACCGACGTAATTGCATATCCTTCTAGGGAGGACAATAAAATACGGCGCAAAGCATTACCAATAGTTACACCAAAACCAGGCTCTAATGGACGAAATTCGAAAGTACCATCAAAATCAGTTGATTTTTGCATGATAACTTTATCCGGTCTTTGAAATGCTAAAATTGCCATTTATTTTCTTTTAAAAGTTTTTATTAATAAACATAAAATACAACAGAAGAAGTATGATTAGCAAAAACCATACTTCTTTCCATTATTTTACTATTTAGAGTATAACTCTACGATTAAGTTTTCTTTAATGTTTTCCGGAATATCAACTCTTTCAGGGAAAGAAACGAACGTCCCTGTTAATTCATTAGGGTTCCACTCTAACCAATTGAATTTGTTAATTTTTCTTCCTTCTACAGAAGCTACAACAGCTTCCAAAGATTTGGAACGCTCGCGAACAGCGACGACATCGCCTGGACGTAAGCTATATGATGGGATGTTAACGACTTCACCGTTAACAGTAACATGCTTGTGTGAAACCAACTGACGAGCTGCTGCGCGCGTTGGAGCAATACCCAAACGGTAAACAACGTTATCCAAGCGAGCTTCCAATAACCTCAAGAAGTTCTCACCTGTAATACCTTGTTTCGCTGATGCCTTTGCAAACAGCGTACGGAACTGACGTTCCAAAACACCGTAAGTGTACTTTGCTTTTTGTTTTTCTAACAACTGAATAGCGTATTCAGATTGTTTACCTCTTCTTCTCGATGGACCATGCTGTCCTGGAGGATAATTCTTTTTTTCTAACGCTTTATCAGGGCCAAAGATGGGTTCTCTGAATTTACGTGCAATTTTGGACTTAGGTCCTGTATATCTTGCCATTTTTTCTCTCTGTTTGAAGTATCAATCAGCCTATAGCTGACGAATCTTATCTTAAACAATAAAAATTATTAAACTCTTCTGCGTTTTGGAGGACGACAACCATTGTGTGGAAGCGGAGTGATATCCTTAATTGTAGTCACATCGATTCCAACAGTCTGTAGGGTACGGATAGCCGACTCACGTCCAGCTCCAGGACCTTTTACAAAAACTTCTACCTTGCGTAAACCCAAGTCAAACGCCACTTTACCACAGTCTTGAGCAGCTTGTCCTGCCGCGTACGGCGTATTCTTCTTTGAACCTCTGAAGCCCATTTTACCTGCTGATGACCATGAAATAGTCTGACCTTGATTATTTGTCAAAGTAATGATGATGTTGTTAAAGGTAGCGTTGATGTGAGCTTGACCAATAGGCTCGATAACGACGATACGCTTTTTGGTAACCTTTTTACTTTTAGCCATTTCTTAATTATTATTTAGTAGCTTTTTTCTTGTTTGCAACTGTTTTACGTTTACCTTTACGGGTACGAGAGTTGTTCTTTGTACGTTGACCACGAAGAGGTAAATGTTTACGGTGACGTAAACCGCGGTAACAGCCGATATCCATCAAACGTTTGATGTTCAACTGAACTTCAGAACGCAAAGCACCTTCGACTTTAATTTCGTCGTTGATGATATTACGGATGGCTGTCAGTTGATCATCATTCCATTCAGATACTTTAACATCCTCACTAATACCTGCTTTTTTCAAGATATGAGCCGCAGTAGAACGACCGATACCGAAAATGTAGGTAAGGCCTATTACGCCTCTTTTGTTTTTAGGTAAATCTATACCTGCTATCCTTGCCATATAATACTTTAAGCGATTATGTTAATAACTACCCTTGACGTTGCTTGAACTTAGGGTTCTTTTTGTTGATTACAAAAACCTTTCCTTTGCGACGGATAATCTTACAATCCGCGCTACGTTTTTTTATTGATGCTCTAACTTTCATTGTTGTAGTATTTTAAAAGCTCATTATACCGAAAAGAAAAACAATCGCTACTTATAGCGATAGGTAATCCTTCCCTTTGTCAAATCGTAAGGAGACATTTCCAACTTCACCTTATCTCCAGGTAGAATTTTGATATAATGCATGCGCATTTTACCGGAAATATGAGCAATAATTTCGTGCCCATTTTCCAATTCTACACGGAACATCGCGTTAGAAAGCGCTTCCTTAATTATACCATCTTGTTCTATTGAGGCTTGCTTAGCCATATATTCTAACTTAATTTACTTCTTTTTAGCCCGCACAAACAGGAGTGCAAAGATAAATAAAAAATATTGAAAACCAACTACTTTTTACTCAAAACTTCTTCCACGTGTTCAAAAGTCAACAACACGTCTGGAACACCCTTTCTAATCGCAACCATTTGCTCAAAATGCGCAGATAGTTTTCCATCAATGGTACTCACAGTCCAACCATCGTCCCAGAATTTCACACCAGCCTTGCCCGCGTTGATCATCGGCTCAATACAAATGACTAAGCCAGTTTCCAACTTAGGGCCAGAGCCGCGTCTTCCGTAATTCGGCACCTCCGGCTTCTCATGCAGATCTAAACCAACTCCATGTCCTACTAACTCTCTTACTATACCATAGTTGTATGGAGCAATATAATCTTGCACGGCTGCTGAAATGTCGCCAACGCGCTTTCCGGCTACCGCCTGCTCTATCCCCTTATACAACGCCGCTTTCGTGACATCCAACAACTGCTGTGCTTCAGTTGAAATCTCACCTACACCAAATGTATATGCCGAATCGCTAATGAATCCTTTTAGGTTGACTCCCCCATCGATCGAAACAATATCGCCTTCTTGAAGCGGCTTATCAGTCGGAAAACCATGAACCACCTGATCATTCAGGGATATACAAAGTGAATAAGGAAAGCCTTGATAGTTCAAAAAAGCAGGAGTACCGCCGTGGTCGTGGATAAAATCATAAGCCAACTTATCCAAAGACAGCGTAGTAATACCGGGTTTTACTTCCTTCGCAATCTCAGCAAGCAATAACGAGAGTACATTTGCAGACTCTCGTATTTGCTCAATTTGTTCTTCTGTCTTATAAAAAACCTTGGACATCTATTAAAGCGCTGCTTGATCTATACCCTCTACGGAAGTAGTTGTAGAACGGCCTTTCACACGACCTGTCTTCATTAAACCATCATAATGACGCATTAGCAAATGACTCTCAATCTGCTGTAAAGTATCTAACACCACGCCCACCAAAATCAATAAAGAAGTACCTCCATAGAAATGTGCAAATTGGTTATTCACGCCTACTTTAGCAGCCAAAGCAGGTAAGACAGCGATAATCGCAATGAATATTGCTCCTGGGAAGGTAATACGGGAGATCACGTTATCGATAAAGATATTCGTATCGTAACCAGGCTTAATTCCAGGAATAAAACCACCGTTCTTCTTCATGTCCTCAGACATTTGCTGTGGATTCACCATAATTGCGGTATAGAAAAACGTAAATGCAATAATGAGAACAGCAAATGTTACATTGTAGGCAACAGATGTATAGTTACTCAATGACGCTAAAAAATCTGATTGTAAATCCGGAAAAAACTGAGACAAAGCCATTGGCAAGAACATAATTGCTTGCGCAAATATAATAGGCATAACACCGGCAGCATTCACCTTTAAAGGAATATACTGACGTACGCCGCCTACCTGCTTATTACCGACAATTTTTTTAGCATACTGTACAGGAACTTTACGAATCCCCTGTACCACTAAAATGGCGAAAATCACGACAAAGAAAAGGGCTACGAATTCTAATAACAACGGAATTGGTCCGCCACCACTCGGGCTCATACGAGAACCCCATTCGGCCACAATACCTGCTGGCAACTGTGCTATGATACCCGCCATGATAATTAATGAAATACCATTACCAATACCTTTATCTGTAATTTTTTCACCAAGCCACATCACAAACAAGGTACCTGCTGTTAATACCACTGCAGAAAGAATAGTGAACATCGGCTCCGCTAACGTTTTCGCTTCCGCAGGAACCTGTGTTTTCACGTAAGCCACTGCCTGAACCAACGTAATCGCCAATGTCAGATAACGCGTAATCTGTGTCATTTTTTTACGACCCGATTCACCTTCTTTTTGCATTTTCTGAAATGCAGGAACCGCTATCCCCAATAATTGAACAACGATTGATGCAGAAATGTAGGGCATTACACCCAAAGCGAAAATTGCCGAACGAGAAAATGACCCTCCAGCAAACATATTGATTAAATCCAATATGCTATTTCCTTCGCTACTTCTAGCCACTAATGCATCAGGGTTGACACCCGGCAGAACCACGTGACAACCAATACGGTAGATTAGAAGAAGTAGCAACGTCGTCATGATACGATTGCGTAAATCTTCTATTTTCCATATATTGGTTAAGGTTGTGATTAGTTTCTTCATGTAATTTTATAGTTTTTCGATAGAACCACCTACAGCTTCAATAGCTTTCTGTGCCGAAGCCGAAAACGCGTGTGCTTTGACTTCTACTTTAGTAGTCAATTCACCACGACCCAAGATTTTCACTAAGTCTTTTTTAGCTACCAATCCATGCACTTTCAAAGTATCGAAGTCAATAGCTGTTAAATTATACTTGGTTACCAGCTCCTGCAATACGTCTAGGTTAATTCCCTTGTACTCGACGCGGTTAATGTTTTTGAAACCGAACTTAGGTACACGACGTTGCAACGGCATTTGACCACCTTCGAAACCAATCTTTGTAGAATGTCCAGAACGCGAACCGGCTCCTTTATGACCACGAGTCGATGTACCGCCACGACCAGATCCTTGACCTCTACCAATACGTTTTCTGTTTTTAACAGAACCTTTAGCTGGTTTTAAACTACTTAAATTCATTTTGTCTTAAAATATTGTGTTACGCCTTCGCTCTCACTAAACAGGTCGTAACGATGAATAATTGTATTAATAAGGTAAATGGAAAGAATTCGAAATCCTTTCCATCCACCTATTCACTCTTAAACCGTCTCTACCGCTACTAAGTGATTGACCTTCCTCACCATACCGATAATGGACGGTGTAGCTTCAACCTCTACAGCATGATTGATACGTTTCAAGCCTAGGGCTTGAATAGTTCTCTTTTGGCGCTCGCTTCTGTCGATAACGCTCTTTATCTGGGTGATTTTGATTTTTGCCATGATAATTAACCGTTAAATACTTTGTTTAAATCGACGCCGCGGTTTTGGGCAACTGTATATGCATCACGAAGTTTCACCAATGCGTCAATAGTCGCTTTCACAACGTTGTGCGGATTGGATGAACCCAATGATTTCGCTAATACGTCCTTGATACCCGCGCTTTCCAATACAGCACGCATTGCTCCACCTGCTAGTACTCCTGTACCATGGACAGCTGGTTTTACTAAAACGCGACCTCCGGAGAATTTGCCGTGCTGCTCGTGAGGAACCGTACCGTTAATGATAGGAACTTTAATCAAGTTCTTCTTCGCGTCATCGATACCCTTAGTAATAGCCTCAGTAACTTCTTTTGCTTTACCAAGACCATATCCCACGATACCATTTTCGTCACCCACAACAACAATAGCTGAAAAACTGAAGGTACGACCACCTTTAGTCACTTTCGCTACGCGTTGGATGCTCACTAAGCGATCTTTTAATTCAATCTCGCTTGATTTCACTCTTTTTATATTGCTTAATGCCATGTTCTTATTGATTAAAAGTCCAAACCGCCTTCGCGAGCACCTTCAGCCAATGATTTTACACGGCCATGGTATAAGTACCCATTACGGTCAAAAACTACCTTGCTAATACCTGCTGCAACAGCTTTCTCTGCCACTGCCTTCCCTACAGCTTTTGATTGCTCTATTTTCGTACCGCTTACGGCAAAATCTTTTGAGCCCGAAGACGCTGAAGCCAAAGTTTTCCCAGCTTCGTCATCGATGATCTGCGCATAGATACCTTTATTGCTTCTAAAAACTGATAAACGTGGACGCTCCGCTGTTCCAGTCAGGCTTTTTCTTATTCCTTTTTTTATTCGCTCTCTGCGAGATGTTTTATTTCCTGCCATGGTTATTATTTTTTAGCTGATTTACCTGCTTTTCTTCTTAATACTTCACCCGCAAACTTAACGCCTTTTCCTTTGTAAGGCTCTGGTTTGCGGAAACTACGGATCTTTGCAGCAACCTGACCGATCAACTGCTTGTCTGCACTTTCCAACGTGATGGTAGGGTTTTTACCTTTTTCTGCGGTAGTTGTTACTTTAATTTCCTTTGGCAATATAAAAACAATCGGGTGAGAGAAACCTAAGGCTAACTCCAATGTATTACCTGTACTTGTTGCACGGTAACCTACACCGACTAGTTCTTGTGTAGTCTTGTATCCTTCAGTAACGCCTAAAACCATATTATTGATTAAGGCACGGTACAAACCATGTAATGATTTGTGTCTTTTTTGTTCGGTAGGGCGTGTAACTACAATCTGACCGTCTTCTTGTTTAACGGTGATGTCGCTGTCTACCTGTTGCGTTAATTCGCCTTTTGGTCCTTTTACTGTTACCAGATTTTTCTCTGATACAGTAATCGTTACTCCCGAAGGAATAGCGATAGGCGCTTTTCCAATTCTTGACATTTCTTTGTGTTTTTACCTAGATTAATAAACGTAACATAAAACCTCACCACCTACGTTTTGCAGACGGGCTTCTTTATCTGTCATCACACCTTTAGATGTAGACAAGACAGCAATACCCAAGCCGTTCAAAACGCGAGGCATGTTTTCAACACCTGCATACTTTCTTAAACCAGGTTTACTCACACGTGTCAATGTGCGAATAGCCGGAATTTTGCTAATTGGATGGTACTTCAAAGCTATTTTGATGCTACCTTGAGGTCCGTTTTCATCGAATTTGTAATTAGCAATGTAACCTTTATCAAAAAGAACTTTGGTAATCTCTTTTTTAAGGTTCGATGCAGGAATTTCAACAACCCTGTGGTTGGCCTTAATGGCATTCCTTACTCGTGTAAGGTAATCCGCTATTGGATCTGTATTCATTATATGATTAAAATTATGACAATGGTTTCCATGACTTAATCGAAGCCAAAGACCTATTGTCTGTTAACAAAATTTTCAAAAATAAACCTGCATGAACTGTCATTAAAAACAAAATACTAGTTCATGCAAGCTTCATTTCCTTTGTAAGGCAAATTATTTCAATGAAAAAACCCGACAAACCCAAATCGGATTTGCCCGGGCAAAAGTAAATGTTTTTTTCCTGATTACCAAGAAGCTTTTTTCACCCCTGGAATTTTACCGTCCAATGCCATCTCACGGAAAGTTACACGAGAGATGCCAAATTGACGCATATATCCTTTCGGACGTCCAGTCAATTTACAACGGTTGTGCAAACGTACCGGCGAAGCATTCTTAGGCAATTTATCTAAAGCGGCATAGTCTCCTGCTGCTTTTAAAGCCGCACGTTTCTCTGCATATTTAGCTACCAATTTCTGACGCTTGATTTCGCGTGCTTTTATTCCTTCTTTAGCCATTGTTGTTTGAGTTTTGATTTTTGAACGGTAAACCGAATTGTTTCAGTAACTCCAAAGCTTCCACATCATTGTCAGCAGAAGTTACAAAAGTGATATCCATACCTTGGATCTTATTGATTTTGTCAATGTTGATCTCAGGAAAGATAATCTGCTCGGTGATACCTAAATTATAGTTACCTCTTCCGTCAAAACCTTTCTCGTTGATACCACGGAAATCGCGGATACGAGGTAAGGATACAGACACCAAACGGTCAAGGAACTCGAACATATTGTTGTCGCGCAATGTTACACGTGCGCCAATAGGCATTCCTTTACGCAATTTAAAGTTAGAAATATCCTTCTTTGATTTTGTAGAAACAGCTTGCTGACCAGTAATTAACGTTAACTCAGCCACAGCGTTATCAATCAATTTTTTATCAGCAGTAGCAGCGCCGATACCTTGCGATACAACAATCTTCTCCAGCTTCGGAACTTGCATAACGCTTTTATACTGGAACTTTTCCTTTAGCGCTGTACGGATTTCATCCGCGTATTTCGCTTTTAATCTTGGTACGTAAGTCATTATTTAATTTCCTCCCCTGATTTTTTTGCGTAACGAACAATTTTGCCATCTGCATTCACACGACGACCGATACGGGTAGGTTCACCTGTTTTAGGGTCGATCAGTGCTAAATTAGAGATGTGGATAGCAGCTTCTTTCTCAATGATACCACCGTTAGGGTTAGCTGCACTAGGCTTCGTATGCTTTTTTACAATATTAGCGCCTTCTACAACAGCTCTGTTAGTTTCCTTTATAACCTCTAGAACTTTTCCCTGAACACCTTTAGCGTTACCGGCGATAACTTTCACTAAATCTCCAGCTTTGATTTTGATTTTGTGCGTAGTTGTTTTTTTATTCTGTGCCATAATTATAAAACCTCCGGTGCTAGTGATACAATCTTCATGAACTGCTTCTCACGTAATTCCCGAGCTACTGGGCCGAAGATACGTGTTCCACGTGGTTCATCATTATTATTTAACAATACAGCAGCATTGTCATCGAAACGAATGTAAGAGCCATCTTTACGACGGATTTCTTTTTTTGTACGTACGACTACTGCTTTAGAAACGGTTCCTTTCTTCACGTTTCCTGAAGGCAAAGCGCTTTTCACGGTAACAACAATTTTATCACCGATGGATGCATAACGCTTCCCTGTACCACCTAACACACGGATTACTAAAACTTCTTTAGCGCCAGAGTTGTCGGCTACAGTTAATCTTGATTCCTGTTGTACCATTATTTAGCCCTTTCTAATATTTCAACCAATCTCCAGTTCTTTGTTTTACTCAGCGGACGAGTTTCCATGATTAATACCGTATCGCCGATACCGCAGGTATTTGTTTCGTCATGAGCCTTAAATTTAGTAGTTTTTTTTACGAACTTACCATAGATAGGATGTTTTACTTTACGTTCAACAGCTACTACGATAGATTTGTCCATTTTGTTGCTAACTACCAAGCCGATTCTTGTTTTTCTTAAATTTCTTTCCATTTTTCGACTTTACATTTATGCCTCAGCGGCTGTTTTGGATTCCGCAGCAATTCTACGTTTTGAAATCTCTGTCGAGATACGAGCGATAGTTTTGCGCGCTGCTTTGATCGCATTAGGGTTCTCAATAGCAGAAACAGCATGTGCAAATTTCAACTTGTTAAGAGCAGTCTTCTCTTGTCCGAGACGAGCTGTAAGTTCCTCTTGTGATAATTCGGTAATTTCTGAATTCTTCATTTTCTTTCAGTGTTGTGTGGGTTATCAATCAGCTTCATGTGTATCTTGTGGGTAACGGCCACAAAATCCAAACCAATTGACATTACCAACGTTTTATGCTTCTGCGTAGTCTCTACGTATAACAAACTTTGTTTGAACCGGCAATTTTTGAGCGGCTAAACGTAATGCTTCTTTGGCAATCTCCAAAGGCACACCCTCGGCTTCAAATAACATACGGCCTGGACGCACTACGGCTACCCAGTATTCCGGAGCTCCCTTACCTTTACCCATACGTACCTCCGCTGGTTTTTTAGTAACGGGTTTGTCAGGGAAAATACGGATCCACACTTGACCTTCACGTTTCATGTAACGTGTTACGGCGATACGTGCAGCCTCAATTTGACGGCTAGTAATCCATGCTGGCTCCATTGACTTGATACCGAAAGAACCGAAAGCTAACTCCGCTCCACGAGAAGCGTTACCTTTCATACGGCCTTTCTGCATCTTCCTGAACTTCGTTCTTTTTGGCTGTAACATGTTCGTATTTTATTTAATCCACCAGCTGGCGGATATTTGTTTTAATCTATTAATTAATTATCCTCTGTTTGAACCACCACGGTTTCCGCCACGATTACTTCCACCACGATTTCCACCACGTCCACCACCTTTTCGGTTGTCACGACGATCGCCACCACCTTCGTTTCCACCACGGGTTTTCGTGTTTGACGTTTGTCCGATGTTAGGAGATAAGTCACGCTTACCGTAAACCTCACCTTTACAGATCCAGACCTTCACGCCAATCTTACCGTAAGTTGTCAACGCTTCTGCTAATGCATAGTCGATATCGGCACGGAATGTGTGCAAAGGTGTTCTTCCTTCCTTATATTGTTCGGTACGAGCCATTTCAGCACCGCCCAAACGACCTGAACACATCACCTTGATGCCCTCTGCACCCATGCGCATGGTTGACGCAATCGCCGTTTTCATTGCACGACGGAATGAAATACGTGCTTCTAGTTGCTTAGCAATACCTTCTGCTACCAATTTTGCATCAAGTTCAGGGCGTTTGATTTCAAAAATGTTGATCTGAACGTCTTTCTTCGTCAATTTCTTCAACTCTTCTTTAATCTTGTCAACTTCTTGACCACCCTTACCGATAACGATTCCTGGTCTAGCCGTATGGATTGTAACCGTGATGCGTTTCAAAGTTCTTTCAATAACAACCTTTGCTACGCCGCCTTTTGCGATACGTACAGAAAGATATTTTCTGATCTTTTCGTCTTCAACTAACTTATCAGAATAGTTGTTGCCTCCGAACCAATTAGAATCCCATCCTTTGATGATACCTAATCTGCTACCTATTGGATTTGCTTTTTGTCCCATTCTTATAATAAATTAGCTGTTTACGTTATTTAAACTATCTACTACCAAAGTTACATGGTTTGAACGTTTACGAATTCTATAACCACGGCCTTGTGGAGCTGGACGTAATCTCTTCAATTGACGACCGCCCCCTACTTGTATTTCTTTCACATACAAAGCGCTGTCTTCCAACGAAGCTCCTTCATTCTTTGCTTCCCAATTCTTGATAGCTGATAATAATAATTTCTCAACACGAGCTGCAGCTTCTTTTCCAGAATGTTTCAAGATGTAAAGGGCCGCTTCCACTTTTTCGCCACGGATAAGATCTACCACTAAACGCATTTTACGCGGTGAAGTAGGGCAGTTCAATAACTTGGCAGTAGAAGCTCCTCCTACTTGAGCTTTTTCCTGCTCCTTGCGCTGCCTGATTAAGACAGATTTTTTGAGTTTTTTTGTTGCTTCCATTACCTAATTATTTTTTCTTTTCTGCGTGGCCTTTGAATGTACGCGTAGGCGCGAATTCACCAAGCTTGTGACCAACCATATTTTCCGTTACATAAACAGGGATGAATTTATTCCCGTTGTGCACTGCGAAGGTATGACCAACAAAATCAGGTGAAATCATAGATCTGCGAGACCATGTTTTGATTACTGATTTCTTGTTTGTTTCATTCATAGAAAGAACTTTTCTTTCTAAGTTGTGATCGATATAAGGACCTTTTTTAATTGAACGAGCCATTATTTTTTCCTTCTCTCAATGATGTAACGATTCGATATTTTCTTCTTAGAGCGTGTTTTGAAGCCTTTAGCCAACACACCTGTACGCGAGCGAGGGTGACCTCCTGAAGAACGGCCTTCACCACCACCCATCGGGTGATCGACCGGGTTCATTGCCACACCACGTACGCGAGGACGACGTCCCAAATGACGTTTGCGACCCGCTTTACCCAATACTTGGTTTGCTTTTTCCGCGTTCGATACAGAACCGATTGTCGCAACACATGTCGACAAGATCATACGTGTCTCGCCTGAAGGTAATTTAATGATGGCATACTTCCCATCGCGGGCAGATAACTGCGCATACGTACCAGCCGAACGAGCAATTGAACCTCCTTGCCCAGGATTCAACTCAATATTATGGATAATTGAACCGAGTGGGATATTTGCTAGCGGCAACGTATTGCCTATTTCTGGGGCTACTTTATCACCTGCTACTATCGTTTGGCCAACTGTTAATCCAGCCGGAGCAATGATGTAACGTTTTTCACCATCAGCATAATGCAATAATGCAATACGCGCGGTACGATTTGGATCGTACTCAATGGTAGCTACTTTTGCAGGGATATCTTTTTTATCGCGTTTGAAATCAATTAATCGGTATACTTTTTTATGTCCCCCACCGAGATAACGCATAGTCATTTTACCGGACTTATTACGACCGCCTGATTTCTTAACGATACCAACTACTAATGATTTCTCCGGAACGTTAGTTGTAACGTCCGAGTAGTCAGCACCTACTCTAAAGCGAGTACCAGGGGTAACCGGTTTGAATCTTTTAACTGCCATTTTTTATTATAGTGTAGTGTAAAAGTCAATAGTTTCACCATCTTTCACTGTGATGATGGCTTTTTTATATTTAGGAGCCCTTCCGGATACAAAACCTGCTTTTGTGTAACGGCTTTTTGCTTTACCGGCAACAACCGCTGTGTTGACCGCCAAAACAGTCACACCGAACATTTCTTCAACAGCTTGTTTGATCTGTATTTTATTAGCTCTGTGATCAACCTTGAAAGCGTAACGGTTTAATTTCTCCGTCAATAACGAAGCTTTCTCAGTTAAGATAGGTTTTTTGATAATCTCCATATTACTTAGCGAATGCTTCCTCCAAAGTTTTAACAGAATCTGTCGTCAACAAAAGTTTAGTAGCGTTCAATACATCATAAGTATTTAATTCCGCAGCAATGATAACTTTTGTTTTTTTCAAGTTTCTGCTTGATAAATAAACGTTCTTGTTTTCTGTTGGCAATACGAGAAGTGTCTTCTCATCGGCACAGTTCAATGCATTGATGAACGACACATAGCTCTTGGTTTTGATTGCATCGAAGTTTACTTCATCCAATACCAATATGTTGTTCTCTTTAGCTTTGTAGCTCAATGCAGATTTGCGCGCCACCTGCTTCAACTTTTTATTCAATTTGAACGAATAGTCGCGGGGTTGCGGGCCAAATACACGACCACCACCGTTAAACAATGGAGATTTGATAGAACCAGCACGGGCACCACCAGTACCTTTTTGTTTGTGTAATTTACGAGTAGAACCTGCGATTTCGTTACGTTGTTTAGATTTGTGTGTTCCTTGGCGTTGGTTCGCTAGGTATTGTTTCACATCCAAATAGATCGCATGGTCGTTTGGCTCTACACCGAATACGGACTCAGGAAGCTGCACCTTGGCACCTGTTTCTTTACCTGATAAATTTAATACATTAACTTCCATCTCTCTACTATTTGTCTACGATTACATAAGAACCTTTAGCTCCTGGAACGGAACCATTAACAACAATTAGGTTTTGTTCAGGGTAAACTTTCAAAACCTGTAAGTTCTGAATCTTCACTCTTTCTCCACCCGTACGACCAGCCATGCGTTTTCCTTTGAATACGCGAGAAGGCCAAGAAGCTGCGCCTAATGAACCCGGAGCACGTAATCTGTTGTGCTGACCGTGAGTCGCACCACCTACACCGCCAAATCCGTGACGCTTCATCACACCTTGAAAGCCCTTACCTTTGGAAGTACCGACTACATCCACATACTCGCCTTCTTCAAAAATAGTGACATCCACTGTTTCACCTAGTTGTTTCTCATCCTCAAAATGCTTGAATTCAACTAGCTTACGCTTAGGACTAACCCCTGCTTTTGCAAAGTGTCCTTTTAAAGGAGCTGTCGTGTTCTTTTCTTTGGCATCATCATAGCCAAGTTGAACAGCCGAGTAGCCATCCTTTTCTACCGTACGTATCTGCGTTACCACGCACGGCCCAGCCTCAATTACTGTACAAGGGATGTTTTTCCCTTCCGCATCGAACAGGCTGGTCATTCCTACTTTTTTACCAATAATTCCTGACATCTTATAAATAAATTAATTAATCGTCCATCGAAGCAGTAGGGCTTCGCTCAAGACATACTTTCCCCACAAAGGGATTGCAAAGGTAGAAAGAATTTTATAAGTATCAAATAGTTAGGGAATTATTTTTTTGCGAAATTGCACCGTTTACGTATGCAGTTAACACTACCTTATTTTCTTTAGCTTATGTTAATATATTTCGTCCGATACGACACCCCTCTTGGGGTATAAACCTCGCGCAGCAATTTCAAGCATATAACTACACTTAATATCTCATTTAATAAAGTGCTGTTATTGATTAATAATTCGGTTATGGATTAATCAATACTGCTCTGTATTCAGCATTACAAGCGTACAAGCTTCCACCGCTTCAATTCCGGCTTCTTCGAGTTTCTGCTTAAGTTCCTCATTCTCTGTACCGGGATTAAAAATAACCCGTTTTGGTTTGGTCTGCAAGATATAATCATAATATACGGATTGATTCTGCGGGCCAACATACAGTGTAATCGTATCAATGTCCGTGTGAATAGTACCCGTTGTTTCTATCGGTATTCCTGCTACCTTACCTTCTTTTCTTCCTACATTCACAATCGGGTATCCTTTGCGAACCAACTTATTTGCCACCAAATAAGCATACCGAGCGGGGTTAGTGCTTGCACCAACAATAAGTGTCTTCTTCATAAATTGAACATAAGTTAGTTGACAATGAAATCACCATTTGCATTATAAGCGTTTTGCCGTAAAACAGGCATTTTCAAAATTTTATATAAGTCGTCTAGTTTTACCAAACTACCATTTACCATATTGGACAACAGTACAATCGTTATATCATTAGTCAGATCCCTGACATATAGATTGCGAAATCCGTGCCACCATCCTGTATGATAAACAATCTGAGCTTCTTCAGGTGAAAACGTTCGCCAGCCATAGCCATAGCTAAAAAGACTGCGTCTTGCATCGCTACGGGGTGCATAAGCAGAATCTAGCATGGATTCGCCAATAATCCGTCCATCTTTTAATGCAATGTCCAATAAAAATAAATCCTGTACGGTACTGTAGATCCCTTTATCTCCAACAGGACCATCCAGATAATTTTGTACGACCGATCTTCTCCACACCCTATCATGACCAATAACATCCGTCGGAATTTTATCGTATACTGCTTTTGACAACACAGCCGTGTTTTTCATGCCTGCTGGATCAAAAATTGATTCTTTCATGTATATTGCAAAATCCTGCCCTGTCACTTTTTCGATAATCGAGGCCAACACCATGTAGTTGGAATTATTATAATGGAAACGTCCATCAGGAGCTCCATACCGCGTAGGCTTATGTTCTATCAATAGATCCATCGCGTCCATATTGCTCATCGCTTTTTTTCGGTCTTTCCACGCTTCCTCAGAAAAATAAATATAATTCGGCAGACCACTACGATGGCTCAATAGCATTTGTATAGTGATGTTCGGATATGGAAAATCGTGAAAGAAATCATTCACCGTTTGATCCAATTGCAATTTCTCCTCTTCCACTAATTTCAATATACCTAATGCAGTTAATGGTTTGGAAACCGAAGCCAACTCAAATTTAGACGTAATCTTTAGGCTATCCTTATGGAGATAGTCCGCCCATCCAAATGCATTTTGATAAATTATTTTCCCTTTTTTAGCAATCAACACATTCCCGTTAAAAGCCGATTTCCGATGTAGGTTTTGCATAAAGTCGTCTAACTCGTGATCTGCATCTGCTGGATTGTATACGAGCGCAATACTGTCTTTCTCTTGTTGCTTTTGCTGTTTCTGTTCTATTTTCTGTTGTTTCGCTTCCGGCGAAGAACAAGACATCAAGCCGGACAATAAACTGATAATTAAGATCTTCAAAAAATGTATACTCACTGAACTGCCTCTCAAATATATTACGGTTTAAATTAAATACATGCTACCGTTCCAAATTAATATTTATTAAGAGAAAAATCAAGGATTATTCTCTATCATTTATACAAAAAGGACATCTGTCTATGGATGTCCTTTTTAATTCTATTATGAAAATACCTGCGCTTTACGCTAAAAGCCTGATTGGCGCTTCCAATAGTCCTTTCAATGTTTGTAGAAATGCTGCTCCCGTAGCACCATCAACCACCCGGTGGTCACAACCTAAAGTTAACTTCATGATGTTACCCGGTACGACAGCACCATCTTTGACTACTGGAACCTGCTGAATAGCCCCTACAGACAAGATAGCACCATCAGGTGAATTGATAATGGATGTGAATTCGTCAATTCCAAACATACCTAAATTGGAAACCGTGAACGTTGAACCTTCCCAATCTGATGGTTGCAATTTCTTAGCTTTCGCTTTCTGACCATATTCTTTCACTTCTGCAGATATATGAGATAACGATTTACCATCAGCAAAGCGCACAACTGGCACCAATAGGCCATCTTCTACAGCCATTGCTACGCCAACATTTACGTGTTCATTAAAACGAATGGTATCCCCTTGCCATGACGAATTTACCGCAGGGTGCTGTTTCAACGCTACAGCAACTGCCTTAATAACGATGTCGTTGAAAGAAACTTTTACCGGTGCTACTGCATTAATTTGACCACGGGCTTCGATAGCATTATCCATATCTACGGAAATGGTCAAATAGAAATGCGGAGCTGTGAATAGAGATTCTGATAACCGCCGAGCAATGGTCTTGCGCATTTGCGACACTTTTTGCTCCGTATATTTTTCTTCTCCAATATACTGTGGTAAAGATATCGTTTTGGACTCCGTAGCTGCAGATGCAGGTGCCGAAGGCTGTTCCTTTGCTTTTGGAACAAAGGTCTCTACATCTTTCTTCACAATCCGTCCACCCTCAGCAGAACCTTCTATATCATTTAAATTAATACCTTTTTCCTTTGCTATTTTGCGAGCTAAAGGAGATGCTTTGACGCGCGAATCGTCCGACGCGTTAGAAGCAGAGGCTGTCGAACCAGACGCTTCTTCTTTTGTTTCCTTGCTTTCCTGCTTAGCTTCTTCCGATTTAGCAACTTTACCAGAAGAGCTGGGTTGTTGCTTAAGCAAAGGCTTCACATCTGTTCCCTCTGGACCGACAATAGCAATAATATCATTCACTTTCGCTGCTTGTCCCGCCTCTACTCCAATGTATAGCAATGTCCCCTCTGCATAGGCAGTAACTTCCATCGTCGCCTTGTCTGTTTCCACATCTGCAATAGCATCGTCAGACTTGATAGCATCTCCTACTTTAAAATTCCATTGTGCGATTACCCCTTCGGTCATCGTGTCGCTCAATAGTGGCATCGTGATAACCGTACAACCTAAGTCTTCTGCAGAAACGGATGGTGAATCTTCGTCCACATCATCCGAAGCAGGCTCTTCTGTATTGGAGGACGCCTCTTCTTTATTCTCTTCTTCTTTAGAGGCAGAACTGTCCCCTTCTAATAAGCTTTTATAATCTTCTCCTTCTTCCCCCAAAACGGCAATTACAGCGTCAACTGCTACCGCCTCGCCTTCTTTTGGGCCTATGTACAACAATGTTCCCTCTTGATAAGATTCAAAATCCATTGTTGCCTTATCTGTTTCAACTTCGGCAATTAGGTCACCTGAGTTTACTTTATCACCGACTTTTTTGTGCCATTTTGCGATTACACCTTCGGTCATGGTGTCGCTCATTTTCGGCATTTTTACTACTTCAGCCATATCGTATAGTAGATTGTATCTTTAAGTTAAAGTAATTCGCTAAATCATTCCTTTATGAAAGGGTAGTCCTCTTGCACATACACATCTTCATAGATGGCTGAAGGATCTGGATACGGAGACTCTTCTGCGAACTTCACAGCCTCGTCGATCACCTTTTTCACTTCAGCTTCTACCTCTTTAAACCAAGCCTCATCTGCATATTTATTTTCCATAATAGCCGCTTTAGTGGTAATCAAAGGATCTTTCCCTTTATACTCCTCTAACTCTTCTTTTGTACGGTATTTAGCGGGATCTGACATAGAATGTCCTTTATAGCGGTAAGTACGGATTTCTAAGAAAGTTGGGCCTTCGCCTGCACGAGCACGTTGAACAGCCTCATCCATAGCATTATGTACGGCTACAGGATCCATTCCATCAACAGGCGCACTCGGCATATCAAATGCGTGTCCCATTTTATAAATATCCACCATGTTCGTGGTACGCTGCACGGAGGTACCCATCGCATACCCGTTGTTCTCACAAACAAAAATAACCGGCAATTTCCACAACATCGCCATGTTGAAGGCCTCATTTAAAGCTCCCTGGCGAACAGCACCATCACCCATAAAACATACATTGACATTATCATTTCCCAAATACTGTTCCGCAAAAGCAATACCTGCTCCCAATGGGATCTGTCCACCAACGATTCCGTGACCACCCATCATTTTATGTTCTTTCGAGAAAAAGTGCATGGAGCCACCCTTACCTTTAGAGCAACCTGTCACTTTTCCAAAAAGCTCTGCCATACATTCTTTAGCAGACATACCTTTTGCTAAAGCATGCGCATGGTCACGGTAAGATGTTATAACGGAATCCTCGGGTCTAGTAGCAGAAATAGTGCCTGCCATAACCGCTTCCTGACCAATATAAAGGTGACAAAATCCGCGAATTTTTTGCTGACCGTATAATTGACCTGCTTTCTCCTCGAATTTACGCATAAGTAACATGGACTTATACCATTCTAAGTATGTTTCTTTTGTTATAGGTGTTGAACTCATTTTGAAGTATTGAATTTCTTAACTAATCCGACTACAAATCTAATCATTTATAACGATATTTCGGGCAATATTTCAGCAGGAAAAGGTGTTTTTTGTCAAAAAAGCAATCAATTCCTCATATGAAATTTTTTGTTGCTCACCCGATGCCATGTCCTTCAGTGAATACGCACCGGATGCCATCTCCTCTTCCCCAACCAGCAATACATAAGGAATTTGTTTGCCATCCGCATATCCCATTTGTTTCTTCAACTTCGTCGAAGCAGGATAAAGCTCAGCAGCCACTCCGGCTTTTCTTAAATTGAATAACAAAGGAAGTGCATGCGCATACGTTTCTTCGCCAAAATTTGTAATAAGTACTTGTGTTGAGGAAGCAGAAGAAGCTGGAAAAAGTTCCAACTCTTCCAACACATCGTAAATGCGGTCAGCACCAAATGAAATGCCCACACCCGTAAGACCTTTTAATCCGAACATTCCAGTTAAGTCATCGTACCGACCTCCACCTCCGATACTCCCCATTGAGACCTCATTTGTCTTTACTTCAAAAATACAACCAGTGTAGTAGTTTAAACCACGTGCGAGGGTTATATCCACTTCTATACTATTATCCAACAATCGTTCTACCCCGAAATCCTTCAGATAACGGAAGACCTCCTCTATTTCTGCGACACCTTGCAGTCCAATGGAAGAAGCAGATAATATCTCTTTTAAAGACATTAGTTTTTCATCATTGGAACCATCAAGCAGAATGATGGGCTTCAATAAATCGAGATCTGTTTCCGTAAACCCACGTCCCAACAGCTCACTGTTTACACCATCCAGCCCAATTTTATCTAATTTGTCGATAGCCACAGTCATATCAACAATCAACTCAGGTTTTCCTATCACTTCCGCGATACCCGATAAAACCTTACGGTTATTAATCTTTATAGTAAAATCGTTCAAGCCTAAAGCCGCTAAGGCCTCTCGATAAATCAGTATAAATTCTGCTTCGTTAAGCAATGAGGAAGATCCTACTACGTCAACATCACATTGATAAAATTCTCTATATCGCCCCCGTTGCGGCCTATCCGCACGCCACACAGGTTGTATCTGAAAACGTTTAAAGGGCAGGACAATCTCATGTTGATGCATGACAACGTATCGAGCGAAAGGCACGGTCAAATCATAACGGAGTGCTTTTTCTGAAATATGAGAAAGTAGCTTATTGGACAATTTTTCGCTTAAGAACGCTGCTGGCGCTTTAGCTAGATAATCCCCGGAGTTGAGTATCTTAAAAATTAATTTATCTCCCTCTTCACCGTATTTTCCTGTTAAAGTAGATAAATTCTCGAACGAGGGGGTTTGAATCTCATTGTAACCAAATTTTTTAAAGACAGTCCTTAAAGTATTGAATATATAATTTCGCTTTTCCATTTCCCGAGGAGAGAAATCGCGCGTGCCTTTAGCTAATGAAGGTTTGATATTTGCCATATGGCAAAGGTAATAAAAAAGGGAATTAACGGGAAAGTTCTTCCATGCCAAACACTTTCAACTCCTCACAAGCCTTTTCTGCGGCCAGCTTTTCAGCACTTTTCTTATTAAAATCCTTTCCGACACCCTGTATCTCGCCATCTATAACAACTTTCATTGTAAACAGTTTAGACGATTCGCCTGGTGGATTCTCGACCGGTACAAACTGAATATCCTTTCCAAAATGTTGACACCATTCAATAAGACGACTCTTAAAATTAGTTTCGGTAATTTCCAACATCTGAATATCAACATGGGGTTTGATAATCCGCATTAACAGAAATTCCCGAGTGAATGCATATCCCCTATCCATATATACGGCACCAACAACAGCTTCAAAAGCGTCCCCAAGCAGAGATCCCTGCTTGTTCGGATAGCTTATCATACGGGCATCGTATTCTATCAACTCATTAAAACCCAGCTTATGGGATAGTTGATTCAGATTGGCACGACTAACAATTTTCGAGCGAAGTTCCGTCAAAAATCCTTCACCTTTATAAGGGTACAACTTAAATAACAGCTCCGCGACGACAGAACCCAATACAGCATCCCCCAAAAACTCAAGCCTCTCGTTACTATTCTTTACACCGTCCTTAATGGTGGTTGCAACAGACTTATGGCGAAACGCCATTTGATATAACTTGATATTCCCCGGAACAAATCCAAGGATATTCTTCAGTTTACGAACGTAAGCTCTATGCGGAGAAAAGTATAAATAGTATATCCTCAAGAAAGGCATTAAGTCTATGATATAAATAAGTAATAGGCAGTCTCTCTTCGAAACCACCTATTATTTGTATCTCAATAATCCCCTTTTTCTTAATATAAAATATTAAGAGTGGTATTTCTTTACAATAATGGATGCATTATGACCGCCGAAACCGAATGTATTACTCAATGCAGCATTTACTTCCCGTTTCTGAGCCTTATTAAAAGTAAAGTTTAGATTATTATCAATCTCTGGGTCATCCGTAAAATGATTAATAGTAGGCGGTACAATATCATGTTTAACGGACAAGATGGAAGCCATAGCTTCTATTGCTCCTGCTGCTCCCAATAGGTGCCCTGTCATTGACTTTGTAGAGCTGAGGTTCATCTTATACGCATGCTCGCCAAATAACCCGATAATAGCCTTTGGCTCACTGATATCCCCAACCGGTGTAGATGTACCGTGAAGATTGATATAATCAATATCTGAATACGCAAGTCCTGAATCCGTAATGGCCATATTCATCGCCAATTTAGCACCCAACCCCTCGGGATGAGATGCGGTAATATGATGTGCATCTGCACTCATACCACCTCCCGCAACTTCAGCGTAAATCTTGGCTCCACGCGCCAGCGCATGCTCCAAACTTTCTAGGATAATAGCTCCCGAACCTTCACCCGAAACAAAACCGTCACGATCCTTATCAAAAGGACGAGATGCGGTTTTAGGGTCGTCATTGCGGGTAGATAATGCGTGCATTGCATTAAATCCACCTATACCGGCTTCGTTTACCGTCGCTTCTGAACCACCAGTGATAATAACATCAGCTTTACCTAACCGAATATAGTTAAAGGCATCAATCATCGCATTTGTAGCAGACGCGCAGGCAGAAACTGCCGAAAAATTTGGCCCGTGCAAACCATAACGCATAGAAATATGACCAGGAGCAATATCGATAAGCATTTTTGGGATAAAGAAAGGATTGAAACGGGGTGTTCCATCACCTCTGACAAAATTTGCCACTTCTTCAGTAAAAGTAGTCAAACCACCAATACCAGCCCCCCAAATAACACCTATCCGGTTTCTGTCTAAGTTATCGAATTCTAATCCAGCATCCTTTACAGCTTCATCTGTAGAGGCGATAGCATACTGAACGAAAGGATCGACCTTGCGAGCCTCTTTACGATCCATATGGTTATGTGGATCAAATCCCTTCACTTCACAAGCGAATTGGGTCTTAAATTTTGATGCATCGAAATGCGTAATAGGAGCAGCGCCACTCACACCATTAAGCAATCCGTCCCAATAACTTGAGACATCATTTCCTAAAGGTGTAAGGGCACCTAACCCTGTTACAACTACTCTTTTAAGCTCCATTAAATATGTTTGGCCTAATAAATTAGTTATTAACGTTCTTTTCTAAATAAGAGATAGCTTGACCTACTGTACTGATGTTTTCAGCTTGATCATCTGGAATAGCCACGTTAAATTCTTTTTCGAATTCCATGATCAACTCAACTGTGTCAAGTGAGTCTGCACCTAAATCATTCGTGAATGAAGCCTCTGGTGTTACTTCTGCTTCGTCTACACCTAACTTTTCAACGATAATTGCTTTTACTCTTGATGCGATATCTGACATGATTTTATAATTTAATTGTTTAATAAATCTGTGCAAAGAAAAATAAATTTCCCCAAATATCAAACCCTTTTTTGACTTGATGGTGGGAAAGAAGAACGTCCTGACTCTCTAACCTGTCTAAAAACCGCTACCATTACCATACAGAGCGTATCCAATATTAACATTTTTTTTTGTTTATACCAAAAACTTTGAAACCAACAGGTGTTTTTAACCATAAAAATAGGTAGAAATATACTTTACAGGCGATTTTTTCCTAATTTCGAAAACTGTGAGCATAACTAAAAAACATTTGACACTTGATCTCGATTTCGATATCGAGCTCGATTTCGTATTGATTGGCATCAGTTCACCATTACGCGACTACAGACTATGTCATTTTCTTTACAAACATGCTGGCCTGGCGTTTGAGCGTGGAAAAGAAGATTATGTGGATCACAAAGGATATGCAAAAGAAAAAGAGCGAGATGAGATGGATTACCATATCGTGTATGAAAAAAATAAACAAAAGAAGCTGCTAAAACACTATTTCACAATCTATCGCTATTGTGACAACAATTTTGAATTCGAATTCTACATCATAAGCAACCGTAGTTTAGAGGGCACTTTTCTTCTCCCCGAACTTCCAAATTTTGACTACTTTTTAATTATAAAACATTATATAGACCGAGACGACCTCCGCACATTGTTAACCGAAATAAAGGACATCAATGAAGTCATTCTAGCTAAAAAGTTAGACCCCGCATCATTGAAATCCAAAGAAAATCTTATATTTTAGCGTTTTAAAATAACGCAAAGTGTAAATTTTACACTTTCTTAAACCTAACTTATTAAACAGATTGCTATTTTTGCACTATACTGTTTTACTTCTTAAAAGAATAAAATACACATAAATAAAACACTGTAAATGAATAAGATTCAAAAAAGGACAAAAATTGTTGCCACACTAGGTCCGGCATCGTCAGATAAGACCATATTGACGAACATGATTGCAAAAGGTGTGGATGTCTGTCGCCTTAATTTCTCTCACGGCAGCCAAGACGACCACCTCAAAGTGATTAAAACTATTCAAGAAATTAACAATGAACATCCTTTTAACGTAGGAATTTTGGCGGATCTTCAGGGTCCGAAAATTCGTATTGGGAAAATGAAAGAGGGAGGAGCTATTTTAATCAATGGTTCGCAGGTCGAGATTACAACCAAAGAGCTCATTGGCGACGAAGCGCGCATATATATCACGTACGAAAATTTCCCGAATGATGTTAAGGAGAATGAAATCATCTTATTGGATGATGGAAAGCTACAATTGAGGGTTATCAGTACGAACCACAAAGATACAGTAAAATGCCAAGTGGTACATGGTGGCGTATTGACTTCCCGCAAAGGTGTCAATCTTCCCAATACAAAAGTTTCCATCCCCTCTCTTACGGAAGAAGATCTGGACAACCTCAACTTTGCTTTAGATAACGGAGCAGATTGGATTGCTATGTCCTTTGTACGTTCGGCAGAAGATATCCACCAATGTAAGGAAATCATCAAGTCGAAAGGAAGCCATGCATTAGTGATTGCTAAAATTGAAAAACCAGAAGCCATTGATAATATCGATGCCATTATAGAAGCAACTGATGCGATTATGGTAGCACGTGGCGACTTGGGTGTCGAGATGCCAATGGAAGTCGTTCCCGGTTTACAAAAAATGATCGTACAAAAATGTCGCGATCTTTCTAGACCTGTAATTATCGCCACGCAGATGCTGGAAAGTATGATTACAACACCTCGTCCTACGCGCGCAGAAGTCAACGATGTCGCCAATTCCGTATTAGACGGTGCTGATGCAGTGATGTTGAGTGGGGAAACCTCCGTCGGAGAGTTCCCGGAAATTGTTATCGAAACGATGACAAAAGTCATTACACAAGTGGAAGCCACATCCTACCCCTATTACAGTCCGAAAGAGAGCGTTCTGTCCGAACAAACAAAGATATCAGACGCGATATGCGGGTCTTCCATACACCTTGCCAAAAATACCAAAGCAACCGCTTTTGCTGTTATGACATCTTCGGGATATACAGCACTTGAAATTTCAAGCTATCGCCCCGACGCGCATATATATGTCTTTACAGGCAACAAGAACTTAATCAATCAACTTAGTTTACTATGGGGTGTAAAAGTATTTGTGTATAGTAAATTTGAAAGTACCGATGGCACTATCCAAGACGTGAACGGCTTACTGAAGGAACTTAACCTCGTTTCTCCAGGAGAAATTGTCATCAACACAGCGTCTACTCCTTTACACCAAAAAGGAAAAACCAATACGATTAGAGTCTCCCAGCTGAGTTAGCTTGACGTTGATCAACAGAAATAGCGTGGATTAAAGAGTCTACGCTATTTTTTTGCCTTCTTTGTATCAAAGCTATTACAAGTGTCAATTTAACATGATTTTATCTATTTTGTTCTTTTCTTTGAGTTACTAGCTTTAATTAATGAAAAGGTGTATACTTATTTTTCTGTGCATGATCAGCCATTACCTGTTTGCACAGTCCGTACAAGGTGTAATTGTAGACGAAGCGGACCAAAAACCACTGGAAAACGCTTCTATAGTCCTTTTGGACACAGATTCCATTATGCGGTATTTTACACGGGCTGATCCAAACGGGAAATTTAGTCTGGAAAAAATAGAAAAGGGGGAATACCTGTTTCTCGTTACGTATCCGAAATTCGAGATCCTTAGCCAGCCACTAGAAATAAAAAATGACCATATCGACCTGAAAAGTATTAGTCTCAACTCACAATCTAATCTACTAGAAGAAGTTGTAATTAACCAGAAAATCCCTATTAAAATCAAAGGCGACACGATAGAATATGATGCGGGAAGCTTTGAAACAGAAAAGAACGCCAAACTGGAAGATTTGTTACGTAGGCTCCCTGGATTAACAGTATCGGCTTCCGGCGAAATCACTGCACAAGGCAAAAATGTTTCCAAAGTATTGATTGATGGAGAAGAATTTTTTGGTTACGACCCTAAAATTGCTATCCGAAACGTTAGGGCAGACGCAGTTGATAAAGTACAAGTATACGAACGTAAGTCTGATGAAGCCGAGCTTACCGGCATAGATGACGGTGAACGCTATCAAACAGTAAATGTCGTTCTAAAAGAAGAAGCTAGACAAGGTATCTTTGGTAACGCAAATGCCAGCCTCGGTACAGAAAGTCTTTTTGACGCCAATATATTTGCCGCTAAATTCAATAGGTCTGAACGCCTAGCATTCACCGGAAACTGGAACAACATGACAAACGGTGGTGATGCCAGCCGGATCCGCATGAACAATCAAATTGTTGGTCGTCCGACACATAAAAGTGGAGGGTTGAACTATGAGAACAATTTTCTCGACAGAAAGCTACATTTGACATCTAGTTACAACTTTCTCAATAATGGTATGGCTAATGAATCCTCAAGCTACAATATGCGGATATTAAACGATAACCATACGCAGGAAACAACAAGGGAATCCGATTCTGAAAGCGACAGCAAACAGCATACCTTACGATCGCGAATCCGTTATAGAATCGATTCTGTAAGCAATTTAAATATACAGCTGAACGGCGGAAAAGGACAGCAAACATCCGCTAATAATTCAAAGAGCACGACTATTCGTAATGGTACAGTAATAGCCAACGAATTTGAGAGCCGAAATAGCAGTAAAAGCGACAAAGAGGACCTTGACATGAAGGTCGACTACCGCAGGCGGCTTCATAAAAACGGTCGAAGTTTAAACCTTCACCTCAATACGAGAATAGACAATACAACCTCGACGAACCAGGTAAACGAACAAACAAATCTATACGACAGTCTTGGTGTTTTCGAAAGAGATGTGTCTGTTCATCAAACGCGACTTGTAGAAAACACCAATAACGGGATGGGCGTATCCTTTAATCTCAGTGAGCCTATTACCCGACAGTTAAATGCTACATTGGGGTATAGCTTCAATACCAATTCACGCACGGGATTGACCAATGCGTATGATATCGACTCCCATACAACCGATATGACATTGGATAGCTTATATTCAAAAAATGAGAAAAACCATTCTCGAAATAACGGCGTTGATCTCAGCTTAAATTTTAATACAGAAAAATTCAACATCAATGTAACGAACAGGATGACCCACCGTTATCAAGAATTAGCTGACAGCTATCGAGATGTAGAACTTTCCAGAAGCTTCTGGCAAAACAATCTCAATGCTAATGTTTCTTACCGCATTAGCAATAATAAAAACTTGACTATACGTTATCAGAACAATACGAATGTACCGAGCTTCACTCAATTACAACCGATACAACCACCCACTAATGAATTGTACCGACAACTCGGAAACCCCGACTTGAAGCGGGAAACAAACAACAATATCAACTTCAATTTTAATAAATTTAGTTTGTTGAAAGCATCTTCTTTTAATATCAACGCGATGAGCGGTTTTACAAAAAATGCTATTGTCAATCGATCGATTATCGACGAGGAGGGAAGAACAACAACATCCTTTGTCAATATTCAGGACCATATTAACTGGAACGGGCGTGTGCACGCCAACTATACCCGTCCTATTTTAAATGGCATTGTCCAATTTGGCCCATTTACATCCCTGCAATACGCTAATAACTACGAATACGTCAACGGTGAACTCAATCGTAGCAACAATACTAATGCGAATGCGGGCATAAGTGCGAATAAAGAAGATTCGAAAAACGTAAATTTCAATCTAAATTTAAGCATAGGAGTCAATAATGAAGTAAATAGCCTACGAGAAGATCTGAACAATACAGCTTTTAGGTCAGCTGCTAATGCAGACCTAAAATACTTTTTGCCGTTTAAGTTTAGTCTTACCCAGGTATTGCATTATGGTTATACGGGAAAATCGAAAGTCTTTCCAGAACCGATTACCCAGTTTTATATGAATCTCGAACTCACGCGAAAGTTATTACAGGATGAGTCATTATTACTAAGTGTTAAAGCTTTTGACGTATTCAATAGCTTCAATAACACCAACAGGTCCTTTAACGACAATAGTTTTTCGGAATCACAGCAACTGATGCTGACACAATATTTTATGCTTGGCCTGAAATGGGATTTTAATAAGAATTTAGGAAAGAAAAGCGAAAGTTAAAAAATGAGTAAACTGATTTTAATATATATTACGTTCGTATGCTGTTGTTATTTTGAGGGAGCAGCACAACATGCTTACTTCCCACAAAAAGGCATTATTAGTTTTGAAAAAGAGGTATATATAAGAGCCCGGATGCGTGAAATGACGAATAAGCAATCGACCGGCGCTGGCGGGAATCGGGGAATGATGATGCGGTTCGGCGGCAATATCGATGACATACCGGAAAAAAGCTCGTCTATGTTCACGCTACGATTTGACGAAGACGAGACGCTCATGACACCTGCTGAGTCAGAACAGACTGAAACTACTGCAACCCCGGGCCGCGGTAGCGCAGGAAGAGGAGGTAACAGGAATATGAACCGTAGAGCAAGCGCGCCCAGTGTCCGACGAGCCTCCCGACCGGGCGAACATAAAGTGTATTACCAAAATCTCCATGATGGCACGAGCGAGTTGGAACTTGATTTAGATGAAAAATACTTGTTACAGGACTCGTTGCAACAAATCACCTGGCGCTTTACCGATGAATATCGAAATATAGCAGGGTATGATTGTCGACGAGTTAACGGTGCTACATCCGATTCGCTTTATATAGTCGCTTTTTATACCGACCAGATACCCATATCCGGAGGGCCGGCATTGGTACACGGACTTCCTGGCATGATACTAGGGCTCGCCATACCAGAAATGCATATCAATTACTGGGCCCGCAACATCGATTTTGTGGTAGACAATGTACCCAATCAATGGCGGGACAAAAAAAGTAAACCTATGACTATGAATGACTTTTTTGATGCATTAGGCAACAATCGATTTTTCGGAGGAGGGTCCAATCCGCGGCAGCAAAGGCGGAATCTTTTGGAAAATTTGATTTATTAATAAAGCTATGAAGACCTCCCAGGTTATCGTCCCTGTTCTCGGCGCTGTTTAATCATGAAGGTTTATGCTTTCCTTTACTGCTTTAGATAGCGAATCATACACCAATGCATAACTATCATCGATAAAAGTTCTCAAACGCTCATCAGGAAGTTGTCTGTTACAATAAACAGTGTTCCAGTGCTTCTTGTTCATGTGATAGCCAGGAATAACCGTTTCAGGATAGTTCAAACGTAATTCAACGGCACGGTCGGGATCGCATTTCACATTGAAGCACAACGTATCAACTTGGTCTAGTCCAACCAACAGAAACACCTTACCTCCCACTTTAAATACTAAGGTATCTGGACCAAAAGGTAATTCTTCTGTCACGCCCGGTTGAGCCAGACAATATTCCCGAATGTCTTCAATATTCATTTCTGTCGTTTGAAGATAAATTAACTTAACCGAGCGAGTAGTTCTTTTTGCAGTTCCTCTCCGCTATCTTCGTTATACCACTTCTGCATAACTTCCTTAATTTCCTCGAACGGTTTTCCCTCCTCTTTCATCTGCAGATATAAATACTGCAACGGTTGGGGGCGAGGGCCCCATATCACCTTATCGTGTCCTACATCATTCCGAATAATAAGTTTCGGAATTGATTTGCTTCCATCAGTAAGGTAATCTTCGATGAGAAACGGCTCGGTGTCACGGAGCTGTATTTCAAAATCAATATTCGGATTATTCTTAACCATCATATAAAGTTGTGTCACAGAATGAGCTGCGTCGCCACACCATGGTTCGGTGATCACAATCCAGTGCTGCGGTTCGGTCATGCTAGCTATCAAGCTTTTTATAGCTTGATTTGGTTCAAAACGTTTTAACCACCGGTTCATCCTCGACCAATTTAATTTTGTATAATTTAAATACGCTGCGTCCCCGTAGGGATCGTAGTCCTCGGGTGAAGTCAAAATTTGTTCAAAATAATCTAAGTATTCCTGAAAGGTCATGTTTATGCTTAATGTTACCACGAATTTACTAATTTATTCCGGGTAAAAAAATTTTTGGTGGCGGGCTGCTTTCTGTAAACTATAAAATTAAGCCATTTGCCATCCCCCTTTTATTGTTTAGGGTGATATTATGACAGTTTGACAGAACAGCTTACAAGAAAAACGACATAAGAGACATTTTAATGTCGATTTTAACCTTGGCACAGGTGTTGTTAAAGAGATAACATATCATTAAAAATAAAGTTAATTACTAATTTGTAAATATAAAAAACGAGATATGTCAAAAATTATTGGAATCGACTTAGGTACTACAAACTCATGTGTTGCCGTGATGGAGGGTAACGAGCCGGTAGTTATTGCAAACAACGAGGGAAAACGTACGACCCCCTCTATTGTTGCTTTTGTTGAAGGCGGCGAACGTAAAGTAGGTGATCCTGCAAAACGTCAGGCTATCACGAATCCGAATAAAACAGTCTATTCAATCAAGCGTTTCATGGGCTTGTCTTATGATGAATCTACAAAAGAGGCTGGACACGTTCCTTATGCGGTAGTAAAAGGTGATAACAATACACCGCGCGTTGAAATCGGCGATCGCAAATATACGCCACAGGAAATTTCTGCGATGATTCTTCAAAAAATGAAAAAAACAGCTGAAGACTTCTTAGGGCAGGAAGTAAGCGAAGCGGTTATTACCGTCCCGGCTTACTTTAACGATGCACAACGCCAAGCTACAAAAGAAGCCGGTGAAATTGCTGGTCTCACTGTAAAGCGTATTATCAATGAACCGACTGCTGCTGCATTGGCATACGGTTTGGATAAAGCGCACAAAGACATGAAGATTGTCGTGTTCGACTGTGGTGGAGGTACGCATGACGTTTCGGTACTGGAACTTGGAGATGGTGTATTTGAAGTCAAATCCACAGATGGTGACACCCACTTAGGTGGTGATGATTTTGACAATGTCATTATCAACTGGTTGGCAGAAGAATTTGCAAATGAAAACAATGGCTTTGACCTTAAAAAGGATGCAATGGCGTTACAACGCTTGAAAGAAGCTGCGGAAAAAGCTAAAATCGAATTGTCCAGCACCACTTCAACAGAAATCAACTTGCCTTACGTCACTGCTGATGCAACCGGTCCTAAACACTTGGTACGCACCCTTTCGCGCGCTAAATTTGAATCTTTAGCCGCTGATTTGATTAAACGTACAATAGATCCTTGTAAATCGGCCTTGAAAAATGCAGGATATGATACTTCCGATATTGATGAAATCATATTGGTAGGAGGTTCTACCCGTATTCCAGCTATCGTAGAAGCAGTGAAGAACTTCTTTGGCAAAGAGCCGTCAAAAGGTGTAAACCCGGACGAAGTTGTAGCGCTGGGAGCTGCTATCCAAGGTGGTGTATTAACAGGAGAAGTAAAAGATGTATTATTGCTAGATGTTACACCACTTTCATTAGGTATCGAAACAATGGGTGGGGTAATGACCAAGTTAATCGAAGCAAATACAACTATCCCGACGAAAAAATCAGAAGTATTCTCCACCGCATCGGATAATCAGCCTTCTGTGGAGATACATATTCTGCAAGGTGAGCGGCCAATGGCAGCACAAAACCGTACGATTGGACGTTTCCAGTTAACGGACATTCCGCCGGCACCTCGTGGCGTACCTCAAATCGAAGTAACGTTTGATATTGATGCCAATGGTATTATTAAGGTGTCAGCAAAGGACAAGGCCACCGGTAAAGAGCAAAATATCCGTATCGAAGCTTCTTCTGGATTATCTGAAGAAGAAATTCAAAAAATGAAACAAGAAGCAGAAGCGAATGCGGAAGCAGATAAGAAAGTAAAAGAAGAAGCAGAGAAAATAAATGCTGCTGATGCGTTGATCTTCTCCACAGAGAAACAACTGAAAGAATATGGAGACAAGTTATCCGCAGATAAAAAAGGTACTATCGATGCTGGTTTAGAAAAACTGAAAACGGCCTACGCTGCAAAAAACTTTGCCGATATCGATACCGCTTCTGCTGAACTTCAGAATGCTTGGAATGCAGCATCGGAAGAGATGTACGCGGCTTCACAGCAAGGCGGATCAGAGCAACCGCAAGGTGGCGATGCGGGTCAAGCACAAAATAACAATAAACAAGGTGGCGATGATGTGCAAGATGTAGAGTTTGAAGAAGTGAAATAAGCCCAACTGTTTTAAGAAAAAAAGCGGCCAATTGGCCGCTTTTTTTCTTAAAACAGTTTTTCGGGGTATACGCCCTCTTTAATGAGACTGGAGATAGATTCCTGCACAATGGGTTTGTCTTCTTTGTATGTTACGCCGAACCACTTGGAAGAAGTAGGAATAACCCGAAAGCTAGCCATGTCATTTTTCACCATATAATCGGGAACAGAAGGAATAAAAAACTCTGATTTTGGGTTGTCACCGTTGGCTTCTACAAATTTAGAAAACATACTTTGTGCTACATCAAAAATCCGAGGAGTAAATCCCCAAAAATTCATCGAAACCCTAGTGTCGGGATTCAAATCGTGTTGTTTACCATCCTCCTCGTACACAATTTTCCTATTGCCGGCATCATCTGTTACATAATAGATATTTGTACGTTCCGTTACCGAAACCATATTCCCGTCCCCATCTACATCACACACACCTCTAGAGACATATCCATAATCTGACATGGTATTTCCGACTTTAAATCCCATGAGAGCCATTCTTTCATCTGTAACTTCATTTCGCAAGAAAGCAGCCATTTTTTCAAAAGCATCCTTGCCGTAAAAATCATCTGCATTAACAACACAAAAAGGTTCATTGATATGGTCCTTAGCACTCATAACAGCATGGGCAGTTCCCCAAGGTTTCGTACGTTCAATTACACTGTCAATACCAAATTTTGTCAGATCAAAACTTTGAAAAGCATAGTCTACTTCAATCTTACCACTCAGTTTTTTGTCAAAAACCGCACGCATCTTCTCTACAAATTCCTCGCGAATAATAAATACGACTTTCCCAAAACCGGCTCGAATAGCATCATATATTGAATAGTCAATAATGGTTTCTTCATGCGGCCCGAATCCATCAATCTGTTTTAACGACCCGTATCTACTCGCCATTCCCGCGGCTAGAATTAACAATGTTGGTTTACTCATTATTTACTTTTTGTTAACAATTACAAAATCCCACTTAACAAATATAAAAATTTATTCTATCTATTTCTTTCTGAACATGGCGCTTAAGATACCGTTCGCCAATTTCCCTAAAAGCTTTGCTCCCTCTCTTGCTAACGTACGGGAAGCCTGTGTTTTCGCGGCTTCTATCGGTGTCTGTCTGGAACTTCGTCTACCCGTGCTACGGTTTATCGATCTTTCAGCTTCTTTCTTTGCTTTCTCCTGTTCTTCCCGTGCCTCAAGCACAGCCGTCTTCTCGTCCACAATTTCCGCGGCGCTCCTCCGTTCTACGCGCTCCTGATATTTACTATAAAATTCGGAATCCGTTGTAATCTGCGAATACGTTTCTGGTCGACATGGCCCCATAATTGCTCTAGCAGGCACTAAATGCGTAGCGACTACCTCAGTGGGAATTCCCTTTTCGTTGAGCACCGTAATTAAAGCTTGCCCTGTACCTAAAGATGTTAACACCTTGTCTATTTCATAAAAAGGAGAATACGGATAGGTCTTTACTGTTTTGCGAAGGTTATCTGCGTCATTAGGCGTAAATGCTCGCAGCGCATGCTGCACCCGATTACCCAATTGGCCTAAGACAGACGCCGGAATATCGGTAGCCGCTTGTGTACAGAAAAACACGCCGATCCCTTTCGACCGGATTAAACGTATTATCTGTTCAACCTGTGTAAGAAAAGCCTTCGATGCATTGTTGAATAATAAGTGCGCCTCATCAAAGAAAAAAACCAGCTTAGGCTTATCTAGGTCGCCAACTTCAGGTAGTTTTTTAAACAACTGCGCTAAAAGGCTCAACAGAAAAGTAGAAAACACCAAAGGTTGGTCTTGAATGTCCGAAATATTCAATAACGTAATTACACCTCTTCCGTCAACCTTATTGAAAAGATCCTGTATGTCAAACTCCTTTTCTCCAAAAATATGGGCTATACCCTGTTGTTCTACGGCCACAATCTTCCGTAAAATAGTGCCCGAAGTCGCCGTACTTATTTTACCGTAATCATCCTTTATATCCTCTGCCCCAGGGCCACCTGCAAGATAAGCAAGTAATTTCTTTAAATCATTTAGATCAATCAGCTCCCATCGTTGATCTTCAGCATACTTAAATATAGCAGACAATACGCCCGTTTGCGTATCATTCAAATCCAATACACGTGCTAGCAGAATGGGACCAAAATCTTGCACAGTAATACGCATAGGAGCGCCTAACTTTCCGCTAAGCGAAAACAGTTCCAACGGAAACTGTGCGGGTTCAAACGGAATCCCCACAAGTTGCCCACGTGCTAACAATGCTTCGTTAGTCTTTCCCTGCTCCGCCAATCCTGACAAATCCCCTTTTACATCAAGCATAAAGACGGGCACGCCTTTATCGGACAGTTGCTCTGCGATCAACTGTAGGGTACGGGTTTTCCCCGTACCGGTAGCGCCCGCGATGAGCCCATGTCGGTTCATAATTTTAAGCGCCAAGTTGACCTTAGCATCGGTAATAACCTCACTACCCAGTATTCCAGAACCTAACTGGATATGATCTCCCTTCGGATTGTAGGACGTTGTTATTTTTTCAACAAATTCTTCTATGTTCGATATCATATGTCGATTAGTTAAATGGCCAAACGAAACAAAAATGCCACATAATTGTAACAATTTCAATTAAATAAGGAAAGATATGGATAATTAATAAATAATTAACACGAATTGTTTGCTTTCGCTATTTTTTCCAAAGAAAAAATTGTATTTTTGGAAAGAACAAAATAAAAGAGCGTGATAACGAAGACGACAAGGATACTAGCAGCGAAATTGTGTTTTGCCATCTTTATGACAAAGATGCTGATTTCGGCTACGCCTATGTTTGTCAATATACTCGATCAAGGAACCATTTTACAGGTTGTTCTTCAATTAGAAATTGAGAATACTGCAAAGGGAAACAACGCTTCTGAGGATTTACACGAAGCAGGCGCGAAGCTTTTCACAACAACTTCTGATTATCTTTCATTTTGCCCGGTTATCGAGAACCTGAGTAAAGAGAAGCGTTATTTGAAAAACGAAGGACTTTTTAGCGTGTTCCATCCGTCCGTTCCTCCCCCACCCCCCAACAGTTAATCCCTATCTTACATGCATTTTTTTGAGGTTTTATTCAGCTTCAAAATGTTTTATTGGTTTGGTTTATTTGAATAGATAACGGATTAAAAATTTAATTTTATGTCAGGAACTCGTCTGTCTGCTTTTCTTAAATTATCGAAAAGGGACTTAAAATATGATTTCCCATCAAGTATTGTAGTGTTTCTTGTAGCGCTACCACTCTGTTTGGGTATTGCTATGGCTTCCGGTGCGCCATTATTCGCCGGTTTATTAACAGGAATTATTGGTGGATTGGTTGTTGCATCGATGAGCAAATCTCCGCTCAGCGTGAGCGGTCCCGCAGCTGGTTTAACGGTAATTGTACTAGGTGCCATCGAACAATTAGGTGCGTACGAAACATTTTTGCTCGCTGTTGTCATCGCGGGTATTGTCCAACTTATTTTGGGCATCATCAAAGCGGGCATGATTGGAAACTATTTTCCATCGGCTGTAATTTTAGGCATGTTGGCTGCGATCGGTATCACCATAATACTTAAACAAATACCGTTGGCTTTTGGGTTATCAGAAGAACATGCTTTCGAACTCGACGCCGGTGGAGGTATCGCTGCATTTCAAGATACGGTTTTGTCCGGCGTCAACTGGGGAGCCACTATCATCTGCTTCCTATCCCTTGCCATACTTATTTATTGGCCAAAAATAAAAGGTGTCAATAAAGTTCCTGCTCCACTTGTGGTCGTGTTATTAGGCGTCGGTTTAGCATCTATTTTTCAAGGATCCGGTATGCAGCTAAATCAAAATCATTTTGTGATGATCCCCATCGTGAGCTCATTCCAAGAATTTACACAATTATTCATTTTTCCTGATTTTACGCAGATTTTGAATAAAGATGTATGGATAGTTGCCTTTACGATTGCTATCATTGCCAGTTTAGAAACGTTGCTCAGTATCGAAGCTATCGATAAGATAGACCCCTTTAAACGTGTTACGCCGACCAATAGAGAACTGGTAGCCCAAGGCGTTGGTAATATGACCAGTGGGTTTCTAGGTGGGCTTCCCTTGACATCTGTTATTGTACGTTCTTCCGCAAACGCACAAGCTGGGGGTCGGACACGCCAGTCTGCCATGTTACATGGCCTTTGGCTTCTAGTAGCGCTTCTAGCTATACCTACCCTCATCAATTTGATCCCGTTATCGTGTTTAGCTGCCATACTACTCCATACGGGTTACAAGCTCGCTAACCCAAGCTTGTTTAAAAAGATGCTACGTAAAGGATTGGATCAATTTATTCCCTTCGCTGCAACCATCGTAGCGGTTGTATTTACGGACCTGTTGATGGGCGTGGGAATAGGTATTGTAGTAGCCCTGTTCTATATTATTCGTGCAAATATGCAGAATGCCTTTAAAATGGAAATTAGTAACGAAAATGGTGAAAAAAAGGTTACTATGACGCTTGCAGAAGAAGTATCTTTCCTCAACAAAGTACCTATTCAACAAAAACTCTACAGCTTACCGAAAGGTGTACAGGCCATTCGAATTGACGGGAGATTTAGCAAATTCATCGATAAAGACGTCATCGAAGTTCTCAAAGATTTTCAGATGAATGCGATGAGTAAAGGTATTGATATAGAACTAGACGCTATTACTTACAAAAAAAATCGAGAAGTAGTCGTACAACAAGAGCAGGTAGAAGTATAGCACTGCTTGAGAACATCATCGGTACCGACCGGTAGCAAAAACAAATATTTAATTAAATTTACGAAAATGTACTAACTTGGTTGATTTCATGCAACTAGTTAACATCATAAGAAATAACAAATTATCATTATGGAAAATAAAGAACTAGAACTAGGTTTTCAGAAAATATTAGAAGGCAACAAGTCTTGGATAGAGTTTGTTAAAAATGATACATCGGGGCGATTTGAACAATTGGCTAAAGGACAAAGTCCAGAGATCCTCTGGATTGGTTGCGCAGATAGCCGTGTTCCAGCCAATGAAATAGTAGGTTCGAAACCTGGCGAAGTGTTCGTACACCGCAACATCGCCAACATGTGTGTACACTCGGATATGAGCATGCTATCCGTCTTGGACTATGCTGTAAACGTATTGAAAGTAAAACACATTGTGGTAGCCGGTCATTATGGCTGCGGTGGGGTTGCAGCATCGCTAAGCCGAAAACAATACGGAGTAATTGACAACTGGCTATGCCACATCAAGGACGTTTATCGTTTGCATGCTAACGAAATCGATGGTATTACAGACCATGAGGAAAAAGTAAACCGTCTTATTGAACTCAATGTAAAAGAACAGGTGTTTAATCTATGTACCACTTCTATTGTACAAAATGCCTGGAAAAACAATCAACCATTAGCCGTACATGGAATGGTGATTGATATTGGCAGCGGAAAGCTTCAAGATTTAGACAATACGTTTACAAGTAACGAAGCACTGGGCAAGGTATTTGCCTTCCAATAACAACACATACAAGTTTAAGATTACCAGGAGAGACGTCTATATAGGCGTCTCTTTTTGGTATATTATGATTTTTACAATGAAACCAATCAGGGCTCATTATAAAATTTTAATTTCGTGAAATTTTACTTAACAACAATGAACTGGAATAAATCATTATTATTAGCGGCAGCCTTATTCACATTTTCGGCTTCTGTACACGTTAACGCGCAGGATAACCTTATCAACGCGTTAAAACACAATGTCAGCGACAACAGTAAAGAGGGTTTTCGATTTACGGAAGTGATCAATTTGGGAAACACCTCGATTAAAAACCAAGGTTCTTCCGGCACGTGCTGGTCCTATTCAGGCAATTCTTTCCTAGAGTCTGAAATGATCCGAATGGGCAAACAGCCGGTAGAAATATCGCCTATCTATACAGCACGCAATACCTACATCGAAAAAGCCAAGAACTTCGTCCGCTTACATGGAGAACAGGCGCAAGGTGACGGCGGACAGTTACATGACGTATTGACTATCTTCCGTAAATACGGTGCGGTTCCACAAGCAGTCTACACAGGATTACAAGAGGGGCAAAAACGCAATAACTTCGGAGAGATGAGCCCCATACTACAAGGCATTACAGCGAGCATTGCAAAAAGTAAAAAGCCAAGTACAACCTGGATAACCGCTTTTACCGCAGCAATGGACGCCTATTTAGGTGAGGTACCCGAATCCTTCCCGTATGAAGGAAAGACGTATACCCCTCGGACATTTGCAGACGAAGTGATCGGCATTAATCCGGATGATTATATCGGCATTTCGTCATTCGAAGAACACCCGTACTACAAACCATTTGTTTTATTGATCCCCGACAACTGGTCTTTTGAAAGTTTCTATAATGTACAGATAAACGACCTCACGGATATCATCGACAAAGCGCTTCAAAATGGATACACCATTGCTTGGGCGACAGATGTATCTGAAAAGAGCTTTAGCTGGAAAAACGGCGTGGCGTATGTACCGAAAAAACCAATAGAGCAAATGAGTGCAGAAGAAATAGAAACGATGTTTAATGGTCCAAAACCTGAAGCCACCATCACCCCTGCCCAACGCCAAGAAGCTTTTGATAACTACACAACTACCGACGACCACGGGATGCACATCGTCGGGACAGTCAAAGACCAAAATGGCAAAGAATACTATATCGTAAAAAACTCGTGGGGAGAATCCAATGACTACAAAGGATATATGTATGCAACTAAAGAATACGTCCGATACAAAACAATTTCCATTTTATTGCATAAAAAAGCTTTAAGCAAAAACATGCAATCCCAATTAGGCATATAAAAAAGAGGGGCACTTGATCAGCGCCCCTCTTTTTTTATTCTATTTCCTTATAACCCACTCCCATATTCTGGAACATAAATGCCCATTTATCCGTTTGCTCGGCGATCACCATCTCAGTCGATTTCCCGGCACCATGCCCCGCTTTCGTATCGATACGGATTAAAACAGGATTATCGCCTGTGTGGTATTCTTGCAACCGCGCAGCAAATTTAAACGAATGTGCTGGCACTACACGGTCGTCGTGATCCGCAGTAGTTACCATGGTCGATGGATAAGCCGTTCCAGGCTTCAGCGCGTGATAAGGTGAATATTTATACAAATATTCAAACATTTCTTTGCTATCTTCAGAAGTACCATAATCGAATGCCCAGCCTGCACCCGCGGTAAATTTGTGATAACGCAGCATGTCCAACACACCAACCGCCGGGAAAGCCACTTTGAAGAGTTCAGGTCGTTGCGTCATACTCGCTCCAACCAATAATCCTCCATTGGAACCTCCAGCAATAGCCAGTTTATCCGGGGACGTATACTGCTGGTCGATCAAGTATTCTGCTGCTGCGATAAAATCATCAAATACGTTTTGCTTGTTCATTTGTGTACCAGCAAGATGCCAACGTTCTCCGTACTCCCCTCCTCCACGAAGATTCGCTACAGCATATACTCCACCTTGTTCGAGCAGGATAATATTACTGGTAGAAAAGGAGGGTGTTAAGCTGATATTGAATCCACCATAGCCATACAACATCGTTGGATTTGTACCATCTAATTGGATGCCCTTTTTATACGTAACGATCATCGGTATCTTCGTCCCGTCTTTAGATGTAAAGAATACTTGCTTCGATTCATAGTTTGACGGATCAAAATTAATCGCCGATTCTTTATAAATTTCTGACTTTCCAGATGCGATATCATACCTGTAGATCGTAACTGGATTCACATAGTTTGTAAACGAATAATATAAGTCCTCGTCTTCCAATTTCGCATCAAATCCGCCCGCAGATCCTATACCTGGTAGTTCGACTTCTCTTTCTAATTTTCCATTTCGGTCGTATTGTTTTATAAGCGAAGCTGCATCTTTCAGGTAGTTAGCGAATATTTTGCCTCCACCTACAGTCGGCGAAAGTGCTTGTTCCGTTTCAGCGATTAAGGTCTCCCAATTTTCCGGCTGTGGAGTAGCAGCGTCAACCGTTACAACGCGTCCATTTGGCGCATCCAATTCTGTATAGATAAACAATTTAGACCCGTCGTTATCTATGATCTCATGGTTTTTATCCATATCGCCCACTACCGTTACAAACCCAGCATCAGGAGAAGAAAGATCTTTTATATATAGTTCATTACCCGAGGTAGCATTTGCTGCCGATACGATCAAATAGCGTTCGTCTTCCGTTAATCCGGCACCAATGTAGCGACGCGGCATAGTTGGACCGCCAAATACCAGTTCATCATCTGTCTGCGGTGTGTTTAACTTATGAAAAAATAATTTATGTTGATCCGTCATAGCGGATAAAGCGGAACCTTCTTTAGGTTTATCATAACTGCTATAATAGATACCTTCGTTAGCTTTCCATGCTAATCCCGAAAACTTGACATCCATCAGCGTATCCCCTACAACAGATTTATCCTCTGTTTTCAGAACGACCACTTTTCTCCAGTCGGATCCACCTTCCGAAATCTGATAGGCGACCAACGAGCCATCTTTAGAGAAGGATATGCCGGCCAATGAGCTTGTACCATCTTCTGAAAACTTATTAGGATCCAGAAAAACTTCCTCTTTTCCATCCTCCCCCTTTTTACGCCAGAGTACGTATTGGTTCTGAAGCCCATCATTTTTATAGAAATAAATATAGTCTCCCTCCTTAATTGGGGCTCCCTCTTTCTCATAATTCCACAAACTTTCCAAGCGTTTGTGGATAGCCTCGCGAAATGGAATCTGGCCTAGATAATCTTGTGTTACTTCGTTCTGCGCAGTTACCCATTGCTTGGTTTCAGCAGATAGGTCATCTTCTAACCAACGATACGGGTCGTCTACAATCGTCCCGAAATAATCATCTTTTTGATCTGTCTTTTCCGTTTTTGGATAAGGTTTTAGCACCATGTTGTCGTTTGATTCAATAACATGCTCTTGGCTACAGGCGATAAAACCAAATGCCAACAGCATAATCCCTAATTTTTTATTCATAATCCTCTTTGTTGTTTAAGTAAACGCAAGATAAGATTTTTTTTGGGAGAGTCGATTATCCTTGTTATTTGCTAATTTTGTCGTTCCATGAGAGATAAAATATATTTTGCTTCGGATTTTCATTTGGGTGTTACGCCCAAAGCAGCTTCTCTTGAACGGGAGCGGCGGCTGGTCGCTTGGCTAGACCACATCAAACCCGATGCAAAGGCACTTTTTTTAGTGGGCGATATTTTTGATTTCTGGTTTGAATACAGCACCGTAGTTCCCAAAGGATTTATCCGCTTTCTCGGTAAATTAGCGGAATTGGCAGACCTCGGCGTGGAGATAACACTCTTTAAAGGGAACCACGACATGTGGATGTTCGGTTACTTAAAAGAACAGCTAAACGCCAATATTGTCGAAAATGAGATGATACTGGATATAAATGACAAACGATTCTATATTCATCATGGAGATGGGCTAGGCCCAGGGGATACAAAGTATAAGTTTCTGAAAGCCTTTTTCCGAAGCAGGGTTTGTCAGTGGCTTTTCGCTAGATTACATCCCAACTTGGGCATTGGTATTGCACAAAAATGGTCCAGTCACAGTCGTGCGGCAAACCTGGACGAAGAACGTTTCTTGGGAGAAGATCGAGAATGGTTAATTCAATATGCCAAGGAGCTGTTGCAACAGGAGCATTTTGATTATTTTATCTTCGGCCATCGTCATCTCCCCTACGACATCGAGCTCCGTGAAAACAGTCGTATCATTAATCTTGGCGAATGGATGCACACTTGTACCTATGCCATATGGGACGGCAAACAATTGGAATTGAAGAAATGGACGCCCTAACGATTATCCACCGCATTGCCCCACTAAAGGCACGAGATCAACAAGCCCTATTAGTACTTTTCGAAGAAGTTACGTTTAAGAAACAAGATAACATTATAGAGACGGGAAAAAAATCTCATTATGTTTATTTTTTAAAGACCGGTTCTTGTCGTATATTTTACTACAAAGAACATCGGGAGGTCATTTTAGATTTTGCTTTTCCTGGCGATGCCCTCATTTCCTTAAATAGCTACGTACATGGCAAACCTGGCTATGAAACAATACAATCCCTTGAACCGGTAACGGCGTATCGAATCCATGCGGCCCAGCTACAATCGCTCTTTGCCAATACCTTAGGTATAGCCAATTGGGGCAGAAAACTTGCCGAAGTAGAAACTTTAAAAATCGAATATCGGCTCATGTCAAAACTGTTTAAAACAGCAAGCGAAAGCTATCAAGACCTATTGAATCGTGCACCGGAACTCGTCAATCAAATTAAACTCGGATTTATCGCTTCGTACTTAGGCATATCACAGGTTACCCTAAGTAGAATTCGCGGGAAACAAGGAAAGTCGTCAGAAAAATAAAAAAGGCGCCTTTATATAAAGACACCTTTTTTCTCTAGCGGTCTGGACGGGACTCGAACCCGCGACCCCATGCGTGACAGGCATGTATTCTAACCAGCTGAACTACCAGACCTCATTTTTTCTCCTTCTTTTGAGAACATATGTTTTAAGAACTTTTGAAGCAGCGCTCCATTTATTTTAGCGGTCTGGACGGGACTCGAACCCGCGACCCCATGCGTGACAGGCATGTATTCTAACCAGCTGAACTACCAGACCTCATTTCCTTCCCGTTTGAAGGTGTGCAAATATAGGTGTATTTTACAGAATGTCGAAATTTTTTTGAAAAAATTTAATCCACTGCTCCCTCTTTCATTTTCTCTGCATTTTCTGCAAATTGTAGGGCATCTATAATACCCTGAATATCACCATCCATAACGGCGGGGAGATTATAGAGCGTCATACCGATACGGTGTTCAGTAACGCGTCCCTGCGGATAATTGTATGTCCGTACCTTGGCAGAACGGTCTCCCGTAGATACCATTGTTTTACGTTTAGCCGCTACATCACCATGTTTTTTCTGAACCTCCAGCTCGTATAACTTATTTCGAAGCATCTCCATCGCAAGTTCCCGATTGGCTAACTGGGACCGTTCAACCTGGCACACCACAACAATGCCAGAAGGCTTGTGTGTCAATTGCACCTTCGTCTCTACTTTGTTGACGTTTTGTCCACCGGCTCCCCCCGAACGAGAGGTTTGGAGTTCAATGTCGCCGGGGTTCAATTCGACATCGACATCTTCTGCTTCCGGCAAAACAGCTACCGACGCTGCGGATGTATGGACACGCCCCTGCGTTTCAGTATCTGGAACACGCTGTACGCGGTGTACACCCGATTCATATTTCAATTGACCATATACATCCTCGCCGAGGACTTTTAAAATGACTTCCTTATATCCACCAGACGTTCCTTCAGTCACATCCATTACTTCTGTGCGCCAGCCCTTTGTTTCAAAAAAACGGGTATACATCCTATACAAATCACCAGCGAATAGAGCGGCTTCATCACCTCCTGTACCACCTCGAATTTCAATAATCGCATTTTTTCCGTCTTCAGGATCCTTAGGGATAAGCATCAATCGAATTTCTTCTTCTTTTTCCTCTTTTTCTGTCAGTAAGAGGTCGAGCTCTTCTTTCGCCATCTCCCGTAGCTCCTGATCTTTTTCATTAGCGAGTATATCTTTGCTTGTATCGATATTACTAACGATATTTTTATAGATGTGATATTGCTCTACGATTTTCCCCAAGTCTTTATACTCCTTATTCAACTTGGCAAAACGCTTCATATCATTGATCGTATCGGGATTACTTAATTCGGCCTCCACCTCTTCCCAACGTCCTTTTATAGCTTGTAGTTTCTCTAACATAGTGCGTAATGCTCTTAAAAAGGGAAAGGTATTTCCCATCTTTATCAGGCACAAAAGTACGTATTTTTTTGGTATTAATGTGCGGAAACCACCTTGAGGCCAATAATTGAGGTGATCAATGTCAAAATAAAAAATACGCGCCAAAAATCAGTTGGTTCTTTAAATATAAAAATACCTACCAACACCGTCCCCACGGCACCGATGCCCGTCCAAACAGCATAAGCCGTTCCGAGCGGGAGCGCCTGGGTGGCTTTCATCAACAGCAGCATGCTGACGGTCAGACATAAGCCAAAGCCTCCATACCAAAGGTACATTTCTGTTCCAGTTGTGTGTTTAGCTTTTCCCAAGCACGATGTAAATCCCACTTCAAATAATCCCGCAATAATTAATATAATCCAGTTCATAGTTCTTTATTATCTACAACAAAGATCTGGATACAAAAACAGAATCCTTTTTACAAATGATAAAAAACGAAGGTTATTATTCACTACCCTCGTTTGACCTTTGGCTTTAAATCAGTCAATGAGCCGATTTTGACAGGCCCTCCCTGCTCGATACTACGACGGGCGGCGACACCAATCAGAATAGACATCACACCATCTCGTAGACCAGCGGAATGGCCATATGGATCAGGAGCTTCTGATTGTTTGAACAATTTATCATGCAAGCGACGATCGCCACCGCCATGACCAGCACGCTCGCTAGCTACCTGAATGATCTGATAATCCTGCCAGTTCTTATAAAGTACAAGTGGTTCATGAATGACGTCAACGTTTTCGACCTGCTGCATCTCCGCAGCATGCAAACTTTCTTGATCCAAACTGTCATTTTTCATCCACGGGATGTCAAGCCAAGCTTCGATACGCCCTTTTTGTCCATTAAAGGCAATACGCCAGCCCTCAAACGGGGAATAAGTAGTCAGCGAGTAATTGGCGATAGCACCATTCGCATATTTAATTTGCGCTGACATCTTGTCGTAAATATCAATTTCATTTCGATAAACACATCCATCTCGGACATACCCGTCATGTGCTTCGTTAGCTACATATAGATTCATAGCATGGGAATCTTTGGTGATGTCCCAATAGTAATTGCACTCTTTTTTATATGTGCAACTTCGACAATTTGCTCCTCTGAATGCCCCATTTTTACCATAGTGCTCCAACGCACCATAAGCAAATACTTCATCCGGCTCCGAATCCAACCACCAATTGAGTAGATCAAAATGATGCGTAGCCTTATGTATCCATAAAGATCCGCCCTTATCCATCAGCCCGTGCCAACGGCGGAAATAAGACGCACCATGATGGACATTGAGATACCAATTGAAATCGACCGAAGTAATTTCCCCGATTTCTCCGTTCATGATCAACTCTTTGATTTTCGTCATATAGGGGCTCCACCGATAATTGAACCCTACAATCAGCTTTTTACCGTACTGGCGTTCAGCATCCAGAATTGCTTGCGCTTTTACTTCATCGGTCGTTAGCGGTTTCTCAGTGAGCACGTCACAACCAGCAGCTAGCCCCCCGATAATCTGCTCATGGTGAGATGAATCTGTCGTACACACGATAACCAAGTCTGGTTTCGTCTCGCGCAGCATTTCCTCAAAGCTCACGAAGGTGGGACAGTTCACTTTCATGTATTCCTTCCCGTACTGTAGCCTACCTGGGTTGATATCACTTAGACCTACAAATTCCAGTTGGTCTGGATACTGTTCTACCAAACGACGACCCCAAAAGGAAATACCCCGTATACCCGTACCCACCAAAGTAACCCTAAGTTTACGGCGTAGGCCGAACGCGTTGGCGGGCAGCGATACGGCCGATCCTGCGGCAAGCATAGCTAAAGCGTGCAAAAATGATCTTCTCGAAAAATTCTCCATGTTATTTCCGTTTATAATAGTTTATGCTGTTTTCAAACTTTCACAGTTAGTAATCCAAAATAAGAAAAAACTTGGGATCAACCAAATATAACCGAGCACTCCCCTCCCCCGGGCATAAATTTATTTTCAAGAATAGTAGCATAGCAAAAAAGAAGGTGCGATTTTCATCGCACCTTCAACCTTTAAAATTATAAAAACTACTAATTATGAAAAAACTAAGCAGTCTCCTCTACATCAGCTGTGGAAAACTCCTCGAATACTTCTGCAAACCCTTCATAGTCCGCATCTCCTTGAGGCGAGAAACTACGGATCCCGTTCTCTTCCACATAGATTTTAAGTTCGGGATGTATATCTCCGTCAGCAAATACAGCTATATCGGTGTAGGAAAGCGCTCCTTTGTATAGGTCTACATACGATCCTTCACCATAAGGGCCTGCTTCCTCAACATGCATATCACTTTGCGACGCCATTTCCCCGTATTTACTTCCAATAGTATCAAAGTCTTCGTTCGCGTAAAGGGAATACATCACTTTGGCATCCTTGAATGTAGGATCATCTTTGTAAGCCGTTTTCAAATAAGCCGGAACCATAGCGGAAAACCAACCATGGCAGTGCACTACGTCCGGTGACCATCCTAACTTCTTCACAGTCTCTAATACACCTTTACAGAAGAACAGCGAACGTTCGTTGTTGTCTGTAAAAAACGCACCTTTGTCGTCACGAAAAACCTTTTTCCGCTGAAAATACTCTTCATTATCTAAAAAATACACCTGCATGCGTGCAGTGGGTAATGAAGCAACCTTAATAATGAGCGGATTGTCATTGTTATCCACCACGATGTTCATTCCCGACAACCTTATCACTTCATGAAGCCGATTTCTGCGCTCATTAATATTACCGAAACGCGGCATCAAAATACGGATTTCAAATCCTTTTTCTTGCATCGCTTGTGGTAATTGGCGTGTTATTTCAGAAATTTTGCTTATTTCAAGGAAAGGCGACATCTCATGGGTTACAAACAATATTTTCGTTTTTGCCATCTCCAATTCTTTTTTTATTTATCGAACAGTAAAATCGGTCCACAAAGATACGACTTTTTTATGAATTTTACAATTCATTAAGTTTCATCCCTTTATATTACCAATTTATTTCCGCAAATTTGCGCCCTTATTTAACGTTTTGCGGTGAGGATATTTAGAACAAAACAGGCCCTTCAAAGTTACCTTGATGAATTGCGTGAAGCCAAGCAACGCGTAGCCCTTGTACCGACTATGGGGGCACTTCACGAGGGACACCTTACATTAGTAAAAGAAGCCCAACAAATTGCTGATGTTGTGGTCTGTAGTATTTTTGTAAATCCCACGCAATTTAATGATCCGGGCGATCTTGAAAGGTATCCACGCCCGGAAGAAAATGACCTACAATTGTTACAAACAATCCACTGTGATATCGCATTTATGCCAACGGTGGAAGAAATGTATCCAGAAACCGAGGAGCCCTGGCACCTTGACCTCGGAAGCCTAGAAAAGGTATGGGAAGGAGAAAAGCGGCCGGGTCACTTTCAAGGTGTAACCCAGATTGTATATAAGCTGTTCAGCTTAGTTGAACCCGATGTTGCCTGCTTTGGCCAAAAAGATTTCCAGCAAATAATGGTTATCCAACGGTTAATTGAACTAAAAAAACTATCCGTCGTCCTCCATATTTGCCCTACAGTCAGAAACGAGAAGGGGCTCGCACTAAGCTCCCGCAATATGCGCCTTTCAGCGGAGGGAAAACATAAAGCACTGGCATTATATCGTTCGTTACGTCATATCGAACGTTATTTCGAGGTCCGCAATCTAAACACACTTCGAACAGAAGCACTAGACATCCTCCATCAAGAGGGAGAAATAGATGTCGAATATTTAGCCATCTGTGAAACGCGTTCGTTACAAGAAGTCGACCAGATCGAGCCCAGAAAAAAGCATGTTGCGTTACTGGTTGCTTGGATAGAAGGCGTAAGGTTGATAGACAATATGTTATTGGATTAAAAAATTTTAGGTAATTTTGTAATATGTTGATTGAAGTAATGAAATCAAAGATTCATCGGGTTCGTGTTACGCAGGCGGAACTGAACTACGTGGGAAGCATCACGATTGATGAGGATTTGATGGATGCAGCAAATATTGTTGCGAACGAAAAGGTGCAGATTGTAAACAACAATAACGGGGCTCGGCTAGAGACTTATGTTATTCCGGGTGAACGCGGCAAAGGCACTATCTGTCTTAACGGCGCGGCCGCACGGTTGGTACAGGTCGGTGATATTATTATTATCATTTCTTATGCGAGCATGACACCTGAAGAAGCGAAAGTACACAAGCCTGCTCTGCTATTTCCAGACCATAACAATAAATTGACACTGTAGTTCTGATAGCATTTCGTAACTTCGCAGATAACAACGTACGATATCGTCATGCATAAATTAAGTAACACATATCGCATTTTCATCGCTTGGTCATTAAGCGTATGGATGGTGGCTATTATCACCAGCGGTGTCGTATTTATGCACAAGGAAGTCACCTCAACAGGAGAGATTGTTACACACATTCACCCCTATGACTTTACTAAAAAGGGACACCCTGACCATCATCACCATTCTGATGATGAAATACATTTCTTAGATGTCGTATTCGCAGGCGTATTCGTAGCAAATGATTTGCAAGCATTCGAACTCGCTATCGCTCCGATTAAGCTTTGTATACATTATGCAGAGTTAACGGAAAACGCGCCTTCCACCCCACTCATTCACTACGACTTACGGGGACCACCCGCCCTTCTTTTATCCTAACCCCAACTTCCGAAGATCCACCGGAAAGTTAACTAAACGCATTTATTATTACACTATAAGGTCGGCATCATATGGTGGTTTCATTCACTTCCTGCATACCTTGATTGCTCGCTCCCTTAGCACCTATCACCGTAATGTTATTACATAACAAAAACACGGACTTCATGATTGTGTTATGGTCGTGAGCTTAACATGAATTACTTACATGACAAAAAGATACAACTATAAGCTTTTTCTTTTAGCTTTACTTTATATATTTCCTATCGCCCTATTCTCACAAACATCATTGAACGGAAAAGTAACGGGGCCGGATGGTAACCCCATCGGTCAAGCTACAGTACTTGTAGACGGCTCCGGCAGCGCTACCTCAACGAATGAGCACGGAGAATTTATGCTATCCGGCGTGTCAAATGGAAAAACAACAATCATCACGCGTGCTGTCGGTTACCAAACGAACAGAAAAACAGTGCCCAGTAGTACAAACGACGTTTTGCATATTATCTTACAGGAAGACAACTTAAATTTAAATGAGGTCGTCGTCAGTGCCACCCGTTATGGTCTTGACCGGCGTGACGCCCCTGTCGTTGTGAACGTATTAAGCCCTAAGCTTTTCAATGCTACACAATCTGTAGCCATGTCGGAGACCTTAAACTACCAGCCCGGCGTGCGCGTGGAAAACAACTGTCAAAACTGCGGATTCTCTCAAGTGCGACTGAACGGGATGGAGGGGGCTTACTCCCAAATACTGATCAACAGTCGTTCGGTATTTAGTGCCTTAAATAGTGTCTATGGACTGGATCAAATCCCAACCAGCATGATCGACCGCATCGAAGTCGTCAGAAGTGGTGGATCTGCGCTCTTTGGTGCTAATGCCATCGCCGGAACCATCAATATCATTACGAAAGATCCCATAGAAAATGACTGGCAGGTAAAATCCACCAACTCCCTAATTGATGGCAGTGCATGGGATAATACGATCGACTTCAACACTTCCACCGTGACAGACGATTTACGCGTAGGGGTTACTTTCTACGGGATGCACCGCAACCGGGAGGCTTGGGATGCCAATGGCGACGGATTCTCGGAAATGACGAAGCTACGCAACACGACTTTTGGCACGAAAGCTTTTTTTAAACCGTCCGAATACGATAAAATCACGGTGGACCTGAGCGTACTGAACGAGTTTCGCCGTGGGGGCGACCGACTGGAAATCGCGCCGCATTTTACCGATATTACGGAGCAGCTCCAGACCAACTCCTTCATCGGTGGGGCCACGTACGATCATTACTCCCAAAACTGGAAACATAAAATATCGATTTACGCATCGGCTCAAAAAAGCACGCGCGACAGCTACTACGGTGGTTTAGGCGGTTCCAGAACGCGTCAGGATAGTATTACCGCGGCAAACGCCTACGGCGTTACAAACGACTTTGCTATGGTTGCCGGCGGACAATACACCTATACCTTCGCAAAAGATGTGTTGACAGCCGGCGTAGAGCTTACCACCAACAAGACCACCGATGATATCCCTGGCTACGACCGGAATATAGACCAAAAGACGCAGGGTATTGGCAGTTACGCGCAGTACGAGTGGAAGGTTGCCGAGCCATTAAAACTTCTAGTCGGTGCCCGCTACGATTACACCAAGGTGGATGGAAAATATAGCCTCTTGCAGCACCATCGTACCTCAGACGAAAGCTTTGGCACCTTTAGTCCACGTTTCACTTTACTATACGATATCCATCCTGAATTGCAGTTCCGTGGTGGATATGCCCGGGGATTTCGCGCTCCACAAGCCTTCAACGAAGATATGCACGTCACCTCGGTCGCCGGCGAGCAAGTATTTGTCCTGATGGGGCAAGACCTAAAAACGGAAACTTCCGATGCATATACCGGATCGTTTAATTACACCCGAAATTTCGGCAACACCCAGACAAGCCTGTTGGTAGAGGGCTTCTATACAGCACTGCATAACCAATTCATGAATGTGCGGACCGCAGAGGAAGACGCCATTATTCTTGAAGAAATGCGCAATGGGACGGGCGCAACCGTCTATGGTTCCAATATAGAATTGAGTATCGCTCCTTCCAGTGCTGTTACTTTTCAGGCCGGGGGGACTATACAACGCTCGAAATACAACGAGGAGCAGATCATCTTTGAAGCCGAAAACCCGGCGGATGATGTCGCTACTGTGCGCTTTCTACGCACGCCAAACACCTATGGTTACTTGAACACGAATATCAAAGCGACTAAACAATTCGCCGTCGATGTAACTGGTGTGTATACTGGCAGCATGATTGCACCGCATTACCAGGCGGATCAGACGCTCCTGCTCAAAACGACTCGAGATTTCATGGAAATGAACCTGCGTTTAGGTTATACACTACCCATACGGAAGGAATTTAGCGTAGAATTGTTTGGGGGTATACAAAATATATTTAACGCTTTCCAAAAGGATTTCGATAGTGGTCCATTACGCGACTCTGATTATGTTTACGGACCAGCAAAACCACGAACATTTACTTTCGGAATCAGGATTGGCCATTTTCATTAACATCATTTGTAGAGACGTCTGGTATGGCGTCTCTACTAAATTTAAGAAAGGAACAATAGCATGATACGTTATATAGGTACTATTATATTTTTTTTACTAAACCTATCAGCTTTTGCGCAGCAACAAAATACCGTCAACTGGCTTTCTTTTGAGCAGTTATCGGACTCGCTCGCGACAAAGCCCAAGAAGGTCCTGCTTTTTTTTCATACCGATTGGTGCGCCTATTGCCGTAAAATGCAAAAGGTCATTTTTACGGATCCTGATGTTGTAAATGAGCTGAACAGTAACTATTATGCTGTACAATTTGATGCGGAAACTGTGGATACGATACACTTCGACGGACAAGTTGTTGTAAATGAGTCCTCCAAAAAACGTACAGGGCAATACCACAATATGGCAAAGCTGTTAGCCGCCCGCGATGGTAAACTTAGCTTTCCGACTACCCTGATCTTGGCTTCTGATTTCAACGTGGAACAGCGATTTTTTCAGTATGTAGACCGGAAGAAATTGATGAAAGCATTGAAGAATAAGCCTTAGATATCCATAGCCGTTTTGCTTATAGCTAGCATCTAACTACTAATATAGCTTTGCAGTTGGTCTATAGTCTGCTTTTGATCTTCAATAATATGTTTCACGATGTCACCGATAGAAATTATACCGATTACTTTACCGTTCTCCACAACAGGCAAATGCCTAAATAGATTGTTGGTCATCATTTCCATACAGCTATCAATTTTTTCGTTCGTCGTGATGGTCCGAGGATTGTGTGTCATGACCTGCTGGATAGGCGTATCTCTGGATGTTTTACCCTGCAAGATAATTTTCCGAGCATAGTCACGCTCTGTAAAGATACCCATCAACTTATCATTTTCAATAATTAACAAAGCACTGATGTTCTTCTCCATCATCATTTGTAGCGCATCCAATACGGAGGTGTTTTGGCTTACAGCGTGGATAATGGATGGTTTTCCCTCGAGGATGTGTTGTACAGTTTTCATCTTATTATCTATTTATAATGGTTGTTTATCGCTAATAAGTTGACTATCAAACGAATTAGACAATTAAAGATAAGGTTTTTTAACGAAATAAAAAATAAAACCATTTTTCTTACTTTTGCTGTAGCATTACGATATGAACCTGCGTTCTATCATCTAGAAAAGATTTTAAAAATTTATGAAACCGATTCCGATTTGTCGGGAGAACACTCATCAACCATTAAAAAAATAAGAAGAAAAGATGAAAACTCTATTTAAACCATTAATTGTATTATTATGTGCTGCAGTTGCATTTAGTTCTTGTATGAAGGATGACAGCGCGGAGAGAGAAGCTGAGCAGCGTCGACAACAAGAAGCTATAGTTGCTTCATTAGCTGCCGACAAACTTAAAATTGACACTTATCTAGCAGCGAATCCCTCTGAAGCCCCCGGGGGTTGGCAAGCAGATAGTAGAGAAGAGACATTTTCTCTGTTAGGTAAAACAGTTAAAACAGGCATCCACTTTGAAGTGGTTACAGTACCTTCTGAAGAAGATGATGAAGCTTTTGAGTATGAATTCTCCAGCTCAACTGGTCCGGTCCCTCCAAAAGTAAGAGTAAACTACACAGCATCATTATTGGACGGCACCGAGGTACAATCTGGAGAAAACGAAAATATTGATTTCGCTACATTCCAGTCTAGTTCAAATGTTTATAATGGTGTATGGATTATTTCCTTTTTCCCAAAATCGTATAGAGTGAACGGTGAAGACGTACCATACTATGGATTAACAGCAAAAGGCTTAAAAAAAGGCAGCCATATCCGCGTGATCGCCCCTTCTTATTGGGCTTTTTACGATAAAAAAGTAGGCGATATTCCAGCCAACTCACCATTAGTATACGAGTTTGAAGTACTGAGTATCCAAAAATAAAAACAGCAAGAAATCATTTAATAGCACTATTACAAAGGGCGTGTCCAAAAAATCTTTTAGACACGCTCTTTTTTTAATCAAGACAATGAACAACCTATCAAAACTCTTTTTTTTCTTTGTGTTGGCTACAGTCAGCATCACGTCCTGTAGCAAATCAGACGACAACAATAACGATTTGGCGGATGAACAACGTCGTAGAGATTCTCTTAACCGCGTACGAATCGAAGCCTTATTAGAAGAACAGGCTCCTATACTAAAAAATTTTGCAGAGGAACATATCCCAGGGGCAGTATTGGATGATTCCACGGGTATTTGGTTCAAAATTCACACTCCGGGAGAAGAAGGATCCTATACAAGTTGGTTAGTTCCAGGATCCATGGGCGGTTTGGCCCTAGCCAGACCCACTGTAGAAGTAAAATATGCCGGGAAATTACTGAATGGTAATGTGTTTGATAAAACATCCGAAGACGACCCAAAAGACCAAACCCGCTCTTTCCAAATCGGAAATGATAATATGGGCGGTGGGTTGATTCCAGCCTGGAATCTTGCATTCTATCCCAAAGAGGTACGATTAAACGGCAGAGACTATAAAGTAGGCGGTCTCACCGAAAATGGCTTGCAGAAAGGCGCCGTCATCGAGCTTGTTGCTCCATCGCCTTACTGTTATGATAACCGCGAGCAAAAGGATAAAGACGGGAAAGTTACCATCCCCCCGGATTCACCTTTACATTTTTATATCGAGGTGGTGGATATAAAGGATAAAAAATAATTTAATACCGATAAATAAACGAAGCCCGCTGATTCAAACAGCGGGCTTCGTTTATTTTTATTATTTTTACTCTTAACAAATCCATATACAATGAAGATAGCGCTTGCTCAACTGAATTACCATATAGGCAACTTTACCGCCAACGACGAAAAAATTATCAATCATATTGCACGGGCCAAAGCAGATGGCGCCGATTTAATTGTCTTCGCTGAACTTGCTATAGGCGGATACCCCGCTAAAGATCTCTTACGAAACGCACAATTTATTCAGCAATGCACCAATAGCCTGCACCAGATTGCACAAGCTTGTCAGGGCATCAGTTGTATTATCGGATCACCGGTGGTAAACACGGATCCTGAAGGCAAACCACTTTACAATGCAGCCGTCGTATTGGCAAATGGTCAGATCCAACACACGATTAAGAAAAGCTTATTACCGGATTACGACGTCTTTGACGAATACCGATATTTTGAACCTAACCGATCGGCTTCCTGTGTTGAAATCAACGGAGAAAAGGTCGCCTTAACGGTATGTGAAGATCTATGGGATGACGAAGTCTCGAATTCGTATGTAGGCGATATAATGGCTGAGCTGCGGAAAGAAAATCCATCGCTCATCATCAATATTGCTGCCTCTCCGTTTTCTTACACGCACTTCGACAACCGACTCAACGTTTTAAAACGGAATGTTATAAAAGCAGGATGCCCGTTAGTATATGTCAATCAGGTAGGTGCCCATACCGATATTATCTTTGATGGTCGTTCATTAGCGCTGGATCGAAACGGTAATATATTGTCTGAACTAAAAGATTTTGCAGAAGATTATACGGTGGTGGACATCCATGCGCAAGCACCAATTCTCCCAGAGCAAAAACCTACTGAGATTGCGTTAATACACCAGGCTCTCCTTTTAGGAATGCGCGATTATTTTCAGAAGTCGGGCTTTAAAAGAGCCGTACTTGGCCTTTCGGGAGGTTTGGACTCTGCGATTGTCGCCGCATTAGCATGCGAAGCACTCGGTGCGGAAAATGTCCTTGCTGTCTTGATGCCATCTAAGTACTCGAGTGAACACTCGGTAAAAGATGCGTTGGATTTAGTGGAAAATACAGGCTGCGCGCACCAAATTATTCCTATCGAAGACATCGCCAAGTCCTTTGATCAGACACTAGCAGCATCGTTTGCAGGTCGAGCTCCCGATGTTACGGAAGAAAATATACAGGCTCGCGTCCGAGGCACAATCCTCATGGCACTTTCCAATAAGTTCGGTCATATCTTATTAAACACTTCCAATAAAAGCGAAGCGGCTGTAGGCTATGGAACATTATATGGGGATATGGCGGGATCCTTGAGCGTGATTGGCGATGTCTACAAAACCCAAGCTTATACATTAGCACGTTATATCAACCGAGAGCGGGAAGTCATCCCGGTAAATACCATCGTGAAACCACCATCTGCGGAGTTAAGACCAGATCAAAAGGATTCCGATTCTTTGCCCCCTTACGATATATTAGATAGTATACTCTATCAACTGATTGAATTGGAAAAATCAACGGCGGAAGTTATTCAATCGGGATTTGAGGAAACATTGGTAAACCGTATCGCGAGGTTACTGTATAATGCTGAGTTTAAACGCTTCCAAGCTCCACCTATACTACGTGTAAGCCCGAAAGCATTCGGGAGCGGACGAGTTATGCCGTTAGTAACGGGGTTTTAATCTTTTTTTCTTGACAAAAAAAGAAACAAAAAAGTCAAGGCTGAGTATGTTTTCGCTATCTTTCTTTGTCTATTCCTAAACAGAATGAAACTCGCTACGCTTAAAACAACATTCTGTTTTATACGGAATAGCCTGCATCAAGATGTACGCGAAAAAATACAAGGCCGTTTTCCTCCACGTAACCGCTGTTTATTATTGAACGCTTTCATTATGCATTGCATTCCCCCCCTTAACCTCAAATGTCGCCTTGGAAACGTTGCATCTATACAAGTTTGCCTTTGCACGCACCACTCTATGCAAGGATTTCCCAGCGACGAGCTTTTGGTTCTTTTCACGGGGAAAAGAACATAAAAATTACTTTAAACCTTTCATCAATTCACTTGTCTAATACAATACTAAAACAAGCGGTTTATTATGAACAAGATAAAATATATTTTGATATTGGGTATTATTGCGGTCCTTGCATCTTGTGCTTCCGTGAAGTATAACACTACCCAGGTGCAGAACCAGGATTTTCGGCAATATAAGACCTATAGCTGGCTTCCTCCCGTGGATTCGCTGTCTAAAAATTATTTTAATAATGATATTGCAAAAACGAATATCCTGAATGCTGCGAATAAGGAATTAGAGGCATTAGGGCTGCAGTATTCCAAAGACAACCCAGATATTCTTTTTCGCTATATTACCATCGTAAACAATAAAAGCCGTATGGTCTATAGTCCCGGTTGGGGCCCATGGGGCATGGGTTGGGGTATGATGGGCTGGGGCTGGGGAATGGGCTGGGGAGGCCATAGCTATCCTGTAGGCCACGAGAAATATCGCTATGCCCACCTGATTATCGAGGCCGTTGATCGACGCACAAACAGTGTTGTATGGCAAGCACGCGGTTCATCAGAAGTTAAAGCACCTGAAAGGACCATCAATAAATTGCCACAAATTGTCAACGGAATATTCAAACAGTATCCGGTAAAAAAATAAAAAAGTGGCGATGCACTACGCATCGCCACTTTTGTTATCGTGTAAATACAAGTACTTGGTCTAACACCACACCTTCGTCTAGTGCAGAGATTTTGATTCTTGCTTTATCCTTTCCTTTTATAGGGAAGCTTATCTTTCGAATAGCTTGATTCCGAAGCACATTCATTTTCCATTCCTCACTACGTCCTACTGTTTTATAAGAAATTTCTTGAAGAGGTGTGTCATCCAGCGCGACGCCGAAGCGCAGCTCACTACCTACGACCGGATGCCCGGGCAATAAGCGTACTTCCACAAAAACAGAATCACTTTGTATTTTCTCTAAGTCATAATACAGTTCTTCGCCTTTGTGCACAATCACTGCCTTACCTTCATAACCTAAACCCTCCACAGGATGAGACGGCCCCTGTAGATCGGTCCCATTCAACGTTAAGTGTGGTTTAACATCGCTGACCATAGGTACAGTTGCCTGCTCTTCCTTCACGCGTTGAAACACCGGTAAATTTCGAGGTTTATAATCCATCATACGGTTCCATTTTCCACCATTCAGCGCATTATATTGATCCGTCAACCTCACGATTCGATCAAAGGCATCATGGCTTTCTTTCCAGTCTACTTTCCCATGACGCGCTAATTGTGCATATAGCATCTTTTGGTTCATCTCTGCCGCGCCTTGAATTGGATACGTTATTAATTGAAAAAAAGCTTCTCTCTTATTTTCCGGAATAACGCTTTCTATCACCGATACCGCTGTCGAAAGTTCACGATAGGACTGTAATCGATGGCGCACTTCTTCTTCACTCCATGGCAAGTCGCGTACCGTTCGATAATATGTCCGATCGGCTTCCTCTTCACGCGTATTACCCATAAATTCCGGTTTACGGATATGTGCCAATCGGTAATGTTCTTGCATAATAGGCAGTAATTTTTCTCCTGCCTCATCGCCAAATTCACGCGCTAGCCAACGATGAAGATGCTGTTTAACACCCTTTTCGTTGATTTCTGCCATATCCCAAGCCATATCCAAAAACAATTCTGTTTGATACTCCCCAGGCTTGATATCCCCTACATTTACGATCCAAATCTTGCGCACTTCATATTCGTAAGCTGTTTTCAGCTGTTGATGAATCAGTGCGGGACTCGCTGTAGATAGCCATAAATAGTCGTGGGGACGACCCCAATACGAAATATGGTAATATACGCCGTTTCCACCGCTTCGTTGCTTTTCTTTTGCATCGGGGAAGTGCGTTATGTAACCGTAATTGTCATCACACCACATTAACGTTACATAATCGGGGACTTTCATCCCAGCTCGATACACATCAAGTACCTCTTTATAGGGTATAACCACCTGTGGGATTTTTGACGGATCGGAGTTGATGTACGTTTTCAATAGCTCCGTTTGGTCAACTATAACCTTATCAATAGCATCCTTATATGCAGCTATACCCTTCACACCTTCCATAGCACCGTCATGTTTACCGCGCATTCCCATGGTAAAAATATTATTGGAATTGCGCAGTTTTTTCAAGCGATCGGACCAATAAGACAGTACGTTGTCCTTGTTCGTAATATAGTTGTATCGCCCCTCGCCTACGATATCCCATTCTGTCGCACTATTTCTCGCGAGGGGTTCACAGTGTGAAGATCCTATATAGATACCATATTTTTCGGAGGCTTCACGGTTACCTTGTACGAAATAAAACGGAACCGTCACTTCGTGCATAGCCGGCCAGATGGTATTGGCCCGCAGTCGCAATAACAGTTCAAAAATTTTGCTATAGGTTTTCGGACCTATCGTCTGCATTTTTTTTGTTTTATCGGGATCGATACCTTCCTTTATTTTCGCTTCGGGTTCAAATGTATGGGCGCTCCAAGGTGTTAGCCCCCAATCTTCATCGTTCAGGAAAATCCCCCTATACTGTACATTTGGACGCTGACTATCTTGAAAACCAACAGGTAATATGACTTCTGACTTTCGTTCGGGAGTCACATCGGCCCACCATACCCAAGGTGAAACACCAATCAATCGAGACAACTCCAACACACCATACGCCGCCCCATGTGGATCACTTCCAATCACAAAAAGGTATTGTGTGTTTCCAACTGTTATCGTTTGTATATGGAAAGCTTCCCATTGTCCTTTAATATCTGAGATATCAATCTGATGTTTGGCCAGAAGCTGATCAAATGTCTGGCTTTCGCCGGGGATACCAATGATTACTGATCCATCCTTTGGTTCATCGGTCAACCGAAACGGCCGCTCCGCCACACTTTTCGAATCTTCCACAACGAGGCCGATTGCCGTTCTTACCAAAGACATTGTACCACTATAGTGCAGCGAAGCCCCCTGTCCGTTGGCTACTAGTTTAAATCCTTCCTGTCCATAATTGCTAAAAGCAATAAACAAAAGGAAGAACGTTCCTATTACTCTTTTCATCGTAATTAAAATTGTGTTTTATAACGGCGGAATGCAACCTCTACCGTTATGACTATTTTTTCAATTCATTTTTTAACTTCCCGTATACAAACTCTTTATATACCACTTTCTTTTTAGACAACTGATTATTGCTGCTGGCGTATAGCCCCACTCCTAAGCCATTGAATCGATTAATGGGGCTGTCTGCCAATGCCGTCAAATCCTGTATTTTTCCGATAGGTTCCATCTGTGTTTCGGACGCTCCAAAATAGAACCTTATATCCAAGCCTGTTACCCTCAACTGAAAATATACATCGGCTTTATCGTACGGAACCTGTTCAACCAACTGTTTCTCCCCTTCAATTTTTCTATAGAGCGCTATCGTTGATTTTTCCTTAGCTAAGAAATAATAATTGTCAGTCGTCCGATATAGTATAAGTCCAGCATGTTCATTAGCTAATGTTGTTTCCATATACAATTTAGTCATTGCCTGAAAATAATGATCCGTCACCCGTTGAAGCAATATCGGAACAGCAGATAAGCTGTCTACAGATTCCTTCATCAATTGCATCTCTAACTTATTGCCAACAACGTTATAAAACGGATATTGAGGAGCACGAACAGAATACCAGCTTTTATCCCAATGATGCAGTACTTTTTTTTCATTACAAGGCGTCCAAGGTAAATTCGGACGTTGTTGTTCTAAAAGAACTTTACCATACCCGGCATTAAATATTGGCGTTTCCCCTTCAAAATCTACTTTACATAGAAACGTTTCTCTCCCTAAAGGCACTTTATTATTAACAGTACGCTTTCCAAGCACGACCGACCACCATTCTCCGTGCTGCGTTTGTACCAGATCCGCATGACCGATAGCTTGCAGCGGATAATCTTTACCTAAATGTCGATGGGTCAATACAGGATTAATTTGATCCGCGACATAAGGTCCAAAAATAGAATTGCTATGATGTACCGTAACAGAATGGCTCTCGTCGGTACCACCTTCGCCAATCATCAATAAGTAGCGACCTTTCACCTTATAGAGATGTGGTGCCTCCGCATATCGGGCATTATTGGCATGGCCGTGGATCAACATTTTCGGTTCGCCCACCAACTTTTGTTTTTCTAAGTTTATCTCTTGTATCCATATGGTGCATTTACCTGGCCAACTATCGTCACCCTTAATATCCCATCTATTCCCTGTATAGTAGCATTTACCGTCATCATCCCAGAATAAACTAGGATCAATCCCGGGGGCATTCTCTAACCAAACTGGATCAGACCATGGACCAGCTGGATTTCTTGCTGTAATATAGAAATTTCCGCCACACGTATTACAAGTTGTAATAATATAGAATACTCCCTCATGATAACGAATAGTCGGCGCCCATATTCCATTTTTCTCTACAACAGAACTCATATCCAGCTGATCCGATCGCTTAATACCATGCCCTATCAACTTCCAATTCGTCAGATCTTTACTATGATAAATCGGTAACCCCGGATACCACGCAAACGAAGAAGTGACTAAATAGTAATCATCTTCTACTCTACAAATAGAGGGATCTGGATTAAAACCAGGCAATATCGGATTACGGAATGTTTCCGGTATATCCTGGGCATTCGCCCAGGTCAGGCAACAAAATAAAATAACTGTAAAAACTTTTTTCATCGTATTCCCAAAACCTGTTACTCCATCACAAACCCTTCTACATTTTTTGTCTGAATTTCTTCTTCGGAAGCATGGCTAAGCGTCACGTTTTTCAACTGTACATTACGTACGGGCAAATCTGCATTCCCGTTGATCTTGCTTAGAAATTTAGCCCTTTTTGCTGATACGTTTTCTAAATAGACATCCTGAATTGGCGTCAATTTTCGAATCACCGTTGGCACCAAAGTACGCCACTGATATAAAACATCCGTATCAATTCCCAAAATACCTTCCCGGATCGCATTGGCTTCGATATTTTTAAAATATACATGCTTAACATGGCCGCCCATACGCTCATTCGTTTTGATAAACAACAGGTGCATCAGTTTTTCGTTATCATCTGCCACTTTACAATTTTCTACGTAAACATTTTCGATACCTCCGGATAATTCACTGCCTATCGCAACTAACTGATGGCCGTCTTTCACGAGACAATCTCGGATAACAATATTCTTAGATGGCGTTTTTAGTCTCCAGCCTTCCGGATTCCTCCCCGATTTAATGGCAATGGCATCATCTCCCTGATCGAATACGCAGTTCTCAATCAGTACATTTTGACTCATTTCTGGATCAATACCATCGTTGTTATGGCCATGTGCGTACACATCAATACCACGCACGATGATATTCTTAGATAAATAAAGATGTAACGTCCAAAATGGACTGTTACGGATCTTGATATCTTCTACCAATACATTCTCACAACGGTTAAACTGTATAAACTGCGGGCGCATATTCGACGTATCGTTGACCATATTTCTATCTTCTACCGGCACTCGATCCTGCGCCCAGTTATATAAGCGTTTGATACTTTCCATGTGTGCCGATGGACGCGGAAACCATTTACGCCATTGACTAATATCTGCCCTAACCTCGCCTTTTCCAGTAATCGCAACGTTCTTTGCGTCGAACGCATAGATCAATGGCGAATAGTTGTAGCATTCCAATCCTTCCCAGGTGGTAAATACGGCCGGCAAGTAATCTTGTGGATCGGGAGAGAACAACAATACGGCACCTTCGGAAAGATGGAGATTCACATTGCTCTTCAAATGGATTTTCTTGGTTTTCCATTCGCCCGCCGGGATAATCACATTCCCTCCGGCAACGGTAGCGGCAGCTATGGCTTTTTCAAGGGCTACAGCATTTTTTTCTTTGTCTCCCGGTTCTGCACCGTAATCTGTAATGACAAAATCCGCAACCCGTGTAAAGTTCGGTGTTTTGATTTTCGGCATCTTAAAAGGAGCCTCCACGCTAACTTGTTGTAAGGTTACTTGGCTTTTCTGTGCAGAAAGTCGACCTCCGGTAAGAAAAAGAACCAGGAACATCGTCATCGTATATGTATTCCGCATTGTTTTCATCATCTAATTTATTATTCGACTACTATTTTCTTTAAAGCAACGCCATAGCCTGTACTACCGTAATTGTTTCTTCTTTTATCCGACCAGTTCCCACGTTCGCCCATTACGGTGACGACCACAGTATAGGTATCTTTCGGTAATGCCGGACTTACAAATTTGAGTATTTCGGTAGGATATAAACAATACATATCGACAATGGACTCTATAATCGTATTACCTTTTTGATCCCGTATACAAACTTTCGCATACCCACCGTCTGGCCTAGCCAGTCCGTATAATTTTAGACTCGTTCCGGTAAACGTGTACGAAAAATGATCGTCTTTATTATCTGACCGATAAATCGCCATGCTGTCTGCTTTCCAATTGCCTTGAAAGTTCACCGCATCCAGATCTTTCCCTTCGATCTCCGTTCCTTGCGTTTGTAAGAGCTTATGTTGCCCTGTGGACAAATCGACCATCCAAGATTCCTGATAGGCAGGAATAGACAGATCTTCTCCATCTATCTCCAAAGGCTGCCACACATAAGTCGCCGCCGAATTCTGCTTCGGAAACGACCAACGGTCGCCCATATACATAAAGGTGGTATCCTTTGTACCCATAATCGGCAGTACAAAAGAGCACTGGGAATTCCAGGTCAAGCTACCCTCGGGCGCAAACAAACCTTGTTCTGTCCATGGGCCAGCGATGTTCCGTGCGGTATGATACTGATTATCGTTACGCTCCCAGCTGGTCAGGTTTGAACTGAGCAGGAAGTACACCCCATTTTTCTTTAGCATCGCGGGGGATTCGCCCATACCGGGAACATTGCTGGCGACTTGCTTTTCAATTCCACGATAATCGGCTGTCAACTGGTAAATGTCTCCGTGATGTACCAAGAGATACCCCGTTCCGTCTTCATCCTGAAACGCGCCCATATCCCATCTCCTGATCGGCTTTCCTTCGTACAGGATGGGACCTTTGAACGTATAAGGCCCGGTGATATGTTGTGCTGTTGCATACCCTACGTATTGATCTTTGTAGTTCAAGGAATCGACGTGCATAAACATAACATACTCGCCCGTAGCCGGCGATTTCATCACCTTAGGTCGTTCCCCAACACGGTTCTTGCCTAACTTCCCTTCTTCCTGCACCGGAAGTGCCATGCGCTCAAACGTCCAGTTATAGAGATCCGCCGAGGAATAGCAGGCGAAACCGTTAAACACATTAGCCGAATCAGCCTTAAACCCGCCGAACAAATAATACCGACCATTATCTTTGATGACACCCGCGCCATGTGCACTTACGGTATTCCCATGTTGGTCAAACCAAGGCACGCCCGAATAAATCGCTTCGTAGGCGGGTTGCTCAAAACGAGTTTGCCCGTAGCTACAAACGGCTATACAGGCAAACAAGAAGATTGTCGTTAGTCTTTTCATGGAATCTATAAATTTATATAATAATACCACGGGTTGCAACCCGTGGTAACCTGTGATCTCACAGACAATATTTAATACCCGTCATTCTGTGGGTATTCTCCCGTATCCCTATCGATTACTGATTGCGGAATTGGTCTCAAATAATATTTGTTATCCACTATTCCTGAAGGATTCGCCATTTTTGTAAGTATGTTGTGTTCAAAAGCCCTCTCTAACTTTCGGGTACGTTTTAAATCCAGCCATCTTTTATACTCTCCGGCCATCTCTCTTGCCCTTTCATCTAATATAAAATCCAAATCAACATCTGCAGCAGTGATAGCTAGACTTTGTCCTGCTTTCGCCGCTCTTTCTCTAAGAACATTCAGTTTTTCTACAGCTTTATTAGTCTCTCCCGCATTATAATAAGCTTCTGCGGTAATCAAGTACGTCTCTCCTAGTCGAAATAAAAATACATCTTTTGTGCTGGCATAAGTAAATTCGTTGTTATAGGGAAGGCCTGCATCCGGTGCATAAAACTTATTGATCATCGGAAACTTTTCTGCACCTCCCACATTGCTGAATGCTTGCTTCCACCGCTCAAAACGGATCACTTCCACACGAGGATTATTAGTTTTCAAATTTGCTTCATCTGCTGAAGTGAATGGTTGGTCAGGAAACGGAAAATAAAACCTTAAGTCTCCCTTCTTTATATTTCCTTCATCTTTTGTTGCATAAAGTTCACTGAGAAAAGTCGCTTCATACCGGGCATCCTTGGTTGTATTGAACAACGTATACAAAAATTGTGTAGGCATAAAGTCCGATCGTCTTCTATTATAGTCTGTCACAGCGCTAACTTCGTCAAACCCTTGTTCTCGCCAATAACGCCAACCAAACATAATATTCTGTGCATTGCCATTATAACCCGGTTGCGGCCCATACTGCACCGAAAAAATAATTTCCCGATTTTTTTCATTCCCTGGTTCGAAAACTTCAGCAAAAGAAGGTTGTAGACTATACGCAGAACCATTAATGAGCTCGTCTCCTATCTGTGCAGCCTGGGTAAAATCCGCGTTGCTACCGAATGATTTATATCCTTTTGTTAAATACAGTAAAGCTTGCAGCTGTTTTGCAGCTCCTTGTGTGACTTTCCCAGCCTCCACTTTGGTCGGATCAGTTTCCAACGATGGTATAATAGCCGATAGCTCATTCAGTAAAAATTCGTATACCATTTGTTCAGATGCGGGTTCGAAATGGCTGACAGGTTCCGTAAACTCCTCTTCTACAATGGGTACCGAACCAAAATTCTCCACCAACAGATAGTAGTAATAAGCTCTCAAAAAGCGAGCTTCAGCCGTTCTTCTCGCTTTCAGCTCCTCCCCTAAATCGGCAATTTCATCTGCTCTGTGAATAGCCGTATTACAACGCTGAATTCCGCTGAAAGCAGCGGAGAAAAAAGTATTAATAGGATCATTATCCGGTGTCAAGGTGCGGTATTCGTTGAGCTGTTCTGCCGGCACATCGTTCGCCGAACCACTAACCAGTTCAATCTCTCCACGTGTACCAATATCTGTTCCCCACTCAAACAAACTGGGGTTGATTCCGTAGATATTCCGCAAAGAAGCATAACATGAGTTAATTAAGGATTCATAACCGGCAACGTCTACATAGTAGTTCTCCGCCGTTATTCCGCTGATATTATTTTCTTCTAAAAATTTCTCACAAGAAGAAAAAGCAACGGACAATATAAAAATGGAGATGAAAAGATTCTTTTTCATTGTCGTTTTAAATTTAAAATGAAACATTTACCCCAAAAAGATAACTACTCGTACTTATAGCCGTCCCATAGGTGTTCTGGGCGGCCCATTCTGGATCATATCCTTCATAGTCGGTAAACAAAAACGGATTGGTCGCAGTCGCATAGAACCGCAGACTATTAATCTTATATTTACTAATTAAACTGGTAGGAACCGTATAACCCAATGTTATATTACTGACACGCACAAAATCTGCTTTCCGAAAATAAGCGACATTTACAAACGTACCAGGTGTGCCTGGTTGAAAATGCGTCTGCGACGGATTGTCCGGTGTCCAATAATCAACATTCACCTGATTATAAATTTGATTGTAATTCATAAAACTACTGTTAAATGATGAATTAAATTGTTCTCCCCGACGGGTATAGGCCATTGCATAAAGATCTATATTACCATATCGAAATGTTGTCGCAAAAGAACCTGTCCAAGTCGGCACACGCTTGCCAATAATTTGCCGGTCTTCCGCATTAATAACCCCATTATTATCAAGGTCTTTTACACGCACCTGACCGGGCAGCTGGTTATATCCGGCCGCGATCTCACGTTCCGATTCCTGCCAAACTCCATCAAACACATAATTATAATTTACTTGTACCGGATGCCCAATAAAAAAAGCATTCCCAATATCATCAGCTTTCCCATTGGCGGTTTCTAGGATTTCATTCTTATTCGCATCAAATACAAAATCCGTCTTCCAAGAAAACTTATCTGTTTGTACATTCACCGTAGTCAGTCCCACTTCTAAACCGCGATTTCTGAGTTTCCCCATATTTGCACTTACCGATTCCCAGCCTGAGGGTGCAGGTAGATTGCGGTTAAGTAATATATCATGAATTTTGCGATCGTAAAGATCAACCGTTCCGTATATCCGATTCCCTAAAAGTCCGAAATCTAAACCTAGGTTAATTTCCTTGGTCGTTTCCCAAGTCAACAATTTATTTGCGAGCCTGTTAGGAGAATACCCTTGAACCAGTGCATTTCCAAAAAAATAGGTCGATGCTTCCAAGGTTGCCTGCGTAATATAGGGATCTACTCTGTCGTTTCCCGACGCCCCGTAGCTCAATCGAAGTTTCAGATCATTAATCCCTCCTATTTGTTGTATAAATTCTGTTTGCGAAATACGCCATGCAGCCGATGCAGAGGGGAAAAACCCCCATTTGTTTCCTTGCGCCAGTCTGGAAGAACCATCCCACGTACCGGATACCGTTAATAGATACCTATCATTAAAGCTATAGTTTATCCGGCCGCGGACAGATGCTAATGTGTACTGCACAAAATTTGAGCGAACAGTCGGCCCTCGAAAGGTACCGTTAAAATCTGTATTTGTAGCGGATCCGAAGTTGTACCATAGCGAGTGATAAGGTAAGTTGTAAACATCTATTCCGCTCGATTCCAGTCGATCTTTTTGCATACTTTGTATGACGGTTGCTGTTAATTTATGACTTCCCAACGTCCGTTCGTAAATCGCCTGGTTGTCCCAAAGCCAGTTAACCTGTTCACTTGTACTATTATCTCTTGATGAATTATACCCGCCATTCCCTGCACCTTCTTTTGATTCCGAACCAAAATACCAAGCAAACCTATCGGTATTGAGACTGGGTGAAAAAGTTGTTTTCAACGTTAAGTACGGTAACGGCTTTACCTGTAAGTATATCTGCCCGAATGCCCTGATGCCTCGACTATCTCGTATATCATTGACTGCATCAAATAAAGGGTTAGTCACACCGTCTCCGCCAAGAACACGAAAAACAGGGTTGCCATCGCTATCATAAGGAGATACAGTGGGCGGCAGTCGATATGCAGAACGTAAAGTTTCCGAACTCCCTAGATTTTGTAAATTTTGCCCAGCGTAAAAACTCATTCCAGCCATCCATTTCTCTCCGATATTCTTATCTATATTTCCACGAAAGGAATACCGTTTAAAATCTTCTGGGCTCACGTTACCACCCTCTTGTAAAAATCCAATTCCTAACGAAAAACGGGTTTGTTCATCTCCGCCACTAGCGGAAACATTATGGTTCATCTGCCTGCCATCTTTCAGAAAAATCCCGGGCCAATCAGTAAAACGGCCAGCGTCAATATTTGTCCATTGCTCTGATGTAAAGAAAGCATTGTTACTGCGAGAAGTATCCCGCCCGGTTGCCAAAAACTGATCGGTACGATATTTTACATATTGCTCTCCATTCATCATATCCGGCAAATTTGTAGGTTTTCTTGCTCCAACATGCCCATCGTATGTAATCGTCGTTTGACCCTGCTTTCCCCTTTTAGTGGTCACAATCACGACACCCTTAGCACCCCGGGAGCCATAAATCGCCGTTGCCGAAGCATCTTTCAAAACATCTATTTTTTCAATATCTGCCGGATTAATATCATTGAGTCCCGAAGTGGTAGGTATTCCATCGATTACGAACAAAGGGGAGTTAGAGCCTCCGAAAGAACTAATACCACGGATATTAATATTATAACCCGAGCCGGGTTTACCCACATTTTTGACCACAACTGCGCCTGGTGTTTGCCCCTGCAATGCTCCTGTTGCATCGGCTGTTGCAGCTCGGGCAATAGTCGTCGATTCCACGGAACTAATCGCCCCCGTAACATCCGATCTCCGCTGGGTTCCGTAACCTACAACTACGACTTCTTCCAGATCTGCGTTGACGGAACGTAGTTTAATCTGTAATTCTGTTCGCCCATTCAGTGGAATCTCCTGCGTTTCATAACCCACCATCGTAAAAATCAGCGTAACGTTATTATCGGGTACTTCAACGATAAAATACCCCTGCTGATTTGTTGTTGTTCCATTTGCAGAGCCACCTTTCACAACAACAGACACTCCCTGTATAGGGCCGATGGAATCCGATACCACGCCAACAACCGATTGCTGTTGTTTACTTTCTTTCGCTATAATCTTAGCGGAAACAGGTTTAACGCCTGGTTTCTCCTTCACTACAATTGTTTTCTTACTTACCGTATATATCAGTGGTTGATCTGCAAATACTCTTTTCAAAGCATCATCCAATGATGCGTTTTTTAGATTTAACGATACACGCTTCGACTTATTAATCGTCAATGGGTTATATAGAACGTGATATCCGCTCTGCTTCCCGATAGTTTTTAAGGCTTGCTCTAGAGAAGAATTTCTTAGGTCGAGCGTAACCCGTTGTGCGTAACTTGACGCATGTAAACACATCGTTCCGAGCACCATAAAGAATGCTATCAGTTTCATTATTTTCCAGATTTTTGCACCTCGTCTACGGACATATAGACTTGGAGGCACCTCATAATTTTTGTACATTTGGGTGTTTAGCTTTAAAGTGATTAAGAACTCGGTTTATTTTTAATTGCATTAGCTGAACCACCGGGAGCGCGGCATCGCTCTCGGTAATTTTGCTTTTAGTTTTTTTATCTCGTGTAGCTGTCTAGCCCATGACCAAAATCCTCCTTCCTTCTATTTTAAATGTTACGGTCCCGGTCAGTTCAAGCATATCTAAAACCTCATACACTTGCCCGAACCGCGAGACCGTTCCTGAAAAAAGCTTGCCTTTCATATTTCCTTTATATTCCACTTCCACATCATACCATCGAGCAATCTTCCGCATGACGTGTTCGATGCTTTCTTCGTTGAACATAAAATAGCCTTCTTGCCAAGCTAGGATCTCTTCAAGGTCAAAAGTTTCCGTTGTTACCTGTCTCTTCGTCTTATCATATACACTCCGTTCACCCGGTTTAAGCGTATAGTTAGATCCGGCGATATCTACCGCTACCTTCCCTTCAATAAGGGAGGTTTTTACACCCTCTTCATCAGGATAAGCCATGACATTAAACTGCGTACCCAAAACGGTTATCTCTTGGTTATCCGATTTCACCACAAAGGGTCTTCCTGTATCCTTTTGTACGTCAAAAAACACCTCTCCCTCCATTTCAACAAACCGCTCAGTTCCGATAAATGCAGTCGGAAAACGTATAGATGACGACGCATTCAGCCATACTTTTGTTCCATCAGCTAATGTTACTTGGTACTGTCCTCCTCGCGGTGTACGGATCGTATGATATCTTATCTCATCTTCCGACATTTCTCCATAACGTAATTCACCTTCTCCCGCCTTATCTGCCAATACTTTTCCATTAATGGTGACATTACCTAATTGAAGTTCGTTCAGCGAGACCTCTGTTCCATCGTCCAATATAAGCACCGCATTATCACCTCCAGGTACAATCACAATTGTCTCTGTTTCGTCAACGAAGGATGTCTCCCGCTCCGCTACGAGCCAATATAATCCTCCTATGATGAGCACGATAGCCGCCGCGGCGTAGACCCACCATTTTCGCATAGACTGCCGGTATAAAGGCAAATTATCATTATTCGTTTGCATTTCTCTGTGCAAACGTATATAAAGACGTGTCTTAATCTCCCCTTTATCGCCCATAGTCTCCTCGTCCCATGTGATTTCTTCCAATTGAAATTTATCCTGGTAATCTTGCAATTGGCTCAGCTCTTCCTCTGAACAGTGACCAGCTAAATATTTCTCGTATAATTTGATGTACTCCTCTTTGGTTAACATATTTTGATTCCCTTTATATCATAGAGCTTTTTTCTCTCAAGCACACACATACTATTTTTATTATTATTAATCCTATATTTCCTTTATAGATATCTCTTGATGCAGAGGTAACGCATTTAAATTGTTCTAAAAAATAGAAGGATTTCTTTAATCAATTTTTGCCTCTCAAGCCGCAGCGTGGCTTTTACTTTTTTTACCTCAAAAAGTAAACAAAAAAATCGTCGCTTCAAATCTTTGGGGAAAGGGGTAGTACTAAGGAAGAATTCCTGCCACCTCAAAAATTTGGATGCGACCTTGAAGGCTTAAGGAGTGGTTCATGCAATTGTGTTGGCGGTTCGGATTCCGGTCGGTTATTGCTAGCGGGCAGAGTCGATCAAGGTCTCCTTCCCGGTGGCGGACAGACGGAGCCAATGCTTAGGTTTTCGATCGTTATTGTAGCCTTGCCAAGCATTTTCCCTGTGTGGGACGGGCTTGTGCGACGAGCCACCTGAAGGAGGCTAAGGCCTTTTTGCTTCGTTTTTGCCTAAAAAAATGAAGGCCCCGTCCTGGCAAAGGGCAGCGAAGGTGGTGCGTCGGACAAAAAAGAATTTGTCGAAATTAAACCTTGGATGAAACCTTACAACAAAATATCCGTCCCTGCAAGGTTGAAGAGAGCGAAATAAACCAGGTGGTGCCCATGAATGCTTTTGAAAGCATATGATCATAAATAATTTATTTTATATGCAGAACGCGATTATATTGCATATAAAAATAAATTTATTTAGGTTTGATATTGCTAACAGGAAGCCACAAGCACGTAAACGAAAAATAAAACCGTTTTGCTAACCCATGGGAAACAATAAACTTATAGATTCATCTTGCCTCAAAGACCACGAGTATTGGGAGAAGGTACAACAGATAAGTTGTTCCCAGTCTTTTTCAATTCTTTTTGACCGGTATTGGGAAACTTTATACTCCACAGCATTTTCCTATCTAAAGGACCGAGAAAAAAGCGAAGAGATTACGCATGATATTTTTCTCAATCTTTGGCGAAAACGGGAAACATTGACTATTCAGTCGTTCTCCGCCTATCTTCGAGCAGCAGCCCGTTATCATGTATACAAAGAACTTAAGAAAAAGAAAGCATCCGTCATCGTGTATACGGCCGAGCTTACCGAAACAGAGATAGGGATGACCAACCACGGCGAAGAACGTCTTATTTACCAAGACGCGGAAAGATACATTGACGGCCGCCTACAGTCGTTACCTCCCCGATGTCAAGAAATATATTTCATGAGTAGAAAGGAAAATTTGACAAACGATGAAATCGCAAACAAATTGGGGATATCGAAGCGTACCGTAGAGAACCAGCTGACGGTGGCCTTACGCCATATCCGGATACAACTGAAGGTCATCAGTATAATGTTATTAATGTGGTTTACACTCTAAAAGATTGAAGACATCTAAAAAGGGAGGCGCCTTTTTAGACGCCTCCTTTTTAACTATCTCACTCCAAAACGATATTCTGTTTTTGAGGTGTATTGTTCTCCTGGTTTCAGCACCGTGGAGGGAAACGATGGCTGATTAGGTGCATCTGGAAAATGTTGCGTTTCCAGACAAAACGCAGAACGGAACGGGTACCCCTTTCCTCCTTTGCCTTTCGGATCGCTATCTGTCATAAAGTTACCGCTATAAAACTGCAACCCCGGCTCAGTTGTTAATATTTGCATTTCTATCCCAGTTTTAGGCGCATAGACCGCAGCTACTTTACGAAATCCCTCCCCTTTCACTAATTCAAAGTTGTGGTCATACCCCTTACCAACCTTTAGTTGTTCGTTATCCGTATCGACACGTGATCCGATCGTCTGCGGTTTACGGAAATCAAACGCCGTACCAGCTACCGCTAAGCTCTTGCCTGTAGGGATCAACGTTTCGTCCACTTCTGTGATAGCTTCCGCATCTATTTGCAATTCATGATCTAATATCGTTGAGTCTCCTTCTCCGTTGAGATTAAAGTAAGCGTGGTTGGTCAAGTTCAGTACCGTTTCTTTATCTGTTGAACCTTCGTAATTGATAACCAACCCTCCCTCATCCGTTAAGGAATACGTTACTTTCAACGTCACCGTGCCCGGATATCCGGCTTCCCCATCTGGAGAGGTATAAGCCAATGTAATAGCGGTATCCGAAGTCTGCTCTACGGCCCATACTTTGTTATACACGCCATTTGTACCGCCATGGAGTGAATTTTCACCGTCGTTCTTTTCCAACGCATATGTTTCATTGTTAAGCGTGAAGGATGCGTTACCTATACGGTTTCCATACCGTCCAACAATGGCGCCATAAAAGTTACTTGCATTTTGCTTAAACTCTTCTGCCGTATCGTAACCCAAGATAACGTCCGTCTCCTCTCCTTCCTTATCTTTTACGTTTAGACTAACTAGCCTTGCTCCGTAGTTTGTAAGGGTTACATGCAGCTTGTCATTTTGTAGCGAATACAGTTTTACATCTTTTTCGTCAATAACTGTCTCAAAAGCGGTCTGTTCGACACTGTCGCTTTGTGTTTCGCCTGTTTCGCTTTTATTAGTTCCTTGCTGACAGGCATAGGTCAATGCAGCTGTAGCCAATATGGCAATGAAAACATTTCTTTTCATGTTCTTTATAGTTTATAGTTGTTATGTTGTATCCTTTTTTACCAGAACCTCACGTAAATTGCTGTTACAAGCAGTAAAGTTATAACAATCATCACGAGAATGGAAGGTTCCACCTTAAACATTTTTCTATCGAGTTCAAATGCTTTCGGATTAACTTTAGGACCAAATAAGCTTATGCCAACCATCACCAGTATCGTAAATGCAAAAGCTAATCCCATACAGATTTGAAAAGGAATCTCGTATACACCAAACCTGTTCGTGTAGGCGGTATAGATCCAAGTTTCGGGACCGAAGACGTTCACCGCAAACTCATTAAAGAAGACGGAAAGTACAAACCCCGTAATAAGCCCCGCAATCGCCGCTGCTCCGGTCGTGCGCTTCCAAAACATACCTAACAAGAACATAGCAAAGACACCTGGACTGATAAATCCGGTATACTTCTGGATAAAGGTAAATCCACCAGCACCGCCGATACCCAAGGTGTCGTTCCAGGTAAAGAGAACAGCTATCAGGATGGACACAATAATCGTTAATTTACCGATCCAAACCATTTTGCCTTCACTGGCTTCTTTATTCATGTATTTCTTGTAGATATCCAACGTAAAGATAGTAGCTATACTATTCGCTTTACCTGCGAGACCCGCTACGATGGCTGCTGTCAACGCTGCTAATGCCAATCCTTTCATACCGTTTGGTAAGTAACCTAAGATGGCAGAATAGGCATTATCCGCATGGAAGACGCCGCCTGGTGCCATTTCTTCCTGCAAAGCTCCATTCTTATACAGCACATAAGCCGCGATTCCGGGCAACATGACAATGATCGGCATGAAAAGTTTAAGAAAACCTGCAAAGAGAATACCTTTGCGTGCTGTATTGAGGTCGGCCCCCAATGCGCGCTGCGTGATATACTGGTTACAACCCCAGTAGTTTAGGTTCACTATCCATATCCCGGCAAGATACATGCCTATACCCGGTAACATCAAATATTTATTAATTTCTTCCTGTGTAGCACCTGGTCCCGGTTTCTCAACAATCATATTGAAATGCTCCGGCGCATCGGTCATCAAGGCATTGAAGCCAGCAAGTACATCTTTACCAAATCCGAAGTGTTCACTGACCAGCGTCAGGGCTACATAGGTTGTTGCGATACCACCAATGATCAGTACAACCACCTGTATAACGTCAGTAAAACCAATAACACGCATACCGCCGAGCGTAATGATAACGGCAAAGACCGCTAACGCCACCATGATTAAATGAAAGGTATCTCCTCCACCCGCAAGGCTAGAGATCGCTATTGCACCCAAATAAAGGATCGATGTTAGGTTAACGAACACATATAAAAACAACCAAAACACCGCCATGATAAGGCTTGTTGTTTCGTTATAACGGTTGTTCAAGAACTGCGGCATCGTGAAGATCTTATTCTTCAGATAGACAGGAATGAACCATACAGCCACAATAATAAGTGCAACTGCGGCAATAATCTCGTAAGCTGCTACCGCGATTCCTACTTCAAAACCATTTCCGCTCATCCCGATAAACTGCTCTGCAGAGATATTGGAAGCAATTAAAGACGCCCCAATGGCCCACCAGGTTAATGAGCCTTCGGCAAGAAAATAATCCTTACTGGTATTTTGTGCTGCCGTTTTCTTGCGGTAGATCCAGTAGCCATATCCGGCTACAACAAAAAAGTAGATTACGAAGATAATATAGTCTACTGTTGCAAATTTTTCCATGTGTTATACAACTGATAAGTAAAAAGGCTTTCCGCTACATCATTATGTTTTGGAAAGCCTTGGTAAGGTTATTTTTTTAGCAAGTAATATAATTCATTCCACTTTAGTTGGTTTTCCAAACCGGTCAGTGTTGTATTTTCATCAATTGCTACATATTCGAGCCCTGCGATCCTTGCAAAATCTTCCAGATATTCTGGCGTTAAGCTCAGACTGTATGCGGTGTGGTGTGCTCCTCCCGCATAAATCCAGGCGCTACATCCTGTTTTCATATCCGGTAACGGTCTCCATAGTACCCTAGCTACGGGTAATTTTGGAAGTTTCTCTACGACCGGGACACCTTCCACTTTATTTACAATCAGGCGAAAACGTGTTCCCATATCTACCAACGAAGCATTCAAAGCGTCTCCGCTTATACCGTTAAAAACCAAACGTGCCGGATCAGCTTTTCCGCCGATACCTAGTGGATGCACTTCTATCCTCGGCTTGTGCGCAGCCAATGCAGCATCTACCTCCAACATATGTGATCCTAGCACCATAGCATTGTCCGGATCGAAATGGTAGGTATAATCTTCCATAAAAGCTGTTGTACCAGGTAGTCCTGCACCCATTACTTTACAAGCGCGAACTAATGCAGGGGTCTTCCAATCGCCTTCTCCCGCAAACCCATAACCTTCTGCCATCAAACGTTGAACCGGTAAACCCGGAAGTTGCACCATACCGTGCAGATCCTCGAAAGTATCGGTAAAGCCTTTGAAATTGCCTGCTTCCAAGAATTTGCGAAGCCCGATCTCGATTTTAGCGGCTTCTATTAGACTTTCGCGATGTTCTCCACCTTCTACTACGTTAGGAGCAAGTTCATACGTTTCTTCGTATTCGTTTAACAGTGCTTGAAGTTCTTCGTCACTGGTTTCATTGATCACCGCAACTAAATCACCGATAGCGTAGGTATTCACCGAAAAACCAAATTTTGTTTCCGCTTCTACTTTGTCCCCATCGGTAACAGCTACGTTGCGCATATTATCGCCGAAACGTGCAAACTTCGCCCCCTGCCAATCATGCCATGCGGCAGCAGCTCGTGTCCATACATTAATCCGGTCAACGACTTCTTCATCCTGCCAATGGCCGGTTACGACCTTACGTCCTATATTTAACCGCGTTACTATATGTCCAAATTCCCGGTCACCATGTGCGCTTTGGTTGAGGTTCATGAAATCCATATCCATCGTTTCCCATGGAATGTCTCTATTATATTGCGTATGCAGATGCAATAACGGCTTCTGCAATGCTTTCAATCCTCTTATCCACATTTTGGCAGGAGAGAATGTGTGCATCCAGGTCACCAACCCAATACATTCCCGCGTAGCATTAGCTTCCACGATGGTGTCATAAATCTCGTCGCTATTCTTTACAATAGGCTTATAGATTACCTCCACCGGAATTTTTTCGTGGGCTGAAAGATAGCCTGCAATTTCTGCAGCATGCACCGCTACTTCGCGTAGTGTTTCTTCTCCGTATAAATCTTGGCTCCCCGTCAGGAACCAAACTTGTAATTTATTTAATGCAATATTCATTTTTCGTTATTTATTTTTTGATAACTCAGCCCTTATAATTTGTCACGCATCACTGCCTTATTCCTGACCGTAATATGCATCCGTACCATGTTTACGGTCGTAATGCTTTTTGATCAATGCGTCTTTAAGCCGAGGTGCGTTCGGATTGATTTGTTCCGTTAAATGTGCCATTTGTGCGACCGTTTCCAATACAGCACTGTTATAGACTGATTTAATACCCGTCTTCCCCCATGCAAACGGAGCATGGTTTCCAACCAACACCATTTCGACTTCCTTATAATCCAACTGCTGCGCTTCAAAGTGGTTAATAATCTGAAAGCCTGTTTCGTATTCGTAGTTTCCTAAGATCATCTCATCACTCATTGGTGGCGCACAGGGTATGTCAACCGTCAGATGATCCGCGTGAGTCGTTCCAAAAATAGGAATATCCCGTTGACTCTGCGCCCATGCGGTGCCGTATGTAGAATGGGTATGGGTAATCCCACCAATACCATCCCAATGTTTGTAAAGCACCGCGTGTGTCTTTGTATCCGAGGAGGGACGCAAGTTGCCCTCTACTGTATTTCCTTCGAAGTCGACAATCACCATCTGATCTGGCGTCAGCTCTTCATATGGAATACCACTCGGTTTAATAGCAAAAACGCCTTTGTTACGATCTGCCACACTTACATTTCCAAAGGTAAATAGCACTAAACCTAATTTAGGCAGCTGCATGTTGCACGCGTATGCCTCTTCTTTTATTGCTGTATACATTGTTATTATTCGTTTTCTGTGATTTGACTAACCAATCGCTGTTCCCTGTTTCTGGCGTCTTTAGTTTCTACAAAAGATCCTACTTTTTTATACTGCTCATAACGATCTGCATAAATGGTTACCATCTCCGGTCGGGGACTATAAGTACAGTCGAAGCCTTGTCCCATGGCTTCCATCGCATCTTCTACTTTAGTATAAATACCAGCTACTGTTGCGGCAAACATCGCTGCACCTAATGCACAAGTTTGTTCCGATTTGTGAACCCGTATTGGCATATTAATTACATCGGCCATCGTTTGCATAATATAAGGAGACTTTTTGGCTACACCGCCCAGTCCGATAATTCCTTTGACCGGAATGCCTTCATTTATAAAACGATCGACAATACTTTTTGCGCCGAAACAGGTTGCCTCCACAATGGCACGGAAAATCCGCGGCGCGTCTGTTCCGAGGTGCAGTCCGCTTATTGCGGCTTTCAATGTTTGGTCGGCATCGGGAGTACGGCGGCCATTAAACCAGTCGAGCGCAAGTTCGGAGGTCGGCGTTACCGGCAGCGCTTCCGCTTGCCTTCCTAACTGTGGAATGACTTGATCATCGATGAAATCGACCACTTTGCTCAAGTCTTCTTCTCCTAAGATTCCGCTATCTGCTAACAAATTTTTTACCGGCCAGAGCAATACGCTTTTGAACCAGGCATAGGCATCACCAAAGGCCGACTGCCCTGCTTCCATACCAATCATGCCCGGAATCACTGAACCATCTACCTGTCCACAAATACCTTTTACGAGCGTATCCGCTACCTCTGTTTTTGGCGCGACAAGCACATCACATGTGGAGGTACCGATCACCTTACTCACATAATAAGGCTCGATCTCTCCACCCACAGCTCCCATATGACAGTCAAATGCGCCTACACCTACAACAACGTCGGTAGACAACCCTAATCGCGCCGCCCATTCTTCCGATAATGTACCCGCAGCTTGGTCGGAGGTATATGTTTCCGTAAATAACCGTGCTGTTATACCATCTAATAAAGGATCTAACGAACTAAAAAATGAATTGGGGGGTAAACCATCGAACTCGGCTGCCCAAAGCGATTTATGTCCCGCGGCACAAACACTCCGCTTAATAGCTGTTGCTTGCGTTCCGCCTGTCAGTAGAAAAGGGATATAGTCGCAGTGTTCCACCCATGTATAGAGAGATTTTCGCACCGACTCATCTACCCGTAAAACGTGCAGTAATTTTGCCCAAAACCATTCAGACGAGTAAACTCCGCCAACATATTTTAGATAGTTTAGATCAAAGCTGCTTGCATGATCATTAATTTGTTGCGCCTCCTGCACTGCGGTATGGTCTTTCCACAACACGAACATCGCATTGGGGTTATCCGCAAATTCATCTAATAAAGCTAATGGAACACCGTGCTCATCTACCGCTACCGGCGTAGACCCGGTAGTATCTACCGAAATAGCTTTTACCTGCTGCGCAGTGAGAACTCCGTCCGCTTTTTTTAAGCAATCCTTCACCGTTGCTTCTAGCCCTTCAATATAATCTAGTGGATGTTGGCGAAACTGACTAGCCGACGCATCACAAAATTCTCCCTTTTTCCACCTTGGATAATAAAATACGGACGAAGCAATTTCATTTCCATTAGCTGCATCGACCAATATGGCTCTCACGGAGTCACTGCCATAATCCAATCCAATCACATACGATTTTTCCATTACGAACACCTTTTCTGGTTTATAATACCTTTTTTCTGTCCCTCATCCATATTCATACAAATTTGGATTCAAGCGTTTCTCGTTCAAAATTAATGTCAAATTAACACTTAATTTTAGAAAAGTGAAAATTTTATTTTATTTTCCGTAAAATAAATTTAATTGTAGCTATATTAACAGCATAAATCAGTAATCTATTAACGTAGGGAAGCCTACAATCAATATATGGATTTTTACAAAAACGAACCAAAAACGTTGCTGGCCGTGGATTGCGTTATCCTAGGCTTTAATGGTGAATCGCTAGAAATATTATTAGTAAAAAGAGCAATTGCGCCAGAACGCAATAAATGGAGCTTGATGGGAGGTTTTGTACAGGACGATGAAAGCCCAGAACGGGCAGCCTCGCGTGTACTCAAAAAGCTAACGGGCTTGACGAACCTCTATATGGAAAATTGCGGTATATTTGGCGAACCTGGCCGCGAAAAACGACGGGTGGTCAGTATCACTTATTTTGCGCTAATCGACACAAAACAATATAAGCATATCCTCAGCGAGGAGTATGAAGCAAAATGGTTTCCTTTGAATGATCATCCGAAGCTTATTTTCGATCACGAAGACATGATTGCGGCTGCAAAGCATACGCTACGCACTAAGGCGGCATTGTATCCCATCTTGTTTGAGTTGTTACCGGAAAAGTTTACTGTTCCTCAAATTGCATCCTTATATGAATGTGTATATGATATCGATCTCGATAAGCGAAATTTTAGCCGTAAGCTTCTCGCTTCCGGCCTTATTATCAAACTAAATGAAAAAGATAAGAATTCGAAAAAAGGTGCTTTTTATTATCGCTTAAATATGGATATATATAAGGAAAAAATCATGTCTTTCCTACGCTATTTGCCCGGCTGGTCCACCGAATGATGAATTATGAATTTATACGGCCTAAGTACTATAAAGAAGGTCGGATATTGACGTAGAATGGTGTCTCTTTTTGTTCTTTTTTCTGGTGTTTGATGATCTGCGCGGCATATTTCCCCATGAGTTCGAAATCGGTAGATATAGTCGCTATGCCATTGAGGATAAATTTTTTGAGCGGTGTTTCATTGTAAGATATTACCCCGACATCTTTGCCGATTTGATAATCTTTTGCTATCGTTTTTTCTAAAAGCTGTACCAGGTCGTCTTCGGCCAGCATGATATAGCACTCCCCTTTCTTCAGCGTTTCTGCGGAGATATCGCCCACAAGCAGGTGATCAAACGCGTATTGCTGACAAAACCTATAAAAGCCTTTGATTATAGCTTTAGGGTAATCGCTGTGGTCAGGAAAAACAAGTTTCAATGTGCGGTACTGGGAAAGAGGGGATAACATTTTCTCCAAGGCCTCATAAATATCTTTCTCATAGTTTTCATAGACCGCGTCAAAACTTCCTTCCAACCCATCGATAAGTTTTCCTAATAACATCAACTTATCGATTGGAATAAGCCCTAGAACCTCCGGAGCTTGATCACTCCCCTCTTTGAAATGGGGAAACACGACATAGTGGTCATATTGTTTCGTCAAATTCAGTAACAGGCTACGCAAATGGGAGATATCACTGTTGTAGACAAACAAATCCAATGATGCTTCATCCCCCAATTCTCGTGCAAACGCATCGTAAATAATTTTTTTATGTGCACTCAGTTTATTTAGAAATAGGGCAATCTTCTGTTTGCTTACGACATCTGATTTTGCGACGAAATACCCCTTCCCAGGTGTAGAGGAAATAATATCTAAGCTTTTCAAATGTCTGTAACCTTTTTCTACGGTGTCTCGGGAGATATCGAAATAGACGCTCACTTCATTGATCGATGGGAGGATATCTCCCTGCTTTAACTGGTTCTTTCGTACACCTTCGATTACTGCATCTGCTAATTGCAGATACTTCGGTGTAGACGAAAACTCACTGATCTGAATGCTTTTGATAAAATCAATGTCGCTCATGCTGTTTCTATTATCGAAACATTAAAGAAACGCTTTTTTTGGAAAAAATGCAAGTTTTTCCCACGTAGCAATATAACGAAATGCAACGTCGGCGCACGGAAAAACAGCAAATAGTTATTTCTCAACGATTATGTACATGTACATGTTGATGCATGCCCGGAACATCTTTGCTTTGTCAAGTGCGTTATTGATCTTGTTCCGTGACTTTGCCGTCAACTACATGGATATCGCCACAAACGCAGACAGCATGTTTCACTTGTGCAGGTACAACTGGGTTATGTCACTTGAGTTTGTCGTTCATTACAGTGACATAGCCGTTATGTCAAGCAACAAGTGCGTTTTGTAAGCCGACAAAGCCGACAACTACATTGCTTTGTTGATTAAGTCACGGTACATAGTCGCTAAGTACATGGAGGTTGGGGCTATGTAGATGTACAAAATGGGAGATGATCAAATAAAAACAACTTAAATTTATAAAAAATAGGCAGTCCAAGATGAACTGCCTATTTCTACTTTGTCATTTATAAATTCAGTTTATTGTGCTTTTTCTAATTCTAGTACAAAGGCACCAAATCCACCCGCTGAAACGGTATACGAACCGTTAATTCTAATTCTGCCGCTACATGGATCTACATAGTTCGCATTTCCTCCGCCAGTAGATGCTACATATAACGTACCATACTGCCAAGAACCACCATAGGTTCCCAATGGCTGACGCGCAACAGAAGCGGTATTATCTCCTAAATTAATATCGATGGTAATCGGATTAAAACCATCTATAGGATAAGTGATCGCAATGGTGGATTCGTCTACCTTAACCACGTCTGCGATAGATCCTACACCAAAATCAGCCCAACCATCTGTAACAACTCTAAATTTACCGTCACCGATAAAATCATCCGCAATATAACTACAGATAGCGGAATAGCGAGCCGTCGGAGAAGCGTCTGGTTGGCTTCCAACATTGGCACCATAACCATCTCCGACCTCAGGAAAAGCAAGATAGGTCGCTCCTCCGGTAATATAGTTTACGCCAAAATCATAGCTATCGCCAGCAACAATAGTTCCGAACAAATCAGTCAACAACTGGCCGGATACGTCGAACTCATCGGGGTAGGATGTAATGTTGCCTTTCAGTGTTTTTACATTTTTGGCGTCTCCATTTTTCATCACCACAAAATCTAGATAATCTGGCTTTTTGTCCGAGTCTTTGAAATATAAATCGATACCAATTTTTGCTTCAAAAGACATTGGATCATCATCTAGTATTGCCGGACTACCCGAAATTTTCGTAATATGCGGCTGATTAAGATATACCATACCGTCAGGCATAGTCGCGTTATCACTTTTTCTACATGCTGAAACCACCACCAGTGACAACAGCATCAATATGCTAAATATTTTCTTCATTTCAATACAAAATTAATTAAGGCATCCAAAATACTTTAGCTGTACCCAAATTACCCTTTTGAGCCGGTGCATTTGTGTTTTTATTTATCTCATCAGCTATAAATGGTAAAGAAAGTGGGAACGGTCTATTCAAAACAACACGTACAGGAGCAATGTCGTCGCCACCATTTCCGCCCGCTGGCGGTGTTACAATCCCACCGAAGTCCGCAGGATTAAACAGAACTGGATAACCTGTTCTTCTATAGTCATTATATTGGTCAACCCATGATCCGATAGAGGACAGCCATTTTTGCGTCATGATATGCTCCAGCTTTTTATCATTCGAGGCAGAAGTGAACTGTGCCATAACAGCAGAAATATAATCATCTTCTTCATCAGATCCTGACAATACAGGAACAGACTGTGAAGACTGATTATTGGCCACAACATAGTCTATCATTTTAGAAGTTTCCGATATCGCTCTCTCTAAAAGCTCTCCCGCATTGCCGGATATTAGACCTTCTTGTGCTAACTCTGCCTGCAAAAACAAGATATCAGCATACGTGATCATCCTATAAGGTGCAGCTCCAGTTCCACTACTTGCGCTAGCGGTACCACCGGCACCCGTATCATATCTTCCGCCGACCGGATATATTCCGAATAAACTGATCACATTCTGCGAATTTTTTGATCTGTTTGGCCCTTGTGATCCGAAATAGATAGAAACAAATCCTCCATCCCGATATTCTACGATATCTGAAGGGGCATCATCTTCCGTCATCTGGTTATAAAAATAATACGGGATTCGAGGATCTTCGATACCAGTCAATATATTATTATTATACCCCTTCATGATCTCATAAAGCCATGGCGAAGGTGACATGGTACGCTGTGTTGCATAATACTGAGAGAAAGCAGGATTACGGTCATCCGTAGCGCTATTTATCCCAAACGGTACCATAAAAGATTCTGCTGTAGAAGAGATCAAATCACCGCTTGAAATCAGTGCATTGACCTCACCACTTACATCCTTCACTTTACGTTGTTGCACCAACAATTTAAACTTAATGGAGTTTGCCGCTTTAATCCAACGAGTCACATTTCCCCCGTAGATCACATCATCTGCCCCCGGTACAATTTCATTTTCCGCACTTGTGCTTTGTAAATTCACTATCGCTTCATCGAGCAGAGTAAATAATTGTGGATAAATATCCTCGCCTTTATCGTATTTAGGGTATCTGATTTGATTTGTAGTCAATTGGTTTGCTTCAGAAAACGGAACCTCGCCAAATAAGTCAACCAATACAGAATATGCGTAAGCTTTGATTATTTTAGCAATACCGACATACCGAGGATTTCCGTTTTCGGTACCTTGATTGATAATAAATTCGGTATTTGTCAAGACGTCTCTATACAAAAGAGACCAGCCAGCATCCCAAAAATAGTCATTCGGCAGTGCACCGTATTGATCGGCATTGCCGTAATGTGTCATCTGATGTGTATAGGCAGATAGATTTGTACCAAACCCACCTTTAGAAACACCGTTTTCATCAGTGTCACTTCCCATCGAAAGCCCGTAAGCTAGGTATTTTTGAATCCTTGGTAATAACACGTCCTCTGATAACGCGAGCGGATCATTGGGGTTATCGTTAATATCGAAGTGTTTTGAACACGAAGTAACAAAAACAGCAACGGCAGCTATGATAAAATATTTAGTTTTTTTCATGATACATTTCATTTTTAGAATCTAGCAACTAGATTGAATCCATAACGGCGTGTAGTTGGTGCAGCGGACAAGTCAAAACCTTGCGTCGTGGATGAACCAAAACTGTTGACCTCTGGATCGAAGTTAGCATATTTAGGGAAGTTCGGCGCAAAGAACCACAGGTTTCTGCCAGTAACGCTAAAGTGCAATCCTTTAACAAACGTGTTGGCGAATAATTTCTGTGGAAGTTCATATCCTAAAGACACCTCACGCAATCTGTATACAGTTGCGTCATACATATTCCATTCCGTAGCTGTATTGATAGCAAATGTCTGCCCCACGCCTGGATCTGGAGAGAAGTAAAGGTCATTGACTGCTATTCTTGTTTGGTTCTGGATTTTGTTGCCATTTCCGTCTAGTATCGGCTGACCCGTTATCGGATCGCCATACACGCCAGGGATAATAGCATTATATTCACGACCTTCCGTATCTCTGGTTACACCCCTACCCAAATAAGAAGAATTAGTCACGGAATACATATCTCCGCCTTTCGTCCAATCGAAAAGCGCCATCAATGTAAAGTTTTTGTAACTAACTCGGTTATTAATACCCAGCTTAAAGTCCGGGTTAGGGTCACCAACCATACCCTCCTCAGGATCCTCGATCATCGCTCCCGTTGCCGGATTGATCAACAGGTTTCCTTCATCGTCACGCATAGACTTCGTTCCTCTGATATACCCGAAAGGCATCCCCGGCTCCAAATATGGAGAAACACCTGTCAAGACACCTCTCAATTGAATCCTGTCCGTTCCCTCCATTAAGTCTAATACCATATTTTTATTCTTCGTAAATGCGGCGTCTATGCTCCACTGAACAGGAGACTCTGGAGACAATGGTTTTACTCCCAAAGAAATCTCAACACCTCTATTTCGAATTTTGCCGAAATTGGTAAAAAGGAAATCATAACCGGAAGAGTTAGGCATACCTGCGCGAGCCAATAGACCCGTAGAAATTTTGTTATACCATGTGAAATCCACAGTCAATCTATTTTTTAACAAACGAAGTTCTGTTCCTAACTCGACCTCATTGGTAAATTCAGGTGTCAAGTTTGGATCATACGCCGTATAATCGTAACGGCCTGTCGGTTGGCCTTGAAAATTCGGCCCGAACAAGAACACATCTTGTAACATGTAGGGGTCTGTATCACGACCTACCTTTGCCCACGCAGCCCTGACTTTAGCATAATTTAAGATATCGCTATCCATATTCAAAGCATCGGTCAAAACGAAAGAGGTAGATACTCCGGGATAGAAATAAGATCTGGAATTCGAAGGTAAAGTTGAGGACCAATCGTTACGCCCAACCAACTGTACAAACCAATAATCTCTAAAACCAAAATTGGCTTCAGCGAACACGCCCATTATACGACGTTTGAATACCTGATCCGTGTCAAAAATTTGTTGAGCCGTGTTTTTTAAAGAATAGATACCAGGTGTAATGAAACGTCTACCTTCATTGATTACACGGTCCGTAACACGTTGATTATAGTTGTGCCCTATTCTACCAGTTAAAGAAATATCTTCATTAATCTTTGGAGTAAAAGTAGCAAGAAAAGTAGATTCGAGTTCCTTATGATCCCTTCCATCTAATATCAATGCTCCATTTCCCTCAAAAGCACGTGAACTGATTTCATAACGTTCCGAACGATCTAGGAAACTAATATTTGTTCCTAACATATAGCTAAAGCTTAACCAATCGGTTGCTTCAAAATCCAATCCCGCCGAACCCAATATGCGGTTTTCCCTCGTTGTCGCAAAGTTATTGTGTGCCGACCATGTTGGATGATCAAATTGACCGGCCCCTAACCAGTTGAGGTTATGTCCGTTCGCGTCTTCCCAAGGTAATGATACATCCCAGTTTCTTGCTAAGAACAATGAACGCGCAAATTGAGAAGCCGCCCCAGACACCTGGTTTTCCCCGAAATACCCTCCGATCTGGCCGGAGTTAGCGAATGTCAAATTAGCCCTCGCGGTCAATCTATCGTATAATTTGGCTGTTCCGCCGGCAGAAAGATTATAGCGTTTATAACTGGAATTGGGGACATACCCTTGATGGTCTAACATAGAAGCAGTCATATTGAATCCCAAGACATCCGTACCTCCGTTTATTCCAACCGAGTTCTCGTACACTACTCCTGTGTTAAACAAGTCTTTCACGTTGTTTGGGTATGCTTGGTATGGAACTTTACTTCCAGGTGCAAAAATACCTGCATCTATATAGGGACCCCAAGCCGCAATACTATCTAGGTTCCTGAACGCTGGCCCCCACGAACCATTAGAGTTTGAATAGGCAAAGTTGGCCCCTGCTCCGTAAAGATTTTGATATTTAGGTAGGTTTGCTATATTTTCTAGCGAAACGGAACTTCTGAACGTAATCGATGTTGGTCTGTTCAATTTCGCACTTCCAGACTTCGTCGTGATTAAAACCACTCCATTAGAAGCCCTCGAACCATACAGCGCGGATGCAGCAGAACCTTTTAGAATGTTCATGGTTTCGATATCATTCGGATCCAACATGGCGATACCGGATGAATATGCTGTACCTCCAGATGTTTGATTACTTGTCACAACACTAGAATTATCGAAAGGAACGCCGTCAACAATAATAAGCGGCTGATTGTCGCCAGTAAACGACGCGTTACCCCTTATCTGGAAACGTGTTGCAGCTCCAGGTGTACCTTGCGATGTACGAATGTCTACACCGGCTACTTTACCCTGCATGGATTTCAAAATATCCGGCTCCGAATTTTGCACTAGATCTTCGGGATCGACATTCGCCTGAGCATATGTCAAACTTTTAGCTTGACGTTGGATTCCCATCGCGGTAACGACTACCTCTTCTAAAGTTCCCTCGTCTGCAGTTAATACTACATTGACGACTGCGCGGGAACCTACGTTAACACGCTGGCTAGTGTAACCTACATAGGAAAATGCGAATACGGCATCATTTCCAGTAACCGAGATGGAATAGTGGCCGTCTCCATCGGTTTGCGTGGCGTTCGACGTACCCACCACAGCCACGGACACACCCGAAATTGGGCTTCCATCGCCTGCCGATGTCACGCGACCACTCACCTGTCGGTTTTGTGCAAACGATACCCCTACCAGGCACGTTAACACAAAAATTAAACTGAGTAATTTTTGTTTCATGTTTGTTTTGTTTAGTTATTAATTTGTTGATTGTTTATTGCTTATGCTATTTACTGAAATACATAGCGGTTTGTTTAAACGTTACATATCTTACACGAATTACTACTATCGTAATACCAATTTATGTAAACCAAAAAGTCAGTAAAGTTAAAACCTACATCACATGCCGTTTGTGTGTAAAAAGTTACCGCCCTAACAAAGAAAATGCAAAAGATTAGTTAATAAAGTCTGTTTCATCTGAGTTGTTTGTTTAGTTAATCAATTTTTCTATATCTCCCATTAACAGAAAACGCATGCACACTACGCTATAACTGTTAAAAACTGTTAAACTATGCAAACATAAAAAATTAACTTTGTTCTTGCAACTTTTCAAAAAAACTCACACAATCACTGATACCGTACTAATAATTCGGGCGGAAAAGTACAAAACAGAAAAAACCAACAAACAAAATAACAATACAGAATACCATTAACATAACAAAACTTTATTCTATAAACATGCCTAAATTAAAAACATTAACACTGTATATATTAAACTAAAAACGAATTCAATATTTTGGAACAGAACGATAAATATTATATTCTGTAAAGAAAAAGCCACATCAAAATGCGTCAATAAGTACACATAAAAAATCTATCTTTGTAGCATGCGTTTTGACATCATTACTGTTTTACCGGGCTTACTGGACAGTCCATTTGCACATTCTATTCTACAACGTGCTCAGCAAAAGGGCTTGGTCGACATCCACGTACATAACTTGCGGGATTATGCGACAAACAAGCATAAATCTGTTGACGACTATCCCTATGGCGGAGGCTCAGGAATGGTCATGCAAATTGAACCCTTTGCAGCCTGCATCGAAAAGTTACAAGCGGAACGGCAATATGACGAAGTAATTTACATGACACCGGACGGCGAAACCCTCAACCAGGAAATTGCAAACGTGTTATCATCCATAGAGAATGTCATTATCCTCTGCGGACATTACAAAGGAATCGATCAGCGTATCCGGGATGTATTTGTGACCAAAGAAATTTCCGTAGGCGACTATGTGCTATCTGGTGGAGAGCTTCCCGCTGCAATATTGGTTGACGCTGTTGTCCGATTGATACCGGGTGTGTTGTCAGATGAAACCTCGGCTCTGTCAGATTCTTTTCAAGACGGATTGCTGGATGCCCCCATCTATACACGGCCCGCTGAGTGGCGCGGTCACCGTATCCCTGAAGTCCTGCTCAGTGGTCACGAAGCAAAAATAGCTGCTTGGCGTTATGAGCAACAACTGAAACGTACGGAAGAACGTCGACCTGATTTGCTAAATGATTAAAACTAATCGACATTTTTTATTTTTTTATCAAAAAAAATTTGTCAAATAAAAAATATTCATAAATTTGCGCTGTACATGATAACAAAACAATTACATACAAGCTGGTGGTGGCCCGAAGTAAGCAACGTCGGGAATGTGCTTGGTATGTATTAGAAGATATTCATAATCAACCAAAACCATTTGAAAGTAAGCCCGGCGATTAAACGTCGGGCTTTTTTTATTTTTGGCACAGCGGCTACGAGATGAGACTACGTCCGCTACAACACGAAAAACAACAGTATGAAATACACATTAAAAACGAACTACAGAAAGATACTGGCTGACACGACGACGCCGGTAAGCATCTACCTCCGTTTGCGAGATACCTTTCCCAACAGTTTGCTCTTGGAAAGCTCAGAATACCATAGTCGCGACAACAATATCAGCTATATTTGCTGCGATCCTATTGCAGGCATCACCCTTAACAAAGAACATCTGCGCATCGTTGAGCCGGGCAAGCAGCCTGTTTACAAACCGGCTAGCGAAATTAACCTCCGAGAAGAGGTGTCTTCTTTCCGTAAGCACTTCTCCCAAATGAAAATTGAAGGAGTGAATGTTATTTCTTCTGGACTGTTCGGATACTTTACGTTTGATGCTATTGAGCACTTTGAAGACATCGAGCTAACAGCAGGTACACATCTAGCACGCGAAATTCCAGCTATGCAATATCATGTATACCGTTACGTTATCGCTATTGACCATTTTAGAAATCAACTCTATATCTTCGAAAACCTGCTCGCCGACGAATCCTCCGATCTAGAAAGATTGGAATATTTAATACAAAATAAAAATTTCCCAGAATACCATTTTAAACGCCAAGGCGGGGAAGCTTCTAATATGAGGGATGAAGATTTTAAGAATCTGGTCAACAGGATGAAACAACATATACAACGTGGAGACGTCTTTCAGATTGTACCCTCACGTGCTTTCTCCACGCCATTTGCGGGAGATGAGTTTAATGTATATCGCGCGCTGCGGTCGGTCAACCCTTCACCTTATCTTTTCTATTTTGATTACGGCGATTTCAAACTATTTGGTTCATCGCCCGAGGCACAGTTAACGATTAAAAAAGGGGAAGCCACCATATACCCCATCGCGGGAACGTTTAAGCGCACAGGCGACATGGAAAAAGACGAAAAGATTGCCGAAGAATTGAAAAATGATCCAAAAGAATCCGCAGAACATGTCATGTTGGTAGACTTAGCGCGCAATGATCTGAGTCGCCATTGTACAAACGTAAACGTAAAATCATATAAAGAGGCACAATATTACTCCCATATTATCCATTTGGTATCAAAAGTTTCCGGTGATCTCAATCCTACTTCAAACCCTTTTGATGTAGTAGGCGACACATTCCCTGCCGGAACACTCTCCGGTGCTCCCAAACATAAAGCACTTACGCTGATCGATCGTTATGAGGGTTTGCCGCGTTCTTTTTATTCTGGAGCGATAGGTTATATGGGCTTTAATGGTGATTTCAATCACGCCATCATGATTCGCTCTTTTCTAAGCAAGTATAATGTACTGCATTATCAAGCTGGAGCGGGGATCGTTCTGGATTCTGATGCTGAAAAGGAGTTGCAGGAGGTTAATAATAAAATTGCAGCTTTACGCCGCGCATTAGAAATTGCTGAAACGTTATGATACGGCCACTGCCATACTGCACGACACTTTCGCATGTCAAAGCATCGATTGAGACCATCGATAATCGGATATTGGAGTTAGAGGCGCTCCGAAAACTATACGAAGACAAAGAAACGGAGTTAGAACAGGAAGAACAAATATAATGACACAGAACAACATATTAGTAATCGACAACTACGATTCATTCACGTATAACCTCGTCCACTTGTTACAAGAATTAGGACAAACGTATACCGTGTGGCGAAATGATAAATTCGAATTAGACGATATAGAACCCTTTAACAGCATATTGCTGTCGCCCGGCCCGGGAATACCAAAGGAAGCGGGGCTTTTAATGGATGTTATCCGTCGATATGCTCCCTCCAAAAGCATCTTAGGCATCTGCTTGGGGCAACAGGCAATTGCGGAAGTATTCGGCGGTACACTATACAACATGCCTAAGCCTTTACATGGCGTCGCGACCGACATTATTATTACCGATGAAACGGAAAAACTTTTTCATGATTTCCCTAAGGATTCCAGGATTGGACGTTACCACTCGTGGGCGGTGTCCAAAGATAGTTTGCCGGCATGCCTCCATGTAACAGCGGTAGATGCTGATGGAGTCATCATGGCATTGCGCCACAGGGAATACGATGTACGTGGTGTACAGTTTCACCCAGAATCGGTGTTAACAACAAATGGCAAAAAATTGATTGCGAATTGGTTATCTTAATTTACATTTTTGACCGCAAAAGCGTAGCAAAACTCGTCGCTGGGAAATCTTTGCATAATGGTTAAGTGCAAAGAAGAGATGCCTACAATGCAAAGTTTCCAAGGCGACATATCGTGTTAATTAGGGACATCTTAAATATAGTTCCGATAACTACAGAATATGATGACAATATTAGATAAAATAATAGAACGAAAAAAAGTAGAGGTAGCGGAAGCTAAAAAGCAAGTCTCATTGGAAGAACTAGAGCAGTATCCGTTTTTCAGCAGAACTTGTTATTCGCTGAGAGATTCCGTATTGCATCCTGAACGGACGGGCATCATTGCAGAGTTTAAACGGGCGTCTCCATCAAAGGGGCTCATCAATAGCACCTCAAGCGTCGCGGAGGTGGTGATAGGTTACCAGGATGCGGGTGCTTCGGCAGTTTCGGTATTGACGGACTCGGATTTTTTTAAGGGTTCTCTTGCGGATTTACGTACTGCGCGGGAAGTCTTAACCATCCCTTTGCTGCGTAAAGAGTTTATCGTAGACACCTATCAAATAGCCGAAGCAAAAGCGCATGGCGCTGATATCATTCTCCTAATCGCAGCATGCTTAGATAGCAACGAAATACAAGCGTACGCAGATTATGCTAAATCGTTAGGATTGAATGTGCTCCTAGAAGTTCACAACGAAGAAGAACTCCAACGTAGTATCTTTGACAGCATAGATGCTATAGGCGTCAACAACCGGAACCTTAAAGATTTTGTGGTAGACCTGAATCACTCCTATGACTTGGCAAATACTATTCCTAACCGGTTTATCAAGGTTTCGGAAAGTGGCATCTCGGATCCTAAGACGATAAAAGAATTAAAAAAAGCCGGCTTTCAAGGTTTTTTGATTGGAGAAAACTTCATGAAAACCGGAGATCCTACGAAAGCAATAAAGGAATTTGTGAAGGAATTATAGAGGCGCATATATTGCGTCTCTATAGCCTCATTTTCGCTCGCGTTTGCGTATCGCCCTATCCGCACGTTTCCGAGCAGTTTTAATTTTGTAATCGAGCCATTTACCCTTGAACACTTTACGCATAGTATCATCAAAATAACGCGTGACAAATAGGTTTCTAGCCCCTTTTATCTTTTCGCTAATTGAATTTGCCAGTGCTCGCACCGAAATGGAGTAGCCTTCAGTGTCATATTGTATATAGTGCCACCATCCTGCTGGCATATACAATGTATCCCCAGGATTAATAACCGCTTCATAACCATCCAATAACTTTAAGGCAGGGTACTCATCATAGCTGCTTGTTTTTAAGTTGGCAATACTATGAAAGTTATAAGGCAGCTTATACATCAGGTCGGACTGGTTGTTTGGAAAAAGCCATATCCGTTTAGTGCCTTGAAATTGTGAAATGAATACGTGCGACATATCGATATCAAAGTGGTTACGGGTCGCCGAACCTTCTCCTCCGAAAAACATATAAGGAAGCCATTGCAAGACCTTCCCGCCAGTTACATCATTATAGATAACATCTTTTTTTAACTCTGGCCTGATCTTTATCAAATTGAAAAGGAACAGACGAAGCTCCGTAGGCTCCGTACTTATTTTATCAAGATATTCACCAAAACTCATCCTTCCCACTGGGGGACTAGCGGCATGGTTTTGCGATTCTTCTTCACGGCCGTATATATCGATCTGTTCACTCCCTGCTATTTCCTTGAAATAGTCATAGCTCCATTTTTGCCAGCAAGAGCTCTCTTTGCTGATAAAATCTTTAATGATAACCGGCTGTCCTTTGTTGAGATAATCTCGAACAAAATCATTTGGAGAAATTCCTGATATACTATTTACTGGTTTTAGTTTCACAAGTTCTAACGCTTAACAACTATTTACAAACTTACGAAAATATTCTGCAACAGCCCCTTCTATTTATTTACTTGTTTAATGTATTGTTCTACTGCCATAGTCATGCTTGGCGCTTCTGGTGTAGGGGCTGGTATATCTAAGGTTAAATTATGGTTGAGCAGCTCTTGTTGGGTCGTAGCACCAAATGCAGCAATGCGTGTGTTATTCTGCTTATAATCAGGGAAATTTTCGAACAACGATTGTACACTTGAAGGGCTAAAGAAAACGATAATATCATAAAATACATTTTCCAGATCTTTGATGTCGCTGATAACGGTGCGGAACAAAACTGCCGGAGTAAAATCATATCCATTATCCTGTAGCCATTTTTGTGTTTCTTCGTTAGCCACGTCCGAACATGGAAAAAGAAATTTTTCTTTACTATGTTTCCTTAAAACTTCCTCTAGGTCTTTGGCCGTTTGCTTACCAAAGAAAATTTTACGTTTACGATATTGGATATATTTTTGCAAATAAAGAGCGATAGCCTCTGAAATACAGAAATATTTCATATCTGCCGGGACCTCATACCTCATTTCCTCACATACACGAAAGAAGTGGTCGACTGCATTCTTGCTGGTAAAGATAACAGCTGTAAAATCCGCAAAGTTAATTTTTTCCTTACGCACATCTTTCGCCGGAACACCTTCGACATGGATAAACCCTCTAAAATCCAATTTTAAGTTATATTTTTCTGCTAAGGCAAAATACGGAGATTTATCATTTTCAGGTTTGGGTAAGGTAACTAAGATACTTTTTACCTTCTTGGCTCTTGCTTCATCTACTTGCATATTCAATTTTTTTAATTGCTCAATGTTCTAACCAATATCAAAATCGGCGCTACTTCAAGTGCGCAAAGATACAGAATTAAATAAAAAATTGAAAACTTTAGATTTCCGAACAAACGGAATGCAGCTCGTAAGAATCTATATATAAACAAGATAGACACCAATACACTGAACAAAATTAACAGAATCTTAAAATATGTCGTGGGAACAAGCGCTACCGCTAGCAGGAAAGGCATCAAAAAAAGCATACTATTGAAGTAAACCAAGTAAAGTACCGTCACGTATTCCCTCACCAAACGACCTATTTCAAACACAAACGAAATAAACCTAATTAAGAGTATTTTAATAATGAACAATAATGCAACAAGAAACGCCGTTTGTACATAGTTTTCGAAGTTGAGAACATCAAAACGCACGAAAGACGATTCCATGAGCACGATGAAGAGACCTAACGCCAAGCTAAAGATAAAATACAGAAATATATACGGCCATGACGTGAGCATATTATCTTCTTTACTCATCTGCAACAATGCCCGCTCGTCGTAATAGGCTTGTACAATCATCGCAAAATCACCCGGAAAAGCTAGACGTACGAGTGCAATCGCCAAGAACAACAAGAAAACGACCAGCAGCACCCACACGGGGCGCTCACTTTTTATCTCCCCTTGCCCATGAGGTATGCTTTCAGTGGATCCCGCCATAGATTTCATATAATCCAGAGAGGCAACTGGATTTATACTGCGCTGCCTAATTTCAGTCAAAAGTTGTTCGAGGAGTTTGTTTGGGCGATCCTCCGCCGGCAGTATATAATTGAAATTATCTATTTCCATTCCTTCCACGCGATTCCCCCACGCTATGCTGATTATCAAACAAAGTAGGCTACTCAAAAAGATACGCTTCAATAGATACATCCGAAAATTTTCTTACTTTGGCGTAAAGTTAGCATAATATCACCAAGCTGAAAAAAGAAAAAGACATGATGCCATCCGCTATTGAACGTTGCCCTTGGTGCGGTAACGATGATTTATACGTAAAATACCATGATGAAGAATGGGGTAAAGAAGTATCTTCTGACACTGTTCTTTTCGAATTTCTCGTTCTTGAATCAGCGCAGGCTGGCTTAAGCTGGATTACGATCTTACGGCGGCGAGAAGGATATCGGAAAGCTTTTGCAGCATTCGATTATAAAAAAGTAGCACAATTTGATGAACGTAAAATTGAAGAGCTCGTACAGGACGAACGCATCATACGTCACCGTGGAAAAATTGCATCAACCGTAAAAAATGCACAGGTATTTATACAAATACAACAGGAATTCGGATCATTTTACAACTATCTTTACAGCTTTATGCCAGAACGAAAACGCATCGTCAACTCGCCGAAAGACTTAAAATCAGCTCCAACACACAGCAAGGAATCGGATGCCATATCCAAGGATCTTAAAAAACGTGGAATAAAATTCTTCGGCACTACGATATGTTATGCATTTATGCAGGCCGTCGGTATGGTTGATGATCATCTGGACAGTTGTTCTTTTAAAAATTAGTTTTTCCTTTTTTACCACAAAAAAAGAAACAAAAAAGTTCGCCGCTTCGAATGTTTTACATATGGGATAGTACTAGAAATGAGTTTGTACAGTTGTAAACATTCGCATGCGGCATTAGATGTTAACGGGGGATGGTGCAATGCGTAAATGAAAACAATCAATAACGCTTGGCGGTTATACGGATAAAATGGCCTTATATTGTTTTGCGGTCATTTTTCTGGAGATTATTTCGTTAAAAACAAAATAATGTTTGAGCGAAGCGAGTTTTATTTTGTTTAGGAATAAACAAGGGAAAATAGCAAAACCATATTCAGCCTTGATTTTTTTGCTTCGTTTTTTCATCAAGGAAAAAATGAAGAAGAAAGAAATTCTGTAACTTTGCAAAAAATCAACAAGATGGCTGTAAAGATTGGTGAGCATATTGATTTAGGTAAATTTCCGTTACTACTGGCCCCTATGGAGGATGTCAGTGACCCGCCGTTCCGTTATGTGTGTAAGCAAAACGGGGTGGATATGATGTATACAGAGTTTATTTCTTCGGAGGGATTAATTCGCGACGCTGCTAAATCTAAACAGAAGCTTGACATCTTTGAATACGAAAGGCCTATCGGTATACAGATATTCGGCTCCGATATTGAAAGCATGCGTCAGTCTGCCGAGATATGCACCTTAGCGCAACCGGATTTGATTGACATCAATTATGGTTGCCCGGTAAAGAACGTTGCTTGTCGTGGGGCAGGCGCTAGTTTATTACAAGATATCGATAAAATGGTTGCTATGACTAAGGCTGTCGTTGACGCCACGCCCCTCCCGGTAACTGTAAAAACCCGTCTCGGCTGGGATGATAATACTAAAAATGTATACGAAGTAGCAGAGCGCCTACAGGATGTGGGTATAAAGGCATTATCTATTCACGGACGTACAAGAGCCCAGATGTATAAAGGACAGGCCGACTGGAGCATGATACGCGATATAAAACGTAATCCACGTATTCAGATTCCTATTTTTGGAAACGGTGATGTCGACTCTGTGGAAAAGGCTGCCGCCTGGCGAATGGAATATGAAGTCGACGGCATTATGATTGGACGCGCATCCATTGGGTATCCTTGGATATTTCGGGAAATCAAACACTTCTTTGAAACAGGAGAACGATTGGGAGGCCCTACCATAGACGAGCGCGTTGAAGTCTGCAAGACGCATTTGACCAAGTCTATCGAATGGAAAGGGGATAAAACCGGTGTGTTTGAAATGCGACGTCATTACGCCAATTACTTTAAGGGTATACCGAACTTTAAAGAATATCGAACAAAGTTGGTGGGGTTAGGCGACCACAACGAAATTCTGGAAGTGCTGGAAGAGATCAAAGAAAAGTTCGCGGAAGATATGGCAGTGTAAAGTTATTTCAAATTATTTTTCCGTTGTAGGAGCAATTGCTCTATATTCTTCCTCTCCGAAAAAACAATCGCTGAACAGAACAATAATAGTAACCCGTTGCCGATCCAGAAGTTACTATCAAAAATAAAGAAACTAGCAAGCGAGACGCCTAATCCAATCAAAAGATAAAGAATTATTTTTAGGAAATGATAGGGTATTGGATAATATTTTTGTCCCCAAAAAAGAGATAATCCGATCATGGCCAAGTAGGCAGTAGTGGTTGTAGCAACAGCACCTGGATAGGAATAGATGGGTATCAACAGAAAATTCAAAACAATGGTTACGAGTGCCCCCGCTACAGATATATATACCGCAAAGCGCGTCTGATCCGTTAGCTTGTACCACACCGACAGGTTCATATAGATTCCCAACAGTACAAAGTTTAAAAGTATAAACGGTACGACTTTGAGTCCTGTCCAGTAGATGTCTGGCTGGAGTTCATTCCCTTTGATAAAATCTTTAAGCCAATCCAAATTGACAACAATACCCACCATGACCAATACCATCAACATCACAAAGTACTCCATAATCTTTGCATACATATGGCGAGCATTCTCATTCTTGGCGTACGAAAAAAAGAAAGGTTCCGCACCTAAGCGAAAGGCGGTAACAAATAAGTTTAGAAAAACGGCTATTTTGGTTACGGCGGCATATATACCCAATTCCGTTTCTCCATATTCTCCCGGCAGTAGTTTGCGAAAGAACATCTTATCCAGATTTTCATTGATAATAAATGATATATTAGCAATCAAAATGGGAAAGCTGTAGACCAACATGCTTTTCATCAATGGCTTGTCAATGCGCAACCGCAGCGTTAATATCTCCGGCAGCAATAAAAGCAGCGTAAACACACTGGCGAACAGGTTGGAAAGGAAAACGTATCCGAGCCATCCCTCCTGAAACCAACCCGAAGCAAAATTGGCCCAAAAAGGGGATGTTTTTATCCATTCGGGCAGACAGACGATAAAAAACAGATTCGAAAATAGCGTAATGAAGATATTAATGAATTTGATATAGCCATAGCGAATAGGGCGTCCTTCTGCACGTAGTTTCGCAAAAGGCACAACCGCCAATGCATCCGCCACTAAAATAAACACAAAATACTGGATATATTTTGCGTATTCTCCTGTATTACCATCTCCGGCGAACCATGAGGCTATCGGGTCTATAAAAGTGAGTACGGAAACAACTAACAACGACGAGGTAATCAACGTAATCACGAAACTGTTGTTAGAAACTCGTTCTTTATGTTTTGGTTCGACTTTCTGTAAAAACCGGAAATACGTGGTTTCCATGCCAAATGCTAGAATAGCATTCCACATAGATACCCAAGCGTAGAGGTCGGAATAAACCCCATACACAGCTGCATCTTTAAATTTTCGGAGATATATAGGCGTCATCAAAAAACTGATCATCCGGGAAACAATGGTTGTAAAACCATATATTACCGTATCACTCACAAATTTTTTGATGGAAGACACGCGGCTATTTTTTCTTTTTTACGACTTCAAAATTCTGGAATGCTCGTAGGGTTCCCTCAACAGAACTGACTTTTTCAACTTCAGCACGATCAGGCCCTTCATGGCAGAACGCTAACAAAGCCTCAAGCGCAAAGGTCTCACCTTCAGCTTCTAAATAAACCGAACCGTTGGGTTGGTTCATAACGAATCCTTTTACGCCAAGCTGATCTGCCACCGCCTTACACGTTGCACGATAATAAACGCCTTGTACCTTGCCTGTAATCGTAATATTCAGATGTTTCATTATTACAGTCAAACTTAGATAAATTCGCTTTTATATCCAATTTAATTATTCAAGGATATAAAAAGAATTTGCTCTAATTACCTTCGGTGAGCTCACAACGCTCGGTTCTCCTCTGCCCCAAAATACTTTTTTTAGAGGGAACGTACATAAGAAAACGGAAAGAAACTAAGCTATTCTTTTCAACGTGACCCGTTCCGTCAGACGCAAATTATTCATCCCCTCCAACAGTACTAAACCGGGTGTTTTACCAACCTCGATAGATCCTAGTTGATCTGCAAGTCCTAACACCGTCGCACCATTAATCGTTGCCCATGGCAAGATTTGTAAGAAATCCAATTGGCTAAAGTGCGAAGAAAGCACTTTTAATTCCTCCAGAATATCAAGCGTATCATTAGATGCTAAACTGTCTGTGCCTACTACCATTCGGTTTTGGTTCGGAACAAAACTGAGTATTTTAGGTAGCTTACCTTCAATGTAGAGATTTGATTTCGGACAAACACAAAAGTAAACATCTCTGCCCAAACGTTCGACAAAATCAATATCCTTTAAAGACATATAGGTGTTGTGAATCAACATCAGGGGATTGTTCTTTGGTAAGTGCGCAAGATAAGATTGGATAGAATTCCTTGCTTGCGCTTTGAACGAGTCCGCATTCAATCCCATTTCTTTGTAAAAATCTAGAAACTCTCCTTGCTTATAACGATAAAGTCTATTCTCTTCATCGCTCTCTTGATTATGGACACTCAAGATATTATCTTCACTCACGAGCTTACGAAATGCTTTAAACAGTTCCTTCGAACACGAATACGGAGCGTGCGGCGTAATAGAAGCGTGATTAGCGTCAAAATAGAATTCGATATCACGTGCCTTATCCACACGGACTTGTACATCTTCTTTTGTCATCGCCATCACCTCTACAAAGGTGTGATATTTTATGCTGCTATTGGTTTTCGTCTTTGCTGACAACGCCGTATTAACATGATCACCCACAGCTTGGATGCCGTTATCGTACATCGTCTTATCAGCGGCTTCGATTTGCGCCAAAATATCTTTTTCTTTTGCAGACCGTTGTTTCATTACGTCCGCTAAAAAACGCGGCAGCCCAGTTCCTTTTTTTGTTTTACCAAGCATGTGCGACAATTCAATGTGGCAATGAGCATTGATAAACCCTGGTATTAAGACCCCGTCATAGAATTCTTTCTTCACATTGGACACGGCAGGATCCGTTTCTTTGTAGACCCCTTTAATCACGCCTGTTTTATCAATCGCAACGACCCCTTTTCGCATGAAATCTCCCTTAACAGGAATCACAATGCTTGCTGAAATATATCTCATTTAACTAATTGAACTATTTTGTTGTTTCTATTAGAATCAAAAATGACGCCATAATTTGAGAATAGCAAATTAATCTTTACTTTTGCGGTTATCGAAAGGGGTGCCTTGTTGTTTGAACACAAAAACGGGCTGAGATTACACCCAGTTTCGCATAATTGCGAAACGCACCTGATCCAGATAATGCTGGCGTAGGGAGGTTTAGTTGAATAATAAAGCTGTTGCTAACCCCTGGTAATAGTATGTTTAACTTAGTTTAATTGTTTATTTTTATGTTAAAACATGGAATTATTACCGTGGCGATGCTATTCGGAGCACTCTTCGCTTTTGCACAAAGCCAATTTACCGTTCGAGTCCTCGACATCAACCAAAAACCTTTGCTTGGAGCAACGGTCATATTTCAAGGAATCACAAAAACCAGTGATATAGAGGGCGTAGCTGCATTTCCAAACGTAGAACAGACGGTTTCCGATTTACGCGTTCGCTACATAGGATATGCTCCTTATCACAAACAAGTAAACCCAAGTCAACAAGCAGAACTTACGGTAGTACTGTATACAGAAACAAGAATGACCGGTGAAGTACAGGTCATGGCGACACGAGCGGGAGACAACGCTGCAACGACCTATAAAAACATTTCAAAAGAAGATATTACGCGCGGCAATCTCGGACAAGATATCCCGTATTTACTCGACCAGACACCGTCCGTAGTCATCGGCTCGGACGCCGGCGGGGGAATTGGCTATACCAACATGACAATCCGCGGGTCGGACAACCAGCGTATCAATGTGACCCTGAATGGTATCCCATTAAATGATGCAGAGAGTATGGGATCTTTCTTTGTAAATCTACCAGATTTTGCTTCAAGCTCCGAAAGTATCCAGATTCAACGTGGTATAGGAACTTCCACCAACGGTGCAGGAGCGTTTGGCGCCTCACTTAATATCCAGTCGGATGCACTAGAGCTAAACCCATACGCAGAACTAAATAATAGCGTTGGTTCTTATAATACGTGGAAAAATACGTTTAAAGTGGGCTCCGGATTAATTCAAGATAAATTTGCATTCAATGCACGATTATCACGAATTAGTTCCGATGGCTATATCGACCGCGCTTCATCCGATTTAAAATCTTTCTATATCGATGCGGGATACTATGGTGAAAAGCATCACTTGAAAGCCACTGTATTCTCCGGCAAGGAGAAAACTTATCAGGCGTGGGATGGCGTACCAGAAGAAATGCTGGAAGATAACCGTCGCTATAATGGTTTTACATACGAAAACCAAACCGACAACTACACGCAGACCCACCATCATCTTCACTACAACTATTTTGCGTCTGACCAGACTACACTAAACATGGCGTTGCACTATACGCGCGGAGCTGGTTATTACGAAGAAGACAGAAAAGGAGAGCCATTTAGTGGATACGGTTTAGCGCCTATCAATATCGGCGATTCTACGATCAACAGCACAGATCTTATCCGTCGCCGTTGGTTGGACAACTATTTTTATGGAACGGTATTCTCTATCCATCATCAGGTGAATGAAAACCACAATTTGATTTTCGGTGGAGGCGCCAATCAATATCGGGGCGATCATTATGGTGAAGTAATTTGGGCACAATATGCATCGGATAGCCAATTAGGCGACAAGTACTATTTCAACGACGCAGAGAAAAATGATGTCAATGTATATGGTAAATGGAACGCTACCTTTGGTGCGATGCGCTTGTATACGGATTTGCAATACCGTTTAGTCGATTACACTTTCGAGGGATATAACCATAATCTGGAACTGGCAGATGTGAATGTAAAACATCATTTCTTCAACCCGAAAATAGGGGCTACTTACCTCTTGTCGCCCACAGCCAATGTTTACGCTTCGTATGCATTCGGCAATAAAGAACCGGTTCGCGATGACTATGTGGAATCCTCCCCCAACGCGCGACCAGAAGCTGAAAGAATGCATAATATTGAAATGGGATACCGATTGAGAAGGGAATCATTAAATATTGGCGGAAACTTGTATGGTATGTTCTATAAAAATCAACTGATCAAGACCGGTGAAATCAACGACGTCGGTGGTTCAATACGCGAAAACGTACCTGATAGTTATCGCCTCGGCTTAGAACTGGATGCCGCGTGGCAATTATCAGAACATTTCCGATGGAAAGCCACGGCAGGATTGAGCCAAAATAAGATCAAGAACTATACGGAATACCTTACCGTTATGGACGAAGACTGGAATGAATTGGACGGGCCACAGGTAGAACAACATTACCGCTCAACGACGATTTCCTTCTCGCCATCCACTATTTTGTCCAATGAGTTTTCCTATTCACCTATACGCCCGCTGGAATTTAGTGTGGCTAGCAAATACGTATCAAGGCAATATCTGGACAATACGCAGTCGACAGACCGTAGCGTGGATCCTTTCTTTGTAAACAATCTGCGTATACGTTATAATTTCTCGTTGTTAGGGATGAACGATATAGATGCTAATTTAGCTATTAACAATATCTTCAACGAAAAGTACGAGTCACACGGTTATACATATGGTGGGATCACGCCTGATGGAACGCGTCTTTACGGCAATGCCTATTTTCCGCAAGCGGAAACAAATTTCCTGTTCGGCTTGAATATTCGGTTTTAATTTCTATTTTGCAACATGCGAGCAGTTATACAACGGGTTACCCAAGCCTCGTGTACCGTAGATGGCGTATGTACAGGAGAAATTAAACAGGGATTGTTGGTATTATTGGGTATAGAAGAAGATGATACCGATAGCGAGACGGAATGGGTGGCTCACAAATTGGTCAATCTCCGTATATTTTCTGACGAGGCTGGCTTAATGAACAAGTCCATTCAAGACATAGCTGGCAATATTCTTCTTATATCCCAATTTACATTGATTGCACAGACCAGAAAAGGTAATCGACCGTCTTTTATCCGCGCGGCAAAACCCAACAAAGCGGAGCAGTTATACCAAACCATGAGTGAACGTTTATCCGCGCTACTGAACAAACAGGTACAGATGGGTGTCTTTGGAGCGGATATGGAGATCGATTTGTGTAACGATGGTCCGGTAACGATCATTTTGGACACAAAAGAGTGATGAATTATGGGTGCTAATTACGAACATATAAACTATTTCTAATGACAATTAAAGAAGCACAAGACATTGTAGATAAATGGATCAACAACACCGGCGTCCGTTATTTCAATGAGTTAACAAATACCGCCATGCTTATGGAAGAGGTAGGTGAAGTAGCCCGGATTATGGCTCGGCAGTACGGAGAGCAGTCGTTTAAGAAGTCAGATAAGGAAGTCAATCTAGCAGATGAAATGGCAGATGTACTATTTGTACTTATCTGTCTCGCTAATCAAACGGGCATAGACCTTACCGATGCATTGCAAAAGAACCTGGAAAAAAAATCAATTCGCGATGCAGATAGGCATAAGAATAACGAAAAATTATTGTAACGTTATCTCAATTTCCGCAAATACGGGCAAATGATCAGAAGCATAGGTTTCGGGAATTATTTTATAAGTCTTCCAACTGAATTTTGTCTGTTTGCTGACCATGATATAATCAATTTCGTTCTTTGCTCCGATATTCGGATGCGTAGGGCCATTGGTTGACTTATTTCGGATAAATTGTTCTTCCAAAATCTTAATGGTTTCGTCGTTAGGTTTCGCGTTAAAATCCCCAACGAGAATTAACGGGGTTTCTATTCTTGCACCTAATTCTTTTATATAGTTTGCTTGTGCAACTTTATTTTTTGCTTTTAAATCCAGATGTGTATTGGCGAAAGACAGCACTTTACCATTAGATAATTCCACATCGACAATAGCGAGCGATCTATTTTCACTTTTCTCGACCATGGGCAAATCATAACGTTTATTACCAACAATTTTATGCTTGGTGAGGATTAACGTGCCATATTCACCGTCTTCTAAATCGATTCCTTTGGAGAAAAAATAGTGCATTCCTGTCAAATCTGCTAACTCTTTCGCTTGATCTACCATCTGGGAGCGCGATAAACGAACATCTACCTCTTGTATACCAACCAAATCGGCGTTAGCGGTCTTAATAACCTCCGCTATATGAGGCAAATCAATCTTATTCGGATCTCCCGGAGGGTTACCGTGATGTATATTATACGATAATATGCGAACCGATTGCGCATGAAGCAAGGCGAAACAAACACAAAATATGATGGTCGAAACGAATGTTTTCATGACGTCTAAGTTAGGCAAAAAAATATTTTTAATCTATATTTACATACGATAAACAGTTTTATCTCCATGAAGTTACTTTCTAGCATCCTTATCATTTTACTTTTAGTAGGTTCTTATACTAAAGCACAAGATAATACTGAACGCGTTGCTCAACCAGAATTTAATCATGCAGCGATAGTCACGGCGCACCCCCTTGCCTCACAGGTTGGCGTAGATATCCTCAAAAAAGGAGGTAACGCGATTGATGCTGCTATTGCAGTGCAATTTGCCCTCGCCGTGGTTTATCCAAATGCAGGTAATATCGGTGGAGGCGGCTTCATGATATATCGAGATAAAAATGGTTTCGTGACGTCTTTGGATTTTCGTGAAAAAGCGCCTGCGAGTGCACATCGTGACATGTATTTAGATGAAAAAGGGGATCCCATTACAGACCTCAGTCTGTATGGTCAACTCGCTGCGGGTGTCCCGGGTTCAGTGGCAGGTATGGACAAGGCACATAAAAAATATGGCAGCATGCCGTGGAAAGAGCTTATCAATCCTGCTATCGATTTTGCTGAAAATGGTTTCCCCATCACCGCCCGACAAGCAAAAGAGTTCAATAATTACCAAAAACGATTTAAGAAGTTTAATCTCAATGGCGCTGCAATTATTCGTAACGAAGACTGGAAGCCCGGAAATTTATTTGTGCAGAAACAACTTGCTCGTACGCTAAGGCAGATTGCTAGTCAGGGCCGGGACGGCTTTTATAAGGGAGCTGTAGCTGATTTCATTGTCGCCGAAATGAAACGTGGTAATGGCATTATCACCCACGCGGATTTAACTAATTATGAAGCAGTTTGGCGAGAACCGATTATCGGAACTTACAAAGATTATAAGATTATTTCCATGCCGCCGCCTTCCAGTGGCGGCATTGCACTATTAGCTTTATTACAATCGGTGGAACAATATCCTTTACATGCTTGGGGCTTTCAGTCCGATAGCACAGTAAGAGCGATGGTAGAGGCAGAACGGCATATTTATGCGGATAGGGCGTCCTATTTAGGTGATCCAGACTTTTATAAGGTGCCGGTAAAACATCTAACGGATAAAAAATTTAACCAGGATCGCATGGCAAAGGTTAACTTAGCTAAAGCAACGCCTAGCACCGAGGTAAAAGCTTCTTCGTTTCCCGGCTACGAACCGGAAGAGACCACACACTTCAGTATTGTTGATGCGGAAGGAAATGCTGTTTCATTAACTACCACGATTAATGGTTCTTATGGCTCTTATGTATGGGTAGATGGCGCTGGCTTTCTATTAAATAACGAAATGGATGATTTTTCTGTAAAACCGGGAACTCCCAATTTATATGGTTTACTAGGAGGTAAAGCGAACGCCATTGTACCACAAAAAAGGATGCTTAGTGCGATGACACCTACCATCGTAGAACAAGGTGGACATTTAAAGATGGTTATTGGAACGCCTGGCGGTTCGACGATCATTACATCGGTATTCCAGGGTATTCTTAATGTGTTAGAATTTGGCATGAGCGCACAAGAATCTGTCAGCAAGCCCCGTTTTCATCACCAATGGAAGCCCGATCGCATTGATGTAGAGGAGAAAGCTATCGCCGATTCTGTCCGCAAAAGTCTGGAAAGCGACGGTTATATCCTTCATCCAAGAAACGCAATAGGCCGTATGAAGAATATTGTGGTACTTCCTAACGGAAAATTGCAAACGGGTGCAGACCCACGTGGTGACGATTTTGCCGAGGGATATTGATAGTTATATCTATTCTATTCCAAATATCTTGAGTCAATTTGCTTATTCGCTTTTGCACCGAGCTGCTTTAGATTTTCTACTTTTTTTATTACGTTTCCAGTACCCGATGACAACTTTCGCATTGCTTCTTGATGTTTTTCGGATGCACGCTGCAGATGGGTCTCTAATTGTTGCATATCGTTTAAAAAGCCTACAAACTTATCGTATAGTAAGCCGGCTTCTTTCGCAATTTCCAGTACATTTCGATTTTGGCGTTCCTGTACCCATACACTTGCAATCGTTCGCAAGGTTGCCAACAGCGTTGATGGCCCTACGATAACGACACGTCTATCCCAAGCGTTGGAAAACAGATCCGGCTTTTCCCGAATAGCAACACTCAGCGCAGACTCTATCGGCATAAACAATAAGACAAAATCTGGAGAATGAATACCATAGAGATCGTGGTAATTCTTTGCTGATAACTGCCGAATATGCGATTCGATGGACTGTACATGTTGTCGTAAGTATTGAACTTGTTCTACTTCATCATCCTCATTCACCCAACGTTCGTAGGCCGTCAACGATACTTTAGAATCGATAACCAGATGTTTATCATCCGGCAGTAAGATAATAGCGTCCGGGATTTTCCGGCTATTGTCTTCATCAAAAACAGCTTGCAGTCTGTATTCTTGATCTTTTACCAAACCCGAACGTTCCAACACGCGTTCCAAGATAATTTCGCCCCAATACCCTTGTTTTTTACTATCGCCTTTCAACGCCCTGGTCAGATTATTTGCTTCGTTTTTAATCAGCATACTCTGTTGCATCAACTGCTCCACTACACCTTTCAACACATTACGTTCCGCGGCTTCTTGCTGGTATGTACGTTCTACTTTCTCCTCAAACGTCTTGATTTTTTCTTTTAACGGTGTGAGTATCTGGTCCAGTTGTTGTTGATTGACAGTTGTAAATTTTTGCGTCTTTTCTTCGAGAATCGCATTTGCCATTTGCTGAAACTCCAAATGAAACTGCTTGCGTAATTGTTGCATTTCTTCCTGCTGGGCCTGGTATTTTTCTTGCTGTGCCTGCAGATATGCATTGGTGCTTTCGAGGGTTCGCTCTACGGCAGCTCGCTCCCGTCGTTCTGTTTCAAGTGTTTGCTCGACAAGCTCTTTTCCTTGAACCAATAACCGCTCTCTTTCTTGCACTTTAGTCAATTCTATCACGGCGGCTGACTTCTCCCGTTCGACTTGCTGCAACACATTTCTTGGTATCTTTTTTGCCTGCAGCCAAATAAGCCCAATAGTGATACCGAACAGGACAACAATGATAAGCAGTAACAAGATATCCATAAATCCTTCTTTATTGTAGTTTTTGGTGCGTTCTCCACCATAAATCTGGCATGTCGCCGCTTACCGCTTGCTGGTAATCTTCGTAACGACATGGCACCCAATAATACCGCTCGTTTACAGATCTCGATCCAAAATAAGGCACTTGCATCCACCAACGATCGGATTTCTTACTCTTAACAAAAACCAATTCGTAGTCATCATTTTCTAGCGTCGTGCGATAAATTATATAAGCCGATTTCGGTATAACCGGTGTATCATTTTTACGACTGTAAAATCCATCAACAAAACACCATATCATTTGGGCGACCAAACTACCTGTATGTCCCATGGGATCGAAGGTCGGATTATATTCATAAAATCCAATAGACGAACACTTATCCGACATTCCTGCATAACGTGCCAATTGACAAGCTTCGTCTCCATATAACCCGTTCGGATTTGCGTTGGCGTTGCCTGGCGCTTCCGAAGCACGTATTGCACCGATATCAAAACTAACCATATCCGCAGCACGAATCAACGGCTCTGCTTGATCGAGCTTACCGGCCATTATCCCAATACGCATGGTACTAAAAAATAGTTTATCATACATATTGATAGATTCCTTACTTACTAAATAGGTTTGATAGGCCAGGTTACTTAGATTGAATAGGTAATCCGGCTGATGCAATATAATATGATTGAGATAGGTATTGGAATTTAACGGGGGGCTCTCTACTTGATCTTGGTCCAGGTCAAATCGGGCGTCAATAATCGCTATTTCCACGCGTTGTTCCAATCCTTCGTAACCCGTATATTGGGCATAGGTCAGGTCCTGCCCTCCACCTATTATAACAGGTAAAATATCCTGCTTCACCAATTCCTCTACCACGGTTCTCAATGCAATGTACGTATCCTGTACCGTCGCACCTGCTCGGATATTCCCTAAATCGGCGATACGCATATCATAGTCGCCTTGATAGAGATTATAGAAATGCTTTCGCACGGCGTCAGGCGATTTCTTCACGCCACGATTGTTAACAGATGCCCGCTCCTCCTCTACGCCCACTAAAGCTACATGTGGCTTTCGTTCTGCGTGTTCTAAATCAGGGAAAGAAGTTTCATAAACCTGTATGATTTTCCCGAATTGCGAGTTATAAAAATCGTTGCCAGCACAAAAGTCCCGCGCTACGATAGGTGTAAAAAAATCAGCTAAAGACATTTTAACAAAGTAAAAGGTAAAACCCCGAAAGGCTCATTGATACCTCAAAAGTAAACAAAACATCAATAAAGTAAGCAGTCAAAAGCGAAAGTTTCCGCAAATTGTGAAAAGAAAATAAATACCCGTTTCTTATACTTGCAAACCCAATATCAATAGGTTATCTTTGAGCGAAACAATTTCAACGACAATTCAAGATAGGTGATATTAGTAACCGGAGGAACAGGCTTTTTGGGATCTACATTGATCAAGTTTTTAATCGATGAGGGAAATGCCGTTCTAGCGATTAAGCGTGAACAGTCGGAAGTCCCCGAGACATTGCGATCTTCTTCCTTAGTGGAATGGTTGCATGCTGATATCACAGACTATTTTGCTTTAGCGGATGTTTTTGCTGGCGTGACCCAAGTATACCATTGTGCCGCTAAAATATCCTATCAAAAAGAGGATTGGGCAAGTATGTTACACACCAATATCGAAGGCACCAAACACATCGTCAATCTTTGTTTGGAGCACGGCGCTCGCCTGGTGCACGTAAGTTCCATCGCTGCTTTAGGCTCTCCGAAAATGGGCGAGTTGATTTCTGAACAGAGCAAATGGGATGATGGTGCAGACCATTCGAAATATGCGCTTTCTAAATATGAAAGTGAAATGGAGGTATGGCGTGGCATCATGGAAGGGTTGGACGGCGTTATCGTCAATCCATCCGTTATTATGGGCGTAGGTTCTGGCAAAAAAGGTTCAGGAGCAATCTTTAACTTGATTCAAAAAGGAATTAAAGTGTATCCTCCAGGAACAGTAGGTATTGTAGACGTGGAAGATGTTGCCAAAATCATGATCCTATTAATGAGCAACCGCGATATCAGAAGTGAACGCTTTGTACTCAATAGCGAGAACATCACCAATAAAAATTTATTGGAACGCGTAGCTGACGTATTAGGTAAACCGGCTCCAACCATTAAGGCCAGACCTTTTATGCTTAGCATCGCCTGGAGGGTGGCCAAGGTTATCGCCTTATTCAAAGGAGGGCGGCCGACCTTGACACGTGAAACTGCGAAAGCTTCGGCTTCTCATTTAGCTTATTCAAACAAGAAAGTGACCGACACCACAGGATACTGTTTTAAACCGGTTGATTTAACTTTGAAAGAAATGAGTAGGAATTTTAACAATTAATTAAGATGAAACCTGCGTAAATTACCATAGAACAAAATATGAATAATTTGTGCAAGCTCCATTGCCATAAAAAATAAATCACTCTAATGAAAAATTATTACATCATTGATTTCGATAGCACTTTTACGCAAGTCGAAGCTTTGGATGAATTAGCAAGAATATCCTTAGAAAACCATCCCGACAGAGACAAAATCTATCAGCAGATAGAGGACTACACCAACCTCGCCATGGAAGGGAAGATTTCCTTTAGAGAGAGTTTAACGGGACGTGTTCAACTCCTAAGCGCAAATAAAAGTCATTTGGATAAACTGGTAACCCAACTGAAAAAAAAGGTGTCCCGATCGTTTGGTCGAAATAAAGAATTTTTCAAAAAGCATAAAGACACCGCATTGATTGTTTCGGGTGGATTTAAGGAGTTCATTACGCCGGTTGTAACCCCCTACTACATTCAGAACGAAAATATATATGCTAATACTTTTAAATTTGATAAAGATGGTAACATTATCGGTTATGACGAAAGTAATCCTCTTTCTGATGAAGGTGGCAAAGTCAAATTGCTGAATGAGCTTAAATTGGACGGCAGAATATTCGGCATTGGTGATGGTTATTCGGATTTCCAGCTAAAAGAGTCTGGTCTCATCGAGAAGTTTTTCGCATTTACAGAAAATATCGCCCGCAAGAGTGTTACAGACAGAGCTGACCACATCACGCCTAGCTTCGACGAGTTCCTATATGTCAACGATCTACCTCGCGCCATTTCATATCCTAAAAACCGAATTTTATGTCTTATCGTGGGCAACATACCAGATATTGCTGTGCATATCTTAAAAACAGATGGTTTCTCTGTCCGGGTAAAAGATACCTTTGAAGATAAATATACCAAAGACGTTGGTATGCTTTTATTGGCCGAAGGTACACGCGTTGATGACGAACAGCTATCCCAAGCTGACAAATTAAAAACGATTGGATACCTTGGTGATGTAAAAGGATATGTAAATAAAAAAATATGCACGGAAAAAGGAATCGTCATTTTTGATGATAAAAAACAAAAAAAGCATAACGCGGGATTTATCCCACGACGTATGGCAGACTTCATTAACAATGGAGATACCTATATGAGTCGAAATTTCCCCAATCTGATGCTACCCCGACTTATCCAAGCACATCGACTTTTACACATCCATAAAAATGTGCCCGGTGTCATGGCGCAGATAAATAACGTATATGCAGAAAACGACATCAATATTATTTCACAATTTTTGATGACAAAAGGGGAAATTGGCTATGCGGTTACGGATATTCATACAGCGTATGATCGAACTGTTTTAAAGCAATTAAAGCAAATCGACAATACCATTAAATTTAGGATACTATACAAGTAGAGACACAGGCTTTTGTACCCCTTTACTTGCTTAACCGACAAATTGGACCTTCCCTTTTGGGGTGACCACCATATCCAAAGGGACATCCAATGGATTTATGTCGTCAATTTTTTCGATGGGTTCGAAGAGCGAAACACCTATTTTTCGACAATCGGCGCGACATTTTGATAAAAAGCGATCGTAGAACCCCTTACCATACCCTATCCTATTACCAGCTTTGTCTACAATTAATAAGGGCACTAGTACTACATCTAGTAATGTCTCGCTCACTTGTTCTCCATCAATAGGCTCTACAATACCCCAAGCATTTTCCTTTAACACGACATCTTCTGTTAGTAGAAAATGTTTCATGGAATAATCTCTAGGTTCGGAACGACTAACAACAATATGTATACGGGGATAATACACGCGAATATTCGTGATAAATGACCACATATCCGGCTCATTTTGCTCCGTAATAGGCAAAAACGTATGGATGTAATGTACCCCACGCCAGTCAACTTGCAAGAGTTCGTTCAATATCGAGATATTAAATGATCCAATTTCTTCCTCCGTTAAGAGGGAACGCCGTCGTTTGTAATCTCTACGTAACTCTGCTTTTGTCATACTCGATTAACAAAAAACGGCCTTGTGCCTTAAAGGCTAACAAGACCGCATAATCAACCTAAACCTAATGTTCTATTTTACACGCTCGATATAATCTCCCGTACGTGTGTCCACTTTCACTTTATCCCCCTGATTGATAAACAAAGGCACACGGATCTCAACTCCTGTTTCCACCGTTGCATTTTTTAGTGCATTTGTGGATGTGTCACCTTTTACAGCAGGCTCCGTATACGTGATCTCCAACTCTACAGATGCCGGTAAGTTTGCCATAATCGGCTCATCGCTTTCAAAAGCAACCAACACGTTCATCCCCTCTTTCAAAAATCGCGCTGCATCTCCAAACAATGCTTTTGGGATATTGAATTGCTCGTATGTATTGTTATCCATAACGATGAAGAAATCGGCGTCATCATATAAATATTGATAATCGCTTGTCTCTACACGAGCAATCTCAACCTCTTCGTCCGTTCTAAAACGGTATTCTACCAACTTACCCGTACGCACATTACGCATCCTCGCTTGATAAAATGCACGTAAATTTCCTGGTGTCCGGTGAATATATTCCTCCACAGTGACCAACTCTCCATTAAAACGAAGTATATTCCCTGATTTTACTTCAGATGCTTTTGACATAACAATCTATTTGGTTTTGTGTAGCAAAAATACAAAATCTCCGCTTCTTATAAAAACGATAATTTCTTCTCTTTAAAAGAAATCATATTTATTTGCTCGTCACAAAAATCGTATTCTTTTTCTTGATTAGAACCTATAATTAGTATACGAGCTGTTCCAATCGTACGTTCAATCAAAGATAGATACCATTCTTCTCCTTCTACATCCAGATTACTCATAGGCTCGTCAAGCAGTACAATACCACTATCGGCACAACAGGCCAATGCGAGCTTAACCCGTTGCTTCATTCCGGAAGAGAAAAAACGAATTTCTTTATCTAAGGCTTTTTCTAAATGTAACGTTCTAACGACTTCGTCTAAATCAAACCCCGGTAGGTAGCCTTTGAATTTGAAATGAAACACAATCAACTCCTTTAATGTCAATTCTTCTATCAACTCCATATAGGGAGCAGCTAGGGTCAACTGTTGGTATATATTTTCCGGTGAGATAGATTGAGCATCTATACTTTCGTAGGCAATTTTTCCTTCACTCGGCGCAAGGCTTCCAGATATCACTTTCAACAATGTTGATTTTCCGGAGCCATTTGGTCCCAGTACTGCATATTTCTTTCCACATGAAAAGGTATAGTCAATATGGCGGAAAATCCACTCGCTGTTATACCGTCTGCCTAAATCGTGTAAAGTTATATTCAATAAGTCCTTATTTTTAAAGTGTGGAAGTTCTTCCCTGATTAAAACCCTTAATTACACCTCGATTAGAATTGCGTACAAAGGAAAGGATCTCATCACGTAACTCTGTAGGTGTAAACTCTGCTTCTACTAAGTCTAACGCTTTCGTCAGATTGCGGTGCTGGACGAACAATACCCGATAAATATCCTGAATTTCTGTAATCTCTTCGGTGCTAAATCCTCTGCGACGTAACCCGACAGAATTAATACCCGCATAAGCAATAGGCTCCCGGGCAGCTTTGATAAATGGCGGCACATCTTTTCTCACTAGCGTTCCGCCGGTTACAAATGCATGTGATCCAATTTTACAGAATTGATGTACAGCAACCATTCCCGCGAGAACAACATAATCTCCAACAGTGATATGCCCTGCCAGCGTACTGGAATTGGAGAAGATACAGTTATTCCCCACAAAACAGTCGTGGGCAATGTGACTATAGGCTTGAATAAGACAATTTTCCCCAATTACTGTTTTGTACCTATCTTTTGTACCCCGATTAATGGTTACACATTCCCGAATTGTAGTATTGTCTCCAATCTCTGCCGTCGTAATCTCGCCTTCAAATTTCAAATCTTGTGGTTCACCCGAAATAACGGATCCGGGGAAAATACGACAGTTTCTTCCAATACGAGCACCATTCATGATGGTAACGTTGGACCCTATCCAAGTGCCCTCTCCAATTTCTACATCCCTATGTACGGTAGAGAATGGCTCTACCACTACGTTTTGCGCTATTTTAGCTTCGGGATGTATGTATGATAACGGTTGTATCATGTTAATTACCTTTTACTTTTACAATTTGAGCCATAAGCTCAGCCTCACTCACTACTTTGTCACCTACCATGCCTACGCCCTTCATTCTGGCAATTCCCCGACGAATAGGTTCTAGCAACTCACAACTGAAAATAATCGTATCACCAGGAGTCACCTGATTCTTAAAACGAGCATTTTCTATTTTTAGGAACAGTGTAAGCCAATTTTCTGGATCGGGAACCGTATTTAACACTAAAATCCCACCTGTTTGTGCCATGGCCTCGATTTGCAATACCCCCGGGAATACTGGTGCTTCAGGAAAATGTCCCATAAAAATATCTTCGTTCATCGTGACATTTTTTAATCCTACAACGTGCGTTTCTGACAGCTCCAAAATTTTATCGACCATCAACATAGGTTGACGATGCGGTAATATTTTCATAATTTGTACCGTATCATAAACCGGTGCCATATTCGGATCGTAAACTTTTAGATTCTTACGATTCTTGTCTTTCTTGATTTCTGCTTTTATTTTCTTAGCGAAAGCCGCATTTGCAGTATGTCCCGGACGGGCAGCCATGATATGCCCTTTCAACGGACGTCCGACTAAAGCCAAGTCGCCAATCATATCCAGCAATTTATGCCGTGCAGGTTCATTTTGGTAGCGCAATTGGATATTGTTCAAAATTCCCTCATTAGCAACTTCCACTGTTTTATTAAATAATCCTGATAATTTATCCAGTTCTTCCCTACTCACCTCTTTATCGACAATAACGATAGCATTGGATAGATCTCCTCCTTTGATTAAGTTATGGTTGACCAAGCTCTCTAATTCGTGCAAAAAACAGAATGTTCTCGAACCAGAAATTTCATTTTTAAATTCCGTGATATTACTGATAGAAGCATGTTGACTACCCAATACAGGTGAATTAAAATCAATCATACAAGTCAGGCGATAGCCATCCAACGGCATCGCTATAATTTCAACTTTTCTATCTTTCTCTACATAAACAATATTATCCTGGATTTCATAATAGTCTCTATCCGCTTCTTGATCTACCAAGCCCGTTTCTACTAACTTCTCTACAAAAATTCTGGAACTACCGTCCAAAATAGGAACTTCCGGACCATCTATTTCAATGAGAACGTTATCTACCTGAAGTCCCACCAACGCTGCCATCAAGTGTTCGATGGTGCTGATCGATGCCCCATTTTGGGAAATGGTCGTACCACGCGATGTATCGGATACATTATCTGCATCTACAGCTACGATAGGCTCTCCATCCAGATCGATTCTTTTAAATTTATACCAATGGAACTCTGGGGCAGGCTTAATGGTCATGTTTACAGCTTTGCCTGTATGTAGTCCAATTCCTGAAATGGAAATTTCAGATTGTATCGTCCTCTGTTTTACATTCATATCTAACATTCTATTTAGGAAATTTATCGATTTTCGTTATAGAGTTCTTTAAGACGAGCTTCCAATTCCGCAACACGTTGTTCTAGTGCAGGCAATTTGCTATAAATGACGTGCGAACGTAGGTTACTGTTATAGGGCATGGCCGGCGAACCACCCCATTTCTTATTTTCTTGGCCTATAGATCTATTAACCCCTGATTGGGCTTGAATTTGTGATCCCGTTGCTACTTGAATATGTCCCACTACGCCCACTTGTCCACCCAAGACGACGTGCTCTCCAATCTTCGTGCTTCCAGAAATGCCTGTTTGTGCGGCTGCTACGGTATTGGCGCCGATTTCTACATTATGGGCTATTTGTATGAGGTTATCTAATTTCACCCCTTTTCGAATGATTGTAGAACCAAGTGTTGCTCGGTCAATTACCGTATTAGCGCCAATCTCCACATGATCTTCAATGACTACGTTTCCAATTTGGGGCACTTTACTATAAGTACCGTCTTTTTGCGGAGCAAAACCAAATCCATCACTGCCTACAATTACACCGCTATGAAGTACCACGTTGTTTCCAATTTTACTATCGTGATAAATTCTAACGCCCGGATAAACTATCGTATTATTTCCAATAATAACGCCGTCTCCGATGTATACTTGGGGATATATCTTCACCTGATCGCCAATGACGACATCTCGTCCGACATAAGAAAAAGCACCGAAATATAAATCTTGCCCTATACTTGCCGATTCGTGGATGAAAGAAGGCTCTTCAATCCCACTGCGTTCGTTACGCAACTGATCATAAACACGCAAAAGTTCGGAAAAAGCGGAATATGCGTCTTTAACACGAATTAAACTAATGTTGACAGGTTTAGTCAACTGCAGGTCCTCATTAATGATAACAACGGACGCATTTGTCTCATAAAGGAAATGTTCGTATTTTGGGTTTGACAGAAAAGCTAATGCCCCCTCTTCACCCTCTTCAATCTTAGCCAGCTGATTTACAAGAACATCAGGATTTCCTTCAACGTATCCGTTCAATAATGTTGCTATTTGATTTGCAGTAAATTGCATCTTACAAATGTATACTTTTTCTTACTATTTTTTTGAGAAATTATTCCCCTCATCCAGCGGGTGTCCTATTTCTTTTGGATAGGAAATGGCAAACTTAACCACGCGCTTTGCCAACGCCTCTATATTCGAAACATCCGAGGCTTCCGTAATATCCTGAACATAGCCACGGTTGTTTATGATTTTAATTGTATTATGCTGTGTATCGTAAGCACTGTTTTGGATCACTTGCGTATACACGAAGTAATCAACTTCGCTTTCTTCCAAATCGAAATAATTTTTCACTTTTTCGCGTATCATATCCACATCTGTTTGTAAAAACGGCGTATTTCTGAGTTCTGTACGTGGAAGATCTCTGTCCATCAATTTTCGACACAGTGTACGTAATATTTTGTCTTCATCATATACCCATTCTTTCAAAGCTGACATGATATCGGTATCGTCTAAACGGGTAAACCACGCTAAATGACGAATATCCGCTAAGAAATTTTGATGGTTAATTTTATTTTTCAAAAAATGGCCTAAGGCCGTTGTGGCAAATAGGACGTGCCCTTGTGCCGCCAGTTCTTTAGCACGATAAAGAATCTTAATAAGCATTTGTTCTGCGCTGACAACCGTTTTATGCAGATAAACTTGCCAATACATAAGACGACGAGCAATTAAGAATTTTTCGATAGAATAAATTCCTTTTGCTTCCACGACCAACTCGCCCTCCTCCACATTCAGCATCGTTATAATACGATCAAAAGAAATAACGCCTTCCGACACTCCCGTAAAAAAGCTATCGCGGTTTAAATAATCCATACGGTCCATATCCAATTGGCTGGACACTAATTGATGAAAAAACTTTCTAGGATAATGATCGTTAAAAATGGTAATCGCTAAGGATAGCCTCCCTTCGAACTCTTCGTTCAGTTTATCCATCAACAGGGACGAAAGCATTTCATGAGAAACACCCTCAATAAGTGTATGTTCTAACGAATGTGAAAAAGGCCCGTGACCTATATCGTGCAGCAATATCGCGATCAGCACGGCTTCTTCCTCCTCATAGCTAATAGACACATCTTTGTTACGAAGTGTATCAATTGCCGACGACATGAGATGCATAGCGCCAATGGCGTGTTGAAAACGCGTGTGAAGTGCTCCTGGATACACCAAATGCGTCATGCTAACTTGCTTGATAAACCGCAGCCTTTGCAAGTATGGATGTTGAATAAGATCGAAAATAAAAGCCGACGGAATAGAAACAAATCCGTAGACAGGGTCGTTAATTATCTTTTTCTTATTCAACTTTACGCTATGATGTTAATTATTATCTTTAAATTTCATCCATCTATTTTCTTTTCAATGGCTGATGAGAGCTAGAACAAATTCATTTCATATGCTTATAATTATATTGTATATAAAAATGAATTTGTCTATGTTTGAGACACGAACGAGCGCTTTTCAACAAACAACTACATCGTAGTCGCAAAAGAGTTCAAAGGTAGTCATATATGAGGACAAACTCTTTCTATTTCAACATAGCAGTTCATCTCTCTTTCTTTTTCCCTCGGTGCTTAATCGCCTTCGGATGTCTAAATTAAGCGCAAAGATAAGGAGAATGAAGTTAATTAATGTTAAAAATACATGATACAAAAAATACATATACTGTGGGCTGATGATGAAATTGAGTTTTTAAGGCCACACATCCTATTATTGGAAGAGAGAGGTTATCGCGTGAAAACCGTTAATAACGGTAACGATGCGGTGGATGCTTTTCAAAACGAGCCCTTTGACCTTGTTTTTCTAGATGAGAATATGCCTGGTAAAACGGGACTGGAAACACTTGTCATATTAAAAACCATTAATCCAACCATCCCTACGGTACTAGTAACGAAGAACGAAGAGGAACATCTGATGGAGGACGCGATTGGTTCCAAAATAGACGATTATCTAATTAAACCTGTCAATCCCAAACAAATCCTCTTGACCATAAAAAAATTCACCGAGAATAAACGACTGGTCAGTGAAAAGACTTCTATGGCTTATCAACAGGAATTCCGGAATCTTGGGATGACCATCAATGATGACCTAAATTATAAACAGTGGGTAGAGGCTTATCGTAAACTTATTTATTGGGAACTTTCTTTGCAGAAGCTGGAAGATGCAGGTATGCACGAAATTCTCACGATGCAAAAATCTGACGCCAACACACTGTTTTCCAAGTTTATAGAAAAAAATTATTTAAACTGGATACAAAACAAGGAAGAAGGCCCAATTCAATCACATCATGTGTTTAAAAACAAAGTATTCCCCCATCTAGACAAGGAACGACCTACTTTTTTCTTCTTAATTGATAACTTGCGGTACGATCAATGGAAAGTGATCAACGAAGTCATAACAGACTATTATCGGTTGGAGGAAGAAGATGCCTACTATAGCATCTTACCAACGGCCACTCAGTACGCAAGAAATGCGATCTTCAGCGGTTTAACACCCTTGGAAATGGAAAAAAGATTTCCCGATTTTTGGCAAAACGATGATGATGAGGGAGGTAAAAACTTATATGAAGATAAATTCTTAGCAGATCAAATCAATCGCATCTATCGTCGGGATTTAAGACATTCCTATCACAAAATAATCACATTAAGCCAAGGAAGAGATATTGTTGAGTCGATGAATAACCTAATGCAATACGATTTAAACGTCTTAGTTTACAACTTTGTCGATATGCTGTCGCACGCCCGCACAGATATGGCTATGATTCGGGAATTGGCAAATGACGAAAGGGCCTATCGTTCATTAACGCTATCCTGGTTTGAGCATTCTCCACTGTTGGACGCTTTAAAATGGCTCGCACAGCGAAATGTACGCGTTATCGTCACGACCGACCATGGCACTATACGGGTTAAAAAACCGAGTAAGATTATTGGCGACAGAAATACAAATACGAACTTGCGGTACAAGCAAGGGAGAAATTTGAATTATAAAAACAAAGAAGTGTTTGTAATCAAAAACCCACATGACGCACAACTTCCTAAACTTCATGTGAGCTCAACATTTGTGTTTGCCAAAGATGATTATTTCTTTGTCTACCCTAATAACTATAATCATTTTGTTAACTACTATAACGAAACGTTTCAACACGGGGGTGTCTCTTTAGAAGAGATGATCATTCCATACGCGGTTTACACACCTAAATAATAGCTTCATCACCTTTAAAGAACAATTTAGTAAGATGACAATTGTCGTGAATAATCTTCAAGAACTGGACATTGCTGCTCAACAGATACTGTCCGATTTCCCAAATGACAGGATTTTTTTGCTTTATGGCAACATGGGGGCGGGTAAGACAACACTAGTCAATTCCTTTTGCAGGGCGCTAGGCGTGACTGATAACACGAGTAGTCCCACATTTTCAATTGTCAATGAATACAATTCATCCCATGGCCCGATATATCATTTTGATTTTTATCGCTTAAAGCGTGAAGAAGAAGCGCTGGATATGGGGTACGAGGAGTATTTTTATACAGATGCTTATTGCTTTGTAGAATGGCCGGAAAAAATCCCCAATCTCCTTCCGGAAGGATCCCGCCAGATAACGCTTGCCGTTTCGTCAACGAATAACACGAGAAAGATCATAATAAAATAAATTTCTTTTTCGTGCAACCTTTGTACAATTATCATCGTCTTGTTATTAAAGACTAATCTGAAATTGGATAACGCGAACTTAGATACCTTATGGAATGCCTGTCTAGCGGGAAACCGCAAGGCGCAGTTTCAATTGTATCAAATGTTATCCGCTCGGATGTTTGGGGTGTGTCTACGTTATGCACAGTATGAGTCGGAAGCAGAGGAAATTCTCCAGGCTGGATTCATTAAGGTATTCACAAAAGGACAGCTATTTGACAATAAGGGTTCATTAGAGGGGTGGATTCGTAAAATCATGGTCAACACGGCCATTGAATTACACCGGAACAAGAGCAAACATGGTTTTGAACCACTTACGTTCGATTATCCAGTGGCCGATAGTCGCTCTGGAAGCGACGAAAACCTGCAGTATAAAGATTTGTTGGCTATGGTGACAACACTTCCATTAGGTTACCGAACAGTCTTTAACCTCTACGTGATCGAGGGCTACTCGCATAAAGAAATTGCCCAAATGCTATCCATTAGTGAGGGCAGTTCCAAATCACAACTGTCCAGGGCGCGACAATGGCTTAAAGAGAAATTGATGAAAATTGAAAATATCGGTTATGAACGATAAAGATTTAGACAAACTATTTCAGGAGCACCTGGAACATCATACTGCTCCTCCAAGAAACGACATTTGGCATCAAATCGAAAACCGGTTAGATCAACAAAAGGTTGTCCCCGTCAGAAGACTGAATTGGGTAAGTTATGCCGCAATAGCCGTTGGATGTCTTGGCTTGATTGCATTATTATATAATATTATGCCATTTACAACGACAGAGGATATATCAATTATAACCCAAAAGGAGGTACCGATGGCAGCGAAAAATACTAAGCGAGAATCCTCCAACTCAGTTCAGTCGGTTATCCCTGTTAAAAAAGGACACGCGAAGCGATCCGAACAAGAAGTAGCAAAAAAGGACGAGTTTGTGCAAAAGGCTTCCATATCCGAGAAAAAAAAACCTGCTAACGAGCGTCTACCTCTAACGGAAGAACCGCGTGTGGAACTCGTGGGATTAGAACCAGCTGGTGTTTCACTACCGCTCACAGCTGATCTTGATATAGATGACAAAGTACCACAGAAGTACGCTATCAGTGTCCCGCCTGTCGCTCCGTTGATTGATAGTCCGGAAACAGAAGAAAGCATGTTAGCTTCTACTCGAAAAAAACCGACCGAAGGTATAGTACCTGGCATCTTGAACAAAATATCAGATGCATTAAACCCCACTGATAATACAAGCGTTCAATTCAGTAAAGATGACGAAGGATTTCTTCGGCTCGATATAGTCAATAGCTTAGTGAAAAACCGTAATAAAAAAAGAAGATAATCTATTATGAAACCATCATGGCTTATTCAAACCAGACAGCGGGATGAATAACCCTGATAGCTTCATCACCATTGAAAGAAAATTTATACAGATGAAAAAGAACTTATTATTTACAGGATTAGTCGGCATAGCGTTACTTATCTCCGCACAACATTCTTTTGCACAAGAAGACGAAGGCAGTGATACCCTCGCCAGAAAAATCGACCTCGAACCAACTTTGGGAAAAAAAGATTATGATGACCGTGGCAAGGTGATCAAATATCCGCGTGTATTTGGCGGGCTTACTTTTACGCGGATAGATTGGGGATTCTCCCGCCTGATGGACGATGGAAGTTTTACATTAGGAGAGGAAAATCAGTTTTTAAAATACAAGAAGGCATCTAATTTTGGGTTTGACGTTGCGCAATTCGGTGTTCGTTTTAACGACGCTTTCAAAATGTATGTATCCGCAGGCTTTGAGTGGAATTATCTCAGGCTAAAAAATGATATTATTCTAAATACGGACGCAACCCCATTGGCTTATAGCCCGTCCGATATTACTTATAAAAAGAACATATTTACGTCGACCTACCTTCGCACGCCACTAAGCTTCGAATGGCGAGGAGGTAGAAACCATCACGGCCACCGACCCAAAATCGCTTTTGGTGCAATGACGGGCATTCTGCTCAAAGGAACACAACGATTCAAAAGCGAAGAACAGGGTAAGCAAAAGTTCAGGGACAACTACAATTTGGCAAGTTTTCAATATGGGGTGTTCGCACGGGTAGGATTTGGATCACTAGGTGTTTTCACTAAATACTACATGAATGATATGTTCGAGAATAGCCCGAACCAAGAAAACTTAAATAATTTCACATTTGGGCTGACATTAGGGTTCTAAAGGAATGGAAGCGAGGAACCGTCTTTGTTCGTAAAATATGTTACTTTTGTACCATACAAGGTAATTATTCTCTATGGTGCAGCAAACCTCTTCTTGTCAATATATTCCTACCGATCAACAAAAAACGGGAATACCCCTTATCTACGGCGAACATCTTTCTCACACCTTCCATGCGAAGCAGAATGTTGTAGCGGTTGATAAGGTTGATTTCGGTATCGCTGAGGGAAAGATCACAGCGATTATCGGAGAATCAGGAAGTGGTAAAAGCACGTTGTTAAAACTTATATACGGTCTATTAGAGCCTTCTTCAGGGGAAGTTCGCTATCGCGGCTGGTTAGTTCCCACCCGAAAAGACAAACTTATCCCAGGGCATGATGCTATGAAATTAGTATCACAGGGATTTGATGATCTCAATCTGTATGCAAAAGTCTGGGATAACATCGCGTCCCAGTTGCCCAACACCAATCTTTCGCTGAAAGAGTCCAAGACACGTGAAACACTAGACAGACTAAATATTCTTCATCTTGGCCAACAACGGGTGGCCGATTTGAGTGGCGGAGAAAAACAACGGGTGGCTATTGCGCGTGCTTTGGTGAACGAGCCGGAAGTGCTACTCATGGATGAACCCTTCAACCAAGTAGACGCCGCATTTCGAGATGCATTACAACAAGATATTCGACTGATCGTAGAAGAAACGGGCATTACGGTACTTTTGGTTTCCCATGATCCTACCGAGGTTCTTGCCATGGCCGATGAATTAATCGTCATGAAAAATGCGAAAATAATGGAGCAAGGGTCCCCGACAAGGCTTTATTACGAACCGACCCATAGCTACACGGCACAACTTCTTGCAAAAAGCAATATATTATCCTCCGACCAAGCCGCTCTCCTGGGAATTTCATCACACCATACTATTGGGATTCATCAGGAGGATGTCGCTTTTGAAGAACATACACAAGGGGAGTTTCAAGTAAAAGATATACGTTTCCGTGGCTTCTACAAAGAATTGGTGTTAAATAACAGACAGCTTGCTTTGCATGCCATTTTACACCCGTTATCCAATATCGCCATCGGCAGTAACGTAGTAGTTACTATTAAAAAATATATTACGTTTTATTAAAACCTCGGTGTACCCGGCTCTTATTTTAAATCCTCTAACCACGTAAACATGGCTTCTGACCATTTTTTAGCATCGGTTCTATTATGCAAGCCAAAACCATGCCCACCGGTCTTATAGACGAATATTTCATTGATAACACCTTCCCTATCCAGTGCTTCTTGGTAACGCAAGGCGTTGGCGATGAGCACCGTTTTATCGTCTTCGGCGTGCACTAAAAAAGTAGGAGGTGTGTTCTTTGACACCTGTTTTTCCAAAGAAAAATACACAGAATCTTCTGTTTCGGGATGTTCTCCTATCAAATTTTTCTTGGATCCCTTATGCGTAATCTCATCATCCATCGAAATAACGGGATAAATCAATACGGAAAAATCAGGTGCTAAATTAATAGCATGCTTATTCTCAATTTTCACATCATCAAAATGATTTGACAGTGATGAAGCCAAGTGGCCTCCGGCTGAAAAGCCTATTACACCGACCTTGTCAAAGTCATAATGTTCTCTAATACATTGCATACTGCGTTGGGCATCCTGTAAAGGCCCTATCTTTCGTACCTTCATATACTCATCTTTAGGTAAGCGGTAATACAGCACGAATGCACTGTAACCCTGCTCATTAAACGCCTTAGCTATTTCATGTCCTTCGTGGTTAATCGCCACATGGGAATATCCACCTCCAGGAATCACCAATACAGCCTGTTTTGCACTAGGCAACTCGTATTTATACAAAACAGGAACATTCTCCGCTCCCAAAGCTTCAGCTGATTTTGTTGCGTTCGGGATTATGGAATACAATGCAACTTTTTCCTGCGCTAACGTATAATAATTTAATAACACCACAAATAGTAAAGAATAAATAAACCTCATTTTTCTATTGATTAGCTACGATAATTAAATCCAGATCTTTCGAGGGCAAATTAAACTTTTCGGCAATGTCTTTGTTTGTCAACATCCCCTGATAGAGATAGACTGCACTGCGAATACATTTATCAGACCATATCATATTATTCATACCCCCGCATTCTCCAATCTGTAGGAGCAGGGGTGTCATAATGTTTGTGAGCGCGTAGGTCGCCGTACGAGCCACACGCGATGCAATATTAGGGACACAATAATGTATCACGTCGTATTTCCGGAATACGGGTTGGTCAAGGGTAGTCACTTCGGACGTTTCGAAACATCCACCTTGATCGATGCTGACGTCAATGAGCACAGAATTTGGTTTCATTTTGGAAACGGTGTCTTCCGAGATGATACAAGGAGAACGACCGTTCTTCGAGCGCACAGCTCCAATAACAACATCACAAGATCTAATTGCTTTATTTAATACAATCGGTTGTATAACCGAGGTAAAAACGCGGCTTCCTACATTATTTTGTAGTCTGCGTAATCGGTATACAGAACTATCAAATACTTTAACCTGTGCTCCGAGAGCGATAGCGGCACGAGCGGCGTATTCACCTACCGTACCTGCACCAATAATCACCATTTCTGTAGGAGGAACACCCGTAATACCCCCTAGCATCAGCCCCTTTCCATCAAAAATATTACTAAGATACTCTGCTGCAATAAGCACGGAAGTTGCACCCACAATTTCACTCATGGCACGTACAACGGTCAAATGCCCACCCTCATCTTGCAAGTATTCATAGGAGATCGCTGTGATTTGCTTGCGCATTAAGCCCTGTAACACAGACAACTTCATTAGCGAGGGCTGATGGGAGGACAGCAAGACCTGCTTATTTCTCATCATGTTCACCTCCTCTAAGGTTGGGCTCGCGATTTTAATTACGATATCGCATTGAAACACCTCTTGTTTATCACGGCTAATCCGCGCACCTTGTTCGCTATAATGGGTGTCTAGAAAGTTTGAAGCATCGCCAGCCCCCGACTCAATAATTACCTCGTGACCGTATTCAATGAGCAAAGCAACAGATAATGGTGTTAGGGGTATCCGCTTTTCCTGTAATGATATTTCTTTCGGCACCCCAATTTTTAATGTGTGCCGACTTTTACCCACACTTGCCAATGCTTCTTTCGGTTGAAATATCGCCTTGTGGGCAATTTTTGACATATCGTTCATGCTACAATCATATCTGTTTTTAAACTAGTGAATTTAGAGATTATTCTTGATATTTGGGGAATCAGATTCATAAATCCTTTTTTTTTTATACTTTTACAATCTATGTAAAAATATGTCAATGCAAAAGTTTCCTGTTTTTAATCAAATTGGCATTGTTCCGAGATGGACTATTTTTATTTTTGACTTAGCTATTGCAGCTATAGCCTTTGTATTCGCTTACGGCTTATTCCAGTCGTTCAATATACAGGCGTATGCCCAATCACGTTTTGCGGTCGAATTGATTTACTGTTTAGGTATTACCTCTTTTTCCTTCCTGATTTTCAAACTCTATTCGGGCATTGTCCGCTATACCAGTGCCGTTGATTCCATCCGCATATTATCTACGTTGCTTTTTAACGTCATTATTCTGTTCGCTATTAAGTTGGTTATGATTGCTTGCAACGTTCCGACACTTATTCCCGTTAATGTCATCATCGTATATAGCCTGTTTGCGTTTACCGGCTTAACAACCTATCGAACATTAATTAAAATATTTTTTCAATATAATAAAACTAAGTCTTCGGATAAAAAAAATGTGGTTGTATATGGTGCCGGTGATTTAGGCATAGCAGTAAAACGTACCTTTGACCATGACCTCAAGTCCAACAAATACATCGTTGCCTATCTCGATGATGACGAAACTAAGATCGACAAATATATTGACGGTATTAAAATTTTCAGTTCAAAGGATCTTGGCGGTTTGATCGATCGATTGGCTATCGATGAATTAATTTTTGCCTCGCACAGAATCAGTACAGAAAAAAAGAATCAGGTTATTGATATTTGCCTAGAGCAAAAGATAAATGTGCTTACCCTCCCCCCAGTTAGCGAAATCATCAACGGCACCGTTTCGCCCACACAAATCACGAAAGTTAAAATCGAAGATTTATTGGAACGAGCTCCTATAAAACTGAACAACGGAACACTTTTAGAACAATTAAGAGGGAAACGTATCTTGGTAACAGGTGCCGCAGGTTCTATCGGAAGTGAAATTGCTAAACAACTGGGATATTTCGAACCGCAACTTATTATCTTATGCGATCAAGCAGAATCCCCTTTACATAACCTACATTTAGACCTACAGGAGCGGTTTAAAGGCCAGGCCTATCAAGCTTTCATTGCGGATGTGAAAAATGAGGGACGAATGCGGACACTGTTTGAAACATTTAAACCTCAATATGTTTATCATGCGGCAGCATACAAGCACGTACCCATGATGGAAAACCATCCTATTGAAGGTATACGGACGAATGTGTTCGGTACATTTACTTTAGCAAATCTTGCAATCGAGTTTGACGTATCGAAATTTGTTTTTGTTTCTACTGATAAAGCTGTCAACCCTACTAATGTCATGGGGGCGACCAAGCGTATTGCCGAAATGTACGTGCAGTCCTTAAACAACAATTTGGCCGTAAGTCGTCCAAATGCAAAGACCCGATTTATAACGACACGCTTTGGGAATGTTCTGGGATCAAATGGCTCCGTTATTCCACGTTTTCGAGAGCAAATCGAAAAGGGGGGACCACTTACAGTGACGCATCCGGAGATCACACGCTATTTCATGACCATTCCCGAAGCGTGTCAATTAGTTATCGAAGCAGGATCCATGGGGAATGGAGGAGAGATATTCGTATTTGACATGGGAAAATCAGTCAAGATAGTTGATCTTGCCGAAAAAATGATCAAACTTTCAGGCTTTATTCCTTACCAAGATATCGATATTAAGTTTACAGGACTACGTCCGGGTGAAAAATTATACGAGGAATTGCTTAACGATCTTGAAAACACCCTCCCTACTCATCACCAAAAAATTATGATTGCAAAGGTCCGAGAAAATAATTTTTCATTGGTCAGCGAACAACTCAATCGTCTCTTTGAGGCCGCTATAACAGACAATAACGTGGAGGCTGTTCGTCAGATGAAAGCTATCGTTCCCGAATTTAAGAGTCAAAACTCAATCTATGAGCAGCTCGACGGTAACATTTCACCTACCACCACCGGATAGACAACAAAATGTTTACTAAATTTATACTTGAAAAGCATAGATTAACGTGAATATCCACTATTGTCAGTAAAATACCACAGAAAACTTGTAATAAAATTTTAAAAGTGTAATTTTGCGTTCCATATTTATTATACGATAACAACAAATGTCAAATAAAAACGTAAATCAAACTGAACCTAAAAAACCTTCAGGTTCATTTTTTCAGGATAATCAAAAAAGTATTGCTTTCATTGTTGGTGGTATCATTCTTTTGATTTTACTGTACCTAGGTTATCAGCGATTGTACCTAGCTCCTCGCGCCGAAAAGGCAGCAAATCAACTATATAAAGCAGAAGAATATGCTGCAATTGACTCCCTACAAGCCAAAGCTATTGAAGGAGACGGTTCATTTTTAGGTTTTAAGGAAATCGCAGAAGAATATTCCAATACGAAATCTGCTAATATTGCAAATGCTTATCTAGGTGGATTGTACCTACGTCAAGGAAATTTTCAGGAGGCAATAAAACATCTTCAAAAATATTCGGATACAGGAAGCGATATTTTAGATCCATTGGTTACGGGATTAATTGGAGATGCATATTCAGAATCTAAAGATTACAAAAGTGCGGCTAATCACTACAAAAAAGCGGCGCAGAAAAGCAAAAACACCTATACAACTCCCTTATTCCTTAAAAAATTAGGTTTAGTATACGAAGCGTTAGAAGATTTCAAAAACGCGGAACAGGCTTATCAATCAATCAAATCCGACTATCCAAATAGTCCCGAAGCGAACATGATTGATGGCCTTATAGCACGTACTCAGGCAAAACAACAATAAGAAATAGCTCATTAGAGGATATAGGCTGCTTATTTTTTGTAAGCAGCCTTTTTTATTTATCTTTGCCCTATGTCTAGTAGCATGAAGAATTTGTCAGACTTCTCACATATTGAAGTTGGCAACGCGAAGGGTTTGAAATTTGCAGTCGTCGTTTCCCAATGGAATGCCCAAGTTACGGGATCCTTGTTAGATGGCGCCCTGCAAGGTTTACAGCAGCACGGAACTGTAGAAAATGATATTGATATTATCCATGTTCCCGGTAGTTATGAATTGATTTCCGGAGCTGATATAGCACTTCGTAATAAATCGTTTGATGCAATTATATGTCTTGGTTGCGTCATTCAAGGTGAAACAAGGCATTTTGACTTTATATGTGACGCCGTAGGAAACGGTATCGCAAACGTTGCTATCAAACATAATAAACCAGTTATTTTCGGCGTATTAACAACAGATAATATAGAACAGGCTCTGGATCGGGCTGGAGGAAAACATGGTAACAAGGGAGAAGAAGCTGCCGTTACAGCAATCCAAATGGCACTCATCAGTAAACAATACTAGTGGTTGTTGCATTATCCTTAAATAGGAAGGAATCAACTATGAAAACATTCCTAATAGCAATTATTATCGGGGTACTTTCCTTTTCTCATGTCATTATATCGGCACAGGAGGAGCAGGAAGTGAGCAAGGTCCTATTGAAAGGAATCGGTGGAAAGAACAAGTGGGACAGTACAAACTATATTCTCTTTACGGTAAATGGAAACGACGCAAAATACTTTCAAGATGCACGAAAGTTTATCATCAATACGAAGTCGGGACAAGCACGTTTCGAAGGCAAAACTAACGACGGAAATAACATTGTATCCCTGTTCAACTTTAAAACAGGTAAACTAGCTAAGTTTTTTATCAACGGCAAAGAAGTAACACAGACGGGCTCCGAAACAAACGAGCATTTTACCAAAATTAACGAGCAGTTCATAAGGGACTATACTTTTCTTTTTCTGCCTGTGTTGATCGAGCAACCCGAAACAAAAACAGGGAAGATATCTACTAAGATTTTTAATGCAGAAAAGCTAAATTCGCTTTCCTTTCAATTAAAAGGAGGTGTATCAGGCGAGGTATTATTTAGTGGTGAAACGGGATGGATTAAACAATTTGTCAATAAAGAAGGCCACACGTATCTTGTAAACGGCTACAAGGATATAGGTGGCGGGTTATTCCTGCCTACCAGTTTTAAGAACCTAAAGAATAATGAAAAGAGTGTAATATTTTCCACCGTAGCGGCATTTACGGAAATGGAAGAGTCGAGGTTTTCAACATTGTAATCTTCCACTATTTCTCGTGGGAAATGGCTTTTATAACGTCCAAGCGTAATTATTATCTTATTTTCTCCATCTGAAAACTATTTTTTCAATTTTATTTTGTACAATAAATAATCATTTCTATATTTGCACACCGAAACACAAAAACGGCCCGTTCGTCTAGGGGTTAGGACGCAAGATTTTCATTCTTGAAACAGGGGTTCGATTCCCCTACGGGCTACAGACAACAAAGTCAAAGCACAAACGAAAAAACGCTGTAAACAAGAGTCTACAGCGTTTTTTCGTTTGTGCCAATTCACTACTATTTTATTCACTAAATCGCTTCAAGCAATCATTACTCCGTATCTTCAGACGTTAACAAAACGGGTGTTTGAGGGTTAAGAACAATGGTCCTTGCTAAGCTTTTGTGTAACAGTTTCTTGAAAAAACTTCTTGCGTCGACAAGTGTAACGAGGGTCATGTCAGCATTCAGCTGTTTGAGGATGTCGTTTACGGCATCCACATTTTCGGGTACGTGAGCGAGTTCCGTGGACAGATTATCCAAAGGCGTCTCGTTCTCCAATACCGCTTTCCATTCTTCTAAACGCTGTCGGTCGCTTTCTGCCGGCTCATCTTCCGACTCATGGATATGAACCAAGGTACAGGATGGTCGCATATGGCCAAACAAGGAATTAAAGCTAGTAAGACTCTTGACATCCCCCTGCTGATAGTCACTGAAGAACACAACGTGCTCCAATTTGAAAGCATTTTTTGTATGCTCCGGGACGATCAATAACGGACGGGACACATCCTTCGCTACGTCATAGGTATTATTACCCAACAGGTCCTGCCTTCTGCCAGATTCTCCTTGGGCGCCCATAATTACCAGCTGAACGCTGTTTTCCGCAATATAATCATTGACGGCGTCCAGTAGGCTGCTTTTTTTGACGGCGCTCGAGGCCACTTGTATCTCCGAAACATTATTCAGCTTGCCCATAAACTCGGCAAGTCCGTCTTCTGCCCGTAGTTTCGCCTGCTGCTCGTCCGTCTCATTGGCTCCCGAGGTCTGGAAGGCTGACGTGAACGACTGGTAGACGTGAAGGATATAGACGTCTGTCCCCATTTGCTGGGCAAGTTCTATGGCATAACGTGCAGCTGTTAGCGAATTGTTTGAAAAGTCTGTGGGTACCAAAATGGTTTGCTTCATATCTGTTTTTTTTTACCGCCTCGTATATTACACCAACGGGCTATTCCACCAAAAATACAAAGCCTTGATGGTTTTGGCAAGTAGAGAACGTTATTCAGGAAAGGATTTACTTTTTTGATTCCAGAAATCCATATTACGAAAATTGTATTTTGAATTGTTGAATACAGGATCTTTTCCCTCACTTATCTGTCCGTTGTAGTCTTTTAGCAATATCAATACTCTGTTGTGCAAGAAAATAATGGCAATGACATTGAGCCATGCCATGATGCCGACACCAATATCCCCCAATATCCATGCGGATTCTGCCGTGGATATACAGCCTATATATACCGATAAGAGAATAAGAAGACGCAATGTCCATATTAATAGCTTGTTTTTGCTCGCCCCCATTACAAAACTTACATTGGTTTCAGCAATATAATAATAGGCCATGATTGTGGTAAAGGCAAAAAAGAAAAGAGCAATCGCTACAAAACTATCTCCTAACAGTGGGAAGTGTTTCGCGACGGCATGCTGCGTATATTCCGGTCCAGCCTGTATAGACTCGTGAAGGTTCTGAACAAGAAAACCTCCCTCAGGATCGGTTACGTTGTACTGCCCAGTAAACAGTATCATGAATGCCGTTGCCGTACATACAAATAAAGTGTCTACATATACAGAAAACCCTTGTACCAGTCCTTGTTTAATGGGATGGCTTACCGCCGCTGCTGAAGCCGCATGGGGCGCTGTACCCTGCCCGGCTTCGTTGCTATAGATACCACGCTTTACTCCCCATGATATCGCCATTCCGATGATGCCACCAAAGACAGACTCCGTGTTAAAGGCCGCATCGAATATCATGGCAATAACGGCCGGTATTTGTTGAAAATTGAGCGTCATGATAACGATCGCCATCAAGATATACGCTCCAGCCATAAACGGTACAACATATTCTGCCACCCGGCTTATACGTTTGACACCGCCAATAATAATAAAGGCAAGAAGTGACACCAATACTACTGCGATAACGTGGTGAGAAATCCCAAAAGAGGAATGGACAGCTAACGAAATACTATTGCTCTGAACACTTGGTAATAAAAAACCGGTACTGATAATGGTAACAACCGCAAATGTCCATGCAAAGACTTTAGAGTTTAATCCTTTCAAAATATAAAATGCTGGCCCACCTCGATACTGCCCATCCTTTACCTCCTTGTACATTTGCCCGAGGGAGGCTTCAATGATGGCGGAAGAACTACCAAGAAACGCAATCACCCACATCCAAAACACTGCTCCTGGACCGCCCATACCGATGGCGGTAGCGACACCTGCTATATTACCTGTTCCAACACGTCCCGATATTGCGAGGGAAAAAGCTTGAAATGAAGATATACCTCGGCTTGAGTTACTACCTGCAAAAAGAAGTTTTATCATGTGTTTGAGATAACGTACTTGGGGAAACCGAAAACGCAAAGTAAAATAGATCCCTGTAAACAGGCAGAGGTATACAAGGGCGTCGCTCCAGACAATATTATAAATTTGGTTTATGAACTGCTGCATCCAGTGATGTTAAAGTTTAAGAGCCCTAAGGTAGAAAAAAATACACACTAAAAACAAATTATAGAATTTACCTATCTTTTTTCTATAACTTATATCTTCTGTTTATACACAATTAATATCCGACTATTTATCGCGGCAGATATGATTTTTTTTTTACCTTTATCCCGAACCGCTTGCATTACATGTGATTTAAGGTTAGGAATGTGGTGGGTACAAGATGAACTTACCGAAGGCGTTTTTGTCATTCTTAAAATATATAGAATCAACTTGAGCGTTGCTCGGTTTTTTATCTCCACCAATCTATGGACATTCTTCCGACCTGATTCCCAGGCGCTGATGCAATCACATTTTACGAAGAGGTTTTTTGTATCATTAGAAAAATTCAAATAACTATTGCTCATGAATATTTACGAGGTGATTTCCATCGGTTTATACGTATTGATTATGATTATGATCGGTATCTACGGATATCGAAAATCGACAAGCAACTCAGAGGAATTTTTAATAGGTGGACGCAAGATGGGACCATTTGTGACTGCCTTGTCTGCAGGGGCATCCGATATGAGTGGATGGCTATTGATGGGATTGCCCGGCGCAATGTACATGATGGGAATGTCTGGTTCGTGGCTCGCTATCGGGCTGACAACAGGTGCATTTCTCAATTATGTCATCGTAGCGCCACGTTTACGCGTATACACCGAGGTGGCAAAAAATGCTATAACGCTTCCGGTATTCTTTGAAAACCGATTCCGGGACAAGTCACAACTGTTGAAACTAGTATCCTCCGTTTTTATTTTGATATTCTTTACGCTGTATACTTCCGCGGGCATGGTTTCCGGAGGCAGACTGTTTGAATCTGCTTTTAACATGGATTACAGTATCGGTCTTTGGGCTACGTCGCTAGTCGTCGTTTTTTATACGTTTATCGGCGGTTTTATGGCCGTCAGTTTAACAGACGCTGTACAGGGTAGTATCATGGTCATCGCGCTGCTCCTGATACCATCGGTTGTTGTTTTTCAACTAGGGGGAGTAGAAGAAACATTAGACATCATCCAACGCAAGAACACTAACTATATGGATATGTTGCGGGGAACTACTGCTGTTTCTATTGTTTCTCTGCTAGCATGGGGCCTGGGATACTTCGGTCAGCCGCACATTCTTGTCCGATTTATGGCAATCGATAGTGTGAAGGATATAAAAAAGGCAAGGCGGGTAGGCATGACCTGGATGGCAGGAACAGTTCTTGGTTCCCTACTCCTGGGATTTTTTGGAATTGCATACCTTCAACAGTTCGATGCGGAAACCATGCAGCGGTTCGATGCGTCGCAAGAACTATCGGAAACGATATTCATATACCTTTCAAAAGCTCTTTTCCATCCACTTATCGGCGGATTCCTGCTTTCAGCCATTTTGGCCGCGGTTATGAGTACGATATCATCCCAACTTCTAGTCACTTCCAGCTCGATGACAGAGGATATTTACAGAACATTTTTTAATAAACACGCCAATGCAAGGAACATGCTTATCATGAGCCGGCTCTCTGTCCTTGTCGTTGCAATCGTTGCGTTTCTACTCGCATTGAATCCACAAGAAAGCATTCTTGGGCTTGTTGGTAATGCCTGGGCCGGATTTGGCGCAGCCTTCGGTCCGTTGGTTATTCTGTCATTGCTTTGGAAGCGTATGACAGTGGCGGGAGCCTTGGCGGGTATGTTAGTGGGTGGAGCCACGGTCTTACTATGGATTTACATACCCCACGACTACAAGGAAGTATATGAAATTATTCCAGGGTTTCTTTTAAGCTTTCTGACGATCGTCGTCGTTTCACTGATGGGTAAACCTGTTTCGGCAGAAATCGAGAAGGAATTTGAAGAAGTAAGGACGAGAACGTCCAGTTCAGACACACAGTAATGTAAACGAAGAAAGCATCAATCATGGATTGATGCTTTCTTCGTTTACAAGTTGGCAATCGCTGCAAATAGCTAAAAGAATTATATTTCCTTTAGCTCTCCAACCAATTTAGTAATGGTTTGCTTGGCATCGCCAAAGAGCATAAGACAGTTATCCGCACCAAATAACTCATTCTCAATACCGGCGTATCCTTTCCCCATGCTTCTTTTACTAACGATAACGGTCTGTGCTTTCTCGACGTTCAAGACCGGCATACCAAAAATCGGACTATTCGGGTTTGTTTTAGCCGCAGGATTAACTACATCGTTAGCTCCAACCACAAATACAAGATCCGTATTGGCAAAGTCATCATTAATTTCGTCCATTTCGATAAGCTTATCATAAGATATATTTGCTTCTGCTAAGAGTACATTCATATGTCCCGGCATTCTACCTGCAACGGGGTGGATAGCAAAACGTACGTCGACACCTTTTTTTTCACACAATTCACTTAGTTCTCGAATGGTATGCTGAGCTTGCGCAACGGCCATTCCATAGCCGGGAACGATGATTAGAGAAGAAACGGAATCAAAGATTTGGGCGGCTTCTTCAACACCCACTTCTTTCACAACTATTTGCGGACCATCAGCTGATGTGCCTCCCCCACCAGATGTCTGGCCAAACCCTCCTAAAAGGACGTTGGCCAATGAGCGGTTCATCGCCTTACACATAATCTGTGTGAGAATAATTCCTGAAGCTCCTACCAACGCACCAGATACAATGAGTACATTGTTGTTAAGAACAAAACCTGTTGCACAGGCAGCCATTCCCGAATAGGAATTTAGTAAGGAGATAACAACCGGCATGTCCGCTCCGCCGATGGGGATAACCACAAGTATCCCTATACTTAAAGCGAGAACACCTAGTACGATAATGTAGATCGGATTCGTAAAATCTGTCAATGCAAAAACTGCAACAACGACAGACAATACTAATAGAATCAAATTGACGAGATGTTGACCTTTAAAAAGAATCGCCCGACCCGACATTTTTCCGCTGAGCTTCATAAAAGCAATAATCGATCCAGTGAATGTAACTCCCCCGATGAAGATACTCAAAGCAACGCTAACTCCCGTTATTGTATCAACTCCTAAATTGCGTTGTTGTGTATTCAGCCAAAAATCAGATAAAGCCACAGCCAGCGATGCCAACCCTCCGAAGCCATTAAACATAGCTACCATCTCCGGAATCTTTGTCATTTGCACTTTAAATGCAATAACTAACCCAATAGTGGACCCGATAAGAACACATATAAGTATATCAATCAGTGAAATAGCCTCTACCTGAACGACAGTTGCCAATACGGCGATGAACATACCAACTGACGAGACGATATTTCCTTTGCGAGCGGTTTTCGTACGTCCTAACATTTTAATGCCGGCTATAAACAATATAGAGGCGACTAGATATGAGATTTGTATTATGATGTTCATTCTTTCCTATTTTTTTTTGAACATTTTCAGCATTCTGTCAGTAACCGTGTAACCACCAACCACATTAATGGTTGCTAAAATAAGTGCCAGCATTCCCAGCCACTTACTTACGGAAACAAATCCCAGTTCATTGCAGGCGAGAATTGCCCCCACAATAGTGATTCCGGAAATCGCATTTGATCCTGACATCAGTGGGGTATGAAGCGTCGGAGGCACTTTATTTATTAGCTCAAAACCTAGATAACTGGCTAATATTAATATGTACAATAGAATAATAAAACTCTCAGCAGACATAACTTATGATTTTTGAATTATTTAGATAAAATAGATTTTGTAAATTCATGCACCAATTCCCCTTGATGTGTGATCAATGCTCCTTTGGTTATTTCTTCGTCCATCTCCCATTTAAAACCTTCGTTGTTGGCTAGATGAAGTAAAAGAGCACTAATATTGGTTGCATACAGTTGACTAGCATTGACGGGCAACAATGACGGAATGTTAGATTCCCCGATTATAGTGACATTATATTTTTCGACAGTCTTGTTAAATTCTGAAATTTCACAATTACCTCCAGATTCAACGGCCATATCGACAATTACGGAACCGGCTTTCATAGATTTAACCATTTCCTCTGTAACCAGAATTGGTGACTTCTTACCCATCACTAGCGCGGTTGTAATGACAAGATCAGCGTCTTTGATTTTATCTTTAATCAATTGCTGCTGTTTTGCTAGAAATTCTTGCGAGACTTCTTTCGCATAGCCGCCTTCTGTTTTTACTTCCTCGGCTGTCTCAACAACTAAAAAGCGGCCACCTAACGACTCCACTTGCTCCTTTGTTTCTGGCCGCACATCGGATACTTCGACCACAGCACCCAGACGTTTGGCAGTAGCGATAGCTTGTAAACCAGCTACTCCAGCTCCAAAGACAAGCACCTTCGCGGGAGTAATTGTTCCAGCGGCGGTCATCATCAATGGGAATATTTTTCCCAAGGCATTCGCTCCTATAACTACCGCTTTATAGCCCGCCAAATTTGCTTGCGAACTCAAAGCGTCCATTTTCTGCGCTCGTGATATACGAGGTACCGCATCCATAGCGAACGAGGTAATTTGACGAGCGTTTAGCATATCGAGAAGTTCCGGTTGCGTATAAGGGTATAGCAAAGAAATACTGACCGCTTGTTTTTTATACTGCGAAGCTTCTTCTCGCGTAGGAGCGTTCACTTTGAGAACGACGTCTGCATTAAAAATCTCGGTTTTTGAAACAATACCTGCGCCCGCCAATTTGTAATCTTCATCGGCGAAGTTAGAACCTAGCCCAGCGCCACTTTCTATCTGAACCTGAAAACCTTTCTTGACGAGCATTTTAACTATCTCCGGACTAAGCGCCACTCTACGCTCATTGATTTTGGTTTCTTTAAGTACCCCTAGAATCATTATTTTTGAATATTATTACAATAAACCAATTACCTCTAAAAAATATTGCAAATTCGCCGAATATAAGACATTAATTAATATAATTAAAATAAAAAGCGGCAATAAATAAAATAAAAATTATTTATTGCCGCTTTTAGTATGGAATTTATATTACTTTTTATTATCCGCTTTTTTATCTTTTATTTTTCGCTCCAAAGGCCGGTCCGTAGGATCATTTGGCATAACATTCAGTTGCTCTACCTGCGGATCTACGCCAGCTTCCCCATCGCCATCTTTAGTACGTTCTGTCTTTTCAACCACCGACCCAAGTTCCTGATAAGTATCTCCTTCTTTCTTTTTCTTTTTCTCTCTGAGACCTGTCTTTTCATTCTCTACTTTTGTTGCCATAACCATTTATTTTATAAGGTTTCAATTGAATCTTCTTTCATAGAATGAGAAGGCGTATCAGATTTTGATTTTACTTGTAACGATTTTGCCTGCTCCAAATGGTTTCTAAGCGATGGCACCTTTTCCGCAGCCCAACTTCTAAACTCCTGATCACTTAAATTATTAGCTGCATTTTCAAATAATACAATAGCACTTTCGTGGGTTTTTACCGCAACATCCTTGAACGCGTTATCAAAATCCGCTCCTGAGAGCACAGATAACGACTCTAATATGGAAGCTTGATTTTCTTCCATACCATTCGGTACAACTAATTTTTTGGCCAACGCAGCGTCTTGCAATTCCTCAAGCACCTTGGTATGATCATTTATCAACATTTGACCATATCGCTTGATTTCCTCATTTTCTGACTGCTTTAAGGCCTGTGTTCCCAATGCGATTTCGAATTGGTTCGAACTAACCGCTTTCGTTAAAAACTCTTGGTCCCTATTAGCCTCCTGTGCGGATATACGTGGTAAAAATAGAATAACCGTACCTAGCACGGCGAAACAATACTTGAGATATCTTTTCATACTTTCATACTTTTGTTATTTTAATAAAGAATTATGACCGTCCTACGTAAATCAGAACGCTCTTTAATCTCCTTAATATTAATCATGTCCTTGTGTTTTGACAATCTTATTGTAAATGCCAAAAAGTAAAAAAGGAGCAACCCACTGTCCAACAAACAAAGCGGTATGCTTATGTCCCATACATTTTAACGTAGCGGATGCCGCCATCGCCGCAATGGCGACACATAAATATGCCTTTGATGGCACTTGCGCTGTCTTATTTTCAATTTCCTTGGTCATTTCGCCTTCCTTCGCATTGACGTTTTTTTCTAAATTTTCCATGTTATTCCTTTTTAATTAAACCATCTATTTTTATTACTGCCTTTTATTATTTGCATATACATTTGTTGTAGCAGCTTCAAGAGTACAATATATCTCTTTCATAGTAAAAGGATTATATCTCGAAATAGTTGGCTAAAAATTAAATACGGGTATTTCACGCCACTGAGATACGTATCTCACACTCCGACTCGTATTTATTCCGTTTTAGGTATTTATTTAATAAACAATCCCTTACAACAAATTGTTCATTAAATACGGTTAATAGAAAAACATAATCAGATGAAAACAATTATCATTACAACAGACTTTTCAGAATCAGCACTAAATGCTGCCAGATATGCCACGAAACTAGCAAAATCTGTAGAGGCAAATCATATTATACTTTATCACGCATATGACAATTTGCCTATTGGCACAGATCTCCCGATGACAGACGCAGCCCCTTCTCTAGAGAAACAAAGTTTATCAAATTTAGAGGCGGTACAGCAGGAATTAATACAGATACTCGGAGGAAATAGCTCTGTGAGCATCCATGTGGTAACGAATCACTTCCCATTACTACACGGTATTGAAGGACTTCTCGAGAAATGGGATGCTGATCTGGTTGTAGTAGGAGCCACGGGAAGGAGTAATTTGGAACAGGCACTAATCGGCAGTAATACGGCCAACCTAGCGTCATCCTTAAAGCGACCATTGCTTATCGTCCCCAATCATGCTGGCTACGAGCCTATCCGCAAGATCGTTTTCGCCTGCGATTTAAAAGAAATATCGCCTGCCACGCCCGTGGCCGAAATTGCCCAATGGCTAGAAAGACTTCGCGCAAAATTACTGGTTCTGAATGTCATACCAGAAGCGAAACAAGCAAACCCCGACACAACTACGGAGCAATATAAAATAAATGCGCTATTGGAAGTATTCCAACCGGAATATCACTATACAACAGGTGATGACATTGCAGAAGAAATAGAAACCTTTGCTGAATACCATAACGCTGGATTAATTGTTACTATTCCAAAATCATATGGATTCTTTGAGCGACTATTTCACCGAAGGGTAAGCAAACAGCTGATCAAAAAATCGAGCATTCCGCTCTTGCTTCTTAAAGAAAAAGAGGAATAGAAAGCTTCACGAATGCATTCAAATAGCCTAGACGACCCTTAACAGGGTCGTTTTTTTTAAATACCGTATATAACTGATTAACGTAAATCGAGCAAATATCATCATTGAGGGTATTTATTTTATTTTTTGGGTATTTATCACTGCAACTATATTAAACTGAAAAGGTTCTATTTACACATTAATACATAAAATATAATGAAATTGGGCTATAGCTCTGTTTCATAAAAAAATAATCAGATGAAAACACAAAACTTTTTTACTGAGAACGGACAAGGTCCTATTCTAGCTTTCACATTGGCAGACCCAGCATCTGATCCTGCGACTCCGAATCGTGGAGGAGGAGGAAATCCACCGGATGAAGAAAATCTACCAGATGGCGGAGAACGCGTTGAGAATCTCCCTCCCGAACAACCTGATGTAGATCCTCTTGAGCGGGAAGAACCAGAATTGGAGGAGATCGATGAGAACCAGCCCGATGAGCAACCCGACATCGATCCATTAGAAGCTCCGAATCCAGATATCGACGAGATCAACCCTGATGCAGATCCCGAAATTAATGAACTTTCTACGCCAGAACCTAACATTGACCGCGGTACTTCAATCGTACCGGGCACAAATCCTACAGGAAGAGATCATTCGCGATTCAGCTAAAACGAGGAGAGACGAGGTGACTGGAGAACGGCGACTAAGGAAGTAGGAAACTACGATATCAATATACGAGCGAGCGTTATATAGGAAGGGAATGCTGCCGAAAACTGTCGGGGAATCTGGTAGCGGTTAACGGAATCATGCCTAGCTAGAAGAAACTTTAGCTCCTCGGGCATCCATATCTTCCTTAAAGGATTCTAAAAATCGACTCCGAAAGCGTTCAATATAACGAACGTGCTTAATGCCTACCTGAATGCTAAGTTGATAGCTATCAACCGTAATTTCCTTTGTGAATATTTTCACGGGTATAGACCGGTCTATCTCTTCAAAGCTCGCCAGCTTGGCCTCCAATTCTTTCTTGACTTCTTCAACTTGAATGGTATTGTCCACAGTTAATGTCATATTCACGCGGATATCCGCGTCTCTAAACGTCCAATTGACTAACCTTCCAGAAAGTAAGTCACCGTTAGGTATAATTACTCGAGCACCTTCATCTGTCAACAATGTACTGGAACGAATACCGATTTCCATCACCTGGCCTTTTTTATCAGCCAACTCCACATAATCACCGATCTTGAAAGGTTTTTCGAAAACCAGAATAATACCCGAAACGAAATTATTGATGACATTCTGTAATCCCAAGCCTATACCAACACTCAATGCACCAATAATAACCGTCAATTTATCGATCCCTAAACCCAATATACTAATACCCATCAAAAAACCTATAACGATAATAAGCAGCCTAAACAGTGGGAATAGCGTCATCTTCCGAACCTGCAACTCATTTTTAGGCGAAGAATCATCTAATAAATTTTTTAAGTTTTTCTGAAACCAGTTTGCTAACCAAATAACGGCGCCTGCAAGCATAAGATTACCATAGGCAAACACAATTCCTCCGATTTTATGTTCTGTCATGAGCAAACGTTCCAACAGCGAACTCGCTTCTCGGACGAGATGGAAATTGTTCAACAATACTAACACAATCAAAGCAGCCGAACAAAAACGGAATAGGCGTTCAAAACTCAGCAACATTCGCTTCACATCGAAACGACGTAACATAGCTTCGGGCTTCGCTCGTTCATATTGCTGCTCAATATCGTGAAGTAACATTTCGCGTACAGCACGTAGTGCAATAATTTGCAATAATCCAATACCCGCCGCCAAACTCCACATACGCGCAAAACTGACATATCCCATTATATTTAGCGCGATGGCCAGAAAATGCCCTAGTATAATCGCCCAACGGGCATAGCGGTGAATATATCCTATCGGATTATCGATGTCTGTTCGGCGTCCTATAGACCAAACCATGATCATACCGATGACGTTAGCCAATATTGCAAAAACCTTCGTCCACCACGGGGTGGATAAAAAGAGATTTGCCACTATCAATATAATATAAGAAATGAAAATCAGCCCTAGTACTTTCCGTTTAAAGGCCGAAAGCTCTTTGTATAAAAGAATATAAAGGAACACAAAAACGAGAAAATAACTGCTTTCAAGAATAAGAACAGGCACAGACAAGGAGGCAAAAGGCAATAACGTCAAAAAGAAAATGGACGCTTTCAAAAACGGGATCCATAATGGTTCGTTCTGATATAATCGAAATTCCTCATCGTCCTGCTCTGCCTTACGCCCCAGCTTATACATCCAATAAAAATAAAATAGGCTTATTAAAATTAGAAAAAGACGATTACTCCATGCCGGAAAATCGAAAAACCCTGAAGTAGAACCATCCTTCCCTAAATTGGTGTGTACCGCCCGCATTATATGCCGTTGAATAGGTTTCTTCTTTACAGTACTCGTATCTACATCATTTATTGCTAGTTCTGCTCGTTGGTTTCCAATCCATCTTTCTAGGTAAATGACGTCGGCAATCAGTCTTTCATAGCCATTGATCAGATGTGACAATGTGTCTACCAAGTGTTTATTTTTGTTTTCGATAGCATCCGTTTCTAACAATTCTTCCAAAACCACACTATCTCCTTCAACAGGTGTATGTGCAGATGTTAACGGCCATGTCGTTCGGGCAGTCTTAATATCATAAATATATTTTGAAATCCCTTTCTTTTTCTCAATCAGAAAAATCAACGTGCTATCTAGGGCCGTGGAATCACGTGTTCCACGCTCGAACAAAAAACGCTTTTTTATACTGTCGACAGTGAGTGAAAAGGTATCTTGTACCCGTTTCCAATGCTGCAACTGTGCTTGCCTTTCCGCCCAAATGACGTCTTGTGAACGAACGGTCGAATCTTGCGAGTGAGCCACAGGATAAATGGCGCCGTACAGTATGAATACAAAAAGCCGTAATAACGACTGTACAAATATGCTATTGTTCTCCTTTTTACCCATAGTTATAGAAATAGAACACCACGTACGTTCAAACGTTTTGCGCTGATACAGATTAAGCGGTTTCCTTTATTTATCCATTACTTACACACGACCTTTACTTGGCTTTATGTCGAAGTAGACCCGCCACCGTATTCTCCAATTCATCTAGATCAAACGGTTTGGCCAAATATGCCTCTGCGCCCGCCTGTTCCGCGAGGGAACTTACGTCGTTGTTCGCTGAACAATAAATGACGGGGATATGCTTAAAAGCAGGTTCACTTTTGAGTATTTGCGTAGCTTTTACGCCACCAATATTAGGAATCCAATTGTCCATAATAATCATGTCCGGGCTTACTTCTTTAACCCGTTCCAAAATATCATGTGAGGTTTCTGAAATTTCTACTTGGTATCCCGAGGATTCGAGAACAATGGTAAAAACATCTAAAATATTGGTATCATCATCAAATACAAGTATTTTTTTGTTCTTCATGGTGCTGTAAAATTAATAGTTCGTACTTAACTGATTAATGAAGGAAGCCATTTCTCCTGGTTTTAAAACCGTGTCAACCTGTAAATTAAGAAGGGCCTGTTGAGGCATAAAAGCTATTTCGGCTGTATCGGGATCCTGGACGAGGATTGTACCTTGCTGCTTTGCTATACACCGCAAACCGTCGATACCATCTGTGTTAGCTCCAGATAACAGTAGGGCAGTGGTATGCTCCGTAAATATTTGTGCGGCAGACCGAAACGAGACATCGATAGATGGTCGAGAATAGTTGACTTTTTCCGAATAATCCAAAGAGACTAGCTGCTTGTTTTCAAATAAAAGATGATAATCTGCCGGTACTAGATATATGTAACTGGCTTTCAGCGTCATTTTATCATAGGTTTCCTCCACTGGTAAACGGCTACGAGATCCCAATAATCCTTCCAGTATACTTTCGGGGTGTGACTGGCGATGAACCACCACCACTATGGGAAAAGAAAGGTGATCGCTAAGATGAGGCAGTACCTCCAAAAGTACACTGATGCTTCCCGCAGACCCACCTATTAATAGAATCTCTGTCACCTTTTTCATGGCCATTTTTACTAAGATATTTTTTTCCAAATTCGATCCTCATTCCACTGTTTGTATCGGTGCTCGACATTGGAAAATCGAAGCGTTTCCTTGGCTCCCAACGCCAAAAAGCCAAGCGGCTGAAGACTATCGTCAAAAAGTTTAAACACTTTGTTTTGAAGGTCCTTATCAAAATAGATAAGGACATTTCTGCATAAAATAAGCTGAAATTCATTAAAGGAGGAATCTGACACCAAATTATGGGTGGAAAACACCATTCTACTGCTTAGATTAGAATGGAATTTTACCACGTCATACATCGAAACGTAATAAGAAGAAAAATCCCGTTTTCCAGCTGATAAAATATAGTTTCTGGAATACTGCTTCATTTGATTTAATGGGAAAATACCTTTGGAGGCCTTTTCTAGCACGTTGGGATTAATGTCCGTCGCATAAATCAACGTTTTATCAAACAAATTAGCTTCCTTTAACAATATAGCTAGTGAATAAGCTTCCTCGCCTGTTGAACAGCCAGCTACCCAGATACGAATGAACGGATACGTTCCTAGGACGGGTAATATATGCTGGCGTAATGTAGCGTAAAATTGAGGGTCTCTAAACATCTCCGTGACATTGACGGTTATTTCTTCAATAAAACGCGACAGATAGGCCCCATCATGCGTAAGCCTATACCTTAATTCCGCAAAGCTTGCGAACTTATCGAGCATACATATTCTATTGAGGCGTCGTTTTAACGACGCCTTGCTATATTGCGTAAAGTCATAACCATACAAATTGGAAATATCCTTTAACAACATTTCCATATCATCGTCCTTCACTATATCCAACTCAATCATCTATAACAACTCCTCAATAACTTTCATTAACTTATCCACATCGATGGGTTTCGCAATATAATCATCTGCTCCGGCCGCCAAGCATTTCTCCCTATCACCACTCATTGCATTTGCTGTAACAGCAACAATTGGGACCCTTCCATATACATCCGAACGTCGAATCTGTTTTATAGCTTCATAACCGTCCATTTCAGGCATCATCATGTCCAACAAGACCAATCCTATCTCGGAGTTAGCTTGCAAAAGCTGCAAACCTTCTAGCGCGTTTTGAGCAGATAAAAACGTGTATCGCCTAGCTTTCAGCGTTAATTGTAACGCGAAAATATTCCGGCTATCGTCATCGATAATTAAAATTACCTTTTGCGTTTTCATTGTTATGTATAATTCCAACGTTAGTTCTCATCCAATCATTTTCCTTTTATTGGTTGACAGAGCTCGACGTAAATAATTATTTTTCAATATTATTTATCTCTCGGTTTCATATAACCACACTCTCAGAAGGGATAACAATTGGTCTTTATCGACCGGTTTGGATATATAATCCGACGCTCCCGCTTTGATACATTTTTCACGATCGCCCGTCATCGCCTTTGCCGTCACAGCAATGATGGGTAATTTAGCGTATTTCTGTATACTCCTGATTTGTCTGATCGTTTCATAACCATCCATTTCAGGCATCATCATGTCCATTAAGATAATCGATGTCTCCGGATGCATTTCCAATTGTTGTAATGCCTCTTTCCCATCTATTGCTGAAATTACCTTCATTTGATAGTGCTCCAATGTTTTCGTCAACGAAAAGATATTCCGCACATCGTCATCTGCAATCAGCACCGTTTTTCCATTAAGCACCTCGTTAAGGGAGCCTAACTTATTTAATTTCCTTTTTTCCGGTTCTAGATTGCTTTCTTCTACCAAATGAAGAAATAACCCTACCTCATCCAGAATACGTTGGAACGAATGTGCCGTCTTAATAACAATCGAATCGGCATACTGTTTTATTTTCAACTCTTCCGTCTGAGATAAATTTTTACCTGTAAAAATAATAATAGGTAAATGTTCTAGCCCCTCATTTCGCTTAATCGCTTCCAACGTTTTATAGCCTGTTTCATCCGGCACACCCATATCCAAAATAACACAATTAACATTGTCAGATATCAATGCGCGAATACTATCGTCTACACTGTTCTTAATCTCGGAGACGATATTAAAATTGCTCAGAAAATAAGATAATGCCGTCGCATGTTTTGGGTTTTCTTCAACAATCAACACCTTTTTAGGACTCCGGGTAAGCGCATCTTCTATTTTACGAAACATTTGTCCAATCTGTTCTATCGCAATAGGTTTATTTATAAAATCAATAGCACCTTTCGACAGACTCTCCCGTTTCACTTCCAACGACGACATAATGTGTACGGGGATATGTTTTGTTTTCGCATTATTCTTGAGTTCTTCCATCACTTGCCACCCGTCTTTTACAGGAAGCTGTATATCCAATAAAATTGCCAAAGGTTGATACTTTTCAGCCGCCTCTGTCGCCCAATCCCCCCGTACAATCACGATGCCTTTATACCCATTTTGATTTGTATACTTAAGCAACGTTTTAGCGAATGGCGTATCGTCTTCAACAATAAGGATAACGCTATCTCCCGGTTTAATATCATGGCGGTCATCTTTAACTTCCTCAGGAATATCTGAGATAGTTAACGAAGAGGATGCATCAGTAACTAGGGAGGTCACCTCTTTTACATCATGTGTAATGCTCTCTACCAGCATATCAGGTGCGGCTACCAAAGGGATGACCATTTTCCGGATAGGGATAATAAGACAGAAGGTACTCCCCTCGCCTAGCACACTGTTCAGCGTAATTTCGCCGCCTAATAATCGGGCAATTTCTCTACTGATAGAAAGCCCCAATCCGGTCCCCCCAAACCTACGTCGTGTAGAACCATCTGCTTGTTGGAACGCCTCGAATATAATCTTTTGATTTTCTGGACTAATTCCAATTCCTGTGTCTTCCACGATGAACTGTACATAATCGGGATTATCGTGTTGTTGAGAAATCGATAATGTCACGCGACCTTTGGGCGTAAATTTAATGGCGTTGGAAAGGAGATTGCGGAGCACCTGCTCAAGCCTTAGTTTATCTATTTCCACATAGTTCGTTGCGCTTTCGTCTATTTCAACCTTTAACTCAAGTCCCTTTTCCTCCACTATTGGCAAAAACAAACTTAATAAGTCGTTTCTCAGATCGCTTAATGCCACATGTTCGTACTCGAGTTCCATCTTTCCAGCTTCTATCTTCGAGAGATCCAAGATTTCATCGATAAGGTTCAATAAGCTAGAACCAGAGCTTTGTATAACTTTGGCGGATTCCACTTGGTCTTCCGTTAAATTGGCATCTGCATTTTCGACCATTAATCGAGATAATAACAAAATAGAATTTAGCGGTGTCCGGAGCTCATGCGACATATTGGCAAGAAACTCCGACTTATACTTTGTGCTGAGCGCGAGCTCCTCCGCTTTCTTTTGAATTTCAAGATTTCGTTCAGCAATAAGATGATTCTTTTCCTCTAACAGTTTTGAGCGTTCTTCTAATTCCTGATTTGACTGCATTAGTTCTTCTTGTTGCACGCGCAGTTCTTCTTCAGAAGCCTGCAGTTTTTGCGTTTGAGCTTCTAGCTCCGTATTAAGATTCTCTAGTTCTGCATGTTGTGTTTGTAGTTCCTCTGCCTGGGCTTGCGTTTCTTCCAATAACGTTTGGATCTGCTTTCTCCCTTTCGCAGCCAAAATTTCTAACGTAATATTGCGACAAGCCTCTTGATAGAAGTCCATGTCCAATTGCTCAAAAGGTAGCCTACTTCCGAGCTCAATTACTCCAAAACACTGTCCTTTTACCATCAAAGGCAACCACAGTAGATGGGTGGTTTTTATTTCTCCCGAAGAAAAACTAACAACATAGTCCTTTTCATCTACGTTTTCTAAAACTTTAATTCTTTTATCTTTAAATACTTGCCCCACAATTCCTTCGCCCGGCTGATATTCCTTTTTCATGTGGTCTGCTAAACCATAAGAACCTGATAGCGAAAGCAGGCCTTTGTCCCATATATAAACCGCCCCATTTAAACACTCTGTATAGGATACCAGCAACTCCAACGCGTCATTCGCAACGATCTCCTCCGTCTTATTGCCCGCTAAAATATCGTTTATTTTAGCTAGTCCGGTTTGTCGCCACTCGTTATCATTAAGCCTTCCAAACGACTCTTCCAACGCAATTGCCATACCATTGAGGGAAGTAGCAATATAACCCAATGTATCCTTTTGAGCATCATCTAGCCTAACGGAATAATCTGCATCTGCGATCCGTTGCGTCATATTGTGTATAATATTCAAACGGTGTGTCGTATCCTCATCTTTCTCGCGAAGCAGTAATTGCATATTCTCTCGTCTTCGAAACTCATTTCGGATTTGTAGGTAGAACAAGATGGTAACAACGAGGGAAACCAAAGCTGCAAAAATGATAAAGAATGAAGTCAATCCAGAATTTCGCTGCATTCTCGTGGTTTGGAGATCGAGCTTACTAGCTTCTTCATGCACAAAGCGACCGATAATATTCCTGCAGCTGTCCATATACAATTTACCACGCTCTAACTGTTCGACCGTAACTGCCCCTCCCTCTCTTTTTAAATTAACATGTTCATTTAAGAGATCCAGCCTCGTCTTCATTAATACCTCTATGCTGTCTACACGTCGTGCTTGTTCTGGTGTATCACTGGTTAACTCGCGGGTTGCGGATAAAGATGCTGGCAGGGAAATTCGGCTTTCATGATAAGGTCCTAAAAACCTTACCTCACCTGTTAACAGATAGCCACGTTGCCCTGTTTCCACGTTCTGTAGATTAATCAAAATCTGATTGATCGAATCGATTGTTCGATGTGTTTTGATAACCTTGTTGCGGTTATTCATCTGCGTCTTGATACTAATGTAGGAAGCAGATGAACTTAACAATAATACAAACAACGAAAATCCAAATCCAACCTGTAATTTCCGAATAAGATTCTTGGACATAACGATTTAGTTAAAATGGTATAGTAAAATAAAAGGTCGTCCCTTGGTTTGAAGAACTTTCTATGCCGTACGTGCCATTGTGCTGTTTAATAATTTCTGCACAGATATACAAACCGATCCCTAGTCCTTGAAATTTTACAGATGATTCCTCCACGCGGTAAAATTTCGTAAAGATATTATTTTTTTTGTGGTCCGGAATCCCAATTCCAAAATCTTGGACGGCTATATAAAGCTGATCTCTATCGGCAGCAGTGTGTATAACTACCTTATCACTGTCGGGAGAATATTTTATAGCATTCGTCAGGAAGTTGATTAGCACTTGCTCGATACGAAAAGCATCACCGTTCACTTCTTGTGTAATTAATTCCCCTTTTCGTTCGATTTGTACCTGCACATGGCTATGCGTATAATAAATAGTTTCGATAGCGCTTTCAATCAGCTTTTCCATATTAAACAGCTTTTTATTCACCTTTAGCTTTCCATTTTCAATCTTGGAAATGTCTAATAGATCAGCAATAAGACTGTCCAATTTATTAATCTGATTTTGCGCACGGCTGATATAGGTTGCAAATTTGCTTTCTTTCTGGACATCCGGCATACGTTCTAATAATTGAATATAAGCCTTGATACTCGTCAGTGGAGTCTTGAGTTCGTGGCTTGCTATACTCAAAAATTCATCTTTTTTCCTCTCTTCTTCTTTCTGTTCGTGTATATCGGTAAAAGTTCCTACCCAACTGTGTACTCCCGTTCTGTCCTTGACAGGGATAATACGTAAGAGATGATAACAAAAAAGTCCGGATTTCAGTCCTTTGATACGCACTTCCAGCTCCAATGGCTGGCTACGTTCAATACAGTGTTGCCAAACTTTTTTGATACAAGTATCATCTGGGTGTACTTCGGGGAACGTCTCGGGGCAACGAGAAAATTTATACCACCTTTTATTGACAAAAGTAATCCTACCTTTACCATCCGCTGTAAAAGCAATTTGTGGCAAACTTTCGAGCGTAGTATGTAAATGCTCCACCTTATCTCTCAGTTCCTGTTGCGCCTTTTTTCTCGTTTCTATCTCTGATTCCAATATTTTTTGAGTCTCGTTCAGTGCTAGTGTCTGCTCATATAATCGATAGAACGTCTTTACTTTCAGCATTAAAATATCGGGGTCTACTGGCTTGGTTATATAATCTATACCACCCGAAGCGTAACCTCTAGCTATAAATTTCTTATCTGTATTCACAGCGGATAAAAATATAATAGGCACTTCTTTGGTTTTACTAAACCCCGATAGCGTTTCCGCTACTTCAAAGCCATCTATGCCCGGCATTTGCACGTCCAGAATAACCAGCGCGTAGTCGTTTTTCAATACTTTTTTAAGAGCATCTTCCCCCGAAAGGGCGGAATCAACTTCAAAACCTTTGGATCTTAGCAGCTTATCAAGTGAATATATATTTTCTATTTGGTCGTCAACGATTAAAATCATGCATTCTTTTTTATTAGTTTTACGAACTTAGCGTTATGCGGATGGGACAAAAACCAATCCAAAAAACTGCTCTTCGAGCCTTCTTCGAAGAAAGAGAAGAAAAGAATTTGTATACGTTTCCATGTCTAAATACAAGGATTACGAATAACGAATCTACATCATATTTCGCAGAATAAAATACATCAAAATCACAGCTACTAAAATTTTAATGGCGTATTCACCAAACAGGATTCTCCGCCATTTCATTAGACGTTCATCTGGATCTTTCACCAATCGATACCCAAAGCCGATGGTTAGGTAGGGAATAAAAGGTAGTAGCAAAGCATTGTAATGAAATGCTTCCCGAAAATCTCCATGTAATATTGCATGAACCGCACGTTGCGAACCGCATCCCGGGCAATCCAATCCCGTCAATGCCTTGAACGGACACTGCGGAAACCAGCTATGAGCAGCAGGATCGTAGATATAATAAATGTACGTCGCGGCTCCCAACATTACCATACTGGCTCCTAGAAATACCCAACGATACTTTCTCAACATGTTGTTAGAAATTTCCAGACATCATCGCCCCGAACATTGCGAAACCAAAAATAATGAAATAAAGCAGCCACAGTCCAATACAAACGCCGACATTGATCCACAACCATTTTTTTGCATTTGCAGAATCCGTCTCCGCTCCCGATACATCACCAGCATAGAATTTTTTTTCCACGCGTGATGCGTACACAATGGAGGGAATTCCTAACGGCCAACAACAAAAAATGGTCGTAAGAATCGTTTCTAGCAGATAGGTCTTTGGCGGTTGCCCCATACGCTGGTTATATGGTGAAGCCGGTGTATTCGGAAATTGAGGAGGAGTTTGTGATCCTGTGAAATAAGGCTGCGAATCGATGGATAGAATACCGCTCAATTCCGGTACATTTTTAGCAAGCACCCAGTTCGGCATACCTTCAGTCCATACATATGTATCGCCAGTAACACCTTTGGTTTTTAACTCCTCTACCGAAAAAGGGCCGAACGTATTTGTTCCATCCGTATAATGATATTTTTGCATCTGATATGAATATGTTGGACTAAATATAAAAAAGAAAAAAGGCTTCAGAAAATATCCGAAGCCTTTTGTTTCAATTATATAATAGGGACGTGCCTATCTTACATCATGCCTGGCATACCTCCGCCCATTGGTGGAGCTCCAGCACTAGCCGCTCCAGCCTCTTCTGGCTCATCAGCTAACACACATTCTGTAGTTAATAGCATAGATGCAACAGAAGCTGCATTTTCCAATGATACGCGAGAAACTTTGGTTGGGTCGATAACGCCTGCACCAATCAAGTTTTCATACACGTCTGTACGTGCATTGTATCCGAAGTCAGCCGTACCTTCTTTTACTTTTTGAACAACTACCGCGCCTTCGATACCGGCGTTGTTACAGATTTGACGAAGAGGTTCTTCAATAGCACGCTTGATAATGTCGATACCGATTGTTTCATCTTCATTAGCACCTTTAAGATCTACTAACGCCTCAATCGCACGGATAAAAGCAACGCCACCACCAGCAACTATACCTTCCTCTACTGCAGCGCGGGTAGCATGCAATGCATCGTCTACACGGTCTTTTTTCTCTTTCATCTCTACTTCTGTAGTGGCACCTACATAAAGTACAGCTACACCACCAGACAGTTTCGCCAAACGTTCCTGCAATTTCTCACGGTCGTAGTCTGACGTTGTAGTTTCGATTTGTGAACGGATTTGTGCAACACGAGCTTTGATATCGTCCGCATTTCCTGAGCCATTAATAACTGTTGTATTGTCCTTGTCTACGGTTATTTTCTCCGCTTGGCCTAGGTAAGAAAGCTCCGCATTCTCTAATTTATAACCTCTTTCTTCAGAGATAACCGTACCGCCTGTTAAAATAGCAATATCCTCTAACATTGCTTTACGACGGTCGCCAAAGCCCGGTGCTTTCACCGCAGCTACTTTCAGTGAACCACGGATTTTGTTCACGACTAATGTAGCTAAAGCTTCGCCATCCAAGTCTTCCGCAATAATCAACAACGGCTTGCCTGTTTGCACTTGTTTTTCCAAGATAGGCAACAATTCTTTCATATTGCTGATTTTCTTGTCGTAAATCAAGATATAAGGGTTCTCCAATTCCGCTTCCATTTTGTCAGAGTTCGTCACGAAATACGGCGACAAATAACCACGGTCAAACTGCATACCTTCAACTGTCTTCACCTCAGTTTCGGTACCTTTAGCTTCTTCTACCGTTATAACCCCGTCGTTTCCAACTTTCTGCATAGCCTCGGCAATTAAAGAGCCGATTACTTCGTCATTGTTTGCAGAAATCGTAGCAACCTGTTTGATTTTGTTGTTATCAGCTCCTACCTCTTTTGATTGCGATTGCAAATTAGCGACAACCGCAGCAACCGCTTTGTCGATACCACGTTTCAAATCCATTGGGTTAGCACCCGCTGCTACAGATTTCAAACCCGGAGCAACGATAGCTTGAGCAAGAACAGTAGCAGTTGTTGTACCATCACCAGCTTGATCAGCTGTTTTAGAAGCAACCTCTTTCACCATCTGTGCGCCCATATTTTCCAAAGCATCTTTCAATTCGATTTCTTTGGCTACGGTTACACCATCTTTTGTAATCGCAGGAGAACCAAATTTTTTCTCGATGATTACATTACGACCTTTAGGTCCCAAAGTTACTTTTACTGCGTTCGCCAAGGTGTCGACACCTTTTTTCAGTGCGTCACGCGCTTCTACGTTATATCTTACTTGTTTTGCCATTTTTTTAATTAGTATTTAGTACTAAGTATTAGATATTGCTAACTCTTTTTTTAATATTGATTTTACCTTGACTTATAGAACCGCGTAAATATCAGATTCACGCATAATCAAATACTCCTTACCTTCGTAAGTAATCTCTGTACCTGCATATTTGCCATATAAAACTTTATCGCCCACTTGAACAGTTAGCGGCTCTTCCGGTTTTCCCACTCCTATTGCAACGATAGTCCCTTGAGAAGGTTTCTCTTTTGCCGTGTCCGGAATGTAGATTCCTGATGCTGTTTTTTCTTCTGCGGGAGCTGCCTCTACGACAACTCTGTCTCCGATAGGTTTAATACTTAATGCCATAGTAATCTAGTTATTTTTTAATTTGATTTTTGATTTAAATTCTTCTCTTCATCTCCATCACCAACTATGCCAAATGGAAAAACAAGGGAATTATTGTCATTTTTTCACGCACTCGCGCCATCCTGTCATACTAAATGAGACAGTATTTCAAACACCGCCATCACCAGGATTCACAACGCGATAGCGATGGACACGAGATGTGGTTCTTGATAGTCTCTTTAAAACAGATGTTTAAAAAAAAGACCTCACAACTAGTTTGCGAGGTCTTCAATATATCGATTAAGCTACGTCTTAATTTACGCTATCAACACCTGTTGCCGGCGTAGGCGTTTCCGTTCCCGTGACGGGCGCTGTTTCTTGTTGTGTAGGACCCGGATTAAGGTTCAGTGGAGAAGTTTGTGCCGGAGCATCGATTTGATCACCGAGTCCTCCTGTTCCCCCTCCGGCTGATGGTCCTAAAATGTTCATCGCCAAACAGAACACCATCAATGCAATGGCCAAGCCCCATGTTCCTTTTTCTAAGAAATCACCTGTGCGTTGCACCCCCATTAAATTAGAGCTGCCAGCGAATCCTGATGCTAAGCCCCCTCCTTTAGGGTTTTGAATCAACACGATAAATCCCAATAAAACACTCACCAATATGATCAGGACAATTAAAAATGTTTGCATTATTTTATTTGTTAATATAGTTTTTCTTCCAATTCCTTAATTCGGGTCGCAAAATACGATTTTTTTTCTGGAAATCTCAAAATTAATTTTTTATAAACTTCTATAGCTTTGACATACATGGCTTGATCCGCGTATATATCCGCAAGCGTTTCTGTCACTAAGTCAAATTGTTCTTCCGAACTCTTTCTGGCTTTGTTTTCGACATTTAAATTCTCTGGTTGTGGAGGTTGTATCTGAGGTTCTTCCCGAATAAATCGCTCTATCACTTCTGCCACCTTACTTGGTCCATTAGCTATCGATTCGCGACGCTTCACTTCATCGCTCAGTTTATCTTCCGGATGCTGTAGGTGGATAATATGCTCACGAATCTGTTGATCGAGTGTAACACGATCCAATTCCGCTGGATTAAATGACGTTCTATTTGCCACTGGAATTCGAAGACTTGCAAATGGCTGGTAAGTGTCGGCATGCTCCAATCGGGTCTTATGTAACCACCAACGGAAGCTATAAGGCATCAACTCGTCATTATATAAACTAATATTTTCTTCTTTTCTGTCGTTTTCTGTCTGCTGTTCTTCAGAAATTTCTCCTTTTTGCTGTTCAAATTGTTTGTCCTTAGCATGAACAGCAAAATAATCTCCACCTCCTATACCTTCTTGCACCAACGTCTCTAAAGCATCTTTACGCTCTTCCCCCTCTGTATTTACGACAGATTGCGTGTCAGCTCGTTGCTCATCTGGCCGCTTGTGCTCATCATCCGTTAAACGCTCTTCCACAAGAGGTTCTTCCATCTCGTCCGAAGATGCCGCTACATCCTCAAAGGGTACGTAATCGTCATCTTCTACTTCTACTGTAGGCACCTCTTCTATCGGCAACTGAACATATTCTGCCAACCAGTTGGCACTACTTGCCAACAGAATTGCCCGATTTTCTAGGCGAACCGACTGCCCATCTTTCAAAAACTTATGCCTTTCAAAGGCAAAGTGAAGTGGCTGCGAATAGGGATATCGAGCGAGCAATTGCTCAAAATCAGTCAAGGCAATATCCTTTGGGCTAACCAAAGCTTGGTGATATAAATGTATAAATGACGATCCTTGCTTTCCCATATATTTTACCAGTTAGCGAATGCTCTATTGTAAATATCTTCCGTCAGTAAATTAATAATTTCCCTTGTTAAATTTTCTTCTTGCGATTGTATCAAACCAGAAAACTCTCTAAATTGTGAAAACGATTCCTCGAAATTACTCTCTCCGGTTTCGTCTAAACGGTTTGTATATTTTACTTTAACCGTAATCGTCAAACGATTTAAGGCCGCACGATCTGTGTTGGCCTCTACTGCTGCGGGAGCAATATCATACCCCGTGATAACACCTTCGAACATGGCATCTGCCTCACCGTTGACTTGACTAAGTCTAGATTGGTTTCGAATACGTTCCTTCAGCCCCTCTGTAAAGTTTTGACCGAGCGTTTGGTAGACCATAGGCGCAATATTTTCGAAATAAGCCACATGCACCGTTTTCATATTCTGGGGAATAGACCCTCCTGTAAAACCATATTTAACACCACAGCCGTTAAATAAGAAGCATACCACAACAGCTAATAAGGGAAATAAAAATATATTCCTCGTTTTCATGGCATTCATCAATCTAAATTTAAATCTTTGATTTTCCTATACAAGGTACGTTCAGAAATGCCCAGTTCCCGAGCAGCTGCCTTACGTTTACCTTTATGTTTCTTCAACGCCTTTTTTATCAAATCCGATTCCTTCTCTACCAAAGAAAGCGACTCCTCTATTTCCTCAGCTTCTTGGTCATCATATGACATATAGTCATTCCCTTTTGGGCCTTGATTAGGGTTATGAATAGTTAAAGTGGGGTTTACACCTTCTTCACCTAAATAGCCCGCAGAAGGCTTAACTTCTTTATACAATTGATTAATATACGGTGAATTTTGCTCATAAGTACCTGGATTTACTCCCTCTTTAATAAGCTCTACCACAAGTTTCTTCAAATCCACCATATCCTTTTTCATATCAAAAAGCACTTTATACAATAAATCTCGCTCTGAAAAATCTTCTTTTCCGGCATCTTTGACAAAGACGGGCAACGATGATACAGGCTGCTCTACGGGCAAGTACTTAGATAGTATAGACGAATCGACAACACGTTCCTTTTCCAACACAGCAATTTGCTCGGCAATATTTTTTAATTGTCGCACATTTCCAGGCCAGCTATAATTCATTAGCGTTTCCTGTGCGTCTGGTGTCAATTGTACCCCTGGCGATCTGTATTTATCTGAAAAATCAACAATGAATTTTCTAAAGAGTAGATTGATGTCTTCTTTACGTTCTCGTAAAGAAGGAATCCGCAACGGGACAGTATTCAAACGATAATACAGATCTTCTCTAAACCTAGCTTTTTTTACCGCTTCATACACATCGACATTCGTTGCCGCAACTACACGTACATTCGCTTTCTGTACTTTCGATGAACCTACACGAATGTATTCCCCCGTCTCCAACACCCGTAATAGCCTCGCTTGTGTACCTAAAGGGAGTTCGCCTACTTCATCCAAAAAAATAGTCCCACCATCTACGACTTCAAAATATCCTTTTCGTGCTTCGTGTGCACCCGTAAATGAACCCTTCTCGTGACCGAACAATTCAGAGTCTATAGTTCCTTCTGGAATCGCACCACAGTTTACCGCGATAAAAGACCCGTGTTTTCTCGCACTTAACTGGTGAATAATATGTGAAAAAACCTCTTTCCCTGATCCACTTTCGCCTTGTATCAACACAGATATGTCCGTTGGGGCCACTTGCCAGGCGACATCAATTGCACGATTTAATAACGGTGAATTACCAATGATTCCAAATCTATTTTTAATATCTTGAATATCCATTTTCTTCCGACCTTCTACTCTACAATCCTGCCAATTAAAGTTGCTGATGTACAACGTTCAGCCAATACGTGGACATATTGCCCCGGCTTGAAGCGTTCATCAATAGGGAAGACAACCATCGAATTTTGATCATTTCGACCACAATAATCTTGATCCGAACGTTTTGAAAATCCTTCAATAAGAACTTTTTGTACTTTGCCAACAAAATTTTGTAAACGATAAAGGCTGTGCTCCTGCTGTTTATTAACGACCTCTGTCAACCGTCTTTTCTTCACATCTTCTGGTACGTCATCTTCATAACGTTTTGCAGCCAATGTACCTGGTCGCTCGGAATAAGCAAACATATAGGCAAAATCATACTTTACGTAATCCATCATAGAAAGCGTTTCTTGATGTTCTTCTTCTGTTTCGGTACAGAATCCCGTAATCACGTCAGTAGATATACCACAGGTTGGAATAATACGACGGATAGCATTAACCCTATCCATATACCATTGTCGGTCGTATGTACGGTTCATCAATTCCAATACCCGTGAACTTCCCGATTGCACCGGCAAGTGTATGTATTTACAAATGTTTTCGTACCGAGACATGGTATACAATACCTCGTCGGTAATATCTTTCGGATGAGAAGTGGAGAAACGCACACGAAGTTCCGGACTTACTTCCGCCACCATAGCCAATAGCTGTGCAAAGTTTATCATCTGTCCCTGCGTTTCGTCTTCCGCTACTGGCTTCGTATATTTATACGAATCGACATTCTGTCCCAACAAAGTGACTTCTCGATAGCCAGCGTTAAACAGATCTTGTGCTTCTTTCACAACAGAATGGCAGTCCCGACTTCTTTCACGCCCGCGTGTAAAAGGAACAACACAAAATGAACACATATTGTCGCACCCGCGCATTATAGAAATAAACGCAGAAATTCCATTGGAGTTTAAACGGACCGGACTTATATCTGCATAGGTTTCCTCTCTTGAAAGCAGTACATTGACCGCTTTGTTGCCGTCATCAACCTTATCTATCAAGTTTGGTAAATCACGATAAGCGTCTGGACCTACTACGACATCAACTAGCTTCTCCTCTTCGAGGAATTTCGACTTCAATCGCTCTGCCATACAACCTAGAACACCCACTACCAAGCCTGGATTCTTCGCTTTCGCAGATTCAAATTCTTTCAGCCTATTCCGCACACGCTGTTCTGCGTTTTCCCGGATGGAGCAGGTGTTGATAAACACAACATCAGCTTCCTTATAATCTTTGGTTGTTTCAAAACCATTATCCAACAAAATAGAAGCAACAATCTCACTATCAGAGAAGTTCATTTGACAGCCGTAGCTTTCGATATACAATTTTCTTCCCTTAGATTTGCCTGTAGGGAGCATATCCAAAGCCTCACCTTGACGAGACTCGTCGTGTATTTTTGTTGTGTGTTGTAATTCTATCATAGCATCAACTAAAAGATTACAAAGTTACAAATAAAAACTTAGATTGATGACAGTTTGGCAGCGCTTGTAAAAAAACCTATAGCTCAAGCAGGGGCACCAACAAGGATAGAGATGCCATGGAGGTTCTGGATGGTCTTTCGATCCAGACATAAAAAAAAAGCGCTGTCCAGATAGAACAGCGCTTTTCATTATTATATATACACAAAAATTCTGATGCCTAATTCCCAGCTTCCGCTTGTGCTTCTTTAATCATGTCGTCACCAGCTACAATCACAATCTCCACGCGACGATTTTCAGCCCGTCCCGCGTCTGTATCGTTGGATGCAATCGGTTCCGAATAGTTTTTACCTTCTGTTTTTATCCGAGAACTACGCAATCCCTGTGAAACGGCATAAGCTCTAACTGATGCGGCACGGGATTCTGATACCTTCTGATTTGCAGCTAACGTACCAATATTATCGGTATGTCCAATAACTAAAATATTCGTACCCGGCTCTTTATTTAGTGTTTCCACCAATTTGGAAATATTTGTCTTCGCAGCAGATTTCAGCGTGGAACTATTGAAGTCAAATAAAATGCCTTCGTCAAACTTCACAATGATCCCTTCATCGGCTTTGATCACTTCCGCCCCAGCTACTGTATTTTCAATCTCCTTGGCCTGTCTATCCATCTTTTTACCGATCAAGCCACCTGCTACACCACCAATGGCCGCACCTGCGATAGCCCCTACAGCCGTATTACCGGCCTTGCCACCAATTAATGCCCCTAAACCAGCTCCCGCAGCTGTTCCAATAGCAGCTCCTTTTGTTGTGTTACTAGCATTTTGTACAGCAGCACAACTGGCAAACAACATTACTGACGTGGCTACTGACAAGCCATAGACAGCTATTTTTCTATTGAATTTCATAATTAATTATTTTCTATGTTCACTTAATTACATTATACAAACAAAGTAAATGCCAAAATACAACAACTATGACTTAAATCAACGGAAACCTGCATGGATGCCGTTAATAGAGGGATATAAATATTATTCTAATAAAAATTAAACAGAATTATCGTTCCTGTGGAGGAATTTCGAGTTTCGGCAAACGGTTAGAACGGGGTCGTCCATTTTTGTCCCAAGCTTCAAATGACCGTTTAACATAATGCATGAAGTCATATTGCCCCCAATTTTTAACCATACTATAGGAAGGACGGTATATATCCATAAACGACTGGAGTTCGTCTCCCTCTAAGCTAATCAAGGACTGTACGCTAGTTTTGTTAAAAACTCGATCAACTTGGCTTTCTTCAAGTTCTCTATCCATCAAATTTGCAAATCGCTTTGCGTTTTTTGCATCACGTCCAAATAAATTATACAACGCGGTCGCCGGACTACCTAAATAAGTACCCACTGTATTCTTGCCTCCGTTATAGACTCCTTTCTTACGATAGTCGTCCAACATATCCCTCATCTCCGCTTCCTTGCTCATCCGGCTCACAATCACCGTTTCAATTGTCAAACCAGCCTGCATTTCGACAAGGATATCTTCATTTGTCTGCAAAACGGTTTTCACCGGCCCATATCCGGTTTTTGTCAAAGAAAGACTGTCTCCAACAGACGCTTCGATGATAAATACACCAAATGTATTTGTTTGCACACGCTTTTTTGTCCGCAAGTTCGTTACGTTTACCTCCGAAAGACGTGTGCTTCCACCCTTTTCTACTACGATACCTGAAACTCCACTTGACTGCTGTGCACATGTGTTTGATGCTCTTATGAGTAGGAGCGTTATACAACTCACGAGTAACCAAATATATTTCTTATTTATATACATTCATATAAATTTAGCAAATGTTTAGCGTAACCAATGTTAAAAAGTTCTAAATCTAACCAAAAGTTAGCTATACGGATAGAAAACAAAATTGCCACCCTCTGGCACGACAACAAAAAGACACATATATCCATTGGTATCTTTGAAATGCTTCACAAAGTAGTCTTTTCGATCTTCTTTGATAAGTCCACGGTCGACAAACTCCTCCAGCGAGCTCACATTAATGGTCCACTGTGTATTCAATTCGTCTTTATTTAACAATAGCTCTCCAATACTGACCTCATGTTGATGCGCAATAAAAATTGGATATAACGTGTATCCTTCTGCTATCATTTCCGTAGCCACCTCCTTTATGGAATCACTGTAAAAATCCAGATCAACTTTCAAGCTTTTAAGAGGGCTGTTTGCGGTCGGATCGTCTGAAGACGACATTCTTCTCATTAAATCTTCAATATCCATATTCTCTCTTTACTCCTCAATTTTCACTAATAAAACGACATTTTCTACATGTTGTGTATGTGGAAACATGTCCACAGGTTTGATACGTTCTACCTTGTATTTTTCTTGCAATAAAGCTAAGTCACGAGCTTGCGTTGCGGCGTTGCAGCTTACATAGACTACTTTTTTAGCTTCCATTTCCAAAATGCGATTCACAACATCGGGATGCATTCCTGCTCGTGGTGGATCCGTAATCACAACATCGGGCCGACCATGCTCGTTTACGAAATCCGCAGTCAGTACATCTTTCATATCCCCTGCATAGAACTTCGTATTGCCAACCCCATTTATTTGCGAATTGATCTTCGCATCTTCAATAGCAGAAGGCACATACTCTACACCCACAACTTCTCTCGCCATACCTGCTACAAAATTAGCAATTGTTCCTGCTCCGGTGTATAGATCATAGACCAATTCATCTCCTTTTAAGCCGGCGAAGTCGCGTGTTATCTTATACAGCTCATACGCTTGCGCAGAATTCGTTTGATAAAAAGACTTTGGTCCCACCTTGAACTTCAATCCTTCCATCTCTTCATAGATAAAATCACGTCCGCTAAAAATATAGATGTCCTGATCAAAAATGGTATCGTTACGCTTCTGATTGATGATGTATAACAGTGAGGTAAGTCCTGGAAGCTGCTCGCTGATATAGTTCATCAATAAATCGACCTGTCCTTCTTCCGGGTAGGCAAAAACAACAATCACCATCACTTCTCCTGTCGAAGACGTACGGACAATTAGATTACGCAAAGCACCTTCATGTGCACGTAGATCATAAAAAGAGATTCCCTGTGCTATGGCAAAAGTACGCACCGCATTCCGAATAGTATTGGATGGATCTTGTTGCAGAAAGCAGTGATCTATGTCTAAAATCTTGTCAAACCTTCCTGGCACATGAAACCCTAGAGCGTTAAAATCGTCTGGCTTTACTTCTTCGTCCACCGACGTCAGCCATCGTTTATTAGAAAATGTAAATTCCAGTTTATTCCTATAATACGTCGTTTCCGCCGAGGCCAGAATAGGTTCCATTGAAGAAACATCAACTTTACCTAAGCGCTTGAGTGCGTTCTCGACATATTGTTGTTTGAACAACAACTGCGCGGGGTATTCCATGTGTTGCCACTTACATCCTCCACATACACCGAAATGCGGACAAAAAGGGTCTACACGATATTTTGAGGGCTCCTTTAATGCTACCAAACGTCCCTCTACAAAGTTTTTCTTCTTCCGGAACAGCTCTACATCTGCGACGTCGCCAGGCACAGCCTGCTCGACGAACAGTACTAATTCGTCGTGCTTAGCGACCCCTTTGCCCTCTTCCGCTATATCAATAATTTGGACATCGGATACAAACCGCTTGTCCTGTGGAATTCGTCTACCCATAATGGGTGCAAAAGTACGGTTTTTTTTGGTGTTCTTTTTTTAGAAAAAAGAACGAAAGAAGCGTCGCTTCGGATCTTTGGTATAGGGGATAATACTAAGGATGAGTTTCTACAGTTATCAAAGTTCCGGAGGCGACATTTTATGTTAATAGAGGTGGTGCAATTTACCTCGCCCACCCTAGATCTGCTTCCGTTATAGGCGAAACATATATCTAAAAGCGATCAATAATAGAATTTGTTCTTTCCGTTTCGAAGGCATGTACTAAATACGTATATAATATAACACGGATGTAGACCCCCACGCACACGGAACGTGGGCTAAAACGGCCGCGGAACCTTGCAAGCCTAGATCTTTTGCTTCTTTTCCATCAATGGGAAAAGAAGACGAAAAACTACGTCTCTAACAATGTCGCCTGCACCAGATAAGGCAAGATTTCCTTTTGAAAAGAGATGAAGTTTTTACGCACATCGGCATCTGTCACTGCAGTAAACGCGAACGAAAACACGATATTCTTACTCGATTTGATCAGAAAGGTTAATCTTTCTTCCGGTACAGTTAGTGCAATAGTCGCGTTTTGTATAAAAGAGCTAAGTAGCAGAAATTCCAAATCGTCGGAAAGTGTCTTCAAGTACTCCTGCGCATTGGCCGACTCCCGAATAAATTCCCATCCCACAAACTCATTACAGACAGTGTACGTCACACGGCTTACACGAAGAATCGTATTCGCTAGAAAAGTAGAAAGGTCTTTTTCTCTGATATTTTTATTCAGAATGTCTTCTACGTTTTCCCGGATATAATCCATTAATACTGCATGCAGAATGAGCTCTTTACTAGCAAAATGTTTATAAAATGTTGCTTTTGCGATGCGCGCCTGTTTTGCCAGTTCATTTACACTGGTTTTGTTATATCCGTAACGCCTAAAAAGTTCACGTGCGGATTTCTTTATTGATAATATGACTTGGTCAGACTCCATATATTATTGGGGAGATTACACCAGTTCCGTCTCAAACTGCGACAAGAAACGGACATCGTTTTCAGAGAACAAGCGTAAATCCCGAATTTCGTATTTCAAATTTGTTATCCGTTCGATACCCATACCAAAAGCGAAACCCGAATACTTCTTGCTATCAATCCCACAATTCTCTAACACATTAGGGTCTACCATACCACACCCCAATATCTCCACCCATCCGGAATTTTTACAGAGTTGACATCCTTCTCCTTTACAAATTGTGCAAGAAATATCCATTTCGGCGGATGGTTCGGTAAAAGGAAAATATGAAGGACGGAAGCGTACTTTTGTACCCTCGCCATATAACTCTTGCACAAAATGAAACAAGGTTTGCTTCAAATCTGCAAAAGAAACATTTTCGTCGACATACAGGCCTTCCACTTGATGAAAAAAGCAATGCGCTCGTGCTGATATGGCTTCATTTCTATAAACACGTCCCGGCATAATAGCACGAAATGGCGGTTTTCCCATTTCCATTAAGCGAACCTGAACAGAAGATGTGTGTGTACGTAACGCGATGTCATTACCATCTTTCTTTTCTACGAAAAAGGTATCTTGCATATCCCGGGCAGGGTGTTCAGGAGGAAAATTGAGTGCAGAGAAGTTGTGCCAATCGTCTTCGATTTCTGGTCCTTCGGCCACGATAAAGCCCAACTTTTTGAAAATTTCTACGATTTCTTTTCGTACTAACGAGAGCGGGTGCCTAGATCCCAACTGAAACCCCTCACCCGGGAGCGTCAAGTCACCCTCCTCACGCTGCAGGCTCTTTTTTGTTTGTGCAAACTGGGCTTGGGCGTCGCTATATGTTTTTTCGGCTAATAACTTAAACTCGTTTAAAACTTTGCCTAACGTACGCTTTTCTTCAGTTGATACCGTTTTAAATTCTTCAAATAATCCTTTAACGATACCCTTGGCAACTAAAAACTTTAAACGAAAATTTTCAACATCAACTGCCGAAGTGGGGGCAAATCCTTTTATCTCTTCTGTAAACTGCTTAATTTTGTCCTGCAACATAATGCCAAAGATACGGCAAAATATTAAAATATTACAAGATGCCCTGCCGAAATTCCAACGCACTAAAGGACCTAAGCATCAGTATTCATGACATACTAAAAAGGCAGCCCATCGGCATCATCGTTATTTTCTGTAAAATCGACTTCTTCGTCTTTTCCTCCATCATTTTTTTCTTCTTCCTGCGATGTGGATCTCCCCGTTTGTGCAAAATCAGAAGGACGTCCCAATAATTTAAAGCTCTCGCCAACGATCTCTGTCACATACCGACGAGTTCCCTCTTTATCCTCATAATTACGGGTCCGCAACCGCCCTTCTATATAAGCCAGCTTTCCCTTTTGAAGATATTTAACCGCCATCTCCGCTAGATTGCGCCACATAACGATATTGTGCCATTCAGTATGTTGAACCCTTACACCATCTTTAGTGTATGTTTCAGAAGTTGCAAAAGGAAAACTGCAAACGGAGACATTGTTGTCTAAATAACGTACTTCGGGATCTTTTCCCAAATGCCCGACTAAAATCACTTTATTAACACTTGCCATAATTTATAATTTAGGGCTAATTAATTGTATCTTGTTATATAAGATTATATACTCTATAGTCAGAATGAACACTTTTGATTTCACGCTACCTATTTAACGGAGATGAGATGACCATTTTTTTCCAGAAAAGAGAATATAAGTTTATGTTTAGCTAATTTATCGATTTTTTCACAAAAATAGTAATTCCAACCCTTTTTTTTCTTTTTCAACGCATGAGGATCTCTAACTATAAAAAAACGTGCATAAATGTTTTGATGACTTAGCACTTGTTTTATCTGTTTGCCTACAGCCTCCAAAACCGCATTCTCTTCAAAAAATTGGACAAAATCTGCATGTGCCATTAAATCGGACAGCGAAACGTCTTCCGCGGTCTCTATCATCGGGAACTCATAAAGGTTCGTCCAGACATCGCCTTGTCCTCGCTTTGACATCAAAATTTTGTCGTCCTCCACTACAATAAAATAATGGAAATATCTATTACGGCTCACCTTCCCTTTCAACTTCACAGGTAGCACATCAACTCGTCTTTCTTGAAAAGCTACACATTCCACACGAAAAATACAATCCGCACATAGCGGGTTCTTTGGCTTGCATTGCAAAGCTCCAAAATCCATAATAGCCTGATTGTATATACCAGGATTACGTTTATCAAGCATATCGTGGGCAATCTCAGCAAATGTTTTTTTCCCCTGTATGGAATTAATTGGTTCCTTTACCCCAAAGTAGCGTGCCAACACCCTATATACATTTCCGTCGACTACCGCCCTGGGTTCATTTGCCGAAAAAGACGCAATGGCTGCTGCTGTATATTCTCCAACACCGGGCAAACGAATAGCTTCCTCATAGGCAGTTGGAAACATACCCTGAAAATCACTCACAACCATTTTAGCTGCTTTATGCATGTTTCGGGCACGCGAGTAATATCCTAAACCTTGCCATAGCCTTAGGATATCTTCTTCGTCGGCTTCTGCAAATTTTGTTACAATTGGAAATGCCTCTACAAAACGATGGAAATAGGGCATTCCCTGTTCCACTCTGGTCTGTTGTAAGATAATCTCCGACAGCCAGATAATATAGGCGTCATGTGTGGCTCTCCACGGCAAATCACGCCCTTTTTCACAGTACCAATTCATTAATTTTACAGCGAACGACATGCACAAAGTTGCCTATTTTTTTGTAATAAAAAGAGTCCTAAAAAATGTTAAAATTTGTAAAATATTGACCACAAACAGCTTGTTATACTACCTTTGTGCTTTCGTATCATAAAAGTTTTTATTGTTGAGGCCCATGCTAAAGAAAAAAACCGCCGTGCTTTTCGTCGAACCGGATGGTACATCTACCAAGAGAATGCAGGTACCCACGTTCGTCGTCACTCACTGGAGAAAAATTTTGTGTTCCTTCCTTGCCTTCACTGCTATAACGGTGCTATCTGTCGTGTACGTGGTTAAACAAAGAACATCTGAAAAATATATAAAGGTCTATGACCAAAAAATAAATAAGCTGAAAGCTGAAAACCGTCTGTTGGAATTGGATGAGTTCAACAATCAGCTGACAACCGAGGAAATAAAGAAATCGTTCAATTCCATCGATAGTACCATTGACCGCATTAACCAAAAGATGAAGAAGCGGGGACTGAAGGAAATTAAAATGAATCCCAATATGGGTGGTCCTGTGGAAAAAGATAACGATGATTTAGTAGAGCTTTCTGTTTTCTACAAAAAACAACTAAAAGATCTGGAATCCAAATTAGATGGTTTACCGTTAGGTAGGCCACATCAGGGCCGAATTACATCGTCCTATGGATATCGTAGGAACCCCTTTACAAACCGCGGTCGTGAAATGCACCAAGGAGTAGATTTGAAAGGAAGAACAGGAGATCCCGTTAAGTCAACAGCAAAAGGTAGGGTTACGTTTGCCGGTTGGAAAGGAGCATATGGATATGTGGTCATGGTTAAACATAAGAATGGCTATGAAACGCGCTACGCGCACTTAACCCGCACACGTGTTAAAAGAGGACAGGCTGTGGAAGCAGGAGATATTGTCGGTTTGCTCGGCAGCACTGGTCGAAGTACCGGGCCTCACTTACATTATGAAGTTCTCTTAAACAACAGAAAACTCAACCCATCCAAATACTTTTCATTGTAATAAATTACGCTGCAAGAGTTTACCATTGCAACACACTAACTATAGGGAAATGATCCGAAGGGAATTTCCCCATATACGTATCTGTTAAAATACCGTATTTATATACATTGAACGGTTTAGTAATAAAAATATGATCGATACGCTGCTTGGGCTTAATACCTTTTCCCCACGCGTTAAAAGAGGAGTTCGGTTCGTACACGATTTTTGCCTGTTCATAGGTGTCTTGTACTATTCCACTTTTTGAAAGCGTAAAGTATGCTTCGTTGGTTTCATCCACATTAAAATCGCCAGTCAAGATGATGGGCAAATCTTCTGCTAGTTCTTTTGCTTTTTCTAAAATAAGCTTTGCGCTTTCTCTGCGTGCTTCAATACCTCGATGGTCAAAATGCGTATTCATGAAGATAAATTGCTTGCTATTTTCGGTATCTTCAAATACACCCCATGTACAAATCCTTGGCAAAGCGGCGTCCCATCCTTTGTTAGGTTTTTGGGTATCCGTACCCGAGAGCCAAAACGTTCCGTCTTTAATTAATTTAAAACGTCTAGTATTGAAGAAAATAGCTGAGTATTCTCCTTTTTGTGCACCATCATCACGTCCCACACCGACGTATTCAAAACCGGGCAACTGGCTTTTCATGTCCTGCACCTGTTCGTAAAAGCCTTCCTGGATACCAAAGATATCGAATTCATGGAATTGAATAAGATTCGTGATCGCATGCTTTCTATCATCCCACAAGTTCCCGACATCCGCCGTTGTTTTCAAGCGTATATTAAAAGAAGCTACCGTAAGCTCTTGTGCTGACAGGATATAGGAAGATACGAAAAGAAATAACGATGATAAAAAAATCTTTTTCATAGCATATAATGTATTATTATTTAAGGTAAATGATGTTGCTCACAGCGCGTTCACCCTCATGATCAAATAATTTATTATCGGATGGGTGGTTTACTACACCGTTCTCGGCAGCTCCCTTTACGTACAATGTAGAACTGCCCCCGCCGTCCAAGTTCATTGCGTCTTTCGCTCCCAACCACTGCAATATGCTCGAGAGTTCGTAGAGATTCATACCGTGCGCGGATTTATTTCTTCCATCAACGACAAACAGGAGCAATTTACCATCACCTGTTAATGCGATCGCTGTACGCGGATGTCTGTTGTCGTTAAAGGCATTTTTGGTTAATGGATAAGGGTTGCCGTCCGCCACAAGCAGCGGTCCCGATAGCAATACGTTTGGATAGCGCTCCGCCCCATATAGGGTATCCGTCGAAGCTTTGATTTTTATTTCTTTTCTCGAAAGCAAAAACAACGCATTCCCGCGGTCTGATTTTTTTCTGGTCCGGTTGACAACCTTATTATCTACCTGTATGAAATCCGTTGCACCACCATTTTTCATATCAAAGAAACCGCCGTTTACCGCCACCAGTGCACGATGTTCCAATGCCAATTGTGAAGTAGGCTTCAACTCAGAAGGCTCCGCGGCTAAATAAAGTTTTTTTAAGTTCTTTTTAAGATCTATTTCCACGTAGTTGATCTCTTGCTCACTATCAAAAAGATTTTGAAAATGTCCTTGCTTCCATACAACCCCTTTTTTTAATTTCGTTATTTTCCAGTCTTTTGTAACGACTAACAGTGAGTCTCGATTCTCTTGCGCAAACGCCGCCGTAACAAAAAGAAAAATACCAATAAGAATATTTGTTCTTAAACGATACATCGAAAATTATTTTTTTAGAATGCGGTTAAGTAACTCCGGCTCATCTGTCGTAATATAATCAATATTTTGGTCGATAAAATAATGCATATCATCCTCCCGATTTACCGTCCACACATTGGTCTTTAGTTGCAATTTCTTTGCTTCTCCAATCCATTCGGGATGTTTCTTATAAACCGACAGATGATAATCGAGTCCACTTAAACCTGCTTCTTTTATTTCCTGGGGAGATTTGTCACCATTGAGGTAGTGAACTTTCGCTTTCTTATCCAGTTCCTTAAGCTTCAAACAAGCATCGTAACTGAACGCAATATATTCTACTTGTTTTCCGGCGTTCAGTTTCTTTACTAAAGCCACCGTTAGCTCCGCTGCCTTTAATGTTCTTTCTGTACCAAGTTTGTTCGTCTTAAGCTCATAAATCAACTTGGTTTTTTTCTGTGTCAATCCTTCTTTTAGATATTCTTCTGCGGTTGGGATACTTTCTCCATTAGGGTGTTTCTTAGCAAGCAATTCTTGATAGGTTGAGGTCGCTATGTCTATTCCATAAAAATCTTGGTCATGGGTAACCACCAATACATCATCTTTTGTTAGATGCACGTCAAACTCTGCACCCCAAGCTTTTTGTTCTATAGCTTTATTTAAGGATGCAAGTGAATTTTGGGGCACTTTGGTGTTTTTCCAAGATCCACGATGCGCGATCATTTCTGTCTGCGCTGTGGCGCCCATATGCATGATCGTTAATAAGGTAAGGATTACTAATGTCGGTTTCATATCTTACATGAATAAGGTATACTTTGATTTTATTATTTAATTTTTACGAATATATCGAATTCGGATTAAGATAGTGTTAAATCATCTGTCTCCGTTCCATTCGCCATAAAATTGTTGCAAAAAGGATTCCATAAAATGATGACGCTCCCCTGCTATCTGTTTGGCTGTAGCGGTATTCATTTTATCTCGTAACAGCAATAGCTTCTCATAAAAATGATTTATGGTTGGTGCCGTTGTATTTTTATATACTTCCTTACTAAGTAGTTGTTGGGAAGAAATATCAGGATTGTATATTTCTCGATTCTTAAATCCCCCATAATGAAAAGCCCGTGCAATGCCGATCGCCCCAATAGCGTCCAAACGATCCGCATCTTGTACGATCTCTAATTCTCTGGAATGAAAATCGACCCGTCCTAAAGACGCCTTGAAAGACATATTAAATATAATCTGCTGCACATGTTCTATCCGACCTTTATCCAATCCTATATGCTGCAGGAACTCTCCTGCTATCCGTGGGCCGATATGCTCGTCACCATGATGAAATTTGCTATCGGCAATATCATGTAATAATGCGGTCAATTCACAAACCAATGTATCAGCGACCTCTGTTTCCAAAATCAACTTTGTATTGTTCCATACACGCTGAATATGCCACCAATCATGCCCCGCTTCGGCGCTTTTCAGATTTTCCTGTACAAATATTGCCGTTTGCTGTATAATTGCCGTGTTATCTATCATTGTTATCCTTATTCGACACCCGAATGAGTTTATGTATTTTACCCCCAGTGGATCGTTCTTTTGAGTCTTGGCGTAATTCAGATGCAGCAGGTTTCTCTTTCGAACCTTCATACAGCTCATATTGCAATAACCGGCAGTCTAGCTTACCGGTAAAAAACTCAAATCTTCGGGAAGCTTGCAAGCCAATCTTTTTTGCTAAATCGAGATTTCCGGTAAAGATATAACCTCGATATCCCTTGCATTCCTGCTTCATAAAGTCACCGATTCTTTTATAAGTTGCTTCCAGTTTAGTGTGTACTCCTAAACGCTCGCCATATTCGGGGTTGAACATAATAACGCCGTTTTCTTCCGGAATAGTCGTTTTCGCAAAATCACCCACTTCAAATGTGATCAAATGTTCTACACCTGCTGTCTTCGCATTCGATTTCGCAATGTCTATCGCCACATCTGATATATCCGAAGCAATAATATGAGGTAGATTCTTTTTGTCGGTCGATTCCTTCAATCGACGACGCTCTTCAAAAAACACTTCCTCATTATAACCTATGAAATGCATGAACGCATAATTCATCCGTAGCAAACCAGGCATACGCTTTTGTGCCATCAGAGCGGCCTCGATGGCTAAAGTTCCCGATCCGCACATAGGGTTTACGAAAGGTGATTTCCTATCCCACTGGGTAGCCATAATAGTCGCGGTGGCCAGTGCTTCTAACATAGGCGCTTTACCGGGATGTTTTCGATAGCCATGCTTAGCGAGCGTTTCGCCGGAAGTATCCAAAAAAATCTCCGCTCTATCCTCTATCCAGTGCAGATGGATGACTGCTTGGTTTAATTCCGGCCCCGTATTGGGTCGGACACCTTTTTTATCTTTGATACGATCTACAATTGCATCTTTTACCTTGACATTCGCAAATAGCGGTGTCGTAATCGTCTCATTATGCACATTTGATGTGACCGAGAAATAGCCTTCAAAAGGCAACAGCTCTTCCCATGCAATAGTTACTAATGCTTGATAAAGCTCATCAGCATTCTTGGCGTGAAATGACTTTATTTCATAAAGGACTTGACTCGCTATACGCAAATTTAGGTTTAACCGTATACATGCATTCACAGAGGCATTAACCTCTACGCCTGTATTAAAAGCACGGACAATATCAAAGCCCAGCGCTTCAACTTCTTGCGCCAAATAAGGCGATAAGCGTCTATTGCACGTAATGATAACTTTATTGGGGGTGTTGAAAACTTCCATCATATTTTTGCAAAGTTACTTATTCTGCTTAGCAAAAAATGCTTAATTTTACAGTTTAATACGTTTTTGATATGGAAATAAGAGGAAAAGTTCATGAGATAGGCGCTACGCAACAGGTTACTGAATCTTTCAAAAAAAGAGACTTAATTGTTGCTTACGCAGAAAACCCACAATTTGTAGAATACATTCGTTTTGAGGCAACGCAAGATCGCGTCAGTATATTTGATAACTTAGCCGTTGGCGATGATGTAGAGGTGTCGTTTAACCTACGCGGTCGTCCATGGACAAATAAAGAAGGTGTTACTACCTATTTCAATTCCTTAGTTGCGTGGAGAGTAACAAAACTTGCCAATACGCCACAACAGGCCCAAGCGCCAGGGCAAATGGACATGCCTCCCGTAGACATATCGTCTTCCGGAGCAGATGACGACGATTTGCCTTTTTAAGTTTTAAAAAGCATAAAATAAAAGACAGCCCATACGGGCTGTCTTTTATTTTTTATATCTTATTCGTTATGAAATCTTTTCTTTCCCTTTTTTCTTAATAAGGATATTTTTTAAATCTCTTTTTCTTGATAAAAAGAGAGAAAAATCAAGGCTAGATATAGTTTTGCTATTTTTCATTGTCTATTCCTAAACAGTATGAAACTCGCTCCGCTCAGACAACATGCTGTTTTAACGGAATAGCCTGCTGAAAAATGACCGCAAAACGATATAAGGCCCTTTTTGCCCGCCTGCCGCGCGCGTAGGTGTCTACATCCGCGTTATCTTTAATTCTGTACCTTTATATTAGTAGATACCTTCGAAACTGAAAGAATTCTGTAATTTCATCATGATAAAGAAGAATTAACACGCTATACATTTGTACCATCCCCCATTAACACGAAATGTCGCATCCAAATTTTTGAGGCATGTAGAAACTCATTCTTAGAATTGTCCCTATTCTCAAAGATTTGAAGCGACGATTTTTTCCGTACTTTTTTCTAAAAAAAGTACAACAAAAAATTACTCCGGAAACACGATCTCAATATACCCTTCTTTTCCCTCCCATTTGGGTCCCTTTTGTAAGATTTGTATGATCTCTTCATAAACTCGCTGGCTCCTAGCTATCTGTGGCTGTATGTCATACGGAAGCCCATCTTGCCCCACTTTGAAGCGGACCTCTAAGCGCTTTTCCGTATTTACACCAGAATAATGCGCAGATACAAATGCAGAAAATTCATTCCATCCCTCTACCGGTCGCGCATCACCAGCAGGCAACGCATGTACAACCGTCTGTGTCAGCGTTTCATCCATCAATTCTACTTCTGTCACATTCGAATGTTGTCTATTGGGAAGATGGCGAATTAATAAAAGTATACACACCGTGATAAACATCACCGCGGCGACCATCCCAATTGCCAAGCGTTGCCAGCTAAAATAGAACTTGTTTTTGCGGTGGGCATGCTCCGTTATACGACGCTCAAGCCGTTGTTGCAATAGGCTCAACGATTTCACATCAACTCCTTGCTGCATTTTATACCCATCAATCGCATCCTGCAAGAAAGGATCTTCCAACGCCTCCCGCTCTAACGCGTGCATTTCTTCCCGGCTCATTAAGCCGTGTATATAGTTATGTATTCTCGACAGTTGATAGTTATTTTCCATTTTTCCCGCTCTCCATACAAATTTTCAAGTTTCTTTTCCCATTTTGAATATAACTCTTCACCTTATTCAAATCGTATCCAGTCTCTTCTGTAATATCCTTGTAGCATTTTTGATCCAGATAGAACAGGCGTACGCAAACTGACTGCTCGGGGGAAAGAGACGCCAGACAGTCGTGTACCTTATCGAAATCAGCCTCCGTCCATTTCGTTTCCTCCTCTGTTACGAGCTTCTGTTCACTTTCAGACATGTTTTCTTCGATATCCACATGCATTTTGCCTTTCTGTTTTCGAAGTTCCATCAAGCAATAATTTCGGGCAAACACATATAACCAGCTTTTGAAATTATCTACCTCATGTATACGAAGCTTGTGTACTAGTTGCTCAAAGATCTGCATAACTGCATCTTGACTCGCCGTCTGTTCCTGAAAGTACTTAAAACATACACCGTATAACAAAGACATATAGGGCGTATATAGTTTCCCTAATACTTGCAAATCGCCCGTCTGCTTATAATATACGAGTTGTTCTTTTTCGTCCATACACCATTACCCAATTAGAGGATGCGGAAAGATAGTAAATTCCATAAGAAAACTATAAAGAAATAATATCCCCCACGAAACGAGGTAAACTCGACGACGAGGCAGAATTAGGATGCGGATAAGTATAATACAGCCTATCCCCAAATTGCCCATGAGTCCATGTTGAGTCCATATTAACTGCACGATAATTCCACATATTTCTGTTTAAATTTGCATTCATCACGCTATCATTATACGGACAATCTTTTTTCAGGGGCAAGTTGCTCAGGGTCTGGTGACAAGTCACTCCCCATCTCTCTTCTGATGTCCTTAAGTTCCTTCTGTTTGTCCCGATGCTTCTTCAACATCAAAATTGTCTTGTTACAAATCGTTGCGAAAATGGTAAAGTGTTCTCGAAAGGGGATTACGAAAATCGCAAAAGCGCTCATACACGCTTTTCAAATTTCTTAAAAATTCACATTTATTTGATTTACAAACACTTGATTCATTAATTTCACTGTTATGAAAATAGTAGCAAATGGTGCAATTCGAGGTTTAGCTGGAAATCTCGTGGCACGAAAAATTGGAAATCAACAAATTCTACAGTCTAGACCTCGTAAGGCTAAGCAAACTGTCGCCACCAAAAAAGCCTCTATGGATTTTGGTCAAGCCAGCAATGCTGGAGGCTTTGTCCGGTCCGCTTTATCGGACACACACCTAAACTTATACGATAGCAATATGGTGGGACGGCTTAATGGACAAATACTGCGTGCCATGCGGGCTAACCCAGATCAAATACCGGGTAAAATGTGTCTTCAACATGGTAAACTGAGCCGCCTAGCTAACTTCCAGTTCAATGAAAATAGTAATACGCAAGATTTTCTCAATTTTGACATCGAATCATCACTTAACGAGAACAACTTACTCGCTATAGAAATTCCGAAGTTTAAAAAAGATCGTGATATCACATTTCTTGACGCTGCCGGAAAGATGATTGTTATCATAAACGCCATGGCTATCGATTTCGCCAAAGCAGACTACCATATAGTATCGTACACAGAAATAGAAATTAATTGTGCGCAGTTGGAAGGCTGGCGCGAAGCGGAGCGAATAGAAGTGGATTGCACGCCATTCGTGGGATGCGTAGTTTTCGTTGGGTTATCGGTTTTGTACTTTAATAACTCCCGAGGCAGGGATCTATTAATTAATTCCAGAGCACTTCATCCAGCAAGTATTGTAGGTGCATTTAACGTTACATAAGTGAATTGTGGCAGAATCATAGCTTAAACACAAAGGCTGCCTAAAATTTATGGGGGCAGCTTCTTTTGCGTTAATAATCTACCCAAACAACAGCAAGGCGATTACCAAGGTCACCAAAATATTGAATCCCTGTGCGATTAGAAACGCATAAAGCGGTTTCTTGTTATTATGCACAAATAGCTCTTTAAAATTCGTTTCCAAACCTATCGATGTAAAAGCCAACGCAAACCACAAACCTTGTATACTTTTCAATTCCGCTTTTACGCCGTCGACTTGCTCGGGATTAATAACAAAAGAAAATAAGAGGGAAGCAAAAACGAAACCTATTACAAATTTCGGGAAACGCTCCCAAATAATTTTTAAGGTTGGTTTCTCCGCATGCGCTGCACTTTTAGAATGCGAATACGTCCAGTAAATACTGATAGCAAACGCGGCAATACCGAGCAGGACATTTTGAGAAAATTTCACGATAGTACTGATCTCTAAGGCGCGCTCACCCACCAACGAGCCGGATGCAACAACCGCTCCGGTTGTATCTATACTTCCACCGAGCCAAGCGCCGGTAACCTCCTGCGACAAGCCCATCCAATCGGCAAGGTAGGGCATAAAAATCATCATTGGCACCGCTGTAATCAACACCAATGAAACCACATAGGATAGCTTTTTGGCATCGCCTTTAATGGCTCCTGACGTAGCAATAGCTGCCGACACCCCACAAATCGAAACAGCCGACGAAAGCATCATCGCCATTTCCTGATCTATTTTTAATTTCTTACAAAGCCAAAAGGCAAAATACCAGACCGACAACACAACGACCAAAGCCTGAATCAGCCCTAGCGCTCCCGCTTTCAATATCTCACTAAAAATAACCGTCGTTCCTAACAGCACCAAGCCGATTTTTACATACAGTTCAGTAGACAGCGCTTCTTTAAACCATGTAGGCAAGTTAAAAAAATTACTGATCAGCAAACCGATACCTAAGCTAAATATGACAGTTTCCAGATTATACTCCCGCACAGTACTATTGCCTGCTAAAACCAATGCAAATAGGGTTAATACAAAAATGAAAGGAAAAACGGTTAATAGCGGCTTTAATGGTTTCCCGAGCAAGAAAGCCCCTACTAATGTGGTAACGAACACCAACAAAAATTGCATACTGATAGTCAATAGGTTGCTCTCCGAAAGTACTTGACCGAAGAGTACATCTGTCGTATCCCAAGAAAAAGCTGGTTTGGGCACCACAACGCCACACAGGGCTAAAAAAATAATCGCCAATCCGAGTATCACGACAACCCAGTCTTCGCTGATGGCAACACCTAATTTAGAAGATGACATTTGATATTTTATGTAATAGTTGAATAATGATACGGACAATATAAGGATTATTATAAATAAAATCTCCTCATAACTTTACATCTATATTAAAATGGTCTTTTAAGATTAATCTGGCTGCATGGACGCCTGCCATTCCATGTACTCCACCCCCGGGAGGTGTAGAAGAAGAGGCGATATATATGTTTTTATTCGACGTACGGTACGGCGTAAGAGACAACGTCGGCCGGGTATACAACTGATAGATATCCATCAAGCCCCCATTAATATCTCCACCAACATAGTTCGGGTTGTATGCCTCTATATCAACAGTATTCATAGTAGATTTAGCCAGGATGGTGTCCTTAAATCCGGGCGCAAAACGTTCTATCTGAGTCTCCATTTCCGCTGTAAAGTCCACTGTAGATCCATTCGGAACATGGCAATATGCCCATCCGGTGTGTTTCCCTTCCGGCGCCCGAGAATGATCAAATTGGCTTGGTTGGGCAAACAATACAAATGGTTTTTGCAGTATCTTACCCTGGTGCGTATGCTTTTCATAATTTGCAATCTCCTCGAAAGTATTGCCTAAGTGTACAGTAGCCGCTTGCTTACACCGTATATCCCGAAAAGGCGTAGGATCAGATAATGCCCAGTCGATCTTGAAAACGCCCATTCCCTGCTTGAACCGTTCCAGTGAACGTCTGTATCCGTCGGAAAGCCCTGTGTTCTGCAATTGCAAAATCTGACGTGGGCTCATGTTAAGTACCAGCGTTGTGTGTTCAGGTAATTGTGCTATATTGTTGACCGACAAGTCTGTCTGCATTTCGCCTCCAAGCGAAAGATAATATGCGGCCAGTGCATCCGCGATGGACTGCGAACCCCCTTTTGGAATAGGCCAACCATAGCGATTCCCCACGGCCATCAATACCAGTCCGATCGCAGAGGTTGCCCAGTTGGAAAGCGGTTGTATGCCATGTGCAGCCATCCCCGCCCACAATGCTTTTGCTTTTTTTGTCTTAAATAATGCCGCTGTCCAAGTAGCCGGCTTTAAAGCCTTTAACCCAAAGCCTGCCAAATCCAACGGATGACGAGGAAAACGCAATGGCCCCATCGTATCCAGCGCCAAACTTTCCCATCGGTCAATTATGGGTAGAATCCATTTTTTATAAGTGTGCGCATCAACACCTAAATCTTGTGCGGTTGCTTCTAAACTATTGTATAATAGGGCAGAATCACCGTCGTCAAAAGGATGTGCCGCGGCGTAAGTTGCCTGCGTAAATTCCAGTCCGTATTCTTTTAAGGGCAATGAACGCATAAAGGGGGAAGCCATGGCCATAGGATGTATAGCTGAACATACATCATGCTTAAAGCCCGGCAATGTCAGTTCTTTCGTACGCATACCTCCTCCTATGGTGTCAGCACCTTCCACAATCAACGTAGAAAGTCCTTGTTGCTGCAAAGTAATCGCTGCAGCAAATCCATTCGGCCCGGAGCCTATTATAATGGCATCATATTTTTTCAAGACAAGTGTATTATACCTGCAATTTAAGAATTTGAATCGTAATAGGTGCCTTTATCCACGTACGTCAACAAATTATCTCAGCTTATATCTTAATGTTATCCCATAGGTCTGCGGATCGCCAATTACCCCGGCATATTGCCCGAAATTACCCGGAGCAGCGAGCAATTGCTCATAGTAATCTTTATTCGTCAAATTTCTGCTCCACACAATGACAGATACTCCGCTTGCCGCCCGGAATCCCACACGCGCATGGAGTAATGTATAGGCGTCTATATTTAGGTGCTGCGACGGTGATGGACTGGACGAGAATGTTGACCGATAAAAAAGATCTGTTCCCAAAAAGTAATTTCCTGCCAACCCTAACAAACGCCCCTTTGCCGTCAATTCGGCTGCCAGTGACCAGGACCATTTTGAAATCCCCGGCAGCTCGCCTCCAGAAACGTCTTTAAAGGCTTGGGGACCTCCGACTTCTTCCAGTGGAACCGGTGCATTGGTGAACGACACATACTTACCATCTGTGTACGCCAATGCTCCGTTCAACCTCAAGAACTCCCAAGGTCTCACACTTCCATCCAGTTCAATGCCCTGCACCCGTACTTTCTCCGCATTGGCTAGGTATCCCCTATTCACTCCAGGATCCGGAGTTTGTACTTGTGTTTGATAATCTTTAATATTTGTCTGATAGGTGGTTAGATTCAAAAATGCATTTCGGTGAGGACTCGTTTTTATACCAAATTCCACATGGTTTACAGACTCTGGTTTCACTTCCGCTAAATCAGTTGCTACCTCCCCATCAATAACCGGCAATCCGCCAACGTTGATGCCTATCGGTTTGTAACTCCTAGAATATGTTGCATAAGCGTTGTAAAGGGGGGTAAATCTGTACTGAAGTGATAATTGCCCAGATAGGTTTCCAGCATCAGCATTTACATCAAATGTTTGATCAGAATAGATACTGTTCACAGCTGCTAATTGTTCCTGCGTATAGTCTATCGTATTATCGATGTATTTTTTACGGTCGTAATCGGCTACTTTTTTATCATAGTTATATCGTAAACCCGGCAATAGATGTAATTTGGAGGTAATAGCCCAATCAAATTGGGAGAAAACAGCCAAACTTGTACTTTTAATACCATACTTGGTGCGAATGCCCACTCTATCGATCAGCCCTGGCGCCCATTCCGTCGCGGAAGCATTGTTTTGTTGAAAACGCCATAAAGCTTCTCCAGCCTCTTCCGTATGTACTGGATCCGTTCTCAAATCCTGCCACAAGCCGAAAACCCCTACAACAGTACTTACTTTTTCACCAATATTACCGGAATACCGAAATTCCTGCGACCATTGATCATGCACGGAATTTCCGGCCGAGATAGTATAAGCAGGCACACCCAAATAGTCTCTATCATTCAACGGCACCCAATTCCAATAGCGCCATGCAGATGTAGATGTCAAAGTACCATTTCCAATTTTATAATCCACGTTAAGAGAAACACCTCCTAATTCATTGTCTGCCTTAGAACGGGTATCCAAATCGACTTTTCGTTCAAAAGCATTTTTGTAAGGAATTTCATAACCTAAGTCTTCCATAATTTTATTGAACTGCCGGTAGGCTGATCGCTGGTTTTCAACAACGCCGGCGACACCCCAACCGTATCCATCTGGCCGTTGTACTGTCACGTCACCAGCTAATGATATTTTCAAATTGTCACTCGGCGTGAATAACAATTGCCCTCTAGCGCCCAGATTATTAATGTCATTAATCTGACGATCTGAATAAACATTATACAAAGTTCCATCGCGTTGTGTTCCTGAAAAAGAGACACGGGCAGCTAACTTATTTTTAACCAAGGGACCAGTTAAAGAAGTTTTTGCTTGTATATAACCATAGTTACCATAGCTCAATTCAAAATTTGCGCTAGGTATGAATTCAGGCTGACGGGAGGTTATATTAAAAGCCCCCGATGTCGTATTTTTACCAAATAGTGTTCCCTGTGGACCTCTTAGTACTTCAATTTGTTCAATATCAATAAAATCTAAGGCCGTCGCAGCTGGACGTGCCATATAGACGCCATCCAAATAAAATCCCACGCCTGGATCGATACCATCATTGGTAAGACCATATGTAGACCCTAAGCCTCTAATATTTAAAGTCGTATTACGTGGATTGGAAGAGTAAAGTTGCACCGTTGGGATGATTTCCTTAATTCTAGCAACATTAAACGCTCCCGCATCTTCTATGGTACTTGCCCTCACTGTAGAAACCGGAATGGGCACATCCTGAAGCTGTTCTCTTCTTCGTCGCGATGTTACGATAACCTGATCTAACGTTTCCTGTTTAGGCGATAACGCTATTCTAACCGGTGAGGTATTCGCAACAATTCTTTCTTGCTCATACCCTACAACCGTGACAATCAATGTGAATGGTAATTTCTGACCAGTAACAAACATAAATTTTCCATTGCGGTCGGTGCGCACGTTATGGGTAACGCCCTCCAGTTGAATCGTAGCACCTTCTATTGGTTCTTTGGAAACGGAATCAACAACAACGCCTTCTAAAGTTGCGTTAATGATCGGTTGAGGTTGAAATTGTGCAAATAGGTTCTGTTTGACTAAAAAAACAAACAATAAAGCCGCTGAGTATCGTAATACTCCGTATTTTTTCATATTTTCGGGTGTTTAATAGTGAATACTAACAAGTGCCAACGCCAATTGAACTTGTAATTTACTTATCGAACGCAGGAGGGAAACATTGCTGTTTCCCTTTTCTGTGTCTTTACTCTTTTTTATACTATCGTTGCCAACGCCAATTGAAACGAACAGGACAAATATAAAAACATTTTCATAAAGTCTACCTAATAAGTAGATTTTATTTAAAAAAACAAAAAAGCCCGCCACGTACACCGTGACAGGCTAAATCAACCAAAACAATGTCTCAAAAACAATATTTATTTTCTTCGATCATTTTCTTCGCAATACGCTGGCGCGCTTCTTTTGTATTGAGTGGCTCAGCTTTCGTAAACCGGCGTAGACCAACCAGCATCATCTTTAACTCATCCCCTTCCGCAAAGGCGTAAAGTGCTTCTTTTCCGGCTGTAGATACTTTATCCAACGTCGTATATAGATACACCCTCGCCATGTCTAACGGGAGAGCAGCGGCATCCTCCCCTTGCGTATGATAAATCTTTTCAGCCCGCAATAATATCGATTCTGCCACATAAACATAACCAATAATATCTGCAATATTCATCAATATCTCCTCCTCTTTCGATAGGCTCATCATCAGTTTCTGTACTGCAGCACCCGCTACCATTAAACCGGCTTTTTTCATGTTTGCAATGATTTTCTTTTCAGCAGAAAAAACAGCGGTATCTTCTTCTCCGAAGTCAGGAATAGCCATCAGTTCGTTTGCAACAGCCGTTGCAGCCCCCATCAAATCGAGCTCTCCTTTCATAGCACGTTTTAACAACATATCCACTACCAACAAGCGATTCACTTCATTTGTACCCTCGAAAATCCGATTAATCCGTGAATCCCTGTAAGCTCTCTCCATCGGAGCTTCAGCTGAGTAACCCATACCTCCATATACCTGTACACCTTCGTCGACAACATAATCCAACATCTCAGAGCACCATACTTTGATAATCGCACATTCTATGGCAAACTGTTCTGTGGCTTTCAGCTTGGCTTTTGCCTCGTCCATTCCGTCTGCGACAAGTGCAGCATAAGCATCATCAATATTTTGTCCTGCTCGATAAGCTGCCGATTCATTAGCGTATAAACGAATAGCCATTTCAGCCAATTTGTGACGAATGGCCCCGAACTTGGATATAGGCAAATTAAACTGTACACGTTCATTGGCATATTTTACGACCTGTGTAACAACAGAACGAGCAGAACCAATAGTAGCGGCGCCTAATTTAATGCGTCCAATATTTAGAATATTAACGGCAATCTTAAAGCCGTTTTCCCTTTCAGACAACAGATTCTCTACTGGAACAGGACAATCATTAAAGAATATTTGTCTTGTTGACGACCCTTTGATACCCATCTTGTGTTCTTCGGGATTCATCGTAATTCCCCCAAAATCTCTTTCTACAATAAAAGCACTGAGGTTTCTGTCGTCATCAATTTTTGCAAATACAATGAATACATCGGCAAATCCGCCGTTTGTAATCCACATTTTTTGTCCATTGAGAAGATAATGTGTAGCTTCCGCATTTAATTTCGCCGAAGATCGGCCCGAATTGGCATCGGATCCCGCGTTAGGTTCGGTCAAACAATAGGCAGCTTTCCATTCTCCTGAGGTTAACTTAGGAATGTATTTTTCTTTTTGGACTTCGTTTCCGTAATATAATATGGGTAAAGTGCCGATACCGGTATGTGCCGACAGTGCCACGGCAAAAGAATAGCCGCCACCTACTGCCTCTCCAACTAACATAGAAGTATTGAAGTTTTTGCCAAATCCTCCGTATTGCTCAGGGATGGACACACCCAATAGCCCCAGCTCTCCGGCTTTATCTAAAAGGTGCTGCATTAAACCTTCTTCTTGTGCGTCAATTCTGTCCAGCTTATCCAACACTTCCGCGTCAAGAAAATCCAAACAAGTCTGGCGAATCATTTTCGCTTCTTCATCAAACTCTTCCGGAATAAAAACATCCGTATAAGGAGTTTCGCGGATCACGAATTCCCCGCCTTTAATAGCTTTTGTTTCCATTGTTTATATCCCTTAATCTAACATCTCAAATATCCCTGCTGCTCCTTGTCCCGTTCCTACACACATCGTCACCATACCGTATTTTTTCTCACGGCGCTTTAGCTCGTTCAAGATCTGTACCGTCAATTTAGCTCCTGTACAGCCCAAGGGATGCCCTAAAGCAATTGCTCCGCCATTGACGTTCACTTTTCTTTCATCCAACCCTAATTCCCGGATAACGGCTAAGGATTGAGAAGCAAATGCTTCATTCAGTTCGATAAGGTCTATGTCTTCTGTTTGCAATCCCGCCATTTCCAATGCTTTTGGAATAGCGGATATTGGGCCTATTCCCATAATACGTGGCGGTACTCCAGCTACTGCATAACTCACTAAACGTGCTATCGGTTTAACATCTAATTCTTTTAGCATTTTTTCTGACACCACCATAACAAAGGCTGCACCATCGGATGTTTGAGACGAGTTCCCCGCCGTAATACAACCGCCTGTCGCGAATACCGGCTTTAATTTTGCTAACACTTCAGCAGAAGAATCGGCTCTCGGCCCTTCATCTGTATCTACTATGTATTCACGTGTAGCAATTTTATTATCCTTTAGATAATTTTCGGTAACTGTAATCGGCACAACACCGTCTTTTAGATGTCCATTTTTAATCGCTGCGATCGCTTTTTGATGTGATCTTAATGCAAAGGCATCCTGATCTTCACGCGAAACATGATATTCTTTTGCTACGGCTTCCGCTGTTAACCCCATCCCCCAGTACCAATCGGGATGGTGTTTTGCTACTACTGGGTTTGGCACAATTTTCCAACCGCCAAAGGGCATACCTGACATGACTTCCACCCCACCAGCAACAATACAATCGGCCATACCGGACTTAATCTTCGCTGTAGCGGTAGCAATAGTTTCCAATCCTGATGCACAGTACCGATTCACCGTTACACCTGGTACCTTATCCGTATCCAGTCCCATCAACGAAATCAGACGTCCCACATTTAACCCCTGTTCCGCCTCCGGCATGGCATTGCCCACAATGACATCATCAATTTTCGTCACATCCAATTGTGGCATTGTTGTCACCAAGTGTTTGATAACTGTTGCCGCTAAATCGTCGGCACGCATGAAACGAAAGCCACCTCTCGGAGCCTTCCCTACTGCTGTGCGGTATCCTGCTATAATGTATGCTTCCATGTTTCTACTAATTTCTAAGAGGTTTCCCTTTTGTCAACATATGTTGTATTCGTTCTAACGTTTTCCGCTCCGCGCATAATTCTAGAAACGCTTTTCGTTCCATATCGAGTAAGTATTGCTCGGAGACTTCGGTAGGTTCTGACAGATTTCCACCACACATCACCCATCCCAACTTTTCGGAAATTTTTTTATCATGGTCGGATATATAATTCCCTTCCCGCATGGAAGATGCTCCTACATATACAATTCCGAGTCCTTGATTTCCGAGCACTTTAATGTCCGTTCGTGGAGCCGGCTGTATATATCCAGCATTCGCAAGCTCCAGAGCTTTTGCTTTAGCATCCGCCAACAACCGCTTGCGATTCATCGTAATGGCATATTTGCCCTCCCGCAAGTAACCGAGCTCCGCAGCTTCTACAGCAGAAGTCGATACCTTCGCCTGCCCTATCGTTAAGAAGCGTTCCTTTAACGTGTTCTGTACAATTTGATCTGGCTTGTATTCATCTGAGGCGCGAAGGGCAAACTCCTTAGAGCCACCGCCACCAGGGATAACACCAACGCCGAACTCTACTAAGCCCATATAGGTCTCCGCATGCAATTGTACGAAATCAGCATGCATCGAAAATTCACATCCGCCACCTAGCGTTAGCTGGAATGGCGCAACCACTACGGGAATAGAGGAATAACGAATCCGCATAGCCGTATTTTGGAACATACGCACCGCCATATTCAGTTCATCATAATCCTGTTCGACCGCCATCATGAAAATCATTCCGATATTAGCACCTGCCGAAAAATTTTTTCCATCGTTCGTAATAACAAGGCCCCGGTATTCTTTTTCGGCTAAATCAATCGCTTTATTAACTCCCTGAATCACATCTCCACCGATTGTATTCATCTTGGTATGAAACTCACAATTGACAATACCGTCACCCAAATCCGTAATAGTTACACCCGAATTCTTCCAAATGGTTTTTGTGTCCCGAATATGATCTAAAACAATTAAATTTTCGGCTCCTGGCATCGGTTTGTAAGACTTCGAGGCTATATCGTAGTAATGTCTTACACCGTCTTGCACTTTATAAAAAGAGTCGTGTCCAGCTTCCAGCATATCATGTACCCACTGGGCTACTTCGCCTTGCTGTCCCGGCAATCCTTTTTCCTCTTTCTGAATCTTTTCGATAGTTTCCCGCACCCCCAGTGCATCCCAGACCTCAAACGGGCCCAGTTCCCAACCGAAACCAGCACGCATAGCATCATCTATCCGATAAAAGTCATCGGTAATCTCCGGAACACGGTGGGAGACATATTCAAATAACGGATAATGCATCGCGCGGAACAATATGCCTGCTTTATCGGTACCTTGTTCGTATACTTTCATCCGTTTACGAATGTCTTCTACAGGCTTGGTTGCCTCTAGGGTCTCTGACTTAACTTTCTCTTGTTCTCTGTATTCCAACGTCTTTAAATCCAGCACAAGAATGACTGAATTGCCTTTATCGTCTTTTACTTTTTTATAAAAACCTTGTTTTGATTTCTCGCCCAGCCATTTTTTCTCTACCATTTTGTTAATATAGGAGGGTAGCTGGAAAACTGCTTTCGCCTCGTCGTTAGGGACATTTTCCGTCAACCCCTGCGCGACATTAACCAACGTATCCAAACCTACAACATCCGCCGTACGGAATGTGGCAGATTTGGGATGCCCCATCGCCGGTCCGGTATATTTATCAACCTCTTCTACAGACAAACCCATTTGCTCCACGAGATGTGTTAACGCTAGCATAGAATAGACCCCTACACGATTTCCGATAAAAGCCGGCGTATCTTTACATAATACAACGGTTTTCCCGAGCATATTATCTCCAAAATGCATTAAAAAGTCAATGACTTCTGGCTTCGTATGAGCAGTAGGGATAATCTCCAGCAGTTCCAGATAGCGCGGCGGGTTGAAAAAATGCGTCCCACAAAAATGTGCTTTAAAATCATCTGATCTCCCTTCGGTCATCAGATGGATGGGAATACCAGAAGTATTGGAGGTGATTAACGTGCCTGTTCTTCGGTGTTGTTCTATTTGTTCGAAAACGGATTTTTTGATATCCAGTCGTTCGACAACCACTTCGATGACCCAGTCGCATGTAGCAATAGCGGACATATCGTCTTCAAAATTTCCCGTGCGTATACGCTTCACGTAGCGTTTACTATATATGGGCGATGGGTTGGTTTTCAACGCCGTATCCAGTGAGTTGTTCACTATACGATTCCGGACGACCGCACTTTCCAATGTCAATCCCTTAGCTTCCTCCTGCGGTAAGAGTTCCCGTGGCGCAATATCCAGCAAGAGCACCTCTATACCAATGTTCGCGAAGTGACAAGCAATCCGCGAGCCCATAACTCCAGAACCTAAAACAGCGACTTTCTTAATACGTCTATTCATTTTAATAAAATTTAGTATTTAGATGTTAATGTGGAGATTCCTGCATAGCGTCTAACTAACATCTAATATCTTTAGCCTTTTCCTCTTTGTCCAGTTGGTAAGTTGCTGCCAACGTGTTGATTTTCTGTAATGACTGAATCAATTGTACACGTTCTTCTTCGGGAATCCGAGACTCTAAAAACTCATTAAAGTTCCTAACAACATCTTTTGCCAACGTTCGCTTTTCGACACCTAAGGGCGTCAAATATACTTTTACCGATCGTTTATCGGATGCATTTACCTCTCTATAGATAAACCCTAACGCTTCTAAATTGTTTAGTACACGCGACAGCGATGTTGTTTTTACACCTGTGGCGTTTGCAATTTGAGAAACTGAGGCACCTTCTTTATGTATATTGATTAAAATATAACCGGCAGCTTGGGTGAACCCAAATTGTGAGGCAATAACATTGTACTTGTTAGCAACTGTTTGCCAACAGGTTTTCAAAAAATAATCTATAGTGTTGTCTTGAGACATAATCCGATTTATATTACTATGCAAGCATAACAAATATAATAAGTCTCTCGGATAAAACAAATTTTTTTAGGTTTATATTTTTGCTGCTTTTCATCTTTCCTCTAATTCCCTATCTTTACACAAAAATTATCAATATGGCAACAAATAGAACTTTTACGATGATTAAGCCAGATGCAGTAGCAAACGGTCACATCGGCGCTATCTTAAATGATATTATCGCTGATGGCTTTAGAATTGTCGCTATGAAATACATTCAGCTCACGAAAAAAACTGCCGGCGATTTCTATGCCGTGCATAAAGAAAGGCCTTTTTATGGTGAGTTGGTTAACTTTATGACATCAGGACCGATCGTCGCTGCTATTTTAGAAAAAGATAACGCTGTAGAGGATTTCCGTAAACTCATCGGCGCTACAAATCCAGCAGAGGCAGCAGAAGGGACTATCCGTAATAAATATGCAAAATCAATCGATGCGAATGCCGTTCACGGATCAGATTCGAATGAAAATGCGGAAATCGAAAGTAATTTCTTTTTCTCTCAGTTCGAAAGGTTTTAAGTCTCATCGGCTTTAGAAAAAGGGAAATCTGATGATTTCCCTTTTTCTATTTACATGCTTCGTTCCTTAAAACATTCGTTTGCCTAAATATTCGTTTTCCTTGATTGTCATCAATTCTTTATCGTTTCTTTTCTTATCCACATATCCACATAGGTGCAATATCCCGTGAATAATAACACGATGCAGTTCATCTCGTTCTGATACGCCAAACTTCAACGCATTTTCCCTTGTTCTTTCGACCGATATAAAAATATCACCCGAAATTATACTATCCTCTTCCGAAGAATCAAATGTCACGATATCGGTATACGTATCGTGGTTTAAATATTGTTTATTAATTTCCAGCAGAAAGGCATCTGAACACAAAATAAAATTCAATTCGCCGATACGATCAAACCCTTCTGTCGCAACTGTGACGCCAATCCATTCCCGTATTTTTTGTTTGTCTTTAATTTTATAATCAACGTCCTCGTTGAAAAATGAAATATCTCTTAATGCCATTGTTTATAAAAATGTTTTGGAGTCCATGTAAGTTTGTAGAATGATAGTTGCCGATACAGTATCGACCAGGTTCTTCTCTTGTCGCTTATTCCTTTTTGCACCGCTTTGAGCAATAACTCTGGTAGCCATTTTAGAAGTAAAGCGTTCATCAACTTCGACGACGGGGATACTAGGATAGACTTTCTTTAGTTTCCGCATAAAACCAACAATATGTTGCGCTGATTGTGACGCCGTTCCATCCATCTGTAACGGTTTACCCACGACAAATGTTTCTATCTTTTCTTCTCGGAGGTAATCTGTTAAAAACGTCCAAATCTCTTCCGGATGAATGGTCGTTAAGGAAGTTGCAATAAGCTGCATCGGATCTGTAACCGCAATGCCTATTCTTTTCGTCCCGTAATCAAAAGCCATGATGCGCATATCTATTTATTTTGAATACAAAAATACGAATCCTTAACGAGCTTTTTACTGGGTACCTCTTCCCATCTAAAAACATAAGCCGTCGTATTATATTGTATATGAAAATGAATTTATGTAGGTTTGGTTTCAGCAACATAAGCATAAAAAAGTCAAGAAGCTCAACAGCTGGTATGGACAGATACTTCACAAAAAAAGAAAATAGACTAATATTATCGGGTGAAATAGACGAAAAAATGCATGTATTGCAAACAACCGTCGCAAAAGAAAAGATAACGCTCTATAAATCGTCAACCGAAGTTCAATACGATGCTCCTTTATTAGATGTTCTTCGCAATCGAATGCTTGCTACCGTACAACATCCTAGTCATCAGGGTGTCGGCATTGCCGCGCCCCAGGTAGGTATTAATAGAAACCTTATTTGGGTTCAGCGTTTTGATAAAATCGATCAGCCATTCGAGTTCTATATTAATCCGCAAATTATCTGGTATTCACAACTTTTGAGAAAAGGGACAGAAGGTTGCCTCTCTATTCCAGATAGAAAAGAAGACATTATTCGTCATTACGCCATCAAAATTCAGTATATAAATAACAAAACAGGCAGTCCGGTCGAAGAATTGATTGAGGGGTTTACGGCTATCATTTTTCAACATGAAATAGATCATTTGCATGGCATACTTTATCCGGATAGATTGGAGGAACAACTATCGAAAGACGTTTTGATATTAAATAAAAACATAGAATTTTCAGTTGAAAAAGAAACTTTTACTCCTTAAAAAATATAGTAAGAAAATCGTATTCCTTTTAGCGTTCTATGATTTTAACCTCGTAGAGTTTGTCCCACTGTTTACCAGTAACAAATAATCGCTTACCTATCTCGTCATAAGCAATTCCATTCATTTCCTCATCTACGGCTCCTCGCTTCGCATTCTTATACAGGCCTACAAAGTTTATCTGTCCTTCAACTGCACCTGTCTCAGGATTGATGATAACCACTATATCTTTTCCATATATATTGGCATAGACTTTTCCGTCAATATACTCTAATTCATTAATGTAATCAACAGCACCATTATGGTCATAAACAGGAATAAAACCCATTTCCTGATAAGTATTAGGATCTAGAAAATATAATTTATTGGAACTATCCGTCTTTATAAGTTTTTTTCCGTCGTAGCATAATCCCCACCCTTGTGTGCTTTGCTGATAACTAAATGTTCCAATCTGCTCAAACGTATCTTTATTAAACACATACCCCAGCTTATTACGCCACGTTAGCATCAAAATCTTGTCTCCTACAATCGTCATTCCCTCACCGAAATAAGGTTCGCCAGACGCATCGGTACCTGTGATTTCTTTCTTCTGTATAACCTTTCCAGTGGTAAGCTCTACCTTCCTCAACGACGTTATTAAATCATTTCCAGCACCGGTGGATTCATACAAAAAACCATTCTCAAACTCCAGACCCTGCGTAAACGCCGTTGTATCATGGGAATATTCATTGACAACTTCGAACGTATATTGACGCGGTGACTCTGGTAAGATAGTTACATTACTAAATGCTACATCCTCTTTTCCTTCTCTGTAGAGTTTGGCCACCAAATTACGTGCTCCAAGACCAATGGATTCTGTATCTAAAAGAACCTGTGTCGTATCCTGCTTCCTTTCAATAACCTGTCCATCTACCGAATACACGACAGAATCAAGTGTACTATCCGGAAAGTGCATACGCACGGCAACCTTTTGTCCAAGAATAATTGTTTCACCGGATTTGGGTGACAAAAACTCAAATTTTTTCTGCGATTTACATCCTGTCATAAACACGATAACAACCGCCATAAAAACTAGAATATTATTTACTTTCATTGTTCTTCCGTATTGCGCAGCCAATTTACAGAAATAAAATGACAACCTCTACCCACCAACTATTTCACTACAATATTTCCCAAAAAATCTCCCAACACCTTCGCTGCCTCTTTCAACTTTTGATATTTGGCTAATAAAATCTCGATATCTTCTCCAGTAACTGTTGTCTTCAATTCTTCTCTAATTCTGACCATTTCTTTCTCCACTTTCCTTTTCTTTATGCGATAAATGGCCTGCATAGTAAGTTCTTGAAGATGCTCCCGCTCTTCGCGGACATAAATTTTTCGCTTCTCATCGTTCCAATTCGGGCTAAGTTCATAGGGCGTAGTCACGCATGTAATAGCTAAATCTTGTACATCCTTATCTTCGTGTGAGAAGAAATACTTTGTATCTGGAATCTCAAAATGTTCTGCTTTCTGTTTAAACGTATCAACAATAAATGCGCTTGCTCTATCTTCAAAAGTAATATCGTCTAAAGCATTTAAGAGCAAAGGAGCTACGGGAATATCTCCATCACCCTCCCATACAGCAGGCTCGGAACCGTAAATCAATAAAATACGCACAATTTCTCTTTCCTGCAAGGTGTCGGATGTAGTAGCCTGTGTCTCTTCTCCTGCTGAGGACGTTCCTTGAGTACGCTCGTCATCAGTCAAAAAGAAATCAGCAGGCGGTGTATCCACCGGAGCATCCTCATTGAAAGTCTTAGTTGCCTGCTGTACCTTTCTATCCTGTGCTCTTGCCTTCTGAATGCGTATCTTATTCAACTCGGTCAGTAATACACGCTCTTCAATATCTAGCAAATGCGAACATTGTTGGATAAAGACCGAAACCTTTATCTCATCAGGTATCAAAGCAATACTCTCTACGACTTCTCTAATGACCTCTGCACGTTTAATCGGATCCCCGTCCGTATCTTTTAATAAGATATTTGTTTTGTAAAAAATAAAATCTTCCTGATGCTTAGCAATATATTCTTTAAATGCCGTAGAGCCGTATCTCTGGATATAAGAATCAGGGTCGTTTCCATCTGGAAACAACAACACTTTCACGTTGAGCCCTTCTTCGAGCAGCATATCCGTTCCGCGTAAAGATGCCTTGATGCCGGCAGCGTCCCCATCATACAAAATAACAACGTTATTCGTGAAGCGAGAAATAAGGCGAATTTGGCCGGAGGTTAAAGAAGTACCAGAAGAAGACACCACATTTTCTACTCCGGCTTGATGCATAGATAGAACGTCAGCATAGCCTTCCACCAGATAACATACGTCGTTATCCTTAATTGCTTTCTTCGCAAAATGAAGACCGTACAGAACATCTGATTTGTGATATATATCACTTTCGGGCGAATTAACATATTTGGGAACAGCTTTTTCTGTCTTCAACGTACGCCCACCAAAACCGATGACACGTCCTGTTAAGTTATGAATAGGGAAGATAACCCGCCCCCTAAAACGGTCGTAAAGACTGTTATCATCTCGTTCAATGGCAAGTCCAATCTCTTTTAGATAATCTTTATGAAAACCACTTTCGACAGCGGCTTCTGAAAGAGCCGTCCATTGATCGGGAGAATAACCTAAGTCAAATTTAGTTATGATACTCTCCTGATAACCTCGTTCCTTAAAATAAGTTAATCCTATACTTTGCCCTGACGGGGTGTTCCAGAGTTGTTCTTTAAAATACTTTCCTGCCCACGCGCTAAGCACATATAAGCTTTCTCGCTTATCTTGAGCCGCAAGCTGCGCGGGAGAACGTTCAACTTCCTCTACCGGGATACTATACTTGTCTGCTAAATAACGTATGGCCTCGGGATAGGAATACTTCTCCAATTCCATAACAAATTTAAGTGCATCTCCCCCTGCACCACAACCAAAGCATTTATAAATACCTTTGGGTACCGATACATGAAAAGATGGTGTTTTTTCGTTATGAAAAGGGCAATTACCAATGAGGGACGTTCCACGCTTCTTTAAATCCACGAAGTCGCCTACTACCTCTTCTATCCTAGCTGCATCTAAAACTTTCTCAATGGTTTCTTTTTTTATCATAGATTATCCGTGAAATGATAAAGCGATTATGCAAAAGTAATAATTAGTAACGAGTATTACATGATGAGCAACGGCATGTTCCAAACAAAAAAAGCCCCTTCAGAAATCTGAAGGGGCTCCGTATAAAAACCGGCACCGACCTACTCTCCCACCTTTTACGGCAGTACCATCGGCTCTGGCGGGCTTGACTGCTCTGTTCGGAATGGGAA
>NZ_PVBS01000006.1 GCF_002980575.1 Sphingobacterium gobiense
CGCATCAGCCTCCATCTCCCCGTCTGTCGTGCCCTCCCCGAACATCAGGTCATCAGGAACTTCCAGCAGGGTGTCGTCCTCCGATCCAGCAGAACCGTCTACAAATTCTATATCATCAAACGAGATTAAGCTATCTTGTTGTGCAAATGACAAATAACATAGGAAAAATGCTAAAAGTTGTAGGGCTATAAAATGCTTAAATAATGAACGCATAGCTTATTAGATAAGTCGCTAAAATAAAAAAAAGGCAGTAAACTTACCGCCTTATCATTTCTTATTCCAAGAATACTACTTAATTGTGACGGTAAAGGCATACTCATCGGGAGGCAAACATCTTTCCGAATCACAAACCATAAATTCCACTACGCCTTTTACGACAGGTTGGCCATTCTTTAACTTCACTTTCTGTTGGAAAATAACTTCTTTGGTGTAATATGGGACATTCATATCAAAGTCTTTCTCGAATTTTGATTTTGGCGCTGGAGCCGCAACTTTGCCGTTCAAGCTGTAGTTATTCGAAGGCGAAAATGTAAACGCTGTTGAAATTGGTCCACCATCAGGAACTTGCAGACCATATATATGCCAACCGTTGTCGATATTTGCCTTGATAAATACAACAGCTTCTTTGTCATTTAGTTTTTTCGAAGCAACGCTCCATTTTACTGGGTTCAATATCTGAGCGTCAACGTTAGCCATGATAAACAACACCGCTACAATTAATAAACTTAATTTTTTCATGCTAATAAGTTACTTTTTAATGCTAATTATAAGACTGCTTCCATCCTGTAAGGTTTAATTTTACCTAATGCGAATGAAAATATGCCCAAATATAGGCAGCGTATAAGCTATATACAAGTAAATTATATGATATATTTCCTTTATAAATAACCCCTGATGGCGGGGGTTTAAGTGCTATTACTTAAAGCTAACTTCTTTAAGATCAAATAGTCGCTCTTTACCATTGATCAGTATACTTAATTTACCATCACTTTCAGCACCTTGAAGGATACCTAGAAAGCTTTCCCCTGCAATTTCATAATACGCGGGAATTCCCTTTCTAAATAAACAGCTGTTGTAAGCTTCCAATAATTGTTGTGTATCATTTAGATCGATGTTTTCATATAAGGTCATTATCGTTGAAAGAAGCGACAGTGCATGATGTTCAAGGGGTTCTGTTGATATCACCGGTTTTTCGATGTAAAATGAGGTGGCCTTATGTTGTATAACTGGAGGGAAGGCTTGTTGTTTTATGTTTACACCGATGCCAATTACGCTGGAATGAATACGGGGACCAGATAGTTGGTTTTCGATTAATACACCACATAGCTTCTTACCGCCGACATAAATATCATTGGGCCATTTAATCTGTGCATTGGGAAGCAATGTTGATACCCAACGCTGGATGCCCAAACAAACGAGCATATTTAAATTAAACGATTGGTGTATAAGGAAGTCCTTTGGGTATAAGGAAAAACTTAAATTCAATGTTTCAGCAGGTTTACTGAACCAGGAGTTTCCCCGTTGGCCTTTTCCTGCCACCTGATGGATTGCCATAATGGCAGTTGCTTCGGGAAGTGGCTTAATATTTGACAAAAGTTCCTTTAAATAATCGTTGGTAGACGTTACCTCTTCCAATACAATTAAATTTTGTCTAAGGTAAAGTCGGGAAAATGTATTATTTTGCAAGGGAAAAATATTTAAAGACATAAATATCGTTCAAAACTAACATTTTTTAATGAATAAAGATAAAAAAAAGGCTTTGTCAGGAAAACTTGCCGAAGTAGTAATATACGGAATGCAAGAGAAAAAAGGCAATGATATTGTGCGGATGGATTTGAGAAACGTTAATGCCACCTTATCCGATTATTTCGTTATCTGCCATGCGGATTCTGCAACACAAATCAACGCAATAGCAAATAGCGTAGAAGAGGAGGTTTACAAGGCCTTTGGGCAAGAACCGTGGAGAAAAGAAGGTCATAGCAATGGTGAATGGATTTTGTTGGATTTTGTAGATGTTGTCGTCCATGTCTTTAAAACGGAAAAAAGGAGCCATTATGGCATAGAGGATTTATGGGGGGACGCTCAAGTAGAATCGTATCAAAGCGCGTAAAAGTTTAAAAGTAAGAGAAAATAGATATAATAGATTGTAATGAAGAAAATTCCAAGTAAAAAAGTAACTCCTGTTCCACCCAAATTTAACATGATGTGGTTATGGATATTGATTATCCTCGGATTCTTTGGGTTGCAGTACTTTTTTAGTAGCGATAATACCGAAGAAATTACCTATTCAAAGTTTGAGAAAGAGATATTGTTAGCTGGCGATGTCGAAAAGCTGGTTGCTGTTAAGAGCAATGATTTGGTGGAGGTTGAAGTATATATTAAAAAAGATAAGCTTAAAGACGATAAATATAAAAACGTAGCCCCTAGTCCCAATGCGCTGTTGTTATCCCCTGATGTGGGGCCTCAATATAGGTTTACGGAACCGTCTGATGTGATTCTAAATGAGAAATTGAAAAATTCACAAGCAGGATTACCAGAAGATCAAGCCCGTATTGAGCCGCATTATGAAAATAGATCTAATCCGTGGGCGGGTTGGTTTATTTCGTTTATGCTTCCGTTATTAATTATTGTGGCCATATGGATGTTATTGATGCGCCGTATGGGAGGTGGTGCCGGTACTGGTGGAGGTGCGATATTCAATATCGGAAAATCTAAAGCCCAGCTTTTTGATAAAGAATCTCAAATAAACATCACGTTCAACGATGTTGCGGGACTGGAAGAGGCAAAGACAGAGGTCATGGAGATTGTGGATTTTCTTAAAAATCCAAAAAAATATACCGATTTAGGAGGAAAGATTCCAAAGGGAGCTTTGCTTGTAGGCCCTCCGGGTACTGGTAAAACATTGCTGGCAAAAGCTGTTGCAGGAGAAGCTCAGGTTCCCTTCTTCTCTTTGTCAGGATCGGATTTTGTGGAAATGTTTGTAGGTGTAGGAGCGTCTCGTGTACGAGATTTATTTAAACAGGCAAAAGAAAAAGCTCCTTGTATTATATTTATCGATGAAATTGACGCAATTGGGCGCGCCCGTGGTAAAAATTCGGTTATGGGTGGGAATGACGAACGTGAAAACACGTTGAACCAATTGCTGGTAGAAATGGATGGTTTCGGCACGAACTTAGGCGTTATTCTATTGGCTGCTACAAACCGCTTAGATGTATTAGATCAAGCGTTATTGCGCCCGGGACGATTTGACAGGCAGATTTCTATTGATAAACCAGATTTGATTGGACGTGAAGAGATATTTAAAGTACACTTACAGCCTTTGAAGCTTTCGGAGGAAGTGGATGCGAAAAAGCTTTCGGCACAAACGCCTGGTTTTGCAGGTGCAGAGATTGCGAACGTGTGTAACGAAGCAGCATTGATTGCCGCGCGAAAAAACAAAACGTCGATTTCGATGCAGGATTTCCAAGATGCAATTGATAGGGTCATCGGAGGACTTGAAAAGAAAAACAAAATTATATCTCCTGAAGAGAAGAAAATCGTAGCTTACCACGAAGCTGGACACGCTATTTCTGGATGGTTCCTGGAATTCGCTGATCCCTTGGTTAAGGTTTCTATCGTTCCGAGGGGTGTAGCCGCGTTAGGTTATGCGCAGTACTTGCCGAAAGAACAATTTTTATATACGACGGAACAATTGTTGGACAGCATGTGCATGACACTGGGAGGGCGAGTAGCAGAAGATATTACTTTCGGACGAATCAGTACCGGAGCGCAAAATGATTTGGAAAGGATCACAAAACTAGCGTATGCGATGGTGTCGGTGTATGGTATGAACGACAAAGTGGGAAATCTATCTTTTCGCGATAGTTCTGGCGAAGCGCAATTCCAAAAGCCATATTCCGATCAAACGGCAGAATTAATTGACCAAGAAGTGAGGAATTTAATTGCCGCGGTATACGAGCGGACTAAACAGCTTTTATTGGAGAAGCAGGATGGTCTTATCAAAATCGCAGAGAAATTGTTGGAGAAAGAAATTCTGTTTCAAAGCGATTTGGAACAAATTTTGGGAAAACGTCCGTTTGAAAACCGTACCACTTATGACGAATTTGTAAATGGTGGAGCGGACGGAGGTGGCGTTCCGCAAACTGATTTACCGTTGAAACTGCCGCAGGACAGTAATAACAACGACACAAAGTCAGAAGGGTAAGGGCGCATTGCTTGCCCCATTAATGAGTGAAGCCTAAAAATCTTAAGCTTCACTTTTAAGGGTTATATACATGAATATTCGAAATACCACAGCTAAAGAGCGAATGCTAAAAAAGATTCGTCAGGCTTTGTTGCAGAAACGAGAGAATCCACATATTGACTTTGAGGACTCTCCGCTTTATAAAGATGAGGAGGAACCTTTGGATGTCACATTCGCACGGGAGTTTACACAAGTTGCGGGTAATTTTGTATATTGTGATGGGGAGATCTCGCTTGTTGAAAATTTGATACTTTTAGCCGAAAAGCTACAGATAAAAAAGATTTTGGCTTGGGAGCATGAAGTACAAGCGTTGTTAGGGCAGTATGGCTTCCCAATTTATACGTCCGATAAACAGCTTGATGCCGCGGATGCAGGAATTACTACCTGCGAAGCCCTTATTGCACGCAATGGAAGCATTATGGTATCCAACGGAAATGAAGCTGGTCGCCGCTTGAGTATCTATCCGCCCATTCATATTGTAGTGGCAAAAACCTCCCAATTGGTCATGGATCTTAAACATGGATTGCAACGGATGAGAGAAAAATATGGAGATAAGCTTCCCTCTATGATTGCAACGATCACTGGACCTAGCCGAACAGCAGACATTGAGAAAATGTTGGTGCTGGGTGCGCATGGCCCCAAAGAATTATACGTCTTTTTGATAGAAGACAGATTTTAATCCACAAATTTTTATGCTATACTACCTTTATGCAACTCCTGTTGCTTCCGTAATTTTTGCCTTGACAATAGGATTGAGTTTATATGTTTTTTCCAACCCACAATGGTATGCCAAACTGATGCTGCATCCGTATACGTTGCATAGAGATAAGTCAAAATGGTACATGGTGTTTACGAGCGGCTTGATCCATAAAGATTGGATGCATCTTATTTTTAATATGATGACGTTCTATTATTTTGGATTCGGTCTTGAGAATATGTTTGTCCAATTCAGTGGTGTTCTGGGCCACGTGCTTTTCGCGGGGCTATATGTCGTTAGTTTAATTCTTAGCGATATACCTACGTTGATCCGGCAGAAAAACAATTCGAGTTATTATAGTTTGGGCGCATCGGGTGCTATTTGCGCCGTTCTCTTTAGCTTTATTATGTTTCAGCCAAAAGCGATGCTCGGACTCTTCATGGTGATTCCAATACCAGCCTATTTGTTTGCGTTTCTCTTTTTAGGATATTGTATCTGGGCATCTAAAAAAGCATACGATAATATTAACCACGATGCTCATTTATTTGGAGCGCTTGCCGGGATAGGGCTGACGATTTTGCTTTACCCTTGGTCTATCAGCCATCTTCTCAGTCAGTTTTTGTAGCCCCCTCACCCAGTCCAGTCTTCCCGATCCAAACTTCTAAAATGAATAGCCTCCGCTAAATGTTGGTTTTCAATCTGTTCGGAACCCTCCATATCGGCTATAGTACGCGATACTTTTAGTATGCGGTCATACGCTCGTGCAGAAAGCCCAAGACGGTCCATAGCCGCCTGTAAAAGCTGTTTGCCCGAGCTGCTGATCAGACAGACTTGCCGTACAACACGTGTATTCATTTGCGCATTGTTGTGGATATCAGGGGAGTCTGCAAAACGTTTCGTTTGGACGTTACGTGCCTGTATAACCCGCCCCCGTATGACTTCACTTTTCTCGGTGTTCTTCGCAGCGGAAAGCTTGTTAAATTCAACGGGCGTCACCTCGACATGTAGATCTATACGATCCAGTAGCGGGCCGGAAATTTTGCTAAGATAACGATGTACAGCAGGGCTTCCGCAAATACATTCCTTTTCCGGATGGTTATAATATCCACAAGGACAAGGATTCATAGCCGCTATCAACATAAAACTCGCTGGGTAATCAACGGAAAACTTAGCTCGCGAAATCGTGATATTTCGAGACTCTAGCGGCTGCCGCATTACTTCTAGCACAGACCTTTTAAATTCTGGAAGCTCGTCCAAAAACAATACGCCGTTGTGGGCAAGGGAAACTTCTCCTGGTTGTGGCGACGAACCGCCGCCAACGAGAGCGACGTCGGAAGTTGTATGGTGAGGAGCTCGGAAAGGACGAACCGTCATGAGCGAAGAAAGTGCATGAAGTTGACCGGCAACGGAGTGGATTTTGGTAGTTTCAAGCGATTCATCTAGATGAAGTGGAGGAAGAATGGTCGGAAGGCGTTTAGCAAGCATCGTTTTGCCGGCTCCCGGTGGACCGATCAAGATGACATTGTGCCCCCCTGCGGCAGCAATTTCTAACGCCCTTTTTATGTTCTCCTGTCCTTTTACATCCGAAAAATCTACATCATAGTTATTTATATGATGCATAAATTCATCTCCAATGTCGATTCGGACCCGTTCTAGTTTTTGTTTTTTGTTAAAAAAATAAATAGCCTCCTGTAGGTTATTCGCGGCCAACACTTCCATATCTTGAACTGCGGCAGCCTCCCGCGCATTGGCCGATGGCAGTATAACACCTCTAAAACCATCCTGTTTAGCCTGTAAGGTGACAGGCAAAGCCCCCTTGATGGGTTGAACCTCGCCATCTAGCGATAGCTCCCCTAACATAATATAACCCTTTAACAGGGTTTCCTGTATTTGACCTGACGCCGCCAGGATACCTAATGCAATAGATAAATCATAGCCGGAGCCTTCTTTACGAATAGCTGCCGGGGCCAAATTGACGACTATTTTTTGACGCGGCATACGGTATCCAGAAGCTGTAATAGCGCTTTCAATACGGTGCAGACTTTCTTTGATCGCACTATCCGGCAACCCTACAATATGATAATGTATGCCAGGACAAACAAGTGTTTCTACAGTTACAGTGGTTGCGTTTATGCCGTATACGGCACTACTAAAGGTTTTGACGAGCATAGCTATATGTTAAAATGGTTACCCTAAAATACGAAAAAGATCGATAAATAATATAAAATAGTCGGAGATATGTTACTTTTTAGCAACATTTTCGTTTTCTTCTTTGAAAGGAAGCCGAAGCCCAAAATACTTTTGTATTTTTAAAACGATTAGAAAGATTATTTGTTAATTGTATAACTTAATTAAATCTTCAACCCGATAAATGAAGAATTATTTAAAAGGCAAAAATATGAATGAGAACAGTAAAATAGTAGCTGCATTATTAGCAGGATTAGCAGCGGGAGCAGTCGTAGGATTATTGTTTGCTCCCGATAAAGGATCAGAAACGAGAGATAAGATTAATGAGTCATTATCTGATTTGGGTGACGCCATCAAAGAGCGTGCGGAAGAACAATTTGACCAGCTTAGCGAGCTTAAAGATAAAGTATTAGGTTTGGTTAAATCCAAAATGTCTGAGGCTGAAGCCATGGTGGATGACGAAATAATAGAACACGCTTAATACAGTGCAGTGGAGACACAATATCCTGAAGTCTCTACTGCGTACTTTAAAAAAAATACACATTCGATGGAAGAGGAAAAATTTTCGCTTAGTGGTACCTTTCAAAAGGGGAAAGAATATGTAGATACGCAAATTAAGCTATTGCAACTGAAAGGATTAGCTAAAGGGTCGAGGATAATCGGCTCCTTAGCGCTGGATGTTGTAAAGATTGTATTTAGTTTGTTTATCGTTTTTTTCTGCTCGTTGGCGTTAGGTTTTTATCTTGGCGAAGTATTGGATAGCAATGCACTAGGGTTTTTGTTAACGGGTGTCATCTTTTTTGTGCTCGTATTACTCATTCGTGCTTTTGAACCGGGATTGGAAAGAATATTTATGAATTTTACTATTCGTAAGGTGGCGGGCAAATGGCAAGGAGACGAGGATGAAGACATCATTGAAGAGAAAATCAAATCAAGCGTAAATGAAGAATTCACAGAAAATAAATAATTTACATGATTTACGAGCAGAAATTACTCGGCTTAACTTAAGACGGAGGGAGCAGGAAGCTTACTTGACGGATCAATATTCGCTGTTAAAGGTAAAAGTAGATACCCCTTTTCGGTTTTTTAGACAGGTAACTTCTCAGATCCCGGGCGTAGGCATGTTAAAGGATTTTACTTCAGGTGTAGGTAAAGCTGTGCGGAGTAAGGATGCCGACTGGTTGACAAGAATCTTACAATTGGGCGCACCTATTGTGCTAAATTCGACCTTACTTCGAAAAGCTGGCTGGTTTAAAAAGGCTTTAGTTTTGCTGGCTTCGGAAACGGCTGCCGGGCAGGTCAATCAGGACAAGATAAGCGGATTGATAAATAAAGTTACCTCCTTTATAAAGCCTAAAAAAAAGAAGAAGAAAGAAAAGTTAGAAGAAGATGCGATAGAAAAAATAGCGGTTATGCAGCAGCAAGCTGCTATTTTAGAAGACGAACGTTTTGCCGATAGAACTCAATGATATTCTTTTTTTTGAAAATCTTCATAAGCTAAGGCTATCCCTTCGCGTAGGAGTATTTTATGTCGCCATCCTAATGTGTGTAATTTGTTGATATCCATTAGTTTGCGAGGGGTTCCGTCGGGTTTTCTTGTATCGAAGTGGACGTCGCCATCGTATCCTACTATTTCGCGCACGAGATAAGCTAGATCGCGGATGCTGATATCCTCCCCTACACCGACGTTAATAAATTGTTCCTCGTCATAGTTTTGCATTAGAAAAACGCAGGCCTCGCCTAAGTCGTCTGCATACAGAAATTCCCGAAGTGGTGAACCAGTTCCCCAGATACTCACTTCGCTCAAACCTGCTATCTTCGCCTCGTGGAAACGGCGGATTAGTGCGGGTAACACATGGGAGTTTTGCGGATGGTAGTTGTCGTTAATGCCGTATAGATTAGTAGGCATTGCTGAAATGAAATTACATCCATATTGCGAACGATATGCTTCACACATTTTAATTCCGGCAATCTTTGCAATGGCGTAAGGCTCGTTGGTAGGTTCCAATGTGCCTGTCAGTAAATAATCCTCTTGGAGAGGTTGTGGAGCGAGTTTCGGATAAATACAGCTAGAGCCTAAGAACAGCAGTTTTTTGACTTTCTGAACATAAGCTTGATGAATCACATTTGTTTGGATCATGAGATTCTCGTAAAGAAAATCGGCGCGATAGGTGTTGTTTGCTACAATGCCGCCGACTTTTGCCGCCGCCAGAAATACGTATTCCGGTTGTTCTTCAGCGAAAAAATCTGCGACCTGAGATTGATTACGCAAATCGAGTTCTTTTGACGTGCGTTTGATAAGGTTATGATATCCCTCTTTTTCTAATGCTCTGACAATCGCTGAGCCCACCATTCCACGATGACCCGCAACAAATATTTTAGCTTCTTTTTCCACGTTAAACTATTGATTCCTGCAAATATAAGATTATTTTTGCGGACAAATTTTTCAGAATGGGTAAAGATAAGTTACGGAGATTTGCCGAAGTGGCTACTTTTAAAAATGTAGTTCAGTTAGATGCAGGGAAAGATTATAAAGGCGAATGGGCATCTACATTCTTTGGAAATAATAATCCTGTTGTATTGGAGCTTGCCTGTGGCAAGGGAGAATATACTGTCAACTTGGCGAAAATGTTTCCTCATATCAATTTTATCGGCATCGACTATAAAGGAAACCGGATATGGCGAGGAGCAAAAACAGCTTTGGAGGAAGAGATTAACAACGTCGGGTTTTTGCGGATTCAGATAGAAACCATATTGGAACATTTCGAAGAAAATGAAATAGCGGAGATTTGGATTACTTTTCCGGATCCTCAACCACAAGAGAGCCGGGAGAAAAAACGGCTGACCAACCCCAGGTTTTTAGAAAAGTATAAAGCGATTCTGAATGATAATGGCATCATGCATCTAAAAACAGATAACGATGGCTTCTATGCCTATACCATAGAACAGCTTGCATTGTTGGACCTTATTAAGATAAAAGAAACTACAGATCTGTACCACTCCGATCTAGTCGACAATGTGCTTTCTATCAAAACATACTATGAGCGGAAATACCTCGCTAACAACAAAAATATTAATTATGTACAGTGGCGGTTCTAAAGACTATCTATCCCTAAACGTATAATAATAATCCTTAATCACGACATCAATAAACTCTTCAGGACGCATTTGGGGCTTCACGTCTAGTAGTTCTACCAGTTTATTACTTAACGCCAAAATAATATTGTAATCTTTACGTTCGTATCCCTTTTTGTATATATCTTTAATCGTATTGGCGTCTTTGTCTGACAAACGCATCACCTGAGGGAAGGTAACCGTATATTCTTGTGTAATCTCTGCAAATAGTGTCTGCTGTAAAGCCATGTTTTGTTTCGTGCTGATGACGCTCGTGTCGGCTGCGATGTCACCGATCCGTTGCGCATGTTTGGTGGCTATGATACTGCTAATCCCCAAGGCGCCTGCACACAGAAAAATATCCACGATAGAACATACCCAGCGAATAAAATACTGATATACAGAGGCGCGGGTTCCGTCAATTTTCACGACTTTAATGCGCATAATCATTTTTCCGATGGTTTGTCCGTTAAAGAATGTCTCCATAAGAAACGGATAAAAAAACGCAGGCAGCAAAATAAGCATATAGACACCCGCAGTCAACCAAGGGTCGTTTGTACTAAAAAGGCCGAGCCGAGATACCGTGTAATAGACCATTATAGCATAACACATAATAATGAAATAATCGACTGCAAAGGCAATGATACGGGAACCGAGCGAAGCTAAATTGTATTCAAATTTTACGTTCTGTGGCGTATTAATAGAGAGTTTGTGCATTTTATTAAAACGTTAATATTTCCTATATTAGCTTCGAGTAGGTGCTACTTTTAGCTTCTCCTATTTACTTTGTTTATTTTATTTAAATATAGAAAATTAGAAAGATATAATGAGAGAAGCATCCTTTATTGAACGAAATAAAGAAAAATGGATCTTGATTGAAAATAATTTGAGAAATAAGATCAATGTAGATCCCGATATCCTAGCCTCCGATTATATTGAATTGACGAACGATCTGGCATATGCACAGACATTTTATCCGCGATCAAAGACGAAAGATTATCTGAATGAGCTTGCGATACTGGCCCATCAGCAATTGTATCGCGATCAGAAATCATCGGAGAACCAGTTCAAGCGTTTTGTACAGCAGGAGATTCCAGAAGCCATATGGCAGTTGCGCCGTCCGTTGCTCTATTCTTTACTGATTTTCTGCCTAGCTATCGCTATCGGATTTATTTCAGCTCAATACGACTTGGATTTCGTACGTTTAATCTTAGGCGATTATTACGTAGATATGAGCATAGCGAACATCGAAGATGGAAACCCTGCCGGCGTTTATCAAGGAGGAAGTGAAGTAGGCTCCGCTTTGGCGATTACGATTAATAATGTTCGGGTCGCTTTCCTGGCTTTTGTACTAGGCATATTTTACAGTATAGGTACAGGTTATATCTTATTCAGTAACGGCATCATGGTCGGCGCTTTTCATCATTTATTTTTTCGATACGGCGTCATGCAGGAAGCGATGTCGGCTATTTGGATTCACGGAGCTATTGAACTGTCGGTAATTGTCGTTGCTGGAGGCTGCGGTCTTGCAATCGGAAACAGTATATTGTTTCCGAAATCCTATACAAGGCTTGAATCGTTCAAAAGAGCGATGAAAACCGCTTCCAAGGTATTAATAAGTACAGTGCCGTTCTTTATCGTAGCGGGATTTCTAGAAGGTTTCGTGACACGGCATTATCAAGTTTCAATTTGGTTGTGTAGTAGTATTATTTTAGCCTCGTTTATGGCTATTATCTATTTCTATATCATCAGACCTTATCAACTGGCAAGAATTAACGGATGGAAATAGACTTCGAATTTCGGAAAGAACGCAAACTAAGTGAAATTGTCCAGGATTTCATCAACCTCTTGCGGCTGGTGCTAGGGCATTTCTTTCAAACGATTTTGAAACTTGCTATCGTGCCGTTATGCCTTATGTTGATTATTATCTATTACGGAACGACCAAGATCAATTTAACGACAACGCAAAGTTGGACAGAATCACTGGGTCTTATATTCGTAGCAATTACAGCGTTATTTACACTTTTGGTGGTGAGTATGGTATTCTTTGGACTAGCCATTGAATATTTTATCTTGCTGAAGAATAAGAGGGGAACTGATTTCAATTCTAATGACGTTTGGAAAGCTTTTGTAGCGAATCTAGGCAAATATTTTAAATTTTTGATAGTAAGCATCTTGGCTGTCGTTATTTTATTTATTCCTATGATGTTCGCTATGATTGTCCTGATGTTTATTCCGCTGGTCGGAAGTTTTGCTGTCGGAATTTTGGGGTCTTTTATAGGTGTTTGGTTCTTTTGCGCATTTTTGTTCTATCGGGAGGGGTATATGCCGGCTAGTAATGCCATACAACAAAGCTTTTCTATCTTAAAGAAAAAAATTATCGATTATAGCGTCTCCGCTTATGTCGTAAGTTTGGTATTCCAGACACTTCTGGTGATGCTCACGTTAATACCATCTCTTATCATCGGGATTATAGCATACAATACCATTGGGTTCGAGACTACATTTTTTGATAGTATAGCCGGACGCCTGTTTACCTCTATTGGCGCTACGTTATTGGTGTTACTTTATATCGTGTATTATATGTTTACGGTTTTGGTGTCGGGAATTATTTATGAGACCGCAAAAGAAGTGACATACGGCGAAGACGTGTACGAAAAGATACAGCATCTAGGAAAGGAGGAAGATGGGCAGTAGATTATTTCTTGCCATGCTCGCAATAGGCTTCTTATCTGCTTCATACGCGCAAGATACGGATACGATAGAATCCTTACCTCCTCCTCCGACCGAAGATAGTATATCCATGAAAGCATCGGAATATGGGCCGCAGGGTTGGGTAGATTATATGGAGGATGGTTATTACGACACCGTTCCACGTATGAATCAAATTCCGCAGGTGGATACAGCGACATATACCAAATTGATCGAGCGCTATCAGGATGAGGAATTTGATTATGATAGGAGTAGTCCGAACCGTATCGGTCTATTCAAGAAAATATGGGATAGGCTAGGACGGATGTTGAACAATCTTTTTCCGTCGAGGGAGTATTTTCAGTTTGCTGATATAGTGTATAAATTACTAGCTGTTGCAGCTTTAGTCCTTTTTGTGTGGATTATCTATCGGGTATTATTTTCAAGTAAGCGTTTATTAATAAAAGATAAAAATGATGACGATGTATCCGATGAAGTCAAATTTGTAGAGAAAAATCTCTTGGATATCGATCTCGCAGACTATATTGATAAAGCCCAAAAAGAGCGTGATTTTGCATTGGCTATTCGTTATCTCAACCTGCTGAATATACAATTATTGGCAAAGCGAGAACTGATTCATTGGAAATATACTAAAACACATGTAGAGCTTATTGAAGAGATAGCGCACGAAGAACTGAAACGTGATTTTACGCGAAATGTAAATATATATAACCGCGTGTGGTATGGGAACATGCCTGTAGATCAAGCTAAATACGAGGAATTTGCCCCTTATTTCTTAACTTTTCAATCAAAATGGCGATGAAGAGTTCCGGAAAATTTGGTTTTATATTGCTCGGTGTCACCGTGTTGATTATTGCATTTATTGATTTGGCAAGCGATAAGCAGATCGATTGGTCAAAAACTTATGACCAACGGGATAAAATTCCTTATGGTTTATACATAATCCGGGAAGAATTGCCCGAAATTCTGGGAAATCAGGTACAGGTAGAAGACTTCACCTCTACAAACTACGATTTTCTGAAAACATTTTTACCGGAGAAAGAACAAAGTAGTTTGGTGTATATCGTAAATGGATTTTACGAAGGGAAGGAGGTAACGGGAGAGCTGATGAAGTTTGTAGAAAGGGGAGGGGAAGTTTTTATTTCTGCGAATAACTTTCCACATTACCTTATGGATACACTGGGGATCAAACAACAATTTCACTATCCTTATAACTTTAATGAGGTCATCAATGTGGAAGACCGACCATTTTCGTTAGTAGATGGTAAAACCGCTTATTATCCGGATCTCGAGTATCCGGGACTGTTCTGTGAACTGGATACGATAAACACTCAAATTATCGGCTATTATGGAGTGGAAGATAAGGAAATACCCAATTTTATTGAGATAAAAAGAGGGAAAGGTCGCTTTCTTTTGCATCTGGGACCGCTCATGTTTACCAATTATTACATGTTGTTAAAGACGGAGAACTTTATATATGGAGCAGCTGTGTTGAAATTGCTTTCCAATAAGAAGATCTACTGGTTTGATAGTACCTTTAAGGAGACAGAGGAAGCAAAGACGCCCCTACGTGTATTGTTGCAAAACGACGGACTGCGCCAGGGCTGGTATATTTTACTTTTTGGGCTTATCCTGTTTTTATTGTTCAAAAGTAAGCGGGAACAAAAGGCTGTCCATGTCGTCGAGCCGGAACCAAATCTATCTAAGGAATTTGCGCGTACAATCGCCACTTTATATTATGAGAGCGGAAATCCGGGCAATCTTATACAAAAGAAAGTAGAATACTTTTTGTATGACATCCGAACGCATTTTCAATTGGATATCCTGCAATTGGAAGATGAAGTTTTTGCAAAACAATTGTCGCTAAAAACCGGTGTTCCGTTAGACGAGTGTGAAAACTTGATTGAGCTCCTTCTACGATATAGAAAAGTGCGTACGTCTACCGATGCCGAATTGGTAGCACTAAATAAAAGAATAGAAGATTTTAAACGTAAAGCGAATATGCTATGAGCGAACTAGAAAATAAATATGAACCCACTTTTGAAAACAGAATAGACCTAATCGAGCTGAAAGACAAGATGGGGGCGGTGAAGCAGGAGGTCAAAAAGGTTATTATAGGTCAAGACGAAGTCATTCATAAACTTCTGATTGCTATTCTCGCAACAGGCCATTCGTTGATAGAGGGGATGCCAGGTGTTGCAAAAACGTTAACAGCGAAGTTGCTAGCAAAAGCGGTCAAAGGTCAATTTAAACGCATACAGTTTACGCCCGATTTGATGCCTTCGGACGTAACAGGATCGTCGGTACTAGACCTAAAGACCAATGAGTTTGAATTTAAGAAAGGTCCGATTTTCGGTCATATCGTCTTGATAGACGAAATAAACCGCGCCCCCGCAAAAACGCAATCATCTTTGTTCGAGTGTATGTCCGAAAGACAGGTTACTGTGGATGGTATTACCTATCCCGTGCCAACACCGTTTGTAGTTTTTGCTACGCAGAATCCGATAGAGCACGAAGGAACCTATCGGTTGCCCGAAGCACAATTGGACCGTTTCCTGTTCAAGATTAATATTGATTATCCGGCGATAGAGCAAGAATTGGATATCTTGCGTGAGCATCATGCGCAAAAGGCGAACAATAAGGAAGATTTAGTACAGCCAGTATTAGCTATCGACGAATTGATCAGCTTTCAGCAGTTGATAAAATCGGTATATGTACACGAAGATGTCTTGACTTACATCGCACAAGTGGTTTATCATACGCGTTCAAACCCGAACCTTACATTGGGGGCTTCGCCACGTGCTTCAATCGCCTTGTTGGAAGCTTCAAAAGCAAGCGCGGCACTTCAAGGCAGAGACTTTATTACACCAGATGATGTGAAGTATGTTGCTCCGGCTATATTAGGTCACCGTGTGCTGCTGACTCCGGAAAAGGAAATGGAAGGATTCACAAGCGATTATATTATCAAACAGATTGTAGACAGTATCGAAATCCCGAGATAATGCGTTTTATCCGTAGTCTGTATGTGACCAATAAATTCTTCTATGCGCTACTCTTATTAGCGACATGCTTTGTGTTGTCTTTTTTTATTAAAGTGTTATTCTCTTTTGTGATTGCGCTTCTTTGGCTGTTTGTGGCGGCATGTGCATGGGATATGCTGTTTCTTTACTATCAAAAAAGTAAAATAATTATACAGCGAAATTATCCGGAGAAGCTATCGAATGGTGATGAGAATGATATGGAGATTCAGTTGACCAGTAGTTATCCTGCCAAAGTCCGTATCCGCCTGTTGGAAGAGTTCCCGATACAGCTGCAACTACGAAACGTGGAATTGAAGTCAGCGATTTTGCCGCGGGAAATCAAATCGATCCGTTATCAGATCCGTCCGACTTCTCGGGGTATTCATGCTTTTGGAAGATGCCACGCCTTAGTGCATAGGCTCGGTTTATTTACAAGAAAGTTTACGTTGAATGAGCCGCTCGAACTAGCCTGCTATCCCTCGTTTATCCAGATGCGGAAATATCAATTGTTAGCGACGACGGATAGATTAGTGGAGTTGGGAATTAAGCGCATCCGAAAAATCGGTGCTACCTTGGAGTTTGACCATATACGGGAATATGTCAGAGGTGATGAATATCGTCATCTCAACTGGAAAGCAACAGCCAAGCATAAGAAGTTATTAGTTAATCAGTATCAAGAAGAGAAGTCGCAACCTATTTATGCACTCATTGATACTGGGCGGGTCATGCGCATGCCTTTCAACGGGTTGACGTTACTCGATTACGCCATTAACTCGACATTGGTGCTGGCGAATGCAGCTATTTTGAAACAAGACCGCGCAGGCATGCTGACATTTTCCAAAACAGTATCTAACCATATTCCCGCGGAGAAGCGTAATAAGCAGATGCAACTGATTTCCGAAAAACTCTACAATATAACAACCACTTTCGAAGAAACAGAGTTTGGTAACCTGTATGCTTTCTGCAATAAACATATCAATAAGCGCTCCTTATTGATGTTGTATACCAATTTTGAAACGATAGACGCTTTGTCACGGCAAATGGCGTATTTGCGTATGCTCGCCAAGACGCATATTGTAGTCGTGGTTGTATTCAAAAATACGGAGTTGATCGATATGGCGAAAGAAGAAGGGAAGAAAACGATTGATGTATATAACCAAATCATTGCGCAGAAATTTGTACACGAAAAACAGCTTGTTATTCAGGAATTACATAGACAGGGAATCCAAACCATCTATACGTCTCCCGAGAACTTAACCATCAACGCCATCAACAAATATCTGGAAATTAAAGCGAGAGGGTTGTTGTAAGCTATAAGCTATATATAGCAGAACACTTAGCTGTTTCTTCTACTTTGCAGGAAACCAACCGAACGGGATATTCTTTTAATTGTTGCGGGCCGATATGTTCCACCAGGTATTGTGCGATGTTTTCGGCTGTGGGATTGAAAGGAACGATCACGAGGCTTTCGCCGGAAACCTCCTGCAATTGAGGCAACAACTCATCTTTTTCCCAGATTAGAAACTTATGATCAAAATGTTCTTCCAGCCACTGGCAAAGTGCGGTTTTGATCACGGAGAAATCAAGTACCCGACCTACTTCGTCCAATTGGTCAGCAGCCACTGTGAAATGTATACGATAGTTGTGACCGTGTAAAAACCGGCATTTACCCTCGTGTCCAACCACACGGTGTCCACAGGATATGTCATGGTATCTTTCTGCAAGAATCATCTGTCTTTTAATTTTTTAATCAGTTTTACTCATCACTCATCACTCATCACAATATTAACTCCATTTGGAATAAATCAGCGATATGGTTTTTGAGTTTGTTTTTAATCTCTTCCATATCCAGTTTGCGGCCAAGCTCCCGCTCGAGCGAGGTAACATCTTTATCGTCTATGCCGCATGGGATGATATTGCCAAAGTAACTAAGGTCTGCGTTGACGTTGAAAGCGAATCCGTGCATCGTTACCCATCGGGAAGCGCGGACACCCATCGCGCAGATTTTACGGGCTTTGTCGTTGTCGGCATCTATCCATACACCCGTAAATCCTTCATAGCGACCGGCCTCGACGCCGTATTCTGCACAGGTTCGGATAATGGCCTCTTCCAATGTGCGCAGGTAGAGATGGATATCGGTGAAAAAATTATCCAAATCCAGTATGGGATACCCTACAATCTGCCCCGGTCCATGATAAGTGATATCCCCACCGCGGTTAATTTTATAAAAAGTTGCATTTTTCTCTTTCAGTCCTGCTTCATCCAAAAGTAAATATTCTTCATGCCCACTTTTCCCCAAAGTATATACATGGGGGTGCTCCGTAAAGATAAGATGATTAGGAGTGGGGTTGGCTGTGCCGTTTACACGGTTCTCGTTCTTGACCGTGACCGTTTTGGTAAATACTTGTTCCTGACGATCCCATGCGTCCTGATAATCGACCAGCCCCCAGTCCATAAATTGAACTCGTTTGTTCATGGTTAATATAACAAATTATTATACGGATAGCGTGCCGTATGCATTTTGGAGATAATCTCGTATAACTTCTGTTTGAATTCTTCGACATTGGTTTTCTCCGTAGCAGACAGAAAAATTGCCGGATCGGAGTTTTTTGCCATCCAAGAGTTTCTGAAATCTTCAAGCGTTACCTTAATTTCTTCACCGTTCTCGTCAACTTCTACGGGGGCTTTATAAGCATCTATTTTGTTGAAAACCGTAATAACGGGTTTGTCCAGTGCGTCAATATCCTTTAGCGTTTCGTTTACTGCGGCGATATGGTCTTCAAAGTTAGGATGGGAGATATCCACTACATGTATAAGTACATCCGCTTCGCGAACCTCGTCCAATGTAGATTTAAAGGATTCCACTAAATGGTGTGGCAACTTGCGAATAAATCCTACCGTATCCGAAAGCAGGAAGGGTAGGTTGTCTATGACCACTTTCCGCACCGTTGTGTCAAGTGTCGCAAAAAGCTTGTTTTCCATCAACACGTCTGATTTGGAAATCATATTCAGTATAGTAGATTTTCCGACATTGGTATAGCCCACAAGTGCTACACGGATGAGCTCGCCCCGATTTTTACGTTGGGTTTCATTTTGTTTGTCAATAACCTTTAGTCGCTCTTTTAGTAGCGATATTTTGTTGAGGATAATCCGTCTATCTGTTTCAATCTGGGACTCCCCCGGGCCACGCATACCAATACCCCCGCGCTGGCGCTCCAAGTGGGTCCACATGCGCGTTAGCCGTGGCAGCAGATATTGCAATTGTGCTAATTCTACCTGTGTTTTTGCCTGTGCTGTTTGCGCATGCTTGGCGAAAATATCCAGAATGAGGTTGGAACGATCCAAAATTTTACGTTTGAGCTCGCGTTCTATGTTGCGGAGCTGTGAAGGCGACAGTTCATCGTCAAACACAATCATATCAATCTCTTCGGCATCCGCATACTGCCGGATTTCTTCCAGCTTACCCGATCCTACGAACGTGGCATGTTCCGGATTTGTTAATTTTTGCGTGAAAACACCGTGTACTTCACCTCCCGCTGTTTGCACGAGAAATTCCAGTTCTTGAAGATAGTCTTTTGCGTTTTGTTCTGAAATGTCAGGTGTTATCACCGAAACGAGTAATGCCCGTTCTGGTTTAAGTGCTGTATCGTATATTTTTGTTTTTCCCATGTATTATCAATTCTCTGTAAGCTTGTATATAAAGAACAAGCTTACAAAGATAATGGTTTTTGTTCTAACGTAATGTCAATTTGTCTTCTAGGAAATTGTATACTTAACGCTCCGTTTGAAACGTCCTTTGCTATATTGGTTACCTTATTTTTCCTTGGGTTTCTGCACTTCTTTCTCCAAAATCGAAATCTGTTTTTCCAGCGAAATTATCGTTTTCTCTTGCGATGATATTACGAGCTTAAGCGCATCGATGAGCGTATGCTCGATTTCGTTGACTATAACCGGTTCTTCGTATAATTCTCCTTCATCTCGGGCTACGGAGCTTTCCTTGCGATACATCGTGCCTTCTCCAATAATTAACCAAGCAGGATTTATGTCTGGGTATCTAGATAGAATAGTAACCACTGTGTCCGAATTTAGCCCCGTATTCTTTTGCATCCCTTTAAAATTAGCGTAAGAAAGCCCTAGGCCCTTGAAGAAATCGGTCTTGCTGATTTTCTTACTATCTGCTATTTGCAATACCCGCTCTTTGATGTTTGACATTTTTTTATCTAAAAATTTTAGCAAGATATTTTATTATCTTATATTTGAATCGTTGAGTATATAAAAATATCTAAAACCCTTTTGTAAACTGAATTACCAAAAAAAACAAATTAACGAGATGAAACCATCATGATTTATTCAAGCCAAACACGGGGATGAATAAATCTGATAGCTTCATCACCAATAAAAAACAAATTAACGAGATGAAAAATACACAAAAGAAATTAAAAGCTAAACATTTCCGCTATTTAGACAAAGAATATGTCAAGAATCCCGATCGCTTTCTCAAAGAAATCGTCCACGAATGGGGATTGAATTGGTCGAATAATTTCAATTATCTGATCAATAGTTCGCTTTACCCGCCCATGCGTACAAGTACCACGTTTGAATATGGATTTATATATAATCACCTTGCCCAGATGATTGAAGTCGGGTTTGTTATTTTGAGAAAATACAAGCTAAGACCTATGCCTAAAGCGGATATATTTCAATTTAATTGTCAAGAAGTATTTGACGCTGAAATAGAAAACAGTAGCGCTTTTCCTGCAAAGTCCTTGTGTGCCTTCTATGGGTTCAAGTCACGCAAAGAATGGCTTGCTGTGCTGGACGATCTTCTTCAACGTCGGGATTATACCGAAGATAATATGAAAGAACTCCCTTTAGACCACGATTACATCGTTATTCGGGAGTTTCTTGTCAAATTACCCTTAGTATTAAATGAGATATATAAGAGAGGAGCGTTGTGATTTTGTCTATCGGTTTTATTCAAACAGTTTTAACAACTCCTCCTTACGCAAGGATTTCATAATATTGACTTCGTCTAATATCAGGCCATCTGCCAGTTCCTTTTTCTGTTCTTGCAAGGCCAAGATCTTTTCTTCCACACTATCTCTACAGACCAACTTGTAGGCATTGACATGTTTATCCTGACCAATACGGTAGCAACGGTCGATGGCTTGAGCTTCTGCAGCCGGATTCCACCACGGATCAAGGATATACACATAATCCGCCGCAGTAAGGTTGAGCCCTGTGCCACCCGCTTTAAGACTGATCAGAAAAATCCGACAGTTTTCCCTTTCCTGAAAAGTCTGTACCGCATTTTGCCTTTTATCCTGCGACATTTTGCCGTCAAGATAGGCGAATTCTATTCCCTGCTCTTTGATACGTTCCGCGGCCAATTGCAACATGCCGGTAAAAGATGAAAACAATAATACCTTATGATCCGGTGTTACATTGTCCAAAATTTCATCGATATAATCCAACTTGACTGCTTTTTTATCAAACGACTCCCCTTTTAGTAAACTCGGAGAATTACAGATTTGTCTCAGTTTGATCAAGGCCTCGATAGCCAGAAACTTTGATTTTCCGGCGTCTTCACTTTCCAAGCTACGCTGTACTTCTCCCTGAAAGAACTTTCGGTATTTCTCATACACCTTATGTTGCGCAGGCAGCATATCCATATATAGGGTGCTTTCTGTTTTTTCAGGTAAATCCAAAGCTACCTGTTTTTTTGTACGTCGCAAGATAAATGGCTGGATGACCTTTTGGAGGCTACCAAGCGTCTCCTTTGTCGTGTCTGCATCCGTGACACCTTTATACAGTTTATTAAAAGCCCTGTAATTTCCAAAAAAACCGGGATTAACCAAACTCATCTGTGCATAGATATCCTGAATACCATTTTCAATCGGCGTACCCGTCATGGCGATCCTGTATTGTGCCTTGACCCGTGTTAAACTCTCAAAACGCTTCGAATTACGATTCTTTACATTCTGGGATTCATCCATGATTAAATAAGAAAAGGATTTTTCGGCAAAGAAATCGCTATCGGACAAAAGCGTCCCATACGTAGTTAAGACAATAACACCTGTATCAAAATTCGTCATATCTTGACGATTTGCACCATAGTAAATAGCGACTTCTCGTGTAGGTACAAACTTTTGATATTCACGTTGCCAATTGAACAGGAGGGAATTGGGCACGACCACCAATGATGGAGAAGCAATTGGATCTGTTTGATAAAAATACTCCAAAAGGGTGATTACCTGTAATGTCTTACCCAAGCCCATATCATCAGCCAACAAACCACCCCATTGGAATTCATTGAGAAAAGCCATCCAACTGAATCCAGCCTGCTGATAAGGTCGCAAAGTTGACTGAACTGACGAAGGTATTACTAACTGTGGAATTTCTTCTAATTTAGCCAGCCGCTCCCGACGCTCACGGATACTGTCATTAATAATCTTGGGATCAATTCTTTCTAACATCGTATGCAAAGAGATCATCTGCAGCGAATTAAGGATTAAAAAATCGCCCTCAATCTCCGCACTTAAAAAGAGGGGCTTAAAAAGGCCAATATCACAGGAGCGAATAACGCCATATTGATTATCTCCTAAATCATATACCGCAGCCGTTTTCGTGATCATATTTTCAAATTCGGATAAAGGGATAGTTTTATTTTGGAATTTAGGTGCAAATAAAATCTTACATTTATTCTCCTGAAAATTTACATTTCTCACTTCCCAGTGCAAAGTGTGCGGATAATGGGAGGATCCCCGCTGTATATTATCCATCCGCAATTCGATGCCTTCTTGCCTGCACTGTTCACAAAACTGTGATAACCATTGCGTACGATCAATCTTGCTCATTTCCAGCGTGAACATACTTTCATGGTTTTGTTCTGTCCAAGCTTTGTGCTGCTGCTGTAGAAAACCATAAAAAGCTCGTTCATCTTCGACATGGCGTTTTGCATAGACATACTGCCCATCCTCGTTCGTCCTTACCAACATATTGGCATGTGGAGCCAAAGGGTGTTGTGCAAAACGATCATAGCAAACACGGGCTCGAACCGTAAGCGTCTCATCCGTAACATCAATGTCAACGATTCGCTTCGGCTTTTTTGCCTGCACGATAGGATTTGCTCTTTTCCCTTTAAACACAACTTGCATCGCATACCGTTGGGAAATGGGCATGAGGCATTCCTCCAAAAATTTTTCTCGATCAGAACCTAAGACGGTAAGGATGAAATTTGACTTTCGTGCCTCCCGGATGACTTTTTCTAGATCAAGATCATCTACGAAAACAACACGGTTCTCCTCGGCCATCATAAAGAAGCAATGGTTTTCAGATAAAAACTGAGAGGTTTCTATACGTTTCTCTTGATAGAAAAGGGTGAATGTTAAACGGAGATATGAAGGATTGTCTTCCACGCCGATGAGCAATTTTACCTCTCCATTTCCCAAGGACACAGGTATATCCTTTTTGCGATATACATTTTTTAGTTTTGCCCGGTAAGGGCTGTATGTATATCCCCAAAGTTCGGTAAAGCACAATGTTTCTTTGTCTTTTAGTGACGAGATAAGCGTACGCCATTCCCGCAATATCCCCAACGCCTTGCTATCGTCATGACGATTGGAACTCCCTTCTAGCGGTATGCCGTCTATTTGATAGTCGTCATTATTGGCAATCTCCAATATGTTTTTGCAGATCCTTTCTTTAAATAGGTCCTGGGGAGACAATACCTCCGGCTCTTCTCCTTCATAAAATAGATAGCTTTTTGACAGATTACGACCTTGTTTGTTTTTTTCCATGTAGGGCAAAACATAAGGAAGACCACAGTATAAGCCCTCCGTGATAACCAAGAATTCTACGTCTTCGAATTTTGAAGCGGGAAAATGCATGTTGCGATAAGGCAAGGGGCAATATGACCATGCGTCCTCATCGTATCCATCGGTTATACTAAAGTTGTAGAGACGCCCAAAAGTTGAATTATTCTGCAACTGTAATTCCAGTGTATTCCAACTTGCTTCCAGATGAATGCTCTGCATCGAACGAAACTTCTGTGGTAGCGATAGCAGATCTTCACGATGCAAACCTTTAAAATAAAAAGATTTGTGAGACGGTATCTTATCGTAAAGCACCATGGCTGCATGTTCACACAATGCTTCGGCCTGCTTTGCACAGCTACAGCGAATGGACAAGTATTCATTGGTCAACGAAAGATACAATGTGTATTTTTCATCGCCTTTTTCTCGAACGGAGATACTGTACTCATCAAAGGAGTAAAAATCATCGAATTTCCCAGAGAATACCGAGTCCTTCACATTTTTTCGTCCTTTGTAAAATTGATGCACGTACTCCTTGGAACATTTAAACGGTTCTCCATCCTCCCATGGGATCAAATAGGGTTCGTCAGCTTTCCGTTTAGGCAAAGCCGTAGCTTTTGCCTCCGGTTCAGAGGTCATCAAGTCTTTGTTTTCCATTTCTTCGGTTTTTAAAAGCATACCCGCGTGGGCACCTTGGGCTCCAAAGGATCTGCCCAGCGGGTAGCTTTCTGTTTGTTCAGTTTATAAAATAAAGTCCAACAGGAATACCGTACCAGGTACCGCGAGAATACGGCATCCTGCGGACTTTTATTTGAATAGCTTTTTTTAACTATTATCCTGTGCAGCTTCCACTGCTGCAGGTAATAGGGAATCACGCTCGGTTACGCTGATAGCTTGCTTTTTAATTTTTTCTATAGCACCACAGCAAAGCCGATCAAACAGATCAGCCAATTTCTCTGTCTGTAAACGACAGAAGTCTGGTGTTATTTCTTCCAAAGTATCCAGTATATCCGGATTCCACCACAGCGTTTTGGGATGAAGCATGAGGTGTAGCATTTGGCCTCGAAGCCCGCTTTCATCCAACAAGTAGTCCACTACCTGTCCGCCGACCACGCGTGTCCAATCCAGCAGCTCGTCAAGATTCTTCGTTTTCGGTATATACCCCACGGCTACTCGCAGAAAGCTGTGTACACCGATTTCCAATATATTACGTAACATCAAAAGGCCAGTGTCCATAAAAAGAGGTTGTGCATCTTTAGCCGTACTGACTACATTATCTAGGACTGTTTTCCCTCTTTTCCATAGCTGATCCGTGCGTTCCCATTCCTGCTGCCAATCGATATCCCCTAATGCAAAAGCTGGATCAAAAGTCGATTTCCTCCGAAGGACGTGCCCCTTCGTCCATACCATTTGTATAAATCTGTTTCCTTCAGCCAAGCCTTTTTCCGCATACTTGAGATCCAGGAAGACCACCATCGCACTCGCTACGCCCACCTGCATGGTTTTAAAAGTAAAAGGCCCTGTATTCTTCATCAGGACGACCAGATAAAGCTCTACCTTTACACCTGCTCGCTCCTCACCGCCCTCCAAGCGGAATGGACTGCTCCACGCAAAGCCACCGGTATGGTAATTCAACAAGCTGATCTGTTCGGGGTTGTGGTTGCCACGAATCTTATCCAACAATGCATGGACATCATCCTTGTATTGTTGCAGCCAGGGAAATCCTGAAAAGTCCTCGCATCTTATGTGTGTCGAGCCACCTGCATCTGCAATAACCGATTTTACGTTTTTCTTTTCCGCTGCTAGCTGTGCCTGCTGTTCTACCTGTTCCAAGCGTGCCTGCTGCTCGGCCTTCAACGCATCCAAAAAGAACTGATAGAGGACCTCTATTGCTTTCGAGATTTCACAACACTTATCAAACAGGTAAGAAGCATCGAAAGCAGTTATCTCCAAGTCCCTATTTTGCTTCACGGCGTGATAGCCCTTATCAAGCAGACGAAAGGTTTCTATACTCATAAAAGCTTCGCTCAACAAAACAGTTTTGAATGCCGGTATATGCGTGCTGATCGCCCGCATCCTATTCTCCAAATTGTGTTGATTATTTGCTTTACCCTGTATCATAGCCTGTGGCAAGCGCAGAAAAAATTCTAGGCTCTGATGCACCATAAAGGTAGCTTTCAAATAATCGCCATGCTCAGCGAACTTCAATGCCCCTTCCCGAAACTCCTCTCCTCCTTGTTTCATCTTTATTTGCCATTGATCAGCCAATTCAATAACACCACCAATCTCGCTAGTAGAAAGCGATTTTGTGGCTTTACGGGGGGAGCGGAATATTTCATGCTGCGGCAGTGAAGCGTAGGCATAGTAAAGTCCCCCATGACGAACTTTGTTGCGCCATTCACCAAACGGGATCAGTTCAAAAGATAACCCCTCCATATCGATAAGGCAAAGCTCAATGACGGGTTTCATCACCTTCGGAGAAACACCATCTTCTGATTTCATGACTAAAATTAAGTGCTGTTGCTCCTTGCCTAAAAAGGAGTAAGAGAAAAGAAAAATCCGATCCAAATCTATCCGTTGGATCAGCCGTTCTACTAAAAGCTGTTTATCTATTGCCATAATTTGATTTATAAAAATTACTGAACGTATAGTTTATCTATACAAATGTATGAATTAACTTTCAATAATAAAATTATTTGTACATTTTTTCTATACGTTCAGTAGTTTTAAGCAAACCATTTGATAGATATCATGACAGCGTTAGGAGAATTTTTAGCAAAGCGATCCGTAAATAAATCGATGGTAGCCAGGCGGACGGGGCTGAGTAAAGCCCGTATAAATGAACTTTCATTAAATACCTCGTCACATTTGAGGGCGGAAGAATTATATCTTATTGCAAAAGCAATCGATGCGGATCCATGTGAGGTTCTCAACAAGTTATATGGTCATCTACAACTTGTTAGCGAAGAAGACCAATAATTTATCAAGAAATCTTATCCCACGAAATACCGGGCGATCGCTGATTAAGATAGTGCGCCAACGGCATGTTTTTATCTGAGGAAAGTGATGGGTCTTCTTTGAATATCTCGATAACGCTATTACGCGCCTTTATAAGGATAGCTTGATCGGAGGCAAGATTCGCAATTTTCATTTCAAGCACTCCGGACTGTTGGGTGCCGGAAATGTCGCCGGGTCCACGGAGCTGTAAATCGACTTCTGCTATTTCAAAACCATCTGAAGTGCGTACCATCGTCTCCAACCTCGTCTTCCCCTCTTTGCTCAGCTTATGCGTTGTCAACAAGATACAGAAAGATTGCTCGGCGCCTCGACCTACACGTCCGCGAAGCTGATGTAGCTGTGATAACCCGAAACGTTCTGCGTTTTCAATGATCATCACGGAGGCATTAGGCACATTGACACCGACCTCAATAACGGTCGTAGCAACCATAATTTGTGTTTCGCCTTTTACAAAACGCTGCATTTCAAAATCCTTGTCCTTGACGGGCATCTTACCATGCACAATACTGATTTTGTACTGTGGCAAAGGAAACTCGCGTTGCAGGTTCTCCAAACCTGCCTCGAGATATAGCAGATCCATCTTTTCACTTTCCTTGATTAACGGATACACGACATAAATCTGTCTTCCTTTGGCAATCTCCTCTCGCATAAACCCGAAAACCCGTAGGCGTTGATTCTCGTAGAAATGGACGGTTTTTATAGGTTTACGACCCGCGGGGAGCTCATCGATAACAGAAATGTCCAGATCGCCATACATGGTCATGGCGAGTGTCCGAGGGATAGGTGTTGCGGTCATCACCAGCATGTGCGGCGGGATAACATTCTTACGCCATAGTTTTGCCCGTTGTTCTACGCCAAAGCGGTGTTGTTCGTCAATCACCACGAAGCCGATATTTTTAAACTTGACCTTATCCTCAATAAGCGCGTGTGTTCCGATGAGGATGTCCAATGTTCCATCTTCCAACTGTTGATGTATCAGTCGTCTCTCCCGGATGGGCGTGGAGCCCGTTAACAACTTAACCGTACAAAGCTCGTCACCGAGCAATGCATGGATTCCAGCGAAATGCTGTTGTGCGAGTATCTCGGTCGGTGCCATCATACACGCCTGATAGCCGTTGTCGATAGCTATCAGCATAGACATTAATGCGACAACTGTTTTACCCGACCCTACATCCCCCTGTACCAGACGGTTCATTTGTGCTCCTGTATTGGTATCTAAACGGATTTCTTTAATAACACGTTTTTGAGCGTTAGTCAACGGGAAAGGAAGATGCTCGTTAAAAAAGGTGTTGAATTTATCGCCTACTTTGTCAAACAGATGGCCCCTATATTTTTGGGTGTTTAACTGCTTATTGCGTAGCAACCGAAGCTGGATAAAAAATAATTCTTCAAATTTCAATCGACGAATGGCGGCGTTTAAGTCTTGCGTATTCTGAGGGAAATGGATGGAAAGTATCGCCTTGGCATAATCCATCAATTGATGCTGTTCCAACAAATAGGAAGGGAGGGGTTCTTGCAGTGTGTTAAAAACCGTTTCTAAAGCTGCTTGTTGTAGCCGTTGTATCCCTCGGGTATCAAGATTAAATTTTTTGAGTTTTTCCGTGGACGAATACACGGGCTGCATAGTTAAGTTGCCAATCTTCTTTTCTTGTGTATTGAACAGCTCCATCTCCGGATGTGTAATGGAAATTTGCCCGTTAAATTCGGAGGGTTTGCCATAAATGATATAGGCCGATCCTACTTTCAAACTTTTTTTAAGCCAGGTGATGCTTTGAAACCACACGAGTTCGATAGTGCCCGTATCATCTCGGAACTGGCCGACCAGCCTTCTCGCTCTTTTTTCTCCAACCTCCTGCATCGAGATAAGACGTCCCAAAACCTGTGCACCGATCATATCGGGATGCAATTGGCGGATTTTGTGAAACTGCGTGCGATCGATATACCGAAAGGGGTAGTAGGATAGCAAATCACCAATAGTAAAAACCTGTAACTCTTTTTTAAGCACATCCGCTTTTTGCGGACCTACACCTTTTAGGTATTCTATCGGAGTTATTGTAGATAAATTAGCCATTACTAAGGTGGCTAATTTACGAAATATTATTTATTCAGTAACCACTGGTGGGGTCGTCTCTGCATGGAAAAACGCTGGCTTACCGTCTACACAACGGACGCCTGTAGGTGATGTCACGTACATACAGTCGGAAATAACACCATATTTTTTATTGTATTCAGCTTCAAATTGCGTGTATTCTTTAATTAAATCAAGCAATTCGCCCGATTGGTCAGCGGCCTCCGGATACGGAACATATTCCTGCGGACCACCGCAGGCTTTGCTTCCCAAAGCTTCAGGGCGCCAATCTTCCGCGTTTTCACAAGGTACTGCATTTATCAGGTCTACTATTTCCTGTCGCATTTCGGCCAGTCTTTCTCGGTCAGCGTCTTGATTGCCGGTTTCAGACTTTTCACATGCTAGTACAATTCCGAGCGTCATCAATAACATTAAAGATCTTTTCATGGCATATACACATTTAGTTTGTCACATATAAAAAGAACGTACATTTTATACAAAATGCTACGTTTTGTGTTGTTCGTTAATAAATTAAACCAATTTTTGTGTCGTAACTGATTGTTGCGGAGATAAGCCTAATATGTTTTTGTTTTCACTACGGGTTTACCGTCTTCACAGATAATCCCATCTGGATATTCATAAGAACGATCACTGCAATCCAGTTTTTCCTTATTGACAATATTGGCGCGATGGGCATTGTAGAACTCAATATCGGTTCTTATGGCAGAACGTTCGTTTGTTCGCTTAACCGGAATGTACGAAAGACTACAATCGTTGTTATACAGCACGGTATATGTCCAACCTTCATTGTTTTCGCAAGTCAACTCAGCAAGATAAGCCTCGATATGCGGGTAAATTTCCGCTATTTGTTCCTTACTTTCCTCTATCTCTAGGTCATGGATATAAACCAAAGAAGCTTTATTGTCTCGGCATGCTAACCGGATGGGGGCGTGATGAAACCATCCTTCATCCCAACAGGGTTCGATGATCACCCCTTCTTTTATCATTGCATTGGTGTGTTCTCGGTTGAAATAGAGATAGTCGGCCCATAGTCTATCAAATTCATCTTTTATCGAAGGATGCATAGGAAAATGTGTTGGGGCGCAGCCATACGGGTCGCCATGTGTGAAGACAGACCATTCACTAATGTCATGACAAGTAGTGCTGGCAATCAGACGTTCGATGTCCTGTCGCTTTTCTTCTGCCAACTTAGACCATTCTCCTGCAGTTTTCTCTTCTTTTTCGCAGGCGAAGAATAGGATGGATAGTGCTACAAAGAGTAAGGTCCTTTTCATCATTTATATTGTTTTTAGTTAATTGTTAACGCTATAAACTAAACGCGGAGACAATAAAGATTGCTACAATGTGTGACAAATTAGTGAAGTTCTGAAGTTTGATTATAGAGAGCTTCACCCCCACTTGTTTATAAACTATTTAATGTACCGAAATGGTCATGAACCCCCATATCAAGGGAGCCAAAAAAGCCGCAAGAAAATACTTCTTGCGACTTTCCGTTTTTTCGGTTTGTTGTTCCACGCGCTAAGCTTTCCAGGCGATAACGGATATTTCTACGTTCACATTTTTAGGAAGTGTCTTCACGGCTACGGTTTCACGTGCAGGCTGGTTATCCGTGAAATACTGTGCATATACCTCGTTGATGATAGCGAAATCATCCATATTAGAAATGAAAATGCTAGCTTTTACGACGTCGTTTAACGTATACCCAGCATGCGTCAAGATGGCTTGCACATTTTTCAACACCTGATGGGTCTCATCTGCTACACTACTATTGATTAATTCCATCGTTTCGGGAATCAAAGGAATTTGTCCCGAGACATATAAGGTATCTCCGGCTTTAATAGCTTGGTTGTAAGGGCCGATAGCTGCAGGAGCATTCTCCGTATTGAGTATTTGTTTTTGTGACATGGTACGTTATTTTGAAAAAAACATTTTATAGATAATGGCCAAAATAAAAACCGAAATAGCAATGATATTCATGATGTACATAGCTTTCCTGTTAAATCGGGAGGATTTAGAAAGTTGTGGTTTTGTCTCTTTTAGCTGCATAACAGGGCTAATTTACAATGGAAAATCTAGAAAATCAAAAGTAGGCATATTAATCCGTTTTAAACTTTGTGTAAGTTTACATCTTCAACAACTTAATACAAAAGATATGCAAATAGAAAACAAGGAAATTGCATTGGTGAACGGGCATATTTTCAACGGAGATCATGATTTTTCGGATCATGCCTTGGTTATGCAAGGAGAAAAGATTGTTGGAATATGCCCTGTATCATCCGTTTCTGCAGAAGCGGAGCGAATCGATGTCAAGGGGGCAAATATCTGTCCGGGCCTTGTTGATTTGCAGATATATGGCGCCGGTGATGATCTTTTTTCAGCCGAATTGACAACGGAGAGTATTGCTCGGATTGAGCGCCAGCTGCTTGCGCAAGGATGTACTTCATTCGTGTTGACTTTGGCAACGAATACCATGGAGATGTTTAAAGAGGCGATACGCGTATTTAATAGCTATCAACCTCTATCCGCTTTAGGGTTGCATTTAGAAGGCCCATTCCTCAATCCGCTAAAAAGAGGTGCGCATCCTGCGGAACTCATCGTATCGCCGTCTGTCGCGTTAATAGCGGACTTGCTAGATTCCGATAAGGGCGCTGTTATCATGATGACAATAGCGCCAGAACAATTTGATACGGAAAGTATAGACTTCCTTTTGGAGCGATCAATATTGCTTAGCGCAGGACATAGCGCGGCCAGCTTTGAGCAGGGGATGCAGGGCTTTAACAATAGTATAAAAGCGGCAACCCATCTCTGGAACGCGATGTCGCCCTTCCATCATCGCGACATCGGTCTCCCCGGAGCGGTCTTTCGGCATTCCGAAGTTTTGGCGTCGATTATCGTAGACGGCATACATGTAGATTTTCAAGCCGTTAAAATCGCTAAAGCGTTGATAGGTAGACGTTTGTTTTTGATTACAGATGCCGTGGCAGCATGTGATAAGGGAATTTATCGCCACGTTCTCCATGGCGATCATTATACCTTGCCCGATGGGACACTTAGCGGATCTGCCCTCTCCTTACTCGGTGCCATACGAAATTGTGTACAGCACGTTGACATACCATTAGAAGAGGCCATTCGTATGGCGACATGCTATCCGGCGAATTTAATCGGGCGATCCGATATAGGTAATCTTGATGCAGGGGCATGGGCAAACGTTTTGGTATTTGATACTGATTTTAATATTCATTCCGTGTATTGCAAAGGTGAACAAGTTGATTTAACATTTACATATGTATAAAAACATTAGTTTTGTATCCTATGAACTGGAGACCGATAAAAAATACAGCAATAATCGCATTGATTTTGTCTACCATATTATTTTCTTGTGCTTCCCGCAAGAATAAAAGAGCCGCGAAGGAATTGAAATCGCCGGCGGTAGAGGTTGTCGTAGCGGAAAGTGAAGAGGCAAAGGCTGCGGAAAAAGAGGAAGCAGCTGCTAAGACTGCAGAAGCAAAAGCTGTTCCGATAGAAAAGCCTGTCGTTGAAGAAAAAAAGCCTGTAGTAGAAGTTCCTTTGCGTGTTGATTTGCCAAACGTCGATCGCGAGTTTAGAGGAGCATGGATTGCGACAGTCGCCAATATAAATTGGCCAACAAAAGGAAATTACTCCACCGAAGCACAAAAACGTGAAGCAAGACAGCTATTGGATTTGTTAAAGGAGAACAATTTTAATGCGGTGGTTTTTCAAGTTAGACCATCTGCGGATGCGTTGTATGATAGTCCACATGAACCATGGTCTTATTTTCTGACGGGGGAAATCGGCAAACGTCCCAACCCCTACTATGATCCGTTGACTTTTTGGGTAGAGGAAGCGCATAAACGTGGATTGGAACTTCATGTATGGTTGAATCCTTACCGAGCGCATCATTCCACGGGTGGAGCAGTAACCAGCGAATCTATGGTGCGTAAAGCGTCGGATATGGTCGTCCGGCTAAAAAATGGCATGTACTGGTTTGATCCGGCAAATCCGAAAACCCAAGACCACGCTGCCCGCGTAGTGTTGGATATTGTAAAGCGATATGATATTGATGGCGTACATTTTGATGACTATTTTTATCCGTATGCGAGTTATAATGGTGGAGCAGATTTTCCCGATGACACTTCCTGGAACGCCTATCGTAGATCGGGAGGAACACTGTCTCGGGCGGATTGGCGCCGGGATAACGTAAACCGTTTTATAGAACGTGTATACAAGGAAATAAAAGCTGAAAAGAATTTCGTGAAGTTTGGTTTGAGTCCATTTGGAATATGGAAGCCCGGCTATCCTGCAGGGGTAACAGGCTCTTCTCAATATGATGAACTGTATGCAGACGCCAAACTGTGGTTGAATAAAGGATGGATAGATTATTTTGCGCCACAATTATACTGGCCTATTGACCCTCCTCGACAAAGTTTTACAGCGCTTTTACGATGGTGGGAATCGGAGAACACACATAAGCGGCATCTTTGGCCAGGATTGAATACTGTTGCCGTAAGGACACCAAACCGAACACAAGAAATTGTTAAACAGATCGAAGAGACTCGGAAACTGATCCCTAACAGTGTGGGCGCTATACATTGGAGTATCGCCGGATTGACGAATAGTCCTACCATGGTGCAGGCGGTGAGATCTGGGCCCTATAACAAACAAGCGCTAATTCCGCGATCGCCGTGGCTAAACGCTAACCCCTTATTAACGCCAAGCTTATTGCTGACAAAAGAAACCAGCAGTATATTTGCTAAGTGGCTTCACAAACAGCCCAATGAAGTTTTCCAGTGGGTTGTCTATGCGCAATATGGAGATGTATGGGAATATGAGATATTGGATGGACAACAGACAGAGAAAAGTTTCCCGAAGATCAAAAATGGAAAATCGCTGAAAACCGTTGCCGTGAAAGCTGTTGATCGCTTGAGTAATGAAAGTGATTATATGGCAAAGAAAGTGATGTAAATTCCTGTTTGCCCGTCTTTCTGTAGGTTCTATTCTGTTTAAGCGCAACAAGCTGCGTATAATTTCAAAAAATATGCAATTTGTTGCGTGTTTTTATTTTTTTATCATACATTTGTTTTGTAAGATCACCCTCAGATCTAAGTCTTTAACTTATATAACTAACTAAACAAATGAACAAAGCTTTTTTACTTTGGACAGTCGTTTTAGGAAGCGCCCTATGTAAGGTCTATGCTGGCGCTGGATCGAGTCCATATTCGATCCACGACGTGCTTGACAACATTGGTGTGTCTGTTAAAACACCTGCTGTCGTTCAGAATCAGATTTCAGGAACCGTTCGAGATGTATCGGGATCGCTCGCCGGTGTGACGGTCACCGTCGTTGGTTCCACGGTTGTGGTACAGACCGACCGAAACGGTATTTTTTTATTGAATGCTCCCAGGGGGAGTACGCTGCGTTTTTCGGCCTTGGGGTATCACACAAAGGAGGTCGTGGCATCTTCTAACCAATTGTCTGTACAGCTCGAAGCGGCAGAAGAGACGATAGACGAGGTAATCGTGACAGCGATGGGAATTACGCGGGAACGCAAAAGTTTGGGATACGCCGCACAAGATCTCGGCGCCGAGGAGCTGATGAAAAATAAAACCGCGAATATTATTAACTCCTTAGCAGGAAAAATTGCAGGTGTGAATGTCACGCAAACGAGCGGAGGTGCGGGAGCTGGTGCTAGCATCATTTTACGAGGTGGAACATCCTTACAGCGGGATAATCAGCCGTTGTTTGTGGTGGACGGGCTTATTTACGACAATTCCAGTAGTATCAATGGAAATAGTGGTTTTGACGGAGCACAATCGACCAACTCGACATACAGCAATAGGGTGATGGATATTAACCCAGAGGACATCGAGAACGTATCGGTGCTGAAGGGGCCAGCGGCTGCCGCACTTTATGGTTCGCGCGCAGCCAACGGGGTAGTGCTCATAACGACTAAAAGTGGAAAATCAGGCAAAGCGGAGATCAGTGTCAACTCACGCTTTGTGTCAAACTGGGCAAATCGTCTGCCGGAATATCAGCATCGTTATAAACGCGGGTTCTATCAGCAAGACGGAACATTGATGGAAGGAGATGCGACAACGGCGATGCGGTCTTGGGGTGCTGCAGCTGGTTCAGGTGATGTCATGTATGACAATTTGGGCAATTTCTTCCAGTCTGCAAATACATGGGATAACTCCGTTAGTCTTTCCGGGGGTTCGGAGAATGGTAGTTTTTACCTCTCTGCGGCTAATTTTTCGTCTAATGGTATCGTTCCAAACTCCGATTATGAAAAGACTACGTTCCGTTTTAATGGCGAGCAGAAATACGGCATTTTAAAGATGGCGGCGAACGTTGCCTATTCATCCGCAGATCAGCTGAGTTCCTTGACTTCAGGAGGCTTGTACGGCTCTAGCGGAGAAGGGGCAATACAGGGCGCATATATCTGGCCACGTGACATGAATATGGGACATTGGCTGAATGATGACGGCACCAAATATCGTCCTTTCGACTGGGAATTGGTGCAAAATGACTTCGATAATCCTTATTGGATTTTAAACAAGATGCCGAGAACGGACAAGGTGAAACGTTTAACCGGTAGTTTTAAGACGAGTGTTGATATCACCGATTGGTGGGATGTACACTGGCAGGTTGGTATTGACCGTTACACACAGAATACAACCCGTTTTGCTGCGCCTGGATCAGGGATTTCCCTGATTTATATGAAAGGTATGTTAGCCGAGAATGATCAGACTTTCGAATACAAAAGTTCCAACTTGATGACTAATTTTAAGAAGAAGTTTGGGGATTTCGATATGAATTTGATGATGGGTACGATGGCAGAACTAACCGATGTGGAGTATAACGGCAGAAGAGCGTGGAACTTTATTATGCCGGAGTTTTATACCTATCTGAATACGGCATTGACCGATCGGGATGCGGCACAGTCACGTTCCGATAAGCGTTTGGTAGGCTTATTCGGCGAGTATCGGGTATCCTATAAAGATTATGCTTACTTAACCTTTACAGGTCGCAACGATTGGTCTTCTACGTTACCAATGGAAAACCGATCGTACTTCTACCCATCCATTCAAGGGAGTTTTATTTTCTCGGAGTTTATCCCGGAAAACAATTTTCTTTCTTACGGAAAAATTCGCGCATCTCTAGCTAGGGTAGGTAAAGACACGGATCCATACGTAACCAACACGTATGTCAACAATCCGGTTCCTACATTGTATAACGGAGGTCTGGGGACTGGAGTGCGCAATGCTTGGTTACGTGGTAATGCTGAGCTCTTGCCGGAGATAACAGAAGCGCAGGAGTATGGGATAGATTTTAAGTTTTTCCGCAGTCGCCTTGGAATGGAATTTACCTATTATAAGAATACGAGTTTCAATCAATTGTTGCAGCCGCGCACTTCGCAGGCAACAGGTTATATCCTGATGTGGACCAATGCGGCGGATATAGAGAATAGGGGTCTGGAGCTTACTTTGACAGGATCCCCGATCCAACGGGAGAACTTTCGTTGGGATGTTACGGTTAACGGATCGCGGAACAAAGGTCGGGTAAATAATCTGTTGCCCGGACTAGAAGTATTGTATGTAACGGATGTGCAGGTCGGGAATGCGAAAGCAGCATCTTTTAACAATGGAAACTTCATGGGAATTTCCGGTTCGGAGTGGCTGCGTAGCCCCGAAGGACATTTAGTGTTGAATCCGGAATCTGGTATGCCACAGTCGGATGGGCTGGATACACACGAGATCGGAAACCGTGAATCACGGTTTTTCGGAGGTATCAACAACAGCCTTCAATATAAAGATTGGAACTTATCATTCTTGTTAGATTTCCGCATCGGCGGAGATGTATACAATGGAACAGAATATGCAATGACGCAATACGGGATGAGTAAACGCTCCATGGATCGGGAAAGCTTATCGATAACCGGTGTGGTGCAAGAGGGAACAGATGCAAACGGTGCACCTATTTATTCCGACGTAAAGACTTTTGATTATCGGACAGGAGAGATGTATACAATCGGTAACCAGCAGGTGAGTGGTGAGCATATAATTAGTGACTACTGGTGGCGTGGGGCGTACAACTTGGAATCCAGGAACTATATGACGAATACCAACTGGCTGCGCCTTAGAACCATTTCCTTGAGCTATTCCTTGCCGAATTCCTTGCTGAGCCGTACCAAGGCTATTAAGCGCGCGAGTGCGACATTGACAGGTACGAACTTGTTATTATGGACAAATTACAAAGGGATGGATCCTGAGACGTCTGCAGCCGGTGCAGGGGCGGTCGGTTCAAGCTCGGTAGGAATAGATCACAACGGTATCCCTGCGCTGTCGGGCGTAACGTTTGGACTTAACTTAATTTTTTAAACGAAGAAATTATGAAAAGACTTATATATATATATGGGATACTGTTATTATGCAGTGTTTCGTCCTGCAATAAATGGCTGGACGTGAATGATAACCCTAGTCAGGCGAACCAAGATGTGCCTTCACCTGATTTAAGATTGCGGTCTATACAGATGCAGTTTGTGGACGCTTACGAGTCTTCGGGTACACGAGCAGCATGGTTAACGCAGAATATTACGAAAACCCTTGGTACTACAAACAACGATAATATCGTCAAGTGGGATTTTCCGTTGGCATCGACTACCTGGCCGTATCAGGTGTGGTTTGTTAATACGGCATCAAATTTGGAGCCGATGATCAACAAAGCCACGGAAGAAGGTGCTTGGCACTACGTGGGGGCTGCGCAGCTCATGCATGCTTGGGGGTTTATGCTGATGCTGGATCTTTACGGAGAAATGCCTTATACCGAAGCTTTAGGAAATAATATTTCACCGGTCTACGACGACGGCGAGACGATGTTCTATGGCTGTTTGGATATGTTGGAACTGGCAATTGAGAATCTAAGCAAAGAACAGGAAACTGGCGCTACGCCTTTGTCAAGTGGCGATATATGGAATGAAGGTGACCCGCAGAAATGGCTAAAACTGGCGTATGGCTTGAAAGCACGTTGGCTGAATAACTTGACCAAGAAGTCGTTTTATAACCCCGATGCTGTTTTGGCAGCTCTGGATAAAGCGGCACAGTCTAATGCTGACAACACCGTTATGGATGCCATCAACACAGCAGAAACCAACATCTCCGGCATTGTCCGTTCGATGCAGCATGGTAACATCGGTGCAACAGCAAGCCGCTTGACCAAATGGTACACGGATTTGCTGACAAACGATTTTACCGGTGGTTCCGGCATATTGGATCCGCGAGCGACTCGGATTATCCCGAGTGCAGAGTTTTACAACAGCAGTACGGGGCAGAAAGAATGGCGCCTGTCTGAAGGGGTAGATTTATCATCCCCTATCCGTACCCAAAGTGGACCAGTACTCTATGAGATTATGGCAACAAAAGCGGATCCCGGTACTACACACCCGTCGGGCTACGTGCGTGCAACCGCCGCTCAACGCGCCGATGCCTCCTTTACCAATAGGTGGTTCACAACCAATAACACCGCATCTCGTCAGGGTGATTCGGTATATGTTTCCGTTTATTCCGATCGCTTGGATTGGATTGCCCAACATCCCGACAACACGAATGATCGGTATTTGGCAAATCGGTATAACGGTATGACGTTTGAAAATCCAAACTATAATAATGATGTGATTAACGTTAATTCTACGGGTAGTTTCTATATCCGTGCGGATGCGCCTGCACATCTGGTCTGTTATCCGGAGATGTGCTTTATCAAGGCGGAGGTATTGCTTCGTAAGAATGATCCGGCAAATGCACTGATCGCGTATAAAAGTGGGATTCGAGCGCATATGGAAGCGATGAATGAAAAGTTGCACACTTATCCTCAGGTTAGAGGTAAAGAGGTAATCTCGGAGACAGAAATAGCCGACTTTTTGGCGAGCGCTGCGGTGGCGCAAACAGCAGGGGAATTGACAATGGCAAAAATTATGCAACAAAAGCAGATTGCCATGTCGCTCACCATGCAAAATTGGAATGATATGCGTCGGTTCAATTATTCTGCCCCAGATCCGCAGTTTGGCGTGGTTTATCCGGATTTTGGGCGTCCATTTGAGGTAACTAGTGCTACGGTATCGGAGTGTTACCCTGGTGCAAGCCCATCGGATGTACGCTATTGGCCGCGCCGCATACAACACTGTGTTCACGAGCGGAACTACAACGAAAAGAATTGGCTAGCTTCTCACCCCGAGGCAAATCGACGGTCGATTATTTCGGCTCCAGTATGGTGGGATATAGCGGACTAAAAACGTCATCGTAGATAAAAGGTCGGGATTTTCTCGACCTTTTATTTTTTTATTAACTTTTCTTGTTTATGTTTGTTGTGTAAACAAAAACGCATAAATATGAAAAGATACGGTTATTTATTACTGTTTATGTCAATAACCTTCTCCGCATGCGGAGGAAACACGCAAGACAGCAAAGGAAATTCAGAAGCCGATACGTTGTCAGAAAATAATCGGGTAATCCCCGCAGCTGATCAACTCGAAGCCTATTTACCTTTGTTAAAAGGAAAGAAGGTCGGCTTGATGGGCAACCAGACTTCAATAGTAGGAGAAGATAAGGAACACTTGGTAGACGTATTGCTTCGGGAAAATGTCGACCTAAAATTTGCATTTGCGCCTGAGCATGGATTTCGCGGTGATATTGAACGCGGAGAAAAAGTGGATAATACGGTTGATAAAAAGACGGGGCTTACATTGCATACGTTGTATGGTGAAAATGCGAAAGCAGACTCTATTGTAGGATCTGTAGATGTCATGATTTTCGACTTGCAGGATGTTGGCGCCCGATTTTACACTTATGTAGCCTCCATGCACCGAGTAATGCAGCTTTGTGCAGATCAGGGTAAAAAAGTAATCGTGTTGGATAGGCCTAATCCCAATGGAGACCAAGTGGATGGCCCGGTACGGAAAGACGATAAGTTTAAAGCGAACATCAGCTATCATAAAATAGCCATGATTCACGGCTTGACGGTAGGTGAGTTGGCGAAAATGATTAATGGAGAAGGTTGGTTGGACGGTGGTAAACAGTGCGATTTAGAGGTAATTCCCGTCAAGAACTGGGATCATAGTACACCGTATGAGTTGCCGGTGGTTCCATCGCCGAGTTTACCAAATTATACATCGGTTAGACTGTACATGTCGCTATGTCTTTTCGAAGGGACCGATATCAGTATAGGCCGCGGTACAGATTGGCCGTTCCAAGTAGTGGGTTACCCCGATCCTGTATTTGGCGAATTTACCTTTACACCGGGTACACGTCCGGGGATGGCTGCACACGTGGAGCAGCAAGGTAACTTGTGCTACGGAATAGATTTGCGGAATGTAGATGCGGTTAATGAAAAATTCACCTTGAAGTATTTGTTGGACTTCTATAATAAAATGCCAGATAAGAGCCAATTTTTTGCCCGTCCAGCGTTTTTCGATAAGCTTGCGGGAACTGATAAATTACGAAAGCAAATTCTTGCCGGAAAAACGGAAACCGAAATCCGTAATAGTTGGACAGAAGAGCTGAATGCTTATAAAGAAATGCGAAAAAAATATTTATTATATCCCGACTTTGAATAGTTACTGTTAACAGATTTGAAAACACGCCTTATGCGTGTTTTTTTTGTTTTTAAATAGAAACGTTATAGAATGCGCAAAAAAAGTTTGCTTTTTTAATATTGTTATTTAACTTAGTGCAGGTTTTAGCGTTTTTTTATTCTTTTTGTAGGGGTAAACGCGCATTGGAAAAAATCCTGTTAAGTAAACAATCATTATGAAAACAAACTGGCTAGCTATGAGAAAATCTGTACTATTTTCTGTTGCTTTAGCGGCATCCTCACTCACCAATGTGTCCACTGTTTTTGGCAGTTCGATAAAAGGGAGAGACATAGGTGTGTTTATGCCTAAAGACGGAGTGGGGGGAGTCGTGTCTGAAAAGCAAAATACGGTGCAAGGTGTGGTTCGAGATGCTAACGGACCTTTAGCGGGTGTGACTGTCGCGGTAATCGGAGGTCAAACAGCTACGAGTACCGATGAAACAGGATCCTACTCGATCGACGTTCCAATAGGGGCTTCTTTGCGTTTTACTTTCTTAGGGTATCTTTCGAAAGATGTCGTGGTTTCGAGCAATACATTAGACGTGGTGCTCGATGCAGACGACACGGCGTTGGATGAAGTAGTCGTAGTAGGATACGGTTCGCAGAAACGTTCCAATATTACCGGAGCTGTATCGACAGTTGACACGGAGAAAACTTTTGAAACACGCCCAATTACCGATGTAGGGAGGGCTCTACAGGGAGCGGTTTCTGGCCTTTCTATTTCTACACCAAGTGGAGACCTCGGAGGAGACCCCACCATTCGGCTGCGTGGCGTAAGCGGATCATTGCAGACACAAGGCGGTGCATCGCCACTGATATTGGTCGATGGCGTGGAAGTGCCCAGTCTGTCCATGATTAATCCCACCGATATTGAGACGATGTCGGTAATCAAAGATGCATCTGCTGCTATTTATGGGTCTAGAGCTGCATGGGGTGTTATCTTGATCAAAACGAAGTCGGGAAAACGAAATACGAAGACATCCATCAATTACTCGAATAATATTGCACTTCAGACACCGACTACAACCCCTGTTATTGCTGGAGGTGCAGAGGGTGCGAGGGCCGGATTGTTGGCTTTGCAGCGCACAAACCCCTCGTTAACCGCCTATGATAATTTAGGAACCTATTACGATGAATATGCGATCGAGAAAATGGCAGAATGGGAAAGACTCTATGGTGGTCAGGACCTAGGGTTGGAAATGGTGGAAGGACGAGACTATGAGGTTAAAGATGGTAAGCTGTATTTTCACCGCCTGTGGGATGCCGAAGATATGTTCATGCGGGATTTTACGCCGCAACAAAACCATAACCTGAATATCACCGGCGGATCTGAAAAAGTAAATTATAACGCAGGGTTTGGCTTAGTTTCCCAGACAGGTATTTTGAAAAACAATCCGGATAAATACAACCGTTATAATTTTAACCTTGGTTTAAACGCGGATATCACTGATTGGTTAACAGGATTTGCAAAGGTGTTATATTCTGCCTCTGATGTAACGAAGCCATACTCCTTCAACGGTGATGTTTTCGAACCCATTTTCTATATGTACCGCTGGCCTCGGAATTTTCCCTATGGCACCATTGACGGGCTGCCTATGCGGAATGCCGTGACGGATGTCGATCAGGCCAACATGAACAAGAGGAGTTTAAATATGGCGCGCTTCACATTCGGAGGACAGGCAACTCTCATGCCCGGCTTCACTATTGACGCCGACTATACCTATTCGCAGTTTATTGATAAGTTTGATATAAATGGTGGCAGTATAGAGGGCTGGGATTTCTGGGCAAGAACTGATTTTGTGTATCGGACATATACAGGAGCTGCGCACGACCGGGCTAGAAAAGAGCGTACGATACGCGATAGACATGTAGGGAATATCTATGCAACATATGATAAGAGCTTTAATCTGCACAACTTTAAATTTATGGCGGGTGCGAATGCAGAACTGTTCCAATCCGACAATATCTGGGGGCAACGGCTAGGGCTCCTTGACCAAGATTATCCGCAGTTAGGTTTGGCCACTGGCGATCAGACGACAAGCTCGGGCGCATCACATTGGTCTACGCTTGGTTTTTTCGGACGTATCAATTATGATTATCAAGACAAATATCTTTTGGAGGTTTTAGCACGATATGACGGTTCTTCGAGATTCAATAGGGAAAATGTTTGGGGATTTTTCCCAGCGATTTCCGCGGGTTATGTGCTCTCCAAGGAGAACTTTATGGACTGGTCAAAACCTTATCTCGATTTCCTGAAGATACGGGCGTCTTGGGGTAGCGTAGGTAATCAAACAGTGCCGCCGGGACTATATCTTTCTACCTTGAGCCAAGCTGCTAGCGATTGGGTGATAGGCGGGATTAATCAAAACACGATGACTACGCCCTCTATTGTCTCGCAAAATTTGACTTGGGAAACCGTGACTACACAAGAGATTGGGGTAGATGCGGCATTTTTCCAGAACAAATTTAACGTGACATTTAATCGTTTCCGCCGGACGATTTCAGATCTGATTACAGGTGGCGTGGTGCTGCCATCGAGCTTCGGTGCGCCTTCTCCTTTGCGTAATTTCGGGGAGATGCAAACCAACGGCTGGGAATTGGAGTTGGCATACAACCATAGCTTTAGCAATGGGTTGAATATGCGGTTGGCGGGCCAGCTGTCTGACTTTAAAGAATCGATTACCAAGTTTGACGGACAGGCGCAGGTACGCGTAGATGGAACTTCTTCAAACTATGCGGGCAAGATCGTCGGCGAGATTTGGGGCTACGAAACGGACCGTCTTTTCCAGATTGATGACTTTATTGCAAATGAGAATGGGACATATACGTTAAAAGAGGGGATACCTTCGCAATCTTTTTATGAAACAAACAGTTTTAAATTCGGGCCTGGCGATATCAAATACAGCGATCTGAACGGAGACGGTGTGATTGGTGTAGGAGATGGTACGGTACAAAATCCGGGCGATCGAAGGATCATCGGTAATTCCAATCCGAGGTATCAGTATGGATTTCGTGCTGATTTTGATTATAAAGGATTTGACCTAGGATTTTTCCTGCAAGGAGTAGGACAGCGCGATATTTGGGCGGGGGGCGATTTTATCGTGCCTGGCTGGAGGCCTGCGGAAGCGTGGTATACGCACCAGATGGACTATTGGACACCAGAAAATACAGGTGCGTTCTATTACAGGCCAACTAACCAAGGACAGAGTAACACCACACTGAATCACATGCCGCAAACCAGATATTTGCTTAATATGTCGTATTTGAGATTGAAAAATTTAACATTTGGGTACACGTTGCCAGCTTCAGTGATGGATAAAGCGAAGATTTCAAAATTGCGGGTGTTCTTCTCGGGCGAAAATCTGTTGGAATTTGACAATCTGGATGTTCCTGTTGATCCTGAAATAGACTACACCGAACAAGGGGCGCGTGATCGAAATACCTTTGGTCGTACATACCCATATCGTAGAACGTTTTCATTAGGGCTTCAATTAACTTTTTAGAAGATGAGATTACTTAAGTATATAGCAATAGCGGGCGTTTTGTCAATAACATCCTGCTCTAAAGATTTTTTAGGCGATGACTTCTTGACGAAAGATCCGTTGGACCAGTTAACGGATCCTGCCTTTTGGTCGTCCGAAAATAATATCCGGACATACACCTATGGTTTCTATAATTATTATTTTAAAGGTTATGGTAAGGGGTATGGTTTAGGTACGCTGTCCGTAGGCCAGTTTATCAACGATGATTATACGCCACAAACGCCGAACGAGATTATCGTGACGGAATTTATAATTAATGTGCCTACTTCTGGCGGAGGCTGGTCGCCGGCGTTACCGGCTAGTCAGACCCCTACAAACGCATCTTCTTATTATTCGCGTATACGCAAAGCCAATCACTTTATTGAAAGCGTTCCGAAAGCCGAGTTGGACGAAGAGGTCAGTAATCATTGGTTGGGAATCGGTCGTTTTTTCCGTGCTTTGGAATACGCCAATTTTGTCAATGCATTTGGGGATGTGCCCTATATAGATCGCGTATTAACAGAGGATGATCCGGAATTGTTTAGACCCCGCGATTCTCGTGTTTTTGTGATGGACAAGGTGTTGGAAGATTTTAGATTTGCTGCGGAGCATGTACGCGCGAGCGATGGTCCGAGCCAACAAGCGGTCAATAAATATGTCGTACTAGCTTTTATGTCACGTGTATTCTTGTTTGAAGGGACTTGGTTAAAGTACCACGGTATAGACGAAGCGAAAGCAACGGAATATTTGGAAGCCGCGAAATGGGCCGCGGAGCAGGTGATGAATGATGGATCTTTTTCAATCGCTAATGATTACCGGGGCCTATTTACCTCCGAATCACTCCAGGGAAATCCCGAAGTTATTCTGTTTAAAGAATATGCGGAAGGAATATTGCAACATAATATTATGTCGCTGAATAATTTGGAGCCCCAGGCTGGGATATCGAAAAGCGCCATCGATAGTTATTTACTAACCGACGGACTACCTATCGGCCTGTCTTCACGTTATGAAGGGGATAAGACGGTGGAAAGTGCCTTCGAAAATCGCGATGGACGGATGAAGCAGACAGTCGTTCCACAGCTAAGAATGTTGAATACTATGCCAAACTTTGCTTTTTCAGGATATGCCGTTCAGAAGTTTTTGAACGAAAGTCTAAAGAACGATGCGGTTGGAGCCGGTTCCTTGAACATTACGGATGCACCAATTATCCGTTATGGCGAGGTGCTTATGAACTACGCAGAGGCGGCGGCGGAACTTGGAATATTGACACAAGGGGATCTAGACAAGACCATCAATGTGCTCCGGAATAGAAACGGAGTAGGTCTACCGCGCTTAGAATTGTCTGGTGGACGTCCTGCTGTAAGCGGAACACCGTACGATGACCCTGCCCGCGACCCAACTGTTCCAAGCCTTCTCTGGGAAATTAGAAGGGAGCGCAGGTCCGAATTGATATTCGAGGGCCTTCGGCTGAACGATTTACGTCGATGGAAAAAGCTGGAATACGCCGATACAGAGAAAAATCCGACTAATAATAGAGGTGCTTACATTGTGAAGTCAGCGTACTCCGAGGAACAGCTGAACGGTATCACGATTGATGGTGAAGATGAGGGATATATCATACCATCAGCCTCTATTCAAAGAACAGTAGACGATAAATTGTATCTTGATCCGATTCCGCTCGATCAGATTTCGCTGTATGAAAATAACGGGGTTACGTTGGAGCAAAACCCGGGATGGGCGAGGCAATAATGTACAGACTTTGATAATTTTATGCGCCATTATATTAAAAACACGCTTTTATGCGTGTTTTTTTTATTTCCGACAAAAACACAATATAAAATGCATAAAAGTTTGGTATTTTAATATAATTACTTAATTTAGTGCAGGTTTAAGCTTATCTTGATATGATTATGCGTACAATACGCAAGAAGCAAACCTTTTATGAAGTAATCATTATTAAAATAAACTAACTAACTAGCTATGAGAAAATCTTTACTATTTTCTGTTGCTTTTGGGTTGATTGCGACGACGGGATCCATTGCAAGGGAAGGGTCTTCCGCTGCAAGCGTGACTTCTTTACTGCTGGACAACGTGGTTCAAAACATCATTAAGGGAAGGGTCACGAGTGCTGATGGAGCAATCAGTGGGGCCACCGTAAGTATAGTGGGGGGAACAACCTCTGTTTCTACGGATGACAACGGAAATTTTTCAATCAACGCTCCAATAGGCGCTACACTACGTTTCAGCTATGTAGGGTATCAATCCAGAGACATTGCCGTGTCAGGCAGTGTCGTTAATGTTGTATTGTCGGTAGAAGATAATCCACTAGAAGAAGTTGTGGTTGTGGGCTATGGTACCCAGAAACGAGGACATGTAACGGGTGCGGTCACTAATGTGAGTATGGATAGGGTAGTAGGTGATAGGCCTGTTCCCGATCTGGCGAGGGGACTGCAAGGCACAGTTCCGGGTTTGAATATTCAGGTGCCGAGCGGAGAGGTAGGATCCGATGCCATTATGAAGATTAGGGGGCAGGTCGGATCTCCTAATGGAGGTAGTAATCCGCTAATTTTAGTAGATAATGTCGAGATACCGAGTATCCAATATGTTAACCCACACGATGTCGAATCGATCACCGTATTGAAAGATGCGGCATCAAGTGCTATATATGGAGCGAAAGCTGCTTTTGGTGTGATTTTGATCACCACAAAAAAAGGTGGAACAACAGATAAGACAACCTTTACTTATTCTAATAATCTAATTTTACAATCCCCGTTTAAGAAAATCGATGTTGCAGGTATTGATGGACTGGAGTATACGTTGGATGCGCATGAGAACATGAAACAACCAGGGCCTGCTGGTGGTTTCTGGCGGATTGACAGAAACAGTTTTGAAAAAATGAAAGAATGGCAGGAAAAGTGGGGTAGTATAGTAGGAGATACTGATCCAGTAGTTTATGGTCGCGATTGGTGGTGGGACGGTACTCAGAAATTTGGGTATAGAATTTACGATCCTGTGAAAGCTATGGTTAAGGATAATGCATTTTCTAATATTCACAATTTGGGCATGAACGGAAGGTCCGGAAAGACCAATTATAATTTGAGTGTTGGTTATATGGGGCAGGAAGGAATGATGAAACCGGCCATAAATGATGACTTCCAACGTTTCACCGGAACGTTGACTTTATCACATGATGTCAATGATTTTCTCACATTACGAGGAGGAGCACGATATGCAGACAGTAGAAAGCGCAACCCATTCTCGTTGAATTCGGGTGGCTTTGGAGCCGATCCTTGGTTATATCTCTACCGTTGGAGCCGCTTGTTCCCTGTCGATGTACAGGAAAATGGAATAGATATTATTGATCCAGCGTTTTCTGCCAGAAATTCACATGATCAGATTCATGACAAACGCTTTTTGAACCTCAATTTTGGGACAACCATAAAGATTACGAAAAATTGGGATGTGGTAGCAGACTACGCATATAACACAGAAAACACGAATCTAAGCCAGTCTCTGCCGTACGTACAGGCAAAAACGACTTGGTATGGTGTGCAAGAGTTACGTGATGAAAACGGCAATCGAATACACGTAGACGAAAACGGAGTGCCAGTAGAGAGTGGTGGTATGCCGGCTTGGCAGTTTCCGCTGACTGACCATACAACTAAGGAACAAACTCATGTTTATCGAGATTCTTATTTGTATAAGCGTCATACATTGAATGCGCTGACCAACTATAATCTCGATATGGGAAACCACGATATAAAATTCATGCTGGGGACTAACATCGTTGCCTATGCATGGGAAGGTCATTGGTCACAGAGATCGAATTTGATTAACAATGAGAATCCACAGCTGAACTGGGGTGTAGGTACGGAGACTTCGGGGGGAGGGGCGAACTGGGATTCGCAGGTCGGTTTCTTTGGTCGCGTAAATTATGCATATAAAGATAAATATTTGGTGGAGGCTAATCTGCGATACGACGGTTCTTCCAAATTTCCGAAACATCTGCAATGGCGCTGGTTTCCGGGAATTTCAGCTGGATGGATTGTTTCGGAGGAACGTTTTATGGAATCACTCAATCCAGTATTAAGTTTTGCAAGGTTGAGGGCGTCGTACGGTGTCATCGGGGATCAGTCAGTTCCTAACTCCATTTATGTTCCAACGATGGGGATCACGAAAAATTCCTGGTTGAACGCTGGAGGAGAACAGTTTTTTCAACTGGGGACGCCGGGCGCAGTCTCACGAGATATCACTTGGCAGGATATTGAGCATTTGAACGTAGGGTTAGATCTGCGGTTTTTCAATAATAAATTGGGCTTTACGACGGAGTGGTATCAACGTTATACGCGTAATATGATCGTAGGGGGTGACTTCCTGCCGGCGACATTCGGAACGGGCGTTCCTCCGGGCAACTATGGACATCTCCGCACAAGAGGCTGGGAAATAGCTGCCGATTTTAACCATCGATTTGACAATGGGCTGGGGCTTACATTTCACGCCAACATGGCGGATGCGGTTACTTTTATTACAAAAGGTGCAGACTGGCAGTTGCCATGGGAAGATCGCAGTTTAGGTACGACGTATTCTACCGGACGTCGGTACGGAGATGTATTTGGGTTTGTGACGGATAGGCTATTTCAAGCAGATGACTTCGTTTACGATGAAAGCGGAAACTTTCTGCAAACAGACATTGTATGGAGAGGGACGAGCAAGAGAACTAATGTGTTAGCGGGAGATAACCCGGTATATCAAACATATTTTGAAGATGGCAATCAGATCTTATTAATCAGTCCTGGAGACGTGAAATTTGTAGATGTTAACGGGGACGGCTATATCGATGCTGGAAGTTCTACTAACGGTGATCCAGGTGACCGGGTAGTTATTGGTAACATTACGCCGCGTTATGATTTCGGGTTTCGCGTAGGTGCCGATTGGAAAGGATTTGATTTGTCTGTGTTTTTTCAAGGCGTAGGTAAGCGTAGTATCTGGGGTGATGGGCAATTGGCCATTCCGGGATATTTCTCTAAAGAGGGCGCAATGCCACAGGTCATTGCAGGTGACTACTGGAAGCCAGACCGGACGGACGCTTTTTATCCAAGAGCGTGGAATATGAATGGATCCAATTCTAATTATGTTATGCGTCCGCAGTCTAAATATATGCTGGATATGTCTTACTTGAAAATCAAAAACATCACGGTGGGCTATAATTTGCCGTCAGCTTTGCTAAGCAAGGCGAGAATTGCGAATGCCCGCATTTATGTGTCATTGGAAAACTTTATCACGTTCGACAACCTGAGAGGGCTTCCGATCGATCCGGAAGCAATATCGGGACATTCGATGTTGAGGGAAGGAGGAAACTATAACTTGGGTCGGACGGGTACGTCCAATCCGCCGTTTAAATCTGCTTCCATGGGGATATCTATAGGTTTTTAATCTAAAAAGGGAAAGAAATGAAAATTACAGCTAAAATATTGTTAGTCATCGGAGTGCTGGTGTTTTCCGCTTGCGAGAAGTTTCTGGATAGACCACCGCTGACTTCGGAAAATGACGATACAGCTTGGGATTCTGAAGAGAAACTACGCTTATACGCCAATAAGTTTTACACCAGCTTCTTTACGGGGTATAACAGCGGACCGAGCACGGCCGGTGCTCCTTTAGTAGGCTTTACCAATAGTGATGATATGGTGGTATGGGGAAATCAACCGAATTTTACACGTGCGGTTCCGAATAGTGGGATATGGAGCTATACTGCCATTCGTTCGCTGAATCTTATGTTAGATCGTATCGAAACACGTATGAATACTATACTTGAGGAAGAGGATAAAGCACATTGGATTGGTATAGGACGTTTCTTCCGTGGATTTGAATACTCCGACCTTGTTAGATCCTATGGTGATGTGCCTTATTATGATTATGTTGTGTCCGATGTAGATCCTGACGATTTGTATAAACCTAGGACCCCACGAAATGAGGTTATGAACGCCGTTTACGATGATTGGCGCTATGCATTAGACAACGTGAGGTTAACAGATGGTGATAGAGCGCTCACCGTTGATCGTTATGTTGTGGCGGGATTTGTATCAAGATTGGCTTTGTACGAAGGTACATGGCAGAAGTATTATTATAATAATAATGAACAGGCTAAGAAGTTTTTGGAGTTGGCAATAGAAGCAGCACAGATGGTAATGGCGAGCGGACGATATAATATCGTGACCGATTATAAATCGCTCTTCGCGTCAGAAGAGCTTCGAGGAAACCAAGATATGGTGCTATATCGTAATTATGACGCGGCAGTTGGCGTTACCCATTCCATTGCTTCCTATGGAAATCTAGCAGAATCTACGAATAATGGACCCTCTACGGATTTGATTAAAGCTTATTTGTGTACGGATGGTAGGCCTTGGCAGGACTCAGATTTGAATGATGCGGATGATTTTCATTTAGATAATTTGATCAAAACTCGGGACTCCCGATTTGAAGCTACTTTTTATTCTAAACCGGAGCCGCTGAATAGGGGTGCTTTGTATTATATTACCAAGTTTTTACCGCGAGCAGTTGAAAAGCTCGTAAAAGAAGATGGCGGTTCTATGCCAGCCGCGTATACAGGCAGTAGAAATGAAACGGATGCGCCTGTATTACGTTATGCAGAAATACTGTTAAATTGGATTGAAGCAAAAGCAGAATTGGCAGAGATAGGTGGCACACCTGTCACGCAAAATGAAATCGATCGATCAATAAATAAAATCCGTGACAGACCGTTAGCACCGGAAGCAGAAGCCAAAGGTGTGCAGAAGACGGCTCATTTACAACTTGGTGCTATTTCGTCTGATCCAGATCGTGATCAGGATGTTTCTCCATTGTTGTGGGAAATTAGAAGGGAACGTCGAATTGAATTTGCTTTTGAGACATCAAGATTATTGGATTTGAGAAGATGGGGTAAAGTTGAATACATGGATAACGACTTGAATAGCGATTTGCTTTCGGGAGGATGGGTGAATTTTCCAGAGCAGCTTCCTGCTCAGCTAAGTGGTGGTAATATTGACCTATTGGCAGTGATGGATTTAGATGGCAATGAAATAATTTATAATGGCGCTAACGGTGATGAAATGGTTGGGTTTTATAGAAGGACAAGTAATGGAGCCCGTTTGCCATTCTTGAACCAGCCGAATATTAATCCGTATCTCACTCCCATTGGGCGGACGCAAATTGATGAATACGCTATACGTGGTTATGTGTTGAGGCAGACGGAGGGGTGGCCGGAAAATTAATATGGTTAAAGTTGAACGTAAAAAGAACTTATCATGAAAAGAACGGATATATGGTCTAAAGTTGGTTTACTAACACTTTTGGTATGCCTACTCGCGATGACCTCTTGTAAAGATGACTTGCCGGGAGCAATAGACTCTTCTGCGAACTATACTGTATTAAAATCAGTCAAGATATTAAATACAGGTGAAAACGGAGATGTGGTGATAGACGGGACTGTAAATGAAGAAACAAAGCGGGTTTCATTTCCGCGGATTGATACGCTTACCAATTTCAGCAACTTACGGTTTGAAGCAGAGACGTCAGATGGTGCGCGACTGGATCAAGATGCTTTCGAGATTACCTTCGCAGAAGGAGCCTCCGAAACAACTATTGTATTGAAGGTGACCAATGAACCTCGTTTTCGTGAATACTTGGCTACTCTACGCTTGAAAGTTCCTGTTTATGGAGCTGATTTCACTAAGCCAACCGTTTACGATTATTCAGCGAATGTGTTAGGTAATCCCGCTTATGAGGCTTTTTCTGGATTGGCTACCAGGGGTACAGGTTTTGATGGAGAACATGTTATGATTGCCAGTAGAGGGGGTACAGGCTTACACTTGTTGGCGGTAGAAGACCTAAAGAATAATAAGATTAATAGGATTCCATTGAATACCACTGGAATGGATGTAGGAACATTTTTTTGGAATATGGGTGCGCAGGTCAACGGTCATACATATGTGGTGAATCTTTCGACTGGCCCAACTCAAGCGGTCAGATTATATCATTGGACAAATCCAGCTCAAGCGCCAAAAGTAATTGCAAATATTCTTCCCGCTAACCTGCCGGGTGCAGGAGCGCGTCATGGCGACAACTTTTCGATTAGCTTGGATGAGGAAGGTAATGGTTACGCATATTGGATCAGTGCCGGTTCTGAGGTTCTGCGGGTCCAAATTCAAAATTATACAGAAGTAATCGATCAGCGCGCATTTAGTACGGCTGCAACTTATGGGCAATGGTCTTCCTTTTTACAAGTGCCAGGTACTGAGAACTTCCTATTGACTAGTCAAACACAGCCCATTTCGGTGGTGAATGCTGTTGGCTCGGTGGGGTATACCATGCCTGCGTCAGCTCTTCCCCTAAATGTGTCCGATGCGCGGGTGATTAATTTTAATGGTGAACGCTATCTTCTGGTGGTTACCGTACCGCGTAGTGCTCCCCAGGTAGGTATGTTGCAAGTGTATAATATTACCAGAGGGGATAATATTTCTTCTGCTTTGACGAGCTTTGCGCAGCTCTCGGAAGAAGCTAGAACGCCAGTGTTTGAACATTTGCTTAATGGTACACCAAACGGCGCCCCCGCGTCTCAAACGAGTTTTCATATCGAAAAAGACGAGGAAGGTAGGGATGAGAAGTTGATGATTTATGGTGCTGTTACGGATGGAGGTTTCGCGATTATTGAATTTCTACTAAATGTGGCAGAAGATTAATGTTATGATGATAAACCAAGGAATAAGATGGATAATGGGGTTATGCATTGGTATCTGTTTATACAGCTGTTCCAAGGACTCACCGGGAGAGACGCCCGAACCCGAACCACCGGAGCCAAATCCCGTGGGATTAGTCTATCCAAGTAAGGAAATGCGCGCGGTGTGGCTGACCACCGCTTGGGGACTGGATTGGCCAATGGGAGACTACACCGTTGCAGGACAACGGCAAAAGTATCTCGCCTATCTGGATAAGTTTAAGGAGATGAATGTCAATACGATATTCTTTCAGGTAAGGGCGATGGGCGATGCCTACTACCATTCGGATTACGAACCTTGGGCAACCTCCATTACAGGTACAAGGGGGAAAGATCCCGGCTACGATATTCTAAAGTTTTTAATCGAAGAAGCGCATGCACGAGACATAGAATTCCATGCTTGGATGAATCCCTATAGGATTGCTACACGAGCCAATAATGGTACTACTTATCCAGCTTTGCATAGTTCAATAAATGCAAGCTGGGTAGTGAGTCACGAAAAAATTCAGATCTATAACCCCGCTAGAGAGGAAGTAAGAAAACGTATAGCGGATATAGTGAAGGAATTGATTAGTAAGTACGACGTGGATGGCGTGCATTTGGATGATTATTTCTATCCAGACCCGTCTTCTGCAGGCGTCATGGTTTCCGATCAAACGGATTACGAAACGTATGGGGCAGGTTTCAATACCATTCAGGCGTGGCGCCGTGCAAATGTAGACAAGGCCATTGAAGGTATTCATAATGTAATTGTCGCCACAAAACCGAAAGTGGTGTTTTCCATATCTCCGGCAGCAAATAAAGATTACAATTACAATACGCTATATGCCGATGTGGCGAAATGGTGCCAACAAGGTTGGCTGGATCTGTTAATACCACAGCTCTATCAGGAGATAGGAAATAGCTACAATGATTTCCAAACAAACTTAGGTATATGGACACAGTTTGCTTATGATGTCCCTGTTGTTATCGGTCATGGACTTTACAAGTTTGGGGACCCTACACAACCTACTGCTTTCCAGTCGACCGCGGAACTGGAAAAACAGATTAATATGGCGAAGAAAAACAGAAAGGTGGTTGGAAGCGCCATGTACAGTGCAAGGTATGTGATGGACAATAAAATTGATATTGCCGATAAATTAAGCTCGCTTTACGAAAAAACCGGTGTGATGCCGTTTCTTGGTCGCTCGAATAGTGCAGTACCGACTCCAGCAGCTAATGTACGTATCGAAGGAAACCAGTTGAAGTGGAGCACGTCTGGGAATATAAAGTCTGTTGTCTATTATTTTCCGGTAGCTGCTTCAGGTGCTGATAGAAAGGGAGAAGTGCTTGCCATTACCGAAGAGCATACAATTACAGTCGATAAAAAGGGTGGTTATTCGGTTACAACATTGGGTGTTGACCATCAAGAATCGAAGCCGTCTGATCTAGTCGAAAAGAATTGAGGGAAGCATACCTATTTTGGTAGGTATAAAAGCACAACAATTTGAAAAAGTTCCTGTTTTGTTTAATTAGTATATTATGCCTTGTTGTCCTTGTTCACGGCCAACAACCCTTCAAATTCGCACAAGTTACCGATACCCATGTGGGGGGAGCAACCGGGGCGGAAGATTTAAGGCGTACTGTGGCGGACCTTAACCAGCAAAGTGATATCGATTTTGTTATCCTATCGGGAGACGTGACTGAATTTGGATCGGACGAGGAGCTTGCCTTGGCAAAGCAGATTTTAGATAGCCTGTCTTTACCGCTATACGTAGTACCCGGTAACCATGACAGCAATTGGTCAGAAAGTGGCGCCAATTCCTTCAGGAAAGTGTTCGGCGATGAGACGTTCTTCTTCCGGCATAAGGGCTATACGTTTATGGGGACGACATCAGGTCCTAATATGCGCATGAGTCCGGGGCAGATACCCCGGGAGAACTTGGTGTGGATGGACTCGGTATTCAAAGCAAATCCGGACAAAGAGACCCCATTGATCTTCGTTAACCATTATCCGTTAGACTCTTCCTTGAATAACTGGTATGAAGCGATTGACCGTCTGAAACAAAGAAATGTGCAATTGGCCATGTGTGGACATGGGCATAACAACAGCGTGTACGATTGGGAAGGGATTCCCGGGATCATGGGACGCTCCAATTTGCGGGCAAAGGATTCCGTAGGCGGTTACAACATTATCTCCATTGAAAATGGGACAGCCACCTATACCGTGCGCAGACCATTATGGAAAACCGAGGCAAGTTGGGCACAGATACCACTTAAAAGTCACCAATTTAATCAAGCTACTGCCGTCTATAAACGGCCTGATTTTTCTGTAAACGATACGTATGCTAGCCGGGTACAAGAAGTCTGGCGATTTCAAGATGATGCGGATTTGGGAGCAGGTATGGCAAGCTATCGGAACTTGGTCATAACAGGCAATACCGCTGGACAAGTTTTTGCACTCGATATACACACTGGGAAGAAAGTGTGGACCTATCAAACAGGAGGTAAAGTTTATGCTACACCTGCAGTCTGGAAAAATACCGTGGTTGTTGGCTCTTCAGATGGAACGATATATGGCCTGAACGCGAACAACGGTCAATTACGGTGGCAGATAAAAACTAATAAAGCCGTGCTGGGCAGTGCGGTAATCGAAAAAGGAGTGGCTTTTGTAGGCGGATCGGACGGAACGTTCCGTGCAATCGACGTGAGAAAGGGAATAATCAAATGGACGTTCGATCAGCTTCAAGGATATGTCTCCGGGAAGCCGACCTTATATAAAGATAAGGTGTTATTTGGTGACTGGGGAAATGGGTTTTACGCCTTGTCCAAGAAGACCGGTGCGTTATTGTGGTCTTGGGATAATGGACATAAAAACCGTATGCTCTCAGCGGCTGCGTGCTATCCGGTAGCTACGAACGACCGCATTTTTATTGTGGCGCCAGATCGATTTATGACTTGTTTGGAAGCAAGAACAGGAAAGGTTATATGGCGCGAAAAAAAGGACAGCATACGTGTTCGCGAGTCGATGGGGCTGTCGGAAGACGGACGCTATGTGTATGTTAAAACGATGGATGGAAATCTACTCGGCATATCCACTACAGCAGATCGTATGGATGTTGCTTGGCGTTCTACGCTACAGTTGCCTTACGAGCTAACGCCTTCGGCGATAGTGACTAACGGTAAGCAAGTGTTCGTTCCAAGCCATTCAGGGTTATTGTCGGCCGTAGATGCCGTATCAGGCGAAATAACATGGCAGTATAAGCTATCCAATAATATGATTAATCCGATATTGATCATCGATGATAATCATGTGGTGGCCTCTACGATGGACGGGCTGATTATGAAATTTAATTTACGCTGAAATGCTAAGATATATTTTGCTGCTGATAATAGCTGCCGCTATACAATTTTCTTTTGCTCAGGATACATGGATACGTGTAAATCAATTAGGTTATAAATCAAAAGCAAAAAAAGTTGCAGTCTGGGTAAGTAAAAAAGACCAACCTGTCAAAACTTTTGTTGTGTTCGACGCAAAATCGAAAAAGGTGGTATTCGAAGGCAACGCATCACGGCCCTTCGGGGCATATGGTCCTTTCGTGCAATCCTACCGGCTGGATTTTTCTGCAATTGAGCAAAAGGGAGAATACATCGTTGAAGCGGGTGGTGTGCAATCACCGATCGTCCGTATAGGGGATGGTGTTTATGACGGGACAGCTGATTTTGCTTTGCGTTACATGCGACAACAACGTACATTGTTCAATCCGTTTTTGAAGGATAGTTGTCATACCCACGACGGTTTTACGTTATATGCAGCATCGATTGGCTTGCCCGATAGTACCCGCATAGATGTGGGGGGAGGTTGGCACGATGCTTCCGATTATTTGCAATATGCTACAACATCTGCTAATGCTACATACCACTTGCTGGCTGCCTATCGGGACTTTCCATATGCTTTTACGGACTATAAGCAGGCAAACGGACTAAGTGGAGCAAACGGAATTAAGGATGTCTTGGATGAAGCGAAATGGGGATTGGATTGGTTGTTGAAGATGCATCCTGAACCCCATATGATGTTTAATCAGATTGCTGACGATAGAGACCACGCGTCCATGCGTATGCCGGGAGAGGATCCTTTTTATGGCAGAGGCTATGAGCGACCTGTGTATTTTATTGATGGCAAGCCACAGCAAAGGGGCAAGTTCCTGAACAACACCACAGGAACAAGTTCTACGGCAGCGAAGTTTGTCGGTGCTTTTAATCTGGGAGCGGCTATCTTCCGTGAGATAGATAAAAGTTATAGTGAAACGCTGGTCTCTAAAGCGCACACAGCCTTTAATTACGCCCATAAGAAATTGGGGGTAACACAGACCGTCTCTGTTAAGTCTCCCTATATTTATGCAGAAGAAAATTGGGTGGATGATATGGAATTGGCCTATGCGACCATGTTTAAACAGACGGGTGAGCAGCAATACCTAGAGAAAGCGTTGAGTTTTGCTAGGGAAGAAGCAGTAACCCCCTGGATGATCCGCGATACGGCTAACCATTATCAGTATTACCCATTTATTAATCTGGGGCACTATGAACTAGCAAAATCTTTGCAAGGAGAACAACGCGAGGAAATCATTGCATATTATAAAAACGGGATAGCGGAAGTTTGGAATAGAGCAAAGCAAAATGCTTTTTTTCGAGGGATTCCCTTTATCTGGTGTAGCAACAATCTGACAGTAGCCTTTGCCATGCAATGTCTGTGGTATCAAGACTTGGCGGATGATGCCACCTATGCGGAATTGATGCAAGCTAATATCGACTGGCTGTTTGGGACAAATCCTTGGGGAACAAGCATGGTGTATGGTTTGCCTGCCTGGGGAGACACGCCTGTAGATCCACATTCTGCTTTCACGCATCTACATCATTATCCTATTGATGGAGGATTGGTGGATGGCCCGGTATACACCTCCATATATAATAACTTAATCGGTATACAATTGCACGAAGAAGATGAATACGAGGCATTCCAGAGCGATCTAGCCGTCTATCACGACGACTATGGAGATTATAGTACGAATGAACCCACCATGGATGGTACGGCTTCCCTGATTTATTTATTGTCATCGCAGGAATCGTCACATCACGTAAAAGATGAATATGGAGCAGTCGTACGAGGAAATAGTGATAAGAAACATGTCAGTCTCGTATTTACTGGCCATGATTTTAATGATGGAAAAGAAGTGATAGAGCGTACGTTGCGAAAGCAGCAAGTTAAGGCCGGCTTCTTCTTGACAGGTGACTTCCTACGGAATAAGGAGAATCATGATTTTATCGATAAGATAAAGAAAATACATTACATCGGGCCACATTCAGATAAGCACTTACTTTATGCACCGTGGGAAAAAAGAGATAGTACGTTGATAAGTCAGGAAGATTTTCTCAAAGACATAAACGATAATTATGTCGCTCTAGCGGCCCATGGTATTCGAAAGGAGGAAGCTGCGGTGTTTATGCCTTCCTATGAATGGTATAACCACGATATTGTCCGTTGGACGAATGCCGAGCGTGTACAGGTGGTAAATTATACCCCGGGTTTACGAACAACAGCGGATTATACCTACCCTCAAATGGGCGCGAGGTATATATCTTCGGACAAAATTTTTGAACAATTATTGCAAACAGAGGACGAGAAAGGACTAAATGGTCATATAATTTTGATACATTTAGGCGTTGATACACGGAGGGAAGACAAGCTGTACAATCGGTTGGAAGATGTTGTTAAGATGCTGAAGAGTAAGGGATACGAGTTTTTGCGCATCGACGAAGTGATTTAATTAATAGAATTTATGCATGTTTATGCGTGTTTTAGATTAAAATTTGCACTTTTGTGTTGGAAGTAATAGAATTTAAATGGTAAGAGTTACGGAAAAGGAGTCGAACTATCAAGACTTAGATAAAATGTCGGTCAATGCGTTATTGACCAGCATGAACAAAGAAGATAAAACAGTGCCGTTGGCCGTAGAACAAGCGATTCCGCAATTGGAAGCATTGGTGAAAATTACGGTCGAGAAAATGAAAAAGGGAGGACGCTTGTTTTATATAGGGGCAGGAACGAGCGGTCGTTTAGGAATCTTGGACGCTTCGGAATGTCCACCGACTTTTGGCGTTCCGTTTGACTGGGTAATCGGATTGATAGCTGGTGGAGATTCGGCCATCCGTAAAGCTGTGGAGTTTGCTGAAGACGATATGGAACAGGCTTGGAAAGATATGGAAGAATATGATGTCGATAAAAACGATGTGATCATCGGTGTCGCAGCCTCTGGAACGACGCCCTATGTCATTGGTGGATTGCGGCGCGCAAATGCGGAAGGACTGGTAACGGGTTGTGTGGTATGTAATAGTAGTTCACCTATCGCAGAAGAAGCACAGTATCCAGTAGAAGTGATCGTAGGTCCCGAATTTGTTACGGGATCAACACGTCTGAAATCAGGTACAGCACAAAAGCTAGTGCTCAATATGCTAAGTACTTCCGTCATGATCCAGCTTGGACGGGTAAAAGGAAACAAAATGGTCGATATGCAATTATCTAATATCAAATTGGTTGCCCGCGGAGTACGGATGGTCATGGAAGAGACAGGTCTCGACCAAGAGGCAGCTTCGGCATTGTTGGAGCGTTATGGCAATGTACGCAAAGCGATTGAAAGTTACCAATCTTTAAAATCTTAAAAACCACGCATGTCGCCAATCACACTTTTAATATTTTTGTTTGTGTACTTCGGTATATTACTGGGCGTATCTTATTTTACATCGCGTAAAACTTCCGATAATGCTACATTCTTCGTGGCGAACAAAAACTCTAAATGGTACATGGTCGCTTTTGGGATGATCGGGACCGCCTTATCGGGCGTGACATTTATCTCCGTTCCAGGAGCCGTAGGTGTTTCAAACTTTAGTTATTTTCAATTCGTGTTGGGGAATGCCCTTGGTTTTTTGGTGATTGCCTATGTCTTATTACCGCTGTACTATCGGATGAATCTTACTTCCATTTATACTTATTTGGAGGACAGGTTGGGGCATAAAAGCTACAAGACAGGTGCGATGATTTTCTTGGTGTCCAGAACTATTGGATCAGCATTTCGTTTGTATTTAGTGGCCATTATTTTACAGAAATTCATTTTTGATGCGTGGAACGTGCCATTTGGTGTAACAGTAGCAGGCTGCCTGATATTGATATGGTTATACACGAACAAAGGCGGGCTTAAAACCATAATTATCACCGATATGCTCCAAACATTCTGTTTGTTGTTAGCGGTAATGCTATCGATTTATTTCATGGCCGACGGGTTGGGTATTTCTGTTTTAGACGCATTTGAGAGCGTGAAAGAAAGTTCTTATTCGCAGATTGTCGTGTGGGAAGATTTATTGGGGGATCGAAATCATTTCTGGAAGCACATCATCGGTGGTGCATTTGTAACCATTGCCATGACTGGGCTCGACCAAGATCTGATGCAGAAAAACTTAAGCATGAAGACGATTGGTGAAGCACAGAAAAATATGCTTACGTTTACGGGAATATTTGTTGTTATCAACTTATTCTTCTTAGCCGTCGGTGCATTGCTTTATATTTATGTGGCGGAAAAAGGGATTGATATCAGCATGTTTCGCACACCGGATTACCTCTACCCGGAGATAGCGCTAAACCACCTGTCTTTAGCAGCAGGGGTTATCTTTATGATGGGTTTAACGGCCGCAACCTTCGCCACGACCGATTCCGCTTTGACGGCATTGACAACCTCATATTGCGTGGATTTTCTCGGATTTAATAAAACTATAGATCCGAACGCCAAAGCATTGGTGCGCAAACGGAATATCGTGCACTTGGCATTTAGTATCGTGATGCTGCTGGTTATCTTGATATTTCGTTTATTGAACGATGATTCCGTGGTCACTGCTATTTTTACAGCGGCAAGTTATACCTATGGCCCGCTGTTAGGTCTATTTGCCTTTGGCATCCTCACCCGAAATAAGGTAAAGGATAACTTGGTGCCTTACTTCTGTATCTTATCGCCGATTTTATGGTATGTGTTAAACACGTATTACGTTATTCCGCATACAAACTATCGTATAGGCTTTGAATTGATTGTTTATAATGGGTTGACGATATTTCTGATGTTGTGGGCTACTTCGCCCGGTAAAGTGAAATAAATTTTAATTTTGATTTCACATTAACTATCTTTGAGCCACTCAAACAACTTCGATCAGGGAAATTAGCTCAGCTGGTTTAGAGCACTACCTCGACAAGGTAGGGGTCACTGGTTCGAACCCAGTATTTCCCACAAAAGAGAGAGACTTTTAAAGTCTCTTTTTTTGTTTTCACTTTTTGATTTTTACTTTATACCTTTAGACCTATATGTATCATTTAATAGCAGAAACCGTAACCACCATTCGTCGTAAAATTGGGGATTTCTCACCAGAATTTGGCATTATTTTGGGGACAGGCCTTGGAAAACTGGTCGAAGAAATAGACATACACTTTCAGATGATGTATTCCAATATTCCGAATTTCCCTATTTCCACCGTTGAATTTCACAGCGGAAAATTAATTTTCGGTGTGTTGAATGGGCGTCGGATAGTAGCCATGCAAGGGCGGTTTCATTATTATGAAGGGTATGATATGCAGACGATAACATTTCCTGTTCGGGTTATGAAAGCTTTAGGTATCCAAAAGCTATTTGTATCGAATGCATCGGGATCCCTTAGTTCCAGCATTCTCAAAGGCGACATCGGTATCATAGAAGACCATATCAATTTACTTCCTGATAATCCGCTGCGTGGACATAATGATGATGATATGGGTCCGCGTTTTCCCGATATGAGTGTGCCATATAACAAGGACATGATACAGCAGGCATTGGAGATCGCTGACCGTTTAAAATATAGAGCACACAAAGTTATCTACGTATCAACGACTGGCCCTAATTTGGAAACAAAAGCGGAGTATCGTTATATGCGTATCATTGGGGGCGATATTGTAGGCATGAGTACGGTGCCGGAAGTTATCGTGGCAAATCACATGAGCTTGCCGGTTTTTGCTATTTCGGTTGTGACAGACGAAGGATTTCATGCGGAGCTAAAACCGGTTTCTTTTGCCGAAATAGTGCAAGTAGCAGCAGAGGCAGAACCAAAAATGACAAAGATTCTAAAAGAATTGATAGCGTTGCAATAAATGTCAATTTTAGCTTTATTTTTGCTCTAAGATATAGAACAAATTGGTATTGATGGACAGTTACTTGAAGAAGGTTTTCCTTTTAATTTCTTTTATCCTCGTAGCGACGACGTATGTTTCTGCACAGATGGAAGAGGAGTTTAGCAGTGCGTTGGATTCGGCTCGTGCCAAGGAAGACAATAAGAAGGACTCTGTTGTGTTTACGGCAAAATACGTGCGTTATGCTACGCTCGATATGCTAAAGAAGAGCACGCGTACCGTACAGATTGATACTACGCACGTTAATTTTCAATATTATAACAAACAAAACGTTCCATGGGATCCTACAATTAATCTCGGGTCTTATGGCTTGGCCTCCCGCGACTTGTTGTTCAACCCGAACAAAACGATAGGTTTCCAGCCCGGATTCCATGCACTGGAAAGATATTTGATAAAATCTGATTCTATTCAATATTTTCGCGCAAGAGCGCGCTATTCCGAATTATATGCTGTAGGTTTCTTTTTCAACGATCAGGTTTTTCGGGCCCGAATAGCGCAAAATATCAATCCACAATGGAACGTCGGTGCGGAATATTACGCCACCAATACGGATGGTTATTATTTCAATCAGGCATATAATGATCGGAAGGCGGCGGTATTTACCTGGTATGAGTCAAAAAGTCTGCGTTACAACTTGTTGATGAATGCCACATTCAATAACTTAAACTCGCCCGAAAATGGATCGGTTGTAGACCGGAATGTGTACATGCAAGATGTTTTTAAAGACACCTCCAGTATGTCCAATATGGGTTACCCAGTCAGATTGCGAGGACAGCAAGCAAATCGGCCTCACCATAAATGGAAAGACAACGGTGTCTTTCTGCGGCAATCTTACTATTTAGGTAGATTAGATACGCTAAACCAAGGAACTCCGGATATGGAGGTACGCCCTACGAATACGGTTGCACACAACTCATCTTTTCGTCAAAGGAGATTTACGTTCTTCAAAAATGAAGCGGACCCAGAGGGAGCATTCCCTTATGGCGATTTTATCCACGTGGAAGATACCACAACAGTCACCAACATTACTAATGAATTTACCTACAGCTTTTATTTGCGAGGCAAGGGAGTATTTAAAAATGAAGCTAAACTTGATCTAGGGTTTCAGAACGACCTAATCTGGTATAGGGATAGTCTGACGAACGAATTTTTCCAAAACAGTATGCTAAAGGGTACGCTAGGTTATCAATTTAGTGACCGTGTTCAATTGCAAGGGGATGTAAACCAGGTTGTTGTAGGTCGTCATGCGGGGGATTTTCTGTATGAAGCGAACGCCGATATTTTGTTGAGCGAAAATGTGGGTAGGGTGCGGATCGGTGCCTACTCGCAAAATAAATCGCCAGAAATGGTGTTTAATCTGATGAACTATACGTATCATCAGTGGGATCATAGCTGGGAAAAAACCAAGACGCAAAATCTCTCTTTTGCCTACACCAACAATAAGCTTGGTTTTTCAGGTAAAGCGGAATACTTTTTAATGGATAAATACCTCTATTTTCGCGAAATCGATAACCCTGATAATGATGAGTTATATATGCGGCAGATCACCCCGGAGCAATCTGGCAATATGAATTTATTGAAAGTCTCCGTCAGTCAGAAATTTCGTTTGGGACGCTTCCATTTTGATAATATGGGCGTATATCAGAAAACAGATGCACAAGATGTGCTGGCCATCCCCGAATTGTATACTTGGCACAGCTTCTACTACGCCAATAAGTTATACAACGTGATGGATTTCCGGTTGGGGACCGATGTTCGGTTCAATACGCCGTTCCGTTCGCCTTCGTACGCCATTAACGTTGGGCAATTTTACAACGATAATGTGGGCATAGAGTATTCTACCTACCCCATCGTGGATTTTTGGTTTACGGGTAATATCGATCGTGTGAACTTATTTATCTCGTATAATTTTGCTAATCAGTTTGTTTATCCTAAGGGATATTACACGGTACGTCGTTACCCTATGCAGGATGCGAACTTACGGTTCGGGGTGTCTTGGAAGTTTTATGATTAATCGATAGCTCTTTTCTCCTTCTAAATATTCTTTGCTTCCGAACTATCGTCGGGCGGATGCCCCATGATAATATTATGATAACGCGTTAGGGCAAGATATGTATTTATTACCCTTGTAGCCATTCTCCGCAATCTGTCATTATATTTTTCAAAAAATTTTTGTTTTCTAAAAAAAAGCTATATGTTTGTTTTATATTAACATAGTGCGTTAAGCTAATGTAGCCTTAATGCCTTGTTAATATATGATTATAAACTTTCGGAGACTTTAAAAGATAGCTTAAAATATAATTTTAATCTAGATAGTGCGTAAACCTATTCATGTTATAAAACGTTATGGACAAAAAATATTTTATCAAATCGCTGTTTGGATGCCTCCTAATATGTGTTCTTTCTAGTTTTGCTGCAAAAGCACAGTTGAGGACAATTACAGGAAAGGTGGTGGACGCCGGCATGTTAGTCCCTTTGCAGGGTGTAACCATTAAAGTTAGTAGTGGCAGTCAGGCAGTGAGTACGAATAATTCCGGGGAATATTCGATAGAAGCAAAGACGGGCGATTTGCTACAGTTTAATTTCTTGGGTTACGACCCTGTTGAAATTGTTGTTGGAAAAGAAAGTGTCTACGATGTAAAGTTAATTGGATCTGCTGAGAGTCTGGATTCTGTGGTGGTCGTAGGTTATGGTACACAGCGGAAAAGAGACATAACAGGCTCGGTAACTAGTTTATCTCCACAAGACCTGCAACCGGGACCCGCGGCTAGTTTCGATCAGATGATGCAGGGAAAAGTAGCGGGCGCACAAATTACACAAACGACCGGAGCCCCTGGAGGAAATGTCAATGTTGTTATTCGCGGAATTAATTCGATTACGGGCGGAAACCAACCTTTGTATGTGATCGATGGATATGCTATCGGTGCAGGTGGAAGTGGATCAGATGTGTCTAGTTTTAACGGAAATTCCTATTCATCAGAAGGAATGGCCAATAACACCGCCTCTAAAATTAATCCGTTGAGTAGTATCAATCCTGCTGATATTGCATCCATTGAAATTTTAAAGGATGCCTCCGCCACTGCTATTTACGGATCGAGAGGAGCCAATGGTGTAATTATCATTACCACAAAGAAAGGAAAAAGAGGAAGTCCTACCGTTCATATGGAAGCGGCGGGAGGTTTTCAGAACGTGGCTAATAAGCTGAAAATGATGAATGCGCAGCAGTTTGCAGAATTTCATGCGGAGGGACGAGACAACGCGTGGGTTTATGCGGGAGGGAATGCGTCAGATCCGAATGATGTAAGAACGGGAGGGACGCGGGTACGCCCGGAGTTTCGTAATCCCGAATCATTGACTACAAATATAGATTGGCAGGATCAGATTTTTAGAACGGCCCCATTGCAAAATTATCAACTTTCGACGACGGGGGGAGGTGAGTCGGTAGATTACATGGTTTCTTTAGGCTATTATAATCAACAAGGAATAATCAAAAAGTCCGATTTCAATAAATATAATATGCGTTCTAATATAGATATTAGGTTATCTAATCGCTTGTCTCTTGGTGTATCCTTGGCGGGCTCCTATACACATGGGAATTTTGCACGTGCCGAAGGGCATTTGGGAACAAGGGGGCTCGTTGCCGCTGCTTTGGCAAATTCGCCTGCGATGCCTATTTACCAAGCAGATGGTTCCTATAGCTCAGAGTTATTGGATCCATTAGGTGTACCGGTGGAGAATCCCTATTTAATCCTTGATGAATTTAGTGATAAGCGGAATTCCGCGAATATTTTTACCAATAATTATCTTCAGTATAATCTTTTAGACGGATTGTCGATAAAAACGTCCATAGGGGTGAATTATGTGACTGGGTCGACCCGCCTCTGGAAATCATCGCAGATTGGTGAGTGGGGGGCTAAAACGAGCCCGGCAACTGCTGGCGCTCACAACAGTGCTTTATTAAATTGGTTAAATGAAAATACGGTGAACTATACGACGAACTTCGGAGAGGACCATAAAGTAGATGCAGTTGTAGGGTTTACGGCGCAGAAAGAAAGCCTAAATATGCTGCGGGCTGGGGCGATGGATTTTCCGACGGATTTGATCCCTTATTTGGCCGGTGGAAATGTGAATGCGGGAACGAATTATATCACAGAATGGGCCATGTTGTCGTGGTTAGCTCGGGCCAACTATAGTTTTAAAGGAAAATGGTTATTAACAGGTACCGTGCGTCGGGACGGAAGTTCAAGATTCGGGATTAACAATCGTTGGGGTACCTTCCCCTCCGCGTCTTTAGGGTACAGGCTATCAGATGAAGAGTTTATGAAATCGCTTTCATTTATAGATGACCTGAAACTGCGCGTAAGTTATGGTGCGTCGGGTAATAATTTGATAGGAAATTATGCACATATCGGGCTGTTGGGTATTGTTCCTTATGTCGGTAATGGGCAACCATTGCTTGGTGTAACACCGCAAACCCTCGCCAATGAGAACCTAACGTGGGAGCGATCTTTACAGACCAACCTGGGGCTCGACTTGGCACTATTTAATCATCGTATAGTCTTGACGGTGGATGCGTACCGCAATATGAAAAAGGATTTGTTGTTAAATACTTTATTGCCCGCAGCTACTGGGTTTAGTTCCGTGACACAAAATATCGGTGAGCTTGAAAATAAAGGTTTGGAGATTGCATTAAATACACGGAACATAGCGAGCGGATCTTTTCAGTGGAATACCGATTTTAATATAAGTTTCAACAGAAATAAGGTTCTGGCTCTAAATACTTCATCAGCCAGGATATTAAGTTCGGCTTATCAAGCAACAGAAGTAGGGCAGCCCATTTCCAGTTTCTTCTTGCTGGAAGCAACTGGTGTATTTAAAAACTGGGATGAAGTGCACGCCAGTCCATTGCAGCATCCGAACACGCAACCGGGAGATCTCAAATTTAAGGACGTAAACGGTGATGGGCGGATCACAGACGATGATAAAACCTTTGTTGGCACGCCGTGGCCAAAATATACTTTTGGATTCAATAACCAATTTACCTATAAAAATCTTTCTTTGGGTGTGAGCTTAACAGGTTCGTATGGTCAGAAAATGTATTTTCAAGGCGCAGAGATTATCATGAATTCCGCTGGCGTCCAAAATCAATTGGCTGTAGTCAATGATCGTTGGAGATCAGAAGAAAATCCCGGCAACGGTTTTGTGCCAAGAGCGATACGTAATGATTATGCCAGGGGGATTGGTATTAATTCCAGGTATCTGTTCGAAGCTTCATTTGTCCGGATTCGGAATGTTAATTTAGCATATAAGTTGCCGTCCAATATATTCCGTTCTAAATTGCCCGCAATCGATATTTTTGCCGATGTCTCGAATGTGTATGCGTTTACGGATTACCCTGGTTATGACCCCGAAGGAAGCTCTACAGGAGATAACATTGCTGCGAGTGGTATAGATTATTTTTCATATCCATTACCTCGAACCTTTACGTTAGGCATTAGAATGAATATACGTTAACAAATAATCTGATCAAGATGAAAAAATATATCGTTTGTATTATGTTGCCGCTGTTTTTTTTGAGCTCCTGCAACAATTTTTTAGAACTTTCGCCCGAACATCAAATCAACGAAAACAATTTCTATAAAACGGAAGCTGATTTTGAAAATGCGCTGGTGGGCGTTTATGCATCTTTTCGGGGAATATATACGCATGAGATTTTCTATCTCGTGGAATTGACTTCGGATAATACTGAGGTATCTATATCTTCCTCTTCCGTTGCTGAAATGGAATTTGATGAGATTAATATGACACCCTCCAATACGATCGTTCAGGGGTTTTGGACAAAGGTGTTGTTTACAATCGCACGTGCAAATATCTTGCTCGAACGATTGGAACAGGCTAGCTTAAGTACGGTAAGCAAAGCAAGGATTGCCAGTGAAGCAAAATTTATTCGTGCATATAGCTATTTTTTGATGGTGCAAATTTTTGGGCGATCTCCTATTACTTACGGAGAATTTAGGAGCCCTGAAGATATAGCGGATACCGACTTGTCGCTGAAATCTTCGGAAGAGGTGTATGCACAGATTATTAAAGACTTAAAAGAAGCAGAAGAATTAGTAGTTGATGATTCCCAAGAAGATAAAGGAAAGGTTTCTTTGGGTGCCATACAAGGATTGTTAGGCAAAGTCTATCTAACTCGTCATCAATATGCAGATGCTATACGTACGTTGGGAAGTCTGATTGAAGCAAATACATATAGTTTAGAACCTAATTACAAAACCCTTTTTAGTCCAGGAAATAACAATACCAAAGAATCCCTATTCGAATTAAAGTTCATCTCCGGTTTTAACCAAGGTAACGAATATTCGGTATTATTTACACCAGCTTCAACAGGGCTATTAGCGAATAATCAGCAGGGCTCCGGAAGAATTACACCATCGCTCGATCTGATGGAGGCTTACGAGGAAGGCGATGCAAGAAAGCAAGCTTCCATAGGGGATACGATTCGACCCAATGGGGTAAAGGAATACAGCCGTCACGGGTTGAAGTTTGTGGATCTAAATGCAGAAAATCCAAGAGATGGCTCTGTTAATTTCACCGTTTTACGCTATGCTGATGTTCTTCTCATGTATGCTGAAGCATTGAATGAAGATGATGATATAGATAGAGCACAAACGTATCTTAATATGGTTCGTTCCCGCGCAGATCTGGAAAAGCTGGAAATAAGCGATAAAGAGGATATGCGTGAATCCATAGCGAAAGAAAGAAGACTGGAATTGGCGTATGAGGCGCATCGTTGGTTCGATTTGTTGCGAACAGGAAAAACTCAGGAAACCATGAATGCATTTTTTGTGGGCAAGGGCTTAAATTTTACAGTGCAAAACCATGAATTGCTATTTCCTATTCCACGTAGAGAGATCGATATCAACCCAGAATTAGGGCAAAATGACGGCTACTAACTTGTATAAGACATTAACCTATGAGATTATGAATAGATTTATTACACCAAATATAGCTAAATGATGAAGAAAATAATATCATTAATAAGTTGCAAACTGATACTTTTTGTTCTGTTGTGCAACAGTTTGGCGTATGCCCAGCAAACGTCAGGTTTAATTCCGATTTCCGGAAAAGTAGTCAATCAACAAAATGAAGTATTGGAGGGAGTAAGTGTCTCTGTTAAGGATCGCACTACTGCTGTGAAGACGGACGCGGGGGGCTTGTTTTCTTTGTTTATAGAGGGTGAGGAAGCTGTTCTAGTCTTTTCCTCTTTAGGCTATGAGAGACTGGAAATAACAGTAGGGCAGCAACGCTTTTTTAATGTTATCCTAGCCGCCAAATCCACCGCGCTGGATGATGTGGTAGTCATCGGTTATGGAGAAACGACCCGGCGAGATGTGACCGGGTCGGTAGGTTCTGTTAATATGAAAGATCTGGCGCAGGCGCCCGTAAAATCCTTTGATGAAGCTTTAGCCGGTCGGGTGGCAGGTGTCACTGTAACGGCAAATGACGGACAGCCTGGATCAAATACTAATATCGTTATACGGGGATCTGGTTCAATCACGCAAAATACGGCTCCACTCTATGTAGTAGATGGGTTTCCCTTGGAAGATGCCAATAGTAACAGTATCAATCCCGGAGATATTGAATCTATTGAAATACTCAAGGATGCTTCAGCTACGGCAATATATGGAGCACGGGGAGCAAATGGAGTTATCATGATCACTACAAAAAAAGGGGTGGCTGGAAAACCGGTTGTAAACTACAATGCATATGGTGGTTTCGCCGAAAACCCGAAGCCTCTTAAATTGATGGGGGCTTATGAATTTGTAAAGTATCAGTATGAACTGGAGCCTCAATTTACGACCGATTATTATTTGGCAGGGCGTACATTGGAAAGTTATCGGGACGAGCCTAGTATAGATTTGCAGGATCAGATATACAAACAAGCATTTGTACACAATCACGAATTGTCTGTACGGGGAGGGAGTGCCGGCACGACCTACTCACTCTCCGGAAATTTGTTAAAAAACAATGGATTGGTTACCAATTCGGGATTTGATAGAAAACAGCTTCGATTTCAGTTTGATCAACAATTGGGTAAAAAACTTAAGATCGGAACAATTGCAAATTATAGCGCGAATAAAACGTATGGTATCATCGTCGGAGAACCTTCGATGCGCATTACCTATAGTGGTTTAAGCTTGTTGGCTTCGGTGTGGGGATTCCGGCCAGTAAAAGGTCTGAATGAATCGCTATTGGAAGATCTGTTTGATCCGACGGCTCCCGAAAATGACTTCCGTGTAAACCCTATTTTATCTACCCAAAATGAGCTCCGGGAGACTTTTGTCAATACCTTGACTTTAAATGGATACGGCGAATATTTGTTTAATCCGAATCTCGTTTTCAGATCTTCGGCTGCTTACACCAATGTGATGGTTCGGCAAGATATGTTTTTCAACTCCCTAACAGCAAACGGAAACATAAGACGTAACGAAGGCGTAAACGGCTCTATTGCGTTTCGCCCAAGAACGACTTGGGTGAATGAAAATATTCTTACCTACAAAAAGTCCTTCAAACAAGGACATACACTCAACGCGGTCGGTGGTTTTTCTTTGCAGCAATACGATAGTGGAGATTACGGTTTCCAGGGATTGAATGTGTTAAATGAATCACTAGGGATAGATGGCTTGGATGAAGCCGGAACGAATGTTGGATTCTCATCATCTTCCAGATGGGCTTTGATGTCGTTTTTAGGAAGATTCAACTATGGATATAAAAACAAATATAGATTAACCTCTTCCTTTAGGTATGACGGCTCTTCGAAATTTGCACCGGGTAAGCGGTGGGCCTTTTTCCCGTCAGCAGCATTTGCCTGGACCGTGTCAGAAGAAGATTTTTTAAAAGATGTTTCTTTCTTGCATAATGCCAAAATAAGAACGAGTTATGGGGCTACTGGGAATAACCGGGTATCCGATTTTCCGTACATCACACAGTTAAGTGTTCCAAGATTTGGAGGGTATTCCTTTAATAATGCCGCTCCTACACGTGGAGCATTGCTTTTGCAATATGGTAATCCCGATTTAACATGGGAAACTACTGTCCAGGGCAATATCGGTTTAGATCTCTCCTTTTGGGAAGGAAGAATTGAATTTGTAGCAGATATCTATAGAAGAAATACAAAAGATTTATTGTTAGACGCAACACTTCCATATGCTACAGGTTTGACGAGCAGTGCCACTAACTTAGCTACGGCTTACAAGAATATTGGTGAGCTGCGCAATCAAGGTTTGGAACTGACGTTAAATACAACCAATATCGATAATGGCAGATTTAAGTGGAGTACAAATTTCAATATCAGTTTTAACCAAAATAAAATTATCGCTCTCAACGAAAACCAAACAGCGTTACTGAGCCCGGTAGCATTTGATACCGATTTTAGAAATGTATTCCCTTACATTTCTGTTTTAGACGGCCCTTTAGCACAGATGTACGGATTGGTATGGGATGGCGTCTACCAATATAATGAATTTGATCAAGTGCTGGGAAACTATGTATTAAAGGATTATATTACTACAAATGGTCAACCACGGGAGAATATTCAACCTGGAGATATCAAATATAAAGATATAAATGGTGATTTGGTCGTCAACGAGATGGATTTTACTGTAATCGGAAGAGGATTGCCTATCCACGTGGGAGGTTTTACCAACCGTTTTGATTATAAGGGTTTTGACTTGAATGTATTCTTTCAATGGTCTTACGGAAATGATATTCTCAATGCGAATAGATTGATTTTCGAAGGAAATGCAAAGAGACATCGTTCCTTAAATCAATATGCGAGTTATGAGAATCGATGGACACCTGAAAATCCAAGCAATGAACTTTTTAGGACCGGTGGACAGCGCGACACTTACTATTCGAGTCGCACGGTAGAAGAAGGTTCATTCTTGCGTCTTAAAACAGTCTCCGTGGGATATACCTTTCAAGATCATGTGTTAACCCGTTTGAAAGTAAACTCGCTTAGATTATATGCCTCTGCACAAAACCTACATACCTGGACAACCTATTCAGGATCAAATCCAGAGGTATCCGTTCGCCACTCTGCGTTGACACCCGGATTTGATTTTTCCGCATATCCCTTGGCCCGGACGATAACCTTTGGTTTGACCACAACTTTTTAACGTAAATGATGATGAGATTCACTTATATTTTAATTGCACTGTTGATAGGAACATCTTCGTGCAAAGATTTTCTCGATACAAAACCTACTGATTTTGTGACGCCGTCCTATGAGACGGTCAACGATTTCGAACTAGCACTTGCGGGCGTGTATGACATTCTTGGAAACCGGACATTTTACGGCGATGTGTGGCCTTATTGGCTCAATGTAAGTACCGATATCGAATACACCAATACCGGGTCTGCCAATGCTACTGTATATATATACGGTCCGGCGGAAGCAAACGTGACTGATTTTTGGAAAGCCTTGTATACAGGTGTATATCGTGCCAATCTTATCTTGGATGTGGTAGACGGTACGGATTTGGACGAGGACCCTAAAAACAGAATAAAGGGGCAGGCCTTGTTTCTGCGGGCATATTACTACTTCATGTTAGTAAGCAATTACGGTGATATTCCTTTGTATCTAAGCGCCAAACCCTCCATCAATGAAATGGATGTACCGAGAACGCCTATGAAAGAAGTTTATAACTTGGTTGTGACGGATATGCTGGAGGCCGAGCAATTGGTAGACGAAGTGGAAGGAGGGAATACCGAGAAGACCGTGAATTTTGGAGGAAGGGTGTCGCGGTCTGCTGTACAGGGTGTGTTGGCGAGGGTATATCTCAAAATGGCGGGGTATCCTTTGATGGACCAGTCTAAGTATGCTGATGCTCTAAAGTGGGCGCTAGCTGTAAAAAATTCAGGATTACATAGCCTGAATCCCGATTATACTGATGTGTTTATTAAATATGCACGGGATGAATACGATATCCGAGAGAGTATTTGGGAAGTCGAATTTTATGGGAATACGCAGGGTGCTATGCAAGAGTACACGTATTATATAGGTGCAAGAGGGGGGATACGTACACAAGATGCCGAACTTGGACGTAGCGGAGGGTTAATCAACGGTAGCGGTAAACTGTTCGATCTTTATGAACTTGATCCTAATAGCACAACCGTACCGCTGAAAGATTCCTATGATTTAAGACGTGACTGGAACTTGGCTCCCTATACCTATGTGGGTACGCCGGGTGTAAAAACACCCAATAACGATCGATGGAGAAGAAACATGGGCAAATGGCGACGTGAATACGAGGTCGTGTCACCTAAAGATATTTCTACCTCACCTCAGAATTTTCCGATTTTACGTTACGCGGATGTCTTGCTCATGGCTGCTGAAGCAGAAAATGAATTGAACGGGCCGGTTAATGCGTATCCCTATATCAACGAGGTGAGAAGACGCGCATACGGGCTTCTACTGCCTCAGCCGCCTAACCCAAATGTAAATGCCGATCTAATGGGACTATCGAAAGATGAGTTTAGACAAGCTGTAAAAGATGAACGAGCCAGGGAGTTTTGTTTCGAAGCATCGCGGCGCACAGATTTGATCAGATGGGGCAACTTTGTAGGAGATATGAAAGCATACATCACATGGGCATTAGCCAATGGCGGTGTAGAGGGGCATGTGCTTGGTTCACGAAATGTCTCCGACCGCAACGTGTTATTACCTATTCCTACGTATGATATGTCTTTAAATAAAGCGTTGACACAAAACCCAGGTTATTAATTTTTAAGACTTAATTATGAAGTATATACATCACATCCTATCCATGGTTCTTTTTATTGGCTTGATATCCTGTGAAAAGAACCTGCAAGTAGACCCGCCCGATTTTGAGGTGAGGTTGAGCAAGACAACCTATAAGGTAGGAGACACCATCCATTTTGAATTTTCCGGCGCTCCCGATAATATCACCTTCTATTCCGGCTTGCCCGGTGCCGACTATAGGTTCAGAGAACGTACGCAGGTGGAAGGTGGCATTCCTAAGGCCAAGGTTATCACGCAGTATGGAGGAGGAGGGAATCAATTAGAATCACTTCGATTAATGGTGAGTAATGATTTGGAAGAACTTACGGCGGAAGGAATTGCGCAGGCAATCTGGACAGACGTCACTTCACAGGTTGATATCGCAACAAATCCGACAGTTGTCGAATCAGATTACTTGGATTTGTCGCCATGGGTCGATACCGAAAAGCCTTTTTTTATAGCGTTCAAATTTGTAGGCGAAAAAGATCCCATTACCGTACCTGGAAATTGGATTGTCCGCGAATTGCAGGCTGTTACGGAACTTCCGGATGGTTCAGAAATTCCAGTGGCCGACCGCGTAAATGCCGGTTGGAGCATCATTGATGTGCTGAACCCTGCTTCTGTATGGACCATCCGGGCAACCGATGTGGTGATTATCGGTGGTGGTCGTAATGCGGATCCCAGTGAAGATTGGCTGATTACAAAGCCGCTCTATTTTACAAAGGTGCCGCCGGATACAGGGACTCCAATTCAAAATATAGGTTCCAATCTTCTTTCGGATTATTCCTATACATATACGACTCCGGGAACCTATCACGTTGCTTTTTTGGCTTCGAATGCGAGTGCCGACGATTACAAATCCGTAGTGCGGGAATTTGAAATTACGATAGTGCCTGAATGATGAAGCATGTATATGTAAAATACGGTTTTAAGATGATGTTCTTATGGGTGTTGATAACCCTTATCGGCAGTGTCTATGCACAAAAGAAAGAGGACAGTCTATTCAAATCGGGAGATAAGATTGCGTTTATCGGAAACAGCATTACCCACAATGGCGATTTTCATCATTATATTCTGCTGTATTATGCAACCCGTTTTCCAGACAAGAAAGTCACTTTTTACAATCTGGGGATTAAAGGTGACAACGCCAATAGTTTCCTGCGTAGGATGGATGCCGATATCGTGCCACATAAAGCAGACTGGTCTATCGTCATGGCGGGGATGAACGATGTCAATCGGGGTTTGTACGCGCCGGAAAAACAAAATGAGCCGGATATTCAGCAACGGAAGGAGAGAGCGTTGAAAGATTTTGAATCGTATTACGATTCGTTTTTGACGCGTTTAAAACGGACAAAAACGAATATAATCTTACAGAAACCGAGCATCTATGATCAAACCGGAGATTTGACTGCTGTCAACTTGTTGGGCGTAAATGATGCATTGGAAAGATGCGGTAAAATCGTCGATAAGCTAGCAAAGAAACACCAGGTCATGGTAATCGACTATTGGACGATTATGCATGAAGTTAATACGAAGTTACAGCAAACGGATGTTAAATCTACTATCATCGGTCAAGATAGGGTTCATCCGGGCCCGCCGGGACATTTTGTGATGGCCTATACTTTCCTTAAAGCGATGGATGTCCCCAATAACGTGTCATCACTTACAATTGATAAAGGTAGCATAACGGATGTTAAATATGGTGCAGTCAGTAATTTAAACATGCAGGAAGACGAGCTGACATTTGATTATCTGGAAGAACGCTTACCTTTTCCCGTGTCTCCCGAGGCAGAAAGTGCGTTCGCCCTTGTCCCTTTTGTTGATAATTTTAATACACAGTTACTACAAGTAAAAGGGTTAGACGAGGGCGTGTATGCGCTTACGATTGATGATATCCTCATCAGCAATTTTACACAGGAGGAATTGGCGAAAGGTATAAACTTGGCGGAGAGAAAAAATACGCCCCAGTATCAACAAGCATTAAAAGTCTTTAAGGAAGCGGTAGCTTATCGTAACGTGCAGCGGCAGTTGAGGGAAATTAAATTTGTAGAATTTAGTTATCTTCCTAAAGAACTGTGGGATGGAGATCTCGAGCCAATTAAAACATTTATTTCGGAATACCTTTCTTTTTTACAGGTGTCAAAAGATGCCCGCTACGAAACATTCCATAGCATATTTGAGGCATATTTGAAAAACAAACCTCAACAAATGGATTTGGAAAAGCAAGCGAACACTTTACCAGAAGCAATCTATCAGCTTAATCAGCCGCAATCGCACCGCTTTCGGTTGGCAAAGGCTGACTTAGATATGCCAGATCGTAGTGAAGCTCCTTTTGGGGTAAATTTAGCGGGAGCTGAATTTGCGCATCAGAAAACTCCTGGTGTTTACAATCGTGATTATACCTATCCCACCGTTGCTGAACTGGATTACTTCAAATCAAAAGGATTAACCCTCTTCCGCCTGCCATTTTTATGGGAACGGATACAACACGAGCTGGATGGCCCATTAGATGAAGCAGAAGTAGGAAGGATGATGGCTTTTATCGACGCCGCACGGGAAAGAAACCTCTGGGTTATTTTGGATATGCATAATTATGGACGCCGATTTGTAAATGGTACCCGGGAAATTATCGGTTCCTCCAATCTGCCTATTAAGCACTTTGAGGATGTCTGGGGAATACTTGCAGAACAATTCCGAACGAAAGAAAATATCTGGGCATATGGATTAATGAACGAACCACATGGTATGTTAGATTCCGTACCTTGGTTTAATATAGCACAACAGGCTATTTTTAAAATCCGGGAAATGGATACGAATACACCGATTATGGTAGGAGGCGATAGCTGGAGTTCTACACACCGTTGGCAGCAAGCCAGTGGAAATCTAAAAGATTTGATAGACCCATCCGCCAACCTAATTTTTGAAGGACATCTCTATTTTGACAAAGACGCTTCTGGGACGTATAAAGGCACTTATGATGAGGAAGGGACAACACCAGAAACTGGGATTGTTCGGGCACGTCCGTTTGTAGAGTGGCTGAAAGAAAATAATTTAAAAGGTTTTGTCGGAGAATACGGTGTTCCGGATGATGATCCCCGTTGGTTGGTGACGCTTGATAATCTGCTGAACTACCTCAAAGATAATGGCGTGAATGGGACATACTGGGCTGCCGGACCGTGGTGGAATACGTACAAATTAGCGATAGAACCAAGAGATGGGATAGATCGCCCGCAGCTAAAAGTACTCTCAAAATACTTGAAAGTCAATGAGAAATGATTTAGTAATTCGGATGTGCGATAATGCCAAACTGGTACTTATCCCCGCTATAAAAAGAATGCTCTATTTCAATAATGTTTCCGTCCTCTGCTATGACGGCTCCATCCAGGATGAAAATAGGGAGCGGTTGGTCATTTTCAAAGTAATTATCCGGTGTGTTGTTGTCAAATATCGTCGTCTTAAGCGTTTGTTCTATTGTCTTAATCTTAATATGATAGGTTTGCTCGTATGTTTTGAAAAAGGAAATTTCCGGCGAGAGCCGTTCGATTTTCGGACATTGTTTAAGGGATATATAGCGTGTTTCGTCTTTCAGGATATCGTCATCAGCATAGCGAAGGATACGGATTTTCAAAACAGGGCCTTCGAGCGTCAGTTGTTTATGTTGAATCATGGTAGAAATACCCTCTTGTAATATCGTTTTTTCAATGACAATATTTTTAGGCTCAAACCCCTCCTGCGTTAAGCTTTCATTGAATCCTTTCCGTGTGGATTCAACAGAACCCAACGTGCGGACAATTTTGTGGTCGCCGGTACGATTAAGCACGAACGTACCCTTGCCTTTAATTCGACGCACCCAACCAAGTGTCTCTAAGTTTAAAAGACTCTTTCGTGCTGTTGTGTTGCTGACTTTAAAAGTTTTGATTAACTCATTTTCTGAAGGAACCTTATCGCCGGGTGCTAAATCGCCTTCTTTGATGCGTTTGATGATTTCTTCGCTGATGAGAATAAATTTGGGATCCATATATAGTATAAAACGATTCTGCTACAAATATAAAATAATTAGTTTGTGTAACAAATGTGTTCACTATGTTTGGTTACCTGCAACTTAATGCGTTAACAAGATGAAGAATAAAATAGCTTGGTTAGTGTTGGTCCTGGTCTTTATTGCGACAGGATTGAATTTTTTGGATAGGCAAGTCTTGTCCATGACAATAATTAAAATCCAGGAGGAATTCCACATTACAGATGTACAATATGGTTGGATAAATACGAGTTTTCTGGTCAGTTATGCATTAATGTTTACCGTAGGGGGACGTATTATCGATACCGTCGGTGGAAAAATTGGTCTGGGCTTGGCGGTGTTGATTTGGTCTATTGCCTGTTTTCTGCATGGCGTCATGCAAAATTTCTATCAGTTACTTGCGTTCCGTTTTCTCTTGGGTTTTGGGGAAGGCGGGTGTTTTCCCGGAGCGGCGAAAGTAGTCTATGAGTGGTTTGACGAAAAGAAAAGAGGGATGGCCAACGGTATTGCCATCGGTGGATCAGCAATCGGTGCTGTTTTGGCACCACCTTTAACCATCTATGTAGCCTCCAGCTTTGGTTGGAGAGCAAGCTTTATTATTCCAGCTATCGTCGGGATGATTTGGGTTGTTAGCTGGTTTCTGATCCCTTGGAAAAAGTATATCGGAACGCCCAATGAAAAGACCGTATCTTCCGGTGTTTCTTTTGCAAGAATTTTGAAAAACAAATACTTATGGGTTTTTGTCAGTATACGATTCTTACTTGATCCAGTGCTTTATTTTTTGATGTTTTGGGTGCCCAAATATCTGAGCGAGTACAGAGGGATGTCTTTTGAGCGAATCGGTGACTCGTTTTGGATTCCCTTTTTGGCACTCGGAATTTCGAACATCTTTGGCGGTTGGATATCTGACAAATTAATACAGCGCGGTATTTCCATCAATAAAGCAAGGAAAGGGGTTATGGGAATAGCGGCGGGATTAACACTCTGTGCACCTTTTATCGCGTTTGTCGGGTCTTATCAGCTTGCCATAGCATTACTAACGTTGTTGCTATTTGCGCATGGATTTTGGATTACGAACTATATTACTGCTATTTCCGATATTTTCGGAAGTAAAGCGACATCGACCGTCGTAGGGTTGTCCGGCACCGCGGGTGCGTTGTCCAGTTTGTTGATAAACCCGTTTATCGGAGAAATCGTGACACGCTATTCGTATACACCGTTATGGGTCACGGCAGGGTTAATGTATCCATTAGGTTTCCTTCTCTTTTTGGTGTTTATCCCCCGGATTAAAGCATTGTTTTAATGACGGAATAAAATAGTTGGATTTTTTTTGTGAAATAATCATTTAATGACTATGTTTGAAGTTAAATAACTTAGTGCGTTAAGTATAAACTATAATTATGGAAATAAAATTGGATTCAAATACGGCCTTCTATAAACCGTTATCAAAGAAAGTAGGCAAGGCGCGTATCGGAGTTTTTGGTGTAGGATATGTAAAATATTGGGCACAATTTGATGGATTGCTTGCTGATATGCAGGAGAAACAAGCCGTGTTTATGAACATGGTGGAGCGATTTGATGTTGAAGTTGTCGACTTCGGTATGGTAGACGATGCGCAATCAGCGTATGATCTTGTGCCCCGACTCTTGGGTGCCGATCTGGATCTTATTTTTTGCGATATGCTCACTTACGCTACTTCGAGTACCTTCGGAGCAATAGTAAAGAACATCCAGGTACCATTAGTCTTGGTTGCATTGCAGCCGGATAAGGCACTCAATTACGAACAGGCGTCCACCTATAAGCAACTTTTTAACGATGATATTTGTTCGTTGCCGGAATTTACAGGAGTAGCCGTGCGGTTAGGACGTCCGGTACCCGATGTTATTATCGGAACATTATATGACGATGCAGAAGCCGTGGAAGAGATTGGTAAATACTGTCGCATCGCCAATGTGCTGCATAGCTTGAAGAATGCGAGGATTGGGCATATCGGACACCCCATTGAAGCTATGTTGGACATGCATACGGACTCTACTATGCTGACCGCCCATTTCGGCTTGCACGTGGTGCAATGTGAATCGCATGAGATTATTCAGCAATATCAGGAGGTCGATGTGATCGATCTGGAACGAGAAAAGGAATTTATATTGGATTTCTTTGATACCCCTGATCCGGTTTCCGATCCAATATCGGATAAGCTTAAACCTGCCGATCTGGAAGTAGCAGCAAGAGTGTCGTTAGCGTTGAAAGCGTTTGTAGCGACGAAGAAACTAGATGGTCTGGCTTATTATTATGAAGGTGCAACACAAAGTACGGAGCAACTCGTCATGTCAAACCTGATTGTCGGAAACTCTCTTCTTACTGCAGCGGGGTTTCCAATGTGTGGAGAATCTGATTTAAAAACCTGTATAGCCATGATGGTGATGGATCGATTGGGTATTGGCGGTAGTTTTGCGGAATTTCATCCCGTGGATTTCAACGAAAATTTTGTGTTGGTTGGTCATGATGGGCCACACAATGTGACCATTGCAGAGGGTAAGCCGATATTAAGAAGCCTAAAAAAATATCATGGTAAACCAGGGTTTGGGGCAGGCGTAGAATTTAAAATTAAAGAAGGACCGATTACCATGTTAAGCATCAGCTCTACATATGATGGGCGATTCAAATTCATCGTAGCGGAAGGCGAATCTGTTGCAGGGCCTATACCGCCTACCGGTAATACGAATACACGTGGATTCTTTGGAGATGATATACGTCAATTTTTGAAAAATTGGGTTGCCGAAGGGCCTACACATCATTTTGCGCTCGGGATAGGGCACCACGCGGACACCATCTTAAAGATCGGAAGATACCTTAATATAGAAACCGTTTTTGTAAAATAAGAATATGAAGGGATCAAAAATTTATCTGACGTTGATGCTATTTCCGCTCTACATGCTATTTGTTTCCTGGCTGGAGAAGTATCCCAAAGAGCCTGTAAAGTTTCAAAATATCACGTTGGAGACATCGTTGAAACCATTTAAGCGGAAAGATCGAGCGTATATCGAGCAGGTGGCAGAACGCATGTTCAGGCAATGGGGGAATTTATTGGTTCACACAGATACCGTTTCTATTATGCTGTGGATATCCGATGGTTCAGAAATATTGGAATATACCGGAAAACTGGATCAATCGCTAGAATGGGCGAAGTACATCGGAAATCCCAACACGAATCATGAAATAGGCGCTGGCCCGAAAGAACTCTCCCTACATGAGCGGGCGTATCTTTATATGGACGACCCGCCCGATTTTTCTTATGCAGATCTGAAGTTGATTATCGAAATCTTGCGCGAAAAGGGGAGGAAATTCACGGGCAAAGAGATAAAAATAGGTGCGACCTTTGATCCCGGGCCTGAATTTGCTAAGTCTGAATTTAAATACGCGAGACATCCTGAAATATTGGAAGGTAACGCCATGGGGCACAAGTCATTTGTCAGTTGTTATGCTATATTAAGTGCAGATGATGTCTCCTACGCGTCGTACCCCAATGGAATACCAGATCAAACACCATTTGGGACTTTTTTTGGTAAGCAGAGCCAGCATTTTCTACAAGATCTGAATTTTGATTTCCTTTGGCTAAGTAATGGATTCGGATTTGGTGTGGAGCCTTGGTCTTCTACCGGTGCGGTTTTTACAGGAAAAGGCTTTTTAAAAGAAAAATTGGAAGATACGCGCCAAAAGATTATTAATTTTTGGACGCTATTTAGAAAGGAGTGCCCTGATTTCGAAATCCAGACCAGAGGTTCCAATCTGTCTACTGGCATCGATTTGGCGCGGGATGGGGTGGATTTGAGGGCTATATATAAGTCCGGATTCGATATCCTGCCGCCGCCAAATTCTCCTTGGGCAGCCATTGATGGTGATTTTGGACTGGAGATGGTGGGGTATATGTCCCATATTGCCGATTTGCCAGACGATCGTTATGTCTATCGGTTTTATACCCACGATCCGTGGTGGCTGAATAGCCCATGGTTGGATAGATATGGGCGTTTTCCGCACGATATCTACATGCCGATGTCCGTAGCTCGGATTGACGAAAAAGGCCAAGTCAGACTTCCTACTACCTTGAACTTTTTGACGATTGATGATTCATTCGGAAACATTCCGGATGTCGTTCCAAATGAAGTAATTCCCCATATTTTAAGAGGCCGGGAAGATTCACCCACCGCCGCCGGGCCCTTGGTCTGGGTATATCCGTTTGACGAATATCACGATTGGGCAAGAGAGCAGCAGGAGCTGTTGCCGGAAATATACTATGGCGATTGGTTTATCAGGCAAGCGATCAACCACGGTTTGCCTTTAAACACGATCACGTCGACGACCAATTTTGCGAAGTTGTTGAAATCGGATCCCGACTATTACCGAGAGTCCATAATACTGACCATCGTTCCTGATGCAGGTTCCGAGCAGGAGCATGTGTTGACATCGTTTATTAAAAACGGCGGGCAAGTTATGCTATATGGGCCTGCGGATCGAGCCAGTGACGTTTTTAAAGATCTATTGAACCTTAAAAATATGAGCGGGTTAGAAGGCAATCTTCGCTTAGCTAACCATATCGAACTCGATAAGGTGCAGGGCGATATCCCTACGAATATTAAACACAATCCACTATTCTCAGGCGGTAGTATGCGCACCGCTGTTGCCAATACGAAAGATCCATATACGAAACGTTTGGTACATGTTACGCAAGGAAATGAGAAGCGAGATCAAGTATGGTCGAGATCACTACCGGATTGGAAAGGCGGTAAAGTGGTGTATATTCGGGGAACAAATTCGAGTAGTTTCCAGGGAGGGATGCTTTTGCGGCCGGACAATCCAGAAGAATGGGCGATTAGTCCAAAACTGGCACGCCAAGCCTTGAAAGAGTTTGATTATTTGTTTTCCTTTGAAAAAGATGATATTTCCATCAAGAGCCCTATGCTCAGTATTGCCCGAAGTCACAATGGCTTTTTCTTTTCGGGTTATACTCCAAATACAACGGTGGTGCAAAGATTTAAATTTCCACAAGGAGCCCCCATATTGCATGGGTATGATAGCAAAATAGAAAACGGCATGACCACCTATCAGCTCCCGACGGCTTGGCATAATGAGGTTCGTGTTTTTGTGGAACAAGAGGACGGCATCGTGTCATCCAAAGAGATGCATTCGGGCGAATTGGGAATCAGCAGGAGAATTCGAATAGCTGGATTGAAGAACGCGACGCTTCGGATCTATCCGGAAGAGCATATCACTGCCGAAAATTTTAGAGTGTACCTCAATGCAGGCTATCCATGGAAGACGGGACATCAAACGTTTGAATTGGGGAACCCTAAATACGGGTACCATTTTGTAATCAAAGATGTGACAGGGCATGTCACCGTCGCGTGGTGATTAAATGAACACACAATGCTAAAGAAAATATTTTTTAATACATTTTGTCTTTTTATGTGCTTGGCAAGCAATGCCCAAGCACAAAAAGGCGCTATAGATAATCTCGCAGCACTGAAACAAGAGCTGACGAAGGTCTTTCCGCATAACCGAACGATAAATCTTGTTTTCCATGGACATTCCGTTCCATCTGGTTATTGGTCGAATCAGGAAGTACATACGTTAGATTCTTACCCTTATATCCTACTTGGTTTGCTAAAGAAGGAATATCCGAAAGCGGTGATTAATATTATCACTACTTCTATTGGAGGAGAACACGCCGAAAAAGGTGCTGCTAGGTTCCCATCAGATGTATTGCCTCATCGGCCGAATGTTGTTTTCATTGATTATGCACTAAACGATTTAGGGTTAGGGCTGGAGCGGGCGAGCACGGCGTGGGAAAAAATGATAAAAGAGGCAAAATCAAATGATATACCAGTTGTGCTATTAACACCTTCTCCTGATCAACGACAGGACATGGGTAATACGGAAAATGTGCTCCGTCAGCATGCCCAGCAGATTAAGAGGTTAGCGGCAAAATATGGATTGCCTGTTGCGGATTCGTATACCGCATTTGAATCTGTATTTAAAGAGAAAGGAACGATTGCACCACTCATGTCGCATGTTAACCACCCTAATCGCTTGGGGCATGAGTTGATCGCAAATGAAATTTTTAAGCTTTTAAAAAGATAAGATACGGACGAAGTACTTATAAAAAAACTAAATTATGCAAATGAGTAATCAACATATCGGATTTTATTTCATCGCCATCATGTTTGGGCTAATAGGTACTATGCAAGAGGCTCTGCCCCAACAAAAGTACCCGCAATTTGGTATAGATCCTTTAAAAGAGGTTATCGCGGCGATGACGATAGACGAAAAGGCCTTAATGGTGACCGGAGCAAAACGTAGGGAAGTCTATCCAACAGCCTTGCCGGGCAAAAAACAGAAAAATATTGTAGCGGTAGGCGGATATACCTATCCTTTTCCGCATTTAGGTATACCACCAATTTATCTGTCTGATGGGCCGGCGGGTGTACGTATTGCACCAAGACGTTTAGGTGACGACCAAACGTATTACGCTACAGCTTTTCCAGTGGCGACATTGGTGGCTTCAGGATGGGATACTTCCTTATCTAGGGAAATAGGAGAAGCCATGGGACACGAAGCGCTTGAATATGGTGTGGATATCTTACTGGCCCCTGCCATGAATATTCATCGGGATCCGTTAGGCGGTAGGAGTTTTGAATATTATTCTGAAGATCCGTTGTTAACAGGAAAGATGGCATCAGCATATGTACAGGGAATCCAATCTCAAGGCGTTGGAGCTTCTATAAAGCATTTCGCAGCCAATAATCAAGAAACGAGTAGACGGTATATCAACACGATTGTATCAGAACGCGCATTGCGGGAGATATACTTGGAAGGATTTCGTATCGCGGTACAGGAAGCGAAACCTTGGACGGTCATGTCCTCTTATAACAAAATAAATGGTGTATATACGCCGCAGAGTAAAGAATTGCTCGTCGATATCCTGAGAAAAGAATGGGGGTTCGATGGTTTCGTGCTGACGGACTGGTATGGTGGCGACGATCCTGTTGAACAGATGAAAGCACATAATGATTTGCTGATGCCGGGGTTACAAGTATGGACGGATACGATTGCAGATGCATTGCGCAACAGAAATCTTGGCATGGAGGTAATCGACCAAAATATAGAAAATATACTCAACGTAGCATTAAAAACAGGTACGGTAAAAGATTATCCCTATACAGAGAAGCCTGATTTTGAAAAGAGTAAGGAAGTCGCGCGGCGGGTAGCGCGGGAGAGCATGGTTTTGTTAAAAAACGAACAAAATACGTTGCCTATCCAGACCGGATCTACATCAATAGGCTTGTTTGGTAATTATAGTTACAAAAATCTGCCCGGAGGTACAGGGAGCGGAGCGGTCAATTATGAGCACGCTGTATCCGTCGCAGAAGGATTGAAAGCGGCGGGATTTGGGCTGGATCCGGTTTTAGAAGGGAACTATATGACCTATCTGGAAAAAGGAAAGCGTATGTTGGAGAAGGCGGACAGTCTAATAACGGCCATGCCCCCAAGGGATAGCATTTTAAGTGAATTGGAATGGGATAGTCGTGAAATCGAAAGAAGCGCTAAGGAAACCAATATGGCCATTATCACGATTATGCGCATCTTTGGTGAAGGCGGTGATCGTCAGGTCGACCATTTTCATCTAACAGCGGAGGAATTAACGTTAATCGATCGCGTATCGAACGCTTACCATGCGCAACAGAAAAAGGTGGTTGTTCTGTTAAATATAGGTGGTGTTGTGGAAACGGCATCGTGGAAAGATAAGGTAGATGGTATATTGTTGACCTGGCAATCTGGTCAAGAGGGCGGGCATGCTGTTGCCGATTTGGTCAGTGGTAAATTCACCCCTTCGGGAAAACTTCCCACAACATTTCCGGTACGTTATGCCGATGCTCCGTCTGCCAAAAACTTCCCTGGTACACCTATCGAGAATCCAACAGCAGTTGTTTATGAAGAGGATATCTATGTAGGTTACCGATATTATGATACATTTCGTGTTCCAACATCGTTCCCCTTTGGCTTTGGGCTCTCCTATACCTCATTTGCGTATACTGATTTCAAAATCAAAAAAAGAAATGGAGAGAACGCGGAGCTATTGATTACCGTAGAGAATACGGGTCGATATCCGGGAAAAGAGATTGTTCAGGTATATGCCACGGCACCGTCAGGTAAATTGGAGCATCCCGAAAAGGAACTGAAAGCTTTTGCGAAAACGAGATTGTTGCAGCCCGGTGAGCGAGAAACGCTTCGTTTTGAGATTACACCTCGGATGCTTTCTTCTTTTGATACGGACGCTTCTGCTTGGGTGGCAGAAAAGGGTATTTATGATTTGAAAGTAGCGGTATCTTCCAATACGATAGTAGCAAATGGCAAATTCCACTTATCGAAATCGCAGATAACGGAAAAAGTAAGTAAATCGTTGGTTCCGCATGTACCGATAAATACATTGCGGTCAAGTAAGCCATAATAGACGGGGAACGAATTAAAAATAATGGTCATGATGAAATTGGTTTGGATCGTTATATGGATGCTGAGCTTTATCCATTTGAAAGTAGGGATAGCACAACAACTAACTGTGTTACCATCGAAAAGCTATTTGCAAACATCGGATGGAAAACCATTTATATGGATTGGTGACACGGCCTGGGAGCTATTTCATAAATTAAATAGAGAAGAAGTAGATCACTATTTGACCATGCGGCAGAAACAAGGATTCACCGTCATTTATGCAGTAATATTAGCAGAACATGAAGGGTTAACAGTACCCAATGCCTACGGGGAAGTGCCTTTGCGTGGACAGAATCCGGCTACGCCTAATCTTCGATACTTTGAGCATGTAGATTATGTCATCAATAAAGCACAAAGTTTGGGGCTTCGTTTAGCAGTACTACCTACTTGGGGGAATCATGTTCCAAATGCAAGAGATGGTAAGCGCTCCTATATCTTCACGCCTAAAAACGCTTATCAATACGGTAACTTTCTTAGTGATCGCTATCAGGATAAACCGATTATTTGGATACTTGGAGGAGACCGTAATGTAGACGACAACCAAGCAAAGTATATTTGGGATAGATTAGCAGAAGGTTTACAGCAACGTAATGATGACAAGCAATTGATAAGTTATCATCCGGCTGGCGAAAGCAGTTCCGCTTATTGGTTTCATAAATCTACTTGGTTGGATTTCAATATGTACCAGACAGGTCATGCCCGTCGATCGATGCCCGGTTATCAATATGCAGAGGCACACCGTCTGTTAGATCCCAAAAAACCGTTTTTAGATGCAGAACCGGCCTATGAAGATATTCCTATAAAGTTCTGGGAATACTTATCAAAAAGGCCAGCAGAGGAACTTATCGGATCGGTATTCGATACGTCGGGTATAATTTTAGACCGGGATTATTTCGACGCAGGATTTTTTACCGATAAAGACGTACGCCAACAGGCCTATTGGGGGCTTCTGTCGGGGGCCATGGGTTTTAGCTACGGAAATAATGCCGTATGGCAATTTGTAGACGCAGGGAAGAAATGTGTGATTCCTAGTTTATATACTTGGCGTGAAGCACTCACAAGACCAGGTGCCGAACAGATAAAGCATCTTCGGTTTGCTATGGAGAACTGGCATTTTCCCGACTTGTTTTCAGATCAATCGCTAATTTATGGCGTTAATCGACCCGGGACATCACACATCAGGGCAGCGACGAATGCAGATATGTCCTGTGTATGTGTTTATACGCCAGTTAGCCAAGTGATTGTGTTGAATTTGCCCTTATCTGCCGACACCATTTATAAAGTCAGCTGGTTTGATCCTCGCAACGGTGGGATACAACAGGAAGAAAAAATACTATCCGGCGGTCCGGTCGAATTTATTCCACCGGCTGCGCTGGATGATTGTCTTCTAATTTTGGAATTAAAGAAGTAGCGTTTTTCAAAGAATCAACATATGCAACGTAGAACAGCTGTAAAGCAATTATTTTTCATAGCAGGAGGAATAGTACTGTTTCCGTCATGTTGGGGAGGGGCGAATGAAGCTTCTATCGCCCTGCGTAAATTGCATATTAATGCTGAGCAAGAAAATCTCCTCGCCGAAATAGTAGAATCCATTATACCCGAAACGGATAGTCCGGGAGGAAGAGCACTTCATCTGCACCTTTTTGTACTAAAAATGATCGATGATTGCCATAGCGAGGAAGACCAGCAGGTTTTTGTCCAAGGGCTGAAGGATTGGGATCAGGAGATGAACAATTTTGTGGGGAAATCTTATCTGACGGAAATCGAGAAAGATAAAGCGCATCCTTTGTTCGGCTTTTTTATGATGACGAAAAGAAGGACGATACAAGGATACCTGAACTCCGAATATGTGATGAGAAATAAAGTGATATACGAACTGGTTCCGGGTCGATATAATGGATATGCAAAAGTTTGAATGAATAGCAGTAAAACAACTAATTAAGGAATGGCGAATATCAATATAGATAGCATAAAGGAGTGTACTTTTGACGCTATTGTCATCGGATCGGGGATCAGCGGTGGCTGGGCGACAAAAGAACTCTGTGAAAAGGGTCTGCGGACATTGGTTTTGGAAAGAGGACGGGATGTAAAGCACGTTAAGGATTATCCCACAACGAACATGTATCCCTATGAGTTTGAGCATCGACTAGAAATGTCTTATGAAGACAAGCAAAAGAATCCGATTGCCAATCGCTGTTATGCTTATCGGGAAGATTCGCAGCACTTTTTTGTGAAGGACGATGAACACCCCTACATTCAGGAAAAGGAGTTCGATTGGATTCGGGGGTATCAGGTAGGAGGAAAGTCTCTTTTATGGGCAAGACAGGTGCAGCGGTGGAGTGATTTTGATTTTGAAGGGCCGGCCAGAGATGGGTTCGCTGTGGATTGGCCAATACGCTATCGTGATCTCGCTCCGTGGTATGACCATGTAGAACGCTTCATTGGTGTCGCAGGCAATCGGGATGGGGTGGCCGAGCTTCCTGACGGAGCGTTTTTACCTAGCTATCCCTTAAATGCCGTAGAGGATCATTTTAAGCGCGTAGTCGCATCAAAATATGCGAACCGTCACGTAGTAAGCGCGCGATGTGCCCATTTATCTCAACCGGCGCCGATCCATTTGGAACAGGGACGTGTCCAATGTCAAAATCGTGTGCTTTGCCAGCGAGGTTGCCCCTTTGGTGGATATTTTAGTAGCAACGCGTCTACATTGCCATGGGCAGAGAAAACAGGCAACATGACGCTTAGACCATTTTCTGTCGTAGAATCCATCCTCTATGATGAACAAAGGGGCAAAGCGGTAGGTGTACGGGTAATTGACGCCAATACGAAGGAAGCAACTGAGTTCTACAGCCGGGTGATTTTTGTCAATGCCTCCACGTTGAATTCAAACCTCATTCTTCTCAATTCAATTTCAAGCCGCTTTCCTAACGGATTGGGCAATGATAATGGATTGCTCGGTAAGTATATTGGATTCCATAGTTATACCGCGGTCATAAGTGGTGAATACGAGGGCGAACTGGAATATCGTACAGATGGACGAAACCCGGCGGGAGGGGGATATATTCCCCGGTTCCGTAATATCTACAAGCAGGAAACGGATTTTTTGAGAGGATGGGCAGCGACATTTAATGCCAATAGAAATCCATATACAGATACTTCTGGTGTAGGTGCTTCTTTAAAAGATCAATTGCTGCATCCAAAGTTGGGAAATTGGCGTGTCGGCTCGCATATGATGGGTGAAACTATTCCTAAAGAAAGCAACAAAGTTTGGCTCGATGCGATAAAAAAGGATCAGTGGGGAGTCCCATTGCTGCATATCGATGTAGCATACGATGACAACGACTGGAAAATACGAACAGACTATTTTGAGCAGATGACAGCGATGTTTGAGGCAGCAGGTTTCCAGAACATCAAAACCAGAAACGATGACCGACGTCCTGGAAACGATATACACGAAATGGGTGGGGTGCGGATGGGGCACGATCCCCAAACCTCCTTGCTCAACAAATGGAACCAACTGCACACCTGTGAAAATGTATTTGTAACCGACGGCGCTTGTATGACATCCACGGCTACACAGAACCCATCGTTAACCTATATGGCACTGACAGCAAGAGCTGTTGATTACGCGTTTACGTTGATGAAAAAAGGTGTTTTGTAAGCAATAAGGACAATATTGTTATAAAGAATACGAATCATCAGGAAGTGTGTGATTAAGGTGTGATTGTTTTAATCGAAATAGACGCGAAATTATATAATTGGTAACTAAAGGGTTGTTATCCGATCATAAAAAATATCGAAAAATAATTTTGCAAATCAGATTTTACCCCTATATTTGCACACGCTATAAGCAAAAGGCTTGGAGAATTAGCTCAGCTGGTTCAGAGCACCTGCCTTACAAGCAGGGGGTCACTGGTTCGAACCCAGTATTCTCCACATAAGAACCTCGGGAGATTAGCTCAGCTGGTTCAGAGCACCTGCCTTACAAGCAGGGGGTCACTGGTTCGAACCCAGTATCTCCCACAACCCGAAAAGTCGTTTTTCTTCACGAAAAGCGACTTTTTTTGTGCAGTATCGTGGAATCAGGTCCCTGAGCGGCCGCGCCTTCTTATGATTTTGTTTTTTAGCTTGTATTTCCTATTATTGCGCTTTACATAATGCTAACCATATGTTCACGATAAGTTTATTGTGTTTTGGGTTATTTGTCGATCTGGTAATCGACGGAATAGGAACAAAATGAAGACCTCAGAGGAAAAACTATTATGTAATGCCGAACAATCCGGTTTTGACAAATTCTACAACACGAATTTTTTAAAAGTCAAAACCTCTCTCCTATTTCTGGGAGTTGAGGAAGAAATGGCGAAAGACATTACACAGGAAAGTTTCCTTCGGATATTACTTTTATGGAACAATTTCGAAAATGATATCGCTAGGCGATCGTTCTTAAAACTGACGTCGAGGAACCTGTGGATTGACAAGTATCGGAAAATCAAGCGGGAGGAACAATTTTGCTCTTTATTTGAAGAAGGAAGCCGACTACTAGAAGAGCAAATGGATTTTAAAGAGTTACAAGAAATTACCTATCAAGCGTTAGATCAATATGAGGAAAATATGCGATTAATGTATTTTGAAATCAAATTGAACGGTGCTTCCTATAAAGATGTTTCCCAAAAATATCAAGTGAATATAAAGACCTTAGAACGCTATATGACGAAAATGTCAAAAACCGTACGACTTTATCTTAAAAAATACTATCCTCATCTCGGTATCCTCGCCGTATTCCTGCTCTGACACCTTTCGATAATTTTTTAATGAAAAGGTGAGGGAATTCTTTTTCTCATTCGTTTAAGATGGTGATGAGAGAAAAAGACACTATTGTTTACGATTTTTTAGCAGGCCGACTTTCCGCCCGTGAAAGAAATCGGTTTGTGAAATTGATGAGATATAGCAAAGACGTTCGCGAGCTTTCTGATTGGCATGAGGCTGTTTATAAACAAATTGAGGTCTTAAATCCAGAAGAGCTTCAGCAGCTTTTACAGCTGTTAGAACAGGAACAAAAGAGCACACTTGTCGTGTCATTCTGGAAACCCTACCTAAAGTATGCAGCTATTTTTATAGGTCTACTAGGCGGATATCTTATCTATACACATTATCAAGAAGTAAATATTGAAACACAATCACAGCAAGCTTTAGCTTCCTTGCAAACGATAGATCTGGCAGATGGATCTGCGGTAGATTTGGAAAAAAATAGCTATATCGAAACCATTCGATTTGACGATGAGATACGAGAAGTCACTTTAATCGGTACAGCCTCCTTTCGTGTAAAACCGGGTCAAAAGCCTTTTGTGGTACATACGCCTGATGGGTATACAACTAGGGTCCTTGGAACGGAATTTAAGATACAGTCGCAGCATAATCTTTATCAGGTGACGGTTGATAAAGGACGAGTCGCTATCGACCATGGAGGATCAAATATCGGAATGCTACAGAAAGGTGATTTTCTCAAAGTAGAAGATGGTAAAACCAATCTAAGATCTTCTGTAGTTCCGTTGACGTTTGACAATAAACCACTGAGCGAGGTGGTGCAGGTAGTAAACGACGTGTATGATACCAACATTAGATTGGATGCATCCATTAACGACCAGATTAAATGTAAGGTTTCTTTTGATACACAACTGACAATCCTAGATATAATCGAAGTTTTGTGTGAGATACATAACTTCTCTTATCAGATACAAGACGACCAAGTGAGTATAAAATCTAAATAATTTAAATTAAGTAATTCATAACCTAAAGAGAATGAAGCTAATGAAAGTGTCGTTGACCTTTATCTCCTTGATTTTGGTTTGGTCTAACGGACTAAGCCAAGGGTATAGGCAGGAAAGGATATCAGTAGACAATCCACACTCAACATTGCTAAGTGTTGTCAATCAAATCGAATCCCTTTATAACGTTAGTTTTGCTTATAATCCAGAAGATCTAAAAAGGGTTACTGTCGAAAAACGTTATGATAACACCTTGCTACCCTCCCTTTTAGATGACAAAGGCTTTCGTATTGTAGAGAAAGCTGGAAATATTGTTATTTCGAAAAAGACGAGCGGGAAAGTGCCGGCAAATAAAGGGGCTAGCGAAAAACAAACCAGGATAACGGGCACAGTGACCAATGCAGCAGGCAACAGGCTGACTGGGGTCACTATTACGGTAAAAGGGACAGCACTTTCTACTACAACAAATGATCATGGAAACTATATTATTGAAGTATCGTCGCCGGATGCTATCCTGCAGTTCTCCATTGTGGGCTACCTTCCACAGGAAATGATCATTGATGGGCGATCGAATGTAGATGTGCAATTGCAGGAACAACAGGAAAATATTGATGAGGTAGTTGTCGTTGGATATGGGACGCAGCGGAAAGAAAGTGTTATTGGTGCTATTACCACCATCAAACCTGAAGTACTGCAGTCGAACCAAACACGTTCCATCTCTAATAGCTTAGCTGGGCAAGTAGCAGGGGTAATCGCCGTGCAACGGAGCGGAGAGCCGGGGTATGACAATTCAGATTTTTGGATTCGGGGGATTAATACTTTTGGGGCAAATGCATCACCTTTGGTGCTTGTGGATGGCATTGAAAGGAGTTTAAACAATATATCGCCCGAAGAGATTGAATCCTTTTCGATTTTGAAGGACGCAACTGCAACAGCAGTTTATGGCGTGCGTGGTGCGAATGGGGTTATTCTTATTCAAACCAAGAAAGGGAAACAAGGGCGCCCGCGTATGACCATCAAGAGTGACTACGGTTTTGCGCAACCAACCAAGCTTCCGGAATTTGTGGGTGCGGCGAAATATATGGAAACTATTAATACGGCTTATGAATATTCCGGTCTCTCACCATTATATTCGGAGGAAACCATTCACCGGACTCGTATAGGATATGATGCTGATTTATACCCTGATGTGAATTGGATGGATGCCGTGACAACGCCCTTTTCTGGAAATAGTCGGTTGAGTTTTGACATTAATGGGGGCTCGGAAAGGCTTCGATATAGTTTAATCGCGGCCTATTTTAATGAGCAGGGTATGATTGCTGTTGACGACAAGCAGAATTACGATTCCAAACTAGGCGTGCAGAAATATAATCTGCGTAGTAATGTGGATCTGGACTTGACGCCCTCTACCAAGCTGGCGGTAGGGATAGGAGGCTATATTACCGAACGACAGGCACCTGGAATAGGGATCAGTACAATCATGAGTCGCTCTATGGATACTCCTCCAAATGTTCACCCGGTCGTCTATTCCAATGGACAGATTCCCCGAATAGACGCGCGGTATAATCCTTGGTCGGATGCGACGCAATCAGGTTATCAAATGCGTTATGAAAGCAATCTGGAAACAAATTTGAACATTATACAGGATTTTGGAAAACTGGTGCCCGTGCTGGATGGGCTTAAAGGGAGTGTTCTCGCCTCTTTTGATGCTTTTAATAGACATTCACAGAATCGGACAAAAACGCCACGAACGTTTATTGCTCGGGGAAGAAACGAGGAAGGTGAGTTATTAACGCAGGAAGTAGGTCAGGGACAAGAGTTCTTGAACTATTCGAGAACGTCGGGAGGAAATCGGACCATTTATTTTGAAAGCAGATTGAACTATGACCGTACCCTGAACGGTATCCACCATTTAGATGGCTTGATTTTGTTCAACATGCGGGATTATGTAGCGCAGGATGTTAATCAGGCAATCGACGCTTTGCCTTATCGGAATACCGGTATAGCGGCGAGGACAGCCTATTCCTTTGATGACCGTTATTTTGCTGAATTTAACTTTGGCTACAATGGTTCAGAAAATTTCATGCGTGGGTATAGATTTGGTTTCTTCCCTTCTTTCGCTATGGGTTGGATGCCATCAAATGAACGCTTTTTTGAACCTTTGTTGAATACCGTTTCTAAGCTAAAAGTACGAGGCTCGTGGGGCTTGGTCGGGAATGATAGAATATTGGGCGACAATAGTGACGATACGCGCCGGTTCGCGTATATCCCTCTGATAGATCCAATAAGTGGCTATTCGTTTGGTTATACCAATAATTTCAGTTTTGGCGGATGGAGAGAGGGAGACTTCGGTGTCGAAAATATGACTTGGGAAACGGCTGAGAAGATGAACGTCGGTATGGAACTCGGGTTATGGAATAATGCGATTCATATCCAGGCAGATTGGTTTAGAGAGAAGCGACGTGATATATTTATGCGGCGGAAGACAATCCCGGAAACTGCCGGTTACAGCAAAATGCCCTTTGCGAATTTTGGAAAAGTAGATAATCAGGGGTTTGAAGTAGAAATGATGGTAAATCATCGCTTCAATGATGATTGGTTTATTTCGGCAAGAGGGAATTTTACCTATGCGAAAAATACACTAGTCGAATATGATGAACCGGAAAACCTAAAAACGACGAGCAGAGCACGCACAGGCCAGCCACTCAATCAACATTTTGGATTGGTAGCAGAAGGACTATATACCTACGCTGATTTTGTAAATGAATCGAATGGGGTTCTGAAAGAAGGTCTGGCACAACCTGCCTTCGGGCCGGTTCGGGCCGGGGATATTAAATATAAGGATATTAATGGCGACGGGGTTATTGATGCTTATGACGAAACAGCGATAGGAAAACCACATGTGCCGCAAACTATCATTGGTTTTGGACTCAATACACGCTTTAAGAATTTTGATTTAGGCTTTTTGTTTCAAGGAGCAACAAATTTTACCAATATGTTGCAGGGAGCTACGCTGGTACCAGGTAGCGGGGGAGGAGGTACAGGTAATATCTATGCCAATGTAGATGATCGATGGACGCCAGAAAATCCCTCAAGCAACGTGATATGGCCTAGGTTGTCAAGCAATCAAAGTGCAAATAATATGCGTTATTCAACTTGGTGGCTGGTGGACGCTTCTTATCTGCGATTAAAGAATCTGGAAGTGGGATATACGCTTCCTAAGCGTGCGCAAGAGAAAATGCTAATGAAAAATGCACGTGTTTTCTTACGAGGTAGCAATTTGTTGACGTTCTCCTATTTCAAAATGTGGGATCCCGAAATTGGCTCGCAGAACGGACTGAAGTATCCGCTTCAGCGAATTGTGTCGGGCGGTATTGAAATCACTTTTTAATTTAAAATGATGAAGAAATTATTCAATATAATATGTGCTGTTACCTGTCTAACCCTTGTGTCATGTGACAAGTTTCTGGATAAAATGCCGGATGATGCCATTACGATGGAAATGGTTTTTAACGATAGGGTGCGTACACAGGAATGGTTGGCAGGAATTTACAATAAAGTGCCTGATCCCTTGATGGACTACACCCGACAGTGGGGATTGACTTTTTTTACGGATGACGCACAAATAGCCATTGCAATGGGGCAGTTTAATGAGTACTGGAGGTGGGTTGTTGCCAACAACCAAGGGGGAGTAAACCCCACCATGTTGCCGCCAATTGATATCTGGGGGAATGCCTATAAAGATGTGCGGTCGGCCTATCTCTTTATGGAGCATGCAAAACCGTTGGAAAATCAAGGGCTGACCCCAGCAATGGTAAGGCAAATGAAATTGGAAGCTCGTTTTTTGGTTGCCTTTTATTACCATAAGATGTTTGAAATATATGGTGCTTTTCCGCTTGTTACCAAACTGGTGGATGCGGATACACCATTAGAAGAGGTGGCCATAGCCCGAACACCGGTAGATGAAATTGTGGCGTGGCTGGATAGGGAATATCAAGAACTTGCCGCGTTGTTTCCTGCAGCGTATGCGAATGCCGATGAAATGTTTGGAAGACCTAACAAAGGGATTGTGATGGCGCTAAGAGCCAGACTGTGGCTATATGCGGCATCGCCGCTCTATAATGGCAACACAGATTTTGCAGGCTTAATCAATCCCGACGGGCGTGCTATTTTTCCACAGACTTATGAAGAAGGAAAGTGGCAGAAAGCTGCTGAAGTGACCAGAGAATTTTTAGACTTTGCAGAATCGGGACGCTATAGCTTGTATATTGAACGGCATCCGAATGGGAATATTGATCCGTTTTTGTCTTTTCAGAATCTATTTTTACAGACGGGGAATATTAATCCAGAGATTATTTTCGGTCGGGCTACCAATGCCAGAAGTTGGTTCAATTCGATTGGAAACCCTCGTGGTTTCGCAGGAGGTTCGGGGTATTATGGCTCTACGCAAAACCTAGTGGATGCTTTTTTCATGCGAAATGGCGTATCACCTATAACCGGTTATACTGCAAATGGCGCACCGATTATAAATTCGGCTTCTGGATATCTGGAAAGCGGTTTTAGCAATGCTGCTGTAAACTATCCGAATACGCGGTATAACCTCGGTGGGAGTGCGGGAACAGAGGGGCTGGTGTCCGAAGCCGGAACCTATAATATGTATATCAACCGGGAACCACGGTTCTATATCACGGTATGGCACGATAATCAATGGATACCACGAGCGGCAAGAAATACGGAGTTTAAAAGTGGTGGACTTGATGGAGGTCCCACGCACGATTCCCCGCAAAGTGGATACCTCAACCGAAAAGGTGTCAATCCCGCAGCAGACCCACGAAATAACAATGTGCCGTACCAACCGGCTATCCTGTTGCGCTTGGGGGAGTTCTACCTCAATTATGCGGAAGCGCTGAATGAATCGTCGCCGGGACATCAGGATATTTTAAAGTACGTAAACCTTATCCGGGAGCGTGCGGGAATTCCAGCTTATGGCAATGGGGGTGACCAAATTGCTGTGGCTATGGATAAGGAAAGTGTGCGGGAGATTATCCGCAAGGAAAGACGGGTAGAATTTGCATTGGAAGGAGATGTCCGCTATAACGATATCCGCCGCTGGAAAATAGGAGAGGAAATATTTAGAACGCCTATATACGGAATGAATAGGTCCGCTCAAGATAATGCGTTCTACACACGCACGGTTTACATGCGTAGAGCATTCACGAAGCGGAATTATTTGTGGCCGATTTATCAACATTATATCGATAATAACAGTAACCTAGTTCAAAATAAATATTGGTAGTATGGAGAAATTGAAAAATAGAACACTTTTATTTTTAGTGCTTTGCTTTGTTGTCGGATGTTCCGGTAAGGAAGGGTTGATGCGGGATTTTGATGATGCAGGCCATACACCCCAAGGCGAACAAGATTATAAAGTGGCAATGAACGTAGGCTCCTATAACATCCGTTTATTGACCAACGCAGATCAGGGTGACCTGGCGTGGGCAAACCGAAAGCAATGGGCACGTAAGATTGTTGATGATTATGATTTTGATGTTTTAGGAACCCAAGAAGGGTATCTCTCGCAGATAAGAGATCTGGTAGAGGAGAAAGATTACGACTATGTTGCGGTAGGTAGAGATGACGGGAAAAATCAAGGTGAAACCTGTGCTATACTCTTTAAGAAAGAAAAATTTACTTTATTGGCAAACGGTACTTTCTGGCTTTCGACTACTCCGAATGAACCATCTTATGGATGGGACGCAAATATCCGGCGTATTTGTACTTGGGTAAGGCTGAAAGAGAAGGAAGCAGATGAAGAGTTCTTTGTATTTAATGTGCATTATGACCATCAAGGGACGGTGGCACGAGGAGAATCGTCCAGATTGATGTTGAACAAAATACGGGAGATTGCTGGTAACGGCGCCCGAGTGTTTATGACGGGCGATCTGAATGCCGAACCCAATGCAGAACCGATTACGGTCTTGTTGGGCGATAATATTTTATGGGATTCCAGAATACTGACCCAGACGCCCCCTACAGGGCCGGAAGGGACATCCTACGGTTATAACTTAAATACGCTCCCTACATCACGTATCGATTATGTTTTCGTTACCCGGTCGATAAGTGTGTTGAGCTATGTGACAATAGATGATGACTTTACGACAGGTAATATCGCATCAGATCACTTGCCTGTGTTGATTAAAGCGGCTTGGTAAAAATAAGGAACATGATGAAAAGTTTATTAACAATATTATTGGCTGTCTTTTGTTTGATAGGTTGTCGTGATGAAGCTGTGAGCCCCGAAATAGAAGACCTTATTGGAGAATACCGGGAAGACGATGCTATCCGTTTGGAAGTATCTTCCCGCTTTATTGAATTAGACCCCTTAAAACGTCGCGATCAGGCACTTTTGGTTACCTGGGAACCTCTTACCGATATTGAACAACAGTATTCCGTAAAGTACCTTTTTAAAATTTATTTGACTGAAAATGGTTTTCCCACATCTGTCGTTTCGGAAGTATTACCGGAAGGGATGAATTATAAAGTATTTACCCATCAGGAATTGGAGAACCTGATTAGAAGGGTATGGGGTAGACAGGATAATCAGGATGTATCTGTGAGTATTCGTGTTATAGCACAAATCATCTCAGAAGAGAAATTTATCAAGCCCTTATATGCTACACAGGAGTTTGTTGTGAGACCTTTTAACCTGGAGCCAGCCCCAATGTTTATGTACGGAGATGTGTTCGGTACCGGAGGAATATCCAATATGATTGCATTGGAGGAATACAGCGCAGGTGAAATCTATATCTGGAGAGGAAAGTTGTTGCAAGGTACATTTAAAATTGCACAGAAGTTAGGTGAGGAATATCCGGCGTATGTCAAAGGTGAAGGAGATCATATGGAATTAATAGAAGCGCCGAATGCTGATACAAAAGGATTTACGATTCCACATGATGGGAACTATCGAATTTTAGTGGATCGTCTGAACGAAAAAATAAGTATGGAAGAAGTACCCCATTTAGAGTTGTATTTTGGGGGATCTGCTACGCCAACAGCATTCAATCAACCACCTAAACCCCTGGTGTGGGACGTTTATAAGCCGCATATTGGCACGATCACAACAGACCTTAGCGCTGGAGAGTGTAAATTTTCGACCGAACTCAATTTTTCTGGTGGAACACTCCAATTGCGCCCGAGAAAACCGGACGCATCTATCGTATCGGATATAGACATAATCGCATCAAACAACAATCCGGATTGGAAATGGCGGGTGCAGGCTAATCAGGCAGGGACATACCGGATAACCTTGGATGTAAAGAGTATGAAAGTTCAATTTTTAAAACTTAATTAACCATGAGCATACGTTTAAAGATTGTTGGGATATGGCTGCTGACCATTATGATATTGACAGGTTGCCGCCGGGATAACGAAAAAAATGGTGTGGAGCAGATAAACGGTGTGGAGGGTTTGACGGCGGCATCGGCCGCAGAAGCAATCGTGTTGTCTTGGAAGAATCCGGCAGCACGTCTATATGATAAAGTAGATATCTGGTACTTTGTGGATGGTAAAAAGGAAGTAGTGACGGAAACTATTGAGGAGGAATTCAGTCAAGTGGTATTGTCTGTTCCTGATGAAAATGTTTATAAGTTCTATGTACAGGCAAGCTCTTCGGTCACGCGTCAGCTATCAGAAATACAATCGGTCAAAGGTCGTATGCTTGTTTTTTCTCAACCACAAGAAGAACTGGAGGAGATTTTAAACAGTGTGGTGGTATACGGCGGTGCTGGCGGAATCCGGCTGCTTTGGGATAACCCGGGGGCGTTGCCTGCCAGCATCCGTATAGATTATGAAGATGGTAAAGTCGATTTGGAAGCTGACCGCTTGACTAAAGAATATACCATTGATGGTCTTCGGGAAGGGAGATCGTATATGGTAATAATAAGCATGGTATATGATGGGGAGTTGACTGCAATTGCGAAAAATCTATCCGTCATTCCAGAGCCTGGATATGCGAAGCTCCGTCCGGAGGATTGGAGCATAATTGCATCGTCGACAGATGCCCACGGAGGTGTTGTGCAACCGGAGAACCTGTTGGATGGTGATCCACATACCTATTGGCAGTCGCAGCCGGGGTACCCACATCATGTGATTATTGACCTGCAGCGCATCCGAAAAGTTGCGGCAATTACCTTGGTACGTAAGTTTGGCGACAGCACCAATTCCTCATGGGATAATAATATCTCACTGAGTAAGGACGGAGTGAATTATAGGAATATATATCGATATGTAAAATCATCTCCTGATCCAAATCCCATTTTTTCTATCGAATTTAATCGAACGATAGAAGGAGAGCAATTATACATGCTGCCCGCAATGGAAGAAGCGCGTTATATTCGTGTCGATATGGTAAGAGGTTCCGGAAACCGGATAGCGCTGTTTGGCGATATCAACGTTTATGGCGAATAAGAGCGAAAGTACACAGATTACACCTCGCAATCTTATGATCATAGAAATCATCTGATAAGCTATGTAGCGTTTTTCCGAATATATGAACGGGGGGTTACGTTCACGTTACTTGACGAGACCTGAATTTTATATCGGATACGCCGTTTCGCTCTTCGTTTCCGATAACACAAAATAAGTCTGTACGGTGTTTACCTGGGGCAGCACGGCTAACTTATGGCGCAGGAACATATGGTATGCTTCCATGTCTTTGGTAGCTATACGTAACATAAAATCGTAAGACCCCGCCATTTGGTAACACTCCATAACCTCGGGAAATTTGGCGACTTCTTTTTCGAATTCATTCAGTACTTCCGCGGTATGGGCCTTTAAAAAAACCTGCGAAAAAGAAATGAGATCAATCCCTATTTTTTTGCGATCCAGTATAGCGACCGTGCGTTTTATATATCCATTGGCTTTCAGCTTCTTCACACGTTCATGGACGGCCGCGATGGATTTGTTAAGATGATAGGATAATTCTTTGTTACTGAGCGAAGCATCTTTTTGCAAGAGACGCAATAGCTTCTTGTCCACGATGTCTAATTCCATAACCACTTTTTTCTTGATTTAAGATTCAAAAAACAATGTTAGTGATAATATTTATTGTTTTTGGTAAATTTTCAGTAATTTTTTCTAAAGTTTATGTTAATGGTTGAATAATATCTTGTTTTCTGTCAATTTTGCGAGATAAGTATTGTATTATGGAAGAGGTAATCAGTGAATGTCTGTCGCCAAAATTGGACAGTAAATTTAAGCATTTGTGGTGCTTAGTGGGAAATACCCCGATGCTCGAATTACACTATGTGTATCAAGGAAGGCCGGGTGTGATTTACGTGAAATGTGAAAATTATAATCTGACTGGAAGTATTAAAGATCGTATGGCTTTGTACATCTTGTATAAAGCTTATATGAACTGTGCGATTCGCCCGGATGACGTTATCGTGGAGGCGACCAGTGGAAACACAGGAATCGCTTTCTCGGCTATTGGAAAGGCGTTAGGACATCAGGTGAAAATTATTATGCCGAACTGGCTTAGTAAGGAACGTATCGATATCATCAAGAGTATGGGCGCGGATATACAGCTGATATCTAAAGAGGAGGGTGGTTTCTTAGGTAGTATCCGCTTAAGTGAAGAGCTGGCAGCGGCTGGAGGTGTATTTTTACCTCGTCAATTTGAAAATCAATATAATGCGGAAGCGCATGAATTAACAACGGGCCGGGAGATTGCTATGCAACTGCGGTCGATAGGCAAAGTCGCTGATGCCTTTGTAGCCGGGGTTGGGACCGGAGGAACAGTGATGGGAGTTGGTCGCTATCTTCGTCAGATTAATCCTGAAGCAAAAATACATCCATTAGAACCAGCGGAAAGCCCTACCTTAACAACCGGTTACAAGGTCGGTTCGCACCGTATTCAAGGTATCTCCGATGAGTTCATTCCGGCGATTGTTAAGCTCGATCAATTGAATGAGGTGATTCAGGCATCGGATGGCGATTCCATTGTTATGGCGCAAAAGCTGGCGCAGCAGCTGGGACTGGCTGTAGGGATATCTTCCGGAGCAAATGTGATAGGAGCTATTAAGCTGAAAGAACAGTTGGGCCCAGATGCAACAGTCGTAACATTGCTCTGCGACGATAATAAAAAATACCTGAGTACGGACTTAGTGAAAGAAGAAGCTATCCAGGAGAGTTTTATTGCTCCCGACGTGCAATTTGAAGGTTTTCATCCGATCAGCCGTTTGAAACAGCCACTTACTATAATCGAAAACCAAAATATATGAAAAGAATAGGTAAGTTATGCGTATGGTTAATCTGTATAATCCCGCTATTTGTTGGAGGACAAGAGGTTGATACGTTAATGTCATTAGACAATATAGAATTTGTAGACGGTTCTGCTGGATCGGAGGACGACACCCTGCTGGAAGTTCCTGATGACCTGATGTTCAGGGACGGCGCGGCAGGTGAGAACATGGAAGCTGACACA
>NZ_PVBS01000007.1 GCF_002980575.1 Sphingobacterium gobiense
AGTACTCCGGCAAGAAGATAAATACCATCGGCAAGAAGAACAGCGATTTTCAGGCTTCCGTGTTCAACAGCAACTCCCAGCCGCTTTATGTCATCGTGGACACCGACGGAAAGGTGCTGGTGCCCCCTACCGGAGCTGACTACAATGTAAACAGCTACGCAGCCTATCTACAGAGCGGAATCGATGCTTTTAACGAATAATTTCTAATTTTGTTTTGTTTAGTGAAAGGAGCAGTCGAGAGATTGCTCTCTTTCTTTAATAAAGTCTATTTCCAAAAATCTCCGACCGCAAATCTTGATAATCATGTAGGGCTGTTTCAGCGTTATTAAAGTCACGCTGTGTTATGTATATCTGTCCTAGTTTGTCAACAATAGCCAGTTGGAGCAGTTTGTTATCTTCCGATTTTGCGAGCTCGCCAGCTTGGAGAAACTCTTTTTTCGCAACATTGTAATTCTTTTGAACAAACTTAGACGATGCAAGCATATATTCAATTTCAGCAAGTTCTCTGCTGAAGTTTTTTTTATTCGCAAGGTCACGTGCCTGGATCAGAAACCATTGGGCCTCTGTATGTTTGTTTTGTAATTGATAAATCCGGGCCAACGTCTGCCAAGCAATAATTTTTTGTTCGTAAGCTTTCGCTCGGTTCAGCAAAGGGATAGCTTTACGAATGATGTTATTCTCGGCCGAACGGTAATCTTGATCATATGCTTGGATGAGCGCTATTTTCAGAAGGGAATTAGCTTGGTCAATAACACTTTTTTGTTGAACTGCGGTGTTATAATAAGCTTCTTGAAAGTAACCGGCTTGTTGAATGTTCTTATCGTATAAATAAATGTTGGCAAGATTATACTGAATAACGGCGATATCGGTTGCGTTTGGTGTTTTCTGCGCGTGCTGAAGAGCACTTTGCAACAAACCTAAAGTTTGGCTGATCGTTCCTTCTTTTAAAGATAGTAAAGCGTAAGTATGCAGCAAGCCATAGGCTGTGTTATAATTACCTTGCCCGACTTCTCGTTCCACGAGTTCATTCCATGCCGAAGCCGTATCAGGCATAGGCGACAACAGGTATCGCACATTCATTTCAGCTCGGGTGGTTTTAAATTCCGCAATCAACTGCTGAAGATCAAGTGCCCTGTCGATGCTGTCCTGAAAAGACAGCTTCTGCTTGTAGGAGTCCGTCAGCAGCTCTTCTCGGGTACGGGGGGCGGGAAGTACATATACCCTGGGGCCTATACCTTCAAAATCTGTGTTGTATTTATTAATATATCCCGCCGGATCCAATGGGCTGTCGATCTGTTGCATTTGGGCATAAGTTGTGCCAAGCCCTAGCGCAAACATACCTACAATAGTATAAAAATGACTCTTTTTATCGAGTTTCATATGTGTTCCTTTCTGTTTTACAAAGGTATAGCCTAATTTGCACATTCACAAATCAGTCTATTTTCTCTTTCTTTCCATTTCCAATTCTTAACATTTATTAAGTTATTTAAAAGTAAATTAATGTTTAACTTCGTAACTTCTTGTCGTTAATTTTGATTGTACTATTATTTTTGTACATTGTTTTCAGTATTTTTATGGCAATCAAAATTTTGTTATAAATTTTTGGTGCTGAAAAGGATTATCGCAAATGTATTTTAAAAAGATAGCTTATATGTTTAAAAATATTGTATTTGGTCTGGCTTTAATTTCATTTATAGCTTGTGGATCAAAACCCCGGGTGAGTTTGGATGAAGAGGCATTACAATTAAAACCGTCGGCTCAGCATGAAGTTATCGCTGCCGAGGTTGCTAATCTATTGGAAAACTATAGCTATAAGAAAGTTCCAATGACAGATTCATTATCACAAATTGTTTTCACAAATCTGTTGAAGTCGATGGATCAGGGACGCAATTATCTATTACAGTCTGATATCGATGATTTTCGGCAGTTTGAAAATACGATCAGTCAAGATTTTAGGAAGGGAGATCTATCCGCGCCATTCTACATTTTCAATGTATATTCGCAACGCTATTTGGAAGCCATGGAGTATGCATTAACCCAAGTAGATGCTCCTCATGATTTTGATGTAGAGGAAAAATATGTGGCTTACCGGGAAAAGCTCCCTTATTTTAAAGACGATACAGAGCTGAAAGATCAATGGCGTAAACGCGTAAAATATGATTTGTTGAATTTGCGATTGACCAGTACGGATAAAGATTCTGTAGACGTAGAAAAACACAAGGAAACGTTGCGAAAACGCTATAAAAATCTTGTTAGTCAGGCGAAGCAAACGAACTCAAATGATGCATTTCAGCTGATCATGTCAGCCTTGACAGATGCTGTTGACCCACATACTACGTATTATAATCCGTCGTTTGCGCAAGCGTTCAATGAGAGCATGTCCAACACGTTTGAAGGTATCGGTGCGCGCTTGATGATGGAAAATGAAATGGTTACCATTAAAGAAGTTATTGCTGGCGGACCGGCTTTTAAAGATAAAAGCTTGAATGTAGATGATAGAATTATTGGTGTAGCACAGGGAGACGGAGAGTTTGACGATATCATCGGCTGGCGTTTGGATGCAGCGGTAGCGAAAATTAAAGGGCCAAAGAATACTATTGTGCGATTGAAAGTTATTCCGGCAGGTCAGGAGCTCACCGCGCAGCCAAAGATTATAGCGCTTAAAAGAGATAAAATTGTTATTGAAGAAGAATCTGCTAAGAAAGAAATAAAACAGGTTAAGGGAGAAGACGGGAAAACCTATAAGGTAGGTCTGATCAAGCTACCAAAATTCTATATCGATTTTGAAGCTTATCGTCGCCGTGATCCAAATTATAAGAGTACAACGAAAGATGTTCGTTTAATTTTGGATAGTCTCCGTCAGGAAAATGTTGATGCTGTGGTTCTAGATCTAAGGAACAACGGCGGCGGATCCTTACAGGAAGCTATTGAATTGACAGGTTTGTTTATTGACAAAGGTCCGATTGTGCAAGTCCGTGATGTCCGTGATCGCGTAGAAGTGGATAATGATAACGATCCTGGCGTGGTTTGGGATGGTCCATTTGGCGTTTTGATTAACCGTTTTTCCGCCTCAGCATCAGAGATTTTTGCCGGTGCAATTCAGGACTACGGTCGAGGCATTGTATTAGGAACGCAGTCTTATGGAAAAGGAACGGTTCAATCCGCAATTGATATGTCGCGATTTATCAGTGCGACCAATAAATTGTTATTAAAAGCTAAAGGATTAGACAAAGATCCAGACACGCCTAACGGAGCCCCCGAATTCGGTCAAATTAACATTACGATGGGTAAATTTTACCGTGTAACAGGAAGTAGTACGCAACATAAAGGTGTAATACCGGATATTTCCTTCCCAACACAGTATTCGGCAGAGCGATTTGGAGAAAGTTCGGAACCTTCGGCTTTACCATGGGATCAGATTAAACCATCTAGTTTTGCGGCTGTTGCAGATTTAACCAATGTGAAAGATCAGTTGACAGCGATTCATGAATCCCGTATGGAGAAATCGCCAGAGTATGCGTATCTTTTGGAGGATATTGAGGAATTCCAGAAGCTAGATTCTATTCAAGAAATTAGCTTAAACCAAGAAAAGTTGAAGGAGGAACGGGAGAAGACCAGAGCTAAAAATAGAGCACGTATTAATAAAGGGCTGGAACTACGTGGACTTCCTTTGTGGAAAGAAGGCGAGCCGCAGCCTAAAACAGATTTTGATTTCATCCTAGATGAAAGTCTGAATGTGATGACGGATTATATACGACTTGGACAAACCAAGTTAGCAAAGAACTAGCCTAAGAAGAGACGCGAGAATTGCGTCTCTTCTCTTTTTTTGTATCTATCAAAACAACTTCAGTTGCGGATCCGTGACCCGAAAGGATTTTCTATGGTGCGGGCTAATACCATACTGTAAAATGGCGGTACGGTGCTTGATTGTTGGATAACCTTTATTAGACAACCAATCATAGTGTGGAAACTCATTTGCAAGGTTGTGCATATATTCATCCCGGTAGGTTTTAGCTAAAATAGATGCGGCGGCAATAGATAAATATTTTCCGTCGCCTTTTATAATACACTGATGGGGTATATTTTGATATGTCCTGAATCTATTACCGTCTACAATGATATGAGCCGCCTTTGTCTTGAGTTGATCCAATGCGCGGTGCATGGCCAAATAGGAAGCATTTAAAATGTTGATATGGTCAATTTCTGCTGCGGAAACACTGGCAACGGCGAAGTCTAACGCTTCTTTCTCGATAATGGGACGTAAAGCCATTCTTTTCTTTTCAGAAAGTTGTTTAGAGTCATTAAGCAATACGTTGCAATAATCCGGAGGAAAGATAACGGCAGCGGCAAATACTGGACCAGCTAAGCATCCTCTTCCCGCTTCGTCACATCCCGCTTCCATTACACCCTGCTGAAAAGTTGGTAATAACATCCTGCTAAAATACGAATATGATCGGACTGTATGTAACGCTAACAAAAAAACTCGCCACTTTAAAATTTTGATGCGTCCCACTGCTCCGCACTTCTCTTGCATCGAGAATAGTTTATATGTGGTATTCGGAGGTTAAAGGCGGGATAGTACAACTGCATGAACCCTCCTTAACTTTAATTGTCACATCCAAATGTTTTACAACTGTACAAACTTATTTCTGCACTATCTCATATGTAAAACATTTGGAGTGACGAGCTTTTTGGTTCTTTTTCGCGGAGAAAAAGAACACGAAAAATTGATTAAAGAAAACCTTCATTGTAGAGGATGTTAACATGCCGCCCCTGGGGCTCTATGTAACATCTGTGTGATATTCGATAAAAAAGCATTCTTGCTTTTTTACTTTGCCGTGATTAGCAAGTCTATAAGTAAATCATTTAATGAAGTTAATAACAACTAACGATGAAAGCACTTCTTCTTCTTAGCGTACTATTAATTATAGGAATGAGTCCGTCTTTTGCACAAAAGAAACAAACGATAACGGTTCCGTCATTATCAAATATAAAGATTGATGCTGATTTGGGAGAGTGGGATACATTATATAATGTGGCAGATGAAGGGTTTTGGTTTTATCAGCTAGCACAGGATGCCGCTAATCTCTATATTGCCATTCGTGTAGAGAACCCGATGATACAGCATTTGGCTGCCAGAAACGGGATTTTGCTGACCGTACAGTCTAATAAAAAAAATAGAGATGATATTCAGTTCCTGTTCCCTTATCCCGATAGTGAGGTGAAGCGTGCAATGATGAATGAAAGCCACGATTCAGACGCCGCGTATAAAACTGCGTTAATAGATCGATCGCGAGGATATTTTGTATATGGTTTCCCTACAGTGCCGAACGGATTGCTGTCCTTAAAAAATGGATATGGATTGGAAGCCATTGCTCGCATGGATGACGGGAAGTTGTATTATGAAGCAGTTATACCAAAACCATTGCTGGATTACACGACACCTGTCGCAACGCTCAAGCTAACCATTTATGATGGTTTTACACCATTAATTTCGTCTAAGAAAGTAAGTGCTAGTCGTTCTGGGGGAATGTACGGTCCTTATCGAGGGAGACCCGCACCTCGGTCTAGGTCTAAAGATCAACTAACATTAACCGTTCTTTTAGAGACATCATTAGATTAGTATACGATATAAAAAATATGAAAAGTTTTTCGATAATAATTTGTGTTCTGGCAGTTTGGTTATCCGCTTCCAATGTTGTTGCACAGACAGGTAAAACGGTACAGGGCATGTTACGGGACAATGAGTCCAGGGTGGTGGCCGGCGCTTCTGTTCAATTGGAGGGTGATAAAGATACCTTGGGAACAAGCACTTCGCCAGCGGGTATATTCACATTCAATAATGTAAAATCTGACAAGTTTACGATCAAAGTATCCAGTTTAGGCTTTGAACCCTTTGCCCGACAATTTAGCTTTTCGCCGGGGCAGGATAAAATGACAATCCCATCGTTTCAGCTACAAGGAATAGCGAATATGCTGGAGGAAGTGATCGTGGATGGTGTTATTACCGTGCAAGTAAAAGGAGATACCATAGAATATGCCACGAAAGATTTAAAATTAAGAGAAGGAGCACTAGCTGAGGATGCATTGAAGAGATTGCAAGGTGTCGAGGTCGATAAAGATGGAAACGTAACAGCCCAAGGCGAGCAGATTACACGTGTACGGGTAAATGGAAGAGATTATTTTGGCGGTGATGTAAAAACCGCAACACAGAACTTACCAGCAGACATTATCAATAAGATGCAGGTTATCGATGATTATGGGGATATGGCAAACTTGACCGGAAACAAGACCGGAGATGCGGAGAAAGTTCTAAATATTGAGATCGATCCGGATAAAAATAATGGCTATACTTCGATGTTACGGGTTGGTTATGGTACGGATGACCGTTATCAAGCTACGGCGAGTATCATGGCGATGCGAGATAAGATGCAGCTATCCGTACTCGGAAATTTGAATAATATTAATGCGCCGTTGTTTGATTTCAATACGCAGGGTGGTGGAGCTCGCCGTCGGCAAGGAGGCGGGGGAAGACGCGGAGGAGGCGGTATGTTCGGTGGCGGTAATGGGATTACCAACACGGGATCACTCGGTATAAACTATCGGCAGGATATCAGTGATAAACTGACCGTTTATGGAAGCTATAGCTTCGGGCACGATGATAACGATGCGCTATCATCCAGTTTGAATAAGTTTATTTACCCAGACTCTATTCTCGATAGAAATTCTACATCTAATACCAATACCATCGGTAATTCACATCGTTTTGACGCTAATTTTGAGTGGAAACCATCCGAACGGGATTTTATTAAAGTATCACCTCAAATCGGCTATGGTCGTACGACCACCGTTAGTGAAAATTTTAACGAAAACCTGTTGAACAGCGAATTATACAATACAGAATCCAACTATCTTGATGGTGTATCTAAATCGCCAAATATGGGCGTTAGTGCCTTGTATAATCGACGTCTTAACGATAAAGGAAGGAACATTTTCTTTAATATGAATATATCGTCTTCTGGAACAAAGCAAGATCAAGACAGAATTATCGAGACAATCGTCGGCGATCCGAATAACAGCGATATGACGGTGGACAGTTTGTATAGGCAGACGATAGCAGAGATGGATAACAAGAGTTGGAATGGTGGAGCCAGTGTTTCTTATTTAGAGCCCGTTAGCCAATTTGGCAAGATCGAGCTTTCTTACGATTATAATGTAAATACGTACGATAACAATCGTTCACAGGATGCTTTTAATGCGGATGGCAGTGTACTGGATGATTCCCGTTATATATTTGACCGGATGTATGATTACTCCTTCAGTACACATCGGTTTGGAGCCAATTATAATTACGATAATGATAAAGTTAGATATGCTGTAGGGTTATCCGCCCAGCCAACTATTTTAAATGGAGATGCGCTGGTGGATGGAAATGCGATCGATATCCATAGAAATGGCTTTAATCTCATCCCTATTGCACGGTTTGAATATAAATTCAGTAGGCAGAAGAATCTTCAAGTCAACTATTCGGGCCGAGCCAATGAACCATCGGTTACACAGATACAGCCTTTTACAGACAATTCAAACCCGACCAATATTGTTACAGGAAATCCGGATTTGGATGCTGAATTTCAGCATAATGTCCGGTTTCGCTTTAATAGTAGTGATTTCCAGACGGGAAAGACTTTCTTCATGATATTGAATGGTACCTTTACGCAAGATAAGATTGTTTCCAATAATTTACGATACTCCGATTCTGAATTGGGCGTAGTTCAAGAAACCAATTATTTGAACGAGGACGGCGCTTTCAATCTACGGGGGTTCTATCATTACGGACGATCATTCAAAAACAAAGTATACAGCTTGAATTTTATGGGAAGAGCTTCCTATAACAATAACCCGTCGTATACAGAGGGAGACTTAAATAAAGCACAAAACTGGAATCTGATGCAAGGGTTGATGTTCCGTTATTTACCTTCCGAAAACTTGGAAATTAATCCTGGAGTACAGTATAGCTGGGATCACACTTTTAATACGCTGAATGAGCGTTCGGTGGTCATGCGTTCATGGGCGCCGAATTTAGTAGGGTCTGTAAATATTACACCGACGATTATATTTGGAACCGATGTTTCGAAAACTTTTTATCAAGGAAATGCCTATGATGATAATCCTTTTATCATTAATGCTTATGTAGAAAAGCGATTCCTAAAAGGGCAGAGAGGAACTTTACGTGTGCAGGCTTTTGATCTATTAAATGAACAAACCAATATCTCGAGAACAGTGTCCGATATCCAGATTTCCGACACGCGGACAAATAGATTAGGCCGCTATTTTATGCTATTGTTTACTTATAGACTCGCTAAATTTGCGGGAGGAATCGCACCGCAAGAAGAAAGAGGCCCAGGAGGAATGAGACGTCCACGGATGTAAATGTCCTTTTTTATTTCTATTTTTGCGGCTTGACTTTGATAGATATGGAATATGAAATTATCCGCTTGGACAACGGTATCCGTGCGGTATTTCACCGTCAGATTTCTCCTATTACCCATACCTGTTTGGTTGTAAATGCCGGTTCTAGAGATGAACAGACGGGCAAATACGGGATGGCACACTTTATCGAACACTTACTGTTCAAACAAACAGAGCGCCGCTCCACGCCACAGATTCTTAATCATTTAGAAGCTGTAGGGGGAGATTTGAATGCTTATACCACCAAGGAATATACATGTGTTCATGCCTCTATTCTACAACCACACCTACACAAGGCGCTGGATCTATTTGAGGATATCATCTTCCATTCCACATTTCCTGCAGATGAAATAGAAAAAGAAAAAGGTGTTATCGTAGATGAAATGGCATCCTATCGGGATAACCCCGAAGAGTCGATTATGGATGATTATGAGGATTTGATTTTTCAACATTCGGGTCTAGGACATAATATCCTTGGATGGGAAGAGGATTTGCTGAATTTTACGAAAGAGGACGCTCAAAGGTTTATGGCGCAAAATTACCATACCGATGATATTGTTATCGGGATATCGGGGAATTATGCGTTAAAAACGGTTGAAAAGATGTTAAGACGTTACTTTGAACCAGTAAAGGAGAATAAGCCCGCACGCGCTCCTCGAGAGTCGTTTGTGAATGTATCGCAGCATATTGAGATAGAGAAGCCCATCAATCAGGTGCATTTCATGTTGGGAGCGCCAGCATACAGTATTCATGACGATCGTAAAACTGGTTTACTGTTACTCAATAATATGTTAGGTGGTTTCGGTATGACGTCTATCCTGAATCTCGCTGTCCGGGAAAAGTATGGAATTGCGTATACCATTGAATCAAATTATACACTTTTTATCGATACAGGACTGTTCACGATTTATCTTGGGACGGATGAAGAAAAAATCAAGCGTGCAAAAAAGCTGGTTTTTCGGGAACTGGATAAACTAAAAGCAAAAGGTGTCTCCGAAAACCAACTTAAAAAGGCAAAAAATAAATTTAAGGGACAAATTGCGCTGGCGGAGGAGAACCGGATGAGCATGATCATAGCGGAAGCAAAAAATGTGATGGACTACGATCGGATCATATCACTAAATGAAGTTTTTGAAAAGATAGACATGGTGTCTACTAGTGATTTGTTAGCCATTGCACAGGATATTTTTGACGAAAAAAAATTGACCTCCTTGACGTTTGTTCCCGAATAGATTAAGTAAAAAGACAACAGAATTTTTTAATTTTGATGAGGAAAGTACTCATCAGCCAGTAAAAATTAAACAAATAAATACATGAAAATAGCATACCTTTTTCCAGGTCAAGGTGCTCAGTTCGTAGGAATGGGGCAGGACTTATACAATTTAAATGACGAAACAAAATCTCTTTTTGAAGAAGCGAATGATATTCTCGGTTTCCGTATCACCGATATGATGTTTTCCGGAACAGATGAAGATTTGAAACAGACCAATGTGACACAACCAGCTATTTTTCTTCACTCGGTTATATTGGCAAAAGCTTTGGGTGACCGATTTCAGCCGGCAATGGTGGCGGGTCATTCGTTAGGTGAATTTTCCGCATTGGTAGCAGCAGGAGCATTATCGTTCGAAGATGGGTTAAGATTGGTGGCAAAACGTGCTAATGCGATGCAGAAGGCGTGTGAAGCGCAACCATCAACAATGGCCGCTATTTTGGGGTTAGACGATGAAATAGTAGAGAAAGTATGTGCGCAAGTAGAAGATATTGTTGTTGCAGCAAACTATAATTGCCCAGGACAATTAGTTATCTCAGGGACAATAGAAGGTGTAGATAAAGCTTGTGTTTTGTTGACTGAGGCGGGAGCCAAACGGGCATTAAAGTTGAATGTTGGAGGAGCATTTCATTCGCCGTTGATGGAGCCTGCTAAAGTAGAATTGCAGACTGCAATCGAAGAAACCGAAATAAAAGTACCTATTTGTCCTATTGTACAAAATGTGGATGCAAAAGCTTATACTGATCCTGGACAAATTAAAACCAATCTAATAGCACAATTAACGGGAGCTGTCCGTTGGACTCAAACGGTACAACAGATGCTGGCAGACGGTGCAGAAGCATTCGTTGAAGTTGGCCCGGGAAATGTGTTACAAGGGCTGGTTAAAAAAGTAGATCGCTCAGCGCAGACGTCGTCGGCGACAGTCAGCTAATAGGAATGCTCGTAACAATAGCATAAAAAAGCCACTTCTTGTGGCTTTTCGTCTGAAATAAGGTCTGGCTCGGAACCAACGTATTGTGTGTTAATATTTTCCCCGGATTTCCGGACGAATCCGCTCGGAATAGAGTCTTTTAAGCTTTTGGAGGGTATGGTCATCTAGATCCGGTTGTTGTGCGGCTGCGATGTTGGATTGTACCTGCTCCACTTTGCTTGCTCCGGGTATGACGGTTGTGATTGCCGGATGTTGCAATATCCACTGGAGACTTTGTTGTGCCAAGTTTCCTTCGGGAAGGATGCTCCTGATTTCCTCCAATAATTCGATGCCTTTTTCAAAGGCAATCCCGCTGAAGGTTTCACCTACGTTGAAAGCATCGCCATTGGCATTATAATGACGGTGATCCTTATCATCAAAGGTTGTCGACCGGTTGAATTTTCCACTAAGGAGGCCGCTCGCCAAGGGTACCCGGGCGATAAGTGCTGTATCTTGCGCGCTGGCTTTGTCAAAAAAATCATCCGCTAGATGCTGGCGGAACAAATTGAATATAATCTGTAGCGCAGCGACGTCCCGATGCTCGAGACAAATAAGCGCTTCTTCATCCGTTTCGACACTGACGCCGAAATGCTGGATAAGACCTTCTTCCTGTATACGGCGGAGGTGGTCAAAAACCTCTCCTTTACGAAGAACTTCCGTCGGAATACAATGCAGTTGCTCCAGATACAGTTGGTCTAGTCCAAGATGGGTCAACGAATCCTCTACATGTCTTCGTATCGCGTCATAAGTAAAGTTTTGCGGCCACCCGTTTGGCGCATCGTCCCGCCTACCCAATTTCGTTGCGACATAAACCTTCTTGTCGATCTGTTGGAGGAATTTTCCAATGAGACGTTCGCTGGTTCCCATGCCATACACATCGGCTGTATCGATAAAATTTCCACCTGCTTCTACATAAGTGTTCAGGATGTCCAATGCATTGACTTCGTCTATTTGTCCCCAATCGGCGCTCCCCAACTGCCAAGTTCCCAACCCTATTGCTGCAATCTGGTCACCTTTAAAAATTCTATAATTCATTTCTTTTCTATATTCAATACCAATTCTATTTTCCTGAGATGTTGTTCAAAGCTATTGTAGAATAATGCAACGCCGTTTAAACATATTCGAATATACGTGGTTTTTAAAAATTCTTCGGCTCTTACACCAAATTATACGCCTTTTTGAACAATAACTCCTCCTGTGAGAGGCATCATTATATGCATCTTGCGCTTAATAAACTGAAAAGTGAAATAGAAATGATTATGGTTAGAAAATTCGTATGGTTATTTGTTTTAATTGGAATAGCGCAGGGGTTAAAGGGGGTTGCGCAAGAGAAGCATCGATTATCGCATGGATGGGAGTTTGTCCGAGGAGACCTGGGTGACATTTGGGAGGGCGTGCGGCCAGTACCTAAGGGTGGACCGGAGACCGTGCCGCTTTGGAAAGAAGTAACCTTACCGCATAGCTACAATGCCACTGATGCGGTAAATCCCGATAAGAATTACTATCAAGGTCCTGCCTGGTATCGCACTTATCTGGATATCGAGAACCCTTATGCGGACGGCAGGACTATATTGCATTTTGAGGGTGCCGGACAAAAGAGCCAAGTCTATGTGTACAACGAGAAAATAGCCGAACATGTCGGCGGTTACGATGAGTGGTCGGTGGATATTACCGAGGCCATAGCCCGTTTCCGGCAAGATTCAGCAGCCGCACGCTTCGATGGACGCGTGCCTGTATTGGTGCGCACCGATAACAGTCGGGATGTGGAGATGATTCCTTCAGATTTATCCGATTTTAATGTGTATGGTGGTTTATATCGGTATGTGAACCTATGTTATGCCCCCAAGTTATCGACCGAATACCTCTTTGCACAAGCAGCATTGGGACCGAATGCGAGAACCGGAACGGTTGTCCTTCGGGCGACCTGGCGGAATCCCTCGAAAGTTGCCAAAGCCGTATGGAAAGCAACGATCAGAGACCAGGAAGGGACGGTCGTCGCTGAGCAGCGCAGCGAAACCAGTTTAGCCAATATAGCAGCGGGTCAGGAACTTGGTAGTCTGGAGGTGCGCCAACCTGAAACATGGTCGCCGGACGAGCCCTACTTGTATACCGTAGAACTGGCACTGATCAATGGTACAGATACTGCGCGGACGGCCGAAAAAATTGGCTTTCGTAATTTCGAGTTTATCCAGTCCGGTCCGTTTAAACTGAACGGCGAACGTCTATTGTTACGGGGAACCCATCGGCACGAAGACCACGCAGGTGTTGGACCGGCCATGACGGAAGAGCAAATCGTGCAAGAAATGAAGCTGATGAAAGAGATGGGCGTAAATTTTATTCGTCTTGGACATTATCAGCAATCGCGCATTGTCTTGGATGCCTGCGATTCGCTGGGTATCTTAGTCTGGGAAGAAATCCCTTGGTGCCGGGGGGGATTAGGTGGATCTGTTTATCAGCAACAAGCGAAAAGGATGTTGACCAATATGATTCAACAACATCTTAACCATCCGTCCATTATCATTTGGGGCTTAGGTAATGAGAACGACTGGCCAGGTGATTTCCCCGAATTTGATAAGCAGAAGATCCGTGCCTTTATGACGGAACTGCATAACCTATCCCACCGTTTGGACGATAGCCGTAAAACGGCTATTCGACGGTGCGATTTCTGTAAGGATATTGTGGATGTGTACTCTCCCTCTATCTGGGCGGGCTGGTACCGCGGGGTGTATACCGATTATAAAACGGCGAGTAAGAATGAATTTGAAAAGGTAGATCATTTTTTGCATGTAGAATGGGGAGGTGATAGTCATGCCGGTCGGCATTCGGAAACACCGGATGCTGGGTTGTCCGAAGTGATGCGTAGTACTACGGCTGATGAACGCGCAGGTGATGCTTCCTTGTATGGCGGGTCGTCGCGGGTTTCGAAGGATGGCGATTGGAGCGAGAGCTATATGGTGAATTTGATTGACTGGCATTTAAAGGAACAGGAAACGATGCCTTGGCTCACCGGTACAGCTTATTGGCCTTTCAAAGACTTCTCTACCCCGATACGCCCTGACAACCCGGTGCCGTATATGAACCAAAAAGGCGTCGTGGCGCGTGATTTTAAGAAGAAAGAATCTTATTATGTTTTTCAATCCTATTGGACGGAGAAGCCGATGGTTCATATCTATGGGCATAACTGGTCCGTTCGCTGGGGCGACGAAGGACAAGAGCGCATGGTGAAAGTCTATTCGAATTGCCAGGAAGTGGAACTGTTCCTCAATGGGGAAAGTTTGGGTAAGCGAAAACGCGACAGCCAGGATTTCCCGGCGGCAGGTTTACGCTGGATGGTGAAATTTAAAACTGGTGAAAATAAGCTGGAAGCGATTGGATATAAAAAGGGACAGACGATCCGTGACATCCTGACGCAGGAATATCAGACCGAGCGCTGGGGTATGCCAGTACGCGTTGCACTAGAGGTCTTGGAAGAACAGCAGGATACCCTTTTGCTACAAGCGCAGCTCTTCGATGAAAATGGTGTGCGCTGTCTCGACGCTAGTAACTATATTAACTTTGATGCGGTAGGCGAAGGTGAACTGCTGGTTGATCAGGGAACGTCTGATGGCAGCCGACGTCTGCAAACTTATAACGGTAGAGCTTTGGTACGTTTGGTACGTAGTGGAAAGAATGTGGTGGTCACGGTTAAGGCTGATAGCTTGAATACCTGTGTCTTGGACTTGTCTCGGACCGTCATCGATGTCAAAGCACGGGTGTCACAGCGCATTAAAGCTAGGGTGCTGAAGGAAGCGGAGGAAGTATTAAAGTTGCCCCCGCTGACGGTGACGAGTCGTATTTCTCCGCGCAGTGCTGGCGGAAAACACGATTTTTATTCTGAAGGGGATTATTGGTGGCCGGATCCGAAGAATCCGGAAGGACCTTACATCCGGAAAGATGGTTTGAGCAATCCCGCTAATTTTGTAGATCACCGAAACCTTGTTATGCGCTTGGGCGACATCGTCGGAACATTGGTTTCGGCATGGGAACTGACTCAAGATCCGCGCTATCGGGATGTTTCATTGAAACACCTGAAAGCATGGTTTATAGATCCAGCAACGAAAATGAATCCCTCGATGGAATATGCACAGGCCATAAAAGGTATAGCTACTGGACGTGGTATTGGCATTATTGATGGAATACACCTGGTAGAAGTGTCACGGGCACTACAAGTTTTGCATGATGCGGGCCAACTTCCGTCAGCGATCTATGCCGGCACGAAATCTTGGTTTTCAGCTTACTTGGACTGGATCACTACACACCCTTATGGTGTGCAGGAAAGAGATACAAAAAATAACCATGCGGCCTGTTGGTTGCTGCAGGTAGCCGCTTTTGCGCAGTACGTCGGTGATGAAGATCTCCTCGATTTTGCAGTCACGCGATATAAAACGGTTTTATTGCCCGATCAGATGGCGGACGATGGAAGTTTTCCGCGCGAATTAGAACGAACCAAACCCTATGGCTATTCCTTGTTTAACCTTGATGTATTTTCAGGTATAAATTATATCTTAAAAGCACACGAAGCTAACCTGCCCTCCTTGCGTCTCGACAAGAAAGGTTTGAAAAAGGGCATAGAGTTTATGCTGCCCTATGTTGAAGACAAGTCGACGTGGCCGTATGGTGAGGATGTGATGTATTGGAATAATTGGCCCATTGCACATCCGTTTCTGCTTCTAGGAAGTGTGATGTTCGAACAGCCACAGTGGCTGCAATTATGGGATCGATTGCCTTTAGACTATAGCGAGCCGGAAGTTAGACGCAATTCTCCGATTCGACATCCTTTATTGTGGATGTGACGAAAATAGCGATATTGAGCAATTTAACCTCTTAAATAAGCGATTTCTCTCCCATCATTTGGGGCGATTGATTGCACTTTTGTATCATCGAGACCTTATTATAGACATAAATGTCCGATATTAAACCAACATGTTATGATGAAATTTTTAAACCGAATGAGCAGACATTTGCTAATAATAGGCTATCTGCTCTCAACATTAAATCTTGTTTTCGCGCAGTCAGATCGAACCATACGGGGAGAAGTTCGTTTTGAGAACGGAACACCAGCCTCCAACGTCACGGTTAAAGTCAAAAACAGTTCGCAGACAGTAGTCACGGATGAGCGCGGCATGTACGAAATCAAGGCGGGAGAAGCTGCTGTTTTATCGTTTAGTTTAGTGGGATTCCAGATACAGGACGTGTCAGTGGGCGGGCGGATGACAGTGAACGTTGTGCTACAGGACCAAGGCGCTCTGGAAGAAGTTGTGGTCGTTGGATATGGTACCCAAAAGAAAGTAAACCTCAGCGGTGCAGTCTCGCAAATCGGCGGTGATGAACTTGTTGATCGGCCGGTGGCCAACTTGACAGGTGCCTTACAGGGAACATTACCGGGGGTTGCCGTGACACGTGGAAGCGGTAAGCCAGGCAGCGAGGGCTATGGTATTCGTATCCGCGGATTCAGTTCGGCAAATGCGATGTCGGCATTGGTACTGGTGGATGGTATACAAATGGACCTGAACCTGATTAATCCCGAAGATGTCGAATCCATATCTGTATTGAAAGATGCGTCGGCATCGGCTATATATGGTGCGAGAGCAGCTGGAGGTGTTATCTTAGTGACAACAAAAAAGGGAAAACAAGGTAAGCCCGTTATCAACTACAATAACTATTATGGTGTAAACATGGCTGCTCGTAGACCCGAACGTTTAAACTCCTGGGATGAACAGATTTTAATTAATGAATCCAGGTTAAACGCGACCGGAATCCCGAATTTACCGAAGAGCAAATAGAGTGGTTGAAAAATCCAAACTTCTCCGTCCGTCCAAACCCAACGCAGGATAGGTGGGAGTACTTCGGAAATAATAATTGGGTAACCGAAGGGATGAACAAATATAGTGGGATGCATAATCATAATGTATCTGTCAGCGGTGGAGGGGAAAAAACGGTTTATAATATCTCAACAGGTTATTATCACCGTGATGGCGTATTACGGTACGGACCGGATGATAACGCTCGTTATACGCTACGTACCAACCTCAGTACCGAAGTTAATAAATACATCAGTTTAGACGTCTCTGCCAATTATGTCGGATCTGAAGTCAATGAAAATGCATATGGCACTGATCAGATCATCAATCGACTTTACCGTAGCCGTACGCGCCAAAGTCTGTATGTTCCGGCAGAAGATATCACCGGACAGCCTTATAACGGCGATTTGCAGATCAATGCGGTAGATATTCAAAAAAATGCGGGTGAATGGCGCCGTTTATACGAATCTTTTACGGGGCGAGCTAATTTGAAAATTAAAGATCTGGTGAAGGGATTAACGTTAGATTTGAGTGGATCACGTAATCAAGATTATTTTTCATCTGTTCGTAACCGACGTACATTGACGTGGTACGGACGTTCTACAAATACCACACGCTTCTCTATCCATAATCCAAATAGCACGGAAAACACAAAAAATAGGGGGTATCTCAATAACCTCCAGGCGGTAGCTACCTATAATTTCGATGTGTTAGACCATCACCATTTTACCCTCTTGGGTGGGACCTCTTATGAGGAATACCGTAAAGACGAACTCACGGCCGGAGCGCAGTCTATGATCACCAATGACTTTTTCAGCTTGAATTACGGTGATCCCCTAACCAAGACCAACGGCGATTTGATCGAGACATGGGCAATTGCGTCCTATTTTGGTCGCTTAAACTACAATTTTCAAGAGAAATACTTGTTTGAAGCTTCCGTCCGTTATGACGGTAGTTCGCGCCTGGCACACGAAAATAGATGGAAGTTATTTCCGTCTTTCTCAGCAGCATGGCGTTTGGATCAGGAAGATTTTCTACGTGATAATGGGATTTTTGATCAGTTGAAATTGCGGGGCTCCTGGGGTCAATTGGGAAATGGCTCTTCTTTGGGCTTTTACGACTATATTCCGCTATTAACGAGTGGATTGAATGTGCCGACAAGCCAAGAAGATCGATTAGTATTTAACAACTTACGAACACAGTTTTTGTACCAAAGAGAGCTAGCTTCCGCACAGAAAACTTGGGAAGTTGTCGAACAAAGTAATATTGGTTTGGATATGACGTTTCTCGAGAACCGATTGTCATTTACTGGAGATTACTACGTTAAGCGTAATAAAAACATGCTGGCAGCATTAAATTTACCTTCTATTATAGGGATTAATGTGCCCCGATTTAATGTCGGAGAGCTGAAAAGTTGGGGTTGGGAGTTTGACTTAAAGTGGCGTGATAAAGTAAACGACTTCAGCTATTCTATCGGATTCAACCTGTCGGATAATCAAAATGAACTTGTGAGGTTTGATGGTCGAAATATCATCAACGAAGGACATGTGGAGCTGTTGGAAGGATATCCGATGAATACAGTATGGGGGTACAAGACAGACGGTTACTTCCAGACCCAAGAGGAATACGATCAATATAAGCAAATGGTGTCTACACCGTTTTTTCCAAACAATGCAGGGGCCGGAGATGTTAAATACCTAGACTTGAATGGCGATGGGGTAATCACTGCCGGCGGAGGGACACCAGAGGAGCCCGGCGATTTGATAAACTATGGAACGACTAATGGCCGCTATTTTTACGGACTTAATTTAGATTTTCAGTGGAAGGGCTTCGACGCCAGCATCTTTTTTCAAGGGGTCGCCAAACGTGTATTTTTGATTAATGAAGGCACACTGTCACCTATGTTGGGTACCGCGGATTTACCGTGGACCATCCATATGGACCGCTGGACACCAGATAATCCGGACGCTTTTTTCCCCCGAATGTACCAAACGAGTGCGCACAATTACCGACCATCGGACAGGTATATCCAGAATGGAGCTTACCTAAGGCTTAAAAATCTGCAGTTCGGTTATACGGTTCCTCTTCGTACAGCGTCGATCCAAAAACTTCGGGTATTTTTCTCTGGACAAGATTTGTGGGAGCATACGGATGTATTGCGTGTATTCGATCCCGAAGTTCCGAACAATGTATCGGCAACGACCTATCCGTTTTTCCGCTCCATTTCTTTTGGTCTAAACGTAACCTTTTAAAAGACAAAACCATGAAAGTAATAAACATCTCAATAAAAGCAGTGATGCTAGCTACGTTGATTATCTTTTTCGGTAGTTGTAGCTTGGATCGTTTTCCCGAAACGGAGTTTTCCGATCAGGATTTTTGGAATACGGAGAACGATCTTAAATTTGCCGCCAACCGGCTGTACCAGCAGTTGGATGGCGTACAGTTGGATTCCCGCGCAGACGACAATGTCAATCAAACAGTGAACCTGACGAGCAATGGCGCCCGGAGTATTCCAAGTACGAGCGGCGAGTGGTCCGGCCCTTACGACATGATTTTTACGGCAAATAATATACTGGAGAAAAGTGAGCGCGCGTCCGTTACCGATGAGGTAAGAAACGGATATTTGGCTGAGGCACGATTTTTTAGAGCCTATGCGTATTTTCAACTCGTACAGCGGTATGGCGATGTACCTTTAGTAACGAAAACATTAGACTTTGACTCGGAAGAACTCCAAATGCCACGTACTTCGAAAAGTGAAATTGCTGCACAAATATACGAGGATCTTGATTTTGCTAAGGATTGGCTGCCCGCATTTGGTGCTTTGCCCACCGTAGATTATGGTCGCGTAACGAAGAGCTCCGCACAAGCACTGAAAGCAAGGGTTGGTTTATTTCTAGGTACATTTGGGAAATACCACGGAGAGAGCGGTTATGAAGAACATTTGCAGCAGGCGATAGAAGCCGCATCGTTCGTGATGAACCAAGGTCACGAATTGTTTGCAGATTATGGGAAGTTATTTGTGAATGAGGGTGACGGGCCAGCAAATAAAGAGAATATTTTTGTTAAAATTTATGGCGAAAGCGCATCAAATCTGATTCTTGGACACAATTACTCGCGCGATTTGGAGAACGGACGTGTGGCTGTTACGCGGAACTTGATTCGTCAGTACTTGTATGAAGACGGACTTCCGGCGTATAGTGAGCGTAACGAACTGAAGGCGAATAGATCATCGTTCTACATCCAAGAGGGGGATGAGGAGCGTTACAATAGTATCTTTGATCATCGTGACCCCCGCTTAAGCTATACGCTTTTTCGCGCGGGCGAACAGGCGTATAAGGGTCCGTGGGTGCCGACCACAACATTAGGCTCTCGGACAGGGTATGCCACCAAAAAGGGATTTAGTGCAGTAGATTGGCAAATTAATAGCGCGGGAACAACGGATAAAATTCTGATTCGTTATGGCGAGGTTTTAGTAATCTATGCGGAGGCAAAATATGAGCTGGACGGCGCGATATCCGATAGCGACCTTGACCTGACCATCAATGCACTGCGGCGCCGCGTGGGGATGAATGTGGGATTGACAAATGCCTTTGTGGCCAACCACCAGCTGGATATGCTGGAGGAGATCCGTCGCGAGCGCACGGTCGAACTTGCCTTAGAGGGTTTGCGGTATACGGATATTATACGGTGGAAGTTAGCAGAAACCCTGTTAACGCAACATATACTTGGTGCCAAATACAATGAGACAGATTGGGAAGGTGCGGATGTTTCCAATTTAAATTTGAATGCCGACGGAGTCCTTGTCGTCGAAGCGGCTTCTACGCGACGCTTTGATGTGACCAAAGATTATCTTTATCCTGTACCGCTGAACGAAATCTCGCTGAGTGGCGGAAATGTAGTGCAAAACCCTAATTGGAAATAATATGAAAACGATACTAAATAAGAAAAGAATTGGCCGTTTTGGTCTCATGGCCTCCGTACTGATGATGCTTTTTGTTGGTTGCGAAGATCGGAATTATCCCACAGGCTTAGCGGAATATGAGCACCATTATTATATTGTTTACGTACCTAACAACAACAGTGCAGTGACAGTGAATAGAGAGCGGATGACACTATTGGAACTGCCGGTGCAGTTCTATTCAGAGTTTGAGCGTGATTATAATGCGGTCGCAACCTATGAAGTCAGCACTGGAGACTTGGTAGCACCGGCAGTTCCTGCAGTCCGGGGAGAAGATTTTGAAATCGTTGATGAGACCGGACGAGTGCTTGATCCTGTCGATGGCAGATATCAATTGGTCTTTCCTAACGCGAAGAAGGCACAAGCGAAGATTTATGTCAAGCTTTTAAATAATGTAGCGGCTACCGGAAGGCGGTCTGTTAATATTAGTTTGGTGGATAATATCCAAGGACAGTTCCGTGTCGATATTTTTTCTACTGCATTTAAACGTACTATTCAAATCGATTGATATGAACAGATATATATGGTGTCTTGTATTTGTCTGCTATGCTGTATCGGGATGGGGACAATCTCTACACGATGAGAAGATCGTGGCAGATGCGACGGATCAGCTCCGCTATTTGGTCGAATATACGGAACAATTGGTACAAGATTCGACACGGGTCTCACCACGCACGTTGGAAAACGGTGAACTGGCATTGGTGCGTAGGAGCGACTGGACAAGTGGTTTCTACCCCGGTATCTTATGGGAAATGTTTGACTTAACAAAAGACGAACAGTGGAAAGATTGGGCACAAACGGCTACGGCGAGAATAAAGGGAGAAAAGGAGAATGGACGAACGCATGATATGGGTTTTAAGGTGTATAACAGTTTTGGTAAAGGTTATCAGTTGACAGGTGATCCTCATTACCGTGATGTTATTATACATGCGGCGAAGACACTCTCTTCGCGATTCAATCCGACCGTGGGCTGTATCCGTTCTTGGGATCATAATGCGGATAAATGGGAGTTTCCAGTAATCATTGACAATATGTTGAATTTAGAACTGTTGTTTGCGGCAACGAAGTTAACAGGGGATTCGACCTATTATCGGATGGCTACATCGCATGCCGACAAAACGCTCGAAAATCATTTTCGACAGGACAGAGGCAGCTACCATGTGGTTGATTACGATCCCCAGACGGGAAAGGTAAAACATCGGCATACTCATCAGGGCTATGCGCACGAGTCAACATGGTCCAGAGGGCAGGCTTGGGCTTTATATGGCTTCACGATGTGTTATCGCGAGACTCGAGAGGAACGCTTTTTAGACAAAGCCTTAGTTCTTTTTTCCTGGTTGTCAGAAAGACTACCGGAAGATGGTGTAGCCTATTGGGATTTCGATGCTCCCGCTATTCCTAATGAACCGCGAGATGCGTCTGCGGCTGCAGTCATGGCATCCGCCTTATACGAACTGGATCATTTGGTTTCCAATAAACCTGCTTTACGGAAACTAGCCGATCGCATCATGATTTCCCTGACTGCCAACTATCGGAATGTGAAGGGTACAAAAAAGGGTTTCCTGTTGGGGCATAGCACAGGATCCAAACCGCATCGTTCAGAAGTGGATGTACCGTTAATCTATGCAGACTATTATTATTTAGAAGCACTGTTGCGTAAAAATGGAAAATTCTGAGTAAATTAACGCATTGGTGTTATCCTGCCACGAGCTAACGATGAAGATAAGCCTGAACATACTACTGTTATGCCTCTGTTTGACAAGCAAGTTTCTGTATGCGCAACCTTTTGCTGATCAGGTAAAGTTTGTACATGTTTCGACAAAAGATGGTTTGTCGCAAAGTAGCATTTTTGCCATAGCACAGGATCATTTGGATCTGATGTGGATTGGAACACGGGACGGGCTAAACAAGTATGATGCGCATCGATTTGTTACATATAGGAATGTACTTTCTGACAGTACTTCATTGTCCGATAATTATGTAACAGCTGTTTATGAGGACAGTGATAATAGGCTTTGGATAGGTACAGGACAAGGTATTAATTTGTATGATCGGAAATCTGATCGATTTGTGCGAGTGCCGCTTGTCGGGGGAGAGGCGCCCCAACCATTTATCTATGCTATCGATCAGGACCGTAATGGTAATGTCTGGTTTTGTTCCAGTGCAGGCTTGTTTTTACTAAAATCCAACCCGGAAAATCAACTACAATGTTTCCTGATCTTCAATGGTAGAAACATTGCTGGGCAGACTTTTCCTCCAGGATCGGGAAACGTCCAACAGATTTATCAGGATAGCCGAGGTCGACATTGGCTGAGTACAACAAACGGCGTATATGTATTCGAAGGACTTTCTAGACAGTCAAATCCCAAACTTATTTATGATATCCAGCAGCGGAGTGGAATATTGAACAGTGCTGATGTCCGTTTTGTCTACGAGATGAAACCTGGGATATTTTGGATGGGCACAAAAGAAGGGGGAATTAATGTGTATGAGGAGGAGAAAGATACGTTTTGTTACATCACAAATGACGAATTTGCGGGAAACCGGCAGGCTACATTGAGTAGTAACGACGTGCGGAGCTTAGTGCGTGATAGACAAGGTGGATACTGGATCGGCACGATTAATGGCTTAAACTATTACGATGAAAAGCTCGGTTTTGTTACCTTTCTTAAAAATGAGCATGATACGTATTCATTAGCAGATAATTCAATCCGTCCTATCTTTCAGGATCGACGAGGGTCGATATGGGTAGGGACATATTACGGCGGAATTAGCATTTTCGATCGGCATTTAGCAAAGTTTCAACACTATGAAAAGAATGGACACAATGACCACCTGTCTTATAGTGTTGTGAGCGGTATTGTACAAGACCGACAAGGTGGTTTTTGGATTGGTTATGAGGGTGGCGGACTAGATTATATGGCGTCTGACAGGCGAGTGAAACGACACTATAAACATAAGCGAGGAGATTCCCTCTCCTTATCGAACAACCATGTTAAACATATTTATCTGGATAGCGACGAGAATCTATGGGTGGGAACATACACCGGTGGTTTGAATTTACTCAAGAAAGGCGGGCAAGGCTTTGTGCATTATAAACATAATCCAGACGATATATCTTCCTTATCTAATAATAACGTTTATTCAATTACGGAGGATAAATCAGGAAATCTCTGGATAGGAACATATGGTGGTGGATTGAACGTAAAAAAAGCCGGGACTGATGGATATTTTGAGAATTACCGGTCTACCAATAAAGAACGATATCGTTTGAGTTCCGATCTCGTTAGAATCGTTTATCTAGACAGTCGCGAAAACTTATGGGTAGGCACGGAAGATGGACTACATGTCCAATGGGCAGGAGCGGAACGTTTTGACGTTTTTCACCCCCAACCGGATAATCCCCATAGCATCAGCGGAAATGTTATATTGAGTGTCTATGAGGATGAAAAAGGGAGGTTATGGGTAGGGACCTCTATGCATGGCTTAAATGAATTTCGATATGCCACGAAAGATTTCAGAAGAATAGGAACCGCGAACGGGCTTCCGGGAAATAATGTCGTTGGAATAGCGGAAGAAGGTGGTGTATTATGGTTGAGTACGAACAACGGCATTTGTGCTTTCGATCCGTCGACAGACGAGATTGTGTCGTATAATTTAAAGGATGGATTGCACGGGAATGAATTCTCCGTTGGAGCAGTATGCCGTAGCCGGGGAGGCGAGCTTTTGTTGGGCGGTACACATGGTATTACGGCTTTTTACCCAAGTAAAATCTCCCGTAGTGGTTTTCGTCCCAAAATGATTTTTTCTGAAGTGAGGGTACACAATAAAGTGCTGCTCCCCGAAAGTAGTCAGTTATCGAATCAGCATATTTCGATGGCAAAAGAAGTTCTACTGTCACATCGGGATAACAATGTGAGTATAGACTTTGCAACACTCAATTATATTACGCCAGAGAAGAACAAATATGCCTATCGGTTGGAAGCGCTGGAAGAGGATTGGAATTATGTGAATGTGCCAACAGCAACGTATACAAACTTGCATCCGGGAACATACGTTTTAGAGGTGAAGGGAACGACAAATGACGGTGTGTGGTCGGAAGAGGTCGGAAAACTCCGGCTCGTTGTGTTGCCGCCTTGGTGGGCGACGTGGTGGGCATATACGACCTATATTGGAACATGTTTGGTACTGCTGTTTATGGTTTGGCGGTTTTTCCATGCCCGGAGAGAACTGCAGTATCAGTTGCGTCTAAAACAAATCGAGGCCGCCAACGAGAAAAAAATGGCGGATATAAAAGCAAATTTTTATACCCACATATCCCACGAATTACGGACGCCCTTAACATTGATTCTGGGACCAGTACATCAAATGCTTTCGGAAACAGATGAAAATGATTCACGACGATCGACGTTACAAGTGGTACGACAGAATGCGCAGCGGCTCTTACGCTTGGTCAATGAGCTGTTGGACAGCCGGAAAAATGAATTGAATCTGATACGGTTAAATGTTAGTGAATATCCGTTGCTTGATCTTGTTCAAGAGGTGTTAGCTTCTTTTCAGGAGGAGATCCGGGCGAAGGGTGTCACGATTGAGTTGAAGTATAAGGAGCCGGTACCAGTTGTTTGGCTGGACTATACGCAGATGGAAAAAGTCTTTTTTAATCTCTTGGGTAATGCATTGCGCTTCGTACCACAGGGAGGCCGGGTTTGGATCCATCTATCGGTGGCAGCCGAAATAGCAGGAGAAGGAGTTGTATGCGTGGAGATTGGCGACAATGGCCCAGGAATTATGGAAGAACACTTGCCTTTTATTTTTGAACTCTTTTACCAAAGTAAAAGCTCATCGGCTCCTAAGAATCGATATGGTAGCGGCTTAGGCTTGGCACTTACACGAGATATCATTCACCTACACGGTGGAAAAATTAAGGCGAGCAGCCAGCATGAGGAGTCGTCCACGGATTCATTTACAGTCTTCACGGTAGAGATACCTCTTGGAAAGATGCATTTCGATACTGATAATGTAGATTTTGTCGATACAGTAAAGCAAGAAGCTAATAGGGGGGGATCAAAGAAGACCCCTATGGATTTTCTGACCCATGGAGTGTTAACTGATGGGCCGAATATTGAAAAGGGAACAGACCGAGCGTTGGTACTTGTGGTAGACGATAATGAAGATATTCTGCAATTCTTGCAACAGGAGTTGGTCAAGGAATATAAGGTCGTTACCGCGCGTGACGGTGAACAGGCTTGGGAGATTGTACATAAGAGATTACCGGATGTGGTAATCTCCGATGTCATGATGCCTGACATGGACGGTGCTTGTCTGACGAACTTGATAAAGAGCAATGAAATGACAGCTCACATCCCCGTGATATTGCTCACGGCATTGAGCTCGGAGGAGGATATGCTGGTAGGAATGGGCGCTGGATCGGATGATTACCTAACCAAACCTATACATGTGGACTTGTTGATGATCAAAATCCAAAATATTCTCTATACGAAGAAGAGTGCTAGGCGTTGGTTTATCCGTAAATATATGCTAACTACGGAGGATAAAGCAAGTGAGAAACCAAATGAACAACAGTTGTTCTTAAATCGCATTGTTAACATTATTGAAAGTCGGTTGTCCAGTGAAGATCTGAATGTAATGCAATTATCGTCTGAGCTGGGAATGAGCAGACCTGTACTGTATAAAAAGATTAAACAACTTACAGGGATGAGTATCATAGAACTGATCAATATGCTACGCTTGAGACGGGCAACGGAGCTCTTCAATCGCGAATCTTTAGGAATAAGTGACATTGCTTACCAAGTAGGCTATTCGGATCCGAAATGGTTTAGTAAAACCTTTAAATCGTATTATGGTATTACGCCGAAAAAATTTTCGGAAATGGCGCCCGCTGAAAAAGCGCGGATTATCGACGAGCACAATCTATTTCATATTTTTCAGAATCGTAACTAGAGGTGATATCTAAACGGAGTATGTAAATGATGAAATAATAAGCCGCTATCTCCTAAACAGATTACCGTGTTAAGGTTTGTTTCGTCATCGGGATTGCTTATCTTTAACTGCGCTAAGTTAATGATAGCTGCCAATGATGAACAGAATTGCCGTTATTTATGTTGCCATGTGCGTATGCTTGTGTTGCTATGGACAACAGACGATCAATTTTAAACACCTGACGGTAAATGAAGGTCTGGTGAGCAATCATATTAATGCCATCATAAAAGACGAACAAGGGTTTCTGTGGTGTGGTACCAGTACGGGGCTTAGTCGCTTTGATGGCTATAGATTCAAAAGTTACTCCCATCGACCACATGATGCCCACGTGCTCCTAAATAATAATGTACAGGATTTATTTATTGGTTTTGATAAACATCTCTGGGTGAGGACTGTTAAAGGAAATTGTGTCTACGATAGTGAACGCGATCTTTTCCACTGGAATGTAGACAGTATTTTGTATGCCAACAAATTTCCACATGGGGACGTACGTAAGATCATTATGGCAAACCAAATGGCATATGTTTTATACGAAAATGGTGAACTAGCTTATTTACCAGCGCACGAAAAAAACAAATTTGCAGAATTTTGTGATTATGACCTACAGGGAAAGCCGACCGATATATACTACGATCCGGAACGCAATGTACTTCTGTTAGTCTCTGACAAGGGAGAGCTGGTGGCGTTAGATGGTGACCAGCTACACGTGCGGCAACGTACAATATTTTCTTTCGAGCGGTTGGTTGAACACGCAGTTTTCCATCTTTTTGTCGACGATCAATCTGGTATTTGGGTGTATGCGAAGAATTTTCCCCTTGGTGCACTGTATTATAAATCGCTTGATAGTGAAGCCCGGTTGTTCAGATGTAAAAACGGTCATTACACTGCCAATAATGATAATATTAGTAATATCCAGCAGGTCGGTCGTACAATTTGGATGGCGACAGACCATGGGGGGATTAATGTTTTTGACCTCGCCAATCCGCGTGTCAATTATGTGGTACACGAACCATACAATAAGGCCTCGTTACCCTATAATAGCACGACTGCGCTTTATAAGGACGCAGACGGCGTAATGTGGGTAGGTACCTATAAGGGAGGAATAAGCTATTACCATCCAGATTTAAATTTTTTCAGTCTTTACCAACACCGGCATGGAGACGAAAATAGTTTGCCTTTTAATGACATAAACTGTTTTGTGGAGGATAGGCATGGTAATGTCTGGATAGGAACAAACGGAGGTGGGGTCGTCCGGTTTGATCCACGGCGGCATGTATTCGAATCGTATCGGAACAATCCAAATGATGAATTTTCTTTAGGTGGCGATGTGGTCGTTAGTCTGTTTATAGACAGAAATGAACAGCTTTGGATAGGAACCTATCATGGCGGTCTGAATAAATTCGAAAACGGCCGTTTTAGGCGGTTTTTGCATTCCTCTAATAATGCAGCGTCTATTAATGACAACAGTGTCTGGAGCTTGTTTCAGGATAGCCGACAGCGCTTCTGGATTGGTATGCTGTTAGGAGGCATCGATTTATTTGATCAGTCTTCTTCTCGTTTTAACCGTTTTAAGTCCATCTATCCCAGCACATTCAGTTCGTCCTATAATGCGAAAATTGTGGAAGACGGTCGTGGGAACATATGGTTTGGAACATCAAACGGCTTGGTACAATTGTCGGTTGATGATAGTATACGGGTATTTGACGAACATAACGACCGATATCCACTGACGAATAACGTGGTATCGGATATGCTTGAAGATAAAAGAGGTAATATCTGGGTTGCTACACAGACAGGAATCAATATCTTATCGGCCGATACAATGTCGTACCTGTCTACCCGTCAAGGATTAATTGATAATGTTGTCGTCGGATTGGTAATGGATGACCATGGAGATATTTGGGCGACTACACCGAAAGGTATTTCGCGTATAACATTCAATTTACCTGATAAACGGTATACGATACGGAACTACGATAAATCCGATGGACTCCAGTCGTCGAATTTTAACGAACGGGCTATCTACAAATTACGCGATGGACGTTTGCTGTTCGGTGGCTCAGAAGGTTTCAACATCTATGCCCCATCTCCTAAATTTTCAACATCCACCGATCTACGTAATGCGTCAGTCGTAGACTTTAAAATCCAAGTGCCGAATATGGCTAATGAGGACTTGGAGAGTTATGTTCATCGGTGGTTGACATCATGGCACGACACGAAACGTATAGAGATACCCTATCCTATTCAAACGTTCCATATACTCCTGTCGGATTTCGATTTTGTACAACAGCATAGACCGAAACTACAGTACAAGTTACAAGGGCTCTCAGACAATTGGATAGATGTGGAGAACATGGAAATTGCACTCGCAAATCTCGGGGCAGGTAATTATACATTGTTAATCCGCGGAATGGATCATAACGGTACCTATTCTTCGCCGGTTTCGCTGATGGAAATAACGAAGTTAGCACCATGGTGGCGTTCTAATTGGGCCTATTTTATTTACATATTGGCAACCGGAGGATTGTTGCTATTCTTTAGGAAGATTGAAAAAATGAGGGCGCGAACTCGATTCAGTTTGATACAAGCGGAAGAAAAAGCTAGGCACGCAAAAGAGATGGAGGAGCTGCGGACGCGTTTTTTTACCAATGTAAGCCATGAATTTAGGACACCGATCAGTTTGATTATTTCGCCGGTGCAGAAGCTCCGGACAACGGAAAGCGACGTCGGGAAAAAGAAATATCTGGATATTATCGAGCGTAACGCTTCGTCATTGTTAAACTTGGTCAACCAGTTGCTAGACTTTAATAGTATAGAGAACAATGCATATACGCTGAAAAAAACATACGGTGATGTTTTTGCGGTTATTAGGCGCGTAGGAGAACAATTTGAGAGCATTGCGTTAGCGAAAAGAATTCATTATGTCGTGGAGGTGCCGACCACTGGTGTCGAAGCGTATGTTGATTTTGAGAAGCTCGAACGTGTCGTGTTGAACCTACTTTCCAATGCATTTAAGTTTACGCCGATGGGCGGTCAGATCTACCTTAATTGTGTAGAGCCGCATGAAAATGAAATACGATTGAAGATTTCTGATACTGGAGTAGGCGTTCCAAAAGAGGTGCAATCTCGGGTATTTGATCGATATTTCCAAGTACAAGGCCGGTGGAATGCCGGCGAGAAAGGTAGTGGACTTGGGTTGTCCATAGTAAAAGAGTTCGTGCACCTGATGGCTGGAACGATACAATTTGTGAGCGAAGAAGGGATCGGGACCACGGTCAGTGTAAGATTACCACTGGAACGATCTTCTCAAACCGTAGACGGTGGCTTGAACAATCAGCTAGAAATTGACGGAAATGGCTCGATGAAAATGAGAAACGATCCCGGAAGAGGAATTAAAAGAGAACATCTGTTAAAGGTCATGGTAGTCGAAGATCATGCCGATTTTGCCTTTTATCTGCGGGATAACTTGGGGCAGTATTTCCAGATTAATATGTGCCAAACTACGGAAGAAGCCTTGAAGCAGGTGTATCAGTATAATCCGGATATCATCGTTTCAGACCTCCATTTGCCGGGGCGGTCAGGTATAGAATTTTGTAAAGAATTGCGCGCCAATGAACGGACAAAGCACATCCCTTTCATATTGATTACCGCTGTTGGGTCAGCAGAAAAAGAAATAGAAGCATTAAAAAACGGCGCGTCAGATTTTATCAGTAAGCCCTTCAACTTCGATGTTTTTTTATCTAAAATCAAAGCTTTCGTGGAGCAACAAGGTGTGATGGAAAAACGATACAAGAGACAAATCGACGTGAATGTTGGTAAAATAGACGTCGTAGACGAGGATGAACGATTTGTATGGAAGATCACAGCAATTATTGAAGATCATTTGCAAAATGAAAATTTTTCGGTGGAAGTCCTAGCGTCTCAGATGAATATGACCCGTGTGGGACTATATAAAAAGATATTGTCGATTACGGGGTTTACACCGATTGAATTTATTCGTAATATCCGGCTAAATAAAGCATTGGATTTACTTAAAAATACGCAGAAGACGGTCAGCGAAATATCCTACGAAGTGGGATTCGGTACACCAAAACAGTTTAGCAAATACTTTAAGAGTTTTTACGGTGAGGTACCTTCCACTTACCGTAAGTGATTAGGACACTGTATTCGTGTTTTGTTAACATTTTAACCCATAAAAGTTAACAAAACAGCCCTTCGGACAAGCAAAACACTCCCTATGTTTGCTTTGGAAATAATAACTATTATAAACAGGAGAGGTCTGATATTGGCTCTCCAAATTTCGTAAACCTTATATGATAATGTGTAAACTTCGTCTTACAGTGTTATGTTACTTGTTCGTTCACGGCATACAAGCAATCGGGCAATCTACTGACATTGCAACCTATCAAAAAACAGACTACGGTGTAAAAATTAGCTTCATTGGATTAGCCACTTCGGTCGATCAGGATATTTACCTCGACGCTGTACGTGATGATATCGTTCGCGTAACTGCCTTGCCTCCTGACGCCGCGTTGCCCGCTAAGGAAAGCCTGGTAATTGTGGATTCTCTGCGACGTTCAGTGAATGCTCTATCAATAGACGTGCTCCAGGATACACTCTATTTACGAACAGAAAAACTCGTGTTGGCCACGTCCTTACGAACAGGACGAATCCTTTTTAAGGACAAAAATGAAAAAATTATTCTTGGAGAGCGAAAACGTGTAGACGGAAGCTTTAGACCGAATGCGTACAATGGAGATTCTTTTTACGCCTTAAATCAAGGCTTTGATGTAGACCAAAACGAAGGACTGTATGGATTGGGGCAACACCAAAACGCGGTGATGAATTATAACGGCGGAAAACAGGTCACTTTGCTTCAATATAACACAGAGATTGGTATTCCGTTTCTGTTGTCGACGAACAACTATGGATTGTTGTGGCATAATTATTCGATCACAACAGCGGGCGATGTGCGCCCAATGTTACCCCTGAACGCCTTTAAACTTACGTCCAAGGAAGGATTGACAGGTTGGTTGACGGCCACGTATTCGCATCGTGACCATCCGGATAGTGTGTGGTTGACAAGGCCAGAGTCTATCATCGATTATTCTTATTTGACTGATCAACACAAACTGCCTAAAGATATTGCATTAGCGAATGCGAAAGTGCGGTATGAAGGACAGGTAACATCGCCATATGATGGGTTGCACCGGCTGCATTTTAAATATGCCGGATATATGAAGGTATGGATAGATGGAGAATTATTGGAAGACCGTTGGCGGGAATCATGGAATGCCGGAACGTTTGAAATCGCAAAGGAGATGGAGGCGAGCAAACCTTATGATATCCGTATTGAATGGCTTCCAGATGGTGGTGAATCATACTTTACATTGAATTGGCAAAGCCCGCTGCCAACGGAATTGAAAAGTACGTTTTCTTTCGCCTCGGAGGCCGGCGACGCAATTGACTATTATTTTATCTACGGTCAGGATATGGATGATGTGATAGCGGGTTACCGCCATCTGTCGGGCAGAGCGCCGATTATGCCCTTGTGGAGCTTTGGGTATTGGCAAAGTCGTGAGCGATACAAGACCCAAGAGGAAATCGAGGAGGTCGCTCGGGAGTTTAGGGAACGTCGTATACCAATTGATAATATGGTGCAAGATTGGTCCTATTGGGCGGAACACGATTGGGGAAGTCACGATTTTGATAAAAGCCGCTTTCCAGATCCCGATGGGATGATTAAACGCCTGCACGACATGCATATGCGTGTTATGATTTCGGTCTGGCCAAAAATCAATGAAGAGTCGTCCGTGTACCCCATGTTCAACAAGAAAGGATGGTTGTACGCTCGTAATATTTATGACGGGAGGAAAGATTGGATCGGCAAAGGCTACACATCCACGTTTTATGATCCCTTCCAACAGGGAGCACGTCAGGGATTTTGGGATTTAATGAACGATAAGCTTTATAAAAAGGGGATCGATGCCTGGTGGATGGATGCCAGCGAACCAGATATTCATTCAAATATCAATCTGGACGAGCGCAAAGCCGTGTTTCAACCCGCTATCGGATCTTCCGTACGCTATTACAATACTTTTCCTTTGATGAATGCCAAGGGAATTTACGAAGGGCAACGCCAGACGGATCCTAACAACCGGGTGTTTATCCTAACACGATCTTATTTTGCAGGGCAACAGCGTTATAGCGCTGCGGCCTGGAGCGGCGATATTGCCTCACGCTGGCATGATATGAAAGACCAAATTGCAGCAGGCGTTAATTTTTCGATGTCTGGCACGCCTTACTGGACAATGGACGCGGGTGGATTTCTGGTAGAGAAACGTTTTCATAAGCCTACGCAGGCCGACTTAGAAGAATGGCGGGAGATGAATACACGTTGGTACCAGTATGGCGCTTTCCTGCCCATGTTCCGGGCGCACGGCCAGTTTCCGTTTAGGGAGCCTTTTAACATCGCGGGTGAAGGCCACCCAGCCTATGCGAGTATGCTGTACTACATTCATTTACGTTATAAACTCTTGATGTACAATTATAGTCTGGCTGCGAAAACCTTCTTCGACAACTATACGATGATTCGTGGACTGGCAATGGATTTTCCGCAAGACCAGCAGACTTATGCCGTCAATGATCAATACCTCTGGGGACCATCGCTTTTGATTAATCCCGTTACCGAAAAAGGAGCGACGAAGCGAACTGTTTACCTGCCCCAAGGAGCCGCATGGTACGACCTGTACGCGGGGAAACGGTATGAAGGCGGGCATGTGATTCAGGCAGATGCACCATATGAGCGTATACCGGTATTCGTCCGATCTGGGTCGATACTGCCCGTCGGAAAGGAACTGCAGTATACGGATGAAAAACCGCAAGATGAACTGACCTTATTTGTTTATGATGGAGCGGACGGTGTATTTGAGCTGTATGAGGATGAAGGAGATAATTATAATTACGAGAAAGGTAAGTGTAGTATAATCCGTATCCTATATAATAACCAAGACGGGAAACTGACGATTGGAGAACGGAAGGGAAGCTTTGATGGGATGCTGCAGAAAAGAACTTTCCAGGTGGTATTTGTGTCTTCGCAAACACCAATCGGTATAGATTCGGAACACATAAAAAAGAAAACCGTCTCCTACCAAGGAAAATCGACAAGTATAACAATCAGGTAACAACCAGTTTTAAACAAAAATAAAATGAAGAAGCAACAATTTTATCGCCATGCGCTCCTGCTTGTCATGCTGTTTGTCAGCTCGCAGGTATGGGCACAGACTATTCGCGGTAGCGTTGTGTCCGCAGACACAGACGAACCGCTGACCGGAGCCAGTATTCAGGTAAAGGGGCAGCAAGCGTCTACCGCGACAGACTCGCAGGGAAATTTTATGTTGGACGCACCTGCCGGAGCGACACTGGTGGTATCCTATGTGGGGTATCAAACGCAGGAAATCCAAGTGTCGGAGGGGGAAACTCTATTGATTCGTTTGATGGCAGAAGCATCTGACTTAGAGCAGGTGGTCGTCATCGGTTACGGAGCGCAAAAGAAAAAACTCAACACGGGGGCGAATCTCCGGGTGGAAGGCGCTGATCTGGAAAAACGAAATCAGCTAAATCCTTTACAGGCCTTACAGGGACAGGCGCCGGGTGTATCGATTACGGCCAATTCCGGTCAGCCCGGTGCGGATATGAAAGTCGTTGTCCGTGGGCTTGGGACCATCGGTAACTCCGGTCCATTGTACGTCATCGACGGTATTCCGGGAGGGGATATTAGTATCCTGAATCCTGCTGACATTGTCTCCATTGATGTGCTGAAGGATGCTGCGTCGGCCGCCATCTACGGTTCGCAGGCGGCTAACGGAGTCGTGCTTGTCACCACGAAAATGGGCAGATCAGGGAAGACACAGTTGGCATTCGATGCCTTCGGGGGCGTACAGAACGTCGGACGTAGAATCCCCTTGTTAAATGCGGATCAATATAAGACGATTATGAATGAACAGGCGCTGAACACCGGTTCGGCTCTCATTGATTTCGATGGGATGGAGGGATTGGCCGATACGGACTGGCTGGACTATATGTTCACCGACGATGCGAAAATGCAAAATTATAATCTCGGCCTGACGGGAGGCTCCGAAAACTCGGTATATGCCATGTCGCTTAACTATATCGGGCAGGAAGGAATAGCGGGCGGAAGGGATGTCTCCAATTATGAACGGTATGGTTTTCGTATCAACTCCGAACACAAATTGTTGGACCAATTCCTAACTATCGGTCAACATCTGAATTTCAATTATATCCGCAATAATGGAATCAATGTTGGCAACCAATACAACAACACGCTACGTGGCGCTTTTGCCACATCACCATTATCGCCTGTGTATTCCAGCAACGGCCGATTCGGAAGCCCATATAACGATACCTCAAACTCGCCGTGGTACAATGGGGATGGAAACCCCTACGGGGCAATGATGACCAATTCGAATAACCAAAACGACGCACAACGCATGTTGGCTGATATTTACGCGGAGATCGAGCTTATACCGGGTTTGAAAATTAAGACGATAGGCGGATTCAATTACTCCGCTTCTGAATATCGAAGTTTTACACCATTGTATCAGTTTTCCGCGTTCAGCTATAATCTGGACCACACGACGGTAAATCAGAATATGGGAAAAGGGAATACCTTGACCTGGACGAATACAGCTACATATGACTTTAATGTCGCTACGGATCATCAGTTTACCGCCATGGTGGGGATGGAGTCGCAGCGTTATCAAGGAACCTACCTGTCCGGTTCCAACTGGAATCTATTATCGCAATTCAATGATTTTGCACATGCCTATCTCGATAATACCACCGGGCAGGCGCATTTGGATGACGAAGGCAATATCGTGGAAACCCGATTCGTCAATGGCCGTCCGGAAAATATGTATAGAAGGGTGTCTTATTTCGGTCGTTTAGGCTATAATTTCAAGGAAAAGTATTTGCTGAATGCGACTTTACGTGCCGATGGATCTTCTAAATTTGCTAAGGACAATAGGTGGGGATATTTCCCTTCGGTATCCGCCGGGTGGATACTTTCCGCTGAAGAATTTTTTGCACCCTGGAGTAGTTCCGTTAATTTCCTGAAATTACGTGCTTCCTGGGGACAGGTGGGCAATCAGGATATTGCGGACTTTCAGTTCGCATCGCCGATCAATACCTCAACGGGCTGGACCGCGGATAATCCAGCAGCGCATTACGTGTTCGGTACAGGCAATGTAAATGTACCTGGCGCGTATCCTAGCCGTCTATCCAATCCACTATTAACTTGGGAAACTTCTGAACAGACCAATGTGGGGTTGGATGCTAAGTTTTTAGATAACCGTTTGGACCTCGTAGCCGATTTCTACATAAAGAATACGAAAAATTGGTTAGTCCAGCCCCCGATATTAGCTACGGCGGGTGCTGGAGCGCCTTTTATTAATGGCGGAAGTGTCCGAAATACGGGTGTCGAACTGGGTTTGGCTTGGAACGATCGTATAGGGGAAGTATCCTATCGGGCGGGAATTAATGGTGCGTACAACAAAAATCGCGTAGGATCAATCCCGACGGAAGACGGCATCATCCATGGAGAAATTAATATGCTGTTCGATAATTCGGAAGAATTCTATCGTGCGCAAAACGGACATGCGATTGGCTATTTTTGGGGATACCAAACGGACGGCCTTTTTCAAAGTGAAGCAGACATTGCCTCATGGCGTGATCAAGGACGCGGTATTTTGCAACCGAACGTAAAACCTGGCGATGTAAAATATGTTGATCAGAATGGGGATGGCAGGATCAACGCCTTGGACAAGATTGATCTCGGTGTCGGTTTGCCAAACTTCACCTTTGGTTTCAATGTGGGGGTGAATTATAAGAATTTTGATTTCTCCCTAGATGCTTATGGCGTAACTGGAAACAAGATTGTCCAGTCCTTACGCAACCACGCGAATAAGCAAGCAAACTATACGACACAGATTTTAGACAGATGGACTGGTGAGGGAACATCCAATAGCATCCCGCGCGTCACGGAGACCAATGTGAACTGGCAGTTTTCCGATTTGTATTTGCAAGATGGCGACTTTTTAAGGATAGCCAATGTTACGTTGGGGTACGACTTCTCGAAATTGACGACCTGGAAGTACGCCAATCAAATCCGATTATATGTCCAAGGGCAGAATCTGTTTACGTTCACAAAGTATGACGGCATGGATCCGGAAATAGGTTACGGCACTTCGGGTTGGGTATCCGGTATTGATCTGGGATATTACCCTCGACCTAAGGTCGTGTTGTTCGGTCTGAATGTTAAGTTTTAAAAATAGACAAAAATGAAAACATCAAGCATATTATACATATCACTATTGGCGTCGAGCTTATTTTTTGGAGCATGTTCTTCTAGCTTTCTAGACGTCGAACCGATAACGGAAGTTGTGGAAAGTAATTTTTATAAAACGATAGAAGATGCCGAAATGGCATTGGTAGGTTGCTATGACGGTTATCAGCGTACCTCGTCCAACGGAAATCTTTCTTTTGTCGTGGCGTCGGAGATCTTGTCTGACAACTGCTTCGGGGGTACGGGACATACCGATGGAAGAGCTTATCAGGTGTTGGATCGCTTTGATATCGGCCAGTCGCCATCCGACAACAATCTATTTGATGGAACATGGACAGATTATTATGCCGGCATCTTTCGATGTAATACCCTGTTGAATAAGATGGAAGAAACGGACTTCGGGGACGCTCAGATAACCAAGTTACGTATAGAAGGGGAGGCACGTTTCCTACGTGCGCTGATGTACTTTGATATGGTGCGTTTGTTTGAACGTATCCCGCTACTGACAAGTGCTACCAGAGAGAACGTACCCCAAGCAGATTACAAGCAAACCTATCGGCTTATTGTCGAAGACCTGATGTTCGCTGCAGCGAATATCCCCGAAGATGCATATCCGAAAGCGAATGCAGCGACGAATGACGGGCGGGTGACCCCACATGCGGCCAAGGCACTGCTAGCGCGGGTATACCTGTTTTACACCGGATATTATGGAATGGATGATCTCGATATCAGTAAAGCTGCTGTATTGGCTGGTTTGGAAGATATTATTAACAGCAATGAATTCAGTTTAGTCAACGAATTTAAGGGGCTATGGCCTGCTGCCAGTTATGTGCCTGTTCCTGAAGATAATACCTTGGATCGGTCGGCTTATGCAGGTAAAGGAAATAGCGAGGTAGTCTTTGCTAAAAAGTTCAATAACACACAGAACTATGACGGTCTTGTGGACGGGAACCGTTGGCTAGTCATGTTGGGCCTGCGAAATACCAACTTTTCCCCTTATGGACAGGGCTGGGGCGCAGCGACGGTCAACCCCCGCTTGGTAAATGCCTATGCGGATACCGATACACGTAAAGTGGCCTCTATTATCGATATTGAAGGAGAAGGGATCAGCGAATTCGATCAGAACGATCAACGTGAGTATACCGGATTTGCAAATAAGAAATATACGCCCACAGCGTTACCAGACGGCACTTCGAATACAGGAGGGCAGAATGACTTTCAGCTCTCGCAGGATCAGGATTATTTTGTTATCCGCTATGCGGATGTGCTGTTGATGGCTGCCGAGTTGGGTTCGTCCCAGGCACAAAACTACTTTAACCGGGTTAGACAACGTGCCTACGGTACAAGTTATACGGTATTGTCGGTGAGCAAGGAAGCGATCCTCCAAGAAAGAAGACTGGAATTTGCCTTTGAGGGGATACGGTATTGGGATCTGTTGCGGCAAGGTGTAGAAAGTGCGGCTGCAACGATTGCGCAGACCCAAAATGTAACGAGTGGTTCGGCGCCGGATCAGGTTGTCATCAATGCACAGCATATTATCAATACGCGTGGGCTCATGCAGATTCCGAATAATCAGATTACCCTGTCCAATGGTGTTTTGCAACAAAATGATGGTTGGGACTAAACTTATAAACGATAAAAATATGAACCGAGTAATAAAGTTATGCGCGATGCTCATCGCTTGGGTTAGTGTATGGATGGGCGGATGTACGCCCGAAGAATTCGAACTAGGGGATATCGACGTTAATCCACAGGATCTGGTAGAAGGTATAGCGTTTAAAATTGAGCATGATGCGGAGAATCCAAATATAGTATACTTGACGAGTCTGATGGACGGTCGTTATACACCATTATGGGATCATCCGCAGGGAAGGAGTCAGGAACGCCGGGTCACTTTGAAAATCCCGTTCGAAGGTACGTACGAAGTGAAATTTGGCGTGCAGACCAGAGGGGGTATTGTATTTGGAGACCCAGTGACATTTACCATCGACGATTTCTATGCCGGCTTCGTTGATCATGAACTGTGGGAACTCTTGTCGGGAGGAGTAGGACAGGAAAAAATATGGTATCTCGATCTCGATGAAGAAGGTTTGAGTCGTTACTTCGTAGGACCGCTCTTTTTTTATGGCATGGACGATAGTTGGGAAACGGTAACCGAAGGGAAAACTGTAGAGGGCGATTCCTGGAATTGGAAACCCGATTATAAAGGCAATAGTTGGTTGATGGCTGCTGGTGATTATGGTACGATGACATTTTCTTTGAAAGATGGTGCGACTGTACGTGTTGATCACAGAATGTTGTCGAATCGTGGCATAGAACAAGGTACATATATGATTGATACGGACAACTATACCATGCGCATGAATGATGCGAGTCCATTACATAACGTGGAACGAGACGGTCATGTGGTGGACTGGGGCAATATTCGCATTTTGTCGTTAACCGAAGACTATATGCAATTGGCTGTTATCCGGGATAAAGCGTTGTCAGGAGAAGAACCTTGTTTGCTCGTCTATAATTTTATTTCCAAGGACTATAAAGATAATTGGGAGCCCGGAAACCAACCCGATCCTGAACCTCCTTATGAGGGGAATGCCAATGAAGATTTGACGACATCGACGAGCACGATGAAAAAATGGATGTTGTCACTTAATACACCTTACAACTGGACAAACCTTGCCGGCGAACTTCTGAATGACTGGTCTGATCCTTCTAGTTATCTATCGTCCGGCTGGGCGCCATATGACGCCAACCTGATTCAGCATATTTCGTTGACCTTGGATAAGACAGGAACGAACTCGGGGCGCTACATTTTTACCGCTGGTTCGGGTGGAAATATTACCGGGATTTATAGTACGGATGAACATAACAACATCGTATTTGATCAGGTTATTTCTTTCACGCTATCCGACTGGTTGGCACTTTCTACAACCGACGAAGGTATGCTGCGGATAATAGATGTCGATCGTGATCCTACTGGTCATGTCACCGGTCTTTGGCTGGGGAAAAGAGATTCGGACAAGCCAGAATATCAGGTGTATAGGTTTGAATCAACGCCTGTGAATTAAATGTTAAATAAATACAGCGAATGAAATATGTTATGATTTTATGGAAGGTACTCGTGGTCCTGCTATTTTCTTGCTCCAAGAGTGCGACACAGCGTACGCCAGAACTGGTGATATCTACCGAAAAAATCTCTTTTTCTGCTATCGGTGATGCTAGAACATTTCATGTGAAAAGCAACGTAAGCTGGTCAGTGACGAGTTCGGCAGCCTGGTTAACCTTGAGCTCATCGGGGGGAGAAAGTGGCACACACAAGATAGATGCCGTGGCATCAACGAACGACGGAATGACCGAACGAGAAGCAGTCATTACGGTTAACGCGGGTAACATGACGATGCGTGTCGATGTGATACAAGCCGCAATCGGTCATGAGGACGGAGAAGATCTGTTGGCCGTACCACCTATATCGGAGGGTGTCACTTCGGATGCTGTGGCGTTGGCTGCTAAACTTCGTGTAGGTTGGAACTTGGGTAATGCGCTCGAAGCTGCAGCTAGCCCTGCCACTGCCAATGAAACGATGTGGGGAAACCCACCTACCCGTAAGGCGTTGATCGATGCGGTCAAAGCGGCAGGTTTTAACGCGGTGCGCATTCCTTGTGCATGGAGTGGATATATTAAAGATCAAGCAACACATAGAATCAGCGCTTCCTGGCTGGCGCGAGTGAAGGAGGTCGTCGATTATTGTGTAGACAATGACATGTATGCTATCATTAATATACACTGGGATGGTGGATGGTTGGAAGAACACCCCTTGTATTCGCATCAGGCTGCAGTGAATGCCAAACAGAAAGCACTATGGGAGCAGATTGCCGCTTATTTCCGGGACTACGACGAACATCTTTTGTTTGCAGGCACAAATGAGGTGCATGCCGATTATAATGCACCTACAGCGGAACATATCGAGGTGCAGCAATCCTTTAATCAGACGTTTGTCGACGCGGTGCGCTCCACCGGTGGACGCAATGCTTACCGGAACCTCATCGTACAAGCTTATAATACCAATATACGTTATGCGGTGGATTATCTCAAGATGCCTGTTGATGAGACTGCCGATCGCTTGATGGTTGAGGTACATGCCTATGATCCGTGGGATTTTGCGGGGGATGGGAATAGCGAGAAATATCTATGGGGGCAGGAGTTTGCCGGTTCGCCCAATGTGTCATCTTGGGGGCAAGAAGCTTGGATAGATGCCAGCTTTGCTTCGATGAAGTCAAATTTTATTAATAAAGGTATTCCGGTGATTTTAGGGGAATATGGGGCCATATTGCGATCGGGTTTGACTAATCAAACAGCGCTACAAAATCATCGGAGATCTCGCAACAGCTACCTGACGTATGTGACCAAAACAGCTAAAAAGTATGGTCTGATCCCGTTCTATTGGGATAATGGTGTCGTGGAGGATAATGGTTTTGGAATATTTAACCGCTTGACAACCATGGTGGCGGATCAAGGTGCTTTAGACGCGATCATGGAGGGTGTACAATAGCTATAAAAATGCGGAGAAAAATGAGAGTTGTATTCAGTTTATGTGTAAACCGGAATCTTGTGCTGCTAGGATGGCTGTTGTTTGTTTTTTTGGGTAATAGCCTAATTTATGCACAGAGCCGAAAGACCGTCGATTTCAATACGGACTGGTCTTTCCGGTTGGACTCCACCTCGGATTACAGAAACAGCGCAATTGAATTTACTGATTGGCGGAAGCTGGATTTACCACACGATTGGAGTATTGAGTTACCTTTTGACAGTTTAAGTGCGGGAAGTAGCGGGACGGGATATTTATCAGGAGGTGTAGGCTGGTATAAGAAGAAGTTTGCGCTTTCCCAGAGCGAAAACGCGAAACGGGTCTATGTCGAATTTGGCGGAATCTATGAGAACAGCGAGGTCTGGATTAATGATGTTTATTTGGGGCGTAGACCAAATGGTTATGTACCTATTCTATATGACTTAACGGCACATGTGCATAAAGACGGAGAACCCAATGTGATGACGGTCAAAGTAGATAATAGCAAGCAGCCTAATTCTAGATTCTATGCTGGTTCAGGCATTTATAGGAATGTTAAGCTTATTTTTACAGATGAGGTAGCTATCGCGCACCATGGTACTTTTTATACAACACCTGTGGTCGAAAAGGGAAAAGCGATTGTAAATGCCCGGTTCGAAATTATCCACCACACTTCTACTTTGCCGAACGCTATTTCTATAGAAACACAGATACATGACCCAACAGGCCGTGTTGTGGCCAAAAAGATGATGCAGGGTATCCAATTTGATGGGATGAAAATAGGGACGGTAGTGCAGGAATTTGAAATAGCAGCCCCCAGGCTTTGGTCGCCTGATCATCCCGAACTTTATCGGGGCGTGACGGTGTTGCGGCATGGAACCCGCGAGCTCGATCGCTATGAAACGGTTTTCGGTATCCGGTCTTTCGGATTTGATGCGAAATATGGTTTTTCCATTAATGGTGCGCCGATGAAAATACGGGGCGTGTGCCTGCACAGCGACTTGGGAGCACTGGGAATGGCATTCAACCGATCGGCAGCCAGAAGGCAATTGCAGACTATGAAGAACATGGGCGTAAATGGTATTCGAACTTCGCATAATCCTGCCGCGTCAGAATTTCTTGATTTATGCGATGAAATGGGATTTATCGTCATGAATGAGACGTTTGATGTCTGGAAGCACCATAAAAACCCTTTTGATTATCACCTCTATTGGGACGCGTGGCATGAGCGTGATTTTGCGGATCATATCAAGCGAGATCGCAATCATCCGTCACTATTTGTGTGGTGTATGGGCAATGAGGCGCAGGAGCAATGGCACGATCCCGCATTGGGGAAATCCATCCCTCGCCGGTTGGCGGCTATCGTCGATAGCTTAGACGGTACGCGGCCAACAACCATTGCTAGTAACGAAATGTCTTTGGATAATCCTGTGCTGATGTCAACTGCAGTCGACCTGATCGGCTACAATTACAACCATCGAAAATGGTCCACGTTTCCGGAAGATCACCCCGGCAGAAAGTTTATTGTAACCGAAAGTACGTCGGCCCTGGCGAGCCGTGGACAATATGATTTGGTTCCAATAGACGCTATGCGGATATGGCCACTCCGTTGGGATATTCCCTTTGATGGCGGGAATCCGGATAAGAGTATCTCAGCTTACGATCACGTACATACACCGTGGGGGTCTACGCACGAAGAGAGCCTAAGGTTGTTTGAGGCTTACCCTCATATTTCGGGTATGTATGTTTGGACCGGATTCGATTATCTAGGTGAACCTACTCCCTATACGTGGCCGGCAAGAAGTTCTTATTTTGGAATCGTTGATTTAGCTGGATTTCCAAAAGATGTATATTACCTGTATCAGAGTATCTGGACCGAGAAAGATGTATTGCATCTTTTGCCCCACTGGAACTGGCAAAATGGAGATACAGTGGATGTGGTGGCGTATTACAATAATGCAGATGAAGTGGAACTGTTTGTCAACGGAATGTCTAAAGGCCGGAGGAAAAAAGAAGAAGATAAGCTGCACGTCAGATGGACGGTGCCTTATCAAGCCGGATCGCTTACAGTAGTGGCTTACCGAGATGGAATTGAAATGCGACGAACAATTCGCCAAACAGCGGGCGAAGCTGTACGTCTTGTCATAAAAAATATGCAAGACACCATAGATGCCGGTAATTATGAGTTGGCATTCCTTGAAGTTGTAGCTGTGGATGTGGAAGGCAATGAAGTGCCTTATTTCAATGATTGGGTGGAAGTGGAGACAAAAGTTGGTGGAACTGTTGTAGCCACCGATAACGGCAATCCTACGGATTTAACATCTTTCCAGTCCTCGAAGAGAAAAGCATATAACGGTAAATTATTAGCGATTGTCAAGAGCAATAAAGGGGACGATAAGATTACGGTGGCAGTGCACGCCAAAGGGTTAAAAAGTGCAAGCCGACAACTGGTCGTAAAATAGGAAAGCAAGAGACGCAGCACATGGCTACGTCTCTGTTCCTTTACTTAGCTTCTTGGAGCACGAGCGTGTTCAACTTCACATATTCTTCATTATTCGCAGCTTTAGCCATCGCAATACCTTCGGTTGCAGTTTTGATAGCTCCGGCTTTGTCGCCCGCTTTTAATAAAATTCGTGCTTTCCAATATTTGATATGAGGGGCTTTCGTATTGCCTTTATCTGCCTCGTTCGCCCATTCAACCGCTTTGTTGATGTCTAAGTTGTTATTGTAATAATATTGAGCGGCTGCAAAATAAGGTTTCTTTTCTCCTTTCATTGCTTCCTCAATACCTGCCATAATCTCTTTAGATTGATCGACGACGATGGGGAAGGAAACTTCCGTGTTTTCCCACGATAAGGTTAAATCTGCGCCTGTAGGCCTAACGTTTTCGAACGCCATGGTAAAGGTTTCTACTTTAGCCGGAAGCGATTTCGATTTTGCCTGAAAACGCAAAAAATCGTCGCTCTGATTGTATTGATAGGCTCCCCATTGCTCCGCTTTCTTGCTCAAGATAATCGTCCAATCACCTTTGGTCGGTATAGTAAAGAGACCATAGGTGCCGGCAGGAACTTTATTACCCGCTATCGTAACTTCCTCTTCAAATGTGAGGGAAGGTATACCATTTGCTCCTGTTCGCCAAACTTGGTCGTATGGCACTAACCCTCCGAAGATGGTGCGGCTGTTTACGTTTGGACGCTGGTATACAAGAGTTACTTTTTTGATACCAATGCCTTGTTCGACTTTTGCGGTGCTGCTGGCAGCTGGAAACTTAGCCTGCGCTTTCGTTTCTTGTGCAGCGAATAAAATTACGCCCGCGAAGACTAATGAGAAAAATGTTGTTTTCATATAGCTTGTTTTTTGGTAAAGATATTGTTTATTTTTTATCTTTTCCCCACTTTATGACCGGCAATACCATAATAAAGAATAAACAAATAACAGGGTAGCGCTATCCAATAAGCTGCATGGGAACCGACCATGTGCGCAACTTGTCCGTAAATCAAAGGTATAACAGCTCCACCTGCGATACCCATAACTAATAAACCAGAAGCGGCATTCGTAAATCTTCCGACTCCCTTTAATGCTAGTGGCCAAATCGCCGGCCATACCAATGAATTCGCTAAGCCTAATAAAGCAACAAAAGTGAGGGAAAGCATCCCGTCAGTGGAGACAATCCCTAACGTGAAGAGGATGCCTAGAATAGCACATGCTTTCATAGCTGTTTCTTGTGTGAAATATTTTGGAATGGCAATGATTCCGATAATGTAACCTAATACCATCGCTCCCATGGTGTATCCAGTAAAAACGGTCGCTTTATCTAAACTTACACCTTGCGATACACCATAAGCAATTATGGTATCACCGGCAAGGACCTCAACTCCCACATACATGAACAATGCAACGAACCCCAATATAACGTGCGGGAAATCCCAGATACTTTTCTTGTCTTCCGATACGATATGGTGATCTGCCGTTTCCTCTTCATCTCCTTTCACTTCTGGAAGATTTGCACGGGAAATCCAGATAGCGAGAAGCACTAATACAACGACGATACCGATATAGGGGTTTACAACCTGCAGCGCGACTTGGTCCAACGCCGCAGTATATTGGTCAGCCGGCATCGACTCTACTTGTTTCGCGATCTTATCTGCTTCGCCAAGGTTTAGGAATAATCCTAGTAGAACTGGTGCAATAGCTCCGGCTACCTTGTTACAGATTCCCATGATACTGATGCGTTTTGCCGCTGTTTCAACTGGACCGATAATGGTAATGTATGGATTGGAAGCGGTCTGCAAAATGGCTAAACCTCCCCCCATTGTAAATAAACCTACCAAAAAGATGAGATATGTTCGCGTATAAGCGGCCGGAATAAATAACAAAGCGCCTACAGCCATCACACCTAGAGAGATTGCCATCCCTTTCTTAAATCCGTATTTATTCAATACCCAAGTAGAGACCGGTGCCATAACTAGATAGGCGATATAAAAAGCAAAAGTTACAAAATAAGATTGCACTTCTGTGAGTTCACAGGCAATTCTAAGATACGGTATTAATAACGAGTTCAGCCATGTAGCAAAACCGAAAATAAAAAATAGTGAAGCAATAATAATCATTGGCCCTAGTGAAGATTGACCCGTTTGTTGCGTTGAGGTTTTCGAATCCATTTGTGGAATATTAGATTTAATATGTGATTATCAAAAATCGAATTACAAGACTAATAAAATATATTGATAATAGGAAACATAAAAAGATACACAAACGGTTGCGCATGGTGAAAAAATAGAGAGACTTCATTTGGGGATGAAGTCTCTCTAAAACCTAAACCGTATCATAAAACCATATTGAATGGTATTTGTATATAGTACAATTGAAAGAACAATATAGTTTTAAAAATTTTTATTTTTTTTTTAAAAGCTTGATGATGGATTTTTTTCAAGAAGGCTTTTCTATAATGGCCACTGTAAGTCGGGAAATACAGATAAGAACGTCCTTTTCATTTTTGATTTTAATATCCCATACATGGCTTTTTTTTCCGATATGGAGTGGAGAGCAATAAGCATACAGCATGCCTTCTGAAACGGATTTTAAATGATTCGCATTTACTTCCATACCAACACCTACTAAATGTTTTGGATCAATTATAAGATTGGAGGCGATGCTCCCTACTGATTCCGCTAACACAACAGAGGCACCACCATGCAAGATTCCAAAGGGCTGTTTGACTTTATCAGATACGGGCATGCAAGCAATGAGCATATCATCACGCACCTCGGTTGCTTGGATACGGAGATAGCCTGTCATAAACTTATGGAAGATGCTGTTGACCTCCTCCAATGTATAATCTTTAAACCAAATTTTCGACATTTTCATTGTTTTTTCAAAGGCTGATGAGAACTCCCCCGACGATGTTAGAATCGGTTTCATTGTTAAGATAGCGTTCTTTTAAAATGATACGATGATGCGTCAAATGACCAGCGATGACATAGAGGAAAGCTTTGACGGTGATGAGCCTACCTGATGCCATGCCTTTTCTTTCTAATTCCGTTTCGTTGAGCGTATTGAAAAACACGAGATTTGCTTTGCGGAGGTGGATAAATTCTTCTTCAATACTGTCTAAGGAACGTTCGTTATGACGGCCATTTAGAACGAATTCATCCTGTTCAAAAGGCGCCAATTCCGTCATGTCATTACGTGCAAACCGTAAGGCACGATACGCCATTACCCGCTCTGTGTCCAAAATGTGACATAGTACTTCTTTAATCGTCCATTTTCCTTCTGCATAGGTATAATCGCCTAAATCGTCGGGAATACTTTGAATAAATTCAGGGAAGGTTTCTACTTGCTCGTGTAATTCATCCATAACAGCACCAATTACATTTTCTATGTAGTCACTGTATATTGCAGGATATTCGTCAGACTTGAGTGGGTTCATAGTGTAAATTACTTTTAAGTATAATCCTAAATGTTGTTCCTTTTCCTAGTTCAGACTCTCTAACAAGTATTTGGCCTTGATGATAATCAACCATGCGTTTTGTCAAACTAAGTCCTAATCCCCAACCGCGTTTACGTGTTGTAAAACCAGGCTGGAAAATTGCGTCGAAGTTTGATTTCGGAATGCCTTTTCCTGTATCGCTAATGTCTATAAAAATTTCCTCTTTTGCAATGTTATCGATGATGTTTATGGTTATTTTTCCTTCCGACTCAATTGCATTCACCGCATTTTTTAACAGATTTTCGATAATCCAGTCGAATAACGGAATGTTAATTTTCGCTTCCACGGATTTGTCGCCGGTAATTTCAAAAGTAATTTTTTCACTGGTTCGTACTTTGAAATATTGGACGAAATCATGGATAACCCTATACACTACTTGGTTGCTCAAGGAAGGGATAGAACCTATTTTTGAAAAACGATCGGCAACCACCTCTAGACGTTTTACATCCCTTTCCATTTCATTTAAGGAACTATCGTCCTCCGCATCGAATTTGATTCGCACAAGCTCTAGCCAGCCCATCAACGAAGATATCGGTGTGCCAAGTTGGTGCGCGGCTTCTTTAGCCATACCCACCCAAACCAAATTTTGTTCGGATTTTTTGATCGAATTAAAAACTGTATAGGCAATGATAAGAAAAATGGCAATTAGCGAGAGTTGCAGGTATGGAAAAACACGTAGTTGACGTAACGCTAGGGAATCTAAATAATAAACAGACCACGTTTCGCCCGTATCCAGTGGTAGCGCAATCGCCGCGTGGTTGCGTTTCATCTTGGCCAACTGCTTTTCGAAATAGACAGGATCGTATTCTAAGCTATTATTGGCAGAATCGATTTGGTCCTTGATATTGGTTTTGGTGGGGTCAAGATCCCGCCAAAAGATGATGTTACCATTGCTGTCCGTGATAATAGCAGGAATCGATAGGCTGTCGCGCACGGCGTATACATAGCTGATAAATTGATCATCAACATCGGGCATGGTCATAATACTACGTGTACTCATTGCCCAAACTTCGGCTTTGGTACGTTCAGACTTAGAAAGACTCTTGACTAAATAATTAGTGTAGAACAACGAAGCCGCCGCAATAAGGGCAGCAAACAGGAAAAGCAAGAATTTCCAGCGTTGTTTATTGTTATATTGATATAGCTTGTCGTGATTCATATGTAAAGTGTGCAAAATAGGGATTTTTTGCCATTCTTAAAATGTGTAATTTTGTAACTATGAGTTCGCAACGAAAAATAAGAGTGCGCTTTGCGCCAAGCCCTACAGGCGGTTTACACCTCGGTGGTGTACGTACAGCATTATTCAATTATTTATATGCTCGTCATCACGGAGGTGATTTTATTTTGAGAATTGAAGATACCGATCAGACTCGATTTGTGCCTGGCGCTGAAGAATACATCAACGAATGTTTGGATTGGTGTGGAATCGCTCCGGACGAAAGTCCGAATAAACCAGGAGCGTATGGTCCTTATCGACAGAGTGAAAGGAAAGCCTCCTATCGACAGTATGCGGAACAGCTGGTGAATGATGGATTCGCCTATTATGCATTTGATACACCGGAGGAATTAGATGCGCGACGTAGAGAGGAGCCTAATTTTCGATATTCACATGAGAACCGTGTGCAATTGCGTAATTCATTGAGCTTGTCCGAAGAGGAAACCACTAAACTATTATCCGAGGGACATCCGTACACTATTCGTATTAAAATGCCCGTAGCGGAGACGGTTTCTTTTGATGACATGATTCGAGGGCGTGTTGCGTTCGAAACAAACTTGGTAGATGACAAGGTCTTGTTAAAAGCAGACGGCATGCCAACTTATCATTTGGCCGTTGTGGTAGATGACAAGGCAATGGAAATTTCGCATGTCTTTCGGGGCGAGGAATGGCTTCCTTCGGCGCCTGTACATGTTTTGTTGTGGGAATACTTGGGATGGAAGGATAAAATGCCCTCTTGGGCGCATCTGCCACTTATATTGAAACCGGATGGAAACGGTAAACTTAGTAAACGCGACGGTGACAGGTTGGGATTCCCGGTGTACGCAATGAATTGGACCGATTCGAAATCGGGTGACGTTACAAAGGGATTCCGTGAGATGGGTTTTTTGCCAGCCGCTTTTATTAATATACTAGCCGTTTTAGGCTGGAACGATGGAACGGAACAAGAGATTTTTAGTTTTGAAGAGCTCATCGCTAAGTTCTCCGTCGACCGAATTAGCAAGGCAGGTGCGAAATTCGATTTTGAGAAGGCGAAGTGGTTTAACCATGAATGGATAAAGAAAACAGACAATACGGAGATTTTACCGCAGATTGAGGAGTTACTAAAGCAACACGATATCACTATATATGCGTTAGATTACGTGTCCAATGTACTGACTTTGGTTAAAGAACGCATGGTCTTCGTTGAGGATTTTTGGGAACAAGCTTCCTTTTTCTTTGCGACACCGAAGAGCTACGACGTGGATGCAGTAAAACCTAAATGGAATGATAGTAAAACCGTGTTCTTTCAAAATATTGTGCATGAATTTGCGACGATGCAGGAATGGACAGCAGATGCTTTAGAACCGTTTTTCAAAGGTAAGATTACCGATTCGGGGATGAAGATAGGCGAATTGATGATGCCTTTTCGAATCATGTTGGTGGGCGGGAAGTTTGGACCGGACGTGTTCCAAATTGCCGATATTTTAGGTAAAGATGAGGTTATTAAACGTATAGAGGAGGCTTTGCCGTATTTTGTATGACGATAAAATTAAATAAATAAAAAAGGGAGCTGTCAGCTCCCTTTTTTATTTTATTCGCTATTAACGGACAGGTATAAATTCAAATGTACTATCAAAGTATCTGCTTCCGTTTAAACCGGTAGTAACATAACCTTTGCCATCTAAGGAGAATCCAACGGCCTTTTCACGAGGATCCGTTGAAAGTGCTTGGTGTTTGTCTGTCCAAGAATCTGTAGAAGGATCGTACTTCCATACCGTACTGGTAACCGTGTTAGCATTTCTACCACTTACCACGTAGCCATAATTTCCGATGGTGAATGCGCTGGCAGCATATTTTCTGGCGTCGTAAGTATAGCTGTCATCATCACGATTTAAATCGTTCAATGCTTTCCACTCCGTACCGTCAAAAGAATAAAAGTCCTCCGGTAAAACATTTGTGCCGCCATCTTGACCGCCACCTACATAAGCCTTATCACCAATAACAAAAGCAAAGGCATATGCTTTCTTGTATTTGAAAGGAGATGAAATAGAAGTCCACGTGTTATTGGATGGATTGTATCTATAGAAATTGCTATAGTCGGTTGAACCTTGCTTTGCTCGACCTAAACCAACATACGCGTAGTTGCCAAGTGTAAAAGCTACAGCACCATAACGTGCATCACCTGGGAAAGGCGCTATTTCTTCCCATTCGTCGGTAGCCGGATTATAACACCAGAAGTCGTTGAAATCTTCGCTTACGCCACTAACAAGGCTTTGCCCTGTACCCACATATCCTTTTCCGCCAATAGAAAATCCTACGGCCTCGGTACGAGATTGACCGGGAAATGATGCAATCGGTGCCCATGTAGAGCCATCGAATTTGAAAGCATCGCTAACAAACCCTGCGGAGGTGTATCCACCTACAACATAGGCTGCCGCTCCTGATCCACTTGTTGCAAAAGACGCGGCACCACTACGACGCTGCCCGTCGAACACAACTGATCTTCTCCATTCGGTAGGGCCAGTATCTCCACCGGTATCCTCATCATTATCTTTTTTACAGGAATTAAATGAGGTGAAAGCAATAGCGCAGGCAAAGAATAACAATAGCCAATTTTTCTTATTCATAAATTATCTAAATTTTGTGTACAATATATTCAATTTTATTTTTGGTTTTGCGTTTTCCGACGCTATAACTGCGGTGTTGAATGAGTCGAATAAGCTCGGACTCGTGGCACTTAAATAGAATGATGTATTATCGTAGATATCGGACGATTTAAGTTGTTGCAAGAACAATAGTAGGTTAAACCTATACGTGCCGTTTTGCCCCATCTCTCCGCCGGATACAAATGGAACCTGTTGTAATTGCCCTTGTTGTCCGTAAGGGTTCTGCAGGAACGAAGTGGGAATCCCATCTTGATCTGCTATAAACAGCATCAGACTACTTGGTATAGGGTACATCGTATTTCTTCTTGAAGATGTTTCGATAACCAATTCTGCTTTATTGACCGCAATATTTTCATTTTGTAAGAACTCTTTTAACGAGGGAAAAGCGATTTTCGCGACAGTTCCACTACCCGCTTGGACAAATGTAAGTCCTCCTGTAGCCGATGTCGGAAGCTCGCTGATTTCCGACAACTCTTCAAAAGGGGTTCCTGCTCTATCGGTAGTAATATTATTATATTGAAAGCCGCGCTCAACGATGCTGAATGTTTTATAGCTGGTCCGTGGATGCCCGTCTGCCCCCGGAAAGCTATAATTTACCCTGACTTCTATCGTGTCATGGAATGCGATCACAGCTGTATTGCTCTCTTCTGGAATAAGTGCCATTCCTTTGAAATATTCTTTAAAATTGTCGTTTGAAGACATCTGGAGGTCACCTGCTTTTATCCGGTTAAAGAAATCGTGTCCGATGTGATCAGCCAACCGAATGTTCAAGCTGTCCAACGAATGAAGATGCGGACGAAAAGAAACACTCCCGATAGGGGTTGGGTCGTAAGCGAATGTCTGATCGGAAAAAAGTGTAGCGCCGGTTATATATACAGGTAAGGATTGGTTTGGAAAACGTGGTTTAGCCGTTTTTGTAGCCAAGGCTTCTGTTAATTGATGGACTTGGATTTTTTGGATGGCCGTTGTATCACCAAAATAATAGGGGTTATGAGTCGGTCTTATTACTAAACTCAATGAATCAAAACTGGCTGCTTCGGGAATATCGTTTGTCAAGGTCGAAAATCCAACCCTGAAATAAGATGTGGATCTTATAATTCCACTTTGGGGAACCGTGGCTTTTCCGACAAGGAGGACACCTGTACCGGCAGCCGGCAGGTCTGTAAGCTGAACAGTGGAAGTGTTAACTGTGAAAGAGTCTACTAGGGTAACACCCACGTTGCTCGTTGCCGAATTGTCTAGCATCACGCTCATGTCTTTGTCGCACGCGGCTACGATGATGAATGTAAAAAATGATATGGTAAAAAAGTGAATACTTCTCTTTAAAAATTGATTCATATTTATTATTTGACTAGCAAAAGTAATTAAATGAGACTGTTCATCAGTGTTATATTTTGTTAAAACTAGTCTCTTTTGACTTTTGCCCTGCAAAACTACTAATTTATTATTGTATTCATAAGGTTAATAAAAGTAATCGGCTGCTTTCTATTGTTTTCCGGGGACAAAATTTCGCGGGTTGTAATTTAGTGATAACATGAAATAGCGTGTTAACGTATTCGAATTCACATCGGTGATTGTTTCAAAAATTTTGCAAAGGGCTTCGTGTTTAAAAATAGTATCTTTGTTAAAAATAGTATTACATGAAAGAGACGACATTAAGCCGGAAGGAGAAGATAATGAAAGTAGCCCTTTCCTTATTTGCGACGAAGGGCTATGTGGATACGTCGACAAAAGAGATTGCGTTGGGAGCAGGGGTATCGGAAGCACTTATTTTTAAACATTTTGGCAATAAGGACTCCTTGTTGGCACACATCATTAAATCGGGTTATAGGAGAGTACTCGCTCATCACCGTGGAATGATGACTTACAAAAACCCGAAAGAGTTTTTGAAGAACATGATTTTTCTTCCGAATAAATTGGTTTCTGATGAACCCCTTTTCTGGAAATTGCAAGAACGGTTATCACACAATAGCTTCTCCAAGCAGCAACATGAACAGTTTATGAAACCTGTCCAGCCTGTTTTGGTCAAAGCCTTTTCTGAATTGGGGTATGAAAACCCCGAGTTAGAAACCCAATGTCTGTTGCTTATCATTGACATGCTCTGGAAAAAAGAGGCCAATGGTGATGTAGATAACGGAGAGGAGCTTGCGCAATTATTGGAGAATAAATACCGTTTACTGTAGAGCGTTTTTGTGCGCGTTTTATTTAGAATGCGCAATAATTTTGAAACCAACTTTTTTTTTGCGTAATTCGGTTCTTGATAATTAACAGAATATGATAAGAATTCTTTACTTACTTGTGTTTTTTTGTACGCTTTCTATGAACAGTGTATTTAGCCAAAAAAAAACTAATTTCGTCCAATTTGTCAATAGTCAGCACGCGTGGGTCGATTCCGTTTTTGAGAAGCTTACACCCAAAGAACGTATCGCCCAGCTCTTTCTTGTTCGTGCACATACAAATCTAGGACAACGTTTTATAGATTCTGTTGCTCAAGTGATTCAGAAGGAGCAGCTAGGCGGCTTGGTGGTATTTCAAGGCGGACCAGTACGGCATGCTCATATGTTTAATCAATATCAGAAGTTAGCAAAAGTTCCGTTGCTCGTTACATTTGATGGTGAATGGGGGCTTGGTATGCGGCTTCCTGACTCCACTATTTCCTTTCCATATCAGATGACCCTTGGTGCTATACAAAATGAAAAACTTATTTATGAAATGGGACGTCAGGTAGCAAGAGATTTTCAGCGTATCGGTATGCATTTCAATTTTGCTCCAGTGGTCGATATTAACAATAATCCTAAGAATCCTGTTATCAACTTCCGTTCGTTTGGGGACAATAAATACAATGTGGCACGTAAGGCGAAAGCATACATGGACGGCATGGTTGATGGCGGAATTATTGCTTCGTTAAAACATTTTCCAGGCCATGGGGATACAGATGTAGATTCTCATTATGATCTTCCGCAACTGAAATTCTCGAAAGCACGGTTGGATAGCCTGGAAATTTTTCCATTTCGCGAGTTGATTCAACAAGGTGCACCAGCTGTCATGGTAGCCCACATGAATATTCCGGCGCTCGATCCTAAACCGAATATTCCGTCTTCTATCTCACGCAAGGTGGTTATAGATGTTTTGCGTAAAGAATTAGGGTTTCATGGGCTAACCGTGACTGACGCAATGGATATGAAGGGTGTGACGAAATTTTTTCCCAATGGAGAGGCTGATGTGATGGCAATTGAAGCTGGACATGATCTGTTGGAAATCTCCGAAAATAGTGCGCGTGCCATCGGTTTAGTCGAAAAGGCTGTGAAGAGCGGACGTATAAAACAGACAGACCTAGATCAACGCGTCAAACGTGTGCTTGCCGCAAAATATTGGTTGGGATTAAATCAATACCGACCTGTTAATACAGTCAATTTGGTACATGATTTAAATATGCCTGCATCGAAATCATTGGTGCAGCGGTTAGCGGACGCTGCTATCACTGTACTGAAATCTGATAGACGGATCCGGTCTTTTGATAGGAAGGCCGAAACGGCAGTCGTATCCATAGGGGTGAATCAGCCACAAGACTTTGAAAAAGGTTTGGCAGTACAGCTTTCTGATAGAAAAGAGTTTTTCATTTCAGGGAAGGAAACATCGGACGAGATGAAAGAGTTGGTGAAAGAAGTCCGTCGTTACTCGCAGATCATTTTAGCAATACACGATAATCGTACGCGTCCGGCAAGTGAGGTTAAGATAAATGAGCAGGAACGGGAATTCATTGATCGGTTAGGGGGAAGAAGAACCATAACCGTGCTATTTACAAATCCCTATGCAATGGATAATTTACCCGTTGAGCGGAGCGGCAGTATAATTCTTGCCTATCAAAACGATCATTTTATGCAAAAGGCAGCCTTGAAAATTCTTCTGGGACAGGCCAAGGCGGAAGGTAAACTGCCAGTGACTGTCAATAAGCGATTTGCTTATGGTGAGGGTATATAGCGACGCAAGATTCATTTGGGATATTGCCATTTAAAGGATAGCTTTGTGCAGCTAAAATTTCGGCCATGATTAACGAAAGAATCTCTATTTTTGATATGTTTAAAATTGGTATCGGACCGTCAAGTTCGCATACTTTAGGCCCTTGGCGCGCTGCACAACGTTTTATAGGGGTTTTAAAAAATAGAGAAATACTACAGCGGGTAGCCGGTGTCCACATCTTATTATATGGGTCTTTAGCGAAAACCGGCGTGGGACACGGTACTGATATTGCTGTGCTATTGGGACTTAGCGGCGATGATCCGGTTACATTCGACGTTCATCAAGTGATACCGAAAGTGCAGGACATCAAATCGTCGGGGAAGTTAAATCTAGGTGGGGAACATGTTGTTAATTTTTCTTATGCAGCGGATTTGTTATTTCTCTATACAGATAGTTTACCTTTTCATCCTAATGCTTTAACCTTTCAGGCGTTTTTAACCGATGGCACCGCTGTTTCTGAAACCTATTATTCCATTGGAGGAGGGTTCGTTGTGCAAGAAGAAGACACAGTCGGGGTTTTACAGGAAGTTGATTTGGCATTTCCTGTCGATACGGCTCAGGAACTCATGATGTGGTGTATGCGGACGGGTTTGAAAATTTCGGAGTTGGTAATGGAGAACGAGTTGGCTTGGCGATCTGAAGAGGAAACTAGATGCGGTATCATGCAAATTTTTCATGCCATTCGAGATTGTATATATAAAGGATGTCATACTACAGGCGTACTTCCGGGCGGATTGCATGTGGAACGCCGTGCCGCCAAGATGAATAAGCGTCTATTGAAAGGAAAGGCTTATCATGATTACGAATCATGGGTAAATGCCATACGAGAAGGTGGGAAAGATTTTGATTATATACTGGATTGGGTGAGTTGCTTTGCGCTGGCGGTCAACGAGGAAAATGCTTCTTTTGGACGTGTAGTCACAGCCCCTACTAATGGCGCATCTGGGGTAATTCCTGCGGTATTACAGTATTATATAACGTTCCATGATAGCAATAGCGAAAATAAAATTATGCAGTTCATTGCTACGGCGTCCGAAATTGGGTCTATCTTTAAGAAAGGCGCAACTATTTCTGCGGCAATGGGCGGTTGCCAAGCGGAAATTGGCGTGTCATCCGCCATGGCAGCGAGTGCGCTGACAGAATGTTTAGGAGGATCACAACGTCAAGTGTTGATGGCTGCCGAAATTGCAATGGAGCACCATTTGGGATTAACGTGCGATCCTATCGGGGGATTAGTACAAATACCTTGTATAGAAAGAAATACGATGGGTGCTGTTAAAGCTATTACTGCCGCGCAATTAGCCTTAAACTCGAATCCTGATAAAGCGAAAGTCAGTCTTGATGCTGTAGTCAGTACGATGTGGGAAACGGCACAGGATATGAACGTAAAATATAAAGAAACGGCGGACGGCGGGCTAGCCATTAAAGTGCCGTTGAGTTTGCCCGAATGTTAAGGAATAAAGTATGAGATATTGTGCGTTAGCATCTGGAAGTAATGGAAACTGCTATTATATAGCAGAGGGGAAAGATGCGGTTTTGATAGATATTGGTATAAATACTAAACATGTCGAACAGCGTATGGCGAATGTTGGTATAGATCCAGCTTCTGTCAAAGCCATTTTTATTACGCATGAGCATACGGATCATATCCGGGGGGTGACGGTCTTTTGTAAACGTTATCAAATTCCTGTGTATATGACTGCAGGTTCATACCGCGGTTCGCGATTAAAGCTTCCCGAGAACTTAGTGCGTATAATTCGTGGAGATGATGAAATAGCAGTTGGTAGCTTGACAATTCGCGGTATACCTAAATATCACGATGCACAAGAGCCTTGTAGCTTTTTGGTTTCAAATGGCGATATCAATATTGGGGTGCTGACTGACATCGGACGTATTTGTGATAATATAAAACATGCAATCCGACAGGTGGATATCCTTTTGTTGGAAGCAAATTATGATGAAGAGTTGTTGGATACGGGAAGCTATCCTTTCTTTTTGAAAAATAGAATACGGAACGGCTGGGGGCACCTTTCTAATCGTATGGCATTGGAAACATTTTTGGAGTATCGGACACCCCGCCTTCAGCATCTGATATTGGGGCATCTTTCCGGACAGAATAACAAAGTGGAACTTGTGCAACAAGCTTTTTCGTTATACTGCAAGGATATTAGACTATCCGTTGCGACGCGTCGTCAGGAGACCGAGTTATTTGATAGTCAGTTTTTTTTTGTCGAAAAGCACGAAAAGCATTTTGTACATCAATTATGTTATCAGGGAACCATTGTTTTTCCGGAATCATAACTTCAACATTAATCTGTAGCGAATTGTTGAATTCAAAAAAAAAGGTTTTCAAACGGGGAGAATGAAAACCTTTAGCTAACCAATTATAAACCTAAATTATGATGATACAAAGATACGTCGTTTTCTTTCTTTTTCAAAATTAAGTTCGGTTGTATAACATTTATTTTACAAAAAGAAGGTAATTATACTATCCGCTGGCGATTCGGCATACTTCTTGAATGTAGAGTGCTGCTACCGCAATATTTTGGAGAATTCATCGGCGGAGTGATGTATAGTGATGAAAAAATATGAACAAGTTAAGAGATAAGTATGATCGTGTGCCGTTCGCGGCGCGTACGTTTTGGGTTTTAGTTTTATTTGTATTAGTTTTAATAGTCGAACTTTTGACATTGCATAGGCTCGGTTAATGAAACGGAATACAGAGCGAACGAGTTTTAGGACGGAGTGTAGATAAAATGCGACGATTAGCTTAGTTGTCGAAACAAACTGAATACCGGTTCTCCTTCCGGAAACATTTCATCAGGAGGTAAGCTATATTTAAGAAAAATTGTACCGGGAAAAATTTATTGTAACAAGATAATAGAACTAGACTATCCAAGGATGGATTTGAATGTACTGAAGAAAAAGTTGCGGAAAGATAACCCGCGGTGGGTTATTTTGTTGATTGATATCATTATCGTGTTTGGGTGCTATGTGGCATTCAACTTTATTTTAAATAGTTTTTTAGGTGAATTCGATATAGACTTAATGTTTAAGAAGAGCATACTAGTCTTGTCGGTTTATCTGATTTCTTTTCTCTTCATGAAGACCTATCGCGAAATTGTGCGGCATACTGGTCTTAGCGAAGCCATACGTATTTTTAAAACGGTCTGGTTGGCCTGTATGGGGCTTTTTCTCATTACTTTATTGGTTCGCTCCACCGCGCTGAAGGATTCAATGTGGGCAGAATACTTCCGTTTATCTTATGCTGTAGTCTTTTCACATGGTTTTTTTACTATGGTAATGTTGGTTGCGGCAAGAGTAGTTTATAGACAGATTTATGAATTGCTTTTTTTTACAAAACGAAAAAGTAGACATGTGCTTATTTTTGGCGCTTCAAGACCTGGGTTGGTAGCGTATGCTATGCTGCAGGACGATATTCGATCAAAAAATAAGGTCATTGCATTTGTGGAAGATAAACCTAATAGAGTGGGGAAAAACTCACGGGGGATACGAATTTTACATATCGCCGATATCGATGAAAATTTTGTTCGGAAAAATGATGTTGACGAGGTTATTATCGCTGTGGAAAATGATAATCCAGAGCGTCTCTCACGCGTGACAGACCATTTCCATAATTTGAATATCGAACTTAAGATTATGCAGCCCGGCCGTTCTTTACTCAGTGGAGGAGGTAAACGGCAAATTCGTCAATTGCAAATTGAGGACCTTTTGGGAAGAAAGCCCATTAAATTGGATAACCCTGTTGTAGAAAAAGAGCTAAAAGGACGGACGATATTGATAACAGGTGCTGCTGGCTCTATCGGAAGTGAGCTTGCGCGACAGATTGCTATTCTTCCTTATAGGAGAATTATTCTATTGGATCAAGCTGAGTCGGCGCTATATGACGTGCAACAAACTATCCATACTTCTAATCCAAGTGAAGCATGTTTTATCGTGGGAGATGTACGCGACAAAACGTTTATGCGACGTATATTTGAAATTCATTCCCCTGATGTAGTTTTTCATGCAGCAGCTTATAAACACGTGCCATTAATGGAGGCAAATCCTTACGAAGCCGTTTGGACGAATGTATATGGCAGCCGCGTTATGGCCGATTTATCGATGGAATATGGCGTCTATAAGTTTGTGATGATCTCTACAGATAAAGCGGTCAATCCAACAAATGTTATGGGGGCCTCCAAACGGGCAGCAGAGATTTATGTCAATTCTTGCAATGGAAAGCGTGATACCAATTTTATTATTACACGATTTGGAAATGTATTAGGATCTAATGGTTCGGTTATCCCGCTTTTCGAAAAGCAAATTGCGAAAGGTGGACCGTTAACACTAACGCATCCAGATATCACACGCTTTTTTATGACTATTCCGGAAGCTTGCCAGCTTGTTCTAGAAGCTGGAACCATGGGCAGAGGAGGGGAGATTTTTGTTTTTGATATGGGGAAATCGGTCAAAATTATAGACTTAGCTAAACGTATGATTAAATTAAAAGGGTATCGTTATCCACAAGACATCGATATCAAGATTGTGGGATTGAGGCCCGGTGAAAAAATATACGAGGAGCTTTTGGCCAACAATGAGGATACACTTAAGACACACCATCCAAAAATCATGATAGCTAAAGTCTGTACAGAAGATTCGTCAACGAAAAGAAAACAGATTGATATACTATGTAGCCTTGTTGAGTGTAGTGATGCATCAGTACAGTATAATGATTTAGAAATTGTTCGTCAATTGAAAGCTGTCGTCCCGGAGTTTATATCTCAAAATTCTGTCTTTGACCAATTGGATAATAAAGATTCGGTAGTAGACGAGGTAAATCGTTAAAAGATGTTAAATGGAGTGGCTGGGAAAAATAAAGTGTGGGACCCTGCGTTTTAAAGATAACAATAGAGTAATTTTTTTCATAATTTAGGTTAATTAATAATTGGTTAGTAGAAAAATCCTGAAGTTCCCCGCTTCAGGATTTTTTTGTATTAACTTTGTGCATGATATATCCCAAAGCATAAATAATGGATCATGTTATTAACTATCTTTCAGAAATAAATCCTGTATTAGCAGCATTATATGCCTCTATCTTTACTTGGTTGGTTACAGCTTTAGGCGCAGCATTTGTCTTTTTCTTTAAGACGATGAATCGTAATTTTCTCGATTCCATGCTAGGCTTCACAGGGGGTGTTATGGTGGCGGCAAGTATATGGAGTTTATTAATTCCAGCTATAGAAATGAGCGAGGGAGAGGGGTTTATGCAAGTATTACCGGCTGTTATAGGCTTTTTAATGGGAACAGGATTTCTCTTTGCACTCGACAAATTATTGCCACATTTTCATGTTAATTTTAAGCAAGTCGAGGGTGTAAAATCACCGTGGCAAAAAACAACCCTATTAGTATTGGCGATAACGTTGCATAATATTCCAGAAGGTCTTGCCGTGGGTGTATTATTTGGAGCCGTTGCAGCAGGCGTCCCTGAAGCAAGTATTGGCGGGGCTGTGGCGTTGGCGGTGGGGATAGGGCTTCAGAACTTCCCGGAAGGTATTGCTGTGGCTATGCCCTTGCGCCGTATGGGAATTTCACGACGGAAGAGCTTTTATTATGGGCAGCTTTCCGCTGTTGTGGAGCCGATGGCTGCGGTATTGGGTGCGTTCGCGGTAGCCTTCTTTACACCATTATTACCGTATGCATTGGCGTTTGCCGCCGGTGCCATGATGTTTGTTGTGGTGGAGGAGGTGATTCCCGAAGCGCAACAGAATAAGGATTCGGATTGGGCAACCTTAGGTTTTATTGGAGGATTTATTTTAATGATGTCATTGGACGTTGTACTAGGATAGATAATGAATAGCGGGAATCGGAAATATATATGAATAGGGAAACTGAGGCATTATATAAGGAAATAAAACGTTGTACAATCTGTGAGCCGAAACTATCGGCAGGGGCTAACCCAGTGTTGACGGTTAATGATCGATCAAAAATATTGATTATAGGACAGGCTCCGGGAATGAAAGTACATTTATCGGGCATTCCTTGGGACGATCAAAGTGGAAGAGAACTTAGGAGTTGGTTAGGGGTTACTGAAGAAACATTCTATGATTCCGAAAATTTCGCTATTATACCCATGGGATTTTGTTATCCGGGAAAAGGTAAAAGCGGAGATTTACCTCCTCGCGCAGAATGCGCGCCTTTATGGCATGAACGCTTGATGGCCCAATTGCAAAAGGTTGAGTTAACCTTACTAATAGGTCGATATGCACAATCCTACTACCTCATGGAGGGGAAGCGAAGGTCGTTGACAGAAACCGTGAAAAATTATCAAGACTATTTACCTAGTTATTTTCCATTACCACATCCTTCTCCAAGGAATTTTATTTGGATGGCAAAAAATCCGTGGTTTAAAGAAGAAATTGTGCGCGAACTACAAAATCGGGTCGACCGGATATTGGATAAATGAAAAGAAACCCCAAAGTCGGGCGACTTCAGGGTTTCCAAACCAATTATTAACCTAAATTATGAGGTAGAATTAATACAAATTCTGTGCCAAAAAATTATAATTTTCAATAGAAATATAGTGTAGGTTTATCAAAAGCAGACGCGTGTCTGTAATTTGTTGTAAATCGCATTCATTTTAATAAATATAAATCCGTTAGAAGGAAACGATTATGAAAGCAGAAATAAGATCATCTACAAATCCGATGGTAAAGGGGACGATATACAGCATTTTGTTCGCAATTAGCTTTGGGCACTTTATCAATGACTTATTGCAGGCAGTTATACCGTCGATTTATCCGATGCTAAAGGAAGATTTTAATTTAAATTTTACGCAGATTGGTCTTATCACGTTGGCGTTCCAATTGTCTGCTTCAATTTTGCAGCCTTTTGTGGGGCGTTATACCGATAAAAGACCAAATCCAAGATCACTTGCTATTGGTATGGGGTTTACATTAATCGGATTGATGTCATTATCGATAGCTTCGGATTATTTACTGGTTCTCCTTTCCGTTTGTTTGGTGGGGATAGGTTCCTCCGTTTTCCATCCCGAAGCGTCACGTGTCGCCCAGCTTGCCTCGGGAGGCAAAAAGGGACTTGCACAATCTATTTTTCAAGTAGGTGGGAATGCAGGCAGTGCCGTTGGTCCGCTAATGGCAGCATTAATCATTATACCCCATGGACAAGATCATATTCGATGGTTTTGTTTAATTGCTTTTATTGGGATTTTACTTTTGTCCATAGTTGGGAAATGGTATCAAGGGAATATAGAACGGCAGGAAATGCTAGGGAGCCGCTCAAATGTAAATGTACGTAAGCCCGACAGTCGAACGTATATATTGAGTCACGGTAAGGTGGTGAGCTCTATCATCATTTTGCTTGTGTTGATTTTCTCTAAATATATTTATATGACATCCATGACTAGTTACTTTACCTTCTATTTAATAGGTAAATTTGGTTTAAGTGTTCAGGATTCACAGTTTTATTTATTTGCATTTCTTGCAGCAGTCGCGGTAGGAACGATACTAGGTGGTCCGCTAGGCGATCGGTTTGGACGTAAATTGATTATATGGATTTCCATTTTAGGTGCGGCCCCTTTCACCTTGGTGTTGCCGCATGTTGGTTTGACGCTTACAGTTATATTAGCAATCACTATCGGGGTGATAATCTCTTCTGCTTTTTCTGCCATCTTAGTGTATGCTACCGATTTGGTTCCTGGTAAAGTGGGAATGATTGCGGGATTATTTTTCGGATTTGCTTTTGGAATCGCGGGGTTAGGGTCTGCTTTTCTGGGTTGGCTGGCGGATTATACCAGTATTGAACATGTGTTTCGAATTTGCGCTTATCTTCCGCTCATTGGTATAGTGACTTGGTTTTTACCGAATGTTAAACATAGCTGATGTGGCTGGCTGCCTTGGTTCTGTCCCCGTCGGGTCCCGGGGCGGGAGTTTTCAAAAACTATACTCCAGATTTCCAGTGTTTTGGGATGTTTCCGACGAAAAAGGGCTTTCCGTCCTTGCGGGATAG
>NZ_PVBS01000008.1 GCF_002980575.1 Sphingobacterium gobiense
ATCTACCATTGGTAGGGGAGCATTCCATGTGGGGCGAATCGCCAGGGTGACCTGGCGTGGACCGCATGGAAAAGCAAATGTAGGCATGAGTAACGATAAGGCGGGTGGGAAACCCGCCCACCGAAAGACCAAGGTTTCCTGATCAACGCTAATCGGATCAGGGTCAGTCGGGACCTAAGGCCCACCCGAACGGGGATGGCCGATGGACAACCGGTTAATATTCCGGTACCCTTTTATACTGCGATGCGGTGACGTAGAGGTGGAACTGCCGCGCACTGACGGAATAGTGCGTTGAAGGGGGTAGGTATTGGAGCTGTAGGCAAATCCGCAGCACCAGCCGAGACCCGACAGTACTGCAAAGCTTCGGCTGCGCAGATAGTGCAGGTAATCGTACTACCGAGAAAACCCGCTAAGCTCCAGGTATATAAGGCCCGTACCGCAAACCGACACAGGTGGTCGAGGAGAGGATCCTAAGGTGCTCGAGTTAACCATGGCTAAGGAACTCGGCAAAATGGCCCTGTAACTTCGGGAGAAGGGGCGCTGTCTCAGCGATGAGCAGCCGCAGTGAAAAGGCCCAGGCGACTGTTTAACAAAAACATATGGCTTTGCGAAATCGCAAGATGAAGTATAAGGCCTGACACCTGCCCGGTGCCGGAAGGTTAAGAGGGGATGTCAACCTTCGGGTGAAGCATTGAATCGAAGCCCCGGTAAACGGCGGCCGTAACTATAACGGTCCTAAGGTAGCGAAATTCCTTGTCGGGTAAGTTCCGACCTGCACGAATGGTGTAACGATCTGGGCGCTGTCTCAGCCATGGGCTCGGTGAAATTGTGGTGCCGGTGAAGACGCCGGCTACCCGCAACGGGACGGAAAGACCCCATGAACCTTCACTATAGCTTAACATTGTGGACCTGTACGTGATGTGTAGGATAGGCGGGAGATATCGAAGCGGTTTCGCCAGGAACCGTGGAATCGTCCTTGAAATACCGCCCTTTGCGTACGGGTTCCCTAACCCTTAAAATTAGGGGGACATTGTTTGGTGGGTAGTTTGACTGGGGTGGTCGCCTCCAAAAAGGTAACGGAGGCTTTCAAAGGTAAGCTCAGTACGCTTGGTAACCGTACGCGGAGTGCAATGGCAAAAGCTTGCTTGACTGTGGGGCCTACAAGCCGATCAGGGTCGAAAGACGGACATAGTGATCCGGTGGTTCCGTATGGAAGGGCCATCGCTCAAAGGATAAAAGGTACTCTGGGGATAACAGGCTGATCTCCCCCAAGAGCTCATATCGACGGGGAGGTTTGGCACCTCGATGTCGGCTCGTCACATCCTGGGGCTGGAGAAGGTCCCAAGGGTTGGGCTGTTCGCCCATTAAAGTGGCACGCGAGCTGGGTTCAGAACGTCGCGAGACAGTTCGGTCCCTATCTGTTGTGGGCGTTGGAAGTCTGAGTGGGTCTGGCCTTAGTACGAGAGGACCGGGCTGGACGCACCTCTGGTGAACCAGTTATGCCGCCAGGTGTACGGCTGGGTAGCTACGTGCGGTGTGGATAAGCGCTGAAAGCATCTAAGTGCGAAACCCGCCACGAGATTAGGCTTCCTTACAGGGCCGTGGGAGACTACCACGTTGATAGGCCGCAGGTGTAAAGGTAGAGATACCATAGCCGAGCGGTACTAATAGCCCGAAGCTTTCCGCGCCGGAAAGTTCCTTTGTCCTCTTTTTTTGTTCGCTTTTTTTCCCGATAACTGTCAATTTAATAG
>NZ_PVBS01000009.1 GCF_002980575.1 Sphingobacterium gobiense
CGGAGGCAGTCCGTCTGCCAGGCAAAAGGGGCAGCGGACGGAAGAAAGTAAATAAGGGCACACGGGGGATGCCTAGGCTCCCAGAGGCGAAGAAGGACGCGACAAGCTGCGATAAGCCGCGGGGATCGGCACATACGAATCGATCCGCGGATTTCCGAATGGGGCAACCCGGCATGCTGAAGGCATGTCATCCGTTAGCTATGGTTAATGGAGGCGAACGCGCTGAACTGAAACATCTAAGTAGGCGCAGGAGAAGAAAACAAGAGTGATTCCGCAAGTAGTGGCGAGCGAACGCGGAACAGCCCAAACCTTTCATGTTACGGCATGTAAGGGGTTGTAGGACCACGATATTGTACGATATGATGAACCGGAAGCAGGTGGGAAACTGCGCGGTACGGGTGACAGCCCCGTACGGGTAAAGATTATTGGCATAGTGGTATCCTGAGTAGCTCGGGACCGGAGAAATCCTGAGTGAATCCGGCGGCACCATCCGCCAAGGCTAAATACTCCTGGGAGACCGATAGTGGACCAGTACCGTGAGGGAAAGGTGAAAAGGACCCCGAACAGGGGAGTGAAAAGAACCTGAAACCGTGTGCTTACAATCGGTCGGAGCGGAATTATTCCGTGACGGCGTGCCTTTTGCATAATGAGCCTACGAGTTGCTCCTGTCCGGCAAGGTTAACCCGTTCAGCGGGGGAGCCGGAGCGAAAGCGAGTCCTAACAGGGCGTAGAGTCGGGCGGGGCAGACGCGAAACCTAGTGATCTACCCTTGGGCAGGTTGAAGTTGCGGTAACACGCAATGGAGGACCGAACCGATAAACGTTGAAAAGTTTCCGGATGACCTGAGGGTAGGGGTGAAAGGCCAATCAAACTGGGAAATAGCTCGTACTCCCCGAAATGTTTTTAGGAACAGCGTCGGACTTAAGTTTAACGGAGGTAGAGCTACCGATTGGGTGCGGGGGAGTCAAATCCTACCAAATCCAGACGAACTCCGAATGCCGTTAAATATGTCCGGCAGTGAGGCTTTGGGTGCTAAGGTCCAAGGCCGAGAGGGAAAGAACCCAGACCATCAGCTAAGGTCCCCAAATCCGTTCTAAGTTGATCTAACGAGGTCCGGCTGCCCAGACAGCTAGGATGTTGGCTTGGAAGCAGCCATTCATTTAAAGAGTGCGTAACAGCTCACTAGTCGAGCGGCCGGGCGTGGATAATAAACGGGCATCAAGAACGGTACCGAAGCTATGGACTGGTAGAAT
>NZ_PVBS01000010.1 GCF_002980575.1 Sphingobacterium gobiense
TATATCGCTAACATCGAGTCATCATCGTTTAGGGCGTGGACTACCAGGGTATCTAATCCTGTTCGATCCCCACGCTTTCGTGCATCAGCGTCAATGCTGGGCTAGACAGCTGCCTTCGCAATCGGGGTTCTGGGACATATCTATGCATTTCACCGCTACTTGTCCCGTTCCGCCGTCTTCGGCCAGATTCAAGCTCGTCAGTATCAAAGGCACTGCAACGGTTGAGCCGCTGTATTTCACCCCTGACTTAACGAGCCGCCTACGCACCCTTTAAACCCAATAATTCCGGATAACGCTCGGATCCTCCGTATTACCGCGGCTGCTGGCACGGAGTTAGCCGATCCTTATTCCTACGGTACACTCAGACAGCTACACGTAGCTGCGGTTGTTCCCGTATAAAAGCGGTTTACGACCCATAGGGCCTTCATCCCGCACGCGGCATGGCTGGTTCAGGCTCCCGCCCATTGACCAATATTCCCTACTGCTGCCTCCCGTAGGAGTCTGGTCCGTGTCTCAGTACCAGTGTGGGGGATTCTCCTCTCAGAGCCCCTAGGCATCATCGCCTTGGTGCGCCGTTACCGCACCAACTAGCTAATGCCACGCGAGCCCATCCATGTCCTATGAATATTTGGATACATACCGATGCCGGTAAGTATCTTCATGCGGTGTTAATCCGTCTTTCAACGGGCTATCCCCCTGACATGGGCAGGTTGCTCACGCGTTACGCACCCGTGCGCCACTCTCATGCACCTTAGCAAGCTAAGGCGCAATCCCGTCCGACTTGCATGTATTAGGCCTGCCGCTAGCGTTCATCCTGAGCCAGGATCAAACTCTCCATTGTAAAAATGTAATTTGACCCCGGTCATCTTCTTATGACCGGATCGTCAGTAAATGTACTGTACGGCCCGGACCGAAAAAATTGTCTCTTATCTTACAACTTTCCCC
>NZ_PVBS01000012.1 GCF_002980575.1 Sphingobacterium gobiense
ATGTAACCGCAAGGAGCGTGTTAGGGCAATACTGGTAATTGGGGCTAAGTCGTAACAAGGTAGCCGTACCGGAAGGTGCGGCTGGAATACCTCCTTTCTGGAGCGTCCGGACCGGACTTGCTGCGCAACATACATGATCGTTGATTATCAGGAGAGACAACTGGAGATATCCAGAGGTATTGAGCTCCCGGGCGACGGTGCACCTGGTACCGCGTGATACGGGGCTAAAGAGTCCCGTAGCTCAGTTGGTTAGAGCACTACACTGATAATGTAGGGGTCAGCAGTTCAAATCTGCTCGGGACTACCATTGATAGTTATACATGATGATCTATAACTGAAACAGGGGGAATTAGCTCAGCTGGCTAGAGCACCTGCCTTGCACGCAGGGGGTCAACGGTTCGAATCCGTTATTCTCCACTTTCGTTCCCCTATTTAGGGGGATGTAACGTTCTTTGACATATTGGGAAAAAGAGAAGACACAAGAGAAGACAGAGGAAGTCCTCGGGCGGTTTATACCGTCAGGGGGCGGAGGCAGTCCGTCTGCCAGGCAAAAGGGGCAGCGGACGGAAGAAAGTAAATAAGGGCACACGGGGGATGCCTAGGCTCCCAGAGGCGAAGAAGGACGCGACAAGCTGCGATAAGCCGCGGGGATC
>NZ_PVBS01000013.1 GCF_002980575.1 Sphingobacterium gobiense
CATCCCGAAGATGGCTATCCACAGGGCCAGGAATACTTCCCTGTCCAGCCAGTTCCAGTGGTAGGCAAGGTCTACGTTGGACAGGAACTTGAGTGCCAGTGCCAGCTCCAGGAAACCCAGTACTACCTTGACGCTGTTGAGCCAGCCGCCCGATTTGGGCAGGGACTTCAGCATGGAGGGGAAGAAGGCGAAGATCACGAAGGGTATGGCAAGGGCCACCGAGAAGCCGAGCATGCCCACGGCAGGCCCAAGGCGCTCGCCCTTGGATGCCGCCTCCACCAGCAGCGTGCCGATGATCGGCCCGGTACAGGAGAAGGACACCAGTGCCAGGCTGAAGGCCATGAAGAAAAGCCCGAGTAGCCCGCCCCTGTCCGACTGGGCATCTATCCTGTTGACAAAGGAGCTGGGCAGGGTAAGTTCGAAGGCCCCGAAGAAGGATGCCGCGAAGACCACCAGTATCAGGAAGAACAGAAAGTTGAAGACACCGTTGGTGGACAGGGCGTTGAGCGCATCGGAGCCGAAGGCTATGGTGATGAGCATGCCCAGTGCGACGTAGATCACGATGATGAACAGCCCGTAGAGCAGCGCCCGGGATATCCCCCTGGCGCGGGAGCCGCTCTGTTTGGTGAAGAAACTGAC
>NZ_PVBS01000014.1 GCF_002980575.1 Sphingobacterium gobiense
ATGTAACCGCAAGGAGCGTGTTAGGGCAATACTGGTAATTGGGGCTAAGTCGTAACAAGGTAGCCGTACCGGAAGGTGCGGCTGGAATACCTCCTTTCTGGAGCGTCCGGACCGGACTTGCTGCGCACATTGATGATCATCCTGTCATTAAGGAAGAAGAGACGGGCACCGTCAGGGTCGTACCTGACGGTGCCGCTGTTCGGGAATGTCCTCCGGTCCTTCCCTGCATAAGGTTCCATGGTCCGCCATGCTTTCTGCTGCAGGGTCCGGCCGCTGTGAGGGGTTCCCGGAAAACGTTCTTTGACATATTGGGAAAAAGAGAAGACACAAGAGAAGACAGAGGAAGTCCTCGGGCGGTTTATACCGTCAGAGGGCGGAGGCAGTCCGTCTGCCAGGCAAAAGGGGCAGCGGACGGAAGAAAGTAAATAAGGGCACACGGGGGATGCCTAGGCTCCCAGAGGCGAAGAAGGACGCGACAAGCTGCGATAAGCCGCGGGG
>NZ_PVBS01000015.1 GCF_002980575.1 Sphingobacterium gobiense
AGTGACGGTGTTCGCCTTCGTGGTGTACATGGTGCCGGGCATGTGGGGGGCACCGCTCAAGTCGATCTCGGCATTCCTGCCGCCCTCGGCCACGCAGGACTTCGACCTCTCCACGGTGAACTTCGGGGCAGCCCCTGCGGCAAGCGCCGGCACGGAGAAGAAAAAATATTACGAGATCTTCCACGACCGGGGCACCCCCAAGGGATTTGATCCGTACTACGACTACGAGGAGGGGCTTGCCGCGGCCAGAGAGCTGAACAAACCGGTGCTGATCGACTTCACGGGCTGGAACTGTGTCAACTGCCGCAAGATGGAGGCCAATGTGTGGACCGACCCGAAGGTGGCCGCACTGCTCCGCG
>NZ_PVBS01000016.1 GCF_002980575.1 Sphingobacterium gobiense
AAAAAAGCCCCTTCAGAAATCTGAAGGGGCTCCGTATAAAAACCGGCACCGACCTACTCTCCCACCTTTTACGGCAGTACCATCGGCTCTGGCGGGCTTGACTGCTCTGTTCGGAATGGGAAGAGGTAGACACCGCCGATATAGGCACCTGAATATCTTTTTAGTGATGAATTATAAGTGATAAATGATGAGTCACTATAGCTTATAATTCATATCTATTAAATTGACAGTTATCGGGAAAAAAAGCGAACAAAAAAAGAGGACAAAGGAACTTTCCGGCGCGGAAAGCTTCGGGCTATTAGTACCGCTCGGCTATGGTATCTCTACCTTTACACCTGCGGC
>NZ_PVBS01000017.1 GCF_002980575.1 Sphingobacterium gobiense
GATCCCCGCGGCTTATCGCAGCTTGTCGCGTCCTTCTTCGCCTCTGGGAGCCTAGGCATCCCCCGTGTGCCCTTATTTACTTTCTTCCGTCCGCTGCCCCTTTTGCCTGGCAGACGGACTGCCTCCGTCCCCTGACGGCATTAACCGCCCGAGGACTTCCTCTGTCTTCTCTTGTGTCTTCTCTTTTTCCCAATATGTCAAAGAACGTTACATCCCCCTAAATAGGGGAACGAAAGTGGAGAATAACGGATTCGAACCGTTGACCCCCT
>NZ_PVBS01000018.1 GCF_002980575.1 Sphingobacterium gobiense
GCGTCCGGTGCACCCGTACAGCCGGTGGACGCCGGTTCCGAGGGCAAGCAGTCCCTCTGGGGCATCTTCATTGCCGGGCTGCTGGGCGGTTTTGCGGCCTTCATCATGCCCTGCATATTCCCCATGGTCCCGCTGACCGTCAGTTTCTTCACCAAACAGAGCGGCTCCCGCGCCAGGGGGATATCCCGGGCGCTGCTCTACGGGCTGTTCATCATCGTGATCTACGTCGCACTGGGCATGCTCATCACCATAGCCTTCGGCTCCG
>NZ_PVBS01000019.1 GCF_002980575.1 Sphingobacterium gobiense
CCCCGATTGCGAAGGCAGCTGTCTAGCCCAGCATTGACGCTGATGCACGAAAGCGTGGGGATCGAACAGGATTAGATACCCTGGTAGTCCACGCCCTAAACGATGATGACTCGATGTTAGCGATATACCGTTAGCGTCCAAGCGAAAGCGTTAAGTCATCCACCTGGGGAGTACGGCCGCAAGGCTGAAACTCAAAGGAATTGACGGGGGCCCGCACAAGCGGAGGAGCATGTGGTTTAATTCGATGATACGCGAG
>NZ_PVBS01000020.1 GCF_002980575.1 Sphingobacterium gobiense
CCCCGATTGCGAAGGCAGCTGTCTAGCCCAGCATTGACGCTGATGCACGAAAGCGTGGGGATCGAACAGGATTAGATACCCTGGTAGTCCACGCCCTAAACGATGATGACTCGATGTTAGCGATATAGTGTTAGCGTCCAAGCGAAAGCGTTAAGTCATCCACCTGGGGAGTACGGCCGCAAGGCTGAAACTCAAAGGAATTGACGGGGGCCCGCACAAGCGGAGGAGCATGTGGTTTAATTCGATGATACGCGAG
>NZ_PVBS01000021.1 GCF_002980575.1 Sphingobacterium gobiense
CTTTCGGTGGGCGGGTTTCCCACCCGCCTTATCGTTACTCATGCCTACATTTGCTTTTCCATGCGGTCCACGCCAGGTCACCCTGGCGATTCGCCCCACATGGAATGCTCCCCTACCAATGGTAGATCATTCTACCAGTCCATAGCTTCGGTACCGTTCTTGATGCCCGTTTATTATCCACGCCCGGCCGCTCGACTAGTGAGCTGTTACGCACTCTTTAAATGAATGGCTGCTTCCAAGCCAACATCCTAGCTG
>NZ_PVBS01000022.1 GCF_002980575.1 Sphingobacterium gobiense
CTTTCGGTGGGCGGGTTTCCCACCCGCCTTATCGTTACTCATGCCTACATTTGCTTTTCCATGCGGTCCACGCCAGGTCACCCTGGCGATTCGCCCCACATGGAATGCTCCCCTACCAATGGTAGATGATTCTACCAGTCCATAGCTTCGGTACCGTTCTTGATGCCCGTTTATTATCCACGCCCGGCCGCTCGACTAGTGAGCTGTTACGCACTCTTTAAATGAATGGCTGCTTCCAAGCCAACATCCTAGCTG
>NZ_PVBS01000023.1 GCF_002980575.1 Sphingobacterium gobiense
GCCGCAGGTGTAAAGGTAGAGATACCATAGCCGAGCGGTACTAATAGCCCGAAGCTTTCCGCGCCGGAAAGTTCCTTTGTCCTCTTTTTTTGTTCGCTTTTTTTCCCGATAACTGTCAATTTAATAGCTATGAATTATAAGCTATAGTGACTCATCATTTATCACTTATAATTCATCACTAAAAAGATATTCAGGTGCCTATATCGGCGGTGTCTACCTCTTCCCATTCCGAACAGAGCAGTCAAGCCCGCCAGA
>NZ_PVBS01000024.1 GCF_002980575.1 Sphingobacterium gobiense
ACAAACCGGTGCTGATCGACTTCACGGGCTGGAACTGTGTCAACTGCCGCAAGATGGAGGCCAATGTGTGGACCGACCCGAAGGTGGCCGCACTGCTCCGCGAGGGGTTCGTGATGGTGGAACTGTTCGTGGACGACAGGACAGAGCTGGCGCCACAGGAACAGTATGTCTCGGAGTACTCCGGCAAGAAGATAAATACCATCGGCAAGAAGAACAGCGATTTTCAGGCTTCCGTGTTCAACAGCAACTCCCAGC
>NZ_PVBS01000025.1 GCF_002980575.1 Sphingobacterium gobiense
CACATGCCCGGCACCATGTACACCACGAAGGCGAACACCGTCACTGCCAGTATGGTCCGGGTAACGGACAGGTGCTGCAGGGGACTGTCGTGCGCAAAGCGTATCTTGCCGATCAGGTACAGCCCCAACATCCCGAAGATGGCTATCCACAGGGCCAGGAATACTTCCCTGTCCAGCCAGTTCCAGTGGTAGGCAAGGTCTACGTTGGACAGGAACTTGAGTGCCAGTGCCAGCTCCAGGAAACCCAGTACTACC
>NZ_PVBS01000026.1 GCF_002980575.1 Sphingobacterium gobiense
CGGAGCCGAAGGCTATGGTGATGAGCATGCCCAGTGCGACGTAGATCACGATGATGAACAGCCCGTAGAGCAGCGCCCGGGATATCCCCCTGGCGCGGGAGCCGCTCTGTTTGGTGAAGAAACTGACCGTCAGCGGGACCATGGGGAATATGCAGGGCATGATGAAGGCCGCAAAACCGCCCAGCAGCCCGGCAATGAAGATGCCCCAGAGGGACTGCTTGCCCTCGGAACCGGCGTCCACCGGCTGTACGGGTG
>NZ_PVBS01000027.1 GCF_002980575.1 Sphingobacterium gobiense
CGGGGCTAAAGAGTCCCGTAGCTCAGTTGGTTAGAGCACTACACTGATAATGTAGGGGTCAGCAGTTCAAATCTGCTCGGGACTACCATTGATAGTTATACATGATGATCTATAACTGAAACAGGGGAATTAGCTCAGCTGGCTAGAGCACCTGCCTTGCACGCAGGGGGTCAACGGTTCGAATCCGTTATTCTCCACTTTCGTTCCCCTATTTAGGGGGATGTAACGTTCTTTGACATATTGGGAAAAA
>NZ_PVBS01000028.1 GCF_002980575.1 Sphingobacterium gobiense
AGATTCCGTGCTTTATTGAAGTACGGTCTACGATAGCCGAAGCGCGAAGCGGAGGTGCAGAAGTTCTTTAAGATAGATGATCATGTAGCGCAGCGAGTACCCTTGATGGGGGAAAGTTGTAAGATAAGAGACAATTTTTTCGGTCCGGGCCGTACAGTACATTTACTGACGATCCGGTCATAAGAAGATGACCGGGGTCAAATTACATTTTTACAATGGAGAGTTTGATCCTGGC